>NZ_SACY01000008.1 GCF_004005965.1 Sandaracinomonas limnophila | reverse complement strand
CATCCTGAGCACGCTTGTCATTATCTGCAATTGACTTGTCAGTTGCAGCTTCTTTGTCGCTCACTCTTGATTTCTCTGTGTTGAAATCATCACGCATTGACTTCTCTGCATCTTGTGCACGCTTGTCGTTATCCGCAATCGCTTTGTCTGTTGCCAGTTCTTTTGCATCTACTCTTGACTTCTCTGCTGTAAACTTATCATCGATTGCTTTCTCTGCATCTTTGGCACGCTTGTCGTTATCCGCAATAGCCTTATCAGTTGCAGCTTCCTTGTCGCTTACTCTTGATTTCTCTGTGTTGAAATCATCACGCATCGATTTCTCTGCGTCTTTGGCACGTTTGTCGTTATCCGCAATCGCTTTGTCTGTTGCCAGTTCTTTTGCATCTACTCTCGACTTCTCTGCTGTAAACTTGTCATCGATTGCTTTCTCAGCATCTTGAGCACGTTTGTCATTATCAGCAATTGCCTTATCTGTTGCAGCTTCCTTGTCGCTTACTCTTGATTTCTCTGTGTTGAAATCATCACGCATCGATTTCTCTGCGTCTTTGGCACGCTTGTCGTTATCCGCAATCGCTTTGTCTGTTGCGATTTCTTTTGCATCTACTCTTGACTTCTCTGCTGTAAACTTATCATCGATTGCTTTCTCTGCGTCTTTGGCACGCTTGTCGTTATCCGCAATCGCTTTGTCTGTTGCCAATTCTTTTGCATCTACTCTCGACTTCTCTGCTGTAAACTTATCATCGATTGCTTTCTCTGCGTCTTGAGCACGTTTGTCGTTATCCGCAATTGCCTTATCTGTTGCCAATTCTTTTGCATCTACTCTCGACTTCTCTGCTGTAAACTTATCATCGATTGCTTTCTCTGCATCTTTGGCTCTTTTATCAGCTGTTGACAATTTTTCCTCTAAAGCCAAAGTATTCGCATTTCCAGTTACTATACTTTGCTTAATTTTTTCTTCTTCCTCTTTGGCGCGCTTGTCATTATCAGCAATAGCCTTATCAGTTGCCAGTTCTTTTGCATCTACTCTCGACTTCTCTGCAGTAAACTTGTCATCGATTGCTTTCTCTGCATCTTTGGCACGCTTGTCGTTATCCGCAATCGCTTTGTCTGTTGCTAGTTCTTTTGCATCTACTCTCAACTTCTCTGCAGTAAACTTATCATCGATTGCTTTCTCTGCGTCCTTGGCACGCTTGTCATTATCTGCAATCGATTTGTCAGTTGCAGCTTCTTTGTCGCTCACTCTTGATTTCTCTGTGTTGAAATCATCACGCATTGATTTCTCTGCATCCTGTGCACGCTTGTCATTATCTGCAATCGATTTGTTAATTGAACTTTCTCTATCCAATGCATTATTTCTTTCCCGTGCAATATCTGAGGCCAGCCCATCTTCTATACCTACTGCACGCCTATGTTCTTTTTCAACTTCAGTATTGGTATGATCATCCACATAAGACTTCATAGCCTTTACTGTTGGATAATTGGTATCATTAATTGTAGATTCCTTAATCTCTGAGGCCTTGTTTGCTAAAAGTTCCTTTAAAGATTCTGAAACTTGAGCCCTAGAAATTTCCACTTTCAACGAATCACTCAATTCCTTCTCTCTTCCCTTTGCTCTTTCAATTTCGTTTGCTAAACTTGTATCGGTTGAAGTAGATTTAGTATCA
Organism: Sandaracinomonas limnophila; assembly: GCF_004005965.1. GTDB lineage: Bacteria > Bacteroidota > Bacteroidia > Cytophagales > Spirosomataceae > Sandaracinomonas > Sandaracinomonas limnophila. Next base: position 220 of record NZ_SACY01000008.1, on the reverse strand, counting down.
ATGTATGTTTTAATGGCCTTTACTGTCGGATAATTCGTATCATTATTTGTTGCATCTGTAATGCCTGTTGCTTTATTAGCCAATAGCTCTTTCAATGCCTCTGATTGTGTTGCTCTTGAAATTTCACGATCCAAACGACCCACCAAAGTTGTATCTTGGTTAGTTGATCTTAATACTTCATTCCCAAATGCTACTACCAATGAATCTTCTCTGCTTCTTG
>NZ_SACY01000007.1 GCF_004005965.1 Sandaracinomonas limnophila | reverse complement strand
GGCCGAAGGAGGTGAGAGCCCTGTATTGGTAAGACTTGTGTATAGTAGGAGTATCCTGAGTAGGGGGGAGCTGGTGAAACTCCCTTTGAATCTGCCGGCACCATCCGGTAAGGCTAAATACTACCAAGAGACCGATAGTGAACGAGTACTGTGAAGGAAAGGTGAAAAGTACCCTGAGTAAGGGGGTGAAAAGACCCTGAAACCATACGCTTACAAGCGGTCGGAGCCCAGTAATTGGGTGACGGCGTGCCTTTTGCATAATGAGCCTACGAGTTACTTTTTCTGGCGAGGTTAATCACGTAGACGTGAGCAGCCGGAGCGAAAGCGAGTCTGAATAGGGCGCTTAGTCAGAGGGAGTAGACGCGAAACTTTGTGATCTACCCATGAGCAGGTTGAAGCTCCGATAACACGGAGTGGAGGACCGAACCAGTTTACGTTGAAAAGTATTTGGATGACTTGTGGGTAGGGGTGAAAGGCCAATCAAACTGAGAAATAGCTCGTACTCCCCGAAATGTTTTTAGGAACAGCCTCGGGGTTAAGTTTTAAGCAGGTAAAGCTACCGATAGGACTAGGGGGAGTCAAATCCTACCAAATCCTGACGAACTCTGAATGGCTTAAAATATACCCGGGAGTGAGGGCTAGGGTGCTAAGGTCCTAGTCCGAGAGGGAAAGAACCCAGACCAACAGCTAAGGTCCCTAAATTTTTACTAAGTTGAACAAAGGAGGTCTGATTGCAGTGACAGCCAGGATGTTAGCTTGGAAGCAGCTATTCATTTAAAGAGTGCGTAACAGCTCACTGGTCGAGCGAGGCGGGCATCGATAATAAACGGGCATCAAGTAAAATACCGAAGCTTTGGATTGTATGTAAATACACTGGTAGGGGAGCATTCTGATAGCGGTGAAGGTGAAGCGACAAGCTTTGTTGGAGCGATCAGAAAAGCAAATGTAGGCATGAGTAACGATAATGAAGGCGAGAAACCTTCACGCCGAAAGACTAAGGATTCCTCAGCTATGCTAATCAACTGAGGGTTAGTCGGGGGCTAAGGGTCTAGCGAGAGCGACAACCTAATGCACAGCAGGTTAATATTCCTGCACTTACTTATAGGGGGCGTAGATGACGGAGAGAGAGGCTTATCAGGTACTGACGGAATAGTGCCTTTGAGTTGCGGCAGCAATGCCAAAGCGAGTATAGGGATTGATCTTCCAAGAAAAGTCTGCAACTTTAACTTATGAGTAACCCGTACCGTAAACCGACACAGGTGGTCGAGAAGAATATTCTAAGGCGCTCGAGTGAATCACGGCTAAGGAACTCGGCAAATTAACCCTGTAACTTCGGGATAAAGGGAGCCTCGAGTAATCGAGGCCGCAGAGAAATGGCCCAGGCGACTGTTTAACAAAAACACATGGCTTTGCAAAATCGAAAGATGACGTATAAGGCCTGACACCTGCCCGGTGCTGGAAGGTTAAGGGGGGATGTTAGCCGCAAGGCGAAGCATTGAACTGAAGCCCCAGTAAACGGCGGCCGTAACTATAACGGTCCTAAGGTAGCGAAATTCCTTGTCGGGTAAGTTCCGACCTGCACGAATGGTGTAACGATCTGGGCACTGTCTCAGCCGTGAGCTCGGTGAAATTGTAGTAACGGTGAAGATGCCGTTTACCCGCAACGGGACGGAAAGACCCCATGAACCTTTACTATAGCTTAGCATTGAGTTTTGGTACTGGATGTGTAGGATAGGTGGGAGGCTGTGAGCCGGTGTCGCTAGGCATCGGGGAGCCAACGTTGAAATACCACCCTTCTTGTACTGGAATTCTAACTCGTAAAAACGAGGACATTGCTTGGTGGGTAGTTTGACTGGGGTGGTCGCCTCCAAAAGGATAACGGAGGCTTTCAAAGGTTCCCTCAGCACGCTTGGTAACCGTGCGTAGAGTGCAATAGCAAAAGGGAGCTTGACTGTGAGACCGACAAGTCGATCAGGTACGAAAGTAGGATATAGTGATCCGGTGGTTTAGTATGGAACAGCCATCGCTCAAAGGATAAAAGGTACTCTGGGGATAACAGGCTGATCTCCCCCAAGAGCTCACATCGACGGGGAGGTTTGGCACCTCGATGTCGGCTCGTCACATCCTGGGGCTGGAGAAGGTCCCAAGGGTTCGGCTGTTCGCCGATTAAAGTGGCACGCGAGCTGGGTTCAGAACGTCGTGAGACAGTTCGGTCCCTATCTGTTGTGGGCGTAGGAATATTGACAGGTTCTGACTTTAGTACGAGAGGACCGAGTTGGACTGACCGCTGGTTGATCAGTTGTTCTGCCAAGGGCATCGCTGAGTAGCCACGTCGGGACCAGATAAGCGCTGAAAGCATCTAAGTGCGAAACTGACCTGAAGATGAGTATTCCATGAGGGTCCGTGTAGACGACACGGTTGATAGGCTACAGATGTAAAGGCAGTAATGTCAAAGTCGAGTAGTACTAATTACCCGAAAGCTTATATTATTATATTAAAACCTTCTTTGCACTTACTTGATTTTTAACTCACAATATTGTTATAAGATTCTTAAAGATTTTATGGAGCCGATAGGACGGGTGTTCACCTCTTCCCATCTCGAACAGAGAAGTTAAGCCCCGCACCGCTGATGATACTGGGATCAAACCCGGGAAAGTAAGTAAGCTCCAAAGTATTATTCAAGGCC
>NZ_SACY01000006.1 GCF_004005965.1 Sandaracinomonas limnophila | reverse complement strand
TTATGGAGCCGATAGGACGGGTGTTCACCTCTTCCCATCTCGAACAGAGAAGTTAAGCCCCGCACCGCTGATGATACTGGGATCAAACCCGGGAAAGTAAGTAAGCTCCAAAGTATTATTCAAGGCCCGTAGATTTGCGGGCCTTTTTTTGTCCTCTTTTTTAGCCTATTCATCTATCTTTTTCGCTTTCCCTTTTATTTTTAGCCTTTTTATACTATATTTGCAACATTGTTGCATTTTTATGAAACACCTAGGTCTACTACTTTTTCTTATAAGTGTTCTTTCTTGTTCCAGAAATAACATAGATGTTTCTGATGATAATGAAGGTATAACTACTGTTCAATTAACTGTTGTTCCCGTAAGCGAAAGTTTTTCCGATAATGAATTGGAAACCGAATCTGGTACCAATTATTTTTGGCGTGAAGGAAAGGGAGATTTGGTTCAATTAGATAAAAATCAAAACTATTATTTGCAAATTTCTTATTTAAATGAATCCGGTTTAAATGTTTCCGATGAAACTGAAGAAATTGAAAAAGAATCTGATGCACATTTGGTTTTAATTAAATCAACTCCAGAAGATTTCATAAATGTTAAATTTCTAGATAAAGATTCAAAAGGACGGAAACTTGGACTTAAAAATAAAATAAAGGGTTCTAATAAAGGAGGTGGAAATCTTCGTGTAATTCTTTTGCATCAACCTCCTGTACATGGAAAGGATGTAAAAGATGGTATAAATGAGAATATTGGTTCTACTGATTCTGATGTAAGTTTTCCAATAATTATTAAATGACAAAGCGTAAACTTAAAAAATGGCTGCCTATAGAGCAATTTGGAATGTTTCTTTCCTTATTGTGTGCAATTCATTGCCTTTCGCTACCGTTATTATTGTTTTTTGCACCCTATTTTGCCTCTTCTTTTGCATTTGATCAAAGTGTAGAATGGTCTTTAGTTGCTTCTAGTTTTTTATTGGCAAGCTATTTACTGTATTCCGATTTTAGAAAACATCGTCAAATTCAACCCCTGATTCTATTATTGGCTGCTATTTTTTCAAAACTTGTTGAAATTTTATTACATAATAATTCTATAAATTGGTTATTTGGACTTAGTTTAGGAGTGTTTATCAGTTTAGCCTATTATATTAATTACCGACATAAGTCAACTTGTCGCTGTAAGGCCTAAAAAAATAGAGTTTTTCTATGCCTTTTTGTATCTTTACTAAATTTTTATTTAGCCAAATTATTTGTGAGTAATTTCGATTCAACCATTTTTGAACCAGTAATTGGTCTTGAAATCCATGCCCAACTACAAACTAATTCAAAGATTTTTGCTAGTGACCCTGTTTTGTTTGGTCAGGACCCAAATACCTTAATTTCACCAATTACCTTGGGACACCCAGGGACTTTGCCGAAATTAAATATCAATGCGGTTAATTTTGCTATAAAAATGGGTTTGGCAATTGGTTCAGAAATTACCTCTAAACAATATTTTGACCGTAAAAATTATTTCTATCCTGACCTTCCTAAAGGTTATCAAATAACCCAAGATAAAACACCAATCTGTATGGGAGGTGCTGTAAAGGTTCGTTTGAAAGCCGGACCCAAAGAAATTCCATTTCATCACATTCATTTAGAAGAAGATGCCGGCAAATCGATACACGAAGGGGATAATCCGTATAGTTTTATAGATTTTAACCGCGCAGGTACAGCCTTAATTGAAATGGTTACCGAGCCGGCATTACACTCTGCAGAAGAAGCTTTTGCCTTGGTTACGGAGGTTCGGAAATTGGTTCGATACTTAGGAATTTGTGATGGTAACATGGAAGAGGGTAGCCTTCGTGCCGATGTCAATGTTTCTTTACGAAAAGTTGGGGAGACTAAATTAGGTACAAAGGTGGAAATCAAAAACATGAATTCTATCCGAAATATTCAGCGAGCAATTGAATATGAATGTTTTCGTCAGTCTGAAGCTTTATTAAATGGTGAGCAATTAGTTCAGGAAACAAGAACTTTTGATGCGCATACAGGAAAAACACATTCCATGCGTGTAAAGGAAACTATGAACGATTATCGATATTTTCCAGAACCAGATTTAGCACCCTTGGAAATTACGGAAAAGTGGATTGCTGAAATAAAATCTAAGATGCCCTTATTGCCATGGGAGCAAGAAGCAGAATTTATTAATACTTATCACTTGCCAGAATATGATGCACATTTTTTAGCTGAGTCGAAAGAAATGGCAGATTATTTTAAGGAAATTGCCTCAAAAACCAAAGCAGTTAAAGCTATTTCAAATTGGTTGATGGGGCCTGTTAAATCCTATTTGAACGATAACCATTTAGAGATATCACAGTTTCCATTAAGTGCGGATCGTTTGGCCGAAATAATTGATTTAGTAGAATCAGGGACTTTGTCTCATAATTTAGCATCCCACCAATTATTTCCATTGTGTTTGTCAAACCCAACTGAAAATGCTATTCAAATTGTAGAAAAACAAGGTTGGTTGGCCAATAAACCGGATGAAGATTCGTTACATACGATTATCGAAGATACATTAAATAATTTTCCGGATAAGGTAAAGGAATATCACAAGGGTAAAAAGGGTTTATTAGCCATGTTTATGGGAGATGTGATGAAGAAAACCAAAGGTACGGCTGATCCCAAAAGATTGAATCAATTAATGGCAGAAGCTTTGGAAAATCGAAAATAAAATGAAAAAAATCGTAACATTTGTATTGTTTTTGGCATTATTGAGCTCATTTGTTACAAATGCGCAAAATTATGAAATAGTGGCTAAGGCAAATCAAGTCATTCCTAACCGTAAAATTTATTTAGAATATATCAATGTAAGGGGTCAGATCGTAAAGGTTGATTCAATGTTACCTAATGCTCAAAAAACTGTAAAATTCACCGGTAAAGTGTTAGATGGTGGAGCGTTTTATTTGGTTAATTTTTTTGATGTTCCAAATCCACAAAAAGTTTTAGCCATTATTGATGAAGGGGATAAAGTAGAAATTCAAGCAGATGGAATAAGTACTCCCGAAAAACCAGGAACCTTTTCGATCAAAGGGTCCTCAGATAATATCAAATACATGCTTCAAATAATGGAGTATTCGAAAGCACTTGAAACAAAGGTAAAGACTTGGAATGAGGAGCTTAAGAAGAATCCAAGTGCTCAAGCGAGAATTCAATCTGAATTTGCAATTTCACAAAAAGAAACAGTAAATAAAATTAAGGCATTAATTCCAGTTATGGGAACTAAATTGGTGGCATTATGGGCAACTAATTTCCTACCTGCCGAAACAGAATTAGCCACTTTAGAAGATATTGGTAATAAATTCAAAGTAGCTCGACCAAACCACCCACAAGTGAAACCTTTTCTTGAAAACTTGAAACGCATGAAGGGGGTAAATATTGGTTCAGATGCCCCAGAAGTTGATTTGCCAACTCCAACGGGTGAACGATTGGCTTTATCAAGTTTAAAAGGCAAATATGTATTATTAGACTTTTGGGCCTCATGGTGTGGACCTTGTCGACAAGAAAATCCCAACGTTGTAAAAACCTATGCAAAATATAAAGACTCAGGATTTGAGATTTTAGGGATAAGTTTGGATAAGGATAAAGCAGCTTGGTTACGTGCCATTGAAAACGATCATTTGACTTGGAAACATGTTTCGGATTTGCAGTATTGGAACTCTGTGGCTGCTCAGGCCTACCAAGTTAATTCCATTCCTATGACCTATTTGGTGGGTCCAGATGGGAAAATAGTGGCCAAAGGATTGCGTGGACCTAGTTTGGATAATTTTTTATTGAATTTATTTAAGAAGTAAAATACAACATGAAAATTGGTATCATTGGTTGCGGAAACATGGGAATGGCTTTTGCAAATTCTTTCATACAGTACAATTTGGTTTCAAAGGAAAACCTTTTATTGATTGAAAAAAGTGCAGAAAGGGGTGCAGATCTGCAAGAGCAAAAAGCCGGAGTGGTGGTAGATACTATTTCCGAAAAGTTGGGAGAGGTTGATTTGATAATTCTTTCTGTAAAACCTCAAGATTTTCCTTCGGTTGCAGCGGAAGCTCAAAAGTTTATAAAATCGAATCAATTGGTGCTTTCCATTATGGCAGGTATTCCTATTGTGAAAATCCAAGAAAGTTTACAGCATCCACTCATCATTCGTGCTATGCCTAATACCCCAGCTCTATTGGGAATGGGTATGACGGCTTTTGCGGCAGCTCCTGAAGTTGGATTGTCTGATATTCGTAAGGTTGAAAATTTGATTAATAGTACGGGTAGAGCGGTATTTTTGGAGCAGGAGGATTTAATAGATGCCGTTACAGCTTTGAGTGGCTCTGGTCCCGCCTATTATTTTTATATCGTCAAGCAAATGATAGATGCTGGTGTAGCCATGGGCTTTGATTCTGCTATGGCCTCTTTGTTGGTTAAACAAACGATGTTGGGTTCTTATCATTTAATGCAGACTTCTGATAAAACTCTAGATGAATTGATTCAGGCTGTGGCTTCAAAGGGGGGGACTACAGAGGCAGCTTTGAAAACTTTTGGAGAAAAAGGAGTAGGTGAAGGTTTGAAAGATGGGATTTTTGCTGCTCAAAAGCGAGCCAAAGAATTGGCAGGTTAAACAAGCCAATGCTCCAAAAAGTGTTTATCTAATAATTTAGAAATTAAATCGCCGTTGGGGGAAACAGTAGGTTGGGAGCTAGCAAATAATCTTTCAATTAGACTTTGCATTTCTTCTTCAGAAAGTGATTTTAAATGAAATTTGGCAGCCGTTCGGTTTGCCATAATTCTAGCCAGCTTTTCTTGGTTTAGAACAGTTTTTTCGGAAGATTCGTGTTTCAATTGTTCCAATAAATCTTCAATAATTTCTTGTGGACTTTCCTCTCCGAGTGTTGTGGGAATTCCTGAAATGGAATAAGTGCCATCTGGATTAGGGGAAAGGTCAAATCCTAAATGTTTAATTTCTTCCAAAATTTCTAAAAACAATAATTTATCACTCGGGTTCAACTGTAAAGTTTCTGGAAATAATAGCTGCTGAGAGGGGCCATTTTTTTTCTCTAATGAATCAATAAATTGTTCAAAAAGTATTCGTTGGTAGGCTCTTTTTTGGTGGATAACCATGAGACCGTCTGCACGCGTAATGCCAATATATCCTTGGGTGACAGGAACGAATCTCATTTTAGTTCTACCGGTATTTTCCGAACCTAAATCATTCGCCTTGCTTTGTAAGGTAGGAAAAGGATTGTGGATATCCTGCTTGAACAAATCTTGGGAATCTAGGCCCATTTGACTTTCAAATTGATTTACGCTATCGCTTAAACCTTCGTATAATTTTTTCCATGAATCGTTAATTGCCCTTGCCGATTGTCCAGGCATAGGGCTAGAATAAACGGAAGGAGGTGTTTTCGGAAAAGAGGTGTTTGCTGCTCCTAGATTTTGTAAAAAATTTGTATTGGTTTCAAAATCGATGGAAGGAATTAAATGATTTACACTTAATGTTTTCCTTACGGCTGCATGTACAATTGCATAGACAGAGCGTTCGTCATCAAATTTGATTTCTGTTTTGGTTGGATGAACATTGATATCGATGTGTGATGGATCAATGGTCAGAAACAGAACGTAGAAGGGGAAATTGCCTTCTGGTATTAATCTTTCAAAAGCAGTTGAAACCGCGTGATTGAGATAGGTACTTTTGATGAAACGATCATTGACAAAAAAGAATTGTTCTCCACGGGTTTTTTTTGAGTTTTCAGGTTTTCCAATATAGCCTTTTATGGAGACATAGCTAGTTTCCTCTTCGCAAGGGGCTAGTTGTTCTCTATAATTTTTGCCAAACAAATCCACAATTCGTTTACCCAAACTTTCTGCGGGTAGGTTATAAACCTCTTCGCCGTTTTGGTTGAGGGAAAATTTAATGTTAGGGTGTGCAAGGGCTACACGTTGGAATTCGTCTAAAATATGACGCATTTCAACGGGATTAGATTTTAGAAAATTTCTTCTTGCGGGAATATTGTAAAAAAGGTTTTTAACTGAAACGGATGTACCTGTTGGGCAAGATACATTTTCTTGTTGCTTTAAAACGGAAGCCTCGATTCGAATGAAGGTTCCAAGCTCATCTGTTTCTCGTTTTGATTTTAATTCAATTTGAGCAACAGAAGCTATAGACGCCATTGCTTCGCCTCTAAAGCCCATCGTTTTAATTTGGAATAAATCTTCAGCCTTACGTATTTTGGAGGTCGCATGGCGCTCGAAGCACATTCTGGCATCAGTTTCCGACATCCCTGAGCCGTTATCAATTACTTGGATAAGTGCTTTGCCAGCATCTTTGGTAATTAATTGAATGGACGTAGCTCCGGCGTCAATGGCATTTTCTAATAATTCTTTTACAACTGATGCAGGGCGTTGCACCACTTCGCCGGCGGCGATTTGGTTTGCGATTGCATCAGGTAAGAGTTTTATTAGGTCTTGCATGGTAAATAGAGGTTCAATTTAACAAAAAAAAGGGAATGTTGCCATTCCCTTTTTTTATTATCAGAAGGTTGGATTATTTTAATTCAACTTCAGCACCAGCTTCTTCTAAAGATTTTTTCAAACCTTCAGCTTCGTCTTTGCTTACGCCTTCTTTAACAGCCTTAGGAGCAGCATCTACTACATCTTTAGCTTCTTTCAAACCTAAACCAGTTAAGTCTTTAACTAATTTTACGATAGCTAATTTGTTAGGACCAGCTGACTTCAAGATCACATCGAAAGATGATTTCTCAGCAGCAGCTTCTCCACCACCTTCGCCACCAGCTGCAGGACCTGCAACCATTACAGCACCAGCAGCAGCTGGCTCGATTCCGTACTCATCCTTAAGGATAGCAGCTAATTCATTTACTTCTTTTACAGTTAAGTTCACTAATTGTTCAGCGAACGCTTTTAAATCTGCCATTTTAAAAAAAATTTAATTGTTAAAAATTAATATTTGTGGGCTAAGCCCGATAAATCATTTGTAAATTATTCTGGGCGCTCAGATAAAGTCTTAACCAATCCAGCCAATTTATGCTCACTGCTCTTAAGAGCTGCAACCACGTTCTTAGCAGGCGATTGAAGTAATCCAATAACTTCTCCAATCATCTCGTTTTTCGACTTGATATTCTCTAGGGCAGCTAATTGACCTTCGCCAATGTACAAACCACCTTCGATAGAGGCACCTTTGAATGTAATTTTGTCTTTTCCAGCTTCTTTCTTGAAATCTTTGATCAATTTAGCAGGAGTTTTAGCATTTTCTGGAGAGAAAATGATACCTGACATACCTTTCAAAACTTCAGTATTAAATGCTGAATAATCGGTTCCTGTTTTTTCTAAAGCCTTAGCGATCAAAGTGTTTTTGAACACTTTGTACTCTAAACCTCTTTGAAAACACATTCTGCGGAAGTCAGAAACTTCTGCAACAGTTAAACCAGCAGTACTTGCAATGTAGAAGTACGGAGTTGCAGCGAACTTTTCGCTCAACTCATCAATAATTTGATTTTTTTCTTCTCTAGTCATCTTACAAGCCAGTTACCGTCCCTTTGTCGATAATAACGCCCGGAGACATTGTTGAAGACAAATTGATTGATTTAACATAAGTACCTTTAGCAGAAGAAGGTTTCAATTTCAATAAAGTATTGATAACTTCTTGTGCATTTTCTGCGATTTTAGCAGCGTCGAAAGAAACTTTACCGATAGATGTATGAATGATTCCTGTTTTATCAACTTTGAAATCAATCTTACCAGCTTTTACTTCTTTCACTGCGTTTCCTACTTCCAAAGTAACTGTACCAGACTTTGGATTAGGCATAAGTCCACGTGGACCTAAAACACGACCTAAGCGACCTAATTTTGCCATCACAGTTGGCATAGTGATAATCACATCGATATCGGTCCAACCTCCTTCGATTTTTGCGATATAATCATCTAATCCTACGTGATCAGCTCCGGCAGCTTTTGCTTCTTCGTTTTTGTCAGGAGTACAAAGTACTAAAACGCGAACGTCTTTACCTGTACCGTGAGGAAGAGCAACAACTCCACGAACCATTTGGTCTGCTTTACGAGGGTCAACACCTAAACGGATATCAATATCCACAGAGGAGTCGAATTTTGTATAGGAAATTTCTTTCAAAATTTCAGCCGCCTTGTCAAGCGAGTACGCTTGAGTCGGATCATATTTGGAAAGAGCTTCCTTTTGTTTCTTCGTAAGTTTTGCCATTACCTTTAATTAATTTTGGTTTAATTTCCGATTTAAAAATCAAAATGGTTTTTCACCGGAAACAGTAATACCCATTGACCTAGCTGTACCAGCAATCATGCTCATAGCAGCTTCGATTGTAAAACAGTTTAAGTCTGGCATCTTAGTCTCAGCGATAACTCGCACTTGATCCCAAGATACTGAACCAACCTTTTTCAAGTTTGGTTGAGCTGAACCAGATTTTACTTTCGCAGCTTCCAATAATAAAATTGGTGCTGGAGGTGTTTTTACAACGAAATCAAACGATTTGTCTGCATAGTATGTGATTAACACAGGCAATACAACGCCTTGCTTATCTTGAGTTCTCGCATTAAACTGCTTACAGAACTCCATAATGTTCAAACCTTTCGAACCTAATGCAGGACCGATGGGCGGTGAAGGATTGGCTTGGCCACCTTTGCATTGCAACTTTACGTAGCCAGCTATTTCTTTTGCCATATTAAAACATCGTTTTTAAGTTAATTTGAAGTTTTTGTATTGAAAAAAAGTGGAAGCCTATTTCCAATACTAAACTTCATTTTTGGCTTTCCAGTGTAACACTCCTTCCGGCCTATTCTGCAAAAAACAAAATACCGCTTTTAAAACGGACTGCAAAATTAGGGGAAAGATTTTTAAGTTCCAAATGTTTGGGAGAAGAATTTTAGAACTTAAGAACTTTAGAATCTGGGAATTGGGGAATCGAAGAATTGGAGAACTTTATAATCTGAGAATTGAGGAATCGAAGAATTGGAGAACTTTATAATCTGAGAATTGAGGAATCGAAGAATTGGAGAACTTTATAATCTGAGAATTGAGGAATCGAAGAATTGGAGAACTTTAGAATCTGAGAATTGAGGAATCGAAGAATTGGAGAACTTTAGAATCTGAGAATTGAGGAATCGAAGAATTGGAGAACTTTAGAATCTGGGAATTGAGGAATCGAAGAATTGGAGAACTTTAGAATCTGAGAGTTGAGGAATCGAAGAATTGGAGAACTTTAGAATCTGGGAATTGAGGAATCGAAGAATTGGAGAACTTTAGAATTAGAGAATTTTAGAATTGGAGAATTTTATCAATTAATTGATAGGAAATATAATTTTATTTCTGTTGGGGAAAGAACTCCCCTTACCCCCTGCAATTTAGCTGCTTCATTTAAAAGTTGTTTGATAAAATTATTTTCCACAATTCTCAGATTCATATATTCTCAGATTCATAGATTCTCCGATTCATAGATTCTCCGATTCCCCAATACCCAGATTCTAAAATTCTTCAATTCTCAACTTGAAATGGTATCAAAATATCAGCATTTTTAGGCTTTTGCTTTTTGGCTAATTGGATGGCCAATTGGATAGCATTTTTGCCTTGATTTTCAGCATCTTGGAGTATTGTTGCATCCAGTTTTTTAGCTTTTACGGCTTTTCTTGCATCTGCAATCCCATCTACACTTACCACAATAGTTGAACTCTTTAGATTTTTATCCATAAGTGCCTGGGCAGCTCCTAAGCCCATTTCATCATTATGTGCAAATACGGCCTGAATGTTTTTTCCATGCAATTGAATCCAATTTTCCATTAAGGACATGGCCTTGGCCCGATCCCATTCTCCTGTTTGGGTAGCAAGTACCTTTAGGTTTGGATATTTTTTTAAAGCATCTTTTGCCCCTAAATCTCGATCAATTTGAGCCGCTTGGCCCAAATATCCTTGAATGATAACAATATTCCCTTTACCATTTAATTTTTTAGCAATAAATTCAATGGCTAATTTGGCCGACTCTTTGTCGTCTGAGCCCACAAAAGCATCAGGTTTTTCCTTGGTGGATGAATTGACATTTACAATAGGAATTCCTGCTTTTTTAGCCTTAATTATGGCAGGAGAGCTCGCCTCAAATTCGCATGGATTCAAAATTATGGCATCGACCTGCTGATTAATAAAATTTTCAACTTGTTCAATTTGCTTTAAAGAGGACCTTTCCGCATCTACTACTATCAATTCTACCTTATTTTCTTTGGCATATTTTTCCAAAGATTGGGAAACATTTAAAACGAATTCGTTTTGGAGACTCAACATGGAAACCCCAATTCTAAGAGTTTGGCCTTCAGTAGATTTTTTTTGTCCGCAGGAGAAGATGAAAAAACCTATGAATGCAAGAAAAATGTATTTAAATTTCATCGTTTTAATTTTCTGTTTTCTGATAAATTCTGTCAAATAGTACAGCTAAAATAATAATTCCACCCATCAACAGTTGTTGCCAATATGCAGAAACATTTAATAGGTCTAATCCATTGTTGATTATTCCTATAAATATAACACCTAAAAGCGTTCCTATCATACTGCCTTTTCCACCTTTTGTGCTGGTTCCTCCAATAATTACTGCTGCAATAGCATCCAATTCAAATCCAAGTCCAGCATTGGGTTGACCAGTATTAATTCTGGAAGTCAATAGGATAGAAGCCACGGCTGCAAAAAGTCCGCTTAAACTATACACTAAACATTTTATTTTATTTACTGAAATTCCAGAAACAAATGCTGCAAACTCGTTGCCTCCAATAGCTTTGATGTACCGACCCCAAATGGATTGGTCCAAAATATAGGTACTTATAAAAAAGGTGAGAACTAATATAAGGATCGAAATTGGAATGCCAAAAAGGGCTTCATTACCTAAATAATTGAAGCTGTCCAATAAATTGGAAACCGGTTTACCATCACTAATAAGGAGTGCCAAACCTCTACCCATCGTCATGCTTCCAAGGGTAACAATAAATGGTGGAACCTTTGAAAAAACAGTTATTAGGCCATTTAATGTGCCTATGAGTGTACCTACAAGCAAAGAAAGTAAAATAGATAGTCCTAAATTTCCTGTTTCGGCTTGGGCGAAAAGTGCTGCAACAACTCCAGAAACAGCTAAAATACTTCCAATGGAAAGATCAATTCCTCCGGAAATAATAACAAATGTTACCCCAAAGGCCAAAATTCCATTTACCGCAATTTGATTAAAAATTAATAGAAAATTAGAAAGGGTGGAAAAGGCCGGAGATTGTGAGGAGAAATATACACATGTTAAAATCAGGGCTATTAATAAACCTCCAAATTGACTCTTTGTTAAAAATTGTAGGATTTTTTTCATCTTTATTGCATGGCAAAATGTATTATTTCTTCTGGCTTGATTTGTTCTTTTTCAAGAATTGCAGTCTGTTTTCCCTTAGACAAAACCAAAACGCGGTCACTCATATGTATTAATTCTGGCAAATCTGAGGAAATGAGTAAAATGGATTTTCCTCCCTCAAGCAATTCGTTCATAAGCTGATAAATTTCAAATTTTGCCTGTACATCAATGCCTCTTGTAGGTTCATCTAAAATTATGATTTCAGGGTCATTTTGCAGGACTTTTGCCAACACTACTTTTTGTTGATTTCCACCACTTAGCTTTTGCACAGTTTGGCTTTTAAACAAGTGTTTAATATTAAATTTTTGGATGGCTGAGGAAGCATTTTTCAACTCTTTTTCCTTTTGAATCCATCCAAATTTTTGAAAAAGGTTTAAACTAGAGAGGCTAATATTTTGTGAAATTGTAAAGTCTGGGATAAATCCAGATTCTTTTCTTTCTTCTCCCACATAGCCAATGCACTCTCGAATGGCATCTTTGGGGGATTTGTAATTAACCTTAGATCCATTTAAACTAATTTCTCCGGTGTGATTTTTTGTAATTCCTCCAATTGCCATTCCCAACTCTGTTCTTCCTGCGCCCATCAGTCCCGCAATTCCTAAAACCTCTCCTTTTTTTAATTCGAAATTGATATTTTGAAATTTTAAGTCTTTTCTTGAAAGATTTTTTACGGCCAAAATTTTAGATCCAATAGTAGAATTTTTTTCAGGAAAATATTGCTGAATTTCTCTTCCAACCATCTGTCGTAAGGTTTCTTTTTCTGTAATTTGATTGATGGGATTGGAGGAAACAATGGATCCATCTCGAAGCACCGAAATGTGGTCGGATAGGCTGAAAATTTCATTCATTTTATGCGAAGTGAAAATCATCCCGACGCCCTCGGTTTTCAACTTTTGAATTACATTGATAAATTTTTGGACCTCTGCTTCTGATAGGGAAGAGGTTGGCTCATCCATTAAAATCAGTTGTGAATTTTGAGAAACAGCCTTTAAAATCTCGACTAATTGTTGATTGGCAGTGGATAAATTTTTTACTAAAGTTTTAGGATCTAATTCAATGTCATATTCATCAAGTAATTCAATTGTTTTGAGCAGAATGTTTTTGTCTTTTTGCCAAGGGAAAAATCCAAAGGAATGTTCTCTGCCTAAAAAAATATTTTCTGCAATACTTAACTCTGGAATTAAAAGAATTTCTTGGTGAATCATTGACACACCTATTTTATCCAAAAAAATCACCTCTCCATGGGTAGGAGAGATGATTCCCAGAATTGTTTTCATTAATGTTGACTTCCCCGCCCCGTTTTCTCCAACCAAGGCGTGAATTTCGCCCGCTCTGATTTCAAGAGAAACCTCTTTTAAAATGGATATCTGGTTGAATTCAACAGAAATATTTTTTAACAGGGCCAGTTGACGCCGGTGTTTTTCCATTGTTTATTATTTGCAGAATCAATAACTGCTTCGCAAACTTTTTGAGTCTCTAAGGCCTCTTTAAAGGTTGGAGAGCAAGGTTGATTTTTCTCAAGAGATAACAAAAAATCAGCTACTTGATGCACAAAACTGTGCTCATAACCAATACTTAAACCAGGTACCCACCATTTATCCATATACGGCTGGTCACCATCAGTTACCAAAATAGACTTCCATCCTCTTACAATTGAATCATCCGAATGATCAAACATTTCCAAATAGTTCAAATCATGAAGATCCCAACGCAAGGACGCATGTTCTCCATTTATTTCAAATGTGTAAAGAGCTTTGTGACCACGAGCATATCGGGTAGATTCAAAAAGTCCTAAGGAACCATTGTCGAAATGGCAATGAAACAAACAAGCGTCATCAATTCCTACTTTTTGTTTAGCACCTGTTGCTGCATGTGTTCTTTCTTTAACAAAGGTTTCTGTCATAGCAGACACATCTTTGATGCCTCCATTTAACCACATTGCGGTGTCGATACAGTGCGCTAAAAGGTCGCCTGTAACCCCTGAACCAGCAGCTTCTACATCTAATCGCCAAGTACCTGCACCTCCTTGGGGTACGTCAGGACTTATCGTCCAATCTTGCAAGAAGTTGGCTCTGTAATGGAAAATTCGACCTAATTTGCCTGAATCAATGATTTGTTTAGCCAAAGTTACGGCGGGTAATCTGCGATAATTGTACCAAACCGTATTTTTTACTCCAGCTGCTTCGATCGCTTTTACCATTTCTTCCCCTTCTGCTAATGTTCTTGACAATGGTTTTTCGCAAAGAATCATTTTGCCAGCTTTTGCTGCTGCTATGGCAATTTCAGCGTGGGTGTCATTGGGTGTACAAATATCTACTGCATCGATATCGTCTCTAGCGATTAAGGCTTTCCAATCTGTTTCATAAGAGGCATAACCCCATTGTTCAGCAAATGCTTTTACCTTTTCTTCATTTCTTGAGCAAACCGCTTGTAATTTTGGTTTGTATTCAAGGTTTGGAAAGAAATTTTGTATTCTATTATATCCGTTGGAGTGGGTTCTTCCCATGAAGCCAGTTCCAATAAGTCCTATTCTTAAAGTTTTCATTTCAAATTTGATTAATTCCAGCCGTGAGCGTTTCTTACTTTGATTAACATACCTAAAATATTATTCCAGGTTTCTTGTTTCATCATTACCTCGTTCGAGAACATACAGCCATCCCAACAAATATGTTTAAATGCTTTGGTTAATTGTCCATTGCCATCTCTTAACCATAAACCAGCATCTTCTACTACATTTAATTTACCGTTCGGGTCATTTGCCTGGCAGTGTCTTCCCGTTTTGTCGTGAGAGCCTGTTCCATGAACTGTGCCATCATTTTGGGCAACATGGAAATCGATGGTCCAAGGACGAAGTGCATCTGTCAAAGTTTTAAGCGCACTTGTCAAAACCGAACGATCTTTCCAATCATAATTTTCTGGTAAAATTCTGTGCTCAGGCGCATTGTAACCCATGGTGTAAAGCAGTGTATGCGACATATCTGCTTGGAAACCGATATTTGGTCTATCTACTGCTTCTAATATTTCAATGACATGCTTCCAAGAGTGGATGCCACCCCAGCAAATTTCTCCTTCTATGGCTAATTTTTCGCCATAATCTTTTGCCACATCGCAAGCTCTTTGAAAGGTTTCAACAATTTGTTTGGAATTTCCTTTTGGGTCTTTCGCCCAATCGCCCACTCCAGCTGCCGAGTCAATTCTTACCACTCCACTGGTTCTGATACCCGTTTCGTTCCAATAAGCTGCTGCCTCACAAGTTTTTTTCACCATGTCAACAAAAGTATCTCTTGCCGACTGGTCTCCCATTGCACTACCAGCCCAAATAGGTGCCACTAAACTACCAATTTGTAAATTATAGGAAGCAACTTTATCGGCCATTGCTTTTGCACCATCTTTTCCACTTTCTATATCAAAATGTGGACCTAATAAGCCTAGGTCAACACCATCAAATTTTATGCCATCGACCTCTGCAGCTGCAGTCATTTTTAACATTTGATCCAATGAAATTACAGGCTCTGAATCGGGGCCTTTGCCAACAAGTCCTGGCCAAGTGGCATTATGTATTTTTGGAAAATTATTCATAGTAAATAAATTTTATAGGTTCAAGTCAGGGTTTTTAGGTCCGAAATGTTTCAACATAACAATTGGGTCTGTTTTAGAAGTATTTGTAATTTTTACGCCTTCTTTAGCTGCGCTTTCTGTTACAAAAAACTCGTCATACGTTAATTGTCCGTAACGAATTAGTGCAGGAGTTTCAATATCCCAAACCCCCATTTTACCGTGGCCTTGCATCATGATTAATCCATAAGCCGCTGCATCTTTAATAGTTACCGTTTGTCCAGGGAATACTGTTAATTCTTTTGCACTAAATGCATCCGAACGGTAGCAAATCCATTTTTCTGAATATCCCTGTGCATTCATTTCTTTTTCATCTCTTACTGAAATTGGCTCCATGAAGCGAGTTTCTAAAAGATTCGGATTTGTATTCAAATCCCAATCAATTACTTCCATCAGTTGGTCGTAATTGCCAATTTCTTCTTTTGGTGTTCCATTCCAAAGTAATTCTTCTGGGATTACTGCCTCGTTAACCAAGGATTGATACATAGCAAACACATCTGAAGCTTTTTGTGGCTCGTATGTACACATACTACCCGGAGCATGTAACATCCCCGGAGGTACGTCCCAGCCAGTTCCCGGAATTAATGGGAAAGCTTGTGAATACATGGTAATTTTGTTGTCACCTTTGGTAAAATTCATCAAACATTCTTTGATTTGCTCTTTGGTTGTTCCAGGTGCAATTCCGAAGAAAGTATATGGGAAATCACCGCCATGATTATTCAATTGTGGTGGAAAATAATAGGCTTCGGGTTTTCCTAATTGTCCAATTTTTGCTGCGTGCTCATCGTTGTGATGAATATGGTGAGGCAGAGGACCCATGTTGTCGAAGAATTTCGAATACATAGGCCAAGATTTGTACTCATTCCAAAGTCTTTCCCCAATAACTTCTGCGCCAGCTTGTTCAATTAAATCTTTTAATAAAACCTGCTTTTCTTTTCCATTTTCTTCGTAAACTACAAAGCTTAATCCTTCGTGCTCACCTGTAAGCGGGCCATTTTTAGCTGGTGTAGTGGAAGAAAGCCATCTTTCGTCTATTCCACCGCGTACGCCACCCAATACATAGTAGTCATCCGGATGTAATTTGATTCTTCTACCTGGCACGCAAAAGGATCTTGGAACCCACGTTGGAGCCAATCTTAAAATCCCTTTTCCTTGTTCAATAATTTTAGAATAAATACTCATAGTTATAATTTATTTAAGGCTTATGTAATTTAAATATTTTTAATAATTTTTAGTTCTAATTGAATTTTTTTTATTTCACCAGGTTGCATAAAAATTAAATTTCCATCTTCTCTCGCTTTCTTTTGACCGTTCAAAGGATTTGAAGACGGCTCAAGGCCAGTTACATATTCTTTTTTGCCAAAATGTTGCCAATTGATTAGATAAGGTAATTCTTTTTTGTCCCATTCTAATTTAATTCCCAGCATTCGTTTTGGATTCCAAAGTGAAGTAGTTGCTTTGGAACTATTTTGGGTTGAGACATCTACTATCACAACTGATTCTCCCGTTCCCGCATGTAAATCGGAAGGCCCTGGAAGGGTGGTTAAATTAGTAGGGTCTGCTAAATATTTAGGGTCAGATTTAACAAAATGATTGCCTTCATAAAAAATTTGACTTCCCTCATCTAATAAAGGATAGCCAAAATTGAAATGATATAAAATCATAAATGGAGCTGCTTGATTTCCTTCATTGATGATTTCATCATCAATTTTTAGGGAAGGATTACCGATAGTTCCAGATATGGTTCTTTTCAAGGTCAAGCAAGGCCCAAAAATTTTATGCTGTCTAATGATGCCGGTAATGGCAAAAGTTAAATCGCCTGTTAAAATATTGGGTTGTTGAATGGAAATTATTTCAGCTGGAAGGTTAGAAATTTGCCCATGAATTCCTCTTTCGCCAAATTCATCTGACTCTGGTCCGCCCACATGGTCTAGTCCACAAGTTGTTAAAAGTCCCCCTCCAAAAGTACGGAGCCAGTTTAATCCTTGATTGGCTAATAATTGCGGTTTTACAACGCCAATGTGTGCAATCCAAGCCAAAGAGCAATCGTTGTAAACGGCCTCGGCAATGTCCATTCCTCGGTCGATAATCACTTTATATCGCAAACCACTTCCTGTGTCGATCCACGCAATTCTAACACCTGCACCTGCTCCATTGTCGAGAATTGAAGTTTCAATTCCTCCTAATTGTTTATGATTTCCTACTTTGTTTTGGTAATTCATTCTTAAAAATGGGGTTTAAACATTTGTTTAAACCCCTTCAATTTTACTTTTTAAATACGGCATTATCAGGATTTCCACCTGCCATTAAGTATGCCATTAAATCTTTCAATTCTTCTGCATTTAATGAATTAATCAAACTTGGAAGCATTAATGAAACATTCGAATATTTAACCGAACGAACATTTTTCTTTAAAATTTTCTCAACCTGATCTGGATCATACGGATTTTGAGAAATGTAAAATGCATTTTGATCTTGATTGGTTAAACGGCCAACAATAGACGTTCCATTTTTCAATTCAAATTGCGAAGCAGCATATTGGTCAGAAACTGACTTGCTTGGCAAGATGATTGCTTCTAACATGTCTTTTTTGGAGAAACGAGTTCCAAGATTGGTTAATTCTGGACCCACATTTCCACCCTCATTACCCATGGTGTGGCATCTACCGCAGGTTACAGCATTGTACCAATTTTTACCATTTTCAAAACTTCTACCTGTCAAAGGCTCATCAAATAAAGCTAATGCCTCTTCTACTTTCCATTGTTTTCCTGGACCTTTAGGATAATTCGTTAAGACCAAATCATTTCCGTTGGCTGTCAATAAATCAGCTCCAGACAATTTGTTGTATTTTTCTTTCAAGGCTTCCGGAACATTTTTCAAGGCTAATTTTCTTCCTCTGTCGATAAAGCCAACATAAGAACGACCTCCTTGGAATGCAAATCCTTTTTTGAACCAGCTAAAATATTGGTCACGTAAAGCGTCTGTCCAGTTTTCTTTGGCAGCACTTAGCATAATGCCTAAGTATATGGATTGTGCTGGTGGAATTTTCTCCAACATTTTCGCAATATCTGTACCGTATTGCGGATTACGCATAATTAAATCTGCAGAAGAAGTAGCAGTTTCTTTTCTGTATGCAGCTACACTTGCAGTATCTTTTGTCTCAATTAATTTCAAGGTTCTCTCAATTACTTTTGGAGCTTCAAGCGGAATTAACAAGCGGCTTAGAGCTCTATCCATGTGCATTGAATTTGCAGGATATTTTGCATCAAATTTGGCAATGATTTTAGATCCTGTTGCTGCATCTGGTAATCCTAAACGCAAAATAGCTAACTCATAGGCACGCAAAATATCAAGCGTTTGAGATTCCGAAAATCCCTTGGAGTCGATGGCTAATAATGCATTGTAAATGGGAACTTTTGCATCTGCTTTGCTATTCCTAATTAATGCGATTAAGGCATTTACTGCAGTAATTGGATCTTTTTCATTCAAGGCCTTGTCTTTCCATTCCGCTACTGGCTGGTGTTCCACAGCAATTCTTGCCGCGTAACGAATAAAGCGATCTGGGTTTTTCAAATTTGGCCAAGCCAAAGCTAAAGCATCTTTATTTGGACCATTGTGGTATTGTTCAATCTTTCTACGAAGCTCGTTTTGAGGATTAGGAGCCGCTACCAGTGTTTTTGCACTTGCTTCTTCTGGACCATTGTAGGAAACTCTATAAATATCAGACTCCAATCTACGGCCACCTGCCATAAAATACAAGTTTCCATCTGGACCAATAACTCCATCGGTTAAAGGCAGAGGAATTCCAGATAAAAATTCTTCACGGTCGGCTAAGAAAGTGGAACCCGAAGGTTTTAATTTGATCAAGTGGGCCATTCCAAAAGTCCAGTCGAAAGCCAATAAAGACTTTTTGTATTTTGCAGGCATTTTTGCATCCTTTAAAGACAAAAGACTTGTTGGTGATCCTTGGCCAATGTTTAAAACTGCTGGTAAATTGTCTGGATACGTTGGCGACCACTTGGAGTTTCCAGTTCTCCAGCCATATTCAGAGCCAGAAGTCACATGACAAATTCTGGTTGGGCGGTACCAAGGTAAGCCGAAGTCCCATTCCATATCTGCATCATAAGCAAATAAATCACCCGTTTCGTTGAAAGCAATGTCGAATGCATTTCTGTAACCAGCACTAACAAGTTCGTATCTTTTTCCTTCTGGGTCAAAGTTTAAAACGTAACCACCAGGTGCATAACGGTCGTTTGCGTGTCCACGTGGGTCTTTGATCAATGGGAACAAATTGTCTTCTTGCCAGGTTTTTGGCAAACGGTAATGATCTACCTCAGGAACATCCGTATGGTTACCATTTACTAAATAAAGCGATTTTTTGTCGGGAGAAAGGATGATACTATGAGGACCATGCTCACCTTCACCTTTAAATTCCTTCATTAAGGTGATTTTGTCGTATTGATCGTCACCATCTAAATCTTGAACACGGTAAAGTCCAGAACCTCTCGGTGCATAACCCTGTTGGAATTGTCGAGGAGCATTAGATGCAGGTTGTGCTCCTGGCTTGGAAGCACGTGCGTTTACAACCACATAGAGGCTATTGAATGCATATAAAAGTCCGTGTGCGTTACCTATTCCTAAGGTATCAACCCCTTTTCCAAACTTTAATTTTTCGATTTTAGGCTTTACACTTGCAGAACCCACCGCTGGAATGGTTAGGCGGTAAAGTCCACCGTATTGGTCGGAGCAAATCATTCGACCTTTGTCGTCAAAGGTCATAGAAACCCAAGAGCCAATTCCTTCGTCAGAAGGACTTATGATATGTTCTATTTTGAATCCTGGTTGCAATCGAATTTTATCGATTTTAGGGTTTCCTCCTTCAACAACAGCAGGTTCAAAGGTAAACAAAGCGCGGTAAGATGCGGAGCCAAGAAGCACAATAGCTAATAAGGCCAGTAAAATTTTACCAGATAGTTTCATAGGTTTAGTTTATTTTAATTTTTTTAGACGAATGTTTCGATATTCTACTTTCATAGGGGGACCAACGTGAACTTGAACGCCAATAAATCCAGATTTTTTGCCATTGATTTCATCCAAATCTGTTACGTCACTCATTAGTACGCCATTCACAAAATGTTGTAAGCGGTTTCCATTAGCGATGATATGTACTTCATTCCAATCCTCCGATTTGATTTTAGTTTTTAAGGAATCCATGTGTCCCAAAGATCCAGTCACTTTTCTGTCGATCCATGCATTTCTTTGTGATTTTGATCTCACATTTTCGTATAAGCTTGGGTCTGTTTGCTCGTTTATAGTAACGATTTCTCCTCTGTAGGCTAAGGTTGTACGGCCTCTTTCTTCGTAATTTTGGCCAGAAAAGCGGTTGGCTCCATCGATATCGGCTTGGTAGCCTCTCATTCCTAAAGGAAGGTCTGGGAGAAGTTCAACTGAACGATAATTTATGCCAGTATTTCCTTGTTTAGTGATTTTTACTTCACATTTAAATTCAAAATTGGCAGGTTGTTCTTTGCGATAGATGATAAAAGTATTTCTTTTTAAAACGGTTTCTGGGGTTATTTCACCAACGATTGAACCATTTTCAACACGCCAGTAGGTGGGGTCTCCTTCCCAGCCATCGAGTGTTTTTCCATCAAATATTTTTTTGAAACCTTTTTCTGAAGAGGAAAGGTTCTCACTAGGCGAATAGCTAAAAAGTAAAATAGAAATGAATATTCCTAAAATACTGTAAAGGTAATTTTTCATAAAATAGAGTTTAGCATTACAATATATAATTTTTAATAGAAAATATTGTCCTTTTTTAAAATATTAAAGCCGCGAAAGCTCGCGGCTTTAAAAGAGAAAACAAACTTTACTTCGTGAGGTTTGGATTCAATGCAGCTTCATCAGCAGGCATTGGATAGTATTTTTCAATTACAGAGAATGAATTACTTCTTAAAGTATATCCTTTTTGGTAATAATAAGAGAAAGGATTTGCTTTGATTTCAGCCCCATAAGCTGTAATTACTGATTTGTAAGTGTCTGTACGTACTAGGTCATGCCAACGCTTATTTTCAAATGCAAGTTCCACGCGACGTTCCTTCATCAGTGCAGTTCTAAAGCTTGCTTGATCTGCAGCTGTAGTTTCACCTAAACCTGCACGTTTACGAACCATATTCATATATGTAGCAGCTTCAGCTGTTTTACCTTGCTCATTCAAAGCTTCTGCTAAAAATAATAATACCTCTGAATAACGATAAACAGGCCAGTTCATTCCATGGTTACCATTTAATGCATGAGTTTTCATGTATTTTTTGATGATTGGGTATGTTTTACCTTCCCAAAGCGTGGTTGAACAAGTAATGTACCCGATGGAAGCATCTTTACGTAAATCTCCGGCCTCGAATGCAGCAATTACATTTGGTGTTGGAATGTTGTTTCCTTCTCCTGTTTGAGGTTGCGGATTTGATGTACCAGAAAGAGTCTTCAATTCAGCCTCTAACATTGGACGAGGTAGGAAGTTGTACATAAAGGTACCGTTGTAACCATTTGAACCCTCTTGGAATTGTACTTCAAAAACACTTTCAGCATTGTTTTTGTTTGCTGTACTAGTTGAAAATACATTATTGAAGTCTGGTATTAAAGAATATCCTCCATCTGCAACAACTTCACGCAATAATTTTTCAGCATTAGCCCAGTCCTTTTTGATAATATAAAGATTTGCTAAAACAGTTTTTGCTGCACCAGAAGTTGCTCTTCCAGCCTCTTGAGCAGACTTTTTCTTTAAAGAAGCAGCAGCGCCCGTTAAATCATCAATGATGATTTTTTCTAAATCTGCAGCAGTTCCAAGTGGAGCAGCAGCTGTTTCTCTACCAGTTACAGGTTTTAATTGTAAAGGTGCTTTATTGAAATAACGGTAAAGCTCAAAGTAGGCAAAACCTCTAAGGAATTGAGCTTGGCCCTTTAAGTTTGCTTTTGCTGTTGCATCAAAATCGACTTTATCTATTAAATCCAATACTTGATTTGCCCGCGCTATGATCAAATAGTCCTGACGATATTGATTCAATACGTGTGTATTGGTAGTTAATCCACCAGAAACTGGGATGGAAAAATCTGCCAAGTCTTCTTGTTGCTCAGTTGCACCGAAGGCAGTATTACGCGCATAATAGGTGTTATCTGAGTGCATTTCTGATAATAACCAAGAACGGTCGTTGTAAATAGTTCTCAAGGGAACATAACATGCGTTGACCGCTTGCTCAAAGTCAGCTTGAGTTTTAAAGAAGGTCACCGAACTTAAATTGGTTTCCGGGGTAATATCCAAGAAACTTTCTGTACAGCCTGTCAACCCGACAGCTAGTAAACAGATTAATATGATTTTATTTTTCATGGTATCTAAAATAAACATGTTGATCAGCCTAATTAAAAGTTAAAGTTTGCTCCAATAGTGAAGGTACGTGGAACTGGGAAACTTGAGAAGTCAACTCCTTGGCTCAGGTTACCACCATCGCCTTGTCCATTTCCTTGCGAACTAACCTCTGGGTTTTGTCCACCCCAATAATTAGTGAAAATATATGCTTGTTGGCACGAAGCATACACACGAAGTGATTTGTAAACTTTAGAAGGTTTTGTGAATGTATAACCTAAAGTGATGTTTTTGATTGTAAAATAAGAAGCATCAGCAATGAAACGTGAGTTGATCCAGTCGCGCTCGATACCTGTTACGTTACCACCACCAACAGTTGTACCATATTTTCCATCACCTGGTTGAGCTTCTGATCTCCAACGATTTGCAACTTCTTTTAATAAGTTGAAAGGACCATCTAAGTTAGCAGTAGAGTAAATATGACGAACTAACAATTGGTTGCCATACGAACCAGAACCAATGATGTTGAAATCCCAATTCTTATAGGTTACATTGTTCGTAATACCATAAATAAAATCTGGGAATGGATTACCCATAATCACACGGTCGTCGAAGTTACCACCATTTGTGATGACACCATCACCATTAGCATCCCAAAGTTTGATGGTTCCAGGGAAAGAACGACCAGGTACTTTTGGGCTAGCATCCACATCTGCTTGGTTTTTGTACATACCTTGAGAAATGAAACCGTAGAACTGTCCGAAAGGTTGTCCCACCTTCGTGATGTGCCAAGTTCCATACACACGGTCAATACCAGGAGCTAAAGCAACTACTACGTTTCTATTGAAAGAGATGTTGGCATTTGTAGACCATTTTACTGCGCCAACCGTATTTTTAGTATTTACGCTAAATTCATGACCCCAGAATTTAATTTCTCCAATGTTGTCGTTGAAGTTTCCAAATCCTGATTCTTGTGCAATTTGAACTGAATACAATAAGTTAGTTGTATTCTTTAAATAGTAGTCATACGTAAAGTTTACGCGATCATTCCAAAGGTTTAAGTCTAAACCTAAGTCTAATTGGCGAGTTTTCTCCCAACCTAAATTTGGGTTAGCTAAAGAAGATACTGCTGCACCTGGAGCAACCGTGTTACCAAATACACCATTAACAGTATTGTTAATTAAAGCGTATTGTGTGTAGTTACCAATGTTATTGTTACCAATTTCACCGATACTACCTCTTACTTTCATAAAAGAAACTACTGGTAAATCTTTCATGAAAGATTCATCTGAAACAACCCAACCAATACCTACTGATGGGAATGTTCCCCAACGGTTATTTAAACCAAATCGAGAAGAACCATCGCGACGAATAGCCGCATTAATTAAATACTTTCCTTTGTAATTATAGGTAGCACGTGCTAAGAAGGAAGTCAAAGACCATTCTTGTACACCTGAGGTAGTTGCACCACGGTTGATGTTGATTGCCCCTTGAATTGTTGGAAGGCGGTCATCAGAATACGTATCAGCCTGAATGTTTGTAGATTCTTGGCGATAGTATTGATTGGTATAACCTCCTAATAACTCTAATTTGTGATCATCATTGAAAGTTTTGTTGTAGGTTAAGGTGTTTTCATTTAACCATGACAAGTTTTCAATGTTTTGACGAATAGAAACTGCAGTTGTTGGAGTTGGCGTATTCAGCGCATTTGTTGCAGTTGATGGATTAAAGAAGAAATATTTAGTTCTTAAAATTTCTCCATTCATACTTGATTTGAATTTCAATCCTTTGATTGGTTCATATTCAATAAATGCATTTGACAACAAGTTCGTTGTAGTTGTTTCATTGATAATTTCCTGTGCAGAACGAACCCAGTTTGCGTAAGCCCAGATGTTACCAGTACTTGCAGGGAACTTATTGAATTTTGTTAGAGTCGTTCCATCTGCTTCATAAATTGGCATAATTGGCCATGTGTGCATAGCGTTGAAAAGTATACCATTTGAACGGTCACCATCAGTTCTTGGCGTGTTGTCGTAAGAATATTGAGGTGCTACATTGAATCCAACAGTTACTTTATCTGAAATATCATACGCTGAATTCAAACGCATAGAATAACGCTTATAATCTGTACCAATTACAACACCTTTTTGGTCTAAAACCCCTGCTACTAATGAAGTTCTAGATTTTTCTTTATTTGAGGTGATAGATAAGTTGTAACTTGTGATAGGTGCATTCTTTTGAAGCAATGCATCGTACCAATCATTATTTTTACCCGCATATTGAGATGGGTTTTGGAATTCTACAGGAACAGGTTGTTTTGCATCTTCGTAAAATTCTTTTTTGAATTGTGCAAATTCAACTGCGTCCATCATTTGAACACGACCTTTCATAGGAACTTGTTGGATACCCGTGTAAGTATTAAAACTAACCGTTGTACCACTTCCTTTTCCTTTTTTAGTTGTGATTAAAACAACACCATTAGCAGCACGAGAACCATAAAGTGAAGTTGAAGCTGCATCTTTTAATACCGAAATATCTTCAATTTCATCTGGGTTCATAGCGCCGATGGAGCCTGTAATTGGGAATCCATCCACAACATACAAAGGTTCAGAACCAGCAGAAACGGATAATTGACCACGAACACGAATACTCATACCTTTTCCAGGTTGTCCGGTTGTTTGGTTAATTTGAACACCTGCTAATTGTCCTTGTAATTTTTGGCCAATTTGAGTTACTGGTAAATCTTTCAATTCTTTGTATCCTATTGTTTGTACAGCACCAGTAATTTCCTTTTTAGATTGGCTACCATAACCTACAACTACAACCTCGTTTAAGGTTTTGTCATCTGCCTCAAGAATAATGGATACATTATTTTGTCCAGTATAAGTGATGTTTTTAGAAGCATAACCAACCATACTTACACGAAGCGATTCATTTTTTGTAAGGTTGATTTTAAAGTTGCCACTGGCATCTGTTAGGGTTCCGCGGGAGGTTCCTACGACAGCAATTGTTGCACTTGCAAGTGGTTCACCGCCTGCACTACTTACTTTTCCTGTAAGTGCTTGTACAACTACAGTTTGTCCATTTGCAAAGGCCAAACACGAGAAAAAGAACGTCAATGTTGTTAAAAATTTAACGAATCGACCTCTTTTCTTTTCATAGTTAAAAGTGTTTTCCATAAAAAGGGGTTTAAGGTTAATAATTTAATTTGATGGAGTCAAGGTTTAGAGCTTAACTTGAGCAATTTAGAAGACTTATAAATTCGAACTATCCTTAGCTTACATAAGGATAGTCAAATTTTTTATTGAAATAGTTAAAAATAAGGACAAATCAGGGCAGATTTTTTCGATCGATTTTAGGTTTAAAATCGTATATTTGTAAGTCAATTATATTGATTATGAGCTTATTAATAGGTGTTTTGATTTTTTTGAATAGTTTTTTTAGTCAAAATCAAACGTCGAATTTTTGTCGTTTTGAAGACGGATTTTACACTTGTAAAATTTTAATAAAAAATATAAAAAAAAATGAAAAGGGCGAAGTAAAAAACGGGACTCTTGAAATACAAGGTTGCCATTTGATGCACGTTAAAATTGGCCAAAAAATTATTTTCACGAATAATCCGAAGTCGCCTATTTCTTTTGATGATGCGGGGGTGGTAGAAATTAAAGTCGGTGAGGAGGTGCTAGTGGTGGAGGCGGGTTATGAATTGTAAATTGTTAATTGTGAATGGTTAATTATGGAAGGTTCTTGAAAAAAAAATTAACAATCAACAATTAACAATTCACAATTATTTCCTACCTTTGCACCCCAAATAGAATTTTTATTAACTAAAATTCAACAAGTTAGCCCGGCTTGTTGATGTATCAAGGGCGACAAAATATGTCAAAATCTCCAAAAGATTTCAACTGGGACGAAGTTGAAGGTAAAGGATTCGGTGGAAATTATTCTGCTGCACAAATTGCCGAAATGGAATCAGCTATCGAAGCGACTTTGAATGCTGTTACCGAAAAAGAAGTAGTAAAAGGTATTGTAGTAAGCAAAACAGACCGTGAAGTAATCATTAACATTGGTTTCAAATCAGATGGTTTAGTTTCTGCTTCTGAATTCCGTGATATGCCAGATTTAAAGGCTGGCGACGAGGTAGAAGTGTACATTGAGAATCAAGAAGATGCTAATGGACAATTAATCCTTTCTCGTAAATTAGCTAAAGTGATGGGAGCTTGGACCAATATCGAAAAGGCATTGGAAGAGGATACTATCATCAATGGTTTCGTGAAGCGTCGTACTAAAGGTGGATTGATCGTGGATATCTTCGGTATCGAGGCGTTCTTACCAGGTTCTCAAATTGACGTGAAGCCAATCCGTGATTTCGATATTTTCGTAGGTAAAAATATGGAAGTGAAGGTGGTTAAAATCAACCACACAAATGATAACGTAGTTGTTTCTCATAAGGTATTGATTGAGAAAGATCTTGAAGAGCAACGTCAAACTATCTTAACTAACTTAGACAAAGGTCAGGTATTAGAAGGTGTAATCAAAAACATGACTAACTTCGGTGTGTTCATCGACTTAGGTGGTGTTGATGGTTTACTTCACATAACAGATATCTCTTGGGGTCGCATAAATCACCCACAAGAAGTATTGAAGTTAGACGAGAAAATCCAAGTAGTAGTTTTAGACTTCGACGAAAACAAAAAACGTATCTCTTTAGGTATGAAGCAATTGCAAGCACACCCTTGGGATGCTTTAGCTGCTGACGTAGAGGTAGGTTCTAAGGTTAAAGGTAAAATCGTTAACGTTGCTGATTACGGTGCGTTCTTAGAAGTATTACCAGGTGTTGAAGGCTTAATCCACGTTTCTGAAATGTCTTGGTCTCAGCACTTGAGAAATCCACAAGATTTCTTAAAAGTTGGCGATGAGATGGAAGCTGTTGTTTTAACTTTAGACCGCGCAGAGCGTAAAATGTCTTTAGGTGTTAAGCAATTGACAGAAGATCCTTGGACTAAAACTGATTTATTACAAAAATATGCAGTTGGAACGAAGCACAAAGGAACTGTTCGCAACTTAACTAACTTCGGTTTATTCCTTGAGTTAGAAGAAGGAATCGATGGTTTAGTTCACGTTTCTGACTTATCTTGGACCAAGAAAATCAAGCATCCTTCTGAATTTGTTAAAGTCGGTGATGCATTAGATGTAGTTGTAATTGAATTAGACGCTGAAAATCGTCGTTTAGCTTTAGGACATAAGCAATTAGAAGAGAATCCTTGGGATACTTTTGAAAGCGTATTTACTTTAGGTTCAACTCACAAGGCAACTATCGTTTCTAAAGGAGATAAATTAGCTGTTTTAGAATTACCATACGGCATCGAAGGCTTAGCGGCATTCAAGCAATTGGTAAAAGAAGACGGTTCTACTGCTGAGGTAGGAGAAACTTTGGATTTCGTAGTAACTGAATTCCATAAAGAAGATCGCAAGATCATCCTTTCTCATACACGTACTTACACTGAGCCAGCTCCAGAAGAGGTGAAGGCTGAGAAAAAGAAAAGTACTAAAGCAGCTGAAAAGGCTAGTACTTCTGTAGAAAAGTCTACAATGGGCGATATCGATGCGCTTTCTGCTTTAAAAGAGCAATTAGAAGGTGCTGAGAGGGCACAGGCTATTAAAAAATTAGAAAAGAAATCTAAGAAAGGCGAGTAATTTCTAATTATGAGTTATGAATTATAGCTCATATTCCAATTTAAACCTCCGGAGAAATCTGGAGGTTTTTTTGTTTTGAGAATGTAAGAAAATAGGAAAATAAGAATATAGGAATATAGGAATATAAGAATATAAGAATATAGGAATTTAAGAATATAAGAATATGGAGATATTGAAATTTAGGAACCATTAATTTTATCAAACAACTTTTAATTTTTACCATTATATTGCAGGGGGTAAGGGGAGTGATTTCCCCAACAAAAAAACCATTATATTTCCTATCTATAAATTGATAAAATATTAATGTTGGTAGATAAAATATCAAAAGCAATTCAAGTTATTTTATTCTATAATTAAACCCCTTTGGATGCTTACTAAAATCTAATTTCTTATATTCCTATATTCTCCAATTCTTCTATTCTCCAATTCTTCTATTCTCCAATTCACCGATTCTCCAACTCCTATATTCCCATAAAAAAATTGCCTTTTTCAATAAAATTTTCCAAATTGGATTTTCTAAATATTTGAAAATTTAAAAACCTCTAAATCAACAACAATATGAGTAATTCTTCAAGGCGTAATTTCATTAAAAACGCTTCTTTGGCGGCAGCAAGTTTTTATATCGTGCCGCGACATGTCTTAGGCAAAGGATTTACTGCTCCATCTGATAAGCTTAACATTATGGGTATCGGTGTAGGCGGAAAAGGTTACAGCGACGTAATGAGTTCTTTCAAAAATGGTGCTGAAAACATTGTTGCACTAGTTGATGTGGACGATAGACAAGCAGCTAGAGCCAGAAAAGAGCTACCAAAAGCAACTTATTACAGAGATTTTAGAGTAGCCTTAGATAAAGAAGGGAAAAATGTAGATGCTGTTATAGTGTCTACCCCAGACCATACGCACGCAACTATAGCTATGGAGGCTATGCGTAGAAGCAAACACGTATATGTGCAAAAGCCCTTGACTCACGATATTTATGAGGCCCGTATAATGGCGGAAAAAGCTCGTGAAATGAAAGTGGTGACTCAAATGGGTAACCAAGGAGCATCCGGAGATGGCGTTCGTAAAATGATTGAATGGTTCAATGGTGGTGTGATAGGTAAAGTGCATGAAGTGCATGTTTGGACGAACCGTCCCGTATGGCCACAAGGAATTTCTTATCCAACTGCTGGATTTGAAGTGCCTAAAGAAGTTGATTGGGATTTATGGTTAGGACCAGCAAAATATAGAGAGTACAACCCGGCCTTCTTGCCATTCAAGTGGAGAGGTTGGTGGGATTACGGTACCGGTGCTTTAGGTGACATGGGTTGCCATTTATTAGATCCTCCATTCAAGGTTTTGGGTATTCGTGATGCCATAGATGTAGAATGTTCAGTAGGGTCTGTCTTTTTACAAGATTGGACTCCAGAATGGATACCAGAAGGATGTCCCCCATCTTCATTGGTAACATTGAACTATGGTCCTTCAGAAAGAAATAAATCCAACGTGAAATTACATTGGTATGATGGTGGTCTTCGCGCACCACATCCAGAAGGAATTCCATCTTCGGAAATTATTGGAGAAGCAGATGGTGCGAACGGAGTTATCTTAATGGGCTCTAAAGGTATTATGACTTGTGCGACTTACGGTAAAGATCCAAAAGTTTACAAAGATGGCAAACGAGTTCCTGAAGAGTCACTTCCAAAAGCTTCTTTGCCACGTGTAAAAGATGGTGACGGTGGACACAACTACCAATGGGTAGAGGCTTGTAAAGCAGGCTTCGGAAACATGGAAGTAAGTTCTCCATTTGATTATGCTGCTCCATTTACTGAGTCGGTATTAATGGGTAACCTAGCAATTCGTTCGTATATGTTGAAAGATGGCAAAAACTTTGTAGGTCGCCAAAAATTAAATTGGGACGCTGCTAATATGAGGGTAACCAATTTCGATGCAGCTAATCAGTTTGTGAGAAGAGAGTATAGAAAAGGGTGGACGCTGTAGAATTGTTAATTATTAATTGTTAATTGTTAATTGTTAATTGTTAATTGTTAATTAGAAATTCTTGTTGGCAAACAATGTCAATTTAATATTTTCATAAAATAATTAACAATTAACAATTAATAATTAACAATTATCTTTGTCCATGGAAAAACAAAACATACTTAACCAGATAGAAAAGTGGGTTGCAGAGCAAGGATTTACTGTAGTAGCAAAAGATTTTGATCGCCCTTGGGGTGGTTTTTTTGTTTTAGATGAGTCGGAAGCTGCAAAATTTGCCGACAAGTTTTTCCCCGAATTGTCATTCGATGCAATTCAAATTACTCAAAAATTAAGTCCAAAGTTTTTAGTGGTTGCACCTCAGCAACGACTTTCTTGGCAGTATCATTTTCGCAGAGCAGAAGTTTGGAAAGTAGTGAACGGACCTGTAGCCGTTGCCATTTCTGAAACTGACGAGCAATCTGAGCCGAAGCAATATGACGACGGCGATTTTATTCAGTTAAACAAAGGCCAACGTCATCGACTAATTGGCTTAGGAAACTTTGGACTTGTTGCCGAAATCTGGCAACATACAGATATCAATAACCCATCAGACGAAGAGGACATCGTTCGCTTGCAGGACGATTTCGGGAGGTCTTATTAAAAAAATTATATAAAAAACTTTGTAACCTAAAATAGTTTCCATAGTTTTGTCAACCTTTTTAGTGGCAAAAAGATGAAAATTAGAATTCTTGATAGGGCAACAAAGTTATTTTTTCGTTACGGAGTGAAATCTGTAACCATGGATACCATTGCGTCAGACTTGGGAATATCCAAAAAAACTATCTATCTGCATTATCCAGACAAGGATACTTTGGTCAATGAAGTAGTAAAGAGCTTTATTGAAAAAGATACTTGCCAATGGAAGGAATTGAATCAAAAGTATCCCGATGTAATTGAAAAAATGTTTAAGTCATTTGAAATTATGAAGGAGATGTTAGTAGAATTGAATCCTGCATTAATGTTTGAAATCCAAAAGTATCATCCCGCATCATTTCAAATATTTGAACAACATAAAAAGGATGTGATGTATAGTTATTTGGTCAGTGATTTGAAATCTGGCATTTCGGATGGGTATTTCAGACCTGAATTATCTGTAGAAATGATTGCCAAATTGAGAATGGCAGAGGTGCATCTGATTTTTGATCCGGAATTCTTTGAAAATTCAACTAAATCAGTTTATGATATGCAATTGGATGCGCTTGATTATTTCATGCGAGGCATCATGACCGAAAAAGGTTTAAAAGTATATAATTCGTATTTAAATAAAACAAATAAATGATCCGCCTAAGAAAATTATCAACTTTGCTGCTTCTTATGGGAAGTACGAGCCTATGGGCTCAGCAATTCAGCTTAAAGGAGGCTGTGGATTATGCCGTTTCACATCACACGCAAATAAAAAATGCCCAAATTGATGTGTTGAATGCAGACGCCAAAATTAATGAAATCAAAGCAATCGGCTTGCCACAGGTGAATGGCAATTTTTCCCTTACAAACAATGTGCTAATGCAGCGTATGTTTATCCCTGCAAAGATTTTTAACCCTTCAGCCGCAGATGGAGAGTTGATCGCTGCAAAATTTGGAGTTGAAAATTCTGGATTTTCAAGCGTAGGTTTGAATCAATTAATCTTTGATGGTTCCTATTTATTGGGATTAAAAGCTTCTGCAGTTTATAAGGAATTATCACAAAAAAGTTTAACACAATCTAAGCAGCAAGTCGCAGAAAACGTAACCAAAGCCTATTATGGAATTTTGGTAAATGATAAGCGCATGGGTTTGTTGGATGCAAACATTAGTCGGCTAGATTCTATGTTAAAGGATACACGTGCATTGAATAAAGCAGGTTTTGCCGAAAAAATAGACGTACAACGTTTGGAAGTTCAATCTAATAATTTGAAAACGGAACATGAAAATTTGTTGCGTCTTCAGGAATTAGGTTATAGCTTATTGAAATTTCAGATGTCTTTACCCTTGGAAGAAAAAATTTCTTTAAAAGACAATTTGGAATCCGTAAATCTTCAAATTTTATCTAATGATTCTGCACCTTTTGATTATGCAAATCGAATTGAGTATTCCATGTTGAAAACCCAGGAAAACTTAGCGGAGTTGGATGTGAAAAATATCAAAGCAGGATATTTACCTCGTGTTGTATTTAGTGGAAATTATGGTATGAATACAGGAGCAAATGCCTTTGGCGATTTGTTTAGAAAGCAATGGTTTGACAATGCAGCTTTATCACTTGCCATTCAAATTCCAATATTTGATGGGTTCTCTAAAAAATACAAAAGCATTCAATCTGAAAATAATTTAAGAAAGGTTCGTCAAAGCTTTGATTTATTAAAATCTAGCATTGATCTTCAAAGAAATCAAAGTAGTATTTCTTTGAAAAATGCCTTGGAGTCGCTACGTGAACAAAAATCAAATTTGGAATTAGCAGATGAGATTTCTCGTGTATCTCGGGTTAAATACAAGCAAGGTGTAGGTTCAAGTTTAGAAGTATTGAACGCAGAGGCCTCTATCAAAGAATCACAAGTAAATTATTTCACCGCCCTATACAATGCCTTAATTGCAAAAGTTGAATTAGAAAAGGCAAATGGCACTTTATATAACGAATAAATAAAAACATTAAAGAAATGAAAAAGTACATTTATCTTTTAAGCAGTATCGCAATTTTGGCAGCTTGTTCAAAATCGGTAGATAAAAAGCAAGAATTAGCTGATTTGAAAAAACAAGCAGCAGAGATTACTCAGAAAATTGCAGTTTTAGAAAAAGAATTAGGAACCAATAAAAAGGATGAAAACAATCAAACAGTCGCTGTTTCGGTTACTCCTTTGATAGGACAAGATTTCAAACACTTTGTAGAATCTCAAGGCTCTGTGGTGGCTGAAAATACTGTATTGGTGAGCCCACAAACAGGTGGAACAATCCTTACCTTGCCAGTTGTAGCTGGACAAAATGTAAGCAAAGGGCAATTGATTGCTACCTTGGATAATTCGATTTTAAAAGAGTCGATGGAAGAAATTAAAAACCAATTGGGCTTAGCAAAAATTTTGTTTGAAAAACAAAAGACTTTGTGGGATCAACAAATTGGTACAGAGGTTCAGTTTTTATCTGCAAAAGCAAATAAAGAGGCTTTGGAAAAAAGATTAGTGACCTTGAAGGCACAATTGTCGATGTCACGTGTGGTAGCACCTATCTCAGGAACGATTGAAATTGTTCGCCAGAAAGCAGGCGAAATGGCTTCTCCAGGTATGCCAATTGTACAAATTGTCAATTTAGGTAAATTGAAAATTACAGCTAAAGTTTCAGATACCTATGTGGGTTCTGTTCGTGTGGGTGATCCAATTTCAGTGAAATTTCCGGATATCAACAAAGAGATTTCAGCAAGAATTTCAGTTGTTTCTAAAATGGTCAATCCATTGACAAGAACTTTTGATATTGAGGCTGCTATCCCAAATGCAGGAAATGAATTAAAACCAAACCAATTGGCTGTAATCAATATCAATGATGTAACGAAAGCCAAAGCCATTGTAATTGATGAAAATTTGATTCAAAAAACAGAAAAGGGAAGTTTGGTGTATGTAGCAGTTGAAGAAGGTGGCAAGAAAATCGCCAAAGCCAAAATTGTAACCTTAGGTTTATCGTACAATGGACAGGTAGAAGTGGTTTCGGGCTTGCAAGTAGGTGAGCAATTGATCACACAAGGCTACCAAGATTTGGTAGATGGACAGGCGGTAACATTTTAATTAATCGTATTTATTTCAATGGAAAATAATATAAAAAATGAACAATTGCCAGAAGGCAAAGGGTTCATCTATAACATGGTGGGTTGGTTGAGTACCAATCGCACAACCGTGTACATCTTTACGTTTATCATTTTCTTGGCAGGTTTCATGATTTACAGAAGCTTACCAAAGGAACAGTTTCCGGATATCGTTATTCCACAAATGGTGGTGCAAACGGTTTATGCAGGTGCAACGCCAACGGATATTGAAAATACGATTACCAAGCCTATTGAAAAACAATTGAAGTCGGCAACGGGTATTAAACGTATCAAATCAAACTCACTTCAAGATGTTTCTATCATCATTATTGAGTTTAACACTGATGTGGATGTGGCCGTTGCTAAGCAGCGAACCCAAGATGCTGTTGATAAATCGATAGCTGATTTGCCAAAAGATTTAACGCGTCAGCCTTCTGTGGCGGAAGTGAATTTCTCGGAATTTCCGATCATGAATATCAACATTGCGGGGGATTACCCTCTCGACAAGTTGAAGAAATATGCAGAAGATTTACAAGACGAGATTGAAGGAATGCCGGAAATTACTCGTGTGGATATTTTAGGTGCCTTGAAACGCGAAATTCAAATCAATTTAGATTTGGCAAAAATGCAAAGTTCAGGTGTATCTTTCTATGACATTCAAAATGTAGTTCAAGGAGAAAACGTAAACATTTCAGGGGGAGAATTGAATGTTGGGGGTGTTAGAAGAGCCTTACGAGTTACAGGAGAATTTAAAACTGTTGAGCAGGTAGGTAATTTGATATTACGTTCAAGCACTGGAGCAACGGTTCGTTTGAAAGACATTGCAGAGGTTACGGATAGCTATGAAGAAAAGCAAGATTTTGCTCGTTTGGATAAAAAATCTGTAATCACATTGAACGTGATTAAACGTGGTGGAGCCAATCTAATTGAAGCGGCAGATCGCATAGAAAAAACTATTGAAGAGTATCGCGAAAATCGTTTTCCGAAAGGATTGGTCGTTTCAATAACAGCAGACCAATCAGAAAGAACACGTGGCGACTTAGCAGATTTGATCAATACGGTTGTTTTAGGCTTCGTGTTTGTGGTGATTGTTTTAATGTTTTTTATGGGTGTTAGGGATGCGGTTTTTGTGGGACTATCTGTGCCACTTTCTGCCTTGTTGGCTTTCCTTTTCATGCCAGGACTCGACTTTACGCTGAACACTATCGTATTATTTGGATTTTTGTTGGGCTTGGGTATCGTGGTGGATGACGCCATTGTGGTAATTGAAAACGCTCACCGTTTGTACAACAATTTCAGGAAATTGAGCATTGCGGAGGCGGTAAAACTGGCAGCATCTGAGGTATTTGTGCCCGTTTTAACAGGTACATTAACCACTATTTCTCCCTTCTTGCCTTTGTTATTCTGGCCAGGTATGGTGGGTGAATTTATGAAGTTCTTACCAATGACCTTAATCATCACTTTGTTTGCTTCTTTGTTCGTAGCGTATGTAATGAACCCTGTTTTTGCGGTTTCATTTATGAAGCGACACGATGAAGA
Organism: Sandaracinomonas limnophila; assembly: GCF_004005965.1. Classification (GTDB taxonomy): domain Bacteria; phylum Bacteroidota; class Bacteroidia; order Cytophagales; family Spirosomataceae; genus Sandaracinomonas; species Sandaracinomonas limnophila. The sequence continues at coordinate 101,589 of NZ_SACY01000006.1, read as the reverse complement.
ATCGAACGATGTGCATGCACCAGAGTTTGCAGATATTCGTAAGACCGTATTTATCTTATTGAGTTTGTCGGTTGCAGGCTATGTGCTTGGATTTGGGATTGGAAATTTCGGATTTGGAAATTTCTTCCTGTTTTGTTTAGGAATTTATGTGTTGAATCATTTTATCATCACCCCAAAGATGATTGTTCCTTTCCAGTTGAAAACTTTACCAAATTTCAAGAATAATTATAGAAAATTAATTCAGTATGTAATCACAGGAAAACGTCCTATTTACGTGGTTGTGGGTTCTTTCTTCTTATTGATCTTTACGTTTGTGATCATGGGAATTGTAAAGCCTAAGGTGATTTTCTTCCCTTCTGGTGATCCGGATTACATTTATATTTACAACAAAATGCCTGTCGGCACAGATGCACGTGTGACGGATTCTGTGACCAAGGTGGTAGAACAGAAAGTTTTCGAATTGTTGAAAAAGGAAAATGCAGGAAATCTTGTCAACTCAGTGATTTCTAACGTTGGAAAAAATGCGGGAGATCCAATGAATCCAGACCGCGCGGCAACTCCAAATAAATCGAAAGTTACAGTTGCCTTTGTGAAATTGACTGAAAGAGATGGAAGAAGTACCCAAGAATTATTGAATAAATTTCAAGATTACTTCTTTAAAAATCCACTTCCTGGTGTTGAAATGGCCATAGAGCGAGAGAGAAATGGTCCACCAACAGGTAAGCCAGTTGCTATTGAAATTTCAGGTGACGATTTCTTGACCTTATTGGATTTGGAGAAAAAAGTACGTTTTGCGGTTAAAAAATCAGGTATTCAGGGTATTCAAGAATTGAAATCTGATTTGGTTACGAATAAGCCAGAGATTATCATTGATGTGGATCGCGAAAAGGCAAGTAGAGAAGGTATAAGTTCTGCACAAGTTGCCATGGCAGTGCGTACGGGTTTGTTTGGTGCTGAGATTTCAAAGTTTAGAGATATCAAAGATGAATATCCAATTCAATTGCGATTGAAGGGCGAGTCGAGAAATCAAATTGAGCGTTTGCTATCGATGAATATAACGTATCGTGATATGAATATGGGTGGAGCCTTACGTCAGGTTCCCTTGAATTCAATTGCCTCGGTACATTATGCAACTTCATTCTCTCAGATCAATCGTAAGAATCAAGAGCGTATGATTACCTTGAGTTCCGATGTATTACAAGGTTACAACGCGAATGAAATCGTATCTGAATTGAGTAATTTGTTTGAGACCATGGATTTGCCGCAAGGATATAAAATTAGAATGGGTGGTGAGCAAGAAGATCAAAAGGAATCGATGAGTTTCTTAGGCTTAGCCTTTGGTGCAGCTTTGGTATTGATTTATTTGATTTTGGCCACACAGTTTAATTCTGCAACAAAGCCATTCATCATCTTTGCAACCATTTTATTGTCATTGATTGGCGTTCTTTTAGGCTTTATGACCTTTGGAATGACTTTCTCAGTAATTATGTCGGGCGTTGGTATCATTGCTTTAGCAGGAATTGTTGTGAAAAACGGAATTTTGTTGATTGAATTCATTGAAGAATTACGATTTAAACGCGGGTATGGATTGAAAGAAGCCATTATAGAAGGTGGAGGAATTCGTTTGACGCCGGTATTGTTAACCGCTTCTGCGGCTGTATTAGGTTTAATACCATTAGCGATTGGTTTGTCGATTGACTTTGTAACCTTATTTACAGAATTAAATCCACATATATTCATTGGTTCAGACTCTGCCGTTTTCTGGGGAATTTTAGCTTGGACAATCATCTTTGGATTAACGTTCTCAACAGTACTTACGTTGGTTATTGTGCCTTGTATGTATTATATCTCGGAGCGGATTAGAGAAAGGTTTTCTTAGTTATGGGTTATGGGTTATGGGTTATGGGTTATGGGTTATGGGTTATGGGTTATGGAGTTGATGTTAGAAGGTGAGGATTTATGAAGTAATTGATAATTTAGGGCTGTGGAGAAATTCCACAGCCTTTTTAAGTATCCCTAATCTTAATAAAGTAAGCCATTGTTAAATCCTACATTCGGGAAAAAATATCAAATTTCTTTTCAAAAAAAACCTTAAATTGCAGGGGGCCACCCTGGCGGGGATAGGGGTTGCATTTCCCCTAAAAAAAATAATTAAATTTCCCTATCACCAAACTGATAAAATAAGACATCAATTGTTCAGGAACCTCTCACAACCCAAAACTCATAACCCATAACCCAATATGCGTTTTCTCCTCCTATTTCTCCTCCCTCTACTTTCCTTTGCACAAACTATAAATGTTGGATTCAAGGATTTTCAATTAAAAGCAGGTTTGAATCAAAATCAGTTTCAATACCAAGTTTTATTCAAGGGTAAAGAAATTGTTGCACCTTCAAAACTTGGATTTTCTTTAGCGAAGCCTGCCATTGATTTGAATCGCTTTTCAATCATTAAAATAGATTCTTCTGAATCAAATTCTACTTGGAGGCCAATTTGGGGTGAAGAGGATGTAATTCAAGATCATCACAAAAAGTTGATTTTTCACTTGAGTACCATCGGTTTAAATTCAATCAAACTTGATGTTGAATTTCGAGTTTCTGGTAATGGGGTAGCCTTTCGATATAGTTTCCCGAAACAGGATAATTTACAGCACTTTATTATAAAAGAGGAATTGAGTCAAATTCAATTGACGGGAAATCATAAAGCATTTTGGATTCCGGGCGATTATGACACCAACGAATATCTGTACCAAACTACTTTGCTTTCAGAAGTGGATGCTCTAAAAGCAGCTGAGAAGGAAAAGGATATTGCCCTTACCACCTTGGTAGATGACCATACGATTCAAGTTCCGCTAACCTTGAAAACAAACGAGGGAATTTATATCAATATTCATGAAGCGGCATTAATTGGTTATCCCGCCATGATGTTGAAATTGGATCGATCAAATTATTCTTTGCATAGTCATTTAGTTTCTGATGCAGTTGGTAATAAAGCCTATTTAGAAACGGGTTTTTCTACCCCATGGAGGGTTATTCAGGTTGCTTCACAAGCAAAAGATTTATTGGCCTCTCGATTCATTTTAAACTTAAATGAACCAAGCAAATTGACAAATACTGATTGGATTAAACCGCAAAAATACATGGGAGTATGGTGGGAAATGCACATCGGAAAAGGTACCTGGCAAATGGCAGGTGGAAAACATGCAGCTACAACCGAAAACACTAAAAAATACATTGATTTTGCAGCTAAACACGGATTTGATGGCGTTTTAGTGGAAGGTTGGAACAAGGGTTGGGAAGATTGGTTTGGAAATTGGAAAGAAGAAGTATTTGATTTTGTGAGTCCATATCCCGAATATAACCTAGCCCAATTGAAAGAATATGCCAAATCGAAAGGCGTTAAATTGATCATGCATCACGAAACATCGGGAGCGGTGACCAATTATGAGCGACGTATGGACAAAGCCTTTCAATATATGGTCGACAATTCGATTAATACAGTAAAAACGGGTTATGTTGGTCGGATTATTCCACGTGGAGAGTATCATGATAGTCAATGGATGGTGAATCATTACCAACGTGTGGCTGAAAAGGCAGCTGAATATAAAATCATGGTGGATGCGCATGAGCCGGTTCATCCAACGGGCTTGCACAGAACTTTCCCTAATTGGATGTCGAACGAGGCCGCCCGAGGAACAGAATTTAATAATGCACCCACTTTAGGAATCAATCCTGAGCATCAAACCATTTTGCCCTTTACTCGATTAATGGGCGGGCCGATGGATTATACACCGGGTTTATTTCATTTTCAATTGAATCAGTTTGAAAAGGATAGAACTCAGAAAGTTTTGAGCACATTGGCAAAACAATTAGCGTTATATATTACAATATATAGCCCTTTGCACATGGCAGCAGATTTACCAGAAAATTACGAAAAACACATGGATGCCTTTCAGTTTATCAAAGACGTGCCGGTAGATTGGAGCAAAACGATTGTGTTGGATTCTGAACCGGGGGAATATGTTGGATATGCTAGAAAGGAGAAAGGTAAAGGGAACTGGTACGTTGGAGCGGTAACAGATGAGCATGGAAGAAGCTATAAAGTCAATTGTAATTTTTTAGAGAAGGGGAAAAAATATCAGGCTGTGATTTATAAAGATGCAGCAGATGCACATTTTGAGAAAAATCCGGAGGCTTTTGTAATTGAGAAAACGGAGGTAGATGCTTCCAGTATTTTAGTTTTAAATTTGGCGCCAGGAGGAGGAGTGGCGATTCAGATTTTAGAGAAATAATAATTTGTTTACCTTGGGGAAATTGGGTGCTTATTTGATTTTTTTATTTTTATAAAAATAAAATTTTATGATAAAAAGACTTTTAATTCTGTTTACATTTTGTTTTAATTTGGGACTATTTGCTCAAACTAAGACAAATCACCATCATGTTATTGTAATCATGACAGATGGCCTTCGTTGGCAAGATGTATTTCGTGGCATGGATCCGGAAATTGCCAATAATAAAAAATATCATCATGGCGATAGCCTGGAAATTTTTAAGAAATATTGGGCAAATACTGCCGAGGAAAGAAGACAAAAATTGATGCCATTTTTTTGGAGTACGATTCAATCGAAAGGTCAAATTCATGGAAACAGAGATAAGGGAAGTATGATGAATGTAAGTAATCCCTATTGGTTTTCTTATCCGGGGTATAGTGAATTGACAACGGGTCAAGTGGATACAGCTGTGAATTCTAACGATTATAAACCGAATCCCAATACCAATTTTTTTGAGTATTTAAATACTTTACCCACTTACAAAGGAAAGGTGGTGGCTTTTGGAGCTTGGGGAGCATTTGATCGAATTTTAAATGAAAATCGATCAGGATTTCCAGTTATAAATGCCTTTGACGAATATGTGAGTGTCGGAAAAGACGCAAATGCTCAATTGTTAACAAATATGGTAAAAGACACCCACAGGCCTTTTGGTGAAGGAGAAGTTTTGGATGTATTTATGCATTACCAGATTATGCATTATTTGAAAAAGGAAAAACCATTGGCTGCATTTTTATCTTATGGTGATACGGACGAATTTGCCCATGAAGGAAACTATTCTTATTATTTAGATGGAGCGCATTCATTTGATAAATATGTAAGCGATATTTGGAATTTTGTTCAATCTGATCCAGAATTTAAAGATAATACGACGTTATTAATTACCACAGATCATGGTCGTGGGGAGGCAATTAAATCTCAGTGGACCTCTCATGGACAAAAGGTTTTAGATTCCCACCAAACCTGGTATGTAATGCTGGGGAAAGGGGTTGCCAACTTGGGAGAAGTTTCAAGCAAAGAGCAAACTTACACCAAGGATTTAATTCATAAAGTTGCTGACTTGATGCGGGTGGATTTTAAATCTATTAAAAAGTAAACATTCCAATATTATCCATTTGCTTTCTTTTTGTTATTAAATTGTTATCAAGCTTTTGATTGGATAACAATTTAATAAAGATTGTTAAACATTGACTTAACATAGTTGCAAGTCGATGTGCCTAATTTTGTATTGTTAAAATGTTCGAATTTAAACAATGAAAAAAGTAGCAATTCAGTTCCCAAAACTATTTTTTATTCTAGCTATTACAGCATTTATTGCAATTTCTTGTCAAAAAGATTCTTCTCTTGTGCCTTCCCCGACAATTCAGGTAAATGCTCCCGTTTTTGGAGTAAAAGGAGAGCTGGTTCAATTAAAAGCCATTTTAAGTGCTGAGGCTGGAATTGAATACGTAGTGGTGTATAAAAACGGCATAGCATTTGATGTCCAAAATTTTGTTGGACAAAAGTCAGTTGAATATTTAAAATCTTATCAAATAGAGGATTTGCCCTCCGGTTCAAAAATAAATTTCACCTTTCAAGCAACAGATCAAAATGGGAAATCTTCTCAGGTAAAATTGCTAGAATTAATGGTAAAATAAAATATTAAGAAATTATATTGGTGTTTTAGGTCAATGCCATCGGGTTTCCTGATGGCATTACTCGTGTTATAAAAATAATTATATTTTTATTTTTTTGAATTTAATATTTAAGTAATATTTTGTTTATAATTTGTTAACATATACGTTTTTTGATGTTCGTAATTTTGTGTTGTAAAATTATAAATATTAAAAATGTACAATTTTAAGCAAGTAAAATGGACGCTGACGGCCTTATTTATAGGCTTCATTTTTCAAGTTTCGGCACAAATTACAACTTCTACTTTTACAGGTAAGGTAAAGGACAAAAAAGGGGAAGAAATTCCAGGTGCGACTGTATATATGATACATGAGCCAACAGGAACTAAATATGGTGCCTCCACACAAATCAATGGAAACTTCACCTTGGCAAACATGAATCCAGGTGGGCCATATACTGTAAGTGTAACCTTTGTGGGTTATGCAACTTTCAAGCAAGGTAACATAAATTTAACTTTAGGAGCAAATCCATTTGTTACGATTGAGATTGCCGAAGAGGCTACACAATTAAAAGAGGTAGTTGTGAAAGCTGATAAAGGTGGAACTCGTTCAGGCGCAGTGACTACTTTAGGCGAAACAACCATTAAAGCAGTACCAACTTTGAATAGAAGTTTGACGGATATGACGCGTTTAACCCCGCAAGGCTCTTCTTCAAACTCTTTTGCTGGTACAAACTTTCGATACAATAACGTAACCGTTGATGGTACGATCAATAATGATGCCATCGGATTTTCACCTTCTTTAGGAGGTCAAAGTGGAACTTCTGGAATGCCAGGTTCTTCTACTCGTACCAACCCAATTTCATTAGATGCAATCCAAGATGTTCAAGTTTACGTAGCGCCTTATGATGTGAAGATTGGTAATTTTACAGGAGGTTCTATTAATGCTGTAACGCGTACTGGAACTAATCAGGTGAAAGGTTCTGCCTATGGTTATGGCAGAAATGCAATTATCACCGGACCAAACAATGCCTCCGATGGAGCAAAGATACCATCTGGATATTCGGATTTTCAAACGGGCTTTAGATTAGGATTGCCTTTGATAAAGAACAAATTATTCTTTTTTACAAATCAAGAAATTACACAAAGAAATGAGCCTTTATTTTACGGTTCCAATGATCCAAGTTCTTTGATAAATTCTACTACTGCTAACCAAATCACAGATTTCTTGAAAACTAAATATGGTTTTGATCCAGGTGCTGCTGCAGATTATTCCATTTATTCTAAATCGACTAAATTCTTCAATCGTTTAGATTGGAATATTTCAGAAAAACATCAATTGTCGATTCGTAACTCTTCTGTGGCTTCAGAAGCAACTAACTTAGAAAGAGATGCAGCTAACTTCCGTTTTGGTTCAATGGACTTTAAACAAGTAAATAGAAATAGCTCTACGGTTGCAGAATTAAAATCACATTTCGGAAACTATTCAAACAGTTTAATTTTAGGTTATTCAGATATCAGCGATTACCGTGTGCCAAGTAGTGGAAACTTCGCTTTCCCTCAAGTTGAAATTTCTCACAACGGTGGTACTATTTTTTTAGGAAATGAGCGTGAGGCAACAGTTTTCAACATGAAACAAAAAACATTTGAATTCACGGATAACTTCACTTGGTTCAAAGGAAATCATACCTTCTTAGTAGGTACTCACAATGAGTTATATAAAATTGATTATGGTTTTGTGAACTCTTGGAATGGTCGTGTGGCTTATAAATCTTTAGCAGACTTCTTTGCATCAAACGTAAACCGTGTGCGTGGATCCTATTCATTTACCAACAATGACCGCGATGCAATTTTTAACAATCCGTATGCATCTTTTAACGTAGGTTTATACAGTGTGTATTTCCAAGATGAAATTCAGGTAAACGACAAATTAAAATTATCTCCAGGTTTGCGTTTCGACTTAGCCTCTACAGACTCTCCAACATTGAGTCCACAGACGGCTGCTACTAAACCAGATGCAAATGCAGGTACTACCTACACAGCAACTACTCCATTGAATCAGGTTTCTAATAAGATTTTCGGTCAAGTATTGGCATCACCACGTATCGGTTTTAATTATGATGTCAACGGAGATCGCTCTACAATCATCCGTGGTGGATCAGGTATCTTTACGGGTCGTATCCCATTCGCTTGGTTAGGTTATGCGTTCTATAATGACGGTGTTGGTTTCGGCGCTTTTGACGTAAACAATGTTGCTGGTAAGAACAAAGGAGATGTATTGGCAGATGGTGCAAAAACATTTGCATTCAACAATGGTCAAAAAAGCTTAACGCAGGTAGATGCAATGTCGAACAACTTTAAAATGCCACAGGTATTGAGAAGTTCTTTAGCAGTTGATAAAACAGTTAATGGTTACAAATTGACTTTAGAAGGTATCTACACAAAGACTATTTCAGATTTGAAATTCCAACAAGTGAATTTGAAAGACTCTGTTAAATATTATTCATTCGATACAGATCGCCAGATGCCAGTATATTTGTCGGGTGGTGCAACAGGACAAAAGTTAAATTCAAACTTTTCAAATGCCTATGAATTGTCAAATACTGATCAAGGTTATCGTTACAGTTTAACCGCTCAGATTTCTAAAACATATAGTTTTGGTTTCAATTTCATGGCAGCTTATACTTATGGAAAAAGTTATGATTTAACAAATGGTATTCGTAACTCAATGGAATCTAACTGGCAGTTGAATCAGTCGTTGAATCCTAATGATCCTAAATTAGCCTATTCAAACTTTGACATTCGTCATAGAATTATTGCTCAATTTGGTTACACAAAGGGTTGGAACAAAAATCATTCCACAACTTTATCTGGTGTAATCAGTGCACAGTCAGGTAATCCATTCACATGGGGATTTGTTAACTCTACCTTAGCAAATACACCACAAGCTGCTGGATTAGCCTATATATTCAAGGATGTTACTGAAGCAACTAAATACTTTGTTGATGATGCTAAATCAGGAACGGCAGCAGTTCAAGCGCAGGCTTTCATGAACTTCGTAGAATCTGATGAGTATTTAAGTACTCGTAAAGGAAATTTTACTGAAAGAAATGGTGGAAGAACACCTTGGAACACAACAATGGACTTGAAATTGTTGCATACGATTAAGTTAAACGAAAAAGGAAATGATTTACAATTCTCATTGGATATTATTAATGCAACGAATTTGATTAATTCTTCTTGGGGTAGAATTTATTTCTCACCAAATACATTTAACTCAACTGCAAGTTTAGGCTTAACAAGAACAAATTCAGGTTCTGCAGACCCTTTATTCAAGTTCTCAACTCCTCCATCAGCTTATTCTATCGATCAATTAGGTTCAAGATGGCAGATGCAGGTTGGTGCACGTTATTCTTTCTAAGAGAGAGTCAGTGAGCAAAGTGAGCTAGTGAGCAGAGTGAGCAAAGTGAGCCAGTGAGCCAGTGAGCAAGTAGTTCGATTTAAAAATCTGGCTTACTTTGCTCACTGGCTCACTTTTTATTTTTTAAATAAAAAATTGAATAAATCAAAGAATATTTCATTGATTGTAGTTTTTTAAGTTCATTTTAAGTTGGTGTTTTTCAAATTTGTATCAAGCATTTAAACACCAATGTATGAAAAAAGTAATTTTGGGATTTTGTACTTTTTTTAGTCTATCCCTTTCCGCTCAAACAGCTGTAGAATCTGAAGCTTTGAAATACAAGTTAAACGAATCAGGTTCTCGTTTTTTCCAAGTAACCTTTCTGAATCAAGCCTGGTTGCGTTTCAATCAAAGTAATCCTGGGACAACCGTTATTGGTGACCCACAGGCTAATACTTTTGACATTGGGCTGCGTAGAACTCGTATGCAACTGTTTGGGCAAATTACTGATCGTACTTTTGTTTATTTCCAATTTGGTCAAAACAATTTCAATTCGATGTACAATTCCACCTCGAATCGAAAAATTGCCCCATTCTTCCATGATGCCCTAGGAGAATATCGTGTAAGTTCAGGTAATCAATTGAAAATTGGTGGAGGCCTAACCATCGCCAATGGAATATCACGTTTTTCTCAACCAAGTATTGGAACTATTTTAACCACTGATGTGCCCGTTTTTGCACAAACAACGGTGGACCAAATCGACCAGTTTTCAAGAAAATTAAGCATTTACGCACGTGGACAAGTCGGTAAATTCGATTATCGTGCGGTTTTGAGTGATCCTTTCCCGGTAACTTCCAATGGACAAACGCCTCCAGCCTTATCAACTGTTTCTAATTTTGCTACAAAAGGACACAGTTTACAAACCGCTGGATATTTAATTTACCAGTTTTTTGACCACGAAAATCATACCACTCCTTATATGAATGGTACTTATTTAGGAAGTAAAAAAATCTTTAATGTTGCTATTGGTGGCGCTTATCAACCGAATGCCATGTGGAGCAAATCAGCATCGGGGGATACGCTTTATCAAGCCATGCAACATGTGGCTATAGAAAGCTTTTTAGACATGCCCGTAGGGACTAAAAACTCAATGATTTCTGCTTATTTGGGCTATTTCAATACCAATTATGGAAACAATTATTTGCGTTACAATGGAGCGATGAATCCAGCCACAGGTACAACTTTAACTGCGTCCAATTCAATTACAAGTCAAGGGCCAACTTATGGCAATGCTTATCCAATGTTCGGGACAGGAAACGTGATTTATTCGCAAATTGGCTATATGTTGCCTTCCCAAACGAAAGGATTAGCCAATCGTTGGATGCCCTATGCAGCAGCTACCTTGGCATCTTATGACCGCCTAAATGGATTACCTACAAATACATTTAATCTAGGAATTAATTATTACCTAAACGGCAACAAATCGAAATTGTCGCTCGACTACCAAAATCGCCCAAGCTATAAAGTAGAAAATAGTGAAATTAAAGCGGGAGACCGTTTGGGAACTGTGACGCTACAGATGCAGGTGTTTATATAAGTGAGGTATTGACCGCCCCCGGTTTCAGCCCTTCGACAAGCTCAGGGACCGAAGCCACCCCCTCCTTGCGAAGGAGGGGGCTGGGGGGAGGTAAAGTGATTCCAAATGCCCCAACATCAAATTCTTCCCCTTCTTGCACCACCAATGAAATTGCCCTTCGATAGACTCGTGATGTGGAAGGTATTCTGCCATAAGGTCTAAATCGAAATTTTCAGCAGCAAATCCTGCTCCAGCACGTTCTCCATCAAAGGCATTGATCATCTGTTCAACATGATTAGGAACAGGAACCATCATAACAGGTTTTCCTAAATACATAGCTTCTGCAACAGATTCGAATCCTGCTGTGGAAATCAAACCAGCGCATTTCGACATCTTATCCAAATATTTTACCGCATCAATCGGGTGAAAGGTTAAATTTGGTGAATATTCAAACGTTTCTTTTATTTCCGGATGATCCCAAAAACAATCAATTTTAACGTCTGGATTATGCAAATGCCAAACTGCAATTTCATCTGCTAATCGATAGTGTGTCAAATAAGCCAACCAAGAACCTTCATTGCAAGTTTTTATTTCTTTTACATCAGATCTTAAAAGAGGTGGTACGGTATATATTTTCTTTTTTTCATCGTTTTTTAAAGGAGCAAAAGATAGTCCCAAGAATTTTTGTGAGCCGTAGGCCGTAATTTTCGTATTGATGTTCAATAAAAATCGGTCAATTGCCTTTTCCTTGATGGTTACAAAATTTTTGTTCAACAATAAATACTGGTGTCCAATGGAAACACATGGAATTTTCGACTTACTAGTAAAAAAATACAAACCGGTGATTGATTCGTAAAAATTGACAATACTATCGGGTTGCAGTTCATCTATAAAATTGCCAAGTTTTTTAGCAGAATTTCTAAATATTTTAAATTTTTTAAAGGCTTGCATGGCAGTAGCGCCTAACTTTACCGAACGACCTGCGCCATAGATGATTGAAGGGGCCTCGTATTGAATGAGTGGCTTGTTGCCTATTACGTCCAAAAAAAAGTTAGGTATTTTACGATTTTCAAAGGTTCCTACTGCATATCCTACCACCTCATGTCCGGCCTCTGTAAGCAATTGAGTTAAGGAAATTGCTTGGGTTAAATGTCCCCTGCCTTCTCCTTGAATGGTAAATAGGTATTTTGCCATATTATTTACTGATAACTTTTGGCGCTAAGATTGAATCTAATTCAAATTCTATTTTTTGATTGGGTTCATGATAAACCAATTTCCATTCACCTTGATGGGTTTCTACCAAGGCCGACATCGACTCCACCCAATCGCCAGAGTTCATGTATTTAATGTTTCCAATATCCTTGATTTCTGGCTTGTGAATGTGTCCACATATAATTCCATGCGCCTCTTTTGCTAAAGCTAATTCTGAAAGTTTTTCTTCAAAATCAGAAATGAAATTTACGGCCAATTTTACTTTCTGTTTAATGGTTTGCGACAAGGAAAAATAGGGTTTTCCTCTCCATTCACGGTATTGATTGTACCATTTATTTAACCATAATAAAAAAGTATATCCAATGTCGCCCAAGTAAGCCAACCATTTCATTTGACTTGTAATACTGTCAAATATATCTCCGTGAATGACCAAATATTTTTTACCAAATGAATTCAACATATAATCTCTACGGATAGAAAATTGTTTGCCAATTTTAAAAGGAATAATTTGATCCAAAAAATCATCGTGATTCCCTCGTAGATAAATTACTTCCGTGTCATATTTATCCATCATTTTCAAAACAGCTCTGAAAAAACCAGTATGTTTTTTCTTCCAAACGCCGCCCTTTTTTAATTGCCAACCATCAATGATGTCGCCATTTAAAATAAGTTTGTCGCAAGAATTGGATTTCAAGAAGTCGTTAACCTCCTTTGCTTTTGACCCTGAGCTACCTAAGTGAATGTCAGAAATAACAATTGTTTTGTAGGTTGTTAAGTTATTGAATGACATGGTGTTAGTTTTTTTACAAAAATCGGAAACTCGTATTAACTGAATGTTATTGAATTATGAATTATGGGTTATGAGTTATGGGTTATGAGTTATGAGTTATGGGTTATGAGTTATGGGTTATGGGTTATGAGTTATGGGTTATGATTTAAATCCATTAGTAATTTTGGTGTCTTTAGTAGTTTCCTCATAATTCATAACTCATAATTCATAATTTTAAAATATCTTGCCAAAAATCCTCAAACTATGAAAAAACTTACATCATACATCTTCTCTATTACCTTTTACCTCTTACCTCTTACCTCTTACCTCTTACCTCATCCCTCATTTTCCCAGGATCGCCCCACTGGCAAACTTTGGGCGACTCGCTCGGAAGTAATTGCCCAATACGGAATGGCTGCAACATCTCATCCGCTGTCTACTCAAGTAGCATTGGATATTTTAAAAGCAGGTGGGACAGCAATTGATGCCGCTATTGCCGCTAATGCGATGGAAGGGGTGGTGGAGCCGCATGTAAATGGTATTGGGGGCGATTTATTTGCCATTGTTTGGGATGCGAAAACTAAGAAATTATATGGATTAAATGGTTCGGGGCGTTCTCCAAAATCATTGACCCTAGAAGAATTTAAAAAAAGAGGATTAACCCATATTCCGAGTACTGGTCCTCTCCCTGTTTCTGTCCCAGGTGCAGTAGATGCATGGTTTGAATTGCATAAGAAATTTGGTAAGATGCCAATGGAAAAAGTCCTTGAAAAAGCAATTTCATATGCCAAAAATGGATTTCCTGTACATGAGGAACTGGCTTCTGCATTAACAAAGGTGCAAGCCAATTATGGTAAATTTCCAAACGTGGCTAATCACTACTACCCAAATGGAAAAGTGCCTTTGAAAGGTGAAGTGTTTAAAAATCCGGATTTGGGAAATACCTTGGAAAAAATTGCTAAAGGGGGTCGAGATGCTTTTTATAAAGGTGAAATGGCCAAAACTATGGGTGAATTCATGAAGCGAAACGGTGGATTTTTAAGTTATGAAGATTTGGCGTCTCATACTTCCACTTGGTTAGATCCTGTTTCAACTAATTATCGTGGATTTGATGTATGGGAATTGCCACCCAACGGACAAGGCATTGCCGCTTTGCAAATGTTGAATATTTTGGAAGGCTATGATTTTTCTAAAATCCCGTTCGGCACTGCAGAACACATTCATTTGTTTACCGAAGCCAAAAAACTAGTTTTTGAAGATCGCGCAAAATATTATGCAGATCCAGAATTTGCCAAAATTCCTGTCAAAAGCCTCATTTCAAAAGAATATGCAACTGAAAGAAGGAAACTAATTCAAGAAAATAAAGCCTTGAAAACCATCAATGCAGGCAATCCCGCTTTAAAGGATGGGGACACCATTTACATGACTGTTGCCGATGCAGAAGGTAACATGGTTTCTTTGATTCAAAGTAATTATCGCGGATTTGGGTCAGGTATGATGCCCGATGGACTTGGATTTATGTTCCAAGATCGGGGAGAATTATACAGCCTAAAAGAGGGCGAAAACAATACATACGCACCCGGTAAAAGACCATTCCATACCATTATACCAGCTTTTATGACCAAAAATGGCGAGCCGGTAATGAGCTTTGGCGTGATGGGTGGCGCTTTTCAGCCCATGGGACATGTGCAAATTGTGATGGATGTGGTAGATTTTGGAATGAATATTCAAGAAGCGGGGGATGCCCCTCGAATCAATCACGAAGGTAGTTCAGAGCCCACTGGTGAAAAAATGGAAGCAACAGGAGGGATGATTACGCTAGAAAGTGGATTTCCCTATGAAACCATACGGGCATTAATGCAAAAAGGCCACCAAGTGGGCTATATGAATGGAATTTACGGAGGGTACCAATGTATTAAAAGGGATCCTTTGAATAAGGTGTATTATGGAGCATCAGAATCAAGAAAAGACGGTCAAGCTGCAGGATATTAACATGAAAAAAATAACAGCTCGTAAAGTTTTTACAGGGAAAGAATGGTTGGGACCGGTTGAAATACTTGTTGAAAATGAAATTATTCAAGCGATTCAATTTATTCCCGACAAAGAAGTAAAGGATTATCCCAATGGTTTTTTGTGCCCTGCTTTTATCGATTTACAAGTGTATGGTGGAAACGGAATTCTGTTCTCAAACCATCAAACCGTGGAGGCAATTCAAGCAACTTACGATGAACATAGTAAATCAGGTACAGAATTTTTTCAAATTACTTTAAATTGTAGTCCAAAGGAATCGATTTTCAAAGCAATTGACGCCGCCAAGCAATATCAACAAGAAGGTAGACCTGGACTATTAGGATTGCATTTGGAAGGGCCGTTTTTTAATCCCATCCGGAGAGGTGCACACAAGGAAGAGTTTGTGCAAAAACCTACAAAGCAATTGATAGATGCTATTATTCAACTTGCAGGTGATTTGCGAATTTACATGACCATCGCACCGGAAATGTTTGATGGAGATTTGTTGGATTATATTATCCAAAGTCCAATTATTTGTTCGATCGGACATTCAGATGCCACACAATCACAAGTTGAACATGCTTTTGAAAAGGGAATTAATAAAATAACCCACTTGTTCAATGCACAGTCGCAATGGCAAAGTAGAGCTTTAGGGATTGCAGGAACTAGTTTATTGCATGATGAAATATGGGCAAGTATCATTGTAGACGGCCTGCATCTCGATTTTGGAACCGTCAAGTTGGCAAAAGAATTGAAGCGTGATAGGTTGTTTTTAATTACAGATGCTGTGACAGAGGATCTTTCTGGGCCTTATCATTTTGCCAAAAAAGATGGCAAGTTTTCGAATGATCAAGGCACACTTTCTGGTTCTGCCTTAACGATGCACGAAGCCATTGAAAATTGCGTGAAGCACGTAGGTATTGATTTGGAAGAGGCTGTTCGAATGGGAAGTTTGTATCCAGCAGAAGTAATTGGATTAGAAAACGAATTGGGGACTTTGGAAGTTGGTAAAAGGTGGTCGGCCTACCATTGGATTGATTAATGGTTTAAAGCAAAAGTTTCATTAAAATATCAGTTTGGGCATCCTCTCCTAGGAGAAAAATATGCTTATCAAATGCAGTGAAACCATTTTTTTCATAGAAATGAATGGCTCGTTTGTTCTCCTCCCAAACTCCCAGCCAAACAAAAGAAACTCCTTTTTCTTTTGCAATCTGTATCGCTTGATTGTAAAGAAGCTGCCCAACTTTTTTTCCATGAAATTCTTTTAAAACATAAATTCGTTCAATTTCAATAGAATTTTGGTCCGACATTTCATTTTGTGCAGAGCTAATATTTAGTTTTAAATAGCCAATAATTGTATCTCCAATTTTGGCAAAATAGAAGCTACTGTTTTTGTTTCTTATTTCAGCACCTAATTTTTCATTTGAAAACCCTTCTGATAAATATTTTGTCATGTTTTCCTCTGTGTTTACTGCAGCAAAGGTTTCCCAAAAAGTTCTCCGACCAATTTCTTGTAATTGTTCTAAGTCCTGTAGTTCAACTTTAATTATTTTAATTTTTTCCATTTGTAAGCTCCAAGCCAATTTCTTCTCCAATTTTTTCTAAATAAATTGCAGCATTTTTTAATGCGTCTTCTTTATCTGATGCTTTTTTTATGATTTCATAGGTAGGATAAGGTGTTTCTGTTTCGCAAATCCCGCAAACCAATCGAATGTTTTTCCTTTTTGCGGCTTCTAATACCTTCGAAATTAGTTTCCCATCCCAAGTTTGTTCATCGATTTTTCCCTCACCCGTGATGATGAGGTCGAAGTCTTTCACCAATTCTTTGAAATTATATTTCTCTAACAAAAAGTCTGCTCCGGATATAATTTTTGCATTCAAAAAATATTGCGCCCCAGCTCCCAATCCTCCTGCTGCTCCTGCTCCTGCAGAATTTTTAATTTCTGGATCAACTTTTAGATCCCTCACACAAATTTCATCCAAATTATTTAAACCATTGTCTAAATATCTAATTATTTCAAGTGTTGCTCCTTTTTGAGGGCCGAAAACGGCGGAGGCACCCGATTGTCCAAGAAGTGGATTTGAAACATCCGTCGCTACAAAAAATGCTATTTCCTTAATTTTTTTCATCAGCGACAACTGTGGCTCAGACACTTGATTAATTAATGGTAAGTTAGCACCCTTTCCTTCCAAAGGAAGTTTGTCCATGTCCAAAAATTCATACCCCAAAGCACATGCCATGCCCATGCCGCCATCATTTGTCGCTGATCCGCCTACAAATAATATGATTTTTTTAGCACCCGTTTGAATCGCATGCAAAATCAATTCCCCCGTCCCATAGGTGCTTGTTTCCATCGGATTTCGATCCTCAGACTGTAATAATTCAATTCCTGAAGCTTGCGCCATTTCAATGTAGGCAATGTGCTTTTGCTCATCAAATAAATAATGGGCTTTTATGCTTTTGAATAAGGGATTCCGTACCGTAAGTCGGATTTTTTGAACAGGTAAAATGCTTTCTATTGCATCTAAAGTTCCTTCTCCTCCATCAGCTAAAGGCAGACAATGCACATGGGTGGTTGGAAAAACCGATTGAATTCCTTGCTTTAATGCTATTGCTACATCAAAAGCCTTTAGAGAATCTTTGAATTTATCAGGACAAATTAAAATGTTCATTCAATCAGTTCGAAACGATGCCTTGAAAATAAGGCTTTTTCCTTAGAATTCTGTAAATTGCAAGCTAATTTGATGGATATGATTCAAAGACCTAGAAGAAATCGCCAAGATGCAGTCATGCGTTCTATGGTGGAGGAAAATCGATTGTCAGTAAAAGATTTAATGTACCCTTTATTTGTAATGGAGGGGAGCAACAAGGAAACACCAATTGCGTCTATGCCCGGTATTTCTCGATTTACCTTAGATCTTCTTTTGAAGGAAATGGATGCTTGCATACAATTGGGGATTAAATCTTTTGCCTTGTTTCCTCAAATTCCAGAAAGTAAGAAAGATTCCACGGCTTCAGAAAGTATCAAACGTGGAAATATTTATTTAGAATCTATTTATCAAATTCACCAGCGTTTTCCAGAAATTGTCATGCTAACCGACGTGGCTATGGACCCTTACAGTTCAGATGGACATGATGGTGTGGTGAAGAACGGACAAATTATCAACGACGAAACCTTGCCTATTTTAGCTGATATGGCTGTAGCACAGGCTCAGGCAGGAAGTAAATTGATTGGTCCTTCGGACATGATGGACGGTCGAGTTGGGGTTATCCGTGATGCCTTAGATGATGCAGAATTTACCAATACGGGAATCATGGCTTACACGGCCAAATATGCATCTGCATTTTATGGTCCATTTAGAGATGCCCTAGAGTCAGCTCCAAAATTTGGAGATAAAAAAACTTATCAGATGAATCCTGCCAACAAGCGTGAAGCTCTGCGTGAGGCGATGTTGGACATGGAGGAAGGGGCAGACTTTTTGATGGTTAAGCCTGCATTGGCTTATTTAGATATTATTTCTTTGTTGAAAGATAACAGCGATTTACCCATCGCTGCCTATAATGTTTCTGGCGAATATGCAATGGTAAAGGCCGCCGCTCAGAATGGTTGGATTGATGGCGAAAAAGCCATGATAGAAAGCCTTTTGTCTATGAAAAGAGCAGGAGCTCAGGTAATCCTGACGTATTTTGCCAAAGAATTTGCCCAATTAAAAATAGATTAATATGTCGTCGAATCGATACATGCAACGTGGTGTTTCTGCCGCTAAAGAAGATGTTCACAAAGCCATTTCTAAATTAGACAAGGGTTTGTTTCCGCAAGCTTTTTGTAAAATTTCTCCAGATATTTTAGGGGGAGATGAGTCATTTTGCAACATCATGCATGCAGATGGGGCTGGTACAAAATCGTCTTTAGCCTATTTGTATTGGAAAGAAACTGGCGATTTATCGGTTTGGAGAGGGATTGCTCAAGACGCGGTTGTGATGAATACCGACGACCTAATTTGCGTAGGTGCAACTGACCAAATGTTGCTTTCATCAACCATAGGTCGTAATAAAAACTTAATTCCAGGAGAGGTCATTGGCGAAATCATCAATGGAACAGAAGAGGTTTTGGAGATGTTGCGCGAGAATGGGATTGGAATTCACAGTACAGGGGGAGAAACCGCAGATGTGGGTGATTTAGTGCGTACTATTATTGTAGATAGTACGGTTATTGCCCGAATGAAACGTTCGGACGTCATTTCCAATGGAAATATTCAAGCAGGAGATGTGATTATTGGTTTGGCTTCAGATGGACAAGCGTCGTATGAGAAAAAATATAACGGTGGCATGGGAAGTAATGGTTTGACCTCAGCTCGTCACGATGTATTAGGCAATTATTTAGCTACAAAATATCCAGAAAGTTTTGATCCTCAGGTGCCAGGAGATTTGGTGTATTCGGGTTCGAAAAACCTATTGGAGCCCGTTGCAGGGACTCCTTTGAACGTGGGACAATTGATTTTGTCGCCTACTAGAACTTACGCTCCTGTGGTAAAAGCTTTGTTATCTGAATTGAGAGGTCACATCCATGGCATGGTCCATTGTTCTGGAGGTGCCCAAACAAAGGTTTTACATTTTGTAGACAAGGTACATGTGATCAAAGATAATTTATTTGAAATGCCTGTTTTGTTTGAAATGATTCAAAAAGAATCTGGGACAGATTTCAAAGAAATGTACCAGGTGTTCAATATGGGTCATCGATTGGAAATTTACATTGACCCAAAATATGCGGATCAAATCATCGCTATCGCCAATTCATTTGGTATTCCAGCGCAAGTGGTTGGAAGGGTGGAGGCATCAGATGTGAAGAAATTGACGATTCGTTCAAATAAAGGAGAATTTGTGTATTAATTTTGTAAATCTTTGATACACACTTTGATAAAAAAATAAATGTTGCTATATTTGCAACCCGAATCAGGAAAGCTTAAGTACAAGTGGACCGCTGAGCCCTGATAATCACACAATAAAAAACATTGACAATGAGTGATTTAATTAAATTAGTAGAGTCAGAAAACGCAGCCCGTAGAGCTGAGCACCCAAATTTTGGTGCTGGTGATACTTTGAACGTTCACGTAAAAATTCGTGAAGGTAACAAAGAGCGTATCCAGGTTTTCCAGGGTTTAGTTATTCAAAGAAAGAACCACGGTGCGGGTGAGACTTTCACAGTACGTAAGGTATCTAACGGAATTGGTGTTGAGCGTATCTTCCCAATTTTGTCTCCAAATATTGATAAAATTGAAGTTTTACGTCGTGGTAAAGTACGTAGAGCTCGTTTATTCTACTTAAGAGGTAAGCAAGGAAAAGCTGCTCGCGTTAAGGAGAAGAAGAAATAATAGGTTTGATATTTATTATAACCGAAGGCCGTCTCGAAAGGGATGGCCTTTTTGTTGTTATAAAAAAATAGTAACTTGTTGATATTCTGTTTATATATCAATCTTACAAAATGAAAAATTTACTTGTACTCTTGTTATCAATTCTAACGTTTTCCACCATTGCCCAGCCTAAGGTACCTTATGGACAAAATAAATCTGCTGGTAAGTATTTTCAAATCAATGGAATTAAAATGTATGTAGAAACCTATGGACAAGGCAAACCCTTGGTGTTAATTCATGGCAACGGCGGCTCCATTGAGCACATGAAAAACCAAATTGCACATTTCAAAAAAACTAGAAAAGTGTATGTTGCCGATTCGCGTGGACATGGGAAATCGAGCTTTATTGAAGGGCAGGAGTATAATTATGACATCCTAACCAAAGATTGGGCGGTTTTATTAGATAGTTTGAAAATTAGCAATGTAGATATTTTTGGATGGAGCGATGGGGGAATTATTGGCTTATTGTTGGCCAGAGATTACCCGAATAGAATTGGAAAAGTGTTTTCGTATGGGGCAAATTTAAGCCCATCAAAGGATGCGACAGATCCTAAACTTGACAGTGGTGTAAGAAAATTTGTAAATTCTCAAGAGCCAAAGACAGCTACAGAGAAAAATAATTTAGCCATCATGAAAATGATGATTGATTATCCAAATTATGATTTTAAAACTTTTAATCAAGTGAAAATTCCAATCATGGTGGCCACTGGGGATCATGATTTAATTTTGCTCGATCACAGTTTGAAAATTTACCGAAGTTTAGGTAATGCGGCTTTTCATGTGTTTGGCATGGCCAATCATTTTATTTCTTGGGATGAGCCAGCTCGAATGAATAAGGAAATTGAATTATTTTTCAACAAGCCCTTCAAGCAAAAGAATTTGGTGCCGAAAGAATACGAATTTTTGTTGGAATAAACCTAAATTAAAACTGTACCTTTGTATAAAAATCAACCATTATGAAAAAATTAATTTTTATATTTTTATTATTTGTTTCACTCGGATCAATTGCACAAACCATCAAATCTTCTACAATTGGAGCGGGCGGTGCAACAGTTAATAGTCAAGGAAAATATTATAGCCATGTGATTGGTCAACAAAGTATTTCAGGTACTTCTTCTAAAAATGGGGTGACGCTTCGACAAGGATTTAAACAGCCTAATTTTTTGGTAAAAAGTATCAAGAAGTCTGGACTTGATATAAAAATTGAAGAGGTAAATCCAATTACTTATACAATCTTTCCAAATCCATTTAAGGAAAAATTTACGATTAAATTCTCCCAGAAATCTGTTTCAGATTCTTATGTTGTTCTTTATGATTTAGGTGGAAATGTGATTTTTGAAAAGACTTATCCAGGAGATATCGATGAAATAAACGTTAGTTCCTTATCTCAAATTAGGGTTGGAAATTATATTTTGAATATTGTTTATAAAGGAAAACCTTTTTCAGCAAATTTGATTAAAGAATTGTAAAAATTAAATGAATCGCTCCAAAATTGCCTTATTACTCTTGGTCGTTTTTTTCGGATCAGGAATATTTTACGTCTTTTTTAATAATAAGTCAAAATCTACAGAATCTTCAATTTCTGCATCATCTGTGGTCACAACTCCCACATTTTCCGAAGATTCTGCTTACCATTTTGTTAAAAAACAAATTGATTTTGGGCCGAGAGTTCCAGGGTCCTCTGCTCATTCTTCTTGTAAGGATTGGTATATCAGTGAATTTAAGCGATTAGGTTGGCAAGTTCAATTGCAAGAGTTTAAAGAGAATTCTTACGAGGGAAAAGCATTAACAGGATATAATATCGTGGCTCAATTTGCACCTGAAAAATCTAAACGTATTCTGCTGGCAGCTCATTGGGATTCAAGACCTTGGGCAGATAAAGATTCGGTTCGTAAAAATGAAGCAATAGATGCAGCAAGTGATGGTGCTTCGGGACCGGGAGTGCTTTTGGAAATAGCTCGACAATTAAACCTCGCAAAAGAAAAGCCAAATGTGGGAGTTGACATCGTATTGTTCGACTTGGAAGATTTAGGAAGTACAGAAGACGTAACTGGTAATTCCTGGGCATTAGGTTCCCAATATTGGTCAAAAAATTTGTTTCCAGTTGGTTATAAGCCTTATTATGGCATTTTGCTAGATATGGTTGGTGCCAAAGGTGCGACTTTCCCTCAAGAAGGTTCTTCTATGCAATATGCAGCCGGCATCGTTCAAAATGTTTGGAATGCTGCTGCCGATTTAGGCTATAGCAATTATTTTATTGCAGAACCAGGGGCTGGAATTACAGATGACCATACCTCCGTAAATGAGATTGCAAAAATTCAAATGATTGATATCGTTGACCTTAAAAATGGAAATGATGTGTTTCCAAGTTACCATCATACCCATCAAGATAATTTACAAATCATCGACAAAAATACGCTTAAAGCAGTTGGACAAACCTTACTACAGGTTTTGTATCGCGAATAAATTATGGAAGAAAATTTAAAACAAGTTCATCTAAACGACGTTCATGTGGGTTTAGGTGCTAAAATGGTTCCTTTTGCAGGGTATAATATGCCCGTGCTTTATACAAATCTGATACAAGAGCATTTGTGCGTTCGCTCAAATGTGGGAGTTTTTGATGTTAGCCACATGGGGGAATTCTTTTTATCAGGTACCAAGGCATTGGATTTGATTCAATACGTTTGTTCAAATGATGCCTCCAAATTGGTGGATGGTAAAGTTCAATATAGTTGTTTGCCCAATGAAACAGGTGGGATTGTAGATGATTTATTAGTTTATCGAATCCAAGAAAATGAATATTTATTGGTTGTGAATGCTTCAAATATTGAGAAGGATTGGAATTGGATTTCTTCGAAAAACACGTTTGGAGTTGAAATGAAAAATGCTTCAGATGAGTATTCTTTATTTGCCGTTCAGGGTCCTAATGCCATAAAGGCCCTTCAAAAATTGACAGCAGTTAATTTGTCTGAGATGGAATATTATTCCTTCAAAATTGATGAAATGGCTGGAATCCCGGATGTGATAATTTCTAATACAGGTTATACAGGGGCAGGAGGTTTTGAGATTTACGTGAAAAATGAAAATGCACTTGCCATGTGGAATGCTATTTTTGAAGCTGGAGCTGAATTTGAAATGAAACCTGTAGGCTTAGGGGCACGTGATACCTTACGTACCGAAATGGGCTATGCACTGTATGGACATGATATAGATGATACTACCTCTCCAATTGAAGCTGGTTTGGGTTGGATAACCTCATTCAAAAAGGATTTTATTGCGAAAGATATTCATCAGAAAATCAAAGAAGAAGGTCCTCAAAAGAAATTAGTTGGATTTGAAATGATCGATCGTGGTATTCCTCGTCAACATTATCCTATTCAAGATAAAGATGGGAATGTGATTGGAGAGGTTACATCCGGAACTCAGTCGCCAAGTTTGAATTTAGGCATTGGAATGGGTTATGTGTCCACTGAAAATGCTAAAATTGGTACTGAAATTATGATTGCCATTCGTGATAGAGTTTTAAAAGCAAAAATTGTAAAAACGCCCTTTTTGAATAAATGAGAAAAATAGACGTTTGCCTATCTCCAGATTTAATTCATTTATATTCCTTAGAAAATACTGCCGTTGTGGTTGTTGATATTTTTAGAGCAACTTCTTGCATGGTAACTGCCTTTGCAAACGGCGCCCAAGAAATACTACCTGTAGAGGATGTTGACTTTTGTCAATCAAAAAAGGCAGAAGGCTATCTGATTTCAGCGGAAAGAAACGGAATTACTCCAGCGGGATTTGATTTTGACAATTCACCCTTTTCCTACCAAGTGGAAAAGGTAAAAGGGTCAAAAATATGTGTTACTACTACCAATGGAACTGTAGCCATTAGAAGAGCTGAAAAAGCTCCCTTATTGATGGTGGGTGCATTTTTGAATTTGAGTAAAGTTGTTGAAGCTTTAAAAAATTGGGAGGGTGATGCACTTGTTCTATGTGCTGGTTGGAAAGGGAAACCCAATTTAGAAGATACGCTTTTTGCAGGTTGCGTTATAGATGAATTGAATGGACATTATCAAGTTGCAGATGATGCAGCCTTAATGGCTTGGCAAAATTATAATATCGCCTCAAAAGACTTACAAACCGCAGTTAAAAACTCCTCTCATGTAAATCGATTGTTGAAATTAGGCATAGAAAAAGATATTGCATTTTGTTTGGAAAAGGATAAATATGCTGTGCTGCCAATTTGGTTAAGTGGAAAGTTGAAAGTGGAAAGTTGAAAAATTTTGGTTTAGTAGGTAATGTATATGAATTCAAAATTTTTGAATTTTAAATATTTTTTTTCAACTTTCAACTTTCAACTTTTAACTTTTAACTTTTAACTTTCAACTTTTAACTTTCAACTTTCAACTTTTAACTCCTATGCGCTTCCTCCCTAACATTCCAACCTACCTAGCGGCATTTATGTACTTATTTTCTTCGTTTATGTTTTTCTTTCCAATGATGGAAATGCCGGCAATGACAGGAAATCAGGCAGTTTTTATGAATTTATTTACAACTACTGGATACATGGCTGTTGTAAAAATTTTTGAAATTATAGGTGCAGTACTTTTATTAGTCCCTTCAAAAAGAGCCTTGGGCTCATTAATTCTAGCACCCATTGCAGTAAATATCGTATTGTTTGAACTAATTATCGCTCACCAACCAAGTGCTGGTATCGTAATGTTGATACTTCAAGCAATAATCTTGTATCAAGAAAGAAGTAAAATTAATGTTTTTTAAATTCTAAAGTTCTTTTAGTAAATACTCTTTAAAGCCTTTAAAGTCGCAGTTCATAGAAATGGCGACTTTTTGTTTGTCTAGCAATTCTTCTAATCTTGCTGGAATAAGCACTTTTTGGCCTAAAGTTCCCTCAACTGTAGGTAGAAATTTGGCATAATGAGCAGTAGAAAGTATAATTCCACAATTATCTGAACCAAACTCTTTGCGATATTGCTTGAGACCGTCATAGGCAACTGCAGTATGTGGACACATGATGTAATCGTATTTCTCAAACACCTCTTTCATGGTTTCGCGCGTTTTTGCGTCATCTGTGTGATAACCCTTCACGATATTTTGGATTTTTTCTAATTCTCCCCCTGCCAAAATCTGCATTCGTACAAAATTGGACGGATTCCCAACATCCATGGCATTTGAAAGCGTTTCTTGGCTTGGCTTTGGTTCGTATTTCCCAGATTTTAAAAAATCTGGGACTATTTTATTGACATTTGTAGCGGCAATAAATGCTTTAATGGGTAATCCCATTTGATAGGCCATAATTCCTGCACTTAAATTTCCAAAATTTCCACTCGGAACGGAAAAAACAATCGGCAATTTATTACCTTTTTTCTTTGCTTGTGCGTATGCCGAGAAATAATAAAAGGATTGAGGAATTAATCGTGAAATATTAATAGAATTTGCAGATGCTAAATTAAACTTAGAACGTAATTCTTCATCCAGAAAAGCTTGTTTTACCAAGGCCTGACAATCGTCAAATGTGCCATCTATTTCTAGGGCTGTAACATTTTTGTCCAAAGTAGTCAATTGCTTTTCTTGAATATCTGAAACTTTTCCTTTGGGATAAAGAATTGTGACCGAAATTCCTGGAGTATCGTAAAATCCTTGTGCCACTGCCCCACCAGTGTCTCCAGAGGTGGCTACTAAAATTCGGATTTCTTGCTGACTTTTTTGAAGGTAATGCGACATGATGGCAGCCATGAAGCGAGCGCCAAAGTCTTTAAAAGCCATGGATGGGCCATGGAATAACTCCAAAACCTCTGTACCTGTCTCTAATTCTACAATGGGTGCTTCAAAGGTAATGGATTTGGAGATGATTGATGAAATTTCAGCATCCGTTAAATCATTTCCTAATAAGTTTTTACATACAGCGAAAGCAATTTCTTGAATAGATTTCTGATCTAGATTGTCAATAAATTCCTGAGGAAGTACTGGGATGGATTCTGGCATATACAAACCATTATCGGGAGGTAATCCACGGAAAATAGCTTCTTGTAAATCTACGTCTGGACTCTGACCTGCTGTACTATATAACTTCATCTTAATTCACTTTATACGCATTAAGGGGCAAAATTAGGTATTTAAAGCCCCTGAAACAAATTATTCTCCAATATCTACAATTCTCGCCTGAACTGATTTTCGCCCATTGAACTCGTTGATATCTAAATGATAAACAATTTTAAAAGGTTTTTGTTGGTGAAAGGCATCTACTAAATCTTCATAGTAAGAATTTCTCATGCCAAAGGCAACTGCCTCAATTTGTTTTAGTTCTGGTTGTTCTCCTAAAAACAATTTCAAGTGCTCGTCTTTCATAATTGTCGGACTAGCATGCAAATAAACCTCACTTACAAAGTAGGGTTGCATATTTCCAGGTCCAAAGGGGGCCAAGCGATTGATTAATTTTTCTTGAAAATTGATTGAAAGTGTAGAAACAGGCAATTCAACATCTATCAAAACTTCAGCTTTTTGCTCTTTTTCTTTTAAAGAATTGGCAACCAGTTGGTCAAATCGTTGAATAAATTCTGGCAAATTTTCTTGTTCCAAATGAAGTCCTGCCGCGTGGGTATGTCCCCCAAATTGCAATAATAAATCAGCACATTGCTCCAAGGCATGGTGAATATCAAATCCCTTCACAGACCTTGCTGATCCAACAACATGTCCGTTTGATAAGGTTAAAACAATGGTTGGTCGGTAGTAATGTTCTTGTAATTTACTGGCTACAATTCCCACTACTCCTTTGTGCCATTCTGGATGAAAAATGACAGTTGAGTTTGCATTTGGCAGGAAATCATCTTTGACAAATTGTTCCAAAGCTTGTTTGGTGATTGCTTTTTCAACTGCTTTTCGTTCAATATTTTGATTCAACACAGGTTGTGCCAATGCAGCCGCCTCTTCGGCATTTTGTGCTAACAACAGTTTTACCGCACCATAAGCATGGTCCATTCTACCTGCAGCATTAATCACTGGTGCGATTGAAAATACTACATCTGTGATGGAATAGGGACTTTTTCTACCCGCTTTGGTTAATAAATATGCTAAACCCGGACGAGGATTTTCGTCCAATTTTTTCATACCAAAATAGGTCAATATTCTGTTTTCGCCAATAATCGGTACCATATCGGCTGCATTTGAGCAGGCCAATAGGTCTAATTTTTCGTATATGGGCTCAAAATCTAATTCATGAGCCATTGCGAAGGCCATCAATAATTTGAAGCCTACACCCGCTCCTGTGAGTTCTTTAAAAGGGTAGGGACAATCTTTTCTTTTGGGATCTAAAACGGCCACTGCCTCTGGCAAGTCTCCTTCCGGAAGATGGTGGTCGCAGACGATGAAATCTATTTCGTTTTCCTTACACCAAATAACTCTTTCATGGGCTTTTATGCCGCAGTCGAGCGAAATGATGAGCGTATAACCATTATCTCTTGCATATTCAACTCCGGCTTGTGAAACGCCATAACCTTCTTTGTATCGATCAGGGATGTAGTAATCGACATCGGCTCCCAATTCTTCACTTAAATAACTATAAACAATTGATACAGCAGTTGTGCCATCTACGTCATAGTCACCATAAATCAATATTTTTTCTCCGGTTTCTAAGGCCATGGAAAGTCGGTCCACTGCCACATCCATATCCTTCATTAAAAAAGGGTCGTGAAGGAGTTCGATTTGTGGCAACATAAATTCTTTCGCTTGGTCAAAATTTTTGATGCCACGAGAAATTAATAATTGCAGAAAATAGGGATTTTTGGTCGTTTGTAATTCATCCCCTAAATTTTCAATTTCCCTTTCTGAGGCCTTAGGTACGAAATTCCATATTTTCTTTGCTTTCAACATATCAATTCTTTTCAACAAAATTACATAATTGAAAGCCTAAAAAAAGCTCATTTTGCAAATTATCAGTTGATTGATAATCTTTTATGTGACAAAATATTTAATTTTGTTCCTTATGATTCTTCGCACAGAAAACTTAGTGAAAAAATACGGTCAACGATTGGTCAATGACCATATCAGTTACCAGGTTGCACAAGGTGAAATAGTTGGTTTGTTGGGGCCCAATGGTGCCGGAAAAACAACTTCATTTTACATTGCAACAGGACTTGTTAAACCCAATGAGGGTAAGGTTTTCTTAGATGACTTGGATGTTACCGACCTCCCCATGTACAAGAGAGCCCGATTAGGAATTGGTTATTTGGCTCAAGAGGCATCTGTTTTCAGAACATTAAGCGTGGAAGAAAATATTTTGGCCGTTTTGGAAATGACCACTTTGACTAAATCGGAGCAGAAAGAAAAAACGGAAGCCTTATTGGAAGAATTTTCCTTGACGCATGTTCGGAAAAGTTTAGGTCAGGTATTATCGGGTGGGGAAAGAAGAAGAACGGAAATTGCTCGCGCATTAGCTGTTGATCCTAAATTTATCTTATTGGATGAACCATTTGCAGGAGTTGACCCAATTGCTGTGGAGGAAATCCAAACCATTGTAGCCAAATTAAAATATAAGAATATTGGTATTCTCATCACAGATCACAATGTAGATGAGACCTTATCCATTACAGACCGTGCCTATTTGTTATTTGAAGGTAGAATTTTAAAGGCTGGTAGTCCTAAAGAATTGGCAGAGGATGAGCAGGTTCGTCGGGTGTATTTAGGTCAACATTTCAAATTAAGAGAATAAGTGATGAAAAAATCTACGCAAGTTGTTCAAGGAGTTCATTTTTTGGATGAAACGGCACATGCCATTGCTACCCCAATTTACTTGACAACTACTTTTGAGCGGGATTCGGATGGGACTTATCCAAAAGGTCACATGTATTCTCGAAACTCAAATCCCAATCGTGATTTGTTTGAAAAAAACATGGCTCTGCTTGAAAATGGGGCAGGGGCTCTTGCCTTTTCTTCAGGATTAGCTGCTGTAAATGCCATATTTCAATGCCTAAAAAAGGGAGATCATTTATTGATGCCCCAAGTTGGTTATTATGCCTCCTATAAATTAGCTGAGGAGATTTTAGGTCCTTGGGGATTAGAGGTTTCCCAGGTAGATATGACCGATTTACATGCAGTGGAAAAAGCTATTCAGCCCAATACGAAATTAATTTGGTTGGAAACTCCTGCCAATCCCATGTTGGAAATTCATGACATTGAAACTATTTCAAAATTAGCCCATAGTAAAGGAATCAAGGTTGCTGTGGATAATACAATTGCAACTCCTTATTATCAAAATCCATTGGACCTAGGAGCTGATTTTGTTATGCACGCCAGTACCAAATACATTGGAGGGCATTCAGATGTATTGAGTGGTGCGGTGGTTTACAAAAAGGAGGATGAATGGTCGGCGCGCATGCAGCGTGTTCAAATTTTGATGGGAGCAACTCCCAATCCAATGGATTGTTATTTGTTGTGCCGTGGTTTAAAAACCTTAGCAGTTCGAATGAAACAACATAGTAGCAATGCCTTGGAATTAGCTAAATATTTGGAAACTCATCCATTAGTTGAAAAAGTATATTATCCAGGTTTAGCAAGTCATCCTCAGTATGATTTAGCCAAAAAGCAAATGCCAAATGGCCAATCTGGTATGGTTTCTGTATGTTTCAAATTATCAGAATCCGAAACACATCAATTGGCTTCAAAGTTTACTATTTTCAAACAAGCAACTTCTTTAGGTGGAGTGGAAAGTTTGGTGGAGCATCGCAAATCTATCGAAGGTCCTCAAAGCACTACTCCAGGTAATTTGTTGCGTTTTTCAATTGGATTGGAGGATTTGGAGGATTTGAAGCAGGAGTTTTGGGGTTTAAGAATATAGGAATTGAAGAATTGAGGAATATAAGAATTGAGGAATATAAGAATATAAGAATATAGGAATATGGGAATATAGGAATATAAGAATTGAGGAATATAGGAAAATAAGAATTGAGGAATATAGGAATATAAGTTTTCTGTTAAATATTTCAGGTTATCAGTTTTTATGTCAATTTACACCCTTTATTAAATTAATTTTAGGAATGTATATAAAATCATTTCAAGAATTAATCGTTTGGGAAAGAGCTAAGGAACTTAGTGTTTTAACCTATCCTATTTCCAAAAAAATCAATGAGTATTCTTATCGGGATCAATTAAACCGGGCGGTGCTTTCAATTTCAAATAATATTGCAGAAGGATTTGGCAGAAGATCAAAAAAAGAATTTAACAGATTCCTAAATATCTCCCTTGGATCAACTTATGAGGTTAATTCTATGTTATTAATTTTTAAAGATCTAAAATTAATTTCAGAAGAATCTGCAATACAAGCACTTGAACTAGTTAAAAATATTATTGCCCTTTTGATAGGGCTTATTTCCAAAATTATTATTTAAATCTTATATTCCCATATTCCTATATTCCTATATTCTTATATTCCTCAATTCCTCAATTCTTATTTTCCTATATTCCTCAATTCTTATATTCCTCAATTCCTATATTCTAAGAATAAAAAAAGCC
Organism: Sandaracinomonas limnophila; assembly: GCF_004005965.1. Taxonomy (GTDB): domain Bacteria; phylum Bacteroidota; class Bacteroidia; order Cytophagales; family Spirosomataceae; genus Sandaracinomonas; species Sandaracinomonas limnophila. Next base: position 70,759 of record NZ_SACY01000006.1, on the reverse strand, counting down.
GCTATTCGCGGCTAATTTTTTATAAGAATTGATTCACATTCCCAGCATTCAAATCTTCGAATGCTTCTTTCAATCGAGCAACGAAGGTTTCTTCGCCTTTTCTCAACCAAACACGTGGATCGTAGTATTTCTTGTTTGGAGCATCGTCACCAGTTGGGTTACCGATTTGTCCTTGTAAGTAATCTCCTTTTTCTTTGTAGAAGTTTAAGATACCTTCCCAGAACGCCCACTGTAAGTCAGTGTCGATGTTCATTTTGATAGCACCGTAGGAGATTGCCTCACGGATTTCTTCACGAGAAGAACCTGAACCACCGTGGAATACAAAGTTGATAGGCTTTTCAGCTGACAAACCGTATTTCGCTTTGATGTGCTCTTGAGAGTTTCTCAAAATTTTCGGCTCTAATTTAACGTTTCCTGGCTTGTACACACCGTGTACGTTTCCAAATGCCGCAGCAATTGTGAAACGATGAGAGATTTTGCTTAATACTTCATATGCATAAGCAACCTCTTCTGGTTGTGTATATAATTTTGATGAATCTACGTCTGAATTATCAACACCATCTTCCTCACCACCAGTAACACCTAATTCAATTTCAAGCGTCATACCCATTTTAGCCATACGCTCTAAATACTTTGCACAGATTTCAAGGTTTTCCTCTAATGGCTCCTCAGAAAGGTCAATCATGTGAGAAGAGAACAATGGCTTACCAGTTTCTGCAAAGAATTTTTCACCTGCGTCTAACAAACCGTCTAACCAAGGCAATAATTTCTTTGCACAGTGGTCAGTGTGTAAAATAACTTGAACACCATAAACTGCTGCTAATTGATGTACGTGATGTGCACCAGAGATAGCTCCTGCAATCGATGCTTCTTGATTTCCATTTGGAAGAGATTTTCCAGCGTAAAACTGAGCACCTCCGTTTGAGAACTGAATGATAACTGGAGAATTGATAGCTTTTGCAGCCTCTAAAACACCATTAACAGTATCAGTACCTGTAACGTTAACTGCTGGTAAAGCAAATTGATGCTTTTTCGCAATTTCAAACAATTCTTGCACGGCATCTCCGTGTAAAACTCCTTTTTGGTTTGCTAAACTTGACATAATGAAATATTATCTTGGTATTAAACTAAATGAGATAGAAAACGAAAGCCTCCGTTTGGAGGCTTTCATTTTTGTATTATAAACCTTTTGCTTTTTTCACTACTTCTTCAGCAATATTTTGCGGAACGAATTCGTAGTGAGAGAAAGTTAAGGAAGCTGTTGCACGACCTGACGACATAGTACGTAAGTCAGTCACGTATCCGAATAATTCAGATAAAGGTACATCAGCCTTTAAGATTACAGCTCCTTGGCGAGAGTCCATACCTTTCATGATACCACGACGACGGTTTAAGTCACCTGTGATAGGTCCAGTATACTCATCAGGAGTAACGATATCAACAGCCATGATTGGCTCCATCAATTTAGCACCTGCTTGTTTCGCTGCTTCTTTGTAACCCATTCTTGCTGCCAATTCGAAAGATAGTGAATCTGAATCGACATCATGGAAGGATCCGTGGAACAAACGAACTTTCATTGAATCCATTGGGTATCCAGCCAAAGCACCTGTTTTCATTGCTTCTTCGAAACCTTTTTGGATTGCAGGGATAAATTCTCTTGGAATTACACCACCTACGATATTGTTTACGAACTCTAAGCCAGATTTCTCATCTTCTCTTGGTCCGATTTCAAATACGATATCAGCAAATTTACCACGACCACCCGACTGTTTCTTGTAAACCTCACGGTGTTCAGTAGTTTTTGTTAAAGCCTCTTTGTATGCTACTTGAGGAGCACCTTGGTTAACTTCAACTTTGAACTCACGACGCATACGGTCGATAATGATTTCTAAGTGAAGCTCACCCATACCTTTGATGATAGTTTGTCCTGTTTCTTCGTTAGACTCTACCTGTAAAGTTGGATCCTCTTCGATCAATTTAGTGATTGCTTTTGAGAAGTTGTCAGCATCAGCTGTTTTCTTAGGCTCAATTGCGTAACCGATTACTGGCTCTGGGAATTCCATTGCCTCTAATACGATTGGGTTTTTCTCATCAGAAAGAGTATCTCCTGTCTTGATGTCTTTGAAACCTACTACCGCACCAATATCACCAGCACCTAAGCGCTCAATTGAATTTTGTTTGTTAGCGTGCATTTGGAAGATACGAGAAATACGCTCCTTATTTCCAGAACGGTTGTTCAAGATGTAAGAACCTGCATCCAATCCACCTGAATACGCACGGATGAAACACAAACGACCAACATATGGGTCAGTTGCAATTTTAAATGCTAATGCAGAGAACGGACCATCTTCAGTTGGCTTTCTTTCGATTTCAGCACCCGTGTTTGGATCTGTTCCTTTGATACTTTCTTTGTCTAATGGAGATGGTAAAATCGCCATTACGTAATCCAACATTGTTTGAACTCCTTTGTTTTTGAAAGAAGAACCACATAACATTGGAACGATTTTCATTGAAATTGTAGCTTGACGTAATGCAGCTAAGATTTCGTCTTCAGTAATTGAAGTTGGATCTTCGAAGTATTTTTCCATCAAAGACTCATCAAATTCAGCTACTGCTTCTAATAATTTTTCACGGTATTCAGTTGCCTCATCCAACATATCATCTGGAATTGGAACCTCAGTGAAAGTCATACCTTTATCATGCTCATTCCACTTGATACCACGGAAGTTAACTAAGTCAACTACTCCTTCAAATTTATCTTCAGCACCAATTGGCAATTGCAAAGGTACTGCGTAGCTTCCTAACATTTCTTTTACCTGACGGCAAACGTTTAAGAAGTCTGCACCTGAACGGTCCATTTTGTTAACGAAACCAATTCTTGGTACGTTGTAGTTGTTAGCCAAACGCCAGTTAGTTTCTGACTGTGGCTCAACACCATCTACTGCTGAGAATAAGAATACCAAACCATCCAATACACGAAGAGAACGGTTTACTTCCACTGTAAAGTCAACGTGACCCGGAGTGTCAATGATGTTTACGTGATAAGGTTGGTTACGGTAGTTCCAAGAAACCGTAGTTGCAGCAGATGTGATAGTGATACCACGCTCTTGCTCTTGCTCCATCCAGTCCATTGTTGCTGCACCATCGTGAACCTCACCAATTTTGTGGCTAACACCTGCATAATACAGGATACGTTCTGTGGTGGTTGTTTTACCCGCATCAATGTGGGCTGCAATACCAATGTTTCTGGTAAATTTTAGGTCGCGTGCCATTTTTTAAATGTTGATTATAAGAATTCTTTTGTTTATGCTTTAATTATCAAGTCCTTGGACAATTAAAAAATTAATTTTCGTTTAAGGACCTACTTTAGGGGTGCAAAATTACTGAATCTTAATTAAATACAAAAATTTTTTCGCAATGTTTACATTCATTTTACAATTGATTTATCCGAAACAATGCTGTGCTTGCCAACAGACCTTGCTTTTACCCCAAGAATTTATTTGTCTCGACTGTCAATATGCCCTGCCGAGATATGATTTTCGTGCCGAAAAATCCAATTATTTGCTAGAAAAGTTTGATGGAGAATTACCAATTTCCTCATTTTTTACCTATGCTTGGTTTTCGGCAGGTGGACATATGCAGCACATCATGCACCAAATAAAATACAAGGGGAATGTAAAATTAGCTCAAAAAATGGGTGTTCTTCTTGGAAAAGCTTATGCTGATGAATGGTCGAATTTAGGCATAAACGGTATTGTTCCTATACCCCTGCACCCAAAAAGATTCAAGGCCAGAGGCTATAATCAAGCCGCTGAAATAGCCAAAGGGGTGTCAAATTACCTAAATGTTCCACTTTTAGAGCATGCCTTAATTCGAACCAAACACGGGGAATCACTAGTATCTCAAAATCGACAAAGTAGATTTGAACAATTGAACAATTGTTTTGAATTAGGCTCTGAAAATGTAATGGGTAAAAGAATTGTCCTCTTGGATGATACCTTAACTACGGGTGCAACCTGTATTGCAGCAGGGAAAGAATTGTGGAAGGGAGGGATTCTAGATCTTTCTTTAGCAAGTTTAGCGGTGGTACGTTGAGACGGCCACCGCTAAATTTTATTTCAATCTGCCCGCAGAAATCATAGCACAACGGAAACCGATTGTTGAAGTTGAAGAATCTTCATCAATGAATCTTCTAGTTCCTGGTGCCAACCAATAGGCAACGTCTGCCCAAGAACCTCCTTTGTAAACTCTCGATTTGTTGTCAATTAGAGAGTTGTTGTTCTTTTTATCGTATAAATTAGATTTGTCTAAATAATCATTTCTACGAATCGGATTTAAATCGTTGAAATCTTGAAAAGATAAGGGACGATACAAGTCGTATACCCACTCATTCACATTACCAGCCATTTGATACAATCCGAAATCGTTAGGAGCATAACTGTAAACCTCTGTAGTAATGATAGCGCCGTCGTTCGATTTACCTGCAACACCGGCATAATCTCCACGTCCTCTTTTGAAGTTGGCTAACATTTTACCTTTGGTTTTTTTGCCAAATTGGTCACGCATGTAAGGGCCATCCCATGGATAAATACGTTGGTTACTTTGGTTTTCATCTTCCTGAATTGTTCCGATAAGTGCTTTTGCCGCATATTCCCATTCTGCCTCTGTTGGAAGTCGATAAGAAGGTAATACTTTTCCAGATTCAATAGTTGGTTTGGATTGAGCAACTGTACGCTGAGTTGCTGCTGCGGCAGCTTTTGCTTGTGCTTTTTTGCCTTTAGGAGCTTTGCCTTCGGCAACTTGGTTGTATCCACCTGCCAATTGTTTATTTACGGCAGCTGTTCTCCATTTGCAATAATCATTGGCTTGTTTCCAAGAAACACCCACTACAGGATACATTCTAAATCCTGGGAAACGTAAATATTGTTCAACATAAGGGTCATTGAAAGCTAAATCATTTCTCCAAACTGTTGTGTCTGGTAAGGCCGACTCGTAAAATTCTTGGGTAGAATCCTTTTGAACTGCATATAAATATTCCAACCAATGAATATTAGCAATTTCTGTTTCATCCATGTAGAATGATTGAACAGATACAGTTCTTTCAATATTATCATGAGTGCCCAAAACATCCTCTTCTACAGTACCCATGGTAAATCGTCCTCCCTCAATAAATACCAGGTTGGGGCCAGTGGTTTGTCCTGAAAATTTCTTTTCTACCTGAAAACCACCTTTTTGATTGTAGGCAATTCCGGTTGCAGTTGAAGCAGAACCAATATTTACACTAGATGTTTTACCTGAACCAAAACCAAGTGCACTACCTAATTTATCTTTTTTACAAGATGAAAATCCGATTAATCCCACAAAAACCAACGCCACTAATTTAATCTTATTCATTATTTTTTTCGTTTTCTACAGAATAATAAAAGCAAAGGTAAAAAAAATCAAATATCACTCAAAACTAAGAGGCTATATCTATCAAAATACTTTCTAAATCCTTTATGGAACTAATTTTGTCAACCTGCAAAATCAAATTACCTGCTTTTTCTCGCAATTGACAAAGTCCTTTTTTGTTTTGTACAAATTGAACAATCTTACCTACCAATTGAACATTTTGTGCCTCGGAGTTAACGAAATATAATTTCAAATTATTGTTTTTCAATAGAATTTTTTCAATTCCAAGCTGTTGCGCTTTCCATCTACATTTGACCAATTCCACCATATCTTCAACTTCCACAGGTAATTTGCCAAATCTGTCTTCTAATTCTTTGATGAATGTTTGCAATTTATCTTCTTCCTCAATTTCATCTAATTGGGTGTAAATTGAAAGTCGCTCTGATATACTTTGCACATAAGTTTCTGGAATTAAAACACGTAAATCGGTCTCAATTGAACAATCAATCTTTAGATTTTCAGCAACTTGTTGCAAATCGTGCTCAAATAAGGCTCTAAATTCTTTTTCTTTCAATTCTTGAACAGCCTCATCCAATATTTTATGATACATTTCATAACCTAAATCGTTGATAAAGCCACTTTGTTCTGCACCTAATAAATTACCAGCACCTCTAATATCTAAATCGCGCATGGCTACTTTGATACCATCTCCTAAATCAGAAAATTCCTCTAAGGCGCTCAACCTTTTGCGGGCATCTGAAGTTAAAGTGGATAAGGAAGGTACCGCCAAATAGCAATAGGCTTTCTTGTTGCTTCTTCCCACACGTCCACGCATTTGATGTAGATCCGAAAGTCCAAAATGATTGGCGTTAATAATATAAATGGTGTTGGCATTCGGGATGTCAAGTCCCGATTCGATAATATTTGTAGCAACGAGCACATCATAATGCCCTTCAATGAAGCTCATCATGATTTTTTCTAATTTATCGCCTTCCATTTGTCCGTGAGCAACTGCTACTTTTGCATCTGGAACTAATTTCAAAATTCTATTGGCCGTACTATCTAATTCATTAATTCGGTTATGCACCACAAAAACCTGTCCTCCTCTGTTTACTTCATTTCGAACTCCATCACGTAAAATCTCGTCACTTAAAACTACCATTTTCGTATCAACTGGCTGACGATTAGGTGGAGGAGTGGCAATTACCGACAAATCTCTTGCTCCCATCAAGGAGAAGTGAAGCGTTCTTGGAATTGGAGTGGCTGTCAAGGTCAATACATCCACATCCACACGCATTTCTTTTAGCTTGTCTTTTACTTTTACCCCGAATTTTTGCTCTTCATCAATGATCATCAAGCCTAAATTTTTAAACTTAACGTCTTTATTGACCAAGCGATGGGTTCCAATTAATATATCTGTTTCACCTGAGGCCACTCGGTCAAGAGTTGCCTTAATATCTTTTGTAGACCGAAAACGGTTAACATATTCTACTTTACAAGGAAAGGCCGCCAATCGGTCGTGAAAAGTTCTAAAGTGTTGCATGGCCAAAACAGTTGTCGGCACCAAAATGGCCACTTGTTTAGAATCAGCAACCGCTTTAAATGCCGCCCGAATGGCAACTTCTGTTTTTCCGAAACCCACATCGCCACAGACTAATCGGTCCATTGGGTGCGGCTTTTCCATATCGGCCTTAACTTCTGCCGTAGCCTTTGCCTGATCTGGGGTATCCTCATATAAAAAGGAAGATTCTAATTCAGCTTGTAAATAAGTGTCTGGAGAAAAGGCAAATCCTGGCGCAGCTTTTCTTTTGGCATACAGAGAAATAAGTTCTTTGGCAATATCTTTGACCTGCTTCTTGACTTTAGATTTTTTGTTTTCCCATTCCGGCGAACCCAATTTCGACATTGTAGGGGCATTTCCATCTTTGCCCGAATACTTGGAAACTTTATGTAAAGAGTGTATTGAAACGGACAATAAATCATCATCGCGGTAGATCAAACGCAAGACTTCTTGTTCTCCATTGGGAGTTTGCACTAGGGTAAGTCCTGCGAAACGACCAATTCCATAATCTACGTGGGTAACATAATCTCCCACTTGCAAATTGCGAAGTTCCTTTAAGGTTAAGGCTTTATTTTTTGAAAATTTGTTACGCTCTTTATAGCGGTGATAGCGTTCAAAAATCTGGTGGTCGGGATAAAAAGCAATTTTAGTTTGCTGGTCAATAAAACCCTCTCGCAAGGAAATTTGGATAGGTTTAAATTGAATGGCTGAATTGATTTCATTAAAAATTACTTCCAAGCGCTCTAGTTGTCGCGGCGATTCGGAAGAAATAATATTGGTAAAACCTTTGGTCTGATTGTCTAAAAGTGCGTCTGCAAGTCTTTGAAAATCCTTTTGAAACGATCCTGGATTTGTTGATGTATAAAAAATGGTTGTTGCATTTTTTTGGACAAATCGTTTTCCTATTTCAATCAAAGAAAATTTATTTATTTCTTTGGAAAAGTCTTTTTTTGTTTCCCATCGCTCTTCCGGTTTTGAGATAATTTGAATGTTTCCACTTTTGATAGAAATTTGTTCAAAGTCTATTGTTACTTTTTCAAAATTTGTTTCAATTGCTTCTTCCAAAGCAGCTAAGTCTTTGATCCAAATGGTAGTTTTTTCTGGTAAAAAATGAAAAAAACTTTCTCGGGTTTCCTGAATTAATTTCGTTTGAACATCTGGAATCAGGTGCATGGCTGAAACCGAGGCAATGGAAAGTTGAGTTTCTGGATTAAATGTTCGAATACTTTCAACCTCATCTCCAAAGAAATCTATTCGATAGGGGAATTCCGCAGCGTAGGAAAAGACATCTACGATGCCTCCACGAACCGAATATTGTCCAGCTTCATATACAAAATCAGTTCGCTCAAAGTCGTATTCATTGAGTGTTTCTGCAATGAAAGTTGGATCAATTTTATCTTTAACACGTATAGAAAGCGTGTTTTTAACTAAAGATTTTTTGTTGATTACCTTCTCGGTGAGCGATTCCGGATAGCAGATAATAAAAAGCTTTTGTCCAGAATAATTTCCTAAAAGATTTAAGGTTTCTGCTCTAAGTAACACATTTGCATTGTCTACCTCTTCCCATTCATAGGGTTTTTTGGCAGAGCTTGGAAATATAGCTACCGATTGATCGCCTACCAGGCTTTGTAGGTCATTTTGCAAATAATAGGCCTCCTCTTTGTCTTCACAAATGACCAAATGTAGGCCAGTTTCAGACGCAATACTGCTCATTAAAACCGCATCCATGGCGCCAGAAATGCCTTTTAGAGCAAAATTGCTACCTGTAGCTGCCGCATTGATTTGGGAAGCTATGTTCTGAATAAACGGGTCGTTTTTATAGAGTTGTAGAAAATCCTTTACGATCATCCTTGGTCTGAAATTATGCAAATGAGTTTGCAAAGGTAGGAAATTTTGTATCTTTGTGCATCCACAAAAAGGGGTGCCTTAAAATTAAGGCTGAGATTATACCCATAGAACCTGATGCAGGTAATGCTGCCGAAGGGATTTTGTAGAGATTTTAGCGCTGAAATCTCAAAAAAATCGAAAATATGAAGGGTGTTATGTTAAATTCAAACAGGATTTGACTCCTTTACCTGTTGTTAAAATTTCAATTAAATGAAAAAATTAACGACAATCGTTTTTGTTACAAGTTTGTTAAGCTTGATTTTTGCGCCAATTTGGGCACAAAATGTAACTGGCCTTGTTGAGGGCCAAATTGTTGAAAAAGATTCCCAAACACCTTTATGGGGAGCAACAATTGTAATTGAAGGTACCCAAAAAGGTACTGTTTCGGATGCTAAAGGGCATTTTTATTTGAAAAATGTTCCTGTTAATGCTGTTTTATCGGTTTCGTATGTGGGTTATTCTACCCAAAAAATTGTTTCCAACAATTCTAAAAAAATTGAATTAGCGAAAAACAATTTCTTAAATGATGAGGTAATCGTTCAAGGCACTCGAGCGAATAGCTCTTCTGCAATGGCTTATACCAATGTAGGCGCAGAGGAATTGAGAAAAAGTAATTTGGGACAAGATATGCCTATTTTACTGCAATTCACACCCTCTATTGTAACTACTTCTGATGCGGGTGCCGGAGTTGGTTACACAGGAATTCGTATTCGTGGTTCTGATGCCTCTCGTGTCAATGTGACCATCAATGGAATTCCGGTGAACGATTCTGAATCCCAAGGAACCTACTGGGTGAACATGCCCGATTTTTCTTCCTCAGTAGCATCGGTTCAAATTCAAAGAGGGGTTGGAACAAGTACGCATGGGGCTGGAGCCTTTGGGGGTTCGGTCAATATGCAGACCAATGAATTTGAAAAAGATGCTTACGCGGAGGCAAATGCATCTGGAGGTTCGTTCAATACGCTAAAAACTACTTTGAAATTTGGTTCAGGCTTGATGAAAGGCAAGTTTACCATAGATGGTCGTTTGTCTCGAATAACTTCGGATGGTTATTTAGACAGAGCTTTTTCAAATCTTCGTTCTTTATACCTTTCGAGTGCCTATTTCGGCAAAAAATCCATGCTTCGTTTGAACTTTTTTACGGGAAAGGAAAAGACCTTTCAGTCCTGGTACGGAACTCCAGAAAGTAGAGTAAACAACGATGTCGAAGGAATGAATGCCTATATCGATCGTAATTGGTTGAGCGAGGAGGATGCGAAAAATTTGTTAAACAGTGGTAGAACTTACAATTATTATTTGTACCCAAATCAGACCGATAATTATGCGCAGGATCATTACCAATTGTTGAGTCAGCATACATTAAACGCAAATTGGAACCTGAATTTTAACTTGCATTATACGTATGGCAGAGGATATTATGAGGAATTTAAGCCCTATGATGCTTTGTCGAAATACGATTTAAAACCATTTTCACAAGCAGGGGAAGTGGTGACAGATGCAAATATTATTCGTCAAAAATGGCTCGATAACGATTTTTATGGGAGCACTTTTGCTTTGAATTATGAAGGACAAAAAGGTTTGAAATTCACATTTGGTGGAGGCTGGAATAAATATATTGGCCGACACCATGGCGATGTGGTTGGTGGAGATATCCCCGCTGAATACATCGGTAAGCGCTATTACGAAAGTCGTTCGCAAAAAACCGATTTAAACTTGTATTCCAAGGCAACCATTGCCATCAATGATTATTTGGAAGGAATGGTCGATTTGCAATACAGAACGGTGGGGTATGTGATGGCTGGTATTGCCGACAAACGTCAGGATATTTCCCAAACTAACACTTACTCTTTTTTTAATCCCAAATTTGGATTGACGCATAAAACGGGAGATAATAGTTCGGCGTACGTATCGTATTCGGTAGGAAGCAAGGAGCCGGGCCGACAAGATTTTGTAGATAATCCGAACAAGAAACCGAATCCAGAGTTTTTGAGAGATTTAGAACTTGGATTCATTCAAAAAGGAACAAAGGTTTCCTACCAATTGAATGGATATTTCATGGATTACAAAGACCAGTTAGTTTTGACCGGAAAATTGAATTCAGTAGGAGAGCCGATTCGTCAGAATGTAACTTCTTCTTATCGTTTAGGAATAGAAGGAAACCTTACTTGGAAATTGTCTAAACAAGTAATTTGGCAAGGAAATTTGACCTTGAGTCAGAATAAAATCGCTGATTTCGTAGAATATATTACCGATTATGATTCGGGAGAGGAAAAATCCATTGCTAGAGGAAAAACCGATATTTCTTATTCTCCATCCACGATAGCGGGCAGTAATTTGACTCTTAATTTGGGGAATTTAGAAACTTCGTTTTTAACCAAATTTGTTGGCAAACAGTATTTAGATAATTCTGGATTGGAAGGAAGAACGATTCAGTCGTATTTAACTCAAGACATTCGTTTTAGCTTACCCGTTCAAACCAAATGGACAAAAAAATTAGCGTTTACCTTGTTGTTGAACAATGTTGCGAATACGATGTATAGCTCCAATGGCTATACCTACAGTTACATTTATGAAGGAAAAACGATTACTGAAAACTTTTACTACCCACAAGCAGGATTTAATTTCTTAGTGGGCACATCACTCCGTTTTTAATGTATATTTAGGTTGTTACCCATCCACGCTCGGCTTTGTCGGGCGTGGATTTTTTGTTGCATACACTCAGCTCTGCTGGGAGTAACCTCACGCTCAGCTCTGCTGAGTGTGGACTATCAGAAAAACTTGTAGTTTTGATTTATCGAAAACAAGTTCGATTCATATTCCGCACTCAGCGGAGCTGAGCGCGCGAAATTATCAATTAATTGATTCAATTTCAATTAAGTTTTTACGTTTTCAAGAGAAAACATTATGTCAGAATTTAGAAAAACCCACGAAGGCTACTTATATTTCATCACTTTGACAGTTTCAGGTTGGGTAGATGTTTTCTCAAGACGTGAATATGCCGAAATCATAATTGAAAATTTAAAATATTGTCAAGTAAATAAGGGATTAGAAATTTATGCTTATGTAATCATGACAAATCATTTACATTTGATTGTTTCCAGAGATAAAGGAAAAATAGGGGATTGGGTTAGAGATTTTAAATCATTTACTTCTAAAGAATTAACGAGATTAATTAAAAAAAATCCTCAAGAATCAAGAAAAGATTGGATACAAATGGTTTTTAAGTTTAATGCCAAATTGAGAAATAAGGAATTTGGTTTTAGTTTTTGGCAAGATGGTTTTTATCCAGTATGCTTGGATTCAAATGCTAAAATTGATCAAAAATTAGATTATATACACATTAATCCTGTCAAAGCAGGCTTTGTTTCAAATTCGGAAGATTGGCGATTAAGTAGTGCGCATATTGAAAGTCCAATCAAAGTTTTGGAGTTTTAAGGTTTTTGCACGTTTAGCACCGCTGGGAGTAACCTCATGCTCAAGCTCTGCCAAACTCACGCTCAGCTCTGCTGAGTGTGGACTATCAGCAAAATTTTTAGTTTTGATTTATCGAAAACAAGTTCTATTCATATTCCGCACTCAGCGGAGCTGAGCGCGAGGTTTTTGATATTTCGAAAACAAGTTCGATTCATATTCCGCACTCAGCAGAGCTGAGCGCGAGTTTTACTTCACCAAATCCCAGCTAAGCCCCCATTTAGCCAAACGATAACGGATCGACCACCAAATAACCCCTAATCCATAAATAGAACTTCTTTTGAAATTGATCGACGAGGCTTCTTCGAAATATTTGGTTGGACAAGTGACCTCACCAATTTCAAAATCCTTCCAGAAAATTTGAAGGACCATTTGGTTGTCGAAAATGAAATCGTCGTCACATTTTTCAAAGTTTACCGCTTGTAAAACTTCTTTGGTGAAACCACGGTAACCGGTGTGGTATTCAGATAATTTTTGACCAATCAGAATATTTTGAAACAAGGTCAAAATTCGATTGGCAATGTATTTGTAGATTGGCATTCCACCTTTCAAGGCTCCTTTTCCTAAAATTCTGGAAGCAAAAACTACCGGGTAAAGTCCGTTTCCCATAATAGAGATCATGGCTTTCAATAGGAGCGGAGTGTATTGGTAATCTGGATGTACCATAATTACAATATCCCCATCCAATTCCAAGGCTTTTTTGTAACAGGTTTTTTGATTGCCGCCATAACCTTTGTTTTTATCATGACGAATGACATGTTGGATACCCACTTGTTTGGCTACTTCAACGGTATTGTCTGGACTATGGTCATCTACCAAAATAACATCATCCACCCAATCGTGTGGAATTTCGTTGTATGTTTTTTCTAATGTGAGTGCCGCCTTGTAAGCTGGCATTACTACGATAACCTTTTTGCCGTTATACATAAATGTTCGCTGAAAATTTCCGAAATTTGTGGACTATTTTTCAAAATTACGTATTTATGAGCGAAACTTTGTTTTTTACCTTATTTTCTATCGGAGTTATTTTAGTGATGTTGGTCGATTTAGGGTTCTTCAAAAAAGGTCCAGAACAAGAGGTAACATTCAAAGAAGCTGGATTTTGGTCAGCTGCTTGGGTAAGTTTAGCCATTTTATTTTATTTCTTTTTGAAATATTTTGGGGGCATGGTTCATGGAATTTCTGACTTGGCAAGTCTTTCAGAAATTCAACAATTATATGCTAAACACCTAAATTTAGATGCTACTAATTACGCAAAATCATTAACCGTTTTTCAGGATAATCTCTCTTTAGAGTTTATTACTGGCTATTTAGTGGAATATTCTTTATCGGCCGATAATGTATTTGTCTTCATCCTTATTTTTAATTCTTTCGGAGTTCAAAAAAGATATTATAAGAAAATTTTGGTTTGGGGAATTTTAGGGGCGGTCATTTTACGATTAATTTTTATTTTCCTGGGTGCGGCCCTTTTGCAAAAATTCGACTGGATTATTTACGTATTTGGTGCATTTTTGGTGTATACGGGTGTTAAGATTTTGTTTAGTCACGAAGAAGAAAAAGAGATTAAACCTTCGGAACATCCTATAGTAAAATTATTATCTAGGTTCTTTAATGTCTTTCACCGCAATGTAACCGGTCGATTTTTTATTCGAATGAAAAAGACAGGTAAGGTGTTTATTACGCCTTTGTTTGTAATTGTGGTGGTGATTGCCTTTACCGATATTTTATTTGCGGTAGATTCCATTCCTGCTATTTTTTCAATTTCAAAAGACCCTAACATTGTCTTTTTTTCCAACGTTTTTGCTGTAATGGGCTTACGTTCCTTATTCTTTTTCCTTTCTAGTTTGATGGGACTATTCAGATTCCTTCCAATGGGATTGGGCGTTTTATTGTCTTTTGTAGGGGTGAAAATGCTAGCACACCATTATTTAGAACAATGGGGGTTTGGCACCATGCATTCCTTAGGAGTAATTATTGGAATATTAGTAGTAAGTATTGGATTGAGTATGACCTTTCCGGAGAAGAAATAAGGTTTAATTAGTTAAACTCAAAGCAATCATAGGTTTCAAGATTTGATTTTTAAATTCAGGTTGTTTGTAGTTATTAAACAATGAATTACTTGAAAACCATTGTCCATTTTTTGAATTAATTGTCTTGTAATATCCTTTACTTTTATTTTGTTTATAGGAATAAAAGCCCATTCCGATATATTGACCTCTATATTTATTGAAATCTAAATTAAAGTTCTTTTTAGTATAGTCTATTTTAGAAATATCAATGGTTTGAAAGTCGAGCCATTCTACAGCAATAAAGCAACCAGAAGAAGGTATTTGTGGTTGATTTCCTGAAATTGAAAAGGTATTCCAGCCCGTTTTAGCTGCATGAACCACCATATTTATTTGATAAAATTCTTCGTCCACAGGCATGTCATTTTGTAATTTAAAAAATCGAATTCGAAAGGGGGTATTTGAGTCCCCCCCTCGATGTATATAAACCATGACAGCTTCAATCTTTTTGAATGCGAATTGAGTTGAATCAAAACTTAATCCTATCATAAATTGGTTATTTGGAATTCCACCAATTGATCCTTTAGCTTTTGTTTTTTCAGTTCTAAATGTCTTGGTATTTGTTGAATTTACTTGAATTTCTGGAAGTTCAATAATGTTTGGAATAAGCTTTATTGTATCAAAATTAGCAATTTTATTGATTATTACTTGTTTAGTTTGATATCCAACACAGCTAATATTTATTGTGTCATTTATTTCTTTTCTTTTTGAAGAAATTATAAATGTACCATTTTCATTTACTGTAAAAACGCTATTTTGTTTTTTGAAATATAAATTCGCATAGGAGATAGGTTTGTTTGTTTCAGCATCTAAAATATTTATTAATTGATCCTGTCCTAACAAACCATTTGGTATAGAAAATAATAATACCCCCAAAATACTTAAAAAGCTAAATCGAATTCTAATTACCTTCATTTTTCAAAACTTATGGATTGACATTTTCGGGACATGGTATAGGATCACAGCTCTGCCATTCATTAAATTTAATTCCTATATAATATTGAGCATGAGTTCTTATAGCACAACAAGATTTACCATCTGGAAGAGTGTTTGCTATGTGACCATTTGAAGCTTGCCAAGCGCAGCCAGTGCTTTCTCCCCAAAATTTCCATTCTGGAGTTTCACAACTTCTATCTAATGGTAAATCGTATCCAAGCGTTTTTAAAACTGGAATTAAAATGCAAAAACTTAACAAAGCGGTTGCCAAAATTTTAGTGGTTTTTTTCATTGTGGTTATATTTTTTGAAATCCATACTCTTTTTAGGTTTTTCTGGTAACACCTTTTTTAATATCTAATTGCAAATGTAGTTAATACATCAAATATTTAAATATTCATTTTAAAATTATCAGTATACTTATAATTCTAAATCTCCCATTCCTTCGCCATTTTACGATACTGAAGAGGCGGAACCTTCATCCATTCTTTGAATTGTTTGTTGAAATGTGAAAGGTTGCCAAATCCACTTTCAAAACAAATTTCTACCATGGTTTTGGAGGTTTTTCGAAGCATTTGGCAAGCATGTTTGATGCGGAACTCAATGACCAATTCAACAAATGTTTTGCCCGTAGTCTTTTTGAAATAGCGACAAAAAGCCGTTTCGGTCATATTTGCCAAATGGGCAACCTCATCTAAATGTACTTCTTGGGTGTAATTGGCAATGACATAGGCATACACTTTATTGATGCGCTCCAAATCGGTAATGGATAAATCAAATCCTTTGGTACTTGGGTCAATCGGGTGTAAATCTGAAGTAGCCTGACTTAAATTTTGGAGGATGTTTAAAAAGGAAATTAATCGTTGAAAGGGAGGAAGGTCTTTTAGAACCAACATTTCTCGCGCAATTTTATCTTGTGTGATTCCAATAATAGAAAAGCCTGATTTTGCTCGCTCCATCAAGTTTTTAATTCCTTGGAATTCCTGTTTATGTAGAAAATCCCCTCCTAAAAATTCTTTTGGAAATTGAATTACAATTGCTTGGCTTGCATTTTCGCTTGTTTCCTCCAAAAGATTCTCTCGATTGTTTTGCCAACAATGTGGTACGTTTTCTCCTAAAAGAACTAAATCGCCAGGTCCAAAATCAGAAATTTGATTTCCTACAAATCGCTTTCCTTCTCCAGAAACTATTAGGGTTAACTCCAATTCCGGATGGAAGTGGTAGAGCCCATCAAAGCGATTTTGAGCAATTTCTTTCAAAAAAAAGGTTTGATTCGAGTCTGTTGGAAGATGTTCTAAAGAAGCTTTCATTTTGCTTTAACTGACCAAAAATGTTAATTATTTTGTATTTAAGGGTAAAATTGCATTATTTTTTGCAAAAATAGTAGTGGAAACAAGAAAAATTTACGATCAAATTTGTTAAAAAAAACAATGATACTTTCAGAAGCTTTTCCTTTATCAAACGATAAAATCTCTTATTTTCAAGAAAATGGACATGTTTATGTTCCAGGAATCTTGACAGATACCGAATTGGAACCCTATCGTTTTGCGATAAAAAAGAGTTCCATTGATTTTCAGAAAAATCAAAAACCAATTGAAGAAAGAGATACGTATGGCAAGGCTTTTTTGCAAATGATGAATCTTTGGGAACAGGATGAGGAAGTTAAAAAATTCACCTTTGCCAAACGATTTGCAGGTATTGCGGCAAAATTATTGGGTGTTGATAAAGTACGCCTATATCATGACCAAGCCCTGTTTAAAGAGCCAGGAGGAGGACATACCCCTTGGCACCAAGACCAATATTATTGGCCATTGGATACCGATAAAACCATAACAATGTGGATGCCTCTAGTTGATATAGACGAACAAATGGGGATGCTAACTTTTGCCTCAAAAACACAGCATGAGCAACTGCCCTTGATGGAGATATCTGATGCTTCGGAAGAAATGATTTCAAATTATGTCAAGGAAAAAGGCTTTGAAATTGTCAATCAACAAACCATGAAAGCCGGTGATGCTACTTTTCACCAAGGCTGGACTTTACACAATGCTCCTGGAAACAATTCCAATAAAATGCGAGAGGTGATGACCATCATTTACTTTGCAGATGGCGCACATGTGACCGAACCCAAAAATAAACACCAAGAGGCGGATAGGGTGAGGTGGCTTAATGGACAATTGCCAGGAGAGCGAGTTATGAATTATGAGTTATGAGTTATGTGCTTTTCAATTCATAACTCATAACTCATAATTCATAATTATTTCAGCCTCGCTGAAAAATACCCAATCGCCATATTCCACGCTTCTTCTGTAGCAGCTTTATCGAAATTTGGATTGGAAGGATTCGCAAAGGCGTGTTCTGCGTCGAAGATTTTGGTTTTTACTTGCTTACCAGCTTTTTTCATGTTCTCTTCAAATTCTGCAACCACTTTTGGAGAAATGAATTGCTCGCGACCTGCGAAAAGTCCCAAAACATCCGTATTCAATAACTTCAATTGCTCCACATCTTTTACTGGCATTCCGTAATACATCACACAAGCAACTGCTTGTTTACCGGCTAAAATAGATGCTTTCAAAGATAAAGCCCCTCCAAAGCACCAACCCACGGTAGCAATTTTTGCTTTTGGACCTACGTAATCAATGGCACCTTTGATAATAGATTCTAATCTGGCAGGATTTGCCCCTGACATATATTTTCCTGCATCTTCACGAGTAGTAGCCACTTTCCCATCGTACATATCAATTGCCAAAACGTTGACATTCCCTAAGGTGCTGTAAAAATGTTCAGCCTCTCGTTTGATGTGGTCGTTTAGTCCCCACCATTCTTGGAATACAAATAAGGTGATATCAGATTTTTTTGCCGCTTCAATATAAAAGCCATTCGCTTTTTGACCATCAGGCGTAGAAAATTCAATCATTTTGCCACCTGCTTTGGAAACGTGATGGTATTCTTTTGGAATTGCGTGAGTCTTTTGAAATTTTTTATTGGAAGCCAATAATTGCATTTCATCTTTTTTGAGAAAACAACAAGATTGGGCCTTTGAACCTAATGAAACCAATAGTACAAGGCATAGAGTGAAAATTTTTGACATTTTGAGATAGTTTTATGCTGAAATTTATTGAAAATTTCTGAATTACATTAACTTTGTTAGCTAAATTTAAATCTATTCCTATGAAATCATTGTTATTCGGTAAAGTCCGAGGTTTGATGTTTTTATGTCTATCAGCCTTCATGGTATTTACCTCCTTCGCCCAGGAAAAAAATGTTCTTAAGGGTAAAAAAGTATTAATTTTTTCGGCAACAAAGTCTTTCCGTCATGCTTCCATTGGAGCTGGAACTAAAGCTTTATTGCAATTGGCAGCTGAAAAAGGGTTTCAAGCTGATACAACAGAAAATTCTGCCAATTTCAACGAGAAAAATTTAAAACAATATCGAGTAGTTATTTTCTTGAATACTACTGGTAATGTCTTGAATGATGCACAACAAAATGCATTTGAGCGTTATATTCAAGCAGGTGGTGCCTATATGGGTATTCATGCTGCAACGGATACAGAGCACGATTGGCCTTGGTATACTAAGTTGTCAGGTGGTGAATTTATGTCGCACCCAGGTCGTCCAAATGTTCAAATGGGTACCTTCCATACTACTGAAAACAAGCACGTTTCTACGGCACATATGCCTCCAAGCTTTGAGCACAGAGATGAGTTTTACGATTACAAAAACTTCAATACAGATGTAAAAGTTTTGGTAACTGTAGATGAAAAATCTTATAAAGATGGCAAAATGGGCGATTTTCACCCGATGTCTTGGTATCATGAATATGATGGTGGTCGTTCTTTTTACATGAACTGGGGACACACAGACGAGTCTTTTACAGAGCCTTTGGTTTATCAGCACATGTGGGCTGGATTGAATTGGGCAGCAGGTGGTGCTGAAATCAATTTCAACAAAAAATTACGTACAGGGGTTTTACCAGAAGATAATCGTTTTACAAAAACGGTTTTAGATCAAAACTTAAATGAACCTACAGAATTAACGGTTCTTCCTAGCGGAAAAGTGTTGTACACTGAGCGCAGAGGGAATATGAAAGTGTATGATCCAAAGAAAAATAAGGTAAAAATTGTTGCAAAATTTGATGTGTATTCAAAATCAGAATATGGTTTAATGGGTATTAACAAAGACCCTAATTATGCACAAAACAAGTTCATATATGTGTATTATTCTCCACAAGCGGGTTTGCCAGATACAGCGCAACACCTTTCTCGGTTTGTGTATGATGAGTTAAAAGATACCTTAGACTGGGCTTCTGAAAAGGTTTTATTACGTGTTCCCGTAAAACGTGATGGAAAATGTTGCCATACAGGTGGTTCAATTGCTTGGGATAAGCAAGGTAACTTGTATTTATCAACAGGTGATGATGTGAACCCACATGAGTCGAATGGCTATGGTCCAATGGATGAAAGAAAAGGTCGTGCGGGATGGGATGCTCGTGCTTCAAGTTCGAACACAAACGATTACAGAGGAAAAATTTTGAGAATTAAACCACAGGCAGATGGAACTTATACCATTCCTGAGGGTAATTTATTCCCGCCAAAATATCCAATGACAAAACCTGAAATTTATGTAATGGGTAATAGAAATCCATACAGAATTTCGGTTGACCAAAGAACTGGATTTTTGTATTGGGGAGAGGTAGGTCCAGATGCGGGAGAAAATTCTCCAAAATATGGTCCACGTGGACATGATGAAGTTAACCAAGCTCGTGAAGCAGGTTATTTCGGATGGCCATTATTTGTAGGAGACAATAAACCATACAACCAAAGAAAATTTGGAAATGATAGTACATGGGCTACATTTAACCCATTGGCACCTATTAATACTTCTCCACATAATACAGGTTTAGGCCATTTACCAAAAGCACAAAAAGCATTTATTTATTATCCGTATGCAGATTCTCCAGAGTTCGGGGCAACAATTGGCAAAGGTAGTAGAAATGCGATGGCGGGTCCGGTTTATTACAGCGGAGATTATCCAGCTGACGCAAAAGGTAAATTCCCTTCATTCTATGATGGTAAATTGTTTGCATACGATTGGGCACGTGATTTAGTTTATACAGTTTCTATGAAGCAAAATGGCGATTTCTTGCAAATGGATCGCTTCTTACCAAACATTAAGTTCAATCACCCAATGGATATGGAGTTTGATCATAATGGGGTGATGTATGGATTAGAGTATGGTCCCAACTGGTTCTCTCAAAACGAAGAAGCAACGTTATATAAAATAGAATATAACCCTGGCAACAGAATTCCAAAAGTAGTAGCAGTTTCAGATAAAAAAGCTGGTGCCGTACCATTGAAAGTTAAATTTTCTTCAGAAGGAACAGTTGATTATGATGGAGACAAATTAACCTATTTATGGAATTTCGGAAATGGAAGTACAAGTGCTGCTGCAAATCCAACTGTAACTTTTGCTAAACCAGGTAAATTTAATGTTACTTTAACTGTGAAAGATGCTAAAGGGAACTCAAAGAAAGAATCCCTAATAGTTACAGCTGGTAATGAAATTCCAAAAGTTAGTGTGGAGGTTGAAGGAAATAAATCTTTTTATTGGAATGACAAACCTGTTAAATACAGTGTAAAAGTTGAAGATAAAGAAGATGGTACCTTAGAAAACAAGAAAGTTTCTGAGGAGGACGTGTTGTTGAGTATTGATTATTTACAAGGATTTGACAAAAACATGATTGCTTTAGGACATCAAAGCAATACAAGCTTCTCTAACGGATTACGTTTGATAGATCAATCAGATTGCAAGACTTGTCATGCAAAGGATAAAAAATCAATTGGACCATCTTACAAAGATATTTCTAAGAAATACCGTGCAGGAAGTACCATTATTTCTCAATTAGCTGCAAAAATAGTTTCTGGTGGTGGAGGCGTTTGGGGAGAACAAGCAATGGCTGCTCACCCTCAAATTTCTAATTCAGATGCAAGAGAAATGGTACAATACATTCTTTCTTTAGGTGATGCGAGAAAAGCATCTAAGCCATTGAAAGGGGAATATGTTCCAAAAGATAATGGAAAGCCAGGTACATACATTTTCACCGCAAGTTATACCGACAAAGGAAATGGTAAAATTGCACCAGTATTAGGTCAGGGAACGGTTACTTTACGCAGTTCAACTATTCCTGCAGCTTCTGCAGATCAATTGATCAAGGTAATGAAAATGAAGATGGATAATGTGGGTGAATTGGTAATTGGTTCGGAAGACAAGAGTACTGCTGTTTACAAAGGTATCGATTTGACTGGCATCAAGGAAATAAAAGGAAGTGCATTTGTAATGGAAGGCGCAACTGTTGGTGGACGATTAGAAGTTCACTTAGGTTCGGCTGAAGGCCAATTAGTAGGCACAGCTGAAGTGAAAAAAGCAGGAGTGTTTAGTATGCCAGTGAATGCAACTGAAGGCTTAAAAGACCTATATTTTGTTTTTAGAAATGAAAACGCAGGAGGAAAGCCATTGTTTGCAATAACAGAATTAACATTCCAATAAACACAAAAATCCCCGGGAAACCGGGGATTTTTATTTCTATGAAAATAATAGAAGAATTTAAGAAATTTGCTATGAGCGGCAATGTAATTGACCTAGCCATTGGTGTGGTGGTTGGTAGTCAATTTTCAAAAATTGTGGATTCATTGGTGAATGACATCATCAATCCTGCCATTTTAGCACCTGTTTTAAAGGCTACACATCTAACTGAAATCAATCAATTAGTTATTCCAGGAACTGCCATTAAATATGGTAATTTTATTGGAAATTTTATCTCTTTTGTAATAGTTGCTTTTGTTCTTTTCTTGTTTGTGAAAATGATGAACAAGTTTAGAGACTCCTAAGGTATAATTCTTCTACTTTTTTTCTTGCCCAAGGTGTTTTTCTCAAAAAAGTAAGACTTGATTTCACACTGGGTTCAAATGTGAAGCAATTGATTCTAATTCGCCTTCCCAGCTCATCCCAGCCGTACTTCTCGACTAGGTATTCAACAATAAATTGTAATGTTTTTCCTTCTAATGGGTCCATGGGGCTTGGAGAAATATAAGAATATAAGAATATAAGAATATAGGAATATACGAATAAAGGAGGTCGTCTACTTTACTGACTCACTAGCTCACTGGATAACTTGCTCACTGGCTTACTCAGTCAGCTCCAACCACCTCATTTCCTTTTCCTCCAAATCGGCTTTTAGGTTTTCTAATTCTTTTGCCAATTTAGTGATTTTCTCAAAATCATCAGATAATTCAGCGATTTCTTGTTCAATCAATTGGATTTTATTTTCCAATTTTGGCATCGATTTTTCCAGCTCTTCTAATTCTTTTTGTTCCTTATAACTAAGTTTTTTGGAAGCCTTGCCAACTTGCTCACTAGCTAACTTGCTTACTAGCTCACTAGCTAACTTGCTTACTGGCTCACTAGCTAACTTGCTCACTTGCTCACTAGCATCACTATTCCTAAAATCCGTATAATTTCCATTAAAGAATCGAATCACTCCATTTCCTTCAACAATTAACAATTGGTCAATCAAATTGTCCATAAAGTAACGGTCGTGGGAAACTAACAATAAACAGCCTTGGAAATCGCTTAAGAAATCTTCTAATAATTGTAATGTTTCAAGATCAAGGTCATTGGTTGGCTCGTCTAAAATCAAGAAATTTGGATTTTTAACCAATACCTGCATCAATTGTAAACGCTTCTTTTCTCCACCTGAAAGTTTTTCAACTGGTGTGTATTGCTTTTGAGTTTCAAACAAAAATTTACTCAAAAACTGGGATGGGGTAAGGGTATTGTTTTTGCCGTAATGAATGACTTCTGCAATATCCGTAATCACATCAATTACCCGCTGTCCTGGTTTAAAATCAAAGGGCATTTGGGTATAGTATCCAATAACCAAGGTTTCCCCATGGTCAATTGTTCCGGAATCTGGTGCTAAATTTTCGGTTAATAACTGGAGAAAAGTTGTTTTTCCTGCACCATTATTTCCAACAATACCAATGCGGTCCTTTTTCTTGAATGTATAGGTAAAGTCCTCAACAATTTTCTTGTCGCCAAACGACTTATATATATGGTTAATTTCAATGATTTTATTGCCTAATCTCGACATCTGCAATTGCAAATCCAATTTGCTATCATCTGCCTTTCTTTTGGCAACTTCTTCCGTTTCATAAAATGCATCAATTCTGGATTGAGCCTTCGTACCACGAGCTTTAGGCTGTCTACGCATCCACTCCAACTCCTTTTTGTAGAGGTTTTTTGCTTTTGCAACGGTACTTGCTTCTGAAGTTTCTCTTTCTGCTTTTTTCTCTAAAAAATAAGCATAATTGCCATTGTAATTATAAATGTTTCCTTGAGCCAATTCAATCATTCGGGTGCAAACACGATCCAAAAAATATCTATCGTGAGAAACAACCAATAAGGTAACATTTGGACCGCTTAAAAAGCCCTCTAACCATTCAATCGTTTCAATATCCAAGTGGTTAGTTGGCTCATCTAGAATCATGATTTCCGGACTTTCAATCAATAATTTAGCCAAGGCTAAACGTCTTTTTTGTCCACCCGAAAGGGTTGAAATTTGTTGGTGACTATCAGGAATCCCTAATTTGGCTATGATTTGTTTGGCTCTACTTTCGTAATCCCAGGCCTGTGCAGAATCCATCAAGGCAAATGCGTTTTCTAAGGCTTTTGGGTCGCCCGACTCCATTGCTTCCTCGTATGCCTTAATTGCCTTTGAGCTGGCCAATTCTTCTGAGAATAGGTAATTAATCACCAAATCATTCTCATTGAAACTTGGATTTTGGGGTAAATAGCCTACATGAATTCCGTCTCTGATGGTGATTTTGCCATTGTCGGGACTTTGCATGCCAACTAAGGTTTCCATCAAGGTTGTTTTTCCAGTGCCGTTTTTACCAATTAAAGCAACCTTTTCTCCCTTTTGTAAGCCAAAGGAAATAGCATTAAAAATCCAGCGTTCGCCAAGATTTCTGGAGATGTTTTCGGCCGATAAATAATTCATCTAAAAGGAGAATTTGGATTAAGCGTCTTCTAATTCTTCACGCATTTTTCTTTTCAATACGCGACCCGAAACGATGATGCTGATCTCATACAAGCCCACCAATGGGATTGTTACGAGCAACTGAGAAATCATGTCTGGAGATGGTGTAATAAGAGCTGCAATGATTAAAATTACCACTAAAGCGTGTTTTCTGTATTCTCTCATGAAGGAAGGGGTTAAAATTCCAACTTGAGAAAGTACATAGGCAATCATAGGCAATTGAAAGGTTAAACCACAAGCCAAAGTCAACATGGATAGCAAAGAGATATAATCGTTGATATCAAATTGATTTTGAATCGATGGGTCTAATTTAAAGTTTGCTAAAAAGTTGATGGCCATTGGAGCTACAATGAAATAACCAAATGCAACACCAATAAAAAACAATAAGGAAACCCAAAATACGGCTCCTCGTGCTGCTTTTAATTCTTTGTTTTTAAGTCCTGGAGTAACAAATCTCCAAATTTCAAAAAAGGCATAAGGGAATGCAAATAATAGCCCAACAATGATCGACTGAGTCAAGGCCATCATAAATTGTCCTGAAACCTCTCTAGATTGTAAAATAAAATCAGCTTTTTGCATACAAAGGCTGGTCATGCCTGTTTCGGCAGCTATTTTACAAAGCACTTGATTGGTGTAGAAATCAACTTTGGTTGGTCCCATGATGACAATTCCGAAGATTTCTTCACGAAAAATCCAGGCAGCTACTGTGAAAATCACAATAGAAGCCAAAGAGCGGATGATGTGCCAGCGCAATTCTTCTAAATGGTCGAAAAATGACATTTCGGTGCCATCCTTGTCCTCTTCGTTCTCGTCCCAGTCTTGATCTAATGCCATTATTTTATGCGTACAATGGGAATTGTTTTACCCATTCGTTAATCTCATTTTTAATTGCTGCTAAAACTGACTCATTTTCATGGTTCATCAAAGCTCTATCAACCAAATCTACAATTTGGGTCATTTCGCTTTCTTTCATACCACGTGTTGTCATAGCTGCAGTACCTACACGCATACCTGAAGTGACAAATGGAGATTTGTCATCAAATGGAACCATGTTTTTGTTAATAGTAATATCTGCTTTAATCAAGGTATTTTCAGCCAATTTACCAGTTAATCCTTTTGGACGAAGGTCAATTAACATTAAATGGTTGTCGGTTCCACCAGAAATGATTTCGTATCCTTTTGACAAAAATGCTTTCGCCATTGCTTGAGCGTTTGCCTGAACTTGTTTTGCATAAGCTTCGAAAGTTGGGCTCAATGCCTCTCCGAAAGCTACTGCTTTGGCTGCGATAACGTGCTCTAATGGACCACCTTGGGTACCAGGGAATACAGCGCCATCCAAACAAGCTGACATTAATTTCAAATCACCCTTTAAAGTTTTGAAACCAAATGGGTTTTCAAAATCGTTACCCATCATGATCAATCCACCGCGTGGACCGCGTAGAGTCTTGTGAGTGGTAGTTGTAACAATGTGGCAATGCTGCATAGGGTTGTTCAATAAACCCTTTGCGATTAATGCAGATGGATGGGAAATATCTGCCAATAAAATAGCGCCAACTTGATCTGCAATATTTCTTAAGCGAGCATAGTCCCAATCTCTTGAATAGGCTGATGCACCACAAATAATTAATCTTGGTTTTTCTTTTTGGGCAGTTGCCTCTACCTTGTCCCAATCTATTAATCCAGTTTCTTTTTCAACACCATAGAAAAATGCTTGGAAGTATTTTCCCGAGAAATTCACAGGAGAACCATGTGATAAGTGACCACCGTGCGATAAGTCAAATCCTAAAATTTTATCACCTGGATTCAAGAAAGATAAGAAAACAGCTGCATTGGCCTGAGCACCTGAATGCGGTTGAACGTTCGCCCATGTAGCGCCAAACAATTGTTTTGCACGCTCAATAGCAATGGTTTCAACTTCATCTACCACTTCACATCCTCCATAATATCTTTTTCCTGGAAGTCCCTCTGCATATTTATTAGTCAATACACTGCCTTGAGCTTCCATAACTTGTGGAGAAGTAAAGTTTTCAGAGGCAATTAATTCGATGCCGAATTCTTGACGATGCGCTTCTTTATTGATTAAAGAAAAAATTTCGTTGTCGCGTTGGGTTGGAAATGTGCTTGCAGCCATGAGTAATTTGTCTTGTTCTTCGTATATAAGGGTACAAAAATACGATTTTATCTTCGAACAGAAAAACGATTTATTGATAAACTAAGTCGACCTATGTCACGCACTTATCCGCTGAAATAGTGTAAATTTGAAAAATTTATTTTTGCCGATGAAAATCAAATCGATCTTAACTAGCTTATTCCTACTTTTTGGATTTTTTCTTTTTGCAGAAAAAATTACTCCAGCGAAGTGGTCTTGGACATTAAAGCCTGTGAACCCAAAGGTTGGTGAAGTTGCCGAGCTTATTTTTAAAGTTAAAATTGACAAAGGTTGGTACTTGTATTCTTCCGATTTTGACCCAAACTTGGGTCCGGTGGTTACTACTGTAAGCTTTGACAAAAATTCTAGTTATTCTTTGGTAGGTAATTTAAAAGCAATCAATCCGCATTCGAAATTAGACCAAGAAATTTGGGGAGGAACTTATACGTATTTTACAGGGGTTGGAGAGTTTCGACAAAAAGTTAAGATTTTACAGGAAAAAGTTAAGATTTCTGGGGCTTATGATTCACAATCTTGTTCAAATGAGTCGGGACTTTGTGTGCCAATAAAGGGAGTTTTTTCAATAGTTTTCAGTTCTCAGTCGGTAGGTGGTAGTGAGCCAGTGAGCAAGGTAAGTGAGCAAAGTGAGCCAGTGAGCAAAGTGAGTGAGCAGAGTGAGCAAGTGGGCAAAGTGAGTGAGCAGAGTGAGCCAGTGAGCAAAGTAGGTGAGCCAGTGAGTGAGATTAAAAGTGACGAGAGACGACAAACGAGCGAGGAGTCATTATTTTCCTTCTTTTTCATAGCATTGGGTGCAGGATTTTTGGCATTATTGACACCATGTGTTTATCCATTGATACCGATGACGGTAAGTTTCTTTACGAAACAATCGGGCGGCAAGGGTTTGGCATTTTTATACGGAGCTTTTATTGTGTTGATTTACGTGTTTTTTGGGACAATTTTAGCCTTTTTTGCTGGCGCAAGTTTTGCCAATTTCTTAAGCACGCATTGGATTCCAAATCTTTTGTTTTTTGTGATTTTTATGCTTTTCGGAATTTCATTCCTTGGAGCTTTTGAGATTGTTTTACCTTCAAATTTTGTGAATCAGGTTGATGCCAAATCGGATAAAGGTGGATTGATAGGTGTGTTTTTTATGGCATTTACTTTGGTTTTGGTGTCCTTTTCATGTACAGGACCATTGGCAGGGTCTATTTTAATTGCAGCCTCTCAAGGGGTCTTTTTGAAGCCAATTGTGGGTATGCTAGGATTTTCATTAGCTTTCGCTATACCATTTACTTTATTTGCAATTTTCCCAGGGGTATTGAATAAAATGCCTAAATCAGGTGGATGGATGAATGAAGTTAAAGTGGTATTAGGATTTTTGGAAGTGGCGCTTGCCTTTAAATTTTTAAGCGTTGCAGACCAAGTTTATCATTGGCATTTGTTAGATCGAGAAGTTTTCTTAGCTATTTGGATTGCTGTATTTACTGCAATTACGTTATACCTTTTTGGAATTATAACGATGCCACACGATAGTGGGAACAAGAAGCTGTCGGTTACGCGCTCCTTGTTGGCAACAAGTTCTTTGGCATTTGTTTTATACATGATGCCGGGCATGTGGGGTGCGCCCTTAAAAGGATTATCAGGTTGGTTGCCTCCTATGAACACACAAGACTTTAAAATGTCGGCGGGAAGTGGAAATGCAGAAGCTGCTAAAATCAATTCAAAATACAGCGATTTTTTGAAATTGCCCTTGGGTTTACAAGGATATTTTGATTACAAAGAAGCAAAAGAAGCTGCAATTAAAGCAGGGAAACCCCTGTTTATCGATTTTACAGGTCATGGATGTGTGAACTGTAGAAAAATGGAAGAATATGTGTGGTCGGATCCGAAAGTGTTGAAAACTTTGCAAGAAGATTATGTAGTTGTTGCCCTATATTGTGATGACAAAACTGAATTACCAAGTACTGAATGGTACACTTCAAAGGTAGATGGTCAGGTGAAAAAGACCTTAGGTGATCAGAATTTAGATTTTCAAATTACCCGTTTTGATTCCAATGCACAGCCTCATTATGTGTTGTTGGATCCAAGAAAAGAAGAGGGACCCATGTTGAAGCCTGTGGCTTTTGATCCTGATGTTAACCATTTTGTAAAGTTTTTAAACGAAGGTATTCGAATTTATCGCTCGTCGAAATAATGGTTTGGGGTAAGTATTTTGCGGTAATGTTAGGAACAGCATTGAAATATATTGCAGGGCCCATTGCAGGTTTTAGTCTAGGACTTGCTTGGTATGAAACCTTATTGGCTTCTTGGGTTGGATTTATGCTGACTGTGCTTATTGTTGTCTCCCTTGGTAAATTATTAGTACAATGGATTGGAAGTTTTCGAAAATCTAAACCATTGGTTTTCTCCAAACGTGCTCGATTTGCTGTAGGTATTTGGCAGAAATTTGGTATTAAAGGGATTGCGGCATTGACTCCTCTGATCTTTACTCCCATAGGAGGAAGTTTATTATCACTTTCTTTCAAAGTGCCTCTATCAAGAATCTTATTTTTTATGGCCATTTCAGGCTTTATTTGGTCATCTATTTATACCTTAATTATTTATCAGTTAACTTTTTTAAAGGAATATTTGTTTTGAGTATCTTTAATGGATTTAAATAAATTGCAAATTGTTATCTAAATAGGTAACTTTGAAGATCCACTAATGAAAAATCAATTTAAGAGAAATGTTTTCTTTTATAGAGAATATTTTATGGAATTTTTTGAACCACTTCCTGATCATGTCAAAGAGAAAATAACCTGGACATTGAATTTGATTGTTGAATTAGAAAGAATTCCAACTAACTATTTTAAATATATAACAAGTTCTTCAGGCCTTTATGAAATAAGAATTGAATATAGTTCAAATATATATAGGGTCTTTAGCTTTTTTGATGAGGGAAATTTGTTGGTAGTTATAAATGGATTTCAAAAAAAGTCAAATAAAGTACCTTTAAGGAAAATAGAATTAGCAGAAAAATTAAAAAAGAATTATTTCGATGAAAAAGAAAATGGAAAGCATGACTTCATTCGATGAGTTTTTGGATAGGGAATATGGCAAAAAAGGAACGAATCAGCGTGAAAAATATGATCAGGGTTTTGAGGTATTTAAATTGGGGGTAATCCTTCAGGAACTTCGAAAGGAAAAGGGACTAACACAGGAACAATTAGCGTTTAAATGTGGTACTACAAAAAATTATATTTCCAGAATAGAAAATAATGCAAGTGATATAAGACTTTCAACCCTAATGAGAATTATAAACGACGGATTTGGAGGTCATTTAGATTTTAAAATTAGTTTTAATTAAATTGGTTCTAAACGCAAAAAGCCGGACAAAGCCGGCTTTTTGGTATTTTTAAATTCAACCTATTTGTTGAATAATTTCTCGCGAATTTCGTTTGCTTTTACCTCTAATTCTGGCTTAGCAGCATATTTAAGTTTTGATTGTGCAGCAGCAGAATCCGGATGAACTCCATATACATGCTCATTGCCTTCACGAACATCTTTTTGCTTGATGCGATTGTTTTTTTGATAATCACAAGCCGTTGCTAACAAGGCAATCGCTAAAACTGGAACTAAATTCTTTAATTTCATGTGCTTTTTGTACTAATTACGGTGCAAAAATAAATAAAAATTATGAGTTATGAATTATGAATTATGAATTTTTTCAACCAAAAAAGCCATCAACTCCGCAATATATTTTTTGCTAAAATTGAATTCAATTCCTGCCGTAGCATAAATTTCTTTTATTGGAACGGTGTAACCCAATGCCAAAGCATCTAAATATTGATTTAAAGCTTTTTCTGGATTCTGACAATAATTTCTCCAAACGGCCAAAGCACCTAATTGAGCAATTGCATATTCGATGTAATAGAAAGGGACCTCAAATAAGTGCAATTGTTTTTGCCATAAATTAGCCTTATTTACTTCTAAGCCCGACCAGTCTGTAACTGAATCGCTAAATTTTCCATAAATCTTCAACCATGCCGCCTCTCTTTCTTCCGCTGTGTGTTTAGGATTTTCGTAAATCCAATGTTGAAATGCATCAATCGTTGCTACCCAGGGAAGTGTTTCCAAAATGTCTTCTAAATGCTTTATTTTCGCTCGTTTTTCCTCTTCTGGATTCTCAAAATATTCATCCCAATGTTCCATGGTAATTAATTCCATACTCATAGATGCCAATTCTGCCACCTCCGAAGGCACATTTCTGAATGCATTAATGGGTAAATCTTTATCCAAAATGGAATGTACTGCATGACCTCCTTCATGTAATAAGGTTACCATGTCGCGAACTTGTCCAGCAGCATTCATGAAAATGAAAGGGAAACCACTTTCTTCTAATGGGTAATTATAGCCACCTGGATTTTTTCCTTTTCTTGAGTCCAAATCAAATCGATTCAATTTCACCATTTCTTTTAGACAATCGCCCAAAAATGGATTCATTTTTTCAAATACTCGAATCGTTTTTTCTAACAACTCTTGTCCAGTTTCAAAGGGTTTTAAAGGCTTTCGCCCGGCTGGATCTACCGCTTTGTCCCAAGGTTTCAAGGCATCTAATCCCAATGCTTCTTTTCTTTTTTTTGCTTGTTCATTTAGAATTGGGACCACAGTTTCTGCTACTGCTTCGTGAAATTCGAAACAGTCTGCTGGGCTGTAATCAAACCGACCAAGACTTGCAAAAGAATAATCCCTAAAGTTCTCAAAGTTGGCATTTTTAGCAACCAAATCCCTTTTTTCAATCAATTGTTGAAACAATTTGTTCAAATCGTCTTTTAGCGACAATCTTTTTTCAGCAATTTTATGATACACTTCTTCTCTTTCTTTGCGATTGGTGGACTCCAAATGGGCAGCCGCTTGTTGCAAAGTTTTTTCAACACCTTCAATATCTACCATCAAAGCACCAGTTAAGGCCCCATATTCTGTAGAAAGATTATTTAAATCTGTAAATATCGGGATGTTTTCTTCTCTGAATATTTCAATTGCTTTTTGCATTCCGCGCAACATGATAGAATACCCTGTTTTAGGAAGCTGATCGGCAAATCCAGAATCTATTACTTTTTTGTTCCATTCGTCATCAAAAACAGATGCATTTGGCATAATTTCGTTGACAAATTGTTGGTAACTTGCTTGCAACTCCGGATTTTGATTGTCGCAAGACATTTTAATGTATCTCCAAGCAAAGTTTTCAGATAAATAACTTTCTAATTCAGACCTTTGCAAACAAAACTGATTTAAATCTTCTAAGGTTTCAATTTTTTTATTACTCAATTCTTCGAAAAATGGCAATACACTTTCCCAAGTACTTAGGTTGAAATCTACAGGTAATAATTCGCGATGTATGGCGGTTGGGGTAATTGTTCTCATGTTACAAATTTAATAAAATAAATCCTTCAACATCCAAATTGGGCAACTCGAATGTCCTGTGTTTCCCATTGGGGTATCTATATATTCAAATCCTGACTTTTTATACAATTTTTGGGCAGCTATCATAAAGGGAAACGTTTCAATATAACATTTTTTGAATCCAAATTCCTGGGCAGCTTGCAAGCAACTTTCCATCATTTCGGCGCCTATTCCCTTGCCTCTAGTTTCAGGTAAAAAGTACATTTTTTGTAATTCACAAATTGTAGGGTCTCCATTTACTAAAGGTGCAATTCCTGCGCCCCCAACTATTCTACCTTCCTTTTCTACCACAAAATACACAGATTGTGGTTTCTGATATTGTTCAAACATAAAATCTAAATAAGGATCCTCGTAAGCGGTTCCTACTTTAGGAATATCCAACTCGTCGAAAACCGATCGAATCAATTCTGCAACTTTGAGGTTGTCGCCTTTTTCTATTTTACGAATTTGAAGGGAGTTCATAGTACAAATTAAGTCTTTAAATAAAAACAAAAAAAGAGGTCATCTTTCGATAACCTCTTCTGGGTGGATGATGGGGTTCGAACCCACGACCCTCGGAACCACAAACCGATACTCTAACCAGCTGAGCTACAACCACCATTTGTTTGGGATTGCAAAAATAAGCAAATCTGCCGTTTCTGCAAACCCTAAACAGATATTTTTATCGAAAAAATCGAATTTATGCTTGAGCAGCTAAATAACGCTTCTCTGCCGCAGCCCAGTCAATTACATTCCAAAATGAATCGATATAATCCGGACGCTTGTTTTGAAACTTCAAATAATAAGCATGTTCCCAAACATCTAATCCTATTACTGGGAAGCCTTTTACATCAGCAACATCCATCAATGGATTGTCTTGATTTGGAGT
The DNA here is from genome assembly GCF_004005965.1 of Sandaracinomonas limnophila. Classification (GTDB taxonomy): domain Bacteria; phylum Bacteroidota; class Bacteroidia; order Cytophagales; family Spirosomataceae; genus Sandaracinomonas; species Sandaracinomonas limnophila. The sequence continues at coordinate 37,892 of NZ_SACY01000006.1, read as the reverse complement.
TGAACTGATTGCAATTGAACCATCTTTCTGCGCAACTAACCATGCCCATCCTGAACCAAAACGGCCAATTCCTGCTTTTTTGAACTCCTCTTTGAAGGCATCAAAACTTCCAAATTTAGCATCTATCGCTTTTGCTAATGTGCCAATTGGAGCTCCTCCACCATTTGGAGATAAGATGTTCCAAAATAAATCATGGTTGAAATGTCCACCACCATTGTTACGTACCGCTGGACTCAACTTGCTGATGTTTGCGAATAATTCTTCTAAAGATTTTCCTTCCAATTCCGTACCCGCAACCGCAGCATTTAAATTAGTTACGTATGCGTTATGGTGACGGTCGTGGTGAATTTCCATTGTTAATGCATCAAAATGCGGCTCTAGCGCATTGTTTGCATAAGGTAGGGGTGATAGGGTGAATGACATATGAGTTATGAATTGTTAATTGTTAATTGTTTATTTTTGGTCCCTGCGCGAAGTCGAAGGGTTAATTGTGGGTAAACAAATTTTATGGTTATAAAGTTCAATAAACTGACAAAATATACTCCCCTCCTTTTGGAGGAGGGGTTGGGGGAGGTAAAATCTTCTTCCTTAGGTGGCTGAGGCTCTCGAAGCCACCACTACCGCAACCTCGAAAAAAACTCTTTCAACAATTGCTCAGATTCGTTGGCTAAAATGCCCGATAAAACTTTTGTTTTGGGGTGCAAAAGCGTTCTGCCATGTTTTTCAAACCCTCTTTTGTCTTCGCTAGCCCCATATACGATGCGACCAATTTGCGACCAATATAAGGCCCCCGCGCACATTACACAAGGTTCAAGGGTAACATACAACGTGCAATCTTTTAAATATTTGGCTCCCAAAGTCTGTGCAGCAGAGGTGATAGCCAACATTTCTGCATGGGCAGTTACATCCGTTAATTTTTCTGTTTGGTTATAGGCTTTGGCAATTACTTGTCCATTGGCAACAATCACTGCACCAACAGGTATTTCATCATCCTCCAAGCCTTGTTCAGCTTGTCGGAGGGCTAATCCCATATAATACGCATCTTCATCCCAAATCATAGTGCAGATGATTTGATGATTTTATTGCGTAAATAAAAGTCTAATATTACAATGGCTGCCATAGCCTCAACAATAGGGACCGCTCGAGGAACCACACAGGGGTCGTGTCGACCTTTACCCGAAACTACCACTTTTTCGCCTTTTTCATTCAAGCTATCTTGATCTTGCATAATAGTGGCAGTTGGCTTAAATGCAACTCGGAAATAAATGGGTTCTCCATTGGAAATACCTCCTTGTATACCTCCTGAAAAATTTGTTGTTGTTTGAATTTTACCATCTTTTTCAACAAACAAATCATTGTGCTGTGAACCTTTTAAGGAAACTCCATCAAATCCACTTCCGTATTCAAAGCCTTTTACCGCATTGATACTCAACATGGCTTTGCCTAATTCGGCATGTAATTTGTCGAAAACAGGTTCGCCTAGGCCGGCTGGACAACCTTCAATAATTGCTGAAATAACTCCCCCAACCGAATCCCCTTGTTTGCGAATCTGGTCAATGTAATCAAACATTTCTTGTGCCAATTTTGGGTCAGGGCAACGTACGGCATTTTTTTCTGCTTCCGACAAATCGCTAATCTTCAAATCAGTGCTTCCAACTTTCAATGTTCCCACCTGACTTACATACGCTTGAATTTTAACTCCAATTTGGTTTAAAACCAATTTAGCTAAGGCGCCTGCTGCCACACGGGCAACGGTTTCTCTTGCTGAACTGCGACCTCCGCCTCGATAATCGCGAATTCCGTATTTTTCGAAATAGGTATAATCTGCATGAGATGGTCTAAATTGATCTGCAATATGCGAGTAATCTTTCGAACGTTGATCACCATTCCATACCAACATGGCAATAGGTGTTCCGGTACTTTTTCCTTCAAAAATACCAGATACAATTTCTACTGAATCTGCTTCTTTTCTCTGCGTAGTGATTTTAGATTGCCCAGGTTTACGTCTATCTAATTCAGCCTGAATAAAATCTAAATCAATTTCAATGCCCGCCGGACACCCATTTACAACTACGCCAACTGCAGCACCGTGCGACTCGCCGAAAGTTGAAATTTGAAAAATTTTGCCGTATATACTTCCCATATTACTTTTTTGTTCTACTTGTCAATAAATAACCAAAAATTATTACCAATATAAATAGGATAATTTGGGTTATTTTTCTCCAATTTTCCCAGGTATTCCAAGTGTTTTCAAGACTCGATAAATTTTCAATTCCTTGATAAATTTCAGAACTTTCCTCTGCAGTATTTAAATGCGCATCGGATGGCCCTCCTTTTACATCTAAAGTTAATTTGGAGTACAATGTGTCCAATTTGCCTTTGTCTGTATTGAAATAAACCCAATAAAAATATTTTTTAAGTTCAAATTTACCAGGTTGTCGAGGAATAATTTGAATTTTTTGTGAATTATTGCCAAACATTTTATCACCCGAGGGAAATATAACCTCCTCTTTGTTTAAGGTTGTAAAGCGCAAAAAGTAATCAGACTCTACTTCAGGGTCTTCTATGGCAAAGGTGTTACCATCGCCAACAAAGCTTGATTTATATTCAATTTTTTGTCCGGTACGTATAGAATTCCGATTGATTTCTTCTCTCAACTCATATCGTCCCACAGGAATTTTAGTTGGAGAAATACCCTTGGGTAAGTTTTTAGGCTTTATTTGAAAGGGGATGGAGGAGAATTCAATAGGAGTTTTTTGGACCTCATTTCCCTTCTTTTGAATTTTACTTAAACGCAGTTTCAACGAAGGGATTTTAATTATTTGGTTATCCAAGGCATAAAACGTCGCTTGATAAAATCGATATTCCTTGTACTTCTTTCCCTGAAATGTAGTTGAAATTATTTTTTCAGTTTGTAAGTCAAAATTCTCCTGCCAACAATTTGATGGCTTCAATTTCTGCAATTGCAAGGGGATTTGAATGTCATTTCGATCAAATTCTAATTCTTGCTCATTGTCCTCCGGTATAAAAAGTGAAAATTTTAAGGTAAATCCTTGTCCAACATACGGCTGATATTCATTGCTTGAAACCAATAAAAATAACTTGTTTTTCGATGGTAATATATCTTTAGTAAGTTCCGATTTTGGAAAAAAATCTTCCACCTTCGTGACCTCAATTCCCTTTACCACGGTCACCGTAAAGGGTTCTGTTTTGACAGATTGTTGAAAAAGTAGCACTTCCAATTCTGGAATCTGGAAAATACCAGGATTTACAGCCCGATAATGCTGCGAGTATATAACTTCAGATACCATCTGGTTATTTACTAAAGTGCTTGCCTTACCTCTACTAACACCAACTTTTTTGAAAAAATTGATTTCAGGAAATTTATAAGGAATACCCTCGGTGGCATTAGCCGGTTGTTCAGCAGAAACCGATATCACCAAATCTTCCTCCGTACTAATACTCTTTCCCTCAATTTGAACACTCGGTTTGTTCTGGGCATTACTTTCCATTGGATTCAAATAAAATCCAATTAAGAACAAAAACCACAAACAAATATGCCTCTTCATCTCTGCAAGTTACAAAATTATCCAATCAAATATTTTATTTATATATGTCTAAATATTTTTTTAGACAAGACTAAATTTTTATTTTTGGCTTATGAAACTTATCTACTTTAATACTTGCTCACTGGATCACTTTTTTAAACCACAGGGGTTGAAGCTACTAGTTCACCTACTTACCTGCTTACTCTGCTCACTTGCTCACTTTAATACTCTTGCTCAGCAAGAAGGAAGAATAGAAACCGATCGACCAGATCAAACAGAATGTCCATTTATTGTGAAAAAAGGCTATATCCAGGCAGAAATGGGCTTTAATAAAAGTCTAGATGGTGGGCAATTGGAATATGTTTTACCCACTACTTTGTTGAAGTATGGACTAAGTAAATCCATTGAATTGCGTTATATATCCAACTTGCAAGGGAGTTCTACGTTTCGTTTCCATTCGGAAGCCTTGGGTTTAAAATGGCGTTTAATGGATCCTGTGGGATGGAAACCACGGACTGCGGTGATAGTACATTACAATTTTCGGGATGAAAAAAGAGATGTCAGTGATCAGGATTTAAAGCCGCACTCATGGAGCCAAATCGTTTTAACTCTTCAAAATGATTTGTATAAAAATCTCGGAATTGGTTACAACTTTGGTGTGGAATTCCATGAAAATGGAACGGCCGAGGGTATTTATAGAATTGCGCCTAGTATAAATATTGGCAAAAAAGGATACGCTTATGCGGAAGTTTTTGGTAGATTACCCAATAATTCAGTCACCGAACATTGGTTCGACGGAGGCTTGGCCTATTATGCCTCAGATGATCTAAAATTGGATGTTTCAGCAGGAAATAGTTTTACAAATTCAGAGAATTGGTATGTTGCGGTAGGAGTTTCTTTTAGAGTGAAAGTTGTGGGCAAGCAAGTGGGCAAGTAAGCAAGTAAGCAAGTTTAGTTAGTTGTAGTACTCGCTCACTTGCTCACTCGCTTACTTAATATACACCCCCAGCGCCCCATATCCCTCCAAATAGGAAATTACCTGACTAGCCTTATCAACCGCTCTGCCAGTAGTTTGAATTTTCCAAAGGTTTGTGCTACCTGCTTTTGCAATTCCTTCAAAATATACTTTCTTAGAAAATTGCCATCTTAAACCCGTTTTGATGGAGGCACCTGCTCCGGCTACGTTCCAAAAATGATTGGCACCCACGGTAAATAACCTTACATCAGAGCGGGGTACTACTAATCCTGCGCCAAAACCATTTACCCAATCCAATTTCGAATTCTTCTTTTTGCTTGACCAAATGGTATGATAATTTTCAATCTCTACAGACGCATAATTGAAACCATCTGTATGTTCGAAAGTTAAGAAATCCTTAGAATTGATTGTAAATGCCTGGTTTTGGTAAGTTCCTGCATAATTCGGATTTACAGTGATGGCCGGACTTGAAACTTGGCCTGAAATACTACCAGTAATGCTAGAAAGCTGGTCGTTTACCATTACATATTTCATGTGATCCCAGCCGATAGATAATGCCCAATTGTCTTTAAAAAAGTAGCCCACATGAAAATTAAATTGTGGGATAGACAATAAGCTAGGATTCAAATAGGTTTTTATTTCACTTATTGGTGTGGGGAAATCTTTTGCAACTACATTGGCAAGGGTAAAATCATATCCTGGACCTTCAAAATGGATGTCGGAATTTGCATAAGTGGAGCGATTGTAACCCCAAGAAAAATAAAATTGTCCCTTTTTAAGACTTGAATTTGTCTTTTGAGCTTTTAAATTAAAACAACAGGGGCTTAATAAAAGGAGGAATATTAAATGCTTCATATTTTAAACTAAGAATTCTATATTTCGTTATTAGGGGGATTTTGTGGCGCAAAGATGGCGAAAAAAAATAATAAGTATTGCTGATAATAATCAGATAAATTATAAAATTGTTAAAATTTTCCGCATTTTCGCCGTAACTTGCATTTCCATATAAAAACCACGATAATTTAATTTAAATACCTTTTCACAGGCATATACCAATATGAGAAAAGCAAAGATTGATTTTGAATACAAAACCTTCCAATTTGGAGGAGAACTCACCGAGGAGCAAAAAGAATATTTTGAAAAATATGGAGTAATTCATTTTAAGCGTTTTATTGAGCCAGAAACAGCTTTGACGTTTATTGCTGAATTAGAAAAAATAGAGCAAAAGTGGTTGGCAGAAGGTGTTGATAAAATAAATGGTATTCCTTTAAAATTTGGAAAAAATGAAAAGGGTGAACCAATGATTCAAAGAATGTGCTTTACAAATAAGTATAGCGCAGTTTTGAATGAATTTTTACATGATCCACGCTTTAAATTAATACTTCAATTTTTGGCACCTTATGAGGGTCGTGTAGGAGAGGATGAAAAAGATGGATTGGTTTTCAACCATTACATCAATCAGCCCAATTCAAAATTTTCGCAAATGGGTTGGCATACCGATAGTCCAAGAGATTTATTTTTAGGACAAAAAATTCTCCCGATGTTAAATGTTGGTATACATTTAGATGATTGTCCAAGTTCAAATGGAGGATTACGTGTACTGCCTGGAACCCAAAATCAAAGTGTATTGAAATTATTGTTTGGCAAAAAACAATTCATAGATCACAAGCCAGATGCAAGAGAAGTTGCATTTGAAATTGAAAGAGGGGATCTAACCATCCACGATGGCCGCTTGTGGCATCGTGTTGAGGTCTCTCCAAACTTCGGTGAAAAATCACGCCGCAGAGTAATGTATGTGCCAGTAATTACAGGAAAATATAAGCCGAAATCTTCAAATAGTAAGACGCCGTTTTATCACAGGTTCTCTAAGGTTATAGTTAAATAGTACGTAGAACTGTAGAACTTTAGTGTATTGAACATCAGTTCTACAGTTCTATGCACTAAAGTTCTACAGAGTTCTATTTTGTAAATACTCCTGTAATATTATAGTCGCAGCAATCTGGTCCACATTCCCTTTTTGTTGTCTATTTTTTTTAGACATTCCCCCGGTAATCATGGCTTGTTGAGCAATTTTTGAGGTGAATCGCTCGTCTATTGTAGTTATTTTCCTGCTGGGGAATTTATTCTCAAAAGTTTTGATGAATTTTCGAACGAATGGTGTAGAATCCGTATCCTTGTTGTCTAGATTTTTGGGCATGCCAATGACAACTTCTTCAACTTCTTCTTTTTTAAAGTAATCTTCTAAATATTTTATTAACTCAGTAGTGGTTACCGTAGCTAGGGCAGTGGCAATGATTTTTAATGGATCGGTTACCGCCAATCCAGACCGTTTGAGTCCGTAATCTATTGCAAGAATTCTGCCCATTTATGACTGAATGTAACCTTTGTCGCGCAAGATTTTATCCATCAATTTCTTATCGTTTTCGTTGTTGAAAACTGAAAAAGGCAAATAGATAAATTGGTATTTTGCCATTTCAAAAACGTAAGCATTTTTTTCTTTGTAAGCCTTGCCAATCATATCCCACTTCATTATTCCACCTTCCTTGTCGGAAAGCTTCATTAAAATTTGACGCGAGTCTATTTCGTAACGATACTTGTCAAATAATTGCTTGTATTGAGCCAATTGTGTGATTCCAGTGAATTGAACCAACCAAAATAATACATATCCGATAGCACCAATTACAGTGAAAATGTAGATCCACCAATTTTTATAGGTACCTGTTAAGTTAAGCGTAAGATTTATGGCTATTAAAGCAACAGGTACAAACAACCACATCCATTGGTTGGCAAATAATTGTCTCATGCAAAGCGCAATGTATTTATTTTTTTCAAGACCATATTTCTTGGTTTTGATCGCCAAAGGATTTGAAGGAGCTTGTGGCATTTGTTGGCGTTGTGCACCGTACATTCTCGACATAACAAAAAAATTAAGATTCAATTGAGCCCACAAAGGTACGAATTTTGGATTATTTTGGTAATTTTAAGTTTGATAAATTAAGAAAATGAGTTCAGAGCAGGTATTAAATTCGGAAGCACTTACCCAGAAAATCAGAAGAATTGCTTTTCAGATTTATGAAAACAATTTTGAAGAGAAAGAGATTTTATTTGCTGGAATCATAGGTGAAGGCTATGCCATGGCACAAATGCTGTGTCAAAATTTGTCAGAAATATCTAAAATTAAGGCGAAAGCAGTTGAAATAAATTTAAATAAAGAGGAGCCCTACGAACGTCCTGTTAAATTCGATTGTGATTTAAATCTCTTTGAAAACAAGGTGATTGTGGTTGTGGATGATGTATTAAATACGGGAAGAACCTTTTCCTATAGTTTGGCACCCTTTTTAAGTATCCCGGTTAAAAAAATTCAGGTGGCCGTTTTGGTAGATAGAAATTATCGGAAATTTCCCATCGCAGCAGATTACAAAGGTTATGAACTAGCCACAACCCTATCCGAACATGTAGAAGTTGTTATTTCAGATGAAAAAAGAAGAGGGGTTTATTTGAAGTGAAAAGTGAAAAGTGGAAAGTGTCTAACGCTCAGCTCTGCTGAGTGTTGAATATTTGTAAAATATTTTTTTAGTAAAATGAAACTAAAAGTTTCATACATAATATTATGCACTCAGCAGAGCTGAGCGCAAGTTTTCAACTTTCCACTTTCAACTTTCCACTTTTCACTCTTTTAGGTGCTGCTCCCAGCAAAAAACCGTAGGCATTCAGTTCTGGCACAAAATCAAAAATCACTTTTAGCATCGCCGTAAGAGGAAGGGCTAAAATAAGTCCTTGTATTCCCCAAATAGTTTCTCCAAGTAATAAAGCAATCATTGCAACCATGGGATTCATGCTTACCTTCGAACCAATCACCATAGGAGTGATGAAATTGGCCTCAATGAATTGAACTGCTGCCACCCAAGCTACAACCGCCATTGCATGGGATGGACTTAAAGTGACCAAACTCAAAATAATTGGGAGTGAGGCAGCAAGCCAAATCCCAACATAAGGAATTAATAAAAAGACCCCCGTTAGTGTGCCAAAAAATGCAAAATAGGGTACGCCAATCCACCAGAAGCCAATGGTGTTTAAAATGCCAGCCATTATCATAACCATCAGTAGGCCTTGCAAATAACTTTGAACTACTCGGCCGATTTTCCTCAATAAATTTTGCATTTCTCCTTCTTCAATTTTAGGGAAAACTTGATGTAAAAAGGCTGCAAAAAATGAGCGATAGTATAAAAAGAAAAAGATAAATATGGGTAAAATGATAAGTGTAGTAATTACATGTAGCAAAGTTCCGAAGGTGGTACCTAAAATCACACCGGAATTTTTGAGCAAATTCATGGTCTGATTGGTCACTTCTAACATTTGTTTCTTGCGTGAAATATTTAAATTTTTCGACAAAAACGATTGGGCCGTCGAAATGTATTTTTCGAATTTTTGTACATAATTGGGCCAATCTGAAACAATGTCTGCAACTTGAAGGCTTAAAACAGTAAACCCTCCCACTAAAACAAAACTGCTTATTAGTAAAACAATAATAATACTTAATGACCTTGGCATACCTTTTTTTTCCATCCAAGAAGAAAGCGGCAAGATCAATAAAGACAAAACCAAGGCAGAAGCTAAAAGTACTAAAATGTCTTTCAACCAAATCATTCCTACGATGCCCACTCCAATGGAAAATAGAGTGGCAGCCAACCGGGAACTAAAGGGGTGTTTATTTGTCATAGAGTAAATATTACCTTAAATTACATTAAAATTAACAATTTGTTAATATTAGGGTCTCTATCTTTGTGTCATAATTCACGCCAATAAGCATGAGAGCAAATCCAGCAAACTTTAAAATTCTTCTTGTTGACGACGATCCAGACATTTTGGAGCTTTTAGAATACAATTTAGCAAAAGAAAATTATATTCTTGAAACAGCAGGAGATGGGGTAGAAGCCTTAGAAAAGGTAAAGGTATTTAAGCCCAACCTTATTATTATGGATGTGATGATGCCCAAAATGGATGGCATTGAAACTTCCCGGAAAATAAAGGCAATTGCTGAATTCAAAAATATAATGATTTTATTTTTGACTGCGCGCGGAGAAGAATACACCGAGGTAGCAGCTTTCGATGCTGGTGCTCATGATTACATAATCAAACCGATAAAGCCAAGAGCTTTAGTCAGTAGAATTAATGCCATTGTAAACCGTGATGGTGCTACAGAAGAACAAAATGAAACAGTTGAAATTGGTGGATTGATTATAAACCGTACTAATTATTCAGCTTCATTTCAAGGCAGACCTCTCGTATTGCCTAAAAAAGAATTCGAATTATTGATTTTCCTTGCCTCTCATCCAAACAAAGTTTTCAATCGGGATGAATTATTGGAAAAAGTTTGGGGCAATGATGTATATGTCGTTGAAAGAACCATCGATGTTCATATCCGAAAACTTCGAGAAAAAATTCCAGAAACCTTTATTAAGACCTTAAAAGGGGTTGGGTATATGTTTAGTGTAGAGTAGGCAAGTGAGATAGTGAACAAGTGAGCAAGTAAGCAAGTTAGCGAGTATCTATTAATTATATCATATTCCATAATTAACAATTAACAATTAACAATTAACAATTAACAATTAACAATTAACAATTATCTTTGTGCCACGTATGAAGGCCGTTTTAAGTAGTTTAATTGTTTTTTTAATAAGTTTTGTTGGCATTGCCGGACCCAAACGAGAACTTCGTGGGGTGTGGGTAGCAACTGTTCAAAATTTGGACTGGCCAAGTCCCGGAAATTATAATGGAATTACGCAAAAAGAAGAATTTATTTCTTTAGTAAACTCCCATCATCAAACGGGTATCAATGCCGTTTTTGTGCAAGTTCGGGTGGCTTCTGATGCACTTTATGCCAAAAGTCAAGAACCATGGGCCAATATTTTCAGAGGGCTGCAAGGACAAGCACCTATCCCTTATTTTGATCCATTGGAATTTATGATTCAAGAATCACACAATCGGGGAATTGAGTTTCATGCCTGGTTGAATTTGAATCGTGCCAATCTTTCTACCAAAACTTTATTGAGTTCTGAACATATTGCAAGAAAACATCCTGAATGGCTATTGTTGTACAATGGACAACATATTTTCAATTTTGGTTTACCCGAAGTTCGCAATTACATCAATTCGGTAGTTCGTAATTTGGTGAAAAATTACAACGTAGATGGGATCCATTTCGATGATTATTTTTATCCATATCCAAGTGCCAAATCAAAGATTTTAGACCAAGAGGCCTTTGAAAAGTACAAAATAGGGGATGAGAAAATAGAAGATTGGAGAAGGAGAAATATCGATATGTTGATACAGCAAATTGCTGAAACTATAAAAGAAGAAAAGCCAAAGGTGAAGTTTGGAATTAGTCCATTTGGAATTTATCGCCACCAAAGTCCAACATATCCCGAAGGTTCTCCAACAAAAAAAGGACTTCAATCTTATTCAGATTTATTCGCAGATACCGAAAAATGGGTGAAAGAAGGATGGGTAGATTACTTAGCACCTCAATTGTATTGGCCAACAAATCACGGAGTAGCACCTTTTGGACCATTGTTAAATTGGTGGACTGAGCACAGTTATGATCGTCCTATTTATGCAGGAATTGGGGCCTATCATCTCACTGATTCTTGGAATGTCGGTGAAATGATAAAGCAATTGGAGTTGACAAGATCGCACCCAAAATCGCAAGGCTCTATTTATTTTCGTAGTAAAATTTTGACCAATAATACCAAAAAACTTAGGGATACTTTACGCAATGATTTTTTCAGGCAAATAGCCTTAGTGCCAACAATGCCTTGGATAGATAGTATTCCACCAACAGCTCCGCATCAGGTAAGTTTGTCGAAAAAAGAGGGGGATTGGACTTTAACTTGGAAATCTGGTGAACCGCCTGTAGATCAAGATCCTGTGGCATATTATGTGGTATATCATTTCAAGAAAACAGATGTTGATCCTTTAGAGCAATCGGAACATATCATTTACAAAGGAAAAAATACTAATTTGGTGATTCCAAGTAACTTGATGCGTTCGGGATATGGTTTCGCCATTACTGCATTTGACAGATTACACAATGAGTCTATCCCGGGCACAATTCAATGGGTGGTTCCGGTGGAAGAAGAAGGTAAAAAAATAGTAAAATGAGCAATAAATATTTTCATTTGACGGTAAAAGAAGTTGTTGAAGAAACAAAAGACACCAAAACAATTCATTTTTGGCATCCGATTCACAACACGGTTCAATATAAAGCGGGACAATTTTTAACGGTGATTCCTGAAATTGATGGCCAAAAACCAAGAAGGAGTTATTCCTTTTCTTCTTCACCAGCAACTGATTCTAGTCCGGCAATTACCATTAAACGTGTGGAAAAGGGTTTAGTTTCCAATTATTTGTGTGAACATTTAAAGGTTGGCGATACGCTAGAGGTGATGGAACCTATGGGCCATTTTTGCTTGGAGCCTCAGTCGGCAGCAAAGAAAAACTATGTCTTTGTTGGGGCTGGCTCCGGAATTACCCCTTTGTTTTCAATGATTAAAACAATATTAAAATCAGAGCCACAATCGAGTATAGAATTGATTTATGGTTCTCGTTTTGAAGATCAAATTATTTTTAAATCTGCATTGAATGAATTAGAAAAAAACTATTCCGATCGATTTAAAATTTTATATATCGTTAGTAAACCCAGTGCAAGTTGGGCAGGCTTAAAAGGCAGAATTAACCAGGCTTCTATCGTTTATTATTTGAAGCAAGAATTGGGGACCGACATCCTTAATTCCCATTATTTTATTTGTGGGCCAGAAGAATTGACACAGCAAGTAAAAAGTTCATTGGCTATTTTTGAAGTGCCAGAAACGCAAATACATTCGGAATTATTTACAAGTTCACATCACGAACCAATTCAAATAGATGAGGAGGACGGACAAATGAAAGAAAGAATTATCAAAATACATTACGAGGGGAAAACGCATGAATTAACAGTTTTGCCATCTCAAACAATTTTAGAGGCTGCTTTGGAGGCAGATATTGATTTGCCTTATTCTTGTCAAGCAGGTATGTGCACTGCTTGCATGGGCAAATGCACTGTTGGTAAGGTTGGTATGGATGAAGAGGACGGACTTACCCAAGGGGAAATCGACAAAGGTTATATGCTAACCTGTGTGGCACACCCATTGACTGATGGCGTGGAAATTGAAATTGAATAAAGGTAAGAGGTAAGAGGTAAGAGGTAAGAGGTAAGAGGTAAGAGGTAAGAGGGATTAGGTAGAAAATAATAGGAAACGGTGCCTGAGGCTGAGCGAAGCGAGGAAACTCGAAGGCACGGCAACAAAGCCCGAAGGGCTTTACTTTCATAGCCCGGGGTGAAACCCCGGGATTATAAAATCGGATGTAAATCGGGGTGAAACCCCGGGATTAAAATATTATTTATTTAATAATTGGAAAAAAGCAAGCTATTGGTTGTACCTGATGGTACTCCCGAAATTTTTCCAATACTTGCATTTGCCTTTAATGCATCTTGAACCTCCGCCGGAGTTTTCCCTGTATTTGTTGCTAAATACAAAGCAGCTACACCCGTTACATGTGGAGTTGCCATTGAAGTTCCAGAAATTGTATTGATAGCGGTTGTGCTTGAATTCCAATCTGATGTTATTCCACTTCCTGGAGCAAGGATATCTACCAAGGAGCCATAATTTGAGTAGCTTGCAAAGGCATCGGTTGAAGTAGTTGCTCCCACAGTAATTGCTTCAGGTACACGAGCTGGAGAACTTGTGCTAGCATCAGCTGATGAGTTTCCGGCTGCAACACAAAAGACAATACCATCTTTAATAGCATTTTGAACAGCCAAATCCAAAGACGAAGAAATGCCTCCACCTAAAGACATATTTGCGACTGCTGGTTGACTGACGTGGTTTTTGGTCACCCAATCTACTCCAGCAATAACACCTGAAATTGTACCAGAACCTCTATTATTTAAAACTCTAACTTCAACTAAGGTAACCTTTTTGGCGATTCCATAAGTTGTGCCACCTATAGTTCCAGCCACATGGGTTCCATGACCATTGCCATCTATAAAAGTTCCATTAATTACATCTATTCCTTTAATAGCGCGACCTCCAAAATCTTTATGGTCCAATTTAATTCCTGTATCAATCACATAAGCTAAAATGCCTGAGCCATCTGCAGTATAGGTGTAAGATTTGGAAAGTGGTAATGAAACTTGATCTACTCTATCTAGTCCCCAGGATGGGAATGGATTTGCTGATTGCGTAGTATTAGCAAAAACCTCTGCATCTTGTTCAACAAACAAAACATTAGGGTTCTTTTTGATGGCTTCAGCTTGTTTTTCATTGATATTTGAAATAGTGACCCCTCTTAAAGCATGTTTAAAGGTATGTTCCACATTGCCTCCATGCTCTTTTGTAAATTTATTTGCTTCTGCGTCTACATCTATTTTGGCAGATTCTTTGAAAACAATAATATATCTGTTCGGAATGGGTTGGGCGTTTGGTGTTACAGTTAAGCCTTGCGGTGCAATTGTTTGTTGCGCATCTATTTTGGTAATTGAAATATCATTAGTAGTACTAATTTCCGCCAATTCATTGGTACAAGAATTTAGAATTAATAGGGATAAAACGGGTAAAGTAAGTAATAGTTTTTTCATTGAAATTTAGAATTTTCATAAATGTATTTTTTTCACAAATAAGCCCCAAAATTCATAAACTGATTTTTGTATTTTTTTTTGAATTTAGTCCAAATGCAAAAAGTTTACACGCACTAATTTTTGTTTTTTTGTCAATAAGAGAGATGGAAATTTTAAGAAAAAATACCGATAATTATGTGATTAAACATATATTCACCTAATATTTCACATAATTTCTTTGAAAAAAATAATAGCTAATTTGACATTATCTTAGATTTGCATAAATCATCAAATCAAAAGGATGCCGCAGAATTTTTCCTCAGTTATTAAATCGAAGTCCACCCAAGAGCGCGTGATGCAAATGCTTTTGTTTTTAATGGAACAAAAAAACTTAGTAGCTCGACCAACCATTGAACGAACTTTGAATGTAAATGCTCGGACCATTTTTAGGTATTTAAACATCATTGAAGATGAATGGAAGATACCTTTAGTGAAATCTGGAGGCCGTTACGGAGTAAAAAGAATTTCTAGTTCTAATCAAAACACTTTTACCTCCGAAGAGGTGCAGAGCCTGTATCAGGTATTGAAAGACATGCCTGAAGGAGATATGAAACAGAGTATCCGTGAGAAATTGCTTTTAATTTACCAGGAGCGCAAGCAGGCAGAAAGCTTGATGGAGCAGCGCATTATGGATAAAATTGAATGGTTGGAGCATCATGTGAACCAGACTAAGGTAAAGTTTCTCATTAAAATTAAAAATTACACATCTCTCAATGGAGATTCTGTTCGAACCCGCTTACTTGCTCCCATTTATTTTAATACGATTAATTTAGAATTGTATGCCTTTGATATGGAGGAGAATGTTCCTAATAAAGAGCTAAAGGTTTTTAAATTGGATCGAATGGAAGGTTTGGAAAAAATGAAAGAGCGCATTCCTAAAAATTTTGAGAAAGAGCATGATTTATCAAGGGATCCTTTTGGATTTTTAATCAAAGGACAAGACCTGTATTCGGTTTGTATGAACATGGATTTGATTGCCTTTAAATTGTTCGAATTACAGTTTCCATCGCTGATGTCGAAAATAGAAATTTGGAAAAAACAAGACAAGGTAAAGTACAGATTACAAATGGATGTTGTACGTCCAGACCCATTAGTAGGCTTTTGTTTAGGTCAATTGAACCACATTGAATTTGAAAATTCAGACAAGTTTTTGTCAGCCCTCAAGGCATATTATGAGCAATATATTCAGGTAAATTTGGGGAAATTGGGGATTTAGCAATAAATTATTGTCAAAAATTATTTGCTGGAATTAAGTGAAAAATCGGTATTTTTATTTTTTCTAATTTTCAGTAATCAATATGCAAGAAATTATTTGTCCTAATTGCAAAAAGGCGTTTAAAATAGATGAATCGGGTTTTGCTGATATTGTAAAACAAATTCGTGATCATCAGTTTGAAGAGGAAATTCAGAGTCGATTGCAAATTGCTGAGAGAGAAAAAGCAGCAGCTTTAGAAATAGTTGAAGCAAAACTAAGGGCACAACATCAAGAAGATCTTTTTAAAAAGGAACAAGAGCTTATACAATTTAAAGCTCAAGCCAATACACATATTACTCAAAAATTAGCTGAAAAAGATAGAGTAATTTTAGAAATGCAAGCTAAAATCCAACAGGCCGAAATGGATAAGACTTTATCTGTAAAAGAAGCATTAGAGTCCATTAAAGAAGAAAGGGATCAATTGAAGATTTTATTAGCAAATAAAGTTTCAGAGGCACAGTCGGCTCTTGTATCATTAAAAGAAAAGCATTCTTCTGATTTGAAGTTGAAAGATGAAATCATCAAATTCAAGGAAGATGAAATTCAATTGCATAAAGACATGAAGT
Organism: Sandaracinomonas limnophila; assembly: GCF_004005965.1. Lineage (GTDB taxonomy): Bacteria > Bacteroidota > Bacteroidia > Cytophagales > Spirosomataceae > Sandaracinomonas > Sandaracinomonas limnophila. The sequence continues at coordinate 21,832 of NZ_SACY01000006.1, read as the reverse complement.
TGAAATTGTCGACAAAAATGTTGGGAGAATCCTTGGAGCAGCATTGTAAAATTCAATTTGATATGGTGCATAATTTAGCTTTTCCGCGCGCAACCTTTGAAAAAGATAATGATGTGAAAACGGGTACCAAAGGAGATTTTATTTATCGTGAATTGGATGAAAGTGGTGTGGAGATTCTTTCCATCATGTTTGAAATGAAGAATGAGGGTGATGAAACAGCAACCAAAAAAAGGAATGAAGATTTTCTGGAAAAGCTAGATAAAGACCGTAAAGATAAAAATTGTGAATATGCGATTTTAGTTTCCTTGTTAGAGAAGGATAATGACTATTATGAATCTGGTATTGTAGATATGTCACATAAATATCCGAACATGTTCGTCATTCGCCCTCAATTTTTCATTCAAATCATTTCCATTTTGCGTAAAAGTGGTTTAGATTCATTGAAATACAAGGCAGAGTTGGCGCAGGTGCGAAATCAAAATATTGACATTACGAATTTTGAAAAGAAGATTCAGGAGTTCAAGGAAGGAGTTTCCTATAATTACACAATGGCACAAAAGAAATTTTTGGAGGCAATTGAAAATATCAACAAATCCATCAAAGATTTAGAAAGAACTCGAGATGCCCTTATAAGTTCAGAAAACAATCTTCGTTTAGCAAACGATAAGACGGATAATTTGACGATTAAAAAACTTACGCATAATAATCCAACGATGAAGGCGAAGTTTAGAGATATATCTGGGAGTGAAGAAGAGGAATAAGTGGTTAATTTAACTCTGCTCACTGCCTCACTTCTTAAACAAACTCTCCACGTAGGTTTTTTTGTTAAACAACTGAAGGTCGCTTACTTTTTCTCCAACACCGATGTATTTAACGGGTATTTTGAATTGATCGGAGATGCCAATCACCACGCCTCCTTTTGCAGTTCCATCTAATTTGGTTATGGCAAGGGCCGTTACTTCTGTGGCTTTGGTGAATTCCTGGGCTTGTATGAAGGCATTTTGTCCTGTAGAGCCGTCTAATACTAAGAGTACTTCATGTGGGGCTTCAGGGATAAATTTCTGGATTACTTTTTTGATTTTCGATAACTCAGTCATTAAGTTAACCTTGGTGTGCAAACGACCTGCGGTGTCAATAATCACTACATCTGCGTTCATATCCACAGCTTGTTTTACTGCATCAAAAGCAACTGAAGCCGGATCGGTGTTCATGCCATGATCAATTACCGGAATGCCAACGCGCTCTCCCCAAAGTTTCAATTGATCAACAGCAGCTGCTCTAAACGTATCTGCCGCGCCAAGTACTACTTTCAATCCGTTTTGGTGAAATTGTGAGGCCAGTTTACCAATGGTTGTTGTTTTACCTACGCCATTGACCCCAACAACCATAATGACGTACGGTTTTTGTTTGGGTTCGGCAAAGGCATGTTCCACATCAGAAGAGGAATTTTCTTCCAAAAGGGCAGCAATTTCTTCCCGTAAAACTTGATCGAGCTCTTCTGTATTTACGTATTTGTCGCGCTCAACACGCTCTTCAATACGTTGAATGATTTTCAAGGTGGTAGGTACTCCTACGTCTGAGGTCAGTAGGATTTCTTCTAATTCGTCTAAAACGTCCTCGTCAACTTTGGATTTTCCAACTACTGCTCGACCAATTTTGGACAAAAAACCTTCCTTGGTTTTTTCCAAACCTTTGTCGAGTGCTTCCTTCTCCTCCTGAATTTCAGGCTCAGCTTTTTTCTTGAAAAAATCGAATAAACCCATTGTTTGGAAGTTTTATTGAGGTACAAAGATAAAAAAAGTCTCTTCGAAAAGAGACTTTTTTGTTTGCAAATTGTAAAGCAGATTGAATTAGTTCTTCAATGCAGCGTTTACGTCATCTTGCAAAATGATTTCTTCTTTGAAGGTATAAGCACCAGTGTTTGGGTTTTTAACCGCCTTGATGATTTTAGCGTACTTAACGCCACCTTCTTTCTTTAACGTTGCAACTACTTTCTTTGCCATGGTATCTTATCTCTAAAAAGATTATTTAATTTCTTTGTGTAAAGTAACTTTCTTTAATACAGGGTTGTATTTTTTCAACTCTAAACGAGCTGTAGTGTTCTTACGGTTTTTAGTCGTGATGTAACGAGACATGCCCGGTAAGCCTGATTCTTTGTGCTCAGTACATTCTAAAATAACCTGAATGCGATTTCCTTTCTTTGCCATAATCGTATTAAATTTTACGTTCCACTCGAAACGGATTGCAAAGATAGGAGATTATTTTGAAAATAAAAACAATAGAATAAAAATAGTTGAAAGTTGAAAGTGGAGAGTTGAAAGTTAATTTTCTTTAGTTCTTTTTAAAATGGTTACCAAGATTGATAAAATCTGTTTTGCTTCATTTTTTAAATACGTTACTTCATCACCTTTTTCCAAATTTGATTTAATGATTAACTCAATCCAGTAAATTGTTTCATTAATTTCTTTTAAAGCTATATTGACCTTATGTTTAAAGTCTGCCCTTGATTCCGCTTGTTCCGCTTCCATTAAATTTGCGCCAACACTTGTACCGGCTTTGAACAGCTGTTTTGAAATAACAAATTCTTTTTTGTCTGATAATTTTTGACAAAATTTTACAATTTTAATTGCAAATAACAAGGTTCTTTCTTTTATAGGGTTAGGTTTCATAGTAGTGTGTTTTTCCAAAGGTATTTCTATTATATCGGATTTAGAATTTTAAAACTTATATTTTTATTCAAATAACTTATAAAGTTCCACTTTCCACTTTCCACTTTCAACTTTCAACTTTCAACTTCTTTAGTATCTTTGTATAATGTCTCAACACATCCCTTCTATTTCCAACTTCTCCCTCTCCGATCCTAACAAGTATTCGGTGGAAAATTTGCGTTCAGAGGAAATGATCATTTCTCTAGGACCGCAGCATCCTTCCACACATGGAGTGCTAAGATTGGAAGTGGTTTCTGATGGTGAGGTTGTGGTGGATGTTGTTCCGCATTTGGGATTTTTGCATCGTTGTTTTGAAAAACATGCTGAAAGTTTGCCCTTCAATCAAATCATTCCGTACGTAGATCGATTAGATTATTTAGCGTCTATGAACTGTGAACATGCCTACGTGATGGGCGTGGAGAAAATGCTGAATTTGGAAGGAAAACTACCCAAACGCATTGAATATATTCGAGTTTTAGTAGCAGAATTAAATAGAATTGCCTCTCATTTTGTGGCTATCGGTACCTATGGGATGGATATTGGTGCATATACCCCATTTTTGTGGTTGATGCGCGACAGAGAGCATATACAACGTTTATTGGAATGGCTATCCGGTGCTCGTATGCTTTATAATTACATTTGGGTAGGCGGTTTATTTTACGACTTACCCGAAGGTTTTGAGCAAAAGGTTGCTGAACTTGTGCCTTTGATTAAAACCACCATCAAGGAGGTTAAAACTTTGGTAGAGGAGAATGCTATTTTTATCAAGCGTACTGCTAATATTGGTGTTTTGGATAGAGATTTGGCCATTAGTTATGGCTGTACAGGTCCCGTTTTAAGGGGTTCTGGTTTGGCATTTGATTTACGAAAAGTGGATGCCTACTCGGTTTACCCAGAATTGGAATTTATTGTACCAACGGGTAAAGGTTTAGTTGGGACCGTGGGTGATTGCTGGGATAGAAACCATGTGCGTGTTTTGGAATGCGAGGAATCTTTAGGAATTATTGAACAATGTATCGATAAATTATTGGGTGAACACAAGCGAACACCAGAGTTTAAACCACAAGAAATGGTCCCTAAAAAAATTAGGCCAGCGGCTATGGATATGTATGTTCGAGCAGAAAATCCAAAGGGGGAGTTGGGCTTTTTTATCAGAACGGATGGCCGTTCGGATATCCCGCAACGTTTAAAGGTTCGAGCATGTTCGTTTCATCATTTATCGGTCTTGCCAACACTTTCCCGCGGAGCTTATTTAGCAGATTTGGTAGCAATTGTGGGTTCTTTGGATTTAGTTATGGGAGAAGTTGATCGTTGATATATGCAAAAGGAATTTTTAGCAGCTTTAGATAAGGAAGTTGAATTGTTGGAATTAAATAGCCAACCCAACGAGTTGTATGAACCGATTCGTTATTTGATGGCTCTGGGAGGGAAACGTATGCGTCCTGTTTTTACGCTTTTAGCTTATTCCCTTTTTAAATCGGATTGGCAAAAAGCCGTTCAGCCAAGTTTGTCTATAGAGGTTTTCCATAATTTTACCCTAATGCATGATGATATCATGGACAAGGCACCGCTGCGTCGTGGTAAACAAACTGTGCATGAAAAATGGAACGACAATGTAGCAATCTTATCAGGTGATGTGATGTTGGTGAAAGCCTATGATTACCTAAATAAAGTTCAAGATTTAAGCATTTCTGAATTTCAATACCTTTTGAAGCGTTTCAATAAGACAGCTGCAGAGGTTTGTGAGGGGCAACAATTCGATATGAATTTTGAGAGTAGAGATGATGTTTCTTTGAACGAATACATTGAAATGATTCGCTTAAAAACTTCTGTGTTAGTGGGATTTTCAATGGAAATGGGGGCATTGTTGGCCGGACAATCACAAGAAATTGCATCAGAATTATACCAAATTGGGGAATTAGTTGGCTTAGGATTTCAGTTGAAAGATGATATTTTGGATGTGTATGGCGATCCATCTAAATTTGGCAAACAGCCGGGTGGAGATATTTTAGCCAATAAAAAAACGTATTTATTGATTTCAGCGATTCAAGCTGCAGAAGGAGATTTAGCAGATCAATTGGATTATTGGTTGTCAGAAAATAATCAAGAAACTGATAAAAAAGTGGAGGCAGTTACAGCTATTTACAATGTCTTAAACATCAAAGAAAAGGCTGAAAATGAAGCCAAAGCTTATTTTGACAATGCATTGGCCAAAATAAATTCTTTAAATATTGCTCCAGAGGGCAAAAAACTTTTGAATGAATTTTTATCATCTTTGATGGTTCGCGAAGTTTAGTGTAGCTTTGTAGTTTATGTTGAATTCTGTTAGTTTTATTCTTATTGTTATTACCACGGGCATTTCTTTGCTTGCTTGGCAAAAGCCTAATTTGCTGGAATTGCTTACCTTGAACCCTTACAGAATTGTTCACAAAAAACAATATTGGCGATTTTTGACTTCCGGATTCATTCATGCCGATTTTACACATTTGTTTTTCAATGTATTTTCTTTTTTCTTTTTTGGGGTACAAATCGAACAAATATTTGGTATTTTATTTCCAGGCTTAGGTAACATATTACTTATTATTTTTTACCTTTTAGCTATTGTAATTTCAGATTTGCCAACATTTTTTAAGCAAAAAAATAATCCTTACTTTAACTCCTTAGGTGCTTCAGGGGCTGTTTCTGCAGTAATTTTTGCTGGAATTTTGTTCTTCCCAGTAGAGAAAATTTACTTGTTTGGTTTTGTGGGAATTCCCGGAGTTATTTATGCAGGATTGTTCACTTGGTATTCCATTGCGATGGACAAAAGAGGAGGTGGTAATGTAAATCATTCGGCTCACCTATACGGTGGATTATTTGGTTGGTTGTTCATAACTATATTGTATCCACAAGTTTGGCTTACTTTTTTCCAACAAATTAAAGCGGCATTATGGTAGAGGGAAGAAAGCAAATTGCCATTTTAGGATCTACAGGATCTATTGGAACACAGGCTTTGGAGGTTATAGAAACAAATTCACATTTGTTTGAAGTCCAGGTTCTAACTGCACAAAACAATGTCGATTTGTTAATTGAACAGGCTTTGAAGTTCAAACCAAAGGCAGTAGTTATTGGAAAAGAATCTGCCTTTAATGAAGTAAAAGAAGCTTTATCTAACCAAAAAATTGAAGTTTTAGCAGGAGCAAAAGCCTTGGAAGAGGTTGTGCAATACCCTGAAATTGATATTGTTTTAACCGCTTTAGTTGGTTATGCCGGACTTTTGCCAACTGTAAAGGCCATAGAAGCTGGTAAGGACATTGCCTTGGCAAATAAAGAAACATTGGTAGTTGCAGGGGCATTGATCATGCCATTGGCAGAAAAACACCAGGTGAAAATTTTGCCAGTTGATTCAGAGCATTCGGCTATTTTTCAATGTTTAGTGGGAGAGAGTTATGAGGAAATTGAAAAAATAATTTTAACTGCCTCAGGGGGACCATTTAGAGGATACACTTTGGATCAATTACAAAAAGTAACTAAAGCACAGGCCTTAAAACATCCCAATTGGTCGATGGGCGCTAAAATTACCATTGATTCTGCCAGTTTGATGAACAAAGGTTTGGAGGTGATAGAGGCAAAATGGTTGTTTGGATTAGAGGCAGATCAGGTGGAGGTAATTGTTCATCCGCAATCTATTGTACATTCTTTGGTTCAATTTAGAGATGGATCCATGAAGGCTCAAATGGGTTTACCAGATATGAAATTACCCATTCAATATGCCTTGGCCTATCCGAATCGTATTGATTCAGATTTTCCGCGCTTTACCTTTGTAAATTACCCCAATTTAACCTTTGAACAAGCAGATGCAAACACCTTTAGAAATTTAGGTTTAGCTTATGAGGCTTTGAAAAAAGGGGGTAATATGGCTTGCATGCTAAATGCAGCCAACGAAATGGCCGTAGATGCCTTTTTAAAAGAAAAAATATCCTTTCTTCAAATTGCAGAAATCAATGAATTTTGCATGCAACATGGAACTTTTATTGAAAATCCGAGTTTAGAGGAATATGTGGAAAGTGATAGGGAGGTGAGGGAGAAGATTTGTAAATTATGAATTATGAATTATGAATTATGATTTATGAATTATAGGAAATACTATTATTTAAATTTTAAAATGTTTGTTTGAATTTTGGCTAATGATTTTTGAATCTCCAATTCATAATTCATAATTCATAATTCATAATTTGAAAAAAATGGATGCACTAATAATGACTTTGCAATTGATTTTGGGTTTATCAATCCTTGTTTCATTGCACGAATTTGGACACTTTATCACGGCCAAATGGTTTAAAATGCGAGTAGAAAAGTTCTACTTGTTTTTCGACTTTTTATTCCCAATTCCCTCACTTTTGAACTTTGCTTTGTTCAAGAAAAAAGTAGGTGATACCGAATATGGACTGGGTTGGTTTCCATTGGGTGGATATGTGTCTATTGCGGGTATGATTGATGAGACTCAAGATGCTGACAAATTGGCTAAAACACCAGAGCCTTGGGAATTTAGAGCCAAACCAGCTTGGCAGCGTTTGATTGTCATGTTGGGTGGTGTAATTGTAAATATCATTACGGGGGTTGTTATTTTTATAGCCTTAACTTATTCAAATGGAGAGAATTTTATTTCAAAGAATGAGTTGAATAAAAATGGAATTGTAGCCTTGGAAATCGGCCAACAAGTTGGACTAAAAACCGGAGATAAAATCTTAAAAGTTAATGGAAAGGATTATACCTCATTTGCTGATTTACGTTCACCAGATGTTCTTTTAGGAGAAAATTCAAGTTATACCGTTTTAAGAAATGGCAAAGAGCTTGAAGTGAAAATTCCGAGTAATATCATAGAAAAATTGAGTGATAAAAAGGCGGCCTTTATTGAGCCAATTTCTGCTTTTAAAATTGCAGAGGTTGTCGCTCCTGAACCTGGCGATCCACAGGCAGAATTGCTTCCCGCTTATCCTGCCGGATTACGCGTGGGTGATTTTGTAACGGGCGTGAACCAACAACCCATCCATTTTTACCACGAATTACGTGATGCCTTGAAAAAGGAGTCGGGTAACCCAATTAAAATGGCCATAAGTAGAAATGGAAAGGTAGATACCTTGCAAATGACCGTTAATAAAGAAGGTAAAATAGGTATTTTTCCAGAATTATTAATTAAAATTGATCACAAAGATTATTCATTTGGTGAATCAGTTGGTATAGGAACAGGTCGTGCATTTTCAGTAATTACCGACAATATCCGTGGCTTTAAGAAAATTGCTACAGGAGATGTTTCAGCTTCAAAGGCATTGAGTGGTCCCATTGGAATTGCTCAAATGTTTGGCGGTACTTGGGATTGGACACGTTTTTGGATGTTAACGGGACTATTGTCAATGGCCTTGGCTTTCATGAATATTTTGCCAATTCCTGCCTTAGACGGAGGTCATGCAATATTCTTAATTTATGAAATGATTACGGGTAAGCCAGCCTCTGAAAAAGTGTTGGAACGTGCACAGCAAATCGGTATGATGATTTTGTTGGCATTAATGGCTTATACCTTTGGGAATGATATTTTTAAAGCAATATTTTAGTTTTTTACCGCCCCTGGCGCTTTGCGCCACCCCCTCCTTTTGAAGGAGGGGGACGGGGGGAGGTAGAACATAATTCATAATTCATAATTTGAAATTACTCGTCCTATTTTACTATTTCTTCCTCCACCCCTTCCATACCTCTGTTACGGAAATGACGTACAATGGAAAGGAAAAGTCGTGGGAAATAGCCATTAAGTTGTTTCAAGATGATTTGGAAACTGCCTTGTCAGTATATAGTAAAAGGAACTTTAAGGTATCGGCGGACAAAGAGGTAGAGAAGGTTTTGGAAAGTTATGTGAGAAAACATTTTGGATTTTCGGTTAATAAGTCACTTCAAACCCCTTATCGATTTTTGGGATTTGAGCCACAAAATGATGCGATTTGGGTGTATTTGGAGGTGCCAACGACTCAAGATTTGTCAGGAGTTTTCCTGGAAAATTCCTTATTAGTAGAATCTTTTGATGACCAAACAAATTTGATACAGGTGGCAAAAGGTGAGCAGAAAAAGTCTTTTTTGTTCCAAAAGGGAAAAACGATTCAACAAATTTCTTGGTAAAAAGACTGACAACTTGTCTTATGGCACGAAATTTGCCATTATATTGTGGCTTCAAGAATAATTTTGGGGGAGATTTATAAAATTTGTGTGTATGAGCAATTCAAATGAGCTTTTTAAGCATTTGAGAATGTCGGAACTTCCCGACTTTGAAAATATTGAGTTAATTCCGATTGGATCGGATGGAATTGAGAACAATGACAAAATGGGAGTTTTGTCAGAGGAATTGCCAATTCTTCCTATTCGTAACATGGTTTTGTTTCCAGGTATGGTAATTCCAATTACAGTATCTCGACAAAAATCAGTTCGTTTGGTAAAAAAAGCCTATAAGGGAGATCGTATCATTGGTGTTTTAGCACAGGCAAATAATTCGAAAGAAGAACCACAGCCAGATGATTTATACAAAATCGGTACCGTTGCACACATTGTTAAAATGTTTGTTTTGCCCGGTGGAAATACTACCATTATTGTACAAGGTAGAAAACGTTTTGAGGTAAAAGAGTTTATCAAATTGGAGCCCAATTTATTGGCTTCTGTATCTTATTTGGAGGATAATTTTCCGAAAAAATTAAATAAAGAAAATAAGGCATTGGTTTCCTCATTGAAGGAATCTGCGATGAAAATTTTGAATTTGAATCCAGAAATTCCTCGTGAAGCCCAAATAGCTTTGGATAACATTGAATCTCCAGCATTTTTAGTTCACTTCTTGTCCTCCAATATCAATGCAGAATTGAAGGAAAAGCAAGGTTTGTTAGAAACCTTAGATGGTATCGAACAGGCAACTAAATTGTTGGAATTCATGATGAAGGAAATTCAACATTTGGAATTGAAGCGTGAAATTCAATCTAAAGCAAGTTCCGATATCGACCAGCAACAACGCGATTATTACATTCGTCAACAAATAAAAGTTTTGCAAGAGGAGTTGGGTGTGGAGAGTCCTGAGCAAGAATTGGACGGTTTGCGAGCTAAAGGTGCGAAGAAAAAGTGGTCGAAAGAGGTTAATGATTTCTTCAACAAAGAGGTTTCAAAATTGCAGCGTACTAATTCAATGTCGGCAGAATATCCGATGTTAATGAATTATGCTGAATTATTGGTGGATTTGCCATGGGGTGAATATACCAAAGATAATTTTGACCTAGCGAAAGCCAAAAGAATTTTGGATGCAGACCACGCAGGTTTGGCCAAAGTGAAAGAAAGAATCATTGAATATTTGGCGGTTTTGAAGATGAAAGGGGACATGAAAGCTCCTATTTTATGCTTATACGGCCCTCCTGGCGTAGGAAAAACTTCTTTAGGAAAATCCATTGCTAAAGCATTAGGTAGAAAATATGTTCGTATGGCCTTAGGTGGTGTGAGGGATGAGGCAGAGATCCGTGGACACCGTAAAACCTACATTGGAGCCATGCCTGGCAAGGTGATTTCAAATATTAAAAAAGCAGGTTCATCGAACCCTGTATTTATCTTAGATGAAATAGATAAAGTGGGTGCAGACCATCGTGGAGATCCGTCATCGGCATTGTTAGAAGTTTTGGATCCGGAACAAAACAACAGCTTTGTGGATAATTATTTGGAGGTTGAATATGATTTGTCGAAAGTTATGTTCATTGCCACTGCAAATAGTTTGGATACCATCCACCCAGCCCTTCGCGACCGTATGGAAATCATTGAGGTTTCTGGTTACACTGTGGAGGAGAAAATCCAAATTTCGAAAAAGCATTTGTTGCCTAAGCAAAAAGAAGAGCATGGATTGGGAAAAGATAGTTTTACTATTTCAGATGCTGCTTTGCAAAAGTTGATAGAAGGGTATACTCGCGAGTCGGGTGTACGTAAATTGGAGCAAGAAATTGGTCGATTGGTACGAAAAATCACCAAATCTATTGCTATGAATGAAGAGTATCCAACAAAAGTACAAGCTGCAGATATTGAGAAATTATTGGGACAAGCCTTTATTGAAAAAGATGCTTACGAAAGCAATGAATTTGCTGGAGTAGTAACGGGTTTAGCTTGGACACCAGTGGGGGGCGATATTCTTTTCATAGAAAGTTTATTGAGTAAAGGGAAGGGGAATTTAACGCTTTCCGGGCAATTAGGGGATGTGATGAAAGAGTCTGCGATGGCTGCTTTGACCTATTTAAAAGCCCATGCAGATGATTACGGAATTGACTATCGAATTTTTGATCAATATAATTTACATATACACGTGCCAGCGGGTGCCGTGCCCAAAGATGGTCCATCGGCAGGTATTACGATGCTGACTGCCATTGCTTCTGCCTTGACCCAAAGAAAAGTGAAGTCTAAATTGGCAATGACAGGTGAAATTACATTGCGTGGAAAGGTATTGCCAGTTGGAGGTATCAAAGAAAAGATTTTAGCAGCTAAACGTGCTGGAATCAAGGAAATTGTGATGTGTAGCAAAAACAGAAAAGATGTCGAGGAGATTGAAAAAAGCTATATTTCAGACATCAGTTTCCATTATGTCGACGCAGCTGAAGAGGTTTTGAAAATTGCTTTGATGAAGGATAAGGTGAAGAATCCGATTAAACTTGAAATTAAGGAGTAGGGGCTTTGAGAGCCTCAGCCACCATCGAGAGCCTCAGTCACATTGAATTTACGGAGCCTGAGGCTCTCGAAGCCACAGCTCCCCATCCTTAACCTCCACTACTCCCAAATCTGCATAATATTCAATGTTTCGAATTGCTTCTTTGGGTGAAAGAGGTCGCAAACAATCTACTAAGGTTTGAATTGTCAAGGGCCCTTGGGATAAAAATTTAATGATTAATTCCTTCGTTTCGGGTTGACCTTCTGGAAAAGCTTTCCCAGTGTTTTCTCTTTTTTGAGTTATGCAAACATCGCAAATACCACAAGATTTGTTTAGCGTTTCTCCAAAATAGGCCACAATTTGTTGTGTTCTGCAGCGAATGGTTTGTCGCACATAATGTTCCACCGCCTCAATTTTTTGTAAATGCCTTTTCTTTCGGGTATTATATTCTTCCCATTTGATGGGTAAATCATTTGCCGCAGCTCTAGGTAAAAGGAAAGTTAGTTTAGGGTGGATACTTTTTTTCTCATAGGTAAGTACCTCAAATTTTTCCAACATAGCCAAACTTCTTTCAATTTCTTGAAGTGGAATTTTGAGTAAACTTGCCAAATTTGCCTCATCGATACTGATAAATTCTGTATAAATTTCTCCTCCAAAAATGCGAAGAAGCGATTTTAGCAGTAATTCGTATTTTTCATTTCGGATTTGGAAATCATACATTTCTGTGGCCGACAAGTTGAATTTTATTTTGGATGGGATGTTGGTGTTTTCGTTGAATAGAATTAAACCTTCACCCTCCATACATTTTAAAGCATAATAGGTTTCAGTATTTGGCAATTGAAAACGCTTGCACATTTCTTGCCAATTGAACTCATAGACCGACATCTCACCAGCTCCTTGCGCCACCTGTAAATAATTTCCAATGGCCTGATAGGTTTTCTGCAAAATATCTTTGCTTGGAAATTGCTTTTCAAATTGTTCTTGAAGGTCTAAAATATCCTTTTCTTCAACCAATAAACAGGCAAAAGCTTTTTTCTCATCACGTCCTGCTCTACCAGCTTCCTGGTAGTAAGCTTCTAAAGAATCTGGTAAATCTAAATGCACTACCAAACGTACATCTGGCTTGTCGACACCCATTCCAAAAGCATTGGTTGCCACAATTACTCTGATATTGTTTTGAATCCAATGTTTTTGTCGCTCAGATCTTTGCTTAGGATCAATTCCTGCATGATAAAAGTCTGCAGAAATCTTATTTCGAACCAAAAAATTAGCTATTTCTTGTGTTTTTTTTCGGTTTCGAACATAGACAATTGCAGATCCCTGAATTTTATCCAACATTTTCAATAGCCTTGCTTCCTTGTTTTCTTCCCATAAAATAGAATAGGAGAGGTTTGACCGACTAAAGCTTTTTTGGAAAAACTTGGCATTTTTTAGGGCAAGTTTATAAACAATATCTTTCTGAACTTCTTTGTTTGCGGAGGCCGTAAGTGCTATGCAAGGAACCTCTGGTATTAGCTCTCTAAATTGGACAATTTCTAAATAAGGGGGACGGAAATCGTAACCCCATTGAGAAATACAATGTGCTTCATCGATTGCCAAAAGAGCTATTTTCATTTGTTTGGCACGGGCAATGAACAGGTCAGTTTTGAGTCGCTCGGGAGAAATGTATAAGAATTTAATATCCCCGTAAATGCAATTATCCAGCAGATAATCCATTTGTCGCGGGTGCATACCACTATAGATTGCCTCAGCTTTAATACCCCTTCGTTTCAATTGATCTACTTGGTCTTGCATCAATGCAATTAAAGGGGAAACCACAATACAAATACCCTCTATTGCCATTGCGGGCACCTGAAAACAAATGGATTTTCCTCCACCCGTTGGCAAAAGGGCTAAGGTATCATTTCCGCTCAAAACAGCTTCCACAATATCTTCCTGTAAAGGTCTGAAATCATCATACCCCCAGTATTGCTTCAATATGTTTTTCGCTTGGCTCATTTGGATTTCAAAGCTATTCAAAAAATAATTTAGATGGTGTTAAAAAACTGATTTTAATTCTATATTTGTAAAAACCACTAAAAAAAGCCACTGAAGAAATCCTCTCAATTTTCAGATTTTGACTTTACTAGTCGCGAAATTGAAATCCTACGATTAGCCAAAAATGCCTATTCCTGCAAAGAAATTGCAGATTTATTATTTATTTCTGAGTTAACTGTTCGTAAACACAGACAAAATATTCTTTTGAAAATAGGCTGCACTGGCAAAAAGGAATTCAGAAAATTTCTTCGGGAAATTATTTTACCCCCCCCCTAATCAATAAAATATTTATAAAAAATATAAAAATACTACAAAATGTAGTAGAAGATTGTCGAAACCGAAAAATACCTTTACATCAAGTTTGCAAGCCCTGGTATATCCCGAAAAACCACTAAGAAGTAGGAGGAGTTTATATATTTTAATACAATGAAAAAGTTAATAAATAGGTATTCAAAAAAAACTAAATTATTTATTTTTACGATTATTCTTCTTATCCCAATATTTATTTATGCATACGAACCGAATGTTGGTTGTGATCCAGATTGGTTGTTTTTTGGTTGGAGTCGTTCATATTGTGCATTAGATGGAGGATCACAGGGAGTTGGTCATTCCCATACTCCAGATAATAAGGCTTGTGTTTATTATTATGAGGAATATAGGTATTTTTTAGGGATCAAGATTGATTACAGAATTGTGCAGGTAACTCAACCTTGTCCGGACTAATTTAATTTGAGTTTAAATTATTTTCAAATTGATATTAATATGAATAATGAATAAAAATTTATTTCAACTAATCGCAAGCGTTTTAACAGTTTTTCTCGTTTTAATTTTTGAAAATGTGTATGGTGTTTTTAATTCAATCCCCATATGTCCAAAATCAGATACTTCAAAATCAATTTTATTGAATGAGGTAAAAATAATTGCCAATAAATTATCATTGATAGAAACTGAAAAACCTAAAAGAAAAAAACATTATTCGTTTTTATCAAAGGCTCCGTGTCAAATTGGTATGTTATTTGATGATGATTTGATTATAGGGAAAAGAATTAAAAATGTTTCGATTTATTTTGATGAGAAAAAAAAACAAAATTATGTTTTTCAATTGTTATTGTTTTCCAAAGGAAAAGACAATCTTCCTTTAACAAAGTTACATAATAAAGAATTACCATTATTGGTAAATCATTTAGGTTGGAATGAATTTCCTGTTTTATTAGATAATTTGGTTATTCCAGAAGGTGGTATTTTTGTTATAGTGAATTTTTTTGCAAAATCTAAATTTTATTCAGAAGAAACTGATAGAATTGCAATGGGAAAATATTCAGGAATAAAACAATTTTGTTTCAGGTCAACAAGTTTAAACGACTGGTTTGTTTTGAAATCTTTTCAAGAAGGGAAAATTGGTCCTATGATGAGGTTGCAGGTAGAAAATTAAAATGTAATTTATTAATTGAACTGCAAATGAAGGGAGCTACTCTTTTAGGCCATTGGCTTTTAAAAAATCTTCAGGTATTGATCCTTATTTTGAATGCAACTATTTGTTTTATTCTTCCCTCAGGCCACGTTTTTGAAACACCCAAATTATATGTACATCTTGCTACTCTTGTTGTGTTAATGTATTTGTACATATTTAATAAAGCTAAGTTTAATTTTTATTGGAAACCAATGTTGATTTTTGGGATTTTACTTGGGATTTTATATTTAATGTTAAATAAATAGAATGCTTGAATTTTCAATACATTAAAATTTAGTATATTTAAATAATTGAAAATTTTTAAATATGCTGAATTCCTCCGATTTAACTCAATTAGAAAAACGTGGTATTCAACCGGCTGAGGTTGAACAACAAATCAACTATTTTAAAAATGGGTTTCCTTGGATGACCCTATTTAAAGCAGCTACTCCAGGAGAAGGGGTGATTCAGTTGACAGCAGATCAGGTTAGAGAGATGGCTCAGAAGTTTGATGATGCTAAATCGGGATTATCTATCTTGAAAATGGTGCCTGCCTCGGGCGCAGCGACGCGCATGTTTAAGTCGCTTTTTGAGCATTTGCAAGAAGGGGAAGCAAACAAGGAATCGAAAGTGTTTTTTGAAAAATTGCAGCAATTTGCCTTTTTCCCAGCTTTGGAAAATTTATTGAGTTCAAACCCAAGCGAAAAAGAGGTGCTAAGTAAGTTGTTATTGTCGGAAGGATTAGGCTATGGTGCATTGCCAAAAGGATTGCTCGATTTTCATATGTATCCGGAGGAGGTTCGGACGCCCTTACAAGAGCATTTATTGGAAGCCATCGAATATGCTTCGGATGGGAAATCTGCTAAATTGCATTTTACGGTATCGCCAGAACACCGTTCTCGTTTTGAGGAATTGGTTTCACAGCTTGTTCCAAAACTAGAAAAGAAATTTGGCATTCGTTTTCAAATTACCTTTTCGGAACAAAAATTATCAACAGACACTGTAGCCGTAGATATGGATAATGAATTTTTTAGGGAGGCAGATGGCAGCATGCTGTTTCGTCCTGCCGGACACGGTGCGCTTTTAGAAAATCTCAATGATTTACATGCCGATATTATTTTTATCAAGAATGTGGACAATGTGGTTCCAGATGCCTTGCGAGGACCCACCATTGAATACAAAAAGGCCATTGGAGGCTTGTTGTTGAGCATTTTGGAGGGTATAAAAGCCTTGGATGAACAACTGCAAGGAGATGTTTCGGATGATTTATTGATACAAGCAGAGCAAGAATTGGTGGCTTATTTGGGGTTTGTGCCTAGTCCGGCCTATCAATTATTGCCACCGGAACAAAAAGTGGTGTTTTTAAGAGAAGTGTTGAATCGACCAACGCGCGTGTGTGGGGTGGTAAAAAATACGGGAGAACCTGGTGGCGGACCATTTTGGTGTCAGGATGAAGAAGGAAATAGCACTTTGCAATTGGTAGAGTCAGCCCAGGTGAATCCAGAAGACAATGGACAAATGAGTTTGTTTAAAGGAAGTACACACTTTAATCCGGTGGATTTGGTCTGTGCAACCAAAGATTTGCAAGGAAGAAAGTTCGATTTGCGAAATTTTCGTGACATGAATACGGGATTTATTACAGAGAAAACGAAAGATGGGAAGAAATTGAAGGCCTTGGAACTGCCAGGATTGTGGAATGGAGCCATGGCTTTTTGGAACACAATCTTTGTTGAGGTGCCATTAGAGACGTTTAATCCGGTAAAGACGGTGAATGATTTATTAAGGCCAGCACATCAGAATGCATAATTTTGAACAATGCTAAAAAAGCCTTAATTTTGCCGCTTCTTTAAAGCGATTTAGAGAAAGTATATAAATGCTTGATTACAGAAAGCTTGTTGGGACTCCTAGCAAGCTTTTTTTTAAGAATTTAGGAATCTAAGAATTTAGGAATCTAAGAATTTAGGAATTGAAGAATGTTTTTTAAATTAACAATTAACCATTAACAATTAACCATTTAACCTTTACCACTATGGCATATTTAACTTCAAATGAAAGTTTATTTATTCTTTTCGGAATCTCCTTGTTTTTAGTTCATCCCATTTTGATGCTCATAGCATTGATTAAAACATTGAGAAATCAAAGTTTTTCTGGTACGGAAAAATTAGTGCGAGTGCTTGTGATATTTTTATTTCCAATTATAGGTTCGGTTTCCATATTTATTGTGGATAGGAGAGGCTGAGAATTTAAGCATATAAGAATTGGAGAATATAAGAATATTAGGAATTTAGGAAGCATCCCGGAGGGATGCCACATCTATAGCCATGTGGAGAATTTCATATACATTGCACCCCACCGGGGGTGCCACTGAGGGTGCGTGAATAGGCGACCCCAGCGGGGTCGCAGGCAAATCTATCGGTTTTGTGGCTATAGATGTGCAATCCCGCTGGGATTGTTTTTTAAAATTCAAAATTCGCAGTTTCCCATATTCTCCAATTCCAATATTCCTATATTCTTCAATTCCCATATTCTCCAATTCCTATATTCTTCAATTCTTATTTTCAGTAAATCCTTCCTTTTTTCGCCTTTTATAAGTATATTAATTTTAAGGATATGGCATTAGAGCAAACATGGAGGTGGTTCGGTCCGAACGACCCAGTGAAATTAAGTGATGTGCGACAAGCAGGGGCTACAGGTATTGTTAATGCCTTGCATCAAGTACCCAATGGAGTGGTATGGGAGGTGGAGGATTTGTTGGAGCGCAAAGCAATCATTGAAAAGGGCGGTTTGACTTGGTCGGTGATTGAGAGTATTCCGATTCATGAGGATATCAAAACCAGAACCGGTAATTATAAACAATACATTGAAAATTATAAACAATCGCTAAGAAATGTAGGTAAAGTAGGTTTAGATTTGGTTTGTTATAATTTCATGCCAGTGCTCGACTGGACTCGCACCGATTTAGATTTTCGTTTTCCAGATGGATCAACGGGTCTAAATTTTAATGCGACTGAATTTGCAGCCTTTGAATTGTTTATTTTAAAAAGGCCAGGAGCTGAGGCAACTTATACGAGTGAACAAATTGATCGTGCGAAAAAATGGATGGATCAATCGAATCCAGCTCAACGCGAAAAATTAGTTCGTAATGTGATTGCAGGATTACCAGGTTCTGAGGAGTCGTTTACCTTGGAATCTTTCCAAAAAGCATTGGATACGTATCATTCGGTGGGTGATGCAGAATTGCGTGGACATTTATATGATTTCATTTGTGAAATAACTCCGGTTGCTGAGGAGGCTGGCATTAATTTGTCGATTCATCCAGATGATCCACCTTTCCCAATTTTAGGATTGCCACGCGTTGTGAGTACGGAATCCGATGCAAAACAATTGTTAGCAGCGTATGATTCGCCAAATAACGGATTGTGTTTTTGTACTGGAAGTTACGGAGTACGAGCGGATAATGATTTAGTAGGGATGGTAGAACGTATGGGTGATCGAATCAATTTTATTCATTTGCGTGCAACTAAGCGGAATGAATTAGGCGATTTCCATGAAGCAGACCATTTAGACGGTGATGTTGATATGTTTGGAGTGATGAAAGCCTTGGTGCAAGAGCAGCAAAAACGTGAAAAGGAAGGCAGAAAAGATTTACGCATGCCTTTCAGGCCAGATCACGGACATCGTATGTTGGATGATTTGCAAGAGGGAAAAAAAACGAATCCAGGGTATACGGCTATAGGTCGATTAAGAGGCTTGGCGGAATTGAGAGGTTTGGAGATTGGAATTCGAGGAATGTTGAAACTATAAAAATGAGGGCTAGGGCCCTCATTTTGTTTTAAAAAACATCAGTTTCTTGTTAGGAATTGATTCTTTGTTTTTTTAAGGGGAAATGCGTCCCCTTACCCCCTGCAATTTACTAGTTAAAAAGTTCAGTTGTTTGATAAAATTAATAATAGTGGTTGCCCACGGTAGCTAATTAGATATTAGTAAAGTATTTGTTAATTCAAAAAATCTTTATAACTTTGCACCCCCGTTCGTATGCGATAGAAGTTTTAGGACTGATTATTTGTGTTGATAGGGTTAAAATAATTTAAACATTTAAACGGTAACATTACAAAATGCCAACTATTCAGCAATTGGTGCGTAAAGGACGTGAGCAGATGACTTGGAAATCAAAGTCGCCAGCTTTAGATTCTTGCCCGCAAAGACGTGGAGTATGTACTCGTGTATACACGACAACTCCTAAAAAACCAAATTCAGCGATGCGTAAAGTAGCTCGTGTTCGTTTAACGAACCAAAAAGAGGTGAACGCATACATTCCAGGTGAAGGACACAATTTACAAGAGCACTCGATCGTATTGATCCGTGGTGGTCGTGTAAAAGACTTACCAGGTGTTCGTTATCACATTATTCGTGGGGCATTAGATACTGCGGGTGTGAGCGGACGTTTACAGTCTCGTTCTAAGTATGGTGCTAAGCGTCCTAAGCCAGGACAAGCTGCTCCAACTGGAAAGAAAAAATAATTAATTAACAACGATCCAGTATGCCTTGTTAGGGCAGAAGAAATTGGGTCAACATTAAAAAACTAACAAAATGAGAAAGGCGAAACCAAAAAAACGCTACGTTTTACCAGATCCTAAATTTAAGGATGTATTAGTAACAAAGTTTGTAAACAATTTGATGTACGACGGGAAGAAGTCGATTGCCTATACCATCTTTTATGATGCATTAGACAAGGTTGAGGAGCGTACGAAAGAAAATGGTTTAGAAACTTGGAAAAAAGCATTGAACAATGTAATGCCAACCGTGGAGGTGAAAAGCCGTCGTGTGGGAGGTGCCAACTTCCAAGTTCCTACAGAAGTGCGAGCTGAACGCAAAGTGTCTTTAGGAATGAAATGGTTAATCTTGTACGCTCGAAAGCGTGGAGATAAAACTATGATGGATCGTCTAGCTAATGAAATCATAGCTGCTGCCAAGGGTGAAGGAGCTGCGGTTAAGAAGAAAGATGATACGCACAGAATGGCGGAAGCGAACAAAGCGTTCTCACACTTCCGTTTTTAATAAACGAATTACGAAAGAAGGCCGCTCAACGAGTGGCCTTTTTTTATGTCCAAAATCATAGCCTATCAAGTCTATGGATTTGACAAATCATTAAATTATCATTAGCTTTGATTACATTTCAGAAACGATTCGCACAACATGATTTCAAAAAAGGCAAAGTATGCGTTAAAAGCATTAAAGGTTTTAGCGCAGAATTTTGAAAAAGGACCGGTATTAATATCTTTTATTGCCGACTCAGAAAATATCCCCAAGAAATTTTTAGAGGCTATTTTATTGGAATTGAGAAATCATGGAATTTTGCAATCGCAGAAAGGCAAAGGAGGAGGCTATTATTTACGCATCCCACCAGATCAAGTAACTTTTGCCAAAATCATTCGAATTGTAGACGGACCTATTGCTCCTGCCTTATGCGTCTCATTGCATTTTTATGGAAAATGTGACGATTGTGCAGATGAAGAAACCTGTCAATTGCGTTCGGTGTTGGCAAAATGGCGTGATGCCAATTTATCTGTTTTAGAAAAAACGACTTTAGCAGAATTGGTTTAGCCTATTCATATAGGTATTCCATTGCAGAATCTTTGATTTCTTCCAATCCCAGTTCCAAAAACTCTTCCCAAAAGGTATTTGTAGGCACAGCGGCTCTACAAAGAATAGGAGTTTTTTTGATTGGATGGATAAAATATAGGCGACGAGCATGTAGATTGATACTTCCGTCTGGATTCGGTTTGTCGTAACCATATTTAATATCCCCTCGAATAGGACATCCAATGGTTGATAGTTGAACTCGGATTTGATGCGGTCGGCCAGTAATTGGTTCTACTTCAATTAGGTGGTGTAGGTTGATTTTTCCTAGGTGCTTGTAATAAAGCTCTGCCTTTTGGGCTTTCCCAAATGGTTCATCATAAGCTGTAGTTATATTTTTCTCCTCATTTTTTAGTAACCAATGCGTTAATTTCCCTTTCAGTGGATTGGGTTTTCTGCGCGTTACTGCCCAATATGTTTTCTGAATTTCTCTTCTACGGAAAAGTTCCATCATGCGCTCAAGCGCTTTTGAAGTACGTGCAAAAACTACTAATCCAGAAACAGGGCGATCCAAGCGATGGACTGGATGAAGGAAAACCTCTCCCGGTTTATCATATTTTTCTTTGATGTAATTTTTCAGTACATCGGTCAATGTTTTATCACCTGTTTTATCACCTTGCACTAATATTCCTGCTCGTTTATTAACGATTAGGAGGTGGTTGTCTTCGTAAATAACTTGGAAATCTTTCATGGGATAAACATTCTACTTATTGCAAAGGTACGCAATTGAAAGAGGAAAGCCTAAATTTAACCCCTTTACTCGGAAGTCAATTTAGGCTTTATCTCAAAGGTGAGTACTTTTGTACTATTAGTGGTTAGGTTTAAATAATTAAAGTGGTTAAGTATTGAGAACAAATTTATAGGGTTGAAATGAAAGAAAAGTTGTGATTTTGCAACTTTTTCAATTTTTGAAAAAAAAAATAGGAATTAAGGAATAGAAGAATTTAGGAATATAGGAATCGGTGAATATAGGAATTGAGGAATCGGAGAATCGGAGAAAATATTTATTTTGGCTTTCTTATATTCTTATATTCTTATATTCCTCAACTCCCCAATTCCTCAATTCTTATATTCCTCAACTCCCCAATTCCTCAATTCCTCAATTCTCATATTCTCCTATTCTCCTATTCTCGAATTCTTAGTTGTTTAATTTTCAAGTAATTAGAAAAAAGGGTTAAAAAAACTTAAATTTTTTTTAGGGGGTAATTTGGAATAAGAAAAAAAAAGGGTAATCTTTGCACTCCGATTCAGCGACATAGGGAGCATGGAATCGGGAAAAAGGCTAGATAGACGAATTTAGCGGCACTTATCTAA
>NZ_SACY01000005.1 GCF_004005965.1 Sandaracinomonas limnophila | reverse complement strand
TCAATTTTCCTATTCCTCAATTCTCCAATTCCTCAATTCTCCTATTCCTCAATTCTCCTATTCCTCAATTCTCCTATTCCTCAATTCTCCTATTCCTCAATTCTCCTATTCCTCAATTCTCCAATTCCTCAATTCTCCAATTCCTCAATTCTCCAATTCCTCAATTCTCCAATTCCTCAATTCTCCAATTCCTCAATTCTCCGATTCTAAAATTTAAAATCTGAAATCTTAATAAATGCACCCACCACTGATAAGATAAATCCAACAAAGAAAAATCCTAAAACAATTAAAGATCTCTTCGGTTCTGTTTTATTAACAGGAACTTGTGCAGGTTCAAGGATTTTGATGACAGGTACTTGTCGCTGTACCTTGATTTTCGAATCTTCTACTTGTGTACTGATAGTACTATAAATATTATAAGCAACATCCACTTCGTATTGAAGCTTTTTCTCCATATCTCTCGCAACATTCAGGAATATATTTCTGTTTTGATCTTGGTAAGAGGATAAATTGAAAAGCGCTTTGTCGTATGAATCTTTAGCTTCTTGTTTTCTTTTGCTTAGAAATTCCAACTCAGTTTTTGCTTTTTGCGTTCTGTATTTGGTCACATATTCTGTTAAATAGTTTTGTGCAAATGTGGCCATTGATGTGGCAACAACAGGGTCTGGCATTTTTACTGAAATGGTAATAACTCCAGATTTTTTGTCTATATCTGCTGAAATTCTACCTTTCACAGAATTGATTAAACCATCCGTCTTTTTATTCAGTTGCAAGGCATCTTGTGAAATTGCATTTTGTGGAATTTGCCCTAAATCATCTTCAGATTTTTTTTCTTTATCTTCATTATCATCTCCAAAGTGAATTTTAGGTTTGATGGCTTCTTTACCAAACAAATCTTTTAAAACTACCCACTTTTTTGTTTTACCTACGTAGACTTTTTGCTCAATAGCACTCATTAAAAAGGGGGTACTTTGCAGGATATTTGGGTATAAGTCAGGTCGAATTGCTTCAGATCCTGAAGATGAGCCTAGGTCTACTCCAGCTAAACCTGCTAAAGATTTAAGTCCACTAAGGCCTCCACCTCCTGATTTTGAATCTATTTCTGGAAGCATTTTAACAGTAGAAGAATATTCATTTACTAAGGTTAAGGAATATACAGCACCGAAAATTCCGAAAACCAAGGAGGTAATTAATATTAACCATTTGTAGGCAAATATTTCTTTTACCTTTTTAAGAATATCGGCTAAACTGATTTCGTCTTGTTCCGTAATGTTTATATTTTCTTGTGTCATTTTCTTGAAATTATAGAATTCGGATAAGTGAAATGATGGCAATGGATACAGAGGTTAAGCTACTTGCCAAACCGATAGCCTCACCTGTTGTAAGTCCCTTCTTTTTATCTTTTGGATATTCTGGCACCACAATTTCTGCTCCTGCATAAACTTTCGGGTACGATTTAAAGAATAAAAATCTTTTTACTTGGGCAGATTTGCCATTTTGATTTTTTACATAAATTTCTTTTTTAATTGCCAAATCTGTTACACCACCAGCTTCTGATAAATAATTTCTAACAGATTTGCTTTTATTGTAACTTAAATAGACATTATTCTGAACTCCACCAGTAACTTTAATTGTTTCATTGATACGGGGTACGTATAAACTGTCACCTTCCACAAGATTTATATTTTCTTCTGAATTTGGATTTTTTAAGGCTGCTACTAAGTCCACACCCACAGTGGTTGAATCTCTAAATAATTTTGCACCGCCTATATAATTATCTGTGCGTAAACCTCCTGCTAATTCAATTAAGTCGGAAACCTTACTTCTTGTTTTACCTAAGGTATAAGAACCCGGGAAGTTAACCTGTCCGGTGATGAAAATATTTCTCTGCTTTTCAAATGTTGGGGATGATTTGATGGAAACCTTGTCAAATGGCATCAATACAAATTGACTTCCTTTATCTGATAATTTCAAATCACCTTCGATGGGAATACTGAAAATTTCAACAGTTGTTCCGTTGTTGTCGTTGCTTGAGTTTGGATCTATGATTCTTCTGGCAACTTCTATTTTAGAAAAACTTGCACCTTCTTTAAATCCTTTTGCCAAAAGTACCAAATCGGCTAAACGCATTCCGTCGTAATATTCAAAGATACCCGGCTTGTTTAATTGTCCGTCAATGGTAACTTTTCTTTTCTCTCTTAACTCTTCTTGGAAATAAACAGTTAAAATATCTTCACGTTGTAAGGGAATATCAGCAATTTCACCTCTAAGGATTTTGCCCAAATCTATCGAAACGATTTCAGGGTCAAAGTTTTCCTTTTTTCTGGCTAAAATGGCGCGATTTAAAAAAGCATTTTCTCGTAAACCTTCAGCTTTTTTAACTAATTCCTTAACAGTGCTTAATCCGCTTTCAATAGCGTATTCCCCAGGTCTGAACACCGCACCTAAAACCTCTACTCGGTTTTCGAAACGATTTAAAATGGCACCTACTTTATAAACATCCCCATTATTTGGTAAAAAAGTAGCGACTTCATCTTGGGTAACGTTCAATAATTTCTTTTCTCTTGAAGTGTTTCTTGTAACCGGAATTGTGTAGGTATACGCTTTTTCGGTAAATCCACCTGCAAAGCGTAAAACATCTTTCAAGCTTTCTCCTTTTTGTACCTCAAACATCATTGGTCTTTTAACCTCACCTGCAACACTTACACGAGTTTCGTATTCTGAAATGCGAATGACGTCTTGGTCATGCAATTGTATGTTATCCTTTTGGTCAGCTCTTAAAAGGAAATCATATAAATCTAAAGTGCGATAAACTTTGTTGTTTCTGATAACCTTGATATTTCGCATGGATCCGTTTCGATTAGGGCCACCTGCCAAATAGAGGGCATTGAAAATAGTTGCTAAGGATGAAATCGTATATGAACCTGGGTTTTTCACCTCACCCACCATCGTTACTTTGATGCTCCTAACATTTCCCAAAGTTACCACTGCAGAGGAACCTGATCCGGGTCTGTTTAGACCTTGGTACAGCTGACGCATTCTGCTCACGATTCTTTCAGTGGCCACGTCCATGCTCAATCCATTCACATAAATTGGACTTAGGTTAAGTATTTTAATAGTTCCTTCTGGACTAATTTTTACCTTGTAATTATCCAAAACATCTCCAAAGACATCGATATTTAATTCATCATCGGGACCTAATACGTAATTTTTTGGAGTAGCAATTCGTAAGTCTGGTTCAAAAGTTAGTGTTTTGTTGTTGAATAAGGATTCACCAAAAATTTCCATCTCGGCGTGTTCAATCAATAGCGTTTTACCAATGTTTTCTTCGTCTAATTGACTTTCAGTTGAAGATTCTGCCTTATCTACATTACCAGCCTTTTCTTTTGAAAGTTTTTTGGTCGTTTGAGTTTGTCGGCCCACTTTATCTTTTGCGTCATTTTCTTCATCCTCTTCAGTAGTTCCATTTTGTTCCTTATTGGACTTTATTTTGGAAATTCTGTCGCGCATTTTTTGGATGTCGGATGGTTGGTAACCTTGAGCCTTTGCCGCTTTTTCAATTTGAGCTTCGCTCATACCTGAGGATTGCGCCTTTTTGAAAAATGCTTCAACTTCAGCATCCGTTAAATCATCAACATTTTTTTTGGCGACCTGCTGTGCATTTAAAGAAATTGCCAAAAATAAAAGTCCTATAAATAGGCTGATTTTTTTTGAAAATGATGGTAATATTTTCAACATATTGTTTGATGGTTATTTACTAATTTCTAACATTGCTTTTAAGGCCTTATACGCCGGAATTCTAATTTCTTCTGAAATTTCTATTTCAGGTAATTCATAGTATAATGCATTGTATAATTTTTCCAAAGTATTCATTTTCATGTAGGGACATTCGCTACATGCACATGAATTTTGCTCATTGGCTGGAGCAGGAATTAACAATTTATCTGGTACTGCTAATTTCATTTTATGTAAAATACCTGCTTCTGTAGCCACGATAAATGTTTTTCTGTCAGATTCTTCTACGAATTTCAAAAGGGCGGTAGTAGAACCTACATAATCTGCCTCTTTTAATATCATTTCTTTACATTCTGGATGAGCTATTAAAAGTGCATCGGGATGTTCTGTTCTTAGTTTTTGAAGCTTTTCTAAGGAAATATCAATATGCACTACACAAGCACCTTCCCACAAGATCAAATCTCTGCCTGTTTTATGTGCCACATATCTACCTAAATTGGCATCGGGTGCAAAAATAATTTCTTTGTCTTTTGGAATTGCTTCTACTATTTGAACCGCATTTGAAGAGGTACAAATTATATCGGTTAAAGCCTTAATTTCTGCTGAACAATTGATATAACTGACCACAACAGCCTTTGGATGTTGGGCTTTTAGGAGTTTAAATTCAGCTGTGGGAACAGAATCTGCTAGGGAACAACCTGCATTGAAATCGGGAACAACGACCTTTTTCGTTGGGTTTAAAATTTTGGCAGTTTCTCCCATGAAATGAACTCCGCAAAAAACGATTAAATCTGCATCGGTTTTTTCTGCAGCTTGCGAAAGTCCTAGGCTATCACCCACATAATCTGCTAATTCTTGTAATTCGCCATCTACATAATAGTGGGCAAGAATTACTGCATTTTTTTCTTGTTTGAGCCTTTTAATTGCCTCGATAAGCTCTGAACCCTTGGGTGTGGTTCGGCTGATATATCCAACTTGCTTTACTTCTTCTACTAAATTCATTTTAGAAAGCTTTTAAGCTCAAATCTAAACTTTTAACTTGGTGGGTAAGCGCACCCATTGAAATATAATCTACACCAGTCTCCGCATAGCTTCTCAATGTTTTTTCATTGATTCCACCAGAGGCCTCCGTTTCAAATCTTTTATTAACCAGTCGAACTGCATCTCGGATTTGATCGGGACTAAAGTTGTCGAGCAATATTCTTTTTACTCCACCTATCTCTAAAACCTCACGAAGCTCCTCCATCGAACGAACCTCTATTTCAATCTGCAAATTTAATTGATTTGTTTTTAAATAGGTAAAAGTATTTTGTAAGGCTGACGAAATACCGCCACTATAGTCAATATGATTGTCTTTAATTAGTATCATATCAAATAAGCCATATCTGTGATTGACTGCACCTCCAATTTTACAAGCCCATTTTTCTGCAATTCTGAAGTTCGGTGTAGTTTTTCGAGTATCTAATAATTTTGCATTTGTACCTAACATCAAATTGCATAAACTTTTTGTGTAAGTGGCTATGCCCGACATTCGTTGCATGCAATTTAATACCAATCGCTCTGCCTTTAAAATGGATTGGCTATTTCCGAAAACATGTAAAACAATTTCTCCAACCTGAATAAAATCGCCATCTTTTTTGAAAACCTCTACCTTTAAATTGGCATCAACCTCTTTAAATACATGAAGTGCCAATTCAAGTCCAGCCAAAATCCCTTCTTCTTTTACTAATAATTTTGCTTTTCCTTCCGCATTTGATGGAATGGTAGCCAAAGAAGTGAAATCTCCAGGACCAACATCTTCTGCTAATGCCGACTGAATAAAATGTTTGATATTTTCTTCTGAAAGGTAGTTATACATAAATATGCAAAATCAAATTTACTAAAAAAGGAGAGCTTCTTTGTATAAATAGAAAAAAATCCTATTTTTGCTCCTCATTATGCAAAACAGAAAAGCATTTTTACGTTTATTAATCATCCTTCCGACCTTATTTTGGATTGTCGCTAATCCTATTGTAAAGTCGAATTTTTCTGTGGCTGCAGTTGAGAAGTCAAGTAAAAAAGATACTAATAAATCAAATCAAACGGTTGTTTCTGAGCAACATGTCATTCAAACTGCTCCAACAGTTTCCTTTGATTTTCCACCAAATTTTGAGTTTAAATCATTCGTTGAATACGAATTTCATAAAATCACAGAACCACTTTCTTGTGTGTTCGCTCAAGTAAAAAATAAAATCTTTGTGATTTTATTTACCCAGTATATATCCACGCTGGCACCTTGATGGTAATTATTAATTGTAAATTGTTAATTATAAATTAATAGTTTACAATAATCATTCTACCATTTACAATTAACAATTTACAATTAACAATTAAAAAAATGCGTTACAAAAGTGCCATAATTTGGCTTTCGACAATTATTTCAGCTCTGTGTATTTTCTTTTTATCATTTACATGGAAGGCTGGTCAGTTAAGAGATGAGGCGATTAAATATGCGACCTCTAAGGATGGGAAATTTGACCCAGCAAAAAGATTACATTTTATTGATTCCCTTTGGAAAAAACCAGTTTACTTAGGTTATACATTTCAAGAAGTTACTAACTATGCCTTACACAAAGGTTTGGACTTAGAAGGTGGTTTGCATGCAGTATTAGAAGTTTCTCCTGTAGAAATTTTGCGTGCTATCTCTGGAAGGAGCAATGATCCAAACTTTGAAAAAGCTTTAGCAGAGGCGGCTTCGCAACAAGCAACTTCTACAAAACCTTTCAATGAGTTGTTTTACGATGCTTTTGCGCGTATTGCACCAAACCAAAAATTATCTTCAATTTTCGCGAATTCTGTAAACAGGGGAAAAATTGATTACAATTCTTCTGATTCTGAAGTAAAGAAGGTTGTAGATGCTGAGATCGACGGTGCGGTTGATCGTGTATATAAAATTATTCAAGCACGTATCGATAAGTTTGGTGTAGCTAACCCAAATATTCAACGTTTACCAGGTTCTAACCGTATTCAGGTTGAGTTGCCGGGTGTAGATAACCCGGAAAGAGCGCGTAAATTATTATCGGGCGCTGCTAAATTGGAATTCATTGAGTGTTTTGAATTGAACGAATACGGTTCAGGATTGAACGCAATGGCGGCAATTATTGCGCAAGAAGCAAAAGCAAAAGTAGCACCGGCTGCATCAGCTGCGCCAGCTTCAAAAGATACATCAAGTAATTCTTTAGGAAATGCATTAACGCAAACTCCAAAGAAGGATTCTGGAAAGGCAAAAGCTGATACAAGCAATGCTTTGACTCAATTGTTTGTTCAAATGGGTAATGGTATTGGTGTTTATAGAAAAGATACTGCTCGTGTGAATGCGTTATTCCGTCGTGCAGATGTGAAAGCTTTATTCCCTGCAAATTTAACTTTCGCTTGGAATGCAAAAGGTGTTGAGGCTACAAATGGAGATGAAATTTTAGGTTTAGAAGCCTTGAAAAAAGGTGAAGGACAAGCTGCTCCATTGGAAGGAGATGTGATTACAGATGCTGCTCAAGATTTTGACCAAGCTGGTAAGGCAGAAGTTTCTATGTCGATGAACGGAACCGGTGCTCGTTTATGGAAAAACTTGACCGGAGCAAATGTGGGTCGTAGAATTGCCATTGTTTTGGATGGTTACGTATATTCTGCACCAGTAATTAATGGAGAAATTCCAGGTGGTCGTTCTTCTATCTCTGGTTCATTTACCGTTGAAGAGGCTAAAGACCTAGCAAACGTTTTGAAGGCAGGTAAATTACCAGCTCCAACGCGTATTGTTGAAGATGCATTTATTGGTCCATCTTTGGGTAATGAAGCAATTAATCAAGGATATATGTCGATGGCAATTGGTTTGTTGTTGGTAATAATCTTCATGATTGGTTATTATGGAAATCCGGGTTGGATGGCAAACTTAGCCTTGTTGGTTAACTTATTCTTTATTGCGGGAGTTTTAGTACAAATTCAAGCAGCTTTAACCTTGCCAGGTATTGCGGGTATCGTATTAACATTGGGTATGGCGGTAGATGCTAACGTATTGATTAATGAGCGTATTCGTGAGGAATTGCATAAAGGAAAGGGATTGAAAGAGGCTATTTCTTTAGGTTACGAAAAAGCATTGTCGGCAATTATCGACGGTAACGTAACAACCATTTTAATTGGTATCATCTTAATTATCTTTGGTTCAGGTTCTGTAAAAGGATTTGGTGTTACACTTTGTATCGGTTTGGTTACTTCTGTGTTTACAGCGGTTTATATTTCACATATCTTAATCGATTGGATGGCAAATCGTGCAATCAAATCAGGTAAGGAAAAAGAAATGACATTCGAAACATTTATTTCTCGCGATTTATTCAAAGGAATGAACTTTGATTTCATCGGAAAACGTAAATATTCGTATTGGTTCTCTTGGGGATTAATCGCAACAGGTGCAATTGTTTTAGTAATGCAAGGTGGATTTAACTTAGGTGTTGACTTCAAAGGTGGTCGTTCGTACGTTGTAGAATTTGCTAATCCGACTGAAGCTGGAAAAGTAAAAGATGCTTTGAAAGATGATTTTGCAGGTAAAGGAGTTGAAGTGAAAACCTTCAATGGTGATACTAAATTAAAAGTAACAACCTCTTATTTGGTAGAAGATGAGTCGGCAGAGGCAAGTTTAAAAGTAAGAGCGGCTTTAGAAAATGGATTAAAAGAATTTGCTTCTTCTTCTCCAAAAATTCTTTCTGAATCAAAAGTTGGTGCAACAATTGCCGATGATATATTAACTCAATCCTTTATATCAATTGCTTATGCAATTATTGCAATTTTCATTTATATTTTAATTCGTTTTAGAAAATGGCAATATTCCTTAGGTGGAGTTATTGCAATGATACACGACGTGTTAGTTGTATTAGGTATGGTGGGTATCACGCGTTTATTTGGATTTGAATTGGAAGTTGACCAAATCTTTATTGCAGCGGTATTAACGGTGGTAGGTTATTCCATTAACGATACAGTGGTGGTATTTGACCGTATCCGTGAGGAAATTGGTGTTGATGCAGATTTGAGCAACAAACAATTGATGATTAAAACGATTAACGAGTCAATTAACCATACAATGTCGAGAACTGTAATGACTGCAACTACTGTATTTTTAGTAGTTACCGTATTACTTTTCTTAGGTGGAGATATTTTAAGAGGCTTCTCTTTCGCCATGTTTATTGGTGTTGTTTTCGGAGCTTATTCTTCTATCTTTGTTGCGGCACCTATTGTTATTGACTTCGGAGCAAAGAGTAAGAAGAAATAATTATTAATTATAAATTGTTAATTGTTAATTATGGATCTAAAAATTTGTAAACCTGGAAATTAGTGAAACGGAGAATTAGAAAAAAATAATTAACAATTAACAATTAACAACTAACAATTAATAAAATGAACAACAGCATTTGGAGACGTAAACCTATGGAAGCTTTTGAAGCAGATATGCAAAAAAGCGAATTAAAAAGAGTATTAGGCAAATGGAGTTTAACTGCCATTGGAATTGGTGCCATCATTGGTGGTGGAGTATTTGTACTAACTGGTACTGCGGCCCATTTTCATGCAGGTCCTGCCTTGGCAATTTCCTTTATCATCGCTGGTTTAGGATGTATTTTTGCAGCTCTTTGTTATGCCGAATTTGCCGCGATGCTTCCTGTTGAGGGCTCTGCGTATGCCTATGCTTATGGTACAGTAGGTGAAATTTTTGCCTGGATTATCGGTTGGGGATTGATTTTGGAATATGCGATGGGTGCCATGACAGTGGCTGTATCTTGGTCGGGGTATTTTACTAAATTACTCAAGCTCTTTCATATAGATATTCCCTATTATTTGCGAAATGACCCAGTTTCTGCCAAAGAATATGCTATGGCAAACGGATTAGCTGCACCGGAATGGGCAGTTAATTTGCCAGCTTTAGTAAGTGTTTGGTTTGTAACTTGGATCTTAGTGAAAGGTATCAAAGAAGCAGCGAGTGCTAATAATCTAATTGTAATTTTAAAAGTTGCAGTTATTTTATTCGTAATTATTGTAGGGGTATTTTATGTAAATGTTCAAAACTGGACACCTTTTATTCCTGAGCAAACAATGATCATGCACGACTCTGGAGTGGAACAGCCTGCATACGGTTGGGGTGGTATCATCTCTGGAGCATCTGCTATTTTCTTTGCCTACATTGGTTTTGATGCCGTTTCTACGCAAGCAGGAGAGGCGATCAATCCGAAAAAGGATATGCCGTTTGCCATAATTGCTTCATTATTGATTTGTACCATTCTTTATATCGCGGTTTCATTGGTGTTGACAGGTATGATGAACTACAAGGATATTGTGGGTGATGCTTTGAAAGCTCCAGTAGCTTATGCATTTGATGCGGCTGGACAACCTTGGGCAGTATTTGTAATTACTGCAGCTGCAACGGCAGGTTTATTGTCTGTAATGTTGGTAATGATGTTAGGACAAACTCGCGTATTCTTAGGAATGGCCAAAGATGGTTTGTTGCCTAAATTCTTCTCAGAGATTCATCCAACTTTCAAAACTCCTTGGAAATCGACTATTTTGGTGGGTGCAATTGTATCCATTGTGTCAGGCCTAACTCCAATTTCATTGTTGGGCGATATGACCTCATTCGGTACTTTATTTGCCTTCACCATGGTTTGTTTGGCAGTTTGGTTGTTGCGTTTCAAGGATCCAGAAAGAGCTAGACCATTCAAAGCTCCAATCATTAATTTGGTTGCCCCATTAGGAATTGTGGTTAACTCATTCTTGATATACAATTTGGGAGATGAGGCGAAGAAATTTGCTATTTACTGGTTAATATTCGGTTTAGTTGTGTATTTCATCTATGGAAAACCCAACTCAAAATTGAACAAATAAAAGATTTTTAATCAGCAAAAATGGCACCTCAATTGGGTGCCATTTTTGTTTAATTCGATTATTTCTTTTGGATTGAAAATTGATCCATGACTTCGCCATTTGAAGCGATCCATTTTGCTTTTAGGTACTTGTCTTTAATATCAAAAATCATCGATCCACCTTCCTTATTGTTGGAGTAAACAGAAGATTTTAGCGGGTATTCTGCTTTTTGGCCTCCTACTTTTCCACCAGATCCGCAAACTACATAGATTACGCCTTGCCCATCTTTGTCCACGACATATTTATTGGAAGCCTCCTTAGACTCTACGATGTGCTTTGCAGGGTCAAACGATTTGTTTAATCCAGTATGGTTTTTCATAGCATAGGTTCTTTCGTACACATGGCTGTGTCCTGCAATTACTATATCAACCTTGTATTTTTCAAAAATGGGGGTTACATGCTCACGCATGAGCATCAAATCTTCTTCATTGTCTGAATCATGTGAACCCTTGGTGTAGGGTGGTTTATGGAAATAAACTATCACCCAGGGTAATTTATTGGCTTCTAGATCTTTGATGAGCCAGTCGACTTGTGCACCTTTGCCATCATATAAAAATGTTCCATCTGCACTTTTTTCTTCTGTGTTTAGTGAAATCAAATGCACATTTCCATAATCGACCGAATAATATGATTCTGTGCCAGAAGGTACTCCGCCTGCTTCTCCTTGGGTAGGCAGGGTGAAGATTTGAAAATAGGGCGGGAGTGAGGAATCGTGTTTGCCAGCATAATCGTGATTGCCTGGTGATGGGTATAGGGCAGTATTTTGTAAAAAGTCCTTTTGATATACATCAAAAACATTTTTTTGGTATTCCTCATCTTTTCCTTTGTCGTAGGCATTGTCGCCTAGCCAAATCCAAGCATCGGGTTTTTGGTCAGCTACAAAATTTAATAAGGATTTAGTTACCAATTTTTGATTTTCAGTCCCCGCACCAAAGTCGCCCAAGGCCCAAATTCTTATGGGTTGAGTTGAACCCTTTTTGGGAATTGTTTTGATGAATTGATTTTCGTTAAATAAAAACTCTTGGTTTTCATTCTTTACCGAATAAAAATATTTTGTGTTCGGTTTTAAATTGTTAATAAGAATTTCATGTTCTGTAGTAATTGATTTTTCTTTGGCTCCTAAATAAACTCCTGCTTTTCTTTTTTTAGGAAACTTCGTTAAACCAATTTCCCCTATAGTTGGCACATCAGTTCGCCACCTCACTACTGCTGATGTTTGGGTGATACTTTGAAGATATGGTCCGCGAGTAATTTGTGCTACCTGACTCCAACTATTTTGACTCATTAAAATGAGTCCAATAAATATAATTTTTAAAATATTTTTTTTCATTTTGATTAGTTTAAAAATTGTACTTTTTTGATATTTAATTGGTTAATAAAGTGTTAATGATTTATTAATAAGACATTTGTTTTACAATATTACTTTTGGAGCATATGTTTTTTTGTGTAAATTCCTAACAATGTAATTTACCAATATAAGTACATTTCACAGTAAAAAACTGTATTAAATCAATTTAAAACTTTTATTATGAAGAAAAAGTTACCCAATCAGTGTTTAATTTATTGTTGTAAATTGAATTTTCTGAGACATGCCCGATTGCTTTTGGTCATGATTTTTGCATTTTTTGTTCAAAATTCATTTGGACAAATTTCAATTCGATCAATTACTGGACAATTGTACGATTCTAATACCAAGGAGCCTTTGGTTGGCGGAAGTGTAGTTGTTAAAGGTTCTACGAAAGGGGTTAGCACAGATGCGAATGGAAAATACTCCATTGCTGTTTCAGGTGCAAAATCTGTTTTGGTCTTTAAATTCATTGGTTATAATTCTCAAGAAATTGAGGTAGGTACTAAATCGGTGATTGATGCGGCTTTGGTTTCATCGGCAACTGATTTAGCCCAAGTAGTGGTGATGGGTTATGGTACCCAGAAACAGCGGGATGTAACAGGTTCAGTTAAATCGGTTAAAAGCGAAGGTTTCAACAAAGGTATTATCAATTCTCCTGAGCAACTATTACAAGGAAAAGTTGCTGGTGTGAATGTTACTTCATCTACTGGTGAGCCAGGTGCCAATCAAGGTATAACCATTCGTGGCCCGGGAGGTTTGCGTACTGGTAGTACTCCTTTGTTTGTCATTGATGGATTAGCCTTAGACAATTCAAGTACGGGCGGTGGTAACCCAATGAATTTCTTGAATCCTCAAGATATTGAATCCATCGACGTATTGAAAGATGCATCTGCAACTGCTATATATGGGGCAAGAGGTGCAAATGGTGTGGTGTTAATTACGACTAAAAAAGGGAAAGCGGGAGTGTCTACAATGGACTTCTCTACTAGTTATGGATTTTCAACCATTGCAAACCCCTTACCCGTTTTGGATGCCACTGAATTTAAAAAACAAGTGGTTGCCGCTGGAGGTACTCTAGAAGACTTTGGTGGAAATACCAATTGGCAGGATCAAATTACTCGCACCGCCTTAACCAAAAATCACAATTTGAATTTGAGTGGTGGAGCCAATAAATTGACTTACTTCGCTGCTTTTGGTGCGCAAATGCAACAAGGTATTTTGAAGAACAATCAATTGGATCGCTTGACAGGCCGAATGAATGTCAATCAAAAATTGTGGGACGACCGTATCAGTATTGATGCTAATTTAAGTTATTCGAGTTCCGTAAATGAGCGCCCTGCTATTGAAGGATTATTAGGAACTGCCCTTTCCAATAACCCAACGTTATCTGCCTATGAAACGGATGGTGTAACGCCTTCTAAGTTTTTGAACGCAAGTAATCCTTTATTGACCTTACAATTGTTTAAGGATTTAAATACAACTAATCGTTTTATTGCTAATATTTCTCCTTCGATCAAATTAGCTAAAGGATTGGTGTATCGCCTGAACTACGGATACGATAATTCTACTTCAGTTAGGGATGTGGAATCCTTGGCAAGTTTAGTTCCAAAGCAAGATGGTCGTTTGGATACATATAATACAAGCAATAAAAATGAATTGATTGAAAATTATTTGACCTATGATCAAACAATTGGTGACCATTCATTTACGGCCTTGATTGGACATTCGTACCAAAAAATTCAATACCAATGGAGAACTTGGAGTATTAATAAGTTTCCAATTGTTCCAATCGATCCGATTTACAACCCAGGTTTAGGTCAAGAATTAACCTTGGCAACCAATAAGCCAGGAGGAACTGCATTTATCAATGAATTACAGTCCTTTTATGGTCGTTTGAACTATAATTACAAGGAGAAATATTTAGTAACGGGTACGGTTCGTGCGGATGGTTCCTCGAAATTTGGTGCCAATAACAAATATGGTATTTTCCCATCATTCTCACTTGGTTGGAGAATTTCTGAAGAAGATTTCCTAAAGAACTCGACGGCTATTAGTAATTTGAAATTGAGAGGAGGTTGGGGTAAAACAGGTAACCAGGAAATTCCACCGAAAATCACCCAGCCATTGTATTCGGCAACGGTGAGTGGAACTTCTTCTTATCCATTAGATATTTCATCTACTTACCCTGCGGGTATTACCTATACTCGTTTGGCAAATCCTGATATTCAGTGGGAAGTTTCTGTACAATCGAATATCGGTTTGGATTTTGGATTCTTAAACGGTGCATTAAATGGATCGATTGATGCCTTTAGAAAAGTTTCAAATAATATTTTATTGGAAGTAATTCCTGCAGACCCTGTTCAACCTGCAACTTCTGTTTGGACCAATGTGAAAAACATGGAAATTCTAAATAGTGGTGTTGAAATGGACTTGGATTATAAATTCCAAACTCGTTCGGGATTGAAATTTAATGTGGGAGGTAACTTAACCTTGATTAAAAATGAGGTTACAGGCTCTCCATATACAGTTATTCCATCTGGTTCAGCATCAGGATCCGGATTAACCTCTGCAACCATCAATGGTTACATCAATGGCCAACCGATTGGTACTTTTTTCTTGAAAGAGTTTGTTGGATTTGATGACAAAGGAATGAGCGTTTACGCTGATACCGATAAAGATGGAATTGTTACCGATAAGGATCGTATTGCTGCAGGTACTGCTTTACCAACTACCCAATACAATTTCTTCGGTAATGTGAATTATAAGGGTTTTGATTTGTCTTTACAATTCAACGGCGTATCAGGTAACAAAATTTATGACAATACGGCAAATTCAACTTTTTATAAGTTGAAAATAGCTAAAAACTCAAACGTTACTCCAGCTTCTTTTGCCGACACAAAGGAATCCATCAATAATGCGGCTCCAGTTTCTACTCGTTATTTGAAAGATGGT
The DNA here is from genome assembly GCF_004005965.1 of Sandaracinomonas limnophila. GTDB lineage: Bacteria > Bacteroidota > Bacteroidia > Cytophagales > Spirosomataceae > Sandaracinomonas > Sandaracinomonas limnophila. The sequence goes on along the minus strand of NZ_SACY01000005.1, from coordinate 246,421 downwards.
TCTTTCCTTCGATTAAATAACTTGACGTTGGGTTACCAATTCAATACGCAAAAATTGGGAATCAGTAAATTTATCTCAAAAGCTCGCTTGTCAGTAACTGGTCAAAACCTTTGGGTAGCTACTAAATACGACGGCTTTGACCCTGAGGTTAATAAAGATAACTCAATCAATGGTGTCTTGTCTTATGGCATTGATTACCTAAGTTATCCAAAAGCAAAATCCTTCATTATTGGTTTGAATTTAACATTCTAAGAATTGTAAACACATGAAAAATCTAAAAAAATTAGCTATATCAACTTTGGCAATTTTTGCCTTATCAAGTTGCTCAGATTTAAATGAGACTGTTCTTGATGAATATAATGCAGCAGGCCTAACAGATAAACAGGCTGCTGATGGTATGATTGCACCAGTGTATGCATTATTGCCTACCATTTTCCAGCATACTACTTTGTTTGCCTTACAAGAAATTTCAACCGATGAGGCAATTTTGCCGTATCGTGGTGGAACCGATTGGGGTGATAATGGAATTTATCTTTCTTTGCATCGTCATGAAACAACAAGCACCGATCCAAACGTAAAAAATACCTGGAATGCCATTGTTTCAAGTATTTCTAGAAGTGTAACGGCCATAAATTCCTTGAAACTTAACAAAGACGCTTCTTCCAAATTATATTTGGCAGAGGCAAGAGGTATGCGTGCATACTATAATATGTTGATGTTGGATTTGTTTGGAATTGCCCTTTCTAAGGAAGATTTAGGGGAAGTGTCAACTATTTTAAGAGGTGACGCAGCCATTGAATACATCAAAAAAGAATTGGTTGAAGTGGAACCTGTATTGGAATCAACTGCTGGTCCAGGCCGTTTAACCAAAGCAGGCGCATGGGGTTTATTAGCCAAGTTGTATTTGAACGCTGCGGCTTGGAGAGATATTTATGCTCCTAAACATACCTTCAAAACAGAAGATATGGATAAGGTGGTGGAATATACTGACAAAATTATCAACTCTGGGCAATATGCACTTTCTGCTGATTATTGGGATGTTTTCTCGAGCAACAACCATGGTAATAAAGAGTTGATTTTGGCTGTTGATCAGCGATTTGATTTAAATGGTCATAACCGTATGTCTTATTTCTCTTTGGCGAATGATCAACGTCCATTACCTGCGTATCCAGCTGCTAATGGTACAGATGGTCCTGCAATTACCTCTGATTTCTATCAATCATGGGTTTCAGCCTATGGTTCTGTTGATCCTGCGGTGGCAGATCCACGTTTTTACAAGCAAAATGTAAATCCAGACATCGAATGTGTAGATCCAGCAACCTATCGTATCGACCGTGGTATTCTACGTGGCCAACAATATGGTTTAGTTTATTCTGCAGGTGCATTTGTGAAATGTGCAGATGGCAAGAATAAAGTGGGTAAAATCTATAATACACGAGGAAAAGCTCCTTTCCCTCCAGTGATTCATACAGAGAAGATCGACTTTACCATTGCAGGTTCAGATTATTCGACCGGGTATCGTGTTGAAAAATATGAATTTAGTCAAAAATCACAATCTGGTCGTAACTATGGTGAAGCCGATTTAGTTATCTTACGTTTAGCTGATGTGTATTTGATGCGTGCTGAAGCTAAATTAAGAAAGGCAACTCCAGATGCAGCAGCAGCTTTGGCAGATGTAAACAAAGTGCGAATGTCAAGAACTTCAAATACCAAAGCAAGCGAATTGCCAAACATTACATTGGATTTACTACTTCGTGAGCGTGGATTTGAATTTTATTGGGAATTACAACGTAGAACTGATTTGATTCGTTTTGATAAATATGAAAATGCTTGGACAGAAAAATCAAATACCGATGTCAACAAGCGCGTGTTCCCGATTCCACAAACTGCTATCGATGGTGCATCCAATTTAACTGGATACATGAAACAAAATGCAGGATATTAATTTTGTGTTTTTGAATAAATTAATTTGGCACCCATTCGGGTGCCATTTTTTTTATCCGTACTTTTGTAGCTTCATTTGAAAATTCGATTACATGAGTGCCATAGAACAGGAAATTGCGAAAAGAAGAACCTTTGGAATTATTTCTCACCCCGATGCCGGTAAAACTACGCTAACTGAAAAACTTTTGCTTTTTGGTGGAGCAATTCAAACCGCGGGTGCAGTAAAATCCAATAAAATCAAAAAAGGAGCAACTTCCGACTTTATGGAAATTGAACGACAAAGAGGTATCTCTGTCGCAACTTCCGTAATGACCTTTAATTACAATGGCCAAAAAATAAATATCTTAGATACCCCTGGTCACAAGGATTTTGCTGAAGATACTTACCGTACTCTAACAGCTGTGGATTCCGTTATTTTGGTGATCGACTGTGTAAAGGGTGTTGAGGAACAAACTGAGCGATTGATGGAGGTTTGTCGGATGCGCAAAACTCCTGTGATTATCTTTATCAATAAAATGGACCGTGAAGGACAAAACCCTTTCGATTTATTGGATGAGTTAGAACAAAAACTAAACATTCACGTTCGTCCATTAACCTGGCCGATTAATATTGGATCGAACTTCAAGGGTGTATATCATTTGTTAGATAAATCTTTAAACTTATTCTCTGCCAATAAAACTAAAATTGAAAAAGATGTAGTTTCGGTGGATATTAATTCAACGGATTTAGAAGCAAGAGTTGGGGATCGTGATGCAGTGCAATTGCGTGAGGATGTGGAGTTGATAGATGGAGTTTATGAACCTTTTGATCGGGAAGAATATTTGAAAGGAGATATTGCTCCCGTGTTTTTTGGTTCTGCTGTGAATAATTTTGGTGTGCAAGAATTGTTGGATACTTTCACAAAAATCGCTCCAGCAACCCAGGCTCGACATACCGATACGCGTGAGGTACAACCTACAGAAAAGAAATTTACAGGTTTTGTCTTTAAAATACATGCCAATTTAGATCCTAAACACCGCGATCGTATTGCCTTTTTAAGAATTTGTTCGGGAGTTTTTGAACGAAATACATTTTATAACCACGTTCGTTTAGGTAAAAAAGTACGTTTCTCCAATCCATACAACTTTATGGCGCAGGACAAAGAAGTCATAGAAGAGGGTTTTCCAGGAGATGTGGTAGGTTTATACGATACAGGCAATTTTAAAATTGGCGATACCTTGACGGAAGGGGAGGTGATGAATTACCAAGGGATTCCAAGTTTTTCACCTGAAATTTTCAAGGAATTGATCAATTTAGATCCCATGAAGGCCAAGCAACTGGAAAAGGGGATTGAGCAATTGACCGATGAAGGAGTAGCCCAATTATTTGTTCAGCCGCAATTAGGAAATCGTAAAATAGTAGGCACAGTGGGTGATTTACAATATGAGGTAATTCAATACCGATTGGAGCATGAATATGGAGCTAAATGTCGATTTGATGGCATGCCTATTACTAAGGCTTGTTGGATTACTGCAGAAGATCCTAAGAAATTACAGGAATTTGTTCGATTAAAAGGACAACAAATTGCCCAAGATAAAGATGGTAATTACGTATTTTTAGCAGAATCTGATTGGATTTTACGCATGAATCAAACAAATAACCCCGATGTAACTTTTCATTTTACATCGGAGTTTAAATTGTTTTAAACCAATCCTAAGTCGTTTTGGATCGATTTTACTTTTGCTTGTAAGGAATCAAAGGTTGCAAAAAATGCATCCTTTGATTTTAAAGGTTCATTTACTGAAACATAGAATTTGATTTTTGGTTCAGTTCCTGATGGTCGAGCGCTTACTTTTGAGCCATCTTCTAAAATCAGTTGAATAACATTTGAGCGTTCAATTCCCAATCCTACCTTGATAGGAGATTTTTTCCCGCTGATTAAATCTGTTTCTTCTAAACCATCGTAATCCAATACTTTGACAGGTCTTGAGCCAGCCACTGAGGCAGGTACATTTGAACGCAGATTGATCATCATTTGTTGTATTTCTTCAGCACCAGCTTTTCCTTTCTTCGTTAAAGAAATTAGACCTTCGTAATAGAAATTGTTTTCTAAATACATTTCGGCTAGGAAATCAAATAAGGTTTTGCCTTGATTTTTTGCATAGGCGGTTAACTCAGCAATCATGGCGCAAGAGGCTACAGCATCTTTATCGCGCACGGCATCACCAATTAAATAACCATAGGATTCTTCACCACCTCCAATGAATTTTTGTTGACCCTCTAATTCACGAATTACCTGGGCAATGAATTTGAATCCAGTTAGTGTATTGTAGCATGGTACGCCTTTGCTGGCGCACATTTTGTCAATTAAATCAGTTGTTACAATTGTTTTTGCAACAAATTCTTTTCCTGTCAATCGGCCTAATTCCTTGTCTGTATTTAACAAATAATACAAAATCAAACTTGCCATTTGGTTACCATTCAACAATTGCCATTGTCCGTCTGGGCGTTTCACGGCGGCACCCACACGGTCGGCATCTGGGTCAGTTGCAATCACTAAATCAGCGTCTAAAGCCTTTGCCTGATTCAAGGCCAAGGTCATTGCCTCTTGTTCTTCTGGATTTGGAAAAACCACCGTTGGGAAATTTCCATCTGGGATAGATTGTTCCTTTACTACAGAAACAGCTTCAAATCCAAGTTTTTCAAGTGCAGCAGGCACTAAGGTAATACCTGTTCCGTGAATTGGAGAGAATACTATTTTTAAATCCTTTTGGGCTTTAATGATTTTCGGTCGTCGACAGTTATGAGTTATCGTTTCTAAATATGCTTCGTCTATACTGGTGTCAAGGTGGTGCAAAAGTGCATCATTGCCATTGAATTTGATTTCATCTACCGATGCGATTGCATTTACTTCTGCAACAATATTTTTATCATGCGGGGCAACCACTTGGGATCCATCCGACCAATAGGCCTTGTAACCATTGTATTCTTTGGGATTATGGGAGGCAGTTAGTACAAGTCCAGCCTGACAACCCAGGTGTCGAACCGTAAATGACAATTGAGGAGTTGGTCTTAGTGCAGGGAATAGATACACTTCAATACCATTGGCGGTAAAAACATCGGCAGCTATTTTACAAAATTCAGGAGAGTTGTTCCTTGAATCGTGAGCGATAGCGACTTTTATTTTTTGGCCAGAGATTGTTTTGTTTAAATAATTAGCAAAACCTTGAGTGGCAGCACCAACCGTATATTTATTCATGCGATTGCATCCAACGCCCATTTCTCCACGCATTCCACCCGTTCCGAATTCCAAATTTTTGTAAAAAGAATCTGTTAAGGAAGTTGTGTCACCCTCATCAATTAATTGTTGGATTTGGTTTTTAGTAGCGGAATCGTAATTACCATCTAACCAAATTTGTAAATTTTTTTCGGCTGTGCTGTCTGTAAGTTTCATTTTTTTGTCTTTTATATCCCTGAGCTTCGCACCGGGTTAAGCAAGTGAAGTCCATTGTTTTTATATCCCGGAGCTTCGCACCGGGTTAAGCAAGTAAAGTCCTTCGGACTTTGTAAAATTATTAATTCGTTTTTTACAATTTATAATTCATAATTCATAACCTCATCTCTCCTTGAAAAACTCGCATGGCTGGGCCTGTTAAAAAGATATCTTTATATCCTGTGGCTTTGTTGCCATTAAATTTAACAGATAAGTCCCCACCAAGGGTTTCAATTTCTACGGGACTTTGTAGGTTCAATTGTTCATGGGCTACCAAAGCAGAGGCTGTTACGCCCGTTCCGCAGGAGTATGTTTCATCTTCTACACCTCGTTCAAAGGTTCTTACAAAGATTGAATTGGTTCCGTTTTGTTCTATAAAATTGACATTTGTGCCGTTTTGGGAAGCATAAATGCTTGAATGCCGAATCTCCTTTCCTAAATTAAAAACGTCTAATTCTTTTATGTTTTCGCAAATGCTAACGTGATGCGGACTACCCGTATTGGTAAAGAAATCTTTACCCTGTTGGGCAACATTTTTAACATCCTGCATTTTGAGTGAAATTTTATCAGGTTCAATGAATGCTTCATGCGGGCCGTCCACGGCAATAAAATTGGCTACATTTTTAACAATTCCTAAGTCGGCAGCAAAGCGAACTAAACATCGGCCGCCGTTCCCACACATGGTACCATGACTTCCATCGGAGTTGTAGTAAACCATAGCAAAGTCATATCCATCTGCATTTTGGAGCAACATAAAACCATCCGCACCAATTCCAAATCTACGGTGACACAAATGGTTAATTTGTTCTTTCGTAAGGTTGAAAGTCTGGGTTCGGTCATCAATTATGATGAAATCGTTTCCTGTTCCTTGGTATTTAAAGAAATGCATTGTAGGCTTTTTTACTAATTTATTAATTTTTGTTTAAAAGTGGAATATATCTCTCGTTAATTACTGACAAATGATGTTTTTCGTGGCCGGCGATCATCCAAAGCAATGCTCTTGCGCTCACTTCTTGGCCGTTTGCGGAGCCCATTTGTAGTACTTGTTCTGTTGAGATAGTTTCCAAAAATGCCAGCGTTGCTGTTCGGTTTGCAAAATAATATTGAATCAATTGATTGGCAGAAAGTTTATTGAAATGGGCATTTTCAACATAAATATTTTCATCGAAACCGGGTAATGGTTTTTTTTCGCCTCTCACGATTGATAGCGCTCGGTAACCAAATATTTTTTCTGTGTCTGAAATGTGTCCGATTAATTCCTTAATTGACCATTTGTTTTCTTGGTATTGAAACAAAAGTTCAGCGTCTGAAAGGCTTTCGAATAGATTTAGAACAAAAATTTCATTTTTTTTGAGTTGCTCTTTAAGTGTATCTGTTGGACTAAAATTCAGATATTCAGCAAAGTAGCTTGTTTTTGGATATTCAGAAACCAAAGGAGGGTGCATAATTTTGTAAAATTTTTGAATAAAGGTATTGCAAAAACGGATAAAATGCCTAATTTTGTGCCACGTTTTAGACGAAGGTTTGGTAGTTCAGTTGGTTAGAATACATGCCTGTCACGCATGGGGTCGCGGGTTCGAGTCCCGTCCAGACCGCCAAAGTTTAAAGTAAGTGCCTGTAAATCATTGATTTATGGGCATTTTTGTTTTAGTTTTAAAATAAAAATTGTATGACTAAAAAAGTTGATGTTGGTATTATGTTGTATGGAAAACCATACCAAACGGCTGTTTCCTTACATACTTTGTATAAATACTCTGGTCATCATATCAATAAAATTTATGTAACTATTGAGAAAAAACAATTGTTTCATAATGATACGCCACTCTTTAAAAGTTTGTTGGAGGGATTACCAATCGAATACAATGTTGCCAAACGATTTATTGGCGTAAAAGACCAAAGTCAAAAAACTATTAAACAATATATAAAATTTTTAATTCCAAGTTATCGTAAGTCAATGCGATACCAATATATCTGGGAAAAAACCAAGTCGCCCTATTTATTCTTATTGCATAATGATATGCTTTTTTCAGGAGATATCATTGGCCATTATCTTGAAAATATTGGGGATGATTTAGCTGTTGGTGCTGTTGGACAATGTTGGAATTGCCCAATTTATCAAAAGGAATGTCACAATGATAACTATTTTGATTTCCGTCCGAATGCTTCTGAAATTGTTGAATTTTATAAAGGTTGGAAAGTAGATCGAGCGGTAAAGCAAGGGCTTGTGGGACCAGATAAAGAAGGTTGGCCTATGCCAGAATGTCGTTTGAATGAAATGGTAGTAATGTTTAATATGAAACGTGCAAAGCGAATGATAATTCCTTATGGTCCAATTAGACCTTTTGCCACCTTTAATAATTTAGATTTTGGAATTCCATGGTTTAGAGATATTAGTCAAAGAGGTTATCGCTTGAAACATACTTCATACGATCATGTAGCAGAACATGCCTGGTGTAGTAATCATTCAGGCGGGACAACCTCCTTAACAAATCAAACCCTTTATGAGAAGGAGGAACAAATTGCCAAGGAGTATTTTGAAAAAATGGTAAAATAAATCTCCTCAAAACTTATCACAAATTAAGTCGATCAAATCCTTTCTGACAAATGGTATTTAAAACCTAATATTTTAAATAGAAGTTTTTGTTGATTTTAAACCCATTTTTTGTGTTTTCCCACCAAAAATATTTCCCATGATTGGCATTTAATTGACTTTTTCTATAAGTTGGGTAATACAAATCCATATCGCCATCTTTATCAACGTCACCAGTCCATACTTGAAGTTCTCCAATCAAACTTTCGTCTATTTCAATATAACCTGGTCTGAATTCAAATCGAGAACCAGTATTTTCAAAGTAATCTTGAATGTATGTCCATGGAGCATTTGGTTTTGATTTAAGACTGCCTACAATTAAGTCCATGTCACCATCATTATCACCATCAACCATTGCAATTCGTTCTGCGGAAATTATATCACCCAAGATATAAATGTATTTATTTATGGTTTTTCCTTTAACTGGAAAATGGGATACTCCTTTGCTTGTAAGCACAGAAAGAGTTTGTGACATATCTGAAGAGGTATATTTGCCATCCGCATCCATTTGATTTACATATAAATTAATTAAATCAACTTTCCCGTCTTTATCAAAATCGAGTTTATTCCCCATTCCTTGTTTAAAGGGTTGAGGTGTTAATTTTTTTCGGTCAAATTTATTATTGCCTAAATTTTTTAAATAATCCCCTCTTTCTAAATCAGATAATAAAACATCATCCTTCCCATCTAAATCCCAATCAAACATGGTAATGTTAAATGAGAGGGGTTTATTTGGCTCATCTAATATTTCTGCAACATCATATGACAGTTTTGCTTTTGAGAGCAACAAATAAATATTATTTCCAATATACTTTACAGAACTTCCTGGTGCCCCATTTTGTCCGGTCCACCATTCAGCCATATAGGAAAGACCTAAATCTAATTGCCCATCATTGTTTAAATCTCTAAAATCAATTAAAATATTACTTAAAGAATCTCTTGCGCTGGGCTTATAGTCCTTTAAATTGAAATTAAAAATTTCCTTACCTGTATAATCCTTAATGGTTAATATGGCAGGTAAAATTGAATTATTTGGCAAACTTCGGTAAGTAATAATGTCAGGAATGCCGTCATTGTTAAAGTCATAAGTTCCATTTTTCCCTGCAGCATGGTCATTCCAATTTAAATCAGGGAATAAGTCAGTATTTATTGCAGGAACCATTGGGATATCTACAAATTTTGCAGTGTAGGAAACAGGTTTCGTTATTGTTGAAGTAATAATAGAATCCTTACTTGAAATGTCACCAGACCATTCACTAAATTTAGAGCCTATATTTGCAGAAGCAGTTAATTTAACCGTTGTTCCCGATGGGTATTGAGATTGCGTTGCTAAACTTATAACCTCCTCTTTTACCTTCCCATTTCCCTCAATTGTAAGATTAAGCGGATATTGTCTTTTTTCAAATTGGGCAGTGACCTGTTTATCTGCATCCATGGTCACACTATAAGTATTATTTGTTGAAGAAATACTTCCTGTCCATCCTTTAAATAGGTATTCTCCTGCCGGTGTTGCAATTAAAGGTACCACTGTACCTGCCTCATAGGAGTTGGATGGTGGACTAACGGTTCCGCCATTTATGGGAGTTTGATTAGTTGTGAGTTTAAATTGGATAATTTCTTTGGTGCAAGAGCAAAGAAAAATACTACAAACTAAAATTGTATTTAATATTTTCATGAACTAGGGATTAAAATAGCAAGGTAACCACTGTCTTGGAAATAATTAAAATCAATTGTGTTTAATATGTTAAATTTATTGAAATAACAGATTTGAACCTAAATTTAGAGTGTTGTAGGTTTTATCCCACAAATTTTCTGATTTTGTCTCTAAATTATTTACTTACATGTTAATGTTTGAATTTCGTAAGATTATTGAAATTTAATTGAATAAATTGTACCGAAATTAAAAAAATAAAACAATGGCAAAATTTCAGCTAAAAGTTAATGGGAAGGCATTAAATGTAGATGCAGATCCAACTACACCGGTTTTATGGGTTCTTCGGGATCATTTAGATTTAGTAGGTACCAAATTTGGTTGTGGGGTCGGTTCCTGTGGAGCGTGTACCATCCATTTAAATGGTCGTGCCTTAAAATCTTGTCAATTGCCCGTTTCAGCAGTGGGAACTCAGGAAATCACTACAATTGAGGGTCTTGCTGCCGCAGGAGATCATCCTGTGCAAAAGGCATGGTTGGAATTAGACGTAGCGCAATGTGGATATTGTCAGACTGGACAAATCATGGCTGCTGCTTCTTTGTTGAAATCTAAACCAAAACCAACTGACGAGGATATCGACAATTTTATGAGTGGAAATATTTGTCGTTGCGGAACTTATACAAGAATTAAAGCAGCCATTAAAAAAGCCTCTGAAACCTCAAACTAATTTCAAACATGGAAAATTCAAATAACACATACGATAGACGTTCTTTCCTTAAAATCTCTTCCCTTTCTGGAGGTGGATTAATGATTGGCTTTAGCTGGTTGGCAAATTTAATGCCCAATGAGGCCATGGCCGCAGAAGTTGCTGCTGCTCCGGAAGGAGTACTTTTAACTGGATTTATCAAAATTACACCTGATAATAAAATTACTTTGTTTTCACCAAATCCAGAATTTGGTACAAACGTCATGACGTCTCTTCCGATGCTAATCGCAGAAGAATTGGAAGTTGACTTTAATGCAGTTGTGGTAGAACAAGGAGATTATGATACGCCTCGATTCAAAAATCAGTTTACAGGTGGTAGTAATGCCATGAATCAAGCATGGATTCCTTTGCGTACAGCTGGGGCAACGGCTCGACAAATGCTTTTGCAAGCAGCTGCCAACCAGTGGAATGTTCCTGTAACAGAATTAAAAGCATCAAAAGGCTCAATTTCACATGCCTCTGGAAAATCTGCTTCTTATGGAGCACTCGCTTCTGAAGCCGCTAAATTAACAGCTCCATCGAATGTGCCATTGAAAAAAATGGCAGATTTTACCTTAATTGGTACACCACAAAAAAATAAGGTAGGAAAAGATATTGTGGCTGGACATTCCTTATTTACCATGGATTATAAACATCCTGGCATGTTAATTGCTATGGTGATTCATCCGCCAGCATTTGGTTTGGAGTTAAAATCATTCAATGCAACAGAAGCTTTGAAAATGCCTGGTATCAAAGATGTATTCTCCTTTGAAGTATATAAAGACTCATATGAGCGCGCTGGATTTGATACACGAGCTTTCAATAAATTAATTGCTGTGGTTGGTAATTCGACTTGGGAAGTGATGAATGCACGTAAAAAAGTAGTGGCAGAGTGGTCGCCTATCCAAACTAAAAAAGAAATGGTTGCGGCTTGGGGTAGAAAAAAAGAAGAAACCATTCCGGGTGGATTAGAAAGTACGGATCAGCATTTAAAACAAATGCAAGAAATGCAGCAAAAGCCTGCACGCTTGTTACGAAAAGATGGAAATCCGGAGGAGGCTTTTGCCAAAGCCAAAAAAGTATTAGAAAGAACTTATACTGCTCCTTTCTTGGCCCACAACCCAATGGAACCCATTTCTTGTTTTGCGCATATCACTGCTGAAAAAGCCTTTTTCGTAGCACCTATTCAGATTCCTGAATTCATGAAACAAAATTTGATTGCCAATTTAGATTTGAAAGATGGACAAATCGAAATGAAATTGGCTCGTATGGGGGGTGGTTTTGGTAGAAGAGCATACGGACATTACATTGTAGAGGCTGGACATATTTCGAAGAAAATGAATGCTCCTGTTAAATTGATTTATACCCGTGAGGATGATTTAACTAATGGAATTTATCGCCCTTCTTATATGATTACATATCGTGCGGCGATTGATGAGAATAATAATGTAACAGCTATTGCGGTGAAAGGAGGAGGTATTCCAGAAGGAGCTATTCATGAAAACCGTTTCCCAGCTGGAGCATTTGATAATTACATTGCTGAGGGTTGGGAAATTCCATCCAATATTACGATTGGCGCTTTCAGAGCGCCGGGTTCTAACTTCAACGCAAGTGCTGAACAATCATTCCTAGACGAATTAGCTGAAACCATTGGAAAAGATCCATTGGATTATCGTATTGAATTATTGAAACGTGCTAAAGCGAATCCAGTTGGTAAACGAAACGAATACAACGCGGATCGTTACATTGGCGTATTGGAGCTAGTCAAAGAAAAATCTAATTGGATTGCCAAAAACTCCAAAAATTCGAAAAGGGGAGTGGCAGCATATTTCTGTCATAATTCTTATGCGGCTCATGTGGTGGATGTAAGTATAAAAGATGGTCAGCCGGTAGTTGAAAACGTGGTTTCTGCCTTGGATTGTGGATTTGTGGTTAATCCAGAAGGTGCGAAAAACATGGTAGAGGGAGCAGTAGTTGATGGAATAGGTAATGCCTTGTATGGTAATTTGAAATTTGATAAAGGAGCAACTGTTCAAAAGAATTTGAATAACTACCGAATCATTCGTCACCGCGAAGCACCCAAGAAAATTGAAGTGCATTTTGTGAAAAGCGAAGTAAGTCCAACGGGTCTTGGGGAACCTCCATTTCCACCCGTATTCGCTGCCTTGGCTAATGCCTTGTACAAAGCAACTGGTAAACGATTGTACAATCAGCCGTTTATCAATGAATTATAAATTATGAATTATGAGTTATGAGTTATGAGTTATGAGTTATAAATTGTTGGTAATTTTTTGTTTTGCGTTTTTGGTTTTTGCAAATAAAGCCAATGCACAAAATCCTTCATTAGAAAGGGGCAAAAATGTGTATACCATATTTTGTCAATCTTGTCATGGTGAAAATGGGGAGGGAATGCCTGGGGCATTTCCTCCTCTTGCCAAAACCAATCGATTGAAGGATACTAAAAAGCTGGTAGACATTATCAAAAAAGGTATGACTGGCGAGATAACTGTGTTGGGTAACAAATACAATGCAGAAATGTCAGCAGTTGACCTAAGCGATCAAGAAGTGGCGGATGTGGTACATTATATTAGAAAATCTTGGGGGAATAAATATTAGGTAAAAGGTAAGAGGTAAAAGGTAAGAGGTAAAAGGTAAGAGGTGTTTCTCGTATCTATTCGGTGTCTGAGGTTCTCGAAGACACAAGTATTTTACCCTCCGCCTGATAGGCAATTAAATATCCTTTCCCATTTCCAATAATGGCAGGGTTAGAGCAATCAATTAAATCCTGACTCACCGAAATGGTAGTAATTTTGCTACCGATTTTTGTTACCAATTGAATCTGCTTAAAATAATTATCCTCCTTTTGTTTGATTTCAGCATAAACTAAAGCTGTGGAACCTACCGAGTTGCTTGCCAACTGAGGCATGCGGAATTTGTCGCCTTTCAAATGTAAAATCATTTGCTTGTTTCCAACTTTCATCCATTTTATTCCTTTGCTGCCTTCTGCACCCGTGTACCAAGCTGCTTCAAGTTCTTTGCTTGATTTTGCCAGGCTGGGTCCTGCGTGTGGACACGCATTGACCTCCCAATGATCTTCAAACAAGGGGACTGGTTTGGAAAATGTTTTACCAAAATTGGTCGATTGAATGAAGCCCATGTCACGCTCACCTTTATTATTGAGGTCTCTGTAAACAATCGCTAATCCTCCTTTTTCATCTGCTAGGGCATCAATCCGGCAACATTCGCAAGTTTGTTGGTCTAATATGCGCATTTCACCAAAGCCTTTGGTAGGACTTGTAACGGCATGCACCAAAGTCCTTCCTTTGGGTCCTGATTTTACATCTAACCAAAAGGCACCCACTTCTCCGTTAGTCAGAGGAATGATTTTTCCAAAACTATGGGATAAGCCAGCCGTGGTATCTTGGTGAATGGTGATTGCTTTCGACCATTTGCCTTGACTTTCCATGGCGTACATCAAATCGCCACTAAAGCGCGTTTTTGTAGAGGGTTTGTTGATTTCATAGAGCAAAAGGCATTCCCCCGATTTTTTATAGGCCAATTTAGGCATGCCTTCCGCGTGGGTGGAGGCGTTTCGATCAATGGGTAATTCTTCTGACTCTTGCCATTTTTGTAGATCAATTTTCCACGTTTTTCTGAAAAAATGTACGCCATCTGTTCTTTTTTCTATCCAAGAAAGGATGATTTCATTTTTGTTTTTTTGTGTAAAAGAAGGATCCAATGCCTCATAAGAGGCATTGGAAACAACTGTTTGTGCCAAACTTATTCGTAAGATAAGTAAGAAAAAAAGGCTGTATATTATTTTTTCCATAATTGATTGAGTTGAAATAAATCAAACATAATTCCAGCATTTACACTTCTTGGTGCTGCAGGGGTAAAAGTTGTTTTATCGGTAGAGTTATTGCCTCTGCTTGCTGCAGTGGCGTATAATTCATTACTAACATTTAAAATATTAGCAAAAACTTGAATGGCTTTGTAGGTATAACCCATTCGGATATTTAATACGGAAACGCCTTTAGCACCAAGGAATCCCTCGTCAGCATATTGTTTGGTGTTTACTTGATTTACAAACCATGGTCCAATGCGTTGCCATTCCACAGCTATCCGACTTCCTTTTAACCAATTAGGTTTGTAGGTCAATTCAAAATTGCCAATAAAATGAGGTGCTTGTGGCATTTCTTTGCCATTTACATTTTTGAGTACATCACTTGATTTGTTGCTTAAAATGAAATCTACAAAGGTATGTCGCGCATTTGTTCCACTTACCCTGAAGTTGAATTGGGAAGATGGCTTGAAATGGATAGCATATTCTATACCTTCATGTAGGGTTTGTCCGGCACTGACATAGTCGGTAGTATTGTCTGCTTGTTTGATGTTCAATAATTCATTGAATCCTTCCAATCGATAAGCTGTTACATCCACATATAATTTATGGTTCATTAGACTAGCCCAACCGCCTAGTTCGTAATTGTTGAAGGTTGCTGGATCAATACTCAAATAAAATTTTTCACCCGAGGTAGCGACCTGAGAGGCAGGGCGCGCTCTGAATACTGCCGATAAAGCCGGTGGTGAAAAGCCTTTTGAAAAGTTGCCATAAATGCCCAAATTACTAGCTATTTCGTAGGTCAAACCTATTTTTGGGGAGAATTTTTCATAGCTTTTAGTACCCGTGCTGTTGTCAATAAAGTTGGTGTAATCGAAGGCCATTTGGTCGAATCTACCACCTAGGGAAATACGTAGTTTCTCCAATGGATTCATGTCCCATTGGGCATAAACGGCCTTGTTAAGAATAACTGCTGAATAATTACTCAAAAAGGTATTGGGTAAATACTCTTTGATTGTATATTTTTCAACAGATTTTTTGTCTGCTCGTAAAATGGCATTAAAGTTGATTTTATAAGCCCAATAATCGTTTGGTGAGCGATCTAGCACAATTCCTGTCAATAATTTGGATTGCAGAAAATCAAACTGCGCTTTGTGTTGCGCCATAATACCTAAGCTTTTGAAGCTATTCAGGTTTTCTTGACCGCTGGCAGTGGTGTTCGGACTAGTCCAGGAGATTGAATAAGCTGGATTTTGTCCCAATGAATTGTCGCGGTAAAAAACAGTAACATCTGTCGATTGTTTTTCATTCCATTGATGTTCTAAAGTCAAACGTAATCGAGAAGAAAATGAGCTTCGGTAAGTGAAGTCGGCTGGACTTTGATACGTTCTCGAATAAAATCCTGTGGAATCGATGTTGCCACCTGTTTGGGAAAAATAATCGTTGTAGGCAAATGAGCCCCAAAGATTGGTGTTTTTGCCAATTTTGTAATCTAATCGAACATTGATGGACGTTTTGTCGAAATCAGAATTGGATGCCCAACTGTTGCGTTGTCGAGAGATATAGCCACCTGTCATGATTGACCATTTGGGACTCAAAATGGCACCAGCAGTAAACTGCGTACGTTGATAGCCCCATTGGTCCATTTGTTGTCCAATTTGAAAGGTAGGAATTCCGGTTGCTCTTTTGGTAATTAAATTAATCGCGCCACCCACTGCTTCAGGGCCGTACAAGGAAGAAGAAGGACCTTTGATAACTTCTATGGAATTTAATCCTTGGATATTTGTTTCAATCAAGGCATTGTGATTGAAAACGCCCAAAGGTCGCAGTGGCAATCCATCTTCTAAATACAAGAAATAAGCAGATGTGCCAAAAGGTTGACGAATTCCCATACCGTGTTGCTCATTGTTGTAATTCAACATGACCACTCCAGGTACTTTGTTAATCAATTCAGCCATCAACACAGGTTTGGTATCTTGTATTAAGGTCGCATTGATCTTGTGGATAGCCACAGGGGTTTCTACGCGTGTGGTAACTTGTTTAGAAGCCGTTACCACTACTTGTTCCAATTGTTTACTTTGTTCTTCCAATTCAATAAGATTACCCATTGAATTTCCAGCAAAGGATTTGCTTTGAAAACCCATGGAAGTAATTTGTAGTTCTTCTTTTAGGGGAAGATTTAAAGTTTGGAATCGACCATTGGCGTCTGATATGCCAACAATTTTATCTTTTAATCGTATTTGTGCACCCACGATTGGTTCTTTGGTAACCGCATGGATCACTTGTAAGAAGGCACTCTGTGCATGCGCGTTGAGTAGCACAAGACATAAGAGCCCTGATAAGAAGGATTTCATATAACTAATTTTTAAGTGAAAAAAATATCAATAAAAACTAGCTGTATGAAGGCGGGTGTAATACAGTTGGGTTAAATAAATGGGTGTACAGATTACTGTATCCAAATGCGTGTACAATAGGATCTTTTAGGTAAGGAGTAAAATGAAATTCAACGGTTTCTTCAAAAACTAAATTGATTTCTGGGAGTTTTTCTAATTTTTCGGAATTGGATTTTGTTTCTTTTTCTTCTTGTTTTTTCAATTGCTTGGCCAAATAACATTGACCATTACAATTTAATTTAGGTTTGTCTTTATTGACGCAAAAATTTTGCGCTATAAATTGACGATTGACCTGATAAAACATCACCATACTCCACTGGTTCAGCAAAGAAGTTTGCATCACAAGTAGCAGTAAAAGGGCAATGTATTTTTTCATTATAAATCTTTTTTGGCAAAGATATTTTCGGAAATTTTAAAAGGAACTAGGATCCACATTATTAGACAAAGGTACGAAATAATGATTCCCATTTGTGTACCAAAGAAATCTTTAAAGATGGCACCGGTGTATCCCATCAGGGCAGAAACGTCCAATTGCATCAATAGGAGTATTCTAGCCAAGTCAATTGGGTTCAAAAAGCTGATGAAAATCATCAGTTTTTCGATCGGATAATCGGAAAATTGAAACAAAAGAAACAAAATTATGCCATCATAAATAATTGCAAAGAATAACCAACTGAAAATGGAAATTCCAATTCCTTTAGCCTTGTCTTTTGCTAAAAGTGCAGTCAAAAAGGCGATGGAGCTAAATCCTAAGGTTAATAAGAGTCCAATCAGCAATAGCATAAATCCCAAATAATCTGCCTGAAAAACCAAAATCCAAATACCTGAACCAAGGAAGAAAGCCAGTGACATGGCAATGGATAATCCAAAGTATAAACTTCTCCAAATGGTTTTTCTGGGAATGGGTTGACTTAACAGTAACTCAATAAACTCTGAACTGTTGTAAATATAAATGGTTGAAAAAATGAGGCTGAATAGGGGGACAACCATTAATAACACATTGAGCATGCTGAGAATTCCCTTAGAAGAGGTGTCCTCTAAAGCGAAAATACTAAAGGAAGCAATGGCCAATAACAATGTGTACGACAAGATGACCTTGTTGCGAAGGATGTCGGCCATGATATGTTTGATAATTTTATACATGCACTGAACCCATTTTTCGTGAGATAATTTTTGTCAATTTGGTTTCTGAGGTCTCAAAAATCAACTCGTCAATTTTAGTATGGAATAAAATTTTGCCATCCTGCATATAGATTACATCATCCACTAATTCATCTAAATCACTTAAAATATGTGATGAGATAATGATTGTTTTGCCTTTTGCTTTTTCTTTTGCTACTTTTTTTAATAATTTTTCAGAAGATAATGGATCCAAGCCGGCTGTGGGTTCATCTAAAATCAATAAATCAGGTTGGAATAAAAATGCCAAGCAAGCACCCACTTTTTGTTTGGTTCCTCCGGATAATGTACCCATTTTTTTCTCAAACATGGAGCTAAGATTAAATGCATTAATCAATTCTTCGTCTAGATTCGTCGACATGTTTCGAATATCTTTCATCATCTCAATCAATTCCCCAATTTTCATATTTTCGGGGTAGCGAGTCATTTGTGGCATAAATCCAATTTTCGACCGGTATTCCCATTGATTGTTTACTTTTTCTCCTTTAAAAATGATATTTCCCTTATCAGGCATTACCATTTGAAGAATGGTTTTAATCAAGGTGGTTTTACCGCTTCCATTGGGACCAATAAGTGCAATGCATTGCCCACGTTTACAAGTTAATTGGATATCTTGTAGGGCCTGAAATTTGCCAAATTTTTTATCAATATGTTCGAGAGTAATCATCTTTAAATCCATTTAATAGGTTTCATCCGTGGATGTTCATCTTTGAGTTGTTCAGGAGTTAAACTTGGTAAATTCTTTTCTGTTTTGTCGAGCAATACAGCAATAAAACTCCTAAACATGATCAATGTGGTTGGGTTTTTTTCTAAAATCACCGAAAACAAACTGATTGGTCGATAAGGGATATCGCCCAAATGATTTTTATCTAAATCATATCCATCGTATTTGTCCCAATAATTATGCTGAAAATTGCTTAAAAACAAAGTTCCATTGGTGCTTACATCAAATGTGTTTGCCAGAAAATTGTTTTCTTCTATGGTGATGTTTTGACAACTTGCCTGAACTTTAAGCGCCCAGCCATTTTTTTCAAATAAATTGTGTTTCATTTGGATGTTGGTAGCACCTTCCATATAGACCCCCATCGTGTTCGATGAAAAATGATTGTACATGATTTTGCCTTCCGCAATTTCTTTTAACAAAATGCCATAAGCTGCATCTCCCCAACTTTTTTCAAAATAATTATGAAACATGTTTACATGGTTTGAAAACATAACGGCAACTCCGGCACCATTTTCAGTAAATCGATTGCCTTCGTAGGTATCGTTGTTGGAAAACATAAAGTGCAACCCATATCGCATGTTTTTAAAAGAATGGTTTTTAACAATTTTTGAATGTGTCACAAATTCAAAATAAATACCGTCGCGGTGTCCACTTATTTTATTGTTGATGATTTGCAAATAACTACTGTTCCAACAATGTATCCCATTTCCACTTTCTTGTTCAGTAATGCCTTTTGCCGTAATTACGTTGTTTTGGATTTGGCAATTTTTTGAATATTGAAGATAGATTCCAAAAAATGCTTTTTTAATGTGGTTGTTGATGATTTTTACATGGTGTGTGTCATATACTTTGATGGCAGCCATGTCGCGAATACTTGATATTCCACAGCGAATAATTTCGAAACCGGAAACAGTTACATTGGGCGCTTTGATGGAAAGGATTTCGTATAATCCTTGTCCATCTAAAATGGGATAATTGATGCCAATTAAGGCAACAGACTTATCCATTATGATGTTTTTTTCCTGGTAAATTCCTTTTAAGACAAAAATACTATCCGCATTTTTTGCCGCTTCAAGGGCTGAGGTAATGCTTTTGTAGTTTTCTTTAGGACCAACATACATCCGTTTACCGAATACACTTGTCCCTATAAAAAGGAGAATGAGTAATAAAGGATAAGATTTTTTGATCATAAACGTAGCTCTTCCCAGCTTACTTGTCTGCCTTCTAATTTTTTAAAACCTTCGGTTAAATCGGCATCGTTGCTAAATGTTACCCAATGTCCTCCCATGGGCCCTTTAATTTTTGGACTTTCCAGAATCAATAATTGCTTGATCGGCTGAAGTTTTTGTTCTCCTTTAAACGGAATACTGTACACTTCTTTTATGTGGAGGTCGTTGTTTTCCTTGGTGTACAAAACGAGGCATTTTAAGTCGTCGAATGTAATCGTTTTGCCCTGTTCTGTAAGAATGGCTGTTGCAAATTTTGAATTGCTAATTTGCATTTTGCAGTATTGGCAATTTTCTCTGCCTAAATGAATTTCTTTAACTTCTGCCCGACAGGCAGATAGTATGCTCATCATACAAATTCCTATAAAAACAGAAAATACACTTGTTCTTTTTTTTACGAAAAAGGAGCTAGCTACACTCCATAAGAGTAATATTCCTACTAAAATGAATAGCCAGCCACCTATGTCTGGAATTGAATAGGCTCCGAAGTTAAGTAATTGTTTAAATCCAATGAGTGGAGGTTGATAGGCCATGCCCGGTACTTGAATGGCAGCATCTGGATTTAGGTTGTGGCCATAATCGTATTCCCATTTCCAGAAATCAACCATGGCCAACACCCCAAACAATAGAAAACTGATAAAACTGATCCATTGACCAATTTTTTTGTTCAAAACCCCACTTAAAAAAAACAAAATTGAAAAACCATATATACAATAAGGCAACACAGAAAATTCGATGAAATCTTCTTTATGAAGGGTTTTCATTCCAATGTAGTGATTCAGGCCGTTGATGATGTCAACGTTTCCTTTGATATCGTCTGCAAAAATTTGAAGCGCTAATCCTTCTGGATATTGAGGTGCGTCCAATTCTATTCGCCAAATGGGTAAAAAATTTACCGCCAAAAGGAAGAAGGCAGAGATAAATAGGATAATCCTACTGCTGGTATTCAATGTTGCACTTTTCATAATTTTTATTTTTTAGGCGGCAATAAAACTCCATCAATTACATGTACCCAACCATTAGATGCCCTTACTGAGGCAACAATAGTGGCAGCATTATTTAACATGATTTTGCCGTTTTTTACAGATATGGTAACGTTTTGACCATTCACCATGCCGAGCGACTGTCCGTCTTGTAATTGTTCTGAGGGTATTGCCGAAACGGTTACATGGTATTGTAAAATATCTTGTAAGGCTTCTTTTTGTTCGTCTGTCATTAAACCATCTAAGGTGGCTTTGTCAACTTTATCAAATGCTGCATTTGTTGGTGCAAATACAGTAAATGGACCCGCATTGGATAAAGAGGTAACCAAGTCTGCTTGTTTTAATGCGGCTACTAAGGTTGTGTGATCTTTGGAGCCAACGGCAACTTTTACGACATCCTGTTGGGAGTCGTCGTCTTTTACATTTTCTTGTCCACCCGCAACCGCCTCTGTCGACGATTCAGTAGATTGATTCGAACTATCGCTTGAACAGGCACCCATCACAAACATTCCCGCACAAGCAATGATTAAGGATAACTTTTTCATAATTGTCATGTTTTTGATAACTGGGCACTCAAAAGGTGCCCAGTTGGTTTTTATTTATTCGCTACTGCATTGGTTTTGCCCAAACTAAAGCTAATAGGTACGGAACTTCCTTTTGGAGAAACCCTCACGTAGCCCTGCATTTCTTGGTGAAGTGCACTACAGAAGTCGGTACAATAAATTGGGAAAATCCCTACGCGATCTGGTACCCATTTCAAGGTTTGTGTTTCACCAGGCATGATCAGTAATTCGGCATTGACAGCACCTTTTACAGCAAATCCATGCGGTACATCCCAGTCTTGCTCTAAGTTGGTTACGTGGAAGTATACCACATCACCCATTTTGATGCCCTCAATGTTGTCGGGCGAGAAGTGGGAGCGGATGGAAGTCATGTACACGTGAACCTCGTTTCCTTGTCGAACTACCTTGGATTCTTTTTCGCCTTTTGTCACGTATTTATTACTGTTTTCATCGATTTTATAGAATTTCAATGATTTTTCTTTTAATAAATCTGCCGAAACAGCTTGGGCATAGTGCGGTTCACCGATAGTAGGGAAGTCGAGAATCATCTCCATTTTATCCCCACTGATATCGTACAATTGAGCACTTTGAGTCAATTCAGGACCAGTTGGAATGTAACGGTCTTTGGTGATTTTGTTGTAGGCAATCAAGTATTTCGCATTTGGTTTTTTGCTGTCGCCACCAGGGATACATAAGTGGCCCACTGAATAGAAAGTTGGTGCTCTATCCAATACCTTCAAGTCTTTGATGTTCCATTTTACAACCTCAGAAGAAACGAAGAAAGTAGTGTAAGCATTTCCTTTGCCATCAAACTCTGTATGTAATGGCCCTAAGCCTGGTTTCTTTACTTCGCCATATAATGCAGCATCGTATTTAATAACTGGGATTCCATCGTATTCGCCATCAAAGGCTTTGGATTGAATAGCAGACTGAATTTTATCGAAGCTAAATACAGGTATTAACGCTGCCAATTTACCAGAACCAACGATGTACTCGCCAGTTGGGTCAACATCGCAACCATGTGGCGATTTCGGACAAGGTATGAAATAACAGATGTCTTTTAAGGATTTTGCATCTAATACTAATACTTCGCTTTTCATCTCAGAAGTAGCGGTATGGGTTTTTTCATTGTACTTGTTGTGCGCGTAATTTGCTTTTACCTTTCTTCCTTTACCTGCTTTGATATATTCTTCAGCCTTTTTCCAATTCACCGCCATGATAAAGTCCTTGTCTTTTTGAGAAGCATTTACTTCCAATAAAGAGTTGGCTTGTTCTGTGTTGTAGCAAGAGAAGAAGAACCAACCATGTGATTTGCCTTTGCCCGCATGACTAAGGTCGAAATTGATACCTGGAAGCTCAATTTGGAAAGCTAAATCCATGTCGCCAGTTTCTTTTTTCACCGAAATAAAACTCACATACCCCTTGAAGTTTTGCTTATATGTGCTGATCGGTACATCGCCATTTGCATCATCTGCTGGAACAGAAAAACGTGTGCCAGCTACTACATATTCTGTATTTTCTGTGATAAAAGGAGAGGAGTGATTTCCCGCGCTATTAGGTAATTCAATGATTTCAGAGGTTTTAAAGCTCTTTAAATCGATTCTTGCCACGCGAGGTGTATTATTTGCATTTCCAAATACCCATTTACCATCTACTTCTCCATTGGTTTGAGAAAGTTCGGTGTGGTGAAGGTCGTCCCAAGGAACAAATCCATGCGAGGTATTTAACATAGGTTTTGTTTCTTCACTGTAGCCATAACCTTTTTCTGGATCTACAGAAAAGACAGGGATCACTCGAAATAATCTACCTGAAGGCAGACCATAAACGCTCATTTGTCCTGAAAAACCACCCGATACGAAGTTGTAAAATTCATCGTATTTACCAGGTGCCACATAGGCTTTTTGAGCATTTCCAGATGCCGAAGCATCACCAGCATTCTTTGGTTTGCAAGACAGAACTCCCCCGCTTACAGCTGCCAATAGAAGCAATACTTTGGTAATATTCATTTTCATATTATTTATTGTTTAAAGAAGATTATTTAACGCCGTCGTTTTGACGCATAAATTCTAATAATGATTTTGCCTCATCATCTGTTAGGTTTTGATTAGGCATTCGTACTAAACATAATTCTAATTGTGCTTGTACAGCAGGGTCTTTGTTGATCATCTCATCGGTATTGGTCATGAAGTTTAAAATCCAAGCTGGTTTGTGTCGTTGAGTAACTCCTTTCCAACCAGGTCCTACCAATTTTTCATCGGTGGTTTTGTGGCAACTGCTACACTTAACATCAAATGCTCCTTGGCCCTTTGAAGCTAAAGCTGCATCTAAGGTTGGGCTTACCT
Source organism: Sandaracinomonas limnophila (assembly GCF_004005965.1). GTDB lineage: Bacteria > Bacteroidota > Bacteroidia > Cytophagales > Spirosomataceae > Sandaracinomonas > Sandaracinomonas limnophila. The sequence goes on along the minus strand of NZ_SACY01000005.1, from coordinate 222,768 downwards.
CAACATCTGTGAATTTTCCCACACCGCGATTAGGGTCATAGGAAGGATTACTAGATGCAATGGATTCTTCAATGGAGGCATTTGGGGAATTTTTGTTTTCGCTTGATTCAGAATTGCCACTCCCGCAAGCAAAAAGGGATAGGCTAAAAAACAGGAGATTTAACTTTTTCATAACGATATAATTTTTCAACAATATTAGAGGGGCAATCTTAGGCGAGTTTATGCGTTCAATCATAATGTTTCCAAATCTGACTACAATCATTTCGAAATATGATTCAAGTCATAATCGACTTTTTTAAAAGTCCTCTAACTTCGTTTTGAAATTTAAAACATGATCGACCTACAATTGCTTATTTCGTATGGTGCGCAAATTCACACAGTGGAAAAGGGCGAAGCCTTATTCTGGGAAGGTGCAGCTTGTCAATATTATTTTCAAGTTCATTCTGGACAATTTAAGTGGGTTAATATTGGAGAAGATGGAAAAGAATTTATCCAGCGTATTATAGAACCTACCCAATGCATTGGAGAATTGCCACTATTTGATGGAGGAACCTACGCGGCCTCTGCCTTTGCGATAGGAAGATCAGAAGTTTTACGTCTTCCAATTGAACAATTTCAAGAAATGATGTTTGAGCATCCTGAGCTTCAAGCTAAGTTTTTAAAGCGACTTGCTGGTATGGTTCGTTTTAAATTTTTCATGAATAAAGAAATTGCATTTGATGATCCGGAGAAATTAATTTTAACCGTTTTTGCCTATTTTAAAAACCATCGAATGTACATTGATGAGAAGGATGATTTAGTGCTTTTGACTAGGCAGCAGATAGCCGATTTAACAGGTTTGCGAGTGGAGACTGTTATCCGTGTAATCAGAAATTTAAACGATAAAAATATCGTAAGGATAGAAGATCGTAAGATTTATTTAGATAATTTAGAAGGTTATGAATAAGTCGGTATTGTCTTTTTGGGTATCAAGGCTCGCCTTGATTAATTTAATGATATTAGCTTTTTTAGGGATTATTCTTCGCTATAAAATTGCCTTTTCTCTGCCCTTCATCCAACAAAAATTCTTATTGCATAGCCATTCACATTTTGCCTTTTCAGGTTGGGTTTCGCAAATGATAATGACTTGCATTGTACTGTCTTTTCAAGCTAATTTTTCTGAAAAACAAAATAGGATTTTTCAAAGAATATTGATTTATAATAGCGTCTTTTCTTGTGCACAGCTATTTGCTTTTTTGTTTCAAGGTTATGGCTTGTATTCCATCATTTTTTCAAGTACCACCACTTTGATTTCTTTTTATTTTGGAATATTATTTTGGAGAATTTGCAATCAGTCCATTCAACAACCTGGCATTCAATTTTTTAAATCTGCCCTTGTGTTTAATGTGGTTTCAAGTATTGGGACAGGAAGTTTGGTGTATTTGATGGTGAATCAAATTACACATCAAGAATGGTATTTGGCATCTGTTTATTTTTTTCTCCATTTTCAATACAACGGCTTTTTTATTTTTTCACTTTTGGGTTTATTTTTTCACTTAATGAACCATTGGAATGTGCAAATGAAGCATTTAGATAGTATTTTTTGGATGTTGACCATCAGTTTGCCCTTTGCTTATTTGTTGTCTATTATTTGGGCCAATTTACCTTGGTATATTTATTTATTGGCTGTTTCGGCTGCATTCATGCAATTTTTTGGATGGATTTCTATTTTATTTTTATTTGTAAAAAATAAAGTAGTGCAAGCATTTTTAAAACAGCCTACTCGACTATTATTTTGGCTAGCCTTCCTGTCAGGGACCCTAAAGTTTTTCTTACAATTGGTGTCCGTTATTCCCAGTGTAAGTCAATACGCTTTTGGTTTTCGGCCTATCGTGATTGCCTATTTACATCTCGTTTTATTAGGTTTTGTTACTTTGTTTTTAATCGGATATTTTATTCAACAGGTAGGTATTAAAATCTCCAAAATTACCTGGTTTGGTTTAATACTATTTCTTCTAGGAATTTTGGGGAATGAGCTTGTTTTAATGTTTCAAGGACTTAGTTTCTTCGGATTTTGGAGTCCTGCCCATTCCAATGAGCTTCTACTTGGTATGGCTGGGATGATGTTTTTAGGATTGATTGGGGTGAATTTAGGGTTGAGGTATATAAGGTAAAAGGTATAAGGTATAAGTGAGGTAAAAGGTATAAGGTATAAGGGTTGAGGTATAAGGTTTATATCTAAATTTTTTCAATTTTTTATTGGATAAAAACTTTATATTTGAATTTATTGTCTCAAACCTTATCCCTCAACCCTTATACCTCATCCCTTACCCCATGCCACTTCTTATCACCTTGCTGGCAATTATTTTTCTAGTTCTGCTGATTTCCTATTTCAGGATTCATGTATTTATAGCTTTTTTGGTTGTGTCTCTATTTGCTGGATTTTCACTTGGAATTCCAGTTGTAAAAATCGTAGGGAGCATCCAAAAGGGAATGGGGGATACACTAAGTTCAATTGTGTATATTATTGCTTTGGGTGCCATGTTGGGGAAATTGGTTGCACAAAGTGGGGCAGTAGATCAGATTTCGCAGACTTTAATCAAATTATTTGGACAAAAATACCTTCGATGGGCTTTTTTATTTATTGGATTTTTGGTTGGTTTACCCTTGTTTTATTCCGTGGGATTTATGCTATTAGCGCCTATTGCAATCACTGTTGCTACTCGGTATAAAATTCCAGCTATCTATATTGGCTTCCCTTTAATTACTTCTTTATCGGTTACGCAAGGATTTTTACCTCCACATCCTGCCCCTTTGTTGCTTGTCCAACAATTGCATGCGAATATGGGTAAAACCTTGTTTTTGGGGATTATCATTTCAATTCCAGCTATTTTATTGGGTGGCATGTTGTTCGGTAAAACGGTCAAAAATATTTTACGTGTCCCCAATTCGGCATTTGTTGCCAAGGAATTAGCACCCGAAGAAATGCCTTCCAAAACGATTAGTTTTTTGTCAGTGCTTTTGCCTGTGATTTTAATTGCAATCAATGGCGACCCCATCATCAGTATGCTGATTTCGGTTGTTTTTGCAATTTATTTTTTAGGAATTCGTCGACAGGTTGGTATTTCAGAAATCACCTCCCAACTAACAGATTCCATCAAAGAAGTTGCCATGTTATTTTTGATTTTTGGAGGGGCGGGTTCCTTAAAACAGATACTCGTTGAAGGTGGTGTAAGTGCTGAGATTGCCCAGATGATGTCGCATTCTTCCTTACATCCTTTTATTCTGGGTTGGCTCATGGCAGCGTTTATCCGGGTTTCAGTAGGTTCTTCCACTGTAGCAGGTATTACCACTGCAGGATTTTTTGTTCCAGTCGTACAAGCCACCGGAGTGGATCCCAATCTAATGGTTTTAAGCATAGGTTCGGGTTCAATGATGTTTGCACATGTAAATGATACCGGTTTTTGGCTGTTTAAAGAATATTTTCAACTTTCCATCAAAGAAATTATTCGTTCATATTCGATTATGGAAACTATTATTTCCATTTCCGGACTACTTGGCGTTTTATGTTTAAATTATTTCATGTACTAAAATGAAAACTTTGGTTTGTACCCAACCGGGGCAATTTGATTATACCACAACGGATTACCCGCAAGAAAAAGTGGGCCACTCTATCCTTCGAATCAAGCGCGTGGGAATATGTGGAACCGATTTGCATGCCTTTGAAGGTACGCAACCTTTTTTTTCCTATCCACGTATTTTAGGACATGAATTAGGCGCTGAAATTGTTCAAACGGACGCGACTGATTTATCAATTGGAGAGTTTGTTACTGTTATTCCGTACCTACATTGTGGTCATTGCATTGCTTGTAGTCAAGGTAAAACTAATTGTTGTTCCTCTCTACAAGTGTTAGGTGTGCATACCGATGGTGGTATGCGTGAATTTGTTTCCGTCCCGAATCAATATATTGTGAAAGGAAACGGACTTAATGTAGACGAATTGGCTTTGGTTGAACCACTTTCTATTGGCGCTCATGGGGTAAAAAGGGCAGGTATTCACAAAGGTGAATTTGTATTAGTAATAGGAGCAGGGCCCATCGGTTTAGGCGTTATTGAATTTGCAAAGATTGCAGGTGGACAGGTGATTGTGATGGATGTGAATGAAAATCGATTGAACTTTTGTCGAACTAATTTACAAGTTGAACATGTCATAAATCCTACTAAAGAAGATGCTTTGGGAAGATTGAAATCTATAACGAATCAACAAATGCCAACGGTAGTTATTGATGCAACTGGTAATTTAAACGCTATCAATGGTGGTTTGCAATTCCTGGCCCATTCGGGCAGATATGTGTTGGTGGGACTTCAAAAAGAAGCTTTTTCCTTTTCACATCCAGAATTTCATAAACGTGAAGCCACATTAATGAGTAGTAGAAATGCCACTCGTTCTGATTTTGAGTGGGTGATGGATTGTATGTGGAAGGGATTAGTTAATCCAGCAACCTACATTACACACCGTATACATTTCGATCAAATAAAAGACCAATTTGAATCGTTTTTGAATCCTGAAAATAATGTTATTAAAGCAATAGTGAAATTTGATTCATAAATTACCCTATTCTTATATTCCTATATTCCTATATTCTTATATTCCTATATTCTTATATTCTTATATTCTTATATTCCTATATTCTTATATTCCCCAATTCCCATATTCCCCAATTCCCATATTCTTGTCATTTTAAATTTTTAGTATAGCAAATCTGCTATTGTACTAATTTTTTAATTGATTCAATTTTGCAATATGAGTCTATCAAAGGAAAAAGTTTGCAAAAGGTTGGGTAAAAAGTTAAGAAACCTGCGAATTGAAAAAGGATACACTTTGGAAGGATTAGCGAATGAGGCGAATTTAGACTATTCCCAATTGAGTCGAATTGAACTAGGTAAGATAAATACTAGTGTTTACCAGATTTATAAAATTTCGGTTTATTTAAATATTCCTATGAACGAATTTTTCAATGAAATTCACCATTTATAATTAACCATTAACCATTAACCATTAACAATTAACTACCTTTGTTTTCTAAATATATTTAAAAGTAGGTTTTCTGAAATGTAAGCCTATTTTTTTTGTACTATTATAAATACAGGAACTCCCGTTAAAATCAATCCAAGTCCAATCAATGCCTCTCTTGGTTGATTGAAAATTGTCATTACAAAAAGGACTGTGCAAAAAAATACAAATAATAAAGGAACGAAAGGATAGCCCCAAACCTTGTAATTTCGTTCTAATTCTGGTGCTTTTTTTCTCATAATTAGTACCCCCAAGGCAGAACTTCCATAAAATAAGAAGGAAGCAAATACCAACATGTCTGTCAATTGGTCAAAACTACCTGTGAAAATCAATGCAATTCCCCATATACATTGTAACCACAAGGCTTTGCCGGGAGTATGGTAATTGGGATGAACTGAATCAGCAAATTTGAAAAACATTTTATCGCGCGACATCGCATAGATGATTCTTGCCGACATTAAAATAGTGCTATTTGTAGCATTCAATGTTGTGGTTAAAATTAATAGAGCAACTAATAACATTCCTATATCACCTCCTAAAACCCTAGCTACTTCCACTGCAGCAATTGAATTCGGGACTTTGTTTAATTTAATAAAGAAATCTATGGGTAATATGTACACAAAGACCAAATTGAGCAAAACATAAGATGATATCACGATAATAGTGCCCAATGCCAGGGATTTTGGGAGATTTTTTTTAGGATTTTCAACTTCTTCTCCAATAAAACCGATATTGTTCCAACCTTCATATCCCCAAAAGGCACCTAAACTCGCCATGGTAAATGCCTTTAAAAATGTCCAACCATCTAAAGTGTTTTTTGTTTCAAAATGGGCTAATTTTCCTGCAGGAGAACTGATTCCGAAAACTATGAAAAGTCCTATTCCAAGCAGCAGAGCATAGGTGAGAAATCTGCTTAGTTTTTCTGCTGAATTAACGCCTCGGTAATTTATAAAGGTTAATCCAAAAATTGTAAAAGATGCAAAAATTTTAATGCTCAAATCACCACCCCAATCAGGTAGTTTAACGATCGTGTTAATCGATTGTGCGAATACATAGGCTAATGCGGAAATTGCCGCTGTTTTAATCACAGCGAAACTCGACCATCCGTATAAAAAGGCAAAAAACTTGCCATAAATTTTTTGAAAATAATGATATTCCCCGCCTGAATTCGGAAATAAACTTACTAGTTCCGCTGTAGATAAGGCTCCCGCTAAACTAACTAGTCCGGCAAATACCCAACAGGCAATAACCCAAATTGGAGAACCTAAAGCCTCCGCCATGGGAGCAATTTTTTTGAAAACACCAGAGCCAATAATTACACTCACAACCAAAAAGATTGCCGAATGTAAATTTATTTTGGGTTGTAATTGACTCATAAAATCTTATTTACTCCAAAGCCCGGATTTTCATTGATTTTCATCAAACCATCATTGATTTCAAATCCACCAGAAACTAAATCTTCCGCTAAATCAAAACTTCCATCCAAGTCTAAGTATTTTGTATTTGGCATGGAATAAGCTGCTTGAAGGGCAGCAGTGATGCTTAAAATACTTTCATCGTTGCAACCCCAGAATAAATCAATGTTGGATTTTTTGGCAATATGTGCAATTTCTAATGCCCCCTGAATGCCTCCAGATTTCATTAATTTGATATTATAAATTTGAAATGGTTTCGGATTTATTGAAAATTTTTGGGCAGCCTCAGCATCGGTAATGGATTCATCTCCCATTATTGCTGGATGGTTAATGGTCTCCAATTCATTTTCAAAACCAATAGCCAAAGGTTGTTCAATAAGCTCTACCAAATGCCCCGCTTTTGCAATAAATTGATTTAAATCTTGAGGTGAATACCCTTGATTTGGGTCTACTCGCAATGTTAAATTATTTCCAAATTGTTCGTGAAGTTTGATGACTTTTTCAATATCCTCTGCTACATTTTCACCGGTTTTCACTTTTAGTATGCGAAATCCTAATTTTTTAAATTCTTCGGCTTCTTTTAACGCTTCATGAATTGGCATAAGTCCAATGGTTACCGAAGTTGGAAGTGCATCTATTTTTCTACCATAAATCGCCACAACCGATTGGTTTTTCCACTTGCCATAGGCATCATGAAGGGCAATGTCTATGGCTGCCTGAGTACCAGGTAAATGTTGAAAATGGACTCTAGTTTCAGTAATTAATTGTTGAAAATCTTCAATATTTCTGCCAATCAAATTTTGAACAAACTCAGTTTGTAAATGCTGAACACTCATTTCAGCAGTTTCACCAACCACCTCTTCGGCCGGGCTAGCAGTTCCATATCCAATCACTCCATTCTCTAATTCAACTTCCACAAATCCTAATGAAACATCACTGAAAGTGTATCCAGCAATGGAGTAGGGCTTGGTTAAAGCCATTTTTCGCAAGTAGGATTGAATGGATTTTATTTTCATTTCAATCTTTTTAAAATGGGAATGATTTTGTCAACTCCTTCCTGAATGGGTAGAAGAACAGGTAAACCTAATTTTATTTCATATTCCTCTTGAAATGCAAATGCTTCTTCTGTTGTGCATTCTTCGGTATTGATGGCAAGTGCAATAACCTTAGATCCTAATTTTTCAATGATTTCTATCTCCGATTCCACAGTCGGAATTTCTCCCCAATGTTCCTCATTATCGAAATACTTTCTTTTGGGGGCAAAGATTAAAACTACCGATTTTGCTCTTCCCGAAATCAAGAATTCTAAACCACAAGGGCCACTCGGATTACGCAAAGACGCTTGCCCTTCCAATAAAATATAATCCGGATTTTGCTCTTTCGCACAGCTTAAAATGGCGTGTTCCAATTCCCCACAAACAAAATCGTTCAACGTAGAATCAAAAATAAATCCATATTTGCCTCCTTGCAACCAACCAGTTTGGCCCGTGTAAATCATTTCAGCTTTTAGGTTTTGGGCCTGACAAGCCTGACGAATCATTCGCGCTGTTGTTCGTTTGCCCATCGCACAATCCATGCCCATTACAGCAATGATGGGCGTTTGTAGATTTAAAATATCTCCTGTCCAAAAATGTAAATCTTTTCTAGCTTTTGGTTTGCGAACATCAATTAAATTAACCCCGAATTTCTTTGCTAAATTGGCTATTTCTATACGGTCGCTTAAATAATCATGTAAACCATTTACAATTGACAAGCCAGAACGAATTGCTTTTTGTATGATTTCAATCATTGGATCAGGCAAAATTCCACCCACGGTAGCAACGCCTATGATTAAATAATTGATATTTGGGATTGTTTTTAAAGCAGAATCTATACTTGCGAAAATGGGAATATTTCTGATTTTACCATCCAAAACCTCTCCAGCATCTTTTCCAGCTGTTTTTTCATCATCTACCACAGCCACAATATTGAATCGCTCGGTCCCTCTTATTAAACCATGGGCTGTTTTAGCGTCTGAATGATGTAAAATCCCATTGGTTAAAATAATTGCATTATTCATTTATTCGTTTGATTAATGTTCCACTTCTTCTTCCGGTGGATTTTTTGCCTTTAAAAATTAATTCACCATTCACCCAAACCATTTCTATACCATCAGAAAGAGCATGGCTGTCACGTATAGAAGCATTGTCTTTTACTGTTTTTGGATTGAATAAAACTAAATCTGCCTTCATTCCAGATGCAATTGTTCCACGATCTTTGATGCCTAAATGTTGTGCAGTTAATCCAGTCATTTTATATATCGCCTCCTCTAATGTAAGGGCTTTTTCCTCCCGAACATATTTCCCTAAAATTTTTGTAAAACTGCCATATCCTCGAGGGTGTGCACCTGCATTACCATCTGAACAAATATTCGCATGCTTCCATTGAATGAATTTACACACATCTTCATCTTGCATGGATTTTCCCATGATGGCCTCTACTGTGCCTGAGTAAGTTGGATTATTTTTTCTGAAATCTGCAGAAAGTTCTATGAGCTTCATCAATGCCACAGGTTCTGTTTCGTTTCTACTTTTGGCAATTTCACTCAAGGTTTTTCCTTCATAGTTTTTGTTGGCAGCAAATTTTACCAAATACGATTCAGAGGGTTCAAATAATTCTTGAGTAGCAAATTTGGAACTTTCTAAATTGGTATAATCTCTTTTGGGAAATAGTACACGTGGGGTGGAGTTCCAAAAGTTGTAGGGATAAACATCGGCTGTGATGTCTATTCCTTCTTTTCTTGCCTTTTCCAATAATTCAATAATTTGTTGCGCCTTCCCCCAATCTCCTTTTTTGGCCAGTTTAATATGGGAAATTTGAACGGGTAATTTAACCTTCCTGCCAATGTCTATGATTTCATCCAAAGCATCCGACATGGTAATGTCTTCACTACGAATATGACTAATGTATCTGCCATTTGATTCCTTTGCAACTTTTGCCAATTGCAAAACTTCATCCCGAGTCGAATAAAATGCCGATTCGTATTCCAATCCTGTGGAAAGTCCCAAGGAACCATTCTCCATATCTTTTTTGAGTAGCACTTTCATTCGGTCAATTTCAGCCTGTGTAGCTGCTCTCAATAAATTATTTGATCCCATGACCTGCTCTCTTAAACTACTTTGTCCTGTATAGGAGGCAATATTTACAGCCACAGGAGTTTTATTCATCTGCGATATCAAAGTAATTAGTGGTACACTTTCTCCGTCTTGGCCCACTACCACAGTAGTTACACCCTGGTTAGCTGTCGAAATGGCATCCGGATGCTCCAATACATCATTTAAATGATGTGAATGGGAATCAATGAAGCCAGGAGCTAGGGTTAATCCAATTCCTTGAATGACCTTTTCGTTTTTGTATGGCTTTAGTTTTCCTATACCAACAATTTGATTACCTGCTATTCGAACTGACCCCTTAAATTCCTTTCGCCCAGTTCCATCCACAATTGTGACATGCTGTATCAGCTGACTTTTTTGAGAAGTCACCAGAAATGGGAATAATATTAAAAATATATGTAGTAGTCCACGCATTGGGTTTCAATTTACAATTCCCAATTCAAATTTCATAATTCTTGTAAAAATTTGTTTTTTAAAAATCTTGTCTTACTTTTGCACAATAATCTACTAATCATATAGGGTTTATATAGTAAATGAAAAAATCAATCAAAAAAGCCTAAATTTCACAGTTATGAATCAAAAAATTTTATTTTACATTTTGGCATTCTTGTTTTTGTTCAATTTTTCCTATGGACAAACGGGGAAGACCGTGATTAATTCAACCTTGGCGGGAATCGTTCTTGATGAAAAATCAAATCAGCCAATTCCGGGTGCATCAATTCTAATTAAGGGAACCACCCACGGGGTGCAGTCGGACATCGATGGTAATTTTTATTTTCAAACTGGCCAAAAATTGCCTTATACTTTGATTGTAAGTTTTGTGGGTTATCAAAGAAAAGAATTTTTGGCTGAGGGAAATCCTGTAAAGATTTATTTGAAGGAATCATCGGAGCAGTTAAATGAAGTGGTGGTAACTTCTCGTAGAAGAAAGGAAGTTGCTCAGGATGTACCTATTCCCATTACAGCGATTGGAGGAGCAAAGGTTTCAGAAACGGGAGCATTCAATGTAAACCGTTTAAAAGAATTTATTCCTTCTGTTCAGTTGTATTCTTCAAACCCAAGAAATACGTCTTTAAGTATTCGTGGATTGGGAACAACCTTTGGATTAACCAACGATGGCATCGATCCGGGTGTGGGCTTTTATGTAGATGGAGTGTATTATGCTCGTCCAGCTGCAACAACCATGGATTTTATAGATGTTGAACAGGTGGAAGTTTTACGCGGTCCTCAGGGTACTCTTTATGGTAAAAATACAACGGCAGGTAATTTTAATATAACTACCAAAAAGGCAAGTTTTACGCCAGGTTCAACGTTTGAATTAGGTTATGGGAACTATGGTTTTGTACAAGCAAAAGCTTCAATTACGGGTCCATTAAGCTCCAAGCTTGCAGCTCGATTGTCATTTTCAGGTACCCAAAGAGATGGACTTTTGTACCATATAAATTCACAGCAATACGTCAACGATCTTAATAATTTAGGCTTTAGAGGTCAATTGTTGTATGTGCCTTCAGACAAAGTAAAAATTACTTTTATTGGAGATTATACGCGTCAACGTCCGAATGGATATGCTCAAGTTTTTGCTGGTGTCGTTCCCACTTTACGAGCTGCCTATCGACAATTTGACGCCATTATTAAAGATTTAAATTATACAGTCCCATCTAAAAATCCGTTTGATCGTTTGATTGATACCGATACACCTTGGCGCTCAAATCAAGAATTAGGAGGTACTTCTGTAACTGCTGATATTTCCCTTGGGGCGGGAACATTAACCTCAACAACTGCATGGCGTTTTTGGAATTGGGATCCATCATCAGACCGCGATTTTACTGGGCTTCAAGCATTGAAGTTATCTCAAGCCCCTTCCAAACACAATCAATATTCGCAAGAAATTCGTTGGTCTGGTGCTTTGCATTCAAAAGTATCTGCTGTTTTTGGGGCATTTTATTTCGCACAGGATTTAAAATCAGATCCTGACCAAACGGAAGAATCTGGTACAGCTCAATGGAGATTTTCCCAAAGTACAACAAGTCCCTTGTGGAAAACTCCAGGACTTTTAGATGGGTATGGAATTAAAACTCGACAAAATATGAATACCCAAAGTGCAGCATTATTTGGTCAATTGGATATCGCAGTTACAAATAAATTGAGTTTAATGCCTGGAATTCGATTCAATTACGATCGAAAGCAAATTAGTTTTGCTAGAACAACTTATGGGGGATTACAAACTACAGACCCTGCTTTAATTGCTTTGAAAAAATTAGTGTATTCCGACCAAAGTTTCAATGCGGATATTGATAATACTAATTTTTCGGGACAAATTACCTTAGCTTATCGCTTTAATAAATCATTGAATTCCTTTGCTACTTATTCAACGGGATTCAAACCTGTTGGACTAAATTTGGGGGGATTGCCAAGCTTGAATGGACAGCCGATGATCGAATTGGCCACAGTGAAACCTGAATCTGTGCAACATATTGAATGGGGACTTAAAACCCGACCAAGTAAAAATGCAACTTTAAATGCAACAGTTTACCAAACAACTATTTATGATTATCAAACCAATGTGCAAACTGCAGATTTGTCGGTTAATCGCGGCTATTTGGCCAATGCAGAGCAGGTTCAAGTGCAAGGTTTAGAGCTTGAAGGGACGGTTAGTTTAACAAAACATTTTAATTTTTATGGAAATGTTGCGCTAACAGATGCAAAATACCTTAGCTTCAAAAATGCTCCAGTTCCATTAGAGGAGACGGGTGGTGCAAGCTTTAAAGATATTTCAGGAGGTGCTTTGCCAGGTGTTTCAAAATTCGTAGGATCTTTTGGAGCAGAATACACAACTGCAGCAAAACTTTTTGGTGAAATTGGTGAATTTTATTTTGCAATTGATTCTTACGGAAGAAGTGATTTTTCTTCAAGTCCATCGCCGTCAAAATACTTAAATATTGCTGGTTATAATCTTTTAAATGCGCGTTTAGGATTTAAAGCCAGTAAAGGTTTGTCCGTAAGCCTGTGGTCAAGAAACCTTACGGGAGTAGATTACTTTGAACAACTATTACCTGGGGCAGGAAATGCTGGTCATTACTCTGCAGTATTGGGGGATCCAAGAACTTTTGGAGTGACATTAAGAGTGAGCCTGTGATTAAGTGAGCAGAGTGAGCTAGTAACTCAATCACTAACTCTGCTCACTGGCTCACTGGCTCACTTTATTTTACACATCTAAACCCCGTATGACTCAATCCCGTATCCGGACTCGTTTTCATTCGTGCAGAATTTCTGTAACTGGAGCAGTAGCTATCGTTACATAAAAATGATCCGCCCCGAACTACTTTTTTGGGTACGGTTGGTTCATCGGGGTCAAAACTGGTTGAAGGTCCTTTGGGATTTATGCTTTTTATTTTTGAAACCTTAGAATAATAATCTGAGCGATACCAATCTGAACACCATTCCCATACATTTCCTGCCATGTCATACAGTCCAAATGCATTCGGGGAAAACGATTTTACAGGTGCAGTTGTGCTTTTAAACCCATCTAATGCCTCATCTTTATAAGGGAAGTTACCTTGAAAGCTGTTGGCTTTAAAGGGTGAAACATTTACTGATTCATTACCCCATGGATAGGTCGTTTGACCTTTACCACCTCTTGCGGCCCATTCCCATTCTGCCTCGGTCGGCAATCTTTTGCCGGCCCATTTGGCGTATGCATTGGCATCGTCCCATGAAATATGTACAACCGGATGGTTTTCTTTTCCGATAATTGAAGAATTTGGGCCTAAAGGGTGTCTCCAATCAGCTCCCCTAACAAATTCCCACCATTGAGAATAATCTATGAGGTTTACGGGTCCCGTAGTTGGTACAAAAACAAGTGAACTAGGAGCCAACAAAGAATCAGCAGGTTTAGGAGTGCCTGCGGGTACTTGTTTTTTCATTTCTTCCCAATCAATCGCTTTTTCTGCAGTGGTGATGTAATCAGTTGCTTTTACAAATTCTGCAAATTGTGCATTGGTAACTTCTGTTTCATCCATCCAAAATGCAGAAACTTGTACCTTATGGAGAGGATATTCATCGGCACGACCTCCTTTTTCATGCGAACCCATTAAAAAACTTCCAGAAGGAATTTGTTTCATTCCCGCAAAACTTGCATTGCCAACTTGTGTTTTACTAATTTGGGTTGAAAGGATTATTTTCTTTTTGGAAGGTGTAGGGATATGGCAGGTGGTGAGGTTTTTTTGTCCCCATGCTAAATTAGCTAAAAGTATAAAAAAGAAAATTCTCATTGTGACAAAGGTAACGGAGAAATTGAAATTTTGTTTCCATTTTTGGGAACGATTTTGTAAATTATAATTGTTCCGTTACTATATTAATTATTCAATGGGAATTGTAAAAAAGAATGTACCCGTACTTCAAATGTCTTGCGCTTCTTGTGCATTAGGGGTAGAGAATGCTGTAAAAGGTAGTGTTGGAGTAGAATCTGCTAGTGTGAATTTTGCTTCTGCAGAATTGCACGTGGAATACAATGAGCAAAAAACTTCTTTAAAAAATATACAAATGGCGGTGCAGGCTGCAGGATATGATTTGTTTGTACAAGAAGACGCTGAAAATGAAGTGTCCTTAGAAGAAATACATGCCGAATCATTTCGAAAATTAAAAAATAAAACTATTGGCGCTGCTATTCTTTCCATTCCACTTGTAGTGCTGGGTATGTTTTTTATGGACATGCCAAGCGCAAATTATTACATGTGGGCTTTGGCTACTCCAGTAGTGCTTTGGTTTGGGAAAGACTTTTTTGTCAATGCGTATAAACAAAGCAAACATGGTTCAGCTAATATGGATACTTTAGTTGCGCTTAGCACCGGCATTGCTTATGTTTTTAGTGTTTTCAATACACTCAATCCCATGTTTTGGCACGAACGTGGTTTACATGCGCATGTGTATTTTGAATCGAGTGCGGTAGTAATAGCCTTTATTTTATTAGGAAAATTATTAGAAGAAAAAGCGAAAGGAAATACTTCATCAGCTTTGAAAAAATTAATGGGTTTGCAATCAAATGAAGTAAGCCTATTGACAAAAAATGGTGATTTAAAAGAAATAAATATCAACTTAGTACAAGTTGGGGATATTATTTTAGTAAAACCAGGCACTACTGTAGCTCTCGATGGAATTGTTGTTGAGGGAGAATCTTATGTGAATGAAAGTATGCTTACGGGCGAACCTGTGCCAGTTGCCAAACAAATAGGATCTGTAGTTTTTGCAGGCACAATTAATCAAAAGGGCAGTTTTCAATTGAAGGTAAACAAAGTTGGTGGCGAAACTTTATTAGCTCAAATAATTAAAAAAGTACAGGAAGCGCAAGGAAGTAAAGCCCCTGTTCAACAATTAGTGGATAAAATTGCAGCCATTTTTGTGCCTTTGGTTATTGCAATAGCCTTAGTAACTCTTGGACTTTGGGTATTTTTGGGAGGTGCAAATGGTTCGGTACAGGGTATTTTATCGTTTGTAACAGTGCTTGTTATTGCTTGTCCCTGTGCTCTTGGATTGGCAACTCCTACTGCCATCATGGTAGGAATGGGCAAAGGTGCCGAACAAGGAATTTTAATTAAAGATGCCGAAAGCTTAGAGCTTTCCAAGAAAATAACATCAATTGTTTTAGATAAAACAGGAACCCTGACAGAAGGGAAACCGCGGGTAACAAATATTTTTTGGTTGAATGAAGACGATTCAAGAAAGGATATTTTGGTGAGTATCGAGAGACAATCTGAACACCCTCTAGCCTCAGCGGTTGTTTCTTTTTATCAGGATATTTGTTCCTTGAATTCTTTACAAGTTAATAGCTTGACTGGTAAAGGTGTGGAGGCAAGTTTTGATACTTCTACCTATTATGTGGGTAATTTAAAGTTGATGCAGGAGAAAAGTTGTGCACTTGATTCATCCCTGGAAGAAATGGCCAATCGGTGGAAATTAGAGGCAAAAACGGTCGTTTATTTTGCAGACCAAACAAAGGTATTGGCAATCATTGCTATTGCAGACTCATTAAAAGAAAGTTCGATTGAGGCAGTATCTTCCTTGAAAAAAGCCGGAATTAAGGTTTATATGCTTACTGGAGATAACCAGCAGACCGCCCAATCTATTGCCAATTTAGTTGGGATTGAACATTTTGAAGCAGAAGTTTTACCGGGAGATAAGTCTGATTTTATAAAAAAATTACAATCGAAAGGTGAAGTTGTGGCCATGGTAGGAGACGGTATCAATGACAGCGCTGCATTGGCACAAGCCGAGGTAAGTATCGCCATGGGACATGGCAGCGATATTGCCATGGATGTCGCCAAAATGACCATCATTTCTTCAGATTTACAAAAAATACCTGCAGCTATTCAATTGTCTAAACAAACAGTTCGAACCATTCATCAAAACCTGTTTTGGGCCTTTATTTACAATGTTATTGGCATTCCTTTGGCCGCAGGAGTATTGTATCCTATCAATGGATTATTGATTAATCCGATGATTGCCGGTGCTGCCATGGCGTTGAGTTCGGTTTCGGTGGTTTCCAACAGCCTTAAATTGAAAGTTATGAAATTATGAGTTATGAGTTATGGGTTATGAGTTATGGGTTATGGGTTATGAGTTATGAGTTATGGGTTTTATTAGTTAAATTGGATTTTTTGAGTAGGAAGTTATAGACTTTGTTTTTCCCATAACCCATAACCCATAACCCATAACCCATAACCCATAACACATAACATGAAAAAGTACCTCATTCCTATAATCTTCCTTGCACTTATTCAACTAATTCCCAATTTTTCAAGTAAGGAAGAAACAGATGCCTATTCCATCGAAAAGGGTTATTTGATTCCAGAAAATGTAAAAGAAACCTTGAAAAATTCCTGTGACGATTGTCATTCCGATAAAACGGTAAGTCCTTGGTACACACATGTTCAACCCATTGGATTTTGGATCAATCACCATGTGAATGAAGGTAAAGAGCATTTGAATTTTTCTAGTTTTATGAAATTGCCAGCGGATGTGCAGCGACACAAATTAGATGAGGTGATTGAAACGGTTGAGGAGGGGGAAATGCCTTTGAGTTCTTATACTTATTTTGGTCTGCATCCCAAGGCTAATTTGAATGAGCAAGAAAAAGGCGATCTAATTGCCTGGGCAAAAGATTTGAAATCAAAAATCAAATAGTTGGTAAACAAAAAAAGAGGCATTGCCTCTTTTTTTGAACACTCTATCTAGAAATATTTACTTCACTGAATAACTTACAAAGGCAATTTTTTTGCTGTCTGGACTCCAAGATGGAACATTAATTGTCCCTTGTCCTCCATAAAATACAGGAGTCAAATCTCTGATTTGCTTGGTAGCCAAATCCATCAATCTTAATTTTACATTTTTGCCAAACAAATGACTTTGCTTTTCATCTGATGTATAAGCGATGTAAACAATTTGTTTGTTGTTGGGCGACACATGGGCAAACCAATTCGAGTTTTCATCAAAGGTCAGTTGCTCGGGTTCAGATCCATCCGGTTTCATTCTCCAAATTTGCATGTGTCCGGTTCGGTAGGAGTTGATGTAAATGTATTTTCCATCAGGAGAATATTCCGGCCCATCGTCTAAGCCTTCCGTAGTAGTAATTCTTTTTTCTGGGCCTCCGTTCACGTCAATCCCATAAATATCGTAGTTTCCATTTCTCTCAGCGCAGTAAACTAAGATTTTTCCATCTGGACTCCAACCATGCCAATAGGAAGGAACATCTGTGGTTACTTTTCTCGGAATGCCTCCCGTAATTGGTAATACATAAATAGCCGATTTATAGCCTTTTGGAGAGGGGTTGGTTTTATCATTTGCACTGATGGCTAACCATTTTTTGTCGGGTGATAAGCCATGATCATTGTTTAAACTTACTATTTTGTCCGTATTGATTAGCGTTGTTACTTTAGTTTTTAAATCAAATTTGTAAAGTTTACCATAACTGTTATAAATTAAATAATTTTCCGGATGCCAATTGGGCGCTTCTAAATGTTTTTTAAAGACCAAAACTGTATCAATTTTACCAGTTTTGATTTCCAAAGTTTGTAAATAACTGGTTGTGTCCGCAATGGATTTGGCATTTGAAAATGCATACACACCAAATATCAAAGCAAATAGGAGTGATAGAGACTTTTTCATGTTAAAAAGGTTTAGATTTATTATCTAAAATAAAGATAATAGAATTTTTATAATTATGAATTATAAAATCAGAATTATATTTTTGTAACCGCCCCCGTCTTATTGCATAAGACACCCCCTCCTGGTGAAGGAGGGGGAAGGGGGAGGTTAAATTTGTTTTTATGAACCTTGGAGTAGAAAAATATATCCCTCATTTATCGTTGGATTGTGTAGTATTTGGATTTGAAAACAATGAATTAAAAGTCTTGATTTCAAAATTTAAATTTGGCGAAGAGCTGTGGAATTTTCCTGGAGGATATATTGGATGGGAGGAAAGTATTGAGGAGGCAGCGCAGCGAGTTTTACAAAATAGAACTTCGTTAAAAAATATTTATTTGGAGCAGTTTCGTGTGTTTGGACAAAAGGACCGAATTCTGAATAGTCCTCACAGAGATTTTATACGCGCTAAATTAATTGAACAATACAATGAGTCGGATGCCAATTGGATGATGGGACGATTTGTATGTGTTGGATTTTATGCTTTGGTCGATATTGCAAAGGTTCATCCGAAGGTAGGCAAAATGGATCTGAAATTAGAATGGAGAAGTTTAAATGATTTACCAGAAATGGTACACGACCACCGAGAAATTCTGAATTATGCCATAGAAGCTGTTCGACAGGATATGAATGAAAAGTCACTTGCCAAAAATCTTTTGCCTGAACACTTCACCATGAAAGAATTGATGGAATTATACGAGGCTGTTTTTGATAAAAAATTCTCGATGAATAATTTCCAAAAGAAAATGTTGGAACAAGGAAAATTAGAACGACTCGAAAAAAAATACACAGGTGCTTCTAATAAAGCACCGTATTTGTATCGGTTTCTACCCTAAAATTTATTTTAGCTCCTAATGCATCAAATACTTTTAAGATTGTCTTGAATCGAGCATCAGTTAAGCTATTTTCGATTTTTGAAATTTGAGCTTTTTTAACTCCAATTAATTTCCCTAGTTCTTCTTGGGTAAGATTTTTTTCTTGTCTTACTTTTTTGATTGTTTTACCCATCAATTCAAGTTTTAATTCTTGATCGAAGTATTCTCTTTTTACCGATCCTTTTTTGCCGATAAACTCATCTGTAATTTCTTCTAATGTGTATTTTTTCATTTCCTAATTCTTAAAATATAATTCCATTATTTTATTTGCTTTTTCCAATTCAGACTTGGGGATTTTGTCGACTTTTTTGATTAATCCATGTGATGCAACTACTAAAGTCTCTTGTTTATTTCTTTTATCCCAAAAGGCAAATATTCTAAAATATTGTTTGTTATAAACTGTTCTAAATTCCCAAATTTCTCCATTTAGTTTTTTAAATAAAGTTTTATCCTTTAGGAATTTCGATTTCCATAAATTGTAGATAATTTTTTCTCTAGGTTTTTCATCTAATTCGGAAAGAAATTTTTTTACATCCTCCAATAATATTATTTCGAATATTGAATCTTTCATTAGTGGTAATTTTATTGCAATTTAATAGTTTCCTATAAAGGAAACAATAGGTATAAAAAAAAGGCCTCGAATGAGGCCTTCTTCTATGATTTTAATTTCATATTGACTGGGTCCCAGTGAATAATCTTTTTGTTCAAATAACTCTCATTACATGCAAGCGCAGGGGCTGCGGCACGGAAACCGAAGGTTGCATCTTCTACTACTGGCTTGCCAGAACGAATCGCTTCAAAGAAGTTGGTGAAGTGATCAACGTGCTCATCATAACCCGCTGGAGGTGCATATGTAATATCATCTTTTTTCGGTCTAGCTCTTTGGGCGGGAGTCCATTTAGCTTCATATTCTTTAGTCATTTCATCTTGCATCGCTTTTGAAAAAGTGAATACAGAGTCATATCCACCAAATCCAGGTGCCTCAGGCATAATGCTTCTCTTGATAGAAATATTATTTCCTTTTACATCCATCACACCTTCAGAACCTACAAATCGAGTAACTTCATTTCCTCCTGTTCCACTTACAAAATTTACTTGTAAAGTTAATTGGAAGGCTGGATGCTCAGCAGTGTCACCATATTGCATCACGCCAGACATCACATCTGGTAGATTTCTGCCATCCTTCCAATGTGAGAATTGTCCAGTGCTATAAATTGTTTCTGGTCCTTTAGAATTAGTAACCAAATGTGTTCCACTCAATAAGTGAATGAATAAATCGCCGGCAACACCCGTTCCAACCTCTTTGAAGGCTCTCCACCAAAAGAATTTTTTTGAATCATAAGGCATTTTTCCCGTTACTTCGATGAAACGTTCCCAGTCGGTTGATTCTGCATTCGCATCTTTTGGAATAGTATATTCCCAAGCACCAATTGAGCTTTGTCTGTCGTAAACGGCATTCACCATGTTTAATTTTCCGATTTCGCCTGCTGCTAATAATTCTTTTGCTTTGGCTAAACCGATAGAACTTACACGCTGACTACCCACCATCAATACCTTGCCTGATTTCTTTTGGGCAGCAATTACTGCTGGTCCTTCAGATATTTTATACACCATCGGCTTTTCACAATAAACGTGTTTGCCTTTTGCTAATGCGTCTAAAGTGATTTTTGCATGCCAAACGTCATGGGTAGCAATAATGACCGCATCTATATCCGGACGGTCTAATAAATCTTTATAATTTCTGGTTGTATACAATTGATCGCCATACAATTCTTTGGCATTTTGAATACGCCCAGTATATAAATCACAAATTCCTGCTAATTCAACACCAGGTACTTTTAAGGCAGAGCGAAGATCAAAATGTCCTTGGACACCAAATCCAATAACTCCCAAGCGGATTTTGTCGGCTGAGGTAAAGGGTTTTTCATACTGTAAAATTCTTGTTTCAGCTTTTTCTTGTGCTGCTAATGAACTTAAAGGGAATGCACCTGAAGCAATTCCGAAGGCTCCAATTTTTTGTAAAAAGTCTCTTCTGTTATTTTTCATAGTTAATTTGTTTCCTTTTTCTCAAATATAATTCTATTTTCTTAAAAAAAGATAATAAGATAAAATTTTGTTAGTCTATTGGTTTCGTAGGGTATTTGTTTATTTTTGTGGTGGTGAAGCAAATATTCGTTTTTTTATCGATTTTTCTGTTGGTATTTGTCGGGCAAGCCCAAAACACGGTATATCAAAATCAATTGTGGGTAAATTACAATTTTCAATTGCCATTTGCAAAACAAAAATCTTTTCAATTAGAAATTTCTGAGCGTGTATTCACCAATCCCTTTGAACATGCATTGCTGGCTTTTCGTGGAACCTATCGATTTCCGGTAGGGAAAAATAAGGAAATGGCTTTGGGTATAGCCAATTTTAACCAAACGCCAACAGATCCTTTGGCACAGCCGCGACTTTCTATACCTGAAATCAGACCGACCATTGATTTTATTTACAAACGTCCTTTTAAAAAGTTTAGCCTTGAAAATAGGGTGCGAGTAGAGCCAAGATTTTACAATATTCCAAATTCAAGTAAAACAGAATTAACAGATGTGGTAACCTTGGGGGCTGTTCGTTGGAGAGATCGATTACAAGCTATGATTCCGATTAATTCAAAATGGGATTCACGGATTGGAACTGAATTATTGCTTCATTCAGAGGTTAATTTGGCTACGCGTGGTTTTGATCAATTAAGATTTATAGGAGCATTAACTTATAAATTTAGTTCAAAGACCCAGCTAGAGGCGGCCTATATCCATCAATTACAATCAAAAGGGATAATTGATTATTTCGAACGAGATATTCTCTGGCTGAATTTTACCCAAAAAATTAAATGGAATTAATCTTCGATAGTTAATTCTTCAAATTTGATGGTTTTAGCCCTTGCGTAAAATCGCCAAGTTAGGAAAAAAGCTGATGAAATAAGGCTGGCAGTTAGGCCCATCCAGATACCAACCGATCCAAAAGTTTGCTGTATTCCCCAATAATAACTTAAGGGAAGACCTACCACCCAATACGAAAAAATGGTGATAGCTGTTGGAATTTTTACGTCTTGAAGTCCTCGTAATAATCCAAGTGAAACGGCTTGTATGCCATCAAACAATTGAAAAATTGCCCCCCAGGTAACCAAATTCATTGCGATATCAATTACCGATTGTTCTTGAGTATATCCTCTGATCAACCAATATTTTCCGAAATACATTATGCTGGCGCAAATTCCCATGAACACAATGGTAATTTTCAAAGCAGCATTGGCAGAGCTGAAAATATCTTTTCTCGATCGATCTCCGAGTGCCGTTCCGACATGAATACCACCTGCGGAGGCAATACCCGTAGCTGCCATATAGGTGAGAGAGGCCATGTTGATAGCTACAATATGAGCTGCTTGGGCAGTTGTAGATATCCAGCCCATCATCACCACTGCCATTCCAAAGGTTGCAATTTCAAAAAATCCTTGAAAGCCACTTGGGATTCCAATTTGCAGAATTTTTTTCTCCAAAACATAAGTCTGGTGTTGATGTTTTTTACTGAAATAGGGTTTGTATTTTTTATAGGTCAAAACATATAAAGCCATCACAATGGCCATGAATATTCGTGCACTCAAGGTAGCAATTCCAGATCCAAATAAGCCCATAGCTGGAATGAATTCCCAACCTTCAATCAAGACAAAATTTAGAAGAATGTTAAGAATTAAGGCAATTAGGGTAATAATCATGCCCACTTTTGTGTCTTCTAATCCATCTGTAAAGCCTTTGAAGGCCCCAAAAATGAACATAGGAAAAATGGATAATGCAATTACAGCCAAATAGGGTAGAGTTAATTGTTTATTAAGCTCTGTTTGTCCTAATAAGTCATACTGCCAGGCACAAATACCAATTATGGCAACCGTTAAAATGGCCAAAAGAATGGAAACCCGAATGGCGGCACGAAGTAAATTCCCACATTCAGAAAAATCATCTTCAGCTTTTGCCTTGGAAACCATGGGCGAAATGATTTGCAAACAAATCAAACCAACAACTGCAATGGTAAAGAAAATCGACCCCGCCATTCCTGCAGCTCCCAGACTTTCGGCTGCCAGATGTTTCATTTGCCCCACCTGCACGGTATCAGCCAAACCCATGAGCATCACACCCAATTGTCCGATGACAATGGGGATGGCGAGGCGGATGGTGGAGCGAACTTTGGACAAATTTTTAATTATGAATTATGAGTTATGAGTTATGGGTTATGGGTTATGGGTTATGGGTTATAGGTATCTTAAATTCATAATTTATAATTAATAATTCATAATTGAAATAATTCGAATTAAATTCGAATTATTTCAGCTCCCAACGCATTTAACCTCGTATCAATATTCTGATATCCACGGTCGATTTGCTCAATGTTGTCAATAATGGATGTTCCACTAGCCGACATCGCTGCGATTAAAAGAGAAACACCCGCACGAATATCAGGTGATGACATTCGGATGCCTTTTAATTGTTGTTTTCTGTCGAAACCTACAACCGTTGCGCGGTGTGGATCACAAAGTATGATTTGTGCACCCATTTCGATCAATCTGTCTACGAAGAATAGACGACTTTCAAACATTTTTTGGTGAATCAAAACCGTTCCTTTTGCTTGAATGGCTGTAACTAACACGATGGAAAGCAAGTCTGGAGTAAATCCTGGCCAAGGGTGATCAGAGATGGTTAACATAGATCCATCAATGAAGTTTTCTAATTCGTAATGCTCCTGTGCTGGAATGTGAATATCATCTCCTCTAAATTCCATCTGAATTCCTAATTTTTGGAATACGGTTGGAATGATACCTAATTCAGCAATTTGGCAATTTTTGATAGTGATTTCTGACTGAGTCATTGCTGCCATTCCTATGAATGAACCAATTTCAATCATGTCTGGAAGCATGGTGTGTTCTGTACCTCCTAATTCTTTTACACCTTCAATGGTTAACAAATTGGAACCGATTCCAGAGATTTTTGCTCCCATACGGTTCAACATTTTGCATAATTGTTGCAAATAAGGCTCACAAGCTGCATTATAAATGGTTGTGGTTCCTTCCGCTAAAACAGCTGCCATTAAAATATTGGCTGTTCCAGTAACAGAAGCTTCATCTAACAACATATAACAACCTTTCAAGCCAGAGGCATCTACTTCATAAATTCCACCATCTTCTGCAGAGTAATTGAATTTAGCACCCAATTTCATGAAACCAAAGAAGTGCGTGTCCAATCTTCTGCGACCAATTTTGTCGCCCCCTGGAGAAGGAATTCTGCCTTTTTTGAAACGTGCCAAAGTTGGACCAACCAACATCACAGAACCACGAAGGGCCGCTGCTTTTTTCTTGTAGGTATCCGATTCTAAATAATCGATATTTACCTGTGAAGCATCAAATTCTATACTTGAATCACTTAAACGGCGAATTTTAACGCCCATGTCGCCTAATAAATCGATTAATTGATTTACGTCGCGAATGTTTGGGATGTTGTGGATGGTAACAGGCTCAGTGGTTAAAACAACTGCACACAAAATTTGTAATGCTTCGTTTTTGGCCCCTTGAGGTGTTATTTCTCCTTTTAATTTTCTGCCGCCAGTAACTTTAAATGATGCCATGTTTTACTTGTTTTTATTTCTGTTGTTGAAATTTCTGTTGTTTCTAAAATTGTTGTTTTTTCTAAAATTTTGATTGCGATTATTCGAGCCAAAATCGTTTGAGCTATATGCTTTACGTGCATTATTGGCTACTTTTGCATGGCCTAAATTGCCCTGCGATAATTCTTCTACTACTGCCGACAAGCGATTTTCAGACATTTCTAAAATGTTTTGCCAAATTACCGAATCATCTACCGATTCTTTGTTCCAAGTCACGTAAAAGCCCTTCATTAATCGGGCAATGTAGGTCACTAATAGTTTTTTCTCCTCTTCTTTTTCTTCTGCGATAGCACGTAAAATCAACAATTCAACGTTTCTTCCATAATGTTTAAAACGCAAAAAATGTTGATTGTAATTCACCTTTTTGGGTGCTCTACCAACTGAATCTGCCGAAGGGGGAGGGAACGGACCTTGCACATCTAATTTGAAATTCGACATGATGTACAAATCATCCCATAATTTTTTAGTATAATCTTGTGAGTTATCCTTCATACCTGGATGGATTTGTTTCATCAATTCCACCAAAATATAGGCATATTTGGTTCTCTTTTCACTGTCTTGGAGGGTTAAAATATAATCCACCAATTTCTGAACACTTGATCCGTATTCTTTCATATTTTAATACGTTTTATATTTTTCCGAAGTTTAGGATAATCCATAAATTCGGGATTGCTACCAGAAAAAATACTGCAATTGCCCAAATGGCCATTACTAGTACGGCTCCTGCTGCAAAATCTTTTGCTTTTTTAGCCAAGGGGTTTACCTCGGGTGAGGCCAAATCAACGATTCTTTCCAAGGCAGAATTGAATAATTCGCTGGTCCAAACTCCAGCAATTGCTAGGCTAATCCAAAGCCAATCTACGCTCGAAAAGTTTAGTAAATTGCCCGACCAGATGACTGCAATTGTGCAAAAAGCATGAATTTTTGCATTTTTTTCTTCTCTAAAAAGCGTAATAATGCCGTTGATAGCTTCTTTCATTTTCTAAAATTCTGCAGATTTTGGAGTTCTTGGGAACGGAATAACATCGCGAATATTGCTCATTCCCGTTACAAACAATACCAAACGTTCAAATCCTAAGCCGAATCCGGCGTGTGGCGCAGAACCAAATTTGCGTGTTTCTAAATACCACCAGATGGATTCCTCCGGAATTCCTACTTCTTTGGTTCGTTGTATTAATTTTTCCAAATTATCTTCACGTTGCGAACCGCCAATGATTTCTCCAATACCAGGGAACAATACGTCCATCGCACGTACCGTCTTTCCATCCTCATCTTGCTTCATGTAAAAAGCTTTGATTTCTTTGGGATAGTTGGTTAAAATTACAGGTTTTTTGAAGTGTTTTTCAACTAAATAGCGCTCATGCTCACTCTGAAGATCAATACCCCATTGTACTGGGTAGTTGAATTTGTTTTGTTTGTGAGCTTTTGAATTTAGTAAAATTTCAATTGCTTCCGTGTAAGTTAAACGTTCAAAGGTGTTTTCAACCACAAATTTTAACTTTTCAGTCAATGACATTTCCGATTGCTCTTCCTTTTTCTTCGTTTTTTCTTCGTCTAACAAACGCTTCTCCAAGAATGCAATATCATCTCCACAATTCTCTAAAGCATATTTTACCAAATATTTGATAAAATCTTCAGCCAAATTCATGTTATCAATTAACTCATAAAATGCTACCTCTGGTTCAATCATCCAGAATTCTGCCAAGTGTCGAGTAGTATTTGAATTTTCAGCACGGAAGGTTGGTCCAAACGTATATATTTTGGAAAGTGCCATAGCACCCAATTCACCTTCTAATTGTCCAGAAACCGTTAAATTGGTTTCCTTTCCAAAGAAATCTTCCTTATAATCTACCTTTCCTTCCTCATTTAGTGGAGGATTAATAGCAGGTAATGTTGTAACTCGGAACATTTCTCCTGCACCTTCTGCATCTGAACCCGTGATGATAGGTGTATGCAAATAGAAAAATCCGTTGTCGTTGAAATACTTATGAATAGCAAACGCCAACGCATGGCGAACACGTAAAATAGCTGAGAAAGTATTTGTTCTTGGACGCAAATGTGCAATTTCTCTCAAAAACTCCAAAGAGTGTTTTTTCGGTTGTAAAGGGTATTTTTCTGGATCGGCAGTTCCGTAAACTTCAATAGATTTAACTTTTACCTCTACAGCTTGTCCTTGTCCTTGTGAGGCAATTAATTTACCAGTTACAGCCACGCAAGAACCTGTTGTAACTAATTTCAAAACATCTTCTGAAACTGTATTTTCTTCAACAACTGCTTGAATATTATGAATTGTTGAACCATCGTTCAAGGCAATAAATGCTACAGATGAGGACACTCGCTTGGTTCTAACCCAAGCTTTTACAATAACTTCTTGTTCAGCCGGTTGTTGCTGAAGTAATTCTTTAATTTGCATAAACGTATTTAAAAGGCACTTAATCTGTAAAAATACGAAAAAAGTGAGCAAAGTGAGCAGAGTGAGCAGAGAATTTTAGTAAAAACTTTAACTACTCTGCTCACTGGCTCACTATGCTCATTCTGCTCACTTTTTCTTATCTTTGTTCATGTCCAAACTAACCCTCAAACTTTCTCAACAGCAAAAGCTATCTCCTCAGCAAATTCAGTTTGTGAAATTGTTGCAGGTGCCCACTGCAGAGTTGGCAGCCAGGATTGAAGAAGAGTTGGAAGAAAATCCAGCTTTAGAGGAGGGTTCAGATGAAAATTGGGAGGAAAAAGTAGAGAATGTTGAAGATTTGGGAAGGGAAGAATTAGAAGTGGACGATTATTTACAAGATGATTACGCCGGGTATAAAATGGCGGGCGATTCCTATGACCCGAACGAAGAAACAAAGGAGAGGCCCATAGCAGTTGTGCCGAGTTCAGAAGAGTTTTTGATGATGCAAGTAGGATTTGTGGTTAATTCAGAACGGGAAGAAATTATTGCTCAACAACTAATTGGATCTCTTGAAGATGATGGTTACTTACGAAGAAATTTAGAAAGTATTGTCAATGACCTTGAATTTACAATTGGGTTTGTGACAACCTTGGATGAGGTAAAATCGGTTTTGAAAAAAGTTCAACAAATTGACCCCCCAGGCATTGCCGCCCGCGATTTACAGGAATGTTTATTGATTCAATTGCACCGGAAATCGCATGGAGAGGAAGAGATGGAAATGGCGATTGAAATCATTGAGAAGTATTTTGATGAATTTACTAAAAAGCATTTTACTCAATTAAAGCAGAAGCTAGGCTTGTCGGAAGAGGCGTTTAAAAAGGTGATTCAAATTATTACCCATTTGAATCCCCGTCCGGGTGGACAAACAGATGGTGATTTTGCGCCCATCATTCAACCTGATTTTATCGTAAGTCAATCTGCCGGAAAATTAGATGTAAAATTAAATGGCAAAAATGCTCCGGAGTTAAAGGTGAGTAGAGCCTTTCAAGAGATGCTGCAAACTTATGATAAAGGAGATAAACAAAATAAGGAAGTAAAGGAGGCCGTTACATTTATTAAGCATAAATTGGATTCCGCTTCTTGGTTCATTCAGGCAATACAGCAACGACATGCGACCTTGTTGAAAACCATGCAAAGTATTGTTCAGCTGCAATACGACTTCTTTTTGTCGGGCGACGATGCACAATTAAAGCCCATGAAAATGAAAGCCATCGCAGAATTGATTGAAATGGATGTTTCAACGGTTTCAAGGGTTGTTTCTTCCAAATCTGTTCAAACGGATTTCGGGATTTATCCATTGAAATACTTTTTTTCAGAGGGAATCACCAATGCCTCGGGTGAGGATTTTTCAGTTCGTGAATTGAAAAATATTTTACGTGAAATCATCGAATCTGAACCTGGCGATGACCCTTATTCAGACGAACAGCTCGAAGAATTATTATTAGAGCGTGGTTTCGTAGTAAAACGCAGAACCGTAGCTAAATACAGAGAGCAGATGGGGATTCCGGTGGCGAGACTTCGAAAATCAACTTGACCTCCCCCTTACCCCTCCTTCTGAAGGAGGGGTAAGGGGGAGGTCAAATATAACCCATAACCCATAACCCATAACCCATAACCCATAACCCTAAAATGCTTCATACTCATACTCATTTCTGGATCTTCAAACTAAACCGTCCGGAGGTGTATAATGCCTTGGATGCGCACTTGATTTATCAAATAAGAGAAGTAGCCGAAAAGGCACAAGCCGATGATAAAGTTCGGGCTTTAATCATAACGGGAGAGGGGAATGCATTTTGTTCGGGAGCTGATTTAAAATCTGGAATTTCGGAACCTGATTTGGGTAAGGTTCTGCGTGCAACGTATAACCCTATGGTGATGGCCTTACGGAATTTGCCAATTCCGGTAATTGGGGCGATAAACGGTCCCGCAGCCGGTGCAGGATGCAGTTTAGCTTTGGCTTGTGATTATTTGGTGGCAAAAGATTCTGCTTATTTTTCGGAGTTATTTATTCAAATCGGATTGGTGCCTGATGCGGGTAGTATGTCGTTTTTGGTTCAAAGTTTGGGATATCACAAAGCTTTCGAATTAGCAAGTACAGGTAGAAAAGTTTCGGCGAGTGAAGCTAAAGAATTAGGGATTGTTTCAGAGGTCATATCTGATGAAAATTGGGAGAATCGCTTGCTAGAAATTGGTAAAGAGTGGTCGGAGAAACCCAGTTTAGCTCTTGGATTAATCAAAAAAGGACTTCAAAAAGCGCATTTGCAAACATTGGAGGAGACTTTAAACTCTGAGGCCGAAGCGCAAAGTCAAGCTGGATTTTCGAAAGATTTTGTCGAAGGGGTTCAGGCGTTTTTGGAGAAGAGGAAACCTTTTTTTAATTGTTAATTGTAAATTGTTAATTGTTAATTATGAATTTGGGAATCCTAGATTCGGTGAATCCGAGAATTAGAGAATAAAAAAACAATTAACAATTAACAATTATTTTTTTTCACTTTCCACTTTTCACTTTTCACTTTTTTTCCTACCTTTGCAGTCCCAACACGGGAAAATGGTTGCGTAGCTCAACTGGATAGAGCATCTCACTACGGATGAGAAGGTTTGGGGTTCGAATCCCTACGCGACCACACTCAAATTGAATAAAGCCCTTCTAGTTAATCCTAGAGGGGTTTTTTATTGCAATTCATTTTGCAGTAACCAAATTAGTAACAAATTTTCCTATTTCCCTTTTTCCTCTTTTAGCTTAAAATCATCTATCAAGGACTTTTGGTGCATCGATTTTGCTTGATTTCTCATCTGAACTAATTTGCTTGCTTCTTTTGTAGATAAATTTTGAGTCTCGCCTAGATCTGCTTCCAAATTAAATAAATATTCTACTTCCTTGCCCAAATTGTCTTTCTGCATTATGTATTTCCATTTTCCCCAACGGACTGCCTGGGAAAATCCACTCTCATGAAATTCCCAATACATGGGTCTTTCAGGGGCCATTTGCTGATTAAACCAAAAAGGTACTTGAGAAATGCCATCTTTCTTACTAGTTGATTTTATTTTTGCCAATTCCAAAAAGGTTGGATATAAATCATAAAATGCACCGATGGTCGGATTAACTGAGTTGCGACTCACTCCATTTCCCCATAAAATGGTAGGAACTCGAATTCCTCCTTCAAACAAATCACGTTTATTACCTTTTAATTTTCCTGAACTTTGCATCCATGCTACATCGGCAGCTGTTCTACCTCCCTCTATATGTGTACCATTATCTGAGGTAAAAATGACTAAGGTGTTTTTATCTAATCCTTTTTCCTTTAGAAAAGTTAATACTCGTCCTACGTAGGTATCCAATTGGCTTACCAATGCCGCATAAGCAGCTTTTGGCATTGACTGAGAGCCATAATGGCTACCTTTATACGGTTTTTCCTCGAAAATACTTTCACCATTGGGCTTCGTGTAGGTACTTAATGCGCTATTGGGCGGCATTAACTCTGCATGCGGAATGGGTAAAGAGATAAAGGCAAAAAATGGATCCTTGTTTCCTTGATTTTCCAACCATTCCATGGCCCTGTCCATGATAAAATTACAACCAAAGCCTTCTTTACCTTGAGCTAAAACTCGTTGCAATTGGGGAGAGTTGGGAGTAGATTTCCAGGCAATATTTGGAAATTGAAAATGTGCTTCCACATTATGAAGTAATCCATAAAAGGTATCCCATCCTTTTTTATAGGGCTCGCCTTCAGTGTTGATGTCGCCAATGCCCCATTTGCCAAATAAGGCAGTTTGATAGCCATTAGCTCTTAATTTTTCAGCGAAGGTACTGTCTTGTGTTCGAAGTGCATTCTCAGAATTTCCTCTGAGGTAAATATGTCCTCCATGCTGACCAGTCATCAATGCATTCCTAGATGGGGTGCAGACGGTACTTCCCGCATAAAATTGGTTAAGTTTCATGCCCTCAGAAGCCATTTTATCTAAATGAGGGGTTTTGATGATTTGATTTCCAAAAACTCCCAAATCACCGTATCCTAAATCATCTGCTAAAATTAAAACAATGTTAGGTCGTTGGGCGGTACTATCAAATGAAAAAATTAAAAAGCCAAGCAATAGGAATAATGTTTTAAAACATTTTAGTAAGAATTTCTTTTTCAAAAGAATCATATTATTAGAAAATTACAGGATAAAAATAGATTGTTCTTTCCCTAATTCCTAATACAACAAAAAAACCCTCTAAAATGAATATTAGAGGGTTTTTAGGATTGTAGATATATTTATTTCGAACTCAAATCGGGTTGCATAGTCATATACATGATTTCATTTTCAATGATGTGATTTCGCATGATAGCCATGTCTTTTTCATGAGCACCTTTGCCATAAATCTCATCATAGGCATCTTTGATTTTACCTTCCGTATCCAATTCTTTCCAGCCATTTGGGAATCGACGAGTGAAAATTATTCTTGGTTTGCCGGAAGTAGAATAAGTGGCAATTTTGGCACCTAATTTATCCCAAGCTTTAGTTAATTTTTTGACAACATCCCAAAATTCAGTGGCTACTGGATATTTCAAAGTGATCATATTTGTTCGGATTTTAGCACTCCTGTCGCTCACAGAAGCATTGCTGTATTCTGGGCGATAAGTTATGATTTCTCCTGCTGTTACTCCCTCTGTATGTGGAGAAACATTTAAATAAAAATCCTGCATGGCCTCTTCTGTACCTCCAGTTAATTCATCTCGTTGAGCCCAAGAAATACCTAAATTGTACAAGGCCATTACTTCGTTGTGATGAGAACCACCCACTACATTGTAAAGTGCCCATGCCTGCGGAGTTCCAGCCTTCCTGAATTTTGCCGTGTGGGACTTCATAGCATCATTGAATGCCTTTCTATGACCAGGCTTTACTTTATAATATTGAAAATTAAAAGTAGCTGACTGTGAAAATGCTGTTATTACAAACAGACTTAATACAAATGTTGCGATTATTTTTTTCATAAGTTTTTTTTAATTGTTTCGATTGCAATTTTTTCTATTTTTTAATAAAAACATATTTTAAAAGGTGTTGTTTTTGTCCATTTTTTTATAAATTTTGTCTAATATTCAATTGCATTTACTTACTACTCTAAATTATGTCAGATTTTGTACCTTATATGTCCTTCCTCACAAGTGCAACCGGACTTTTATTTATAGGATACATTTTAACTCGTTTTAAGCTTTCATTTACGCTTTTCTTGTTAATTACGATTGTCTTTTCCATCGTTTATTTGGAATTCTATGTGTATGGCCTGACTTCACGTCACATTTTGCACATGCTCTTTCTTTATCGTTCTCCCAATTTCTTTCGAGCCTTATTCCCCGCAGCTTTTTATTTTTATGTGTGGAAAATGTTGAATCCAACTAAAAAACTAAAACCAATTCATGCGCTGCATTTGGTTTTTCCTTTACTCGTTCTTATGGCTATTATGCCAGATCTGATGTTGCCCGACCAAGAAAAAATTAATATTTTGAATGGATTCTATAAAAATTCTACTCATTTATTAGTTAGAAATGTGGGTTTTTTCCCAGCCAAAACATTGCAGCCTACTTCCATCATTATCTGTTTGGCTTATGTTGCTTATTTATTTTACTACATTTTGCAAAAGCAAAAAGAATACGGTGAAAGTTTTAAATATTTAAATAAGAATACTTTAAAGTGGTTAAAGGTATTGTGTTTCTGGTTTTTTATTTTCTACATTTTGCAATTGATTCAATTTTTGAATTTGAATTTCTATGCTAAATTGGATGACCCTTCGCAATTGTTGAAATGTATTTTGTCCATTTGCGTGTATTCCTTTTTTGTGGCAACTCCAGATATTCAGGAAAACATGGATGGTTGTATCATTCCTCAGAACCTCAATAAAGAATTTAAATTGCCTAGTATTGAATCTTTTTTACCTATCTTGTTAAATGAATTTTCAGAAGATGCCCAAGCCATTAAATTAGATGCTACCGTGAAAGAGACGAAGTGTTTTTTGGATAGTGATTTTGATCTTCAAAAATGTGCTAACTTATTATCCATACACGAACAAAAGTTATCTAAAGAAATTAAAAAATTGTACGGTATATCATTTGTAGAATTTATCAATCGGCTCAAAATTCATTATTTTTTGAGTAATATGGACGATTACAAACAATATACCTTGGAATCTTACATGTACTCAAGTGGATTTAAAAACAGGTCTACATTTTACGCTGCCTTTAAAAAATATGTGGGAGTAAACCCAAGCTTTTATTTTAAAGAAAGTTCAAACACCTAAATCGAACACCATGTCACTACCTATTTTATTCGGAATTCTAGCTGTTGTTGTCATCATCATTCGAAGATATATTCGTAACAACAAAAAGTAGTTTTAGGATTTTTTGGACAAAATGTATTTAAAAATGGACAAAATCTCAAGGTTCATTTTTAGTAGTGGGAATACTCTTTTTTATATTTGATTATTTAAGAATATAGGAATATAGGAATATAGGAATATAGGAATATAAGAATATAAGAATATAGGAATTGTTGAAGTATATTTTAATTCTTTAATTCCTCAATTCTTCAATTCTTCAATTCTTCAATTCCCATAATTAACAATTAACAATTAACAACTAACAATTAAGAATGGAAGTCCATCACCCACATCATATTCCCAAGAAATTTAAAGAATACCTAACTGAATTTTTAATGTTGTTTGCAGCGGTTACACTTGGATTTTTTGCGGAGAATCTTCGCGAACATTACATAGAAGGAGTGCGAGAACAAGAATATTTGGAATTAATTGTTCAAGATATCAAAATGGATATTCAAATGATTGATTCGAATATGTACAATCGAAAAGTTCGCGCAGATATTTGTAATCAACTGACAAAAATCTATATGGATGAATCTTTTAAAAAAGATTCGGGTCCATTTTATTATAATGCTCGCAGGTTACATGTAAGGTATTTGTTTGAAAGGACAGACGCTGGATTTCAGCAATTAAAAAATGCGGGTGGTTTACGGATGATTCGCAATCGAGAAATCATAAAAGCTATTCAACACTACGAAAATTCTATTGCAGCCTTGGAAAAATTCCAAGAAGGTGAAATGTGGTATTTCGAAAATTATAAACTTTCTAATGCTAAAGTATTAGATGCACGTGTTTTAATCAGGTATTCAGGTGCTAAGGTTAGTAATTATAATAGTTCACTCATACCACAAGGGAATCCAACATTTGTCAGTAATGATCCGACTCTTCTGAATGAAATGATGACCCATTTTTTCGGGATGGATAAATCGAATTATGTGGTCATGTTTTTTGAAGAAAAACTACGCAAAGAAGGTGAACAGTTGATTGAATTGATTGAAAATAAAAACGTAAAGAATTATGATATTTAGAATATAAGAATATGAGAATATAGGAATATGAGAATATAGGAATATGAGGATATAGGAATATAAGAATTCTTGAAGTATATTTTAATTCTTGAATTCCTCAATTCTTCAATTCTTCAATTCCCATAATTAACAACTAACAATTAACAATTAAGAATGGAAGTCCACCACCCACATCATATCCCCAAGAAATTTAAAGAATACTTAACTGAATTTTTAATGTTGTTCGCAGCAGTAACCCTTGGATTTTTAGCCGAAAATCAAAGAGAACATTATGTGGAGGGGCATCGGGCAGAGGAATTGGCGCAAGCTTTGTTAAAGGATTTGGTTCAAGATTCAACAGATTTTCATGCTTTTCAACAAATTCGAAAGGAAGATATGGAATCCATCAATCAGGCAATTGATATCATGGATACAAAAGGGATTTCACCGAATGATTCTGTTTTATATTATCATGTTATTCAAGGAGTTTTTGTTTGGCGTTACCATGAGTTTCGTTTGACAAATTTAAATCAAATTATCAGCTCAGGATCTTTGCGGTATTTTAAAAATGATGAATTGATACAAGCCGTATCCGATTTAAATGTTGAATTAAAGAAAATTGAATTCAGACAAGACCGCGAAAAATCTTTTTTTTATTCCGATATCCAGCCTTTTATCATCGATCATGTAGAAATGTCTTATGCAGATCCGCACCGAAAAGGCATGCCAAGGAATAAGTTTTTACAAATTTTAAAAACCTATCCAAGTTCAATTTCTCAGAAGGATTATTTTTTTAATTATCAAACGCCTGGTTTTGTAAAAAATTCTGTCAATAAATTGAGAGGATATGATTGGATGATGAACATAACGAATAGAAGTTATTACAACAATTATAAAATAAAATCACAGGCATTGATAAAGTTACTAAGGAAGAATTTTCCAAATAGCGAAATTTAGGAATATGAGAATATGAGAATATGAGAATATAAGAATATGAGAATATAAGAATATAAGAATATAAGAATATAAGAATTCTTGAATCCCTCAATTCTTCAATTCCTCAATTCCTCAATTCCTCAATTCTTCAATTCCCTTAATTAACACCTAACAATTAACAATTAACAATTAAGAATGGAAGTCCATCACCCACATCACATTCCCAAAAAACTCAAAGAATATTTGACGGAATTTTTGATGTTATTTGCTGCAGTGACATTAGGTTTTTTTGCAGAAAATTTGCGCGAGCATTATGTTGAGAAAGAAAGAGAAGAGAAATTTATTCAGATTGTTCATGAGGATTTATTGAATGATATTAATTCCATCAGAACCATTAAAGAGATTTTTGATTTAAAAATAAAAAGAGAAGACACGCTGATTAGTTTATTGTCAAATTTTAATCCAAATCAAACCAATGACCTTTATTTTTTAGCAAGAAGTAATTCGATTCGAGAATTTTTTCATCACTCAAAAAATGGTTTTCAGCAATTAAAAAATGCGGGAGGACTTCGTTTAATAGAAGATATCTCTGTAATTAAAAAGATTCAAGCCTATGAAAATATGGTAGAGGATACGGAGGAACTACAGTCCTTAACTGAGAATTTATTGATGAATTATCGTGAAAAGATGTCATCTATTTTTAATGGAGTTGTATTTGCCCAAATGATTAATGCAAAAAGTACAAAGGGGGTTGAGGATAGGTTTTTAAGACCCACTGGCAATCCAGAACTTTTACAGAATAATAAGATTTTAATGAATGAATTTTTAATTAAGGCATTATATGTTCATAACAACAATTTATCATTAATCAAACGCTTGAAACAATTACAAAAAAATGCAATTGAATTGGATGAAATGCTGAAAGAGAAATATCATTTTTAATTATGAATTATGAGTTATGAATTATGAATTTTCAAATTTCAATTTTCAACCTTTAATTCATAACTCATAACTCATAATTCATAACTCATAATTTAAAAAAATGGAGGTCCACCACTCACATCACATTCCCAAAAAACTCAAAGAATATTTGACGGAGTTTTTGATGTTATTTGCTGCAGTGACATTAGGTTTTTTTGCGGAGAATATTCGTGAGCATCAAATAGAAAAGCATCGGGAAATACAATACCTGAAGAATATTCATTTGGATATTCAACAGGATTTAAATCAAATTCAACGGGTATCTGTATATAACACCATTAAACAAAATATCTCAAAGGACTTAATTGAATTGTATTCAAGAGGGATTCAAACTGATTTACCCAAATTTTATTATTTGATCAAAACCTTAGCTCTTAGGTCTGAATTTCAACATTCATCCAGTGGATTGGAGCAGTTGAAAAATGCAGGAGGATTACGTTTGATAGAAGATCCAGAAATTTTACATCAAATTCAATTGGTAGAGATACGTATCGGAAGAATTGAAGCTCTACAAGATTTTATGGAACAAAACCTTTTACATTTTCGCTTGAAAACAAATTTGATTTTAGATGCATTGACTGTCAATGAAATGAACAATAAACAATTAACAGACCAGTCGCAAAAAAATGCAATAGTACGTCGATTTTCAATGCCAACTTCTGTTCGTCCTTTAAAATTATCTGATGATAAGGATATAAATGAAATTGTAAATCTGGCTCTTTCTCCAGTAAATACAACGATGTACATCAACAGTCATTTGAAGGAATTAAAAAAAGAGAGCATGCTTTTAGATAAAATGCTAGTTGACAAATTCGGAGATGAATTTTAGATTATAAGAATATAACAATATAAGAATATAAGAATATGAGAATATAAGAATATGAGAATATGAGAATTCTTGAATCCCTCAATCCCTCAATTCCTCAATTCCTCAATTCCCTTAATTAACACCTAACAATTAACAATTAAAAAATGGAAGTTCACCACCATCCCAAATTGGGAAAAAAAGACTTGAAGGAATTGTTTCTAGAAGGTTTAATGATATTTTTTGCTGTCACTATGGGCTTTTTCTCAGAGCAATTTAGAGAGCACATGGTAGAAAAAAGTAGAGAAAAAGAAATTGTTGAGCATTTGATCAAAGATTTGGAAAAGGATCAAAAGACTGTTCATGGGGTTTGGGACTGGTATAAAAATGAATTAATTCCGGCTGGAGACACCCTTCAAACGCTTTTAAATAATCCCAATTCTACAAAAAATGACAATTCATTGTATGTGAATTTTCGAAGAGCAATTAGATACCAGTCCTTCGGGGTTTTTGTAAACAATTTTACCTACTCTCAAATGATTGCAAATAATGGTTTGAGTTTAATTGAAGACTTGGAGACCATTGAAAAAATTAATAGTTATTATTTGAATATCAATAAAACAATGGGTCTTGAGGAATATTTGTTTCATGAAAAACAAGATATCCGACAAAAATTAACGCTTATTTTGGATGGGAATTCTTACGATAAAGTTATTGATGAAAAAGATCATATTAAATATCCGAGTGAATCACTTAAAGTTAAAAATTATTCGGAAGACGTAAAAAATGATCTCCTTATTCGAATTAGCGATATCAATGGAGTGAGTTTAAATATTGTAAATCGAATTGCTAAAACAGAGAAAGAAGGATTGGAACTGAGCAAGTATTTAAAGGAAAAATATGATTTGTGAATGGGAGAATATATGAATAGAAGAATTGATGAAGTTTATTTCAATTCCTCAATTCCTATATTCTTCAATTCCAAAAATTTACAATTTACAATTAACAACTAACAATTAACAATTAAGAAATGGAAGTCCATCACCCACATCATATCCCCAAAAAACTCAAAGAATATTTAACGGAGTTTTTAATGCTTTTTGCCGCAGTAACGCTGGGATTTTTGGCAGAAAATTTAAGGGAACATCAAATTGAAAATAATCGAGCAAAAGAATATTTAGAATTGTTTCGTAGTGAGGTTGTGCGTAATAATAATGCAATTGATTCAGTTTTAAGATTCGGTATTCCCGTGCTGCAAAAAAATGAAAGTCTTTATTTTGAAATGTTTTCAAATGAAAAAATTTCAAATGAATACATTGCAGATTCACTTGATCTTATGGTTTATAGATTTTCTAACGACAAGCGAATTTTTGAGCTGATGAAAAATTCAGGATCTTTGAGATATATAAGAGATAAAAAATTAATTCAGCTGATAAATACATATGAAAGTGATGCTGATTTTGCTGAGTTTAGAACTTTTGACCAAGAAACCTCAGCAGGTAAATTATTTTGGGATTTTTTAGTGAGAAAAATGCCAACCGAGTTTATTATTCGGTGGTTAAATGATAAACACTTCCAATACATTATGACCTTAAATCCTAAATATTCAATGTTATATGGTAAAAATAGCTTAGCTATTGACAAAAAAGTTCGTGAAATGAAAATAGACAATGAGGTAAAGCGAGAATTAATGAATTATATTTTAAATAAATGTACAATTCAAAAATTGAGTATTTCGAATTTGAAAAATTTAATGAAAAAATCTGAGCCACTATTAAAACAAATTGACCAATACCTTGAACATAATTAATCCGATGAAAAGAATAATTTTCAGTTTTATATTAAGCGCATCTTTCTGTAATGCATTTGCACAAACGAATTTTGCTAGTCCAAGTGAAGTTAAACAATTGGGCTTTAATCCAACGGTTTTAAGTGATTTTGAAAAAGAGGTTGCGAAGGCCATTCAAAATAAGGAAATGGCCGGTTCTGTGACTTTAATTGCTAAAAAAGGCAAGATTGTTCATTTTCAATCGCAAGGAGAATCGCAAATGGAAACCCATATTCCGATGAAAACCGATGCCATTTTCCGATTGGCCTCAATGACCAAACCTATTGCAACACTTGCCTTATTGCTGTTGATGGAAGACGGTAAATGTTCTCCAGAAGATCCTGTAAGTAAGTATTTACCCGAATATGCTAAGCAGGATATTCTGATCTCAAAGGATAGCATTGATGGCACATGGATTTATAAAACTCGACCTGCCACCAAACCCTTGTTGATCAAACATATTTTGACCCATACCAACGGACACCCTTCTGCCTATGGTGGCAATATGAATGAATTGGGAAATAAAATAGCCAAAAATGCCTTTCAGGGTGATTTGAAAGGATTTGTATCTACCTTGGCGAAATTACCTGTTACTCATGAACCAGGAGAGGGCTGGATTTATGGAAATGGGATTTTGATTTCGGGAAGAATTGTGGAAGTTATTTCTGGTATGCCCTTTCAAGATTTTGTACAAAAACGAATCTTGGACCCCTTAGAAATGAAGGATACAAAGTTTTTTTTAGAACCTAAAGATGCTCCTCGATTTACCTCTTATTACCAGCCTGATGGCAAAGGTGGTCTAGCATTATTGGATCCAGGTTCTGAAAAAAGTATTAAAATTTCTGGGCAAAAAACTTATTTTTCTGGCTCAGGCGGATTGAATTCTACAGCATGGGATTATTTCAAATTCTGTCAAATGGTCATTCAAAATGGCGAATACAATGGTGTTCGGATTGCCAAGCCTTCTACTATTGCCCTGATGAAGACTGATCAAACACCTTTGCATATTGAAGCTGCAATTACTCCAACAGATGATTTGAAAAACAATGGGTTTACTTTCGGATATGCCATCAAACGAAAAGAAATTGGTGCAGACCCTAGACCAGCCGGAACGTTGTATTGGAGTGGATCTACAGGAACAATTTTTTTCATTGAACCTAAACAAGAATTAATTGCTATCTTTCTGATGCAAAGACCCTCAACCTCACCGGTTGCAATTAGAAATGATTTTAAAACGTGGGTTATGAAAAGTTTAAAATAAATTATGCATCAATTAATTGAAACTCAAAAAATTCCAGCAAATCTCGAAACCGTTTGGGATTTTATGTCATCTCCTAAAAATCTTCAACGTATAACACCTGATTATATGGGTTTTGATATTGTTAAGATGCCCAAAGAGGAAAAAATGTACCCAGGAATGATTATTTCGTATAAAGTAAGTCCAATGCTTGGAATAAAAATGAATTGGGTGACAGAAATTACTCATGTGAAAGAGCTGCAATATTTTGTAGATGAACAAAGAGTAGGTCCCTATCAATTATGGCATCATGAACATCATTTGAAACCCATTGATGGGGGTGTTGAAATGCTTGACATTGTCAGCTATAAAGCTCCATTTGGATTTTTAGGAGAAATAGCAACCTCATTATTTATCAAAAAACAACTCAAACAAATATTCGACTATCGCTTTACAGCTTTGGAGGAAATATTTGGGAAATTTTAATCTATAAATATGAAAAAACAATTTACAACTCTTGCACTTTTATTGTTTGTAGTCGTACAAACTTTTGCTCAATTTTTACCTTCAGGGGACCCCATTCAAGAGGGTTTAACCAAAGAAGGACTTCAGCGGGTTTCTGGATTTTTAAATCAAGCACCAGTAGATAAAAAAATACCCGGTTCCGTGGCTATGATTGTCAGAAACGGGAAAGTTGTTTTTCAACAGGCGAGTGGTAAGGCGAATATTGAAACAGGTGAGAACATGCGTATGGATCATTTATTTCGTATGGCAAGTATGTCGAAATTTGTAACCACTGTTGCGGCTCTAAAACTTTTCGAAAGAGGCTTGTTTACCATGGATACTCCTTTGGAAACAATTTTGCCAGAGTTTGCTAAGCCAACTATTTTCATAAAATATGATACAAAAGCAGGGAAGTTTATTACCAAGCCTGCAAAAAACAAAATTCTGATGAAGCATGTGTTTACACATACTTCAGGAATTGTTTATCCGCAATTCACATCAGAAGGTCGTGAAGGTTATATGAAAAATCCTTTGGCAGCTGCATTTCCTAAAAACGGTTATGGTGTTGTTTTAGAACAAGAAATTAAAAAATTGGCCCAATTGCCTTTAACTCATGAGCCGGGAGAAAGCTGGACTTACGGGATGAATATGGATGTTTTGGGTCGAGTGATTGAAGTATTGACTGGGAAAAGTTTTCCTCAATTTGTACGTGAAGAAATTTTTCAGCCTTTGAAGATGTCGAGAACATTTTATGGTTTACCGCAGGAAGAATGGAAAAACTTGGCTCAGGTATATACACCAGGAGAAAAAGGATTTGACGTATATGATGATGGGTATTTAAAGAAATACATGGGTGCCCCAGCTTCCGTTTCGATGGATTATTACAAGGCAACCAATACGAATGTGGCCATGGGTGGGGCAGATATGATTAGTTGCGCACAAGATTATGCGCGGTTCTTACAAATGATAATGAATCAAGGAGAATTGGATGGAGCTCGAATTTTAAGTAAAAAAACAGTTGAAATGATTGAAAGAACTCTTTTTGAAGTAGATACAAAGGACATGGTTGCCCAAGGTACTTCTTCAAAAATTGCTGCCGGATTGTCGGTTGTTATCTTTCCGGAACGTCTTTCGAAGTTTAAATTGATGTCGGCCGGAACCTATTATTGGTCAGGTTATTTCAATACCCATTTTTGGATGGACCGTACCGAAAAAATGTTTGCTATCGTTTTAACACAATATACCCCAGATCCACATGGTCATAATGGACAATTTAGACATTTGGCATGGGGGAGTATTGGTAAATAGAAGTAACCTAG
This sequence comes from Sandaracinomonas limnophila, assembly GCF_004005965.1. Taxonomy (GTDB): domain Bacteria; phylum Bacteroidota; class Bacteroidia; order Cytophagales; family Spirosomataceae; genus Sandaracinomonas; species Sandaracinomonas limnophila. The sequence continues at coordinate 180,965 of NZ_SACY01000005.1, read as the reverse complement.
GATGGAAGTACATCACCCACATCATATTCCTAAAAAACTCAAGGAGTATTTGACGGAATTTATTATGCTTTTTGCTGCAGTTACATTGGGATTTGTTGCTGAGAATTTGCGTGAACACCAAATAGAGAATCAACGCGCAAAAGAATTTTTAGAATTGTTTCGAACGGAGGTCGTTCGGAATGAAAAGACTATCGATAGTCTGATGAATGCAGGATTAAAGCCCTTGCAAGTGAATGAGCGCTTGAGCTTCAAATTACTTACACATCAAAAGATTTCTTCTATTGAAATTGCAGATTCAATTGATATGTTCTTGTTTAGATTTTCCAATGATAAGCGAATTTTCGAATTAATGAAAAATTCGGGTTCACTTCGCTTAATTCGTGATAAACAGCTAGTTGAGGATATTACATCGTATGAAATAGAAGCAGATATGGCTGAAATGAGGGCATTTGATCAGGAAACTTCCCAGTGGAAAGAATTATATCATTTTATCGTAGAAAATTTTCCGGGAGAAATGACATTGCGAATGTTTCGAAATAAGATTTACTCGGGCATAATGAAAATCAATCCTGAGAATCCTCAATTATTTGAAAAGTATACTCCTGAAATTGATTCTAAAATAATTCAAACTGTTTTGGATGATAAGGTGAAAGAAAAATTGGGTAATTATTTGGGCCAAAAAGTAACTTTAGAAAAACTTTCTTTTCTTAATTATTTAAGAGTTAAAAAGAAAACTAAACCTTTGTTGGAAAAAATAGACCATTATTTAGAATCTAATTAATTTTTACTCAAAATACTTTTTTAATCCCAAAATTGGTTTTTCAATGAAGTAAAAAGAAAAATATGCAAAAGTAAACAATACGCCCGCGGAAATCCACGGGCTTATTATTTCTGGGAGGATTATGTGAAATTTACCTAAAACAATAAAGAATAAATCAGGAATGACCATGTGAAATAAATAAATTCCGTAAGATATTTTTCCGATTTGGGTAAGTGGTGCAAAAGAAAAAATGGTAGATAAAATATGAGATTTTAAAGCGTAAAAAATCAGTGCAGCTGATAAAAATGCTGTGCTAGTTCTGAAAAATAGAATTTTAACTAAATCCTGATCAGTCGTTTGGGTGCAAATGTAAATCCAAATGACAAAAACGGGAAGTAGCAACCATTTGAATAGTTTTTCCAAACTAATATTCTCAATTTTACAATAGGCGAGTAGTGCACCCCAAGCAAAACAATCGATACAGGTAAGCATGATTACCCCAATTCCGTGTTGGATTTGAATGAAATAATATCTGAAAATTATACCCAAAAGAAGACTAGCGAGGATAAATTTAATAATGGTTTTATTTTTTTGAATACCTAAAATTAGCAAAGGCCAAAACAAGTAAAATTGTTCCTCGACAGACAATGACCAATTAGGTGAAAGTTGATCAGACCAATTATGTGTGCTTTCGAGCAAATGGTTATACACATACAAAAAATAAGGGATGGGATTTTCGTATAGATCCGTTTGAACCTCGATGTGGAATTTTTTCAGAAAGAATAAACCGATTAAAATCGCATAATAAATCGGAAAAATTCGTAGGGCTCTTCGGGCTAAAAAGTTTTTTAAATTGGTCAAAAATGAATGTTTTACTTTGTTGACTAACAAGATTTGCGTGATTAGAAATCCACTTAAAACAAAGAAAAGAGTAACTCCGATGGGTCCGTTGGGGATGGCGTTAATCCAATGAGTGCTCGGGAACCAATGAAAAATTAATACCAAAAGTATCGCTAATCCCCGAATCCCATCTAAAGCTGGTATATTTTTCATTAATTTTGCCAAATATTAAATAAACAATCTCTAAATTGAACGAAAATAATTCATTTTAAGCAAAATAATGAAAAAATATTTCCACTATTTCCTAATCTTTTTGCCTTTCCTTTTTACACTGAATTATTTTTTCACCTTTCAGGCTAATGTTCCCTTTGCCGATGATTGGTCGGCTATCAATGGTTTAGTTCTTCGTTTTTTTTATGGAAATGATGGATTTTTAGACAAAATAGGTTTGATTTTTGCACAGTGTAACGAACACAGGGAGGGTTTTGTGGCACTTATTACTTTGACCCAATTTTGGTTATTTAAAACTATCAATTATACCAGTTTTAATCTCATCGGAATTTTGGGGTCGTTGGGTATTTTAATGATATTTTTAAGCGTATTGAAAGATTCGAAGGTTAATAGTAAATGGGCAATTCCGGTTTCCTTTTTACTATTTAACGCAAGCTATTATCACAATTTTTATTGGCCAATGAGCGCCTTACAACACAATTCTGTTGTGTTTTTTGTGGTTTTGACTTTAGCCTTATTATACTATCAAAAATCCATTTATTATGCTTTGTTTTTTGGGGCAATGGCCATTTTTACGAGTGGAAATGGATTTTTATTGTTTGTTGCTGCGGTTCCTTTATTGAAGAAATATTCAAAAAAGGATTGGCTAATTTGGGCAATTGCAGGGATTATTTTGTTTCTACTATATATGTATGGATATGAAAAACCCGTACATAGAAACAGTATGTTGGCCAATATTTTGTTAATTAAGGAGTTGTTTTTAACAGGTTTTGCCTATTTGGGCGCGTTTTCTGCTACTAATTTACCACCTTCCGCATCTTTTAGAATTCCATTGGCTATTGTTTTAGGGGTATTAATAGCCAGCCTTATTGTTTGGCAATTGGTAAATGCATTTACAAAATATAAAGAAGATTCATGGTATTTGTTTTTAGGCTCCATTCAATTGTTTATTTTGTTTACCGTTGGTTTGTATTCATTGAGTAGAGCAAATTTGCCTTTGGAATCGGTTTTTGAAAGTAGGTATGGAATTAATCATTTTTTGATTTTAAGTAGTATTTTATTGACTTTAATCCCACGTTTGGATACTAAAATAGGATTCTATTTCGCATCAATGTTTAGTTTTTTCTTTTTTGTAGCTTCTTACTTTTTTCATTCGGTTGAGCTATTGAATTTTAATCACGGAAATTTTGCTGCAGCTATTTCGGATAGAGGAAACCTACGTGATTTTTATTTTCATTATCCAAATGGAGTTAAAGCTGATTTGACTAAACCAACCTTGACTAAGCCAAATGAGTTACCTAAACCTTTAGTAAATTTTACAGCTTCACTTCCCAGCGCTGGAAAGTATTATAATGATGTAATAAAAATCAGTTTTTCCCAAAACTTTTACAAGCTTCCGGATAATCTAGAAACTATTTATCAAAAATTGAAAGCTAAAAAAGTGGATGGTTTTGTGTCAACGGATTTTATTTTTAATTGGAATGTGGAAAAGGATCATATTTCCTTTGATTCGCCAAACATAAGTTTAAAAACAAATCGGGCAGAAGATTCCTATTATTTAGTATTTAGAAGCCCATCGATTCAGCCCATTGTATTTACAATTCATTTTCAAGAAACAGATTACCGAAAACAATTAAAGGATCCATTTCATATTTATGTACGTAAGACAGGCGGTGGAGTTCCATTTAAAATGTTGCCCAATGGTCGATATCTTGCAAATTTGTATCAGGTACAAGAGGGTAGATTGTTGGCAACAAATGTGAAAAAGGAATTTGATGTCAATAACTAAAATGTTTGAACCATCCCTTTCCAAAGTAAGTTTTGTTCAATAACTAGTTCGCCTAACTTTAATTTGGAATGGATAAATTCAGCATCTCCGCCACAAAGTAGAATGCGTAAATTGGGAGTTTGAAATTTAAACTTCTGAACAAATCCCTCAATTTCTAAGCAAGCAGCAGTAACAACTCCATGATATAAATTTTCAGCGGTATTTTTGCCAAAAAAAGTATCAGTTTTAAATTTTTGCCAATCTACCAGAGGAAGTTGATCAGTAAATTCATGCATGCCCTTCGCTCTCATAGCTAATCCTGGACTAATTATTCCACCTTCAAATGCACCCTCATTTGATATGAAATTATAAGTAATACAGGTGCCTAAGGAAATTATCAATATGTTTTGATTCGGATAGGTATGTATTGCACCCAAAGCAAGTAATTTTCTGTCGATTCCTAAAGTTGACAAATTATAATCAGACCTTGAGAATTTTGGATTTAAATCTGAGTTTGAAAGAATTTGTAAAGATCCAATAGTTCTTAAAAATGCAACGAATTCATCAGGGATATCAATTACGCTCGATACTATAATTTTTGAAATTAATTTATTTCTTAGGATTTCAGAAATTTCATCTAGATTAAATGAAGGTAATTGTCCTAAAAGTACAATTTCTTGACCTTCAATGAAGGCATATTTTTTTATTGTGTTTCCAAAATCAAAACATAGAATCATTTCTACTATATTTGTGCCCTAAATTAAGGCATTCATGTACCAAATTCAAATTTTAAAGTCAAAAGTTCATCGTGTAAAAGTAACTGAAGCCAATATTGACTATGTTGGTAGCCTTACTTTAGATGAAGATTTGATGGATGCTGCCAATATGGTAGAACACGAAAAAATCCAAGTTGTGAACATCAATAATGGTGAACGATTAGAAACCTATTTGATCAAAGGAAAGCGTGGGTCTGGAATTGTTTGTCTGAATGGTCCTGCTGCAAGAAAAGCAGTTGTAGGTGATATCGTGATTATTATTTCTTATGGTATTATGGATTTTGAGCTGGCTAAGACCTTTACTCCGACGGTAATATTTCCGAACGAAGAAAACCTGCTTAAGTGAAAAGTTGAAAGTTGAAAGTGGAAAGTGAAAATTTATAAGTTTATTGATTGGAAATAAAATATTTTTTCAGTTGGGGAAATGCATTCCCCTTACCCCCTGCAATTTAAGTGTTTTTTATAAAAGTAATTTGATAAAATTGACCATTCTCCTTCCTCAGTACCCTTCCTTTTCATTTGGGAATTGGCTTGATTTAACGTCATCAATATAACTTTTCACTGCATTACCCATTAATTCTTCTAAATTGAGGTATTTGCGTACAAATTTGGGGTGGAAATCATTCGTGAGTCCCAGCATGTCGTGGACAACCAAAACTTGACCGTCACAAGCAGGACCCGCACCTATACCAATAATCGGTACATGAGAAGTGTTTGTGATTTCCCTTGCTAATTCTGCGGGAATTTTTTCTAATACAATAGAGAAACAACCTGCATTTTGCAATAATTCGATATCAATTTTTAATTTATCTGCCTCTTCTTTCTCCTTTGCTCTTACTGCATACGTACCAAATTGATAAATGCTTTGGGGAGTTAAACCTAAATGTCCCATTACAGGAATTCCAGCACCAACTATTTTTTTAATACTGTCAATTATTTCTAAACCACCTTCCATTTTTACGGCATGCGCTCCTGTTTCTTTCATAATTCTTATTGCAGAAGCTAAGGCAATTTCAGGATTGCTTTGGTATGATCCAAAGGGCAAATCAACAACTACTAATGCTCTTTCACTTCCTCTGACTACGCATTGCGCATGGTAAATCATTTGGTCTAATGTAATAGGTAGGGTAGTCTCATGACCTGCAATTACATTGCTTGCACTGTCGCCCACCAACAAAACATCAATTCCCGAGCGATCTAATATTTTTGCCATCGAATAGTCGTAGCAAGTTAACATAGAGATTTTTTCACCGCGCGACTTCATGATTTGAAGGCTTTGAGTAGTAATTTTTTTGAATTCTTTATGAATGCTCATGATCTAAAAAGGTAATTATCTATCAATCTCACTTCTCCCAAATGTGCCGCAACAATCAAAACCATTTTGTCTTGTATTTTGTCAATTTTTACCATTTGTTCGGGTTCCACAAATGCAATGTATTCCACTTTTGAAAATCCATTTGCCAATAATAATTTTTCCATATTTTGGCATAAATTATCTAAGGATTTTTCTCCTTTAGAAAGTTCAAGTTTTACTTGTTGAAATCCTTTATAAATGCTTGTTGCTTGTAGGCGTTCTTCTGGACTTAATCTCAAATTCCTACTACTCATTGCTAGTCCATCGGTTTCTCTAAGTGTTGGGCCAGCTATTATTTGAATCCATTGCAAATCTTTTTTTACTTGCAGCATTTGTTTCAAAATAGCAACTTGTTGGAAATCCTTTTGTCCCAAAAACAAAGTATCTGGCTCAACTAATAGAAGTAATTTTTCTACAATCTGACAAACCCCTTGGAAATGTCCCGGCCGAAATTCTCCTTCCCAGCGATGTTCGATTGCTCCTAATTCATATTTTTCCTTAAGCTGTACACCTTCAGGATACATTTCTGAAACCTCTGGAAGAAATAATACTTGACAGCCCGACGCCCTCAATAGTTGAATATCTCTTTCAATTGTTATCGGATATTTCTCAAAATCTTGGGTATTTGTGAATTGTGTCGGATTGATAAAAATGCTACATACCGTTGTTTCGTGATCTTTTTTCGATAAATTGATGAGCGAAAGATGGCCCTCGTGCAAAGCTCCCATTGTGGGGACAAATCCGATTTTTTCACCCAATCTTCTCCTATTAAGAAGGTACTGGTTTAAATCATTTTTTGTTTTAAAGATTAACATAGGACGGAATTTGAGGCAAAAGTATTTATTTTTGTACAAATCCGCATCATTTGTGTTAAAAGGTAAAAAAATTATTCTGGGAATTTCTGCAAGTATAGCTGCTTACAAAGCTATATTATTGCTTCGCTTATTAAAAAAAGAGGGAGCAGAAGTTCGGGTAGTAATGACAGAATCTTCCAAAAATTTTGTCTCTCCCTTGGTACTTTCTACTTTATCTGAAAATGCAGTATGGTCCGATTTTCAAAATCAAAACGTGTGGAATAATCATGTTGAATTAGGCCTTTGGGCAGATGCCATGGTCATTGCACCAGCAACTGCAAATACAATTTCTAAAATGGCATCTGGTTTGTGTGATAATATCCTAATGGCCACTTATTTGTCGGCAAGGTGTCCCATTTTTATTGCACCTGCCATGGATGAGGACATGTTTAAGCATCCGACAAGTACTCAAAATCTTGACAAATTAAAATCCTTTGGATATCAAATTATTCAACCTGGAAATGGGTTTTTAGCCAGCGGGCTAATAGGTGATGGTCGACTGGCAGAGCCCGAAGAAATTGTTTCAGTTTTAGAAGAACTAATTGGGCGAAGCAATGAGCTAAGAGGAAAGAAAGTATTAATTAATGCCGGACCCACTCAAGAAGCCATAGATCCTGTTCGATACATTACCAATCACTCTTCCGGAAAAATGGGAATAGCATTGGCAGAAGCTGCTTACCAAAAAGGGGCTGAAGTGGAATTAGTTTTAGGACCTACTCATTTACGTCCAAAGTTTAAAGGGATAAATGTAAAAACAATAATTTCAGCAGATGAAATGTTAATTCAAATGTTGGAATTATTTGATTCAAGTGATATTGTCATTGGTGCTGCGGCAGTTGCAGATTATAAACCAGATGAAATAAAATCTGAAAAATTCAAGAAAAAGGCAAAAGATTGGAACCTTAAATTAGTGAAAAATCCAGATATTTTAGGAGTTCTTGGCTCAAAGAAAACCCATCAAAAAGTAATAGGATTTGCTTTGGAAACTCAGGATGAAGAAATAAATGCACTAACCAAATTGAAAGCAAAAAATTTAGACGCCATTGTTTTGAATTCTTTGAAAATTTCTGGTGCCGGATTTTCAACTGACACAAATCATGTAATAATGTTTTTTGAAAATGGAATTAAGAAAGAATTTCCTTTAAATTTAAAAACTCAAATTGCGAATCAAATTTTTGATTCAATTCTTGAATTATACTAGGTGTCTAAATTGTTAATATGGTAAAGTCTAATTTAACGAAGGGGGAGCAAAGCAGATTAAATCTGATTAACTCGAGTAGAGAAATTTTTAATGAATTTGGACTTGATTTACGAATCAAAGATTTGGCAGATAAAATGGGGGTAAAAACAAGTATGATTACAAACCATTTTCCTCCTAAAGTGATGTTGATTCGAGCTATTTCTGAAGAATATGAAGAAAAAGTAAGCGCTAAAATCCCTCAAATTGTTAATCCAGAAAATATTGAGTTGGTAGATTTAATTCGTATGAGCTCTTGTCTTATGGATATTCAATTGGAATATGTTTGTACAATTATGTTTCATTTGACTTATAATACGAATACACTCGAGGAAAAACAAAAAACAAAATTTTGGTATTTGAATCGTAAAAATACTATTCACTATTTCATGTCTAAATTAGTTGAAAAGGGAGTTGTGAAAAAAGATATTTTGGAACCTGAAAAATTTGATTTATTTATTCATAGTTTTTTTATTTTAAGTATTCACTGGTTAAATAATTTTTTGGCTTACGATTTTGATAAAGATTATAAAGAGGTTAAACCATTATATTTAAAGGCTAAATACGATCTTTGTTGGCCATATTTAACTGAAAAAGGATTAAAGGAATATGATTTAATTAATTTTTCAGCTGAATGTTGTTATTTAAATTAAATAAAATAAAAAAATATTTTTTTTATTACTATATTTGTTTGATTTATAGAGTGATATATTTTATAAATCATTTAGATACTAGTATTTAAATGCCAATTCTAATTAGAGTTGGCATTTTTGTTTTAGGGCAGGAATTCAAGTAGATTTGCACTATGAAGTATATTTTGCTATTCCTTTCTTGCATTTTTTCTAATGCATTGTTTGCTCAAAAATCGGATTCCACACAAACAGAAGTTCAATATTCGGCGGACATTATTTTTAACAATAATGGGATTTCTCGCATTCCAAGTTTGTCGTTGATGAAACCCGCTGCCCAATTCAATTTATTTTACATTCACAATCGTTGGATCATTGATCCTCAGTTTTTCTTTTCTGCTGAATTAAAACCCTGGATTAATAATTATTGGGTGCATTATAAAATGATTGATAAACCGAACTGGAATTTAGTGGGTGGTGGATCTTTAATGGTGACCTATAAAACTGTTTCTGCAAACATAAATAATGTGGTTCAAGATCGCTTGATAGGTAATAGGTATCTCGATTTTGACCTCCTTTTTACTAAAAAGTTGAATTCGAAATTATCCTTTAGTGTGTATTACATGGTGGCGAAAGGTATTGAGGAAACCTCCTTCAATAATTTAAATTTCTTTGCCTTAAGTTTACCATTTTCAAATATTTCACTGGGGCCAAAATTGAAATTAAAATCTTCTCCACAGATTTATTATTTGCAACAAGGAGAAATGAAGGGCTATTATTTTTCCGATACCTTTGGAATCCGAACGCCTGGAAGAGCCTTGGGATTATTCGGCATGTTTACTTTCCCCTTTGAAACAAATTTTGTGCCAAATAATGGATTTATTTGGAGTTTAGGTTTAAATTGTGTGGTAGGTGGTAAATACCTTAAGAAAAATGCTATTTAATTCGTAACAATATGAAAAAGATTACCTTGTTAATTGGACTAATTTTATCAGTTCAGACGTTAATTGCGCAAAATATTTCAACAGATCCTGCTGTGCAATCGAGTACACCAAATTTTGTTACATTACCGAAAGGAGATGTTGTATTGTCTTGGTCGGAAAAGGCCTCTGACGGAAAAACTGCCTTTTGTATGGCTGTTTCAAAAGATAAAGGATCCACCTTTTCCAATAAAAAAATCATTACTTCTAGTTATGGATTTGGAAATAATCGTTTGATGAAAGCCAAAGTTTTGGGTAAAAAAGATGGTTCTTTGGTGGCAGTTTTTATGGATAATCCAGCAGCTCAGCCAGGCAAACCATCTCGTGGTGGACAAGTTTATTTTGCTGTTTCCAAAGATCAAGGAAATACATGGTCTGCACCAGAAGCAGTAGATCAAGATCCTACTCCAGGGTTGATGCGTGGATTTTTTGATGCAGTGGTGATGGCCAATGATGAAATTGCAGTGGTTTATTTGAAGGATGTTAAAGGTAGTACCAAGCACGAGGAACGAGATTTACGTATTTCAATGACGAAAAATGGCAAATTTCAAGCAGAGAAATTATTAGATGCGGTCGTTTGCGATTGCTGTAACATTGGTATGTTGGTAGATTCAAAAGGCGTATTAAATGTTTATTATCGCGATAATAACGATGATATTCGTGATTTCTCTCATATCTCTTCAAAAGATAATGGAGTAACTTTTACCAGCGGAAAAAATATCTATAAAGATAATTGGCAGATTGCAGGTTGTCCTCACAACGGAGCTTTCCCAGTAGAATATAAGGGTCAAAATTTAGTAGCTTATTTTACTGGAGCTGAAACCGATAGAGGCGTGAAGTTGGTTTCTGAACAAGGAAAGAAAATAACTACTCCTAATGAGGCATCTGCTAAAAACTTCGGAGTTTCATCAGATGGACAAAAATTGGTATTCTTTTGGGAGCAAACCAATGCACAAACGAATCAAACTAATTTAGCTTACCAGGTTATTTCTGGCTCAAATGTTTCTGCCAATAAATTGATGACAACTCCTGCAGGCGCTGCAAATGCAAGTATTTATTTCTATGGTAATGCTGCTAAAGTTGCGTATGAAGTGAAAGTAGATGGGAAGACGAAAGTGGAGCTTTTGAATTATGAATTATAAATTATGAATTATTAGGTAAGAGGTATGAGGTAAGAGGTAAGAGGTATGAGGTATGAGGTAAGAGGTATGAGGTAAGAGGTAAGAGGTAAGAGGTAAGAGGTAAGAGGTAAGAGGTAAGAGGTAAGAGGTAAGAGGTTAGAGGTGGTGCCTGAGGCTGAGCGTTGACAAGAAACTCGAGGGCAGTTTATTGAAGCCCGGAGGGCTTCACTTGCTTAGCCCGGTGCGAAGCTCCGGGAAATAAATAATTTTGCAACGAACCCCCGCATGGGTTCAATTTTGGATAGCCCGGTGCGAAGCTCCGGGAAAAAAATAATTTTGCAACGAACCCCGCAGGGGTTCAATTTTAGATAGCCTGGTGCGAAGCTCCGGGAAATAAATAATTTTGCAACGAACCCCGCAGGGGTTCAATTTTAGATAGCCTGGTGCGAAGCTCCAGGAAAAAGAAAATAATTAAATCTGTGAAATCAGCAAAATCTGCGGTTCTAAGTGCTATTAGGAAAATGGGTCCGGGGATTGTAACCGGAGCATCAGACGATGACCCTTCTGGAATAGCTACTTATTCTCAAGCAGGAGCTGCCTATGGATTAAATACACTTTGGACAGGAATTTTGGCTTTCCCATTGATGTCGGCCATTCAGAAAATGTGTGCAAAGATTGGTTTGGTGACGAACCAAGGCCTAACTGGAACGCTAAAAAAACATTATCCCAGACCCGTTTTATATTTAATGTTGCTGTTTTCATTTCCCGCCATTGTGATGAATATTGGGGCTGATATTGCTGGCATGGGAGCGGTAGGGAATTTGCTTTTTCCTCAAATAGAAGCATCTTTTTTCTCGGTATTTTTTACCATCGTGTTGTTAGCATTGATCATCTATTTACCATACCACAAAATTGCTTCTATTTTGAAATACCTCTGCATTGTGATGCTAGTTTATTTTGTGGTTCCGTTTTTATATAAACAAGATTTATCCGAAATTCTACAAGCAACTTTTGTGCCTAAAATTGAATGGAATGAAGAGTTTTTAGCCATTTTAGTGGGTATTTTAGGAACAACTATATCGCCATATCTGTTCTTTTGGCAAGCCTCAGTAGAAGTGGAGGAGATGAACGCCCGACAAAAGAAAGTGTTTGTTAACAAGAAAATTATCAATGAAATAAATTTGGATGTGGATTTTGGTATGACCATTTCCGGATTCGTTATGTATTTCATTATTTTAACCACAGGAACAGTTTTATTTAAAGGGGGTATTCATCAAATTACCACTGTAGAAGAGGCTGCCCAAGCTTTGAGGCCCTTGGCAGGAGATATGGCCTATTTATTATTTGCCATTGGAATTATTGGTACGGGGTTAATAGCTATTCCTGTTCTGAGTGGATCTTTATCCTATATTTTTGCCGAAACTTTCGGCTGGGAGCAAGGGCTTGATAAAAAATTTCATGAAGCCCGTGGATTTTATACGGTAATTGCCATTTCACTTTTGTTGGGTTTATCTTTGAATTATATAGGAATTACTCCTATTCAGGCCTTGATTTACACAGCTATTTTATATGGCATAACAGCACCCATACTCATTGCCATGATTTTGCATATCAGCAATAATAAATCCATAATGGGCCGATTTGTCAATTCAAAAGCATTAAACATCATGGGATTTTTGGCATTATTCATCATGTCGGCTTCTGCCATCTCCTTAGTTTATTTTTATTTCAAAAATTAAAATTGTTTGAAAATTGTAACTTTTTGTTTGAAATTTATAGCAAATTTTAATTTTTTAGTTCGAAATTTGTAATAAATTCTTACCTTATAATTCACAATTAACAATTCATAACTCATAACCCATAACCCATAACCTATAACCCATAACTCATAACCCATAACCCATAACTCATCAAATGCCTAAATTTTTAATACTTTTCATCTGTGTAATCAGTTTCATCAGTTCCATCAGCGGTGCAGATTCCACTTCAGTTCAAAGACATTTTAATGGAAATATCACTGTAACACAAAACGGAATATCCTTGTTACCCAATATGTCGCTGGGTAAACCTGCATTAATTATGGAATATTCTTTAGGTTCTAAAACGTTTGCATTTGAGCCTCAATTACGTTTTTCATTGGATGGAAAGCCATGGTCATTTATTTTCTGGTTCAGAAAGCGAATGAATTGGGATAAGTTTGGTTTGACCTTAGGTTCACATCCTTCGGTAGTTTTTAAACGAGTGTATACCAATGATGCCAATGGCAATGAAATTGAAAATTTGAATGTCCAACAATATTTGGTAGGGGAGATTAATCCAACTTACAAGATTTCAAAAAATACAACATTGGGACTTTATTATCTAACTTCTTTCAAATGGATCAATGCACCGGTAAATCAAACTCAATTTGTTACAGTAAATGCCTTAATTAATAACATTAAATTGGGTGGAGATTTTCGTTTGCGTTTATATCCTCAGGTCTATTTTTTGAAAATGGATGATATTCAAGGGACTTATGCTACAACTAATATTGCCTTGTCGCACCGTAAATCACCTATTTTTATTGCTGCTATCTTAAATCAAAAATTCCAATCTACCATTCCTGGAAAGGATTTTGTGTGGAATGTTAGTTTGGGGTATAGTTTTAATACGAATTGGACAAAACTAAAGTAATTATGAATTATAAATTATGAATTGTGAATGAAAGTTCGAGATTCTTAAATTTTAAAATTAATAACTCATAATTTATAATTCATAATTCATAATTAATATAGCATTGGAAAACCTCTCAGACTTTTACCTCAAAAAATTCAATTGGATACCCGAAGAGGTAACCAAAAACATGGGACATTTCAATGTGTTTCCTGTGTTGAAGTTTGATGCTTCTGTAAAACCCAAACCACTCCCGTACCGTAGACGTGACTTTTATAAGGTTATGTTGGTTTGGGGAGATATTGATGTTTATTATGCGGATAAGGTTATTCCTATTAAAAGACCATCTTTGGTTTTTTCGAATCCACAAATTCCTTATAAATGTGAACGATTAGAAAATACAGAAGGAGGATCCTATTGTATTTTTAATCAGACTTTTTTTGAAGGATTTGGAAATTTAACTCAATATTCCGTTTTTAAACCGGGTGAAAATCATGTGTTTGAGCTGGATGAAAAGCAGTTTGAATTTGTTAAAACTATTTATGCACGCATGCACGAAGAAATTGCTTCTGAATATGTTCATAAATTTGATGCCTTGAGAAATTTGGTGTTTGAGCTTTTGCATGTTGCTATGAAAATGCAACCTGTAGATCAATATGATCGACACCCAATGAATGCCTCTCAGCGGATTTCTGGAATGTTTTTGGAATTATTGGAGCGACAATTCCCAATTGATGAAAACTTTCCAAAAATCCAATTAAAAACACCTTCTGAATTTGCAACTCAATTAAATGTCCATGTAAATCATTTAAATAGGTCTTTGAAAGAAGCAACTTTTAAAACTACTTCCCAAATTATTGCTGAACGTATACTTCAAGAGGCAAAAGTAATGATTAAGCAAAGTAAGATTTCCATAGCAGATATTTCATTTGCGCTGGGCTTTTTAGAGGTTACTCATTTTAATAATTTTTTTAAAAAACATTTAGGGATAAGTCCGTTGAAGTTTAGGAATATGTAATTGATTTTCTCGGCGCCCTGCGCCGAGAAAAATAAAATCTATATTATGAAAACAAGAAAATTAGGTTCACAAGGTTTAGAAGTTTCTTCCATCGGCTTAGGATGTATGGGAATGACCTTTTCGTATGCGCCATTTCCGGATAAGAAGGACTCCATCGAATTGATTAGAAAAGCGTATGAATTAGGTGTAAACTTTTTTGATACAGCAGAAGTGTATGGTCCCTATAACAACGAAGAGTTGTTGGGAGAGTCAATTGCTCCTTTTAGAAAGGATGCAATTGTTGCTACCAAATTTGGATTTCATATAGAAGGAGGAAAAATTTCAGGATTAAATTCTCGTCCAGAGAACATTCGAAAAGTTTGTGATGCATCTTTGCAACGATTAAATGTTGAAAAAATCGATTTATTTTATCAACATAGAGTAGATCCAAATGTTCCTATTGAAGATGTGGCGGGGACTGTTGCGGATTTGGTGAAGGAAGGTAAAGTTTTACATTTTGGACTTTCTGAGGCAGGTGCGCAAACAATCCGCAAGGCGCATCATGTATTTCCAGTATCGGCATTACAAAGTGAATATTCGCTTTGGTACAGAAATCATGAACAAGAAATTTTACCAACTATTTATGAGTTGGGCATTGGTTTGGTTGCATTTAGTCCCTTAGGGAAAGGATTTTTAACAGGTAAAATTGACGAGAAGAGAACCTTTGCAGCAGAGGACATCCGCAATGTCATTCCTCGCTTTTCAGAGGAGGCTAGAATTGCCAATAAGGCCATTTTAGATGCCTTGCAAGAAGTGGCTGAGGAGAAAAAATGTACTCTAGGGCAATTAGCCTTGGCATGGGTTTTAGCTAAACATCCACAAAATGTACCCATTCCAGGTACCACTAAATTACATCGCTTAGAAGAAAATGTTGCTGCTGCTTCAATTAATCTTTCGGGGTCGGATATGCAAAATTTGAATGATATTTCTGAAAAAATTGCGATATTAGGGGCCAGGTATCCAGAAGCAACAGAAAAGGCTACTGGAAGGTAACCTTTTCTGGATTTATGTCAGTAGTATACCAATCCTTGTTAGGAATATTTACAGGTTTTCTAATTTTATTTTTTAATACTAAAAATAAATTTCTTGCCTTTTTTTTTATTTTGGTATTTTTAAATGGAATCAACCATTATTTTTTATACTACTCAGGAGACCCAATCATTATTTCAAATTTGTTGGTCTACCCACTACCTTTTTCATACCTCATTGGACCTTGTTTTTATTTTTATTTGCAAGGACTTTGGGAAACAAAATTGGATTTTAAGCAAAAGGATTATTTACATTTAATACCTTTTGGTATTGCAATCCTTTTGATTTTACCCTTTTCAATTTTATCTAATGAAGTGAAAATTCAAATTGCTTCAGAATTCATACATGGAGAATTGAATATTTTCAAAAATCATAAGGTTGCTGGACTTTCCTTGCAAGGTTTATATGTCCTGCGATTTTTATTTGGTTTTGTGTATACCAGTTATTTTGGAGTACTTACGCTTCGGAAATTGTTTAAAAATCAAATTGAAAATGTGCAAAACCTGAAGATTTGGTTATATGTGTTTATAATTTTTACCATTTTGTTTAACTTGATTTCATTGATAGTTTCAATGAATTACAATCGGAATATTCAACATACAGGACAAAATACAGGAATTGTCGCCTTTAATTTTTTAGGTTTAGTTTTAAATATCTTAGCGTTTTTACACCCCGAGGTTTTATATGGTACAGGTTTGATGAAAACTAAACGCGATAAACCAAAAGGTCCTAAATTAGAAAATTCATTTTCATCTGAGGAAATAAATGAATTTGAAGAAAAATTAAAAACATATATTTTGGATAAACCTTATTTAGATATCAATTTTAATAAAGCCAAGGTTTTAGTAGATTTAAATATTTCTGATAAATTTTTTACTTTTTATTTCAATGACCACTTAGGTGTAAATTTTAATCTTTGGAAATCGGATTTAAGAATTGAAGAAAGTATTCAATTGATCAAACAAAATTACCTGAAATCTAAAACGATTGAGTCTCTTGCAAATCAGGTTGGGTTTCAATCAAGAAATAGTTTTACTGAGGTTTTTAAACAGAAAACCGGATTTTCGCCGTCGCAATACTTGGCAAATGTAAAAAAATAACCTGCCCTTTTAGATTTTTTTAGGGCATGCATTCTTGAAATTAGACTGACTTACATTATCACCTTTTATATTTTGCAAGTAATTATCACTTGTTCAAAATATATCATTTAATGAATCAAAATATTAAGGGGCATTTTTTGCTCGCTAGTTTTCTATTTTGTACCCTATTATTTCAAACCTTTCAATTTTTTGGACAAGGTAAAAACTGGAACATTAGTTTTGGTTCAAACATTACCCGTTACGATTACGTCAACAAAAAAGGAGTTGCGGTTGATTATTTAAAACCCAGCTCAGGGCTTTCCTTTGCCATGGGATTCGATAAGGTAATTATTGATTCGATTGCCATTATGGGTCAAAGTACTAAGTCGGCTCAGTTTTTCTGGACACATAAAACCTTTGCCAAGGTACTGACCAAAATGGAATGGGGCGCAAAAGTTACCCTTAACCAATACAATGCCGTAGGCGATATTCAAAACATGGCCTTCGATTACCAAACTAATTATTTGGGTTTGCAATTAGGTGTGGGCACATTTCAGAGCTTGGGAAGAGATTGGACCCTTCGGTTGAAGGGATATTTATCGCCACAATACCTTGTCCAAGGAAATCAGCGATTAAACGAAAGCACAGGGGTTTCGTATTACGATCTACGAACGGACAATTCATTTAATAATTTGCAAGTTTTTTTAGGTTATGGACTATCGATTGAAAAACAAATCAAAGACCAATTGAGTTTTTTTATGGAGGTGGGCAATCAGCGAACCTTCAAAGGGCACAAAGACGGTGAGGTAAGTCTGAACTTCAACGCGACCAATTTAAACTTCGGCATTAAAATATTTACCTATTAATCGCATCCACTCATTTCGGTAAGCCTTACACAAATGAAAAAAATACTTTTACTTTTAGTCGGATTCTTTTTATCCATTACTGCCTTTTCACAAAGTAAATCCATCAATTACCAAGCGGTGATTATGGACCCAACAGAAATCGATATTCCTGGTAAAACCATTGTAGGGCAACCCCTTTCCAATGGAAACGTGTGTATAAAATTTTCCATTGTGGCAGCAGATGGTTCTTTGGATTACGAAGAAACACAAAACACCCAGACTGACGAATTCGGTTTGGTGAACTTGAATATTGGCGGAGGGACAGTGGCAAATGCCTCTGTGAAAATCACCTTACTTGGAACCGGTACTTATGGCACGTTCAATACCATCAAATGGGATGAGAACAGAAAGAGGCTAAAGGTTTCTGTGAGTTACGATAACTGCGCAAGTTTTACCACGGTTTCTACAGAACTACTGAATTATACTCCTTATGCACTTTATGCAGCTTCGGTCGATTACAAAAATGTGATGGGTGCTCCCACCAACCTTTCCCAATTCAATAACGACAAAGGATTTATTGATTCCAAGGCCCTTGAACCATTAAAAGAAGAAATTAATAAATCGAATGGCACAATTTCTGCCTTGACCACAGCCACGAACACAAAATTCTTGGTAGTTAACCAACAAATTAATGTTTTGGATAGCTTATCGGCAAGTACCCAAAAGAAATTGGCAGGCATAGACAATACCTTAAACGACCATGACGCAAGAATTAATTCTAATACCAGCTCCATTACCCAGACCAATGCAACTTTGAGCAATCAGGTGGGCGGATTACAACAACAAATCACTGCAACCAATTCAACCATCACCCAATTAGGCGAAACCTACGAGGTGGTATCCAATAAATCGAATGCTGCCAACTTAGGAGCAGGAACTCCATCAGCAGAGCTCTATCCGACACAGTATGCTGTTAAATCCTATGTAGACCAAACTGTACAAGATGCAGTAGCCTCTGGTGCACCTGATGCCACGACTTTGGCCAAAGGAAAAGTGAAATTAGCTGGCGATTTAGCAGGTACGGCAGATATGCCAACGGTTCCTGGACTTACAACAAAAGAAAATTTGTCTAACAAATCAACGAGCGTTTCCACAGACGGTTCCTCAGATACGAAATATCCGAGCGTGAAATCGGTTAAAGATTACGTAGATGCCTCCGTGAGTGGCCTTGCCTTTCAAGCTAATTTAGATGCAAAAGCTGATAAAAACTCTCCGAACTTTACAGGAACACCGAATTTACCTACTGGAACAGTTGCTGTTACACAAGCTACCAACGACAATTCTACTAAAATAGCTACCACCGCATTTGTACAAAATGCATTGACGGCTGGAGTGGTAGATGCAGATGCAAGTACTAAAGGAAAAATACAATTAACGGGTGATTTAGGAGGCTCAGCGGGTAATCCAACGGTTCCAGCTTTAGCCAATAAAGAAAACCTTGCCAATAAATCGACTAGTGTAAGCACCGATGCCACTTCAGATACCAAATATCCAAGTGTAAAATCGGTAAAAGACTATGTAGATGCCCAAGTAGCCTCGGCAACTATTGCAGATGCAAGCGCGAGTGTGAAAGGTAAAATTCAATTAGGCGGAGATCTGGCAGGTACAAGTTCAACAGCAGCAAGTCCAGAGATATCTGCCAATGCAATTACGTCTGGAAAGATAAAAGATGGAGAAATTGTCAATGCCGATATTTCTACATCAGCTGCCATTGCTGATTCGAAACTGGCAACCATTTCAACAACAGGTAAAGTAAGTAACTCAGCCACAACAGCCACAAGCGCGAATACAGTTTCAACAATTGTATTAAGAGATGCCAATGGTGATTTTAGTGCGGGAAATATTTCAGCAACATTGACGAATGCCACAGGATTGCCACTTACCTCAGGTGTAACAGGTGTTTTACCCGTTGCTAATGGAGGAACTGGAGCCTCATCCTTAACAGGCTATGTTAAAAGTTCAGGAACAGCAGCATTTACTGCCTCTGCAACTATTCCTGTTGCAGATGTGACAAATGCAGAAACAACAACTAATAAATCTATCAGCGTCACTACAGATGGGACTTCGGATACAAAATATCCGAGTGTAAAGGCGGTGAAATCGTATGTGGATAATCAAATTACCAGCGCAGGAATTTCAGTAGGAGCGGTTGCAGCAAGTTCAACAGGAAATGCCGCAACACTTACGAGTGGAGTTTTGAGTTTAGCTCCAGCAGATGGCACAAATCCAGGAATTTTGACTACTGGGACTCAAACTATTGCAGGTGCAAAGACATTTAATTCTGATTTATTGGTTACGGGTGACATAATCATTGGTAGAGCAAATAGTTCAACCAATGAAACAACCATTTTGGGTGCAAATAGTGCAGGGGGTACTGGTACAGGAAAAAGAAATACTGCAATTGGTCAAGGTACTTTAAGAAGGTATGTGGGTACTGGTTATGATAACAACACAGGTGTTGGGTATAATAACTTAGGAGCTGTAACAACTGGTACACAAAATACTTCGATTGGAGCTGAATCAATGTTGTCCTTACAGACAGGCAATTATAATACGGCTATCGGTGCTCAAACATTAATAAATGCAACGGGGAGTAATAATACTGCATTAGGTTATAGAGCAGGAGAGACGCTAACAACGGGAACCAACATTACCTTGC
This sequence comes from Sandaracinomonas limnophila, assembly GCF_004005965.1. Classification (GTDB taxonomy): domain Bacteria; phylum Bacteroidota; class Bacteroidia; order Cytophagales; family Spirosomataceae; genus Sandaracinomonas; species Sandaracinomonas limnophila. The sequence continues at coordinate 161,034 of NZ_SACY01000005.1, read as the reverse complement.
TAGGATATGGTGCAAATGTGAGTACAAATAGTCTTTCAAACGCTACTGCTATTGGTGCATCTTCAACAGTTAATGCTAGTAATAAAATTCAATTAGGAAATGCATCTGTGACTGCAGTAGCTACTTCCGGAAAATTAACAACGGGGACAATGACCTATCCAAATACAAATGGTTCAAATGGTCAGGTGTTAACTACTGATGGGAATGGAACGGCTAGTTGGATAACCCTTCCTGCTACGAATTTGGCAAGTGCTGTTTCTGGTACACTTCCCATTTCCAGCGGTGGAACTGGTGCGACTTTAAAAGATGCTGCCTTTGATGCACTCTCTCCGATGACTACTTCTGGCGATATGATTTATGGGGGCACATCTGGTACAGGAACTCGATTGGCTAAAGGTACAGATGGTCAGGTACTAACTCTTTCAAGTGGCTTGCCAAGTTGGGAAAATTTACCTCAAAGTGTTTCCGTTGGTTCGGTGTCTGCAAGTTCCTCGGCAAATGCTGCAAGTATAACGAGTGGAGTATTAAGTTTAGCACCAGCTGATGGAACAAATCCCGGAATTTTGACAACTGGAACGCAAACGATTGCAGGTGATAAGACCTTTAATAATGCCGTTTATTTAAATGCAAATTCCGATGGCAGTACCAATAAATTAAAAATTGGTACTGGAGGAAGGACATGGCCAGCTACCTCTGGTACTGTGCAAAATAGTTTAGGATTACGCATACAATCGAATAGCAATGATGTAATGGATTTTGGTATGGCAAGTTTAGCAGGTTGGATTCAAGTTTCAGATGTTTTAAATGTTGGATCAAACTATAATTTACACCTTCAACCGAATGGTGGAAGGGTGGGTATTGGATTTAATTCGTCTTTAACACAAAATGAATTGTTTCAAGTAAACGGAAGTCTTGCTGCTACCTTAATTAATGGTTTGGTTGTAAAAGGAAATGGTTCCAATGTTGTTTTGGGACAAGGTAATGTACTTGCAAGTTTAACCTCTGGTACAAATAATGTGGGTGTAGGCCAATATACTCTAAATTATCTGGATGCTGGGAAAGAAAATTTAGCAATGGGATATAGTGCAATGTATGAAACACGAGGGGGTAATTATAATATAGCGCTTGGACATAATTCTATGTTTAGATTAAATTCTGGTTCAGGTAACACATCTATTGGACATACATCTGGGTATTACAATACGGGTTCAAATAATACATTTTTAGGTTATCAAACTGATGCTAAACCTGGAATTTCTAATGCGATGGCCTTAGGATATGGTACAAAGGTTTACACGAATAATACCATTCGAATAGGTAATTCATCAATAGATTCAGTAATTGTTGCATCTAAAATTACATCTGGTGCTGTTACCTATCCGAATGCTGATGGTACTTCTGGACAAGTGTTGAGTACAAATGGTTCCGGTACTGTTTCGTGGACTACGCTTTCTGCTGGTGGAGTGACATCCGTTGGTGCTGTTTCTGGAACTTCTACTGCCAATGCAGCTAGCATTTCTGGAAATACCTTAAGTCTAGCCCCTGCAGATGGAACTAATCCAGGTATTGTGACGACAGGCGCTCAAACTTTTGCTGGAGATAAAACATTTAGTGGTGCAGTAAGCTCGGCTGCTGCTATAAGTAGTTCAGAAGTAACAGCAAGTTTTACCATCACCGCTGCGAATGCAAGTCAATACAATGGAAATGTAATTATTTGTAATCCTACAAGTGCAATAAATATCACCATAGACAATAGTACGACCATACCAACGGGTTTCAATTTTATGGTGGTACAAAAAAGTGCATCTGCTAATAGAATTAATTTCTTAGCTGGAACTAGCGCCTCCATCGTTAATAGAGGAGGCAATACGGCTACCGGTGGACAATACGCCATCGCAACAATGGTGCATATCGGAAATGGAGTTTTTGTAACATCTGGCGATATGCAATAGGCGATATGAAATAATCGAATAAAAAGTTTAAAATTTTATACAATGAAAAAGTTAGGTTTTCTTTTAAGTTTTGTTCTAGTTTTTGTTCTAAATTCAAAGGCTAATAATTTAATCATGGGTACACCCACCATTAGCGGAAGTACCATAACTTTTACTATTCAGTGGGATAATAGTTGGAAAGTAGCCACAGGTCCATCTAATTGGGATGCTGTTTGGGTGTTTGTGAAAAGACAACATTGCGATCAGCCCAATCAAAATCCATGGACGCATGAAAATCTTTCATCATCTGGTAATACTGTAAACGGAACCCAATTACAAATTGATTTGCCTTCTGACAATAAAGGGGTGTTTATAAGAAGATCAAGCGATGGTATTGGAAATATTTCACAAGCTACTGTAACCCTAACGCTTTCTTCGGCTGTTGGTTCAGACAATATTGGCGTATTTGGAATGGAAATGGTGGCAGTTCCTCAAGGGCAGTTCTATGTGGGGGATGGAAATAATCCTTCTTCTACCAATCGACATAATTTTACAGATGGAAATACTACTAATCCTCTTTTAATCAATTCAGCCAAACAATCTGCTGGATTAGGTGCTAAAACCGTCTATCAAAGTGAAGGATTTGGAAGTTCAGTAGATTTACCAAGTACCTTTCCATTAGGTTACAACAACTATTATTGTATGAAATATGAAATTACAACGGCTCAATATGTTGCTTTTCTAAATACTTTAACTTACAACCAACAATTGAGACTTCAAGAGGATCCAAATTCAACCCCTCCAACTTCAGCAGTGGGTACCGTAATGAATGCTCGTTTCGGGTATCGAATTGAAGTGAAAACCTCCGGAGTATCAACAACAAGTTTAACTCCTGCGGTTTATGGGAATGATGCAGATGACGATAATATTTTTGATGAAAATACGGATGCACTTGGAGTGCCTGTTTCCATCCGAATTAAAGATTTTTTGGCTTATTTAGATTGGGCCGCCTTAAGACCAATGACAGAATTTGAATTTGAAAAGGCATGTAGAGGTCCTTTAACTCCTGTTTTAGATGAATTTGCTTGGGGTACAACAGATATTAATCATCCAGATACCTATTGGAATATTGCAGATAAAGGAAAAAATACAGAATATTTAAATAATTGGGCTCCACTTGGTCCAGCTATGATAGCTCGAAATTGGCTATGGAGAGTTGGAATAGCAGCTACAGGAAGCTCAGATCGTGTACATGCTGGGGCCACTTACTACGGAATATTGGACATGACCGGAAATATTTATGAAAGATGTGTAGGCGGATATAATTTTGACTATTCAACCTTTACAACGGCCAATGGTGATGGTTCGATTACTTCAGAAGCTTATGCGGATGTTGTAGGTTGGCCGATAAGTACCTCAAATAGGGATACCTATGAATCCTATTATATGAGAAGAGGTGCTTCTACTAGTAATTACAATAATTATCAGGTTAGTAGCAGGTCCCAATTGAACTGGGGTGATGGAAATAGAGATATAGCAACAGGTGGTCGTGGTGTAAGGTCCTTTTAATTAAGTGCATGAAATTTTTCAAGTTACTTTTTATAATCTTTTTTCTCTTGGGAATTTCCAAATATTCCCAAGCCCAAATCGCTTTGCCCTCCATGAAAGGGGTATTGAAGTCGGGTGTGGTTCATTCCATGTTTACCGGGGGTATAGGTTATGCAACAAGTGAAAATATAGTTTCTCAAAGTGTTTGTCCCCCCATGGCAGTTGAATCTATCTTTTATGGTGGGACGGGTTATGCTACCAGTGAAAAGTCCATCATACAAAATGTTTGCTTTCCTTTATTGGTTGAAGCTATTTTTTATGGGGGAACAGGTTATGCAACTTCTGAAAAAACAGTTGTTCAAAATAATTGTCCACCTTTAGCCGTTGAATCTATTTTTTATGGCGGAACTGGGTATGCAACTTCTGAAAAAACAGTTATTCAAGCCGCTTGTACACCAATTGCGGTTGAATCAATATTTCTCGGAGGAACAGGTTTTGGAAATAGCAACAATGTTTTGATTCAAACTGTTTGTACCTATTAAACTTTTTTGGAATCCATAAAAAAGCATAGGGATTTCCAAAAAAATCCCTATTTTTCGTAAAATCTATATTTTATGAAAAAGTGTTTATCTCTATTGGCTGTTTCCTTAGTTGGATTTGGCTCATTTGCCCAAGAGGCTGAAATTGTAGTTCCTAAAGGATTCAAAGTTCAACAAATTGCCAAAGATCTTGGAGCAACCCGACAAATCGCCATCACGAAAAAAGGTGAAGTATATGCCAAACTTTCTAAATTAAAGGATGGAAAAGGAATTTATCACTTAGTTGATACGGATAAAAACGGCTATTTAGATAAAAAAGAATTATTTGGCGAATTCCCAGGAACCGGTGTTAAAATTCAAAATGGTTACTTGTACACTTCTTCAAATAAAGGTCTTTATCGATACAAATTAGATGCAAATCAGCAGGTAATAGATAAAAATGCACCTGAAAAAATCATTGATGGTTTGCCAGATCATGGACGTGATAATGCCAAACCATTCGTATTTGATAATTCTGGCCAAAACATCTACATGACTATCGGCTCATGGAACGATCCTTGTCGTGTGCCTGGAACGGGTCAGGGCATGTCTCCTTGTGCCATTCTCGACTCCGCTGGAGGTGTTTGGAAATTCAGTGCCAATAAATTAAATCAAGGTTTTGCAGACGGAGAGCGCTATGTTACTGGTTTGAAAAATGCTGTGGGCATTGATTGGAATCGCGCGACGAATACTTTTTTTGCAACGGGTCATGGGCGTGGACAATTTCATGACTTCTATCCGCAATACTACACGCCTCAAATGAGTCAGGAATTACCTGCCGAAATGTTCTATGAATTTCCCAAAGCTGGCTTAGATGCTGGCTGGCCGTATATTTATTTCGACCAAAAACAAGGCAAGAAAATTCTTGCACCAGAATATGGTGGAGATGGCAAAAAGACTGCTGGAGAAAAGGCTATCGATCCAATTATAGCTTTTCCAGCCCACTTGGGTCCAAATGGTTTGCATTTTTACAGTGGAAAGATGTTTCCAGCTAAATACAAAAATGGTGCGTTCATTGCCTTTCATGCGCAATCATCTGAATTGAAAAAGGGGTATTTTGTAGCATTTGTGCCTTTTAAAAATGGAAAACCATCAGGTAAATGGGAGATTTTTGCTGATAACTTTGCAGGTATTGATTTAGCAAATCCAAGCGGCCCAATTCAACACCGTCCATGCGGACTTGCTGAAGGTCCTGATGGTTCACTTTATGTCTGTGATGATTTGAATGGTAGTATCTATAAAATTACCTATTCATTGAGTAAATAGTCTTTCAGAAATACTTATAAAATTGTATTTTTACTTTGATTCATTGAAAGAAAAGGATGTTGAAGATTCGCCTAATTATTGTATTTGCCTTTTTAAGTTTATTGTTTGTCGCTGCCAAAGAAAACGGTTGGGATGAGTTACGTGAGCCTTCACCAGCTTTATCTGCTGCAGAGGAGTTGAAAACCTTTCAACTTGAACCGAATATGACGGTTGAATTGGTCGCAGAAGAGCCTATGGTTCAGGAACCTGTAGCGCTTTCTTTTGATGAAGATGGTCGATTGTGGGTAGTTGAAATGCGTGGCTTCATGACAGATATCGATGGCAAAGAAGAAAAAGCTAAAAATGGCCGAATTTCTGTTTTGGAGGATCTAAATGGTGATGGTAAGATGGATAAATCTACAATTTACCTAGATAGCCTTGTGATGCCTCGTAGTTTAGGCTTGGTAAAAGGTGGAGCACTCGTAGCAACAGATAAAGCTTTGTATTTGACGAAAGACTTGAATGGCGATTTAAAAGCTGACCAAAAGATTTTGTTGGATTCTACCTATTCAAAAAATGGTTTACCGGAACATGCCGATAATGGCTTGATGCGCAATATGGACAACTGGTACTACAACACGAAATCTCGTTTGCGTTATCGTTTGATTGATGGGACTTGGAAACGTGATAGTACGGAGTTTAGGGGGCAATGGGGTATCTCGCATGACGATTATGGTCGTTTGTTTTATAATTACAATTGGTCGCAATTACATGCCGATTTAGTTCCTGCCAATTATTTGACTCGAAATAAAAACCATACAATTTCCTCTGGAATTGATCATGGTGTTACAAACGATCGCCGTATTTATCCAATTCGACCAACTCCAGCTGTCAATCGTGGCTACATTGCTGGCGTGTTAGATAAAAAGGGAGCCATTTTGGAATTCACCTCTGCCTGTTCGCCATTAGTGCTTCGTTCAGATTTATTTCCAATTACCTATTACGGAAATGCTATAGTTTGTGAACCCGCTGGTAATGTGGTAAAACGAAATGTAGTTTCTGATAAAAACGGAGTGATTTCTGCCGTAGATCCACATCCAGGTAAAGAATTTATTGCCTCCACAGATGAGCGTTTTCGTCCAACGAACCTAGCCCAAGGTCCCGATGGAGCCATTTATGTGACTGATATGTACCATGGTATTATTCAGCACGGTGCTTATATGACACCCTATTTGCGTGAACAAACATTGAAACGCAATTTGGTTTTACCCATTCACATGGGTAGAATTTGGCGCATCCGCCCAAAAAATCCCCATGTGGAAACCACAGGGTCAACCCTTGTGGTTGACCGACATGGGAATAGGCCAACCACAAGGGTTGCCCCTGGGGTTTTATCCACCAAATCCACCAAATCCCTAATCCCATATTTGAATCATCCAAGTGGCTGGTACCGCGACATGGCGCAGCGCCTATTGGTGGAAAGTCAGGATATTTCTATTGTAAAGGATTTGGAGCAATTTATTGCAACTGTAAAAAATCCTGTGGCTAAAATTCACGCGCTTTGGGTTTTGGAGGGTTTGAATAAAAATAATTCGCATTTGTTGGCGAAATTATTAGACAATCCCAATACTAAATTACAAGTACAAGTGTTACAGTTATTGGATAAAACTCCAGGCGCCTATTCAGATAAATCTATTGTTGGGAAATTGGTGAATCTGTCGAAAACTGCCAATCAAGAATTAGCTGTCCAATTGGCATTAAGTGCCGGAAATATTTCCAATGCATCAGCTTTTGAGGTATTGACAAATACTTTGCAAAAATATGCCCAATTGCCCTTGCAACGAGATGCGGTGATGAGCAGTTTGTACCAACGCGAATTTGAATTTTTGCAATTCGCTTGGTCGAAACCTGTTATGAATCCACTCAATACAAATAAGGAGATTTTCTTGGAATTATTGGCAACCTCCCTTTTAAAAAAGAAAAATGCGGCTGAATTAGATGCCTTGGTGCAATTCATCGAAAAGCAAAATTCAAAAGATGCTAAAACCATTGCGTTGGTCAATTCATTAGGTATTCAGGCGGTCCAATTGAGAGGGTCTAACCCCATTCAATTGGCCAAAGAGCCTATTTTTGTCAGTAAAAATACCTTTAATTTGGCCTCAAATCGCATCGGTTCACTAATTGAAATTTTGAATTGGCCTGGAAAAGTGATTACTGCTAAAAAGGAAGAAAAAAGCTTTTTAGATGAAAAGTCAATGAAGCAATTTGCTGTAGGCCGACAAAAATACTTAGCGGTTTGCTCAGGTTGCCATGGAAACGACGGTAAAGGCGTAACACGCTTAGGACCTCCTTTGGCTGGTTCTGATTGGGTCACAGGCGATGAAATGCGATTGTCCCTAATTGTATTGCATGGTTTAGAGGGTGCCATTGAAGTAGCTGGTAAGAAATATGATAAGCCGAATATCCTGCCTGTGATGCCTTCACATTCTACCATGGATGATGGTGACATTGCAGCTATTTTAACGTACATTCGTAATGAATGGGGAAATGCAGGAAGTCCATTGACCGGAAGAAATGTTGCTATGAACAGAGCTTTGTCGCAAGGTAGAGTGAATCCATGGACTCCAAAGGAATTGAATAACTATGTGAATGTCAGAAGGGCGACCGAAAAGGAGTCCCAAGGCAAGAAATAAACCTATAAAACCTATGAAAAGGAACCAAATTCAATCGAATGAACATTCATTCGAGGCTTCTCGCCGTACCTTTTTAAAGCAAAGCGGATTACTTGCTTTTTCGGCATCATCACTAAGCCAAATTGGGAACTTAGTTGGTCGCGAATCGATGGGCATCGTTGTGCACTCCTACGGATTTCGTTGGAATTCAAAAATAAATAGTTCCTCTTATCCAAGTTTTACTAATGCAATTGATTTATTACGACATTGTGCAGAAATTGGTGCAGGTGGAATTCAGGTTGTGGTAAATCAATGGACTTCTGAATTTGCAAAGCAAGTTAAATTAGAAAAAGAAAAGTTGAACATGTTTGTGGAGGCAAGCATTGCCTTGCCAAAATCCAATTCAGATCTTGAACTTTTTGAGAAAAATATTATTTCTGCCAAAGAAGCCGGCATCAAGGTTGCCAGAACTGTTTGTTTACCCACTCGTCGATATGAAACCTTCAAAACCCTAGAGGAATTCAAAACGTTTAAGACTAATTCTATCGCTTCTCTACAAATGGTTGAGCCCATTTTGAGTAAACATAAGGTGAAATTAGCCGTTGAAAACCACAAGGATTGGAAATCTTATGAATTGGTAGAAATTATCAAACAATTAAATTCTAAATACATCGGAGTAACCTTAGATTTTGGCAATAATTTGGCACTTTTAGAGGATCCAAATGAGGTCATTAAAAATTTAGCACCGTTTGTATTTTCTACCCATGTAAAAGATATGGGCTTAGCTACCTATGAGAAAGGGTTTTTGTTGGCTGAAGTGCCTTTAGGAAAAGGAATGATTGATTTAAAAGCAGCAGTGGATTTATGTCGAAAATACAATCCAAAAGTTACTTTTAATTTAGAAATGATTACTCGCGACCCCTTAGAAATACCTTGTTTAGAAAATTCCTATTTGGCAACTTTCGAAAATGCACAAGCTTCTGATGTTACCAAAGCTTTGCAATTGGTAAAATCTAAAGCATTTCCTGGCGTTTTGCCAGGCGTAAAGAATTTGGATGGAGAAGCTAAATTAGCCTTTGAAGAAAAAAATATAATTGATTGTTTAACCTTCGCAAAAGCGAATTTGAATTTATAGGATGGATTACTCCCAATTACCCGGAATTAAATTATTCGACATGAAAGGTCGGGCTGCTATTGTAACTGGTGGCTCAAAAGGACTCGGACTCACCATGGCAGCGGCCATGGCCTCTGCTGGTTGCAATATATTGTTGGTGAATAGAAATGAAACCGAAGGACTTGAAGCCGCACAAGGTTTGGCCAAGGAATATGGAGTTTCAGCATTTTCATTTACGGCTGATGTTCGTAATGAAGTCCAAATGAATGAAATGGCAGCCTATGCCATGGAAGTATTTGGTAGAATCGATGTCTTAATCAACTCAGCTGGAATTAACATTCGCGGTGCAATTGATGAGTTGAGTTATGAAGATTTTACATCTGTGATGGATGTAAACGTAACGGGTACTTGGTTGGCAAGTAGAGCCGTAGTTCCGTTTATGAAAAAAGCAGGGGGAGGCAGTATTATCAATTTGGCAAGCGCTTTGGGATTGGTCGGTTTGTCCAACAGAACCCCTTATTGCTCAAGCAAAGGAGCCGTCACGCAAATGACGCGTTGCTTGTCTATTGAAATGGCACCATTCAATATTCGGGTGAATTCAATTTGTCCGGGACCATTTTTAACTGATATGAACATTCCAATTGCTCATACAGAGGAAGGATTGAAATTTGTAGTAGGTGCCACGGCATTAGGTCGCTGGGGAGAATTAAAAGAAATTCAAGGAGCTGTGCTTTTGCTGGCTTCTGATGCAGGAACGTATATGTATGGAACTAATTTGTCGGTCGACGGCGGTTGGGTAGCAAGATAAAATATGTCATCAAGATTTATAAAACAAACAGCTATTATTTCGGGAGGAGCTGATGGCTTAGGAAAAGGGATTGCCTTACAAATTGCAGAAGAAGGAGGAAATGTTGTTCTGATGGATAATAACCAAAAAACCTTGGACGCAACCGTTGCCGAATTTCAATCAGAGGGTTACCCAGTGATGGGTATTTTGGCAGATGTTTCCAAAGAAGAGGATGTTAAAAAAGTGTACGAACAGGCGGAAGCCAAATTTGGACAAATTCACGTCATGGTGAATTGCGCCGGAATTGTAGGGCCAACTAGTACAAAGATAACTGACTATTCAACCGAAGACTTTGATCGTCTATATCAAGTCAATCAGAAAGGAACCTACTTGATGACCAAATATGCCATTTTCGCTATGGAAAAGCATCAATATGGTCGAATCTTATTACTGGCATCTATGGCTGGTAAGGAGGGAAATCCGGGTATGATTGGTTATTCTGCCTCAAAAGGTGCAGTGATCAGTATTATAAAAGCCATAGGAAAAGAATATGCCACTTCTGGAATTGCTATCAATGGGTTAGCTCCAGCAGTGATCAAAACAGCCATGAATGCTGATACAGATCCCAAACAATTGGAATACATGGTAGCAAAAATACCGATGGGACGATTGGGAGAGATTGAAGAAGTAGCCAAGATTTCTGCTTGGATCGTTTCCCCAGAATGTACCTTTACCACAGGATTTTTATTTGATATTTCAGGCGGTAGAGCCACTTATTAAGATGAAAAGAAGAGAACTTATTAAAGGAATAGGCCTTGGCGCATTGATTTTTCCTGTAACCGCTTGGTCGAAGGAAATGTTTGAGCACAATTCCTATTTAGACAATCAATCGAAAGCTATATTGGATTTGATTAGCAGTACCTTCATTCCCGAAGGAAAGCAAAAAGGAGCAAAAGGAGTGGGGGTTGTATTGTATCTAGATCGATACGTTCAAGACTGTTTAAACAAAAATGAACAAGAAAAAGTTCAATCGGGTATTGATTTTCTGAAAACTCAAGGATTTGCCTTGAAAAGTCAGGCTGAACGAGAGCAAATGCTTCTTAGTTTGAAAGGCAATGAGAGTCAACAATGGTTTTATGATTTTGTTCGAAATCAAACTATTTTAGCCTATACCAATTCGGAATATGTTCAAACGAACTTTTATGGATATGTAATGGCACCTGGATTTTTTAAAGGTTGTGAAAAAGTATAGACATGGTAAATTTTAACATCGATTCGAAAGCAAAAAATACTTATGACGCCATAGTCATTGGCTCGGGTGCAAGTGGTGGCTGGGCAGCCAAAGAATTAACTGAACGAGGATTAAAAACACTTGTGTTGGAGCGCGGTCGACCAGTAAAACACATAACAGATTATCCAACAGCTTCCAAAGCTCCATGGGAATTTCAGCATTTGGGAACCTTGCCGCTGGAAAAGAAAAAAGGTATTTCGGAAACCTCATTTTTACGCGAAGAAACTATTCATTGGGCTTTGCCTGATGAAGAGCAACCCATCGTGCAAGAAAAACCATTTCGATGGATTCGCGGTTATCATGAAGGAGGGAAGTCCTTACTTTGGGCACGACAAACCCAACGATGGTCTGATCTTGATTTTGAAGGCCCACAAAGAGATGGATTTGCTGTGGATTGGCCGATTCGTTACAAAGACATTGCTCCTTGGTACGACCATGTGGAGAAATTTATTGGTGTTTCTGGATTCAAAGACGGATTGCCAAACTTGCCCGATAGTATAGTTCAAAAAGGATTTGATTTAAGCTGTGTAGAAAACCATTTTAAACAATCCGTTGAGTCAAACTACAAAAATAGAAATGTCATTGGTGCACGTTGTGCCCATTTGTCGGACCCGCAAGAAATTCATACGCAACAGGGCAGAAGTCGTTGTTTGAGTCAGCGTATGTGCGTGCGAGGATGCGTGTATGGTGGATATTTCAGCAGCAATTCATCTACTCTGCCTTGGGCGATGAAGACAGGTAAATTAACGGTAAAAACCCATTCGGTAGTGCATTCGATTATCTATGATGAGTCGAAGAAAAAAGCCATTGGAGTAAATATTATTGATGCGCATTCCAAAGAAATGATTGCCTATTATGCGAAAATCATCTTTTTAAATGCATCTACCATCAATTCCAATGCAATTTTGATGAATTCTAAATCCTCTCGATTTACACAAGGTTTAGGTAATGATAATGGTTTATTAGGTACTCATATTGCTTGGCACAATTATAGAGGAAGTGCCAGTGCTTCTTTTGATGGATTGAAGGAATTTAAAACAGAGGGAGGAAGCCCGACTTACGCGTACATGCCTCGTTTTAGAAATTTATATGAGCAAGAAACAAACTTTTTAAGAGGCTATGCCGTAGGTGTTGGGGGTGGTAGGGGGGAATATTCCTCAAAAGATGGAATTGGGGATGAATTACGAAACAATTTATTGTCGAGAAAATTAGGAGATTGGCATTTGTCAACTTGGATGATGGGCGAAACCGTACCCGTAAAAGAAAATCATATCAGATTGCATGAATCCCTGAAGGATAAATATGGAATTCCACAAATCGTTTTTTCTTGCGAGTGGAAGGAAAATGATGATAAAATGGTGGAAGATTTTAAAACCCAAATGGGTGAGATGTTTGAACGAGCAGGATTTAAAAATATTTCTGTTAGGGACAGCCACAATCCTCCAGGAGCAGATATCCATGAAATGGGTGGTGTTCGCATGGGAAAAGATGCAAATACTTCCTTGTTGAATGAATGGAATCAATTACATGCTTGCAAAAATGTGTTTGTAACCGACGGTGCATGTATGCCTTCAGTAGGAACACAAAATCCAACCTTAACCTTTATGGCCTTGACAGCAAGGGCTGCAAATTTTGCTGTGGATGAATTAAATCGTAAAAACTTATAATTATGAAAACGAAAAATTTATTGACCCTTTTATTGCTTTCATTAGCAATTTCACCAGTTTTGGCACAAAAATTATACACCTATCCAATAGGTGTTCAGGCTTACACTTTCAGAAAACATTTTCCGAATGATGCCATCAAAACCTTGGACATCATTCAAGGAATGGGTATCACTGAATTAGAAGGAGGAGGCGTGAAAGGTATGTCCTTGGAAGAATTTAAAGCACAATGCGACAAAAGAGGCATTTCTATCCCTTCTACAGGTGTGAATTTTGACGATTTGGAGAAAGATTTAACCCAAGTTATAGCCAATGCAAAAACATTAGGTGCCAAATTTATCATGTGTGCATGGATTCCTCACAAAGGAACCGATTTCACCTTTGAAGATGCGCAAAAAGCGGTTAAAGCTTTTAATCGTGCCGGTAAAATCTTCAAAGAGAACGGAATTACCTTTTGTTACCACGATCATGGTTATGAATTTCATAAATACGAAGATGGAACCTATTTAGATTACATCATCAAAAATACAGATCCTGAATACGTGAATTTTGAAATGGATGTCTTGTGGACAATGCACGGTGGTGGACAAGAAGCACCGGTTCAATTGTTAAAAAAATACCCAAATCGTTTCAAATTGATGCACGTAAAAGATTTGAAAAAAGGTGTTGTAGGTAATTTAACTGGGGGTACTCCAGCCGAAAATGATGTGCCAGTGGGTACTGGTCAAGGTGATTGGAAAACCATCGTAAAACTTGCCAAAAAGAATGGAATCAAACACATGTTCATTGAAGATGAAAGCGAGCATGAATTAGAATACGTACCGATGAGTATCAAATATTTAAAAAGCCTATAAAGCCTATTTGAAAATCAATATTTTTTCATAGTTTTATTATAAATTTTAAATTTAACTATGGAAAATAAAAACAATTCGCGCAGGGATTTTATAAAATCAGCTGGTCTAGCATCAGCTGGTTTTATGATTGTCCCAAGAAATGTCCTTGGAAAAGGTTTCGTTGCTCCGAGTGACAAGTTAGTGGTTGCAGGTATTGGAGTAGGAGGAAAGGGTAAATCAGACCTAGCAAAGTTTTTTGAAAGCGGTAAAGCTGAAATCGCATATCTCTGCGATGTAGATGATAGAAGAGCCAAAGATTCTGTGGCGGCTTACCCTAAAGCAAAATATTACAAAGATTTTCGGGTAATGTTGGAAAAGGAACACAAGCACATTGATGCTGTTTCTGTTTCCACTCCAGACCATAACCATGCCGTTCAGGCCATGGCAGCTATGCAATTAGGTAAGCACGTATATGTTCAAAAACCTATGACACACGATATTTTCGAAGCAAGAGCCTTGACCGCTGCTGCAGAAAAATATAAGGTGGTCACTCAGATGGGTAATCAGGGATCTTCTGGCGATGGTGTCAGACAATTAGTAGAATGGTTTGATGCTGGAATTATTGGAGATGTACATACGATAAAGATTTGGACTAATAGACCCATTTGGCCCCAAGGTATTCCTTGGCCTACAGAAAAACCTCCTGTTCCAAGCGAATTAGATTGGGATTTGTGGTTAGGAACTGCCCCTAAAAAGGATTATGTAGATAATTTGATTCCTGGCTCATGGAGAGGTTGGTGGGATTACGGTACAGGTGCATTAGGCGATTTAGGTTGTCATTTAATGGAGGCTCCATTTAGAGTTTTAGGTTTGAAATATGCCACGGATGTACAGGCAAGTGTTGGATCAGTCTTTACTTCATGGGGAAAACGAGGAGTTTTCCCAGAAAGTTGTCCTCCTTCCAGTCATGCTACATTAACCTTCCCTAAAACTGAAAAAACACAAGGACCTATCACCATGCATTGGATGGATGGCGGTATTAAACCTGAAAGGCCAGAGGAATTAGGTCCAGATGAGATGTTTGGAGATGGTAACTCAGGTGTGTTGTTTATAGGAACTAAGGGAAAAATGATGGCCAGTGAATATGCAGCGAATCCAAGATTGTTGCCACTTTCAAGAATGAATGAGGTGAATGTTCCAAAGAAATTAGAAAGAGTACCGGGTAGTGCAGAAGGTCATTATGCCCAATGGGTAGAGGGCTGTATTGCAGGTTATGGTAAAAAGCAATTGAGTTCCCCATTTGAAATGGCTGGTCCTTTAACGGAAGCAATTTTGATGGCAAATTTAGCTATTCGTGTAGCAGATATGCCATTCCCAAGAACCAATGGAAATGGAATGCATTATCCAGGTTCAAATATGAAATTGTTGTGGGATAATCAAAACATGCGAGTAACCAACTTTGATGTAGCTAATCAATTTGTGAAAAGAACATATAGAGAAGGGTGGAGCCTTTGAAGTTGAAAGTGGAAAGTTTAAAGTGAAAAGTTTGTGTTATTAGGATATGGGTTAAATGAAAAACAATCCCAGAGGGATTGCACATCTATAGCTACAATGTATCAAAATACCATTTTGACCCCAGCGGGGTCAAAAGAAAAAAGGTAAAAATTGTTTTATCAAATATTTTCGCTTTCAACTTTCAACTTTCAACTTTCAACTTATTTCACGCTGCTAGCTAACTCAATTTTATTAGAGTTAAGTAGAGAAAGAATTTGCAAATTAATGTTTTGCTTAACTGTTTGGAACTTTGAAAAATCAGCCGTATTCACCCAAAAGGTTACGGAAATATCTAGTGAATAAGCTCCAAATCCCTCAAAAATAATTTTGGGGGCTTTTTTCTTACATAGGGGCTCTTCTAAAATAATATGTTCAATCAACGGAAGAATTGCTTCAATTTGCTCAGCTGATGTCTCCAAAATGCAGCTAAGATTAAATTTAGCTCTACGGAAATTTCTTTCAGAAAGATTTTCTAAGGAAGCGGAGGTTAGTAGTCGATTTGGAATCATGATTAAATTTCCATCTACTGCCCTTAATTTGGTGCTTCGAAATCCAATTTTTTCCACATCACCTGTGATACCTCCCGTTTGGATGGTGTCGCCCACTACAAAAGGCAGGTCAAGAAAAATTGTAAATGACGCAAAAAGATTTTCTAAGGTTTCTCTGGCTGCTAAGGCCAAGGCCAATCCACTCAAACCTAGTCCAGTAATTAAAGCCATTACATCTACTTGAAAAACTCTGCCTAATAAAACAAAACTGGATCCAGCAATAATAAAAACCAGTGCTAAATCGTTCAAGAATGGAATAAATTGTTGTTTGGATTTTTGTTCTAAGCCTTGCCATTTTTCAGTAGCGAATAAAATACCCACTTTCATTAAACGAATAATTACCCATGTGATCGTTAAAATAACGGAGGTGTCAAATAGCTTTTGAAGAATAAAAAGTATCCCAAACTCTCCAACAGGTTTGAAGTTCCATGAACTTGGTATATGTAAATTTTGTACTGCAATATAAAGGAATACCCAAAATAGAAGTAGTTCAAAAGGTTTTCTGAGTAAATCTATGCAATCTTGAAAGTTGATAATTTTTTCAGGAAGGAATCGATAAACTATTTTTGAAAATGAATTCGAGAAAAATCTTTTTAAAATTAAACCTATTAGAATGGTGCCCAAAAACAAGGTTAATTCTAATGCAGAATGGTCGAGCAATTGAAAATTTGAAAATGTTTGCATTCTTAAGGATATTTAACATCAAATATAAAGATTCCTTTAGTAAAGTAGAAAAAAATTACGACCTTTGCACACTTGATATGCAATCCGAAAGGAATTGATTTTTATGATTTTAGATTTTAGAATTAAATTGAATACAAAAGCCGCTTTAGGGATTTTCTTCCTTTTTATTGCAAATTTATTTACCTTTCAAGGGTTTTCTCAAACCATTTTGAATTCTCCCTATTCTTATATTGGTCTTGGTGAAGTTGACCAAAATGTTGCCCCTTCTCAAGTAGGTATGGGTGGCATCGGGGTTGCAACTTCCAATGGAATTTATATCAATACGCAAAATCCTGCCTTATTGGCAAGAAACCGCTATACAGTATTTGAAGCAGGAGCAAATGTAGAACGAAAAACTATGCAAGATTTGCGCCAAAGCCAACGATTATTTGGTGGTAATTATAAATATTTGGCTCTTTTATTGCCGGTTTCAAGTCGTTGGACGATGAGTTTTTCTTTGAGCCCCTACAGTACAATCCAATACGAAACGAAGTCGTTTCGCCGATTAAATGTTTTAGGTTTGGATAGTTTAATTTACAACTATTCGGGACAAGGAAATATTAGCAAATTGGGTATTTCAAATGGTGTAAGAATTGGTAAAGGAGTCTATTTGGGATTAGAAACCAATGTGTTATTTGGAAATGTTATTCGATCTGTCGGTACGCAAAATATGTCTGATGGACAATATTACAAGGTTCAATTGGAAAAGCGAATGGATTATGCAGGACTTACCTTCAAAGGAGGAGCAGCTTACCAAACCAAGGTAGGAAAAGATTTGTTTTTGACCTTGGGTACAACACTTGACCTGACTTCTCAATCTAATGCGACAGAAATTAGTCGATTCGTGATTTATGATTTAGGTGGATTAAATGTTATCAATGCAGATACGGTAGGAAAATCAACTCCATTTACCCAACACCTGCCTGTTACTACTAAATTTGGAGTGAGCTTAGAAAAAGCTGCAAATTGGACCATAGGGATAGATTATTCAATGACCGATTGGTCGAAAATTGATAATTTCTTAGGAAATAGTGCCACACTACCTAAAACCTACAAGGTTGCTGTTGGTGCTGAGCTTACTCCAGACTTTGAAGCTGTTTCAAACTATTTCAAACGAATTAGCTATCGTGCAGGATTTAACTATGCAACTACTCCTTACTCAATTTTAAATTCTGGGAAGTTTGCTACCGAGATGAATCTTACCTTAGGAATTGGCTTTCCTTTGCGAAATCTTTCATATTTTAACCTTTCTTACCAATTGGGTAAACGAGGAGATATCACCAATCAAGGTTTGGAAGAACAATTTCATCGCTTAACCATTGGCCTAACACTAAGCGACCTTTGGTTTGTTAAACAAAGAATTAATTAATATTCAAAATGCGCAAGCTATTTGTTTTTCTTGCGTTTGCTTCGATTGGATTTAGCGGCTGTCAAACTGAATCTGAATCTAAAAAACTAAATTACAAAGGTCCCAAATCTGAATTGGATGGAATTGATATGATCTTTTCCGATTCTGCGAAAGCCATGGTTCGAATGGTGACTGAAAAACAATTGACCTTGTTTACAGAAGATCGGGTATATCCTAAGGAAGTAAAATTGTTTTTCTATGACAAACTCGGAAATACAACTACAGAAATTAGAGGAGATTCTGCTCGCTTTGATCGCACAAAAAATTATTACAAATTAATGGGGCATGTAGTTATTCATAATCCACTCAAAAAAGAAACCCTCAAAACCTCTGAATTTATTTGGCTTCCCGACCAAAAGAAAATTTATTCAGAAAAGGCAGTTCAAATCAGAACTCCCAATGAGGTTTTTTATGGCATTGGCTTCGACGCCGCACAAGATTTTTCTACCTATTCACTAAGACAAGTTACTAATTCGGTGTTTGTAATGAAGGAGTTTCAATAATGGTTAATTTTAAATTGTTAATTATAAATTAAATTGAAAATAATTTTAAATTACAAAATATGATTGCCACAATTAACAATTAACAATTAACAATTAACAATTAACAATTCATAACTTGACAGAATCCTGCTCCACAATCCCCTTTTTCACCCCATTTAAATCTTTGATGTAAGTTATGATCTCTGCAATCTCAATGGGTGCTAAATCCTTATTTGTAGGCATAAATTCATGACCATCTTTAGCTTCTACACCCTTTACAATAAGTTTAGCTAATTCTAGATCAGAATATCTTTTGAGTAAATCAGTTCCAACAAGTGCAGGATATAGTTTTTTGAACCCTTTTCCATTCTCTTGGTGACAATTTTCGCATTTTTTTTGATATAATGCGAGCCCCTCTACTCGATATTGCTCATGTAATACTTCTTCCTTGTTCATGCATGAACTTAGTGCAACTATTAATAAGCTAATAAATAGGCTATTTTTCATGTAATAAAATTTCAATATCTTCAATTAATTTATTTACTTCTGGTTCTTTAGTACCATCATATATTCCTCTTACATGTCTATTTTTATCTACTAAAATAAAGGCCCCACTATGAACGAATCCTCCTGCCTCGTTTGGGTCTTCTTGTGCGGATACCATGTAGGATTTTTGGCCAATTTTGTAGATTTCTGATTTATTTCCAGTGACAAAATTCCATTTTTTTGAATCAACTTCCATTCGGTTAGCATATTTTTTCAATACATTTGGTCCGTCATAATCTGGATCTATGCTATGTGATAATATTTTTATATCAGGATTGTTTAGGTACCTTTGATAAATCCTCAATAACTGTGTTTTCATTTTCGGACAAATGGTAGGGCAGGAGGTGAAAAAGAAATCCGCTACGTATATTTTACCATCAAAATCTTTTTGAGACACCCAGGTCGAATCTTGATTTAAAAATTTGAAATCAGGAATTTTATGATAGATCGTATCTGTTTTTCCATTTTTTTCTACTACTTCTTTGGGTCCTAAATAGGGTAAGCTTCTTTTCGATTCACAAGAAATTACAATTATAAAAAGGCCTAAAATGCCTAATATCCAGTTATTTGATGTATTTTTTACTCGCATGTAAGGTAGAATCGGTTAACTGGTCAATGTTTTTTAAGGCTGTGATTTGCTCCGACAAATAGGCTAATTTGTTCTTTAGGTCCATTTTGTCTAAACTGTCCAATGAAAAATTATGCATCCAATCCATCATCGATTGATCTGCTTTATCCAAGGCTATTTGCAATTTCTTTATATGAACAGAATCCGGGCCTTTAGCCAAGGAGTCTAATTTTGATTTATAATTGCTCAATTGCTCGGATTTCGGCATGATTTTATCATGCAATTCCATTACTTCTTGATTCAATGTATCAAAAGCTTTTTCTTTTGCGTCCTGACATGCGGACACTAGGCAAAACAACCCAATTCCTAAAATGTATTTTTTCATTATTGATTTAACAATTGTTTTACATTTTCTCTCAAATTCTCATAGCCAGCATTCCCCCCAATCATTTTAGCTATTTCATCAATCCGTTCATCTGATTTCAATTCCTTTATTTGTGATACAGTCTTTGCACTTTCATGATTTTTATACACAAAGAAATGTTTTTTTCCTGCAGCGGCTATTTGGTGTAGGTGAGTAATGGCAATAATTTGATGATTACTCCCCATTTGGTTTAAAATTTCAGCTATTTTAAAAGCTACATCACCTGAAACGCCTGTGTCAATTTCATCCAAAATAAGGGTTGGCATGTTTTTCTTTTCAGCCAAAAGAGCTTTAATTGATAACATTAACCGACTCAATTCACCGCCAGATGCAATTTGCTTGAATGGTTTTGCAGCAATTCCTTTATTGGCAGAAAACATTAATTGAATTTTGTCTTGTCCATTCTCCGAGAAAGATTTTTCCTCCACCTCCCAAGTTAAAACAATGTTTTCCATACCCATCAATTGCATACTTTTTTTCAATTGCTGAGTTATATTTTCTAAGCAAGCTTTTCTCGTGGCACTCAAAAGCTCTGCTGTCGATTTTACATTATCCAAAGCGATTTCATTTTCTTTTTCTGCAGATTTCAAATGTTCATCTGAATTGGAAATCAATTGATGTTGAAGCTCAAATTCGCTTTGTATACTTAAAAGTTTGTCAATCGAATCGACCCGATGCTTTTGTAATAATCTATTCAATAAATCGATTCTTTTTTGCGTTTTTTCAAACAAAATTGGGTCCGATTGGAAAGATTCTGCCTCATTTTCAATCTCCAAACCTAGGTCCTTCAACTCAATCCAAATACTTTCAATTCTATCCTTCCAATTTTGGTATTCCTCAGACCATTTACTAATGGCCTGCGCTTGTCCAAGGCCAAATTTGATTTGGTCTAAGGCAGATGTTTCTGAATTGCTAATGGCATTCGACAATTGAACTAATTTCTCATGAATATGTTCCGCATTTCCCAGCTTGTGTGCCAATTGTTCCAACTCCTCCAATTCACCTTTACTCAATTTAGCCTCTTGTAATTCAAGCAATTGGAATTGTATAAAATCAGCCTGCTGATTTCCTTTTTCAAATTGAATTTTTAAGTCCTCTAATTTTTTTTGAGAAATTTGAAGTTGTTTGAAGGCTCTTTGATAATTTTTAAGGACCTCATGGTTTTGAGAATAGGCGTCAATTAATTGGATGATAAAATCTGGATGTGCCATCCACCAATTATCTTGCTGTGAATGGATATCTACCAGCGCAATCCCAAGTTCTTTTAGGGCATCCAAATTGACCGGACTATCGTTTACAAAACTACGCGATTTCCCCTGCGGACTGATTTCTCGCCGAATATTGCACTGGTTTTCAAAGTCTAAATCGTATTTTTCAAATATTTCAGCTATTCCTGCAATTTGTGCAACAGAAAAAGTGCCTTCAATGATGCATTTTTTTTCAGGGTCAAATAACGATTTGCCGTCTGCTCTTTGTCCCAGTAATAAATGTACAGCACCTAAAATAATTGATTTTCCAGCACCTGTTTCACCCGTAATCACAGTTAATCCATCCTCTAAAGTTAAATTTAGGGATTCTATTAGCGCATAATTTTGTATAAAAAGTTGCTGGAGCATAGTGAAAATAACCAATCAAAGATACCAAATTTCTTTGGAAGATTTTTTTATTTGATTTTGATACCTCTTTAATTGGTAAAAATTATCAATTACTTTGTACCTTTGGAGAAATTTTTTCGCCTAGTTAATTCAAATCTAGAAAATGAGCGTTTTAGTAAACAAAAATTCAAAAATTATCGTTCAAGGTTTTACCGGAACGGAAGGTACATTCCATGCTGAGCAAATGATTGCTTATGGAACACAAGTAGTAGGTGGTGTAACACCAGGAAAAGGAGGCGCAAAGCATCTAGATCGTCCTATTTTTAATACAGTTGCTGAAGCTGTAAGTACTACAGGAGCGGATACTTCTATTATTTTTGTGCCACCAGCTTTTGCTGCAGACGCAATTATGGAAGCAGCTGATGCGGGCATTAAAGTGATTATTTGTATCACAGAAGGTATCCCAACAAAGGATATGATTGTAGCGAAAGAATATATTCAAAACAAAGAATGTCGTTTAATCGGACCAAATTGTCCAGGTGTAATGACTGCAGATGAATGTAAGGTAGGTATTATGCCGGGATTCATTTTCTCAAAAGGTAAGGTTGGTATCGTTTCAAAATCAGGTACTTTAACTTATGAAGCAGTTGATCAATTGACTAAAGCTGGTTTGGGGCAAACAACTGCAATTGGTATCGGTGGTGATCCAATCATTGGAACTACAACCAAAGAAGCGGTAGAATTATTAATGAATGATCCTGAAACAGAGGGTATCGTTATGATTGGTGAAATCGGTGGTGGAATGGAAGCTGAGGCAGCTCGTTGGATCAAGGCAGATGGAAATAGAAAGCCAGTAGTCGGATTCATCGCTGGACAAACTGCTCCTAAAGGTCGTCGTATGGGACATGCAGGTGCTATCATTGGTGGTGCAGACGATACAGCAGAAGCTAAAATGAAAATTATGCAAGAATGTGGAATTCACGTGGTGTACTCTCCAGCAGATATTGGAGAAACTATGTTGAAAGCATTGGGAGCTAAATAATTTTACAAAAGGATGATTCCTTTTTTTGAAAAATCCGCAATGAAATTTACTGTTTTCAGTAGGTTTATTTGCGGATTTTTTCTTTTAATTTCATTATCTTATTTCGCAAATGCAGGCAATGAATGGGTAGAACAACAGGATTTATCTAAAAATTGGTATATCTATTCGCCCAGCTGGAAAACCTATCTGCCTTACGTGGCATCTAAGCATTTTTCCTACCAATCTAAATCTCTTCTTTTTGATACTCATCAAACTTATGATGCGTTTTTGCAAATTAAACCACAAGAAGATTTTCAATTATTTGTAAACGGTGTTTATCAAAAAAGACTTAGCAAAGGATCCGAATACCTGCTTAATTTAGACAGTCTTATGAAGCCCTATCGGCAAAATCAGACGTTAATATTCACTATCTATGCAAAAAATTTAAAAGGTTTTCCTGCGGAAATTAAACAACTTGTTAAAGGCAACCAAGGCCAAAACGGATTTTTAAATTATTTGTCAAGACCCTCATCTTTGTTAAATAACTTTTTTTTGGTTAGTACCATTTTAGTGTTGTTCTTGTTTTCTGTCGTTTTTAGATATTTTCCAAGAAATTTCAACTACTTCTTTCGATTTTCCGATTGGATTAATTTTAACTATAAGGAAGATGCCGTTCTCATTTCAGTTTTTGCATTTCCCAATATTTTGATGGTGTTTGGTTTAAGCCTCCTAACCAGTTTTGTTGCTTTTTATCATTCCATTTTAGATCCAATAGAAAGTGCACAATTAAAATTAGGTTCAAATGTTTTACAAGCTGAAGATGCTTTATTATTTGTTGCCCAAAAATCTATTTTGGCATTTGTGATGTTTTATGGACGGTATTTGGTCTATTATATTTTTACAAGTTTATTTAAAATAGAACAATTGGCCAAGCCACATTTTTTCAAATCAGTTCAAGCCAACATCCAATTTTTTAGCATATTGTATTTTGGATTGTTTTTAATTTATTTCATTGCAGGAAGTGCCTATCAACCGAGTTTAGAACAAATTTCATTTTTGGTAGATGCTTATTTTTTAGTTCGAGTAGTGTATTTTTATTTTTTATTTAAAAATTCCTTCAACCTTAATAATATTTCATTGGCTGCTTATCTATTATTTATGGAAGGACAAGTTGTGTTTTTCGGAATTCGACAATTGATTTTCCCTAATTACATTTAATTCAGGTTAGAAAAATCATAAAAAATCTATTATATTTGCACTCCTTTTCTAAGGAATCTATTATATCAAGTAATTATTTACATTTTATGAGTGTATTGCCAACAGATGCTACGGTTGATAAGGCCAGATTAAAAAAAGTTAGCAGTATTTTAGTTACTCAGTCTTTCCCAAAAGAGTCTATGACTCCCTATTTGGAGATTGAGAAAAAATATGGTGTTAAGGTCGATTTCAGACCCTTTATTGAGGTTCAAGGAATTTCTTTTAAAGATTTTAGAAAACAAAAAATCAATATTCTAGAGCATACTGCGGTGATTTTTACAAGTCGCCATGCAATAGATCACTTCTTTAGAATTTGCAAAGAAGCTAAAATTGAAATGCCTGCCGATATGAAATATTTTTGTATCACAGAACAAACAGCAAATTATTTGGCTAAATACGTTCAAATTAGAAAACGTAAATTGTTTGTAGGTGTTCGTACTTCTTTGGATTTGTTAGAGGTAATTAAAAAACATAAAACTGAAAAATTCTTATTTCCTTGCTCAAACAAGCGTCAGAAGGATTTGCCAGATTACATGGGAACAAACGATTATCAATTGACTGAAGCCGTTATGTATGAAACAGTTTCTGCTGATTTATCAGATTTAGAAAATGTTTTTTACGACATCATCGCGTTCTTTAGTCCTTCTGGTATTACCTCACTTTTTGAAAATTTTCCAGAATTTAAACAAAACAATACTCGTTTAGCGGTTTTTGGACCAACTACTGCACAAGCAGTTAAAAATGCTGACTTGATTGTTGATATTGAAGCTCCAAAACCTAATGCACCTTCAATGACAGGTGCCTTGGAACAATATATTAAATTAGCGAATTCATAAAAAAAGGCCTCAAGGCCTTTTTTTTATGTTAAAATTTGGTATTTTTAGAGATTAAATTCCATTTCGAATTCAAATGCCTAGCTTGAAAACTAAAAATATATTAATAATTTTCCAATGTTTTTCATTGGTTTTATTTTCATTTTTCAATGGCTTTTCTCAACAAAACCCTGGGCTTTCTTTTTATTCTTTTCAAACTAATTTCCAAAATCCAGCTTCTGTAGGATTGAAGGAAGAAGGTTCCTTTCAAGTCAATTACAGAAATCAATGGACACAGTACCAAAGTACCTATGATGGTTCAGGAAATTTAGGAACAAGCATTGCAAGTTTATCCTTGAGTTTAAAACCCATACCCGTTGGACTGGGATTCATGTATTTAAACGACTTGTCGCCCTCTGGTGCAGGTTTACAATTCCTTAGAGCTCAATCTGCCTACCATTTAGAAATGGGATCCGGAATAATATCTTTAGGTTTTTCTGCAGGTCTAGCTACAAAATCTTTCGACGGTAGAGTTTTTAAAACAAGAGACCCGAATGATCCTATTGCAAACGAAATTTCAGGAAAATCTATTGCTAAATCTAGCCTAGATTTTGGAGCCGGAATTTCCTATTCCTTAAATAATTGGACCATTGGTGCAGCGATTGATCATTTAAATTCGCCTACCTTTTCGTTCACATCCTCTTTGAACGGCTCTACCAATTTGCAACCTGTTTTTTTGGTACATTCTTCTTATGAATTACCCATTTTAGAAAAAATTTCACTCTATCCATTTTTACAGTGGAGAAGCTATCAAGGTCAAAATGTATTAGACTTAGGAATGAGAGTTAAAGCCTTTGATTTGTTTTGGTTGGGGGGCAATTTTAGATCCAATGATTCTTTAACGGGTATGTTTGGTTTAAATTTATTGAATAACAGCTTAGAATTTGGATATGCTCTAGATCAAAATTTTATCAACCAAAATTTGAAGGCCCCATTGAGTCATGAATTATTTTTGAAGTTCAAATTGCCTGACTTACAATTGATTAAAAAAAGAAATAATGTAGTTCCTATAAATACCCCACGGTATAAAATTAATTAGGAGTGAAAAAAATGAAAATAAAGGTTAAAAATTAGGAAAATCCTCTTAAATTTGAGGAATTTGTGGATGAAGGGTAAGATTTGAAGTGGTAAATACAATTTAATTGTAAACTAATCGTTTGAAAAAAGATTTTTGAAAACATTTATGAAATTAAACTTGTTAAAAGGTAGTGTTTGTGGTTTAGTTTTTGCGATACTGTTTTTAGGTTCACCTACAACATCAAATGCGCAACTATTTGGAAAGAAAAAGAGCGAGGATAAAGGTAAAACACTAAGTAGCACCAAAGGAAAAGAAAAAAAGAAAGGTGGGGGCATATTTAGCTTTAAGAAGTTAGGTAAAGAAGGACCAGGGATTGAATATGGTGAAATTGTTGCCACAGAACGTAAAGGATGGTCGCAACCTACGCCGTATGGTATGGTATTGGTACCATCTGGATCCTACATGATGGGTCAAGCGGATGAGGATATTACCCATTCAGCCGTAAATTTTAATAAAAGAGTAACGGTTTCTGCCTTCTTTATGGATGATACCGAAATTACTAATCACGAATATCGACAATTTACTAATACCTTATTTAAAGATTCTCTTCAAGTATTAGGCGAGGAAAAGATTTTGTCAGAATATTATCCTGATACAACCGTTTGGAAAAAAGATTTTACCTACCACAATGGGGATCCGATGTTGGAGTATTATTTTTCTTCTCCAGCTTATGATATGTATCCTGTGGTTGGTGTTAGTTGGACTGCTGCAAAATATTTTTGTTTATGGCGTTCCAATATGTTGAACGATTACAGAAAAAAACAAGGAATGTTTATGTTGCCTCGTTTTGAATTGCCTTCAGAATCAGAATGGGAGTGGGCAGCACGCGGAGGAAAAATTGGAGCTAAGTATCCATGGGGTGGACCCTATCTAACGATGTGTGTAGGATGTGAATTAGCCAATTTTAAGCCACATAGAGGTAATTACGATTCAGATGGTTATTCATATACGGCACCTGCTAATTCCTACAATCCGAACGAATTTGGATTATATAATATGTCAGGTAACGTTGCGGAATGGTGTATAGATGCTTATTCTGATAATGTAGTCGCTGTTTCTTGGGATTTAAATACCGTAAATAATGATCCGGAAAATCCTAAAAAAGTAATAAGAGGAGGGTCTTGGAAAGATGTTGGATATTATTTAGAAACAGGTACAAGAGCTTACGAATTAGAAAATCAAAAAAGATCATATATTGGATTTAGATGTATGATGCGTTATTTAGGAAGACCCAAAAATTAATAAACCTTATTTCTTATGAATTTAGAGAAATCAATTAATGTTGTTGCAAGTTTTGGCGCAGCAGTTGTTATCGTTGGAGCATTATTTAAAATTGTACACTGGTCAGGTGCTAATGAAATGTTAATGGTAGGAATGTTTACAGAAGCTGCTATTTTTATTTTATTCGGGGTGCTTTATCTTCAACAAAAACCAGAAAAAGATTACCAGTGGGAAAATGTTTACCCTGAATTAGTAGGAGGCACACCCAATACCACGCGCGCTACTGTTACTTCTTTAGGCACTGCGCAAGGTTTAAGTCCTGAAGCAGTTGAAAATCTTAACAAGAGTATAAAAGGTTTAACAGATACAGCAAATAGTTTACAAGAAATAACTAAAGTTACAGGTGCAACGAAGGATTTTGTTTCTAATTTGAATTCATCTTCGGAATCACTTTCTGCCTTAAACAAATCAGTTTCCGATGCAGCAAATTCAATTGGGGCAATTTCTACTTCTTCTCAAGAAGCATCAAAGTTTACTCAACAATATGCAAAAGCTGGAGAGCAACTTTCTTCTTTGAATTCAATTTATGAAGCACAGATAAATGAAGCCAACAAGCATTTGCAAGCATTAAATTCCTATTATGCTGGAATTAATTCGGTTGCAGGTTCAGTAGTTTCTTCAGAAAAAGATGCAGAATTATTCAAGGCAGAATTGGCAAAATTAAATGCCAATATTCAATCCTTGAATCAGGTATATGGAAGTATGTTAACAGCTATGAAAGGCTAATTTTTAAACATTTAGCTTTTATCAAATGGCAAATTTAAAAGAAACCCCACGGCAAAAAATGATAGGCATGATGTACTTAGTACTGACTGCCCTATTGGCCTTACAGGTATCGGATGCTTTACTGCAAAAGTTTACACTCCTAAACTCAAGTTTGGAGATAGCTAATCAATCTTCTCATTCCAAAAACAAAGGAATGGTAGAGGGCATAGAACAACGCATTAAAGATTTACCTAATCCTGCTGCCTACTCCGATGTGATTACACGTGCTCAAAACGTACGTAAAATATCAGATGAGATAGTAAATTATTTGGATGGTTTGAAATCTAAAATAATTGATGCAGGAGGAGGAATTGATCCTGAAACTGGTATGGTGAAAAATCCAAAAGAAGAAGAGAAGGTATTTGAACTAATGGTTGGTGCTAACAAATCAGGAGAGGCGTACCATTTAGTTAATTTATTGGATAAATATGTTGCTAATTTGGAAAAATTGGCTGACCCTGGAACCAAATTTAGTAAATTGGCCTTGGCAGCAAATGAAGATCCAACGGCTAAAATGGATGCAAATCAAGCAAATAAAGATTTCGCGGAGTTAAATTTTCAAAGTACCCCAGTTCCAGCTGCTTTAGCTTCATTATCTCAAAAGCAAGCTGAGGTTAGAAGGTACGAATCCGAAGTATTGAATCAATTAGCAGCTAAAGTTGGTGCAAAGGAAATTAAATTTGATAAGGTTTTCGCCCAGGTTTCTGCAAATGCAAATACTGTTGTTGCTGGGATGGATTATGAGGCAGAAGTGTTTATAGCTGCTACATCTAGTGGATTTACACCTCGTATGAGTTACAATGGTAGTTCAATACCAGTTCAGGATGGTCGCGGTAAAATTAAATTCAAAACATCTGGTGGCGGTTACGATGCTAATGGTTTATCAAGAAAAACCTATGTGGCAACTGTTTCTTACATGAGTCCGGCAGGACCTAAAACAGAATCTATTACCAAAGAATACTTCGTCTTAAAACCAACTTATAATATCGAAACTGCTACCTTACCAGCTTTATACTTAGGTTGTGCAAATCGTTTAAGTGTTGTAAGTCCAGGTTTAGGTTCTTTATGGAATCCAAACTTCTCTGCCGATGGCGGAGAGGCAATTGGCGGTGCAAATAGAGGTAAGGTGACAATTGTTCCTTCTGCTTCTACAATTACCTTAAATGTTTCTAATGGAGGTACTTTATTAGGTAAGGAGGTTTTCCGTGTACGAAGAGTGCCAAGACCTGAGGTTAAAGTTTTTGGAAATGGTGGTGAATTAGACGAGAAACGAGGAGCATCAGCATCAGGTTTGCGAACGATAGATGCTAGAGCCATTGCCGATGAGTCGTTTAAATCTACGAATCCTGAAGATGCCAATTTTAGAGTTGCTGAAGTCTATATTGCCTTAGCTCGTGGACAAAGAAAAATTGATGATATTACCTTGCAAGGATCGGGTTCAATTGCAAAATTAGCCTCTCAGGCCCAAGCAGGTGATAGATATTATATTGAAATTAAAGGAGTACAAAGAAAGAATTTTAAGGGTACTGTTGAAACAATCCCTTATAATATGACAAAAAATATTCCATTGAATTAAACAGATTGACATGAACTTGTGGAGTAAGTCTTTATTAATTATTGCTGTTTTCGGAACATTTATTTTAAATGCTCAAGACAAGGCAGAAAAGCCTCAAAGTGAGATTAAAGCTAATGCGGTTAATCCTGTTGACGAAGCAAATATCCATTACCGAGCTCGTTTGTGGAGAAGAATGGATATGAATGAGAAAATAAATCAGCCATTCTTTTCAGTTAATAATGAATTGTCTAAATTTTTAGTGGAGTGGGTTGAGGCCGGAGTTTTAATTCCTTACAAAAACGATTCCTTAAATACGAAATTATCTTTGGAGCAATTCAAGGAAAATTTAAAGATGGAAGATGAAGTTGCTGATGCTGAATTATCTGAGGCTGAAAAAGCCGCAGGTTTCGGAGGTGAAACCTCTACTAAAACAGCAAATGGAGAAGATGACGGTTGGGGTGGATCTACCAAAAAAAGTACTGGCAAAGCTGAAACTCCTGCAAAAAAGGATGATGGTTTTGACCAAAAATCAAATGCAGCCTCAGGAAGTTCCTATTATTTCCCAAAGGAAATTTCAGTTTTAGAAATTAAAGAAGATGCAATCATCGACCGACAAAAATCACGTTTGGTTTTTGTTATTGAAGCCTTAACACTTGTAATTCCTGCCTCTAAAACGAAAGCAGGTTTTGATAAAGCTGTTGCTTCTTTTAGATACAAGGATGTGTATAAATTGTTCAGAAGTAATGAAAATTGCATCTGGTACAATCCACAAAATGAAATGAAACATTTGAATATGGCAGATGCATTCGATTTGCGTTTGTTTCAAGCAAGAATTATCAAAAAAGGAAACGCTAAAAATCAATTTTTATCCGATGTTTACAATGGCGACCGCGAGGGACTTTTGATGTCTCAATTGTTGGAAAACCAGTTGTTGGAATTAGAGAGTGATTTGTGGGAATATTAATAATTAAATTACCGTATGTCGTATAATAACAAGACAAAAATTGTTGCAACTGTAGGCCCTGCCTCAGAATCAAAAGAAGTTTTAATACAATTAGCTAAAGCTGGAGTAAATGTATTCCGTTTGAATTTTTCGCATGGTACACATGATGACCACTTAGCTCGTTTACAAACGATTCGCCAAATTTCAGAAGAATTAGGAATTAATTTAAGTGTCCTTCAAGATTTACAAGGTCCAAAAATTAGAACACAAATGGTGGAAAACAATGGTGTATTGTTGGAGCCAGGTAAGCAATTAATTTTTGCAATGGACGAAAGTTTATTAGGTACTTCTGAAAAAGTTGGTACCACTTATACTTCCATGTATCTTGATGTTGAGGTAGGTGAAAGAATTTTAATGGACGATGGTAACCTAGAAGTTCGTGTTACTGGAATTGATAAAGTTAAAAAAGAAGTAATTACCGAAGTGGTTTATGGGGGTATTTTGAAATCTAAAAAAGGAATCAATTTGCCAGGTACAAAGGTTTCATTACCTTGTTTAACTCCAAAGGATGAAAAAGATTTATATTTTGGATTAGATAATGGCGTGGACTGGATTGCTCTTTCGTTTGTTCGTAAGGCTTCAGATATTCACGACATTAAAGATAAAATTAAAGCGTACGGTAAAAACACACGTGTTATTGCTAAAATTGAAAAGCCAGAGGCTATTGATAATTTAGATGATATCATTGAAGCAACTGATGCAATAATGGTGGCTCGTGGCGATTTGGGTGTTGAAATGGATGGAGCAGTTGTTCCTTATTTGCAACGTGTGATGGTTGAAAAATGTACTGCTGCTGGTAAACCAGTAATTGTTGCAACCCAAATGTTGGAATCAATGATTACAAATCCAGTTCCTACACGTGCTGAAACAAATGACGTGGCTAATGCTGTGCTTCAGGGAGCTTCGGCTACCATGTTAAGTGGTGAGTCTGCTTCGGGTGCCTATCCAGTAAAAGCTGTAGAAACAATGGCACATATTCATGAGATTGTTGAACAACAACAAAATCAAATTTCCATTGTAAAAGGAGATGAAGCTGCTATATATTTCAAAAACCACTCCTTAGCAAATACGGTTGGTGATGTAACTTTAAACGATCGTTTAATTGCTGGTGCTTGTCGTTTAGCTCGTGATGCTAAAGCTAAAGCTATCTTATGTATCACAAACTCTGGATATACAGCTTTCCGCTTGTCGGCACATCGTCCAAAAGCAGATTTATATGTATTTACCTCCAATAAGCAATTGATGTCAACAATGGGCTTACTTTGGGGCGCAAAGGTATTTTATTATGATCCATCTTCTGATAGCATCGAGCATACAGTAGAGCAAATGGTAAATAAATTAAAATCAGATGGCAGTCTGTCGAAAGGTGATGTATTTGTTACAACACTTTCTGTTCCTGCTAATTCAGGTAAAAAATCTAATACAGTTCAATTAGGAACAGTAGAATAATTTTTTGGGCAGCTCAAAATGAAAAATAAAAGTGGAATTAGGGTAATTAATCCGTTTCATTTGATTTATACAGTTTGGGCTGCTTTTTGGTTTCTTTCAGTTTTTATTCTTTTTTATCCATTCATTTATCTGTTTTGTCAAAAAACTGAATGGAAAAAATATGCAAGTAAAACAGTTAAAATCTGGTCATATATTTTTTTTCCAGCCATTTTTCTTCGTGTAAAGGTTAAATATCATTTTAAACCTGATCCAAAAGCTGTTTACGTTTTTTGCGCCAATCATTTTTCTTATTTTGATATTCCCATTTTAGTTTATCTTATTGATAATTCATTTTCATTTCTAGGTAAAAACGCCATGGCCAAAATTCCTATGTTTGGCTATATGTATAAAAAGTTACATATATTGGTTGATAGGTCAGATAAGGGTAGCCGAGTGGCCTCCCTTGCCAAGGCAATTCGTGCCTTACAGGCAGGTCGTTCTATTGCTATTTTCCCAGAAGGAGGAATCGTTTCCAAGGAATTTCCTTACATGGGCAAGCCTTTAAAAGATGGAGCTTTACAAATGGCAATTCAACAACAAATACCTATTATTCCGATTAGTTTGATGAATAATTTTCACATTTTGAATAGTAATTTGTTCATTCTACGTCCTGGAGTAGTTCGTGTTGAATTTCACAAACCGATTGAAACCCAAGGGAAGACAAGTGAGGATTTGCCTAGCCTTCGAGAAGAATTATTTACAAAAATTCAAAATCCTATTTTAGATTATTACAAATTACCTCATGAAAAGAACTAAGTATTTCTGGGCTTTGTTTTTTTTCTTGGGTTTATTGATGTCCTGTGAAAATGCTAAAAAAGTCGATTTTGCACCTCGTCCAAAAGGGTACAATAAAATAATTATTCCCAAGGCACAATATCAGGAATTAAAAGGGAATTATCCTTATTCATTTGCCTATTCGAAAGCTGCAATTATTCTTCCCGACACTGTTTCTTGGGCAGAACCCTATTGGATTTATATTTATTACCCTCAATGGAAATCGTTTATCCAATTGACCTATAAGGATCTAAAAATGCCCAAAAATCAATTGAAATATTTAATTGATGATGCGTATAAATTGGCCTACAAGCACCAAGGAAAGGCAAGTAATATTCAAGAATATATTTTAACCACTCGTTCCGGCAAAAAAGCTGGTATTTTTGAATTAGATGGTGAGGTGGCCACTTCTTTTCAGTTTTATACAACTGATTCTACAAAACACTATCTCCGTGGTGCCGTTTATGTGCAAACAGCAACTGATAATGATTCCCTAGCCCCAATAATTCAATTCCTAAAAAAAGATGCGGTTAAGTTAATTGAAACAATTCAGTGGAAAGTTGAAAATTGAAAGTTGAAAATGATTTTTAATTTCTTAACTTTCAACTTTCAATTTTCAACTTTCCATTTTCCTTGCAAACTTTCTTCGTCGATATTATCCTTCCCGTTCCAATTCCTGGGTATTTTACCTATAGGGTCCCAAAAGATTGGGAGGCTTATGTGCAGAAGGGGATACGTGTTGTAGTGCCTTTTGGAACATCAAAAGTTTATACGGGTGTCATTGTTGCGGTTCATTCAAATCCACCAACTAAATACCAAGCAAAATATTTATTAGAGATTTTAGATGAGTATCCATTAATTAATGATAAACAATTAGATTTAATAGAATGGATTGCAGGCTATTACATGTGCACTCCCGGTGATGTATTTCAGGCGGCATTACCCGCTGGACTAAAGATTTCTAGCCAATCTAAAATCCAATTGAATCCGACATTTGAGGAATGGGAACAATTGACCGAAAAAGAATCGGTTTTTTGTAATTTCCTAAAAGAAAAAGAATCATGTACTTTCGATGAGGCCAAAAGTTTTTTAGAGGTCAAAAGTCCTTATTACCTTATTAAAAGTTTGGTTGGAAAGTCGGCAATTTTTGTTTTCGACGAGTTAAAAGATCGATATTCCCCCAAGATTATTCGCAAAATTCGTTTAACTGAATATTATACCCATAAGGAGCATTTGACGCAACTCATTGGTGTTTTGGAAGCAAAACCCAAGCAATTGGCAGCTCTATTGTTGTACTTGCAGCATATTTCAGTTTTAAGGGATCCAAGTTTAAATGCGAAAGGTTTAGATAAAAAAATATTTACACAATCCGAAATTTCTGAAAGTTCAATTCAAACTTTATTGAAAAATGAAGTTTTTGAGGTTTTTGAACAGGTTATATCTAGATTTTCTGAAGGGGACGATGAGTTAATTCCTACAAAATTTGAATTATCAAATGCCCAAAATAGAGCATTTCAAGAAATTTTGAAAAGTTTTGAAACAAAGGATATTTGTTTGCTAAAAGGTGTGACAGGCTCAGGTAAAACTGAAATATACATTCGGTTGATTCAGGAAGCTTTGGCCAATGGAGATCAGGTATTGTATTTGTTGCCTGAAATTGCGCTTACAACTCAGATTGTGATGCGTTTGAAGAAAATTTTTGGGGAGCAATTAGGAATTTATCATTCTAAATTTTCTGATAATGAGCGGGTGGAGGTTTGGAAGTCTGTGGCTGAAGGTAAATATTCATTTATAGTTGGGGTACGTTC
Organism: Sandaracinomonas limnophila; assembly: GCF_004005965.1. Lineage (GTDB taxonomy): Bacteria > Bacteroidota > Bacteroidia > Cytophagales > Spirosomataceae > Sandaracinomonas > Sandaracinomonas limnophila. The sequence goes on along the minus strand of NZ_SACY01000005.1, from coordinate 126,621 downwards.
TTCTGTTTTTTTGCCATTCAATAATTTAGGATTAGTCATAGTAGATGAGGAGCATGAAACTTCATTTAAACAAACAGATCCTGCCCCACGATACCACGCCCGTGATGTGGTGACCATCTTGGCAAAGATGCATCAGGCCAAGGTTTTGTTGGGTTCTGCAACGCCATCTTTTGAAACATATTATCAAGCAAAAAATGATAAATTTGGTTTAGTAGAGCTGAATGAACGCTACGGTGAAACGTTATTGCCGGAAATTCATTTAATTGATACAAAATATGCCGCAAAGGCCAAGCAAATGAATGGTGGATTTTCTGAAGAAATTTTGGATAAATTACGCGTTAATTTGGAAGCTGGTAAACAAAGTTTATTGTTTCAAAATAGGCGAGGATATTCACCATATATTCAATGCCAATTGTGCGAATGGATCGCCCAATGTACACAATGTGATGTTAGTTTGACCTTTCATGCTCGCGATAAAGAATTGAAATGTCATTATTGTGGTTACAAAGAAACTCTTCCCACGCGTTGTGGGGCTTGTGGGGGTACTTCTCTGCAAACCATGGGTTACGGAACAGAAAAAATTGAAGAAGAAATTCAAATGCATATACCCGGTGCTCGAATTGGTCGAGTAGATTTAGATACCACCCGTTCCAAAACAGCTTTCCAAAATTTGATTTTGGATGTTCAAAATGGCAATTTGGATATAATTGTGGGCACTCAAATGGTTGCAAAGGGACTCGATTTTGATGGCCTATCAATGGTAGGAATTTTTGATGCAGATAAAATTATTAATTTCCCCGATTTCCGAGCGCATGAACGTGCCTATCAATTAATTACACAAGTTGCAGGACGTGCAGGCAGGAGAGGGGCGCAAGGTGAGGTTTATATCCAGACCAATCAACCAACTCATGCCTTGTTTCAAGCTATTATTGATGGCGATTATGAGGGTTTGTACCAAGAAGAAATAGTAGAACGCGAAGGATACAATTATCCACCTTATGTTCGTTTAATTCGTTTGGTCATTAAACATGTTGAAGATACCAAGGCAAAAAAAGCTGCCAATGATTTAGGAAATTTGTTGAAACAAAATTTTGGGGCCGGTCGGATTTTAGGCCCCGAAAAACCATTAATTGAAAAAATACGTAACCTGTATGCACAGGAAATTCTCATTAAGATCGAAAATGGAGTCTCTTTATCCAAATTCAAAATAAATCTCCGTGAAAACCTTGATTTGGCCCAATCTTGGCCAAGTTTCAAAGGTGTTCAATTGATTGTCGATGTAGATTGTTTGTAAAATTATCAATTTATTGATAAATTATACGTATGTTTTTTAAATAAAAAATACGTATATTTGAGAATATATTTAAGGGAATTATGAATATAAAATTAACACTTTCAATTGAGGAAAATGTAATAGAAGCTGCTAAGATGTATGCGAAAGAAAACAACTTAAGCCTTTCCTCAATAGTTGAGAATTTATTAAAATTGACAATTAATACCAAAGAGAAATCTGGAAAAATTGAAATTCCACCAATTGTAAAAAGCTTGAAAGGTAAGTATAAAGGGGCTAAAGTTCTAGATTACAAAAAGGAATTGTCTGATATTTTATTTGATAAATATATAAATGATAAAAGCAATAATTGATTCGGATGTTATAATGGATTTTTTCTTTGAAAGGAAACCATTTGATTGGGAAGCTGAGTTAATTTTGGCCTATTGTGAATTAGGAGATATTAAAGGCTATGTTACTCCTGTTATTGTGAGTAATTTGTATTATTTTTTGCGAAAGCTGAAAAAACATGAACAGGTTATTGCCGATTTAAAACAATTACTTAGGATTTTGGAAGTTGCTGAAATTAACAAAAGTACGATTATGGAGGCATTATCCTCAAAATTTAGTGATTTTGAAGATGCTTTGCACAATTATTCAATTATACCTAATTGTGAAATAAAAGTAATAATTACAAGAAATGAAAAAGATTATAAGTGGAGTAATTACTCCATTCTAACTCCCAAATTATACTTGAAAACTTTTCATAATTTAGATTATACTTCAAACACAACTTCCTCATAAGGTAATCTGTAACGCTCTCCATATACACCTTCTGCAGTACCCTTGCCAACTGCAATAATCATATTGATTTCAGCTCCTGCAGGTAAATTAAGCATTTTCTTTACTCGATTTTTATCAAATCCTTCCATCGGACACGTATCAAATCCCTCTGCTGTAATAGATAACATAAAGGTTTGAGCTGCCAATGCACATGATTTTTGTACCATTACGCGCTGGTCTGCTTTTCCACTTAAACGCATAAATGGTTTTGAAATTCCCATAAAGAAACTCAATGACTTACGAACCAAGGTCATTATACCAATTGGGTCTTGACTGTACAAAAGTGGCATCAATTTACCATAATATTGTAATCCTCTTTTTAGTCTTTTAGGCGTAGTATTGTTTTTTTGATTTTGAATTTGTTCTAAATTGTGTTTCGCACGTACTTTCCATAAATCTTGTCGACCTACAAAAATTACCAAATGTTTTGCCGTTTTTGCTGCTGATTGCCCTAAACAATAATTGGCTAATTCCTTAATTTTCTCTTCATCTTTTACCCAATAAAATTCCCATAACTGCATATTTGAGCTATTGGGAGAAAGAATTGCTCGCTCTAAACTTCTTTGAATGACCTCATTGGGTACTTCAATTTGTGGGTCAAAGTTTCTATTGGATCTTCTTTGGTGAACTAGTTGGTCGAATTCAGATGAAAACATTTTTGAGTTATGGGTTATGAGTTATGAAGTATATAAATTAAAGATAAAAAAAAGAGCCGAGATTCTCGGCTCATTTTGGTGAAATGAAATCTGATTAATAACCAGGATTTTGTTTCAATGTTGGGCTACCACCTTTTTGTGAGTTTAAGATCTCATCATTAGGTAGAGGGAAATATTTGTTTTTGTCAGCAATAGTTTTTCCTGACAAATAACCTCTTTTGTTATAAGTTCTGCCATCAACGTCTTTTCCGTTAACAGACTCTTCTTTCAAATATTTCGTCATGTAAGGAACAACAATTCCCCAACGTACTAAGTCGAAATAGCGATGACCTTCCATGGCAAACTCCAAGCGGTTTTCCATGTAAACAGCGTTTAAAGCATATTCTTTACCTTTAGTTGCAAAGGTTCCTGTTGGATATGGATTAACCAAAGTCTTGATTGAAGCATCTTGAACAGAACCATTTTTAGCACGATTACGAATCATATTTACATATTCTTCAGCCTTATCTAAGCTTCCAACTTGTGCTTCACATTCTGCTAACCATAAAATTACAGATGATAATTTTAATAAACGGTAGTTATTATTAACAGAACGTTTATTTGTAGAGTGTGTTGAACTTCCTTCTTCAGCTAAATAATACATCCATTTCTTGCCAATATATGGACCTGAATAGTTTTGGTTACGAATCCATGAATAACCTGGCATTTGTCCCCAATCTAAGAAGTTTACACCTCTACGGCCCACTGTCCAGTCCAAACGAGGATCAACTGGAGTAGATTTGTTTAAAGTAAATGCATCTGTAGATTTTAAACCTTGGTCATTCGACAAATCAACTGCGTTGTAAGTATCCGCTGTACCATCTTTTTTGTCTCCAATCATTGGTAAACCATCTTCAGTAGTTTTGAAGGCATTTACTAAGTTTTGTGAAGGAAGATAGAATCCACAACATCCACGACCTGGAGAGTTTGCAGAATATGGCCAGTTTAAGTTATCCCCTTGGTTACCATTATTACCAGTAGAACCATCGTTTACAGAGAATTCAACTTCGAAAATTGATTCAGCGTTATTGTTGGTAGCAGTTCTGTAATTATCATGATAGTTCGTTACTAACTTCTTGCCTGAGTTTTTCAACACATCCTCAAGGACTGTTTTTGCAGCTGCAAATTTTCCTTGAAACATATAAGCTTTAGCCAAATAGGTCAAAGCAGCCCATTTAGTTGCTCTACCTTTTTGAGCTTGTGTAGCTGGAAGCACAGCTGCTGCATCAGAGAAATCTTTCTCAATGTTTGCCCAAATATCCTTGTCATTTACAACTTTAGTAGAGTTCGGATCGTCTCTGTTGTAAGTAGCATCATCGATATAAGGTACCATGTTCCACATTTTCTTAGCTTCAAAGTGGTAGTGACCACGTAAGAATTTTGCTTCAGCAATTACTTGAGCTTTTTCAGCATCAGTCATGTCTTTTACATCAGCACTTTTTGCTAATTGAATAGCATCGTTAGAACGTGCTACTCCGTCATAAGAATGTTGCCATTTACCTAAGAAATATGTGTTATCAGAAAGCCAGTTGAATTGCTCAATGTATTCTTGTTCTGGCTGGTCACCAATATCTGTTCCTTTAACAGCATCACCAGAAGTGATTCCACCAAAAACATAATTGGAAATAGTTGATTGACGACCGGTATTTCCAGCGCCCACACCATCTAATAAAGAGTAAGCACCTACTAAAAGTGCATTCACTCCATTCTTGTTACTCAAAGAGGTGATTGATGCCGCCCCTTGAGGTTGTATGTCGAAGAAACTATCCGAGCAGGAAAAGTTCAATCCGACAGCTGCAATGATTGCGAATATTGATATTTTTTTCATTTTATTCTTCAATTTATCGATTATTAAAATCCTACTCTTAAACCAACATTATAAGATTTTGCAGTTGGGAAGGCACCTTCGTCAATACCCATGTGGATATCTGTGTTATCACCACCTGCATTTCTCAAGTTAATTTCTGGGTCTAAACCTTTGTACTTTGTAAAGGTGAACAAGTTTTGTCCTTGAACATAAACCTGAACTGAGCTCAATTTAAGTCTATTCAAAATTGATTTAGGGAAATTATAAGTTAACTGAACATTTTTAATTCTAGTATAAGATCCGTCTTCAACAAAATAAGAAGAGATTTGTTGAGATGTACCATCGTTCGAATCTAATCTTGGTAAGATAGAACCATCACCCGGAGCTCTCCAAGATCTATACAACATGTCTTTAGAACGGTTTCCTTGGAATGTGTTAAAGTCAGTCCAGAATTTAGAATAGTTAAATATCTCATTTCCTTGAACTCCTTGAACGAACACTGCTAAATCCCAATTTTTATATCCTAAACTTAGGTTCAAACCATACGTGAAATCTGGGTGAGGATTACCAATGATGGTTTTATCCGCTGCAGTAATTACACCATCTCCATTTACATCTCTAAACTTGAAACGTCCAATTTTATTATATGAACCAAATTTAGCCCAGCTATCAACTTCCGCCTGTGTATCAAATAATCCGTCGATTACATAACCATAGAAAGATGAAATTGGTAAACCAGCTTTTGTTACAGATATTGCCGGAAGACGAGTTGAGTATCCGAAAATAGATGCCTTTGGATCATCATTCAATTTTACAACATTATTCTTATATTGGCTATATTGTCCACTTACTGAATATCGGAAATCGCCGATTTTATCTCTCCAGGTAACATTTAGGTCAATACCCGTATTGTTTACTTCACCAATGTTTACATAAGGAATAGAAGCTGTTCCTCCAGTTTTTGGAATAGGAACCTGCGTTAACATGTCTGAGGTTGTACGCGTGTACCAGTCAAAATTTACATCCAAACGATTGTTCAACATACTTGCATCAAAACCGATGTTGGTAGATGTGTTGGTTTCCCAACGTCCTGATGTATTTCCAAACTGTGAAATATCGAAGCCAGGTGCAATTGAACTACCTGAACCTGAAATATCGTATGCGTTATTGTTTGGATCTGGTACAAACAAAGTATAAGCATTATAAACGTTAGGAATTAACTGGTTACCAGTTTTACCCCATCCACCTCTAACTTTTAAATCGTTTAAGAAAGTTAAATCTTTCATGAAAGAAAGTTCCGTTAAACGTACACCTAATGAAAATGCAGGGAAAACACCATAACGATAGGCAGGAGAGAAACGAGATGAACCATCGCGACGAATCGTAAAGTCAGCTAAGAAAATATCTTTGTACGAGTAATTAGCCTTTGCAAATTGAGAATACAAGGCTGTGATTAAAGCACCAGAACCAGCATTTGATAGACCTGCAGCAGAACCCATGTTCAAATAACGATAGGTCATGTCGTCAAAAGCAAAGTTAGATCTTGCAGCATTGAAACCAAATGAATAAGTAGAAACAGCTTCAGTACCAGCTAAAACACCGATGGTATGATCGCCAATTGTTTTGTTGTAAGTCAAGGTATTGTACCAAGTGATTGCACGGTCATAGTTATTATAAACAGTTAAGCTGTTTGCTGAACGCGGTTCTGCAGCTTCAATATCTCTGTTTAAATATTGTGAGAAGTTTGAGTTATTGTACTCAAAACCTAAACTTGTTCTGAATTTTAAATCTTTTAAGATTTTGTATTCCAAAAACACATTACCAAACATGTGGGTACCATAAGTAATGTTATCTTTTTCTCTCCACTGTCTTGCTAATGGATTGGGTGCATTACCTAAGTTAGATCCTCTTGAACCTGCAAAACCATTCAGGTCAGATGTATTTGTACCACCTAAGCCTCTTGGTCCACCTGTAATATCAAATACGGGAATAATTGGTTGTACACGAATCGCAAAGGTAATTGGGTTAGATTCACTGTTGTTACCTGAAGGAACACCAACTCTTGCATCATAAGAAACCGTAAAGTTTTCTCCGAAAGTTAAATTACCTCTAGTGAATTCTGTGTTAGCACGAATTGAATAACGCTTGTAACTAGTGTATTTCAAAATACCATCTTGGTTGAAATAACTTCCAGAGATTGCATATTTACCATATTTTGAACCTCCTGTTGCTCCAATTTGGTAATTAGAGATTTTAGCTGGGCCAAAAATTTCATGCTGCCAATCTGTACCTTGCTTGTTTGCTTTTGTAATATTGAAAGCAGTTTTACCTAATGCAGGGTCTGCAATATCATTGGTGTAGGTATAATTCGCAGGAAGGTCACCATACACGTTCGGATAAATGTAGTCTGCAATTGTTTGGTTACCACTTGGATCAAAACGGTATTGGGCAGAAGGAGAGGTACCTGCAGGTTTTCCTGCTCCAATTTCAGATTCATAATAGAATCTACCTAATTCTTGTGTATTCAATAAATCAAGAGTCTTGCCAACAGTTTGTGTTCCTGTGTACATATCAAAGTTGATTTTTGGCTCACCTTCGCCACCACGCTTGGTCGTAATGATTACCACACCATTCGCTGCACGAGCACCATAGATAGAAGCTGCAGATGCATCTTTTAATACCTGCATCGACTCGATATCATTTGGATTGATTTGGTTCAAAGTTCCTTGTGTTGGTACTCCATCGATGATGTATAGCGGAGAGTTGTTGTTGATGGAACCGAATCCACGAACACGAACCATTGTACCACCACCTGGTGAGTTGTCGTTACCAACTGTAACACCAGAGGCACGTCCTTGCAACATTTGGGTTACAGAAGCGGCAGGCAATGCAGTTAATTCTTTAGAACCAACAACTGCTACAGCACCGGTAATGTCTTTTTTACGCTGTGCGGTGTAACCAGTGACAACTACTTCGTTTAATTGGCTAACATCTTCTGCTAAAATAACTTTTACAGATGCTTGAGAACCAACAGCAACAGATTTAGTTAAATAACCAACTGAACTAACTTGTAATTCCGATGAATTATTTTTTACATTGATTGAAAAGGAACCATTGACATCGGAGGTTGTTCCGGTGGTTGTACCTTTCAATAAAACAGATGCTCCTGGGATCCCTTGTCCCTTGTCATCCAAAACAGTTCCAGAGACTTTTCGGTCTTGTCCGAACGAAATCCAGGATACCATTAAAAAAACGGCAATTAAAGCTGCCAGCTTTTTTGAGTAAAGATGGTGTTTCATAGATAATTGTTTAAAAGTGTTTAAATTGTTAATCTCCAAATTAGTTTATTTTGTCGACTATCCAAATAAATTTTATGTAAATTTTGTGTAAAGAAATCTGAAAAAAATGCAATTATTTTACATGATTTACCTTTATTTTTAATTTAAACCACTATTTTGTACCTTTGCAACCTATTATTCCTCATAATTCATAAAATGATAAATTTAGTTTTGTTTGGCCCTCCGGGTGCAGGTAAAGGAACTCAATCCGAAAATATTATTCAAAAATTTGGCTTAATCCATTTGTCAACTGGCGATTTACTTCGTGCTGAAATAGGAGCTGGAACAGCGCTTGGATTGGAGGCAAAAAAATTAATGGATCAGGGGATCCTGGTGCCAGATGCCGTAGTAATTGGGATGATTGAAAATAAAATCAATGACAATAAAACTGCTCCTGGATTTATTTTTGATGGTTTTCCACGTACTGTCGCACAGGCAGAAGCTTTGGATCAAGTGTTAGCAAAACATGATTTAGAAATCACTACCATGATTGCCCTAGAGGTAAACGAGGAGGTTTTAACAAGTCGTTTGTTAGAAAGAGGAAAAACTTCTGGTCGCCCTGATGACCAAAACGAAGAGTTGATTCGCAAACGTGTGCAAGAATACAATAACAAAACTGCTCCAGTAGCAAATTACTACTTAGGACAACATAAATTCAATTCGATCAATGGTATAGGCGAGATTGATCAAATCTTTGCTGAAATTGTTGCCATTTTAGAATCTTAATACAAAGGAATGACTTCCAACTTTATTGATTACGTAAAAATTAATCTTCGCTCAGGCAAAGGTGGTTCAGGTTCAATGCACTTTCGTCGTGAAAAACACGTACCCAAGGGTGGACCCGATGGAGGAGATGGGGGCCGTGGCGGACATATCTATTTAGTTGGAAATGCTCAACATTGGACTTTATTGCACCTTAAATACCAAAAACATATCATTGCAGACAATGGTAAAGGTGGAGAAGGAGGTAGAAGAACTGGTGCACAAGGCGAGGATGTATATATTGAAGTGCCTTTGGGTACAATCGTTCGTGATGCAGAAACCAATGAACAAATTGCAGAAGTAACATCAGCTGGTGAAAAAGTGTTGTTACTGCCTGGTGGAAGAGGAGGTTTAGGGAATCAACATTTTAAATCTTCAACTAATCAAGCTCCTCGACACGCCCAACCCGGTGAACCTGGTCAAGATATTTGGGTAGTTATGGAATTGAAGGTTTTGGCAGACGTGGGTTTAGTTGGCTTTCCTAATGCAGGTAAATCAACATTGCTTTCAGTGATGTCGGCCGCAAAACCAGAAATTGCAGATTATCCATTTACAACCTTAGTACCTCAATTAGGTGTTGTAGAGTATCGCGATTATAAGTCGTTTATTATGGCAGATATTCCTGGTATTATAGAGGGAGCTGCCGAGGGAAAGGGTCTTGGCACTCGCTTTTTGCGTCATATTGAACGAAATTCAATCCTTTGCTTCGTTATTCCTGCTGATGCAGAAGATTGGGGTAAGACCTATAAAATCTTATTAAAGGAGCTTAAAAAGCATAATCCAGACCTTGCAGATAAACAAAAGATCATTGTGATCTCAAAAATGGATTTATCGATTCCAGAAATGGAAGCCGAAATTCGAGCTTCATTACCTAAAAAATTACCAGTCCAATTTATTTCTGCAATTAAGCAAGAGGGAATTCAGGAATTGAAGGATGTGATTTGGAAAACATTAAACTAGTTGCGCAGCAACTAATTTAATTCCTTCTTCAAAACTATGTGGCTCATAACCTAACACCATTCTTGCCTTACTGATATCAAATCCTGTTCTTGGTGGACGCTTTGCCTTTTGTGTAAACGTGCTAGAATCGGCTATTTGAATTAAGGATTTATCTAATTTGAAGAAATCGGCTGTTTTTATGGCCATTTCATACGGGGTCAGGAAGTCTTTTCCAGAAATATTGAAAATTCCTTCCGCTTCCTTTTGAACAATTAGCCAACAACCCATGGCTAAATCTTCAGCAAGGGTAGGAGTTCTAAATTGATCAGTTACCACTTTTATCTCTTTTCCGTCTTCCAACGATTTTTTAACCCATAAAATAATGTTGGTTCTACTCATATCTGCAACAATCCCGAAAACTAATACAGTCCTTGCTATTGCCCAGCGAGTTTTTGAAGCGATGATGATTTCTTCTGCCTTTAACTTACTTTCACCATAAATGGAAATTGGATTAGCTTTTGCATTTTCATCGTATGGTCCATTTTCTCCATCAAAAATGAAGTCTGTCGACAAATGACACAAGAAGGAATTGTATTTTGAACAAGCTTCTACCAAATATTTAACCGCAGTTACATTTAATAATTCACATCCGGCCTCATCCTCTTCACATTGGTCCACATTGGTCATGGCAGCGGTGTGAATGACATGTGTGGGTTGATGTTGTTTAAAGACGCGTTGAATATCTGTGGGATTTGTGACGTCCATCGACTCAAAAATATATCCATTTTTGTCTGGTAATCGATTTTCACCAACGGCAGTTGCAATTAGTTCAACTTCTTTTTTGCCTTTCAATAATTGAACTAATTTTTGACCTAATAATCCGTTTGAACCTGTGATAAGTAATTTCATTCGTTTGAGTTCGATTTAATTTCTCTTAATATTTCTTTAGCACCTTTTGAAATGAGGTCTTTGGCTACTTTTTGGCCCAATTCAATGGAATTCTGTCCAATCATTGCACTTTCAATATGTTGGCCACCATCTAGGGATAAAACACCTGCCTTTAAATGTATTTCTTTTCCTTCCTTCCAAGCATGTCCATAAACAGGTACGCTACAGCCCCCCTCTAATTCAAATAATAAAGATCTTTCTGCCAAAATACATTCTTCCGTCTCGAGGTCGTTGCAGGCCAATCTAATTTTTTCTTTTAATACAATTTCTAAGTTAACTGAAGTTTGAATTGCAACAGAACCTTGTCCAACAGCTGGTGTAAACTGGTCTATTGGAAAATGTTTTACGATATATTGTTCCATTTCCATGCGATGCACGCCAGCATAGGCTAAAAGCATGGCATCACATGTTCCATTTTTTAATTTTTCTAATCGAGTTTGTAGGTTTCCACGCATTTCTACAAGGTTATGCTGCGGATATTTTGCCTGCATAATTGCCCTTCTTCGCGTGGAGGAACTTCCTATAGTTTTACTCGATGATTGCTCTAAATCAAAATCTGGATCTAGACTCAATAGAACATCATGCGCCTTTTCTCTTGCTGTGAAAGCTATGAGTTCTAAATCATTCGGTAGGTGAGAAGGTAAATCTTTTGCGGAATGTTGGGCAATATGAATTTCGCCATTTCGCAGCATTTCTTCTAATTCTTCTGTGAAAACACCTTTTGAGCCAATTTTTGATAAAGAACGGTCTAAAATTTGATCACCTTTGGATAAAATGGCAATCAGTTCATAGCTCATTCCAAACTCTTCCAGTCGCTTTCCCACCCAATGTGCCTGCCAAAGTGCGAGTGCAGAATTTCGAGTTCCAATTTTTATATGCGTTTGCATGAATTAACTGTTGAAATATCTAATGAGGTTCAAGGATAGGTCCAAATGCAGCATTTTAGCTCGCGCATTGCGCTCCAATTGGTAATATACTTCTGAAAATTTTGATAAAAATTTCTCTAACAACTCAGGTTTAATCGTTTTTGCAAAATTTTGAATGAAACTTCTTTCCTTGTCATAAGCTTTGACTAACTCAGAGTTACCTGACCATTCATATAAACTTTGTCTAAATATATAAAGTCCATACTCAAGCAAGGCCTTTTGGTCTTCCTTACTCATTTTATCGTATTGCTCAGATAGGCCGACTAAAGTTTTGAAATTTCTTCGATAAACCGCTCGCATCCATTCAATGAAGAATTTAGCCATTTCCATGTTTTCGGTTTCAGCCTTTTCAAGGGCTAAGGAAACATTACCTTCGCTAGCCACAACTATTTGAAAGGCTTTGTCTTCCTCGATTTGGAATTTTTTTGACAAATATTCAGACAATATTTCCTCCTCAATCATCGGAATGTTTATTCGTTGGGTACGCGAGAGGATGGTAATTAATAATTTCTGAATGTCGGTGGTGACTAATATAAAAATGGTATTACTTGGGGGCTCTTCCAAAGGTTTTAGTAGAGCATTTCCAGATTCCATATTGAAGGCCTCTGGCATCCAAATCAATACGATTCGATTCGGAGCCTCATAAGGCTTAATACTTATTTTGGAGTAAATTTTTCTTGTTTCTCGGGCAGGGATTAAACCTTGTTTGTTACCTTCGGCTCCTGCAAAAATCATCCAATCTGCGAGTGTTCTGTAGGGACTTTCTTGAATAAATTCCCTCCACTCAATTAAGAATAGGTCAGATTCTGGCTCGGTTATTTTTTTTGTGGTAAAGGTTGGAAAAACATAGACAACATCTGGATGGATTCCCTTTTTTAGCTTTTGACAAGATGGACACACACCGCAACTATCAGTTTCGGTTTTATTCGGACAAAATAAATAGGATATATAGGCCAATGCAATGCCCAATTGAGCACCTCCTGCAGGTCCATGAAAAAGCTGAGCGTGGGCGATATGGTTATTTCGAACCCCTTGAATCAAAAGGTTTTTAGTATTTGCTAAGCCAGGGATTTCTTGGAACTGCATGATTTTATTTGAATACGAATTTCGGAAAGTTTAGACCTCTTTCCAAATTTCATGTATTCGTTTTCGGGCCTTTTCTGACAAATTTTCTCCTTTGGCTATTGACCAAGTAGTTGCAATTTCAATAGCTTTTTTCAGTTTAAATTTTGAAAATTGGGGGGCTTGACCCCAGGTAAAAGCTGGAATGTATTTTTCTGGAAATTGGTGACTAGTTATATTGCAATGTGAGCCAATGCTTGTGGCGGTGTTAAATTGTGTTCCAATCCCTGTGGTGATGTAGTCGCCTGTAATTAGTCCAATAGATTTTACAGAGGTTTGTCGGAAAGATTTGGTAGAATAATCGTAAAGTGAAATATTTTTCAAGTCGTTTCTTACATTTGAAGAATTGCTTAGGGCTCCAAAATTACAAAATGATCCAATGACAGAATTCCCCAAGTAGCCATCGTGGGCTTTATTGGAATGTGCATGAAGGATAGAGTAGCTTATTTCTCCCCCAACCTTACAATTTTCACCGATGGTGGTGAAAGGACGAATTTTTGCCCCCAAATTAGTAATGGAGTTTTTCAAAAGTGCCGCTGGACCTTGAATCAAACTCCCAATTTGTATCTCAACCCCTTCTCCCACATAAATAGGGCCTTTGCTTGCATCCAAAATACTACCTTTGATGGTTGCGGTTGGATGAATAAAGCAATGGCTTGGTTCAATGATTTGATTGCCAAGTTCTCTAAGTTTAGATAGATCAAAAGCTTCAGGTCTGATTTCTTTCGGTAAATATTCCTTTTGATAGGTTAAAATATCCTCTGGAAATTCAATTAAATGCGCCTCACTGATTTGTATTTTGGTGGTTATTTGCTGGCGGTTGCCACGGAAGGCTACTAATTGATTGTTTTTGTATAGTCCTTCACCTGTCCGAAGATTTTTTAGGGTAGGAAGGTAGGATTCTTGGGGTAAAAGGCTTCCTAAGATTTGGAGACAGTTTTCATCTCTAGGTTCTTGAATAATGTCAAATTCTTTTGCCCATTTTTGGGAAATGGTTGAAGTGCCTAGTATGATTTCACTTAACGGTCTATGATCGCAAATTGGGCGCAATTGCTCAATAAGTTGAGGGTCATTAAATAGGTATAGTGAATTTGCCATGATGCAAGGTAATAAAAAAAGCCCTTACATATAAATGCAAGGGCTTCCTTATCAATTTCTTGATATTATTTTTTCGCGTAACGCTTGTTAAATTTGTCAACGCGACCAGTAGTATCCAATAATACGTTTTTACCAGTATAGAATGGATGGGATTGAGATGAAACCTCAATTTTGAAAACTGGGTATGTTTTTCCTTCGAATTCAGTAGTTTCTGTGGTGTTTACACAAGAACGAGTTACAAACTTATAATCAGCTGATAAATCGTGGAATACTACTTCTTTGTATTCTGGGTGGATGTCTTTTTTCATTTGTTTGTTTTTTCGGACGATTCCCTGCCGTCTGTTTAATTTATTAATCACAATATGGGGGAACACATATTGTCTGAATTGGGTTGCAAAATTAGGTAAATTATTTTTACATTCAAAATAAATTTTGGACTAAAATGCAAGAGAAATTCTATAAAAAGTTATCCACAAAAAAGTTTAAAATATTTTTATTGGATTTTTCCGAGGTGACAATCTCTTAATGAACTGACTACTCGATACTTGCTTTGTGCATTTCAAATACGTACTATTTTCTGTTAAATTTTGGTAAAAAAAATGTTTGCAATAGGTGTAGTTTTTTTCTAATTTTACTCTGCGCCTAAACGCTAGTAGTGATTCAATTGCTAGTGTAATCAAAGCCTAAAAAAATAACCCAAATCCTCGATACTTACTATTTTGAGCGTCGGAGGTATTTTTCTAAATTTTTGAGTACGAAAATTTATGAGAAATTGTATTGTCTAACCCTAAACCCTTTAAATTTATATTTAAATAATGTTTTTTATCATATCATTCAACGAAGCAAATGTTTGTAATTAAAAGAGACGGTCGTCGCGAGTCAGTTAAATTTGACAAAATTACCGCAAGGATTGAAAAGTTGTGTTACAGCTTAGATCCTTATTTTGTTCAACCTTTAGAGGTGGCTCGAAAAGTAATTACTGGTCTATACGATGGTGTTAAAACTACCGAGTTAGATAACCTTGCAGCAGAGACAGCTGCATCGCTTACAACCAAGCACCCAGACTATGCTGTTTTGGCTGCACGTATTGCTATTTCAAATTTGCACAAAAACACGTTGAAGTCGTTTTCTGCAACCATGAAACGTCTTTTTACGTATGTAGATCCAAAGACTGGGCAAAATGCTGCTCTTTTGTCGAAAGAAGTTTATGATGTAATCAAAAATAATGCCGTTGCGTTGGATGAGGCTATTATATATGATAGAGATTTCGGATATGACTATTTTGGATTTAAAACCTTAGAAAAATCGTACTTATTAAAGTTGGATGGACAAATTGCTGAGCGCCCTCAACACATGTTGATGCGTGTAGCGGTTGGTATTCACGGTGCAGATATAGAAGCTGCAATTGATACCTACAACTTGTTGTCGGAGCGTTGGTTTACGCATGCAACCCCAACTTTATTCAATGCAGGTACTCCAAAGCCTCAGATGTCGTCTTGTTTCTTATTAACTATGCAAGATGATTCAATTGAAGGAATTTATGATACCTTGAAACAAACTGCTAAGATTTCTCAATCTGCTGGTGGTATTGGTTTGAGTATTCACAATATTCGTGCAACAGGATCATATATTAAAGGAACTAATGGTACATCAAATGGTATCATTCCAATGTTGCGCGTATTCAACGACACAGCACGTTATGTTGATCAGGGGGGTGGTAAGCGTAAAGGTAGCTTTGCGATCTATATGGAGCCATGGCATGCTGATATTTTTGAATTCTTAGATTTGAAAAAGAATCACGGAAAAGAAGAACTTCGTGCACGTGATTTGTTCTATGCACTTTGGATACCAGATTTATTCATGAAGCGTGTAGAAAGTAATGAGGAGTGGTCTTTATTCTGTCCACATGAGTGTCCGGGATTAGCAGATACGTATGGTGATGAGTTTGAAGCTTTATATAATAAATATGAGTTAGAAGGCAAGGCAAGAAAAACAGTTAAGGCTCAAGAGTTGTGGTTTAAGGTTTTAGAATCTCAAACTGAAACAGGTACACCTTATATGTTGTATAAAGACCATGCCAACAATAAGTCTAACCAAAAGAATTTGGGTACAATAAAGTCCTCAAACCTTTGTACTGAAATCTTAGAATATACTTCTAAAGATGAGGTAGCCGTATGTAATTTGGCATCTTTAGCCTTACCTAAATATGTTCGCCAGAACGATAACGGTAATCTTGTTTTTGATCACCAACGTTTATACGAGGTAACTAAAACAGCTACTAGAAACTTGAACAAGATTATTGATGTTAATTATTATCCTGTTCCTGAAGCTAGAAATTCAAATTTACGCCATAGACCTATTGGTTTAGGAGTTCAAGGTTTAGCTGATGTGTTCATTATGTTGCGTATGCCGTTTGAGTCTGAAGAAGCAAAACAATTGAATAAAGATATTTTTGAAACCATCTACTTTGCGTCTATGGAAGCTTCTATGGAATTAGCGAAGGTGGAAGGTCCGTACTCAACTTGGGAGGGATCGCCAATTTCAAAAGGCGTGTTCCAATTTGATATGTGGAACGTGACACCAACATCAGGTAACTGGGATTGGGAGAATTTGCGCAAACAGGTTGTGGAAAATGGTGTGAGAAACTCGTTATTAGTTGCTCCAATGCCAACAGCATCTACTAGTCAAATTTTAGGAAATAACGAGTGTTTTGAGCCATATACTTCTAATATCTACTCTCGTCGAGTACTTTCAGGAGAATTTGTGGTGGTAAATAAGCATTTGTTGAAAGACTTGATTAAATTGAACTTGTGGAATGAGACCATGAAGAATAAGTTGATTTCAGCTAACGGATCGGTTCAGAATATTCCTGAAATTCCACAAAATATCAAAGACCTTTACAAAACTGTTTGGGAAATTAAGCAAAAGACCATTTTGGAAATGGCTGCAGATCGTGGTGCTTATATTTGCCAATCTCAAAGCTTAAATATCCATATACAAGATATTAACTTTGGTAAACTGACTTCAATGCACTTCCACGCATGGAAATTAGGTTTGAAAACGGGTATGTATTACTTAAGAACTAAAGCAGCTGCTGATGCAATTAAGTTTACCGTTGAAAAGCAAGCAGAGCCTGCTATTGAACAAACCAATGAGGTGCAAGAAACAGAATTGCAATATGGGCAATATGCAGCTAATGCAGCAGCATCGTTTAGCGATGAGCAAAATAGATCTGATATGGCCTGCTCATTGGATAATCCTGAAGCGTGTGAGGCTTGTGGCTCTTAAGCATACTTGAATTTTAAAATCAAAAAAAGGAGGTTGAAAAACCTCCTTTTTTTGTTACCAATCTTTTAAGTATAAATTATTTTTAAATTGATAGATAATATTTTTTTTACCACTAGGTTTTTGTAAAATAATTTTATCAAGATTCATCGTGTCAATTTTCTGATAAATTGTTTGGTCTACATTATGTAAATACAAATTCATGTATTGTGCAACTTGAACCGAATGATGTGGAGTTTCAATATCAAATTTGGTTGGTTTGAATACAAATGATGGATAGATCAAAGTATCTCCTTTCTGATAGTTCTTTAGAATCGTTTCCTTTGCCAATAGATATTCGTTTTTAGTTCTCGGTGTGCTCCATGAATAAAAATACGGCTCCATTTTATCCCTATAAATGTTATGAACTAGTTCTACGGAAGAAAGAGTTGTACAAATTAACAATAGTGTTAATAACAATTTTTGATCTTTGTTTTGTGTTTCGAAAACCTTGACTAAAAATATGCTGCCGAAAATACTACCAAAAACATAAGAATATCCAGCGTATTTTGCCATAACACGAAAAGTGTTTCCATCTAAATATGCGAATAAAAATAAACCTAAAAATGAGAATAAATAGATTGCAATAGAATAATTTTCAGCATTATTTGAAGGTTTTAATAAAGCAAAGTTTGTTGAAATTAAAACTCCAAGTAAATAGATAATCAAAAAGGAAATCGAATGGTTACTTGTGAATCCAGACAATAGGATAAAAAAAATGATATCTAAAACAATAATAAAATTTGGATTATTTTTGAAAAAATCTTGTTTTCTCGAATAAGCAGAACCTATGATAAATAAAAAAGTAAATAAATAATTCTTTTTGCCAAATACATCAAAGGCTAATCTGTCGAAGAATAAATTTGACATTGAAATGACCTTTGCCAGTTGAAGCGTTACATTTTTTATACTAAAAACTTGTAGCCATTCTCCACCATTGCCACTTTGCGCCACATAATTATAAAATTGTTTGCTTACCTCTATGGAATGAAAAGAATAGAGTCCCCCAGGGCTCATCAGCCATAGGCACATACCTAGGATAGGAAAACTTGCCGCTAAAAGGTACTTGAAAAAATTAGCTTTAAAATTGTTCCAGTTGAAAATCAACAAAAATAAAAATTGAAAGATAAATAATATGAAAATGGAATAATGAGTCATTAGAGTTAATAATGAGACAATTCCAAAAATAACAAAGGGTTTTAATTTTTTTGAAGGCTCTGCTTTTAAGCAATTGAGAAAGTAATAACTTGACAAAACACTAAACAGAAAAACCAAAGAGTAAGTTCTAGCAACCTGAGAATAGGAAACAAGAAAAGGAGAAATAGCCAATAAAAATATACTTAACAAGCCAACAAGTTTAGACTTTAATTGGTTTTTGCAAAAGTAAAAAACACTAATGAGAAGACCCATATTAGTTATGACAGAAAAGTAACGCAATCCCCAATCTTCATAACCGAATATTTTAACCCAATAGTGAATTAAAATATTAAAAAGCAAACCACTTCCATTATCCCTTCTAGCCATGGCGGACATCAAGTCCGAAAAACTATTACTAGGAAGCCAATCTTTATTTGTAAAAAAAGGTTGATTTAAAAAACCTTGAAGTCCACCTTCTTGATAAATGTAATTTGAACTAAGCAGTGTATAAAATTCATCACCTCCAATTGAAAATGTATCTAGATTTTTGATACGCAATAAATAAGCAATTAGTAAAATGCAAAGGAATAAGCCGAAATAAATTACGTTTTTTAGTGAATTAGAGCGCATTAAATGGGATAGTTTATACAAATATAAAAAAATATATGTATGTTAAGGAAATTTGTAAATTGCATTTCATGCTGAATTAATTTAAACCAATGCTTGAAAATATTAGTAAATTCAGATTTTTGACTTTATACGTTTTTGTTGCAATTCTCGAGTTGTTAATTGATTCTTTCGTTTTGCCTACAGAATCGTTAAGGTTTTTCACAAAACCTGCTTTAATGCTCTTATTGATTTTTTTTGTGATCGACAACCTGCAAAAAAATGAAAGATCTAAAATAATTTATGCCTTATTTTTTGCGTGGTTAGGCGATGTATTTCTGCTATTTTCAGCACCAATTTTTTTTCCATTAGGTTTACTAAGTTTTTTGGTAATGCAAATAATTTATATTCGAATGTTTCGTGAAGAGTTATTTGGCTTTTCAAAAAACCTACTTTTGAATTTAATTATGCTCATTTTGATTTTGGTTTATGTACTATTTTTGCTAAAAATATTATGGCCTGGAGTTTCAACAGAACTTTCAATTCCCGTAGTTGTTTATGCCTTAGCTTTGGGTTCTATGGCCTATTTTGCGTTTTTAAGGAAAGCTGTTGCAAGTAATTTAAATTTTAAACTAGTTTTCGTCGGAGCCATTTTATTTGTCATTTCCGATAGTTTATTGGCTATTAATAAATTTTATCAAAGCTTTTCAGGAAATTCTTTTTGGGTAATGGGCACTTATATCCTTGCACAATTGTTACTAAGCGTAGGTTTGGTTAACTTTGCAATTTGCAAACGATTAGATATTCATGAGTCCGGAAAGTATAATTAATCACCAGTTAAGTTTATTGTCTGAACAAATTCAAGGTTCTCTTTACACAGATACCGTGATGAAAACCTTGTATGCCACAGATGCCTCTGCGTATCGAGAAATGCCTTTGGCAGTGGCCATTCCGGAAACCTTAGAGGATATTGAAAAAATAATTCGTTTTGCAGATCAATATCAATTACCTATTATTCCAAGAACTGCAGGTACTTCATTGGCAGGTCAGGTAGTGGGAAAAGGAATTATTGTAGATGTTTCCAAACATTTTACAAAAATTTTAGAGGTAAACAAGGAGCAATCTTACGTTTGGGTAGAGCCAGGCGTAGTACGCGATGTGTTGAATGTAGAATTGAAAAAGCATGGATTATTTTTTGGTCCAGAGACATCAACAGCAAATCGTGCCATGATTGGTGGAATGGTAGGAAATAATTCTTGCGGTTCTAACTCAGTAGTTTACGGCTCAACGCGTGACCATGTTTTAGAAATCGAAGGCTTCCTTTCAGATGGAACATTTGTTCATTTCAAAAGAGAAAATCCTCATGAAACATTAAAGTCGTTGCCTACAGGAAGTAGATTACATCAGATCTATCAAAAAACCATTCAAGAAATCGGACAAAAGGCAGTTATTCAAGAAATAAATGATGAATTTCCAAAGCCTAGTATTGATCGAAGAAATACAGGTTATGCCCTAGATTTTATTGCCAATTCGGATGCCTTTGACGGAGGAACACTCCCTTTTAATTTCTGTAATTTATTAGCAGGTTCAGAAGGAACCCTTTGTTTCGCAACCAAAATTAAATTACATGTAGATGCTCAGCCTCCTGCTCATTTGGGATTGGTTTGTGCACATTTTAATACGATTGATGAAGCTTTACGAGCAAATTTAATTGCCTTGAAATTTGATCCATCCGCTTCTGAATTGATGGATCATTACATCTTGGAATGTACCAAGGCAAATCCGGAACAAAGACAAAATAGATTTTTCGTTGAAGGAGATCCTGGAGCTATTTTAGTTGTTGAACTTCGTTCTGATGATCCAATTGATTTAGAAAAAAAGGCCAAAGAGTTAGAGCAGGCAATGTTGGCGGAGAATTTGGGTTATCATTTTCCTTATGTTACAGGTGCCAATGTGAAGAAGGTCTGGGATTTGAGAAAGGCAGGATTAGGACTTTTGTCAAATTTGCCAGGGGATGAAAAGGCCGTGGCGGTAATTGAAGATACGGCTGTAGATGTAAATGATTTACCTGCTTTTATTGCGGAATTCAATGAGATTTTGGCTGAAAATAATTTGTATTGTGTACATTATGCTCATGCAGGTTCGGGAGAATTACACCTTCGACCAATCATAAATCTTAAAACAAAATCGGGACATGAATTGTTCCGAACCATTGCAGAGGAGATTGCCAAATTAGTAAAAAAATATAAGGGCTCACTTTCAGGAGAACATGGTGATGGACGTTTGCGAGGAGAATTTATTCCTTGGATGGTGGGGGAAAAGAATTATGAATTGATGCGTCAATTGAAGTCGTGGTGGGATCCTAAAGGGATTTTTAATCCCAATAAAATTGTGGATACGCCTCCAATGGACTCATTTTTACGCTATGAGGCTGGGCAAGTAACACCAGAATTTAAAACTGCATTTAGATATACAGATCAAGATGTTTTGCAGCATGCCGAGCAATGCAATGGTTCTGCAGATTGTAGAAAAACTCCTGTTTCTGGTGGCACGATGTGTCCGTCATTTATGGCAACCAGAAATGAAAAAGAAACTACGCGTGCTCGTGCCAATATTTTAAGAGAATTTTTAACCAAATCTACACAGCCAAATCGATTTGCACATGATGAGATTAAGGAAGTGATGGATTTGTGTTTGGCATGTAAGGGCTGTAAGTCTGAATGTCCATCTAACGTGGATGTGGCTAAATTGAAAATGGAGTTTTTGTACCAATACCAAAAAGAAAAGGGTTTGCCATTGAGAAGTTGGTTGGTTGGAAATTTTGCCAATATTTCTGCCATTACTGCTAAAATTCCTAGCCTTTATAATGTGATTATGGGTACTCCATGGATTAGAAGAATTTCTAATACTATGGTCGGATTTCATCCAGAGCGAACCATGCCCTTGATGGCAAAACAAACGCTTCGGAGTTGGTTGAACCAACGAAAATCAGTGGCATCTGTGGTCCCATCTGCACCTTCTCTGGTTCTATTCCTTGATGAATTTACCAATTACAACGATGTAGAGGTTGGGCAAAAAGCAGTATTATTATTGGAGAAGTTAGGCTATGAGGTGAAAACTGTCAATCACCCAATTTCTGGTAGAGCTTATTTATCGAAGGGGATGTTGGATGAGGCCAAAGAAATTGCCAATAAAAATGTTCGTTTGTTTGCTGATATAATTACTTCCGATATGCCTTTGGTGGGTATTGAACCTTCTGCTTTATTGACTTTTAGAGATGAGTATCCTGATTTGGTTTCGGAAGAATTGATTGAAAAAGCTAAAAATTTAGCTAAAAACGCCTATTTATTAGAAGAGTTTTTGGCTCTAGAATTAGAAGCAGGTCGAGTAAATAAATCGGCATTTACATCAGAAAAACGGTTATTGAAATTACACGGACATTGTCAGCAAAAATCAATTTCCAATTTAGTTTCAGCTAAAAAAGCCTTGTCATTGCCAGAAAATTATGAAGTTCAATTGATACCTTCTGGATGTTGTGGAATGGCAGGTTCTTTTGGGTATGAAAAGGAGCATTACGATTTGTCGATGCAAATAGGGGAGTTGGTTTTATTTCCAACAGTTCGTTCGCAGCCTGAAGAGGTGATTATTGTGGCTTCAGGTACAAGTTGTCGTCATCAAATACATGACGGTACGCAGCGCAGAGCACTGCATACCGCAGAGGTTTTGTTTGATGCATTAGTGTAATTTAAAATCTCCAGCGAACGAAAGCTTCCATTGCTTCATATTCGGCAAGGCCTAATTGGTTATATAATTGGGCCGTGCCTCTATTTCGTTCTTCAGCTCTTTGCCAAAATTCTCTAGAATCTTCTCCTTGAAATACAACACCATCCTTTTGCGATTGGTGCTTGAAAATTCCAATTCTTTTTTTGTAAACTTGGTCGGGCGACATTGGTACGGCCATTTCAATTTGGTCGATATCCCATTCAGCCCAGGCACCTTTGTACAACCATACCCAGCAGTTGTTCATGTATTCTCGATGTTTAAGGCGTTGTATGGCTTCGAAAATCGCATCTAGGCAAACTTTGTGGGTTCCATGAGGGTCCGCCAAGTCGCCTGCAGCATAAATTTGATGGGGTTGGATTTGCTCAATCAGGTCAACAATGATTTGAATATCTTCTTCGCCGATGGGTTTCTTACGAATGGTTCCCGTTTCGTAAAATGGCATATTTAAGAAATGTGCATTTTCTTTTTTGATTCCGACAAATCTGCAAGTATTTTTTGCCTCCCCTCTTCTAATAAGTCCTTTGATTTCTCTGACAGAAGGAATGTCTAATTCTGAATCTTTTTTATTTTTCAAAAATTTGACTGCTTCCTTATAAATTCGATTCGCCTTGGCGTTCGACGAATCAAAATTATCGTTGAAATCGACCACAAATTCTGCAAAACGAAGTGCCTCATCATCAGCTACCGCAATATTGCCTGAGGTTTGATAGGCAACATGCACCTCGTGCCCCTGGTCGTGTAAACGTTGAAAGGTGCCGCCCATAGAGATGATGTCGTCGTCTGGGTGTGGGCTGAAAATTAATACTGTTTTCTTAGCAGGGAAGGCTCTTTCGGGTCGATAGGTATCGTCTGCATTGGGTTTTCCTCCTGGCCAACCCGAAATGGTGTGCTGCAGGTAGTTGAAAACTTCAATGTTAATGTCGTAGGCTTGTCCATACAAAGACAGTAATTCCGACATACCATTTTCGTTGTAGTCTTTTGTCGTTAGTTTTAGAATAGGTTTATTTAAGGTTAAAGCAAGGTGTGTAACTGCTTTTTTAATGGTGTTTTTATCCCAGTTCACTGATTCTACAACCCATGGTGTTTTTATGCGAGTTAGGTTGGCTGCAGCAGCCTCATCTATCATGAATACTGCATTTTGGTGTTGTTGTAGGTAGGAGGCCGGGATATCTGCAGTCACAGGACCTTCCACCGCTTGTACAATACTTTGGGCTTTGTGTTCACCAAATGCCAACAATAAAACACGTTTGGCATTCATTATTTTTTCAATTCCTAAGGTGATAGCCCGTTTAGGAACTTTTTCTAGTCCACCAAAATCAACCGATGCGTCTAATTTAGTACTCATGTCGAGTGTCATTAAACGTGTTTTGGAGTTAATTAAAGAGCCTGGTTCATTGAAACCAATATGTCCATTTCTTCCAATACCCAATATTTGAAAATCCAATCCTCCAAGTCTTTCAATTTTTTCGTCATAGGCTTTACAAAAAGCTGGAATTTCTTCAAGAGGAAGTTGTCCATTCGGGATATGTATATTTTGTGAAGGAATATCGATATGATCAAATAATTGTTCTTTCATAAACCGGACATAGCTTTGGATTGCATCTGGTTCCATTGGGTGATATTCATCCAAATTGAAGGTAATTACATTTTTGAAGCTTAAACCTTCTTCCTTATGTAATCTGATCAATTCTTGGTATACTTTTTTAGGGGTAGAGCCTGTTGCCAACCCTAAGACCGCAGGCCTACCTTCCTTCTCCTTTTGTTTGATGATTTGTGCTATTTCTTGAGCGGCAATTTTCGAGGCGCCCTCTGAATCTTTAAATATTTTTGTTGGAATTCGTTCAAAACTGATGGCTTGTTCCATAGGATTATTTTTTTGGGTTGGATGATATAATAATTAGGTCTAGTTCTAAAATTTCAAATAGTTTTTGTATGCTTTGAAAGGAAGGGTTTCCCTTTCCTGTTTCTATGGAATGAATTGTTTTAATTGCCACTCCACTTTTTTCGCTTAATTCTTCTTGCAATAGGTTTAAAGAATTTCTTTTTTCCTTTATAATATTTCCAAATAATTTTTGGTCCACGGCGGAGGTCTTACGTTTGTTGACACAAATTTTATTAAAAAAAATAAATAAAAAAATTCTATCGGTAATATATTACTGATTATCAAAAAAATATTACAATTTTTTTGATATTTTTATACAAAGTGATGAATGGAGCTAAAATTTTGCCTTTATTTTTTATATTTGCGCTCGATAAATCACATGGGAAAACATATATTTTTAGGATTTTTGCTTTTTGTATCCAGTTTTGCATTTGGACAAAAACAAAGCATAAGCGGCTATGTAAAAGATAAGTCCAATGGAGAGTCAATAATAGGTGCAACTATATATGTAGAAGAGCTGAAAATGGGAACTTCAGCTAATAGCTATGGTTTTTATAGTTTAACCTTGCCATCTGGTTCTTATCATTTAAATTTTAGTGCGGCCGGCTATAAAAAAGTTGTAAAAACCATCTTGCTCAATGC
Organism: Sandaracinomonas limnophila; assembly: GCF_004005965.1. Taxonomy (GTDB): domain Bacteria; phylum Bacteroidota; class Bacteroidia; order Cytophagales; family Spirosomataceae; genus Sandaracinomonas; species Sandaracinomonas limnophila. The sequence continues at coordinate 101,499 of NZ_SACY01000005.1, read as the reverse complement.
AAACAAGATGGAAGAAAATGTTGAATTGGAATTAAAAATAGAAGAGCTGCAAGAGGTTAAGGTAACAGCGCAATCGAAGGAAGACAATGTACGCAGTGTGGAGATGTCGGTTAATAAAATTGATATCAAAACGATTCGAAAAATTCCAGCATTATTAGGAGAGGTTGATTTAGTTAGAGCAATTCAATTATTACCAGGTGTATCTACGGTGGGTGAAGGTGCTTCGGGATTCAATGTACGAGGTGGCGGGGTTGATCAAAATTTAGTTTTATTAGATGAGGCACCTGTGTACAATTCATCCCATTTATTTGGCTTCTTTTCAGTGTTTAATCCGGATGCGGTAAAAGATGTAAAGCTATATAAAGGTGGAATACCCGCCCAATTTGGGGGTAGAGGGTCTTCCATTTTAGATGTTAAAATGAAGGAAGGGAATTCCAAAAAAATGGAAGTGCATGGCGGAATTGGAGTTATATTTTCTCGTTTATCCATTGAGGCACCTATTGTAAAAGATAAAGCCTCTTTTATAGTTGCAGCAAGGAGATCCTATATTGATGTTTTGGCAAAACCATTTTTGACAGGTAGCAGTTCTGATGCCAAATTTAGTTTTTACGATTTAACAGCCAAGGTAAATTACAACATTAATACAAAGAATACATTTTATCTTTCGGGCTATTTTGGGAGGGATGTATTTGGTTCAGGTTTTGGGTTTAATTGGGGGAATTCGACCTTGTCTGCCCGATGGAACCACGTTTTTTCCAATAAGTTGTTCTTAAATTCAACAGTTTTTTATAGCAATTATGATTATATGTTGGATTCTGATTTAAAAAACAAAAAGCCAGAAAATGCCTTTAAATGGAATTCAAATATTATTAATTTAAGTTTTAAGCCTGATTTTATCTATTACATTAAACCAGATAATACACTTACATTTGGTGGACAAGTTATTTCCTATAACTTTAAGCCAGGTTCTGCAACTGCAACTTCCAATGGGGAAAAAAGGGAATTTGGGCAATCTGATAAATTAGGAATGGAAAGCTCAGTCTATGTAGGTCATGAATTTAAACCTGCTACTAATTTGACATTACAATCTGGTTTGCGCCTTTCTAATTATCAATTCAGAAGTACCAATGGTGAATATTATGAGCGAGTAAAAACTGGCCAGAGTATTGAAAATCCTTCAGGTTATTCACTGAAAACCTTTTCAGCAGATCCATCTAAAGTACTTGCAAATTATACTAATTTAGAACCTCGAATTTCTTTAAATTGGAGTTTGAATTCGAATAATTCCATTAAGGTTTCATTTAATCGTTTAGCACAATATATTCATTTGATGTCGAACACGGCTGCATCAACCCCATTAGATGTTTGGACTAGTTCAACAAATAATATAAAACCACAATTGGTGAATCAATTTGCTGCAGGTTATTTTGCCAATTTAGGGGAAGAGAAAAATTATGAAGCCTCCATGGAAGTTTATTATAAAACTATGGATAATCAGATTGATTATGCAGACCGTGCTAATTTGTTTCTAAATCCTTTATTTGAAAAAGATTTATTGTTTGGATTAGGACGTGCCTATGGTTTGGAATGGTTTGTGAAAAAAAATACAGGAAAAGTTACAGGATGGATAAGTTATACACTTTCCAGAACCGAAAGAAAAATTGAGGAATTGAACAATAACGATTGGTTTCCCACCCGATACGATCGAACCCATAATTTTAATTTAATTTTACAATACCAAACCGCAAAAAGGTGGTCTTTTGGGATGAATTTTGCCTATATTTCAGGGGTTCCTTATTCATTACCACTTCAGAAGTTTAGTTTTGATGGGATTTCCTATCCTTTAACTCCTGCTGGAACTAGGGGTAATATTCGTGTGCCAGATTACAATCGTTTAGATATTTCGGCTACTAGAAAAAGCAAAAAAGGATTGTTCAAAAAAGGTGAATCTGAATGGGTATTCTCTATTTACAATTTATACAATAGAAAAAATCCATTTTCAATATATACAAGACCGAATGAAGAAAATACGCTTCAGACCGAAGCTGTTCAATTGTCAATCATTGGTTCTTTTGTGCCAGCTGTAACTTATAATTTTAACTTCTAATGAGATTCATTTTTTCCATATTTTCTATATTAATGGTTTTGGGTCTTTTTTCCTGTGAAGAAGTTGTTGATTTAAAAGTTCCAAACTCAAATCAATTTGTAGTGGTTGATGCCCAATTGACTAACTTGCCTGGGAATCAAGTGATTCGCTTGGTAAAATCACAGAATTATTTCGACAACGGAACAATTGAAGCTATAAAAGGTGCAAAGGTTCAGGTTTTAGATACGCTTGGGAATGTATTTGAATTTAAAGAAAGTTTGTCGCAGGAAGGAATTTATGAATGGAAGCCCATTGGCTCAGAAAGCATCGGAAAAGTAGGTCGAAAATATGTATTAAAAGTTGATTGGAATGGGGAACATTTAGAGGCTAGTACTAAAATGTATCGCGTGCCACCAATCGATTCCATTCGATACAAAAAGGCAAAAGCCAATTTGAGGCAATCGGGTGAGGGGAAACCTACAGAAGGTTTTGAGGCGCAATTTTATGCATCAGATCCGAAAGGAGTTGGAGATTGTTACCGATTAAAAGTTTATAAAAATGATAAACTTTTCAACGAGCCCAATAATTTGACAGTTATGTATGATTCTAATTTTCAAAAGGGAGCGCAAGGAGATGGTTTGATGTTTATTTTACCAGTTAGGTCAGCGATATCTCCTGAGTTATATGAAGAAGGTAATAAATTGCGCGTAGAGATTTGGTCTATTTCTGAAGGGGAATTTGACTTTTATTTCCAAGCCCGTTCTGAGATAAATAATGCAGGCTTGTTTTCTCGTCCTGCAGCTAATATACCAAGTAATTTAATCAATACTAACAAAAATTCTGCTTGGCAAGGTGCAGGTTGGTTTGGATTTTCAGCAGTTAGTTCCCTGGAAGTAAAAGTGGAAGCAAAAAATGCTGTGAATAAATTGTATTGATTTATTCGAAATTCAGAATTAGAGAAATCGTATTTGATTTTAGATTTAAATTATTGCCAAAAAGGTTATTTTCCTTGTCGTAAAGATTTACTAATCCGTTTGAAAATCTTATTTCAGGAGATAATTTGAAAAACCGATTAAATATTTCTAGGCCAAATCCATATTCGATAGTAAAATCTGTTTGATTTACTCCATCAAATTCATTTACACCTGTGGTGTTATCCTTTTTATTCGATTCTAAGCCTACTTTAAAGCCTGCATTTATAAATGCTCGATGGTTTTTTCTTCTTACTGACCTGAATTTCATTAAAAAGGGAAATTCAATCCAAGTAGATTCTCTATATTTTTCGTTTTCGTATGCATTTCCGTATATAATTCTTCTTTCGTACAAAGCAACATTTATCCCAGACTTAGCCTCAAAATATTTATTAAAGGCGTAATTCACATTTCCCCCTACAAAAAATCCAAAATTACTAGGGGAGATTATATGAGGGGTAATTGGTTCTGAAACAAAATATCGGGCTTGCACAAATCCAAATTGAAAACCAAAATGAATGGGTTTGTCATCATAATATTCATGAAATACCTGAACATACTTTTTACTTTGTGCAAAGGAAATGTTTGCACAAACTAAGAGAAAAACCAGACTGTAGCCTATTTTTTTCATTTATTTTCTTGCCAAATAGATGGAGCAAATACCTCCGGTCATTGGTTTCCATTGGTTTTCTTTATAACCAACTTTTGAAAGGATTTGTAAGAAATTTTCACCATCAGGAAATGCTTTTACAGATTCTGGCAAGTAGGTATAGGCCGCAGGATCTTTGGAGATTATTCTTCCTAAAAGTGGTAAAATAGCTTTAGAGTAGAAACTGTACAATTGCTTCATTGGAAAGCTTCTTGGATTCGAAAATTCAAGAATCAAACAATAACCACCAGGTTTTAATACTCTATACATATCCGAAAGTCCTTTTTCAAGATTTTCATAATTTCTTACTCCAAAACTAACGGAGATTGCATCGAAACTATTGTCTTCAAAGTCTAATTTTTCTGAATCACCTAGTTTTAATTCTATTTTATGACTTAACCCTAAATCCTGAATTTTCTTTTTTCCAACCTCCAACATTCCTTCAGAAATATCTACTCCAGTGATTTTTTCCGGATTAATTTTTAATGCCTCCAGAGCAAAATCTCCAGTTCCGGTTGCAATATCCAATAAGGACTTGATCCCTTTGTTTTTGATTAAATTAATTGCCTTTTTTCTCCATATGATATCAATTCCTCCACTTAATAAATGATTTAAAAAGTCGTATTTGGGAGAAATAGAATTAAACATTTGGGCAACTTGTTCTTTTTTACCCTCTTCGTTGTTTTTGTATGGTACTACCATTTAGGTGGGATTTTATCTTTGAAGCTATAAAATTACCAAATTATGCCGATTTTACATAGGAGCCATTTGAAAGGCATACACCAAAATCCACATGAGCGCAAAACTAATCAACATAGAAAAGTTTACAAGGGCCGCCGCAATATTCGAATTTAGATTTAATTGTTCTGAATAGGTAATTAAAGTCATACCAGCGGGTAAAATTATACATATTAAAAGCATGTTTCGGAAATGCTGGTCAAAGGGACTAAGAAAATATATGGCAAATCCTACGATAAAACCTAAGGTGTAACGAAGGCTTAACACCTTGAAAACATCCCAAAGGGAACGTTTGGGTAGTCTAATACTGAAGTATATCCCCATTAAAAGTAAAACCAATGGCTTATTTCCTTTCGCAATTATTTCTACAATTTCCATGCCAACTTGTGGAATTGGGATTTTAAATAAATTAATACTTAATCCGATTAACATGGCTTGGAAGGGAGGAAGGGAAAGAATTTTTTTGCAAACCTCCCAAAAAGAAATATTTGCTTTTCCACCTCCAGCTAAAAATGCTCCAACGCCATAGGTTACCATGAAATTGATAATTGAATTCCCAATATCAAACATGGCTGCATAGGCCAAACCTTTCCAACCCCAAATTCCCTCAATTAAAGGAAATGCAAAAAGTCCTAAATTAAAGCCAGAACAACCCATAGTTAAAATGGTTCGGTTTCCTGAAGTGTCGTTTTTGAATAAATTAAAGCCTAAAAATGAGCAAGTGATTCCAAATAGTATTGCAATAGTGGGAAGCCAAAATAATTCGCCTGACATTTCTACCTTTGTCATGGTGCTAATTACTAAAGCTGGAAATGTGGTATGCATTAGAAATTTAGAAACATGTTTAGCTTCATGTTCTTTAATAAATCCAGTGGATTTCAATAAATACCCCATAAAAATGATGGCTAATGCTGTGCCAAAAACTATATTGGGTGAATTCATACTTCTTCAGTTGGATTGGGTAATGTGATTCTAAAAGTACTTCCTTTATTAACCTCTGTCCATTTTAATTGCAATTTCCCTAGGTGGTAATTTTCTACAATTCGTTTGGCCAATGTAAGTCCAAGCCCCCAACCACGTTTTTTGGTGCTAAATCCAGGTGCAAAAACCTTGGAAGTGTTTTTAGGTAAAATCCCTTTTCCAGTATCTTCAATATCAATAGTAATGGTATTGTTTTTTCCTTCTTTTAATCGAATGGAAATTAATCCTGCACCCGACATCGCATCAACAGCATTTTTACAAATATTTTCAATTACCCATTCAAATAAATATTTATTTACATTTACTTGTTGATTTGGAGGTAAATGAGATTGAATATCAATGGTAACTTTGCTTGAAATTCTAATTTTTAAATAATTGATAAATCCATGAATTAAATCTTCCAAAGGTTCTTTTTTCAAAATAGGAGTAGAACCGATATTGGAAAAACGAGTGGTGATGGTATCTAATCGTTGAACATCTTTGGCTAATTCTTCAACAATTTCTGGATTCACATTTGGGTTTTCCTTTAATATTTCAATCCATGCAGTTAATGAAGATAAAGGCGTACCTAATTGATGAGCAGTTTCCTTGGCCAATCCAACCCAAACCCTGTTTTGTTCTGCTCTTCTAGAATAGGAGAAGAAAATGTATCCCAAGAATCCCAAAATTAATACCACTACTAATTGGGAAAGTGGGTAATAACGTAATAGTTTTAGGAGATTTGAATTGCCATAATAAATGTATTCTTTCTGAAAACCCATATCCATTTCGATGGGTTTATTGTTTTCTAAAATGATTTCGTCTAGTTTTCCCTTTAGAAATTTTTGCCGATCTTCTGTGTTGTTAAAATTAGGTATTTCAATATTATTCGAATTCAAATGCCCACTACCATCTTTCCAAATAACTGGAATAGTATTGTTTTCATTGATTTTTTTGATTCGCTCAAAAAAGAAATTGATGTCGGCATTTTCGTCAGATGTCATTACATATCTGATAGTTTCTGCATACAATTCAATTTGTTGTTTTTCTCGCTCCTCAAGTTTTGAAACTAGTCTATCTGTAAAGTACCAAGAAAAGGAAGCCATTAATATCGACACCAAAATAAAGGCTACTTTCAACCAAGTATCTCGGTTGTAAAAGGCCAATGGCAAGGTGATATAGAACTTTCCTTTGAACAAATTTTTCGATTATTCTTACAAAAAACCGACCTTTTCTCCATAAAAGCAAAAATATTTTGTAAAGTACTTTGTAATACATAGTACTTGTTTATATATTTGTGAAACAAAAACAAAAACGATGGATATAGAAAACGCCAAAGTTCAAATGAGAAAGGGGATATTGGAATATTGTATTCTCCAAATCATATCTAGAGGAGAGGTATATGCCTCCAACATGTTAGAGGAATTAACCTCTGCAAAAATTATGGTGGTAGAAGGGACATTGTACCCTTTACTGACGCGTTTGAAAAACGCTGGATTTTTGGAATATAAGTGGGTAGAGTCGAATGCGGGGCCACCCAGAAAATATTATCTTTTGACAGAAAAAGGCCATACATTTTTAAACGAATTACACGAAACTTGGACTGATTTAGCCAATTCAGTTCAACAAATCATTCAACCTTCAAACATAGCATAATCATGAAAAAGACATTAACTATCAATTTGTCCGGATTTGTTTTTCACATCGAAGAAGATGCTTACGAACTTTTAGAAAATTACATCAAATCTATTCGCCAATATTTCGCTAATTATGAAGGTTCAAAGGAAATCATCGAAGATATTGAATCGAGAATTGCAGAACGCTTTTTCGAAATTAGAGAAACGCAAAAAACGGAAGCGATCAATCAGATACATGTTGAGGAATTGATCAAATCACTTGGAACAGTGGCGGATTTTAAGGAGTATGAGCAAAGTGAGCAGAGTGAGCAAAGTAAGCAGAGTGGGCCAAGTAAGCAGAGTGAGCAAGGAAAGAAGGTATTTAGACGCGATTTGTCTCGTAAAAAATTAGGTGGAGTAGCCTCAGGCTTGGCGAATTATTTAGAGGTTGATCCGCTTTGGGTACGATTATTGCTGGTTATTGGATTCTTCGGATTAATTCCATTGCTGCACATTGGCAACGTGATTTTTTGGGGATATATCATTTGTTGGATCGCCATCCCAGGTGAATATCCCAATGATTCCAATATGGGATATAAGCGATTTTTTCGTGACCCAGACAATAAGGTGATTGGCGGCGTGATTTCGGGTATAGCAAAATTTACTGGCTGGGATTTAGGTTTATTACGTGTCTTAGCTGTTATTTCTATTTTAGTTTTTGGTACAGGATTTTTAGCCTATTTAATTATTCTTATCATCACACCTGAGGCAAAAACCTTAACCGATAAAATGTCTATGGAAGGTGAGCCAATTACTTTGGAAAACATTGAGCATAATATCAATAAATCGATCGATTCTGATAATAAAACGGAAAGTTTTTTCGGTAAAATTCTTTTAATTCCTTTTCGAGTGTTTGCCGCAATTTTACCTGCATTTAAGGGCTTTTTTAACGTGATTCGTTGGATTGTGCAATATTTTGCAGGAGCCCTTTTAATGATCATTGCACTTGCGTTAATGATTGTATTGTTTTTTGCCTTTTCAGCAAGTTTGTCAGGAACTAATTATTTCAATGCAATTCAATTGGGGGGTGAACTTATTCCTTTCTTATTGTTTCAAGATTTACCAAAATGGTCTATCTGGGCATTTGTCTTTGCCTTTCTTCCAATTATAGTTGCCACAGGAATTGGAGGCGCATCTTTATTAGCGAATAAAAGATTTTATAATAAAACATTTTCGTACGTTTCAACAATAATGGCTGTTATTGGTTGGATTGGTTTGTTTTATGTTGGTGCAAGTTTGGGAAATAATTTTTCAAGGACAGCCTCTACAAATAAAACCCAATTGTATGCAATGACAGATAGTTCATTTATGTTTGATATTCATCACGAATCCCAATCTTCTATGGTAGAAAAGTTATTGGGTGATCATGCCTTGGCCAATGAATTTTTAGACGAAGATGAGAGGCATGATTTTAATCGGGGTGGATTTAATCGAGCAAATATAACTTTTGAAGGATATAATGGAGATAGTTTACAAATAATTCAATTTTTTAAATCCAATGGAAAGACTCGAATTGAGGCAGAACAAAATGCCCAATCTGTAACCTATCAAATTGTTAATAATCTTCGTGGCATGACATTTGATTCTCATTTTGGATTGAAAAACTATAAATTCAGAAACCAAAGGTTGAAAGTGAAAGTCTTGATTCCTTATGGGAAAGTATTTTCTATGTCCAAGGAGCTTGGCTACTTTATCGAAAACATGATTCCTTCGGAATATTTTGAAGAGGATGAATCTACCTTCAAAACTGCTAAATGGATTATGGATCCCAATATTGGTTTAAGATGTATCAATCGAATTGCAGTGCCTCAAACTGAAAATGATATGGGAAATCAGGATGATTGGGAGGACTTTGAAAAAAGATTTGAGGAAAAAGATAAGTCTGATGCAACCATTCAATAGAAAATTACATCTTATCAAAAAATCAATGATATGAAAACGATATACACAGCAATTGCACTATTTATTAGTTTAATTATTTCATTTATAAGCTATCCGCTTCGCGCCAATGAAGTTCGACAATTTAAATTAACAGGTTTCAGAGGTGTTGAAATTGGATCTGCATTTGAAGTTCATATAAAAAAATCTGCTACTCATACAGTTACGGCAGAAGGGGAGTCGGAAGATATTGATAATTTACAATTTGATATCGATAAGGGTGTTTTAGAAGTATATTTTAAAAATACAGGTCGGTCTTGGAGTTTTAAAACTAATAGTCACAAGGTAGTTTTACATATTGGTTTACCAGATTTAAAGGAAGCAGAATTTACAGGTGCAGCAAAAGTAACTTTATCTGGATTTACAAACGAAGAAGATATCAAATTGTATTTTTCTGGGGCATCCAAAGGAATTATTGAAGACATTGATGTGTCAAAACTTTCTATAGAATTATCAGGAGCTTCTAAAGTGATGGCTTCTGGTAAAACACTTAAGTTGAATATCAATGCCAGCGGGGCAAGTTCTGTTCAGGCATTCCCTTTGGTTGCAAGAGATGCTGATATCGATTTAAGTGGGGCATGTAAGGCAGAAGTGTCGGTTAAAAACACTTTGCGCGTTGATGCTTCAGGTGCCTCAAAAGTTGCGTTCAAAGGTAATCCAGTAATTAGTAGGGATTTATCTGGGGCCGCAAAGGTTATTCATGCGGAATAAACTTTTCGCCTGCATCTATGCGAACTTGTAATTGGTTTTCTTTGGGTGGTACCGGACAAGCATAATTTGGGTTGTAAGCGCAAAATGGATTGTAGGCAAAATTAAAGTCAATTAAAATACCTGAATCATGTAAACTGGATATGGGGATATCCAAATATCGACCGCCTCCATAGGTTTCTGTGGGGGCGGTTTTGTCTTTAAACGGAATGAATAAATCACCGTTTTCGTGTTGAAAAACCGTTAAGCTGATTTCCGAATTTTCAAATTTCCCTTTAAGTTGACCAAATAAAATCAAATCCTCCTCAGTTCCATCATTCATTTTGATTTTGATCAATTTCGATTTCTCTGATTTTAACATTTGCATTTCCAAAGCCAAAAAAGGATTGTAGGGATAATAAGTAAGTCCTGTAAAGTTTTTCTTGTCTTCAATTGGACTTTCTTCTCCTGTTTTTAAGGTTTCATTTTTGTCGTTTTTCCATTGCACCCATTTGCTTGAATCAATTGCAATCGACGAAGCCTTCGTTTTTTCATTGCTTGGGAGGCTCACATAAATTATTATTACTAAAATGGGAATCAAAATGAATAACCAAGACTTACTTTTCATTGCTTTCTCTTAATTTTGTACAAAAATATAAAATAATATATGTTTACAGGAATTGTGGAGGCCATGGGTCAATTACTTGAGAAAAAAAAATCAGGAACGAATGTTGATTTTTGGTTTTCTTCCCCGTTTACAAATGAATTGAAAATAGATCAATCACTGGCACACAATGGAGTTTGTCTGACAGTGGTTGAAATAGAAGCCGATAAATATCGAGTAACAGCAATAGATGAAACATTACAAAAAACCAATTTAAATGATTTACAAATTGGGAATAAAGTAAACCTAGAGAGATGTTTGGCAGCCAATGGCAGATTTGATGGACATATAGTCCAAGGCCATGTAGATACAACTGGAATTGTGACTAAAATCGAAGTTTTTGATGGCTCCTGGAAATTTCATTTCGAACATCCGCAAAAACCTGGATTTATTACTGTTGAAAAAGGTTCAATTTGTGTAAATGGGACCAGCTTGACTGTTGTGGATTCAGGTATAAACACTTTTTCGGTTGCCATTATACCATATACTTATGAGCACACGGTCTTTCACCAATTTAAAATTGGGGACCGAGTAAATTTGGAATTTGATATTGTTGGAAAGTATTTAGCTAAAATGCAATCGAGTATTTAATTTGAACTCTTCAAAAAGGCATTTAAATAAGTTTCTGGATTAAGGACAGGAATTAATGCATTTTTAAAATCTTTTTCATTGCGAGTTATAATTATTTCGCACCTAGTTTCAAGTGCGCTAAAATATTGTAAAGAATCCTCAAAATCTTTGAAATCGGAGTTTATTGCTTTTTCAATTACCTCATCATTCATAATTGAAATATTACAAAGTAATTTAAACTTTCTGATTTTTTCTAAAACTGAATTTTGATTTTCATGTCTCGATAAAATATAATAAGTATTTGCAATTGAAGTAGGAGAGGTGTAGATTTTGATTTTCTTTTTGTCTGCTAAGGTTAGAATTTTGGCACTTATTTCGTAAAAGTTATCTCTTTCACCTAAAAAGTCAATGACAACATTTGTGTCCAGAAATATCTTTTGCATTTTATTTATGTTTTTTTTCTAAATAATCTAAATAATCTTTTCTCATTTCTTTCCAATCTCTATTGTCAGAAATACTTTTCCCATTTGAAATACTTTTAACAAATGGAGAAATTTCAAAATCATTCAGTTTATCTTCGAAAGTTATAGTGTTTAGGTAGTTTTCAATGAGTTTAGATAGGCTGATTTGTTTTTCAGAGGCATATTTTTTAGCCCTTTCAATAACCCCTTCATCGAGTTTTAAAGTTAATTTAGTGTCCATCAGTTTTTTTATTGTACGTGCAAATATAAATATTTTGCACGTACAATAAAATGTCGATAATAATTTTTTAGGAATAATTTAACTTAACTCAATAATGCATTTTCAGCTTTTTCCGCTTTTTCAAATTGGAATCTAGCCCAAGCAATATTCTTTAATTGTTGAATTTGCTCGTTTCCTAGGTTTCCGATTGAACCTAGATGCGTGTGATGTAGCACTCTTGATTTGTAGCTATATTCGCCTTTTTCAATTTGATTTCCCACAATTTGGTAAGCCTCTCTGAAAGGAACTCCGCTCAATACTAATTTATTTACTTCTTCCACAGAGAAAATTACATCGTATTTGGCATCAGCCAATAAATCTGGTTTAATCTTGATATTTGAAATCATATAATGAGTGATTTCCAAACAATCCTTGATTTCCTCAATGGCAGGCATTAAGACTTCTTTCGTCAATTGAAACTCTCTATGATAGCCTGAAGGTAAATTAGAACTTAATAAAACCAATTGAGAGGGAAGCGCCTTCATTTTGTTGGATTTTCCTCTTAATAATTCTGCTACATCTGGATTCTTTTTGTGAGGCATAATCGAACTTCCTGTTGTTAATTCGGAAGGCAATTCAATAAATCCAAAATTTTGGGAATTGTACAAGCAGACATCCATAGCTAATCTCCCAAGTGTATTTGCTAATTGTGCAATAGCCGTAACCACAAATAATTCGGTTTTACCTCTTGATAATTGTGCATTGACCACATTTACGTGAGGCGCTTCAAAACCTAATAAATCGGTTGTTAATTGTCTGTCCAAAGGGAAATTAGTGCCATATCCTGCACCAGAACCCAATGGGTTTTTATTCGATAAACGATAGGCAGCCTCGAACAATTCGATGTCTTCAACTAAACTTTCGGCATAGGCTCCAAACCAAAGTCCGAATGACGAGGGCATGGCTACTTGTAGGTGTGTATAGCCCGGTAATAAATCTTTTTGATGCGCATTACTTTTGGAAATCAATAAATCAAATAGCTGCTCAATTTGTCCAACTATTTGTTTGATTTCTTCCCGCATAAATAATTTTAGGTCAACCAAAACTTGGTCGTTTCTCGAACGACCTGCGTGGATTTTTTTGCCTAAATCACCTAATCTTTGGGTCAATAAAAACTCGATTTGAGAATGAACATCCTCAATCCCATTCTCAATTTCAAAGTTTCCTTGAGCAATTTCCTTGGAAATATTTTTTAATTCTTTGAGCAAAGGATTTAACTCCTCTGATTTCAAAATTCCAACTTTTTCCAACATAGTAATGTGGGCTAAAGAGCCTAAAACATCATATTTTGCTAATTTGAGGTCATACAATGGGTCATTGCCAATGGTGAATTGCTCAATTTTTGCGTCTGTTTTTTGATTTTCTTTTTGCCAAAGTTTTGCCACGACTTATATGTTTTGAAATTGAATACTTGCTTCTGTTAGTAATTGAATATAGGTTTCTAGGCCTTTCTCCAATTCTTTTAAATAAATGAATTCATCAGCAGTATGTGATCTGCCGGAATGTCCTGGACCAATTTTTATGGAAGGGACAGGTATCAATGCCTGGTCTGAAAGGGTAGGAGAACCGAAAGTTTCTATCCCTAATTTCTTGCCAGCTTGCACCAATGGATGATTTTCTTCCATTTTACTCGACCTTAATCGAATGGACCTTGGAGTTAATTCTGCTTTTGTAATACCATTAAGAATCTCTAAAATTTCTTCTAATTGGTAACATTCATTGACCCTGCAATCAATTGTGTATTCAAACAATTCAGGTACTACATTGTGTTGACTACCTCCGTTTGCTATGGTTACTGTGCATTTTACAGGTCCTAAAAGCGGAGAAATCTTATCGAATGCGTAGTCGCGAATGGCTAAAATATCTTCCATTCCCAAATAAATAGCATTTATACCTTCGTTTCTTGCAGCGTGCCCAGCTTTTCCAATCACTTTTGCATCAACCACCATTAGGCCTTTTTCAGCAATTGCCATTTGGCAATCTGTTGGTTCGCCCACAATGGCTGCATCTGGTTTCGGGAATGCCGAATCTTTTAATAAAAGTTCAATTCCGTCTTTTCCACTTATTTCTTCTTCTGCACTTGCTGCAATGAGTAAATTGAATGCAAGGTCGGATTTCTCATAAAAGTGCACAAAGGTGTTGATCAAACAAACCAAACTGGCACCTGCATCATTTACTCCTAAACCAATTAATTTTTCATCCTTCAGGGTCGCCACATACGGTTTTTCTGTCCAAAGACTGTTGGGTTTTACTGTATCGTGGTGCGAGTTAAGTAAAATGGTTGGTTTATTGCTGTCAAAATATTTGTTGCTAGCCCAGATATTGTTTTGTAAGCGATGAGCTGGAATGTTTTTTTGCGCAAAGAAATCTAAAATAATTTGGGCAGTTCCATCTTCTTCCCGACTCATAGAAGGGCATTCGATCAATTGAATTAACAATTGCTGTGTGTCGTGAAGAAGATTTTTGTTAACCATTTATTTTCTAATTTCTGTTCCGATACTTGGGTTCAACAAATTATCGGCGTGCATAATTTTAACTACTTCTACACCTTCTGCAATTGCTTTGAGTGCATTTTCCAGTTTCGGAATCATGCCATCACTGACAATCCCCTTTTCTTTAAGTTCTTGAAAATAAGTTGAATCAATGTTTAAAATGACAGAATTGTCGTCATTTGCGTCCATTAATACTCCAGGTTTTTCAAAACAATAGGCCAGCTCCACATCAAAGTAAGGACTTAATCCAATAGCGATAGCCTGTGCCATGGTATCGGCATTAGTATTTAAAAGTAATCCTTCCGAATCTGAAGTGATAGGGGCAATGATCGGGGTAAAACCATTTTCAATTAACACCTTTAACTTCTCACCATTCACTTCAATAATATCTCCTACGAAACCATAATTTATTGGTTCTGGATTTCTTTTTTTACTCAACACAATTTGTCCATCCGGACCGCAAAGTCCCATTGCATTTACACCATTCGCTTGTAATTTGGCCACAATGTTTTTATTTATCCAGCCGGCATAAACCATGGTTACAATTTTTAGGGTTGCCTCATCTGTCACTCTACGGCCTTGAATCATTTGGCTTTCGATTCCCATCGATTTTGACATTTCTGTTGCTACTTTTCCACCTCCATGTATCAACACGAATGGCGAATTTAGGTTAGCCAAATTGTCTAAAAATTGTGCTAATTTTTCGGGATTATCAATGATATTCCCTCCAATTTTAATGACCTTAAGTTTTGTTTTTGCCATTTTACAACGATTCTAAAATGGTTTTCAAAACGGCTTGTGCTGCCCAAACTCTATTTCCGGCTTGTTGAATAACGATGGAATTTTCTGAATCGATAACAGCATCTTCAACAACCACATTTCTTCTAACTGGTAGGCAATGCATGAATTTTGCATTGTTGGTCAAATCCATTTTCTCTTTGGTAACCATCCATGCAGGGTCAGAATTTAAGATTTTACCATAATCTTTATAAGAAGACCAGTTTTTGGCATAGATAAAGTCTGCCCCAATGAAAGCAGCTTTTGGGTCATGCGTAATTCGAGCATTTCCAGAAAATTCTGGTGCTAATTCATAACCTTCAGGATGTGCGATGGTAAAATCTACATCAGCTCTGTTCATCCATTCCGCAAAGGAATTGGGTACGCATTGCGGCAAAGCCTTCACATGAGGAGCCCAAGTTAATACGACCTTTGGACGGGCTGTTTTTTTATGCTCTTCAATGGTAATAAGGTCAGTCAAAGATTGCAGAGGATGTCTTGTGGCCGATTCTAAACTTACAATGGGCTTGCCCGTGTATTTTATGAATTGATTTAAAACCTGTTCTGAATAATCATAATTTCTATCTACTAGGCCAGGAAAAGATCTTACACCAACGATATCACAATATTGACCGATAACAGCTGCTGCCTCTGCCACGTGTTCTGCTTTATCGCCATTCATGATGACTCCTTCGGTCATTTCTAATTGCCATGAATCTGCACCCACATTCATCACCATTACATCCATTCCTAGTTGCTGAGCAGCTTTTTGGGTGGATAGTCGGGTACGTAAACTTGAATTAAAGAACAATAAACCAATAGTTTTATATTTTCCCAATTCTCTAAAAGCGTTTGGGGATTTCTTTAATTGCAGTCCCAAGTTTACCATGGCTGATAAATCTTGAACGTCGTTTACGGATGTAAAATTGTACATATTTTTAGGCTAAAAGAATTCAATCTTGTAAAAATACAATAAAATTCAATAAAAAACCCCGAAAATTCGGGGTTTTGAAATGGGGATTACCAAATTTTAATTCGGTCTTCAGGTTTTTTGTAGAGTTTATCTCCCGGTTTTACCTTAAAGGCTTTGTACCAAGCATCCATGTTTACAGGCGCACCTATGGCTCTAAACTGGTCAGGTGAATGAGGGTCAGTTTGAACTAATTGTGCGGTGGTTTCTGGTCTAGAGTTACTTCTCCAAACCCTGGCATAGGATAAAAAGAAACGTTGGTCTGGGGTAAATCCATCTATTTTTTTCTTTGATTTACCTTGTTTTGTCATTTTAAAAGCTTCATAGGCTACATTTAATCCACCGAGGTCACCAATATTTTCACCAACTGTTAATTTGCCATTGACATGAATGCTATCTAGTACCACATATCCATCAAATTGTGCAACTAATAAAGCTGTTTTTGCTTTGAATTTTTCCAAATCTTCTTTGCCCCACCAATTGCGTAAACTTCCATCTTTATCGTATTGAGAACCCGAATCATCAAATCCATGCGACATTTCATGACCAATGGCTGCACCAATTCCACCATAATTGATGGCATCATCAGCATTTGCATCAAAAAATGGGAATTGCAGGATGCCTGCAGGGAATACAATTTCATTCATTACTGGAGAATAATAGGCATTTACAGTAGGAGGAGTCATTCCCCATTTGGTTCTGTCAACGGGTTTTCCTAATTGAGAAATATTTTCCTTGTAAGCCCATTGGGAGGCATTTTTTATGTTTTGATAGAATGATAAATCAGATATTTCTAGGCCATCGTATGTTTTCCATTTGTCGGGATATCCAATTTTAGGTGTAAAAGCATGTAATTTATCTAAGGCTTTTTGTTTAGTTGCATCACCCATCCAATCCAAGTTTTTGATTCTAATTTCAAACGCTTTTTGAAGATTTGCAACTAATTCAACCATACGTGCTTTTGCTTCTGGTTTAAAATATTCTTTAACATAAAGTTGCCCTAAAAGTTCACCAATCAAATCATCAGTTAATGCCGACATTCTTTGCCATCGAGGTCTTTGGATTTTTTGACCCGTTAATACTTGGGAATAGGCGAATGATGCTTGGGTAAAAGGACTGCTTAAATAAGAGGCCGAATTTTTTAATATATTCCAACTTAAATAGACCTTTAAATCTTCCAAAGATGTTTCATCAATTACCTTTGATAATTCAGTGAAAAACTTTGGTGCAGTAACTAGGATTGAATCGGGCTTTGAAACACCTAGAATTTCAAATTGATTGCTCCAATCTAAGCCTGGAGTGGATTTTTGGAAATCGGCCCAAGCAAATTTATTATAGGTTTTATAAGGATCACGCATTTCCAATCGCGACATTTGAGCTTGAGCTAATTTTTTTTCAATGCCAAATATAATTTCAGCATTTTTTAAAGCTTCCTCATTTGTATTTCCTGTTAGAGAAAATAACGTTTTTATATAATTTTTAAGAGCTTCCTGAATTTTTAAACTTCTAGCATCTGATTTTAAATAATAGTCTCTGTCGGGTAAAGATGTTCCACCTTGACTCAATTGCGGTGCCATGGTGTTAATGTTTTTACGATCTTGTCCAACATAAAATCCATAAAATGGAGAGCCTAATCCTTGAACCTTAAATGAAGGAATTTTTTGATAAATTTCATTTTTTGAGGTGATGGCTTTAATTTTTTCTAAATCAGATTTAATGGGTTCATATCCTAACTTTTCAATTGCAATAGAATCCATTGCTGCTGCATAAAAATCTGCTACTCGTTTTTCAACAGTACCTTTTTGGTAATGATTTTTATGTTCTTGTGATTTTTCAAGTATCGTTTTTATCGCATTACTATTAAAATCTCTTAATTGATTAAAACTACCCCATCTAGTTTCTTTGGCTGGGATGGGGTTGTTTTTTAACCACATTCCATTGGCGTATTCATTGAAATCATCTCCGGGTTTAACGGAAAGATTCATGGTGGATTTGTCGATGTATCTGACAGGTTGTTGTGCTTGAGCCCAAAGGATTGTTGGTCCAAACATTAAAAAAAATGTAAAGATTCTTTTCATTTTATAATCTGATGATGATAAATTAAAGGTTTGAAACAAACTTAAAACTATGAAAAAAATCGTACACTTCATTTGCATTCTTTTACTTTTTACACAAACGGTAATTGCTCAGAATTCAAATTTGAAAATCATTTCTCATGAAGATATGATTGGGATGGCTCGAGTTGGAGCTCCGAAAATTAGTCCAGATGGCAATTGGGTAATATATTCTCAAGGAAAAGTTTTTTACAATACAGAAGAAAATACGAGTGATTTGTTTTTGGTTAAGACAGATGGTTCAGAAAAACCTCGTCAAATTACTTTTTCGAAAGCAGCTGAGTCAGATTACTTTTGGCACCCCAAGGAGAGAGCAATTTTCTTTGTAACAAAAAAAGAAGGAGATGAAGCAGGGCAATTGTATAAATTGTCTTTGGAAAATGGGGGAGAAGCAGAGCGTTTAACCAAATTATCAACCGGTGTTTCTGGACCTAAAATAAATGCAATTGGTAATAAAATTATTTTTCAGTCAAAGGTATTTCCAACTGCATTTACTGATTCATTAAGTAAAAAAATGGCTGATGACAAAAAGAAAATCAAATACAAGGCTCGCGTTTTTACGACATTTCCCGTTCGTTATTTTGATCAATGGTTAGACGAAAAGCAAAATCATTTGTTTGTAATGGATGTGTTGAGTGGCAAAACTCAAAATATATTTGAAAACTGTTCTCTAGTAAAAGGTCCCGGCTTTGCCTTGGGGAGTTTTGAATTTTCTCCTAATGGTACTGAAGTCGTTTTTACCGCTTCAACCGACCAGCACACTGCTGCTTATCAAAATCCAAGTAGTAAAATTTATACTATTTCTTTAAATGGTAAATCAGTAGAGAAGTTATTAATAAATGATGAGTTAGATTACTCTCAAATCAAGTTTTCTCGCGATGGTAACTATTTATTAGGACTCGGAAACGCAAAAACCAATAAGATTTATTATGGAAATCATTTGTATCGTTTTGATTATCCAGGTATGTCGAATAGGACAGAATTGGCAGCAAGTTTGGATCGACCAATTAATGCGCTTGAAGTTGCCCCACATAGTTTTCTATTAAGCATTGAGGATAAAGGATATGATCGATTGGTGAAAATTGATTGGGAGAAAGGAGAAGTGCAAAAGGTTTTGGGAGAAAATTCAGGAGCAATTTCCTCTATTTCAGTAAATGAGGCAGGTGATCAAATTGCTTATAATTTCGAAAAAGTAAATGCTCCGGCTGAGGTATTTACCTTTAATTTTCAAAGTCATAAATTGAGTGCCCTTTCAAAGGCGAATGATGTAGCATTGGCAAAATTAGATTTAGCTAGACCAGAGGAATTTTGGACGGTATCTAGAGGAAAAAATATTCGCTCAGTACTGTTAAAACCTGCTCATTTTGATCCCAATAAGAAATATCCATTGTTTGTATTGATGCATGGTGGACCGGCAAGTTCTTTTAAAGATTCGTTTGGATACCGTTGGAATCCTTATGTTTTGGCATCTGATAAAATGGTCATTGTGATGACGGATTATACAGGTTCTGTAGGGTATGGAGAGAAATTTGCTCAGGATATCCAATTGGATCCATTTAAAGGCCCCGGACAAGAAATTTTAGATGCTGCAAAGGATGCAATCAAGCGATTTAATTTTATTGATGAAAGTAGGCAAGCTGCAGGAGGTGCAAGTTACGGCGGACACCTAGCCAATTGGATGCAGGCAACTACAACTCATTTCAAATGCTTGGTATCACATGCGGGTTTAATGAATTCTGAGGAACAATGGGGTACATCAGATGTTATTTGGGGCAGAGAGTTGATGAATGGTGGTGCACCTTGGGTACCAACTAAAACATGGAAAGAACAAAATCCTATGCGGTTTGCGGCTAATTTTAAAACGCCAATTCTTTATACAGTAGGTGAAAATGATTTCCGAGTTCCAATAAACAATTCTTTGACCAGTTGGAGTATTACCCAACGTTTGAAAATCCCTGCTAAATTAATAGTTTTTCCAGAGGAAAATCATTGGATTTTAAAACCTGAAAATTCTAGGTTTCATTATAAGGAAGTAATGGAGTGGGTGGAAAAGTATTTATAAAAAAAGCCCGGCAACTGCCGGGCTTTTTTTATAATTTAACTATTTCTCCCGTTCTAACCGACTCGTCACAAGCAAATGCAATGCGGAGGCTATTTACCGCATCATCCATGTGATCAGTTAAATCCATATTTTCTTGAATGGCTTTTAGGAAGTAAGCTTGTTCTCGGTCGCAAAGCTCTTGATGACCCGGTTCGTCGGTCATACTTACCCAAGTGTCATCTTTGGTGAATTCATTTTTATTATCAATTTCAGAATGATGCCAGCGAAGTGATTCCGTTTTAGTATGAGAGTCAACATCATCAGATTTACCCTCTGAGGAAGCGTTTTGCGCAACAATTGAGACTGAACCTTTTGGGCCAAATACGTCTTTAACAAAATATGCTGTTTGTGATATCATAGGTCCCCAGCCAGCTTCATACCAACCCACTGATCCGTCTTCAAAGTGGATTTGCAATTGGCCATAATTATAATTTCTAGCTGGAATATCTTCTGTTAAACGTGCACCAATTGCAGAAACTTTTAATGGCTTGGAGCGGGTCATCTGACACATTACATCAATGTAATGAACCCCACAATCTACTATTGGACTCAAACTTTTCATCAAATTTCTGTGCACATCCCACATAAATCCGTGACTTTGCTGATTTAAATTCATTCGCATTACCAAGGGTTTTCCTAATTGATGTGCGATCTCAATGAATTTCATCCAAGATGGATGGTGACGTAAAATATAACCAACAACCAATTTTTTATTTAATCGTTTGGCTGTGTCAACAACTCTTTGTGCACCTTCTACAGTATCAGCCACAGGTTTTTCAATAAATACGTCTGCGCCAGCCTCCATTGCTGCAATGGCATAGGCTTCGTGGGTATCAGGATAAGTCGAGATACAAACGGCTTTCGGATTTGTCTGAGAAAGTGCAGTATAAAAATCGTCGAAAAGGGGATAGGTTCCACCAAGTTTTTGATTTAAGGTTTCTTTGCTTTTTCCAGGAGAAACTAATCCAACAATTTGAAAATCAGGATGATTATGGTAGGAAGTAGCATGGGAGGCCCCCATGTTTCCACAACCCACAACTAAGACAGATATTTTATTCATTCGAAAATTATAATAATACCTGCAATATAATATTTTTTTGAAATTTCTTTATTGTATCAATATTATACATTATTATTGTACTATTATCTCTAAACAAATTTTTAACCCTAAATCTATTTACATGAAAAGAAGAGATTTTTTAGCTAAATCATCTTTATTGACCTTAGCTCCGTTTGTTACTAAGTTTAATGATTCCAAAATAATTGCGGGAAAAAGGGTCCCAGGTTTACAATTATTTACATTATTTGGTCAAATTGATAAGGATGTTAAAGGAACTCTTCAAAAGTTAGCAGATTTAGGTGTTAAAGAGATAGAATCCGCCTTTAGTTTTTTACCTGGTTTTTATGGGATGTCAGCCAAGGAATTTGATGCAACTATTCAGTCTATGGGCATGAAATGGGTTTCGCATCATGTATTGGGTGCTCCCTTAAAACCAAGTGTGACAAAATCTGCTGGAATTACAAATTTTCCAAAAATTAATAATTTAAGAGATAATGCAGAGGAGGCTGTAGCCTCTCTAGCTGGCACATCAGTTAAATACATTGTTTGTGCAAATACACCCATTGAAACAAGAAAGGAAGTCGATGAGTCGGTAGAAGTTTTGAAAAAATCTGCTGTTTTTGCTAAAAAAGCTGGATTAACCCTGTGTTTTCACAACCACGACGCAGAATTTAAGGAAGTAGAAGGAGCGCGCCCATTTGATGTGTTTGCTAAAGAACTTTCTAAAGAGGAATTGAAATTTGAAATTGATTTAGGTTGGGCATTTAAGGCTGGAGTAGATATCCCAGCATTATTTAAGAAACATCCAGGTCGTTTCCCACTTTGTCACATGAAAGATTTCTCTGCAGAATTTAAAGAAATGCTTCCTTTAGGGACAGGAATTTTAGATTATAAGCCTGTTTTTGCTGCTGCTGCAGTTGGTGGATTAGAACATTACTTCATTGAGCATGATTTCCCAAAAGATGCTTATTTAAGTATTGAAACAGCTGTGAAGAGCTTTGGATTGATGTAATAATAGGTATTAGGTAAGAGGGAATAGGGAATAGGTAATAGGTAATAGGTAATAGGTAATAGGGAATAGGCAAGAAGGGTTTTTATTGCTTGTTTGCCAATTTTTGCACCTTTTCCCATATCGTTTCATCTACGGGAATACCCATCTGTAGGTTTTCTTGGCGAGTTCGCAATGACCTTTCTCCTGGATAAAGAATTTCTCCCGTTTCATTGACCGAAGTGGAATTTCGCAAATGTTCAATAGTTTTCAACAATGATTGGTCGATAAAATTCTGATCTGCGATTTTCAAAGGATCAATGGCAAGAAAAACCTGACTTAATCCCACGCTGTTTCCTTTTCCAAATTTATCAATTTCGGCAGTCGTTTTCCCTTTTGAAAGGATTCCTGCCAATAAATCCAAAACGATTGCTAAACTAGAACCTTTCCAATAACCCGTAGGAAGTATTCGCCTTGTCAATTCAATCGCTGCGGGATCGTCAGTTAAATTTCCATGGGCATCAAATCCACCTGCATAAGGTAATTTTTGTCCTTTTTGACGAGTAACTTCCAATTTGCCATAGGAATAAAGTGACATGGCCATGTCTAAAACCACATGACCTTCTTTTCTTGGAATAGCAATCACAAATGGGTTATTACCAAGGTTATTATTCATTGCTCCCCAAGATGGCATGCAAGATTCCGTATTTGTCCAACATATACCAATAAAACCCTTTTCAGCGGCTTGCCAACCATAAGTTCCACCTCTCATCCAATGATTGGTATTATTCAAAGCCACTAATCCTAAGCCATATTGTTTTGCTATTTCCGTAGCGCGATGCATGGAAAAAGAAGCATTCAATACGCCTGGACCTAAATTTCCATTATAGACTTCAATGGCACCTAAATGAATCTCCAAGCTTGGCTCGGCTTCTAAATGTATCCATCCTTGTTGGATATAATCGATAAACCGAGAAACTCGATTTAAGCCATGAGAATACACTCCATCTCGACTCGATTCAGCATGAATAGTAGCGCATTTGCGGGCTTTTTCGGGACTTAAGCCTGCCAATTCAAAGGCTTTTTGAATGGTTTGTACCATTTCTTCAAAAGAAATCCGCATGGAATTTATTTTTTCTGTTCAGAAAATAAGGTGTTTAATATACTACAAGCTCAATCTCTCCATTTCACTCAATTCAGGTCCACCACCTCTATTGGCTGAGCCAGAGACAACGTATAAATATTTCTTGTATTTAACGACTCCTGTTCCATGACGACCTTGAATTAAGTTAGGCAAACGGCTCCATTGACCTGTTTTTAAATCTAATGCTTCAACCTCATTATGTGCAGGTGTTTGTCGGATACTTTCTCCATTCATAACAATTAATTTATCCCCGGCAATCACAGAAGCAGTTCCAGCTCTTGTGGTAGGTAAATTTTGTTCGAAGGTTGTCCATTTTTGGGTCTTGAAATCGTAACTATCTACCTCACCAATGGTATAATCTAAAACCTTTCCACTTGATGCAGTTGATCTTCTTCCTCCAGCAACATAAACCTTATTGCCTTTGATAGCTGCCTGAAAATGATCTCTTGCCCTTGGTGCATCTGGAAGAACTTTCCATTCATTGGTTTGCGGATCAAATTCATCAAACCAGGCAACGTGACCATCCCAATGACCATCTAAAATTCCGCAAACCATGTAGATTTTATTTCCTCTAACAAAAACCCCTGCGGAACCTCTTAATCTGTTTTCAGGGATTTTTACACCTTCTCTCCAAGTATTAGTTTTTGTATTAAAAATTAAAACATTTGGAATAGGTTTTTCATGTGGATAATTTCCTGTAAAAGCACCTAAAACATAAATTTCATGATTGTAGGACACAGCCTGAAAATGGTTGAATTCAATGGGAGCATCGGCCACAATTTTCCATGTGTTTTCTTTTAAATTATAGGCTTCAACAGGCCTTTTTCCTCTTCCCCCCATGCTGTAAAAAATTCCATCGCATTCAACAAAAGTACTTTCGTGTCTTTTTTGTGCGGGATTTAACGGATTCATCACTTCCCATTGGGCTTGTGAAAATTGGGGAGCAAATGCCAATGTAAGGCAAATTGTAAGTATTTTTTTCATATAGTTATAAGTTTTAACCTCCCCCCAGCCCCCTCCTTCAAAAGGAGGGGGTGGCCCAAAGCGCCGGGGGCGGTTTCATTTTCTTTTCCAATAAGTTGCCAAAGTACTTCCTGTAATATTCATCAATGGACCAAATATAGCAGGGGCAAGTCCTAAGGTTGCAATTTTATTTAAGGACATTGCAATGCCGGAGGCTAATCCGGAATTTTGAAGGCCCACTTCAATGGCAATTGTCCGAGCATCTTTTTCTGGGAGTCCAGTTAATTTGGCGCCGAAATATCCAAAAAAGAAACCACACAAGTTATGTATTAAACAGGCCACCACTAATAAAGGCCCCACCTTTAACAAAGAATCACGACCATTCGCTGTAATAATAACTATAATTAATGCAATGCTGTACATTGAGATGGTGGATAAATGTTTTTGAAGTCCATTCCATTTTTCACCGATTATTTTTTTGTAAATCACACCAAAAAAGATTGGGATAATAATTAGCTTGAATATTTCCCATACCATTTCCCAAAAGTTAATCTCAATCAATTGGTTTGCTAAAATTTTAAGTAAAAGCGGAGTTAAAAATGGTGCTAATAAGGTAGAAATGGAAGTTAATGTCAAAGACAAGGCAACATTAGCTTTTGCCATGTACGACATCACGTTGGATGCCAATCCACATGGCATAGATCCAACTAAAATGATTCCTGCAGCAACTTCATTCGGGAAGTTGAATATTTTCGTCAAGGAAAACCCTACCAATGGCATGATGAAAAAATGGAAAAATACTCCTAAAAATACAGACTTCGGACTTTTAAGCACTTCTCTGAAATCATCAACTCCCATAGTTGACCCCATACCAAACATGATAATTTGTAAGAGGGGAATAATTAATCCTTTTAATTTATAATCTCCTATACTAATGAAGGGAGTTGGATAATAAAGCGAAAAGCCAACAGCCACTATTATCCAAAAAGAAAAGGGTAGTTTACCAATAAATTTCATTAGTCTTCTTTTATTATTTGTCCTAATTTTTCAAACGATAAAATCATTGACCTTACGTTATGGTAATTTATTTTCCAAGAATGTGACATGTGGCGCCAAATAGGTTCTCCTTCTCGGGTCATCAAAGGCCACCATTCCCCTGTTTTGTAATTGATCATTTTATCGAATACAAAACGATGAATGCATTGATAGGCTTCAAGGAATTTTTCATTTTTTGTAAATAAATACGCATCTAACATTCCAATAAGCATTTCTGCCTGTTGCCAAAATTCTTTTTCCTTGTCAAAAACCTCACCTGCATGTGACCCTTCCACAAATACCCCTCCAAACTCCCAATCTACTCCAAAATTCAGAGAATGATAAAAGGCTTTTTCAATGTTTGTTTTAAACTCATTTGTATCAAATTTGCCAATTTTAAGGGCATGCAATAACAGCCAAGCAAATTCTGAATTATGACCGTAAGAGGTGTTATCTTCTGATGAAGCCTTTTGACCACCTTCGGCAAATCTGTCCCATCCCCAAACTACATCGAATTTTATTTGAGGTGCTACTTGCCAATTTGCCCAAAATTGTGGAATTCCTGTTCCATATTCAGCATGCATCACTTTTTGGATTAAGATTTCGATCGATTCTTTTAATTTTCTTCGATGAATTTCTTTTCCACTGGCTTCGTAAAGTGTTGTAAATGCTTCCATGAGGTGCATGTGCACATCAAGTGTTTTTCTGTCACCTCCGGCTGCTCCTGGACCCATCAGTTCCCATTTCTCAGAGAAAAATTCCCAATAACCACCATAATTTGTATCTACAGCATATTTTTGCAACAAATCAAAGACTTTCTCCGCGTATTCTAAACCAATGGGATCACCCGTAGCTAAGGTGTATTCACTTAAGGAATAAATTGCAAAAGAATGTCCATATCCTATTTTCTGTTTGTTTGTTGGGTTCCCCGCACGATCCATCATCCAATAAAATCCACCGTTTTCAGCATCCCACATTTTTTCCAAAAGGTATTTGACTCCGTGCTCTGCCATTGACTTCATTATTTCGCCTCCAAATCCATGTCGATATGCCTGAGAATAAGTAAAAACGGATCTTGTTTGGGCAATCAATGATTTTTCATCGGTTCCTGAATCCTTTCCAAACTCATCAAAATGGGTTAAATACCCCCCTTTTTCTATGTCAATTGTACGTTGAATCCAAAAGGGAAGTAATTTTTCTTCCGTGTAATTCTTAATTTCGGATTGTAGATTTTTTAATATTTCTTTTTCCATAATTCATAATTCATAATTCATAATTTCCAAAGTTGTGGCGCTTCCAGTTTCTCCAATTTTGTGAATACTTATATGAGCACACAAATTGGCAAATTGGCAAGCTTCTATTTCGGTTGCCCCAGCAAGCATTGCAGCCGTAAATGCAGCCACTACCATATCTCCAGCACCCACGGTATCAATTTCACCCTTGCTTGGTATGGCTTTATCAATCACAAAGGTCTTTTTGTCCGCATAAATAATACCTTTTTCTCCAAGTGTTAGTAAAATACCTTTACTTCTATTTTGTAAAAGTGAGTTTAAGTATTTTTTTATATCCTCCAAATTATCAATTGCATCTTCTGGACAATTAGTTAGGTTGGCAAATTCATTCCAATTGATTTTAAGAATGACATCCTTTGCCAAAGCACCTTGACTTCTTAGATCCGCTATCGCAAATTTATTGTTCTGCTTTATTTCTACTTGTATTTGTTCAAAAGCACTTGGGCTTAACAAAGGTTTGAGAAATTGTTCATTTAAAATAACGCCATCATAGCTATTGATTTGTAAACAAAATTGTAAAACCAAATCTTGTAAGATAGAATCAGGAATGTTTTCTGTTGTTCCAAAATCAATTCTATTTTGTTCAATTGTACCTTCAATAGGCTTGGAATAAACAGAAGTTTCCTTTTCATTAGAAATTAACATTTGCTTAGAATTGATGCCCAAATCATTCATTTGATGAATAATTTCACGGCCAAAAATATCATTTCCAATAATGCCAAATGCAGTTGTTTGAATTCCTAGGTGTGCTAAATTTTTACAAACATTTCCTGCTGCCCCCAAATAAGTTCGCGTTTTAGATCCGTGATGAACCTCCTTTTGGGTTTCAATGGAGATTTCACTCGTTTGGGTTTGTATGTTAAAATAAAAATCCAATGCGAAATCGCCCAATACGGCAATTTTTAAGGATTTCATTTTTTGCAATAAATCTTCAAGGAGATTGGAATCCATTCTCAAAGCTTTTGTTAAATAGGTTTTATGTTAATTTACTAATTTGTAAATTTGTTTTCATAAATATACAAATTTGGCTTTAATAAAATCAATTTCTGGAATAAGAGGTACAATTGGCGGTAAACCTGGTGAAGGTTTGAGCCCCGTAGATGTAGTAAACTTTGCTGCCGCCTACGGCACTTGGTTAAAAGGAACAAATCCGAGTTCGAATCAAATTGTATTAGGTCGCGACGCAAGAATTTCTGGAAATATGGTATCCTCTTTGGTCAGTAATACCTTAGTAGGATTAGGTTGGGACGTATTGGATATTGGTTTGTCCACAACTCCCACGGTTGAATTAGCAGTACCTTGGACTAATTCTGCAGGTGGAATTATTATTACCGCAAGTCATAACCCCATTCAATGGAATGCCCTTAAATTATTAAATTCTAAAGGTGAATTTATTTCTGATGGCGATGGTAAGGCCATGTTAGATATCGCCGAAAAACAAGATTTTAACTTTGTTGAGGTGTTGAAATTAGGGAAAGTTATTTCTGATGATAGCTTTTTGCAAAAGCATATCGACCATGTAAAAGAAATGTCATGGGTTGATGTTCCGAAAATCAAATCCAAAAATTTTAAGGTCCTTGTAGATGCTGTGAATTCTTCTGGAGGAATTGTTATTCCTCAATTGTTGAATGCTTTGGGTGTTGACCAGGTGGATGTGTTGTTTGGTGAACCAACAGGACATTTTGCTCATAATCCAGAACCGCTTCCTGAAAATCTGACTGAAATGATTTCTAAAATGAAAGCTGGAAATTATGATTTGGGTGTGGTGGTGGATCCAGATGTGGATCGACTTTGTTTTATTTGCGAAGATGGAACAGCCTTTGGAGAAGAGTATACTTTGGTGGCAGTTGCAGATTATATTTTGTCGAAAAAGAAAGGAAATACTGTTTCTAATTTGTCTTCAACACGTGCTTTACGTGATGTAACGCTTAAGCATGGCGGACAATATTTTGCTGCAGCTGTTGGAGAGGTAAATGTAGTTAACCAAATGAAGGCACAAAATGCCATCATAGGTGGGGAAGGAAATGGGGGCGTGATTTTCCCAGAATCTCATTATGGCCGAGATGCTTTAGTTGGTGTTGGTTTATTTCTGACACTTTTAGCTGAGAAGGATTGTTCTGCGTCTTATTTAAAAGCTTCTTATCCTCATTATGTAATGTCGAAAAATAAAATTGAATTATCTCCGGCCTTGGATGTTGATTTGATTTTGTCGAGTATCGCTGAAAAATATAAAAATGAACAAGTAAATACCATTGATGGAGTTAAAATTGACTTCGAAAAAGGTTGGATTCATTTGAGGAAATCAAACACAGAACCTATTATTAGAATATATGCGGAGGCTTCTTCTGAAGTTGAGGCAAATACACTTGCACAACAAATTGTACAGGCAATCAAAGAAATTGCCAATCTATAGTATATGAACACTTCATCAAATATTTCGCCCATTTATTTCGACAATGCGGCGACTACACCTATTGATCCTCGCGTTTGGGCAGAAATGAAGCCTTATTTTGAGGATTTTACCGCTAATCCATCATCCATTCATTCACACGGTAGAAAAGCCAAAGTTGCCGTTGAAAAAGCACGAAAAACTGTTGCAACGTTATTAAATACTTCCCCTGCAGAGATATTTTTTACTTCAGGAGGTACCGAAGCTGATAATACAGTGCTTCAATCTGCTGTTTTGTATGGAGGCAAAAAGGTAATAATAACAAGTCCAATCGAACATCATGCAATTTCTCATACGGCAGAGGCATGGGAAAAGTTAGGACTAGTTAAATTGGAATGGGTAAAAGTAAACGCACAAGGGGATGTGGATTTAATTCATTTGGAAGAACTTTTGCAACAAAATCCAGACCAGGCATTGGTTAGTTTAATGCATGGAAATAATGAAATTGGTAATTTATTGGATTTAGTGGCGGTAGGAAATTTGTGTCGGCAATATGGAGCCCTTTTCCATTCAGATACAGTTCAAACCATGGGACATTTTGTACACAATTTACAGGAATTGCCTGTAGATTTTGTGGTAGGTGCAGCACATAAATTTGGTGGACCTAAAGGGATAGGATTTTTATATGTTCGATCGGGTGTTCTTTGTCATCCCTTACTGCATGGTGGAGCCCAAGAAAGAAATCAAAGAGGAGGAACTGAAAATGTGTACGGTATGATTGGTTTGGCCAAGGCACTTGAACTTTCGTATTCTGAAATGGAAGAGCACCAAAGCCACATCAAAGATTTAAAACAATATTTTATCAATCAATTAAAGTCCAATTTCCCTAATGTGACCTTTAATGGCCGTTCTGGTGAGGTTGATAATAGTCTTTATACGGTTTTAAATGTTCGATTTCCCAATGTTGCAGATGGCGACATGCTTTTGTTTCAATTAGATATTGCTAAAATTTCTGCTTCAGGAGGTTCTGCATGTTCGAGTGGAACATCTATTGGTTCACATGTTTTAACCGCTTTAAATCCTAGTGCTCAAGGGGCTGCGATTCGATTTTCATTTGCTTCGTATAATACAAAAGAGGAGGTAGATAGAACTATTTTAGTTTTAAAGGAATTGATGAAATAGGTGAAAAAACGAAAATTGAGAATTGAAATTTTCTAATCTTCAATTCTCAATTAACGATTTACTATTTACAATTTTATCAATTAACTGATAGGAAATTCAATTGTTTTTTTGTTGGGGAAATGCATTCCCCTTACCCCCTGCAATTTACTAGTTTTAAATAAAAGTAAATTGATAAAATTACTATCTGACTGCCATAATTAATATGCGCGTGCAAAAATAACTCTTCTACCAGAAGGCTTACCCGAATAAACACAAGTTCCAACTTCTTCTTTTGCATCTAAAGGTATACATCTGATAGTAGCTTTGGTTAATTCTTTAATTTGTTCTTCCGTTTCTGAAGTGCCATCCCAATGAGCCGAGATAAAGCCACCTTTTTCAATTTGAATCTGGAATTCTTCCCAAGTATTTACCTGATGAGTATTTTCAGTTCTGAAATCTAATGCTTTTTGGTAAATCGCATGTTGAATTTCATCTAATGTATTGACTACTGAATCCACAATACCTTCAAATGGCATGCTTTGCTTAGATTTTGTATCTCTTCTTGCCAATTCTATGGTACCATTTTCAATATCCCTATTGCCAATTGCTAAACGAATAGGAACACCTTTTAATTCATATTCTGCAAATTTGAAACCTGGACTTTGATTGTCTGTTGTATCAAATTTTACAGAAACACCCTTTGAACGAAGTTCTTTAACAATTGGATCAATTTTAGATTTGATGTTGTTCAATTGTTCTTCACCTTTGAAAATTGGAACAATTACCACCTGAATTGGAGCTAATTTTGGAGGCAAAACAAGTCCTTGATCATCTGAATGTGCCATAATTAAGGCGCCCATCAGTCGAGTCGAAACTCCCCAAGATGTTCCCCAAACAAATTCTTGTTGATTTTCTTTGTTCAAGAATTTTACGTCGAACGCCTTAGCAAAATTTTGACCTAAAAAGTGAGAAGTTCCTGCTTGAAGTGCCTTTCCATCTTGCATCATGGCTTCAATACAATAAGTTTCTTCAGCTCCTGCAAATCGTTCATTTGCAGTTTTTATTCCTTTGATTACAGGAACAGCCATGAAATTTTCTGCGAAATTGGCATAAACTTCAAGCATTTGTTCGGTTTCTTCAATTGCTTCTTGTTTGCTTGAATGCGCAGTGTGACCTTCTTGCCAAAGAAACTCTGCAGTACGTAAAAACAAACGCGTACGCATCTCCCAACGAACCACATTGGCCCATTGGTTAATTAATAAAGGCAAGTCTCTATAAGATTGAATCCAGTTTTTGTAGGTCGACCAGATCACAGTTTCAGAAGTTGGACGAACGATTAACTCCTCTTCCAATTTCGCCTCTGGATCAACAATTACCCCACCACCATTAGGGTCATTTTTTAGGCGATAATGAGTTACTACTGCACACTCTTTTGCAAACCCTTCAACGTGAGATGCCTCTTTTGAAAGGTAAGATTTTGGGATAAATAAAGGGAAATAAGCATTTGTATGACTAGTTTCTTTAAACATGTCATCCAATGCTCTTTGCATTTTTTCCCATATTGAAAAACCATAAGGTTTAATAACCATACAGCCTCTTACGGCTGAATTTTCTGCTAAATCGGCTCTTTTTACCAATTCATTATACCATTCTGAATAGTTTTCCGATCTTGAAGGCAGTGATTTACTCATAAAATTATTTGCTTTGACGAACTAAAATGTCAAATTTTTCGTTAATAATACTTAGATTTGACTTTGTAAATTTTGTTTACAAAGATATCATTAAAACCCTATTTTTTTTCATTTAAATCTTTCCACTATGAAAAATTATCTCATTTTATTTTGGTTAATGATTGGAATCTTTGGGATTCAATCCTGTATTACTGTTCAGGTTTCGCCTGATGCAAGTGCGAAACAAAAATCGTATGTTTCTGATGATTTATACGATACCCAGGTAGTATTAAGTTCTTCAAAGAAAAAGAAGCAACAATCTGATTATTATGCTCAAGATAATTCATCTGAAGAAATTGTTATTGAAGAGGAGGAGGGTTTAGCCAGCAAATCTCAAAATTTTTTAAACTCAAGATCTGTGTATTCAAATACGTATGATCAAGGATATTCCGATGGTTACAGAAATGGAATGTTTACGAGTAATCCGTGGAATAATTGGTATTCTAATCCTTATATAAATTTTGGTTATTCTCCATTTAGAATGGGGCCAAGTTTGAGTTTTATGTGGTCAAATAATTATTTTTATGGTGCCTATGCCAATTATTATCCTTATTCAAGCTTTGGCTATAATTCTTTCTATGGATATGACCCTTTTTATAGTTCCTTTTATGATCCTTTTTACAGGTATTATATGCCTAGTTATTCCATGCTTAATTCTCCATTCTATAGCCCATACAATTATTATTCATATTTAGGAGGTTATAATGGTTATTATTACAATGGTTCGGGTTATTACAATAATTATAACTCATTTAACCAAAGTACTGAACCTGTTAGAAGGGTTATTCGGGGACCTCGAGAAGATTTTGGAGGAAACAGAAATAACGACATGGGTGGTGGTTCAAGAAATTCAGGAAATCAATACAATGGTAATTTTTCCAACCAAAGAACTAATCCTGTACAAACTCAGCAGCAACAAATTCAAAATCAGCAGCAATATAATTCGTATCCGCAGGAGCGAGTGCAACCTCGTAGAAACAATAATATAGAATATACTCGGCCGAATAATAATGATTTTCAAAATTCAAGCAGAGATCAATTCTATCAACAAAATCGTTCTACTAATTTTGGGAATTCAGGATCTAATTTTTCTGGTGGAGGCGGATCCTTCAACGGGGGAGGTAGTAGAGGACCACGATAAATTTTAAATTAATGAAATCTATTTTTATAATGGCCTTTGGGATAGGCCTATTTATTGCATTTACTGGAAATAGTCAGGTAGTTTCTTATCCTTTTGTCGGAAAAACCTTTAGCACAAGCACAGGATTTGGTACAGCTCGTATGCTTGGTATGGGTGGCAGTTTTAATGCTTTAGGCGCAGATATAACATCTATCAGTGGCAATCCAGCTGGATTAGGATTTTACAATCGGAATGAATTGAGCATTTCGGGTAGTTTAGGGTTTTCCGATATTGGTAGTAATTATATAGGTAATCAAACTTCTACAACCGATAATGATGTGAATTTTACCGGTTTAGGTCTTGTTTTAACAGGGGAAGAAAATGCCCAAGGTGACTGGAAGGGATCCTTTGGTTTTGCATATTCCAAACAATTAATGTTCAAACAATCATTTTCAAGCATTGGAATTAATAATGCAAGTTCTATGTTGGATTATTTCATTCAACAAGCTAATAAAAAGGGAGAAACAGGAACAAGTTTAGATGATCAATACGATTCCAATTCAAATACAGCCCTGAGTCCAGAGGCTGTTTCCTATCAATCCTATTTAATTAATCCAGATGCAAAGTCTGGCGGCGTACCTTTTAATCGCTTTGAGGCAAGTTTACCGACTCGACAAGAAGGGTACGCTTCTATGAACGGCTATCAATCTCAATGGGATATCTCTTATGGTGCTTCTTATCAGCAAAAATTTTACATCGGTGGAGGGATTCATTTTACAAGAATCAATTCTACTTTATCTAATTCGTGGAGAGAAACTTTTGTAGGAGCCAAATATGTAGATGGATTTACGTATTCTGAGAATTTAGAAACCAGTGGGAAAGGTCTTTCAGTGAGTTTGGGTATGATTTACAAAGTAAATTCCTCCATTCGTGTAGCATTGAATTTCCAAACTCCAACCTATTATGAGCAGGTAAATGAGCAATTGACGGGTGGAATGGTTACTCGCGCAATTTCGATACCTTCCTATTCTAATGGAAGTCCTGTGAATATCACAAAAGTTAGTCCAGTAAGTTTGGCAACAAATGAATTTACCTATCAATTGACAACTCCAATGCGAATTGGTGGCGGATTGGCTTATTTTTTAGGAAGAAAAGGTTTTATAAGCTTAGATTTAGAAATGGTCGATTATTCGAACATCAAAATAGGAAGTCAGGAATTGAGCTATTCTGCTAACCAACAATTTAAAAATAAATACAATTCCATTGCCTCTAAGTATTTCCAAACTGACTTAAATGTTAAGTTCGGAGCTGAATATCGAGTGGCTAGTAATTTTAGTTTAAGGGCTGGAATTGCTCAATTCGGTGGAGGTTATCAAAAATCTTATGATTCGATAGATAGAAATATTTGGCAGTTTTCTGGCGGTTTTGGATATCGATCCAATGATTTCTACTGGGATATTGCCTATTTGTATCGAACATATAAAGATGCATTCACTCCATATAGTTTAGATAATACAGCAAATTATGCATCCTCTCAATTACAAATAACTAACTCTCAGATTAGTTTGACGGGAGGGGTGTTTTTTTAATTATGAATTATGAATTATGAATTATGAATTATGAATTATTTTTTAGCACTTAATTCATAATTCATAATTCATAACTAATAATTAATTATAAGCTTCCAACAACCACAACAACTGATTTACAGAGATTTCTCCATCCACCTGAATGTCTGCTTGCTTATAGAAGGGTAGACGAGTTTCGTATAATTTTTTGATGTTTCCAATAATTGATTCTTCTGTTTCATTTGCAATATTCAATAGCGGTCTATTGTTGGTTTGTGCCTTGTAAATTCTTTTTGCTAAATCATCAATATCCACATTTAAAAATATGGAAATGCCATTTTCTTTAATGTAATCCATGTTTTGGTGAAAACAAGGTACGCCACCTCCTGTTGCAATTACAGTAGATTGGTTAGGTTGTATGGTATGTAGTATCTTTTTCTCTAATTCTCTAAAATAATCTTCTCCCTTACTAGAAAAAATTTCATTGATGGTTTTTTGTTCACGCGTTTCAATCAACTTGTCCATATCAGTAAAAGAATAACCTAAATTTCTTGCTAATTCTTTTCCTAAGGTACTTTTACCAGAAGAGGGCATTCCCACTAAAAAAATGTTTTTCATTCTTGCACTTTTGTTAAACTTTCTACTATTTCATTCGTTTTTGGCAAATTATATGCCGACCATTTTCCTTTAACAGTTCCGTTACTAATCAACACCAAACCTGGATTCGAGCGGATGATGGTTTTTAAAATTTTGGTGTCTGCACTTAGGGCAGGGAAACTTAATTGATATTGATGTCTTAAATTTGTAATCTCTTCATTGCTTGCTGCTGATACTAACCAAGTTGGTAGTCCTTTTTGTTCCAATTCTTTAGCAATTATAGAAATTTCTTCTAAAGCATTAAGGTAAGCATGATTTACATTTGGCATTATAACCAATAATCGATTGCCTTTAAAACTTTCTTTCGTGTAGTCCGTTGTATCATTATCTACCCAAATTTTGTAATCAGTTATCAAGGGTCGGGCTTCTTTCTCATTCACTGCAATCATACTGATGTATTCTGCAGTTGTATCCATCGGCATTTCGTTTAAAACCTCTACTTTACCTTTGATTTTATAAGTATATTGAAATTTGAGGGGCTCTCTCTGCTCCATATTTTTGGTAATATTTTGTCCAACTGCATAAGGAAGACTATCCCAAATAGGTAGATAAAAATAACTGTAAACGCCAAATGAAATACTTAATATTGC
The DNA here is from genome assembly GCF_004005965.1 of Sandaracinomonas limnophila. GTDB lineage: Bacteria > Bacteroidota > Bacteroidia > Cytophagales > Spirosomataceae > Sandaracinomonas > Sandaracinomonas limnophila. The sequence goes on along the minus strand of NZ_SACY01000005.1, from coordinate 65,668 downwards.
GGTAAATACTACAGTTTTGAAGGATAGTTTATTGATTTTTGGCAAATCTGTGAATAAAAGAGAAACCAATAAAAGGAATAAAAAGATATCTTTTGAAAAGGAGGTCCATGGGGTTAATTTGATGGCCTCTCCGAAACAACCGCAATCAGTTACTTTGTTGAAATAGGCTGAATAAAAAGTCAAAAAACTAAAAAAAGTAATTAACGCGATAAGAATCCATAATACCTTTTTTGTTTTATATTTTGCCCAAAGTGCAACTCCCAAAATGACTTCTAGAGCGCTTAATCCAATGGAAAAAATTAAGGAATAGGGGATTAGAGCTTCCCAAAATCCCGACATGAACCTGAAATCCTTTGAAAATACATCAAAGTATTCTTCCAATTTAATTTCGGTCCCAATAGGGTCATTCAATTTGATGAATCCAGAAAATAGAAATAGCGCAATTACCAGGAATGAGGCAATCCTTCTATAGATTTTCATGCTATTGTTGATTATTGGATTGTAAATTTTTTAATTGTATCAAGCAAAAAACGGCATAATTGAGCATGTCTTGATAGTTTGCTTCAACGCCTTCTGAAACAATAGTTACTCCTTGATTATCCTCTATTTGTTTGGTTCGGAAGATTTTCATGAGGATTAGATCCGTCATACTGCTTACACGCATATCTCTCCAAGCTTCGCCATAATCATGGTTTTTATTAAGCAACAAATTAAGCGTTTGGTTAACCTGGTAATCGTAAAGATTTGAAAGTTCTTCGTTCGAAAATTCTGTTTGTTCTGAGTTTTCAAGCGATTTTTGAATCAAAGCGATGATACAATAATTGATGATGCCGATGAATTCCCCTTCGATCCCGTCTTCAATTTTTTGAGTTCCTTTTTCCTGAATACTTCGGATTCTTTGTGCCTTGATGAAGATTTGGTCTGTCAAGCTTGATAGTCGTAAGATTCTCCAAGATGTACCATAATCCTTATTTTTTTTATCAAATAATGCTTTGCAGTGTGCAATAACTTGGCGATATTCGATTTCTGTTTGGGAAGGCTTGTTGTCCCTATTCATAGGTAAAAGGTTAGTTTATCACGTGCTTGCTTTTTCGAACAGCAAAAATAGTTTAATTATCCTAAATTTCCTTGTATTGAATCCTCTTTTTCCAACATTTCATAGCATTCAATTTCTGGGTCGTGTGTTGAGTTTTAATAAGCCTGCTTTGATGGGAATTTTGAACTGTACACCCGATTCATTTTTTGAGGATAGTCGTGTGAATTCTCTACAGGCTGTTGTAGAAAAAGCAGAAAAAATGGTTCATGCCGGTGCAATGATTTTGGATGTTGGAGGACATTCAACTCGACCAAATGCTGACCCTGTTACCATGGAAGAGGAAATTGCCCGAGTCATTCCTGTTATTAAGCTTTTGGTCAAGAATTTTCCTGAGATCTGGATTTCAATTGATACCTACCGACTCGAAGTGGCTCAACAAGCATTTTTGGCGGGTGCTCATATTTTCAACGATATTGGAGCAGGAAATATGGACGAAGGGATTTTAGAATGGGTTTCAAACAATCAAATACCCTATATTTTAAGCCATAGCAGAGGAAAATACAATGAAGTACATTCTTTGCCAAATTATTTAAATGTTGTAGAGGATGTTTGGACAGATTTGGCAAAAAAAGTACAATTTTTACGTTCTAAATCTTTCACCAATTTAATAATTGATCCTGGTTTCGGCTTTTCTAAAAGCCTGGATGATAATTACAAGATCATGGCACAATTACCTCAGTTTAAGGAATTAGGTGCTCCATTAATGGTAGGGATTTCAAGAAAAACCATGTTGTGTAAATTTTTGAATATTTCTTCAGAGGAAGCCCTGAATGCCACTACAGCCATGAACAGCATCGCCCTTCTTTTAGGGGCTGATATTTTGCGTGTACATGATGTTGAAGAGGCCAAACAAGTAATTGATTTAGTAGAAAAATTAAAAAAATATGGATTATCCAATTTATCATAATAATTCCTGGAAAAAAGCGAGTGAAGTACATGTTAGTATTTTTGATGTTGGATTTTTGCGCGGCTATGGGATATTTGATTTTTTCAGAATCATGAATGGTCGCCCTGTTTTCATGAATGATCATTTGGATCGATTTTTATCATCTGCCCAAAAAATGGGGATTCATCATACCTACCAAAAAAATGATTTAGCAAATATAATTCTGGAGTTGGCTGCTATGTCGAAAGACGAATGTTTAGGTGTAAAAATGGTATTGTCGGCAGGTGATAGTCTAGGTGGCTTTGAGCCAACTTCAGGCTCACAATTGTTTGTAATTCCAAATCCTTTTCAATTTACGGATTTTGAAAAGGGAATGAAATTGAAATCATTTGAATTTCAGCGTGAAATGGCCGATATTAAAAGCTTAAATTATGCTTTTGCCTTACGAAATTGGACCAAAATAAAATCAGAAGGATTTGATGAGTATATTTATTTTACTACCGAAGATGGAGTTACCGAATGTTCTAGAAGTAATTTGTTTTTGGTTAAAAATGGAATAATTATCACTCCTAAATCAGGAATTCTAGAAGGAATAACTCGGAAGAAAATTATTGAAATTTGTCAAAAAAATCATTTGCCATTGGAAATTCGAGATGTATCTCTACAAGAATTCAAAGATTCCGATGAAGTTTTTACTACTGGTAGCACCAAGCGTGTAGTCCCGATTTTGCAAATTGATGAAATCATGTTTGAAATTGGAGAGGTAACGAGGAAGTTATATGCAGTGCTGATGAGGGAAGAGGGGTGATGTATTATGTAAGATGTATGATTGAAAAATAATCCTGGAGGGATTGCAAATCTCTAGTTTGAATTAATCAGAATAGTATTTTGACCCCAGCGGGGTCAAAATTATTTTAATGGGAATATTTGAAAGAAATTCTAAATTTTATCAGTTAGCTGTTAGGAATTTTGTTTCTTTATTTGTTGGGGAAATGCATGCCCCTTACCCCCTGCAATATACCGTTTTATTTAATAATTATACTGATAAAATACTAGTTGTCAGTGATTTCTGATTTTTCAACAAGTTGTTGATAAAATTGAGCCAAACAAATATTTGCATAGGGTATTAACCATAAAAATCCAATTCCCAGGGTAAAAATGCAAAGAAAACCTAAGCCTACAAATCGTAAATAAAGTTTAAATAATTGCCATTTGTGTCCATGCATTAGCTGTTTACTTCTTTCAATTGCTTCTAGAGAACCTAAGCTCGGATTATCAATAAGGATAAAATAACTCATTGAATATGATAAAGCTGCTATAATACCTGGAACGATTAGAAGCAACATCCATAACCAGGTGAAAATAGTTGTAATTAGGAAAGTGGCAAGCAAAACAAAATATCTATTTAAGTCTTTGAAACCTTCGAAAATGAGTTCAATTGTTGCGATGTTATTTCTTATAACCGCTAAACTAAACAGTGCACCTCCAAAAGCAAATGCCCCACTTAAAACGAGTGAAATGAAAAAGCTATAATTGAATTGAACCTTTTCTGAAAGATGTTCCTGCCAATTTGAAGTGTTTATTTCAATTGGTATTTTAATTGGCGAGTTGGAAATAAGTAGAGAAGGGATAATTGAAATAAGGAAAAATGCAATAATAGCATAAAGCCATTTGCCTTCTAATTGATTTCTTGCAGCAGCGGTAATTTCTGTATTTGTCATGATTTCAGTGATTAGTTAAATTTATATGACAATTTACTTATTTTTTTGAATTATTACACTTTTGGTCTGAAGACTTTCATATTCTCCTCTTTACATTCAATAAACGGACCACCAATTAAATCAATACAATAGGGAATGGCTGGAAAAACCGCTTCTAAGCATTGGCGAATTGCCTTGGGTTTGCCCGGTAAATTAACGATCAAGCCCTTTCCGCGAATTCCAGCGGTTTGTCGACTTAAAATGGCCGTTGGCACATATTGCAAACTAACAGAACGCATGAGCTCTCCAAATCCAGGCATCATTTTGGAACAAACAGCCTCTGTTGCCTCTGGAGTAATATCTCTGGGTGATGGGCCCGTACCACCTGTTGTTACCACCAAACAACAATTTTCCAAATCAATCATTTTGCACAAGCAATCCTCAATTTGTTCTTGCTCGTCTGGAATAACTGCATAAGAAACCTCAAAGCTCGATTGAATATATTCGTTCAATAACTCAACTACCGCCTTTCCTGGTATATCTTCATATATTCCAGCACTTGCTCGGTCAGAAATATTGATAACTCCTATCTTGATCATGATTTTTTGTTGCGTTTGTCCATTTTATCAAATGCTTTGGGTCTTTTTTCCTTTTGGATGGGTTCATTTAATAAATCTCGAATGACTACAGAGGCACAGACTCCTCCAAAAGCTGCAGGTAAATAGGATATAGTTCCGTAAGCCGATTTCTTGAAATTTGAACCGTCGGTTAAAATTAAAGATTCATCTTTTACTTTTTCCAACGAAAAAACAGCTTTTATCCCTTTTCCAACTTGCATTTTACGTAATCTTTTACGAACCATAAACGCTAAATAGCATTCATGCGTGTCAAATAACTCTGCTACTCGAATTTTTGTTGGATCCAATTTGCCACCTGCACCCATTGAACTAACAATTTTTAGTTTCAAATCATAAGCCGTTTTGAGTAGGGTAAGTTTCGGAGTTACCGAATCTATACAATCCATTATATAATCGAATTTTTTGTTTTCTAGGATCTCTTTGGCGGCTTCTGGACTTAAAAATGTCTCGTGGCTAGTTAATTCCAAATCTGGATTAATGGCTTTCAGACGTTCAGCCATTATTTTAGCCTTTGGTTCTCCATGATTAGTCTGTAAGGCTACCAATTGTCTGTTTCGGTTGGTTGGGTCCACCACATCACCATCTACAATGGTCATTTTACCAACTCCTGCACGGGCAATAAATTCAGCCGCAAAGGAGCCAACTCCTCCTAATCCCACTACTAAAACATGTGCATTTTGTAATTTTTCGATACCCTGTGGGCCAATCAATAATTCTGATCGACTCAACCAGCTCAGGTCTTTTGTACTCATACTTAGGCTATTTCTTCCTTGATTTGATATTGTGTAGTTTTGTCGGAATTGGTAACCATCAATTCACCTAAAAATCCGGCCAAAAATAATTGAACTCCTAATATTATTGCTACTAAGGCTAAATAAAACAAAGGATTGTCAGTTACATTTCTGTATTTTAATTGATTAGCAATGTTATACAACTTCTCTCCAATCAACCACAATGTGATTATTGTACCACTGAAAAATGATAAGATACCTAAACCACCAAAAAGATGCATGGGTCTTTTTCCAAAGGTTTGTACAAAAGTGATAGATAATAAGTCTAGAAACCCATATAAAAAGCGTTCTAAACCAAATTTTGTAACTCCATATTTGCGGGATTGGTGCTGAACTACCTTTTCTCCAATTTTAGAAAATCCATTCCATTTTGCTTGAACGGGTATGTAGCGGTGCATTTCACCATATAAACGAATCGTTTTAACTACTTCCTTTTTATAAGCTTTTAAACCACAATTGAAATCATGCAAATAAACTCCTGATAATGCTCTTGTAGCTGCATTATATAATTTAGTAGGGATTGTTTTTGAAATAGGATCAAATCGTTTTTGCTTCCATCCTGAAACTAAATCATAATTATCTTCGGTAATCATTCGATATAATTCAGGAATTTCATCTGGAGAATCTTGCAAATCTGCATCCATTGTAATAACCACATCGCCCTCTGCCTTTTGAAAGCCTTCGTGCAAGGCTGCCGACTTACCATAATTTCTTGCAAAAGAAATTGCTTTTATGAAACTGTATTTATTTTTTAATTCTTGTAAAACTTCCCAAGAATTATCCTTACTGCCATCGTTTACAAAAATCATTTCGTAGGAAAATGAATTTGTTTTCATCACCGTATCTATCCATGAACAAAGTTCTGGCAAAGATTCAGCCTCGTTGTAAAGAGGTACTACAATGGATATTTGCATAGTTTTCGGTATGGGAAAAACAAAAATACAAAAAAAATGGGTTTACGGGAAAATTATGTAATAGGGCTGCAAAAGTTCAATAAATTCAGGAGTGTATTCATTAAAAGTATTTTTTATAACAAGTTTGGAATGCTTTGTTTCTGATTGTTCTGTTGAAAAAAGTGCTATCTCACGTAGTACCTTTCCATTTTCATTTGGAATTATTTCAATTCGTTCTTTACAAGATATTTTTTGGTAATCGCTATGATTGCAACCAAATTGATTGCAACCACAAGGGTTGCAACTGGTTGATTTTACAACCTCATCCATTACATCTGGTGGATATAATACGGCAAAGTCAAAATCGGGTTTTGAATGCATGAAAATAGCTTCCAACAGCTGCTCCGGACTCAATTCATCACTATGCATTGCCGTCTGTTTACTTTTTGAGCTGTTGCTAAGATGATTAATAAAGAAGGGTGGGTTTGAAAAAATAAAATCGTATTTAGTTTCAGTTTTATAATCTTTAATGTCCCCTTCTATTAAGTATATATTTTGCTTAAAAGGTAGTTCTTCGAAATTTTTTCTGGCAAGTTGAGCTACCTCAGGAAAAATTTCTACTGTATCAATGGTTTCCTGTGAGTGAAACTGTGCAACCATGGCTGCTAAAACTCCAGAGCCAGTACCAATTTCCAGCATATTGCCATGTGCCCATTTGGCTAAATAAGCTCCAAAAATACAGGCTTCTGTTCCGATTTTAAGTCCAGGATCACCATGTTCCAAAGAAAAGCCTTTGAAGTGAAAAGTTGATCTACTTTCTGCCATAATCGGCTGGATTTTCTCCCCAATGTTCTGTTTCCCACTTCAAAATTTTAGTAGTTATCCGGTTATTTTTTAACCATTCCAAAGCTCGATCTACTCGTTCAAAAAGCTCCGCATTGGTATCGTTGGGTTCTAATTTCGATTTAACCACTTTATCGCGCACCCAAGCAATGGCCGTAATGGAATCCGAATATATGGGGTAGGGTAAATTATGTTGTTTTAAATAGGCAATTCCATGGACCAATGCCAAAAATTCCCCTAAATTGACGGTTCCTTGAGGAAAAGGTCCTTGTTTAAAAACTACTTGCTTGGTTGCCGTGTCCACTCCTTGATATTCCAACACTCCTGGATTCCCAGAACATGCCGCATCAACTGAAAGCGAGGGGGTAATCGGTTTACCAACATTTGCTGTAGAAGTAGTCTTTTTTTGACCAGAACTGGTAAATGTCCAGTAGTTTTTTTTCAAAGCGTCTTCTGCCTCACTTTGGGAATCAAATGATTTATATTGGGCTCCGGGATATCCGGCAATGTGCTTTTGGGTTTCTTCCCAAGTGGAAAAAACTCCGGTTTCATGTCCCTTCCAAATGGCATAAAATTTTGCTTTTTTAGCCATTTATATCCTTGTTTTGAAAATTTTAATGGCAATAGCAATTAGTATTACTCCAAAAACTTTTCGGATTATTTGCGTGCCTGCATCACCCAATTTTTTCTCTATCCAGGAACTTGATTTTAAAACGATATAGATGAAAAATAAGTTAATGAAGATTCCAATAATGATGTTTTCCTCCTCAAATTGCGATTTTAAGGACACCAAAGTCGTCATCGTTCCTGCTCCCGCAATAATGGGGAAGGCTAAGGGGACAATGGAGTGTGAGCCCGTATCAATGTGTTCTTCTTTGAAAATATTTCTACCCAAGGTCATCTCTAAACCGATTAAAAATAAAACCAAAGCACCCGCCAAAGCAAAGGAATTGATATCAACTCCCAAAAGTTTTAAGATAAATTTTCCGGCAAAGAAAAAGCCAATCATGATTAATCCAGAAACCATAGTCGCCTGCTCCGCATGAATATTTCCATTCTTTTTCCGAAGGTCAATGATAATGGGTATTGAACCTAAAATATCTATCACAGAAAATAAAATCAAGGAGGCTGAGAGAATTTCTTTGAGGTTAAATTTAAATTCCATAGTGGGTAAAAAATTGTATTAATTGATGAAAATCTTCTTGTGTGTGACTTGGGAAATTGGCTATTCGGAAGGTGTTATTTTTGAATTTTCCATATCCTTTTCCCAGGGTAATTCCCTCTTTTTCTGAAGCCTTGTGTAATTCTTTTATCCAAGTTTCATTTCCGGAAAATGTTAAAACAGTAGGTAAGCGTAAAAGAGGCTCCTTTATTAGAAAATCGCAAGATTTATTATCAAAATTATTTAAAAAATCTTCAAATACTTGTGATTTTGCAAGTGTTTCTATTTCTGTATTTTTGATGTTAGGTAGATAATGCGTCATTTGATTGAGCAAATAAATGCTTAAAACATTGGGAGTGAGGTGGGTTTGATGCTTTTGTCTATTTTCCTCCATAAACAACAAATCGTTGTATTTATTTTTTCTGCCTTTTTTATGTGCTCTTTCCAAGGCCATGGGGGAACAAATTAGAATTCCCATTCCTGCGGGTAATCCCATACATTTTTGAACAGAAGCAAACCATACATCCGCCTCTATCCAGGGCAATTCAATTCCTCCCATGCTGGAAGTTGCATCCACGGCAATAATTGCATTCGAGGATTTTGAAAAATCTTTTCTTCGAATTGTTTGCCCAGTTCCATTGGAAGTTTCACTTTGAACCAAACAAATAGTATCTGAATTGGAAAAATCTATATCTGAATTTTGGATGAATTCTGACAAGTGAACTTGTTCTGAAAAGGGAATTTTAATGGAATTGGGATTCCAAAAGTCATTATAAAATGCCCATTTTTCTCCAAAAGCCCCATTGAAAAAATGTGCAGACTGCTCCAAAACCAATGAATGTGAAACAATTTCCCAAGCCTCAGTTGCAGAGGAAACAAAATATATGTGGTAATCTGAGGGAATATTCCACTTTTCTTTGAGAACAGCTTCGGTATTTTGATAAAGATTTTCAAAGGTTTTACTACGATGATTCACGCTCACAATGCCATTCCGGTAAGCCTCCTGAATAAATTCAAGACCTATCGGATGAACTTTAGACGGTCCCGGGTAAAACGACAACATATTACACGAAAGATTGTAATGCTAATTCGTATCCTTTTAAACCAAGACCAACAATTACACCTTTACATTTTGCACTCAAAAAACTGTGGTGTCTAAATTCTTCACGAGCATGCACATTCGAGATATGAACCTCAATTACAGGAGTTTTTACTGCTCCAATTGCATCCCCCAATGCCACAGATGTATGGGTTAAACCACCGGCATTTAAAATAATTCCATCAGCTGAAAAGCCCATTTCATGAATTTTATCAATCAATGCTCCTTCATGATTTGACTGAAAATATACCAATTCAAATTGATTGGAATAGGTTGATTTTAATTCCTCAAAATATTGAATAAAGCTTTGGTTGCCGTAAATTTCTGGTTCACGGGTACCTAAAAGATTCAAATTTGGACCATTGATGATAATAATTTGTTTCTTAGCCATATTCTAAATTTTTTAAAAAAGAGAAAACCCTTGGTATATTCTGTTAAATTTACAGCTTTGTTTTCGATTTTTATTTATGTGGGAGCAAGAAATCCAATCTTTTGGTGATTTTTTAAAGCTTGAACGGGGTATGTCGCCCCATTCACATGCCGCCTATAAGCGCGACGTGGAGAAGTTTGCTCATTTTTTTTCTCAATCCATTTTTTCTCAAATTCCCTTAGAAGAATTGGAAGAAACTCACATTTTGGCCTATTTCAAAGAATTGATGGATTTGGGAATTGAGGCAAGCACGCAATCTAGGTATTTGTCGGCCCTCCGAAGTTTTTTTCAATTTTTAGTTTTTGATGATAAAATCAAAAAAGACCCAACTTTTCACCTAAAAACGCCACAAAAAGTCAGAAAATTGCCCGATACCCTATCTTTTGAAGAAATCTGTTTGTTGTTGGATCAAAATGATATGTCTAAGGCAGAAGGGGTTCGAAATCGAGCGATTCTAGAATTATTATATGGTGCAGGAATGCGTGTTTCAGAGTTGGTGAATGTGCGTTTGTCGGATATTTTTGAAGATATTTCTTGCATAAAAGTGAAAGGAAAGGGCGATAAAGAGCGTTTAGTACCTGTTGGTGATGATGCTTTTTATTACCTGAATTTGTACAAAGAATCAGTTCGATCAAAAGTGCCCGTCAAAAAAGAGGCCTTAAATATGTTGTTTGTGAATAGGAGAGGCGGACAATTGAGTCGAGTAATGGTTTTTTACATCATCAAAGACCTAGCAGAAAAAGCAGGTATTCACAAAAGTATTAGTCCACATACCTTTCGACATTCCTTTGCTACCCACCTCATTGAAGGAGGCGCAGATCTCCGTGCCGTGCAAGAAATGTTAGGACACGAATCTATTTTAACTACTGAAATCTATACGCATCTGGATAGAGAATATTTAGGTCAAATTATTAGAGATTTTCACCCATTAAGTGGAAAGTAGGGAGTGAAAAGTGAAAAGTTGCAAAATCACAACTTTTATTTTATCAGATGCTCGTAAATTGCATCTGTTAAATTATTTATCATTTTATTAATCACTAATGAAAAAAAACATTTGTACATTCTGCACTCGTATTTTTATTGACAATCTGTTCTTTTGCTACTATTGCACAAACCAAAAGAAATACTTTCGGAATTGGTTTTCAATCATCTCTTCCTGTTTTTGGTTTAAGTGCAAAATATGCACTTAATAAAACTTCGGTGGTACAGGCCACAATTGCTCCATTTTCTTCAGGGGCTTTTGGTATAAACTATTTTGGAGGTAGATATATCTATCGATTTGAATCCAAAAATAATTTAGACCCTTATGTTTATGGCGCTGTTGGATTAGTCACCTATAGTTCTGTAATTTCCTCAGCTTTAGGTTCAAAATCAAATAGTTTTGGTTCCTTTGGTGTAGGTGGAGGTGTTGAATATATTGCTGCCGATGTTTTAGGACTATCGGCAGAAATTGGACTTGGAAAAATGTCTGTTGTTGATGGGGTAGGTTACACAGGGATAAATATGGGTGTAGGTATCCATTATTATTTAAAATAAAGTTTTTGATTGAATTAAGTCAGGTTATATCAAGGCCTGACTTAACTTTCAATTTACTCCTCCGGATACGGAATAAACACAAAATTGGTAAACTGTCCGTCAATTACAAATAGACAACAATACTCATCAATATCTTTGTAATTTGTGGTGAAAACCTCTTTATTTTCTTCTGAGATTAATTCTCTTTGTAAAAATTCTTCTAAAAAGGAAGCGTTGTAGGCCCAGCGATTGGCAGCGATTTCGGCAAGCCCAATCAGCTTTTGTCCAATTTCTACAGGTCTTTGGGAGACCACAAAGATGGGGAAATCTGAAAATCCTCTTTGTTTGATTTGATACGCTGCATCTTTTAACACATGCGATACATTGGCAAAATCTGAGGAGATAATGCCTAAATATTTTCCATTTAAATCGGGCGAATTGGGTGCGTTAGATAACGCTTGGTAATCTTCAATCATACTAACCTTTGCTTAATAACAATAAGGAAATGTCTTTTATGGGTTTGTTGAATTTTTTGGCAACAATGGGGTGGGTCACAAATCCTTTGTACAAATATACACCTTTCATAAATGATTTCCCTTGCCACAACATTTCTTCAACACCACCAGTTTTGCCAGATTTTAAAATAAAACTGCTGATCAAATTGCTAATGGCCAAGGAAGAAGTTTTGCCTACTTTGGAAGGGATATTGGGGACACAATAGTGAATTACTCCATGTTTTCTGAATACTGGGTGACTAATAGTTGTCAATTCAGAGGTTTCAAAACAGCCTCCTTGGTCGATGCAAACATCCATGATTAAGGTGCCTGGTTTTAATTTGCTGACCATTTCTTCTGTAACCAAACAAGGTGTAATCCCATTGTCAGACCGTAAAGCCCCTACAATAATTTGTGCATTTTGAAGTGCCGATGGTAGATTTTCAGAATCAATTACCTGAGTTACTAAGGGTAGCCCAAGCGTTTGTTTGAGTCGCTGAAGCTTGTAGATATCTTTGTCAAAAACCATTAATTGGATTCCAGCATGGTAGGCCGATTTGGCGATTTGTTCAACTACATGTCCCGAACCTAATAATACCATAGAAATAGGGGTGACTCCCGTAACATTTCCCAACAAAATATTGCCTTTTTCTTGATTACTTAAGATTTGATGGGCAATGGGTAAAATCATTTGTCCAGCTATTTCTGCCATGATTCGAACAAATGGGAAGCCACCTCCGTTGTCCTCAACATATTCCATGCCAATGGCCAAAATTTTCTTTTGGTTCATAGCATCTATAATGTCCTCATTTAATAAAAAAGTAGCTGCACATGAAATGATACTTGCCCCTTTTTTCATGAAACCAATTTCAGATAGTGTAGGTGGAGTTAATTTTAGAAGTAAAGGACTTTGCCAAATTTCACTTAAATCAGTTGAAACTTTCGCTCCTGCCAACAGATAATCCGAATCAGAAAAACCAGCTCTTTCACCCGCCCCTTCTTCAATGACTATTTGATGACCATTTGCGATTAATAAATGAACGGCAGTTGGACTCAATGGAACCCTATTTTCATTGTTAGAAATTTCTTTGGGCATACCTATGAAAACACTTTTTGCATTTTCTTTGGTCCAAGCCATGGCCTCCATCGGCATGATTCCTTGGGCTGATAACATTTCGTGAAAAGATTCCATACTATTTAAATTACAAATTCAATTTCATATTTCTTGTTTCATTCTCACCTAAATTTAGCTGAAATGTTGCAAATTCTCCCTCCCAAAGTTCCTCCGCTTGTTCTGGCCACTCTATTAAGCAAATATTTCCTGAATCTAAATAATCTTCAATTCCAATGGCAAGTGCTTCTTGCACATTTTTTAATCTGTATAAATCAAAATGATAAATAGATTGCCCATTTTCAGTGCTGTATTCATTGACTAAAGAAAATGTTGGACTTTGGACCGTTTCTTTTACTTTAAATTCTTTACATATTTCTTTGATGAGTGTTGTTTTACCGGCACCCATTTGTCCACTAAAAAGCCAAATAGTAGGCAATTTCGGACTTAAGTCTACAATTTCTTTGGCAATAGTAGGTAAGTCTGTGAGGGTATATGCTGACCAATTTTTCAAAATATTCAATTTGCGTTGGAATAGTTTTACGAAGTTAATAAATTTGATTCTTACAAAATCTATTTAAATATGAAATCAACAAGAAGAGACTTTCTTCAGAAGAGTGCTTTGTTTTTAGGAGCAAGTGCTATGGGAAGTTCTGCATTAGCCAATTTGGCAGGTAAAAAATCTAAACATTTAATTGGAGTCCAACTATATTCGGTTCGTGAAGACATGAAAAAAGACCCAATGGGTACTTTAACTCAAATTGCACAAATGGGTTACAAACATGTTGAACACGCAAATTATGTGAACCGTAAATTCTACGGCTGGTCGGCACTAGAATTCCGCAAAAGATTAGAAGACTTAGGCTTAAAAATGCCTTCTGGACATACCGTAATGGGAAAACAGCATTGGGATGAAGGCAAGAAAGATTTTACAGATCTTTGGAAATTTACAGTTGAAGATGCAGCAGTATTGGGTCAAGAAATAGTTATTAGCCCATCTTTAGATTCCTCCTTACGCTCAACAACTTCTGATGTAAAGCGTTATATGGATATTTTTAACAAATCTGGAGAGTTGTGTAAAAAATCTGGTATGCGATTTGGTTATCATAATCACGATTTTGAGTTTTCACAAAAATTAGATGGAGTTACTTTGTTTGATTTAATGCTAGATAATACAGATCCAAGTTTAGTTGCACAACAATTAGACATTGGTAATATGATCAATGGCGGTGGGGTTCCTGAAGAAATTTTAAATAAATACCCAAATCGTTTTGTTTCTATGCACGTGAAGGATGAAATTCTTTCTAGCGCTGGACATGAAAAATATGAAAGTACAATCCTTGGAAAAGGCATCATTGATGTGAAGAAAATGGTGACCCTAGGACTTACTAAAGGAGGTACAAAACACTTAATCATTGAGCAAGAGTCGTATCAAGGCAAGGCTCCTATTGATTCTATGAAAGAAGATTTGGAAATCATGAAAAAGTGGGGATTTTAATACCGCCCCCGGCGCTTCGCGCCACCCCCTCCTTCTGAAGGAGGGGGAAGGGGGTGGTTGAATTTAAATAAATATGAAAAAACACTTCATTATTGCATTATTGGCAGTTGCAACAAGCAGTTTTGCCCAATCAAAATTAAAACCCTCCTTATCTCAAAAAGCAGATGCTTTGAAATCAAAAGTCATCGCATGGAGGCGAGATTTTCATGAACATCCTGAACTTGGGAATCAAGAGTTTAGAACTGCAGAAATTGTAGCTAAACATTTGAAATCTTTAGGGATTGAAGTCCAAGAAAAAGTAGCCTATACAGGAGTTGTAGGTGTTTTAAAAGGAGGAAAACCTGGTCCTGTAGTTGCTTTACGAGCAGATATGGATGGCTTACCTGTAACAGAACGAGTAAATATTCCTTTTAAATCCCAGGTTGTAACATATTATAATGGTCAAAAAACAGGGGTAATGCATGCCTGTGGTCATGATAGTCATATGGCTATTTTGATGGCTGTGGCTGAAATTTTAGCTTCAGAAAAAGCTAATTTGGCTGGAACAGTGAAATTTATTTTTCAACCCTCAGAAGAAGGTGTTTATAATGCAAATGGAGAATCAATTTTGTCGGGCGCTGAGTTAATGGTTAAAGAAGGTGTTTTGGAAAACCCCAAAGTTGAAGCCATTTTTGGATTACATATTTCTGCTGGTTCAGAAAATGGAGTGTTGGAATACAAGCCAGGGGCTACTATGGCAGCAGTTGACCAATTAGATATTGTAGTAAAAGGAAAACAAGCACATGGGGCAAATCCATGGTTAGGAGTAGATCCAATCGTTACCTCTTCTCAAATTATAACAGGATTACAGACTATTGTTTCTAGAAATGTAAATATTACGGAGGATCCTGCAATTGTGACCGTAGGAGCAATCCATGGTGGGATTCGTCAAAATATTATTCCAGAAAGTGTGAAAATGATTGGGACCATTAGAACCTTTGGTGTGGAACAGCGCGAATTAGTTCACAAAAGAATCAAGGAAATTGCTACAAATATTGCTGAATCAGCAGGAGCAAAGGCAGATGTAACAATTGGTACAGGGTATCCTGTAACTTTTAATAATGTGGCATTGGTCGAAAAAATGTTACCAACGCTACAAGCAATTAATGGGAAAGAAAGGGTACGTCAAATTCCTGCACATACAGGAGCTGAAGATTTTTCCTTTTTTCAACAAAAAGTACCAGGATTTTTCTTTTTCTTAGGTGCCAGACCAGCTGATAAAAAATCAGTAAATGAGGTTGCGGCGCATCATACACCTGATTTTTATTTAGAAGAAAGTGAATTTCAAGTGGGTGTGAAAGCATTAAGCCACCTTGTTGTAGATTATTTTGAGAAAAAATAAACTAACCTTATGGGATATAAGGATGGTAATTTTTTCTTGTGTGTTACTTTTGTGAAAAAATAATAATTATGTCAAAAAAATATAACCACGTTTCGTATTTGTGGGACGATCAAAAAGCCGCTGGATTAAGTGAAGTTGAATTATTTATTTATCGTTCTAACATTTTAGGAGCCGATCTACGAATTACTAATTATGGGGGAGGAAATACTTCTGTTAAAATTACAGATAATGATCCTTTAACAGGAGAGGAAACAGAAGTGATGTGGATCAAAGGTTCAGGTGGTGATATAGGTACATTGAAATTATCGGGTTGCGCTGCACTTTATACAGATCGTTTGCGCAATCTTGAAAAAGTTTATAAAGGAATTCATATGGAAGATCAAATGGTTGAATTATTCAATCATTGTATTTTTGATTTGAGTTCAAAGGCACCGTCTATCGATACGCCATTACATGGATTTTTGCCATTTAAACATATCGATCACCTACATCCAGATGCTGCAATTGCCATTGCTGCTGCAAAAGATGGTGAAAAAATTACAGAAGAATTATTTGGAGGTAAAATCGGTTGGGTGCCTTGGCAACGTCCGGGTTTCGACCTTGGACTTCAATTGCGTACTTGTTTGGAAAATGCTGCCGCTAAAGGAATCCAATTACGTGGTATCATGTTAGGTTCGCACGGGTTGTTCACTTGGGCAGACAATGCTTATGATTGCTACATCAATACCTTAGAAGTTATTGAAGCATGCGCAGAATACATTGCCCAAAACGAAGGAAAGAAACGTCCTATTTTTGGTGGTGCAAAAATCCAAAGTTTACCTGCAGATCAACGTACTGCCCAGGCGCAAGCATTAGCACCTGTATTACGAGGTTTATGTTCTTCTTATCAATCAATGATTGGACATTTTACCGACGACGAGCGCGTTTTACAATTTGTAAATTCAAATGATTTGGAGGTTTTAGCTCCTTTAGGAACTTCTTGTCCAGATCATTTCTTGCGTACTAAAATTTCTCCTTTGGTTTTGAATTTTGGAGCAGGAGATGATTTGTCGGATGCCGAGGCTGTAAAAGCTCGCTTGTTGCCTTTGTTTGAAGGATATCGTGCGATGTATGCCGATTATTACAATAATTGCAAACACAACAATAGCCCTGCAATGCGTGATCCGAACCCTGTGGTAATTTTATACCCTGGCGTTGGTATGTTTACCTTTGCAAAAGACAAACAAACGGCACGTGTAGCGGCTGAGTTTTATATCAATGCTATGAATGTGATGAGAGGGGCGGAGGCAATCTCTTCTTATACTTCTTTGCCAAAACAGGAAGCTTTTGATATTGAATACTGGTTGTTAGAAGAAGCAAAATTGCAAAGAATGCCTAAGCCTAAGGCTTTGTCTGGTCGAGTGGCATTTGTAACAGGCTCAGGTGGTGGTATTGGTAAAGCAATTGCTAAGAAGTTTGCAGAAGAGGGGGCTTGTGTTGTTTTAAATGATAATAATGCGGAGCGATTAGAAGAAGCCAAAGCTGAATTTGTTAAATTATTTGGAAAAGATAATGTTGCAGCCGCTGTAGCAGATGTAACAGATGCTTCAACGATTGAAAGTGCCATGAATATTGCTGCTTTAGCTTTTGGCGGAGTGGATTTGGTAGTTAATAATGCCGGAATTTCTATTTCAAAACCAATTTTGGATCATACTGAATCAGATTGGAATAAGTTATATGATATTTTAGTGAAGGGACAATATTTGGTTTCTCAAGCTGCTGTGCGTGTGATGCGTAAACAGGCAATGGGAGGTGATATTGTGAATATTGTGTCAAAAAATGCAGTGGTAGCCGGACCAAATAATGTTGGATATGGCTCTGCAAAAGGTGCCCAGGCGCACATGTCAAGATTATTAGCTGCTGAATTAGGTCCTGATCAAATTCGCGTAAACATGGTTAATCCAGATGCGGTTATTGCCGATTCCAATATTTGGGCTGGCGGTTGGGCTGAGGGTCGAGCAAAGGCCTATGGTATCACCGTTGCAGAATTACCTGCTTATTATGCAAAAAGAACCCTCTTGAATGAAAGTATCCTGCCTGTGGATATTGCCAACGCATGTTTTGCCTTGGTGGGTGGATTGTTGAGCAAATCAACAGGAAATGCTATCAATGTAGATGGTGGTGTGGCAGCAGGATTTTTACGTTAAACCGAGTGATAATGAATTTAGATAGTTTAATACAAGATTATAATAACCAAGGAATAGCAACGCATAATCGTCGATTGGATTTTATCCAAAATGACGTGCAAATTCCTTCAAATTTGATTCAAAAATTAAAAGATTTTCAAATTGCTATACCTTCATGGGCCTTAGGTACAGGAGGTACTCGATTTGGACGTTTTTCTGGTGGAGGCGAACCGGGAACATTGGAAGAAAAAATTTCAGATGTAGGTTTACTACATCGATTAAATAAATCGTCAGGAGCTATTTCTTTGCACATACCTTGGGATATCCCTTCGGATGCTAATGCAATTAAAAAATTGGCTGCAGATCATGGATTAGCCTTTGATGCAGTCAATTCCAATACCTTTCAAGATCAGGCTAATCAGGCTTTGAGTTATAAATTTGGTTCTTTGCAACATACCGATAGGGCTGTTCGCAAACAAGCCATTGATCATAACATTGAAGTAATCAAACATGGGGTTGATTTAGGTTCTAAATCTATTACCGTTTGGTTGTCTGATGGATCTTGTTTTCCAGGACAATTGAACTTTCGTCGTGCCTACGAGCGTACCGTAGAAAGTTTGAAAGAAATTTATGCAGCTTTACCATCTGATTGGAAATTGTTTTTAGAATATAAGGCATACGAACCTAATTTTTATTCTACAACCGTAGGCGATTGGGGACAGTCGTATTCAATGGTGAATAAATTAGGAGATAAGGCCTATACTTTGGTCGATTTAGGTCACCATTTACCTAATGCAAATATTGAACAAATCGTTTCATTATTATTGATGGAAGGTAAACTAGGTGGTTTCCATTTTAATGATTCCAAATACGGGGATGATGATTTAACTGCTGGCTCTATGAAACCATATCAGTTATTTCTCATTTTCAATGAATTGGTAGATGGTATGGATGCCAAAGGAATGAATCATGCAAAAGATTTAGGTTGGATGATTGATGCTTCGCACAATGTAAAAGATCCCCTTGAAGATTTATTGCAGTCGGTGGAGGCAATTCAAATTGCTTATGCTCAAGCTTTATTGGTAGATCGCAAAGCTTTAGAAGCGGCTCGTGAAGCTAATGACGTAGTTCGTTGCCAAGAAATATTACAAGGTGTTGCTAGAACAGACGTTAGAGCTTTAGTTGCACAAGCTCGTTTGGAATTAGGAGGTGTATTGAATCCAGTGGAGTTTTACAGAAGTGCAGAAATAAGAAAACAATTAATTCAGCAAAGAGGTTCAAAAACAGTGGCAACTGGATTGTAAAATGAGCAAAATAGATTGTATTGTTATTTTTGATATTGGAAAGACCAACAAGAAATTGTTGGTCTTTAACGATTCATACCAAGTTATTCATGAGCAATCTACTCAATTTCAAGAAATTCGGGATAAGGAAGGTTTTCCTACAGAAGATGTGTCTTTGTTAGAAAATTGGTTGAAACAATCGTTTAAGGAAGTGTTGGCCAATGCAAATTGGCAGGTTAAGGCATTGAATTTTTCAGGTTATGGAGCAAGTTTAGTGAATATTGATGCACAAGGAAAAGTTGTCGGATATTTAAAAAACTATTTAAAGCCTGTTCAGCAAGAATTATTCGATTTGTTTTTTCACAAATACGGTCCTGAAAAAGAATTAGCAAGAATTACTTGTTCTCCTGTTTTGGGGAATTTGAATTCTGGTTATCAGGCTTATGAAGAACGTCACCATGCCAATTGGGAATCAATTAGTTCTGTGTTGCATTTTCCCAATTATTTGAGTTTTTTATTTCATGGGGAACGCGTAACAGAAATGACTTCCATTGGTTGTCATACCATGCTTTGGGATTTTGATTCGAAACAGTATCATCCTTGGGTTAAAAAGGAAGAAGTATTTCAAAAACTTCCTCCGATAGAGGCAGGGACTTGTACTTATCCTGCCATATATGATAAGGCCATTCAAGTTGGATTAGGTTTACACGATTCCTCCGCTGCTTTGGTACCCTATATTCGACAATTCAAAGAGCCATTTATTCTGATTTCAACCGGGACTTGGTGTATTTCCATGAATCCATTTAATCATTCTCCACTTTCTGAAGAAGAGCTTGAAAACGATGTGTTGGCTTATATGCAATTGGACGGAAATCCTGTGAAAGCTTCTCGACTTTTTGCAGGAAATGAGCATGAAATTGTAATTAAACAATTAGCAGAACACTTTAAGGCAGATTCTGATTTTTATAAAACGGTTAAATTTGATAATCAAGTGGCAGAATTGTTCCTGAGTAAATTATCCATGGAAAAAAACAAGAAACGTTCCGCCGATTTTCTTAAAGCAAGTGATTTTTTAAATAAAAATTTAAATAGTTATACAACTATCGAATTGTCTTATCAAGACTTTGTTACTGACTTAGTGATTCAATTACTTTATAGCTTAAAATTTGTGTATAATGGTGATAAATGTAGGATTTTAGTAGATGGTGGATTCAGTAAAAATAGTATTTTTATGAATTGTTTGGCCTTAGCCTTTCCTAATTCAGAAATTTTTGGGGCCGAAGTGGCCCAGGCTAGTAGTTTAGGAGCTGCATTAGCAATTCATGAGAGTTGGAATGAGCGAGAAGTACCAGCAGATTTAATTCAATTGATTGCTTTTAAAGGATGAAAGTAGCACTTTTTGTTCCATGTTATATAGACCAGTTTTATCCACATGTGGCTAAAGCTTCTTTGGAATTATTGGAGAAATTGGGTTGTGATGTGGAGATTCCTATGGGACAAACTTGTTGCGGACAACCGATGGCAAATTCAGGTTTTTCCCATATTAATCAAGGAGTTGATCAACATTTTGAGAAGCTTTTTACTGGATATGATTACATCGTAGGGCCTTCTGGGTCATGTATATTACATTTAAAAGAGCATCATCCCAATCTGAAAATCAGGTCATCAGTTTTTGAAATTTGTGAATTTTTAGTGGATGTTTTGCAAGTGAAGTCAGTGCCTGGGAAATTTCCACATACGGTTGGATTACACCAAAGTTGCCATGGGCAACGTGGATTAGGCTTATCTTCTATGTCGGAACGTAACTTACCCCATTTTTCAAAATTGGGAACACTGCTAGATTTAGTTGAGGGATTAACCTGGAAATTACCAGCCAAAGTGGATGAATGTTGCGGTTTTGGGGGTACATTTTGTGTGACAGAAGAAGCTGTATCTGTAAAAATGGGGCAAGATCGAATTCAAGAGCATGAGGAGATTGAAGTTGAATATATTGTTGGTGCAGACACTTCCTGTTTGATGCATTTGGATGGGATTTTGAAACGTAAAGGTTCAAAAATTCAAATTAAACACATTGTAGAAATATTAAATCATGCGTAGTCACTCAGCAGTAGCAGCGGAATTCATTGCAGACGGTGAGCGCACCGACTGGCACAACGAAACCCTTTGGTGGGTTCGTGCTAAGCGTGATAAGGCTTCTAAGGCATTACCAGAATGGGAAGATTTACGAGAGCAAGCTTCTCAAATAAAAAATTTTACACTCGACAATTTGGGAGAATTATTAGTTCAATTTGAACAAAATGCTATCCAAAATGGAATAAAGGTGCATTGGGCTGCTGATGCGAAGGAGCATAATCAAATTGTTCATTCGATAATTGCTAAAAAAGGGGTCTCACAATTGGTGAAAAGTAAATCAATGTTGACCGAAGAATGTCATTTGAATGAATATTTAGCAGAAAAAGGCATTGAGGTAGTGGATACAGATTTAGGTGAGCGAATTGTTCAATTTAGAAAAGAAGCACCAAGTCATATTGTTTTACCTGCTATTCACCTCAAGAAAGAAGATGTGGGTGAAACCTTTCATGAGCATTTAGGAACACCCAAAGGAAATAAAGACCCCCAATTTTTAACGGAAGCTGCTCGCCAACATTTGCGTGAAAAATTTTTACAATCGAAAGTGGCTATTACAGGGGTTAATTTCGCAGTGGCTGAAACAGGCGAGTTTGTGGTCTGTACCAATGAAGGAAATGCCGACATGGGGGCACACTTGGCAGATGTCCATATTGCCTGTATGGGATTGGAGAAAATCATTCCTTATCGAAATGATTTGGGTGTCTTTTTACGATTGTTGGCTCGATCAGCAACAGGACAATTAATTACAACCTATTCTAGTCATTTTAAAGCTCCACGTAAAGGACAAGAAATGCACATTGTTTTGGTTGATAATGGAAGAACCAGACAATTGGCTCGTCCAGAATTTAGGAATTCTTTGAAATGTATCCGTTGTGCTGCATGTTTTAATACTTGTCCTGTCTATAGACGTTCGGGTGGACACAGTTACCACCAGGCAGTAGCAGGGCCCATCGGTTCTATTTTGGCACCCAATTTTGATATGAAAGCCAATGCAGATTTGCCTTTTGCCAGTACTCTATGTGGCAGTTGTTCAAATGTTTGTCCAGTGAAAATAAATATCGATCAACAATTGTGGTTGTGGCGACAAGAAATCACCAAAGTAGGCTTCGCTCCTAAAGGGAAAGAGTTAGGAATGAAAGGCATGGCCATATTATTTGCTCATCCGAGAATTTTTCAGTTTGCTGGTAGAATAGGTCGTTGGGTATTAAAAAACGTGCCATTTCTTGCAAATAATAAATTAAATCCATGGTATTGGCAAAGAGAAATGCCCGAGGCCCCGAAGGAGAGTTTTCAGGAATGGTACAAAAAAAGGGATAAAGTATGAGGTATGAGGTATGAGGTATGAGGTATGAGGTATGAGGTATGAGGTATGAGGTATGAGGTATGAGGTATGAGGTATGAGGTATGAGGTAACAACAAAGCCCGAAGGGCTTTACCTGCATAGCCCGGTGCGAAGCTCCGGGAAATAAATAATTTTGCAACGAACCCCGCAGGGTTTCAATTTTAAATAGCCCGGTGCGAAGCTCCGGGAAATAAATAATTTTGCAACGAACCCCGCAGGGTTTCAATTTTAAATAGCCTGGTGCGAATCTCCGGGAAATAAATAATTTTGCAACGAACCCTGCAGGGGTTCAATTTTAAATAGCCCGGTGCGAAGCTCCGGGAAATAAATAATTTTGCAACGAACCCCGCAGGGGTTCAATTTTAAATAGCCCAGGGTGAAACCCAGGGACCCAAAATATGACAAGCAGAGAATCAATTTTATCGAAAATAAATGCACTAGCACCTTTGGGAGCCCAACATCCTGGGGATTTCAAGGCAATTGAAACAGATTTAGGTTCCCATTTGGAAGATTTTCAAAATGCTTTGACTGTTGTGGGTGCTATAGGTAAAGTGATTTCGAAAGATCAAATTGATCAGGCCATAAAAGAAGTTCATCCTCGTAAATTTGTGTTTACCTCTGATAACGTGTTGGAAAATGGCCTGGCTTTATCTGACGTGGATGTATTGTTGATTCAAGGAAAATTGGGTGTTGCTGAAAATGGAGCAATTTGGATTTCGGAAGATCAATTGCCTCATCGAGTGGCTCCATTTATTTGTCAACATTTGGTCATTCAACTAAAAAAAGAAAACATAGTAGCTACCATGCATGCTGCTTATGCGAAATTAGGTTCAAATAATCCAGGATTTGGACTCTTTTTAGCAGGTCCTTCTAAAACTGCCGATATTGAACAATCTTTAGTCATTGGGGCCCATGGTGCGAGGAGTTTAGCGGTATTAATAATAGAGACATTAGACGAGTGACGAGAAATGAGTGACAAAATACGAGTGTTTTGCTTTGAATTCTCGTTTCTGGTCACTCGTCTCTATTAATGATATTTATCAGATGCTGCAAATTGTCAAAAAGTTTAAAAAATTGTACTTTTAAGGATTATTGAATAGATCTATGAAAAAAATAATCCTTTTACTTTTTACGCTTTTAGCCTTTTCTTGCTCAAAATCTACTGAAAAACAAGCAGATGCTCTTCCTCAGGCACCTACTCAAGTTTTAGATAATTTATTGGCTTTGCAAAATGTGGAGGGATTAGTTCAAAAGTTTGGCAAAGAAAATGTGATTCAAGATACATCTATAGTGATGTCAGACGACACTCTACAAGGTAGTATTTTGTTTCCAAATTCTGACCAAACGGTATTTGTATTTTATCATAAAGGTCAAATTTCAGATTTGAGTATTCAGGGAAATTCTTCTAAATGGATAACTAAAAGTGGTTTATTTTTAGGCTTACCACTTTCTGAAGTTGAAAAATTAAATGGAAAGAATTTTACTATTTCAGGATTCAACTGGTTACATGGTGGTACTGTTGTAAGTTGGGAGGGAGGAAAGCTGGGAGGTGATAAATTAAGTCATGTTGCTCAGTTTTCAAATGTTGGTAATAAACATGAGGGTGTTTCTGATGAAGATTATGGTAAAATTTCTGGAGAAGCTGAGTTTGATGTGCGTCACCCTGCCATTCAATCTTTAAATCCAGTATTAGATCATTTATCCCTTGTTGTTCCTTTTGTTCCGGAAAAAGAAGAAGGGATTAAAATGGGAAGAACTATTGAAAAATCGCAGATTCCTCCGAAATAATCAGGCAATTCGATTGATTACATTACCTTGTTGAAATGCATTAAGGATTTGTTGAATAGTTGTAAAAATTCTTGTTCTCGCTTCAAAACTAATCCAGGCATTGTGTGGAGTAATGCTTACATTTTTTGCACTTAAAAGTGGATTTCCCTCCTCTGGTGGTTCAACTTCTAACACATCTAATAAAGCAGCAGCAATTTTTCCTTCATTTAAGGCATTTGCAAGATCTTGAGAATGAATAAGTCCACCTCGTGAGGTATTGATTAAAACCAAATTGCTTTTGGTATTTGCTATAAAATGTTGATCAATGAGTTGATTCGTATTTTCAGTCAATGGACAATGCAAACTAATGAAATCGGATTGCTGTGCCAATTTTTTTAGATCAACATATTCCATGTTTTCAATTTCCAAATCACGAGTATGAGAATAAATGATGCGCATTCCTAAGCTTTGACACATCTGGGCAAAAGCCTTTCCAATAGACCCCATTCCAATAATTCCCATGGTCTTGCCATACAATTCTATCAAAGGCTGCTTTTGAAAACACCAGTCTTTTGATTGCACCCATTCGCCTTTTTTTACCGACTGAGCATGGGTCTCCACCGCATTCGTATAATTCAAAAGTAGAGCTAATGCATGTTGAGCCACTGAATAGGTTCCGTAATTTGGAACATTGCACACAAAAATTTGATGATTTTTACAGTATTCAACATCCACGCAATTATACCCTGTTGCTGAAACAATGATAAGTTTCACCTTCGAAAATTGAGGCAAATTAGATGCGTTTAGTACGTATTTATTGGTAATTAGAATTTCTGAATCTAAAAGATTATTTAGTATTGTTTTTCCTTCTCTTCGATCTTGGTAGACTACTTCTCCAAAATTTTCTAATAATTTCCAATCAATATCTGATTGAAACAAGGTAAATCCATCTAAAATACCAATTTTCATGCTTTTAATTTTGGATTGTTATGGTGTCTTTCTGCATCACGAATGCTTTTTTTCTCTAAATTTCTTTTAAAAGCTTCTTCTAAATCTACCCCAGTTTGATTGGCCAGACAAATCAATACAAACAATACATCAGCCATTTCATCGCCTAAATTTTTCGACTTATCTGATTCTTTTTCAGATTGTTCACCGTACCTCCGTGCAATGATGCGCGCAACTTCTCCCACTTCCTCTGTCAGCATGGCCATATTTGTCAGTTCATTAAAATACCGAACTCCAACTGTTTGAATCCAATCATCAACTAATTTTTGGGCCGCTTTAATTTCCATATTTAAGGATTTTTAGAATCTATGATGATGGTGACCGGACCATCGTTGACTAAAGTTATTTGCATATCTGCACCAAATTGTCCTGTTTGAATCGGTTTTCCTGATTTCTCCTCTAGGATATCAATCATTTTTTCGTACAAAGGAATTGCTTTTTCTGGTCGAGCAGCTTCGATGAAACTTGGACGATTTCCTTTTTTAGTGTTTGCATGCAAAGTAAATTGTGAAACCAATAAAATGTTTCCTTGGACCTGCTGTAGGTCCCAATTCATCTTACCTTCTTCGTCTGAAAATATGCGTAATCCTACAATTTTTTGTGCAAGATAGTTTACGTCATCTATTTCATCATTTTCATGAATTCCTAATAATACAAGAAATCCAGTTTGAATTTGGGAGTATATGGAGTTTTCAATTCGAAGCGTTGCCTCAGAAACCCGTTGAACGACGGCAATCATAGCAATAAATAGACGATTAAGAAATAAACACCATAACCTAGGATATCATTGGTTGTGGTTATAAATGGTCCAGAAGCTACAGCGGGATTGATTTTTAATTGGTTTAGTGCCAATGGGGTTAGAGTTCCCATCAATGAGGCCAACATAACTACCGCAAAAAGTGAGATTGCGACCGTAAGTGAAAGCATGGTATCACCATTGTCAACTAAAAATGAGCAGGCAAATGAAAAACAGCCTGCAATTAGGGCGTTGATTAAAGCAACTACAATTACCTTTTTTAAACGTTTTCCAAAAGTAGTGTCCAATCCACTTTTATCGGCCAATGATTGCACAATCAGGGATGAGGATTGAATTCCTACGTTTCCTCCTGTAGAGCCAATTAAGGGGATAAAGGCAGAAATAGTTGGCATAAGTGAAATGGCAGAATCGAATTGTTCGATTAATTTGGCTGCTAAAAAACTACCTACCATTCCTCCAATTAACCAAGGTAAACGCGATCGTACCAAAAGCCAAACGGAGTCATCTTCTTCAACATCCTCCGAAATACCGGCCATCACCTGAATATCCTCTTGCGCCGATTCAGTAATAAAATCGACCACGTCGTCGATGGTAATGCGACCTAATAACCTTCCTTGAATATTAACAACTGGAATGGCTTCAAGATCATATTTTTGCATAATATCTGCCACTTCTTCGCCCGACATATAGGTTGGTACAGATACTATTTCATCTGAATCAAAAACATCTTGAATTTTGGAACCGCGTTTGGCCAAAATGATTTTTTTCAATGATACTGTTCCTAATAATTGGCCATCATCATCCACTACATAAACAGAATAAACCTTTTCAACCTCTTCCGCTTGTCGACGAATTTCCTCCACACATTCCGTAACGGTCTGTTTTACGTTGATTTTAATCAACTCTTTTTGCATCAATCCACCTGCACAATCTTCATCGTAATGCATTAAATCAATGATATATCTCGCCTGAACACGGTCCTTCAATAAGGCAATTACTTCCTCACGAATTCGAACGGGTTGTTCGTTTAAAATATCCACCGCATCATCTGAATCAATTTCATTGATGTAAACTGCGATTTCCTGAGATGTGAAATTTTTTAGGAATTTAATACGATCGTCAGAATCTAAATCTGATATAATTTCAGCGGCGACCTTAACTTCCAATAATTGTACTAAATATTTGGATTCTTGTCCATTGAGTTCATATAGAATACTCGTAATATCTGCAGGAAATAAATCTTCAATTTTGGCAATTAATTCTTCCTTTGAATCTTGTTCAATTAAGGCTTGAATTTCATTTAGAAATTCTTTCGTTAATTCAAAAGGAAGGTGTTGAGGGTTTTGAACTTCCATAATTGCCATTTAGAAGGTAGGGAATTAATAGCAATTTACTAAAATAATCCCTTTTGGCTTATTTTTTCGTTTTATTTTCTTGTGAATTATTTCCAGGATTGTAAAATTGAGGATTTTCAGGCAATTCAGGAAAGTAATTTTGTTCCACCCAATTGTTGGGAAAGTCGTGTGGATATTTATAATCTGCACCATATCCAATTTCTTTCATTAGTCGTGTAGGAGCATTTCTTAAATGCAGGGGAACTGGTAAATTACCTGTATTTTGAACAAACTCCATGGCTTTGTTAATGGCTATATAAGCCGAATTGCTTTTGGGAGAATTGGCCAAATAAATGACCGTTTGGGATAAAATTATGCGTGATTCTGGATTTCCAATGACTCTGCAAGCTTCAAAACAAGTTTGAGCAAGCAATAGAGCATTGGGGTTGGCTAATCCAATATCTTCAGAGGCTAAAATTAATAACCTTCGGGCAATAAATTCCAAGGATTCGCCGCCGGCCAACATTCTTGCCAACCAATATACACCTGCATCGGGGTCTGAGCCTCGAATGGATTTGATAAAGGCAGAAATAATGTCGTAATGTTGTTCACCGTCTTTGTCGTAATTTGCAAGATTTTTTTGTAATCTTTCTGTAACCAAGGCATTGGTAATCTTCAAGTCTTTGTTTGCCTGTGTATTAACTAAAATTTCGAATAAATTGTATAATTTTCTGCCATCACCACCTGAAAAGTGAAACAATGCATCTGTTTCTTCTAATTTGATTTGAAATGTCTTACAAACCACATCCTTTTCAATGGCTTTTTGCAGCATTTCTAACAAATCATTGGCTTCTAAATTTTTCAAGGTATAGACTTGGCACCTTGATAAAAGAGCTGAAATGACTTCAAAAGAAGGATTTTCAGTCGTTGCACCAATCAATGTAACAATACCTTTTTCAACTGCACCCAATAAGGAATCTTGCTGAGATTTGGAGAATCGGTGAATCTCATCAATGAATAAAATAGGAGAAGGGGAATCAAATATTCTTTGTTTTTTAGCCGATTCTAATACCTCCCTTACCTCTTTTACTCCAGCTTGGATGGCAGAAAGAGTGTAAAATGGCCTTTTTAATTCTTTTGCAATTAAACCAGCCAATGTGGTTTTTCCTACTCCAGGAGGACCCCACAGGATACACGAAGACAAATGTCCATGCTCCAAAGCCTTCCTCAATGGACTTTCAGCTCCCATCAGATGTTTTTGCCCGATGTAGTCATTAAGTTCAATAGGTCGCATTCGTTCAGCTAATGGTAACATTTGTTTAATTATGGGTTATGAGTTATGGGTTATGGGTTATGAGTTATGGGTTATGGGTTATATTTTATTTAACAATTCATAACTCATAATTCATAACTCAAACGTCCCCCTCCATCGGTCGAATAAGAATTTCTTCAACCACTGCAGATGGACTTAAATTATAATTGGAATAAATAGTATTTGCAATATCGTCTGGGTCGATGAATCGTTCTTTGGGCAGATTTACACCTTCCCATGATGAGGTTAAAGTTGCTCCAGGTAATACTGATGTTACTTTTATTTTTCTGTCTTTTAATTCTTCTCGCAATACTTTACTGAATCCTAAAAGTGCAAATTTGCTGATGCAATAGGAGCCACCATTGACGTAAGGTGTAATAGATGCCACAGAGCACATGTTAAAAATGTGTCCAAATGTTTGAATTTTGGGCAAAAGTGCTCTTGTTAAATGGTAAGCCGAATACAAATTTGTTTCAATTTGTCGTTCTAAAACACCATCTTCTTCGCTTTGTATTTGTCCCGGTTCAAAAAAACCAGCATTATTGATTAACACATCAACGGATTGTTCTTTAGAAAGGATCCAATTAGCGAAGTGCAAAACATCCTCTTTTTTACTTACATCAGCCTGGAAAGTAAAAAGATTCTGATGGTTCATCTCCTTAGAAAGTTTATCTAAACCCATTTGATTTCGTGCACAGGTATAAACCTTAAAATCATGATTTAGAAAAATTTTTACCAATGACTTACCAATTCCTTGACTACCTCCACTAATTACTACCGTTTTGTTCATTATCTTTGTATGATTGGAATGCAAACAGATGTCAAATTTAGGTAAATATTTAATTTTCTTGAGTACCTTATTTAGAAATAGGGAAAAATTAAAGGTTTATATGAATCTTGTTTTTGCTGAATGTATTGATATTGGCATCAGCTCCTTATTAATTGTAGCAATTGTTTCTACCTTTTTGGGGGCCGTAACTTGTGTTCAAACTGCTTCTAATATGGACAATCCTTTTGTTCCACAATATATTATTTCCTTAATAGTTCGCGATTCAACCATCTTAGAAATGGGACCTACGATTACTTGTGTAGTTTTAGCAGGAAAGGTTGGTTCAAATATTGCTGGTCAATTAGGTACGATGCGAATAACAGAACAAATAGATGCATTGGAAGTTATGGGAATTAATTCGAGTTCCTATCTAGTTCTACCAAAAGTTGTTGCAGCCATGGTGACCTTTCCTATGCTGGTGACAATGGCTTGTTTTTTAGCTATTATGGGTGGATATGTAGCAGGTTGGTTGACAGGCGCCATTACTCCTCAAGAATATATTCAAGGTTTACAGTTTAGTTTCAAAGGAAATTACGTCTTTTTTGCCTTAACAAAATCAGTTGTTTTTGCTTTTTTAGTAACTACCATAGCATCTTATCAAGGATTTTTTACTAAAGGTGGTGCGTATGAGGTAGGGAAGGCAAGTACCTCCGCTGTTACAAATTCTTGTATTGCCATTTTAGTTGCTGATTATTTATTAGCCCAATTATTGGTTGGGTAATCTTATATGTATCATCTGTTTATAAAGCCTTTTTTATTTTTATTTTCTCCGGAAAAAGCACATTATCTAGTTGCCGATGTGTTGAAATTTTTGATGAAAATTCCCGGAGTAAAATTAATTTTCAGAAACATTTATTGTTTAGAAGATTCTAAATTGGAACGGACAGTTTTTGGAATAACATTTCCAAATCCCGTAGGTTTAGCGGCAGGATTTGATAAAAATGCTCTTTTGATTGATGAATTTGCTGAATTGGGATTTGGTTTCATCGAAATCGGTACTGTTACCCCAAAGCCGCAAGACGGAAATCCCAAACCTCGTTTGTTTCGCTTAGTTGAAGATGAGGCCATAATCAATCGGATGGGATTTAATAACGATGGCTTGGAGGTAGTGAAAGAGCGATTGTTGAATAGAAAATCAAAAGTTATTGTTGGGGGAAATTTGGGTAAAAATAAGCTTACTCCTAATGAAGAAGCTGATGAAGATTATAAAAAAGGTTTTGAGGCCCTATTTGAGGTAATTGATTATTTTGTAGTGAATGTAAGTTCACCCAATACACCTAATTTAAGAGCTTTGCAGGAAAAGGAGCCTTTGAAAAAATTATTGAGTAGTTTGCAGGAATTGAATCATCAGAAACCTGTACAAAAACCCATCTTATTAAAAATTGCTCCGGATTTAACAGATGATCAATTAGATGATGTAATTGAAATTGTTTTGGAGACAAAATTAGCAGGTGTCATTGCAACAAATACTACCTTGAGTAGAGAGGGCTTAAAGTCTGATGCACATTTGAAAAATGAAATGGGCGGATTAAGCGGAAAGCCATTAACCAAAAGATCTACTGAAGTAATTGCTTATTTACACCAAAAATCTGATGGTAAATTCCCGATTATTGGCGTTGGAGGAATTTATTCTGCCCAAGATGCTATGGAGAAATTAGAAGCTGGGGCAAGTTTAGTTCAAATTTATAGTGGATTTATTTATGAGGGTCCCGGATTAATTAAGGAAATCAATCAAGCCATCCTAAAAAAAGGTTGGTAAAATTTATCGAAATTTAGTAACTTAACAGTTTATTATATTAGCTTTTTAAATGGCAAAAAAGATTACAGAATCTTCCGCTGCGCTTCAGTTAAATTTTGAACAAGAAAGTAAAGGGAATCAAGAATCAACACCTTCCAAATCAAATCAATTCAGATTTTTTACGGGAGTGTTTTTTGCAATTATTGGATTGTTATTAACTGTTTCCTTTTTTTCTAGCTTGCTGTATGGTATTGCAGATCAAAGTGAGGTGGATGCCTCGGCTTTAGAATTAATTGAAGGTTCTGATATTCCTGTTAAAAATATGGCTGGATTAATTGGCGCAAGAATTGCTCATTTTTTCCTATTTAAAACATTCGGTATTTCGTCCATTTTATTAATTCCGTTGTTTTTTCTGAGTGCCTTGAAATTGATGTTTCGTAAAGAAATTGGAAATTTGAATTCCTATACCTGGCAGATTTTATTTTACATCCCTTGGTTTAGCCTAATTTGCGGATTTATTGTTTATCAATTTGATTTACCCCATTCTTTAGGTGGTGGATTTGGCTATTTTGCTAATGAAAAATTACACCAATTGCTAGGGTATTTATCCATATTTGTCACAGCCTTTGTAGGTGTTGTTTTCATTGTACTCTTCTATCAATTAAATCCAGTTCCTGCCAAAAATCGAAAATCAGTAGGGTCAGCACTTCCATCAGAATCATCTGGGGTATATGATGATTTAGAAGATGATTTTATTGAGCGAGAAGACAGCGAAGATGAAGAGAATTTTAGACCTCATTTGCCCCCAGAACTTGGTAAAAATGATGATTCGTTAGAGGAAGAAGATACTTTGGGAACTTTTGATGAAGTTGAAACAACTCCATTAGAAATTGTTGAAGAGCCAGAAGTTGAGGTTGAAAATGTACCTGAAGAAGATTTAGATTTTCAAGTAACTGTTGCCGATGTGAAGGATGATGCGGAAGGTGCAGTGGTTGAACCTTTAGATGAAATCGATTCCAAAGCAAACGATATCTTAGCCCAAATGGGACCTTATGACCCATTGGCTGATCTTCCAAAATATAAATATCCAGGAATTGATTTGTTAAAGGAATACGACCAAAAGGCAAGTGCAACTCAGGTTACAAAGGATGAATTAATTGAAAATAAGGAGCGAATTGTTGAAACTTTGAACAATTATGGAATCGGCATTTCAAAGATTGAAGCGACGATTGGGCCAACAGTAACCTTGTACGAAATTGTACCAAAGGCGGGAGTTCGTGTAAGTAAAATTACCAGTTTAGAAGATGATTTAGCACTTTCCTTGGCTGCCATGGGAGTTCGTATCATTGGACAAATGCCAGGTCGAGGAACCATCGGAATTGAGGTTGCCAACAAGAATCGAGAAATGGTTCCGGTTCGTGCAGTTATTGGGTCGGAGAAATTCCGAAATTGTAATTTTGATTTGCCTATAACATTAGGTAAAACAATTTCTAACGAGATTTTTGTGGCAGATTTAGCCAAAATGCCTCACTTGTTGATGGCCGGTGCTACGGGACAAGGTAAGTCGGTTGGTCTGAACATGATTTTAGCATCTTTGTTATACAAAAAACATCCTGCCACCCTAAAATTTATTTTAGTTGACCCTAAAAAGGTTGAATTGTCTTTGTTTAATAAAATTGAAAGACATTTCTTGGCTTGTTTACCTGATGCGGAGGAAGCAATTATTACCGATACAAAAAAGGTGGTTGCGACCTTGAATTCATTATGTAAAGAAATGGATTTGCGTTACGACAAACTTAAGGATGCCGGTTGTAGAAATATTAAAGAATACAATCAGAAGTTTATTAATCGCCGTTTAGACCCTAACAAGCATAGTTTCTTGCCTTATATTGTCTTGGTAATTGATGAGTTAGCGGATTTGATTTTGACTGCAGGTCGAGAAGTTGAGCACCCAATTGCTCGTTTGGCTCAATTGGCACGTGCCATTGGTATCCACTTAGTAGTTGCGACACAACGACCTTCCGTGAATGTCATCACGGGTACAATTAAAGCTAACTTCCCAGCACGTTTGTCATTCAAGGTAATGTCTAAAATTGACTCAAGAACTATTTTAGATGCCTCAGGTGCTGACCAATTGGTGGGAATGGGGGATATGCTTTTGTCTATGGGATCTGAGATTATCCGTTTACAATGTGCATTCGTGGATACTCCAGAGGTTGAAGCCATTTGTGATTATATCGGAAATCAACAAGGTTACCAATCGGCATATTTATTGCCAGAATCAGAGGCAGAGGAAACAGGTGGACAGGAGCGTGGCGATTTTGACCCATCGAACCGTGATCAATATTTTGATGAAGCAGCACGATTAATTGTTATGCACCAACAAGGAAGCACGAGTTTAATTCAACGTAAATTGAAGTTGGGTTATAATCGTGCAGGCCGACTGATTGACCAATTAGAGGCAGCAAAAATTGTTGGGCCTTTTGGTGGTTCTAAAGCACGTGAAGTTTTGGTAAAGAGTGAAGATGAATTAGACGAATTACTTAAAAATTTATAACCGAATGAAAAAATTACTATCTATTATTAGTTTATTAGCCATTAGTAGTATTGCAATTGCTCAAAATAAAGCGCAATCATACATCGATAAAATGCAGTCTAAATTCAAGGCAGCCGGTGCATTTTCTGCCAATTTTAGCTATCAAAATGATGGAGGTGGAGCTATGAGTGGTTCAATTACAGTAAAGGGGAACAAGTTTAGATTAAAGACGGTTGGGCAAGAGATTTTTAATAATGGCAAAGAGGTAGCAACCTATGTTAAGGAAATTAATGAGGTAAATATTTCTACTTTTGATCCATCAGAAGGAGACCTGAGTCCAGCTAAAATCTATTCTTTTGATAAGAAATCTTATAAATCCAATTTACTTTCCGACTCTGG
This sequence comes from Sandaracinomonas limnophila, assembly GCF_004005965.1. GTDB lineage: Bacteria > Bacteroidota > Bacteroidia > Cytophagales > Spirosomataceae > Sandaracinomonas > Sandaracinomonas limnophila. Next base: position 31,531 of record NZ_SACY01000005.1, on the reverse strand, counting down.
TAATTTAGCTGTTATTGAATTGCAACCAACTGCCAAAAATGTGCAGGTTCAAAAAATTACGATGAAGCTCGACAAAGGTAGCAATGAGGTACGTGAATGGACCATCCAAAATAAGAATGGGAAAAAGCAGAATTTTAAAGTGACAAAACTAAATTTGAAAATAGCGGTTGAAGATAAAACTTTTAATTTTGATAAAAAGGCTTATCCTGGTGTGGAGGTGAATGATCTTCGTTAGGTATAAGGTATAAGGTATAAGGTATTAGGTATAAGGTATAAGGGGTGGTTAGGGTTGTGAGTATAAAATTTTGTTTTGGGAATTGGATACAATCCACTTCCCATTTTTTTTGTGTAGGGTAATCGGTTTTCCTGCAAGTTTTCCTGAATAATTATCGGTTTTGTATTTTGTTAAGATGTATGATCCTTCCTTGCTAAAAACTTCTGCTTTTGATTTATTTGAGTTGAATAAAACTCCTGCGTTGAAAGATTTTTTTGAATTGGTCAATTGAATTTTCAATTCAAATGCTCTAATACAACTTTTTTCTAAATTTGACCATTGAAAGCCCGCACCTGTTAAACAGCCGTTTGAGTCTTTTTGTCCTCCGATTTGGTTATGGGATAATCCTAAAATGGAAATAATTATTATTAATATTGTGGTCATATTTATATTAAAACCCCGGGTTTGCAACCCAGGGCTATTTAAAATTAAACCCCGCAGGGGTCTGTGTAATTCTATAATTAACAATTAACAATTAACAACTAACAACTAACAATTATTTAATTGCTTTCACAACAGATAAAAGTTCCTGCGCACCGCCTCTTGGAAGTCCTAGTATTTTCTTTTTGATCTTTCCGTCAGAATCAAAAAAGATTAAGGTTGGATAACCATCTATTGGGTAAGTATTGCCTAGTTGTATGCCTTCTCCAGCTTCCATATCTACACCTATGGAAACAAAATGTTGATTCATGTAATCACCTAATTCTTTGTTAGGAAATACTTTTGTTTTTAGTACCTTGCAAGGACCACACCAAGTAGTGTAGGCATCTAGCATAACCAATTTATTTTCTTTTTTTGCCTTTGCTAATGCTTGTTTAAATGAACCTTCAAAGAAATTAACTCCCTTTGGTTCATCTTGAGCAATTACAGTCAAGGAAATAAAGATTAGTGATAGGCTTAAAAACTTTTTCATGGGATTAGTTATATGAATTTAACATAACTGGCATTACTAATAATAGGATATCCTCATTGTCATCTTGGTCAGATGGAATGATTAAGCCTGCCTTATTAGGCTCACTCAATTTAATATCTACAAATTTTGAACCTAAATTGCTTAATAATTCAGAGATCAATTTTGCATTGAAACCAATCTCCATATCCGTTCCTTTGTATTCGCAAGTTAAGGCCTCATTCGCCTCATTTGAATAATCTAAATCTTCAGCAGAAACTGATAATTTATTTCCGGTAACTTTTAAGCGAATCTGGTGAGTTGTCTTATTCGAATAAATTGAAATACGTTTAACTGAACTCAATAGTTCTAAACGATTGATGGTAATGATATTTTCGTTTTGTTTCGGAATTGCGTTTTCATATTCAGGAAAACGCTCATCGATAATTCTACAAATCAATTGAATGCTTTGGAAATTAAAAAATGCATTTGAGGCCGAGAACTCAACTTTAACTTGAGAATCATCTGATGGTAAAGTTGCTTTTAGTAAAGCTAAAGCTTTTTTAGGTAAAATTAATGAACTTGATTGCTCAGTCTGAATATCAGTTCTTCTGTAACGAACTAAACGGTGTCCGTCTGTAGCTACAAAATTAGTATGCTCTGGATTCATTTGAATCAAAACACCTGTCATTGCAGGACGCATATCATCATTTGAAACTGCTAACAAAGTGTTTGCAATTGCTTCCCCTAAAACTAAAGCTGAAACATCAATCGATTGATTTTTGGTAACCTCAGGAATCTTTGGAAAATCAATAGGATTTTCTCCACTTAATTTGAATCTACCATTGCTGGTTGAGATTTCTGAACCAAAAGTTGCCTGATCAGCTGAAAGGGTAACTGGTTGGTCTGGTAAACTACGTAAGGTTTCTAATAATAACTTAGCAGGGAGGGCAATGGAACCATTTTCTGAACCTTCAACCTCTAAGGTGGTCGTCATTACAGTTTGTAAATCAGAAGCCGTTAAGGTTAACTGGTTGCCTTCTAATTCAACTAAAATATTTTCTAAAATGGGTAAAATAGGATTACTTGCTACTACTCCATTGATGGCTGAAAGTTGTTTTAATAATACGTTTGAGGCAACTAAAAATCTCATACTAATCTTTTCCGTTTATAGTTTTATGCAAAAATTGCAAATTGTAATTTCAATCTTGAAGTTAAAATTTTTTACGTGGATTTCAAAGTTTATTGTTGGTATTTCCTCTTTCTCCAAAAAAGAATTCCAAATCCCATAAAAAGTCCGAAAATAATAGGAACACTAAGGTTTAAAGTTTTCCAAAATGATTTTTCAGCGGCAATTTTCTCTTTGTCTAGTGGTCGAAGAATTATTTTTTTACTTCTAGCCATTAAGGCATTTTGGTCATCCAATAAATAGGAAAATGCATTCAAAATAAAATCTTTATTGCCAAAAGTATGTTGTGAAAAAACATCAAAACCTAATGGTAGAGGTTGATTGGTTTTGGGATCTAATGAATTTAAAGGAATATCGCCATCTGCAACTAACAAAATGCCCGCTTTTTTGTTTCCTTTTTCAACAAAAATAGATTGCAGCGAGTCATTGGGTAAAATCCTATTGGCAAAAATAGAATTAAAAATTCCTTCAGAAATTATCGCACTAATTTTTTCGCCTGATTTAAAATTACTTGGCTCAAATTCCTTTCCTGATGCTGAAAAGGGGAGAGTGGCAGGTGCCTTTTGTAGCTGCGTGAATTTTCCAGAATGTAAAAGTGGGGTAATTTTTAATTGAGTATTTCCTAGCGTATCAATACTAGAAACAAATTTTCCATAAATATTATCTAAATTTCTTGTGATGTTATTTTGATTATTTCCAGTTAATAAAGGAAAGGCTGGCCAAGGCATCAATTGAATATTGGGTTTGTCGCCATAATTACCCACCACCAAAGGTATGGCAGCACACAATTGCGCATCTTTTACCAAATCTGCATTTATTCGAAATCCATTTTTGAAGAATAATTCCTCTAAACCCGTTTTTGTTGGGGTAATTATTAATCCTTGATTTTGCACCGTATCTACCCGGCAGCCGTCCATAAAAAATAAGGCTTTACCTCCTTTAACCAAAAACTGATCAATTTTAAATACATTCTGGCTTGGAATAGGTTTGTTGGGTTGAATCAAACAAATGGCATCCAAGCCATCTAAGGTCATGGAATTGTCTAAATCTACCGGATATAAATCGTACTTTTTCTTTAAATTTCTAATTAAATCCCATTGTTGGATGGCTGGAGTAGCGCTGTAATCTAATAAAAATCCTACTTTTTTTCTTACAGGATTTTGGAGTTGACGGATAGCTTGAATAATTTCAAACTCAAGTCCTTCCATGCTTTGGTTCAGAATTTCTTGGGGATTACTTAATTTATTTCCTTTTAACAAAAGACTTGCTACAACTTGCTGGTTGAATTCAATCACTATGCCAGGAAAAACCATTATTTGGGTTTTTTTACCGTCTTCAGTATTGACAACATTGGTCGGTGGAAGGCCCAAAGAATCTAAATAAAAGGCTAATTCATTTCTATCGCGTTCGGTAGGGTAATCTTTATAAATATGAACTTGTTCAACTTCTATTTGTTGCGAACTGTAATCTTTAAATTCATTTAGCGTAGATATAATAGCCTCATGAAGTCTTTTGAAGCCACCTGGTGTATTTTCATCGTCTAAAAATACTTTGACCTTAATAGGTGCTTTTAAGGAGTCTAAAATTGATTTAGTCCCAGTACTTATAGAGAATTTTTTCTCTTCGCTCAAATCAAACTTTGTTCTTAGCAAAGGAGAAAGTGCTAGGCAAATGATGCCAAGAATTAACCATTTGTAAGAAAGGAAAATTGATTTCATGTTTTTTTAAAAAAGAAAAGCATCCTTTTCAGAATGCTTTTCAAAATAATATAACGAACTATTAATAGAATTTATTTCTTCTATCAACAATATTTGCATTTTCTTTGATGGCTTCATTGATGTAATAGGACGTTCTCTGTGAAGTCATCGATTGAATTTGGTTTTTAAATACACTGTAATCTGCTAAAGCTGGAGCAGGAGTAGCACCTGTTTTTTCGATAATATAAACTCCATTGTCTCCAACAAATGCCTTACTTCTCTTACCTACTTTCATTCCTGAAATACGTCCCAATGCTGTTGCATCTGGACCAGCAGTATTTAATACGCCATTTGATAAAGAAATATTACTTACGTTTTCTACGATTGCACCTGCACCATATTTTTGTGCAATTTGCTCTAATGTTCCGCTTAGTCCAGACATTTTAGCTTTGATTTTCTCACCTTTCAATTGGTTTTTAACTAAAGAAGTGATTTCATCGCGATAATCATCTACTTTCACCTTGTCTTTATCTGACTTTGCAGTTAAATATGCAACGATGTATTGATTTTCTTGCTCAAATACTTTGTGAGATCCATCACCTACAGCCGTATTGTCGTCAAATGCCCAACGAACAATTTCACGAGCATTAGCAAGTGTATTGATTGATGTTGCATTTTCTGCAATTTTATCTGCACGCATCATGATTAAGCTTTTATCCTTTTTCAAGGCTGCTTCAAAAGCACCCAACGTACCATTTGCATTTGAAAAGTTATCTGCTTGAGCATAAACTCTATCTAATGTTGATTGAGATGGGGCGATGTTTTTATTGATGGCTGCTAAACGATATGAAATATTAGTTTTAGGATCTGTTACTTTAACAATGTGGTAACCAAAATCTGTTTCAACGATAGATGGTAATAAACCCGAACCAGAGAATCCAAAAACAGCTTTTTCAAACTGCTTAACCATTCCGCCATTATTTTTGAAATATCCTAAATCTCCACCATTCTGTGCAGTTCCGTCCATGCCATTCATTTGAGCTAATGTCTCAAAGTTTGCACCACCTTTGATTTGCGCTAAAATTCCTTCTGCTCTTGTTTTTGCTTGCGCTTTTGCTGAATCAGATTTGTTTGCTGGTGAAATTAAAATGTGACTTGCGCGAATAGTAAACAATGTATCTTTTTTAACTCCACCGTATTTGTAGATAGAGTAAGTTAAACCATTTTTAAATGGACCGTAAATACCACCCACTTGGAAGGTTCCTAATTGGGTTTTAACAGCTTCTGGGATATCTGAATAAGAAACTAAATAAGGAGTTCTTACATCTGAATTTAACATAGCAAATGCAGAATCATTTGGAGCAACTGCTAAATCTTTCGCTAATTTCTTAATTTGATTGTAAAACTCAACAGTATCTTGTTTGGTTGGAATAACTGGGAAAGTTACATATTGAATTGAACGAGAGTTATACCCTTTGTATTGTTCCTTATGTTTTGCTAAATATTCTTCCAATTGAGAATTTTCAACTTTGATAGTTGAATCATTGATTGAATAGAATGGAACGTGTACCAAACGAGCATTGAATTTAGCTGTTTGCGTTTGGTATTCCTTTTGTGCTTCATTTGAAGTTACAAAGTTCGACAAACGCATAATGTTTTCGTATTTAGAACGAATACGATCCTGAACCAAAGACTTTTCAAAATTAGCCCAAGCTTGTTGCTGCTGAGCTGGCATAGTTTTTAAGTTCTTCAAGAACTGAATCACGTATGTTTTGTCGAATTGTCCAGTTTGTGGATTGGTGAATTGTTGACGAACAGATGGATGGATGTTATTTCCTTGCACCATATCCACTAATTCTTCATCAGAAACTTGTAAACCTAAGGCATCAAATTCTTTTTTGTAAGCAATATCCAACACCAATTGGTTCCACACTTGCTCACGAATCATTTGTTGTTCCTGCTCACTTGGGCCTTTTCCCGTTTGAGCTGTATAATTGGCTGTTGCCTCTTCCACTTTTTTCTGGAAATCAGCAATCATGATTTTCTCACCTGCTATTTCTCCTACTTCTTGACTATTTGTTCCGAAAAACGAGGATTTTCCTTGAAAAATATCACTTCCTACTAAAAAAAGTATTAAACTGATTGCGATGGCCGCTGCTGCAAGTCCTGACTTCTCTCTAATTTTTGTAATTAACGCCATTATCGATGATTAAATTAAATATGGTTTTTTCTTTCCTTTGTCTTGTTAAAAAGAAACGCAAAATAATCACATTTTCGCTACAAAAGCAAAGGTAAATTGGTTTTTATTGTAAAACTTGTTGTAAACTTTCTAAGAATCTGTCTATTGTTTCTTTGTCTAAATTTAAAGCTGGTAATAATCTAAGCGTGTGCTTTCCGGCATATCCACAGAATATTTGATGTTTAAATAACAATGCATCTCTAATTTCTGCTACTGGTTTTTCAAATTCTATACCGATCATTAACCCTTTTCCTCTTAATTCTTTTATTCCTTTAAATCCTTTTAATTCATTCAATAAATAATCCCCCTTTTGAGCAGCATTTTCAACCAGTTTTTCTTCTTTAATGATATCTAATACCGCATTTGCTGCTGCACAGGCCAAATGATTGCCACCAAAAGTGGTTCCAAGTAAACCATAAGAAGCTTTAATCTTAGGAGAAATTAAAACACCACCTATTGGGAAACCATTTCCCATTCCTTTTGCAGTGGTAATTAAATCAGGGTCAATTCCAGCAAATTGATGTGAAAAGAATTTTCCTGAACGACCATACCCACATTGAACAGAATCTAAAATCAAAAGCGCACCTACCTCATTGCATCTTTTTCTTAAGGCCTTCAAGAATGGTTCTGAAGCAACTTGAATACCTCCTACGCCTTGGATGCCTTCCACAATTACAGCACAAGTTGATTCATCAATTGCTGATAAATCTTTTGTTTGGTTAAAAGGTAAAAAAGTGACGTGTGATGTGTCATTTACAGGTGCAACAATGGAAGGATTGTCAGTTACAGCTACTGCACCAGCTGTTCTTCCATGAAATGCCTGAGAAAAAGCTACCACTTTTTTTCTACCTGTATGGAAAGAAGCTAGTTTAAGCGCATTTTCGTTACTTTCTGCTCCTGAATTGCTTAAAAACAATTGGTAAGATTCATACCCAGAGAGTTTTCCCAATTTTTCTGCCAATTCCTCTTGACCTGGAATGATCACTGAATTGGAATAAAATCCTATATTTTTTAATTGTTCAGTCAATTTTTGAACATAATAAGGGTGGGAGTGTCCAATAGATATTACCGCATGCCCCCCGTATAAATCAATATATTCTTTCCCGTTTTTATCCCAAACTTTAGAACCAAGGGCCTTGGTAAGTTCGATAGGATATAAGGGATAAACGTCAAATAATTTCATCTTAAAATCCGATTGCTTTTAATTGTAAGCCTGTGTTTTCAGGCCAACCCATGATTAAATTTAAATTTTGAACGGCTTGTCCAGAGGCACCTTTTAGTAAATTGTCAATTATAGAGGTTACTAAAATTTGGCCATTTAGTACTGAAACATGCAATAATCCCTTGTTCGTATTAACCACTTGTTTCAAATCAATTGAACTGTCTGAAACAAAAACAAATGGTGAGTTTTTATAATAATTTTTATAAAGTTCAACCGCCTCTTGCTCTGTTCCATCAAAAGAAGTATAAACATTAGCCATGATTCCTCTGGAGAAATTACCTCGGTATGGGATAAAATGGATATTTTTAGCGCCAAGAACCATACCAATTTCGGTTAAATGTTGGTGGGTAAAAGCCTTATAAATACTTACATTATTATTTCTCCAAGAAAAATGACTGGTTGCTGATAAGCTTTGTCCGGCACCTGTGGAACCTGTAATGGCAGAAACGTGTATGTCTGAATTGATTAAACCTTTATCCGCCAAAGGTAGCATTGCTAATTCTATTGAAGTTGCAAAGCAACCTGGATTGGCAATTTTAGTCGCCCCCTTGATTTTTTCTTTTTGAAATTCGGGCAATCCATACACAAATCCATTTGATTCATCTCTGAAATCTGTACTTAAATCGATGATTTTGGTTTTAGGAGAAATCTGATTTGCTTCTAAAAATTTCTTCGATTCTCCGTGTCCTGAGCAATTAAATAAAACATCAACTTCTTTGATGCTAGAAGAAAACTGAAGTTCAGTTGAGCCAATTAGATCAGTATGGATGGAGTAAACAGACTTTCCTGCTTGAGAATTGGAATGCACAAAATCAATTTCAACCATTGGGTGATTGATAAGGATACGAAGGAGTTCCCCCCCTGTATATCCTGCGCCGCCTATTATACCTATTTTTGCCATGTTTGATTACCTGGGTTTCACCCAGGGTTATTTAAAATTAAACCCCTGTGGGGTTTGTTGTATTTTCACTTCCCACTATTCACTAAATTGTGAATCATTGTTTGATTGGAAACAATTTTCGAGAATCCTCTAACATCATCACCCGACCATGCTTTGTTCATTTCTCCATAAGCGCCAAATTTAGACGACATCAAATCGAATGGAGATTCAATGCCCGTTACATGGAATTGGTAAGGTGATAATTGTACAAAAACCTTTCCTGTTACGTTAGATTGTGTGTTTTCTAAGAAATTCTCAAAGTTTCTCATTACTGGATCCAAGAATTGACCTTCATGCAACAGAGTTCCATACATATCGCCAATGTTTTGTTTCCAATACAATTGGTGTTTGGTTAAAATATGTTTTTCTAAGGTATGGTGTGCTTTGATGATGATTAATGGAGCAGGGGCTTCAAATCCTACACGTCCTTTAATTCCAATAATCGTATCCCCAACGTGAATATCTCTTCCGATTGCATAGGCTCCAGCCAATTCAGTTAATTCACGAATTGCAGCAACGGAATTAGCAGATTTCTTTCCATTAATCCCAACCAATTGTCCAGCTTCGAATTCTAAAGATATTGCCGAAGGTTCAGATTTAGTTAAATGGGTTGGCCAAGCATCTTCTGGTAAATAGCCAGAAGAAGTTAAGGTTTCCTTACCCCCAACAGAAGTTCCCCAAAGTCCCTTATTGATTGAATATGCAGCTTTGTGCCATTCCTGAACTACGCCTTTCGATTTTAAAAAGTCAATTTCAGCTTCTCTGGATAATTGTAAATCACGGATTGGCGTAATAACCTCACATTCTGGGGCCATAATTCTGAATACCACATCAAAACGAACTTGGTCATTTCCCGCCCCAGTACTTCCGTGTGCTATGGCTTTAGCACCAATTTCTTGTGCATATTTGGCTACGGCAGTTGCTTGAAATACTCGCTCAGCAGAAACAGATAGGGGATATGTATTGTTTTTTAATACATTACCATATACCAAAAAGCGAATACAATCTTGGTAATAATTTTCAACTACATCTAAAGTTACGTGACTGGCAACCCCTAAATTGTAGGCCTTTTCTTCAATTGCTTTTAACTCCTCAGGAGAAAATCCACCGGTATCAACTAAGGCAGAGTGAACTTCCATTCCTCTTTCTTCTGATAAGTATTTTACACAAAATGAAGTGTCTAAACCACCACTAAACGCTAAAATAACCTTAGGCTTGCTCATAATTTTACTTTTTATTTTTTTTGTGGAAAGGCATCAACAGCTTTTCCTTAAATTTTTTCAATGTGTTAAAAACCTTTAAATCCTTAAAGAAAATCCACTTTTCTTCTTCCTCTGAGCTTTTGATTTCTGAGGCATTGGGATCATATATCATACCTGTACACAAGCAAATTTTTCTATTGGTACGGGTTAAAATATCATAATTTACGCAGGATTCACATCCTTTCCAGAAATTATCATCTACAGGTAATTCAGAAAAGGTAGTAGGTAAATACCCTAAATCTGAATTAATTTTCATAACAGCCAATGAAGTAGTAATTCCTATGATTTTTGCCTCTGGGTATTTGCTTCTCGACAATTCAAATGCCTTGGCTTTAACGGCCTTTGCTACACCATATTGGCGGTAGCTTGGTTTTACGATAAGGCCTGAATTTGCAACAAATTTTCCGTGTTGCCATGTTTCAATGTAACAAAAACCTACAAATTCACCTGTTGTATCGTCAGTGGCAATGATAGCTTTACCTTCCTGCATTTTTTCTTGCAGGTATTCTGGAGTTCTTTTGGCTATGCCTGTTCCTCTGGCTTTAGCAGATTCGGCCATTTCGTGGCAAATCGACTCAGCTAAGCCAAAATGGCTTTGGTTAGCAACCTGGACAGTATATGGATTCATTCAAAAAAAAGGACAAAAAGTGAAACAAAAGATTTACATACCTACCGCATATCATACGCGGAAGGTGAATCTTCGCCTTCGTCGAATTTGTGTTTGGGGTCCTTTAAGAGAATTTTTTTTCAACATTCTAAAAATAAAATTTGGCATTCCACCAAAATTTTTGATTTTTGAAGAGTAAATTTCTACATTTTATCATTAAAATGCCAATTTTAGACTGATTATTTATGGCTAACCACGAAAATTTCACCTTAGAAGAAATGATTTCTGCCTATTCGTCTGGATATTTTCCGATGGCAGAGCCTGATGGAGAAATTTTTTGGTACAATCCTCATCCTCGTGCAATTATTCCTATAGAAACTTATAAACCTTCCAAAAGCCTAAAACCTATTTTAAATAAAAATCTTTTTGAAATTCGTATCAATCAGAATTTTAAGGAGGTAATTGAATCTTGCTCTCATCCACGCAGGACCGAAGAATTAACATGGATTTCGCCCTATTTAATAGAATTGTATTCGGAAATGAATCAGGCAGGATTTGCACATTCGGTAGAGGCCTATCAAAATAATGAATTGGTTGGTGGACTTTATGGTGTTTGTATTGGGGGTGCATTTTTTGGCGAGTCTATGTTTACAAAGGTTTCCAATGCTTCTAAAGTAGCCTTTCATTACTTAATGGAACTATTGAAACAAGAGGGATTTGTAGTTTTAGATACTCAATTCATGAATGATAATGTGAAAAGATATGGTGCAATTGAAATAAGTCGAAGTAAATACACTCGCATGTTGAAACTTGCAATAGAAAAAAAATGCGAGTTTAAATTGCCTCAAATGCCCTTATTTTGATTAAATTAGTAGATTATTTGAAGTATAAAAAATATGGCCAAGCCAATTGTTGTTATAAAATTTGGATCTTCCACCATTACCAAATCAAGCGGAGAGGTTAATGAGGAAATTCTAGAAAAAATTGCTGCGCAAGTTTCTGCATTGCACAAACAATATGATATTGTTTTAGTGTCTTCAGGAGCAGTGGCAGCTGGAAAATCTTTTTTGAAAAAATACAAGGGGCAAATTCAAGAAAGAAAGGCTGCTGCAGCCATTGGAAATCCTATATTAATTGCCAAATACAATCAATATTTTCAGAAATATGGTATTGCCATTGCTCAAAGTTTGTGTGAAAGACATCACTTTTCTCAACGTGAGCAATTTCTTCAACTCAAAGAAACATACCAAGAACTTTGGAAAAGTGGGGTTATTCCCATTGCTAATGAAAACGATGTGGTAAGTAATGTGGAGTTGAAATTTTCTGACAATGACGAATTAGCTACTTTAATTGCCACTGGATTTGGTGCTTCAAAATTATTGATAAGTACTTCTGTTGGTGGTTTGTTGGATCAAAATGGTAAGATTATTCGTAAAGTTGATGCCATTAATGATGCAGTTTTAACAGTCGTAAATACCGATAAGTCTTCGACCGGATTAGGAGGGATGATTTCCAAATTAACTTTTACCAATCTTGCCACTAAATTGGGTATTAAAGTCGTTATTTTTGGTCTCGACCATGGAAATGGTATTTTGGATGCAATTGATGAGAAAATAGGAACTGTTTTTGAAGCTCAGGAAGCCTCATTGTCGGCCCGACAAAAATGGTTGGCTGCCGGTTCTTTAATAGCAGGTAAAGTTGTTTTAGATTCTGGTGCAGAAAAAGCTATTCTTCATCGTAAATCCTTGTTATCTGTTGGAGTAAAAGAATTTATTGGGGAGTTCGCTAAAGGTGAGGTAATTGAATTTTTGAATTTAGAGAAAAACTTAATCGCCATCGCTCGTACAAGTAATTCATCTCAGGAATTAATTAAAAATGGTGGAGAAGTGGCCCATGCCGACGATATTGTAGTTGTTTAATGTTACTCGGCGAAGCCGAGCAACATTAAAACAATAAAACAGCTTCATCTGGAGCAAATACAGGTATATCCAGTCCTACAAAGTCTTTAATGTCCCTAGTTACAATCCCTATGATTTTTGAATTGGAAAGGGCTACTTGTGCCTGTATGGCATCTTCGAAATCTGATATTTTCGACTTTAATCCTCTCTTTATCATATAATCTTCTACAGGGATAATTTGAATAAATTTTAAAATTTTATCTAAAATTTCTCGTAGTTCTGTTTCGGGTAAAAATTTTTTAAGAATGTAATGAGTTGTAACAAAACTATGCGAAGACATGTACAATTTACATTTTTGGGTCGCGGCATTGGCAAAAATTTCAATTGCAAATTTGCTATGAGGTTTTCTGTTGGCCAGAAGGTCAATTAGAATATTTGTATCTAAAAATAAATGGATCATAGGTGCTTTGATTCAAAATAGTCTTGAAGTTCATTTTTTTCATCAAAGTTCTTTGGTAATTTGATTACCCCAATAAGTTTATTTAAATCTGTTGGAATTTCATTTACTTCAGATTCATCCACTAATTGTTCCAAATAATTTTGGATTATTTCAGAAAGGCTTCTTCCTGTTTGTTTAGCATAAATTTTGGCCTTTTCTATAATGGATTGCTCCACGGAAAGGGTTAGTTTGGTAGTCATTTGTACGTATATTTTTCTCAAATATACGTACAAATTTATGCAATCACAACAGCATTCCCAGCTTCCACATCTTGCTCAACAACCTTGTATTTTACATTTTCTTTCATAGAACCATCACGGTACTGCACAGTCACTCTCTGATTTCTATCTGCAATTTTGATTGCCTGGCGGGGTGCTACTTTTTCAACTGAATGTTCGCTCGGGTCGTGATATTGTTGCTCTTCACCTTGTCCAGATAGGCCACCTAATAAAGAAGAAAGGGCCTCTTCTTTGGTAATTTGTAATTTCGGAGTTTCAGCTTTAGGAGCTTGTGTTTTTTGATTGGTTTCTTGTAATTCAGCAATATCTGCTTTCATTAAGAAACTAATGGTATCTCCATTCACGCGAGAAATGAACTTTTGGAAAATATTTACCGCCTCAAATTTGTAAATCAATAAAGGGTCTTTTTGTTCAAATACTGCATTTTGCACCGATTGTTTCAAATCGTCCATTAATCGTAAATGCTCTTTCCACTCTTGGTCAATTAGTGTTAAGGTAATGAATTTCTCCATTTCCATGACTACTTCTTTTCCTTTGCTCTCTTTGGTTTTGTTCGCATCAACCACAATTCCTGTCATCCAATTTCCATTGGTGATAGGTACTTGAATACCTGTGAATCCTTGGCGCATCGCTTCCTCAGCCACACCAATTACTTTACCACAGATGGCATCATTTTTGTCTTTGTATTGTCCTTCGGCAGCTAAGAATAACAATTCCGTACGTTTATCATTCGTTAAACGAACAAACTCCTCAGCTGAATAAGGCGGCTCAATACCTAAAATTTCAATTACTTTTAATTCGAAATCTTCGAAAGAATTGTATTGTGTTACAATATCTTGACAAACATCAAATAAAGTGTTGACAATATCCAAAGCCAAACGCTCACCGAAAAGCGCATTTTGGCGACGTTTGTAAATGGCATTTCTTTGGTAATTCATTACGTCGTCATATTCCAATAAACGCTTACGAATTCCAAAGTTATTTTCTTCAACCTTTTTCTGTGCTCTTTCTATAGAAGATGTAATCATTGAATGTTGAATAACTTCTCCCTCTTCCATTCCCAAACGATCCATCACTTTTGCAATTCTGTCTGAACCAAACAAACGCATTAAGTTGTCTTCCAAAGAAACAAAGAATTGAGATGAACCTACATCACCCTGGCGACCCGAACGACCTCTCAACTGTCTATCCACACGTCTCGACTCATGTCTTTCTGTACCAATAATTGCCAAACCACCTGCTGCGCGTGATTCTGGACTTAATTTAATGTCCGTTCCACGACCAGCCATGTTGGTTGCAATGGTTACCTTACCAGATTGTCCTGCCTCCGCAACTATCTCTGCTTCTCTTGCGTGTTGCTTCGCATTTAATACGTTGTGAGGAATTTTGCGAATGGTTAATAATCGACTCAATAATTCTGAGTTTTCTACTGATGTAGTACCCACCAAAACCGGGCGGCCTAATCCAACTAATTCTTGAATTTCCTCCGCAACAGCATTGTATTTTTCACGTACTGTACGATATACCTTATCCTCGTGGTCTTTTCTTTGAATGGTTCTATTAGTTGGAATTGAAACCACATCCAATTTGTAGATGGTCCAGAATTCACCTGCCTCTGTTTCTGCAGTTCCCGTCATACCACCTAATTTATGGTACATACGGAAATAATTTTGCAAGGTAATTGTGGCATAGGTTTGCGTTGCATCTTCTACGTTTACGCCTTCTTTTGCCTCAATGGCTTGGTGTAAACCGTCAGAATAACGACGACCCTCCATCACACGACCTGTCTGCTCATCTACAATTTTTACCTTTCCATCCACCAAAATATATTCCGTGTCCTTTTCGAACAAGGCATAGGCTTTCAATAATTGGTTTACGGTATGGATTCGACTTGCTTTGTCGTTATAATCTTTTATTAAAGCTTCTTTTTGACCTAATTTTTCTGCATCTGAAATAGAATCATTCTTTTCAATTGCGTTTAGGGAAACAGAAAGATCTGGTAAAACAAAGAAGTTTGCATCTTCAATGTTGGAACTCATAAATTCCAATCCTTTTTCTGTTAGTTCAACCTGATTGTTTTTCTCATCAATTGTAAATAAAAGAGGCTCATCTGCCTGAGGCATCAATTTTTGGTTTTCAGCCAAATAGATACCTTCTGTTTCGTTCAATACCTGTTTGATACCACTTTCAGAAAGGAATTTGATCAAAGGTTTTGATTTTGGTAAACCTCTGAAAGCTCTAAATAATGCTAATCCACCTTCTTTTTTATCTCCACCAGCAATTCCCTTTTTCGCTTCTACTAAAAAGTTCTGAACTAATTGTTTTTGTGCTTCAACTAAGCGTTGAACACGTGGCTGATAGGCTTCAAATTCTTGCTCGTCGCCTTTTGGGATAGGTCCGGAAATAATCAATGGAGTACGGGCATCGTCAATTAAAACAGAGTCAACCTCATCTACCATGGCAAAATGGTGTGGACGTTGAACCTGGTCTTCAATGCTTCTGGCCATGTTATCACGCAGATAATCGAATCCAAATTCATTGTTGGTTCCGTAAGTAATATCTGCTAAATAAGCGGCTCTACGGGCTTCTGTGTTGGGTTCATGTTTGTCGATACAATCAACAGTTAAACCATGGAATTCGAATAGAGGAGCATTCCATTCGGAGTCACGTTTAGCCAAATAATCGTTGACTGTAACTAAGTGAACACCTCGTCCGGCAAGGGCATTTAAGTAAGATGGAAGAGTAGAAACCAATGTTTTACCTTCCCCAGTTCCCATTTCTGAAATCTTACCTTGGTGAAGAACGATACCACCAATTAATTGTACATCGTAATGTACCATTTCCCAGGTGATTTCATTCCCAGCTGCCATCCATGTGTTTTTCCAAATGGCTTTTTCGCCTTCTATAACTACGTTGGATTTTTTGGCAGCAATGAATTTATCCTCTGTAGTTGCGTTTACAACTAGCTCTTTATTTTCAGTGTATCTTCTGGCAGTTTCTTTAACAACGGCAAAAGCTTCTGGAAGAATTTCGTTCAAAACAACCTCCAATTCCTTGTTTCTTTCTAGGTTCAATTGATCAATTTGTTGAAAGAATTGATCCTTTTGGTCAACATCTTCTGTTGCGTTTGCCTGTGCTCTTAAATCGTCAATTTGTGAATCAATTGTGGCTAAATGAGCTTTGATTCTATGTTTGAATTCAGTGGTTTTGCCTCTAAGTGAATCGTCTGAAATTGTGGAAAGTTTGGCGTACTCTTGTTTGATACTTTCTACAATTGGCAAAATGGATTTAATATCTCTTTCGGATTTAGTTCCGAATATTTTGGTTACTGTTTTACTGATTAATGAAATCATGAAATCTCTTGCGCGCGGCTTTAATTTTAATTGAACACGCAATTTACCAAATTGAAATTCATTCACGCAATTTTTTAACGAATTCATTCAAAAAATGAGTATTTATTTTTAATTTAAATTTTTGGAATAAATTTTCAGCATGTCAGAGTATTACAAACCCGTTTCTCGGCCCCGTAAAAAGTTAAAAATGCCCTTATTCGGGAATATGGGTTCGGGCTCATCAAAGTCAACTATTTCGGGAGAAAGTGTTTGGGGTTCGAAAAACTTTTCGACAATGATTTTCATTATGGGGGCATTGGCGCTCATTGCGCAGTTTTATTTGCCCAATTTAATGTCTGAAAAAGTTTATTCTGATTATGATGAATTAAAAGAATTATCATTGGAGGGTACTATCCGGAAAAAATTCACCGATGCATCAAATCCTAATGAAATTCATTATATCTTGTTAGTGAAACAAAAAGATGGAACTCGCAGAAAATTAGATTTATATAAAGCGGACTCTCTATTTTTCGACCAAGTTGCCGTTCCGCAAAGATTATTTAAGAAATCAGGAGAGATGAATGTGCGAGTGGTTAGGTTTAGTAAGGCGGATACGACTTTGACTTTAATGGTGAAGGAGTAGTTGTGAGTTATGGGTTATGAGTTATGGGTTATGGGTTATGAGTTATGGGTTATGAGTTATGGGTTATTGGTTATGAGTTTAAAATATAAATAAATTTAATTTCTTAGATTCCTCGATTCTTAGATTCCTCGATTCTTAGATTCCTATATTCTTATGAAAACATCCAGAAGAAAATTCCTCAGTCAAGCAGTTTTTGCTGCATCCGCTTTTAGCATTGTTCCACGACATGTCCTTGGTAAAGGTTTTATACCTCCAAGCGACCAATTAACCAAAGGTATTATTGGAACTGGCGGAATGGGGCGTGGACACATTCCATATGCAGGTACTCGTGTTGTGGCTATGTGTGATGTAGATCAAAAAAATCTACAGATGGGGTTAGATATGGTAGAAAAAGGGGTAAAATCCTTTTCCGATTATCGAGAATTAATTCAATTGCCAGAAGTTGATATTGTTCATGTGGCAACCCCACCTCATTGGCATGGATTAATAGCCGCAGATGCTGCAAAAGCAGGAAAGGATATTTGGTGTGAAAAACCTATGACAAGAACCATTGGGGAAGGTCAGAAGTTGATGGAGGCCGTAAAACAACATGGAAGAATCTTTCGTCTAAATACATGGTTCAGATTTGATGCCAATTTTTATGGAATGAATACTCCTGTTCGTCCAATCAAAAAATTAGTTGATTCTGGAATGTTGGGTTGGCCATTAAAAGTTACCGTAAGCAAACACACGGGTTTCGATTGGAAGTTTTATTGGATTGGAAAAACTGATTTGCAAGCGCAACCTGTACCTAAAGAATTAGATTATGATGCATGGTTAGGCCCTGCTCCTTACAAACCCTATCATGTCCACCGAACACACGGAACATTTAGAGGTTACTGGGATTATGATGGCGGTGCTTTAGGGGATATGGGACAACATTACATGGACCCTATTCAATATTTCTTAGGAAAGGATAATGAATCTCCTGTATTTATTGAAGTTGATGCTCCTTTGCAAGATGAAGATGCCGTGGGAGTATTTAGAAGGATTACATACACCTATGCCGATGGTTGTCAAATTGTTTTGGACGGTGAGGGCAAAGATGAATCAGTTGCCTATATTGAAGGTTCCAAGGGTAAATTGTATAAAAATTTTAAATCAGATATTCCTGACATGGAAAGGAAGTTGGCAGAATTTCCGGAACCTCCTATGCAACAAACCGATTTTGTGGATGCGGTGAAAAACAGAAAAACCTTTGCATTAAATGAGCAAAATGGACACAGGTCTTGTACACTAGTAAATTTGGGTTTAATAGCCATGCGTGTGAATAGAAATTTGAAATTTGATTCTGTTAAACAAGAGTTTGTAGGTGATGAGGAAGCGAATCGGTATATCAATCAACCTATGAGGGCGCCGTATTCTTTCTAAGAACTTTAGAAATGAAGAACTGAAGAATATAGGAATATATGAATTTAAGAATATAAGAATATAGGAATATAGGAATATAGGAATATAAGAATATAAAGAATACAAGAATTTGGGAATCTAAGAAGGAGGCTGAGGCCGAGCGAAGCGAGGAAACTCGAAGCCTCGGTTTGGGAAATTTAAACTAAAACTTATGAAAAATAATCTATTATTTATTGGCTTTCTGCTTGTGATTGGCAATTTAACTTTTGCTCAAACAAAAACACTTGCAACCTTAGAGCAGGAACGACTTGAAAAAGTTAAAATTCAGCTTGAAATCCTAAAAAATAATCCGGATGGAGCTAAGAAACAAAGAGCTTTGCAGAACTTGGAACGGATTGGAAAGGATGAATCTATTGAAACAATAAAGGGATATCTAAAAGATCCACAACTATCAGGACCTGCACTGCGTAGCTTAACTGCTATTTATCCGTTTGCAAAAACGAAAGTTCAGGAGGTTTTATTGGCAGAGTTAAATGCCCAAAAATCACCTTCTTTAGACTTGTTACAAGCCCTAATTCAAACCAACCAAGTGGCGGCAGTTCCTTATTTGGAAAAAATGTATCCTTCAAAAGATGCTACAATTAACCAAATGATAACAAGTGGATTGGCTAAATTGAAAGGGACAGTGGCACAAAAACCACTAAATGTTCCAACAAAACCTGTTTTAACAGGAGCAGCATTGAAAACTCAAACGGCCCTAGACCTTTTGAAATCTCAAAAGGAGAAATCCTTGCCTATCGTTTGGGAAATGTTAAAAGCAAATGATTTGGATGCCATTGCAGTCGGAATTGGTTTACAGTCTTTGGCAATCAATGACTTTATCAAAACTAATATTTCAAATTATGCAGCATTAAGTAATGGACAGAAATGTGCAGTACTTCTTTATGCATCTTCTCGGAAATGGGAAAGTGTTTTACCTTTTGTTTGGCAGGCGATACAATCCAATTCTTCTCAACGTTTGGCTGGATTTTTGGCCTTGCCTAATTTAGCAAAGTCGCAAGACTTTGATTTATTAGCGGGTAAATTAGGCGATTTGAGTCAGGCGGATGAAATAAAGTCGGTCCAAACTACGCTTCAGAATTTAGTTAAAAATAATGTTCAATTTAATGGAAAATTAGATGTATTTGCGGCTAAATCGGCTCATCCAGAGAATTATTTGATGTTTTTAAGTCAATTACAATCCTTGAATTTATCCTATCAAATTGCCAAAAAATCTAAATCTGAAGAGGCAATTCGGGTTTATGTAAAGTTAAATCAACAGGTAACTAACAATACCCAACAGATTTTAAACTTGCGAAATGCTTGGGCTTTAAGTACTTCCATGACATTGAAAGAGGATATTTTGAAACAATTGTTGAAATCTCCATCTTATCAAAGTTTGCAGGTCTTGAAAAATGGCATCAAAGAAATTGCCAATAAAACGGTCATAGCAGAAGGAATGGCTAATATGTTTATTGCCAATTCAGATTTGCAATCGCAAATGACGAAAGAGTGGATGCAAGAAGTGATGCCATTTATAACAACTCAAACTCTGCGCGAATCATTGGTAAAAGAATTTGGAAAAACGAATGGTAAGGTTGGATTTTATACTATGTTTAATGGAAAGGATTTGGCTGGTTGGAAAGGATTAGTAGATAATCCAATCAAACGTGCTGCCATGCACCCAGATACCCTAGCAAAAAAACAAAAAAAGGCGGATGAGGTAATGAGAAAAGGTTGGTATGCAAAGGATGGCGAGTTGCATTTTACGGGTCATGGAGATAATCTTTGTTCTGTAAAAGATTACCAAGATTTTGAAATGTATGTGGATTGGAAAATTGAAAAGGATGGTGATGCTGGAATCTATTTGAGAGGTTCTCCACAAGTTCAAATTTGGGACATTGCGCGTGTAAATGTAGGTGCAAATGTGGGTTCAGGTGGATTGTATAACAACCAGAAGAATCCGAGTAAGCCCTTGAAATTGGTCGATAATCCGATTGAAGAATGGAATACCTTTTATATCAAGATGGTTGGTGAGCGAGTTACCGTGTTGTTGAATGGGGAATTGGTGGTGGATAATGTGATTTTGGAAAATTATTGGGATCGTAAATTGCCAATTTTTATCAAGGACGCCATTGAACTACAAGCCCATGGTAACCACATTGTTTACAGAGATATTTTTGTGAAAGAATTGGAGCCACAAAATTTGTATAAGGTAAGTCAGGAGGAGGCAAATCAAGGATTTCAGTCTTTATTTGATGGACAAAGTTTGTTTCAATGGACAGGAAATACAACAGATTATTTTCCAGAAAACGGTGATTTAGTCATCAATCCGAAAAAAGGTGGCAAAGGTAATTTATACACCAAAAAAGAGTACGATAATTTTCATTTGAAATTTGAGTTCAAATTAACTCCCGGTGCCAATAATGGTTTAGGAATAAGGGCACCCTTGGAAGGAGATGCAGCCTATGTGGGGATGGAATTACAAATATTAGATAATACGGCCAAGCAATATGCGGAGTTACAGCCCTATCAATACCATGGGTCTGTTTATGGAATTATTCCTGCCAAAAGAGAATTTTTGAAACCAGTGGGTGAGTGGAATCAGGAAGAAGTAATTGCGGTAGGAAATCATATTCGAGTAATTTTGAATGGGGAAATTATTGTAGACGGAGATATAGCGGAGGCTACTAAAAATGGAACTCCAGATCATAAAGAACATCCTGGATTGTTTAATAAAACGGGTCACATTGGATTTTTAGGTCATGGTTCTGAATTGCGATTCAGAAATCTGAGGATTTTGGAGAATCCAGTAGTTAAAAAATGGAAAAAGTAAAAACTCAAATTGTTTGGTTAGATTGGCTTCGCGTATTGTCAACATTGGCGGTAATTTTAGTTCATACTGGAGCTAATTTGAACAAACAATTTGGGCAAATTCCAATCACTGATTGGTGGGCAGCTAATTTTTGGCAAGGAATTTCTCGGTTTTGTGTGCCTGTGTTTTTTATGATTTCGGGTGTAACCGTCTTGGGGAATGATTTACCTATAAAGGAACATTTTAAAAAACGATTTATTCGAATCGTTTTACCCTTTTTGTTTTGGCATACTGCATATATGTTTTTTAATTGGATTGTTCGATTAAAAGCAAAGCCAATGGATTTTTTGCAGTCTATTAAATGGATAGGAGGGCAGTTCCAAAATTATTCTTCGTATCATTTTTGGTACATTTATGCACTTATTGGAATTTATTGCATTTTACCTGTTTTTAATAAATGGATAAAAAATGCTACTCAAAATGAAATTTTAGTCATTTTAGGTCTTTGGTTTTTGACTTTTTTTATCAATAACAAAGATTTGTGGGGATGGAAATTTACCATTGATCTTCCCTATAATTCGGGTTACATGGGGTATTTAATTTTGGGGTATTACTTATTTCATTTCACACCCAAATTTTTGCAAATGAAAAGTGTATCCTTGATGTTGTTCACAACGGGGGTATTATTGATTTTATTTCCTACTTTTTGGATATCGCAAAATGCTGGTAAAATGGATTTAAAATTTTATGCCAATTTTACCCCAGGTGTTTTATTAGAATCTGTGGGCTTGTTTTTAATGGCAAAATCCTTTGCATTTGAAGGTTCTAAATTAGCTTCATTAAGGAATTTTATCAGTAAAAACAGCTATGGGATTTACGGAGCTCATTTGTTGGGACTTTTCTATTTGGCAAAATATGGCCTCCATTTTTATACGTTTAATCCGTATATATCTATACCACTTACAGCACTTACTTGCTTAATCATTTGTGGTATAATTGTTTTTTTACTCAAGAAAATTCCGTTTGGAAAATACTTTGCAGGGTAGAAAAAAAGCTCCCTTGGGAGCTTTTTTGTTTTTAGGCCTTCATGTCTATCACAAATCGGTATTTGACATCCGATTTTAATACTCGGTCGTAAGCCTCGTTGATGTCTTTCATTTTGATCATTTCTACATCTGAGAGAATGTTATGCTTTGCGCAATAATCAAGCATTTCTTGTGTTTCTGCGATGCCGCCAATCATAGAGCCTACAATACTTCTTCTTTTGCCGATTAAAGTGCCCGCATTGAAGCGATTGTCCTCTGGTGGAATACCTACAACTAGCATTTTTCCATTTACTTTTAGCAAGTTTAAGAATTTGTTCATGTCGTGTTTAGCAGCAACAGTATTTAATATGAAATCGAAATGATTTTCAAGCGCTTTCATTTGGTTTTCATCTGTAGATAAGGCAAAATGTTTGGCTCCAAGTTGTTTGGCGTCAGCTTCTTTGCTTGGACTCGTACTTAACATGGTTACTTCCGCGCCAAAGGATGCGGCAAATTTTACGGCCATGTGTCCGAGTCCGCCTAGGCCTAAGACAGCGACCTTATGTCCTTTCCCAACTCCCGCATAACGAAGAGGGGAGTAGGTGGTAATTCCAGCACAAAGTAGGGGAGCCACGCGCTCTAATTCTGCAGTAAATGGAATTTGTAAAGCATATTTTTCATCTATCACATAGTTTTCTGAATATCCTCCAAAAGTTGGAGAACCATCTGGAAAATATCCGTTGTAGGTGGGCGACATCCCTTCGTCGCAATATTGTTCTAAACCTTCCTTGCAGCATGAGCATTTTCTACAAGAATCAACGAAAACACCAACACCTGCTGTTTGTCCTACTTTGAATTTGGTGACATTTGAACCAACTTCCGTAACGATACCAACAATTTCGTGTCCTGGAACAATCGGATAAACGGAAGGTCCCCATTCCGAACGAGCCATGTGTATGTCTGAATGGCATACACCACAATAAAGAATGTCTATTTTAATATCATTTGGAAGTAATTCCCTTCTTTCAATTTCCATCTCATGGATGGGTGTTGTTGCGTTTTCTGTACCGTATGCGGAAACTTTCATTTTTATAATTGTTAATTGTTAATTGTTAATTGTTAATTGTAACTTTACATTTTTCGGCGCCATAGTTCAACGGATAGAATAGACGTTTCCTAAACGTTAGATGTGGGTTCGATTCCCGCTGGGGCCACAAAATAATTGTTAATTGTTAATTGTTAATTGTTAATTGTTAATTGTTAATTGTTAATTGTTAGTTGTTAGTTGTTAGTTGTCAAAATTTAAAAATCATAATTAACAATTAACAATTAACAATTATATCACCGGGTAGCCAATTTCCTTCAGCTTACTTTCTATTTCTAGAATATCAAAATCTTCACCTTCTAGAGAAAGAATTTTAGATGTCAAATCAACTTCAACAGTAGCAACACCCGCTAATTTGGAAAGGTTATCTTTAACTGAACTAATACAGCCGCCACATTTTATATTTTGTAATTCCGCAGAATATTTCATTTTTATTATTTTTAATTGTTGAAACAAGATTTAAAATTAAACTTGATACTTTACAATTCAAAAGCCCTAGCCCATAAAACATTATAATTAACAATTAACAATTAACAATTAACAATTAACAATTATTTGTTATATTTGAATTACTAACGTTTTCTAATATTGTATCTTTTAATCTCATCTATTGGGTATTTAGTTGCCATCTTACTATTTTCTTTTAGAACAAAAGAAGATCGTTCGAATTTTTGGCTTGCATTTTACTTTATTGGAGTTTCATCCACTACCATTATTACTTATGGAATGTTTGTAAAGGAGTACCAATGGATCATGTATTCTTTATTTCCTTACGTTTATCTTTTTACTCAAAATAATGGAGTGTTCTTATATTTTTTCTTTTTGAAAAAAATTAAACCAAGTTTTAGGTTTGGCAATAAAATGTATTATCATTTTTTACCTGCTTTACTAATGTTTATTAATGCGAGTCCTTACATTTTTTTGAATTCAACTTTAAAAAATCAACTTTTACCCGGTATTTATACAAATACTGTGGAAGGTTTAAATCGTTTTCCGTATTTATTTTTTCCTTATTATTGGACAGCAAATATTAGGCCCTTAATAGCAATCGTTTATCTTTTTGTTTGTATTTATCTTTTTTATCAAGCAAATCGGCAGAAAATATTGGGTCATTTAAAATCTTATGAGTCTAGGTTTTTAAAAGTTTTAATCGGATTAAATTTGGTTCATTATTTTTTGAATGCAACTACTATTTTTATGTTCCTATCTAGTACGCATGGTAACTTTCAAAACCGAAATTATTATTTGGAATTGGGTATTTGGCCTCAATCAGTTGTAATTTTATTAATGGTAATTACATTCTTTTTTCCGAAAATTATTTTCCAAAAAATATATACTGAATTACCTAAAAATAATACTTTGGCCAATAAGGTCAATAATAAGGAGGATAATTTGCAAACCCCGCAATATGATTTAGATTTGATAGAAAGAATTGTGGAACCCTATCTAGAAAATTTACCTTTTTTGAAACCAGGCTTCTCCTTATATCAATTTGCAGAAGAAACTAAATTGCCTTCCCATCAATTGTCGTATTTTTTGAAGGTAAAATATGATCAAAGTTTTAACGATTTTAAAAACTATAATCGGGTTATGTATGCGATCAAACAAATAGATTCTGGCATTGCGAAAAATCATACCCTTGAAACAATATCATTGAACTGTGGATTTCGTTCTCGAACAAACTTTGTGGATGCATTTAAGAAAGTAACAGGAAAAACACCATCAGATTATTTGAAAAAATAAAAAATAAAGTTAACATTGCGTATTATCGTTTTCTATATTGTTTGAATTAATATCTTTTTTTGGCTTATTAGTCAGTTTATTGTTGGTAGCATTTCATCGACGAAATACGACAGATAATATATTTCTAGCCTTATATTTTGCCTCCAATACATTTTATGCCCTTACCATTCAGTCGTTTTTTACTGCTGAATTAAGATGGATTGTTAATTTGACTTTTCCCTATTTTATTTTGTTGAATCAAAATTCTGGGGTGTTTTTATGGTTGTATTTAAAGAAAAAGTTTTACCCAAATTTAAAGTTGTCGAAATGGGATTTTCTTCATTTTTTACCTTCTATCTTTATTTTTGTAAATTCTAGTCCTTACATTTTTCTGAATTTAGTGGAAAAGACCTATTATTTGGATCTTTTCTTTAAGTCACACGGTGCAAATATTAGTTTTCCAACCTTGTTTATAGAATACAAGTATCAAACCGGATATCGGATGCTAGCAACAGTAGGGTATTCAGTGTTTGGAATTATTAATTTTTTAATTCTTTTTAGGACAAAGAAATTGCCACAATTACTTCCATTTGAAATTAAATACATCGTTGGCCTATTGCTTGTATCTTTGATTTATTATTTGAGTTCCCTTTTTGTTATGTATCAAATTGGTGATTCAATTGTCCGTAAGGTATTGATGGAAACTAATTATGCTGGTTTGTTCATTTATGCAAGACTGTCTTATTTTGGATTAATCGTATTTAATTTTTTCTTTCCACAAATTATTTTTCAAAGTCTTAATTCGACTAAGGAACCTAAGGTGAAGAAGTCAAACCTTGAATTGGATGAAAAGGTTTTACCTAATTATGATTTGGATGCAATTGAAAGGCAATTGGACGAATATTTGCAAACAAAGCCTTTTTTGAAGCCAGGATTTTCACTTTATCAATTTGCAGAGGAAACAAAATTGCCTTCTCATCAACTTTCTTATTATTTGAAAGTTCGGTTCAATCAAAATTTTAATGATTTTAAGAATCAATTGCGAATAGAGTATGCAATTGAACAATTGGATTTGGGTATGGCTAAAAGTCATACACTTGAAACAATTTCTCAAAATTGTGGGTTCCGTTCTCGCACGAATTTCGTGGATGCCTTCAAAAAAATAACGGGAAAGACCCCTTCTGATTATCTAAAAAAATAATTTTTTTGTTTTTAGTACAAATTTCAATGGATTAAAGAATTTTTATTTTAATCCAATAATACTTTCAGTTGTCGGTATATTAAGGTCCTCATACGATTTTATGTGAATCGCTAAACTTACACACATTAAGTGTTATTTAGGACAAATATGGGCGTTTTTATTTTTCAGGACTAACGTACTTAAATTTTCAAGACTCTATAATTTTAATTTTTAGACATTTGTACTGATGTACTAAATTTTAAAATAAGTTTTCTAAATCTGACCTAAATTGCCAAATCGGTTCAAAATGGTGTAAACTTTTCTGCTTTTTATTTTTTTAGACAGTGTTACTTTGCAATCCAGTCTTGAATGTGCTGGGCTCAGAGTTCTAAAAGCCATAAGGTTTTCACTCCGGGTTTTCTAAATTATATTATAGTTCTAAAATTAGCGATTATGGCTATTGACTTCAATTTTGTAATTGGGATATTGATATCCGGATTACTACTTGTCAATCTGAAAAAAGAGAATAGGCACACAATTTTTTTGTGTCTATTCTTTTTAGGAATCAGTTTATTGTCTTTAAGTAGGTATTCTTCTTTTTATCACGAGAACATTTGGGTGATTTATTATTTAATTCCAGGTGCTAATCCGATTATTACAACTTCTGGAATTTTCCTGTACTTCTATTGTAAGTATTCTATTGGGAATTATTCGATGCGTAATTTTTGGAAACGCGAATGGAAGCATTTTGTTTTTCCTGCTTTTTGCTTTATCAATGTAATGCCTCATTTGTTTTTACCTTTTGAGGAAAGATGGAGAATTGCCAATTTAATTGCAAAAGATCCTTATAATGTATTATTAATTAAAACCTTGCTTATTCCATTTAGCGGTAGTTTGTTGATGCGAGCCTTCTTGGGGGTTGTTTATTCCTTCTTGTCCTTTCAATTTATTCAATCTAACAAAGATCGATTCATCGATCCAGTGCATTCTGTGCATATTCCATCAATCAATTTCTATTACATAATTAATGGCGGAGTATTTTTTCATTTTTTAACCACTTTTTGGTTTGCAATGGCATCAAAATTTTTTACGCACAATCCTTTTGAAATTTATAATATTAAAGCATTGATGGTAATGCCTACTGTTAGTTTAAGTGTAGTAGTTGGCTCCGTGTTCTTTTTTCCTAAAGTTATTTATGGTTTGATGTATAAACGTAAACCTTCTAAAACTGATTTGTCTGAAGCCCGAATGCCATTGGGGGATGCTATAATTGAATTGCCTAACCGGTTTACCAATTTCGATTTTGAGCCAGTGAATGGAAATACAGTTATTGCTGAAAAATTAAAAATTTATTTCAGTACCAAACCTTTTTTAAAACCAGGATTTACCTTGTCTGTTATCACAAAGGAAACTAATATTCCATATCATCAATTGACCAATTATTTTAATAATTATTTGGGAATTAATTTTAATGATTGGAAGAATAATGCGCGAATTGAATTTGCGTTGGATTTGTTGAACAATGGTCGAGCAAAGAATTTAACCTTAGAGTCCATCGGTTATTCTTGTGGTTTTTTATCTCGATCTAATTTTGTGAATTCTTTTCGTAAAAAAGTTGGAATGACTCCATCTGAATATTTGCGAACACTACCAAGGGATAAAGAATTTGTTTTCGCCTTAGATTTTTAGGATGTAGATAAAAATACATAACCATTGATTGTGAGCCTCCAGTTTTGGGGGCTTTTTTTTTCTAGGAATATAAGAATATGGGAATATAAGAATTGGGGAATATAAGAATTGGGGAATATAAGAATTGGGGAATATAAGAATTGGGGAATTTGGGAAAATAGGAATATAAGAATTGGGGAATTTAGGAATATGGGAATATAAGAATTGGGGAATTTAGGAATATGGGAATATAAGAATTGGGGAATTTAGGAATATGGGAATATAAGAATTGGGGAATTTGGGAAAATAGGAATATAAGAATTGAGGAATATAGGAATCTGAGAATTTGAGAATTTGGGAAAGCATTCCAGCGGAATGCCACATCTATAGCAAAATAATTCGCATCAAAAAAGCACCACAGCGTGGTGCCATGAAGATTTTAAAATTATTTCTCAAATTCAAAAAATCCCAGATTCTCATTTTATAAAAAAGGACCCCGCTGGGGTCAAAAATTAAAGGTTTTCCTCAAAAACTATATTTGTGCAATCCCGCTGGGATTGTTTGTTATAATATTCCCCAAACCGAGGCTTCGAGTTTCTTCGCTTCGCTTAGCCCCAGAATCCTACTTTATTTCAAAGTTTCCCCAATTCTTATATTCCCATATTCTTATTTTCCCCAATTCTTATAATCCCCAATTCTTATATTCTCCAATTCTTATATTCCCCAATTCTTATATTCTCCAATTCTTATATTCTCATATTCTTATATTCCCCAATTCTTATATTCCCCAATTCTTATATTCTCCAATTCTTATATTCTCATATTCTCATATTCTCATATTCCCCAATTCTCCAATTCCAAAGACTTTTTTAAAGTTTTCACCTTCAAATTTTAGCTATATACTTTCCTGATTTACATCATATTTATTAAAAAAGTTCGCTTTAGTAGTCAATAATCAGGCTTTTTGTTAAATATTACAACTGATGAAAATCAGTTATTCATTTTAAATTAATACTAAACTTTTAGGGCTTGGACTAAAATTTTTTAGCAAAAATAGCGTGGATTTTGATTTTAGTACAAATGGCTCAGATTTTGATTTTCCTTTCGATTTTGGTACGAATTGTCTCTTTTTTTGCTCGTATTGGGGCTCATTTCGGTGCTAGGTTTGTGACGTGATTTGAGCACCGGCCGAACGGTTTTGGTGGGATCAGGTCCAGGGATTTAGTTCTAAAAAAAATCAAAATGCAAAAGATCAAAAAGTACCTCAACAAAAAATGGGCCTTGCTCCTTTGGGTGTTTGCCATTTCGATGTGCCACCTGAATTTAAATGCCCAGTCTATTCAGATTAATGCTGGATCAGTTATTAGCAATTATCAGTTTGTTTCTGATGATGGTGTCAAAGCAGATTATTTAAAAGCTGGCGCGGGAAATTATTATGCGATTTCCAGTGACTTTCAATTGTTAGACACAACTAAGTTTTTATCATCTACTTCACAGAAGTCATTTTATTATTCCAAGCACAGAAGTTTGGCTACTTTTTTAAGTCGGACGGATTGGTCGCTTGGCATAGAAAGTTTACAATTAAATGCTGTAGGAGATGTTTATAACCAGGCATTTAATTACCAAACATCTTATTTGGGATTAAATACGGGATTAAAATATCAGCAACCCCTTGGTGGTGGTTGGTATTTTGGAATTGGAGGGAAGGTCTCTGGATTAAAAATCCTTCAAGGAAATCAAGAATTATTAGGCACTTATCGTGATTTGACCAAAGATGAAAATTTCAACAGTATTAAGCTAGGCTTAGGTTGGGAGATTTCATTTGGTAAAAAGGTGAGTCCTTCTTTAAATAGTTTCATTTCGTTTTCTAAAATAAATACGATTGCCCCGGTGAAGTCAGGCGTTTCTACTCTGAATTTCAACAATTCAATGTTTTCTATTGGATTAAAGTTTAATGTAACCAAATCTCAGACGTTCTAAAAAAATAATAAAATGAAAAAAGGTTTTCTAATTATTTGTTTCTTTTTGACTGCTTTTGGATTAGCGGCTCAAAAAAAAGGCTTGAATTATCAAGCTGTAGTTTTGGATCCCAAACCTGTTAAAATTCCGGGTGGGGAAATCACTGGACAACCCTTTAAAAATGGTAGTCTGCAAGTGCGATTTACTTTATTGTCGAAAAACAGTGAAGTAGATTACGAAGAGGTACATGATACTAAAACGGATGATTTCGGATTAGTTAATTTATCGATTGGTAGTGGAACTTCAGGTGCCCTAACAGGCAATGCTACTAAGCAAACATATCGTACGTTTGATGCGGTTCAATGGACTTCAGATTTACGCCAATTAAAAGTTGAATTAAGTTTTGACAAAGGAGCAACTTTTAATACAGTAAGTTTACAACCCTTCAATTACATGGCCTATGCATTATATGCTGATGCAGTTGAATATATGAATGTTCGAAATTCACCAACTACTCTCTCGTATTTTAATAATGATGTTGGATATATTGTTCAAAATGATTTAAATCCAATTCGTGATCAAATTGATCAAAATCAAAAAGATGCAATTTCCAAGTTTTTGATCATAAATCAAGCTATAAAGGATAATGAAGAGGTTGTAAAGAAAAATTCAGATAAATTAGCTGATATTTCAATTAATATCACCAAACAAGGAGATCAAATTCAATCACTAGGTAATACCACACAAATTATAAATTCTCAGGTTAATAATTTAAATAATCAAGTAGCTTCTAATACTCAAATTATAAATACGGTAGCAAATACCTATGAAAATGTCAATAATAAATCTACTAATATTTTAACAGATCGTTTAAGTACAGAAAAATATCCTACCGTCAAAGCAATTAAAGATTATGTTGATCAGGCAACGATGGGTATTGCTTTGCAGGCTACGGTTGATGGAAAAGAAGATAAGAATAATAAATCGACAGATATTCAAGGGGATAAAAATTCTCAATCTAAATACCCTACAGTTAAGGCGATTAAAGATTATGTAGATAATGCAACAAACGGAATTGCATTACAAGCTACAGTTGATGGAAAGGAAGATAAGAATAACAAGTCGACAAATATTGAGGCGGATAAAAATTCAAATACAGCTTATCCGACTGTGAAGGCGATCAAGGATTATGTGGATAATACAGCTCTGGGTAAAAATGTAATGGCTGAAATTAATGGGAAAGAGGATGTAGATAATAAGATTAATACTGTTAATCAGTTAAAAGGTGCTAATGATGAGAATAGTGCAAAATTGTACCCTTCAGTAAAAGTCTTGAAAGAGTATGTGACTGATCAGATTAATAGTTTAATAACTAGTGATGAGACATTGAATTTAATCAATATTGAAAAAAATAGAGCCATAATTCGTGAGGATTCTTTGAAAAATGCAATTTCCGCCTTAGATGACATTGAAAAAACACATGAATTGTTGGCCAATAAATCACAAGATATTTCATCAGATAAAGATTCAGAAGTTAAATTTCCCTCTGTAAAGGCTATAAAAGGATATGTGGATGGCGCAGTTTCAGTATTGAGTACATCAGATTCAACCTCAGCATGGATTACCAGAGAAAGAAATCGAGCGATTAGTCGCGAAAATACCATTGAAACGAATTTGAATTCAGAGATTACCAGATCAA
>NZ_SACY01000004.1 GCF_004005965.1 Sandaracinomonas limnophila | reverse complement strand
CAGCTACCACGTCGTTCGTTGCTAGGCTTCCTGCAATTGGCTTGTTGATTAAGCCATTGTTGAAGTCTGGTGCAATCACCGTTGGTGCTGGTTCAACTACAATATGTAAGGTAGCTGTTGAGCAGTTTTGTGGAGTTGCATTGTCACAAACTGTGTAAGGAATATTTACTGTTCCTGTGAAGTTTGGATTTGGTACAAATGTGTAGCTTCCATCAGGGTTAAAGGTAATCGTACCCGTCGATGCTGGAATGCTGCCATTCGATGTCACCGTCAATACTGCGTTTGGATTCGTTGATCCATCGTTCGTTAACACATTACCACTTACAAACGAATTACTTGTAGTAGTTTTTGCGTCGTCTGATGCCGTAGTAGTTGCTGGTGTATTCGCTGGCTCTACTGTATAAGTGACAGTTGCAGTTTTACAAACTTGTGGGCTAACACTGTTGTCACAAACTTGGTAAGTCAACACATCCGTTCCTGTGAAACCTGCCGCTGGAGTGTAAGTCAATGTTCCGTCTGGATTCACCGTTACTGTTCCATGTGCTGGTTGTGTCACAATCGTTGGATTAGTCAAGCTACAGTTTGGATTCTCACAAACGTCATTGGCTAATACGTTCGTAGTTACCGAACTGCCCGACTTCACTGTTGCGATGTCTGGATTCACTGCTGGTGCAACGTTAGCTGCCAATGGATCCACGACAGTGAAGGTCACTGGAGATAATGGACAGTTAGTTGTCTGACCCGCAGGACAAACTGGTACATTGTACGTGTAAACTCCTGGCTGCGTAGCTGTGAAGCTGTAGCTTCCATCTGGATTCACCGTGAAGGTTGCTCCAGTTGGGTTGCTGCTTGCTGGTACTGGTGTGCCATACGTTCCACCTCCTGCTATCACGTCATTGGTTGAAAGGCTTCCTGCAATTGGTGAGTTCACCAATCCATTGTTGAAATCTGGCTCAATCACCGGCGCTGCTGGCTCTACCACTACGTGCAATGTTGCCGTTGCACAGTTTTGTGGTGTAGCGTTGTCGCAAACTGTATATGGAATGTCAAGCGTTCCGGTAAAGCCTGCTGCTGGTGTATACGTGTAGCTTCCATCTGCATTCATTACAATTGTTCCTTTTCCAGGAATTGTAGTGTTTTGTGGAGTTACTGTTAACACTGCATTCGGATCTGTAGAAGCGTCATTGCGCAATACGTTTCCTGTTACAGGGTAGTCACCTACTGTTCTTACTGCATCGTCTGATGCCGTAGTAGTTGCTGGTGCATTCGCTGGCTCTACTGTATAAGTTACAGTTGCTGTTTTACAAACCGCTGGATTTACTGAGTTATCACAAACTTGGTATGTCAATACATCTGTTCCTGTGAAACCTGCTGCTGGCGTGTACGTCAATGTTCCATCTGGATTCACCGTTACTGTTCCGTGTGCTGGTTGTGTCACAATCGTTGGATTGGTCAAGCTGCAGTTTGGATTCTCACAAACATCGTTAGCTAATACGTTCGTAGTTACCGAGCTGCCCGACTTCACTGTTGCGATGTCTGGATTCACTGCTGGTGCAACGTTCGCTGCCAATGGATCCACGACAGTGAAGGTCACTGGAGACAATGGACAGTTCGTTGTCTGACCTGCAGGACAAACTGGTACATTGTACGTGTAAACTCCTGGCTGCGTAGCTGTGAAGCTGTACGTTCCGTCTGGATTCACCGTGAAGGTTGCTCCTGTTGGATTACCTGCTACAGCTACTGGAGTTCCGTATGTTCCTCCGCCATTGATTACATCGTTGGTTGCAAGGCTTCCTGCTATTGGTTTATTAATTAGACCATTGTTGAAGTCTGGCTCAATTACTGGTGCTGCTGGCTCTACCACTACGTGCAATGTTGCCGTTGCACAGTTTTGTGGTGTTGCGTTATCGCAAACTGTATATGGAATGTCAAGCGTTCCGGTAAAGCCTGCTGCTGGTGTAAACGTGTAGCTTCCATCTGCATTCATTACAATTGTTCCTTTTCCAGGTATTGTAGTGTTTTGTGGAGTTACTGTTAACACTGCATTCGGATCTGTAGAAGCGTCATTGCGCAATACGTTTCCTGTTACAGGGTAGTCACCTACTGTTCTTACTGCATCGTCTGATGCCGTAGTAGTTGCTGGTGCATTCGCTGGCTCTACTGTATAAGTTACAGTTGCTGTTTTACAAACCGCTGGATTTACTGAGTTATCACAAACTTGGTAGGTCAATACATCTGTTCCTGTGAAACCTGCTGCTGGCGTGTAAGTCAATGTTCCATCTGGATTCACTGTTACCGTTCCATGTGCAGGCTGCGTCACAATCGTTGGAGTACCTAATGTACAATTTGGATTCTCACAAACATCGTTTGCTAATACGTTCGTAGTTACCGAGCTGCCCGACTTCACTGTTGCGATGTCTGGATTCACTGCTGGTGCAACGTTCGCTGCCAATGGATCCACTACCGTGAAGGTCACTGGAGACAATGGACAGTTCGTTGTCTGACCTGCAGGACAAACTGGTACATTGTACGTGTAAACTCCTGGCTGCGTAGCTGTGAAGCTGTAGCTTCCATCTGGATTCACCGTGAAGGTCGCTCCTGTTGGATTACCTGCTACTGCTACTGGTGTTCCGTATGTTCCGCCACCATTGATTACATCGTTGGTTGCAAGACTTCCTGCAATTGGCTTATTGATTAGACCATTGTTGAAGTCTGGCTCAATCACTGGTGCTATAGACACTACTGCAAGGACAGTTGCCGGAGAAGTACATCCGTTGGCAGCCACGGCTTTCACCGTAATGTTGCCATCTGCTGCTCCTACTGTTGCTGCAATTGATGCAGTAACAGATGTGCCTGTCCATCCGTTTGGAAGTGTCCACACATAGTATGATGCATTTGTTACTGGTGCAACTGCATACGATGTTGTTACTCCTAAGGTTGGGCTAGTGCTTCCAGTGATACTTGCTGGGGCTGCAGGTGCATTTGGCACTGCTGCAATTACCGAGCTTGTAGCTGGACTCACACAACCGGTAGCGTTCTTCACATATACATTGTAGGTATTTGGAGCTAATCCCGTAAATATACCTGTTGTATTCGTAAAGTCAGTTCCGTCGATGCTATAGCTGAAACCTGCTCCACCTGGATTCGCAACAGTTAATGTTCCTGTTGTAACAGTACAAGTTGGATCCGTTACCGTTACTGCCGCTGCGGTTGGCAAGGCATTTACGGTAATAGTTTGCGGTGCAGAGTTTACTTTACAACCGTTCGCATCTACTACTTTCACGCTATAATCTCCTGCAACATTAATGGTTAAGCTAGTGCCTGTATTTCCACTCATTAAGGTTGAACCTGTCAACCATTGGTAGGTAAAGCTCGCTTGTCCGCTTGCTGTTGCTGTTGCTGTAATCGTTGTTCCTGCACAAACTGTTGAGCCTGGAGCTAAAGTTAAGGTTGCAGTTGGCAAGGCATTTACTGTTACCGTTGTAGGACAAGAAGTAAGTACCGCCCCGTCTGTAACAACCACTCGGTAGTCTCCACTTGCACTTGCATTATAGTTTGCACTTATTGCTGCTGCAATGTTGTTCCAAGTTGTTCCGCCATCAGTGCTTTTTTGCCACTGATACGTTGCTGCATTGCTGTATTGCGTTGCATCTACACTCAATGCTACTGAATTACCTGAACAAACTGTTGGAGTTACCGCTGTAGTTACCGTTGGAGAAGCAATGATCTTCGTTGCATCTGAAAGCGTTGTACATGCATTCGTGATTACTTTCACTGCATATAAACCGGCTGCTGTTGCTGGATAAGATGCACTTGTTGCACCTGCAATATCCACGCCGTCTTGCGTCCACTGGTAGCTTGCGCCACTTGCATTAGTCGATACCGTTAAGGTAATCGGTGTTCCATTACAAGATCCGTTCATGGCCAATACCGTTCCTTGTGCGATTGTCGCAGTTGGTGATGTTTGAACCGTGTTGGTTAAGACGTTACTTGCTAAGCTTTCACAACCTGCTGCGTTCTTCACTTTTAAGCTGTACGTGCCACCTACATACGTAGTATATGATTGGCTCGTTGCACCTACAATCGCTCCGTTGGCATCATACCATTGGTAAGATGTTGCTGTTGCTGCAGTTGTTAAGGTTGTTGCTGTGCCTTCACAAACAGTACCCGATGTATTCATCGTGATGACTGCTGCCGATGGAGTAGCTGGTTGTGCGTAGATGACCGCCGTTGCCGCTGGTCCCACACAACCCACTGTATTTTTAATGGTTACATTGTACGTTCCTGCAGCTACGCCAGTGAAAATATTGCTCGATTGATAGTTGATGCCATCAATGCTATAGGTATCTCCTGTGTTGCCTGTAGCAGTTACCGTAATTGTTCCCGTTGCCACTGTACAAGTAGGTTGTACGAGTGTCGTGGCAGCCATAGCTGGTGCAGCATTTACAGTTACCGTGATTTTCGCACGGTCTGATTCTACTCCGTTTACTGTTTGCGTTACGAAGAAGTCAAATGTTCCGGCTGCTGCTGTGAATGGCGTTGGAGCTGTTGCAGATCCTGTTCCGCCTGTGGCAGCAGTGTACCATTTCAAAGTACCTCCAGTGCTTGGCGTTGCCGTTAAGGCTGTTGCTGTTGCATTTTGACAATACGCTATATCAGCAACTGTTGGTTTCGCTGGCTTGATAATTACCGTATCTACTACACATGGCGTGCTCTCCAAGAATGGCGCTGTCGTCATTTTGTATTTGATACAATATACATACACACCTGGTGCGGTTGGAAGCGCTGGTGCTACGTTAGAGCAGTTTGCTCCCGCGGCATCACAGTAAATCGTCTCCTGACCCGTTGGTGCTGCAGGAACTGTTGGTGCTATCGTTGTAGGATTAACCGTTGCACCTGCTGTATACGTACCATCTATTGGCGCTGGTGGCGCTGGCAAGATCGTGATGGTTTCTGTAACACATGAACTTTCTAAACCTGTTGTTAAATCTTTGTATTTCACACAGAAGGTAAACACTCCTGGAGCCGTTGGCATCGCTGGAGGCGTTGTAGAGCAATTCGCTCCCGTTGCATCACAATATACCGTTTCTTGACCTGCTGGCGCTGCTGGAACTGTTCCGACAATCGATGTTGGGTTCGTAGAAACTCCAGCAGTATATGTTGCTCCTGTTGGCACTGGTGGTGCTGGTGGTACTACTCCAGCAACACAACCTGTTGGAAATACTCCGGCAACTAATCTACACAAATCAACTGCATCTAAAATACCATCTCCATCCGAATCGGTATCCTTATAGTTTGGTTTACCATCACCATCTGTATCCACTACACCTTCTACACCATTGGTGATGCCATCGCTATCGCAATCTGCATTACTCCAAGCAGTTGAAGGAGTACCGGTTTGACTGGTTGGATTAAACGAACATGGATCTGTTGGTGATGTACCATCTAAAATTTCCTGGAAGTCCATCACGCCATCACCATCACTATCCACTGGGGTTACTGATATCGATAACGTACCGGTTGAGGTTGTTGTACCATCACTAACGGTGTACGTTGCCACCGGTACTGGTCCGGAATAGTTTGTAGCCGGAACAAATGTATACGTACCATCTGCATTGATCGTCAGCGTACCCACATTCGGGATCGTAGCGGTTTGACCCGCAGTGAATGTACCCGTAACACCTGCAATGGTGAATTGAGTGACCGTTAACGTGCTTCCTTCAACATCGGTATCATTCGCCAAAACGGTACCCGTTGCCGTTGTGTTTTGAGGAGTAGCCGCTGTTTCATTGTTCACCACAGGTGCATCATTGATCGCGATGATCGCAAGGGATAATGATCCATTGGTTGTAGTTGTTCCATCGGTAACAGTATATCCAATTACCGGAACCGCTCCATAATAATTAGCGGCAGGAGTGAATGTGAATGATCCATTTGCATTTACCACGATCGTTCCTACGCCTTCAATCGTTGCAGTTTGACCCGCTGTATAGGTTTGTCCGCCAACCGTAAACTGCGTTACCGTTAAGGCATCGTTTTCCGGATCTGTATCGTTTGTGAGAATATTGTCTGTTATAGGGGTATCTTCATTTGTAACGAGTAGTTCACTCTTTACTACCGGAGCATCGTTCACCGGTGCCACCGTGATCTTCAGATCACCTGTATCGGTTCCGCCATTACCATCTGAAATCGCATACGAGATCGTTGGTACGGTTCCGGAATACCCTGCATCCGGAGTGAATGAATAACTACCATCTGCTTTCACCACCAGGGTTCCCACATTTGGTATGGTTACAATAGATCCTGCAGGATACGTAACGCCATTAACCGTAAAGCTGGTTACGCTTAAGGTATTGCCGTCTGCATCGGTATCATTGCTCAGTAGATTTCCGGTAGCAACTGTTCCTTCCGGAGAAGTTACCACATCATCTACTGCAACCGGTGCATCGTTCACCGGAGAAACGCTGATGTTCAACTTCGCTGTTTCCTGACCACCATTTGCATCTTTTGCTGTGTAGGTGATCTGCGGAACCGGTCCGTTGTAATTCGCTACCGGAGTGAAGGTGTATGAACCATCTGCGTTGATCACCAACGTACCTACATTCGGTATGGTAGCGGTTTCACCAGGCAAGAATGTTCCGGTAACCCCTACAATAGAGAATCCGGATACCGTGATCGGCTGACCTTCTGGATCACTATCATTAGACAACACATTCCCTGTAATAGGCGTGTCTTCCGGTGTTACTTTATTATCATCATTTACGGCAATTGGAGAATCATTCACCGGAGTAACGGTAATGCCCAATGTACCCGTTGCCACACCACCATCATCATCTGTAACCGTATAGGTTATATCAGGAACGGTTCCGTTCCAGTTGCTGTTTGGCGTGAAGGTATACGTACCATCTGCATTCACAATGATCGTTCCTACACCCGGGATGGTCGATAAGGTTCCTGCCGGGTATGTATAAACAGTCCCTGCTATGGTAAATGAAATTTGTGTTACAGTCAGCGTAGTATTCGCATCTATATCTGAATCGTTTAAAAGTACATTTCCTTCAGCCGGATTGTCTTCATCAACGGTCTTCGTATCATTTGCTGCAACCGGAACGGCATTAACAGGTGCCACATAAATATCCAGTTCACCCGTATCTGTTCCACCATTTCCATCACTAACTGTATAGGTTATTATTGGT
Organism: Sandaracinomonas limnophila; assembly: GCF_004005965.1. Lineage (GTDB taxonomy): Bacteria > Bacteroidota > Bacteroidia > Cytophagales > Spirosomataceae > Sandaracinomonas > Sandaracinomonas limnophila. Next base: position 304,969 of record NZ_SACY01000004.1, on the reverse strand, counting down.
ACATCACCGGTAAATCCTGCATCCGGTACAAATGTAAAGGTACCATTTGCATTTACGGTGATCGTTCCTTTACCAGGGATGGTAGCGGTTTGACCAGCCGTGAATGTACCCGTTACACCTGCTACGGTGAATTGAGTAACCGTAAGTGTATTTCCTTCCAGATCTGTATCGTTCGACAATACATTACCGGTTGCGTTTGTACCAGCGTTGGTGGTCACAATATCATCTGAAGCCAATGGAGCATCATTGCCAGCCGCTACCGTGATATCGATCAATCCTGTATCCGTTCCACCTTTACCATCGCTGATCGCATAGGTGATATCTGGCACTTCGCCCACATAGTTCAATGCAGGGGTAAATGTATAGGTTCCATCAGCATTCACTACAATAGTACCCACGCCTGGAATGTTTGCGGTAGTACCCGCATTGTAGGTTACACCATTAATGGTGAATGACGTTACCGATAAGGTATTTCCATCGGCATCTGTATCGTTCGTTAAAACACTTCCCGAGATAGGCGTATCTTCTGTGGCGGCCACTACATCATCTGTAGCTACCGGCACATCATTTACGGCTGTCATCGTAATGTTCAAGGCCGCTGTAGAGGTTCCACCATTTGCATCCGTAGCCGTATAGGTGATCGCCGGAACAGCACCTGTATAATTCGCTGCAGGCGTGAACGTATAGGTTCCGTTTGCATTGATCACAATGGTACCAACATTCGGGATCGTAGCGGTTTGACCAGCCGTGAACGTACCTGTTACACCGGCAATGGTAAAGCTATTCACCGTTAAGGCAGAAGCTGGCGTTCCAGAACCCGCATCATTGGTCAAGACATTACCGGTTAGTGGTGTGTCTTCTGTAGCTGTAACATTATCCTCGATCAGCTTAGGTGTATTACCCAAGATCAAACGTGCAACCGAACTGGCAAGATCGCCACAAACAAAATTTGATTGTTTGATCTGTAAGCGGTAACGATATTCATTCATCGAACTCGTTACACCCGTAAGCGTTAAGGTAGCTGTAGTAGCCCCTGCATAGATACCACCATTGGTAATATTGGTCCAGGTAGCACCACCATCTTTACTTTCCTGCCACTGGTAAGTTGTAGTACCAGACCCAGCCGTAATTGTTGCAGAGAACGTAGCGGTAGTACCTGTTACTTGTTGATCAGCAGGCTGAGTAGTGATCACACTAGCTTTACCTGCCGTAGTAGTATTGGCAGCTGTTCCAGTGTAAGTCGCAGTAGTGACTTTACCCGTAGCATCAACCGTTGGCGGATTTCCGTTACCATAGTATTGGTTACCATCTGTTCCTTCGGCAGTTGTTACACCATAATATTCATTCGCATCACTACAACCATCACCATCTGAATCCAGATCTAAACGGTTTGGAATTCCATCACCATCAAGATCATTGTTACAAGATTGTAGTCTGTCTACTTTAATAAAGTTGGTATTGAAGTCATTATTACCTGCATCATGATCATGTTCAAATACAAATTTGAATTCAGGATCTACTACATCATTTAATATTTTGAAATTAAATACCTGTGTGCTACCATGCGTACCCGTCATTTCAGCGGCACTAATAGAGAATTTCAAGACATTGTTGATATAGAATCTTACAAAGTCCGTAGAATTATTACCTAACTTTCCAATATCCAATGTAACATCCAAATATTCACCTGGTAATGCAGTAATATTTCGTTTTAATGAAGCATTAAAATCCCAATCATCTGTTAGGTAATATCCTATTGTAGATTGACCTGCTGCAGTTGGATTTGCACCTGCAATGGTCCAACCGCTATACCCCAATCTAAAATTGTGATCAATAGATGAAATTCTAGGTGGAACACAATCTTCTACTGTATCCAACAATCCATCATTATCATCATCTACATCCAATACATCCGGTACACCATCCGTATCAGAATCTAAACAATAGTTAAGTGATTTTACTAAGGCATAATCTGTATACTTAGATGTATAATTAATGGTACCAGCTGTAGTTCCCTCGTAATTATCCAACAAACCATTTGAGTTAGCATCTGTACCGGTTGTATAAACCGTTGTACTAGTTGCTGTAGTTGAGCTTCCAGCTTCTTTCGCATCCGCACAACCATCGCCATCTGAATCCAGATCCAAACGGTTTGGAGTACCATCTCCGTCTGTATCTAAATCAACAGGTGCACAAATAACTTTGAATTCACCAATCGTCAAGTTATATTGAGATCGAATTGATCCTGCAGCTATTGTTTCAGTTCCTACCTGAATACTGTTATTATCATTTACATCATACCAACCCGTTAATACTTGTAACCTGATCTTACTTGGATTAACAAAGGTTTTATTTAAATAAAATACCTGAGCACCTGTATTAGATCCAGCTCCAATGGGTTGTTTGGTTGTGAACGTTTCAGAAGTATAGGTTACTACTCCATTGTAAATCACCTCTACTTTGAAGTCTTTAAGGGGACCATCTCCTCCACCATAATTAAATACATCTGAAGCCCATAGCACTACACCTCCCACCGTTGTATTGGCAGGCAATGTATATTCTAAGGTTGCAGATGTATTGGGTTCTGCTCTAAAATAAGTATCCGACAACGTATTTGGAACTGCTGTTACAGCCGACAAACCTGTTCCAATTAATCCGGAATTATTAATGGTATTTTCGGCTACACCACCACAACAAGACGCACTAGCCGTAACGGCAGTAGGTGTAGTGAGCGTAGAACAAGCAGACATTTCATCCATGTCTAAAATACCATCATTGTCATCATCTAAATCTTTTAGATCTAACACTCCGTCACCATCTGTATCCAAACAAGCCTTTATAGCATTTACAAGTGCATAATCTGTGTAGGTTGATGCATAGTTGTATGCTCCACCTAGGGTTGATGATTCATAATTATCATTCAAACCGTTGTTATTGGCATCTGTTCCAGTAGGATAAACCGTGATACTTTTTGCTGTTGATGAAGCATTCGCTTCAACCGCATCTGCACAACCATCACCATCAGAATCCAAGTCTAAACGGTTAGGAATTCCATCTCCATCTTTATCAACATCCGTACATGTTCTTTGAGTGAAATAGGCTTCATTTGCCCATTGGCCAGCAGTACCTTTTGCATTGACACCAAATATTCTGTATTTAGAGTAGGCGCTAAAATTATGCACCATATCAAACTTGATAGAGTTGTTAGATGCATTAATCGAAGCTGTATTGGCAATTACTTGAGTTATTCCAATATCACCCCATTGAGTACCATCCCATCCTTGCATTTTGAACGTACCATCAACATTTAAGAAACTTTGTGATGGATAGTTTCCTATTTCAATTTGAGATAAAATGGTTGCTTTTGGAAGCGTAAACTCTAATATGGATGCGTTCGTAAATGTTGCCCCTGTGTTAGCGGCATATGTAGTTCCATCTACCCCATCTACTAAACCATTTAGGTTTGTCAAACCGGTTCCATACGTCCATGTTGCTGGAGAAGAAACAGTAACACCTGTTTTAGACATTAATGATGATACACAAGTTGATTCCTGCGTATCCAACACTCCATCATTGTCATCGTCAATATCAATCACATCACCTATTCCATCACTGTCTGTATCCGCACAGGCATTGAGTGTATTGGCTAATGCATAATTATTATATGTGGATGTATAATTAATAGTACCCGCAGTAGTTCCTTCGTAATTATTCAACAAACCATTGCCGTTGGTATCCGTTCCCGATGGGTAAGCGGTTGTACTAGTAACCGTAGTTGAGCTACCCGCTTCTTTTGCATCCGCACAACCATCGGCGTCTGAATCAAGATCCAAGTAGTTCGGCTTACCATCACTATCTGTATCTAATAAAGTACATTCTTGCAAAGGCTTGCCATTCTGCGTCATTTTAGCACCTTTCCAATACTGGCTTCCGCTTAAGAATACTCGAGAGTCATGACCAAAAGTGATCATGGTAGAAGTACTTGTGGCAACAAATGTAAGTGTACGAACACCGATGCCATTTAGATAAGTGCTACCTAAAAGAGATCCTGTTGCATTGTCAACTGCTTTCAAATATGGTTTAGAACCATTATCCGCATCAATGAATGTATTCTTTAATGTTACTTCGAAGGTATAGGTCATACCCGGAACGGTAACATAGTTTTTATAAATTTTACCGAAGATTGGATTCGTATTTGATCCTTGTAAGTCAAAATATGGTTCTGGAGCAGATGGATTTGTATAATCCAAGCCCATGTAATCAAAATCCGATTGGCTTACACCAGTTGCCGACAAATCAAAATCATAGGCTTTCCATCCTGAACAGTGTGTAAATATTCCATATTCACCTGCACCTAACTGAGCCGGAGTACACGTTCCATTTTCATTCACTGGTACTGGATTACAGCTTAATTCATCTGAATCCAAGATACCATCATTGTCATTGTCAATATCGACAATATTAGACACACCATCTCCATCTGTATCCAAACAGAAATTAATAACAGACGATGTGGCATAATAACTATACGTGGATGTATAATTCACTGTACCCGCAACACTGCTACTTTCATAATTATCCAACAATCCATTGGTGTTGGCATCTGTTCCAGTTGGATAATTTGTAATGTCTGTTGCTGTTGTTGAACTTCTTGCTTCAATCGCATCTGCACAACCATCACCATCTGAATCTACATCCAAATGATTTAACACACCATCCCCATCGGTATCAACAATACAAGATAGCAATGGATAAGAAGAAGCGTTGAATGCTGGACCGGCCAGGAATTTCATTTCCGTTACGCCACCATAGTAAGACGTACCTGCAACACCCACTAAACGATAATAAGTATAAGCATTATTAGGTTTAAGTGTATTGTTCACTACTAATATGCCTGAAGAGTTTGTAGACGCTAATGGAGCTGAAAGGTCTTCCCATATAGTGCCATCTGCAGAACCCTGTAATTTAAAGGTATTGGTAGCAGCCGTAGACAATGCCCAGGTAGAAAGATTTAAACTTACACCTGAGATATTAATTGAACTTGCAGCTGTCCATTTGAATAAATCAACTCCCACCCAATTTAATTCACCATTGAAAGCAGAACGAGTTGTTTCATTATTGTCAATGGAGTTTTCAATGTAATTGGTTGAATAAATAGCCAAGCCTGTAGAAACGGCAACTGGTTTTTCAAAATTTGCAAAAGTTTTGTAACAAGAAGGAGATTCCTCAGCGTCTAATACGCCATCGTTATCATCATCCAGATCTTTTACATCATTTACACCGTCTTTATCTACATCTGAACAAGCATTAATTAATTTGCTTAATGCATAATTTGAATAAGTAGATACATAATTATAAGAACCAGCGGTAACACCTTCATAAGTATTCAACAATCCATTTCCATTCGCATCCGTACCCGTTGGGTAAACAGTAGAGCTGGTAGATGTAGTAGAACCACCGGCCTCAATGGCATCGGTACAACCATCACCGTCTGAGTCTAGGTCTAAATGGTTAGGAGTACCATCATTGTCTGTATCTAATGTTGTACAAGGTGCATAGGCTGCACCATTTGATGTAAACCCTGCCTCACTCCAGAATTGATTGTTAGCATCATACACTCCCACATCATGTCCCAATGTGATTGCAGTAGATGTACCCATTGCCACAAAAGTGACAGAACGTATACCTGTACCATTCAAATAGGTTGTACCAATTACAGCACCATCGGCATTGTTAACCGCTTTTAAATAAGGCTTGCTTGTCCCTACATCTAAAAATGAACTGATTAATCTAACGCTAAATGTATATGTTTGGCCAGGTACTGTTTGATAGGTACGGGAAATTTTACCAAAAAGTGGAGTAGTATACGATCCTTGTAGATCAAACTTAGGTACCCCATTTTCAAGACCCATGTAATCAAAGTCAGCACGAACAACGGCTGCTCCGGGATCCAGATCAACAGATTCCCATCCAGAACAATGTTTGAAAATACCGAAGGTTGCCGTGGTCAGCTCCGTAGAAGTACAAGTAGCTGTTGAATTAAATGGAGTACAAGAATATTCCTGTGTATCCAATACTCCATCATTATCATCATCTATATCCAGTAGATCACCTACTCCGTCTTTGTCTGTATCCTGGCAAAGATTTAATGTGTTATTGTTTGCGTAATAGGTATAATAGGAGGTATAATTTATTGTACCCGCTGTTGTTCCCTCATAATTATTTAATAGTCCATTTGTATTGGCATCAGTACCGGTTGGATAGGCCGTTATACTTGTAGCGGTAGATGAACTACCCGCTTCTTTTGCATCCGAACAACCATCACCATCTGAATCGAGGTCTAAATGATTTAGAATTCCATCCCCATCAGTATCACTTCCACAAGATGATTTAGGGAAATAAGAAGGATTATAATCTGTAGGAAGATTAAAGGTTATCTCCGTAACTCCTCCATAATAAGAGGTACCCTCCGTACCGATCAATCTATAATAATTATAGGCATTATTAGGCTGTAAAGTATTGCTAACAACGAATGTACCTGTATTTGAAGTGGAAGCAACAGGGGCTGATAGATCCGTCCAGACGCTATTGTCTGCTGAACCTTGTAATTTAAAGGTATTTGTTGTTGCAGACGAAAGCGCCCAGTTAACCAGATTTAAAGTAACTCCTGTAATCTTAGTGGCAGAGCCCGCCGTTAATTTAAATAAGTCGACACCCACCCAATTGATAGAAGGTGAGAATGCTGAAGAAGTTGTGGTATTTTTATCTATTGCATTCGTAATAACATTGGTGGTATAGATTGGCAGTGCTGTGGATATTGCCACTGGTACTTGCATTTCTTCTGCCGTAAAATAACAATTAGGAGACTCCGTTGCATCTAGTACACCATCATTGTCATCATCCAGATCTTTTAAGTCTTTGATTCCATCTCCATCTGTATCCAAACAAACTGCCAGGCTTTTACTTGTAGCATAAGGATAATACGTTGATGAATAGTTTACCACTCCACTCTCCGTGGCTGTTTCTAAGCTATTATTCAAACCATTAGCACCTACTGTGCCGGTAAACTTGAAATCGGCAGCGTCATTGGTGGTGGCACCTGCTTCCAATGCATCACTACATCCATCACCATCAGAATCTAAATCTAAATGGTTGATTTTCCCATCACCATCTGTATCTGAATTACATTCTGCTTTTGGATATTCAGATGCATTAAAGTTTGTTGGTAAAATAAATTTAATTTCAGTTACTCCACCATAGTAGGATGTACCCGCAACCCCTACCAATCGGTAGAAGCCATACGCCGTATTTGGCTGTAAGGTATTATTAACTACAAATGTTCCTGTAGTGTTCACTGAAGATACTACTGCAGATAGATCTGTCCAAGTTGTACCATTTGTAGAACCTTGTAATTTAAAGGTATTGGTAGCACCATTTGATAATGCCCAGGTAGTTAAATCCAAAGATACACCTGTAATTCTAGTGGCAGCTGCAGCGGTTAAACTGAATATGTTTTTACCCACCCAATCCAACGATCCATTGAAAGCTGAATAAGTAGCTGTGTTATTATCAATAGCATTGGAAATAACATTGGTAGAATAAATTGCCAAGTCAGTACTTACTGAAGTAGGACGTACAAAATCTTGTGCTGAATAAAAACATGCTGGCGATTCAATCGCATCTAGGATACCATCATTATCATCATCAATATCTACTAAGTCTTTAATTCCGTCTCCATCCGTATCCAGACAAATCGCTAAATGCTTACTTGTAGCATACGTATTATAGGTACTGGTATATTTCGTAATTCCATTATCAACTACTGTTTCTAAGGTATTATCATAGCCATTGGTACCCATGGTTCCAGTGAACTTATAATTAGCAGTTGTATTGGTAGTGGCACCTGCTTCCAATGCATCACTACATCCATCACCATCCGAATCCAATTCTAAGCGGTTCGCGATTCCGTCGCCATCCGAATCTAAATCTGTACAAACCAATTGTTGGAAATAAAGTTCTTGCGCCCAATTTGCTTGGTTACTCATTGAAATGCCATAAATCCGATACCTGGTATAGGCAGTTTGATTATTCGGCATGCTAAATTTGATCGAATTATTGGAAGCGTATTTAGGAGCTGTGTTGGCTACCACTTGTGACGCTACAATATCAACCCAGGCTGTACCATTCCAACCTTGTATCTTATAAGTACCTCCTTCAACAAATGGTGTTTGTCCAGGATAGTTACCTAATTCAATTAATGTTAAAACCTTAGCCTCAGGCAAATCAACCTGCAAAGCAGTTTGACCAGAAAGTGATGCATTAGGATAAGCCTGATAATTAGTACCATCTATTCCATCCACTAATGCATTCAGACTTGTTACTCCATTGAATACCCATGTTACGGATGAACTAACATTGATCCCTGTTTTGCTCATTACTGAATTAGAACAAGTAAGCTCTGCAGTATCCAGAACACCGTCGTTGTCGTCATCTATATCAACGATATCTTTAATGGTATCATTATCTGTATCAGCACAAACAGAATAATTTCGGTTTAAGGCAGCTGATTTGTAGGTGCTTGTATATTTTACAACGCCACTCTCCGTTGCTGTTTCTAGGCTGTCATCCAAACCATTAGCACCTACTGCACCAGAGAATTGGTAATTAAGCGTAGGAGATACCGTTGCTCCTGATTCTAGCGCATCACTACAACCGTCTCCATCAGAATCAAGATCTAAGCGATTAATCACACCATCATTATCGGTATCCAGCTCTGTACAAACCAATTGTTGAAAATAAAGTTCTTGCGCCCAATTTCCTTGGTTACTCATGGAAATACCATAAATACGATATTTAGCGTATGCCGTTTTATTATTTGGCATGCTAAATTTGTTTGAATTATTGGTAGCATATATTTTAGCTGAATTCTCGACGGTTTGAGAGGCCACAATATCAACCCATGTTGCACCATCCCATCCTTGTATTTTATACGTACCACCAACAGCAAACGGTGTTTGCCCCGGATAGTTACCTAATTCAATCAATGTTAACACCTTTGCTTCCGGCAAATCAAATTGCAAAGCAGTTTGATTGGAAAGCGATGCATTGGGGTAAGCCTGATACGTAGTACCATCTATTCCATCTAATAACGCGTTCAGACTTGTTACTCCATTGAATACCCATGGTACAGATGAACTAACATTGATACCTGTTTTACTTAAAAGAGAAGTAACACAAGAATACTCTTCGCTATCCAAAACACCATCATTGTCATCATCAAGATCAATCCAGTCTTTAATTCCGTCTGCATCTGTATCCGCACAAACAGAATAATTTTTGTTTAATGCCGCGGAAACATACTTATTACTGTAATTTATGATTCCATTATCAGCTGCTGTTTCCAAATTGTCAGCCAATCCATTGGTTCCAACATTACCTGAAAACTTGAAATCAACACTCGTATCAGTAGTTGAGCCACTTTCCAATGCATCACTGCAACCATCTCCGTCTGAATCCAAATCAATTCGGTTTGGAATTCCATCCTTATCTGTATCCAAATCGGTACAGGTTGCTTTCGGGAAATAAGAAGCCTGGTAAGTAGCATTGTTTACATCAAAATAAAATTCCGATGCAATGCCTGATAAAACATTACCAGCTGTTACACCATAAATTCTGTAATACTTGAATGCACCTGCATTGGTAGTAATACTGAACTTATTGGAGTTCGTCAATGAAACAGATCCGTTTGCGGTTACGTTTGTCGCATCGGTTGGAGCTGTTATCACAGCACTAAGATCTGTCCAAACAGTATTATCATTCGATCCCTGTATTTTAATAGTAGCTGCCGCATCGAACAATTGCGTAGCCGATGTTTTCTTGATATAGAAAGCATCCAATTGTATGGGCTTTGAAAAAGTTAATTTGAATAACTCTTTATTCAGCTGCGACTGAGCTGTTGAGGTTACAAATTGAATAGCACCTATTGTATTAACATTATCGGTCAATGCAGAAAAATTCACATTTGGCGATAAGGTATTTAATTCAGAGCTTATGCTAACAAAAGCTGATTTATTTAAGGTATTCCATTCTGAGGCGGTATAAAAACAACTTGGTGTTTCCACAGCATCGGTAACACCATCATTGTCATCATCAATATCGTACTTGTCTAAAATACCATCATTATCTGAATCACCACAGTTTACAACGGGAAGTTTGATTGTAGTAGTAACCGTATTATTACAAACAGCAGAAGCATCGTACATTAATACGACTTCTCCTGTACCGGTGAATGTTACTTGATTGCCACTAACGGTTGCCGGTCCAGAAACAACTTTATATTCACCACCAGCAGGATAGCCTTCTAACGTAACTGGCACATTGGAACAATATGCAGTACCTCCTTCAGCATTCATCGGTGTTGTTGCTTTAAAATCAATAGTTACAGCACCGCAAATAGATATAGCTGAAGTTTTAAACGTGTATTGAGATTCAGTGAGTAAATCGTCAACACCGGAAGCCATACTTCCGTAAGCTTTGTGTCCAACGTAACCAAATTTGCTTTCGCATTCCTTGATGATCATACTGGTATGCCCACCTGTATTTACTGCTAAGATCTTATCTGTGGCAGATACACCTCTTGGTATCATTGGATCAGATACAGATGCTGCTGTAGAAGTTCCTACTCCCAACATGGCACCATCCGTATAACCCCATGCATAAAGCGTACCTGCTTTGGTAATAACATTTAGAGAAGGATATAAAGCATCGTGCTCGTTAACAGATAACCATGCAATATTATCCATAACAGGACCCGTGGCACTGTTATATCTGGGTTGTACCCATGTTAATGAAGATGCGGTAGAGTATATACCTAATTGTCTGTAATAATTTCCACCCATGGAATAGAGAGAACCATCTGTCATTAATACATAATACGTTTTTTGTTCGACTACGCTATTGGTACCACCTGTTATACCAATCATTTTGATGGTCTTGGTCGGATCAGGATGTGCCATTTGTGTGGCATAATTTCTATTGGTAGTAGCGGACCCATTTCCCAGTGAAGTTTTATAGCCCCAGGTCCAAATGGTATTATCGTTTCTTAAGGCTATAACTGCATCATTTTTTATTCTGGCTGCTACAATACCTGTAAGTGGAACTCCTGCTGCAGTTTGTACTCTTGACCAATTGTTTGCATCACCAGCCGTTACAGTGGAAAGACCCCCATTACCCCTCACATTGATAGCGTTTGTAGCAAACGATAAAATCCAAACTTCCCCGGCACATGTAGTAATAGCAAGTCCTTTAGCGGTACCGGTTAACATTTTTACATCAGCCACACCAACCCCGGGAGGTAATCCCAATGCATTGCCATTGGTAGCTGCAATTTTTCCAAATGTAGTATTGCTTTTTACGGTAGTAGAAAATAAAGTACCGCCGGCACCCCATCCATACAAACCGTCTGTTGTAAGTACTGCAAACTGACCACCCGTACCCAAAACGCCAGATGCAAATGATGATGCACTAGCTCCTGTAGCTTTTAAAACCCTGTGGTTTCCCAAAGCAGGGAAATTCGTTGAATTAATTTCTGTCTGAAAACCAAGATTGCCTGCACCGGTATTCGCCGCATTTTCACCCCATACGATGTACTTTCCTGATGAAGTACGAACTATCGTACTGTGGAAAGTAGATAAGAAGTTATCATACTCAATCGTCGCAACATTGTTTGTTGAATTCAAACCATAGTTAGTATAGTCTGTATTGCTACAACCATCGCCTGGTAGAAATCCACAATTCGAATTTGTTTGCGCAGATGCAGTGAAAAGTTGAAGGAAAAATATACAAGCAAGTAATAAAGCTTTGTTTGCCATTTTTCCAAAATGGTTTGATGATGAAGCACTAGCGATAGCGCTTGTGGTTGCAACTTGTTTCATAGACTGATGATATAATTTGTCCAAGGGACATTTTTACGGATACAAAGAAATAATATCACATGCAAGACATCTGTCCAAAAAGTTGCAGAAAACACTTTTTTTACAAATTGCAGAAAAGGTTACGTGAAAAATTGGGTTTGGAGGCGATGGGGGTGGGTGTAAAGATTGGGTTTACATTTTTTTTTACAAATGCCTATACTACAACTTTACCTCTCCCTAGCCCCTTCCGTACGTCGACCTCCCCCTATCCCCCTATGTTCGCCGACCTCCCCCCAACCCCCTCCTTCTAAAGGAGGGGGAGTAATCAAACCTTATGAATCATTTCACATCTTATGAATTTATTACTAGCATCCCCCCTCCTTTAGAAGGAGGGGGTTAGGGGGAGGTCAGAATAGGAAAATTGGGGAAAAAATAGGTATATATTGTAAAAAATCACTAATTAATGAATGCATTATTAAACTTAATTCTAGGAATCCTTTCTGGAATAATTTCTAGCTATCTCGAAAGAAAAATTTAGGTATTATTTTAGGATAAATCCACTCCCCCCTCCTTTAGAAGGAGGGGGAGTAATCAAACCTTATGAATCATTTCACATCTTATGGATTTATTACTAGCATCCCCCCTCCTTTAGAAGGAGGGGGTTAGGGGGAGGTCTACGAACAGAGGGGGTTAGGGGGAGGTCAGAATCTGAGAATTGGGGAAGCACCCCAGCGGGGTGCCACATCTATAGCATAATTGAAGCCACCTAATTATAATGCCCCAAAACAGAAATAATTAAAACCTCTTTTTCGATTAAATCAACCTTATATATTAGTCGATCTTTTTTATTAATCCTGCGAGAAAGTAACCCATTCATTGAGTGGTTAGTTAATTGTAAGGAAAAATTCATAAACTTTTTAATAATTCATCTAATCGTTCTTTTGTTTTAACATTTATCGTTTTTCCCTCTGCGGCTTCTTTAATTGCGTCATTTATTTTTAATTCCATTCCTTCAGATATTTTATATTCCTTAGGTTCAATAGGCATTAATAAATAGGAATGCTTTTTTCCGCGTTTTATAATCACACGATCCCCCTGATCAACTATTTCAAAATATGCCTTTTGATTCTCCCTAAATTCCCTACTTGTAACTTCTAAAATATTCATAATCTATTTACAATTTATGTGTACCAAAATGTGTACACAAATATAATTGTTTTATTTTAAGAACTAAATTTATACATAAACTCTTATGTAAAATTGAGAATGTAAAATGTAGAATTTAGAATTAAAACAGCGTTGGCTGAGCGGAGTCGAAGCCAAAAGCGGTAGGATTCTATTTATAGAGAATTGTGTCTTTGTGTTTAAACTTGGTGAACTTAGTGTTAACACAACGACACAAAGCCAACACAAAGACACGACGTTTTGTCTAATTTACCTGTCTTCTTCTCAATTCAGAACTAAAAGTTCTATTCATAGTACACACTCAGCAAAGCTGAGCGCGTTAGTATTAGTAAATAATTTTCCCGAAAACAAATTTTAACTTCCGAGTTTGGCTCGTTTTTACTTCCGAGTTTGGACTACAAGATTTTCATAAAACGAATATTACCAATAAACCATTAAACGTGGCACCCCGCTATAGATGTGCAATCCCTCCGGGATTGCACATCTATAGCATTTTGGTATTAATGTTTTTTTAGGTGTTTTATCCCGCTGAGATGGAATTCTCTGAGAATCGCATATTCTTTCCCATGGCTCAGAAAAATATTTTTGCGGGATTCTCAGGAGGTAGGGAATCTAGGAATATGAGAATCTGGGAATTGGGGAAGCATCCCTCTGGGATTGTTTTTTTGGTATTTCCCCAATTCCCACCAGAGGCTTCGAGTCTCCTCGCTTCGCTCGGCCTCAGCCTCCTGGTATTTCCCCAATTCTTCAATTCCCATATTCTCCAATTCCCCTATTCCTATATTCTCATATTCTCCAATTCCCCTATTCCTATATTCTCATATTCTCCAATTCCCATATTCCCCAATTCTCAGATTCTCATATTCTCCAATTCTCATTTTACCAAACAACTTATATAATAAAGGTATATATTGTAAAAAAACCACCAATTAAAGTTCGGTTATTTTCGGAACTTTTGTATATTTGAAAAGAATTTATGCGGGTAATCGGACGAAAGATTCTCCTAAAACTGAAAAAGAAACAGATTGGGAACCAAAAACTGGGAATTGAAATAGATCGATTATTAAATGATTTAGAATCGTTTAATCCATCTAATGGTTCAATCAAGACATATAGAGCTGATGCAGATTGTGTACATCCTGATGGATTTTATTTTTTTAACCTAAATATCCATAGAACATTAATTTTAATTGAGTTGGAAGACGAGGGGGATGCAACCATTATATGGGCAGGAAATCATAAGGAATATGATTCCACATTTAAAAACAACAAAAACGCAATTGAAAATTGGCTTAAAAAATTCGGATATATTTAATACAGAACAAAATGGAAATAGAACAAATCATAAAGACTGGATTTATAGCAAACGAGTTGGAATATGAAATTGCCATTTTAGCTGATAGAAAATTACGCATTTTGGCTAAGGAAAATGCTAATTTCAAAACCCAAAGGGCAATTTTAAGAGGAATAATTGAAGATTATGAACAAAAAGAATGGAAAGATGTCCGAAAAATCGACTTTTTAAAATTAATAGAATCAGAAAAAGCGGAAGCATACGCGGAAAAACAGCGGAATTTTTACGAAAATAGAAAACTCGCTATTAAGACAAAACTAAAATCAATCGGTTTAACTCAAGAAAATTTAGGAACTATTTTGGGCCATAAGAGTAAAACACATATGTCTGAACTTATCAACGGTTTAAAACCATTTACCTTAAAAGACCTAACCATCATTAATCAATTACTCAATATAAATTTAAAAACTCTTGTTCCCATTTTTCTTCCAAATGAAGAAAAAATACGAATTAACCACGTTTTAGAGGAAATAGTACTTTGAAAATCTAATGGTTTGAAAATTGAGGAATCGAAGAATATAAGAATTGAAGAAATTTTAATTGAAGCACATATTCTCATATTCCCATATTCCCCAATTCACTTGCTCACTAGCTCACTCCCCGAAACAGCTCCCGCGGAGAACAACCATATAGTTTTTGGGTGAGGCTGTAAAGCGTTTGTCGGGAATTGAAACCGACTACAGAGCCCAGCTCATCTACAGGTAGGTTTTGTAGATTTTTATCGTGTTTGTACTTTTCAATTAAATAGGCCAAACGCTTATTATTGATGTAATTTTTAACGCTTTCTCCTGTTTGCCGTTTAATCACATGGGATATATGTCGTTGGGGAATCTTTAAATCATTTGCCATTTTTTCGATCGTAAAATTGACCGACAAAAAATCACGTTTTGTAACCAAATAATTTTCAACGGCATTAAAAATAACCTGCTGCTCCAAATCATACGCCTCTTCATAAGGGTTCTTTTCTTCTGCTGTACTGACTTCCTTAGGATCAGAAGATGAATACGTAAAAACGTACTTTTTGAAATATAGATCCTCTAATATATTCGGGAAAAAAAGTAAATATAACACGGTAAAGATCATATCTGCCGACAACACAAATGCTAGCAAATCTATTTCGAGCTTATGGTCATCCAAAATGAGGTATTTATTAAAAATCAAGCCTGTTGAAATCAAACGAATCAAGAATATGCCAAACAATAAAAACACCATCTTTGAACCTTTCAATTCCTTTTGCAAAATTTTACCCTTCAAAAACCTAAAAAAATCAAACCCAATTAAAACTGAAAAAATGAGCAACATTGCAATTTTAATATAGGTATGAATTACCGGATTTATCCAAACGTACTTATCACTGTGATAAAACAGGTAATTGTTGGATCGGTACAATTCTATTTCCTTCAACTTTTCCCCCGCCGAACTCACATAAAAGGTAGTATTTTCTGCCACCTGAAAAAGAAAGGGCAAAAACAGGAGTAAAAAGTAAGCATTGAATTTTTGATTGGGCCTTAAAATATAAAAGTTAAATAAATAGCCCAGAGGTGGTATTATATAGATTAATGGAGAGGCGGTTCTAAATAAATGCGGATAAATAGCAATAAGACTTGGGTCTAAAAAAACGAAAGAAATCAATAAAAGTCCAACAAAAAACAGATAGATCCCCAGCAACCTTATACTAAGTACATTCCTTCCCCTGATTCCAAATTGAAGGCCGTTCAAAAAGCAAAAAAAGATAAAAAACGAATAGGTATAAAATTTAACGAAGGGCATTATTCGGGCGAAATAGGTGTCTTTGTGTTTTGTTTAAAATACTCGTTGGGATTCATTTGATAAAATCGTTGAATGGTTCTATACAAAGATTGCCGGGTTCCAAATCCAGAATTTTCTGCTAATATTTCAATGGAATAACCTTTCCACTCGTCATTAATAGCCATCATTTTTTTAATATAAACAATTCTCCAGTGCGCTACATAATCAGGAAAACTTTGGTTACTAAATTTACTAATCAAAACTGTCAATTGATTTAGATTAAGATTCAACATTTTGGCAAGTTGTACTTTGCTAAAGTTCTCGTCTACAAAAGGTGCTTGCATCTCCATCAACATATTCATTTCCTCGAATTTGTTTTTCATCCAAATATCCTTCGAAAAATCACTTGCTGGTTTTTTTTCCTCAAGGAACACCTCTTTAATCGATTCAAATTGTAATCCGTCTTGGTATTTAGGATACAAAACAAAAAACAGAGAGGTACAGATAAAATCGAGCACCACAACAAAATTAACAAGGGCCATCGTCTCCGTTACATGGAAAGAAATCAAAAGTAAATTAAAAATAATCACACCTTTTAAAAGTGTATGAAGTGCCAACCAAATAAAAAATTCCTTATTATTCGATTTAAAATAGAAAGTCTTACTTTTCAAATAAAACCTAATAAATAAATAGAGACTAGCAAAATAATAAATTAAAACCGACATGGTTTTAAAAAACAGATGCATTTTAACCTCTAAAATATAGGCCTCCACATGTTGTAAATGGGCAATCAATTGGGTATTAAACAAATAATAAAATTCTTGCTCTTTAAGTTCTTTCGACAGTAAAAAAAACGGAGTTAATTCCAGAACATGCAACACAAATGGCAGAAAATGTAAACAATCTAAAAGTTTAAATTTACGATAGGGCTTTAATCCAAACAGAAAAAACAAATAAGAGAAAGGGCCTAATAGATAATGAATCGGGTCTGTAACATGGACCAGATGTGGCCAAAAAGCAAAAAGCTTGAATTTAATGATCCAGGCAATTAAAATGAAAAAATAGAAACCAATCAGGTATAAACCCAAAAAATTGGTGAACAAACTTTTTGAGTTAAACGTAAGTCGAATCCCAACCAAAAACAAAAAGCTTGGCAAAACATAGAGATATACTATTTCAAAAAAACTCGAAAGCATAATTTTCTAAAAAAGAATTCAAATAACTCTAGTATCTATTAATTTTTTAATACGATTTAAACCAAAAATTTAACAAAATTATTTGTCAAAATTTTTGCAAAAACACCTTCAAAATCAATCAGAAAATTAGCCAAAATTTGGCCTTTAAGCCCATAAAAACATGAAATAGATTGGGATGCGTTTACGCGAAGAATATGCAACATATTACAATTAAAAAGGTGATTAGACAAATTAAAAGCTATTTAAAAATTCCTGCTGTAACATTTTAATAAAAACTAATTTTTTTACAAATAGAATATGGGAATATAAGAATATGGGAATATGGGAATATAGGAATTGGGGAAACTGAGAATTGGAGAAACGAGAACTTCACCAGAACTTTTCTAGGCTCCCCCTCCTTTAGAAGGAGGGGGTTGGGGGGAGGTCGGCAAACGATTTGATGTATTCAGGCTATAGATCTGCAATCCCCAAGCCGGGGGCTTCGAGTTTCCTCGCTTCGCTCGGCCTCAGCCCCCTGATGGTACACGGCATTGGTTACCCAATTCATATATACCTAATCCCTTATCCCTCATACCTTATCCCTAATTACCTCCGTTTCCCTCTAGGTATCACCTTGCTACTTCTACTCGATTTATTGGAACGACTTGGCTTCGAACGAGCCGAGAATCTTGATGCTCTATTATCCACTAATTCCAAATCGATGGATCTTTTGGCTAAATTAGTAGCAGAAACACGCACTTGTAACTTGTCGCCAAAATTGAATACTCTGCCATTGGACCTTCCTACAACTCGATAATTATCTTTGTCTAATTCGTAGTAGTCATCTTGTAGGTCAGCCATGCGAATCAAACCTTCACAAGAGGTGTCGCCAATCTCAACAAAAATTCCAAAATCTGTCACTCCCGAAATAATTCCATCAAAGATTTGTGGCTCATGCAAACTCATGTATTCCACTTGTTTGTACTTGATTGAAGCACGCTCCGCCTCCGCCGCCAACTTCTCTCGGTCGGAACAATGCTTACATTGCGCCTCCAATAATCCTTTTTCGGCCGACTCCCCTTTGTCCAAATAATGTTGCAACAAACGATGCGTCATCACATCGGGATATCTACGAATCGGACTGGTAAAATGAGAATAAAAAGGAAATGCTAAACCAAAGTGTCCAATGGCATCGGTAGAATAGCGGGCTTTCGACATCGTACGAACCGCCAAAGATTGTAGCACATGCTCCTCAGGTTTGCCTTGAATATCGTCCATCAAACCATTGAAAGAATCGCTGATATGGAATGGGTCCGTGGAAACGGCATAACCAAATTTCTTCGCAAATGTTGAGAAAACACGTAATTTTTCAGGATCTGGAGCCTCGTGCACACGATACACCATCGTATTGCGGGGTTCCGACTTCTTCATGTCATGCACAAACGTTGCTACACGCTTGTTGGCCAACAACATAAATTCTTCAATCAATTTATGCGCATCTTTTCGCTCGCGAGGATACACAGAAAGCGGTTTGCCTTGTTCATCCAATTCAAACTTCACCTCAACCGTTTCAAAATTTACGGACCCTTTTCGGAATCGTTCTGCACGTAAAATTTTTGCCAAACGGTCTAGTTCTTTAATCACCGGACTGTAAATATCCTTGTCATTGAGTTCAGCCTCAATATACACTTGCGCATCTTCGTAGGCAAAACGCCTATCAGAATGTATGATCGTTCTACCAAACCATTCCTTTTTAATTTTGCCCTCTTTGTCCATTTCAAAAACTGCAGAAAATGTCAGTTTGTCTTCGTTTGGACGTAAGGAACAAAGTCCATTGGATAGCTTTTCTGGCAACATTGGCACCACACGGTCTACCAAATAAACGGATGTTGCACGGTGGAAGGCCTCTTGGTCTAACAAAGAGCCCGGTTGCACATAATGCGACACGTCGGCGATGTGTACGCCAATTTCAATGTTTCCATTCTCCAATCGACGGAAGCTCAAGGCATCGTCAAAATCTTTAGCATCTTTCGGGTCAATGGTAAAGGTTAAGATATCTCTAAAATCTTTACGACTGGCAATTTCTTTATCGGAAATCTTCGTAGAAATATGTTCTGCTGCTGTTTCAACTTGCTCTAGGAAATGGTATGGAAGTCCATATTCCAACAAAATGGCATGCATTTCGGTCTCATTTGTTCCCGAAGCTCCCAACACCTCAATCACTCTTCCTTCTGCCTTTTTGCCCTCCTTAGGCCAAGAAGTTATTTCTACCAAAACCTTGTCCATGTGAGCAGAGTGCAAGGCCTGATTTCTTGGCACATAAATATCGTTGTAAATTTTCTTCGAATCCGCTACTACAAAGGCATAATGTGGGGTAATTTGGATCGTGCCAACCAGGGTTTTATTACCTCTTTCAACAATTTCAATCACCTCTCCTTCAGGTCTTGGGCTGCGTTTATTCTTTTTAGAAAGTAAACGGCAACGAACGGTATCGCCATCCTGTGCGCCATTCAAGTCTTCGGTTGCAATCCAAACATCTTGCTCTCCCTCTTTGGTGAGCACAAATCCAAAACGCTGATTCACATGGTCCACCTTGCCAACAACTTGGTTGGTGACTTTCATGTAACTAAACGTGCCGTCTTCTTCTTGCTGCAATTTGCCATCTTTGGCCAATAGCAAAATCATATCCGTGAAAATATCCTTTGTTTTTCGATCTCGAATTGCATAGGCCTTTAGGACCTGATTGATTGAATAGGAACGAAAATCGTTCAATTCAAAAAATGCGAGAATATCATCTTTGATGGAATTCGAATTACCACTACCCTTGTTCGCCATATTGCATATTTAACAAACAAAGGTAGTCAATTTTTACTTGATAAATTTTAGATTTAAAGCGAGGTACCAGGTTCTGCCATCTGCTGGTAAAATCCCGGGACCCGGATAACCTCCAGATCTTCGCGTAAAATATTTTTCATCCATTACATTATTTACGCCAAATTTTAGGGTTGCCATTTTTTTAAAACGATAAGTTCCTGAAATATCCTGCACCTGGTAAGATGGAATAAGCCCTGTGGTGGCTGCAGCATTAGCTAAAACGGTATTGGATGCATCTGCAAAAGCCTCTCCTACATCACTCATTTGCCAAGTTAAAGAAAGTCCCTTTTTAGAGTAGGTTATACCGTATCGATTAATTTTTGATGGAGCATTTTCAATTTTTTTGCCGGCTAAATTGCCTTCCAAAACTTGTCCATTCACCACACTTGTTGTTTTAAAATCTTTATATTCTGCTCTGGTAGATGCCAAAGAGGTAAAAATTGAAATATTCCCCAAGCGATTATTTTTTAACCAGGCCGAAGTAGGGCTAAACTCGAAATAGGCCTCCACACCTTGCGAAACAGAGTGTCCTAAATTGGTCCGATACTGATATTTTGTTCCTGCCTCATTTGTTTTGGTAATCACACCCACCCGGTTGTTATAATCTAGATAAAAATAATCAACATCATAGGTTAAATAATTTCCCAAGTTTCCCCTGTAGCCCAAATCAAAATTATAGCCCGAAGCATCTTTTAAATTTTGATCAATTACATCTGTTGTGGCAGGAGGCAATAAATCAGATGCTAAAACGGGTCTGTAGGCCTGTGCAATGTTGGAATAAAGCTTACTTTCTTTGCTTATTTTATATTCTGTACCAGCGCCTAATAATACAAAAGACCGACTACGCGTGGCGGGAACAGCCGGAATAGGTGCCCCAGTGGAGCTTAGTCCATATTGGCCCTCCATTCGAGTTTCAATTTGTTCAGATCGCGCGCCAAAAGTAAATAAAAGCTTATCGTTGGGGCGTAAAATAGTTTCTGCGAAAGCGGCCATATTGGTATTATGAAAAACTAAATCTCTGGTGAATAATCCAGTAATTGTAAAATCCATGTCTTTAGAAGAAGTACCTATGCCTAATTGTTTCCGGTCAATTTCTCCCGAAAAATAACGAAGTCCAGTAGCTAACGTATTCTTCCAAGAACCGGTTGTGTAATTCAATAGATAACGCAGTTCTGAGCCGAAGGTTTTGTAGTAATCTCTATCTACTTGGCGAGGTCCATTGGCATCTATTTCAGTTATTGCTTTGGTAAATCCGACGGAACTCCTTTCGGCAATCGTCCCAAAATTTTTCAAACTCAATTTAGAATTTTCATTGAATACATATTCTGCTGTAAGAGCATAAATAAACCAAGGATTAGAAAACCAATTTCTTTCTCGTGAGCTTTGCTTTGCATTTAAAGCAAATTGTGATTCGGTTAAACCCCCGGGCTGTTGAGAAATGGTGTACATATAGGTTGCCTGAGCACCTATTTTCAATTTGTTCGTAAACGCATAAGACAATTCGGCATGTGAGTGATCGGTATTAAAATAGGAGTTTTGTCTCCAACCATTTCCCACACGTTTTTGGTAGTAGGAAGTATAGCTCAATCGACCCAAAGTGCCTCCTACATAATTAAATGAACTCCATAAATTATTATTCCCAAAGGTATTTTGGGATTCCACTAAAAGCTTAGTAGATTTATCTGGTTTCCGCAAAACGAAGTTCATTAATCCGCCAAATTGCGGACCATATTGCAAAGAACTGGCACCTCTAATGATTTCAATTCGATCTACTACCTCCATCGGAGGAGAATAATAGGCCTCTGGATAACCCATTGGGTCTGGAGTAATATCGTAGCCATCCATGCGCACATTAAATTCCCATGAACGATTAGGGGATAATCCACGAGAAGCCACACCTAATTGAATGCCTGAGCCATCACTTTCCCAAACTTGGATTCCAGGAGTGCGCGAAAATACTTGTCGCGCATTGTTCATTGCCAAATTAGCGTTCAGGTTATCCAATTTAATCCATTCGTTTTTCTTACCTGCCGCTAATGTGTACTCATTTACCTCGGGCATGAACTCGTTACCTTTCACCCCAGCATTAGCAGAAACAAGAACCTCATGCAATTCTACAAATTCTTTTAAGGAAACATTTACTTCTTTCTGTTCAGCATCTTTTAATTCTATTTGCTTGATAACCGATTGATGCCCTACAAAACTTACCTGCAAAGTGTACATTCCCGCTTTCAAACCTTTCAGCACAAAATCCCCTTTTGCATTAGTTTCCACCCCACGAACAGTCCCTTTTAATTGAACATTTGCTCCCGGCAAGACTTCATGTAATTGATTCTCCACATGCCCAACAATTGACCCCTTTTGTGCGGAAAGTCCAAAAGAAACGGCCAAAAACAACAGTAAACCTATATTTTTCATTGTATTTTTATTTAGACTAATTTTAAATAGTACACAAAAGTAAATACGGGAAACGGGAAAAACAAAGTTATTTAGAATTATTTTAAATAAGGGGTAGTCTCTCCCTCTTAGATGACCTCCCTCGAGCTCCCTCTTTTTTTGACCTCCCCCTAGCCCCCTCCTTTTAAAGGAGGGGGAGTTTAAAAATAAACGCATAAAATTATTCCCCCTCCTCGTGGAGGAGGGGGTTAGGGGGAGGTGAAAATCGGAGAAAGAAAAAAGCATCCCAGGGGGATGCCACATCTATAGCATAAAAAAGGATTTACACATCCATTGCACCCCAGCGGGGTGACACATAAAAATCCATTTTAACGTTTTTATTAATTGACCCTGCTGGGGTCAAAATCTACAAGATTTTACCATAGTTTGCACTCAGCAGAGCTGAGCGCAAGTCACTTTCCACTTTCCACTTTTCACTTTTCACTTAAAGCTCTCCCCTTCGTCTCTGGCAAATAAATTACTCCCACAACAAAGGTAAGTGCTGCTAATGAAATTGGATAGAAGATTCCAGCGAAATTGGAATGCGTAACGGTCCCTAAATAGGTAGCCACAAAAGGGGCGCAACCGCCAAATACACCATTGGCGAAATGATAGGGAACTGATAAAGATGTGTAACGGATATTGGTCGGGAATAATTCAACCAAAAAAGCGGCGATGGGTCCATAGGCCAGGGCAGCAAAAGTAACCAAAAGCGTGCAAATAAATGCCAATTGCACCTTTCCACTCATACTTAAATAGATAACTTCACCAACCTGATTACCTTCATTGCTCACAATTTCCGACATCCAATAAAACAATGGATAATAAAACAAGGCCGCACAAGCCATGCCTGTCATCATGATTTTCTTACGTCCAATTTTATCAGATAGGGACCCAAAATACACAAATAAAGGAGTACCAATGACCAAGGAAACGGCAATAACCAAATTAGTAGTGGTGAAATCAACTTTTAGAATTTTATTGATGAAAATCTGTGCATAAAACTGCCCTGTATGCCACACAACTCCTTGTCCGACGATAGCGCCAAACATGGCAATCAACATCAATCGGCGATTCGATTTAGAGGCAAAAGCCTCTTTCAATGGGTTCTCAGAAAGTTTTCCCTCTTTGCGCAAACGGGCAAAAAGAGGAGATTCGTGCATGTTTTTACGAATGAAATAAGATACCACAACCAATATTCCAGATAAACCAAAAGGTACTCTCCAACCCCATTCTTTGAAGGCCTCCTCTCCCAAGGAAAATTGGCAAGAAAGAATAACTAAAATAGAAAAGAAAAAGCCTAAGGTGGCTGTTGTTTGAATATAGGAAGTATATTTTCCTCTCTGCGCATCTGGAGAATATTCTGCCACATAGGTTGCCGCACCGCCATATTCGCCCCCTAAAGCCATACCTTGTAAAATTCGCAACAACAATAAAGCCGCAGGAGCCCAAAGTCCTATTTGTGTGTATGAAGGAATAAAGGCGATTGCAAAAGTAGAACCGCCCATTAAAATTAAAGTCAACAAAAATGTAAATTTTCGACCCATTTGGTCACCCAATTTTCCAAACAAAATTCCGCCGAATGGTCTAGCCACAAATCCTGCCCCAAAAGCCGCCAAAGTAGAAATAAAAGCTGCAGTAGGGTCATCTTTTGGGAAAAACGAAAGCGAAATAATAGAAGACAAACTCCCAAAAATGTAAAAATCATACCATTCAATCACCGTCCCCACAGACGAGGCCGTGATCACTTGCCATAATTTTTTAATAGGTATTTTGTTGTTGTCGAATTCTTCTGGGGTTGAAGTCATGGGGAATTAAGAATATAGGAATATGAGAATTGGGGAATTGGAGAATTGGGGAATATTAAAGTATTAAAGATAGTAATTTTGTAGTATTTTTTGATAAATTTAAATTTTTATAATTTTAAAAACATTTTTCTCCAATTCTCCAATTCTCATATTCCCCTTTTGAATTGACCTCCCCCCTGCCCCCTCCTTTTGAAGGAGGGGGTGGCGCGCAGCGCCGGGGGCGGTAAAAAAAGAAAATTTACAATTAAATAATAAGTTAAAAAGATGTCAACAAGAAGAAATTTTTTACAAAAATCTGGTTTAATGGCTAGCGCAGCCATTTTACCTATTACAGCACAAAGAACAGAAATGAAATTTATCCACCACGTATTATTTTGGGCTAAAAATCCAGGAAATGCCGCTGAGGTTGCTCAATTAAAAAATGCGATTTTAGAATTAGGTAAATTGCCTTTGATCCAAAATGTACATGTAGGTTCCGCAGTAGTGACCGACTTCGACAAAGCCGTAACTGAAGGCTCATACACCATTTCTGTTGTGATGGTATTTGAAAGCGCAGAGAAGGAAAAAGAATATTTGTACCACCCATTACACAAAAAATTCATCGACGAGAACAAGCACCTGTGGGGCAAAGTTCAAGTTATGGATTCAATTGCGTAAGCGTTTCCTTGCGAATTAAATAAAACATCCCAAATCCGGATAGCAGAAAAAGCGCCAAAGTAAAAATATTTTGAAGGCTAATGCTATCTGGATTTTCCAATAGTTTTTGCCAAGTAGCAGCCTGCGAGCCAGCCCAAATAGCAAATAAACTTCTTGGGAGCATCCCCAAGGCTCCTCCAACAATAAAGCTTTTTAGATTCACTTTTAAATAGGCCAACAACGCTGTAGTTATGGCAAAAGGGAAAACGGGGGAAAGTCGAATCAAAAATACCCAATGAATGGAGTTTCGATTGACATTTTTTAAGACCTTGTTTACCTTATTTTTCGACTCTAAAAATGTTAGTATTTTTTCCCCTTTGATGATTTTAGCTACAAAATACCCCAACAAAGATGCTAAAATATAGGTAACAAAAATGGGCAAAATAGAATTAAATCCCCAGATATATCCGCAAAAAAGCGCAAAAAAGGAAGTTGGAAAAAATCCGAGTCCAAGGATAAAAATCGAGGAAATCCAAAAAATAATTAATGAGCTAATTGGCCAATTTTGAATTTGAAGTGCCTCATGAAAACCAATGTATCCAACAATAATAGAGCTTGTCAGTGGGATTACCGCCATCCAAATGAGATATAAAATTTCCCACACTCCCCTCTGTTTTAATTGGTTCATTCCCAAATTTACTTAAATTATTCGCTACCTTTGCAATCAATTTTACACAATTTTATGAGCAAGGAAGTAGCGATCATCAAATACAATGCAGGAAATGTGGCCTCTGTGATGTACGCGCTCGACCGCATTGGTGTGAAATACATTTGGACAGACGATGCCTCTCAATTAAATTCTGCTGAAAAAATCATCTTCCCTGGTGTTGGAGAAGCCTCCACAGCCATGAATCACTTGAAAGAAACAGGATTAGACCTCTTAATTCCCACACTTAAACAACCTGTTTTAGCAACTTGCATTGGCATGCAATTGTTATGCAAAAGTTCAGAAGAAAACAATGCAACTTGCTTAGGAGTTTTTGATGTGGAGGTCAAACGTTTTCAATCCAAAACCCATAAAATTCCACATGTAGGTTGGAATAAAGTCAATTTTTTGGAACAAAATGCCTTAACAGAAGGACTTAAACCTTCTGAATTTATGTACTTTGTCCACTCTTATTTCGCACCGGTTGGTCCATATACCATGGCTACTTGCGACTATATCCACGATTTCTCTGCCATGCTGCACAAAGACAATTTCTATGCAGCACAATTTCATACAGAGATTTCGGGACTTGCTGGACAAACCCTTTTAAACAATTTCGTTCATTCTATATGAGTTTTCAAATTATCCCGGCTATTGATGTTATTGGTGGACAATGTGTTCGATTGACCCAAGGAGATTATGGCCAAAAATCTGTCTATCACAATGACCCTTTGGAGATCGCTAAAGCCTTTGAAGGTGCAGGAATTACTCGATTACACTTGGTAGATTTGGACGGTGCAAAAGAAAAGAAAATTGTCAATCACAAGGTTTTGGAACGAATTGCTTCTCAAACGAAGCTACATATTGATTTCGGAGGTGGAGTACAATCGAATGAAATGATAGATTTAGCATTTTCATTAGGTGCCAAACAAATTACAGCAGGATCAATTGCAGTGAAAAATCCAGAATTGGTGATTTCCTGGTTTGAAAAATATGGAGCAGATAAGATTATTTTAGGGGCAGATGCCAAAAACGAACAAATTGCTGTTTCGGGTTGGCAAGAAAACTCTAATTTATCTGTTTACGATTTCGTATCGGATTATGTACAAAAAGGTGCTAAATACATCATTTCAACAGATGTTGCCAAAGATGGTTTATTGCAAGGTCCAAGTTTTGACTTGTATAAAAATCTGCAAAAACAGAATTCTGGACTAAACATTATAGCCAGCGGAGGTGTAAGTAATTTGGAGGATTTGCAACAATTAAAAGCCATGAATTTGTTTGGCGTAATTGTTGGCAAAGCATTTTATGAAGGAAAAATCACCTTGGAACAATTAGCTCAATTTGCCTAATGTTAACAAAAAGAATCATTCCTTGTTTAGATATCAAAGAAGGCCGCACGGTGAAAGGCACCAATTTTGTGGACCTAAGAGATGCTGGCGATCCGGTAGAACTTGGTGCGCTTTATGCTCAAGAAGGTGCAGATGAATTGGTGTTTTTGGACATTATTGCCACGGTAGATAATCGAAAAACCTTGGTTGATTTGGTACGTGAGGTAGCCAGAAATGTAAATATTCCATTTACTGTGGGTGGGGGGATTTCTTCCGTTTCAGATGTTTCTGCTTTGTTAAATGCAGGTGCCGATAAAGTTTCCATCAATTCTTCAGCTGTGAGAAATCCAAATTTGGTGGATGAACTTTCGCTTCATTTTGGTTCACAATGTATCATTGTTGCTATAGATACTCGCTTTGTAGAAGGAAATCATTGGGTACATACCCACGGAGGCAGAAAAATCACCGAAATTCAAACCATTCCATGGGCAAAAGAGGTACAGGAACGCGGTGCAGGTGAGATTTTGTTAACTTCCATGGACGCCGACGGAACCAAAAATGGCTTCGCGAATGAGTTAACTGCAGCTATTTCGGGCAGTTTATCCATCCCAGTTATTGCCAGTGGCGGTGCCGGAAGTATGGAGCATTTTTACGAAGTATTTACCGAAGGAAAAGCAGATGCGGGCTTGGCAGCAAGCATTTTCCATTTTAAAGAAATTGAAATTATGGACCTGAAAAAGTACCTTTCTGATAAAGGTTTACCTATTAGGTTATAAAATTTAGTAATTTTGAGTATGAATCAGCAACCCGATTTTTCGAAAGGATTAATTCCAGCCATTATTCAAGACGCCAGCACCCGCAAAGTGTTGATGTTGGGCTATATGAACGAAGAGGCTTTTGAAAAAACAAAATCCGAAAAAAGAGTAACCTTTTTTTCTCGTTCCAAAAATCGTTTATGGACTAAGGGAGAAACCTCTGAAAACTACCTTAATGTAGTTGAAATCATGGTTGATTGCGATCAAGACACCATTTTGATTTTGGCGAATCCGGAAGGACCAACTTGTCACACCGGAGCAGATACCTGTTTCAATGAATCCAATCAAGACAATGCTGCCTGGTTAGACCACTTAAAACACGTGATTCGTTCCAGAAAATCTGCAGATGCAGATACTTCCTACACGGCATCCTTGTTCAAAAAAGGAACCAATAAAGTAGCACAAAAAGTAGGAGAAGAAGCCGTGGAATTGGTGATAGAGGCGATGTCGGCCAACGATGAATTATTCAAAGGAGAAGCAGCAGATTTGTTGTTCCACTATTTAGTTTTATTGGAACATAGAGGAATAGGATTAGAGCAAATTATTGAATTATTGCAAAAAAGACATCAGAAATAAGCATGATAGGATTCGTTATACGCTTTTTGGTTTTGGCAGGGTTGGTGATGATCATACCCAATTATTTGAAAGGAATTGAAGTAGATGGTTTTGCTACTGCACTTCTTGTTTCACTAGTAATGGCCTTTTTAAATAGCTTTGTAAAGCCTGTTTTAAAGTTCATCAGCTTTCCCATCACCTTTGCAACCTTGGGCTTGTTTTCCTTGGTTATCACAATTGCGATGGTCTATTTAACGGAAATGTATGTGCCCGGATTTAAAGTTTCGGGATTTGTGGCTCCTCTCATTTTCAGTATGATTTTCAGTTTTGCCAATAGCATTTTAGGCTTTTTCACCAAATGAAAAAAGGCTTATTCATTTTATTTTCGATTGGTATTTTGTTCAGTTCATGTACAAAAAAACCACCCATTGAAGGCTTAAATACCGAAGTATTTCGTTCCGATAGAGGGGCTTGCAAAGGCCTCCGCAAACAATTTTTACCTTGGTTTCAGCAACATCGCTTAGATTGGAAAGGCGTTAGTTCCAACGACATTGAAGACGTTTTAGGCAAGCCCGACATCCAGCAATTAGCCGACAGAAATCAAGAATATTACATCTATTTTTTTGAGCCCGGGGCGCATTGTCAAGACCCGAAAAATCCTTCAAATGCCCAATCTATTTCATTTCGCTTTTCGGCAATGGGTTTAGCCACAGAGGTAACGTTTCAGAAGGGAATTTGAGAATATAGGAATTGAGGAATATAGGAATTGGGGAATTTAAGAATTGGGGAATTTTTATCCCTTATACCTAATACCTAATCCCATTTTTGCTATGGATGTGGCATCCCTCAGGGATGCTTCTCCAATTCTAAAGTTCTACTTTTCTTAAGTTCTATACTGAAATTGGGGAAATTTGTTTAATTTCTAATTTATGAAGTAACATTTCATTTTCAAGATCATAATCATTTTGAAGGCCTAACCAGAATTTTGGAGAATTTCCAAAATAAAGACTTAAACGCAATGCTGTATCTGCAGAAATCCTTCTATTTCCTTTTATAATTTCAGAAATTCTAGTCTGTGGAATGTGTAATTCTTTAGCTAACTTATATTGTGAAATTTCTAAGGGCTTTAAAAACTCTTCCATTAATATTTCACCCGGTGTAATGTTTTTTATCTTTTTCATTTCAAGTTTATTTGTGATAGTCCAGTATAGTTACTTCAAACGAATGGTTATTCTTCCAAATAAATACAATTCTCCATTGATCATTTATCCTTATACTATAAAAATTGCTTAAGCCCCCTTTTAATTTTTCTAATCTATTTGAAGGTGGAATTTTTAAATCTTGCATAGAACAAGAGTTGTTTAACATTCTCAACTTTCTCCTTGCAATTTCTTGAATTTCAAGGGGTAGTTTTTTTGAATAACTTCCTGACCAAATTTTCTCAGTTTCTTTATCTCCAAATGATTGTATCATAACGTGGTTCGTTAGTAACGCCAAAGATAAGTAATCTTGTTGTTATATAATAATTAATTTAACTTTTAGACCTGTAGAATTAAAACAGGTGGCTGAGGCCAAGCTAAGCGAGGGGAACGAAGCACCCGGCGTATATGAAAAACAATCCCAGAGGGATTGCATGTCTATAGCTTATAAATTCCCGTCAACACCCTTTTTGACCCCGCTGGGGTGCTGCTAATTGGAACAAACTCCAAATGCTATAGATGTGGCATCCCTCCGGGATGCTTCCCCAATTCTTATATTCCCCAATTCCTATATTCCCCAATTCCTATATTCCCCAATTCCTATATTCCCCAATTCCTATATTCTCCAATTCCTATATTCCCCAATTCCTATATTCTCCAATTCCTATATTCCCCAATTCCTATATTCCCCAATTCCTATATTCCCCAATTCCTATATTCTCCAATTCCTATATTCCCCGATTCCCATATTCCCCAATTCCTATATTCCCCGATTCCCATATTCTCCAATTCTTATATTCCCCAATTCCTATATTCTCCAATTCCTATATTCCCCAATTCCTATATTCCCCAATTCCTATATTCTCCTATTCCTATATTCCCCTATTCTTATATTCCTCAATTCTTATATCAAAAAAGGGGCTCCTAAAAGCCCCTCACTCCTAAATCGAACTGATTTCTTCAATCGGAATTTTCAATACACGTGTAAGCTGAAAAATTTTGGTGGCATTGGGGAAATGTTTACCAGATTCCCAATAATTGTAGGCACTTTGGCTGACCCCGACTGCCGAGGCCACTTGTTGCTGGGTCAATCGCAAACCTTGCCGGTTTTTGATTAAGACGGTGGAAAAAATTTGTTTCGTTTTCATAGTGGTTAGTTTTGGTTTTTTACCTTAAGAAATTTAAATAATCGGTAATATAATTCCAATCATATAGGATTATTATTAGAAAAATAATAAAATTACTTATAAGAATTTTTGAGATGGTAAAAATGTTGTCGACAAGCGAAAATAATTTCTAATAAAGAAAGCTGACAAAGTCCTCATAAAAATTTCCTATTTTAGTGGCATGAAAACGAAAGCAATAATTCTTTTGTTCGGCATATTTTGTGCGATACAAACACAGGCCCAACAAACACTTTTTCCGCATCAAAATCAAAAATGGGTAGATTCTGTACTGTCCAAATTATCGCTTGAACAAAAAATTGGACAAGTGTTAATGCCCCGGGCCAATTTCAATGCCACCTATGACACCACCCGTTTGTATTCTATTGTGAAAGATTACCACATCGGCGGACTCGTATTTTTTGCAGGGAATCCTACTCAACAGGCTTTATTGGTAAACAAATTACAATCATTTGCTAAAGTACCCATGTTCATCGGAATGGATTTGGAATGGGGTTTAAATATGCGTTTAGACTCAACCGTTCGCTATCCTTACCAAATGACCTTAGGTGCCATTCAGGGTGATGATGCTTTGATTGAAAAAATGGGCTACCAAATTGCTCAACAATGCAAAAGAATGGGCATTCATATCAACTATGCGCCTGTTGTGGACATCAACAACAATCCCAATAATCCGGTCATAAACTTCCGATCCTTTGGTGAAAACAGAGATTTAGTTACTCAAAAGTCGCTTGCTTACATGCGTGGTTTGCAAAAGGGAGGAATTATTACTTCCGCCAAGCACTTCCCCGGACACGGAGATACCAGTACGGATTCACATCTGGACCTGCCAACCATTGAACACAAAAGACCCAGATTAGATAGCTTGGAGCTATTTCCCTATCGAGCATTAATTGAAAATGGTTTACAAGGCATCATGGTGGGACATTTAAATTTGCCTGCCTTAGATAGTACTGCTCAATTGGCCTCTACGCTTTCAAAACCGATTGTAACCGGCTTGTTACGAAATAATTTGCATTTTGGAGGCTTGGTATTTACCGATGCCATGGACATGAAAGGAGCTACAAAAAACTTCCCTGAAGGAACCGCAAATGTAAAAGCCTTTTTAGCAGGGAACGACATTTTAGAAACGTTTACAGATGTTCCTGCGGCATTCAATGCCATCAAAAAGGCATTGGATAACAAAGAGATATCAGTAGAAGAATTGGACCACCGAGTTGGCCGAATTTTAAACGCTAAAGTTTGGGCAGGCTTAGACCATTACCAGCCCATTCAAATGGCAAACTTGGTACCCGAATTGAATCCTATTGCTGCAGAAAATTTGAATAAACTATTGGCAGAAAAGTCGATTACACTACTTAAAAATCCGGCAGGCCTATTGCCCTTACAAAAATTAGATACGCTCAAAATAGCTACTTTAGCAATTGGAAAACCTAATTATGGCAATAAATTTCCAACGGCCTTTCAACAAACTGCAGAAAATTACATGGCAATGGATCATTTCGTATTAGACGAAACTTCAAGCGATTCTTTGATTCTTGCAACAGAAAAGAATTTGAAAAAATACAATGTGGTACTGATGGGAATTCACGGAATTTCAATCCGTCCTACGAATAACTACAGCCTAAAACCACAAGTAAAAAGCTTGGTGGATCGATTTGTCAATGCTAAAACCGTGGCCATTCATTTTGCCAATCCAATGACCTTAACCAAATTTGATAGCCTTCACAAGGCTGCTGCTTTGGTAACAGCTTACCAAGAAGGTATCCCACAAATGGAGGTCGTTGCTGAAGCTATCTTTGGAGGAACAGCCTTCCAAGGTAAATTTCCCGTAACCTTAAACAATCAATACAAATTTGGACAAGGATTTATTACTAATAGCCTGGGCCGATTGAAATACCAAAGAAGTCCTGAGGAAGTAGGTATCAACAGACTATATTTGTCCAAAAACATCGATTCTTTGGCAAATTTGGCCCTAAAAGAAAAAGCAACGCCCGGTATTGTTGTATTAGTTGCGAAAGAAGGAAAAGTAATTTTTCACAAGGCTTATGGTAAGCAAACCTATGAAAGCACAGAAAATTTATCTAAATCGGCAATTTACGATTTAGCATCCATTACCAAAATTTCAACTTCAGTACCTGCCCTTATGAAATGGCAAGATGAGGGGAAATTTAAATTGACCGAAGGCTGGTCTGAGTTGGTTCCAACACTAAAAAACTCGAATAAATCAGATTTAAAATACTTAGATATTTTAACGCACCAAGCCAAATTGAAGGCTTGGATTCCATTTTGGATGGATTATATCGACAGCCTAGACATGATTGTCCACAGCAAAAAATTTCAAGCAAAATATGCAAAGCAATCGTTTGGAATGAATGTTTGGGAAAAATACATTAGCAAAAATGCTGGAGAAAATCATATTAAAGAATGGATTGCCAAGCAACCTAAATTATGGGATGAATGTGTGGATATTAAGAACGAAATCACTCGATGGAAGCCCCAAACCCTATCTTATGCGCAGTCTGAGGAATATCCTGTGGCTGTAAGTCCAACCCTTTGGGCACATAAATCCATAAAAGACAAAATCTTTACGGCCATCAAAGACTCCCCTCTTCGTGAGAAAAAAGAGTATGTTTATTCGGATTTATCTTACTACCTATTACCGGGAATCTCTCCCCAAATGACAGGGAAATCTTGGGAAGATTTTTTGAAAAAGACGTTTTACGCCCCATTAGGTGCAAGTACTTTGACATATCAAGCTGAAAAACATTTTCCTTTAGCGCAAATTGTGCCCACAGAATACGACTCCTTGTTTAGAAAAACCTTGATTCATGGCAAAGTCCACGACGAAGGCGCTGCCTTGTTAGATGGTATTTCTGGACACGCTGGACTTTTTGGCAATGCAAATGATTTGGCTAAATTAATGCAAATGTACTTGCAAAAAGGCTATTACGGTGGCACGCAATTCATTGACCCTTCTACCTTAAATTATTGGATCTCCTATCCATTTTCGAAAGAAGAAAATTCTCGACGTGGCGTTGGATTTGATAAACCTGACCGCAAAAAACCTGGCATCTCCGCTGCTGCTTCAGCCACTGAACAGAGTTTCGGACACAGTGGTTTTACAGGAACCTATACTTGGGTAGATCCGGTGCACGATTTGGTGTATGTTTTTATGTCGAACCGCGTTTATCCAACCCGAAATAACAGCAAATTGAGCGATTTGAACATCCGAACAGGAATTAACGAAGTCATTTACCAAGCCATAAACAAAGGATTATAATGAACCTATTAATCAGCGGAGGAAATGGATTTATTGGCAAAACCTTAGCTAAATTTCTTCAAGATGCAGGCCATCAAACCTTCGTTCTTTCCAGAACAAAGGGAGATGTTTTATGGAACCCCACTGAAAATTGGATTCAGGAAAATGCATTTGAAAATATAGATGCAGTTATTCACTTAGCTGGAGAAAATATTGGGGAAAGCAGATGGACAGCCCAACGAAAAAAGGAACTGATACAATCAAGAAAGCAAGGCACGGAAGTGTTAGTCAAAGCCCTCAATGAGCAACAACACCATGTCCAATTATTCATTTCCGCCTCTGCCATCGGATTTTATGGGGCAGATACAGGGGAACAACTTTGTGATGAAAATTCACCAAGTGGCCACGATTTTTTGTCGGAATGCGTACAGGTTTGGGAATCGGCAAATGGTACCTTGTCTCCCAATATAAGAAAAGTGGTTTTCCGCTTGGGACTTGTTTTAGACAAAAACGGAGGTGTTTTCAAATCCATTTTTACTCCCATCAGATTCGGTCTTGGCAGTGCCTTGGGCAGTGGAAAACAATGGCAGTCGTGGATCCATATAAAA
Source organism: Sandaracinomonas limnophila (assembly GCF_004005965.1). Lineage (GTDB taxonomy): Bacteria > Bacteroidota > Bacteroidia > Cytophagales > Spirosomataceae > Sandaracinomonas > Sandaracinomonas limnophila. The sequence goes on along the minus strand of NZ_SACY01000004.1, from coordinate 270,180 downwards.
GATGTTTGTGAAGCCATTTTATTGACTCTCAACAATAAAAACCTACGTGGAACGTATAATTTAGTAGCACCCAATCCAATCCGACAAGTAGAAATGGCGAAACAAATTGCCCTTAAAGGGAAGTTTCCCTTTTTCATGCCAGCTGTTCCCAAATTTGTGTTAAAATTAGTTTTAGGAGAAATGGCCTGTTTAGTTTTAGGAAGTAATAAAGTAACTTGCGATAAATTTTTAAAGGACTCGGGTATCAAATTTAAATTTCCCGATTTTGAACGAGCAGTAAACGAATTAATTTAAGATGTCGAAAAATATATTAGTGTATTGTGGTTCATCTGCGGGATTTGACCCGATATATGAACAAGAGGTTAAAAAACTTGCCTCAGCCTTAAAAAAACAAGAGGCCACCATTATTTTTGGTGCAGGAAGTGTAGGCTTGATGGGTATTTTAGCAGATGAATACATTCGTTTAGGTGGAAAGTGCATCGGAATCATCCCCTCTTTCATGGAACCATGGGAGGTTAAACATAAAGGCATTCAAGAATGTATTGTCACAGAATCCATGCACGAGAGAAAGCAAAAAATGGCGGAATTGGCTGATGGCGTTTTAACCTTACCTGGTGGTTGGGGATCAATGGATGAGCTTTTTGAAATCTTAACATGGAAACAATTAGATTTGCACCAAATGCCTGTGGGATTATTAAATATCAATGGATATTACGACCATTTAATTGCCCAAATGAATCACATGATTAAGGAAGGGTTTTTGAAAGAAAGAAACCTCTCTGCACTACATATCGAAAATGATCCGGAATCTATGGTGGATTGGGTCATGCAATATGAGCCAGAAAAGATGGAGAAAAAGTGGATTTACAGAGGCTAAAAAAAATTTAAATGAAAAAGCTACTACTTTTTTTATGCTTAACCACACCCTTATTGGCACAACAAAAGCCTGAAAATTTAGGTGCCGCTGTAAATTCTGAATATTTAGAATTACACCCCGTTATGGCACCCGACGGCAAAACCCTATACTTTACCCGTAAAAATCACCCTTCCAATAAATTTGGAGCCATCGGATCTGAAACCATTGCAGGGTCACAAGATATTTGGTATTCTGAAAATAATGGCGGTGTTTGGACTCCCGCGCGCAGAATGTCAGATATCCTAAATCGCGACCAATATAATACTATTTTATCCATTTCTCCCGACGGACAAACCATTTTGGTTAAAGGAGCATATGTAAATGGACAATACCAATCGAGAGGATTCTCTATAGCCAAAAAAACCGCTAATGGCTGGTCTATCCCCGAAAAGTTGAATATTCCTTCCTATGAAAAAATGAACAAAGGCAAAAATGAAACGGCCTTTTTGAGCATGGATGGCAAAATTTTATTAATGGCATTTTCCGAAAAACGAAATAGCGACAAAGACGATTTGTACATTAGTTTCTTAAACGATGGCGAATGGTCGAAACCTCAAAATATGGGGAGTAAAATCAATACTGAATTTTCTGAAACCACGCCCTTTTTAGCCGCAGATGGGAGAACATTGTATTTCTCTTCGGATCGTCCTGGCGGATTGGGAAGTTCTGATATCTATGTAGCCAAACGCATAGGAAAAGATGATTGGTCGAATTGGCGTGCGCCAGTCAATTTAGGTGCCCCAATAAACACGGAAGATTTTGATGGATATTATACTTTACCTGCCAAGGGTGATTTTGCCTATTTCCTTTCGTCTAAGGGTAGTTTAGGGAAAAAAGATATATTTCGATACCTTGTCCCTAAAAACGAAGACAGCGAGGCAATGTCGAGCTCTAGCGGCAATAATTCTGCTTCAAAAGATCAGGTTTCTGATATAAATGCAAAAAATGGTAGTGACCTAGCAAAAACGAAAGCGGGGGCTGAGGCCGAGCGAAGCGAGGGGACTCGAAGCCCCGATGATGCCCTGGTTGTGCAAGGAAATATTCAAGGAGACAAGCGTTTGGGCAGTTCTGAAAGCTCAGAACCGGTGGTATTGATATCCGGAAAGGTTAAAAATACGCAAACAGGTAAAGTACCAGAAGGTGCTGCCATTACCTACGAAGATCTAAAAACGGGTAAAACCATTGGTATTGCCACACCAGATCCCAATACAGGTCAATACAAATTGGTACTTCCCTATGGCATCAATTACGGCATAACAGCAAAAGCGAAAGGAATGTTGCCCAGTTCCATCAATTTGGATTTAAGCAAATTGAGAGGACGATATTTAGAATTAGACGAGAGAGATTTGGTAATGGCACCTATTGCGAAAGGAAGTACAGTAACAATCAACAACTTATTCTTTGAGTTAAACAAGGCAACTTTAACTCCAGAATCGGAGCCTGAATTGAAACGAATTGTGAGTGTAATGAATGAAAACAAAACCTTGGCTATTGAAATCAGTGGACATACAGACAACACAGGTACAGATGAATTCAACAATAAATTATCATTAGATAGGGCAAATGCCGTTCGCGATTATTTATTGAATGCAGGCATTGATGGAAATCGTATCAAATCGAAAGGATACGGTAAAACCAAACCTAAAGAAAGCAATGATACAGAAGAAGGCCGTGCAGCTAACCGACGAGTAGAATTTGTGATATTATAACATGATACCAATCCTCAGATTTTTTATCCGAATTGCCCTTTCCATTTTTTTCAAGGAGATCCGGATAATTAATGAGGAAATGACGCAAAAAAAAGGCCCCTTACTAATTGTTGCAAATCACCCCAATTCCTTTTTAGATGCCATTTTGATTGGGTCGATTTTTGACAGAAAATTACATTATTTGGCTCGGGGAGATGTTTTTAGAAAGCCCTTGTATGGCTATTTATTACGTTCCATTGGAATGATTCCCATTTTTAGACAAAGGGAAGGGAAAGAACACTTACATAAGAATCAAGATACTTTTGAAGGTGCTGTAAACATCATAGAAAAAGGCGGGGCTGTATTAATTTTTATAGAAGGCCTTTGCCTAAATACACATCACCTGTTACCCTATAAAAAAGGAACTGCAAGAATTGTTGAATTATTACAAGAAAGACATAAACAGTTTGAAATTCAAGTGGTAACACTATCCTATCAGGACTTCCACAGCATCTCAAAAAATGTTTTAATCGTATTTCAACGATTAGCCAAAATTCCTATTATTAATTCTGCAAAAGATCGCTTGATTTTTAATGAAAAGGTTCGAGAAATAATGGAAAAGGGATTATTTCGACTACCAAATCAAAAAAGAAGCCATGGCGTTTTAAAGTGGTTTTTTTATCCCTATTATTTGCTTGTAAAGAGGTATGTCTCTAAAAAAACAAACGGAACCGTTTTTTACGATTCCGTTCTATTTGCTGTATTATTTTTTACTTTTCCAATACTAGCAATTGCCTTATTTTTCGTTACTTTTTACCTCATTTGAATTAGATTTTGCTTTCGGAAGAAAAGACATTCTCAAAGCAATTTCATGAGATTGTGTACTTACGCTTTTAATAGCAGAAGTTGGCATTTCAAACAAATACCCTACATACAATTTTTTAGTAGCTTGTACCCCCAAACGTATACCAAAGCTATCTCCTTGACGAATACTTACACCCAAATCTAATTTTTCGCGGAAATTTCCATTTAAATTTAGATCTGTACTCAAAGGAACATCATGCGCAATCCTGAATAATAAACTTGGATAAAGCGTAAAGCGATTCACAGATTTACCATCACTATTGGTAACTTTTCCTCCCATTGGAATTTTGGTTCCTGTCATGAAATAGAAATAGGGAACATCTTTGAAAGTACCATTTAAGTCGCCAAAGTTATATTTAGCTAAACGTGCTTGAGAAAGAGAGAAAAACAAGCCATCCTTATTTTTAGAAAATAACAAGCCCCAACCTAGGTTTGGAGTTACCCCAGTACTTCTATTGGTTAAAAAATAAGAATCTGTTCCATCGGTTAATTTCAACCCTGCTAATTCTAAATTAACATTACCTAAACTTCCTCTAATAGAACCCGAAAACATCCAATTTTCGTTTAATTTTGCATGATAGGCAAAATCTGCATTAAACACGGATATTTTTACCGGGCCTGCTTGGTCTACTAAAGCTGAAGCACCAAAACCTTTATTTTCGCCCCAAACAAATGAAGAATTAAAACCAGTTGTTTTAGGAGCGCCCTCAATGCCAACCCACTGAGTTCTGTGGACAAGCGTTATATCATTTTGTCCATTAATCCCCACATAGGCTGGATTAATCCATTGTGGATTATAACGATATAAACCTAACATTGTTTCAATTTGTGCGAAAGCAGCAAAATTGATCAACAACAGGATAAATAATGGAGCCAGGGCCAAACGACCCTTTTTCCATATACTCACCTTTTCTACTCTCAATGTATGTAAAGTCATGACTTTTTTTAGTTTAGGAATTTAGGAACCTAAGAATCTAAGAATTTCCTCAATTCTTAGATTCCTCGATTCTACATTTCAAATTTTAATGCGTTCTATTAATAAATATAAAGCTTCCGATATTTGGTTTTGCCCCTAAGAAATCAATTACGTAATAATAGGTTCCGTCTGGTAACAAACCATCTCCTTCAAGTGGTCGATAGCCATTGTTGGTTTCTCCTCCCCAATTATTTTTATAATTATCTTGTTCATAAACCACATTACCCCAACGATTGAAAACTGTTAATCTGTTGTTGTAACTTAAGACTCCAGGAATGATTAATTTATCATTCTTTCCATCTCCATTTGGAGAGATTCCTTGGGTAGTAAATACCTCACAAACATCTGCATCTAATCTATTTGGAATACCATCATTATCACAATCTGGCAAATTTCCATAATCTAAGCTGTCTTCATTTTTATCAGATATACCATCATTATCAGAGTCTAATTCACGATAGTCAGGGATACCATCCTTATCAGTATCAAGTGGCGCGTTTCCATTCGGACCTTTTTCTAGAGTATCAGGTAAAGTATCATTATCTGAATCCAAATCTCTAAAATCTGGAGTACCATCATTATCTGTATCCACAGGACTATTTCCATTTGGACCTTTTTCAATGGAATCTGGTATACCGTCATTCTCTGAATCTAAATCACGATAATCTGGGGTGCCATCTTTGTCAGTATCTACTGGATTATTACCATCAGATCCCTTCTCAAATGTATCAGGAATACCGTCATTGTCTGAATCTAGATCACGATAATCTGGAGTACCATCTTTGTCAGTATCTACCGGATTATTGCCATCTGCTCCTTTTTCTACCTTATCTGGAATACCATCGTTATCTGAATCTAAATCGCGATAATCTGGAGTGCCATCTTTATCCGTATCTACTGGATTATTGCCATCTGCTCCTTTTTCAACAGTATCTGGGATACCGTCGTTGTCAGAATCTAAATCGCGATAATCTGGAGTGCCGTCTTTGTCTGTATCTACTGGATTATTGCCATCTGCTCCTTTTTCAACAGTATCTGGGATACCGTCGTTGTCAGAATCTAAATCGCGATAATCTGGAGTGCCGTCTTTATCAGTATCTACCGGATTATTACCATCTGCTCCTTTTTCAACTGTATCTGGGATGCCGTCGTTGTCAGAATCTAAATCTCTAAAGTCTGGGGTTCCGTCTTTATCAGTATCTACTGGATTATTGCCATCTGCTCCTTTTTCAACAGAATCAGGAATACCATCATTATCAGAATCTAAATCTAAATAATCTGGAGCGCCATCCTTGTCGGTATCAAATGGATGAGAACAACTACCTGCTTCAGCCATATCTGGGATTCCATCACCATCACTATCTTTATCTCTGTAGTTTGGTCTATTATCTCCATCGATATCTCTTGTTAATTCAACATAATCAGGGATACAATCATCGTCAGAATCCAAATCTAAATAATCAGGAATTTTATCATTTTCGGTATCAACTGGAGAATCCCCTTCTGAAATGTCCGCCCATCCATTGTTATTTGCATCAATGAATACGCCTTTTTTATCTATTCTTCCGTCAAAATTATCATCACGATTTGCAGCAAATACATCTATTGCTTCAGCTGCATCAGATATTCCATCTGCATCAGAATCTAAATCCAAATAATCTTGGATTCCATCACCATCAGAATCAATTGGGTTTGTTGGAGCTGGGCCTGCTTCAACTTTATCAGCAATTCCATCGTTATCGGAGTCAAGGTCTTGGTAATCTGCCCAACCGTCTCCATCAGAATCTCTATTCTTTTCAACTGCATCTGGAATTCCATCATTGTCAGAATCTCCGTCCAAGTAATTTGGAACACCATCACCATCAAAATCTAAAGGAAGTCCCGAAGTATTGGTTTCCATATGATTTGAAATTCCATCCCCGTCACAATCTCCATTTTTAAAGAAATTATTATAAGCATCTGAACCTAAGGCCGGAATAACTCCAGTACCACCAACACAGAAGTTTAATGGCTCTGGGTCTGTACTATTTGGTGTGCCATCACCGTCGCAATCTAAATTTTGCCAAGCGGTTGTAACATTAGCAATTACTTGAGAAGCTGGCTTGTAACTACAAGGATCATTTGGATCCGTTCCGTCAAGGATTTCTTGTGCGTCTGGAACTCCATCGCCATCCGTATCATCATTAAATGTAATAGATGCCGTTGCTGTTGCTGTACAACCATTTGCTGCCGTACCTGTTACTGTATAAACGCGACTTGCAGTAGGTGATGCTATAACAGATGCACCAGTTGTTGCACTTAATTCAGTTGATGGTGACCAAGCATAGGTTGATGCTCCAGAAGCTGTTAATGTTACCGATTGTCCAGGATAAGATGTTGTACTTGCGGGAGAAACGGTTACTGTAGGAACAGATTTTTTAGTTGCAATTACCTCTGTTCTGCTTGCACTTGTACATGACCCATCTAAAGCTTCTACCCAATAAGAGGTTGTAGCAGTAATTGATGGAGAATAGGTACTTCCTGTTGCCAATAAGGTACCTCCAGTAGATGCATCATACCATTTAGCTGATCCTGAACTAACTGTTGCAGATAAGGTAACTGTTCCGTTTCCGCAAACGGATCCAGGATTGGTACCTGAAATGGTTGGTACTGCATTTTTAGTTGCAGTTACAGAGGTTCTACTTGTACTAATGCAGGTTCCATCTAGTGCCTCTACCCAAAAAGTAGTTGTCCCTGTAATAGATGGAGAATAAGTAGTTCCCGTACTTAAAACGGTTACACTAGTTTCAGTGGCATACCATTTAACAACCCCAGCACTTACTGAAGCCCCTAAATTTACAGTACCATCCCCACAACGAGAATCATTTGTAACTCCTGTTATTGTGGGAGTTGGGGTAACTGTTCCCGAAAGAGTAATTGTTTGATCTGCTGCTCCAGTAGAGGTAATCGTTAAATCTGCAGTTGTTGGACTAGCAGATAAAGACGCCATTCTCACATAAATAGTTGTTGAAGCAACCGCTCCACCAGACTGATTTAAGGTTAATGTGCTTTGGAATGTTGAATTATCAGTCGAAATTTCAAATCCTGTTGGGGCGGTCAGCACCATGTTGGCAGTCAAGGTAGAACCTGAAACCGTAAAAGACTGTGATGCAGATGCTGTACTTTGACAAGCAGTAAACCCAGTTAATGACTCTGAAAGTGAAATAGTTGCAGAACCTGAAACAGTAGCAATTACCGCTGTTCTTGTACTTTTACAACCAGCACTTTGTGCTTCTACGTAATAAGTTGTTGTATTTGAAATAGTTGGGGTTGTCCAAGGTGAACCGGTTGCTCCCAATGCAGTAGTACTGCTAGAAGTTGCATACCAATACAACGTTCCCGCACTTGCAGTGGCAGTTAAATCTACTGTTCCTGTTCCTGTTCTACTAGCTCCTGCTGAGCTTGTAATTGTAGGAGATGCAGTGACCGTACCAGAAACTGCTATATTAGTTGTTGATGCACCAGTTGAAGAAACTACCACATTTCCACTAATCGCTCCAGCACTCGTTCCTTTTAATCGAACATAAACTGACCTAGAACTTACTGTTCCAGAAGTAGGACTTACTGAAATAGAACTTCCGTATCCACTTCCTGAACTCCAAGAAACCTCATATCCAGTAGGGGCAGTAACTACTAAATTAGCTGATAAATGAGCCCCAGAAACAGTAAAGCTTTGCGATGCAGAAGCTGTACCTTGACAGGTAGAAAATGCGCTCAAACTACTCGTTATAGAAATGGAAGGAGCTAAATTTATTAAATCATTTAATGCATTATCTATTGGGTCAGAAGATGTTGGAACATTATCCGCCGTGTTATAATTACTTTCCTTACCAGCCACAACTAGTAAAAATGAATTTCCTGTAAGTGTTGCATAACTACTACTAGTAAAGGAAACACCATAAAATGATAGTGAATTAGGTGCTGGACCACTAGTTTTATCACGACGGTCCAAGGAAACATAAAGAGATTGAAGATTATTACTCCCATCAATATATGATAAAATACCTTCAACAGAGTTTCCCCCAGTAAATTGTGTTACACCCGTTTGAGTAAATTTAAAATTACTGCCGGTTATTGGTGTAATACCAGAAATTGTATTTGTACTTCTGGTGTATGACGTTCCTGTACCACCATATAAGGTGTTAAAACTCCAGGAAACATCAGCTTTTACTTCAGCAAAAAATGGAAAAAATAGAATCAATAGCAGGTATAATCTACCCCTAAAGAACTTAGTAGTCTTGAGACGAACCATAAAAATTAATTTAGAACACAAATAATATTGTTGCCCAAAATTAATTTAAGAAATATGTGAAATGTAAACTTTTTTACATCTTTTTGGTATGAAAAAAAATTTTAGACTAAAAAAAACATTTTTAAACTTTGTAAAAAATTTGTAATTTAGAGCTAGTTATCCGTTTCTATGTTTTTATTTGTATCTCTATTAATTATACTTTTTGCATTAATTGCCCTGATGTACAATTTCAGGGAAAATCGCTCAATCATTTACTTGAGCAGCATTTTTTTATTCTTTTCAACCTTCTCTTTAACCTATCATTATTTATTTTACGGAGAAGATCCCCTATTGATTGCCATATTTTATGGACACTTTTCTCCCCTTTGGTTTTTAATCGGACCTTTCACTTTTTTCTATGTAAGGAGTGTACTAGAAAATAACAAGTCTACTTTTTATTGGACAGATTTATTACACAGTTTACCTGCTTTAATACACCTTATTTCGTTTTCTAAATATTATTTTATCCCTTTTAGCCAAAAGTTAGATTTTGCAAATCATGTCATTCACAACCTGAATTACATCCATAATTTGAATCATTTTGGATATTTTTATTCCCAAAAATTTGCCTTCCTGATAAGACCTATCCATGGTTTTGCATACAGTGCAGGAACATTAATTTATTTCCTAAAAGCCACCAAACAAAATAGATCCCATCAAATTCAATGGATTTTGTTTTTCCTTATTTCTCTGAGTTTAATCTCATTTTATTTTATATTTTTATTTCTACTCGCTGTAGAAAGTACAAATCTACAGACGACTTTCAACTACCTACCCATCAAAATCCTTACTGAAATATACTTTTTAAGCATCCCTGTTGCCATTTTAATCAAATTTCCAGAAATACTCTATGGCAAACATAAATTCATAAGACCTAAAACAGAACCGAAATCCGACGAGTTTAATTTGTCTTTTGAAACAGATGAAAATAAACAAATCGCAACGGAAATTGTGCGTTTCTTTGAAGAAAACAAGCCTTTTTTAAATCCAGATTTCGAATTTCATGATTTACAAAAAGCCCTAGACTTGTCGGAAGAAGAATTAAAAATTAGCATGAAATATATTCTAAAAAAGAAGTTCACAGAACTACGTTCAGAATATAGAATTAACTATGCAAAGGATCTTATAAAGTCTGGATTAACACAAACCACTTCTATTGATGGTATAGGAACAATGGCGGGATTTTCTAATAGAGCTAATTTTTACTCTACATTTAAATTATTGTCGGGATTAACCCCTTCCCAATATTTACAAAGCCTAAAGGCAGAAAAAACTAAAAACAACTAACCAAATTTCGGTCATTAGACAACCGTGGAACTTTATTTTGCCCACCTAATTTGCCTTGACTTTTCATTAACTGAATAAACCCATTTACAGGTACCTTTCTAATCTGTAATTCCTGCAAAATATTGCCCGCCAATAAATCCTTGTAATAAATATTCAAGCCTTGCATTTGTTGGTCTAAATAAGCCTGAAAGGCTTTTAAATCTGCTGGATCTTGATCAAATTCGATAAACCACTCGTGGTAAGGTAATTTTCCGCCCATTGGATTCACTTCTGGTGCAACTGTAAACTCTGTGACTTTCACCTCAGGAAAAGCCTTTAAAGCTGCATTCATGGCCTTTTCTACCTCTTCCCCAATAACATGCTCACCAAAGGCTGAAATAAAGTGTTTAATTCGACCTGTTACAACAATTCGATAGGGCTCTTTAGAAACAAATTTAACCGTATCTCCAATAGAATAGGCCCAAAGTCCGGCATTGGTAGTCAATAAAATTGCATAATTAACTCCGAGTTCCACCTCTGTAAGACTCAAACGAGTAGGATTCGCAGAAAAATAGGTATCAGTAGGCACAAACTCGTAAAAAATCCCAGCATCTATCAACAACAACAGACCTTCTTCTCCTGAAGAATCCTGAAAAGCAATAAACCCTTCAGAAGCAGGGTAGGTTTCTACAACATCCATTGACTTGCCAATAGATTCCATTAATTTCTCCCGATAAGGTTCAAAATTAACCCCGCCAGTCACAAAAACTTGAAAATTAGGAAATAAATCACCAATTTTTTGGCCACTTTTAGCACTTAAACGATCAAAATACATTTGAACCCATGGCGGAATGCCCGAAATCAATCCCATATCTTGGTCTTTCGTTTCCTCTACTATTGCATCTAATTTGCTTTCCCAATCTTCCAAACAATTTGTCGGATAACTAGGCAATTGATTACTGCGCAAATAAGAGGGTACATGATGATTTACAATACCAGATAAACGCCCAATTTTAACTCCTTTTTTCTCTTCCATCTCTGGACTCCCCGAAAGAAAAATTAATTTTCGATCCAAAAAAGCAGAATTTCCACTATAAAACACATAATGTAAAAGCGCATCTCTTGCCCCTGCAATGTGATAGGGCATGGATTCTTTGCTAATAGGAATGTATTTTACCCCAGAAGTTGTACCTGAAGTTTTGGCAAAATAGGCGGGTCGACCCGGCCAAAAAATATCCGAAGCCCCTGCTAAAGCTTCTTCCAAATAGGGTTTGAAATCCTCATATTCGCAAATGGGAACTTGAGATTTAAAGTCTAAATAATTTTGGATTTTATCAAATGCATAAGTCTTGCCAATTAAGGTTTTTTCAGCCATTTTAACATTAGACTTCATCCAAAAATCCTGACTTTCAAAAGCATTCAAATGGCTTTTGCGGTATTTTTTAACGAGCTTTTTTGCCCAAATACTTGCCACAAAAGAGCGAATTCCCATTATTCTTTGAGTTTAAAAAAGCCTTTAGGATCGGGCATTTTTTCTAACAAAAATTGTGAGAAATTAATGTCCAATTGTAAAATATCCAATTGTCGGCATTGGTGAAAATAGGTCCAAGCATCTTCAATTTTACCAGAATAATAAGCGACCTGGCAGCGTTTCATCCAGGCATTGGCATTGTTTGCATCTTGATGTAAACTTTTTGCTAACAACTCTTCCACCTCTTTCAAATCACCGCAAGCTTGTTGATTTTGGTAACAACTCAATTTAACAGTGGCTAAATCAACTCGTAAATTACTTTGCGTTGAATCCAAAGAAAGGCCCTTTTCCAATAATTTAATGGCCAATTCATTGTCTTTTCGATTGAATGAAATCACTCCCAAGCCCCAATAGGCTTCAACACTGTTTGCATCTAAGGCATTTACGTAATTGAATCGAAAGGCTGCCGTATCTAATTTCCCTTCTCCTAAGTATTCCCAACCTTTTTCAGCAAAAAATTTCGCTGCTTCTTGTCGAGAAGAAAAACTATCATCACAAGATTTTAAAAACAATTGAAGGTCTTTTTGATCCTTTTGTCCCAAGGCTTTCTGCCCAAAAAGTGCCTGGTACTTTTGTTCTCGTATGACAGAATCTATTCCATTTGTATAGGAAAATGCTTGAAAAGAGCTTAAAAACAATAAAAAAACAATAATTTTCTTCACCTTACTTCCTCCTTTTATTTGACTTATTTGATTTGGACTTGAATTTAGCGTTTTTCTTTTGAGGTTTCGACTTTTTTTCATGAAAAGCCCCTTTAAAATCCGGATTTTCTTTTCGCTTTTGTTCGTCAATTGCACGCAACATAGCTATTTCTTCCTCTTTTGGCGTAGCAAATACCGGTATTTCATTGGGGAGACTACCCAAAGGAATTGTTTGCTGAATAATTTTTTCAATCTTTTCCCAATGGTATTTTTCAGCCATCGTTACAAAGGTAATAGAAGCCCCAAGAGCATCTGCACGACCTGTTCGACCGATTCTGTGCACATAATCCTCATAAATCAAAGGCACATCAAAATTTATCACATGTGAAACCAAAGGAATATCTATTCCCCTGGCAGTTACATCGGTAGTAACCAAGACCTTTAATTTACCCTCTCGAAACAAATTCATTGAGTTTATTCGGGTATTTTGCCCCTTATTGGAGTGAATCACACGAATATCTTTCTCTTTTAATAGATTCTCCAATAAATATTGTTCCAAATCATTGGCAACCAATTTAGAGCGACAAAAGACCATAACACGGTCAAATCCTTCCTGTTCCAAAAAATACTTCAATGCCGCTAATTTGGTTTTCAAATTGGGCACATCGTAGGCGCATTGTTCCACATTGACTGCCGTAGTGGCCTGCGGAGTGATTTCTATTTTATGTGGATATTCTAAAAATTCAAAGGATAAGTTTTCTACTTTCTCAGGAAAAGTTGCTGAAAACAAGGCATTTTGCCTTTTTTTAATAGGAATTACCTCCAAAATCTTCCGAATTTGAGGCATAAATCCCATATCCATCATTTTATCGGCTTCATCCAATACCAAGGTTTTCAATTCTTTGGTAATGATTACCTCTTTCAAATACAACTCCATAAATCGCCCCGGAGTGGCAATTAACAGATCAATCCCATTATTTATGGCATCTATTTGCGTCCGCGGACCCAAGCCACCATAAATAGCTAAAATGCGCAAATCTGTATATTTAGATAAACTTCTAAATACCTCTTCGATTTGAATAACCAATTCGCGGGTTGGGGCTAAAATCAAGGCTCTTGGATTTGAACCTTGAGCATATTTGCATTGCATTAAAATAGGCAAAGCATAAGCAGCTGTTTTACCTGTCCCAGTTTGTGCAATTCCGAGCACATCATGTCCCTTCAAAAGCAAAGGAATTGCCTTTTCCTGAATATCAGTAGGTGTACTATACCCTTGGTCATCGCAAGCGCGAACTAGCTGAGGATTAAGGCCTAAATCTGAAAAATGAGTCATGAATCATACAAAATTTCACAAAGGTAGGTAAATTAGATTAGAAAAGGTTTTGAATTGTAAGTACCTTTGAAGCAAAATAGGTAAAATTTGAAAAAATACTTTCAACTTATTGTGGGCTTAAGCATACTTTCTTTCTTGATGGGAAGTGCCTCCGCGCTATTTTTGAAAGGTTTAGATCAGGTTGCCATTTTGAGAAATCTATGGCATTTGTTTCCTTACTTACTCCCTCTAATTGCTGTTATATTTTTATATAGCAAGACCTATTGGCAACAACTTAGTCAAACCTCTACCAATACCTATATTGAAATTATCAACGGCGGAGAAAAAAATACTTCCCCATTTTTTTCAATTTATATAGTAGCCAGCACATGGATTTCCCATTTAGCCGGAGCATCAGTGGGTAGAGAAGGCACGGCTGTTCAAATAGGGGCGAACTTTGCAGATTTTATTGCTACAAAATTTAAATTTTTAAAAGAAGACAAAATACTTCTTATTCGATCAGGTATAGCAGCTGGATTTGGTTCGGTCTTTGGAACTCCCTGGGCGGGTGCATTTTTTGGTTTGGAAATAAATGAATTTGGAAAATATTCATGGAAATCAATTATCCCCTGCATTTATTCTTCATTTTTATCAAATTGGATAAGTTTACACGTGTACGGAACAAAACACACACTTTATCCTGCTATTTTTTTACCTGAAATAAATGTAACATTTTGTGCCAAATTGCTCATTTTAGGCCTATTTTTAGCCCTAATTGCAAGATTTTATAAAGCGCTAGAATCGAATATAAATTATTTGTTTGGGCTATTGCCCTCACAAAAAATTCTCAGAGGGATTATTCTCGGAGCAATTGTAGGAATTTTACTAAGTCAAGGAGAATTCCAAAGTTCAATCGGATTAAGTGCTGAAAAATTATTAGATCCATTTAAAGGAAATATAGACAATTCATTTTTCATCAAAAAAATAATAGCAACTACATTTAGCTTAGCAGCAGGATTTAAAGGGGGAGAAGCAACACCCTTATTTTTAATTGGTTCACATGCGGGAGCATATTTTTCTAATCTATTAATTTTTCCTCAAGCACTTGCCGCTGCCTTAGGCTTTGTTGGCCTCTATTGCGGATTAGCAAAAACACCCTTAACTGCCATGTTTTTAAGTATGGAATTATTTAGCTTAAACATGGCCTTAGTTTCCTTACTTGTCACTCTTATTATAATATTTACTTCTGGGAAAAACGGATTATTTCCTCAACAAATCTGGAATGTAAAAATGCCAAAACCCCTATTATAATTATGTTTGAAACACTACTAAAACATTATGATTCCTTTAAAGATCACACACTAAACCAAAGAAGAATTAGTGATGATAAATGGAATTTACTTCTAAATAATTGGAAAAATTCACCATTACTGGGGGTAAAAGAAATTGGTAAATCCTATCAAAATAGAAGCATAAATGAAGTAACATTTGGTAAAGGGAAAATTAAAATAGCAGCCTGGTCACAAATGCACGGTGATGAGGCGACAGCCACATTAGCATTAGCAGATATTTATACTTTTTTATCCAAACCTATTCAAGAATTGGAAGAAATTTGGCAAAAAATACATCAAAATATATGCTTTCATTCAATACCTCAATTGAATAGGGATGGGGCATATTTATGGCAAAGAGAAACCGCTTTAGGAATCGACATGAACAGAGATGCTACGAAACAAAACAGTCCTGAAGCTAAACTACTATCAAATTGGGTAGATCAAATAAATCCACTATTTTCTATTAACTTACACGATCAAAATAGATTATATTCCGCAGGAAATTCAAAATACCAAACCCAAATTGCCTTATTAGCTACGCCAGGAGACGAAGTTGGAACCTGGACAGAATCAAGAATAAGAGCAGGAAAATTAGCCAATCATTTGTGCAAAAAACTCAAGCCAATAATAGGAAATAATTTAGCCAAATGGACAGATGAATATGAATCCAGAGCATTTGGAGACACATTTCAAAAAAGAGGTTATGGTCTTTTATTAATTGAAGCAGGAGGTATGCAATGGGATTTAGAAAAAAATTATTTAAGAAAATTAAACGCCTGCATGATTTTAGATTCCCTATATCAAATAGCAACAGGAAAATGGGAGTTGGAAAGCCTAAATGAATATAATTCGTTACTCACAAACGAAAAATACATTGCAGACATTAAAATAATCAACGCTCCATTAACCTTAGATGGTACACAAAGGGCCGACATCCTTTTTAATATAAAAGAGGAAAAATCAGGGACTGAAAACATAAATTTTTCATGGAAAATTGAAGATATTGGCGACATGTCACACATACATGGTTTAACTGAAATAAATGGTACAGATTTAACTATAATTGGAAACAGTCTTCCGGAAAAAGAGAAAGAATACCATCAATTTGTCTTAGGAAAAGGCAATGAAGAATTTTTTAAATTAAGTAATTACACAAACAAAATAAACAAAATATGATTTCCTTACCGGTCATAATTATTGGCGTAAATCCATTTGCCTTAGAAGTGGCAGATGTATTCCAAAAAAACAAGGTTGTTATCTATGGATTTTTAGACGACGATGTGAAGAAAAAAGACACATTTATTGGCGAAATACCTGTATTAGGAACAACAGAAGATGAGCAATTTTGGAACTTAATAGGGAAAAATTGCAACGTATTTGTAGCACTTGAAAATCCTGTAGAAAGAAAAAAAATGATTGAGAATATTATTGATGACAGGAAAACGAAGCCAACAAACGCCATACACCCAAATGCCCAGGTGGCAGATATCAATTCATTGTCGTATGGAATATTCCTTGGCAATTCGGCCATAATACAACCTGCAACAAAAATTGGCGACCACTGCATTATCGGTGCGGGCGCCATCATTGAAACAGGAGCATCTATTGAAGATTATGCACAAATTGGCAGTGGAACTGTTATTGGAAAAGAAGCAAAAGTAGAAAACAATGCCTTTATTGGAATTAATTCAACTGTGGTAGGATCCATTAAAATTGGCAAATCGGCAAGTGTAGGGGCTGGGAGTGTAGTAATAGAAAATATTCCTAATTCTAAGCGTGCTTTTGGAAATCCAGCTAAAATAGTATAATTATTACAGCAACTGAATATTTTGTGGCTCAACTGTTTTTTGGAAATTATACCGTAAAAACAGTTGGGCTACCAATACCACATCCTCCTGACAATAGTCGGAAATTCCTTTCAAATCCTTCAATTGATAATACGTTTCATTCACTTTATCACCAGAAAGGTTAGATTTAGCTTCTCCAATACCTAAAATTTCCACCAATAACTCTAAAGAAGTGTACGCTTTTCTGTCGCCAAACTTCCATAGCTCCATTGTATCTTGGTGAACGACTTCCCATGGTTTTTTACCTTGCAATTGCAATTGTTTCGGGATTTCAAGCGAATTCACCAACATTCTTCTACACAAATACGGAAAATCGAACTCTTTTCCATTGTGTGCGACAAGGCTTAATTCTTTGTTTTTGTAGGTATCATTAATAAAACGAATAAACTCCGCAAGCAATTCATTTTCATTGTCGTTTGCAATGGTTTTAACCTTCAGCGACAAGCCCTTTTCCTTGTCATTGAACAAAAAACCCATTCCAATACAAATAATTTTTCCAAACTCTGCGTACAATGCGGCACGTTGAAAATACAAATCCTCTAACATCAATTGGTCCGGATTAGGCAAATTTTTTGCTTTTTTTAACCACAGGCTTTGCATTTTCGGGCTCAACTGGGAAAAATCGCCTTTTCCACTTGCGGTTTCTATATCAATAAAAAGGGTATTTCTAAAGTTTTTCATTTGTAATATTTTCTAATGTTTCACGTGAAACATTTTGAATTTGTGCTTGAAATAAATCCGCAAAAGCAGCAACTACTTTCAACTTTACTTCTTTAACATCCAATTCTCTGCCCAACTCCTTTTTCAAGGAAGTAACACCATATTCGGCAATTCCGCAGGGAACAATGTGGTCAAAATATGTAAGGTCTGTATTGATATTTAAGGCAAAACCATGCATGGTAATCCATCGGGAAGCCTTGACACCCATAGCACAAATTTTCCGTTTTTCGGGTTTGTCTGGCTCAATCCACACACCTGTCAACCCCTCAACTCGACCTGCAACAAGTCCGTAAGATGCACAAACTTGTATGATAACTTCTTCCAGATTGCGTAAATACAAATGGATGTCGGTAGTGAAATTGTCTAGATCTAAAATAGGGTAGCCCACCAATTGTCCGGACCCATGAAAGGTAATATCGCCCCCTCGATTTGTTCGATAATAGCTTGCCCCAATGGTTTGAAGAAATGGTTCTTGCAATAAAAGGTGATTTTCGTTACCACTTTTACCCAAGGTATAAACAGGATTGTGCTCACAAAAAAGCAAATAGTTGGGAGTGGAAAGTTGAGAATCTGTATTGGAAGTTTGGACATTTTTAGCTCGATTATCTAGTTTTATTTTAGAAATACTTGCCAACAAAGACTCCTGAAAATCCCAGGTTTCCTTGTATTCCACTTGACCTAAATCAGTAAACTGAACTTTTTTATTCTTTTCCATTTTTATCAAGAAGCTGTTAGGCTTCTGTTTCCACGCGCATTAGTTTTACAAAAAACAAAGATACAAGAATGGCGAAACATCTTTTGCAAGGTAAGGAGGCGGAAGCCTTAGCTGCAAATTATTTGATCAAAAATAACTACCAAATACTTGATAAAAATTATAGAAGGGGTAGGTCAGAGGTTGATATCATTGCCCAAAAATCAGGATTTGTCATATTTGTGGAGGTTAAATCCTTACAAGCAAAAGGCGGAATCTACCCAGAACAACAGGTAACAAGAGATAAGATTTTTCAAGTTCAGGCGGCAGCAAATGTGTACCAATATGAAAACAAATACAAAGGAAATATCCGATTTGACATCATTGCCATCACATTTTTTACAAAACATTCAGAAATTGAGCATTTCAAGGATGCTTTTTAGTAAATTTGCAGATTATTGTAAATATGATAAACTTTTTCGAAGAAGATATTGCCGTTCCCCTAAAAGAAAAGCGAGCCTTGAAAGCTTGGTTGAAGCAGCTTGCCGCAGAAGAGGGAAAAAAAATTGTGGAATTAAATTACATTTTTTGTTCAGATTCCTACCTGTTAGAAATCAACAAACAATACTTAAATCACAATACCCTAACCGACATCATCACCTTTGACCAGTCGGAAAAGCCAAACCAAATTGAAGGTGATATTTACATTTCCTACGAACGCGTTTTAGAAAACGGAAGGACATTAAAGACAGAAGAAAACGAATTGTACCGAGTAATCGCACATGGTTTATTACATCTTTGTGGCTACAAAGACAAGTCGGAAGAAGAGGAAAAAACAATGAGAGAAAAGGAAAACTTTTATCTCACCAAAAGATAAGACAAAATGTTTCACGTGAAACATAAATGAAATGCAATATAATTACGACGTAATAGTAGTAGGTGCAGGGCACGCGGGTTGTGAGGCAGCAAATGCCGCAGCTAAAATGGGTTCAAGTGTTTTGTTGATTACGATGAACTTGCAAACCATTGCGCAGATGTCGTGTAACCCTGCCATGGGTGGCGTAGCCAAAGGACAAATTGTTAGAGAAATAGACGCACTTGGAGGGATGTCGGGAATCATTTCCGACAAAACAATGATTCAATTCCGAATGTTGAATCGCTCAAAAGGGCCAGCGATGTGGTCGCCTCGGTGCCAATCTGATCGAATGAAATTTGCAGAAGAGTGGAGATGGGCCTTAGAAAGAAATACTAATGTTGATTTTTGGCAAGATTCTGTGCAAGAATTAATTGTTCAAAATAAGGAATTGAAAGGAGTGAAGACGCGAATGGGGATGTCATTTTACGCGCCATCTGTGGTCTTAACTAATGGCACCTTTTTAAATGGATTGATTCATATTGGGGAGAAAAGTTTTGGCGGAGGAAGAATGGCAGAACCCAATGCGCAAGGACTCACAGAACAACTTGTTTCGCTCGGATTCGAAAGCGGTAGAATGAAAACAGGAACTCCGCCTCGAGTAGATGGAAGAAGCCTGAATTACGAGGCAATGGAAGAACAAAAAGGAGATGAAAACCCAAGTTCATTTTCTTATTTGACAAAAGAACCCATCAAAGAACAGCGCTCTTGTTGGATCACGCATACAAACGAGAAAGTACACGATGTCCTACGAAAAGGCTTTGAAAAATCGCCTATGTTTGCTGGAAGAATCAAAGGATTGGGGCCGCGCTATTGTCCATCAGTTGAAGATAAAATCAACCGCTTTGCAGATAAAAATAGTCACCAGATATTCGTAGAACCAGAAGGGTGGGAGACCGTAGAAATTTATGTAAATGGATTTTCAACATCCCTTCCAGAAGAAATACAATTTGAGGCGATCAAGTTGATACCTGGATTTGAAAAAGCAAAAATGTTCAGACCTGGTTATGCTATTGAGTATGATTATTTTCCTCCAACACAATTAAGTCCAACCCTCGAAACCAAATTGATTTCAGGATTATTTTTTGCTGGACAAATCAATGGAACAACCGGTTATGAAGAAGCCGCTTGTCAAGGTTTAATGGCAGGTATCAATGCCCACCAACATACCCATCAATTAAATCCTTTTACTCTCTCAAGATCCGAAGCATATATCGGTGTTTTAATCGACGATTTAATAAACAAAGGTACAGATGAGCCTTACCGAATGTTTACCTCGAGAGCAGAGTTTAGAACCCTCTTGCGACAAGACAATGCTGACGAACGTTTAACTGAAAAAGGATTTGAATTAGGTTTAGCATCTCAAGAAAGATTAGACACGTATTTGCAAAAAAAGCAAAACGTTGAAAACCTAATTCAAGAATTAAAATCAAACAAATTAAAACCAACAGAGGCAAATCCTTGGTTAGAGTCAATAGGTGTTTCAAGTATCAAAGAAGGAGCCCCTTTGATAAATTTCATCAAACGATCCGATGTCGGCTTTGAACATTTTTATAAAAATGAAATGCTTATTCCGATATTGAAAAAATATTCTACAGAAGAAATTGAGCAAGCTGAAATAATTATCAAATACGAAAGTTATATCGACAAAGAAAGAAAAATGGTGGACAAGATGAAGTCTATGGAAGATTTACAAATTCCACCTCAATTTGATTACGATAAAATCAAAACTCTTTCAACGGAATCAAGAATAAAATTAAATAAATTAAGACCCCAAACCATCGGACAAGCAAGTAGAATTTCTGGAGTGTCAGCTTCTGACATTTCTATTTTACTATTGTTCATGGGAAGATAATATGGAAATAATTAGCAACTGCCCCATTTGCCAAAGTCAACACATTGAATCCTTTTTGGAAGCAAAAGATTATACTGTTTCTGGAGAGTTTTTCAAAATCGTTCAATGCAGAAGCTGTGATTTCTTATTTACCAATCCAAGACCCTTGGCAAAGGAAGCTGGAAAATATTATCAGTCTGAAACCTATATTTCTCATTCGAATACCAAAGAAGGAATTGTAAATAAACTCTATCATTGGGTTAGAAATTTTACACTTCAACAAAAAATAAATTGGATTCGTTCGTACAAAAATTCTAATAAGCTTTTAGACATTGGTTGTGGAAATGGACACTTTTTACAAGCTTGTCAATCGGCAGGATGGGACGTTAGAGGAATGGAATTAGATCCACAAACTGCAGCAAAAGCAACGGAACTTACGAAAGCAAAAATTGCTGGAAAATTATCAGAAATTGAATCGCAAGAAAAGTTTCAAATAATTAGTTTATGGCATGTGCTAGAACACGTTTATGAATTAGACGAATATTTTACTTTTTTCAAAAAGCATTTAAACGAAAACGGTAAATTATTGATAGCGGTCCCCAATCCCAAATCTCACGATGCAGAAAAGTTTAAATCTCATTGGGCGGCTTATGATGTGCCTCGACACATCCATCATTTTACGCCAAAAACGATACAGTTTCTTGCTTCGAAATATGGATTTAAATTAGTCAAAACAAGAGGGCTTTTGTTTGATTCTTTTTACATCAGTATTTTAAGCAACGAATATCAGTCTGGAAAGAAAAAGCTTTTGGCCTCATTTATCACAGGCGCCTTTTCAAATTTAAAAGCCTTTATTTTCAACGGAAATTATTCCAGTAATTTATACATCTTTGAAAATGAATAAATCTAAAAAGCTTTCCCTTTTACTTGTCAGTTTTTTGTGCTTAGGATTTATTCTTTTACTCAACAGCTGTGCACAAATGGCATCGCCCCCAGGTGGAAAAAAAGACACCTTGGCACCAGTGCTCTTACAAAGTAACCCAACTTTAAAAAGTAAGAATTTCAAAGGGAAAAAATTAGATTTAAGTTTCAATGAATATGTAGATATTAAAAATGTAAATCAGGAATTATTAGTTACTCCAGGAATTGGATTTTATGAAACAAAAATTTATCCCAAAGGCTTATCTATTATTCTTGATTCAGCATTAAATGATAATACAACCTACACTTTCAATTTTAGAAATTCCATTTCAGATATCTCAGAAAGAAACGTAGCCAAAAACATCAAACTCGTTTTTAGTACCGGTAATATAATCGACTCGCTAAGCATTGAAGGAAATGTGAAAAACTTGTTTACAAATAAAAAATTAGAAAATATTTTAGTGGCAGTTTATCCCTATTCCGACACATTAAAAATTGATAAACAAAAGCCCTATTATTTTACCAAAACCGATACCTCCGGAAATTACCAATTAGAAAATTTAAAAGCAGGAAAATATTACATGGCTGCATTTGCAGATGTAAACAATAATTTACTCTTAAATGCAAATAAAGAAGCACATGACTTTCAAAAAGAAGCATTTATAGATCTCAAAGAACATCTAAAATCAAAAGATTTTATTCTTAGCAACCAAAATTTAGACAGTCTAAAAATTATTAAAACAACCACAACAGCTAAATCGGTTTTATATGAATTTAATCGGGGAATTCAAGAAGCTAAAGTTGAACAAAAACAAAGCAATGCTGAAAAAATAGTTTATCAAATAGAACAAAATAAGCAACTCCGCATATTTAGAGGAACAACTAATAAAAATGATACTTTATTTATTAAACTAAATACAACAGATTCTTTAAACAGGTTAAAAGAATTTAGTGTTAAAATAAAATACCGCGAATTAAATAAAAAAGAAAAATTAACTAGAAAGCCTTTCAACTTAAGTGTTTATCCAAAATTTGGGGCACGATTTTCACCTTTAGATTCAATACAATTGGATTTTGAAAAACCTGTTGCCTCGTGGAACATAAAAAAAATCTATTATAAAATTGATTCCTTGAAAAGAATTTCAATTGATGAAAAAAACATAAAATTCAATTCTTATTCAAATCAACTTATTATTTCGAAAAAAGATTTGCCCAAAGAAAAAGTCAATTTAATTTTTGAAAAAGATGCTTTTGTAAGCATAGAACAAGATTCAACGGATTATGTTGAATACCCAATTGAAAGAGAAGAATTGGAAAACTTCGGTCTCATTTCAGGAAAAATAAATTCAACAAAAAAAGATCAACAATATGTTGTACAGCTGATTAAAGGTCAGGAGCAAGAAATTGCCTATTCACAAATTGTTAAAGAAAATTTCACATTTAATTACATAGAACCTAATATTTATACGATTAGGGTCATCGAAGACCTGAACAAAGACGGAAAGTGGACACCCGGAAATTTTCAAACCAAAAAAGTGGCAGAACGAATGTTTTTCTATCCAATGCCATTGAAATTAAAAGCAAATTTTGAATTAACGGACCTTGTCATCCAAGGTGAATAAGTATGTGGATAAGTGGTGGATTTCCTCACCTTTTTATCCACATTTAAATCACATCTTTGGGGATAAAATATTTTTTCAAAACAAATTGTGCATAAGTCTGATTTTATCCTCAAGATATCTTCAATTTATCCACAAATAAAAATACAATTTAATTTAATTAATATATTAAATTTCAGTTATTTACAAATCAAAAAATCACTTATCCACAAATCCACAGAGAACAATAACATACAATTAAATTTTACTTAAATTAATTTTTTTATTTTTAAATAATAGCCTGTGGATAAGTTTAGAAGAATTTTTAAACTAATGCTTTTTTGATATTTAAATTGTATAAAGTATCATTTTAGGGTAATATTTGGTATAATATAGTTTATAGTTGTGGATAATATGTGGAAATCTTATATTTGATTGAAATAATAAACCTATGAAACATCAACAATTAGAAAGAGTCTTTGATTTATTGAAGGCTTATGAACACCAGGAGATTCCTATTTTATTTAACAAGAAAAGTAATGGCTCTTGGCAAAGTTATTCTTCCTCGAGTTTTGTTCAATCGGTTCATGAGCTTGCACTTGGATTTTTGGAATTAGGTTTAGGGATTGGCGATAAAATTGCTATTATTTCAAACAATCGGACCGAATGGAACATCGTTGATTTTGCAGTTCAATTAATTGGTGGGGTTACGGTTCCAATTTATCCGACCATAACCATTGAAGATTACACCTATATTTTTTCAGATTCTGGTTCTCAACTAATTTTTGTAGAAAACGAAGATCTATTTTACAAAGCCAATGAAGCAAGTAAGTCACTAGATTTTGTAAAAGGAATTTACACTTTTGATTCGATACCAGCTGCCAAAAATTGGAAAGAAATAGAAAATTTGGGAAAAGGTAAAAATGTTAAAAACTTAGAGCCTTTTCATTCCAAAGTTAAATCAACAGATTTATTGACTTTAATTTATACTTCAGGAACTACAGGTAGACCTAAGGGTGTGATGTTGACTCATCATAATATTTTGAGTAATGTAAAATCGGTTGTGCGTGGTGAATATTTTGATTTAAAAGTTGGGGAGAATGTGTTGAGTTTTTTACCGCTTTGTCATATTTATGAACGAACCGATATTTATTTGTACATGTATTATGGTGTTTCTATTTTTTATGCAGAAAGCATGGAAACCATCGCTGATAATATCAAGGAGGTTCAACCTGTTGCATTTGCAACCGTTCCACGTTTGTTGGAAAAGGTGTATGATAAAATATTAGCTAAGGGAAACGAATTGACAGGCATTAAACGAAAATTGTTTTTTGCGGCAATTGATTTTGGATTGAAATATGATCCAATGCAAAAATTGGGTATTTTGGAGCGAATAAAATATGCAGTTTTTAGCAAATTGATTTTTAGTAAATGGCGAGAGGCTTTGGGCGGAAATGTTCGATCCATAACAAGCGGTTCTGCTGCACTGCAACCTCGATTATCTCGCGTTTTTTGGGCAGCAGGTGTTCCTATTTCAGAAGGTTATGGACTAACAGAAACCTCTCCTGTGATTTCGGTTTGTAAAATAAATCCACCCGATTTTAAAATAGGTTGTGTGGGAACAATTTTGGATTGTGTGCAGGTAAAGATTGCAGAGGATGGAGAAATTTGTTGCAAGGGAGATTCGGTAATGGTTGGGTATTACAATAATCCAGAAGCTACTGCCGAGGCCATTGATAAAGAAGGCTGGTTTCACACGGGAGATATAGGAGAATTAGTTGATGGAAAATATTTGAAGATAACAGACCGTAAAAAGGAGATATTTAAAACTTCGGGGGGAAAGTATGTTGCACCGCAATTGGTGGAAAACAAGCTAAAAGAATCGGCATTTATAGAACAATGTATGGTGGTTGGAGAAGGACAAAAATTTCCTTCGGCTTTAATTATCCCTGAATTTTCTGCTTTACAATTTTGGGCGCGCCAACAAGGGATTCATTGGGAAAGCAATGCCGACTTAATTAAAAACCCAAAAATTGTTCAAAAAATGGAAGAAGAGGTACGCCAGACCATGATTAGCGTGGCCAAATATGAACAAGTTAAAAAAATAGTTTTGCTAGATAAGCTGTTTACTATTCAAGATGGAGAACTAACCCCTACCTTAAAACTTAAAAGAAAGGTCATTTACAATAAGTTTGAAAGTGTTATTTTACCGTTATATACATAAATTTTACACAATACCTTTTTTATTTTAGTAAATTGCGCATTGAATTTAACAAAGTATGAGTCAAACAAATAAAATAGCCTTAATTACAGGAATCACCGGACAAGATGGAGCGTATTTAGCTGAGTTGTTATTAGGAAAAGGATACGAAGTGCATGGTATCAAAAGAAGAAGTTCTTTGATCAACACTCAGCGTATAGATCACCTCTATTTAGATCCTCATGTAGATAATTCTAAATTCCATTTGCATTACGGCGATTTAAGTGACTCAACGAACATCATTCGTATCATTCAGGAAGTTCAGCCCGACGAGATTTACAACTTGGGTGCAATGTCGCACGTGAAGGTTTCTTTTGATGAGCCAGAATATACAGCACAGGTAGATGGAATCGGAACACTTCGAATTTTAGAAGCGGTTCGTTTGTTGGGATTGACGAAAAAAACAAAGATTTATCAGGCCTCAACCTCAGAATTATATGGTTTGGTACAAGAAGTACCACAAAGTGAAAGAACGCCGTTTTATCCACGTTCTCCGTATGCAGTAGCAAAATTATATGGTTATTGGATTACCGTAAATTATCGCGAGGCTTACGATATGTTTGCTGTAAATGGTATTTTGTTTAATCACGAATCGCCCTTGCGTGGTGAAACTTTTGTGACCAGAAAAATTACACGTGGAGTTTCTCAAATTGTGTTGGGACAGGAGAAAAAAATCTATTTAGGTAATTTGGATGCCAAGCGTGATTGGGGACATGCAAAAGACTATGTAGAGGCGATGTGGTTGATTTTACAACAAGAGGTTGCTGAGGATTTTGTGATTGCAACGGGTATAACAACAACCGTAAGAGAATTTATTAAAATGGCCTTTGCAGAAGTGGGTGTGGATGTTGATTTCAAAGGAGAAGGAGTAGAGGAAAAAGGATATGTTGTGGCTTGTTCAAACCCTGCTTATCAATTAGAAAAAGGAAGTATTGTGGTAGAAGTTGACCCAAGGTATTTTAGACCCACAGAGGTAGAATTATTGATTGGAGACCCAACGAAAGCAAAAGAGAAATTGGGTTGGAAATTGAAGTATGATTTACCAGCATTGGTTAAAGATATGATGGAGGCCGACATTAAGTTGTTTTCTCAAAAAGCATAATATGGCTTGGTTTGCTGTTTATACGAAGTCGCGCTGTGAGAAGCAAGTGGCTTTGGATTTGGAGGCATTAGGTATAGAATGTTATTGTCCCATAAACAAAGTTAAACGCAAGTGGTCTGATCGAACAAAATGGGTAGAAGAGCCTCTTTTTCGTTCCTATGTTTTTGTGAACATAGACTATGTAACGGAGAATGTAACTGTTCGAAAGGCTCGAAATGTAGTGAATTTTGTGTATTGGTTGAGTAAACCTGCCCAAATACAAGAAGAAGAAATTCTTGCCATTAAATCATTTTTGACCGATTTTGTAAATGTTGAAGTAATAGGTACTTCTGTAAAAGTTGGAGATTTTATTACCATTAAATCGGGTGTTTTTGAAGGAAAAAGGGCAAAAGTTCAATCCTTTAAAAATAAAAAAGAAGTTCGCTTAATCATTGAAAGTATGGGCTATGAGCTAGTGGCTCATTTGGCATAATAAATATGAAAAAAACACATTGTTTGGGAGTTTTACTTGTTTTAATAACTATGCAATATTCCATTGCCCAAACAAGTGATACCAAAAATTGGCTTGAAATAGGCACAGGAATTACCGATGGAAAATATCAACCCTTTTGGTTGCGATCCAATCAGTATGGTATGGTTCCTGTCAGAGGGTCATATTTCCAAACCAATGCTGGATATGTTCAAGATTATAAGAAAAAGGGCAGATTAAAATTTGGTTATGGTGCCAATGTTCAGTTTTTAGTGGGGACAGATAAATCTGCAGTTCAAATTCCTGAATTATATGTAAAATCTAAATTGGGAATTTTCGAATTATGGGCTGGGATGCGCAAACAAACCTTTGGATTGGCAGATTCAACAATTTCTTCTGGATCGTTTGTCTGGTCGGGAAATGCCCTACCTATACCCAAAATTGAGTTGAGTGTTCCTAATTGGTTTTATCCTAAAAAGGGAG
The DNA here is from genome assembly GCF_004005965.1 of Sandaracinomonas limnophila. Taxonomy (GTDB): domain Bacteria; phylum Bacteroidota; class Bacteroidia; order Cytophagales; family Spirosomataceae; genus Sandaracinomonas; species Sandaracinomonas limnophila. The sequence goes on along the minus strand of NZ_SACY01000004.1, from coordinate 242,484 downwards.
GATTTTTTGCATTCAAGGGAAATTTTGCCCACGGTGTTTTTGAAAACAATCGAACTGATGCAGCCCATGTATTTTTGCATCAGAAATCTTTTTATGGACAATTTGGTCGTGAAACCTCAACCATCAAATTATTTGCCGGATTTAATCACCAGGTACAATGGGGTGGGAAATTATTGTATGCAGACCCTAATAATTCGGCAGGTATAAATGGTCAAGTTCCTACAAGATTTAAAGATTTTCTATATGTAGTAACCGGAATTAATTTAGCAGCAGTTAATGACACAACTCAATTTGGCAAAAATGATGCCGGAAATCGCGTTGGAAATCATTTAGGTTCAGTAGATATAGGTGCGGAAATTGATTTTGGAAGTTTTAAAGTATTAGGTTATCGACAAAGTTATTACGAAGATGGCTCTTTATTTTGGTTGAATAATATAACAGACGGTTTGCATGGAATATCCATTCAATCGAAAAAGGAAGGCACATTTAGGAAGTTAGTTTTAGAATATTTTAATTCAACTTCACAAGGTGGCCCCATTGGGTCAGATGCTCCATTTGCATGGCAAAGGGGTTTAGACAATTATTTCAATAATGGTGTTTATCCCCAGGGATGGTCGTATCGAAGTAGAGGTATAGGAAGTCCGTTTATTACTGCTATTAATGAAACCGATTTACCTTTGACCAATGGTGGATATTTTGATAATTCCCGTGTAGAGGCATTTTATATTGCATCTGAGTGGGAAATAAAAGATACAAAAATTTTATTTAAGGGTAGCTTGGCCAATGCTGTTGGTTGGTATGGCAAAGAATTTGTACCCGTAAAAAAAATGTATTCATTGGCGTTATTTGCCCAAAAACCCATGAAAATTTTAGGCTATGATGCTACGGTAAAAGCCAATATTGGATACGACCAATCGGAATGGTATAAAAACACCTTGGGAGGAAATATTGGAATATCTGTACCTTTATTTTAGCCAAAAAACAGATAAGAAACTGCAATTGCGGTAAGAATTCCTACGAAATCAGCAGTTAGGCCTGCCCACAGGGTATATTTTATATTCTTAACTTGCACAGAGCCAAAATACAAGGCAACTACATATAAAATGGTTTCTGCAGAGCCTTGAAAAACAGAGGCTAATCGACCAGGAAAGGAATCTGCTCCAAATGTTTTCATGGTGTCAATCATCATGGCTCTTGAGCCACTGCCACTAATTGGATGCAATAAAGCAGTTGGTAAGGCGTCTGAAAAACGATTGTCAATGCCTGTCCAATCAATAACTATTTTCATAGCATCAACAATATAGCCCAGGGCTCCCGAGTTTCTAAAACAAGAAATGGCAACGAGCATTCCTACTAGGTAAGGAATTATCCGAACAGAAGTTTCAAATCCACCTTTGGCACCTTCAACAAATGTGGAAAATAAATCTATTTTTTTCCTAAATGCAGCCGTAATAAATGAAATGATGATAAGTAAGAGTATTCCATTGGAAAATACTTTAGATTGAATTTCTATTTGCTCCTTTGGTAACGAACTAAAATAGGCCAAAATACCAGCCAAAACAGCTGTAATACCAATGATCCAAGTCATTAACACAGGCTCCCAAAGTCTTATTTTTTGTTTGATGGAAACAAAGATTAATCCAGCCATGGTGGCAGCATACGTTGCCATTAAACAAGGAATAAACACATCTGATGCATCTTTTGCACCGTAAATGGCTCTTTGTGCCATGATGCTCAATGGTATTAAAACGGGACCTGCGCTATGCAAGGTTAAAAACATAATTTGGGCTGGAGAGGCAGTTTCTTTTTCTGGATTTAATTCTTGCAGGCCTTGCATGGCTTTCAACCCGAATGGGGTAGCAGCATTATCTAATCCCAATAAATTGGCAGAAAAATTCATAATCATTTGTCCATGCACCGGGTGATTTTCGGGAATATCCGGAAACAAACGAGTGAAGAATGGGCGAATTATTTTTGCCATGAATTGAATGGCGCCCGCCTTTTCACCAATTTGTAAAATACCCATAAAAAAGGTCATTACGCCTGCCAGAGGCAAGGCAATGTCCATCACGGCCATTTCAGCGGAATCAAACATTCCATCGACCAACAACTTAAAAATTTCTGTATTTCCTAAAAAGAGGTACTGAACAAGTGCAATGATAAAAGCTGTTCCGAAAAACAAAAACCAGATCCAGTTGATGGCCATATTATGGATAATTAAAGATAAATTTTACCTAAATTTAGGCAAAAAATTGAATATGAAATTGATGAAATCTATTTTAAGCTTGTTTATCTTTTCTTTCATAAGCCAATGGAGCCTAGCGCAAAAGTCGGTTTGCAGCTACGAAGAACAAATGAAAAAACAAGGTTTAGTAGAAGTTCAGAAGGTTTTGCCAGAGGTTTTTGTACAATTGAAATATGCTACTACCGACAATTTCATGAAGAAAAATGTGTATGGGTGTTTAACTCATGCATACTTGCAAAAGGAAACCCTTGAAATGCTTGGGAAGGCTCAAAAATATCTTCAAAAAACACATCCAGGCTTGCATTTTTTAATTTATGATGCCGCGAGACCCCTTGCCAAACAATGGGATTTATGGAATACCTTGAGTGATATGCCTCCCAAACAAAGAAGTAATTACGTAGCAGATCCTGCTATTCATTCCATTCACAACTATGGCAGTGCAATTGACCTAACCTTGGCTGACGCTAACCAAATCCCCTTGGATATGGGCACAAGTTTTGATTTTTTCGGAGAATTAGCTTACCCGAAAAAGGAACAAGAATTATTGAATAATGGTAAGCTTTCAGAGAGGGCCTATCAAAATCGTTTGAAATTGCGCAATGCCATGAAAGCAGGTGGATTTATGCCTATCGAATACGAGTGGTGGCATTTTAATGCCTTTTCTCGACAAGATGCGAAACAAAAATTTAAGGTAGTAGAATGAAAAATTAAATCCCTTCTGCAACTACTTCCTTCACCTCAGGAATCATTCGAGTCATGAGTGCCTCTATGCCAGATTTTAAGGTTAAGGTAGAAGATGGACATCCGGAACAGGATCCCTGCAAAACCACTTTTACTTGTCCAATTTCTGGATTATAGGAATGAAACTGTATCGCTCCACCGTCTGATTCAACAGCCGGACGAACATATTGGTCCAAAATCTCTTTTATTTGTCCAATGATTGGATTATCAGAATTTTCTGTCCCAGGAAGAGCCTCTTCTGGAATAGAGAAAACGGGCTTTTTTTCTTCAAAATATTTCTTTAAAAACTGCTTTATGCCAAAAACTTCGTCTTCCCAAAGAGTCGTTTCCGATTTGCTTAAGGTGATGAAATTGGATGTAATGAATACCCGTTTCACAAACTCAAACCCGAAAAGAGAAACAGCTAAAGGAGAGTTTTTTTCCTTGGTTAATCCATCGGCAGGTTGTGAATAATCAAATGATAATCCCTCGGGAAGTAATTCGAAATTGAAAACGAATTTCATCGAATGAGGATTTGGCGTAGATTCTGTATAGATATGAATAGCTTGTTGTAACATTTGATTGGGGGATATTAGAATTGAAACAAATAAGAGGTAGAAAAAGTTTAAAATTGAACAATTTTTATTGTAAAATTTTTGTTTTGGAAAAATTCCTCGCTTGGTTCTGCTGCAAAAAGTCCAAACATGGTAGAGCCAGAACCCGACATGGCAGCGTAAAGTGCCCCCATCTCATACAAGTTTTCTTTTATTGTTTCTAATTGCGGAAATAAGGGAAAAATTGTTTTTTCAAAATCATTAGAAATCGTATTTTTCCAGGATTCAACGGGTGGTTTTAGTGCATCAGGAAGGTAAAAAGGCGCTTTTTGTGGCTTTACACCAGAATAGGCTTGTTGGGTAGAAACTCCAAAATTGGGAAAAATTAACAAGGCCCAAAGACCTGTCAAACGTGTTTCAATGGCTTGTAAATGGTCTCCTTTTCCGGTGCCAAACTGTGGAGAATCTTCTAAAAAAAAGGCACAGTCGCTGCCCAATTGTTGGGCGAAAGGGATAAGTTCTTGATTTGTTAAGGGGATATTAAACAAATCTCTTAAGGCAAGTAAAGTATAAGTTGCATCTGCAGAGCCCCCTCCTAGCCCAGCACCCATCGGAATAATTTTATGTAAATGAATGTCGACTGCAGGAAGTTCAAATTGTTTTTTGAGTAAATGATAGGCTTTTACACACAGGTTGTCGGTCAAATTTCCAGCTATTGCCAAGCCTGTGGAGGTAAACGAAAACCTATCTGAAGGAGTAATTTCAAGAATATCTGTCCAAGGAACATGAAAAAAAGCAGTTTCCAAATTGTGAAAACCATCGGGCCGTTTTTCAGTTATATAGAGTCCAATATTAATTTTTGCGTTGGGGAATACAACCATGTTAATCTTCTAAAATATTACCTATCCAAGTTAATTTTAAGGCTAAGTTGATGATAAACAATATTAAGGCAATGATAAGGAAGGTCAAACTTTGGTTTTTGTGCTCTTCCCATTTATTTATCTTAATTTTTGTTTTTTCTAATTGATCTATTTCTTTAAAAATTGAAGCCATTGCTTGAGAATCGTTTGCCCTAAAAAAGGTTCCATGCGTTAAGGAAGCAATGTTTCTAAGTGTATTTTCGTCTACAGGATCTAGCTGATTTCCTTCTGTACCCACTGCGATGGTGTAGAATTTGATATGAAAGATTTTGGCTAATTTGGAGGAGATTTCTGGGTCCAAATTTCCTGCGGTGTTGTTGCCATCCGAAATAATAATGGCTATTTTTTTCGGATTATCACTATCTCTTAATTGGTTTATACAAGTGCCCATGGCATCGCCTAGGGCTGTTCCTTCTTCGTTTATAAGTCCGGCTTGTAGTTTTTGTAGACTTGGAAACAAGTAATTTTTATCTTGAGTTAATGGGCTGATCAAATTGGGCTCTCCGGCAAAGGCAATTAATGAAAAGGCGTCGTAAGCGATTCGTTTTTTCATGAAGTCTTGCGCCATATTTTTAGCAACATCAAATCGAGATGGGGCAACATCCCGATTTTTCATAGAGCTTGAAATATCAATTCCAATGGCAAAATTAATCCCCTCTGCCCTATATTCAGCATATTTGATGGTTGTATAGGGTTCTGCAAGGGCAATGACCATTGAAACGATTAGGAGTGATTGCAAGACATCTGGTATATACTTTTGCAATCGAGCCAATTTGTTTTCCGGAAAATCATTGGGAATGACTAGTACTATTTTAGCGCGTTTGTTTTTTCTTAAACCGTATTTGATAAATAACCATAAAATTGGTAAAATCAGCAAATACAAAAACATGGGATTTTCCCAATTGAAGGAAAAAACCAAACGAATTTGTTGCCAGAAATGAACCAATGGAAATTTCAAGATTTTTTAAATTTAAGGTACATATTTTGTCTAACCCTGTTATATTTTGATTGTGCAATTTTTAAAAGGATTTCCAAATGTTTACTGGTATTTTCTGAGAAATTTCCTCCATAAATAGTGAAATCTAACTCATTTAAAGCTTTTTCTAGCCTGTTTTCAGGCATTAAATCGATAATTTCTTTAGAAGTTGAGGTCGCAAAACCCAAACCGGTAATTTGTTCTAAGTACTTTTTCCACAAGACCAAGGCCTTTTCAAGATTTTGAATTCCCAGTGGAGTTTTATTAACGTTTCTATTTAAGCGCTGAAAACTTTTTTGGAAGTCGCGAAATTTCCTCCAATGAAAATATAGTTGAATCCAAAGTTTAATTCGCTTACCCAAAACGGCATTTATTATTCCGATGATTATCAATAAAACGAGGAGATCAAATAAAACGGTTTTGATGTCTCTTTTGGGACTAATAGGCTGAAAAGGAATGCTTTGAAATAAGGAGTCTATTTGTATCGTTTCAGGGGATTTTACCAAAGTTTTTACAAAAATTGTATCACTTTTAGGATACACTGCTGTGCAATCGATATCTGAACTTAGGTAAACCGGAATCTGTAATATTTTTGGGTTTTGACTTTGAAACAAGCGCAATTCATAAACGGCAGAATCTAAATATTGCCCCTTACCTATTTCACGAGTTTTGAAAAAATCTTTTTGACTTACCTCAAATGCCCCAAAATTTTGTTGGGTACCTGGAAAAAACAACTCATTTTTTCCTGAATGTTTTACCCAAAGACTGTAATGAATCTTCTCTCCTATTTTCACAGAGTCTTCCTGAAATTTGCCTTTTACCTGAAAATTATTTTGTATCATCTTTTTCTCAGGGTAAATAATTTGACAAATTCTGGAATGTAATCTGCACCCGTGGTGAGTTTTACATAATCTATTTTATGTTGTTTACACAACTGTTGTAGCTCATTTGGGCTTTTTACAAATACTTTATTTACTAGTTTTTGGAAAGATTTGGAGGAAGAATTTAAAAAACTTGTTTTACCTGTTTCTGGATTATAAATCGGCACAATTCCCATTTTAGGCAATTCCAGTTCTTGCAAATCTTGTAGTTGTATCAGAATCAAATCGTGTTTGTTACCTAAAGAAACCAATAGGTCTTCAAAGTTATTGTCAATAAAATCACTGATTAAAATAACGAGACTTTTTCTTTTCAACACTTGTAGGGCAAAACGGAGAGATTCTTTGATATCTGTTTTGCTGCTTTCGGCCTTAAATTTATAGATTTCTGATATGGTTTTATATCCGTGTTTTTTGCCAGGCGCAGGGGCCATAAACTTTTCAATTTTGTCTGTAAAACAGCAAAACCCGATGTGGCCAGCATCTTGGATGGCCGAAAGACTTAAAACAGAAGTTAATTCTTTCAGGTAATCTAATTTGCTTTGAGTACTTGAACCAATTTGTTGGGAAGCAGAGCAGTCGAGCATGAAAAACACAGTTTGCTCTTTTTCTTCTTTAAAAATTTTGACGAAAGTTCCGTGCCCTTTGGCAGAGGAGTTCCAATCGATATGGCGGACGTCGTCACCATATTGGTATTGTCGCAAGTCATTAAATTCTACTCCCGCCCCCTTAAAAATGGATGCATAATTGCCGTGCATTTGTGAGTTGATGGCTTTACGGATTCGAATTTCTATTTGATTCGCCTTATTTAAAAAGCTGCGAAAATCCATTTTATCAATTAAAAGCTGTTAGAATTTTGCTAAATTACCTATTTTTGAACAAAATGTGCCCATAAATATGGAGCTTTCCTCTGAAACAAAATGAGAATACTTATAATTTTAATCTGTTTTTTGGTAATTTCTTGTACGAAAAAGGAGGAAAAACCACTTTTAACCAAAGAAAAATTGGCAGAAGTATTAACAGATATCCATTTGGCTGAGGCGAAGATAAATGAAAAACACATAGGTAGTTCTGATTCTGCATTGGTACTTTTTCAAGGTTTGGAACGAAATATCTTTAAAAAGCATGGTGTAGATTCAGTGCAGGTAAACAAATCTTTTGATGCATTTGTGAAAGAGCCTGATGAATTTTTGGAGATGTATCAATTGGTTGCAGACGAACTGGGCAAAAAGGTTAAACCCCACTAATAATGAAAAAGAGTTGTATTTTTATTGGATTATTTCTAATTGGAATTTCCATGCAGGCGCAAATACCATTTTTTCAAGGTCATCGAGGTAGTCGAGGACTTTTTCCTGAAAACACAGTTCCGGCATTTCAAAAGGCCTTGGAATTGGGAATGGTGTTGGAGATGGATGTATGCATCAGTAAAGATCAGCAAGTGGTAGTTAGTCATGAGCCCTATATGAATGCGCTTTATTGCGTGCATCCGGATGGACAAAAAGTGAAAAAAGAGGAAGAAAAATCCTTGAATTTGTATCAAATGGACTATGCTCAAATCAAATCCTTTGATACGGGGATTAATGGAAATCCACTTTTTCCGCAGCAAGCACATATTTCGACCTATAAACCCTTACTTTCAGAGGTTTTGGAAATGGCAGAGACTTATCGAAAAAAAACGGGGAAAGCTGTTTATTATAACATAGAAATCAAGTCAGATTCTGCCGAATATGGTATTTCACAACCTCAAAAAGCTGAACAATTTTGCGATTTGGTGTATCAGGTTATCCAATCAAAAACAGATTTGAAATATGTTACTTTGCAGAGTTTTGATTTTAAAATATTAAAAACCTGGCACAAAAAGACCGTAAAAGGGAAGTTTAATCCATGTTTACTTTCTGCTTTAGTAAGCAGAAAAACTCCTGATAAGGTGATTATGGACTTAGGCTTTATTCCACAGATTTATAGTCCGGATTATCGTTCTTTGACTGATTTCGAACTAAAAAATTGTCATCATTTAGGCATGAAGGCCCTTCCCTGGACGGTAAACGATGTGAAGGTTATGGAGGAATTGATTCGGATGGGTGTGGATGGCATCATTACAGATTATCCAAATTTGGCAAGCAATTTGAAACCTTAAGGATGTCGATTTTCAACGAAACTTTGGTCTGGATAATGAAACGAAGGATGCCTCGGATTGAGGCCATGTACCTTCGTCCGGCAGATGTTCAAGAAGAATGTTTTAAGGAATTAATTTCTTTAGGGGAATCAACAGAATGGGGAAAAAAATATGGCTATTCAGACATTAGAAATTCGGAAGATTTTCGAAAAAATGTACCCATTTCTACCTACGAAGAGCTTTTTCCCTATATAGACCGGATGATGCAGGGCGAACAGAACATCCTGTGGTCTAGCCCAATTTCTTGGTTTTCCAAATCTTCTGGTACCACAAATGCCCGAAGCAAATTCATTCCGGTTTCACCAGAATCTTTGGGCGATTGTCACATGAAAGGCGGTAAGGATATGATTACCCTTTTGTTGCACAACAAACCCGACACTAAAATATTTGATGGCAAGGGTTTATCTATTGGCGGAAGCTTGTCGAGCAATCCTTTTAATGAAAATATGTTGTTGGGAGATGTTTCGGCGGTTGTTATGAAAAACTTGCCTATTTGGGCCCAGATGATCAGAACACCCTCATTGGATGTTGCCTTAATGAATGATTGGGACCAAAAAATTGAGCGAATGGCTCTTGAAACCTCAAAAGAAAATGTAACAAGTATTTTGGGGGTGCCAACCTGGACTTTGGTCTTGATTGATAAAATTTTAGAAATAACCGGGAAGCAAAATATCTTAGAAGTTTGGCCCAATTTTGAATTCTTGGTGCATGGGGCCGTTGCTTTTAGTCCGTATCGGAATTTGTTCAAAAACCAAGTTTTTCCCTCGGAACAGGTAAGCTTTATGGAAATTTACAATGCTTCGGAAGGGTTCTTTGGCATTCAAGATGACCTCTCTTTGCCAGATGAGATGCTTTTGATGTTGGATTATGGAATATATTATGAATTTATTCCCTTAGATGACGCAGGAGAGGAAAAAGATACCATAGTACCTTTGTCGGAAGTTGCTTTGGGTACAAATTATGCAGTTGTTATTTCTACTAATGCCGGACTTTGGCGTTATAAAATTGGCGATACGGTGAAATTCACCTCCCTTGCCCCCTATCGTATTAAAATCAGTGGTCGAACTAAAATGTTTATCAATGCGTTTGGAGAAGAGGTAATTATTGAAAATGCGGAAAAGGCAATGTCAAAGGCATTAAAAGCTACCCAAGCTGAATTGGTAGATTACACAGTTGCTCCGGCCTACATGGAAGGGGGAAAAAGTGGATGCCACGAGTGGTTAGTAGAATTTTCGGTTCCCCCGAATGATTTTAGTACCTTTGTGGATATTTTGGATAAAAGTCTTCGTGAAGACAATTCCGATTATGATGCCAAACGAGCTTTTGATTTGGTATTGAGCTTGCCAAAGGTTCATCAATTGTCGAAAGGAACTTTTTATGAGTGGATGAAAAGTAGAGGGAAGCTTGGGGGGCAACACAAAGTACCACGATTGAGTAATAACAGAGAATACGTAGAAGAAATTTTAAAAATCAAATAATTATGGCTTTAAAAGAAACCATTGAAAGCGGCATTAAGGATGCTATGAGAGCAAAAGATGCAGACCGTTTAAGAGCATTACGCGCCATCAAATCTTTAATTTTATTGGAAGAAACTTCTGGAAATAGCACAGGCGAGTTAAGTACTGATGCAGAAATGAAATTGTTGATGAAGGCTGCTAAGCAACGAAGAGATTCTTTGGAGGTCTTCAAAGCACAAAATAGAGACGATTTGGCGGAGAAAGAGCAGGCTGAATTGGTTATTATTGAAGAGTTTTTGCCAAAGCAATTATCTGAGACAGAATTGACAGAAAAAATAACTGCAATAATCGCACAAGTTGGTGCTGCAGGCCCAGGAGATATGGGAAAAGTGATGGGAGTTGCTACCAAACAATTGGCTGGTTTAGCCGATGGGAAAGCTATTTCTGCAAAGGTAGGTGAATTATTAAAAAAATAAGTTTTGGAAACCCAAACAGCACAAATTCAAAAGAAATCTTTAAGAAAACTTAGTCTAGAGCAGCTTAAAGAAATGTTAGTTGCCAAAGGACAACCGGGCTTTCGAGCCAAGCAAGTTTTTGAATGGATTTGGAAAAAATCGGCAAGAAGCTTTGAAGAAATGCAAAACTTGCCGAAGGATTTGCGTGCGCATTTGGAAGAAGAATTTACTTTTAATAGTGTTGCTGTTGGAGAGTCGCAGGTTAGTTCAGACCGTACAATCAAATCAAGTTTTGTTTTGTCTGATGGTAATTTGGTGGAAGGGGTTTTAATCCCAACAGAAGACCGCATGACTGCCTGTGTATCTTCACAAGTAGGATGTTCTTTAACATGTAGCTTTTGTGCAACGGGTTATATGGAGCGAAAAAGAAATTTGGAACCTTATGAAATTGTGGATCAAGTCGTGTTGATTCGCGAACAAGCGGAGCAAAAGTACCAGCAGCCCCTGACCAATATTGTATACATGGGCATGGGTGAGCCGCTTTTGAATTATGCCAACATGATGGAATCTATTGAAAAAATCACTTCTCCTGAAGGATTGGGCATGGCTTCCAAACGAATTACGGTTTCTACTGCGGGAATTGCTAAGATGATTAAGAAATTGGCCGATGATCAGGTTAAATTTAATTTAGCACTTTCGCTTCATGCGGCAAATGATGAAAAGCGTAATCGTATAATGCCGATTAACGAAAGTAATACCTTAGATGCATTAGCTGAGGCATTGATTTATTTTTACCAAAAAACAGAAAATAGGATTACTCTTGAGTATATCGTTTTTGATAAGTTCAATGATTCTTTAGAAGATGCAAGAGAACTTTTAGCCTTCGCTAAAAAGTTTCCTTGTAAGATCAATATCATCGAATATAATCCTATTAAACAAGCCAATTTTTTGAATGCCAAAGCGGATGCCATTCAACAGTTTTCTGGATTTTTAGAATCAAAAGGAATGATTGTTAATGTTCGACGTTCAAGAGGAAAGGACATTGATGCGGCTTGTGGACAATTAGCAGGAAAGAAATAAGATGTCGGAAACAAATAAACTTTTCCCAATTTTTTTGAAGATTTCTCAACTCGAAGTTTTGATTGTTGGAGGGGGAAATGTGGCTTTGGAAAAGGCCGGAGCACTTTTAAATAATTGTGAGGAGGCTAAATTAACCTTTGTTGCTCCGTTTTTTAGAGAAGAAACCCTAGCGTTTGTAAAAGATTTTCCAGAGGTAAAATTGATCAATAGAGCCTTTTTGCCAAGCGATTTGGAGGGAAAACAAGTGGTTATTTGTACAACAGATATGCCTGAATTGCACCGTGAAATTAAACAGCTTTGTGAGGCAAAAAATTTGTTATGCAATGTGGCCGACACTCCCGATTTATGTGATTTTTACCTAGGCTCGGTTGTGCAAAAAGGCAATTTAAAATTAGGTATTTCTACCAATGGGAAGTCGCCTACGCTTGCCAAACGTATAAAAGCCTATTTGAATGATATTATTCCAGATGAAATTGATATTTCTTTGGATCAAATGGAAAAAGTACGCAAACAATTGAAGGGTGATTTTCAGGAGAAAATTAAACAATTGAATGAGATCACGAAGGGGGTGGTTAAATAATTCGAACTTCAATCGATTGGAGGGCACTTTGTGGTGGATTTCCTTCGTCTTTAATTTCTAATTGGATAAAATAGGTTTCGTTTGATGAGGCAGAAGCGGGAACCGCAATTTGGACCGAATTTAAAGTTGCATTTAGATTCAGTTTGGATTTCCCATTCCCTTTGTCCTTTACTTGACGGATATTCGCATTCATGCGGTGAAACTCCGGATCTGAACATGAATAACTCAGATTTTTACTACTGCCCGACTTAATTTGAATAACTTCTGGGTGTTTCCAGGTTATTTCTGGCGGTTGATTTAAAATTAATTTTTCGGATTTTGCCCCCAAAGTGACAAAATTAGTCAGAATTGTAAAAACAAACAATGACAAAATATAGTTAATTGATAAAGCTAATTTAAGCGTATAGGCGCTTTTCATAAAATTTTTATAGTTTTTTTAAAACACGGAACTGCAAATTAATGAAAAAATTTATCAAACATAATAAAATATAGATTTTTGATAAATTTTCTTTATTATTGTATCATTTCCTGACAATAGGAAACAAAACAAAATCTAAACCTATAAATGAAAAAGACTTTTGTGGTCTTGGCAATGAGTTGTTTGACTTATTTCCAAGGCAATTCTCAAATTACAACAGGTCCCAATATGGCCGTTGTGCAAACCGAATCTGGAAAGGTTCGCGGATATGTTCACCAATCTATTTACACTTATAAGGGCATTCCTTATGCAGAAGCAGGTAGATTTGAGGCTCCCAAACCCGTAAAATGGGATGGAATTAGAAGTTCCTTATCCTACGGTCCTGTGGCTCCCTTATTGACTCCAACCACCAAAGTTGCAGATGAGTCGGAATTTGTGTTTAACCACAACTGGGGATATACCAGTGAAGATTGTCTGCGAATTAATGTTTGGACTCCAGGAATAAACGATGGTAAAAAGCGTCCCGTTTTATTTTGGATTCATGGCGGCGGATATACTGCTGGTTCATCCATTGAATTACCTTCTTATGATGGTGAGAATTTAGCCAAAAAAGGAGATGTGGTAGTTGTTTCCATCAATCATCGTTTGAATATTTTGGGGTATTTAGATTTGTCGGCTTATGGCGATAAATACAAAACATCTATGAATAACAGTGTTTTGGATATCCAAACAGCATTGGCTTGGGTGAACAAAAACATTGCTAATTTTGGCGGAGACCCAGGAAATGTAACCATTTTTGGACAATCTGGCGGAGGAGCAAAAGTAAACACCATGATGGCAATGCCTAGTGCAAAAGGCTTATTCCACAAGGCAATCAATCAAAGTGGTGCGGTTCGTGGAAGTATTTTGGAAAAAGAAACAACGCAGGCAATTGCTGCGGAAGTATTGAAAAATTTGAATATTTCTGGCGCTGAAATTGATAAAATTCAGCAAGTACCTTTTGAGCAATTGGCAGATGCGGGAAATAAAGCGTTGAAAACCATTGCCGATAAATTAAAAGCGGAAGGAAAGAATGTAGGCGGCTTTGGATTAAGCTGGGGACCTAGCAGAGATGGGGTAATTTTACCTTATCAAACATCTTCTGCGGAGGCATTGGAATTGTCTAAAAATGTTCCCTTGCTGATTGGTACAGTTAAAAACGAGTTTATGCCTTCTATGATGACGACTGGATTAAGCGATGCAACTCAAGATAAAATTGAAGAGTATATCAAAAAAACCTATGGGGATAAGGCAGAGAAGTTTAAGGCAGCTGTGAAAAAAGCGTATCCAAATGATACAAAACCTTCAGATTTAATTGATGTGGATGCAAGGTTCCGTCCGGGTTCAGTCGCGCAGGCAAATACTAAATCAGGATTAGCGGGAGGAGCTCCCGTTTATATGTATTTATTTACTTGGCAGTCGCCAGTAATGGATGGGAAATACAAGGCAGTTCATTGCATGGAATTACCGTTTGTATTTAACAACATTGCTCGCTGCGAAGAAATGACTGGTGGTTACAAGGATGCCTACGTTTTGGCAGATAAAATGAGTTCGGCATGGATTAGTTTTGCGAAAACAGGAAATCCAGGGCACAAAGGGCTTCCAGCTTGGCCTGCTTATAATGCACAAAATACTTCAACCATGCATTTCAATAATACATGTGAAGTAAAACCCCAATTAGATAAAGAATTATTCGAATTAGTAGCACAATAAAAAAATGAAAAAAGTAGTAGCAATTGTTTGTATGATGGTAGCAGGAATGAACGCTTCGTTTGCCCAAGGCTCCGACAACACCTTGCCTGTTCAGGCAACAACCGACATGGGAAGCATTGAAGGTAATTTTGATGTCAAAACCGGAGTTCAAAAGTATTTTGGAATTCCATTTGCTAAGCCACCTGTTGGCGATTTGCGTTGGAAGGCACCGCAACCTTTAACTCCGTGGAAAGGTGTTAAAGAAACGAAGAAATTTGGACCACGTCCGGTTCAAGGAGTAGTATTTGGCGATATGATGTCGCGTTCTGCAGGTTTAAGCGAAGACTGTTTGTATTTGAACGTTTGGTCGAATGCGAAGAAAGGTCAGAAGGGCTTACCTGTATTAGTATATTTTTATGGTGGAGGAAATGTAGCGGGAGATGGTTCTGAGCCACGTTACGATGGTGAAACGATGGCGAAAAAAGGAATCGTTGTAGTTACATGTAACTATCGTTTGAACATTTTCGGAAATTTTGCGCACCCTGAATTAAGTGCAGAAACTTCTTACAAAGGTTCTGGAAACTATGGTTATTATGACCAATTGGCTGCATTGAAATGGGTACAAAAGAACATTGCCAATTTTGGTGGTGATCCAGGACACGTAACTATTGCTGGTGAGTCGGCGGGTTCTGTGGCAGTTTCTTACCAAATGTCGTCTCCTTTGACAAAAGGCTTAGTTCATGCAGCCATTGGAGAAAGTGGTGCGGGAATTAATCCAACCATGGCGCCAACGCCATTAGCTGAGGCTGAGAAAATTGGAAAAGAATTTGCCGAAAAAGCAGGTTACAAAACATTGAAAGAATTACGCGCATTGAGCACCAAAGAATTATTTGATGTCTATTCAGATGCTAGAAGATTTGGATTCCCGGTAGTTATTGATGGCTATTTCTTACCTAAGAAATTATCTGAAATCTATGCTGCAAAAGAGCAATCGCAAATTCCTTTATTAGCTGGTTGGAATTCTGCGGAAGTTGGTGGAATGGGATTGATGCGTGGAAAACCATACACAGTTGAAAATTATGTATCTGTGATCAAGTCTGAATTCCCGAAAGACTTTGAAGAGGTGTTAAAATTATATCCAGCACATTCTGAAAGAGAGGCAGAAGTTTCTGCAACCGCATTGACATCTGACCGTTTCATTGTGTATGCAACTTGGAAATGGATGGATTTACATCGCAACAATTCTTCTCAGCCGGTTTATCGTTATTTGTACAGCAAATTGCGTCCAGCTTTAGTGGATCAATCGTTGGCATCTGGATTAGCTGGTGGAACAGTTCGTAGAGATCCAAGCGCTGCTCCAGCACCAGTTTCTATTCCAGTAGGAGCTCCACACGCATGTGAAATTGAATATTGTATGGGCAATTTACATTTGGTAAAAGAATATGCTTGGACGGCGGATGATTACAAGGTTTCTGAAACAATGAACAATTATTTCGCAAACTTCATCAAAACATACAATCCAAACGGAAAAGATTTGCCAGAGTGGAAGCCTTATTCAAAAGATGAAACTCCATTCATCAATATTGATGTAAAAACTAAGTTGGAAAACTCGACAATTGAGGGAAGATACAAGTTTTTGGATGGGGTTTATAAGTAAGTGAGCTAGTGAGCAGAGTGAGCCAGAAGGCCCGGGGATTTACCTCGGGCTTTTTTTTGAACTAAATTTTTAGAAAATTTGTTCTATTTTTTATCATCAAACTAAACTTATGAAACGTTTCATCATTGGATTATTTTTAATGGGATTCTCTTATGCAATAAGTGCCCAAAATAATGGTAAAATCTCCGGAACCGTTGTAGATAAAATTAGTCAAAAGCCTCTGATGGGGGTTTCAGTAAGTGTAGAAAATCTTTCAAAAGGCACTACCTCTGATTCTTTGGGAAGATTTCGATTGTTGCAATTGCCCTATAAATCCATTAATCTTCAATTTTCACTTGTTGGATATAAAAAACAAAAAGTTTACAATATCGTAGTTAACTCAGGAAATGAAAACACGTTTTATGTTGAATTAGACCAAGAGGTAAGTGAATTACAAGAAGTGGTGGTTACGCAAAATCGAAAAACGGCAAAAGTGGCAACCCTCGAGTCGCCCTTGTCGGTGCAAAAATTAACCACTGAAGAAATTAAGAGTAATCCGGGTGGGAATTTTGATATTTCCAAAGTGATTCAAATTTTGCCTGGTGTAGGTGGTGGAATTGCCGGAGGAGGCTTTCGAAATGATATTATCATTCGCGGAGGCGGTCCCAATGAAAATGTTTATTATTTAGATGGGATTGAAATTCCTGTGTTGAATCACTTTCAAACCCAAGGAAGCAGTGGAGGTCCTCAGGGGATGTTGAATGTATCTTTTATTGAAGATGTAAAATTAAGTTCATCTGCCTTTGATGCTCGTTACGACAATGCTTTAAGTTCTGTTTTTCAGTTCAGACAAAAATCGGGGAACCCAAATAAATTCCAAGGAAATGTTCGTTTAAGTGCTACGGAGTTGGCGTTAACTACGGAAGGGCCCCTATCAAAATCGGGGAATACAACTTTTTTGGCATCTGCCAGAAGATCTTATTTGCAATTTTTATTTAAAGCGTTAGACATTCCTATTCGACCAAATTTTTGGGATTTTCAAACCAAGATTTCTCATCGCATTAATGACAAAACGACGCTTACATTTATGGGAATCGGTGCAATTGATGAATTTAGTTTTGCAAGTTTAAAGAAGTCAACACCTGAAAAAATTTACATCTATAACGCCAATCCTTATATCAATCAGTGGAATTATACCTTTGGATTTACCTTGAAAAGGTTGTTAGAAAATGGCTACATGAATCTTGCTATTTCTCGTAATTCCTTTGATAATACAATTGAAAAATTTGAGGACAATCAAAATAAAGCAGGTGATGTGACCTTATCCTTGCGGTCGAATGAAACAGAAAACAAGTTGCGCTGGGATTTCTCTCAACAGTTTAGTGGTTGGAAAGTAAGTTATGGTCTGAATGCCCAAGTGGTGGAATATACCAACAAAACCTTCTCTATTCTCAGAGCCAATTTTGACCCACGAGCAGAACCCGTAGTGTATAATTACACTAGCCCATTGCCAAATTTCTTGCGCTATGGGGCATTTTTACAAGCCAGTAAAGTGTTTTTCGGAACGAGATTGGGGATAAGTGCGGGCTTGCGAACAGATATGAATACCTTTACCACCACAGGAAACGATGGATTAAAAACGTTATCGCCAAGGGTCTCGCTGAGCTATTTGTTGAATGATAAGTGGTCCTTGAATGCTTCTGTTGGTCAATATTATAAATTGCCACCTTACACGGTTTTGGGATTTGCTTATCAGCAGGGGCCATTAGCCAACAAAAATGCTGAATATCAATCGAGCAAGCATGCGGTTTTAGGCTTAGAATACCTAGTAAATGATGGGTTGCGTTTTACATTTGAAGGATTTTACAAGAAGTATGACAATGTTCCTATTTCGTTGCAAAAAGGGATATCCTTGGCAAATTTAGGGTCAGATTTTAATGTATTGGGAAATGAGCCAGTGGTGACCACTGGACAAGGTAAAGCCTATGGAATTGAGTTTTTTGCACAGAAAAAATTGACCGATCGCTTTTTTGGAGTTTTCTCCTATACGTTTTATAATAGCATGTACACTGGCTTAGATGGAAACTATGTGGCCAGTTCTTGGGATAATAGACATTTGTTTTCCGTTTCTTGGGGCTATAAATTTCCACGAAACTGGGAATTGGGCTTGAAATTCCGTTACCAAGGTGGAGCACCTTATACCCCGTACGATGCAATGGCATCTCAAATGAATTATCTAACCTTAGGACAAGGGATTTTTGATTACACGAAATTAAATACCCAGCGATTACGAGGATTCCACTCAAGTGATGTTCGAATTGATAAAAAGTATAATTACAAACATGTGACCTTGGATTTATTTATGGATGTAACCAATTGGTACGTAGCAGCAGCAGAGTCTGTTCCTTATTTTACGTTTAAACGAAATGAAGCGAATACGGAATTTGTCACCACGGACGGAAAAGCCTTACAAGCCAATGGTAGTAATGCTATTCCAACCTATATCGTGAATGACAAGGCCCAAACAACCCCAACAATTGGATTTATTGTGGAGTTTTAAAAAATGCTCACAAGCTCCTTCTTCAACCACTAGGGTTGAAGCTTTTATCTAACTAAATAACTATCGTATGCTTCAAATCATAGCCACCCGTAGCGACATTGGCTGTTACCGCGGCTAATTCATTATCAAGGGAATCTTTGATGATTTTCAAAATTCATAAGCCATAACTCATAACACATAACTCATAATTTTGTACCTTTGCATCTTACAAAATTAGATGAAGAAATGAGACAAAAAATTGTTGCAGGAAACTGGAAAATGAACAAAACAGCTGCGGAGGCACAGGCTTTGGCAGCGGAGGTTTTAACCTTGGTAAAGGCGGAAGTTCCTGCAGATGTACAGGTAATTATGGCAACACCAGCTTTGTATTTAGGTTCCGTAAATGCACAAATCCAAGGAGTTTCTAATTTAGCAGTTGCTGCTCAAAATTGTCATGAAAAGGCATCTGGTGCTTATACAGGAGAAATTTCTGCACCTATGTTGGCATCTATGGGTATTAAATATGTAATTCTTGGACACTCAGAAAGAAGAGAATATTTTGCAGAAACCAATGCACAATTGGCAGCAAAAGTAGATAGCGCTTTAGCCAATGGATTAACTCCAATCTTCTGTTGTGGAGAAAGTTTAGCAACGCGCGAAGGAGCTGATTTCTTAGCTTTTGTAGCACAACAAATTACGGAAAGTGTATTTCACCTATCAGCTGAGGAATTTGGTAAGATTGTGATCGCCTATGAGCCAATTTGGGCTATTGGAACAGGTTTAACGGCTTCTGCAGCTCAGGCACAAGAAATGCATGCTTATTTAAGAAATCATATTGCTGGTAAATATGGCCAAGCCGTTGCAGACGCTACTTCAATCTTATACGGTGGAAGTTGCAATGCACAAAATGCAGAGGAATTATTTGCATGTGCAGATGTTGATGGTGGCTTAATTGGAGGTGCTTCTTTAAAGTCAGGTGATTTTATTACTATTGCGAAAAGTTTTTAATTGACCGCCCCCGGCGCGATGCGCCACCCCCTCCTTCTGAAGGAGGGGGCCGGGGGGAGGTAGAAGTATAGCATCATGCAAAAAAAGTCTCTCGGTATTGTTTTAACCTATATTCGCTACCGAGAGACTTCTATTTTGGTGACCATTTACACCAAATCATCTGGGATTAAGTCTTTCATTGAAAACGGGGTACGGTCTGCCAAGGGAAAACACAAAATGGCGCTGTTTCAGCCATTGAATTTATTAGATTTAGATTTATTTTTAAAAGACAAAGGTCTTTGTCGAATTTCAGAGGCAAAATCGGCCTACCCTTTTAAAGAAACGCCCTACAATATATACAAATCGAGCATTGCTCTTTTTTTAGCAGAGGTTTTGTACAAAGTCTTGAAGGAGGAAGAGGAAAATGTACCTTTATTTGATTTTTTGGAAGAAAAAATTAAAGAATTAGATCAAATCAAAACGGGTTTAGAGAATTTTCATATTTATTTTTTGTGGGAATTGATGGTCTTTTTAGGCATTTTTCCAGAAACAATGCATGAGATGTTTTCGCAATTAGGTAATCGATCACCAGAATTAGAAGCTATGATGG
Source organism: Sandaracinomonas limnophila (assembly GCF_004005965.1). GTDB lineage: Bacteria > Bacteroidota > Bacteroidia > Cytophagales > Spirosomataceae > Sandaracinomonas > Sandaracinomonas limnophila. Next base: position 222,522 of record NZ_SACY01000004.1, on the reverse strand, counting down.
AGCGTTTGATTTTACGAGGTCAAGTGGAGGGCCTAAACCGAAAAATAAGAAGTGAAATGATTCAAGTTCTGCTTGACTTTTATCATTTACATTTAGAATCTTTAGGAGAAATTAAATCGTTGGACGTTTTACACGAAGTTCTTTCATGATTAGTCAGTCGAAGTATGTTGTTGCCGCGCATCCTGATAAAAAGGAATTTATACAAGTTCAATGGACATTTGTCAGTGAAATTGAGGGAACCTTAAATTTACAATTACCCATTTGGCGACCAGGAAGGTATCAGGTGCAGAATTTTGCCAAAAATGTTTTACGAGTTGGTAGGTGTCAGGTGGTAGGTGGTAGTGGAGAGTTGAACGTGGAAAGTGGTAAGTGGAGCGTGCTTGGTAAAGTTTCGAGTTCGGTGTGGGAATTGGAGGTAAACAAGGGAGAAAAAGTACATTTAATTTGGGATTATTATGCACAGCAGGAGGATGCAGGTGGCTCGGTGGTGCAAGAGGAGTTTTTATATTTAAACTTTATTAATTTCTGTATGTATGTGGTGGGATGTGAGGATTTGCCGGTTGAAGTGGCGATTCAAAAAGAGCCTACATGGGATGTGTTAACGGCATTGGAACAAAAAAATTCGGAAACTTGGGTAGCCAAATCTTATCGGGAATTGGTGGACAGCCCTTGGATGTCCGCCCCTAAATTGAATCGTTTTGAATGGAATGTTGGGGATGTTGAGTTTGTGGCTGGGGGATTAGACCCACAATTTGCACTAAATCATAAATTAAAAGAAGCGTACCAAAAATTTTCAGCATTTCAGCTGGAATATATGGGGAATTTTCCGGTTAAAAAGTACATTTTTATGCACTGGATTTGTCCGAAACCTTATTATCATGGTGTAGAACATACCAAAAGTACGATGTTAGTTTTGGGCCCTCCGGATCGAGATTTGTATGAGGATTTGATTGGAGTTGCTTCGCATGAATTGTTTCATGTTTGGAATGTGTGCACCATTCGTCCGCTGGAATTGCTGCCTTATTCGTATGAAAAGGAGGTTTACTTCCAAACAGGAGGTATTGTAGAAGGTATCACAACTTATTTGGGGGATTGGTTTTTGTATGCATCGGGTGTTTGGACAAAGGAGGAATATGAGGTTGCTTTAGAGGCAAATAAGAAATTGTATTTGGAGAAAGAGGCAGGGAATGCACAATCGTTGGTGCAGTCGTCTATAGATTTATGGTTAGATGGTTATGGTCCTTCTTTGCCTGGCAAACGTGTTTCAATTTATTATAAAGGAGCCTACGTGGCCATGTTATTGGATCAGAAAATTCGTGCAAAATTCAATGATCAAAAATCTATTCGTGAAATTATGATTCGGATGAATGAAGAATTTGGGGGTTTGAAAAAGGGTTACACGTTGCAAGATTTTATTCGAATTGCTGAGGAGGTTTATGAGGGGGATTTGAGGGAGTGGTTTGAGGAATGGGTTTTTTAGGAGGTAAGAGGTAAGATGTATGAAGTAAGAGGGATGTTGTAAGAGGGTGAAAAATTTTCCCGATTCCCCTATTCTTAAATACTCAAACTTAACCAATCCCGGAGGGATTGCACATCTATAGCGATGAACGTTTTATACCACACGCTGCACCACAGAGTGGTGCAGGAATCAATCAAATTTTAATTAATTTTCGAATAGAGAAAATAATTTTCCAAAATAGAAAACAAATTTCGAAATAAACTCTGTTTCTAAATAAAAAACTTTTCGAATTTTGGACATGTCAAGTTTTGGAAAGTTTATTAAGAAAATCCGATTGGAAAAAGGGCTTAGTCAGGAGGATATAGCCGAAAAAATGGACCTATCGGTTTCCTCCTATTCCAAACTTGAAACAGGCAAAGTGGATCCAACGCTTTCGAAAATCGAAAAATTAGCAGGTATTTTAGAGTTTGATTTAGGCGAATATGCTGCTTCTTTAAAAGTTGAGCAACATTCGGGCACCGAAGATCCCGATGCTTCCGACCTTTATCGTTTTGTGAACCGAAAAGAGTATAAAGATTTGATTTCTAAGCTGGAAGGATTAGAACGAATTATTCAAAATTTGGCAGTAAATAACTAATTGCCTCAAATTTTCCTTGTATTTTTGCGGAATGAAATTCGAACTTCAGCAGGTTGATAGTGCTTCTAAGGCGCGTGCAGGGAAAATCACCACGGATCATGGAGAAATTTTAACGCCCATTTTTATGCCGGTGGGTACTGCGGGTACAGTAAAAGGCGTGCATATTTCTGAACTTTCAGATCCTATCAAAGCTCAAATTATTTTAGGTAATACCTATCACTTGTATTTGCGTCCAGGTTTAGAAACCCTCGAAAAAGCAGGAGGTTTGCATAAATTCAATGGTTGGAATGGCCCTATTTTGACTGATTCCGGGGGATATCAAGTGTATTCCTTGGCAAGTACCGGAAGAAAAATTCAGGAAGAGGGGGTAAAGTTTAAGTCGCACATCGATGGCAGTTTGCACTTTTTTACACCAGAATCCGTAATGGACATTCAGCGAACTATTGGTGCAGATATTATCATGGCTTTTGATGAATGTACTCCCTACCCTTGTGAATATGGGTATGCGAAACGTTCGATGGAAATGACACATCGCTGGCTCGACCGTTGCATCACTCGTTTAAATGAAACCGAGCCTAAATATGGTTATCAACAAACCTTGTTCCCAATTGTGCAAGGAAGTGTTTATAAAGATTTACGTAAAATATCTGCTGAATATATTGCTTCTAAAGGGGCTTTTGGAAATGCTATTGGTGGACTTTCTGTTGGGGAGCCGGCAGAAGATATGTATGAAATGGCAGACGAGGTAACGGATATTTTACCAAAGGATAAACCACGTTATTTGATGGGTGTGGGAACTCCGGCCAATATTTTGGAAGGAATTGCCTTGGGAATTGACATGTTTGATTGTGTAATGCCAACCAGAAATGCTAGAAATGGCATGATTTTTACCACCCAAGGCATTATAAATATTAAAAATGAAAAGTGGAAAAACGACTTTTCATTGATTGACCCCATGTTTGCCGATGAATTACACGGGCAATACAGTAGGGCATATTTACGACATTTAATACGTTGCGATGAACTTTTAGGAGCCATGGTAGCGTCCGTTTTCAATTTAAGATTTTATTTATGGTTGGTTAAAGAGGCGAGAGAACATATTTTGCAGGGCGATTTTGCGACTTGGAAAAATGGCGCTATTAATCAATTCATGCACCGCTTATGATTTTTATACTTGCCCAAGTTTTACAAATTTTAATAGGCTCCTACACGGATAAAAATGCAGGATTAGAATTTTATTTGCTTGATCTTCAGCAAAATAAAGTACAAAAGGCGTATCAAATAAAACAAGAAAATGCCTCATTTTTCTGTTTTTCTAAATCCAAAGAATTTCTCTTTGTGGTTTCGGAAAAAGGCGATCAAAACTCTTCTTTGAGTGCCTATAAACGATTTCCCAACGGAAAGTACGGTTTAATAAACTCCTTTCCGACTCTTGGAAATGACCCTTGTTATGTTACTTACAGGGAATCGAGCCAAACAGTTTATGTGGCTAACTATTCGGGAGGAAGCGTGAGCGTTTTCGATTTTTCGAAGAATTCTCTAAAGCCAATTAAACAGTTGCTAGTGTACAAAGGGAAATCGGTAAATGTAGCACGACAAGAGGCGCCTCATGCTCATAAAGTTGTCATTTCTCCGGATAACAAATATTTGTTCGTTACAGATTTGGGAAGCGACCGAGTGTACCAGCATCGGATTTTGGTAGATGGTAAGTTGTGGCCCAATTATAAAAGTTATCACTTAAATCCTGGAGCGGGTCCTCGACACCTAAGTTTTCACCCGAATGGGAAATTTGCCTATTTGCTTAATGAGTTAAGCGGAACCGTTGATGTTTTTTTATATAAAAATGAGGTTTTAGAAAAGGTTCAAAGTATTGTTTGTGATGATTCCAAGGCGGAGTCAAAAGCATCAGCGCACATAGAAGTTTCGCCCGATTGGAATTGGTTAGTCTGTTCGAATCGAATCACCAAAGATGAATTGGTAGTGTATAAAATTTTACCTACTGGCCAGCTTATTTTTAAAAATCGTATTCCTGTAGCAAAAAAACCTCGTTTTTTCACTTTTGATAAATCTGGCAAAATCCTTTTTGTAGCTAGTCAAGATGAAAACAAAGTACAATTGTACTCCTTTGATGCCAAAACGGGCAACATCAGCGCAAAAGGGTTGGATATTACGGTAAGGAAGCCAGTGGTGGTGGGGGAATTGTAAAAGTCCTATTTACCTCCCCCCAGCCCCCTCCTTCACAAGGAGGGGGGGGTAGGCGTTATGCCAGTTGTTTTAAAGCTTCTACCAATTGATCTAATTCCTGCTCAGTCGTAAAAACATTTGGCGTAATTCTACACCCTTGAACATTGTGATGGTCTATGGCAACGGTGAAAATTTTATATTTTTTTAATAAAGTTTCAGCCAAATCAGAGGGCTTCATGCTTTTTACTCCCACATTGGCTATGGCGCAAGACCGCGAAGGGTCTTTGGGAGTATTCAGAATAATATGAGGCAGATTTCTAACTTTTGAAGTCCAATAATTTTGTAAATGTCGCAGTCGTTCCTCCTTTTTGGCGGGACCCATTTGATTATAAAAGTCAATAGCATCTGCAATGCTTAGGTCTGTAGCAACGGGGTGTGTTCCTGTGTGGTTTAATTTAGAAATATCGCCAGAAGCTCTAATGGTTTCCGCTAAAAGAGGCCAAATTTTTTCAATATGTTGTTTTTTGATGTGCAGGATTCCTGCGCCTAAAGGAACGGCCAGCCATTTGTGTAAACTAGAGCCGTAATAATCACAATGTAGGTCTTTTATTGAAAACTGGAAATGAGCAACCGCATGAGCACCATCTACCATTACCTCAACACCTTTTTCATGTGCCATATCACAGATTTTCCTCACGGGTAAAATTTGACCTGTTATGTTGACAATATGTGGGATCATCAGCAATTTGGTTTTTGAAGTAATAGCTTTGGCATATAAATCCACCAATTCTTCATCATTTTTGGGATGATTGGGTATTGAAATGCGTTTATTCACGATCCCATGTTTTTTCACCATGAGGTCAAACATATCTTGCATCGCCCCGTAATCTTGGTAAGCAAAAACTGCCTCATCTCCTTTTTGCCAAGGATATCCGCCAATAACCATATCCAAAGATTCCGTTGTATTACGGGTAATGATGAGTTCATCTATTGGGCAATCCAGTAAATGGGCTAATTTTTCCACCATTTTTTGCTTATTTTCATGCTGTACTGTCCGCATGTAATAGGCGCCCAATCGATTAACTTCTCGAATATGTTCTTGGTATTTCTCTAATGTGGGCTGTGGAATGATGTTGTAATAGCCACTTTCCAGATTGATAAAATCAGTTTGCAGATTATATTGGGAACGGATTTTTTGCCAAAAATCGTTGCTTCGAGTCTCCTCTTTGCGTTCGGCCTCAGCCTCCGTTTTGAGATAAATTGTTTTATTGGAAATTCCAAAGCCCATCAAGGCTAAGGAGTTTTGTAAAAATGTTCGTTTTTTCATAATTCATCCTTCGACAAGCTCAGGAACCGTCCTTCGACAAGCTCAGGAACCTGAATTCATAATTTATAATTTATAATTCATAATTCAATAGGTATCTTTGCATTCAAATTTACGATTCCAATGAGCCAATTAGGACAAATTTTAGAACAAATAGTATTAAATCCAAACTTGCATGCCAAATTTCTCAATACGCTTTCGTATATGGAAAATGTTGGGGCAAGAAAAATTTCAAAATTTGAATCCAGAAGCTCTGCCAATTTGATGGTTTTGAAACATGCTGCCGAGGAGCACCGCCATGCGTATTTCTTAAAAAAGCAAATGTATAAACTGATTGATGCTGGATTGGAAACCTATGAAGATCAGCATTTGTTGTGTCCGAAAATCTCTGGTTTGTATTTGGATTTTTTGGACCTAAAAGTTTGCCAATGGCTTAAAAAAGAGTTCAAATTGCAAGGTGCCGATTTAAAATGGTTGGCCTATTTGTTGGTTACTTATGCCATTGAGGTTCGTGCTGATGAAATTTATCCAGTTTATCAAGATGTTTTAACCCGATTTGATCAAAAGGTCCACGTGAAATCTATTATTATAGAGGAAGAAGGACATCTTGATGAGATGATTCAACAACTATCTAATTATTCAGATAATTGGGAGGAATTGGGACAAAAAGCAATTGCCATTGAGGCAGAGCTTTTTGAGAACTGGACAATGGCAATTGAAAAGGAATTGTTGGTTTTGGCTAATTAATCAAATAAATTCCCTTTGGAGCAACAGTGATATCTTTGTTTTTTCCGTTGTAAATCACTTGAGTTTTACCGCCCAGCTTTGAGGTAATTTGTACGCGAGTTACCTTGTGATTTTTCCACTCCAAGCTTACTTCGAATCCACCTCTTGCCTTTAACCCTGAAACAGAACCGCTTTCCCATGCATCAGGAAGGGCAGGGAGCAAGTAAATATTGTTTTCATCTGACTGCACCAACATTTCAGCCACTGCGGCAGCGCCACCAAAGTTTCCATCTATTTGGAAAGGTGGGTGGGCATCGAATAAATTAGGATAGGTTCCGCCACCTCTTTGATAATTTATTTTTACTCCATCGGGTTCAACGTATTTCAACAATTCGCGGTACATTTTGTAGGCATGGTTGCCGTCTTTTAATCGGGCCCAAAGATTGATTCTCCAGCCCTTAGACCATCCGGTGGTTTCATCACCCTTGATCTCTAGAGATTTGCGAATGGCGGCAGCTATTTCGGGCTGTACGTCAGTTTTTATATGTGTTCCTGGAAACAATCCATATAAATGCGATTGGTGTCGGTGTTTCCAATCTTGATCTTCCCAGTCGTAATACCATTCCTGTAAATTTCCTCTTGAACCAATTTGGTAAGGGTGTAATTTGTTTAAAGCGGTCTGAATTTTTTCTGCAAATTCTTTGTCATTTCTTAAGACATTTTGAGCCGCTAAAATATCTGTAAATAGTTCGCGGATCATGGCAAGATCTGCTGTACCGCCATACATGGTGGCACCGATGTAGCCATTGGGAAGTTTGAATCGGGCTTCAGGAGAGGTGGCAGGTCCGGTTATTAGGTTTCCTTTTTTATCTGGGAAAAGCATGGCCAAAGCAAATTCTGCAGCACCTTTCATCAGTGGATAGCCCTTTGTTTTCAAGAATTCCAGATCTTTTGTGAACGAATAATGTTCCCATAAATGTGTACTTGCCCAGGTTGCGCCCATGTTCCAATTGGCCCAGCTAGGGTCACCATCTCCAAAATCACCAACAGGATTACTCATAGCCCAAATGTCTGAATTGTGGTGCACTGCCCAACCTGGGGCATTGTAAAAAGTTTTGGCGGTAATTTTACCTGTCGATTCCAGGTTTTCTAAGAAACCTAAAAAAGATTGATGCATTTCTGGCAAATTGGTGTTTTCTGCCAGCCAGTAATTTTCTTCTGCATTGATGTTCATGGTATAATTAGAAGACCAAGGTGGACGGATGTGTGGATTCCACAAGCCTTGTAAATTGGCTGGTACTTTTGGTGTTCTTGAGCTTGAAATCAATAAATATCTTCCAAATTGGAAATACAATGTTTCTAAATAAGGGTCTTTTTCACCTTTTGCATAATTGCGTAAACGTTCATCAGTTGGGAGATCGACGGTTGATTTCCCCAAATTTAATTTTACACGATTGTAAAATTTTTGGTAATCACTTTGGTGTCGATTCAGTAACGTTTGCAAAGGAATAATGCTTGCTTTTTGAAGTACTTCTTGGGCAATTTTTTCTTCATCCAATCCTTCGGCATTTGGGTCTTTGTCAAAACCATTGAAGCTGGTGGCTAAACTTACTAAAATAGTTGCCTGTGTAGCATTTGAGAGCGTAATAGAGCTATCAGTTTGGGAAACAGTTCCTCCATAATTTTGCAGTAAGAAATCCCCTGCAAAGCGAGTTCCTTTTCCTTCAATAAATTGAATTGGATTGCCCGGCTTGCGAACATAATTAGGATCTGCGCGAACGGGAGCCAGTCCGTTTACGTGCAAATGGTGCAGAGTTGAGTGTGTTGAAAACTTTAATTTGGAGTCAAACCGAAGCGTAAAACTTAGTTGGTTTTTCTGAGAAGATTCTAAATGAATGACAAAAACTTGATCTGGATTTGATACAAAATATTGTCGTTTGATTTGGTTTTGGTTGGTGGTATAAGATACCGTGGCCAAAGATTTGTCCAGATTCAATTCTCTTAAATAATTGTTTACATTTTCATGTTTAAAATCGAGATATAAATTACCTAGTGGGGCATAGGACTCTGAAAATTTACCTTGAATTTTTCGGATTAAAGAATCTGCGGCCTTGTAATTTTCTTGAAGCAGCAATTCACGCACCTTTGGAAAATTTTCATAAGCCTTCGGATTCATGTTGGGATTTACCGGACCACCCGACCACAAAGTAATATCATTTAAATGAATTATATCTGTATTTGTACCTCCGTAAACGGTTGCCCCTATTTTACCATTTCCTAACACCAAAGCCTCTTCAAAGTATTGCGCAGGGTTTTTGTACCAAAGTTTGAGACTAGGTTGTTTTACCTGGGCAATGGAATCAAGTGAGCAGAGTGAGCAAAGTAGGAAGATAATAGGTTTAACCCTTGTGGTTAAACCACATTTTATTAAAATCCTATTTAAAAAATCGATTTTCATATTACATTCTATCAACGAGTTGTTTCATTTTTTGGAATCCGGTATTGGCTACCAATTGGGCATCTTGTGCGTAATAGGTTTTATTGAAAAGCTCCAAAGAAATTACCAAAGGACGATTATTCGGAGTTAATTTATGGATGATGTCTGCGATAGGGGCCTCACCATCGCCCACATAAATTCGGTCTGCGTCTTTGATGTCGGCAGGTTTGATGTTGGTGGTGTAGTCGTTTACGTGGAATATGTCTAAACTATTTTCTCCAACTACATGAAGGCTTTCCAGGCTTGATTCTCCCCGATAAATATGATAAACGTCCAATAATAATTTCGCATCTTCCTTTCCCGCTTCTGCGGCAATGAAAAGAGCATCTGCAACACGGTTGAGGCATTTGGAATGTCCCCACATTTCTAATTGCGGAATTACTTCCATTTGCTTTCCTACTTCCAGGATTTTCCCGTAGCGTTCACCGGCGGCTTTAAGGTTGATGTTTGGATTGTTTTGCGCACCCATTGGAGGTGCGGCGATACGTTTGCAGCCCAATTCACGCACCCAGCCCATTTCTTTTTTTAGCTGTTCAAGTCCCTTTGCACGAACGTCTGCTTCATCGACGATCCACGGAGCGAAACCGATTGTATTTTGAATAGTGAGGCCGAGGTCTTGGATTACTTTTTTTGCTTCTGCAATAGAGCCCCCATTATTTAGGTATTTTTCGAGCGTTGGCACCCAAATTTCAACTGAACGGAACCCCGCTTTTGAGGCTACTTGAAGTTCTTTGATGAAACCTAAGTTTTGACCCATGATGGTACTTAGGTTCAGGCAGATGGTCAGATTTTTTTTATTTTTTGCCACGGCATTTTCTTTTGCGAGTGGGGCGAGGGAAAGTCCGGCCAAAGGTGCAGAAGCTTTCAATAAATTTCTACGGGAAATATTCATAGGATGAAATAGGTTTCCTGCAATTTATGAAAGAAATTGAAAAGTTTTATCTTTTTTTATAAACCGAAATTCTGTTTACCGTTGTTGAAATTATTATTTATTTGGTTAGAAGATAGTGCGGAACTATAGATTCTAACTAAACTAATTTTTCCATTGAAAAAATTACCTAATGAAGCGTTGTTACTCCATGCGCCTATTTTGAAAAACTGATTTGCAACCGATGGAGGGGTTGAATAATTCTCTGTATTTATTAATCGTCCATTTACATAAAATGTTACCGTTTTGGCCGATTTATTATAGACTGCTGCCACATGGTACCATTTATTGATGGAAAAGGAATAAGTTGCGTATTTATCTGCTTCTGAGCTCAATGCGAATTGCAATTGGTTATTGGCAAATTGAAAATGAACATTTCCTGCATTCCAATTATCCATATTTGCTATTGCCGTATTGGCGCCACTATTTGCTGTTCTATTTACCCAAGCTTCTATTGTTATGTCATTACTTCCGGGAAAGGCCGCAGGAAGTGATACATAATGGTTTGTTCCATCAAAAGTAAAATAACCTCCATTATTGGCACTAAAAGAAGGGCCATTGGTTAAAGTTGCTGACATACCTGTTGCTGATATATCTGTCCAGATTGTACCAGAACCTGAATAACTAGATGAATTACTCGCATCTAAATGGAGCTTCAAATTGGAAGTAATAACCTTGTATTTTGAATATTTTTTTAGCTGTCCATTTTTAATAATGGGATAATCACTTCCTTTTTCGCCAAAACGGTTTACTTGATTAGCTTTAACATCCAAAAGTTCTCCATATCTACTTAAGCCCCTTAATTTTATTGTTACAACAGTTGCCTGAGAAGTTGAACAACCTGAAGTTGCATCGGTAACGGTTACTGTATACGTTCCAGATTCATCAAAATCATTTGAAGCTGAACTAAGGTTACTTCCACCATCCCACGAGTAGGTGCCCCCACCAGAAGCGGTTAAAGAAACTAAATCATAGTTTGTTGAAGTTCCTGTAACACTTACCGTTGGGGCTGTTTTAATCGTTCTGGATACGCTATTTGAGGAAGCCGGACTACCAATTGCGCAAGCTTTGTTAGAAGTTAATTCTGCATATACAACATCACCATTAGCTATGGCACTTGAAATAAAGGTAGAAGCCGTTTCCCCCGAAATCACATCACCATTTTTATACCATGCATAAGTAGGTGACGTTCCCCCGTTTGAAGGGGTTGCCGTATAGGTTATTGGAATACCATAGCAAACATTATTTACATCGGCAGCAATGGTTAGGGATGTTGTGGATGAGCCTACCACATTAATCGTGGAGGAATTTGAAGTACTAGTTAATCCACCGCAAGCCTCTGTAATAACACAACGATAAAAGTAGGTTGCTTCACTTGCAGTATTAAGCGCTAATGTTGAAGTAGTTTTTCCAGCAATATTTGCATAGGAACCACCCAAATTAGCTGCAGACTGCCATTGGTAGGATAAACTTGGTCCAGAAGCAACAACGTTTATATTTGCAACAGAGCCCGAACAAACAGTTTTATCTTCTGGTTGATTGGTAATAGAAGGGGTGGCGGAAGTGCTGACTACTAAATTTGCATTATCAGTTGTAATAGAGGAACACCCTGTACTTGAAGTTATATTGCATTTATAATATAAATTAGTATTGGATGTAACCCTAGCGGCATTTACTGTCAGGGTAGAGGTATTGTAATTGCTATAATAGGTTGCATTGGAGGCATCAGCCCAAGTGTTCGCATCAGACGATACTTGCCATATATAACTTAATGTTCCTTCCCCAATAGCAGATACGGAATAGGTTTTGGCAGAACCGGCACAAGTGTTTATACTTGTTGGTTGAACTACAATTTGTGTGGGACTATATACATTAACTAATACAGGCGTACTTTGCACAGCAGAACAAACACCATTTTGGACTTCAGTTTTATAAAATGTTGAAGTTGTAGGAGTAATGGTCAAAGAGCTTGAGGTATTTGCTAAATCACTCCAATTAATGCCACCGTCATCAGAAGAAAGCCAACGAGTAATATTTCCTGTATTACTAACCGAATTTAATGTGGTACTTGTTCCAGAACATTGTGTACTTCCAGGGGCACCTGTAATACTGCCTGCAACACTCAACGCATTTGCAACAATTGAGATGCTAGTGGAACTTGCAGAACTATTTCCACACAAATTTACAGCATTAACAGAAATATTTCCAGAAGTATTATTTGCATTAAATGTAATTTGGTTTGTGTTTAATCCCGAAACGATTGTCCATCCTGTAGGATAACTCCAATTGTAAGATGAGGCATTAGCCACCTCTGGTACTGAATAAGTTAAATTTGTACTATTGGAGCAAACTGTTGTAGATCCTGTAATTGAACTTGGAGCAGCAGGGACTGAGTTAACTGTTGAAATGGATAAACTTCTTGTAGTGATATTTCCACAAGATTGTGATGGTGTAACAGTTATATTTCCTCCTGGATTTCCATTTGGATTAACAGTAATGGAATTGGCTGAGGACGAACCAGTCCAACCATAAGGTAAGGTCCATGCAAAAGTTGCGCCATCTACCATTGGTGTTGAGTAGGTTTGAGTTCCTCCGTTATTACAAAGAATATCATTTCCTGAAATCGTACCAGTTCCGCATCCATCATTTCTAAAAGCCAAATATGCATAACCATAATGTCCAGAAGGGGAGCAATCAAAGGCTTCAAATTTTAATTCAATAGTTTTACCTGCATATTGTGATAAATCGAATGAAACTTCTCTCCATGGCTCATAACGTGCACCATTCATGATTGGCATTCCAGAATTTGAGTAATAATCTTTTGAGGCACAATTGATTTTGGTTCCTGTTGTAACATCTGTAACAGTTGCAACGAAAGCAGGTTGTTGAGAGGCAGAATGGGCAACATCTTGTAAAATTGCAGAATAGGCATAGGTAATATTGTAGGTTGAAACGCTCTGTGGTACGGAAAGTCGAAAGGTTAATTTGTCGGCAGAACCACCGGTTGAAGAACTGCCCAGCCTTACACTGTAATCATATTTATACCCGTTTATGACAGGTACCTTTGGAATGGTTGTAACTTTTTCGTCATAATCAAATCCACCGTCTGCCCTCGCATTAAAAATTGTTAATGTATTATTCCCTCGAAAATCATTTGCAGTTTTAACTGTTGAAATTTTTGAAGGAATAGGATTAATTGTAGCGGAATAGGAGCCCAAATAATTCCCAGTATAAGTACCACTTTTAAACTCCCAAAATGAAAGATTGTTTGCATCAAATGATAAATTTGTAGGGCAAGTATGTTGGGCCAATAATATTGGTGACCAAAGGATTAAAAAAGCAAAAATTTTTTTCATAAATAATATTTAAATTATTTAATGGTATCTTCTAATAAATTAAGAATTGTGTTATTGTTAATTTTATAACTTTTAATCATATTTACCTCTTTTGTAATTTTTTGAGGATCAAAATCATTTGAAATCAAAATATGATCCTCATTTTTAGAATAAAATCTTAATCTCCCAGATTTAAAAACAATTTTATTTTCTTGCATATTTTCAAATGTGTGATTTTTGTAAAAATCTATTGAAAAAAGACCTCTTACTGTATGATTATCCAAGAAGGCTTGATCAACAATTTCTAGTGAATTGTTTGGGGCCAGAAAGAAACTTAATGAATCGGAATTAAAATCAACGTTTTGTTGAATGAAGTCGATAACCTTAGAATATTTATTATAAACATCAATTGTTAACCCATTTTTTAAATTAACTTGTGCGTTTGTGGGAACACAAAAAGCAATTTGACATATAATAAATCCAAAGATTAAAAATAAATTTTTCATAAGCATTAATAAGAATAATCAAACTGAATTCTATCGCCAGCAACAATGGTATAACCGCCATTGTTAGCACTTGTGTATGTCAATGTTGTTCCAGAATCACTATAAGCTGTATTGCTTATACGAATTCCATTTATGTACATTTTGATTATTCTATTTGTACCTTTTGCATGACTTATGGTAAAACTTGCTTGGGCAGCTGTTGCAGTAAATTCATCTGATACTTCTACGATGGCATTTGCTGCAAGCATAGAACTTGTAACCTTTCCCGCACCAATTGTTGTTGCAAAACTTCCCGTGCCAGAACCGGTTACATCACCCGTTAATGTGATTATTTGGTCACCAGTGTTGGTACCCGAAACAGTCGCATCATCTGAAGCAGTTAATGTTTTACCATCTACAATTGTTAATGTTGCACTACTGGTTGGTGCTGTAATTGTTACTTTGTTTATCGTTGAACTAAACGTCTTCGCCCCTGCAAAGGTCTGCGTCCCAGTAGTTACTAAGCCTCTTGCAGTAGCACTAGCATCGGGGATATTAAATGTATGTGTAGTGCTTGAACTTGAAATATTAAAATCTGTTCCAGAGGTCCCTGTTGCAAATGTCTGAGTTCCACCCGAAAGTCCATTTACAGAGGTAACACCTGTAGAAGCTGGGGTACCCCAAGATGGAACGCCACTGGCTAAGGTCAATACTTGTCCATCTGTTCCTTTTCCTAATCTAGTTCCTGTTCCACTTGTCCCACCATAAATAATATCTCCCGAGGTAGTCATAGGGGAAAGGGCATCAAATGCAGCAGTTTGTGTGGTTGCTCCAGTTCCTCCATTAGCAATGGAAATCGTTTCACCAATTTTTGCATTGGTTATTGCGGCAGCATCAATTTTTGCTGTGGTAACACTTCCGTCTGCTAATTTTGCCGTGGAAACATTTGCATCAGCAATTTTGGTAGTAGTTATGCTACCATCCGCAATTTTAGCATTTGTAATTGCAGAAGGGGCTATTTTTGATGAAGTAATGGCATTGTCTGAAATCACAGGAGCTGCTGCAGTTGTACCTGTTCCCCCCAAATCACCCGCTAATTGAATTTTACCTTTATCAGACGTTGTTGCATCTGCTACCGAGGCGTTTGTCATAGCTGCTACCACAAAGGCCGTTGTTGCTATTTGTGTTGTATTCGTTCCTGCCGTTGCCGTTGGTGCAGTTGGAGTTCCCGTTAAAGCCGCTGATGCTAATGGCGCTTTTAAATCCAATGCGGTTTGCGTAGCCGTTGAAACAGGCTTACTCGCATCTGAAGTATTATCTACATTGGCTAAGCCTACAGCTGACTTATCTAAGGTTTGCCACGATTTATCTCCTCTGTAATATTGAGCAGTTGAACCTGCTGTAATTGTATTTTCTTTATTGGCTAAGCCTGGTACCGTCGGCAAAGCAGCAGTACCTCCCAAATCACCGGCTAATTGAATTTTTCCTTTTGCCAATGTGGTTGCGTCTGCAACAGAGGCATTGGTCATAGCCGCGGTAACAAATGCAGTTGTTGCAATTTGTGTATCATTCGTTCCTGCTGTAGCAGTTGGTGCCGTAGGAGTACCCGTTAATGCCGGAGAAGCCAAAGGAGCTTTGCTGGCTAATCCCGGTACAGTGGGTGCATCCGCCGTTCCACCTAAATCTCCCGCTAATTTGATTTTTCCTTTGTCGCTTGTAGTCGCATCAATAACTCCTGCGCTTATAGCATTCTGTACAAACGCGGTGGTAGCCAGTTTAGTAGAATTATCGGTATTGCTTTGCGTTACTCCCGTTGTACCCGTAGGCATTGAAGGAGTTCCTGTAAATACGGGCGAATTCTTATCTGCCTTAGCATCTAAATTGGTTTGAAAAGCTACTCCCGAAACAGAAGCATCCACATAATCTTTTACCGCTTTAGCACTCGGATATTTAGTATTTGAACTTCCATCTGTAGTAATACTCGTTGATTTATTGCTTGTATTTTCTTTATTTGCCAAGCCCGGAACCGTAGGTGCATCTGCCGTTCCTGCTAAGTCTCCCGACAATTTTACCTTTCCTTTTGCCAATGTAGTAGCATCTGGTGCCCCTGATGCAACGGCATCTTGAACCGTTTGGTCAACATAGGTTTTTACCGCTAATTGGGTTGGATAAAACTCTGAAGAAGGAGAACCTGCCCCTAAATCACTTGCATTTCTTTTGTTTGATGTTACCTCATACGTCCCGCTCAATTGGTTGATGGTAGTGTTGGTTGTAGTAATTTGTTGCTGCAATCCTCCAACCTGTTGATTCAACACGGTATTGGTTTGTGCAATGGATTTTGAGTTTGAAGTGATTCGATTGTCATAAGTAGAAAGGGTACTGTCCACCAATGAAAACTTGCCATTTGTTTTGTTGGATAAATCTGTAATCGCAGTTTGAGTTTGAGTTATATCCTTTTTCAATGGATCCAATGCCGTTGAATTTAAAAATCCTGAATCATTTTTAAATTGGGATAAATTAGTTGGTGCACCGTCTACGTTTTCATAATCTACTGCTGAAGCATACAATGCGTATGGGGTATAATTTAATAATTCAACAGAAGAAACTTTAAACGTAGTACAATTATCAAAACTTACTGAAACCTTTAAACTTTTTCTATTTTTCCCCCATTTAATTGAATTAAAATCTTTGTAGGTCCCTGTGCCCAACAAGGTTATTTTTGCATTACTTGTGGTAGCAGTGGAGGAGCCTATGGTTAAATTGACCAATCCAAATTCATCGGTTTGTGTTGATTGAACTTCTTCATAATCAATTGTTTTGTCTGAATTGATGATGGTGAATTTGATGCAAACAGGCCCATTAGATAAAGGCTGTCCAACAATATTTTGTCCGGGGATTTCAATTTGATTGGGATCCATTATTACGGCCTGATAATTAATTGCTTTCGTTTGAGAAAACATAGGAAACGTCAACAACAGAAGCCCCACGATTAGAACACCGAGCTTTTTCATGATATATTTATTTAGATACAAGTATGCCTACTTAAAGGCCAATTATTTTTATGCCAAACAATATGTTTAGCGTTTTAAAATTCAAACTACTTTCCCCTTGTTTCGTTGCAACAAATGTTTGATGATTTGCTGCACTAACATATAAACTCAAGGATTTATTAATCTTTTTTTCTAAAATTCCGGCATATCCAACAAACACTTTTAGTTGGTTAAAATCTTTATTTTGAGACAAATCAACATAGGCCGATCCTACATGTTGATTTCCCTGCAATAGGTATTGTCCCATGGCTTTGCCTTGTGCCTGTACTTTCCAGCCTTTGCCTAAATTCACAAAAGGACCAATACCAAGCTCCAAACCCAAGTAATTTGTTTGATAATCGAATGAGGTGTTCTGAACATCACCTACAGCATTGAATTGATTCATTAAAAGTGCGGAACTCCACTCCAAATGGGATAGAATTTTTGCTAAACTTTTGTGTTGCAAGTAATATAAGTCTTTGGAGGTTCCTTGACCGATAAATTTGGTGGTGTCTAAAAAGGCCTGCTCATAGCCAATGGAATAAGCATTGCCAGAACCTTTTTTGAGGTAATTAATTTGAACCCCTTGAGTAGTTACAAAATCGTAAGTGGTTAATGAGTTTCCTAAACCAATTTTCCAAGCACTACTCTGAGCAAACGAGGGACTCGTCCCAAAAAGCACACAAAGCCCTACAGCTATTGTCAGCTTTAATCTGATAAATTTATAAATCATTTAGATACTAGTTTGCGATCTTTTTCCTTAGTAAATTTTTCCTAGAATAGGGCAATTGTATTAAGAAAACAGAATCGTACATTCAAAATTAAAAACTTAATTATGAACCAAATCTTTAAATTGATTCAAATTCGTCTATTTTTAAAAAAAGTAGACCAAAAAGATTTTATTATCAGTATTTTACACATAATTTAGATTTTCAATATTTTAAACCTGTTTATGAAAAAATTCAATGTGGCCATTGTAGGTCTTGGCTTTGGCGCGGAGTTCATTCCAATCTACCTGAAACACCCTTGGGCCAACATGTATGCCATCTGTCAACGCAATGAAGAAAAGCTTAATGCCATCGGTGAAGCATTTGGAATAGAACATCGTTTTACCGATTTTGAGGAACTGATCAAAGACCCAAACATTGATGTAGTACATATTAATTCTCCTATCCATTTACATGCAGAACAAACGTTAAAGGCACTTTTGGCCGGGAAGCACGTTGCTTGTACCGTTCCAATGGCAACTTCTGTAGAAGAGTGTAAAGCCATTGTGGAGGCCAGCAGAAAGATGAATAAGAAGTACATGATGATGGAAACTGTAGTCTATTCTCGTGAGTTCCTCTACATGAAAGAATTATATGAAAAAGGGGAGTTAGGAAAAGTGCAATTTTTAAAAGCATCACATCAACAAGACATGGATGGCTGGCCAGATTATTGGCCGGGTTTGCCCCCAATGCACTATGCAACCCACTGTGTGGGCCCAGTGGCTGCTCTTTTGAAATTAGATGCGGAATATGTTTCTTGTTTTGGTTCAGGAACCATTAGAGAAGACTTAATTCAACATTATAATTCTCCTTTTGCGATTGAATCGGCTCATATTAAATTCAAAAACTCAGACTTAAGCGCTCAAGTGTATCGGTCTTTGTTTGATGTAGCTCGACAATACCGCGAATCTTTCGAAGTTTACGGATCTAAAAAATCGGTTGAATGGCCTTTGGTGGAAGGTGAGCAACTCGTTGTACACACGGCCAAAAAACCGGAGCCGGAAATCCCCGAAAAAGTTACTTGTCCAGATTTTGCCCATTATTTGCCAGAAGAAATTCAACGATTTACTACAAAAGGTGTTTACGACGAAGACGAAAATACACACTTATCTTTCACCCAAGGTGGCGGACATGGTGGCTCACATCCTCATTTAGTGCATGAGTTTTTATCAGCCTTACAAGAAGATCGTGACCCTTTCCCCAATGCCCCGCAATCTGCCAACTGGACCTGCGTGGGAATCCTTTCACATGAATCTGCCCTGAAAGGTGGTGAAATTATTAAGTTACCTGAATTTTAAATTATGAAAAAACTATTTATTTTATCCTTCTTACTTCTTACTTACCTCTCCTCCTTCTCTCAGCGCCGCTTAGAGCTTTTGTTCTTAGGAGACAATGGCCATCATAAACCATTCGACCGTTACCCTGCATTGCAGGCTTATTTAGGCGTAAAAGGAATGAATATTACCTATTCTTCTTCTTTGAAATCGCTAAATACTCCTTATTTAAACAAATTTGACGGAGTAATTCTTTTTGCTAACCACGACTCCATTGCCGCCCCGCAAGAAAAGGCTTTGATTGATTATGTGAGTTCGGGCCATGGACTAATAGCCATCCATTGTGCTTCCTTCAATTTTAGAAATTCTAAGGAATTGGTTAAAATGATGGGAGGGCAGTTTTGGAGACATACCATGGACTCCATTCGGGTACAAAATACCCTACCGCAACATCCGATTTTGAAGGATTATGAGGAAATAAAAACAGTAGATGAAACCTATTTACACAAATTTTTACAACCTGATAACGTTGTGATTCAATCTCGAATCATTGGTCCAGATCAGGCAAAAGATAAGCCTGGACAAAGCCTTGAACCTTATACTTGGGTGCGAACCTATGGAAAAGGAAATGTTTTTTATACTGCATTTGGTCACGACGAAAGAACTTGGAATACTACCGCTTTTCAGCATTTAATTGAACAAGGAATTCTTTGGGCAGTTGGTCCGGAAAAACGAGAATTAGTAGAAAAACTAAACCTACCTACTTTAAAATACCGTTTAGCAGAGTTGCCTAATTATGAAAAACGCTTGGGGCCTCAAGTACAGCAATTGCCTTTGACTCCCGAAGAATCCATGAAATTTATTCAAGTTCCTGTCGATTTCAATTTGCAATTATTCTCTTCTGAACCCAATGTAATGCACCCAATTGCTATGGCTTGGGATGAAAAAGGTCGTTTATATGTGTTGATAACCAAGGACTATCCTAATGAACGCAAAAAATCTGGAGGCTCAGATTATATCCTACTTTGCGAAGACACTAACAACGATGGGAAAGCAGATAAATTTACCAAATGGGCCGAAGGCCTTAGTATCCCAACCGGAATGGTGTTTGCCAATGGGGGACTATTAGTTTCGCAAGCTCCTGACATGGTATTTTTGAAAGATACCAATGGAGACGATGTTGCTGATGAACGAAAGGTTTTATTTACTGGTTTTGGTACAGGAGATACCCACGCTGGACCTTCTAATTTACATTATGGATTCGATAACTGGATTTATGCATGTATTGGCTATTCAGGCTTCAAAGGAAAAGTAGGAGCAGATTCTTTAAATTTTGCCCAAGCTTTTTTCCGATTCAAACCCGACGGGTCTAAAATGGAGCACCTTACCCAAACATCAAACAATACTTGGGGATTTGATATAAATGAGGAAGGAGATATTTTTGGCTCAACTGCCAACAACTCTCATGGCTGGTATATGCCAATCCCACACAGAAATATTTGGCAGGCCCCTTTTAGTTTGAACGGTTCCAAAAATACAGATACTCACAAGGATATTCGCCCAATAACTTCTAAAGTTCGTCAGGTGGACGTTTTTGGTGGATTTACTGCAGCATCTGGACATAATTTTTATTCAGCTCGTTCTTTCCCAAAAAATTATTGGAATAAAATTGCCTTTGTTACAGAGCCTACCGGACACATCGTTCACCAAAACAACATGGTGAAAACGGGTTCTGATTATATGGACAAAGAAGGCTTCAATTTAATGGCGGGTGCAGATGAGTGGTTCTCGCCAGTATTTGCACAAGTGGGTCCAGACGGAGCCGTTTGGGTGGCAGATTGGTATAGCTACATCATTCAGCACAATCCCGTTCCTCGTGGATTTGTCAATGGTACCGGAAATGCATACGAAACTAATCTAAGAGACTATACACACGGTAGAATTTATCGCGTTGGTTGGAATCAAGCACCTAAATATTCACCAATCAGTCTTTCAAAGGACAATGTGAAAGCAAATTTGGCAGCCCTTTCTAATAACAATTTGTTCTGGCGTTTAACCGCTCAACGATTGTTGGTTGAAAGAGGCAAACAAGATATTGTTCCAGCATTATTGAACTTGATTCAAAACAAATCCGTGGATGGTATCGGAATCAACCCGGGGGCAATTCATGCTTTACACGTTTTGCAAGGGTTGAATGCCTTGGAAAACAAATCTGTTGAGGCAACCTTGAAAGGCGCCTTGAAACACCCAAGTGCGGCAGTTCGTAAAAATGCAGTACAAGTTTTACCAAGAAATTTAGCTTGGTCTAAGGCAATATTGGAGGCAAAATTATTGAACGACAAAGATACCTTGGTTCAATTGAATGCAATATTAGCCTTGAGCGAAATGCCTTCAAATGATAAAGCTGATCAAGCGGTTGCAGCAAAAATAAAAGCTGAGCAATTCAATGCAGACCGCTGGATTCCGGATGCCTTGGCAGCCTATGAGATGTCGAGAGGTAAGGAAAACATCATTAAATGGATGAAGGCAAAAGGCCAAGAGAAAGCAAAATTAGCTGCAGAAAAAGAAGCGAAAGAGGTTAAAAATCCAAGTGTAGATGGACAAGAAAATGGCCTAGATTTAGTGGTTGAAGATGTAATCATCAAATCAGGAGTTTTCAAATTGCGAGAAGGTTCAAGTTTTGTAATAAAGGTTAAGAATCGTGGAAATGTTGCCCTTGAAAAAGGAACAGTTTTACCATTATCCCTAACTATTGAAGGACAAGGCTCAAAAATTGAAATGGAGTCTTACACCTTTACAGACGGTATTTTACCGGGACAATCGGGAATTGTTACCAAAAACACGAATGGTCCGTGGACGGGCAATTTTGGCTGGACGGCCGAGCAACCAGGCAATTATGTGATGGCAATTTCAATTGACCGTGCGGCTATTTTGAAAGAAAGTAACAGAAATAATAACCAGTTCCGCAAAAACTTGATGGTAAATGCAGGTCTAAATTTAGATGCATATATCACTGAAAAAATGTTTAGAGGGGCAGCCAATGCCTGGTCTGGAGCTGAAATTGCAGGGATATTGCAAGAGATGAAAGATCCAGGTTCAGTTGGAATGATGGGAGCCTTAAAAGGTTTAGCAAATGCTTGGAATAGCAAAAAAGAGGCAAATTTAGACGCTAATCAAAAGGCTTTTGTGGTTTCGTTAGCCAAACAGGTTGAACCGGGACAAGAGGCCTATCTTAACCGTTTAGCAGAACTTTGGAAGGTCGATTTGCCAAATCAAGAGCAAGGACCTGTGGTGAAAATTTTCATCAAAACAGTAAAAGAAGAGATGAAGTTTGATCAAAAAACGTTTGAAGTTCCGGCTGGAGTTACCGTCGAATTGGTTTTAGAAAACGTAGATGCCATGCAACATAATTTAGTAATTGGACAAATCGGTAGCATGGAAAAAATAGGCGCAGCGGCTGATAAAATGATTACAGCAGCAGACGCCGTAGCTAAAAACTATGTGCCAAATATTCCTGAAATCATTGCTTATACGCCGCTGGTTGATCCAGATGGCCGTGTAAAGCTCCGCTTCAAAGCACCAAATACCCCAGGAGATTATCCATTCGTTTGTACCTTCCCGGGTCACTGGAGAATCATGAATGGAGTCATGAAAGTCAAATAACACCCAAAAGGTGCCTGAGGCTCTCGAAGGCACCTTTTATATTGGAAGAACTGGACTTTCTTTAAAAGTTGATAAAATCACCATCGTTGAAGTTCCAGAAACCTCCTCAATTTCATTTATTTTTTCAAGCATCAATTTCTGGTATGAGGCGATATCTTTTGAAATGATTTTCAATACAAAATCCCCATTCCCTGTTACGTAATGACACTCAATGACCTCAGGAATTTGGTTGATTTGTTTTACAAAAGATTCGGTTACTTGTTTTTTATGACCAGTCAGGGTTACGGTTACAAAAGTAGTAACGCCTAAACCAACTTTATCTCTATTTATTTTTGCATGATAGCTTTCAATAATCCCCAAACTTTCTAATTTTTTCACCCTTTCTAAGGTTGGAGCTGGCGAAAGGCCAATTTCTTTGGATAGTTGAGCATTGGTGATTTTTGCGTTTTCCTGCAGTATTTCCAATAGTTTTAAGTCTGTCTGATCTAATTTATGCATTGTTAGGATTGTTTCCGAAAAACAAAAATAGAGAAATATTTCAGGATTTTTTCAAAAACGACTTGCATAAAAGAAGAATCTGTTTTACTTTTGTACTCCCAAATGCGAAAGTAGCTCAGCTGGTAGAGCGCTACCTTGCCAAGGTCGAGGTCGCGGGTTCGAACCCCGTCTTTCGCTCCATTTGAAGGCACCATTCGGTGCTTTTAAATTTCAGGGCTGCCTGGGTGGTGGAACTGGTAGACACGCAGGACTTAAAATCCTGTGAGCCGAAACGCTCGTGCGGGTTCGATTCCCGCCCCAGGTACAACAATCGACATGAATCCGTTAAGCAATTAACGGATTTTTTGTTTTACAGGGAAAATTATCATTTTCTTGATGAAATATTTACGGGAAATCTCGTTTAAAGATTTTAACCGCTAATTATTTCAATATGTCAAAGTATAATCCTGCCGTCCACAATCGGCATTCAATTCGAACTAAGGGACACGATTATTCAAAACCTGGTTTTTATTTTATTACGATATGTATCAAAAACAGAAGATTTCTGTTGGGAAACAAATACAATTGTAAATTAAACCCTGCAGGTGAAATGGTTAGTGCAGAATGGTTAGAATTAACCAATCGGTTTAAAAATATCCGATTGCACGAATTCGTCGTCATGCCAAATCATTTTCACGCATTATTGGAAATCGTTCCCGCCACCTCAGGGGCAACCCTTGTGGTTGCCCCAAAATCAAATACCAATGATGTGGTTGCCCCAAAATCAAATACCGAAAATATGGGTGTTAAAAATGGGGGGGTAACCACAAATGGGGCAACCACAAATGGGGCAACCACAAATGGGGCAACCACAAATGGGGTAACCACAAGGGTTGCCCCTGGGGTGACCGTGGGATTAATAATTGATGCGTTTAAATCGATTACAACGGTAAAATATATTCATGGTGTTAAAACATTGGGTTGGCCACAATTCCAAAACAAATTATGGCAACGTAATTACCACGACCGGATTATTTTTCAATATACTGGAATTGAACGGGTAAATGCATACATTAAAAATAATGTTGTAAATTGGAAGGGTAAATAAATCTATAAACTATCCATTTTATGAAACTTTTTAAAACCGGATTTTTATTTCTGCTGTCCATTTCACTGTTCGGACAGACTCTATCTCCAAACATCATATCCAATAACCCACACATTCGATACGATCATTTAAACCATATCGAGTCAGAAATTAAACCTTATTTAGATAATAAATGGTTGGTGGGGAGTTCCGTAATTATTGTAAAAGATAATCAGGTGGTCTATTATAAAGGATTCGGAAAAGCAGATGCTGCCACGAATAAACCTATGGAGGCAAATGCAATTTATCGCATCATGAGTCAATCAAAGGCAATAACTTCCTTAGCAATAATGCAATTGTTTGAACAAGGGAAGTTGAGCCTAGATCAGAAGATTTCCTTTTTTATTCCGGAATTTAAAAATCCGACAGTTGTAAAAGATTTCAATCCAGCAGACTCTTCCTATACCACAATCCCTGCCAAAAGAGAAATCACTTTCCGGGATTTATTGACGCATACATCAGGAATCGATTATGCCGACATTGGCTCCAACAACATGAAAGCCATTTATGCAAAGGCCAAAATTCCATCTGGATTAGGGGAATTTAAAGAATCCCTTTTAACCAAAATGAAAGCAATGGGAAAGCTTCCTTTGGCACATCAACCTGGAGAAAAGTTTACCTATGGTCTAAATACCGATTTGTTAGGATGCTTGGTTGAAATTATTTCAGGACAAACCCTCGAACAATATTTTCATCAACACATTTTTGAGCCATTGGGAATGAAGGACACGTATTTTAATCTTCCTGCAGAAAAAGGTTCCCGTATGGCCTCAGTTTATACCGAAGACGAAAATCATACCGTCATTCCTTGGTCACCAACTTTTAGAAATATCAATCCAAATTATCCACTTCAGAAAAAAACCTATTTTTCTGGAGGGGCAGGCTTGGTTTCGACTGCATACGATTATGCAATTTTCTTGCAAATGCTCTTGAACAAAGGCCTTTACAATGGCAAACAAATCATAGGAAGAAGAACAGCAGAACTGATGGTTAGTCCACAATTAGCACCAGGACTTATGGGTGATGACAATTTCGCTCTTGGATTTCAATTGGTTGGCGAAAAAACGGCTAATTTAAAAATGAGAAGTAAGGGTAGTTTTTCTTGGGGAGGTTATTATGGCACTACCTACTGGGCAGATCCCAAAGAAAATATGATTGTTCTCATCATGACCCAACATACACCCAATTCGCATGGGGAATTGGCAAGTAAGATTGAGAATATTATTTATGGTAGTTTGAAATAACCGCCCCTGGCGCTTTGCGCCACCCCCTCCTTCCAAAGGAGGGGGCAGGGGGAGGTAGCTTAATTATTTCCCTTTTCCAATAAAATTCCCGAACTTGCAGCCTTATTCATTCCTATGCAAAAGAAGGTCGTTTTAACTATTTGTTCCATAAATTATTTGGCCCAAGCAAATTCGCTTGGAGAATCATTATTGGAACATAATCCCGACTATTCGTTTGTTATTGGTTTGGTGGACAGGTTGGATAAATCAGATATTCCTAGTTCTGATTTACCCAATTATACCATCCTAGAATTACACCAAATCGGCATTCCTGATTTTGAAGATATGTGTGATCGGTACAATATTACCGAATTGAATACAGCCGTAAAACCATTTTATCTTCAATATATCTACAAAAATTATCCTGAAGTAGAAATTTTACATTATTTCGACCCAGATATAATCGTTTTTCAACCACTAACTGAAATTGAAAAAGGTCTGGGCAATAATTCCTTGTTCCTTACGCCACATATTTTAAGCCCCTTCCCCGACGAGTGTCGCCCCCAAGAAAGAGACCTTTTAAATACAGGTATGTATAATTTGGGATTTATCGGAACAAAAAGAAGCAAAACTACAGAAACTTTTCTTCAATGGTGGGCAGAAAGATTGTATGATCACTGCTATATCGATTTAGAAAACGGAATGTTTGTAGATCAAAATTGGGTAAATTTTGCGCCAATTTATTACGAAGATGTGTTTGTTTCGCGCCACAAAGGCTTAAATATGGCTTATTGGAACATTCACGAAAGATCCCTTAGCGAAACCGAAAATGGATATTTTGTTAACGAAAAATACCCATTAATCTTTTTCCATTTTTCAGGCTACGAACCGAGTAACCCAACTGAAATATCAAAATATCAAAACAGATATACTTTCTTTGAAAAATCTGATGTGGCCTCAATTTTTGATTTTTACGCACAAACATTAATTAAAAACGGACAAGAAACCTATAAAAAATACCCTTGCTTTTACATAAAACCAGAGGTTCCACAAACCATTAAGCGTTACAAACGTGTTAGAAAATATTTGACCTTGCCTTTTAGACGATTTATTGATTGGGTAGATAATGTTAAAATCTAAGGATTTTTAAACCATTCAGCATATTTAACATAGTTCATGGAAGTTCTTTGGAATACTTCTGCCGCTTCAGGACTTACTTCCTTTAAAAACTTTGCCGGATTTCCTGCATAAATAGAACCTGATTTAACTCGTGTTCCCTGCGTAACAATTGCTCCTGCTGCAATAATACTTCCACTTTCTATATAGGCATTGTCCATTACAATAGCCCCCATACCAATCAGCACATTGTCCTCAATTGTGCACCCATGAACTATCGCATTATGGGCAATAGAAACGTGCTTACCAATTATTGTTTTAGTTTTTTGGTAGGTACAATGGACAACCGCACCATCTTGAATGTTTGAATAATCACCAATTTCAATGGAATTCACATCACCACGTACTACAGCATTGAACCAAATGGTACAATGATTACCAAATTTCACATCCCCAACTATAGTGGCATTCGGTGCCACCCAACAAGTTTCGTTCAATTGTGGGGAAATCCCTAAAACAGGTAAAATTACAGGCATATTATTGTGGCCAACGGCCTTGAAGTTTCATTACTTTTTCAATTACATCTCGAACAGCACCTTCTCCTCCATTGTATGTAGATACATATTTTACAACAGATTGTATTTCTGGAATCGCATCGGCAGGACAGGTACTCAACAAATTTGGTCTCGATAATATCTTTAAATCGGGCACATCGTCGCCCATATAAAGTACTTCCTTTTCGTCTAATCCAACTTTTTCCAACCACTCCAAATAGGTTTCTAATTTATCTTTTCCCCCCAATCCGAAATATATATGTTGAAATTTCAAGTTTTCTAAGCGCTTCTTAACTCCCGCATGCCCACCACCAGTTATGACACACATTTCATAATTTGCCTCTCTGGCTTTTTCAATTGCATAACCATCACGAATATAAAATGTTCGGAAATGTTCTCCCGTTTCTAAGACATGAACCTGTCCGTTTGTCATTACTCCGTCTATATCAAAAACAAAGGCCTTTATATGTTTGAAGTCGCTTAATACGTTATGCATAATTGAATATTTACCTCAAATATCTTAAATTTTTATGTATTTTTACCCGAATAGTCCGATAGCTTTTCAAATGCCTATTATCAAACGAATTCTTTTTGGAGTATTTTTTATTTTTTGTGCAATTAGTACAAGTGCTCAGGTCTTTTCAACACCTGATAAATTTCCGCAAGAAGTAAAAAATTGGATCATGGAATCACGATTTCGTGATGCATTTTTGGTAGGAGATAGGTGGTTGGCATTTCACAAAAACCCTAAAATTTCTTCTGAGGAATTAGCCGAATATGATCAAATTCTGAAAAACATGCCCTCAAAAGGCTTTAAATCAGGAGAACTGGCCTATTTTTTTGTTAGAAGTTTCATACAATTTGAAAATTCAGAAAAATCTAGAAAGGGCTTCATCCAAGTTTGGAATAAATTATTAGAAGCAAAGGACCCAAAAACTGCACTCGAATTTGCTAAACAGGTTGAATCTTGGCAATACAACAACTTTTTTACCGACTTAGGATCGGTAGGCCTAGGAATAAAAGGTGATATTGTTTTTTCCTGGGCAAGCATTGATCCAGACTCAACAACGGATAACAAACCAAAATCTCAATCCGGACCTTTAATTAGCTTTAACGCCCCAGAAATAACTTTTACTTCTCAAAAAGATACGCTTCGTTTAAACGCAGATATGTTTTATTGGGATATTAAGAATAGATTTGGAAAAGGAATCAATACGCTAATTGCTGGAGAGAAAATGGGAATTCCAGCGGGGCAATGGCAGGTAGGCAATTTTTCAATTCTACCAAAATCAGGACAAATTCTTTCAAAAACCAGTATTTGGAAAGAAAAAGACTTAGCCATTAAAGGCGAAGGCTTTATACAAATCAAGAAAAAAGCGGGACAAAAGTATTTTTCTTTCGACTTTAAAGCGGAAGAGGATTTGCCTAAGGCCCTTGTAAGTCAATTTTGGAAGGCAAATGGTCGCCTTTGGATTTCAAATGAAAAAAGAGGCTTGTTGGGCGATTTGCACCACAAAGCAAAACTTGAAATCTTTCAAAAAGACAGCCTAATGGCTAGAGCTTTAGCAGATGTTCTTTGGATTTTGCCCGACGAATCGGTACAAATTCCGGAAGGAATTTTCTCGTCTTATATTTCTTCAAAAGATTCCATTTCGCATGAACGAGTAAAAATGAATTGGCAAGCAAAATCAGAAACTTTTCATGTGCAAAAACTGCCTGGACTTGCTGCCGAAAAACTATTTTTTGAAGACTCTTTTCATCAACTTCGACTTTCAGCAGATTTAGCCATTCTTTCTCCCCCACTTCATCGTATCGATTTTTTTCGAGTGGCCGCCAAAGGGGAAGTTCCGGCTTGGGTTGAATCTTATGATTTTTTTGAGCCCAATCGCTTACGAAATACCTTAGGAGTTTTAACCTACGATCCGCTTAGAATTTTATATAATTATTTCAAAGAAAAAAAGATTTCATCGGCTTATTTGGGAGATATTGCCTATAAATTCAACAAACAAGAAGCGGATTTAAAATCGGGCTTTTATCAATTTAGACAAGCCGGATTTATCACTATTGAAAACCCGGGAGATCTACTTTCCTTTACTCGTGCCGGCCTTCATTATGCACAAGTAGTGTATGAAAAAAAGGATTTTGACCAATTTTTTGTGGCTTCGGATGGCGAAATAGTTGGACGCGCGCCAAATATGTCAATCAACCTTCAAAACAAGCAATTGGCGGTTAATGGAGTAAACGAAATCATGGTTTCAGATTCCCTTCACGCCGCGTTTAGACCCCAAAATAAGCAATTAGTATTTACCAAAGGCAGAGATTTTGACCTGGACGGGGAAGTGAAAATTGGTAATTATCGATTCAGAGGACCCGATTTTAGATTTGATTTCAGCAAATTTACTATCAATTTTGATAAAATTGACTCCATAACCTTCTTCCCCCTCAAAAAAGACGGGAGCCTATCAAACAAGGAAGTCGGGTCAGAATTGAAATACGAATCTGGAAGCATTTTGCTGAGTCCTCCCAACAACAAATCGGGGCGTATTGCGAATAAAGCATTCCCCAAATTAATTATTCCCAAAGGAGTAACCGCCTACTTCAATGAAGATTGGAGGGCAAATGGCGTGTATTCCACTAAAAACTATTTTCAGGTGCCATCCATTCAGCTGGACAGTCTTTTAAATAAGGAAATAACTTTTGAAGGGGCATTTATTTCAGACGGAATCTTCCCACCCTTAAAGACTAACTTGGAATATATGGAAGACCTTTCTTTGGGATTTCAATACCGGTCTAAATTGTCCTTAGATATTTATGCAAAAAAAGGAAAGTTCCAAAACACGGGCAAGCTTGCTATGGAAAAATCGGGACTTCATGGCCCTGGTCAATTGCAATTATTGGGAATCTCTTCCGACTCAAAAGATGTATTTTTTTACCCCGATTCTCTCAATTCAAAAGGAATATCGGGTAAAATAACATCAATAGCTCCCTATAATTATTTACCACAAGCAAGTTTTTTAAGTCATAATTTGTATTGGGAAAAATCAACGGATTCGTTGATTATTCAGCCTATCAAAAACAATTTTAAATTGTATAACAATGTTGCAGAATTAAATGGAACGCTTAAAATACATCAAAAAAATGTATTTGGACAAGGAGAATTGATACAGCAGGAAGGCTATTTTATTTCTGATAGCTTTGAATTTTATGCAAACAATTGGAAAACCTCAAACGCTAAATTGAGAATTGGAAAAAATTTGAAGCAATTTAAACCGGCTATTTACTCCCCAGAAATTGCTGCCGAATCTGACCTCAAACAAAAGAAGATTAATTTTCGTGCACCTAAAAATTCAAGTGATGAAGCTCAAATTGTTTTTCCATTTATCGGATACCAAAGTAATGGTTTGGAAGCGACCTGGGATATTGAAAATCGACACTTTAAATTATCCAACAAAAAGGGATTCGTTCTCAGCGCATGGGAATCAGACAGCACACAGATTTCAGATTCTTTATCCATTTCAAATCTACAGGGCTCATCAACAGGCAAGGGAACAATTACGGCAAAATCTGCCGATTATGACCTGAAACTTGAATTTTTACAATTGGGAGGAGTGGAAAATGTATCCATTGGACCCAGTTTGATTTATCCATTTAAAGGCCAATTTGGTATACAAAAAGACAGAAAATTTAAGCCTTTTCAAAATGCAAAAGCTGTTTTAGATGCTAAAAATGAGCGTCATATTTTAAACAATTTGCAAGTAATAGATGCAAATGAAAATTATTTCAGAGGAGAAGGAGACTACCTTCTTCCAAGAAGTTCAGGAGACTCCATTTTGATTCGCTTCAAACAATTTGAGTTTGTACCAGGCGCCAAATCAACGGATGAAAGTTTTGTAAAAGCAGAAGCACATTTTGGTGAAAAAAATAATTTATCCATTACGCCCCATCAATGGTTTAAAGGCGATGTTTTGTTAGAATCCAACAAAGAGTTTATTCAATTCAAAGGCTTTGTTCGTCCCAATTTAGGCTTATCCGGACTTCGTACGGGCTGGATTCCTTTTGAACCAAAACCTGGAGAAGCGCCTAAACTTCAACTCAATGAATCTTTGAACGATGAAAATGGAAGACCGGTAACTGCCGGAATTTTTATCAACGAACAAAATAAATTATACCCTACTTTTTTAGGCCCCCAATCAGATGACCAAGATCCTATTGTCTTTTCTGCCGAAGGCTCAGTAACCGAAGAAAAGGACCGATTTGTCATTGAAGGCAAGCAAAGTAAAACAGAATTGCTTTTCAAGGAACGGCAGTTTAATGCGTATGGCCCAATTCATTTTTTTGAAGGGAATAAATTGTTGAAAGCAGCTGGTAATTTGGTCATGTCAACCGACACCCTTTTACCCCGACTTAACACATGGCTGAGTTTGCAATTTCCATTTGCGCCAGAATTATTGAAAAATATGGGGGAAAAAATTGTGAAACACTTCTTAGACGAAGGCCCTTCTGAAAACTCCTCCGATGAACCCGAACAAAGAGACGACTATTTACGCAGGGCTCAACTTATTTTAGACCAAAAAATACCAGAAGCTACTATGCTCAAAATGGACAAAGATCATGTACCCTTGCATCTGGTGAATCCTGAATTTGGAAAAACTATAAATTTTTCTCGAGTAGATTGGTCTTGGCTACCTAACACTTCTGCATTTTATTCAAGCGGCCCCATTTCCATCGTGAATGTTGGAAACGTGGATATTAATAGCCAAATCAAGGGCTTTATGGAAGTCATAAAAAAGCCAAATAAAGAAGAGTTTTACGGATATTGGGAAATTTCTGAAGATTTGTGGTATTTTTTTGCGTATTTTGAGGGAGAATTGGGAGTTTATTCTTCCGACAACGCTTTCTTAGGAGTGGTTCGTGATTTAGTGAAGAATGGTAAAAAAGATAAAGGGCAAATCAGAATTGTAGAAGCCGCTGCTGACGAAAAAGATGCCTTTTTGAAGAGATTTACCTCTTATTATCGGAAGGTTACACCTAGCCAAAAAACAAAAAAACAGGTAGAGAAGCCTAAAGAAACACCAAAACCCAAAACAAAATCAAAACAAGGAGGATTTTGATATGAAGTCAAAGCTTACAAAATTATTTCAATTTATGGACACCCTCGGTATTGGTGAGCGGGATCCATTTGGAAATCCAATTTTGTTTAAGCGGATTGTAATGGGTATTATGGGTGCAATAACCTATAATCGACTTAGATTTTATAATAAAATGGAAATCACCGGGACGGAATATTTAGAGGATTTACCCGAAAATAATGTCCTTTTTCTTCCCAATCACCAAACGTATTTCATGGATGTGATTTGCCTGTACCACATTTTCTTTTCCGTAAAATGGGGGTTCAGAAATACGATTAAATTTCCAATTTACTTATTAGCCCCACGTTCTAACTTGTTTTACGTGGCTGCCACTGAAACAATGAAAAACGATGGAATCCTGCCTAAGTTATTTGCACAAGCAGGGGCTATTTTGGTAAATCGATCTTGGCGGGCCGCTGGACAAGACGTTGCACGTGGAGTAGATGTTGGAGCTATCAAAAAAATCAAACAGGGCCTTCAATGCGGTTGGGTTATTTCATTTCCACAAGGCACAACTAAAGCGTTTGCCCCAATTCGTAAAGGCACATCCCATTTAATTACCAGTGAAAATCCCATCGTGGTTCCTGTTCGAATCAATGGATTTAGAAGAGCCTTTGATAAAAAGGGATTACTGCTAAAAAAACGCAACACCACGCTTCAAGTGGAGTTTAGAGAACCCATACGTTTTTCCAAAGAGGCTAGTTCCGAGGAAATTTTAAAAAAGATTGCAGATGAAATAGGCATAGAGTACAAAATCGCCTAAAAATAATTTTATTCCTGCGAAAATCTTGTAAATTTGAGGTTCTAGAAAATTACTTAACAATTTTAATATTTTTATTATGGTAAATAGAAGAGAGGCAGTCTCGCGTATTGCTATGATGTTGGGCGGGGCTTTTACCGCACCTACATTGTTTGCGATGGAGAGGTCACAGAATTCAACCTCTAATCCATTCAATGCAGCAGCTTTGAGTCTGACAGAAGCGCAAAGCAAAATTATCGCAGCTGTAGCGGAGCACATCATTCCAAAAACTACCACAGCGGGTGCTATAGATGCAGGCGTTCCAGCATTCATTGAAAAAATGATTAACGATTGTTACAAAGCACCAGAACAAAAAAGCTTTATGACAGGAGTTAAAAATTTGGAAAAAGCTGGATTTTTAGGATTAGATGCAAAAGCACAAGTTTCCCTTTTAAAATTATTGGAAGCGGATACAGCAGAATTAATGAAATCTTACAAGGCTTCCCAAGTTAAAGTTGGCGATAACGTTGATAAAGAAGTTTTGGAAGGCACTCAGGGCGTACCATTCTGGCGCTTGATAAAAGAATTAACTCTTTTAGGATATTATACTTCTGAGGCAGGCGTTAAAGCTTCTTTTGTATATGAGCCAATTCCGGGCAAATTTGAGCCAACTAAATACAAGGCTGGACAAAAAGCATTTCTTTACCAATAATTAGCAGCATAAGATGAATTTAAATATAAATGCAATTAAAGGCCAGACATTCGATGCCATTGTGGTAGGTTCTGGTATTTCGGGTGGCTGGGCTGCCAAAGAATTAACTGAAAAAGGTTTGAAAGTTTTAGTACTGGAGCGTGGTCGTGAAATCAAGCACATTGAAGGCTACGAAACAGCAATGAAAAATCCATGGGAATTTGACCACCGCGGTCGCCCAACTACCATGGCAGCAGAAGAATATTGGGCTGGAATGCGTACGGGTTATACGCCCAACGAGGAGCACCGTTATTTGTTCGAAAACGACAAACAAAATCCATACATTGAGAAAAAAGGTGGATTCGATTGGATCCGCGCTTACCATACAGGAGGAAAATCTTTGTTATGGGGTCGCCAAACTTACCGTTGGAACAAGGAAGATTTTATGGCAAATGGCAAAGAAGGTATCGCTATCGACTGGCCAATTCGTTACGAAGATTTAGCGCCTTGGTATTCCTATGTAGAAAAATTTGCTGGTATTTCTGGACAAAGAGAAGGATTAGATGTATTACCAGATTCTGAATTTTTACCAGCAATGGCCATGCAAGCGCCTGAGGTACATTTCAAAAATAAGGTGTTAGACAAATTGGGTCGTCCGGTGACAATCGGTCGCGTGGCACACTTAACGGATCCACAACCACATCACACCAAAATTGGTCGTAGCTCTTGTCAATTCCGTAACAGATGTATGAGAGGTTGTCCGTATGGTGGATATTTCTCTTCTCTATCTGCTACTTTACCATGTGCTGCAGCTACAGGTCGTATGACAATGGTGCACAATGCAATTGTTGCAGAGGTATTATATGATGAGAAAAATGCCAAAGCAAAAGGGGTTCGAGTAATTGACCAAAATACATTAGAGTCGAAAGAATATTTTGCAAAAATCATTTTCTTAAATGCAGGTGCAATTGGTTCAACATCTATTTTGATGAACTCGGGCTTTGCCAATGAGTCAGATCAATTAGGAAGAAACATCATGGACCACCACTTAGGAGTAGGTGCAAGTGCAACCATTGACGGATTTGTTGAAGATTATGCATTTGGCTCTCGTCCTAACGGATTATACATTCCTCGTTTCCGTAACTGGGGCAAAGACAAGCGTAATTACCACCGCGGATTCGGTTACCAAGGTGGAGCAAGTCGCGAAGGCTGGGGCCGTGGCGTAGGAATGGAAGGTTTTGGAGCTGACTTGAAAGAGCAATTGACTATGCCAGGACAGTGGACAATCGGTTTTGGAGGCTTCGGTGAAATTTTACCAGATCCAAATAACCGTTTCCAATTGAGCAAAGACAAAAAAGACAAGTGGGGCTTGCCAGTGCTTGAGTTTGAAGCCAATTTGGGGGATAATGAAAACAAGATGCGTATCGACATGATGAACGATGCAGCGGAAATGTTAGAAGCTGCTGGTTTCAAAAATATCAATGCGTATAATAATCAAAATACACATATTGGTTTAGGTATTCACGAAATGGGTACTGCTCGAATGGGTAGCGACAAGCGCAACTCTGTATTGAACAAAAACAATCAAGTTTGGGCAGCGAAAAACGTATTTGTAACCGATGGCGCAGGTATGGTTTCTGCTTCATGTGTGAACCCATCTTTAACCTACATGGCTTTGACGGCACGTGCTGCTGATTTTGCCGTAAGTGAGTTAAAGAAGAAGAATCTTTAATAGATACGAGAGAGGAGAAACAAGAGAAGAGAGGAATATTTTTTCCTCTCTAATTTGTTCGAATAAATATTTTTCGTATTTTTGCAGTCCCGAATGACACGGGACCAACGGTGGATTAGCTCAGTTGGTAGAGCATCGGACTGAAAATCCGTGTGTCCCCAGTTCGAGTCTGGGATCTACCACAACAACCCTAGCAGCAATGCTGGGGTTTTGTGTTTTATGGGGGTGAAATTTCTAACTTAAGGCCTTTCTCAATAATTCTACACTTTTTCTAACTCCTGATTTTGGATCCTCTTTTCCTTCAAACTCTATCGAAACATAGCCTTGGTAATTTACTTTTTTAAGGATGTTGATGATTCTCGGATAATCCAATTCTAGGCTGTACCATTCGCCACCACCGTAATAGGTTTTGGCTTGTACAAAACTTGCCTTAGGAGCAATTTTTTCTAATTTTTCGTATGGATTTTCTAGGAAATTACCCGTGTCCATCAATAATCCCAACCACGGAGAATTTACAGTATCATGAATTCTTAACATGCCCTCTGGTGTGGAGCCTAATCCCCAATGGTTTTCCAAAGCCAACAAAACACCACATTCTTCTGCCTTGGCTAAACATTGCTGAATTCCCTCTACACACCATTTATATCCATCATCTTCCGTGTAACCAGGTAAAATAGGTTCAATACCTCTATTGGCCATTAATTCATCAAAGGATTTGATGGTATTCCATCGGCCAGTGTTCAAACGCAAGCAAGGGATGCCCATTTTATAGGCCAACTCTATACAATGTATTGTATGGTCTACATGTTTTTTTAGTTCCGACTTATCTGGTGTCACAAATCCTTGATGAATAGATAAACAAGTTAAGGCAATGCCATTCAAAAAGGCATGTTTTTTTAGTTTTTGGAGATAAGAATTTTCTTCACTCTCCATTTGTCGGTGCAAGACATCAATCCCCTCTAACCCTAAAGCTGCAGCCTCATCTATTACCTTTTCTATGGGGAATCTATCCCCCTTAAAATGCCAATATGAATAACTGGAAACACTTAATTTTATTTTGGGTTCCAATTTTGGTTTTGACGGCAGACTTAAAGAAGTCGAATTGTTAGCAGCGAAACCTGCCAACAATGAATTTTGAATAAAATCTCTTCTTTCCATAGTAAATAATTAAATAGTTCTAAATGAAAACACTTGAGTAAAAGAACTCAATTCTCCATCACTTGTTTTTACTTGCCAATAATAAATTTGGCCCGATTTTAGGGTAACACTTAGACTTGTATTTCCTTGTGCTTGAATGGGGTTTATTTCGTGATTTAAAACTTTCTTGCTATCTGTATCTATAAATACCTCATAAGTCAAGGTGTTGGAGTCTGCATCTGAACCAACCCAACTCAAAGTTGTTTTGTCAGAAATTAAGGCAACTGATTTTCCTGAGGCAGGGATTAAATTATCGGCAGGGAATGGAGCTAAATTTGTTTTACCATTACCAGCCAAATAAAATTTCCAAATCGGACTATTTCCTGTTTCAGTACTTTTGTTTGATTTCGACTGTACCATCCAACTATACGGCGTACCGGCTTCTAATATGATGGTTAAATTGGGTTGTGAACTCCTTTTGGTTTGACTACTATTTGTAAATAAATTAGTAATTACTACATCATAATATTCAGTATTTTGTGTGGCCGTCCACTCTAAAGTTAATTCAGTGTAAGTAGAATTTAACGGATTCCCTGCTAGGCACAAGGTTTTGTCGCCCGGTGATTTCAGCGTAGCAGCCGTTGGCGCCAACACGGGTGTATTAACTACAGGAGTACCCCCTGAATCATCTTTTTGACATGAAAAGAATACCCAAATACAAAAAAAATAAAAGAGCCTTTTCATATTTTTATAATTTTAATGGTTTGTTGAACCTCCTCGTTCAGTAATTGAAGTAAATAAGTTCCTGTAGCTAATTCACTTAAATTAACAGGAACCAAACGGGAATTTGGAATATTTTCCCTTTGCTCAAAAAGTTGTTGCCCGTTTAATCCAAACACCTTAATTTGTATAGCGTCTGCTTGCCCATTGATGTATAAATTAGTCCAGTCTGCCGTAGGGTTTGGAAAACAATTTACCGTCTCTGATAAGAATAATTGGGTTTTGAAAACTCCCTGACAAGCCAAATTCGTTTTTACTCGAATATCTTGTAATCCACTCTCTATCGGTAAATTCAACAGCGGTGCATTGTATTCTTTTTCAATTCCATTGATACTAACTAAATAATTTGTTGCCCCTGAAACAGCTAATTGCAACAACTTACTATCCTCTTGAATACTTGCATTAACTTTTAATACATCTGGCTCACTAATTTTTAATTCAAAATTTTGTTGAAAACTTGGTTTGTCTGGAATTGTAATGGCCAATTTATACACTTCTGCTCCAAGATTTTTTATTGTTACTTCAGCACTTCCTTTACTTATTTCCAACACTTGTGGAGCCTTTGTTCCCTCTCTCAATTCTATTTTATAAGTATAGCTTTTATCCTTTACTTTTACTTGAATGGATCCATTTTTGGTTCCTTGGCAAGTTAAAGAAGCTACACTTAATTCAAAATTATCCTTTGGAAGCATAAATACTTCACAGCCAGTGATGTCTACAATTGTACCAAAAGGTGTATCCGGACATTTGTCGTACAAATCGCCAACACCATCCTCATCCGAATCCCTAAATTCGTCTTTAATGATCGAAATTTGTGGATATTCTTTTGAAAACAATGTTTTTACCGCGTTGCCTCCGCCAAGCCATTGGGAAATCAATGAGCTATATACCTGCTTAAAATCAAATTGTAAATCCAATTCGTCTTGCCCTCTTAAATTTGTAGGTATAACAGGATTAGTTCCTGCAACGTTGGCATCTAATTGGTTGCCAAATAATATAACAGGAGCAATTGCGCCATGGTCTGTTCCAGAGGTGTCGTTCGATTGTATCGTTCGCCCAAATTCTGAAAAACACATTCCTACTATTCTATCCGACTGATTGATGGAATCCATCGATTTCATAAAGGTAGTTATCGCATCATTCAATTCAGTCATTAAATTTGCGTGAGTCCCTTTGGTCCTATCCGATGAATCCACCTGATTTGAATGGGTATCAAATCCGCCAATTTCTACTTTATAAATTCGAGTGTTAAGGCCGCCTGAGATGAGTCGAGCAATAATTTTAAATTGGTTTGCCAAATTGGTATTTGGGAATGAAAACTCTTTACCGTTTTGGTACGAATCTTTCATCACCTTTCCATATGCGTTCGACTGCTTAGCAATAAGCTGCAAGTAACTCAATTTTTCACCTATTGGGGTGCTTGGATATTTCACATCTAAATCACCAATAATTTCATAAAAATTTTCTGGATTAGATGCAACCACGCTTGTAAAGGAATGCTGGCCAGTAAACATAAGAGCCGAATTCCAACCTATTTCTAAGGCAAGTGGATGCGGGTAATTGGCATTCGGATATGCCTGCGGAAATTCTGGATGTTTAGATTCCAAAAACCTGCCAATCCACCCACTACTCAAAAACTCCGACGCCGTGGCACCACTTTGCCAAATATCCATCGCCCTAAAATGTGAATAATTAGGAGTTGGATAACCAACTGATTGAATAATTTTTAACCTATTTTCTTTAGATAAACTTTGAAGGCCCGTTAAGGAAGGATGTAAAGCTAAATCGCTTTTGCCCAATGATAATAATTTATTTTCAGGAATAATAACCTTGGGCCGCACTTTGTTCAGTTGCGACATCATATTGAGCGGAATCACTGTGTTTAATCCATCATTTCCTCCATTTAATAAGACAACTATTAAAATATTTCCCTGACTTAAGGTGTTCCCCAACAGCGAAGACTCCCCCATTTGTGCCATACTATCCCACGAAATACCCGACATTAATGCCGGTATGGCAGCAGCATGAGATAATTGATGGATGAAGTCTCTTCTATTCATGTTAAAATAATTGGAACTCGGCTAATTGAAAAATTGTGGAAAATAAATTTTGAAGCCTATTATCCAGTGTATTTCGATTGTCTTGAATTGGGTTTTTGATATAAGCCGTGTAAAGTTCAGTGTAATATGCTCCAGAAAAACCACCTAAAGCCATTTGTTTAACTTTGTTTTTGGTTTGATCACTCATCGGTGCGCCTAACAACCGTTCTTCTATTTCAGTTAAAAGTAAATCAAAATTTTCCGGATTTTTGAATTTGCCAATATAGGCTATCCAGTCTATTTTCATGTGTATATTTCCTTTTGTGTTGCCCGAACCTAAATAAATTCCCCAATGAGAAGTGCCATAAGCAAAGCTCGCCCTTTTGGCAAGGGTATCAGAATTTATCCAAAATAAATCATAAACCGGATATTGGTAATAGGCTGGCCATCCAGCAACATTGGGGGGATTCGTAAAGTTGATACCAATGTTCGACATATTCCACGTTATATTACGGTACTTGTAAAAGTCCTTTGAAATTTCAGTTGTATATTTTGTTGGTAAATCTGTGGCCAATTCATAGTTGATAATGGTATATTCAAATTCTTTAAAAAATCCCAAAGTAAATTCCATCGGCGATTTTATCATTGAATTATAATTGAGCGAATTGAAAAAATGGGCACTGCCCAAAAGGGTTTTCAATGGAACAATCAAACTATAATTATTTTTTCGATAAAGTTCCGCCATGGGCTGAATCACATTTTTTTCAGTGGTTTCATCTATCAATGGACCACAAAAAAACTGATACAACCTCCTGCAGATATAAAGTCCATTTTCATCCGTAGCAAAAATCATGTCCAACAATTGACCTAATTCTTTATATCCCTCATATCCCTGAATTCCCTCCAATCGTCGGTTTCCATAAAAACTTGAAAACTGTTTGAATTGATCGTCATGATTAAACATGTTAAATTCTGATTGAATTCTACCTTGTTTATTCTTGCTTTCATAGGTAAATCTCCATCCTACCAAGGTCCTAGCCATTTCAACTACATCACTTTCTGTGTATTTTGAATTGGGTCCTTTACCAACGGTGAATAATTCTTGCAACTCACGGGCATAATTTTCATCAGGATGGGATCGATTACTTGATTGAAGATTTAAATAATCAAGCATCAAAGGGTCAAGCGTTATTTGATAAATGAAATCTTTGTAAGATTTAAATGCGTATTTGTACAATGTTTCATAATATTGAAACATCATTTTTACGCTGCCATTTGCTGCAGGGACCAAATTATGAAGAAAAAATAAAAGCCTCCAATGAATCGAGGTTTTTTGTTCCACCATATATTTATACATCCAAGCCTCAAATGATTGATGCCTTGGCCAAGGAGACCCGTTGGGTTCTGGCGCCTCTACATAAACTTGTCCGGCAGGCACATAAAAATGCCCCTGTTTTTCCGTTTCCTCTTTGGTTATTTCATAATCATAATCATTGACGGGTAATGGAGGGAAGGCCTCTTCAGTAAAAATAAGATCTATGGCTTGTTTTAGCGTAAGCTTGTCTAACTCTTGCATGTGTTTAGAAGAAAGTGCAATCAGACTTCTATTTAACAAATGCTTTTTTTGGGCCAATCCAAATGTGCCGGTATAGGGCTCTAATCCCTCAGGAATAACTTCCCGAGACAATCTAGCTTTTTCAATTTTAGAAAAATCTATATTTTCTTTTTTGAAGTCTGCGACTAAATCTGGCTCCTTGATGAACTTATTGGTCTGAATAGTTTTAGAATTTGTTAACAATAAAGATAGTTAAAATATAATTTTTTTAAGAATATATTAGGTAAATATGTGTATCAATATGTAAATTTCGGAGATGATGGATAGAAAACAATTTATCAAAAAAATATGCCCAGCTTCTGCAATTGGACTAATTTTGACATCCGAATTCCTTTCGGCTTGTTCCAAACCTGCCGAGGAGGTGGTTCCTACAAGTGACCCAGTTTACGATAATTTAATTACAAAAACGAAGGATAATGGGTTTTTTGTAGAGGGTAAAATTGTTTACATCAACCTCCAAAACGCCTTTTATGCTACCTTAAAAAATGTTGGCAATTTTGTCAATGATGAAACGAATGGAATTTTGCTTCTTCGAAAGTCAGAAACACAAATTATTTGTTTAGATAATTGTTGTCCACATCAAGGAACTAGGAATCGATGGTCTTATGCTAACAATAAATTTACCTGTGCGAATCATGGCAATTCCTATGGAATGGAAACTGGTCAAATAGCACCTTGTAACTCCAATACCCCTTTCGGTAATTTAAAAGCCTACGCAAGCGCAATTACCAAAGACATTGTTACCATTCAATTGTAATTCTTTCTCACCGCATGTCGGCCACCCATCCCCACTACTCGCCATTAATCCAAAAATAAGGCGTAGATTTAAAGGAAATTTGTAAACTTGTTGCTCAAAATGTATTCACCGCTATGAGAACCTTTTTTCTGATATTAGTAAACGTATTTATTTTTTCTTTTGCATGCCTTGCACAAACCGCTGTGCAAAGTCAAGGTGCACTTGTAAAATTGGGACTTTCCCGTGCAGTAGAAATTGCCATACAAAATAATTTGAACGTAAAATCTTCAGAAGTTAATTTTTCGAATGCTCAATTAGCTTTGCAACAAGCAAAAAATAATCAATTACCTGGTATGAATGCCACTCTGGGACAAGCTTCCAGTTATGGTCGTTCCTTAAACCCTTTTACCAATACCTATGATCCAAGAAATATTGATTATAACAACGTTGGTTTAAATGCTAACGTTACCATTTTTAATGGCGGACAATTGAAAAACACCATTGCTCAAAATGAATTTTCTCTAAAGGCAAGCGCAGAAGATTTGCAAGCCATCAAGGAAAATATTTCATTGCAAGTGGTCTTAGCCTATTTAAATATTTTGAATGCCGAAGACCAATTGAGCATAGCCAAAACCCAAACTGAAATCACCAAATTACAAATTGATAAAACTCAAAAAATGGTTAGCGCCGGTTCTTTGGCTTTAACTAGTTTATTGGATTTAAAAGCACAATTGGCCAATGAAGAGTCGAATGTAGTGAGTTTTCAAAGCACTCTCGACATCAATAAATTGTCTCTAATTCAATTGTTAAACGATACTCAAATTACTCAAGTTCAGTTGGAGCGAATTCAAGTTCCTGTTCCAAATGCCACAAGCAATTCAGGTTTTGTTTCAGAAGTTTATCAAAAAGCATTAGAAATTCAACCGCTGATTAAATCGGCAGATTATCGTGTGTTGGGCGCTGCTAAATCTATTTTAGTAGCCAAATCAAGTTTATTGCCAAGCCTTTCTTTTGGAGGCTCTTGGTCGGCAAATCAATCAAATGCCTTGACCACAAGTTATTTTGATCAATTAAATAATACGCAAAACAAAGTCGTATCTTTGAACTTGAACATTCCAATTTTTTCTCGACTAGCCAATAAAACCAGAATTTCTCAGGCAAATTTGCAAAAGGTAAATGCAGAAATTGAGGCAAGTAAAGCAAGGTTAACCTTGCGACAAAACATAGAGCAGGCTTTTGTCAACCAACAAAATTCTGCCAAAAAATATGAGGCCAGCACCGTACAAGTTGCCGCATTAGAAGAATCATTTAGAGCATCAGAAAGTAAATTCAATGCAGGGGCGATTGATTTTGTAAATTATAGTTTGCAAAAAACAAATTTAGACAAAGCCAAATTGACCATGGTGCAAAACAAATACGACTTTGTATTTAGAAGTAAAATATTGGATTATTATCAAGGAAAAAGTTTAACATTTTAATTAAAAATTATGGCAAAGGGAAACGCAAAAAAGACCTGGCTAATTATTGGGGGAGTAGTGGTGTTGGTATTTGGTGGATTGTTTGTCGCCAAACAAGCAGGCTGGATTGGCAAAGTTGAGCCTACCGAAGTAGAGTTTGCAAAAGTGGGTACCCATACCATTATTGAAAAAGTATCAGCTTCAGGTAAAATTCAACCGGAAGTGGAGGTGAAACTTTCGCCCGATGTTTCTGGGGAGATTGTAGGTTTGTATGTGGTGGAAGGAGATTCAGTTGTGGCTGGACAAAAATTATTGAAGATTCGTCCAGATAACTACGAATCACTTTTGGCTCGCGCAGAGGCACAATTAAACTCTATGAAGGCTAATTTTGAACAGAGCAAGGCAGGTTTAGCCACTTCTGAAGCCCGTTTGCAAAAGGCCAAAGTTGACTATGACAGGAATGTTCGTTTACACAATGATAAAGTAATTTCGGATGCAGATTTTGATCAATTTGCTTCAGCTTACAATGTTGCCAAGCAAGATTTGGAGTCGGCCAAGGCAAATGTAAAAGCGGCAAATTTTAATGTGAAAAGTTCAGAAGCAGCTCTAAAAGAAGCAAGAACTAACTTGACCAAAACAACTATTTATGCCCCACAAAGTGGAATTGTTTCCAAGTTA
Organism: Sandaracinomonas limnophila; assembly: GCF_004005965.1. Lineage (GTDB taxonomy): Bacteria > Bacteroidota > Bacteroidia > Cytophagales > Spirosomataceae > Sandaracinomonas > Sandaracinomonas limnophila. The sequence continues at coordinate 178,964 of NZ_SACY01000004.1, read as the reverse complement.
AACGTGGAATTAGGTGAGCGTGTTGTAGGAACCTCCCAAATGGCAGGTACAGAAATGTTGCGAATTGCCAATTTGAACAAAATGGAGGTTCGCGTAAACGTAAATGAAAACGATATCACCCGAGTGAGCTTAGGAGATACGGTTATAATAGATGTGGATGCTTTTTCGGCAAGTGAGCGAAAATTCAAAGGGGTGGTTTATGAGATTGCTAGTTCTGCCAATAGTTCAGGAACGGCCACTAGTTCATCTACTGATGCGGTAACAGAATTTGAGGTGAAGATTCGTGTATTGAGAGAATCGTATGCCGATTTAATCAAAGGCAAACTATCGTACCCATTAAAGCCCGGAATGACGGCATCAGTGGAGATTTTGACCGACAAAAAAGAGAATGTTATTTCTGTTCCATTGGCGGCAGTAACTACTCGAGACATGAACGAGAAGCCTGAGACAAGTGGCGAGAAACCAGGTGGTGGACCAGGAGAAGAGAAAAAGGAAGAGGAGAACGAGAAAGATTCGAAGAAGCGCAAAGAGAGCATCAAAGAAGTGGTATTTGTGAGCGAGAAAGGCAAGGCAAAAAAGATTGTGGTAAAAACGGGTATTTCAGATTTTGAGAACATTGAAATTATTTCCGGTTTATCAGCGGGACAAGAGATCATTGCTGGTCCTTATGCAACAGTTGCCAAGAAATTGAAAGATGGGGAGTTGGTGAAGAAAAAGGGAGGGAAATAATTATGTAAGGAGAATCTAAGAATTGGAGAATCTGAGAACTGGTGAAACTTTCCCCGATTCTTTAATTCCCAAATTCTCAGATTCTTATATTCACAGATTCTGCAATTTTAATTTTTTTTCACCCAACTATTGCAAAAGTAGAAATCAAGCGCTATTTTTGCATTCCCAAAAGGAAAGAAATTCCTCCTTAGCTCAGTTGGTTAGAGCACATGACTGTTAATCATGGGGTCCCTGGTTCAAGCCCAGGAGGGGGAGCAAACAGAAAAGTCATCAGAAATGGTGACTTTTTTTGTTTATAATCCATCTCTATTTCTTCTATTCATCGATTTTTTTGGTTCGAGCCCAGTAGAGGGTTTTGTGTTTTTTGGACACAATTCATCAAGGATTTTACCCACGATTTTCCATTTGTGCCAAGAATGTGCCAAGAGTTGGTTTTATTGGATAGTTTTTGTTAGTGAATAATATGTAAATTTCGACCCAAACAAATCAAGAAATGAAACACGCTGGTGTACTTACCAAGGATGACTTGCGTAACAAATTATTGGATAACCATAGTAAGATAGAATCCTTTGGGGTTCTCCAATTGGGTATATTGGACATGAAGCATATTGGGGAAATTACAGTGGGAACAGAAATCAAACTACTGGTTCATTTTCAACCTGAAAGAAAGACACTTGATAATTTCTTAGAACTTACTTGTTTCTTTGAAGAGATAACCAATAGGGAAGTTTTTATTGTTACCCCCGAGTCATTATCTGAAATTAGTAAAAAGCGAGTGTTGGATGAGGTGGAATATATTTTCGTTTCTTAATTTGGTCTTAATTCATTGAATCTTCATGTAAATTGGAGGAAGTTTATGACCCCTTCCAACGATGAAAATTAACAATTTATCCCGCAAAGAACTCTATGACAATGTGTGGTCAAAACCGTAATTAAATTATCATTAAGTTTGAGTAAATCTGAGTCGGATACCACAATCCTTCTCTTCTTTCATAAATATTACTAATTAATAGGAAATCCAAATCCGTAATAATTTGACGATTGAATCAAAATAATTTTGAATAATTAAACAAATTCGTACTTTTACGTGTTTTTAATTTTATGACAAGTAAAGTGTACATATTGCTAATGATTTCATTTTTTGTGTGTCTTATGGCACCTAAAAATGGGTATGCATGTGGAACTAATTCAAAAAAAACGGATAAATCTTGTTGTATTCAGGATAAATCAAACAATAGTAAGAAAAATAATTGTTGTGAAAGTCATAAAATGACAAGTGAAAGTAAAGATAAAAGTTGTGGCGGAAACTGTAATAATCCAAAATGTAGTTGTCCAACTTCAATTGGCCCCTTTGCCTTACAGAATAGGGTTGAATTAAATAGAGAAAACAGATTCTCTGAGATTAATAGATTAAAATCTTATTACAATGAAACCTATAGTTCTTCGGGTTTCGGCTACATTTGGATTCCTCCCAATATAGTATAATTCAATACTTTGTAGGGATAGGTATGTCCCATCGAAAGCAATCCTTGCTTAATTGTAAAGTATTTTTAAAATCTAAATTTTTGAAAAATGAAATCAATAAAATTATTGATGGCAATGTCATTATTGCTGTCTATCACATCGTGTTATGCGAAAATAGGAAATGTTAGACTACCTGAATTTAATTCGTTTATCAATGTTGGGTCTCAGCAATTGGTTTATCAGGAGATGTCATCGCTAATTGATAAATCAAGTGAAGTGTCACAACTCAAAGCCCTTCTTGACAATTATTTTGAATTAAAAGATGCATTGGTTAAAACCGATGGAAACACGGCATCCCTAAAAGCTGAAGCATTGCTAAAAGCTATTAACTCCATTAACAAGGAATCATTAGCAAAAAACGAATATGATGAATGGATAAAGGTTATGAAAGAATTAGCATTTGATGCTGAGCATATTTCAGAAACTAAGGATGCAGGACATCAAAGGGACCATTTTATTAGTCTCTCTAAAAACATGTACTCTATAGCAAAGGTTACTAAACAGGTAGAACCGGTATATTATCAATTTTGCCCAATGGCGAATAAAGGAAAGGGTGCAAATTGGTTAAGTAAGGAAAGCTCAGTTAAGAATCCATATTATGGAGCTAAAATGTTAGGATGCGGTAAAACGGTTGAAACAATTAAATGATGAAGCTATATATTAAAAATATGGTTTGTCGACGCTGTGAAATAGTGGTGAAGTCTGAGCTGGAGAAGCTTGGGCTACACCCTCTTTCGGTAAATTTGGGAGAAGTGGAGTTGGAAGAAGACAATATAAAATATCTAAAAAATGAATTAAATGCAGTTTTAAATTCATTTGGCTTTGAGTTAATTGATGACAAAAATAGTCGATTAATTGAACGGGTTAAGACCCTAATAATTGATTTGATTCATCAGAAAAACAATGACCTACATATCAATCTTTCAAGTTACCTATCTCAAAATCTAAAGCATGATTACAATTCATTAAGTAGTCTTTTTTCTTCTTTTGAGCAAATAACAATTGAGCATTTTTTTATAAAACAGAAAATAGAAAAAGTGAAAGAATTGTTGATGTACGAAGAAATGACATTAAGTCAAATTGCCGACCAACTTAATTACAGTAGTGTCGCATATTTAAGCAATCAATTTAAAAAGGAAACGGGTTTTACACCCTCAAACTTTAAAAGATTAAAAACAATTAAACGGAATGGGATAGATAGGATTTGAAATCCAAAATTTTACAATTTTTCCTTAAAATAAAGTAATACGATAATGGTTTTTAAAGTAGAACTTTCCATTACAAATAATTCAGTTAAACTATTTAAACAATATAAGGATGAAAAATTTATTAATTGCCTTGATGCTATTTACTTCGTTTTGTTCCTTAGCACAAACTAAAGTGCCTTATGTTGATTACAAGGGGCATATTTATTATCAAAATAAACAAATTGGTAATTTAACAAAAGATGGCAGCCTTGATAATAATGGAAAGGTTGTTACGAAAGTTAATGGTAATGGAGAGATTATCGATTCAAATGGAAAACAGCTTGGCAAACTGGCTAAAGGTAGTTCATTTGTGTATTATTTTAATGATAAAACCGAAAAGTATACAATCGGCAAGCCTTCTCATAATGGCATGTGTGAAGTAAAAAATAGTGATGGGCAAACAGTTATGCTTCTACACAATAATTATAAACAACAAGTCGCGTGTGCGATACATTGTTTAAATGAAAATCATTGTATGCCTTCGGATGCCGAGCATAAGCATAAATAATTTTTTTGATGCATGTCTATTAAATGAGCGTAACCATTTTCGGTTACGCTTATTTCAATTTTTTAAATAATGAAACACACATATCAAATAACAGGTATGACCTGTAGTAGTTGTGAAACTAAAGTGAAATCAGCGCTGCAAATGATTGAAAATGTGACTGAGGTAGTAGTTACTAAGGCTGATAATTCAGCCACAATTACGATGAATAAACACATTCCATTATCAGATTTACAGCAAGCATTAGACCCCAAGTATACGATTTCTGCCATTCAATTTAATGAAACAGAGGAACTAGCAAAATCATGGTTTGAGACCTATAAACCTATTTTGTTGATTTTCTTTTATATAAGTTTGGTTGTTGTATTGGTACAAATTAATAGTGAACGATTTAATATTATGATGGCTATGCAATATTTCATGGCAGGCTTCTTTTTGGTTTTCTCGTTCTTTAAATTTTTGAATCTTAAAGGATTCGCAGAAAGTTATGTGATGTACGATGTATTAGCAAAGCGAATACCAATTTGGGCTTATTTGTATGCTTTTATAGAAGTTAGTTTAGGGATGGCTTATCTAATTAATTTTAATCCGCTAGTGACTAACATATTCACCTTTACTGTGATGAGTTTAAGTATCATTGGAGTTTTGCAGTCAGTTTTTAATAAAAGGAAAATACAATGTGCTTGTTTGGGAGCAGTTTTTAATCTGCCAATGAGTACAATTACAATAATCGAGGATGCATTGATGATAGTCATGAGTGGCTACATGATTATTAATATACTTTAAAATTAATATACTTTAAACATGAAATGGAACCCATTATTCGTTTTTTATAAATCGAATTCAATAGTTATCATATTACTTTTATTTTCATTTAATCTTTATTCTCAAAAAACGGTTCGCTACGACTTATACGTAAAAGACACGTTAGTGAATTTTGCAGGTAAAGAAAAAAGAGCGATTGCAGTTAATGGTCAAATACCAATGCCTACCTTAACATTTACCGAAGGTGATACTGCTGAAATACACGTTCATAACCTACTTAAGGAGGAAACCTCATTGCACTGGCACGGGCTATTTTTACCAAATAAGGAAGATGGAGTTCCCAATCTTACACAAATGGCCATTCGGCCTAATACAACTCATATCTATCGTTTTCCAATTATCCAAAATGGCACACATTGGTACCATTCGCATTCAGGATTACAGGAACAAATAGGAATGTATGGCAATTTTGTCATGTTAAAAAGACCAAATGACCCAACGTTTAGAAAAGGGATAGACGATTTACCTACCTTGCCAATTGTTTTGAGTGAATGGACCAATCTCAAACCCGAGAACATTCACAGGATGCTACATAATGCAAACGATTATCCTGCATTGAAAAAAAATTCCGTTCAAAGTTATGGCGAAGCCATCTCCGCTGGACATTTTAAGACCAAGTTGCAAAATGAATGGAAGCGGATGTTAGCGATGGACGTGAGTGACGTCTATTATGAAAAAATATTCATGAATGGTCAACCAAGTTCTGAACTTAAAAGTATCTCAGGAAAAGAATTAAAAGCAGGAGATAAGGTTAGGTTAAGGATTTCAAATGGGGGCGCATCATCCTATTTTTGGCTGACTTATGCCGGTGGCAAAATTACAGTTGTCGCAAGCGATGGCAACGATGTTGAACCCGTAGAGGTCGACAGATTGATTATTGCAGTTTCTGAAACGTATGACATTTTGGTCGATATTCCTTCAGAAAACAAAGCTTTTGAGTTTTTAGCAACTACTGAAGACCGAACAAATTCTGCTTCTATTTTTATTGGGAACGGTGTAAAACAATTAAAATCGCCATTACCTCGATTAAAATATTTTGAAGGTATGAAGATGATGAATGATATGATGAAGATGAATGGCGAACTGGATGATATGGGTATGGCCATGAGTTTAAATCAAATGGATATGAATGTGGTGATGTATCCTGAAATAACTGGCGATGCTAAGCCAAAACAAGATGACAGTGACCCCAATCGTTATAATGCCAACGCACTAGGAGACATTGTTACCCTGAATTATGCCATGCTGAAGTCCACTAGCATAACAGCATTACCCAAGGAAGCTCCAGTCAAAGAATTGTACTTTAAACTATCCGGTAATATGAATCGATATGTTTGGAGTTTAGATAACAAGGTCGTTTCAGAAGCCGACAAAATACTAATCAAAAAAGGAGAGAATGTTAGAATTATTCTTTACAATGGTTCAATGATGCGTCATCCGATGCACCTACATGGGCATGATTTTAGATTGCTCAATGGTCAAGGACAAAAGGCTCCCTTGAAAAATATTGTGGATGTTATGCCTATGGAAACGGATACACTAGAGTTTAATGCCAATGTTGAAGGAGATTGGTTTTTCCATTGTCATATCTTATATCACATGATGAGCGGAATGGGAAGAGTGTTAAGTTATGAAAATCAGGCGCCAAACCCATTGATTCCTAATCCCAAACTAGCACAACGTAAATTATTCGCAGACGACCGTAAATTTCATTTTATGGTAGAAAATGATGTTGCCACCAGTGGGAATGATGGAATGGCAATGTTACAAAGTACTCGTTGGAGTATTGGGTCAGAATGGCGATTAGGCTATCATGATTTTCATGGATATGAAGTAGAAACACATATCGGTCGATACATTGGTAAAATGCAATGGTTAATGCCATTTATTGGTTTTGATTGGCGTTATAGAAAGTTTGGAATAGATGAACAAGAAACAAATCTATTTGGTCAGTCAAATAGTAAGGACCAAAGAAGTCTTTTTACTGTCGGTGTGAATTACACGCTGCCATTGCTTATAATTGGTCAAGCTGAAATCTATCAAGATGGAAATGTTCGTTTTCAACTTATGAGGGAAGATATGCCTATTACGAAACGACTTAGAATGAGTTTTATGCTTAACACCGATAAGGAATACATGGCAGGATTTCGTTACATCGTAAACAAAAACATGGGCATTTCATCTCATTATGATAGCGATATGGGATTTGGTGCTGGAATAACTTTTTCTTACTAAAATTAAATAAAAGTCTGTTGAGAGAATTCAAAATGAAAGTTTAAATTAAACGAAAAACAAAATCATGAAAAAAATCATCGTTTTAACGCTTTTGGGGGCACTACCAACGGGTGTTTTTGCCCAACACGAAAACCACCAACCCAAAGTCGATACCAGTATGACAGCAGTAAAACCCAAAAGTCCTAAAATGACAGCATTGGCTATGATTGGGACAAATCACATACATATAGAATATGGTTCACCGAGTGTGAGAGGACGGAATATTTGGAATGGATTAGTTGCCTACAATCAAGTGTGGTCATCGGGAGCACACAAAGCTACATGGATAGATTTTGGTCAGGATATAATGGTTGAAGGTAAAGTTATTCCAAAAGGCAAATATGGATTTTTTACTATTCCTGATAAAGAAACGTGGACTTTGATTTTGAGTAAAGCATGGGATATGCATCTGGCTGATGATTATAAACAAGAAAATGACATCATTCGAATTAAGGTAAAACCCATCAAAAGCGATAAGTTAGTTGAAGCACTAGTGTATGAAGTATTGCCGACCATGGCAAACGAAGGCAAGATAAAATTGAGCTGGGAGTTTTTGAGCGTTGAGTTTCCGTTTAAGAATAGGTAAATGTTGGGGGATGGAACTTATAAGATGTCCAATGTGTGGAGACTTCCTGTAAATTACATTAAGTTAGACTAATCGTCTAAATCATCAATATCGTAGTCCTCAAGGTTTAATTCGAAGTCTTCATCACTAAAATGAATATTCCTTCTTAGCGGACCGGTATAGAACATGTTTTCATTAACAAATTCAATGTGTTGATTTTGGATTGCTGAAATTATCGATAGATTAAAAATAAGTTCTTTCAACGAGGTACTTGTAATTGCTACCAAGTCATTTTCTTCCAGTTTTAGTTCTTCCAATACTTTGTAGAATAACGCTTCATAGAACTTAACCTCCTTTAGAAGTCCAAGGTTGCCAATTGTATACGAGGCATCAGGGTTAGTAAATGTTATATTCAAGACCTTTAATTTTGACAAATTCTCGCTATCAAAATTGTCTTCTATCTGAGTAAATCCTTGTAATCTCATTTTCGTGTATACTTTACTTTCAATTCGTTTATTATGTTCTGAGATAAACGCTCAAATTGGGACTCTGAGAGAATGATTTTCTTCGAAATAGTCTGATTCTTGATGGTATTTTTCATAAATGTCCTTTACTATAAATACCGGAAAAAATTCCAAAATTTTTGAAATGAGATTTCACTTAAAAAAGTTTTCTTTAGGATTTTAGAGGATTAAGTTCCCTTTTGGATTAAAATTTCTGGCAGATTTTTATTTCCATTAAGTCATTGAAATGGGTTTTAAAGGTAAAATCCCCCTTTAAGCAATTTCGGATACGGGGACTGCCGGCACCACCTCCTGCGGGGACTCCGTATGGGCACCCCTTTTATAGTTCATTTTACCAGGATAGGTACAAATATCCTTTGGGTCTCAGCAATCACTACATATGATTCATTTCATTTACATTACCAACATCAATTTTTTGACCTTGGTAATCGTATTGATATGAAGACCTGTAATCTTCGATATTTCAACAGATTTGTAGTTCTTCTTAAGCAATTCCATTGCATGTCTATTTTTTGACTTAGATAAGAATTTTAGCGGGTCTTCGCTGGTACCATGTTTTCTTCCTAAAAATACGTTGCCTTTCAGTTTTGCCAGTTCAATTCCTTCTTTCTGTGCCGACTTAATCATGTTACGATTCATTTCCGCTATTACAGACATCATGGCAATACACATCTTTGAAATTGGATTCTCAGTTCCATCATGGTTAAGAGTTGATAGACCTTGTTCAATAAAATGAACGGGTATTTTCCTTTCGACCATAAAATGTAGAAAATCAACAATTCCCTTCAGGTCACGACCACAGCGGTCGATTTGCCAAAAGGATACAGAACCTACCAAATCCATTGAGATTAGTTTGAATAGTTCCTTTCCACCGGGTCTTTCAAATAATGCAACCGTTCCTGAGATTTTGTCCTCTATTACCTTATCGTAGTTGGCCTCTTGAACTCGTTGTCTATCTAAGTTTTGGTCAATCGAACTGGTACGAACATATAGAATACTTAGTTTTTTCATAATATTAGACTTATGGTGTTATAACCCTAAAATTATGCCTTAATGCGCTATAATGCTGCATTTTTTGTTCAATTTCTACATGTGAGAGCTTCACATTTCAAGGTATACTCTAATATTATGTGTTTGAGTTATGATTGAAGAAGTCGTTAAGGGATTGGTAAGACTTCATCCTGTAATCGAACTCCTTCTTTGCATAATCCCGGTATTTCTTTGCCGATGGATTGTCACTTGACAAGAGGTCATGAAACTGTTCCTTGGTTAATTGGGATAATGAAGTAATTGTACCTTTTGCCGGTGAATATTCTTCTAATGAGATGTCCTTTTCTGTCATTTTATAAAAAATGGATTGAGTTTCACGAATGGGTCAATTCCCACCTATCCAATTTACGGCGAAATCTGTATTATTAAAGACAAAAAATTGTGGATGATGATAGTAATATCCCTAATCCTAATTTTATGACCTATTGAAAGTTCCACCTATGGCCGATACGACAAAAAACCCTTTAAATTACGAGAAGTAGAGTAAGGTTAATTCTACAATTTGAGACACCAAAGTCTAGCGATAAACACAATGAAATAGTGATGAGATTTACGCTCTAAAATTAGAAATTTTGTATAACAAAATAATCGTAATATACAGATATACAGTATTTTATAAACATTTCATTAAAAATATAATTAATCCAATAAAGAGGGTCGTTTGGAGGGTAAAACCTTAACAATTTGTTAGCGCAAGGGATTACTTGGCATATTAAATTTGTAACGCAATATCGCAGTGACATCTTCTTGTGGCCACAAGGTTTTAGGTGTCATCCCAACACAGATTCTCGCATACATCCCTATCCATGTAGTTGGGCAGGTAAGGTGAGGTATGTATTTAAATCACATAAAAAGTAAATAAAAATTATTATGGAAATTATTAAAAAACATCCCGAGTATTTTAGAATAATTGAACAAAATCAAGTTATTGAAGTAACCGTACTAGAACCTGTTAATTTTAAAAAATGGGCAACTCTATTATGTTATTCAATATTCCTTGAATACCCAAAAATTAATCAAGGAGGAAGTGATTATGATTTTGTAAAAGATATTATTTGTATTTGTAATAGAAATAAATGGAATAAGAAAGAATTAATTTTTAGTGTTTATAATAGGTATTACCTTTTGAATATTAAAAGGCACGATTTTACTGAAGGCACTTTATCAACATTATTTGAATTCGATTTTTATGAAATATTAATTTCGGGTCGGTTACCTCTTGGATTTCCGTTTATCCCTAGATTTGACAGTCAGAATAATTTATTCTTAAATCTTCCTGTTAGATTGAGAAAAAACTTAACCACTTATATCCCATGAGACTAGTCATACCAGTTTCGGTGGATGTAAAGTCAATGGTGTCAGGGTTAAATCTCTCTGACACCTTATCCAAAAATCTAAAATATAGGATTTACTATGTCTTATCGCGTATTGTAGTTCACGATGGGAATATGGAGTTCTATAAGGATAATGACTATTACAGAACAATGTGTTCAGAGAACATGAAGGATATTTTGGGTCCAAGGTATTACAGGCACGCCATGCTCTTATTAATGAACCCCAATGACCCGGTAATTGAATGTAATCATAATTACCAGACCGGTAAGTATTGTAAGAGTTATCGTCTAACGGATAAGTATAATACCGGCAAGGTTGAATACCGGTCATTACCAGAGGATTTGGATGTGGTCAATCGAATTAAGAAGAATCGACCATCTTATCGGGAAGGATTGGCCATGATGGAGAAGTATGATTTCCTTATTAGCCAGTTTGACAAACATGGATTATCTGTTGACACCAGTGTGTTTGAATACATAACCAATATGTACCGGCAACTTAAGGAGCGGGTAATAAGGGACAATAAGTATCAAATGATGGTCATTCATAATTTGATTGGCCGGTGGTTAAACATATTGGATAGATTGAACGACGGAGACCTAAATCCTATGGTTTCAGGCAAAAACCATCGTTTAAACTCTTTATTTACGCAAATCCCCAAAAATCTACGACCGTGGATTTTATGTGATGGGAAACCACTTGTCGGGGTTGATGTTATGTCATGTCAACCCTACTTGTTGGCCACTGTAATGAAGGATGGGTTCTTTAATTCTAGTATTGAGGGGTATAATCTACATACCATTTACCCTACTTTATACAAGAAATTATATGACCGTAACATGGTTCAAGGTTTATGGAATACTGGTAATGACTTGGTGGTAAGTACTACCGGATATTCTAACAATTATGTAGTAAGTAGTACAAATAATACTTCAAATAATATATCATATTCTTCAAGTACAATAAAATATTCTCCATTTATGTGGTGCCATTATTTTGACTCCAAAGAGATAAAGAATATTCAAGAATACCAGTCAATACCATTTGAATTAGACTATTACACATATGTCATTAAGACCAATTCAGACACCGAGATTACACCGGAGGAATTGGAGAAAGAGAGGTCATCTTTCAAAAAGAATACCATGTATATCCTGTTTGATGGTCATCAATCAAGACGGAAGAATAACCCAAAGGTCAAGTACATGGACGAATGTTTCCCTGGGGTTAATAAATGGTTGGAGTTGGCACTTGAACACCTTGGTGGTAAAGAGTTATCATATATCCTTCAGCGGTCGGAGAGTTACTTCCTTTTGAACAAGGTTTCAAGACGATTTAACCAAGAAAATCCGAGTGCACCGATATTCACGATTCACGATGGTCTGTACACCCATGAGGAATATGTTGGCCAACTACAAACTTTGATTTCAGACACCGGATTAGAACTAACAGGTATTTTACCCGGAGTAAAGATTGAGTGTCCCAGAATCGAAATAAACCCTCAAATTGAGGATGTAGATAATCATTGGAAGAAGGTCAAATGGGTTACGAACCAAAAACAATTTGATAAGAAAAAACGGAGGGTTTTTCAATCTAATATCGACAGGGCATTAAAATTCATTAACACTATCAATTAACATGCGGCGTCATTGAGTTTGAAGCAATATCTTTGGCGCCGTTTTTAAAGGAAAATCTTATGAAAGATATGTTTTTCTACTTCACAAAACACATGACAGTAAAGATGGCATGTGAATATCTAAAAGTGTCTCGTTCAACTTTAGGGGAATGGATGAAAAAGGGAAAAATTCCATTCTCGAAAATAGGCCGTTCTCCTAGGTTTGACAGGGATGAACTTGACCAATGGATTAAATCGGGAGGAATCAAAACAGTGGAACTACCACCGATACCAACATTAAACAGAAAAGTACGATATGGCAACAATTAATTTGAGACTTGATAAAAGAGGGAATAGACCCGATAAGCATGGAAGATTTAACCTATCAGTTATCGTTCAACACCAAGGTGAAGTCTTGTACCTGAATGTTGATAAGCTGACGGAACAACAGTATAATCATGTTTTTGTTAAACGGTCATTGGATGAAAAAAGTAAAGAATACCGACAACGATGTGATGAGTTTTTGGAGAAGGCCGAAAAGGTATTCGAAAGGCTAAGTCCATTCGATAGACAACGATTTAGAGAGGAGTTTTTTAAGGAGGAGGTAAAAGAACCGGTCAATCAGATTAAACCATCCGAGATGACCTATTTCGAAATGGCAGAATATTTTAGAGAGAAAAAGAGGTTGAAACCCGCGTCTAAAAACAGAATGAAGACCGCAAGAAATCAATTGGAAAAGTACAAGCCGGGGTTAAATTATAAAGATATTACTTCGGACTTCTTAATCGATTTTGAACATGAATTAATCAAGAGAGGGACCTCAATGGTAACTATTGCAGGATATATGACAGACATTCGTACTGTAATTAATTATCATAGAAATGTAACTCAATTTATTCCTCAAGGATACAAGTATCCATTTGGTGCTGGTGGTTATGGAATAAAAACAGTTTTGCCAACAAAGATAGTTTTGAGTGCAGATGAAATTAAAGCGATAGCTGAGTTAAATGAATTTGAAACAAAAGAGCAAGAATGGGCAAGGGATATTTGGTTGTTCTTGTATCGTTGTAATGGTATTAATTTTATAGACCTTTTAGTTATGAGATGGGATAATATTCAAGCAGGTAATATTCTTTTTTATAGAACTAAAACAAAGACAACAAGAAGAAGTAATATAAAACCTATTACGGTTCCTTTAAAAGATAAACTAAAGGAAGTATTTGAAAAAATATGTGTGAAGGATAGCCCTTTTATTATTGACAAACTGAAAGAAGGATACACAGATAAAACATTAAATAATAAGTCTCACAAGTTAGGAGCTCAAATCAATAAGGAGTTGAAATACGTGACACAAAAGTTAGACTTATCTTTGAACCTCGTTTTAGACATGGCAAGGGATTCTTATGCAACAACACTTAACAGAAATGGTCGTTCAATAAATCACATTGCCGAACTTATGGGTCACGCTTCTCCGGTGGTTACATCAAAACATTATGTTGGCCAATTAACATCGGAGCAGGTTAAAGAGATAAATAGCTGTTTGTATTAACTGTTGTCTTCATCTGAATTTAATACTGTCATGGCCATTAATGTTTCTAAAGAATAACGCTTATAAAACTTTAAAAAAGAAAGAAAGGAAATGTAAGGTAATAGAATTAATAAGGCAGTTTTTGCTTTGTTTAGATTTATTAGACCATAATTATTTTGCCAAAATGAATAGACATTCATCCAAAAAAACACAATAAATAAAAAAGAAATACATCTTAAAAATCCATAAAGAGCAACATAGTTTTGAAATTTAGTATTGTGGGTTTTGGTTCTCTCAAAAGTATAATGATGTAAAATTGTAAACCAATCGACACCAGCAAAATTGATTTTGTCATAATTTACATCTAATCCATCTGTAATTGATTTGTAAATATTTATTCCCTTTGCTTTTATTATTTCTCGTGATAATGAGTCCAATGTTCTGTTGTTCCAATAGTTTCGATTAAGAATATTTCTTGAAATAAAATCTAAAATTAAGATTGGAAGTAAAATTGTTGGAAGTAAAATTTTTAAAAGAGTGTTGACGCTAATTATTTTTTCATTAAAATATTTTGGAGAATTTTCTTTTTCATTTTCTTCAAGTAAAAATTTAGATGGATAGCCATATCTCCATAATGCATATTTTTCAATCGTTAGTGATGAAATAAAGCTTAAAAAGTGACCAAAAATATATGATATGATTATAAATGGAACAGTTAATGATATATTTTCATACTTCGTTATTAATTTATAAAAAGTTTCTAAATTGTTATCAGAATATGTAAATATTACTCCATAATTTAAGGTGATTCCTGGAATTAGGTAACCTAAAAAGTCATATAGAGAAAATGGGTTTTGTTTAATTTCCATGAATGTTCAATTTTATTTTGAGAATTTACAAATTTTCGCCAAGAAATCTGCCAAGGACCACGTACATTACCGAACATTAGTGGACATTTCATATTAATTAATATTGTAATTTTGTTAAATATGTAATCAATGAGTGTATTACTAATAGTTATTCTGTTGACTTTAATTCTGTTAATCATGGGGTCCCTGGTTCGAGCCCAGGAGGGGGAGCAAAAGAGAAAGTCATCAGAAATGGTGACTTTTTTTGTGTTAAATCAAATTAAATTTCTAATTTTCCGCAATGCATGCTGAGAAAATACATACGAAACAAGATTTATTAGAGGTTCTATTTCAACATAGTGCTGCGATAAAGTCGTATGGTGTACGCAGCTTGGGCTTATTTGGTTCGTTTATCAAGGAAACAAATACGGAACAAAGTGATGTAGATTTCTTGGTTGACTTTGAACCATCGAAAAAGAGTTTTGACAATTTTATGGACCTGTCTTTCTTTTTAGAGGATTTATTAGGTCGAAAAGTAGAATTAGTTACGCCACAATCATTGAGTAAATTTATAGGCCCACATATATTAAGGGAGGTACAAGATGTCAGCCTCTAATCTTGAATTGGTTCGCCATATCTTGGTGGAAACCACATTTATTTTACAACATACCGAACAGAAATCCAAAGAAGAGGTTATCAACGATGAAGTTCTTTGCCGTGCAGTTGTGCGTAGTTTGGAAATAATTGGCGAAGCCACTAAAAAGTTGGATGATGAATTTAAGTCCATACACAATCACATTGAGTGGAAAAAGATAGCAGGTACAAGGGATAAATTAATTCATGATTATTTCGGTATTGATTACGATATCGTGTGGGACATTATTCAAACTAAAATTCAGGATTTAGATTATTTTTTGAAGGAGTTGGTTTAGCATTTGGTTGCAACTTCCTACAAAGGGGGGAGCAGAAAAACACAAGCCTCGCATTATTTCGGGGCTTTTTCTTTGTCCATCAGTTAGTTAGGGTAGCTGCATCTTTTGATTTTTTTTAATTAACTTTAAATAAATTATTAGCCAATGAGTTCAAAATCAAAAATACTTCTAACCCTACTTTGTATAATTTTATTCCAAACAAAGGAATTAGCTCAAACGCCCAATTTTAGCGGCACATGGGTTTTGAATTTTGAAAAAAGTGCAATAGAAGACAAAGACAAAAATTTGACTCGTCAAATTTTTGAAATAATCCAAAGTGGGGATGATTTTGGTTTGAAGATATTTCACATATATGGTGATAAAAAAAGAAAAATTGGATTTAGAATGCTGGCAGATGGTAGAACAAGAAGAGTTAAACTATTATTCAAAGGCAAGTTGGAACGAACAGAAGATGGCCTTCAAGCTACTATGTGGAGGAATAATTATTTGAATATGGTTCATTATAAGTTCGGCGCTAATCAAAATGAATTAATCGCAGATGAAACATATAAGGGGATACCAAAAAATCACCACAGCATTTGGGTTTTTGACAAACAAGTGGTTCAGTAAAATTTAAGGTCACTATTTAATAAAGTTCAACGCTTTAATTTCACAATAGTAAAATACTCAATTAAGGAATTATAGCTGCATCTTTCGTCTGTAAGGGGAGCGGATATAAAAGAAAAAGGGTTATACTTGTATAAGTGTAACCCTTTTTTGATTTTATGAAAAAGTTTTTTGTTTTCCTTCTAATATTATTCTCTTTAAATTCGAATGGGCAATCAGTTCAAAATAGGAATTGGGAGTATTCAAAAGTTGTGTACACCGCATCCTCCCAAAAGAAAATAATTATTACAAATAGTTTACCAAAGGGGGGCGGAATCGTTTCCTATAAAGGAAAAGAGTACTATTATTTCATTTTTTGGACTAATGTACGTAATGAAGCAACATCGCCTCTGGATTTAAAAATTAAATTTCCGACAATCATTTCTTTTAAATCTGAAGAATCGTACGCTAAAGTTGCCTTTACAAAGTCAAATATGACAATTGACAAAGTGCAGGAGTTCGATTATGGTCTTAAGGGTATAACAACTCTTTTAAATAATGAATCAAATCAATTAAAGGATTTGAATAATAGAATTTCACCATTCAATAATTATTTATTTTACAGCGCAATTTTCATCCATAAAACAAAGTGGCCGGTTAGGGCAGAATATATATTAAAAGACAAAACACTATTTTACAAGATTACAGCCGGTACAGATGTTGTAACGGTTCCCTGTGGTAGTCTTGATTTTAAGAATTAATTAGTACGATTTTTGCTAATAGAAATGAACCTCCTGCAAAATTGTACAAAGTTCAACCCTTCAATTTCCTAATAGTCACAAACTCAATCATCGCATTATAGCTGCATCTTTCGTCGGAAAGGGGAGCAAAACTGGACAAGTCATCAGAAATGGTGACTTTTTTTGTTGTTTTTCGGTTTGTTTGAAGGTTTAAAAATTCATAGTATATTTGACTATGCCAAAATTAGATAGGACATACAGCACTTCTGGCAACCTTTTTAAACAGAAGGAAGAGATTACTCATTATTTAGGATTGAGTAAAGAGGAAATTGGTAAGGTTTTCGCCTATTTAAATAGTGTTTCCTTTAATTATACTTTAGGCAATCCCCCCAAAATGGATAAGTCAGTTTTTTCTATGCGAAAAAATTAGTTTTAGAGCCAAGGATTTAAATGATTTGGAAAATCTATCTATATTGTAAGAATTGGCTGCAACATTCCACCGATTAAGGGAGCGAAACTGGACAAGGCTTCCGTCAATCGACGGAAGCCTTTTTTGTTGTCCATCAGTGTTTAGGATAGCTTCATCTTTTATTATATTTACTATATGAAAGCACTACTTTTTTTTCTAACCTTTTTACTCTGCGGAAATTTATTTGCACAAAATACCTTGGGGCAAAAAGAATTTAAGCGCATTGAAGTTTATCATTCTGATGGTTTAATAATTACACAAATTTCTGAAAATGCATTTTTGCATACTTCGTATTTACCAACAAACGATTTTGGAAATGTTCCCTGTAACGGGATGGTCGTTCGAGATAGAAATGAAGCAGTTGTATTTGATACACCCACCAATAATAAAAGTGCCGAAGAATTAATCAATTTTATAAAGGAAAAACTTCTTTGTAAAATAAATGCGATTGTTCCCACTCACTTTCACGAAGATTGTCTAGGGGGCTTAGCATCCTTTCATAAGTTAAATATTCCCTCATTCGGAAATTTTAGCACCATCGAATTATCAAAAGCAAATAATGTTGTAGTACCTCAAAATGGATTTATCGATTCCCTCAAATTAAGCCTTGGAAATACCCATGCGCTTGTAAAATATTTTGGGCAAGGACATACGAAAGACAACGTCGTAGGATATTTCCCTAAGGATAATATATTATTTGGAGGATGTTTAATTAAAGAACTACAGGCTACAAAAGGGTATTTGGGAGATGCGAATGTTGGAGAATGGTCAAGTACTGTTGCGAAAGTGAAACAGCAATACCCAAATGTTAAAATTGTTATTCCTGGTCACGGAGAAATTGGAGGCATAGACCTATTAGATTACACGATTCAATTATTTAAGACACATTAGTTGCAAACTTGCAGGAAGTTCAGGCTATTAACTTTAACTTAATAATAAATTATCACATGGGAGAGTTTTACAAACAAATTTCTGAATCGCAAGAGGCATTTATCAAAAAGCAACACATGTACTTTGTGGGAACAGCACCTCTATCAGAAGGCGGACATATCAATGTTTCTCCCAAGGGATTAGATTCTTTTCGGGTAATAAATCCTAATCAGGTAGCCTATTTAGATGTGATTAGTTCAGGCAACGAGACTTCAGCGCATATTTTAGAGAATGGCCGAATAACCATTATGTTTTGTTCTTTTGATCAGAAACCTTTGATCCTAAAATTGTATGGTAAAGGGGAAACCATTTTGCCTTCCAACGAAAAATGGGACACCTACGCCAATTTGTTTGATGTGTATCAAAGTACGCGACAAATCATTGTGGTAGATGTTGAATTGGTGCAAAGTTCCTGTGGTTTTGGCGTGCCTCGTTATGAATTTATTGAACATCGCGACATCCATTTTTCTTGGGCCGGCCAAAAAGGGCCAGATGGATTGAGTAAATACATAGATGAGAATAATTTAATTAGTTTAGATGGCCTCCCAACAGCACTGGGATTAGAAAGGAATAAATTATAAAAAATGCATTTATATATTTTTCTAAATAAATTCGTTAAGATCTAAGGTTACAACAATTTAATTAAGCACTGAAAATGAATAACCTTTTAAGAAATCTTTTAGAAATTACCCAATTTGTAGAAAGACGAAAAAGTAAAGGTGGATCAAATTATCTCTATGCAAAAGCGTATTTAGATTTTTTAGTGATTGTTAAAAGGTATGTTAAAGATTTTTTGTTAATCACAATCGGAATATTTTGTGCTTCTTTTGGTTTCAAGGGATTTCTTTTGACCAATCATTTTATTGATGGCGGAGCAACAGGAATTTCCCTTTTGATTTCTAATATCACCTCAATTCCACTTTATTCTATCTTATTGTTAATAAACATACCGTTTGTAATATTAGGTTATAATATAATTGGAAAACAATTTGCTATTAAAACTTCTCTTGCGATAATTGGTTTAGCATTATGTGTAGCAAACGTTGAATTTCCAAATGTTACCAATAATGATATTTTAGTCGCCATTTTTGGTGGATTTTTTTTAGGTGCGGGTATTGGATTTTCTATAAGGGGCGGCGCAGTAATCGATGGCACTGAAATTTTGGCAATTTATTTAAGTAAAAAATTTGGTACCACCATTGGAGATATTATCATAGTAATTAATGTAATCATCTTTTCAACTGCAATGTATTTTTTATCAGTTGAGGTTGCCCTATTTTCAATGGTAACTTATTTATCTGCATCTAAAACGCTTGACTTTATTGTTGAAGGGATAGATGAATACATGGGGGTTACCATCGTTTCAACCCATCATGCTGAAATAAAAGAAATGGTAGTTAATATGATGGGGAGAGGGATAACTATTTACAAAGGTGAAAGAGGTTATGGCACGAGAGGAGAACAAAACAATATTAGTATTTTATACACCGTAGTCACTAGGCTTGAACTAAATAAAATATAAGTAGAAATTGAAAGAATTGACCCAAATGCATTTGTTGTAATGCATAGTGTTAAAGATACCAAAGGCGGTATGATTAAGAGAAAACCATTGAAACATTAATTTATAAGCTATGTATCATGAAAACCAACCTACTCTTTTTTGTACGGGGAATAATAGGATTTTTCTTCGTAGTGCTAGCTCAAATGCCAGCTTCTGCTCGTTTGTCAACCTACTACCCAAGCGATACTAGTTCTTTTAAGCAATTTAAAGGATCTATTTTGGATAGTAAATCCAAAGATAAACTGGCCTATGCGAGTATTACCATCTCAGGTACAACAATTTCAACCATCAGTAATAGTGAGGGAAATTTTTCTATTAAAGTGCCAGCAGAAAAGCAAAATGCAAACCTCATTATTTCTTATTTGGGCTATAAAAACAAAGTTTTTTCTATCAAGGATTTAAAGCTTGAAAAAAATGTATTGTATTTGGAGCCCAGCAACATCTTACTAAAAGAAGTAGTGGTAAATGTGACTGATGCCAACAAAATCTTTTTGGATGTTCTAAAAAATCGATCTCAAAACTATGGAGAAAATCCACTTCAAATGCTTGGGTTTTACAGAGAAACGATCCGAAAACGACGCACCTATGTTTCTCTTTCAGAATCTATTGTGAATATCGACAAGCAACCTTTTTCAGTTGCCTCGCAGGACCAAGTTAAATTGTTTAAGGGTAGAAAAAGCACCGATTACAATAAATTAGATACAGTAAACTTTAAATTACAAGGCGGTCCTTATTCGGCCTTATTTGTTGATATCATCAAGAATCCAGATTTTATCTTTTCAGAAAATGCATTTGAACTTTATGATTTTAGTTTGGATGAGGTAACCTATATCAATGACAATCAAGTCTTGGTTTTAGGATTTAAACAAAAACCAAGTATTGAAAGTCCCTTGTACTATGGTCAATTATTTGTTGATGCAAAAAGTCTTGCGATGGTCAGCGCTAGCTTTCATTTAAATGTAGAGGACAAGGTGAAGTCGGGTGCTTTATTTGTACGTAAAAAGCCGGCCGGACTTACCTTATACCCCACAGAGGTCCGTTATCAGGTAAATTATCGACAACAAAATGGTAAATGGAATTTTGCTTATTCTCGCGGGGATCTGACCTTTAAATTAAATTGGGACAAACGGATTTTTAACACTATTTATAGTACTACGGTAGAATTGGCTATCACCGATTGGGAAAATCAGGAAAACAAAGAAAAACTAAATGCGCAAAAATTGAACTCCAATGTAATTATGTCGGATAAAGTTGGAAATTTAGCTGACCCGGATTTTTGGGGAGCCTATAATATCATTGAACCGGAAAAAAGCATTGAAACGGCTATCAAAAAATTGCAAAAGAAATCGTTTAAAGAGCTATCAGAAGAGTAAATGATTTGTTCCGTTTTCGGTTTTTGGAACATTTTCTAAATCAGAATTTCATCTCGAAATTGCCTTTTGTTTTATGTTTGATAAAACATAAACGAAAAAAATGAAAAAAATCTTTTTGATCATGGCTGTAGCCACAGCCTTATTTTCTTGCGGACAGAAGCAAGAATCTTCGATTGTTTCAGTAGTAGATACGGCAGACTCTTTGGGGGGAACCTTTTCTTCTAACGATGAAAAATCACAAATTATTCACAACCAAATTAAGGCGGTTACTTCAAGCGACACCTCTTATGCTTGGGATGAATTAGACGAGAACATTAAAGTTTTTTATCCGAGTGATACAATCCCCGATATGGTTGGCAAAAAAGCATATAAAGCAGATTTTCTTGCTAATGTCTCTTTTTGGGAAAACCCACACTTTACTTTTTTACGTGTTGTGACTATGAAAATGAATAATGGTGAAACATGGTCAAACTTATGGGGAACATGGCACGCGAAAGGACATTTTTCGGGCAAGGAATTTACAGTAAATGTACACCAAGCCATTAAATGGGAAAATGATAAAGAAGTCCAAGAAGTTAATTTCTATGATACCAAATTTGTCATGGATGAGTTAGAGGCCAAAAAAGCCGCAGAAAAGAAATAATTGTACCTTTTAATTAAAATTCTATTACTATGAAAAAATTATTATTCTCAGCACTCGTTGCTGCAAGTTTGTTATCATGTCAATCAGAAACAAAACCAGCTTTCGATTTGGCGAATGCTCAAAATGAAATTAACGAAGCAAATAAATCCTTCGAAAACTATGTTAGCAAGGGCGATTCAGTGGGACTGGCCACAAATGTTTATACCATTGATGCCAAATTTATGAATCCCAATGCCCCAAGTGCAGAAGGTAGAGCCGCAGTTACCTCTGCTGTCTCAGGAATTTTTAAATCAGGTATAACAGGTATTAAGTTGACATCCAAAGAAATTTGGGGCGATGGGAATACGATTACTGAAGAAGGGGCCTTTGAACTAAACATTAAAGACGGTACCGTTGTTGAAAAAGGAAAATATCTTGTGATGTGGAAAAAAGAAGATGGGAAATGGAAAATACATAGAGATATGTTTAGCTCTGATATGCCAATTGTTAAATAAATAGAAACTCTATGAAAACAAAATTAATCGGAATCCTAACAGCAGTATTCGTCATGATGGTTCAGGTGTCATTCGCACAAAATGCTTCTTCAACTCCAAAAATTACCAAAGGAATGATTAAAGTTGGTATTTATTATCCCAAAGGTGAAGGCAAGACATTTAATATGGATTATTATGTAAACAAACACATGACTTTGGCAAAATCTTTATTAGGTAATAGTCTAAAAGCAGTTGAAATTGATAAGGGTTTGGCCAGCGGCGTACCCAATACACCTTTACCTTATGTAGCTATTGGCTACTTATATTTTGATTCTTTAGACTCATTCCAAAAGGCTATGAATGCAGAAGTATCTGCAAAATTGAATGCAGACGTACCGAACTATACAAATAGTATACCAATAGTTCAAATTAGCGAGGTGCTATTATAAATTCAATTGAAATGAAGAAACTTTTATTCCTTGGGGTCCTAGTTCTTTCCCAATCTCTTATTGCTCAATTCCCCTTGTCGAAAGACTTAACGGCAAAGTATGAATTGACCTCCAACTACAATCAGACAAAATATACCGTGGAGGTTTCTTTGCCGGTAAGGTATGATGCCAGCAAAAAATATCCTGTGTATTATATTTTAGATGGGTATTACGCAGCATCCATAGCTCATGGGGTTCATAGAGCCCTCCAGTTGGAAAATTCAATTGAGGAAATTATGGTGGTGACCATTTCTGGTCCAGAAACTACTTCAAGCGAATGGTTGAAAAACAGGTGGCCAGATTATACATTTTCCAAAGATACCTTAAATGATGTAGGTTACGCAAAAGCAATGGGTTTGCCGGCTGGAAGTACCATTTCTGGGAAAGGTGACCAATTTTTACAGACCTTAACAAAACAAATCTTTCCATTGATTGAAACGAAATATAGTTTTAATGGTAGTAGAGGTATTTCTGGGCATTCCTTGGGTGGACAAATGGTTGCTAATTTAATGTTTAAAACACCTGAATTATTTAATCGATATGGAATTAATAGTTCTTCTCAACGTTTAGCCCTCAATAATGAGATTCGTACTATCGAAAAAAATTATGCCGCTACTCATAAGGAGTATAATGCAAAAGTATTTTTATCTTTTGGGAGTTTAGAGCCGAAGGATGCGATTGAAGATTTACGCTATTTTGATGGCCAATTAACAAGTCATTACAAAAACATACAGACTAAATTTGTTGAATTTGCTGACGAAACTCACGTGTCGGTCATTCCAGCCATGTTGACAAAATGTATGGGGTTTTTGTATAAAAAATAATAGACTAAATCGCTATTTCCAATAATCAAACAATGGCCCATTGATACCGAATAATGGGTCAGTGTTTGGTATTGGGATATTTGCGATTTCTGCTAAGATGGTTTGTTCTTCTTCTAAATTCGTTTTCAGATTCCAATCTGCACCATTGGGATAACCGCCAATAAATTGGTATTTCATTGAATTGTCAAGTGAATAATGCCCCACCCCTGCAGGCATGATGATGACATCTCCCGTTTCTACTTGTAACTCAATACCATTCTCCCCACCAATTTTTAATTTGGCAGCTCCTTGAGCTAATCCCAAAACCTCATGTGTATTGCTATGAAAATGGTCATAGGGCAAAATGATGTCCATCCAATTGTTTGTCCACCCGTTTTTTTTAAAGGTTGCCTCAAAATCTTGTAGGACGTTTTTGTAAATCAAAACTGGTAAAGAGTTGTTGGGAATAATACCATCGTTTTGGAAATAATAGGAAATAGGGCTTATCATACGTGTAATACCAAATTGAACTAATGTCTTCTGTTGCTTTATGGGTTAGGTAGTAATGCGAAATATAAGTTTCCTGTTAGTGATTTTGATTTTCTTTTTTTAAGGGGTAATGCGTCCCCTTACCCAGCCGGGGTGGCCCCCTGCAATTTACGAGTTTTAAAGTTCAGTTAATTGATAAATTTAAATCCTTTATTTTTGAAAGATCAAAATCAAATGAATCATGGAAAATAGTGCTTCAAACGACAGAATAAAAAAGATGCTTTTCGGAACTGTATATCCTCTTTATTTAACAAAAGTGGAGAGAAAGGGCAGAACAAAAGAAGAATTGGACCAAGTTATTTCTTGGCTGACGGGGTTTTCGTTGAAGGATATCGAAAGGTATATTCAGGAACGCTCAACCTTTGAAACCTTCTTTGCAGAGGCGACCCTACATGCCAATGCCCACCTAATTACGGGTTTGATTTGTGGGTACCGTGTACAAGAAATCGAAGACGAATTGACGAAAAAAGTTCGGATGCTAGATAAGCTGGTTGATGAATTGGCAAAGGGTAAAAAAATGGATAAAATATTGCTCGAGGATTAAAACGCTTTTACCTTTTGAATATGAGTATTACTCCTCATTCGCTTTCAAAACCCGCAATAAATTGCCACCCAAAATTTTGTTAATGTCTTTTTTAGAATAACCTTTTTCTACCAACGACTTGGTGATGAGCGGGTAGGTTGTTACATCATCTAATTCTTTTGGAGTTAGATGTATTCCATCAAAATCTGAACCAAGGCCTACATAATCTACGCCCACTAATTTGATAATGTATTCGATGTGGTCTATTAAAACGGAAAGTGCGGGTCGCAGGGCTTGGGTTTCGGCAGGATATTTGGCATACATGGCGTCTAATAAATAATAGTCGGCCAGGCCGGTTTTTTTCAAAGCATCCATTTCTGACTGGTGTCTTTTTAAAAATGAATTTTCTTTTTCATTGAAACTGGGGTCTAAAAAACCAGGATAGAAATTTACTTGAATTACCCCTCCATTTTTTGCGATGGCTTTTATTTGCTCATCTTTCAAGTTTCTTCTGTGCGGCATTAGGGCATAAACAGAACTATGGGAGGCAATAATTGGTTTTTTACTGAGTTGAATGACATCCCAAAAGGTTTGTTCGCCTACATGACTTACGTCAACCATCATGCCCAATTCGTTCATGCGTTGAACTACTTTTTTCCCAAAATCTGTTAACCCTTTATGACTTAATTTGGGATTTGTGACTTCATCTGCGGCACTTGTTGCCCAATTGGGGGCAACGTTGTGGGTTAATGTTAAATAGCGGGCACCTCGATTATAGAGGGCTTCTAAATTGCTTAAATTGTTGTCTATCATGTGTCCGCCCTCTACACCACACATGGCGGCTATTTTGCCTTGTTTGACAGCTTGAACTAATTCTTTGTAGTTGGCAACTTTTGCAATTTTGTTTGGATTTCTTGCAATAACAGCGTCCAGACTATCCATCGCTCTGTTGGCATAAACAAATGGATTTTTGGTATCTCCATCGCAATAGACAGAAAACAATTGTACGTCTAATCCTCCTTTTTTCCATCGATTTAAGTCCGTATGCGTTTTCCCGCTTAAATCATGGTCAAAAACGACTCCCTGATCCACCACTTTCATTAATATATCATTGTGGGTATCTACTAAAATGGCATTTTTGTGAATTTTTTGATAGGATTGCGCGGCAACGATCTGTTGGAGAAAAATAAAAAAAAGGAGAATCGGAAGTCGTTTCATAGGGCTATAATTTTCCTAAAAACTTATTCACCTCCAACCAATGGGTAATGGCATCAAACCATTTATTGCTGGTTCGGTTCGGATTCCCAAGGCCAAAACCGTGTCCACCATTTTGGTATAAATGAAATTCAACCGGTCGTTTTGCCTTAAACCATGAATCGATAATTCCAAATTGGCCATTGAATAAAAAGTCGTCAGAGGCAATGACATTGAACATTGGGGGTGCATTTTCAGGTACTTTTACAGGACCCATTCCGCCATAAATTGGTCCAATAAAGGCCAGTTTCATTGTTTTGGAATTTAGCGTGCAGTGCATGGTGAGTCCGGCCCCTGCAGAAAATCCAATCATGCCAATCCGTTGAACATCTACACCCCATTCCTTTGCATTTTTTAAAATCAAGGCATAGGCTGCTTCGGCGTCTTGCAATTGATTAGACAAATCCATTTGTGCCATTGGATTTGTGTTTTTTGTGCTATCTGTTTTTGGTGGAGCCGGTGGGCGAGGGCGATTCATCCAAGCCGTAAAATCTTCTAATTTTTCTGCCGTAGGAAATAAGCGATATTTTAATACAAATGCAGTAATGCCTTTTTTTGCAAGCGCCTCTGCTACCTCCCAGCCTTCATTTCCCATAGAAAGCCAGCGGTAACCACCACCAGGTGCCACAATTACAGCAGCGCCATTTGCTTTTCCTTTTTCAGGGAAAAATGGTGTTAAAGTTGCTGTAGAAATGTTTCTTGCCATTGGATCTCCCCATTGGCGAAACCAAGTTTCTTTGGCCGGTTGGTCTTTTACAGCGCCTGTGCCCAAAGGAATTGCATTGGGTTCTTTGGGAGCATCTAATGGATAGATGGTGCCGTCTTGTGCAAAACTAGTTAATGCAAGGCATTGAAAAAGAATTACATAGAGCAAATGGTAATGTAATTTGTTGTAAAAATTTTTCATAATTTATTAAACAGGTTTCTAAAAATACAATATTAAGTTTTTACAATGAATTTGAAATAAAAAAATTAATTTTCTTAACTTGTAACAACTCTATTTATATATCATTTTGGAAATACTTGCACCAGTCTTTGGGATTTTTACCTCTTTTATTTTATTGTATTACCTAAGTTCCTTGAACCGGTCCAACATCTATTTAGCCTTGTTTTTCTTGTGCTGTAATTTGGTGGTGATGGTTTATTTCGGTCTGCATTATAGTAAAATTGAATTTTGGGAGGGGATTTGTTTTGTGCATTTTTTGCCCCTTTCATTTTTGTTGGGGCCCAGTCTGTTTTTTTATATTAAATACACGCTTTCCAACAACAAGGCATTTCAGCCCATCGATTTGCTTCATTTATTTCCGGCGGTTTTTGTAGCGATTAATTGTTTGCCATTTACGACACTACCTTTGGAGGTAAAAACCCGCATGGCACATGAAATTGTCAATTACACGGAAGATTATCGTTTGAATTTTTGGTGGGCGACTTTTGAGCAACTGCTATATGGTCGCTCCATTCATGTGATGTTGTATGCTGTGCTTTCGATTGTGTACTTTTTTTGGAACAAGCGACAGGTTCTTAAGGCCTTTGGCGTTTTACCTTCCAATCATGTGATCATTCAGCGCTGGTTTTTCTCCTTACTTTTTTTACAAGTCTTGATTGCTGGCACAAGTCTTGGACACATGATAACCCTATACTTTAAACCCTTTTTAATTTTAGGGATACCTTCCGTTGAACTCTTTAGCGAAAGTCATTTTTTCCGCATTTGTGGCGGCGGATTCTTTATTCAGAATTTTATTCTCTTTTTATATCCTAAAATTTTATATGGAAATATCTCCTATTCTGTTGACTTGGAAGAAGAAAACACGTTTCAAAAAATAAAGTCCAGCATTGCAAAGCCTTTGAAAAATGGGATTGAAACATTGGAAATTACCAACGCCATACAACAATATTTGGTAACTACTCCTTTTATTAAAAAGGATTTTACCCTATCGCAAATGTCCTTCGACCTAAAAATAACAGAACGAGTTTTGTCAACTTATTTTAACAAAGAATTAAACAAAACTTTTGGCGAGTGGAAAAACGATCTGCGAATAAATTATGCTTGTGACTTGATTGAAAATGGTATGGCTCAAAAAATTACGATTGAAGCAATATCGGCAGAGGTGGGCTTTGTTTCTCGCTCCAAATTTATTGATGCCTTCAAGGAAAGAAAGGGGGTTACGCCTTCTACCTATATTAAGGAAAGAAAGTCGACCGGAGCCTAAACCCCGGTCGATTCTTTTTATTTAACCGGAATGAGTCCTAATTGTTGCATAAAAACAAGGTTATCCATGAAATCTTGTTCTTCTGTAATTTTACGATCTTTCATTTTGGCAATGGTACATCCAATTACATCTACATTTTTGCCAGTCGCAGGAATACCAAAGAAAGGCCCTGTGTGTTTACCTTTAAACTGCCAATATTTTACTAATTTGTCACCATCAGCAAAGATTTCTTTCACAATAAATTGACGGTCTGAAAATCCTGTTACAAAATTTTCATAATAAGCTTTTGCATTTGCTTTGCCTTTTACCTCTGGTACAGTATGTAGAACTGCATTTTCAGCATAGGCAGTATCTAAAATGTTTGTTCTTCCTTCATTGATAGCTACTTCCCAAACGTGAGAATAATAAGTAACATTTTCCTGAGCAAGCTTTGCATTTTTGTCAGCCTCGCTGGTACATGCCATCATTGAAGCGGCTACTAGGATTGATAAAATTGTTTTTTTCATAAGTGATATAGTTTTGAAATATTTTGATTGTAAAACTACCAATTGAAAGGTTTTGGCACGCGAATTATCTAAATCATCTGTTCCCAAAAACACAAATGGGAACAAAAATTTACTCTTAAGATTTTTAAACGATTAGGTATAATAAGTACTTGCAGAAAAAATATCATAATTTATCTAATCTATGAAAAAGCTCATTTTATTTGGTGCACTTTTGGCATCTACTTTCACAGTTTCTGCGCAGAATGCAGGAAAGATTTTTAATGGTCCAGACAACGGAAAAAGCTTCCAATTGGGATCAGAAAAAAGTTCTAAAGTTGTGTTGGACGCAACGAAAGCCTACAACTCCAACAGCTCAGCGGCTGAACAAGCATTTTATTCAGAGGAAATGCAAAAAAAGGGAGGCGATTTTAATAGAAAATTTCATGAGTCTATGAAAACTTTGAACAATGTTCCAATGGCAATTTTGCCTTTAAAAGTTCCGGGGTCATCAGATGAGATCGTTTTAATGCAATCTACTGAAGACCGTGAATTTAAAGATGGGTCTAAGCAAAAGCTTAATTTATTTGAAATATTTAAGGTAGGTAAAGACGGGAAAATTTCTGATTTTAACCAATATTACAATATTCCAAAGGAGAATGAATTCGGAAAGACCTATGGAGGAAAATATATTTCTGCTAAACCCAATGACCCGTACAATGGTCGCCCATTTCAGTTTTCAAATCGTGGAGAGATAGACATGATTGAGAAGTTTGTGAAAGCATATAATTCAATGGATATTAAAACCTTTACTGAATGTGTAGCAGATGAGGTAACCATTGAAGATTTTGATGGCAATGTGATGAAGGTTAAAAAAGATCAATGGCCTAGTCTATTTGCAGAATACAAATCTTTGGACTGGAGGCCAGATGTGATTTTACCATTTAAATTAAAAGACACTGATCCTGTTTCAGGAATTTTAGTTCATGCTTCCGAAAAACGCGTGTTGAAAGACGGAACTGTTTGGGAGAAAAAGGTTAATGAATTATTCCAATTCAATTTGGAAGGTAAAATTTCTGCAGTAGAGCAGTTTTCAAGAGGAGTTAAAAAATAATTTGAAAAATTTCAATTTTGGTTTTGATAAACTTAATGAATAGGTTAGTCGAGAAATCAAAAAGAAGTTTATATGCTTGAAACAATCAAAAAACTTAAATTCAGATCGCAAGGAATTGTGCTCAATGCACCGAAAATTATGGAAGAGGAATTTCTCAAATTGGGTTTCAAGACCCAATTTGAAGATTCCAAAAGTGAAAATACCTTGGTTTTTCTTTCAAGCAAATCAGATTTTATAAGTTTTCTTGAAGAAGATTTATCCCAAATAGAATTTGACTCCGTGTTATGGTTTGCCTATCCGAAGGGTACTTCAAAAATTAAAACCGATATTAATCGAGATATATTACGAGTTACCGGAGAAGAATTTGGCATCACCACAGTAACAGCAATTTCAATTGATGAAACGTGGTCTGCCCTTCGGTTTAGACCAATTGCGCAAGTAGGAAAATAAAAAATTAAAACGTTTAAAAAATTTAAAAATGCCAACTCCTATTCCGATGGAGGTTAAAACAAAATTAAATGTGGCTGTTACCGCATCGGCATCACAATTAGCAGAAGGAGCAAAACTCTTTGATGTTTACTGTTCAGGTTGTCATAAATTAAATGGAGGTGGAACCATTCCTAATTTAACTTATTCCAAGCCTGAGATAATCAACATGATTGACGACATTGTTCGTAAAGGAATTTTCTTGCCAAAGGGAATGCCTAAATTTGGCGATCGCCTTTCTTCTCAGCAGGTAAAAAATATTCAGCAATTTATTTATGCAAAAGCTAAAAAATAATGAAAAATAAACTATTCATCCTCTTATTCATTTTTACCAGTGGGACTTTGTTTTCCCAAATTCCTTACGGCTCCAATTCAAAAGTTGGAAAAAGAGTTCAAGTAGGAGATATAAGCATGTATTATGAAACCTATGGAAAAGGAGAACCTTTAATATTGTTGCACGGAGGTTATGGGTCCTCTGAAATGATGGGCGGCATGATTGCGGCCTTTTCCAAGAAATATAAAGTAATTGCAGTGGATTCTCGCTCGCAAGGAAGAACAACAGATAGTGACGAAAAAGAATTGACATATGCACAAATGGCATTAGACGTGAATGGTTTCATGGATAAGCTTCAACTAAAGAAGGCAAAATTTGTAGGCTGGAGCGATGGAGGAAATATTGCACTTGAATTGGCCTTGGTTCATCCTGAAAAGATAAACAAAGCAGTAATATTGGGAGCTAATTTCACGGGAGAAGTTTCTGGAGTATTTATCGGAATTGATTCAACTTGGAGAATGGATCCGAAGGATCCGCTTTTTGCTAAAACAAAAAAAGAAATAGCAAAGTATTTTTCTACTTATGAAAGATTGGCTCCTGATAAAAGCAAAATTGCGTCCTCTAAAAAGAAGGTAACCGCAAATGCATATAACAATCCGAAAATTACTTTAGCACAATTAAATTCCATTCAAGTTCCGTTTTTAGTGATGGCCGGCGACCACGACATGTTTACCTTAGAACATACCATGGCGCTTTACAAAAATTTGCCTCAAGCCTCCCTTTATATTGTACCAGATGCAACGCATATTTCACCTTGGGAAGAACCAGCATTGGTGCATTCGGAGATATTGCGCTATTTGGGCAAGAAGTATAGAAAGTTGGATCCAACCTATTTTTGGAAATAAACAGGCTTGATGGTTTTTTAATATTTATGACAATACAAACAAAACACACATGAAAAAATTACTATATTTTATTTTATTACTTGCGGGATTTACGGTAACTGCACAGTCTAAAAAAGAATGTCAGGACCTTTTAAAAGCTGAAAAGCAAGTCGAAACAAATATTCAACTCTATAAGGCAACTTGGGACAAAATTTTTAATCAACGCGACATTGATCAGGTTAATGAACAAAATTTTGCAAGCGATGTAATTTTATTAAACCAAAAGGAAGGAATCAGAGCACAAGGAATTGAAGGGTTTAAAAAAGCATTTAATGCCTATTTGATTGGATTCTCAGATATTAAATTTACCTTTATCGATGTTTGGGGTCATGGAGACAAATTGGTCAAACACTGGAATTTTCAGGGGAAACACAATAAAACTGGAAACATGATGAATCTTTCTGGGGTTACTTTGGTGAAAATGAAAGACGGTAAAATTATTGAAGAACAAGATTTTGATGATAACCTGTGGTATAATCAACAATTGGGATATTACCTAGTTAAATAAAATGTAAAATGAAAAAATCACTGCTGTTAACCCTGTTTTCAATCGTTAGTATTCTTGGTATAGCACAAATCCCGTACGGGTCCAATCACGGAAAATACATTACCATTAAAGGCGCCAAAGTATATTACGAGGAGTACGGGAAAGGAACACCCTTGTTGTTGTTGCACGGTGGATTTGGTTCTATTAAGGACTTTAAACAAGTCATAGGTACCTTGTCGAAAAAATACCGAGTCCTTGCTTTGGATAGTCCGGGACAAGGTAGATCAGAGCAAATTGCTGCCATCAGTTACCAGATTTATGCAGATTATTATGCGGCATTTATCGATCAAATGAAATTGGATAGTGTGTATGTATTGGGTTGGAGTGATGGCGGGAATTCTGCATTTATACTTGCGCATGACCGTCCAGATAAAGTAAAAAAAGTAATTGCGAGTGGCTCTGATAGTGATATGTTTGATGCAGCTCCTGCTGGATTTGTGGAAAATATGAAAACAAGAACCCCCGAAAATATTTCTGAAGAATATAGACAATACTGGTTAAATGACTTTTTGAAATTATCCCCCAATAAAAACACTTGGCAAAAATCATTTATTCAATTACGAGATATGTGGGTTACAAAAGAGGTAATCTCCGACGAACATTTGCGTAGTATCAAAAGTAAATTTTTGGTGGTTTATGGAGATAAAGATGTAATTAAATTAGAACATGGTTTACACATTTACCGCACTATCCCAAGTGCTCAGTTGCTAATCTTACCAAATACTTCTCATATGGTTTTTTCTGAAAAACCGGCTTTGATTTCTCAACTAATTGTTGAATTTTTGGGGAAATAATGAAACAAATTTTCATCAATCTTCCGGTAAACGATTTAGAAAAATCGGTAAAATTTTATGTGGCATTAGGGTTTACGATTAATCCATTGTTTACAGATGAAGACCAAAAATGCTTGGTTTGGTCTGACGCTATTTATGTGATGTTGCAGTCCAAATCGTTTTTTACCTCTTACTTGAATAAACCCTTGGCAGATGCAAAAGCATTCCAAACTACCTCACATACCTTGCCAGTAGAGAGCATTCAGCAAGTAAACGAAATGATGGAAAATGGCTTACAAGCGGGCGGCACAGAGCCCGTGCCGGTACTTCCCGAAAGTTTTATGTATTTGAGAAGCATCGAAGATTTGGATGGTCACCTCTGGGGCATTATGTTTTTGGATGTGGAGAAGTTTAAATCCCATGGTCTCATTGCCTAAAATGGATAAAGATATCTTTTCATCTCGAAACTTGTCGACAAAACTCCCATCTATTTTATCGCAGAGTTTTAGGAATTTCAGGCCTATAAATTCCTAAAACTTTGTAATATTTGGAAGTTTTAGGAATTTCATATACCTTGCAGGCAATGAAAACCATACTGCGACAATCATATCTTGAGACTCTTTCTTTATTAAAAGACAAGAATCTAATCAAAGTAGCTACAGGTGTAAGGCGTTGTGGAAAGTCAACCTTATTTACCCAATTTCAGAACCAATTACGAAATGATGATCCAACTATTTCAATCATTTCGATCAATTTAGATATGCCAAATTTTCGAAATTTGGCAGAAAAAAATTGGAAAGAGATCTATGATTTTATCATTCATCAGGCAAAAGAAAATCAAGTTAATTATGTGTTTATCGATGAAGTTCAAAATGTAAAGGAATTTGAAAAGCTACTAGAAGGGCTATTTGTTACTCCCAATATTGATTTATATGTAACGGGTTCAAATGCTTTTTTGTTATCAAGTGAGTTGGCTACATTATTGACGGGTAGAGCCTTTGAAATACATGTTTTGCCTTTTTCTTTTAAAGAATTTCTAAGCTACACGGGTAAAGAAGCAAATCCAGATAGAGCATTTGCTGAGTATATCCGCATAGGTGGATTTCCTGAAGCCATACGATTGTCTGAAGTTGGGGGAAATTTTGTCGCCGAATATTTACAAACGGTTTATCGAAATATTTTTGAAAACGACATTTCTAAGCGCTACACTATATATGCAGAAAACTCCTATTATGAAGTTGTCAATTTTTTAATAGACTCTATTGGTTCAAGTATTTCTTCGAGTAATATTTCCAATAAGTTAACATCGAATAATAAAAAAATAGATAATAAAACCGTTTCAAAGTATATAAGTACCCTGGTAGAAGCGTATTTATTTTATCGAGTTAATCGATTTGATATCAAGGGGAAACAGCATTTGGCCACGCAAGAAAAATACTATTTGGTCGATTTGGGCTTTCGCTCTGCATTGATAGGGAAAGAGTTGTCTACTGATTCTGGTCATTTGTTAGAAAACGTCATATATCTTGAATTGAAAAGAAGGAATTATCAGGTTTGGATTGGGAAAACTGATGGATTGGAAGTGGATTTTGTTGTTCGAACGAAGGACGGATATACAAAATATATTCAAGTTTCTCAAACAGTTCAAAATGAACTTACTTTAGAACGCGAATTAAAGCCCTTTAATCGTATATCCGACCATAATGAAAAGATTTTATTGACCATGGATTACGATACTGGAACTTATAATGGCGTAAAAAAGGTAAATGCCATTGATTGGTTGTTGAGCCCTGATAATTAAATTTATACAATTTTAATCACACCCAATGAAACCCAAAAAAGTACTCATATCAGGAGCAAGTATTGCTGGCCCCACCCTGGCCTTTTGGTTGGATCGCTATGGTTTTCAAACGACCATTGTGGAACGGGCAGAATCGCTTCGATTGGGAGGACAAAATGTAGACATCAAAGGTGCTGCGAAACGGATTGCGCAATTGATGGGTATAGAGGATGAAATCCGTGCCTCGGATACGGGTGAATTGGGTGTTTTATTTGTAAACAGTGACAATGTTACGCAAGCTTCATTGCCCAAAGGCGAATCAAACCTGGGAACCAGCGAATTGGAAATTCTTCGTGGAGACCTTGTAAAGATTTTGTATAAACACACCAAAGACAAGGTGGAGTACCTTTTTGGGAATCAAATTACGGCTTTGGAAGAGCATGATTCAGGTGTAAAAGTTACTTTTCAACAGGGGGAAATCAGGGATTTTGATTTGGTCATTTGTGCAGATGGAATACGCTCTCGAACACGAAATTTAATTTTTGGAGATGAGCCTGTGGTGCGGCCTGTTGGATTATATGTTTCGTATTTTACCATTCCAAGGGCCGATTCAGATAGTCGCTGGGCGAGGTGGTACAATGCAACAAATTCGCGAGTGATTGTGATGCGTCCAGACAATGAGGGCACAACCAGGGCTTCTTTTTCATTTCTTTCAGAACCAAAGGACTATGAAAAACTAAGTTTGGCGGAACAAAAAGAAATTTTGTCAGAAAAATTTTTTGATGCCGGTTGGGAAGCAAAGCGAGTCTTGGCAGCCATGGAATGCAATACAGACATGTATTTTGATGCCATTAGTCAGGTGATTGCACCTAGATGGTCGAAAGGGCGTTGTGCGATGGTTGGCGATGCCGCGTATTGTCCTTCTCCTTTAACAGGAATGGGAGTAAGTCTTTCGGTTCTCGGGGCCTATCTGTTGGCCGGAGAACTTTCCAAACATGCAGACCATCAGAAGGCTTTTGGCTCCTACGACAACCTCTTTCGTCCTTATGTAAACAAAATCCAAAAACTTCCTCCAGGGGTTCCCAAATTGGCTCATCCAAAAACGAAATTAGGTATCTTTGTGTTGAATACCCTTCTTAACATTATTTCGAGTAAGGTCGTACAAAAAATTGGGAAGGTTTTTTCGAGTATAAATACGTCTTCCACATCTGATGATTTTGAGTTACCAGAGTATGAAAAATTGTAATCTTAAATCCAACCAAGAACTAGCCCAATGGTATGATCTTGAAATTCAGCAAATGGATGGTAATATTCTTGAATTAAAATTGGCGCGACCTGCTCTTCGCGCCTTGGTGAATGAAGGCATTTACACTCTTGAAAAGTTAAAAACGAAAACACAGGTCGAAATAGCAAATTTACATGGAATGGGCCCTTCAGCAATCCAAAAATTAGTAGTATTTTTAAAAAAATAAGAGGAATGACGCACGTAAAAATTTGCTGCATTAGTAGTCCAGAAGAAGCACAAATAGCTATTAAAAATGGCGCTTCTGCTTTGGGATTAGTAGGGAACATGCCTAGTGGTCCGGGGATTATAGAAGACTCTTTAATCCACCAAATTGCTAAAACGGTGCCTCCACCAATTGCTACATTTTTGTTGACCAGTGAAACAGAGGCCTCAGCTATTGTGTCTCATTATCAAAAAGTACATACAACGACGATTCAGATAGTTGATGCATTAGAAGGTCGAGAATATACAGCCATCAGAAATGCCTTGCCACATGTGAAGCTGGTGCAGGTGATTCATGTAATTGATGAAGCTTCGGTTCAAGAGGCGATAGAGGTTTCTGAGTTTGTTGATGCAATTTTGTTAGACAGCGGAAACCCTAATTTGGCTACAAAAGAATTGGGAGGGACTGGCAGAGTACATAATTGGGATTTGAGTAGAAAAATTAGAGAAAGCATCTCCATTCCCTTGTTTTTAGCGGGGGGATTAAACAAAGATAATGTCCGACAAGCCATAGACGCCGTTCAGCCTTTTGGCATTGATTTGTGTAGTGGAGTGCGAACCAACGGAATATTAGACGAACGAAAATTGCAAGAATTTTTTGAGGCTATTGCTCGCTGAATTTTGACATATCCATAAAGAATAATTCCCAAGTGTGACCATCAAAATCCTCTAAAGTTCTCTGGTACATAAAGCCATAATTTCTCGGCTCATTGGGCTCTGTTCCACCTGCATTTAGCCCCATTTGCATCATTGTATCCACTTTTTGGATACTGTCTAATGAGAGTGAAAACAAACCTGCTAATTGTGATTTAGTATCTGCAATGGGTTTGGAAGTAAATTGTTTAAATTTTTCGTGTGTCAATAACATCACATAAATATGCTCGCTCCAGATCATGCATTTTGCTGTTTCATCTGAAAATTGAGGATTCATTTGAAATCCTAATGCAGTATATAAGTCGGCAGATTTTTGAAGGTCCTTTACCGGTAAATTTAAAAATAGTTGTTTTGACATAATTCAGTAAATGTACGTTGAAAAAATTTAAATTTAGACCTTATCACAACCTGAAAAATATCTTTTTTCGATACAAAAAATAACACATTCCCCACTCCAATCCGAAGATTACTAGTGCTGAAACGATTTGATTTGGTATAATAGAAAGCCTAAATGGCAGGAATAATCCAGTAGTAATTTGTTCGATATACCCATTAAACCAACGGTGACCCACAATCTCAAAAAACAAATAAATGAAGAGGGAGTTCATGCCAACGATGGTAAAAAAATCGACGTTTTTTTTGTGGTTTTTGAGATCAATCCACCAATAACAAAAGGCAATTCCCAGCAGGCAATATCCGAGGGATACAAGGGTAAAAGAGGAAGTGGCGATACGTTTGATGATAGGAGTTATCTCAAGCAAGTCGAGCCCAAATCCAAGCAAAAGGCATGCCAAACTGCCCCAAAGAAGTAGATTTATTGGTTTATCACGATGCAAAAAGATTTTCCCAACCATCGCTCCGGCAATGGTATGCACTGCCGTAGGAATACAATTAATGGCAACCCAGCCCCCTTTATTGATTTTGTTCATCAATACCAAATCTATGTAATTCCCGAAATTGTGTTGGTCTGTAAATGGTTGATCGAAATTCGGAATATGAGTATATCGATACAATATTTCTGTTAGCAAAAGTAAGCCCAAGCTAAATAGGATTTGATGAAGATAATTCCACCGAAAAATCAAAAACGTGATCAGGGTTGTAACTGACAATTGAGTAAGCACATCCCATAGCTCAAACGACAATCCTGTTTTTCGCACTGCATAGTCTAATACCCCCCAAAAGAACAACCAGCCACTTCTTTTGAGTGTTTTGATCAGTGATTTTGTCCAAGGAACTCCTTGTATTTCTTGGTGATGTAATGAATAGGCCATAGCAATGCCCGCCATGAACATAAATCCCGGTTGGATAAGGTCCCAAAAATGCAAACCGTGCCAAGGATGGTGAAAGAATTGGGCAAAAATTAGGCCCAGAAAACCGTTTTCAGTTGCTTCAAAGAGTGGCTCATACAATCCTGCACTTTCCAACATCAGTAAAACCATAATGAATCCTCGCATGAAATCTAAAGACAACAATCTATTCATATTGATTGATTTTGCATTTTATTCAAATTACTATTATCTTTCTAATATAGTATTTTTTGGCAAAAATATATAGTTTTTTTTAGTCAAATGTAATAAAGATCCCATCATGCAAAGAAGAAACTTTTTAGGTCAGGTATTGACTGCCACAGCGGCTACAACCTTATTGAATCATTCCACATTGGCTAATTTTTACAAAAGAAATAAGTCGAGTGTTGCAGAGGAATTTGTTATTGCTGACACAAAACTTGGAAAGGTTAAAGGTGTTTCAATTGACGGTGTAAACATATTTAAAGGTATTCCTTATGCCGGAAAAACATCAGGAGAATATCGTTTCAAGAGACCAGGTAAATTAGCGCCTTGGAATGATGTGCTGGATGCCACCAAACCGGGGGCACCTGCTATTCAACCACCCAGAAGAAATGAACCGGATCCTTCGGAAGATTGCTTGTTCTTGAATGTGTGGACTCCGGCCAATGACGGTAAAAAGCGTGCCGTAATGTTTTATAATCATGGGGGCGGATTTGTCATTGGTTCTGGTGCTGCGGGTGGACAAGATGGGGCAAACCTAGCTAGAAATTTTGATGTGGTAGTCGTACAAACCAATCACCGCTTGGGCCTTATGGGCTTCTTGTATTTAGACCAAATTGCCGGGCCTGAGTATGAGGGTTCTGGCAACAATGGTATGTTAGATATCGTTGACGGACTAAAGTGGGTAAATGCCAATATTAAAAATTTTGGTGGGGATCCGAACAATGTCATGATCTGGGGAGAATCGGGCGGAGGCGCCAAAACCTCATGTTTGTATGCCATGCCATCTGCAGCGCCTTATTTCAACAAAGCATCGATTGAAAGCGGTCCAGGAGTTCGAATGTTCGACAAAGAAACCGCACATGAAACAACTTTACAGGTATTCAAGGAACTAAATATTCCTATTTCGGATTGGAAGAAAATTTTAGACGTTCCTGCTGCAGACTTATTGGCCTTACAAAATAAATTGCCTTCGGTGGCTCCTTTTCAAGAAAAAAATAAGAAAAAAGGAATGATGAGTCGAAATGCAGGAGGCTTTGGTCCAGTTGTTGATGGGAAGGCCTTATTAGCGAATCCGTTTGATCCTATTGCTCCTAAAATTTCGAAAAACAAACCTTTATTAGTGGGTTGGAACGAGGATGAGTTTACCTTTTTTGCTTGGCAAAGTAAGGATACAGAATTTACGAAATTAGATTTTGAGGGATTAAAGGCTAAACTTCTACATACCTACGGTGATGATACAGATAAAATTATAGCCACTTACAGAAAATCATTGCCTAATGCCACCGCACCCGAAATTTTTATAGCTATCTCATCTATTACCATGATGGGATTAGGGTCTATAACGATTGCTGAAAAAATGGTTGAACAAAAAGCTGCACCCGTTTATTTGTATAATTTTGGATATAAATCTGAGATGAAAATTCCTGGAACAGACTATCCAATGGGAACTCCGCACGCAATGGATATTTCCTTCAAATTCAACAATGAATCGGCCAATAAGCCAAGCTTCTTTGGAGGTAATCGACCAGAAAAGGCAATCGCATCTCACAATTTTGCAGAGCTCTGGACAAACTTTGCCAAAACAGGTAAACCGTTCACCAAGGAGGGTCCGGGTTGGCCTGCTTATAATCTTCAAGACAAACCCATGATGAGAATTGATACGCAAATGGAGATTATCATTAATAGATATCCAGAAATTATTGAACTTTGGAGAAGTTTAGGTAGAATATAGAAAACTGGACAAATAATTTTCAAAACCAGACAAATATTCGCAGGCAAAAGAATGTTATTTTATGTTATTCATAGAAATTTGAATCTGTTAAACTAAACTCAAATTTCTATGAAAAAAGGATTATTACTCGCATGTGCGTCTTTTTTGATTTTTTCCTGTTCTAAAAAAGAAGAAGTAGCCAGTTTAAATGGTGTCTATAAAATGGACTCACAGTCTATTTATGCGGTGTCAAACGACAGTTTGTTGCAAACAGGCGAAAATCACAATCAGATCAAGGTATATTCAGACTCTCATTACATTTGGATCAATATGGCAGCAGATTCATCTGCTAATTTTGGCATTGGCTCCTATACTGCTAAAGGTTCTGATGTGGTTGAAACTAATATTTTTAACTCTGGAGGAGAGGAAGAAGCGATTAATTATAATCTGGTCATTGAGAAAAATGAGGCGGGCTATGTACAGAAAATCCCAAGCATGAAAAACAATGGAATTGACATTAAAATCGAAGAAAAATATTCTCGAATGAAAGAAGACGCAGCCAGTGAATTTGATGGATTGTGGAAAGCAACGAGTAATTATTTTGTGAAAGGTGCAGATACAACTCGTCAGAATTATCCAGATTATAAAATGTACAACAAAGGAAATTTCATTTGGGGTGTAAGAGCCTTGGTAGATACGGTTAAGAAGGAGTATGTTCGATATGTTGGAACAGGTACATTTACAGTTGACAAGGACCAAATTAAGGAGATTACCAACTTAACAAACATTCGTGGCGGAGTTCCTGAATCAAATCTAAAAATCCAAAATAAGACGGAAGATGAATTTCTGCAAGTAATTAATCAGGCAGATGGTCGCGTTAGATATACGATTTACAGTAAAGTTAAATAAGTATTTTTGTTTTCTATTTATAGAATTAGCCTCGCATACGCGAGGCTTTTTTTATTTAATAGTTTTACTGGTCGAACGATATTCAAAAATTTGCTGTTTGCCATTGCTCTCAGGTTCGCTGAATTTCATCGACTGGTAGCTGGCCTCTTTCACATCGTCTAATACGATAGCG
This sequence comes from Sandaracinomonas limnophila, assembly GCF_004005965.1. Classification (GTDB taxonomy): domain Bacteria; phylum Bacteroidota; class Bacteroidia; order Cytophagales; family Spirosomataceae; genus Sandaracinomonas; species Sandaracinomonas limnophila. The sequence continues at coordinate 137,998 of NZ_SACY01000004.1, read as the reverse complement.
GGTCGGTAATCTTTTTTTAAGGCAGTGAAGGTAACGTTTTCAAAGTTAATTCCTTCTGCATGTCGAACGTAAAACCCCCAAGCAGGTAATTCTTTGAATTGCGAAAATTCGGGATAGGCATCGCGCATTTCTGGAATTCCGTCTAATTCGGCTGGACTTAATCCGCGCTTGGCATACATCGGATTCCCTTCCCCAGGATAGACAATTTGGATATTTTTAAGCGTCACGTCTTTTATCTTGTTTTCCACCAAACCAACAATGCTTGCCGGCGAAATATTTCTAGGTAAATCTTCCACGGGCCCCTCGTAATTATAGCCAGCATCTGGTTTTCCCATCGGGACTTCAGCATATACATTCGAAATGCGAACATTTTTTAATGAAGGCTTTTTTCCCTTTCCCCAGCGATCGCCAATTCGTAAATAAATAACATTGCCCGTATTGATTGATTTGACGCCATCAATTTCAATGTTTTCAATCTCGGCACCATCAACAGCCGCTAATGTAATTGCCGAACGATAGGTATCAAAAATGGTTAAATTGGTGACTTTAAAATTTTTAAATCCGCCTCTAGAAACCGTACCAAACTTTAGTCCATTGGCACTTGACCTGCCAACGCAATTATCCACGACAACGTTTTTACACAGATGTTCTGCCGAATGAGATTTAAAACAAAGGACATCATCTGCTGCATCAAAATAGGAGTTTTTGATCACCACATCTTCACAATCTACCACATCAATTCCGTCGTTATTCCAATACGATTTACTATCTACTGTTATGCCATCAACGTATAAATTTTTACATTGGTCATAGGTTTGATTCCAACTTGCAGGATCTTTTAAGGTAATATCTTTGATGGTAATATTTTTACATTCGCGGAAGTAAATGTTTTGTGGCCGATTGGTTTCATTTGGTCGATCATATTTTAATGGGTCCGTGTAAATTCCGGTTTGTATATAAGTCACCATATTATTGGCGGTTAGATACCCCCTTCCATTAATGGTACCTTTGCCAGTAATTCCAATGTTTTCTTGATTTACTGCAAAAATCATGGACATCCAACCAATTTTTTTGTCTTTTACATAATCAAACGGGTTAGTTGAACCAAGAATGGTGGCTCCTTGATTGAGGTGTAGCGTGACATTCGATTTTAGGTAAATACTTCCTGTTACATAGGTGCCTGTTTCAAAAATTAGTCGGCCACCACCCTGTTCATTGATGAAATTAATGGCATATTGAATGGCGCCGGCATTGTTGGTCGTGCCATCGTTCTTTGCTCCGAAATCACGGATTAAATAGTCTTTTGCTATGAGCTCAATGTTGCCAATAAGGCTAAGCAAACCTGCAATCAATAGGTATTTTTTCATGCGACTTGGTTTTATTTGCTTTGCACAATGTTGGTGGAACGATAGCTGTGTACTTGTTTTTTCTGTTTTTGAGGATCAATAATGTGCATTTTAGATAAAGTGGCGCCTTGTACATCATCAAATACAAATGCAGGACGATATTCTTTTCCTTTGGCAGTTAAGGTTACGTTCTCAAATTGAATGTTTTTCGCATGTCGAAGATAAAATCCCCAAGCAGGTAATTCCTTAAATTGGGAAAATTCTGGATATGCAGCCGGCATTTCAGGAATGCTATCTAAGTCGGCATTGGAAATTCCCCGAAAAGCATAGTTTGGATTGCTGTTACCCGGATATACAATGTTAATGTTTTGAAGTTTTACATCTGAAATGTATTGTCCAGGAAGTCCCACAATACTTGCCGGTGAAATGTTTCTTGGCATATCTTCCACAGGTCCTTCATATTCTCTTCCAGCATCGGCCTTTCCTGCAGCAATTTCGCAATGCATATTTCGAATGGTGATGTTTTTCATCGTTCCCGTTCGACCCTTGTTCCACCTAGCCCCAATTCGCAGGTAAATAGCATTTCCGGTATTATAAGCATAAAGACTATCCACCAAGATGTTTTCTACAGCTCCTCCGTCTGGAGTGGCGATAGTAATGGCAGAGCGATGAGTATCGAAAATTTTATTGTTGATGATTTTAAAATTTTTGTATCCGCCAGAGGATACGGTTCCAAATTTGATACCACTGGCACTAGACCGAGCCACACAGTTTCGCACTTCTACATTTTCGCACAGCTTTGTTGCATCGTGCGATTTAAAACAAATGGCATCATCACTGGAATCAATGAAAGAATTGGAGATCAGTACGTTTTTACAATCTACTATATCGATGCCGTCGTTGTTCCAAAAGGCCTTACTGTCTACGGTCAGTTTATCAATTTTTAGGTTTTCACACTGGTCGCAAACAACTACCCATTCTGCAGCATTTTTTACGATGACCCCTGAAATGTCCACATTTTTGCATTCGCGTAAATAAATACCTTTGGGCCTACGCTGAGCAGGACGGTCGTTAATCAGGGCATCTTTCAATAGGCCCTTGTGTACTTGATCTAATAAATTATAGGCTACCTCTCTGCCTTGTCCGTCGATTACGCCCTTGCCTGTTATAGCAATATTTTGAGCATTGTAGGCTGTAACCAAGGCTGGAAAGGTTTGTGTGACGTTGTAATCATAGATATTGGTTGAACCCAATAAAATGGCACCCTCTTCCAGGTGGATAGTCACGTTGGACTTTAGCTGAATCGTTCCGGTCAAATACCTGCCTACATAAAACACTAATCGGCCACCTCCTTTTTCATGGATATAGTCGATCGCTTTTTGTATAGAATTGGTATTCAGTGTTGTGCCATTGGATTTAATACCAAATAAGGAAGCTTTATAATCGTCTGCCAGCACAATGGAGCCAAGGCAAATCCAAAGGCAAAATGCCAAAAAGCACGTTTTTTTCATATCAATAGGTTTTCACCCCTAAAATATGAATATTCTTTTACTAATTTGAAATATTTTTATTCAATTATTGACAAACCAGCACAAGGTCAGCCAAAAATCCATCTAACGATTCTGGTCCTCCAACCAAGGTTACGGCTTGTCCAACTTTGAGCTGAGCCAGTGAAATAGTTCCAGACGATGATTTTATCTCTGCCTTTGGAGCTAATCGGACATGGAGAAGTTTCCCATTTTTTTGTGTTAAATCAAATCCTTTTGCTTCAATTTTAAAAATGGTGCCAATACCACCTGTTCCTCCGCAAAGGTCATTTAGTTGCGACTTGTCAGACAATTTTTTATCAGATAATGGGTGGTTTGCTCGTGGTTTTCTTTGACTTAAAGCAAACACAGGATAGACGAAATAGAGCGCAATTGCTAAACAGATAACGGAACTAATCATTACTATTTTAGTTGGCAAGGTAAATGCCAAGTAACCAATAAGCACACCCAGTACATTCAAGATTACATCATCGATATCAAAGATGCCAATCTTGAAAATGGATTGAATAGTTTCGATCAGGACACAAAACACAATGGCGAAAACAATTGTTTTATTCCAATTCATCGATCGGAAGACAAACGGTACTAAATAACCAATAGGAATTAGTAAAACGATATTTCCAACAATGTTTAATCCCCCAATGAGCAGGCCTTTAGCGCCCAATACATACGGAATAATGGTTTTGAAGGGAATCCAATTGCCCTCACCACCCTGCGTGCCTCCAAAATTTATATGTAAATGTCCGATTTGAATCTCGGGCAAATCTTTGAAGACTAAGATTTTGAAGAGGAAATAGGTGTATAGGGCGAGAAGGAAAGTAGGTAGGGGTTTCATGGGAGGTGTAAGGTATGAGGTGTAAGGTGGATTAAACGGGAATAGCCTGATGAAAATCATCGGCTATTACACAATCTATCAATCAAATTTTTAAACTAAAACACGGGTTTTATATTTTTTTGGTTTTTATTTCAATAACGCCATTACTCCCTTTTTGAGCATATTTTTCTATGGCTTTTTCTCCCTTTAACACATTGATTGATTCAATTTTATCAGGACTTAATTTATTGATATCTAAGTCTACCATGATGTTTCCATCGACAACAATTAAAGGATTGTTCGTTTTAGCTGGTGTCAAAACCAAGCCTACTTTATTCGTTTTTTTGGGGACCTTTATTGTGTTGACATGATTCCATTTTTCTGGAATCCTATTTGTTATAGCCAATTTTGGCTGCTTTTGATCTTTTTTTATGTCTGTTTTCACATTAACGGCTTGCTCTTGTGCTTGAATTTTCAAGGAGAAGACAATTGCTAATGTAGCAAATAATGGCATGGCCAACATCTTTCTTAGATGTTCAAATTTTGTATTTTTTGAAGTTTTTAACATAATAATTCTTCGTTTAATAGATGAATAAAAAAATGTATGTTTTGGGTTTAAAAATTGATTTCCATATTGAACTTCAAGAATCATTTTCGCTAAAGATGAAGTGTTATTAGGCCCCACTGCCTCCTGGTCTGCGATAAATTCGTGAATATGCTCTAGCTCTTTTTGTATCATCCAGTTGAAGGGATTAATCCAAAAAATAGCCGAAGTTAGTTGGCAAAACAATCTGTCGAAAGAATGTTTTTGTTGTATATGAGTTAGTTCATGTTTGAATATTATTTGTCCATTTTCCGATGCTAAATCAATTGATTTTTTCCAAAAAAGCGTATTTAAAAATGAAAATGGCGCGGCATCGATTTCTGTTTCAATTAGTTCAATATTTTTAAATACAGTACGTACGTGTGATTTTTTTAGTTGATATATGGAATATATTTGCTTGGATAGGTATCCTAAAAATGCAATAGAAATGATGCCATATAGATAAAAAGATACCTCTTGCCAATGTTCACTTATCCAATTAGATTGCTCAGCCTTTACTTGAATGGTAGAGAGAAGATACATGGCTTTAAGCACTTCAGCATCCGACTCTTGGTGTGTAGCGATTAGATTTAAATTGAACAATGGAATAAGTAGACTAAGCAATAAGCTAATTAACAAGTAAAATCGGTTATAACTATGAAATTTGTTGTTTCTTAAAAAAAGTAGATAATAAGTAAAAAAGAGTCCCGAGAGTAGAGTACTTTTTATCAAGTAAATGAATAGTAGATTATAGTTCATTTTTCTTATTTTTTAATTGACTAATTAATAACTCTAAATCTTCAATTGACATCTGATTTTTGTCGACTAAATAGGAAACCACATTGCTATATGAACCTCCAAAAAACGACTCAGTTAGTCCTGCCATTCGAACTCCGGAATAGGCTTCTTTACTAATCTTGGGAAAATAAAAGTTATTTCGATTTGGATTGTTTATCCCAACAAATTCTTTTTCTACTAAAATTTTAAGAAGGGTGGCAACGGTATTTGAATGTGCCTTTGGTTCAGGTAGATTTTCCAAAATATCTTTTAAAAATCCGCCCTCGGGTAGTTCCCAAAGTACTTGCATAATTTGCTCTTCTGCCTGCGTTAATTTTTTCATTGTTCCTTATTTGTTGGAACAAATGTATAACTAATTTTTTAGTTACAAAATATTTTTAACTAAATTTTTAGTTATTATTTTATACCTCACACCTTATACCTATTACTTAATAAAACACCACCTCGTCCACCTTCAACCAAGCGCCTTTCCCTTTGTTGTCTACAAAAGAAGGTAGTTTTTTGTTTCGGTGGGCTTTGATGCGGTAATAAGTTGATGGTACGGTGGAGATTGGAATATTGATGCCTTTTAGGTTATACCCACTTTTTTCTTTGGGTTGTATGGGGGAAAAGCTGGCAATTAATTTAAGGTTCTTTGAGTCATTTCCTGCCCAAATTTCTATTTTAGTAGGAGGAAACACGTCGGCATCTGTTTTTTCTAAATAGGAGAAGGTAAGTCCATTAACCTTTGTAGGTAGCTGAAAGCTGGCCAAAGCATCTAAATCTGTATCTTTGAATCCTAACCAAGTGAGGTTCGGAACGCCTTTTACCTCCCTTGCTCCTTGTTCAAAATCCATCAAACTCATCCCACCCTTCGCCGGATATTTGGGCGATGGAGTGCTTAATAAATCGATTTTATGTGGAACAAAATTAGATTTATACACCTTTACATCCACCGGATTACTAGCGTACCAATCGGGTTTGGTAGCAATGATGCGGACTTTGGTGTAGTTTTTGATGGGCACGATCCCTTTTGTTTGCAAACGGGAAAGACTATCTGGTAGGGAATCGTTTACCGTATATCTGAAAACCACATCATTAATTGTATGCTTGAAAGAGAGCTGCTCATTTGGTCTTAAAATCAGTTTTTCGTTGACCAAAATGGGTGGATTTATCTGTAATGTTTCATTTTTTAAAACAACCGTTTGCTCAATACTTACTTTCGGAAATTGTTTTTTCAATTGGGTAATTTCTGGATTGCTAATTACTGTGTTCCAAATTGCCAAGGTCTTTAAATTGGGTAATTTTTTTAACAGATCTACAACCCCTCGATAACTCACTTTTGTTGCATTTAAATGCAGTCTTTCAAGATGTAAAAATTTTGTTAAAATGTTTAAATCTGCATCCGAAACGGGCATTTTGTTTAGATTGATTCCAATTAATTGCTCCGATACTTTGCTTAAATTTTCCAAGGATTTAGGATCAAATTTGGCCGCTACAAAAAACTCTGCTTGCAGGGCTGGCGAATCATAGGCAATGGGATATACCGAGCAAAAGGGTGTATTTACGGCCGCAATATCTTTTTCAGATGCAGCTGAAAAATCATAAACTGGCTCAATTGTGGTTTCTTGTTGTTTAGTAGCAAGATTTTGAAATACTTTGCTGTAGGCTCCCACCTTCTGCTCAACCTTTGCCCCTTCTTTGATCCAAAGCGTTAAGATTAGTTGCTCATCTGCCGTTAGCTGTGCTTTGCCAGCTGGAGGCATGTGTTTTTTATTATTCAAAGGCAAGTTCATGCGCTGAAGTAAATGACTGTTTAAATCGCCAGCCTTCCAAATAGGTCCATTTTTCCCGCCTTTCAATAAATTCGCAAGGGTATTCATTTTTAAACCTCCCTTAGACTTTTGTTCATTGTGGCACGACTCGCATTTAGTCTTTAGAATGGGTTGTACCAAGGCCTCAAAGGCAATAGATTCGTTGGTAATGGCTTCTTTTTGTTCTCCAAATTGCAAATAATCTGCTCCGTGGGTGATGGATGCACCTGTATGTCCTGCAAAAATCAAGGTCAATACACCTAAAATTCCAACCATAAGGGGACTTTTTTGCCATAACACCCAAGCAAAATACACAAAAGAAACCGCCACGCCCGACCATTGATGCCAGGTGATTTGCTCGGCCTCATAGCCTCCTTCTTTGGCTAAAAAGAGACCAAAAATGGCTGTTGCAGTAGAGAAAAGTGCGGTTAATACGAGGAGGGATTGAAATAGAATTTCAATTTGTTCAAATTGCTTTTTGACTACACTGAAAAGGGCCAATAAAACCCCAAAACCAATAGGTAAATGCAAAATCAGCGGGTGCAAATGGCCTATGCCCGCCAGCGGTAATTCAAATGACTCTTGAAATACTAAAAGAAATAGCAACAAGCATTGTAAAAACCATAAAAAGAGCGTCCCTATTTGTAAGAATCTTTGCATATTAGGCGATTAATCCGGGTAAAACGTTTCCTGCCACATCGGTGAGTCTGTACCTTCTGCCCAAATGTTTATAAGTCAATTGCTCATGATTGATGCCCATCAAATGTTGTACAGTGGCATGGAAATCATGAATATGTACAGGATCTTTGATGACATTGTAGCCAAATTCATCCGTTTCTCCATATACCGTTCCGGGTTTCACACCACCCCCGGCCATAAAAATACTATAGGCTCTTGGGTGATGATCTCTGCCATAATTATCGAGTGTGTATTGGCCTTGACAATAATTGGTTCGTCCAAATTCTCCTCCCCAAATGACCAGCGTTTCGTCCAATAAGCCTCTTTGTTTTAAATCAGTAATCAATGCTGCAGAAGAGCGATCCACATCTTGGGCTTGCATGGCCATTTCTTTTGGTAAATTGCCGTGAGAGTCCCAACCTTGGTGATAAATTTGCACAAATCGCACACCCGATTCGGATAATTTGCGGGCCAGTAAAACATTGGCGGCGTATGTGCCCGGTACCAGACATTCCGGACCATACATTTTTACGATATAATCGGGTTCTTTCGACAAATCGGTCAATTCCGGTACGGCCGTTTGCATGCGATAGGCCATTTCATATTGCTGTACCTTGGCTTCTACTTCAGGGTCTTTGTTTTCTTGGAAGCCCTCGTGATTGAGTTCTGCCAGTTGGTCGAGCATGCGTCTTCTGCCTGCTTTGTCGATACCTTCCACATCATTTAAATACAAAATGGGATCTTCCGAACTGCTAAAAACCACACCCTGGTGCGTTGAATCCAAGAATCCGTTGGTCCACAATTTGGAGTACACCCCTTGGCCATTTCCTCTACCTCTAGACAACAAAACGCAAAAGGCTGGTAAATTTTTGTTTTCGCTGCCTAAACCATAGGACATCCAGGCGCCCATGCTGGGCCTGTTGCCCACCTGTGCTCCTGTTTGTAAAAAAGTTAGGGCCGGGTCATGATTGATCGCATCCGTGTTCATGGTTCGAATGATGCATAAGTCGTCTGCAATGGAGCCAATATGGGGGAATAAATCGCTCACAAAAGCACCCGATTTACCATATTGTTTGAACCCGTAAAAGGAGCCAACTAGGGGGAATTTATCTTGTGAGGCTGTCATACCCGTTAATCGCTGTCCCCCACGAATCGATTCTGGGAGGTCGGTACCTGCCATTTTATTGAGTAAGGGCTTATGGTCAAAACTTTCGTACTGAGAGGGCGCGCCATTCTGACACAAATAGATAACGCGCTTTGCTTTTGGCGCAAAATGCGCCAATCCTAAGGGCATTGCCTGTGAACTTTCTCCTCCCTTGAACAAATCTGGAACCAATAAAGACCCCAAAGCCAATCCGCCAATACCAGCAGCGGCCTGACCAAAGAAATGCCTGCGGGTAATGTTGAGCCGATTTTTTAAGAATTCATTTTCCATATTACACACGCATAATGGCCTCCTCCATGTTATAGATTAATTGGATTGTCAACATCAATGCTGCCGTAGCACTAGTGTTGCGGGCTTTCTCAAGCTTGTATTCTCCAATTTTCATCAGTTTTTGAACTTTTTGAGGCGATTTTTTAAAGCTTTCTTCTTCCTGTTGGTAATAAATGGTCAACAAGTCCATTTCTTTTTTACTTGGATTTCGACAAATTATTTTTCGAAAAGATTGCTTGATTTTGTTTTCCAAATTTCCTTGCTCTTGCGATAATTTACTGGCCATGATTCGGGCGCTTTCCAACACATGGGGGTCGTTCATCATCACCAAGGCTTGTAAAGGTGTGTTGGTTCTGCCCCTTTGTACTTCGCATTGGTCGCGATTGCTGGCATCGAAAATCAACATGCTTGGCGGCGGAACGGTCCGTTTGATGAACACATACATTCCTCTGCGGTATAAATCTTGGTTGTGGTCTTGAATATAATTCATCAAGGAGCCCCTACCAGAGGTGGCTACTTCCCATAGTCCTTTGGGTTGATACGTTTTTACACTTGGTCCACCAATTTCTCTATTCAGTAATCCAGATGATGCCAATACTTGGTCTCTAATTTGTTCTGCAGGAATGCGGATTCGAGACATACGTGACAAATAAATGTTTTCGGGGTCGGTTTTTAAGGCGTTTTTCGTGAGGGTTGAGGATTGTCGATAAGTGGCCGACATCACCAATTGCTTGACCAATCGCTTGATATTCCATCCATTTTTTTGAAAATCAACAGCCAACCAATCGAGTAATTCGGGGTGGGTGGGAAGCTCTCCTTGCATGCCAAAATCTCCTACCGTTTTTACAATGCCTCTGCCAAAGATTTGTGCCCATATCCGGTTAACAAATACACGAGCCGTTAATGGATTGTTTTTGTCGAGCAACCAACGCGCTAATCCCAATCGATTTTGGCCGTATTTTTTGCCGTCGAAAGGTAGGATACTTTTGGGAAGTCCCATTGTAACTTCTGCGCCATGCATGTCGTAATTACCACGCGAAAGTACATAGGTTGGTCGGCGATGAGTGGAATCTGCCATGATCATCACATCTACCGAAGACGTATCTTTTTTATTGATGAATTTCAAAATTGCTTTAACGTCCTTGGTCGAAATCGACATGTTTGGAGGATCGGCAAAAGAGGCGTCAATCGTTCCAAAAAGTCCTTTTTCGGGTACTTGATTGAAAAAGGCAAAGGTGCTGTAATAGTCTTTTTGAGAAATGGGATCGTATTTGTGGTCGTGGCAACGAGCACATTCAAAGGTGAGAGCCAGAAACGATTTTGAAAAGGTATTGGTGCGGTCGTTTACGTATTCTACACGGTATTCCTCATCGATTACGCCACCTTCTTGAGTGATTTTATGGTTTCTGTTGAAACCTGTTGCCAAAAGCATTTCCTTTGTTGGTTTGGGAAACAAATCACCGGCTAACTGCCAGGTTAAAAATTTGGCATAAGAGTAATTTGAGTTGAAGGCATGAATGACCCAGTCGCGCCAAGGCCACATGGTGCGGAGGCCGTCGTCTTGGTAACCATGCGAATCTGCATAACGGGCTAAATCGAGCCAAGGAGTGGCCATTTTTTCTCCATAATGTTTACTTGCAAGCAATTCGTCGACCATTTTTTCATAAGCCTTTTCACTATTGTCTTGCAAGAATCTGTCTTGCATATCGAGACCAGGTGGCAATCCTGTTAAGTCCAAACTAACTCGCTTCAGTAATTGTTCTTTTGTAGCCTCTTCACTTGGAGAAAGGCCTTTTTCTTCCATTTTTGCATAGACGAAATAATCGATTGGGCTTCTTGCCCAATCTTTATCTGCCTCAGGTAAGGTACTTTGAACGGGTTTGATGAAGGCCCAATGTGGTTTGTAAACAGCACCTTGTTTGATCCATTTTTCAATAAGTTCAATTTCGTGCACTGAAACCGTTAAATGGGAATTCATCGGCGGCATGCGCTGACTAGTATCTTTGGTAATCAATCGCAAGTAGGCATCCGAAGCATTTGGATTGCCAGCGACAATTGCATGCATAGCTTTATTGTCTTTAAAGGCGGCATAGGCACCTTCGGGCGTATCTAAACGAAGATTTGCCTTGCGTTTGTTGGCATCAGGACCATGGCATTTGAAGCAACGGTCCGATAATATAGGCCGAATGTGATAATTGTAATCGACTACCTCTGGAATTGAGTTGTCAATAGCGTTTTCCGATGGGCTAAAATAATAGTAGGCTCCCAAAATTAGGAGCACTATAGGTAGGCCATATCGGAATAATTTCGGCATTAGATTCGTTCTAATTTAATTGGATAGGTTTTATTGGAAGCCCATTGAGGCACATAAATATTTTCATCCGAATCGGCATAAACATCGTGTGGATGAATAAATACTTTGTTTTCGTCTTCTTTGTGTTGGGCTTGCAAGATGCCATTTTGGTAAACAGGAGCAGAGCCACCAGGTGTGGAAACGACCTGCATGTTTTTATCAATTATTTGGATATAACCAGAACCCACATTAGACTCTTTGGTGCTTCGGAAACAAGCTGCAAGGATGTTTTCGCCATGTAACACAGGTCTACATATATAGGAACCTGGATAATGGTAACGCGTGATGAATTTTCCGTCTAGGGTGAATCGCTTGAGGCTGTTATTGACACGGTCGGTGATGAGCAAGGTCCAATTTTTGGGATCACGCGTATCTACTAAAACTCCATGGCAACAATTGAATTTATCATCTGCATAACCATCGGTTTTACCTCCAAAATGTCGGATGTAATTTCCTTTGGCATCGTATTGAATGATGTAATTGGCGCCGTAGCCGTCGGCAACGTAAATGTCCCCATTTTTCGGATTTACAGCTGTTTCTGTGGGTACAAATTGGTGCGGGTGATCGTAAACACCCGTTTCTTTGGGGTAGTCAATTTTAAAGATTTCCTTGCCTTTTAAGTCGGTTTTAATGACCTGATGGCGGTTATTATCGCAAATTAATAAGAATTGTTCGTGTCCTTCGTTTACTAAAGTGAGTCCATGCGCGCCCGGATAGGAGTGTCCCCAAGCCTCTAGCAATTTTCCCGATTTATCATATATGAGCACATTGTTTTTGGTTTCATTGGTAAGCAAAAACAAACGGCCTTTGGCGTCTTCTACCATCTCATGACAATCGTTTACGGGATTTTTCCCAGCATCTAGAATCCCCCAATTGGGAACGACTTTGTATTGGAAGTTTCCGTGGCCGAGGATGATTTCACCCGGTTTGGGAGCAATTTTTTTCATAGAAGTAGAAGGTAATAAGGCACCAGCAGCTACAATGGAACTATTTTGCAAGAATTTTCTGCGCGGCATGTGTTCGTTCATCGTGTAATAGGTCAAAAATTTCTTTTAAAGATACAATTTTTTTAGAAATGAAGAATATTGGAATATGGGAATATAGGAATATAGGAATATAGGAATATAGGAATCTGAGAATTTATCCTACTCTGCCCACTATCTCACTAGCCCACTTTGCTCACAGGCTCACTCTGCTCACTGGCTCACTGGCTCACTTTGCTCACTGGCTCAATCTGTTCCCCCAATCCTCCATCACTGCCTTTCTCCACTTAGAAATGGTTTTTCCGCCTTGTATTTTACCATCGTAAAGGGCTGGATCACTTTTATCGGAATACCAGTTTGGACCTAATTGTATATCTGTTGAATGCATTTTTCCTGGCCACTGATTCGTGACAATTAATGTTCCCTCTCCTGTGGGGAATTCGGGTATGGATGAGGTAATTTTATAGTGAATAATTTCGGCTTGTTTTGGGACATAATGTAGCCCATAAAAACCATCGCCTAAATAATACCCACCCCATTTTTGAGCCCCACCGGCATAGGGAGTTTCCATGTAAAAAACGAAAGAATCTTTTGGGGCATTTATTTTTGGCCCCTTGAATTGAAAGGAAACAAGGGTGCAAAATGCAACTGTATCTTTTTCGGTCGTCAATCGATTAAAATCAACTTTTGCACTTCGATTAATTTTTTCAAAACTTCCTCCCCAACTTTCCTTCGTTGGGTTGTTCGGATCACCATCCATCATATAAAGGAGCGAAGGCGTGTCTCCCATTTTTACTTTTCCTTTGTAATAGTTTACAAAATCTTTTCCCAATTCACCTGCATTAGCTAAATATTGCTCATAAAAATCAGATTCGTCGATGCGATCAAGTTCATTGGTTTTAGAGAAGAACCCATAATAGGAGGAATTGTTTTCAATTATCCAAAGGTTCGGGAAATTATGTGCAATATAGGCGTATGCATTAGCACTCCATTTTTTGTTGGGTCCACCAATCCAATATACACGAATGTTTTGCTGAATCTCGGGGGCATCGTGTAATGCCTGTGCCAAATCTTCTAATCCACCCCACACTAACACCCATAATTTTTGTTTAGAAGATTTTTTCGCACATTGTATAATCCAGTTTGAGCCTTCTGTAGCTCCGGTGTAACCGAGAAAAGGAGCTCCACCTTTTCTACCTTGTTTGGTAATGCTTCGTAAATAGTTTGCAGTGGCTAATCCTTTTTGTTTTTTTGATAAGTTGGCAAAATCCTTTTCATATAAATCGAGCATGCGCAGGATTTCTTCTTTTCTGCCGACCCCATAAGATGGAGATGAAACAAGTCCTTCAATATTGAAAAGATTGTTATACATGAGCAGGTGAGTCATCGATTGATTATCATCTGGATCCGTACCGCCAATATCTGTACTAATTAATATCCTTGGTTTTTCAGGAACTGGTTTTTGTCCAAAAATTGGATGTAAAAAAAATGTTAGAAGTACAATTACAAGTTTATTCATTTGTAAAAAAATTACATTAAATGTAAAAAAAAACGCAAAGTAATTAATCCCTATTTTTATTTTTCGATTTTATTCGGCACACATCACTGCAATATTTTACATTGTCCCAACAGCGCTCCCATTTTTTTCTCCAAGAAAAAGGCCTTTCGCAAACAATACAAATTTTGTTGGGAAGGTTTTCTTTTTTTACATTTTTCATTTGCATCAATTTACCAAAGTGTATCTTTGACTAAATTAAAAAACAATATGAAGACTTGTATTCGCTTGGAAGAAATTATGCAATTGGAATTGCGTGAAAGAGCGCATTTTATCAACAGCGTTGGTGGATTTAAAAGCATTGGTTTAATCGGTACAAGTGATAGACAAGGACAAACTAATTTGGCAATATTCAGCTCCATAGTCCATATCGGGGCAAATCCTCCATTAATTAGTTTTATTATGCGTCCAGATTCTGTAGAAAGACATACCTTATCCAATATTTTATCCACCGGTTATTACACCATAAATCATGTCAACGAATCTATTTTTCAGAAGGCACACCAAACTTCTGCACGATACCCCCAAGAAGTTTCAGAATTTGAAGTTACTGGCCTAACAAGAGAGTATAAAAATGATTTTTTTGCTCCATTTGTTCAAGAGAGTGCTGTTCAACTGGGAGTTCAATTTAAGGAGCGAATCGATTTAACAATCAATCAAACTATTATGATTATTGGTCAAATTGAACAAGTTCATTTTCCAAAAGATTGTTTACACCCAGACGGATATTTGGATATCGAAAAAGCAGGTACTATTTCTTGTTCTGGTCTAGATAGTTACCATAAAACACAAAGAATAGATCGTTTACCCTATGCTAAACTATAATTAATATGTCTAAAATTACTGTATCTGCAAATATAAACAGTCCAATAAATGAAGTTTGGGAAAAATGGACAAATCCCACACACGTGCTACATTGGAACTTTGCACACGAATCTTGGCATTGTCCGAAAGCCACTGCAGACCTCCAAGTAGGCGGGGAGTTTCATTACTTGATGGCTGCAAAAGACGCAAGTTTTGAGTTTGATTTCTGGGGAACTTTTCAAGAAATTGAAAAGGAGAAATATATCAAGATTTTATTGGGAGATGGTCGCGAAATGGAAGTCTTTTTTCATCAAAATGTAAATAGAACGGAAGTAAGTGAAGTATTTGATCCTGAAAATCAAAATCCACACGAAATGCAGCAACAAGGCTGGCAGTCTATTTTGAATCAGTTTAAAAAGTATGTGGTAGAAAATTAATTTTTTTACAAAATGAAACTTACCCTCTACCAAGTCGACGCCTTTGCTGAGCAAGTTTTTCAAGGAAATCCTGCTGCAGTTTGTCCGTTGGCCGAATGGTTGCCGGATGAAATATTACAAAAAATAGCCCTTGAAAACAACCTTTCTGAAACCGCCTTTTATGTGATTCAAAACAATCAAGTAGAAATTCGATGGTTTACCCCCAATACTGAGGTTGAGTTGACCAAAGAATTAATACAATCAACCAACTATATGCCTAAATTGGCTTTCAAAGGAAAGTCTGATTATCTGTTAATTTTTGAAAACGAGGAAGTTATTTCCGCCATTCAACCCAATTTAGGAAATATTGAAAAACTAGGGACACGCGGATTAATTGTTTCTGCTAAGGGAAATACATGTGATTTTGTTTCCAGATTTTTTGGACCCAATTGTGGAGTTAATGAAGATCCTGTTACTGGTTCTGCTCATACTACTTTGGTGCCGTATTGGTCTAATGTATATGGAAAATCAGATTTTATAGCCAAGCAACTTTCTGAAAGGGGTGGAAATCTTCAATGTAAATTAGAGGGTAACCGTGTGGAGATTTCTGGGAAAGCTGTTTTATATTTGAAAGGTGAAATTTTTATTTAAATGAAAAGAATTTTAGTATTTTGTTTTCTCATTTTAATTTCTTGTAAACAACATTTACAAGTTGAAGTTATTGATACAAAAGCCAGCGATGGCCAGGTATTAGCACTTGAAACAGGAAAAAGTACCATACCTTATTTTGTTATAAATACGCAAGGAAATGAGATTCTTTATGGCACAAAAAGCAACGCCACCCTAAAAGTTTACCAGCAAAAAAATCTTTTACAAAAACAAAATATCACCCTGAAATTTCGTGGAAAAACATCTTTTCGTTTATCTGATAAAAAATCTTATAACGTTGGCACCGTAGATGAGGCAGGGAAGGGATTTGATGTTTCCATGCTAGGTTTACCTGCGGAACAAGATTGGCGACTCATCGGACATGTTGTCAATTTGATTGATAAATATATTTGGGATAAAACCCTTATGTACAATTATATCGGCTATGAACTTTCTCGAAAAATGGGAAAGTATGCCAGCCGGGGACAGTTGGTCGAGGTGGAAATAAACGGTTCATATCAGGGAGTTTATTTATTCTGTGAAAAATTAAATAGAAGCACAAATAGAATAAATATTAAATCAATGAATTCCTCCGCTACAAATATAACGGGAGGGTATATTTTAAAAATTGATAAAGTAGATTCTGCACCAGAAAACGATTTAAAACCTAATTCATATTTTCTTTCGAATTGGGCTGATGATGCAACCTATAATGAATACAATAGTTTTAGAAGTAATTATGATATTAATAAAAATCTCTTGACCTTTCCACCGTTTTTGCCGGCTTTTCATCCTAATAAATATTTAGAAACCTATTTTACGTACGAATACCCCAGTGCAGAAAAAATAACACCAGCTCAAAAAGTATATATTTCCAAATATCTTGATCAATTCGAGATGGCATTGATCACGGATGATTTTTCAAAAACAACTCGTACTTATACTAATTTTATTGATATAGATAGCTTCGTGGATTATTTCATAATTACTGAGCTTTGTAGAAATGTGGATGCTTATCGGCTAAGCACCTATGTTACAAAAGATGCAGACGGCAAATTGGTAATGGGACCAACCTGGGACCTTAACATTGGTTTTGATGAGGGGGGAAGAGTTCCAATAAACGAATGGGTTGCAAATTATAATAATTTTGTTTCCTCAGACGCGTGGATGGCACCTTTTTGGTGGACCAGATTATTAGAAGATCCAATTTTTAAACAAAAGGTTAAAGCCCGCTGGCAAGGACTTCGTTCGGCAGAATTTTCTACTGCCGCGATGACTCAATTGGTAGAAAATACAGCGCAATCATTGATTACTAATGGAGCCGTTGCTAGAAATTATGCAATTTGGGACAAAGAAAAGGTAGTAAATTATACAAAATCCGTTGAGGCACTTAAGCTTTTTTTAGAAAATCGATCGGGATGGATGGACCAAAAAATTAATGGCTGGTAATGATTAAATATTACACACCTTTTTTACTTTTTTTCTTAGCAGGAATTTCGTTTTTCTCCTACGGAATAGCTGCTTGGGCACCGCTAATATTCATTTTTTTCATAATTCCAGGACTTGAATTGTTTATCAAGCCAGATCCACAAAACCTAGACCCAAAAGAGGAAGAATTGGCTAAAAATAATAAGGGGTTTGATTTTGTAATATATGCCGCCGCCGTCGGACAATTTATTTCTTTATGTTTGTTTTTTCGTCAGATTCAAGAGCCGGGTATAGGCACTTCTGATATTTTAGCTAGAATAATTTCAATGGGACTTTTGTGCGCCATTTTTGGAATTAATCTCGGACATGAATTAGGACATCGTGTTAATAAATTTGAGCAAACCCTTGCCAAATTGTTGTTGCTTACTAGTTTGTACATGCAATTTTTTATTGACCATAACAAAGGGCACCACTCGCATGTAGGTACCCCAAATGATCCCAGTTCAGCTAAACTAAACCAATCTATTTATGCATTTTACCTGCAAACTTTTATCGGAACGTATTTGAGCGCTTGGAAAATTTCCTTAAAAGATTGCAAAAAGAAGGGTAAAAAAAGCTTTTCCATTCATAATGAAATGCTTCAATTTCAATTCATTCAACTGGCATTTCTATGGCTCATTTATTATTTGTTTGGCCCAGCAGTCATGTTTTATTTTATGCTTTCAGCATTCATTGGAAGTATTTTGCTCGAAAGCATCAATTACATTGAACATTATGGATTGAGTAGGATTCAAAAACGGGAAGCAATTTATGAACGGGTTCAACCTTGGCATAGCTGGAATAGTAATCACCAAATTGGTCGACTGATGCTGTTTGAATTAAGTCGCCATTCAGATCATCATTACTTGGCTTCCCGCAAATATCAAATCCTTCGCCATATAGAAACTGCTCCTCAAATGCCAACAGGTTATCCAGGTATGATTTTATTGGCATTAATTCCTCCTCTTTGGTTTAGGATTATGAATAAAAAAATTAAAACGCTCAGTCAAAAATTATGAAAAAAACAGTAACTCAACCACTTGCTCACTGGCTTACTCTTCAACCACAAGGGTTGAAGCTACTTGCACATTGGCTTACTCTTCAACCACAAGGGTTGAAGCTACTTGCTTACTTGCTCACTTGCTTACTTTTCGCTTGCTCAAATTTAAACGCCCAAACAAATACTGCTGATTCAGATAAAATCAAAAGTGTTATTTTAAAAACTTTTGCAGCAATGAAGTCGGTAGATTCTGTGGCTTTAAAATCTTGTTTTACCCCAAATGCAGTTTTAAATATTAGTACTATTCGCCCAGAAGGAAATATGGTGAGAGAGGTTCCTAGTAGTAAATTTATTCAAAATGTGATGACTAGAAAACCAGGAGACATGGATGAAAGAGTAGTTTCATGGGGTAATATTTCAATTGATAATGAAATAGCCTCTGCATGGGTTCCGTATGAATTTTACCTAAAAGAAAAGTTTTCTCACAAAGGGGTGGATGTTTTTATTTTGGTTAAATCTGGAGATGAGTGGAAAATTCAGACCTTATTGTACAATATGCAGAAGAATTAGTAATTTGAAGCAATTAATTAAACCTATGCAATTATGTATTGTCAAAATTGTTGGAAAGAAATAGATGATAAAGCTGTTATTTGTGTAAACTGTGGGGTTCCCACCAAGAATTTTTCTCATCAGTCTAACATAGTCCCACCTAATTCATTTGATTGGCTCACAACTTTATTGCTTTGTATCTTTTTTGGGGCATTTGGCGTGCACAGTTTTTATACAAGAAAATATGGAGTTGGTATTTTTCAATTATTAACTCTTGGCGGTTGTGGTATTTGGGCAACCGTTGACCTTATCATGATTATAATAGGCAGTTTCAAAGATGGAAATGGTAATCCGCTTTTTAGAAAATAATCAGAAATGGCTTCTTTTCATCCTGCCAATTCTAATTTGGTTCATTGATTTTAACGCAGGTGAACAAGATTTTTCTTTTTGCCTTTTTAAAAACATCTTTGGATTCAATTGCTATGGATGTGGTTTTTTAAGAGGATTTTCAGCTTTTTTGCATCTTAAATTTGATAAAATGTTTGAATTAAATCCGCTCAATTTGCTAACTGTCCCCCATTTTGTTTTTATTTTAGGCCACCTATTGATTAAAAAATAAATCTATGGAAAATAGAACCATGGCTGCCACAATGGCCACGCCAAATACCAAAGACCATCAAGACATTCCCGGAAACCCTTCCACAGCTCTGACTTCTTCAATTAGTTTAAACGATCGATCTAATGGCAAACCCCTTCGGGTGCTTTCGGAAGAAGATTGGAATTTTTGGAAACACAATGGATACATCATAGTTAAGCATGCCGTACCGCGTGAGCAAGCTTTGGCAACGGCAGCTTTTTTGTGGGAATTTGAAGAAAAAGACCCAAATAACAAGGACACCTGGTATACTGCACCCCGCGCCGAAATGAAAATGAAAGAGTTGGCCAATACGGGTATGGTAGAGTGTTACAATAACCAACATTTGTGGAATAACCGACAAATGCAAAGAGTTTATGATGCCTTTGTTGATATCTGGGGAACTGAAAAATTGTGGGTAACTATTGATAGAGCTAATTTGAACTTTCCGATACGTCCCGGACACGAATACAAGGGATTTATTCATTGGGACTATGACCCGGAAACAAAACCAGTAAACGTACAAGGAGTATTAGCTTTAGCCGATCAATTAGATGAAAATATGGGAGGCTTTCAATGTATTCCAGAATTGTTTAGAACCTATGACACATGGAAATTAACTCAGCCAGAAGACAGAGATAGATTCAAGCCAGATACCACGGGATTTATTCCGACCAAAGTAAAATTGGAGGCTGGCGATTTATTAATTTTCAACAGTACACAACCACATGGTATTCGAGCAAATAATAGCGAAGACAAAGTTCGAATGGCCCAATACATTTCCATGATGCCAGCAGAGGAAGAAAACGAAGCCTTAAAAGAATGGAGAATTACTTCTTGGCGCGACCGCGTTTCTCCAGAGGGATTTGCCTTTCCGGGAGATCCGCGAAAATGGGAGCAAACGAAGTACAAAACTGCCGACTTGTCGCAATTAGGGAAACGATTATTAGGCTTAATCCCTTGGTAATAAATTATTTATTTCTTTGTAATTAAAAATTTTAGTAATTAACTTTCGCAACAATTAAATTTATCATCAAACTCTATAAACTAAAAAAAAATGAAAAAAACTGCACTGATCAGTTTGATTTTTTGCATTTTTGGGACACTCCCAATTTTTGCATAAGACAAATCAATTTCAGGTAAGGTTTCAGGAGAATCTGGTCTAGGACTTCCAGGGGTTACCGTATCCATTAAAGGTACCAATCGGGGGACAAATACCGATGTCAACGGAAATTACAAATTATCTGCTACATCAAATTCAACTTTAGTTTTTAGTTCTATTGGTTATTCCTCTCAAGAGGTAAAGCTTGGAAGTCAGGCTGTAATCAATATTTCTTTAAGCGAAACAACTTCAACCTTAGATGAGGTTATCGTGACCACTTTCGGTACTGCTAAAAAAGCCTCATTTACAGGTTCTTCAGCATCTCTTGGTGCGGAAAAATTGGCTCAGCGTCCAATAACTAATATTGGGCAAGCCTTAGAAGGTATTTCTGCAGGTGTAACAACTACTTCAACTTCCGGACAACCTGGGTCATCGCCAGATGTTCGTATTCGTGGATTTGGTTCTATTTCTTCTTCAAATTCACCTTTGTATGTAGTAGACGGAGTTCCTTATTCGGCTTCTATTGCGAATTTGAATAATGATGACATTCAATCGATTACAGTATTGAAAGATGCGGCCTCCACTGCATTATATGGTGCACGTGCTGCAAACGGGGTAGTAATGGTAACTACAAAAAAAGGTACAAAAGGTAAAAACTCAATCAATGTTAAATATACGAAAGGTTTCAATACTCGTGCTTTACCAGAGTATGACAGAGTAGGGCCTGCTGATTATTATCCATTGATGTGGGAGGCAAACCGTAACAACCTAGCATATCGCGCAACGAGTCCAGTGGCAATTGCAACTGCAAATGCAACAGCATCAGCTGGATTAGGAGCAATTGTTGGAACAGGATACAATGTGTATAATGTACCCTTTGCCAGCTTGGTAGGATTAGATGGTAAATTAAATCCATCAGCAAGCTTAATTTACAATGCCGATGATCTTAATTGGGAAAAGGCAATTATGCACCAAGGTGTTAGAGATGAGGTTAACGCTAATTTTTCTGGAAATAATGGAAAGTCAGATTATTTCTTGTCTGTTTCGTATTTAAATGACAAAGGGTACCAAATTAAATCAGATTATGATCGTTTTACTGCTCGTTTGAATATGAATAGCCAAATGACAGACTGGTTTAAAGTAGGTGCAAATTTGAACACAACAATTACAAGTTCGAATCAGTCTACTGCCGATGGTGGAACTTCTTTTGTGAATCCATTCTTCTTTACAAGAGGTATTGCACCAATTTATCCAGTCTATGCTTACGATCCAGCAAGTCCAGGTTCTTTTTTGAAGTTGGAAAACGGGAATTTGCGTTATGATTATGGTAATTTAAGTGCATTAGGACTTTCAAATCGTCCACAATATGGTGGTCGTCATGTGGTAGCAGAAACCCTATTGAATGAAAACTTCTTTAATAGAAATCTTTTTGGTGGACGTGGTTTTGCAGAAATTACATTTTTGAAAGATTTTAAATTTACAAACAATGTAGGTATTGATATTACCAATGCAAACACCATTGTTTTTGGTAATCCAGAAATTGGAGACGGCGCTCCAGCAGGTAGGGCATCAAATACATTTGAGAATATTACAAACTACAACTTGTCTCAATTATTAACTTACAATCATACCTTTGGTAAACATACAGTTGACGCCTTAGTTGGTCACGAAAATTACAACTTAGTTAGTAATAGTTTAGACGGTTCGAGATCGCAACAAATTTTGGACGGAAACTACGAGTTAATTAATTTCACTACTACAACAAATCTAACATCCCAAAAAGATTTACGTAGAGTAGAAGGATTCTTCTCTCGTTTAAATTATGATTATGATTCAAAATATTTTGTTTCATTTTCAGCACGTAGAGATGGTTCATCTAAGTTTTACCAAGACAAACGTTGGGGAACTTTTTATTCAGGTTCTGCTGCTTGGCGTTTAGATCAAGAAGATTTCATGAAAGAGTTGACATTTATCGACAACATGAAATTAAGAGCTTCCTATGGTCAAACAGGTAATGACGGAGGAATTAGCAATTACGCATGGCAACCGCTTTATGCATTAGGTTGGAACAACGCTACAGAGCCAGGTATTTTGCAATCATCTCTTGGAAGTAAGACCTTAGAGTGGGAAACTAATACTGCAATGGATGTTGCCCTTGAGTTTGGATTATTTAAAAATCGCTTAACAGGTACTTTTGAATATTTTGATCGCCAATCTACTAATTTAATTTTTGCCGTTCCTCTTCCTTTATCAGTAGGTATTGGAACAGAAACTAGAAACATTGGATCAATGTACAATCGAGGGGTTGAAATTCAATTAGGCTATGATGTAATTCGCAAAAAGGACTTTAATTGGCACATTGATTTAAATGCTACTAAGCTTAAAAATGAAATCACAAAAATGCCACAAGAAAGTAAAGAAATTATTGACGGCACGAAGAAGTTAAAAGAAGGTAGTTCTTTGTACGACTATTGGCTTCGTGAATATATGGGCGTAAATTCTGAAACGGGTGTAGCAGAGTACCGTGCTGTTTCTTATGTTGCCTCCAATTCACGAATTACAGCTAATGGAGATACCGTAACGAACAATATTGCAAATGCTAAATATCGTTACCATGGCACTTCAATTCCAGACCTAACAGGTTCTGTGAGTACCTCTTTGCGCTATAAAGGATTTACTTTATCAGCTTTGATGGTGTATCAATTGGGAGGAAAAATTTATGATGCAGCTTATGCCGGATTAATGGGTGCGGGCTATCACAATGCAAAACATGTTGATATTTTAAAACGTTGGGTGAATCCAGGTGACGTGACAGATGTTCCTCGTATGGACGCAGGGCGTACTGCAGACTTTGACGCAGCTTCAAGTCGCTGGTTGATAGATGGAAGTTTTATGAACATTCGTTCAGTAACCTTAGCGTATCAATTACCTCGTTCTGTTTTGTCAAGATTTAAAATTGATAATGCTCAGGTGTATGTAAGTGGAGAGAACTTCCTTATGTTATCACGCAGAAGTGGTATGAATGTTCAGCAAAATTTTGGAGGAACTACAAGTAACGTGTATAGCCCTGCCAAATCATTAGTTTTAGGTCTTTCATTCTCTTTATAATAATTTGAATCATGAAAAATAAAATAATTGCATCTATTGCATTACTTTTAGGATTAACAACATTTTCATGCGAAAATGTTTATTTAGATACGAATCCAACAGCTAGTATTGATGCTAATGCAGCCTATTCTACAACGAAGAATGCAGCAGCAGCTATCAACGGTATTTACCGTTCATTTATCGTAAGATATTTAAGTTCTCAGGGTCATTCAGGCCATCCTGCCATGATGATTATTTTAGATCATATGGGCGAAGATTTGGTTATTGGCACAACAGCAGCTTCTTGGCATGTGGGAGAAACTCGTTGGACAGCCCACCGTTCAGATGTAAATACGATGGCTCAGTTCCCGTACGAAATGTATTATCGTATCATTGGAAACGCTAATATTGGAATTGCAAATATTGACAAATCAGTTGGTCCTCAGGCCGATAAGAACACCTTGAAAGGAGAGGCTTTAGCGCTTCGTGCATTTGGTTATTTTAATTTAGTTCAATTGTATGGCAAAAGATATGATGCAACTAAAAAGCCAAATTCTCAGCTTGGCGTTCCATTGGTTTTGGAACCTACTACAACCGGATTACCTAGAAATACAGTTGAAGAGGTCTATGCTCAAATAAACAAAGACTTGTCAGATGCTGCAGCACTATTATCTGTCAACCGTGTAAACAAATCTCATATCAATTTGAATGTCGTAAAAGGTTTACAAGCTCGTGTTGCATTGGTTCAACAAGATTGGGCAAATGCGGCAAAATATGCAGCAGAGGCTCGTTCAGGATATGCTCCTATGACAGCTGCTATGTATGTGGATGGCTTCCAGGATATAACAAATTCTGAATGGATGTGGGGTTTTGATCACCTAGAAGATCAGACAGAATATTTTGGTGGTTATCACTCGTATATCTCTTGTAATTATAACTCTACTGTAATTCGTACATATCCAAAGGTAATTAATAACCTACTTTACAAGCAAATAGCAGCAACGGATGTGCGTTCAAAAATGTGGGTTGAAACTCCAACAACTGCGAATTCAATTGTTCCTCCTGGAGGTGTAAGACCAAAGTTTTTGAATCAAAAGTTTAGACTTCCGGGCACTCCCTCAACGTCTGCTATGGGTGATGTGCCTTATATGCGTGCTGCTGAAATGTATCTAATTGAAGCGGAGGCTAAGGCTCGATTAAATGATGCGGCAGGTGCTGCAAAAGTGTTGAAAGATTTAGTGGTAACTCGTGATCCAAATTATGTTCAATCTGTTAAAACTGGTACAGATCTAATTGATGAAATACTTGTTCAGCGTCGTATTGAGCTTTGGGGTGAAGGCCACCGTTTCTTTGACTTAAAGCGTACAAATGCTGCTTTGAACAGAAATGGAACGAATGCAATTGCTTCAGTAGCTTTACTATTTGATGTTGCCCCTGGCGATGTACGTTGGGAATTCCTTATTCCTCGTAGAGAAATTGATGCGAATCCAGCAATCGTACAAAATCCTTTATAATATTGAATAAATTTTTTAGGTGGTTATGCAAATAACCACCTTTTTTTTCCTGATTTATGAAAACGAAAAAATTATTTTATCTAATTATTTTTAGTCTATGGGTTTTTGTTTCTTTTGGGCAAGATGCCATGGAATATCAACTTCCACCTAGGGAGATATCAGATTTACTATTGGCTAAACCAACTCCTACCGTACGTGTTGATTCCAAATTAAATTACCTGATATTACTAGGTCGAAACTCCTACCCAATGGTAGAAGAGCTAGGACAACCGGAAATTAAAGTAGCGGGACTTAGAATCAATCCCCTAAATTTTTCTCCAACTCGGCAAACTTTTGTAAACTCCATTTCTATTTCAAATTGCAAAACTGGCAAATCTTTGGAAATTTCCGGACTGCCAAAAAATCTATCTGCGAGTAATTTTCTATGGAATCAGGCAGAAAATAAAATTGCCTTTACCCAAAATGAGAAAAAATCAGTTGATTTATATGTTATCGATTTGCTATTAAAAAAAGCCACTAAAATAAATATACAACCTTTAAATATGGTGTTAGGTAATTCTTTCGCCTGGTTAGATGATCAAACTTTGGTTTATAAATCTACTATCCAATCTCCAGATCTAATCCCTGTTCGACCAATTACTCCGAAGGGACCAACTGTTCAACAAACTTTAGGAAAATCTGCTCCTAGACCAACCTATCAGGATTTAATTAAATCAGAATTTGATGAAAAGTTGTTTGATTTCTTTGCTCAAAGTCAATTAATGATTTACGCGAATGGTCAAATTAAAAAAATAGGCCTGCCCAATCGGCTAAGTTCGTTTAGTATTTCACCTGATCAAAAATATCTTTTAACTCGTGAGATTGAAAAACCATTTTCCTATTCTGTACCTGCTTATGGTTTTAATACAAGCATCCGGGTAATTCAATTGGATGGCAAAGAAGTTAGCCAGCTAGCTAAAATCCCATCTTCAGAAAATGCTCCTTCTGGCAATGATAATGTGTTGAATGCCCCAAGAGGTTTCGAGTGGAGGGATGATGAACCTTCTACCGTTATATACACCATGCCTTTAGACAGTGGTTTAATTAAAAAACAAGTTGAATATCATGATGTAGTTTTGGCCCTTAAAGCTCCATTTAATGAGAAACCCGCAGAGCTTTTTAAAACCAAAATGCGTTTTTCAGATGTAAGCTGGGGAGACCAAAATTTTGCCATGGTGACAGAGGTTTCAAGAGCCAAGCAAAATACTCGGGTGAGTGCTTATAATCCTTTAACTGGACAGATAAATGTACTTTATGAACGCAATCTTACAGATGCTTATGGGAATCCAGGTAGTCCTATTAGAAAGAAAAATAGTTTTGGTAAACATGTTATTCAAACTTTTGATGATGGCAAAACCTTGCTAATGAACAATCCGGTAGGTTCTTCTGAAAAGGGCGACTTACCTTTTTTAGCCAAATTTAATTTGGAGACTAAGAAAAACGAAATAATTTGGAGGGCAAAAGAAGGTTCTTTTGAGTTTATAGATGAGGTGATAGATGAAAAAACTTTAACGGTTTTATCACGAAAAGAATCTCAAACAGAAGTCCCAAATTATTACATTAAATCATTGTTGGCCGATACCAAAGAACAAAAAATTACCAATTTTTCGGATCCCTATCCTAGTCTCCAGGGTGTAAAAAAGGAGAAAATTAAATATAAGAGATCTGATGGAGTGGATTTAACAGGTGATTTATACCTTCCAAAAGGATACGATAAATCAAAAAATGGACCTCTTCCCGTGCTGATTTGGGCATATCCTCGTGAATTCAATTCTGCAAATGATGCTGCTCAGGTTAGAGGGAGCAAGGACAGATTCGCCAGCTTAAGTTGGGCATCTCCTATTTTTTATGTTACCCAAGGTTATGCTGTTTTAGACAATGCAGAGATGCCAATTGTTTCAACTGATGCAACCCATAAACCTAATGATAATTTTATCGAACAGTTGAAAATGAATGCTTCTGCAGCCATTGATTATTTGGTGAAAGATGGAATTGGAGACGCCAAAAGAATGGCTGTGGGGGGACATAGCTATGGGGCATTTATGACAGCTAATTTACTTGCACATACAGATTTGTTCAAAGCGGGAATTGCTAGAAGCGGCGCATACAATAGAACTCTAACTCCATTTGGGTTTCAAAATGAGGATAGAACCTATTGGCAAGCACCTAGTCTATATTATGAAATGAGTCCTTTTAGCTATGCAAATAAATTAAAAGAACCAATTTTGTTGATCCATGGAGAAGCAGATGACAATACAGGTACCTATCCAATCAATTCTGAAAGGTTATATGCCGCCATTAAGGGAAATGGAGGAATAAGTCGCTTTGTGTATTTGCCCTACGAAGCACATAGTTATCGAGGAAAAGAAAATTTGCTCCACATGCTTTGGGAACAATTTCAATGGCTAGAAAAATATGTTAAATAAAAAAATAGCACCTATTTAGGTGCTATTTTTTTCATTAGGTTCAACCTTATTTATAAATTAAATCAAAACGATCCAGGTTCATTACCTTAGTCCATGCAGCAACAAAATCAGTAACAAATTTTGTTTTTGAATCTTCAGTAGCATAAACCTCTGCTAAAGCTCTTAACTCTGAGTTCGAGCCAAAGATTAAGTCTGCCCTAGTAGCTGTGTATTTTATTGAACCTGTTGTGCGGTCACGACCCTCAAATTCTTCTTTCGTGTCGGTTGTTGGCTTCCACTCGGTACTCATATCTAAAAGATTCACAAAGAAGTCGTTGCTTAATGTCTCTTTTTTGTTGGTGAAAATACCATGTTTAGAACCATTATAATTAGCATTCAAGGCTCTCATACCACCTACTAAAACAGTCATTTCAGGTGCTGTAAGCGTCAACAGTTGAGCTTTGTCAATCAATAATTCTTCTGTTGCCAATTTATAACTTGTTTTCAAGTAATTTCTAAAGCCATCCGCCATCGGTTCTAACACAGCAAAAGAAGCAGCATCAGTTTGTTCTTGACTTGCATCTGTACGACCCGGAGTGAACGGCACGGCAATTTTTTGTCCAGCGTTTGCGATTGCTTTTTCAAGTGCCGCATTTCCCGCTAAAACAATTAAATCTGCCATAGAAATTTTCCTAATTTTAGATTTCGCATTGAAATCTGATTGGATTTTCTCTAATACGCCGAGAACCTTATTCAGCTGTTGTGGATTATTTACTTCCCAATTTCTTTGAGGCATTAGGCGGATTCTTGCCCCGTTTGCACCCCCTCTTCTATCTGAACCTCTATAGGTAGAAGCTGATGCCCAAGCGGTAGAAACTAATTCAGAAACACTTAATCCCGATGCTAAAACTTTATTTTTCAATTCAGTAATATCTTGGGCATTTACTACTGCATGATTTAACGCAGGAATTGGATCTTGCCAAATTAAGTCTTCCTTTGGTGCTTCTGGCCCCAAATAGGTAGAACGTGGCCCCATATCTCTGTGAGTTAATTTGAACCAGGCTTTTGCAAATGCTTTTGCATAGTCCTCCGGATTTTGCATAAATCTCCGAGAAATTTTTTCATATACTGGGTCAAATCGAAGCGACAAGTCTGTGGTCAACATAGTAGGCAATTGCATTTTATTCTTATCAAATGCATCTGGGATAATCGCGGGAGCGTTTTTTGCAACCCATTGATGAGCGCCTGCTGGACTTTTTGTAAGCTCCCACTCAAAGTTAAACAAGTTGCTTAGGAATAAAATCCCCCATTTCGTTGGAGTTGAAGTCCAAGTTACTTCTAATCCCGATGTGATGGCATCTTTTCCTTTGCCAGATTTGTAAGTGCTTTTCCACCCGAATCCTTGCTCTTCAATTGGTGCCGCCTCTGGGTCTGGACCCACATTTGAGGCTGGGCCTGCGCCGTGTGTTTTTCCAAAAGTGTGTCCACCGGCTATTAAGGCCACCGTTTCTTCATCATTCATACCCATTCTTCCAAAGGTTTCGCGAATATCTTTTGCAGCCAATACCGGATCTGGATTTCCATTAGGACCTTCAGGGTTCACATAAATAAGACCCATTTGAACTGCCGCCAGTGGATTTTCTAATTTACGACCTTCTGAATATCTTTTGTCGTCTAACCATTTCTTTTCTTTACCCCAATAAACATCCGTTTCAGGTTCCCAAACATCCGTTCTACCTCCTGCAAATCCATAAGTTTTGAAACCCATGTTTTCCAAGGCTACGTTTCCAGTTAAAACCATTAGGTCAGCCCACGAAATTTTTTTGCCATATTTTTGTTTGATTGGCCATAATAATCTTCTCGCTTTATCAAGATTTCCGTTGTCTGGCCAACTGTTTAGGGGGGCAAATCTCTGTTGTCCAGCTCTTGAACCTCCTCTACCATCTCCTGTACGATAGGTTCCTGCGCTGTGCCAAGCCATACGGATAAAAAGTGGACCATAGTTTCCGAAGTCGGCTGGCCACCAATCCTGTGATTTTGTTAAAACCGCATTAATATCTTTTTTTAAAGCAAAATAATCCAAAGATTTAAATTCCTTGATGTAATTGAAGTCAGACCCCATTGGGTTTGATTTGGACGAATTGTTTCTCAATATCGAAACATTTAACTGATTTGGCCACCAATCTTTATTGGTAGTTCCTTGGGATTTTGAACCCATTGCTGCATGTGGATTTGCATGTGGGTTAGCGTGCGGATTTTCTTGTCCGTATGCCAAAATAGTACCCATTAATCCTACTACTATTAGTAACTTTTTCATGGTATTTTTGTTTGTTTACGAAACGAAATTAGATGTGACTTTTTCTCAAGTCAAATTATATTTTTTAATAGGCTTATAAATATTATTTATGAAAATCCAAAAAACATAATTAAATCTTATTAAAATCGGTTTTTGTCTCATTTAAAGTATATTTCAATTTTAAATTTTTAATTTTGGGTTTTAATTAAACATACAACTATGAAATTTAAATCATTTAAACTCTTTATGCTCTTTGGAGTATTGGGTTCTTTCACAACTTTTGCACAAGAAGTTGGACAAGTTACTCGCTTAGTTTCTCCAGAAATTTCTGCTTCAAACGATGTTACATTTCGCTTGAAAGCACCTTCTGCAACGTCAGTAAAATTATCAGGCAACTGGATGCCCAACATACCGAGTGCCAACGGCATGGGTGGTACTAGAAAAATGGTAGATATGGTAAAGGACGACAAGGGCGTTTGGTCAACCACTGTAAAGGCATTAGCCCCAGAATTATATGGCTACACTTTCTTAGTGGATGATGTAAACACCTTAGATCCTTCTAACCTAAAGGTAGCAAGAGATGGTACGTTCAGAACAGAAAGTTTATTGTATGTTCCTGGTGCTGAATCCGATTTATATTGGGCAAAAACGGGTCCTAAGGGGGCGGTTCACCAAATTTGGTACGATTCAAAAACATTGAATTTAACCCGTAGAATGCAGGTTTATACTCCTCCAGGATACGATGCATCGAAAGATTCTTATCCCGTTTTGTACTTGCTACACGGTGGCGGAGGTGATGAGGAGGCTTGGCCTACACTAGGTGTTGCTCCAAATATTTTGGATAACTTAATCAATAGCGGTAAGGCTAAGCCAATGATTGTGGTTATGACCAACGGAAACCCTACACAAGCCGCGGCAGTTGTAGTAACTCCACCACTTCCTAAAGCAGACCCAAATCCGATGGGAATGGCGAGCATGATGTTTGAAAAAAGCTTAGTGGCAGATGTAATTCCTTACATTGAGTCGAATTTCCGTGTGAAGAAAAATAAGGAAAATCGTGCACTTACAGGCTTAAGTATGGGAGGTTTACAGACGATGAATACCAGTTTCGACAATCCTAATTTGTTCAATTACATTGGTGTAATGAGCATGGGCTTTACAGACATGAGCCGCTTTGGCATCAAAGTGGATTTATCAAAGAGAGACCAACAAATAGAAGACCTGAAAAAGGCAAAACCATCTATGTATTGGATTGCCTGTGGCAAAGAGGATTTCTTGTACGAGAGCGTTGTAACCATGCGTAAAGAATTAGACAAGCATACGTTTAAATATACGTATAGAGAAAGTCCGGGTGGACACACATGGACCAACTGGCGTGTGTATTTATCAGAATTTGCGACAATGATTTTCAAATAGTTTATAAAAATTGTAGCACCAAGTCCGACCATTCGTTTTCTAAAGAAATGTTTGGTCGGATTTTTTTTGCCCTTGCATACCAATAATCGGCATTCCATAAATCGCCCTCTTTTCGGTGAAGATAGGCGTGCACCCAAGCAGAATCTTTGTCGGACAGATGATCAACTTGGTCGTGAGCTTTTTTCCAATCTCCCTTTCCGTCGTACCATAAGCTTAAAAGTTGAGGGGAAAGATTGTTGGGCGCGGAAGCAAACGTTAAGGAATTTTTAAATTCTGAAAGAGAATTCATTCGTTTCAAATTTAATAGGTAATTTTATTAAGCTTAAAAATAGAAAAATGGCGATTACCTACCAAGTCGAAACTCAAATTACGGTACAAGAATTTATTGAAGTGCTTCAAAACTCTACCCTCGCAGAGCGGAGGCCTATTGAAGACTTGGGTCGAATGCAAAAAATGCTAGATTATGCAAACTTGATTGTTACTGCCCGAGATAATGGGAAATTGATTGGGGTGGGCAGAGCCATGACGGATTATGCTTTTTGTACATATTTATCAGATTTGGCAGTAGATGCGGCTTATCAAAAAATGGGAGTTGGAAAGGAGCTTTTGCGACTGGCAAAAAAACAAACGCCTCAGGCAAAGCTTATTTTATTAGCTGCACCTAAGGCGGTTGATTACTATCCAAAAATTGGCATGTCCCAATGGGAAAAATGCTTTTATTTGGATGAGGTGGAGGATTTAGAATAAATTCCAAAAAAGAAATACCCCAATATAACCCCCAATCCATTCAGTATTACATCGTCGATATCAAAGATCCCTACATGTAAATAAACTTGTAGGAGTTCAATGCTAAGTCCGGAAAGAGGAGCAATCAAAAGTATTTTTTTCCAATTAATTTTTGAAAAAATAAATGGTGAAAGGATTCCAAGTGGAACTAGAAGTAAAATATTTCCCCCTATGTTCAATGCACCAATGAGGAGTCCATTCCTTCCAAGTAAATAAGGAATAATAGTGGAAAAGGGAATTAGGTTAGCAGGTCGTTCTTGGGTGCCGCCAAACTTAAACATCATGTGTCCTAAATGAACCGTATCCACTTGTTTGAATACCATGATTTTTAAAAGTATTCCTATATAAATCCCTAAAATTCCTAAATAGAAAGCTTTTTTACTGTTCATTGTTTCAATTGTTTGTGGGAACCATCGCAAGTTGGCATTCGTTTAGAAAGTCCACAAACACAATCCATAATTCCTTTGCCTTTGAGAATTCTGTCGGTGTATTTTTCTATTCGATCGAGGCGAGTTTTAGTTTGTTTGGCATCGTTAAAATGCATGCAATAAGCTTTTTGTCTGCCGGGAGTTAATTTTTCAAAAGCAGTTTTGAGCGCTTCGTTTTTGTCTAAAATTTCCTGAAATTCCGGAGGAATGGGGAATTCGGAAGTTTGTTTCATTTCCACTTTTGCCCCAGATTCTTCTAATGCAATTGCCTCTAAAATATAGGACTTGATATCCTCTTCAAGCGTAATTAATTCATCTAAAGAGGTAAATCTGATTTGTCTGCCAGCTTGTACATTCCCGGGGGTTTTCAATATTTTTTTGGGGTCTTTTAGTAAGGCGCCTTTGAAAAACATTAATGCAAAATATTCTTTGAATCCCTGAATGATAACAACATTTTTCCCATTCAGCATATAACAAGGAGCATTCCACTTTAAATCTTCTTCCAAATTGAGGCTCAAAATGAGTCCTCTAAGACCATCCATTTCTTCTCTCCATTTTTTCAAGTTCACAAAAAAGGAATTTACTTTTGGGTTTTCTTTAGACATTAAAATCAGGTTTGAAAAATAATTATCTCAAATTACTTATTTTTGCTTATTCAATCTGTTATGAAGCCAAAAGTTTTATTTTTTTTCAATGATTTAAATTGCACTGGGGCAGAAATTCTTTTGTTCAATTTTATTAAAGAATTAAACAGAAGACAATCTGTTGAAATTGGAATTGTTGCCCTCAAGGAAGGAGGAGAATTAGTTTCTCAGGTCCCTTCTAATATTCCCATTTTTTATTTTGAGCAATCCTTCAATTGGAAAGATAAAGTTGACTTTAAACTCGGAAAAGATGTTTTAAAATCAAGGTTGAGTAAAATTTATCATAAATTTCCAGCCAATATTTTTTATTTTAATACCATTGCGCAGGCAGGCTTGCTTAGGTTTTCTAAAGAGTTTCCTGTAAAAAATATTTTTCATGTACATGAACTATTGTACAATTTTGAATTTGAAAAGGCTGAAAATATTCATTTAATTTTTGAAACAATTGATCATTTAATTTGTTCTTCTACTTTGGTTAAAAATATTTTTGATAAAATATTTCGAAATAAAATTACTGTAATTAATTCAGTCATAAAGGAATTAGCTTCAACAACCCCACTGCTCAATTCTAAAAAAAGTGAAAAAATTAAAATTATATCTTCTGGTACAATTTGTTATAATAAAGGAGCTGATACTTTTTTAGAAATCGCACAACTTTTGCCAAAAGATAGATACGAATTTATCTGGTTAGGGAAATTTTTAGAAAGTGGTTTTTCAGAAATTTTAAATTTAAAAAATCAGGAAGGGAATTGGGTTAAATATATTCAAACAAAATCGCCAGATGAATATATTTCTTTATTAAATTCTGCAGATATTTTTATTTCTCTCTCTCGTTCCGAGTCGATGGGATTGGTAATGATGGAAGCAATATCTTTGGGTATTCCCGTAATTGCTTCTAATTCGGGTGGCGCTGGTTTATTGGTCAACAATCAAAACGGAAAGATTGTTTATGATAATAGACCCGAGGTTTTTGCACAAACAATTCAAGACTTTTCATTAGAGGATTTTGCGAAAACCAATAGCGTTAATTTGCCTTTTTCATATGAGGAGGAATTTGCCAAGTTTGAAAAATTATTTTCATAACCCATAACTCATAATTCCTTGCTCGATTTATCCATCATAATAGTTAATTACAAAACAGAGGCTCTAATTTTAGACTGTCTTAACAGCATAAAAAAATTTGATGCAGGATTTTCTTATGAGCTAATTGTAATAGATAATTGCTACGAACCTGGAGCCAACAAACAAATAGTTTCAGATTTTCCTGGCCTAAAATGGATTGATGCGGGTGGTAATATTGGGTTTTCCAGGGCCAATAATTTGGGTCTTTCCAATTCAGTAGGTAAATATGTTTTATTTTTAAATGCTGATACATTGATTATTGACCACTCAATTTTTAATGCGCTCAATTTCTTAAAGTCGAATTCAGCTTTTGTGGCAGTTGGCGGTTTGCAAGTTGACCTTAATGGAAATCCTTTACCTTATTATTCGACACTCAATGAAATTCGAAAAGATTTATATATTTTACCCAACAAACCGGTTTTTCAAAAACTAATTTTAGCTTTGTTGCCAACAGAAAATTTCTCTAAAGGAGAAACAAATAATTTGGTAGGAGCCTTTATTCTCACCACCAAAACAGCTTTACAAAAAGTAGGAAACTGGGATGAGGATTTTTTCATGTATGCAGAAGACGCTGAATTATCTTTTCGGTTAAGTAAAATTGGGAAATTGACGTATCTGGAAAACGTTAAATTTGTTCATTTAATTAACGAAAATGAATTTAGAAGAACCGAATATTCATGGGCGAACAGATTTTCTGTACAGGTACAATTGTCTAATTTTTTGTGGATTAGAAAATCCTATGGAATATTCCCTCTTTTGATTTTATATTTTAATTACATTTTATTGGTACCTTCTTTTTGGGTTTGGAAATTTTATAAAAATCTTTCGGAAGGCAAAAAGATGTTTGCAAATCCCAAGAATCAACGTTTGCTCGATAAAAAAGTTCGTATTTTATTAAATTATTTACCAAGCTTAATGTTTGCTAAAAAGAAATTTTTCAAAATTAAACAGGAAGAAAATATTGATAAAATCAATTCCTAATCCCTTTTTAATATGATAAGAAAGCAACTTTTATTGGCAATTAGCATTGGATTTTGGGGATCAATAGTTAGCCTAATTTTAATTTTATCCTTTTATAATCAACCTTCAATAAACGATGATTATTGTTTTGGGTGGATTGGGAGAGATTTTGGTATTTTTAAAGGGGCGTATTTGTATTATACGAATTGGAGTGGGAGATATTCGGCAAACGTCATAATGCACCTATTACCATTAACTTTTAGTTCAAATTATAAGCTATTTTTTATCGGCCCATGGATACTTATTTTATTCGGTTTAGGGAATACACTTTACTTTTTTAAAAATGCTTTTCGATTTTCCTTTAATTCATTTGAATTGTGGGGTTTATCTTTTTTATTTCAAGGAGTTTGTTTCTATTTAATTCCTGCAGAAGGGTTGTTTGAAACCATTTTTTGGTTTCCTGCAAGTATTTATTTTATTTCCTTTCAATTTTTTTTGCTTTTTTTAAACCTTCATTTATTTACTTCAAATTTTACTGGAAAAAATTTGATTGAAACAATCTTGATTTTTGTCTTAATTGGTAGTTCTGAATTTACCTTATTGATTTTTTCTGCATTGTTTTTTCTATTTTCCTTGAATCGGCTTTTTTTAAAAAAAATAAATTTGAATTACCTGATTCAAACAACTGTTTGGTTGATTAGTCTTGGTATAGCTTTGTTTGCACCAGGAAATTTTACTAGGTCAGGTACACTAGAAAAAAATTGGGTCAATATTTTTTTGAAAACCAATCAATACTTTCTGGATTTACTAGTTCACATTTGTTCCCAGCCATTATTTTGGATGTGGATAGCCTTTGTAATACTTTTTAGTTATTCCTATGAGTTACCCCTCAAAAAATTAAACAAAAGGGAAATTTTACTTTTCTCTCTTTTCTTTTTTGGAGGATTTTGGCTCAGCTTATTTGCACTTTCTACGGGTTTAGGAGAAAATTATATTCCTAATCGAAATTTTAGCTTATTAACTTGGTATCTTCTTTTTCTAGGTACATTTATCGGTTTTTATGCAAAATCTTTTGTGCCTTTCCCATTCCAGATTTCTAAATTTAATATATTTTGGATTGCAATTTTGTTTATTTGTTTTATACCTTTTAGTAAAACATTTAAAACATTTTATCGGGAGTGGAAATATGATAAATTAAAAAATTATGCGCTTGAAAATCAGCAACGATTTGAAAATCTGCGATTGTCACAAGCAAATATTGTTGGTTTGAAGCCCATAAAAAACAAAGAAACATTGTTTTTTGCACAAGAGCTTTCTTCTGACTCAACTCATCTTTGGTGTAAATGTGTAGCCAATTATTATCACAAGAAAGCTGTATATTTGAAAAAGGAAACCCATTAAATTTTTACTTGTGGAACAATTGTCGGAAATTAAAAGAAAATTAGCAGAAGATGGTGTCGTTGTAATTCCTGGATTTTTTAAGCCGGAATTGATTGAGAAAATCCATCAACAAGCGAAGGCTATCTTTCAAATTCAATTTGATAAACATAACATCAAGGGGGATTATCTTTCCCAAATGGTAGAACTTTTTGAAAACCATTTGGATACATTTATCAATTGTGGTAAACTAATCCAAACAGGTTTAATTGAACTTTACCAATTAGCTGTGAATCCATCATTGATTCAATTGACGAAGGATCTTGGTTTGGAGTTCCCAAATATGTGTACGCGCCCAATGTTGTTTTTTAACCACCCAAAATTGGCTAAACAAGAACATTTTTACAAAACGCCCATCCACCAAGATTGGGTTTCAATGTTAGCCTCCGACGATTCTATCGTGGTGTGGTTGCCAATTATTGACTTAACTTTGGAACATGGGCCAGTTATTTTTTATCCAGGCTCACATAAATTAGGGCCTTTAACGGGACAAATAGAAAATGGGTTTGCAGAGGTTGATTTTGACAGAAATGCTTGGCCAAAATTACAAGTTCCCGTAAATCAAGGAGATATTGTTGTCTTTTCAACGCTTTTGGTACACGAATCTGGACAAATTACCAATAACCAAATACGTTGGTCTTGTCATTTTAGATATACCAACATGAAGGATCCAAGTTTTATTGATAATGGATTCCCTCATCCATATATTCACAAACCTTCTCAAGAAATTATTGACAAATACCTGAAAAAGAGTTAAAGTCTAATTCGCTTTTTTATTCATGTTTCACCCAAATTAATTCATTGGTTTTATAGCCAATCTTTTGGGCAATGTTTATGTATTTTGATTTTATCGAATCTGGGATGGATTTGGTTCTGGAAAGTATCCATAAATACGAAAGCTCTTCTCCTGCAACTAAAGCATATTGATACTCACCATCAAGGGAAAGAATATTATATCCTCCATAAAATGGTCCAAAGAATGAAACTTTCAACATGCCCTTTGTTTCTTTGCCAACAAATTTAGCTTTTCCAACCGATTCCTTCCACTTGTTTTTTGCGGGGTCAAATCCTCTATTAACAACCTTAATTGAACCGTCTTCATTTAATTCGTAAAAGGCACTGGTGTTGTTTAAGCCTTTTTCAAAATAAAAATCTAATCGAGCAATTTCATACCATTTGCCTAGGTATTTTGTTTTATCAAGGTTTTCAATGGCCTTTGCCCCCGGTGGAATGGTTGAAGAGGAACAGCCCGAAATTATACTTAAAAGACAAGCGAGTAAAAATGCCCAATTTTTCATGTTAAAACAGATAATTTATCCTTCAAAATAAGTAAATTTTTAATAATTATTCTTTTAAATTTAGTATTCCTATTTAAAAATGAAAGAAAACACTTCCAACCGTCGCAAGTTTTTGCAAGAAGCGGGTATATTGTCTGGTGCCGCATTATTTCCTGGCACTCATCGTCCAATTAAGGATGCAACAGAATTATTTGTTCCTAAAAACCAAGAAAAAACCATCGCACCGCGATTGAAATTTGGAGTGATTGGAATCAACCACGGACATATTTACTCCATGGCAAACTCCATCATTCGGGGAGGCGGAGAATTTGTTGCCTATTATGCCAAAGAACCGGACCTTATCAAAGACTTTGCCAAAAGATACCCTACTGCCAAATTAGTTTCAAGTGAAGATGCTATTTTAAATGACCCTTCCATCAAATTGGTTTTAAGCTCAATCACCCCTATCGAAAGAGCTCCTCTTGGAATTCGTGTAATGAAAGCGGGTAAAGATTACATGGTCGATAAGCCTGGAATTGTTAATTTAGAACAATTGGAGGCCGTTAAAAAGGTACAAAAGGAAACCAAACGTATTTATTCCATTTCATTTTCTGAGCGTTTTGAAAACAAAGCGACCGAAAAAGCTAGTGAATTAGTTAAGTCTGGCATGATTGGTCAAGTCTTGCAAACCCTAGGCACAGGACCTCATCGTATGAGTGTAAATTCAAGACCCGATTGGTTCTTCGACACAAAATATTATGGGGGGATCATCACAGATATCGCTTCCCACCAAGTGGATCAATTTTTGCATTTCACCAAATCTACGCAAGGACAAGTGGTAGCTTCACAAGTGGCCAACTTCCACCATCCGCAATATCCAAAATTTGAAGACTTTGGCGATTTAATGCTTCGTGGAAACGGTGGAGCAGGATATATCCGTGTCGATTGGTTTACGCCCGACGGGTTGAATACCTGGGGGGATGGTCGTTTGACCATCTTGGGTACCGACGGATACATCGAAGTTCGTAAAAATACAGACGTGGCTAATCCGCATGGGCCAGGTAGCCATTTATATGTGGTCAACCAAAAAGAAATGTTGTATATCGACTGTAAAAATGTGGAATTGACCCATGGGGAATTGTTGGTAGATGATGTGTTGAATCGCACTGAAACGGCCATGCCTCAGGCACACTGCTTCCACGCTACAGAATTAGCTTTAATAGCTCAGAAAAACGCAACAAGAATCTCTCGATCGATATGAAAAGAAGAAATTTTATCCAAAAAGCAGCCATAGGTGCCGTAGGTACATTTGGGTTCCCAACAATAGTTCCAGCAAATGTACTAGGTGGGAAAGATGCACCAAGTAATAAAATCAATATTGGTCAAATTGGTTGTGGTAGAATTGCCCGCGGACACGATTTGCCCGGTACATGGAAATTCGACAAGGCAAGAATCATGGCGGTTTGTGATTTGGATAGCAATCGAACAGTTGATACAAAAAAATTGATTGAAAATTATTATACCAAAAAAACGGGTAATAGCAATTATATTGACGTGAAGATGTACGATGATTATCGAGAATTGTTGCTCAATAAAGACATCGATGCAGTGATGATCAGTACACCTGACTTTTGGCATGCACAGCCAGCAATGGAAGCGGCCTTAGCGGGAAAGGACATTTACCTACAAAAACCGACTTCTTTGACTATCAAAGAGGGTCGTCAGTTGGCGAATGTCATCCAAAAAACTGGAAGAATTTTGCAAGTGGGCACCCAACAACGCTCATGGAAGCAATTCAAAAGAGCAGCAGAATTGGTTAGAAATGGTCGCATAGGAAAACTACATACTGTTCGAGTGGGATTACCTGGAGACCCTGCAGGCCCGATGGTACAAGAAATGCAAGTGCCTAAAAACTTAAATTATGATATGTGGTTAGGCTCAACGCCTTATATTCCTTACAATGAATTGCGCGTGCATCCACAGGTTGGCTATGACCGTCCGGGTTGGTTGCGTATGGAACAGTTTGGTGCTGGAATGATTACAGGCTGGGGACAACATCACTTTGATTCAGCTGCCTGGGGTATGGATACTGAACTAACAGGTCCAGTAAGTATTGAGGCAATTGCAGAATTCCCAAAATCCGGTGTTTGGGATGTCCATGGAGACTTTTTGGCAAAAGCAGAATATGCAAATGGCATCACGATGTATACCAGTGGAGCCTACCCAAATGGCATAAAATTTGAAGGTACTGAAGGTTGGGTGTTTGTTTCAAGGGGAGATTATGCAGTAACTTCTAGTGATCCGAATAATAAAGTGATGGCAAAAGCCATTGATGCCTCAAATCCTGCTATTTTGGAATCTGTTATTGGCGAAAAAGAGATTCATTTATATCATTCAGACGACCAACATGGAAACTGGTTAGATTGTATCGAGACTCGTAAAGAGCCCATATCGCCTATTGAAATCGGTCATCGAGCTTGTACCGTATGTTTGATAACTCATGTAGCCATGAAACTTTCAAGAAAACTAAAGTGGGATTCTGTAAACGAACAGTTTATCAACGATGCCGAAGCAAATACCTATTTGAGTCGTGCTCAAAGAGGTCCATACGGAACGGATAAGATTAAATTTTAATAGAAATTTTCTTTTTTGTGATTCCATAAATTAGCCTCTAAATCTATGGGCAACCTCAATAGCAGTTCGTAAATTTTCTATTGGGGTTGTCCCTGCCACCGTACAATTGCCACTTATAATTGTTTTAGCTGGAGCCGCTGCCAAAACTTTTTCAGTAGCTTTTTTTACCTGTTCAGGCGTGCCATTGGCAATCACTCCATGTCGGTCCATACCGCCCATCACCGGTCGATTGAAAATTTGATAGGCATCCGAAAGGCTAAAATCTTTTCCGTCTGCTTGGAGTGGCACATTTACAATTTGACCCGGATAATCCTTAAACCGTTTTTCAAAATCTACA
This sequence comes from Sandaracinomonas limnophila, assembly GCF_004005965.1. GTDB lineage: Bacteria > Bacteroidota > Bacteroidia > Cytophagales > Spirosomataceae > Sandaracinomonas > Sandaracinomonas limnophila. Next base: position 97,111 of record NZ_SACY01000004.1, on the reverse strand, counting down.
TAATTTCCGTCATAATCACAGATGTGTAAAATATTATGTTGTACTAATTGGTTCACCTCTTTGTACAACAACATATCAAAATTTTTGATGGTCCGATTGAATAATTGAATGTCCGCTATGCGATTGGTTTCTCCACCTTGTGCACAGGTATAAAATCCGTCTAAACCAGCTTTTACCCCTGCTTGAACAAAATTTAAAATGGACAAAGTAACATTTTTCATTCCTCGAGATACCGCCTCGGGATCTTCATATACGTGCTTAACCAAAAGTTCCCAAGGTACAGCCTGTTTCGCCATCTGATACGGAGAATACAAAGTTTGTAAAATTAGCGCATCGTGCTTGAGCTCCTTTACAAGTTTACGAATAATATAGACAATAGGCTCAAAGAAGTCTTCCTTGAAAATGGGCATTTGATACCAATCAGACGCTTGTTTGATTTCTGGCATCAAGGGCAAACTCATTCCATCAAATTGAATTTTGACAAAGTCCATTTTGGTTGCCTTGTAATAGTCAAGGTGTGCCTTGACGGCCTCATCTCCCTTCTTATTAAAATGCATAAAAAATCCGCCGGGAATGTGATTAGATCTAGAATCTTTATCCATAAACTCCATCATCAATTCTCGGTTACTTCCCTTGACGGGATTGCTTTTGTTGATAAAAAAAGAGGGAGTGCTTGGTAAGGCTGCGCCTAGGAATGCTGCTGATTTTACAAAATCTCTTCTTGAACTTTTCATAGATTTAATAGAAGTTAAATTAGACAGTTAAATGTACTGTTTTTTGTTTAAATAATTGTAATTTAGGTAAATTGAATACTTTCATGTCAACAGTTTTCGTCATAGGCAGCTCCAATACCGACATGGTGATCCAGTCGGCACACCACCCAAAACCGGGAGAAACGATTTTAGGAAATAATTTCATCATTAATCCTGGTGGCAAAGGAGCTAACCAGGCAGTGGCTGCTGCTCGATTAGGGGGGCAGGTAACATTTGTTGCCAAAGTAGGTGACGATTTATTTGGACACCAGGCCATTCAACATTTCCAAAACGAAGGAATCAATAAAGATTTCGTAACATTAGAAGCAAATCAACCTTCTGGGGTTGCCTTGATTACGGTAGATGCTAAAGGTGAAAACACGATTGTTGTGGCACCTGGAGCCAATCTATTTCTTTTGAAAAAAGAAATTGAAACCGTGGCAAATGCCTTTCAAGTGGGAGATTTTGCCTTGTTTCAGCTTGAGATTCCGATTGAAACTGTTCAATATGGCATAAAGATTGCAAACTCAAAGGGCGTCAAGTGTGTGTTAAATCCGGCACCAGCCCAAGTACTTCCCAATGAATTATTGCATGGATTATTTGCCATCACCCCCAATGAAACCGAAGCCCAAATTTTAACTGGTATTGAAGTAAAAGACCTTGCCAGTGCAGAAAAAGCGGCATCCATTTTACTCGCAAAAGGAGTTCAACATGTGGTAATCACCTTGGGGGCCGAAGGAGCTCTTTATTGCACACAAAATCAATCCTTTCATGTGAAAGCACCCTCGGTTCATGCTGTTGACACAACTGCAGCAGGCGATTGTTTCAATGGTGCACTAGTTCTTGGACTAATGGAAGGAAATGATTGGAACGCTGCAATAGAATTCGCGTGTACAGCTGCTTCAAAATCTGTACAAAAACTAGGTGCTCAGGCATCGATGCCACATAAATCTGACCTTGTATGAAAAAATTACTACTTCTGCTACTCCTTGCAACACAAGCTTTTTCGCAACAAAAACAAAAAGTTATTTTTGATTGTGATTTAGGTGATGATATCGACGATGCTTATGCCTTAAGTTTATTGCTTACGATGCAAGATCGATACGAAATTTTGGGCATCACTACTTGTTATGGTCGGACTGAAGACCGCGCCAGGTTAGCCCAAAAAATTTTAGAGGAAACCGGGCAATCGCAAATTCCCGTCTATATTGGTCGAAATACTTCCGCGCAAAATGAACGCGCCAATTGGTTTGCCGAACAGTTTTATTATGCTGAGGGATTTAAGCCTGCCCCGAAAGTTGCGCCCGTTTTTGCTAACCAATACCGACAAGCCATTGGGATGGCACCCTTAAAACAAAAAGACCCGTCCGCCTCTGAATTTATACGAAATGCATTGAATAAATTTCCAGGAGAAATTATCATTTTTTCAGTGGGTCCCGTAACTAATTTTGGAGATATCATCGACAAAGATCCTGATGCCTTGAAAAAAGCAAAAGCCATTTATGCCATGTTTGGGTCTTTTAAAGTAGGCTACTCTACGAAGGCCCCTATTGATGCAGAATGGAATGTTGCAGTTGATATCTCTGCTGCCAAGAAATTTGTTAATTCCGGAGCAAAAATCACTTATGCCGGATTAGACGTAACCGCCATGGTCAAACTTGATCGAGCGCAAAGAGATCGACTATTGTACCGACAATCGCCCATGACCAATGCATTAAGCGCCTTATACGTACTTTGGGGAAATGAAACACCAACGCTGTTTGATCCAGTAGCGATAGGCATGGAAGCCTTTCCAAACTTATTTAAAACCGAAAAAGTCCACATGGAAGTGGATGACAAAGGATTTACCCACATCATTCCAGATAAATCCCCTAACGCAGAAATTGGAATTAGTATTGATTCGAAGGAGTTTTTGGACCGAATCATGAAAAAATATCTCTATCAAAACCTTATTTCTAAACCATGAAAAAACAATTATTATTTTTTATTCTTTTATTACCAGGGCTAACGGTTTTGGCTCAAAATCGAACGATAACCTTTCAAGCCAATGCTCTAAAAGATAAAATAAGAGGAGGTTGGGCCGGTCAAACCATTGGAGTAACCTATGGTGGCCCTGTTGAGTTTCGATACAACGGAACGATGATCAACAAGTACCATCCCATTCCTTGGTACAATGGCTATTTGAAAGAAACTATGGTGAACAATCCGGGCTTGTACGACGACCTTTACATGGACATAACTTTTGTGGAAGTAATGGACCGCGAAGGCCTAAATGCGCCTATTTCTTCCCATGCAAAAGCATATGCCCATGCGGGCTATGCCCTTTGGCACGCCAATCAAGCGGGTCGATATAATATTTTGAATGGCATTGCTGCCCCAGCATCTGGCCATTGGTTAAACAATCCACATGCCGATTGTATCGACTACCAAATTGAATGTGACTTTGCAGGATTGATGTCGCCCGGCATGCCCAATGCGGCTTCTGAAATTTCGAATAAAATTGGACACATCATGAATTACGGTGATGGGTATTACGGTGGGGTCTTTTTAGGGGCCTGTTATACACAAGCATTTTTATACAACGATATTTCCAAGGTGGTCAATGAGGCCTTAAAAACTATTCCCAAAGAAAGTACTTACTATAAGTGTATTGCAGACGTGATTAAGTGGCATAAATTATATCCAAATGATTGGACCAAAACATGGTTAGAAGTGCAAAAAAAATATACTGATGATATTGGTTGCCCAGATGGAGTTTATGCGCCATTCAACATTGATGCGACGGTTAATTCGGCCTATGTAGTGATGGGCTTATTGTATGGGAATGGTGATTTTACCAAAACAATTGATGTGGCAACACATTGCGGACAAGATGCAGATTGCAATCCATCTTCTGCTGCAGGCATATTGGGGGTCATGTTGGGCTACGAGAAAATTCCAGCGTATTGGAAACAAGGTTTAAAAGAAGCAGAGGATATCGACTTTAAATATACCAGTACTTCATTGAACAAAGTGTATCAATTAAGTTATCAACAAGCCATTAAAAACATTGAAAATCATGGCGGAAGTGTTAAAGGTGAACTAATAAGTATTCCACAAAGTCCGATTATGACAGTTCCTTTTGAAGAAAGTTTTAGCGGAATCGCACCCAAAGAAAAAATAAATTTAGGTAAATCTTTAAAAGATGAACAAGAGTTTTCCTTTACAGGGACTGGTTATGTATTGCGTGGGGAGGCTTCAAAATGGGGTGTTACGCTACAAGATTTTTTTGAAATGGAAGTTTGGGTCGATGGTAAATTATTTGAAAAAGTTAAACTTCCTGTATCTTTTACTACCCGAAGACACGAGCTTTCTTGGAATTATCAATTACCAGATGGATTGCACAAGATAAAATTAAAATTACTAAATCAGGTACCAGGATTTGAGTGCAAATTGCAAGATGTTATTGTGTACAAAAAAAGATAAGATATGTTTATTTTAGAAACTTATACCTCGGCCATTTTTTTCTGTGTAATTACAATGATTTGTTGGGGGTCTTGGGCCAACACCCAAAAGTTTAGTTCCAACATTTGGCGCTTTGAATTATATTATTGGGATTATGGAATTGGTGTTTTTTTGAGCTCACTTCTTTTGGCCTTTACCATGGGAAGTATCGGTTCAGGGGGTCGGCCTTTTGTTGCCGATATGTTGCAAGCTGATACCGCTAATCTCTATTCCGCAATTATTGGCGGCGTCTTATTTAATGTAGCCAATATTTTGTTAGTTGCAGCTATTGGGATCGCTGGTATGGCGGTTGCCTTTCCAGTAGGTATTGGTTTAGCCTTAGTTATAGGAGTTATTACCAACTATTTAGAAAACCCAACTGGAAATATAAATCTAATTAGCGTTGGAGTGTTACTAATCGTTTTGGCAATTATTCTAAACGCCTTAGCCTATAAAGACGTGTTAGGTTCAACAAAAGGGTCCAAGGGGTTACTTTTGTCTTTGTTTGCCGGGGCTTTAATGGGCTTTTTTTACAAATATGTGGCAGCCTCTATGGCTTCCAATTTTGCAGAACCCGAAATGGGTAAATTAAGTCCTTATTCGGCACTTTTTATGTTCTCAGTTGGACTTTTAGGAAGTAATTTTGTTTTTAATTCTTTACAAATGAAATTTCCATTTCAAGGGCACTCGCTTACTTTTTCAACCTATTTTAAAGGAAGTGCACGAGATCACTTCATGGGAATATTAGGGGGACTTATTTGGTTTATTGGAATGGCGTTTTCAATCATAGCGTCAGAAAAAGCAGGTCCAGCACTGTCGTATGGCCTGGGACAAGGGGCAACGCTTGTGGCAGCAATCTGGGGAATTTTTATTTGGAAAGAATTTAAAGAAGCACCAGCAAAAACGAAATTAAAGCTTAATCTTATGTTGATTTTATATGCGCTGGGCTTAGGGTTATTAATTTTGTCAAAGTAAAAATTGAATTGTTATTTGTATTCTCCTAGTCTAAAATTTAAATGAAATCTATTATCAATTATCAATTGTTTTTGGGATTATTTTTATTTTCCACCGTTTCAATTTTTGCACAAGATCAGGACCAAAGCGTAAATTTAAGCCTTGGTTCATCAGGGTTTCAAATTAATAAAACCAACAAAACGCATATTTGGTGGAATACCAATAAAACGTATAAAATTGATATATCTGATCTTAGTTTGAAAGGCAAAGATTTATTTCTTTCAATTGATTCCCTAAACAATGTAGACTTTGTAAATCAATGGAGTCAAATTTCGAAAACAGGTATTGAGGGAACACCTAATAGTTATTTTACTTTGAAAGTGAATGATGCATCTTTATCAGATAATTTTATCCCCAAACTAAGTGTTTTTTCAAAATTAGAAAAGTCTATAAAATTTGATATTTGGTTTGGTCCAGAAACGATTAAATATAAAAATGGGAAAAGCCATTTTTATAAAGTTTTGAATAATTCATATTATCAATTTCAAGAAATTGGGGAAGGTATGAATCTGCTATCAAAAGGGGTACGTATTTTAGATCCAACTAGATTAAAGGAGTTGGCACTTTTTACTGATTTGAATGCTGATGGTATTGATGATATGATTTTTGGGAATGATCAAATTTATTTCAATGGAAAAATTGAGCAAATAGGGCGGGGATTAATGGTGCCCGTTTATGTGCAACCCAAACCCGGGAAATATACAAATCAACCTTGGACACTTGATGTTTCTTATGAAGATGTCTCAAGTCCTAATTCAAAACCAGCATCGCTCATCCACAATTTAGATGATTATACAGCAGCTGATTTAAATGGCGACAAAAAACCAGAAATTGTTGGTTGGGGAGAACATTATCACGTAGGTTCAAAACCAAATTGGGACGCCATTGCCAAACAACTTGGCCTGATTAAAAATGTAGATTATAAAGGTACTGGAGGACAGCCTACTCAATATGATTCCGCTTTTTATGCCAAAAGATTTTATTATTATCAAATTGAAAATGACAAATGGAGAAGTAAAGAAAGTAATATTCCGGCCTATACTGCTTTAACTGGTGTTTTTCAGGGAGCTGTTGGCGATGCAGATGGCGATGGAGATGTGGACATTGTTCATAAAGCTCAAAATGGCCAATTAATGACTTTAATAAATGATGGCAAGGGTGTTTTTCAAACATCTACCTACTCAGGAGAATTAGTCAAAACGTTTAATTCAGAATCAACTAATAGATCCCCTCAAACCTTTATTGATCAGTTAGTTGATATTGACCAAGATGGAAAAAAAGATTTAGTGATTTATTATAAATCAACACAAAATGGAATTCCAAATCGATTTGTATATTATAGAAATGTTGGCAATAACTTATTTGACCTAAATCCGGTAGACGTAATTCCGTATGTAGGCGATTTTAGTTCTACAAATTGGATGTCTTATGATATCACTCAGGCAGAGGTGGTTGACCTTAACAAAGACGGTAAAAGTGAAATTGTTTTAGTTGTTTCAAGAGATTATAGCGGTGAGGCGGATGAAGTAAAATATAAAACCCAATCAATTTTTAAAATATTAGAAATTAATAAAGGTAATCTGGTAGACGCAACTTCAATTTATTTTAAAAATAATACGAATGTGTTACCAATTATGGTTTCTAACGAAGGAGCTACTTTTAGTATTCAGGACATAAATGGAGACGGAAAATTAGACATTGTGCCGCGTTTTATGTTAAGAGATCCGGCCAAAAACGATTGGGTAAATCCAAAAAATTGGGCTGGTTTTTGGAACAATAGCGAAGATTTTCAATATTTCAAAAGCACATCGAATGGTTTTGAAATAACTGGAGTAGGTAAATTTTATGATCCCTCTTCAAAGGATTATTTATTTAACTATTTTGAATTTAAAGATTTGGACAAAAACGGAGATCCAGAGGTAATTGCTTTGTATAGCGGACTTTCACAAATTGGTAAAAAGGTTGCGGATTTTCAACAAAACCCTATCAATTGGGAAATCAATTCAAGTTCAAAAATTGGCGATGTAAAATTGCTTCCTATAGCTGGACTTGACCCTTCAACTATCGTTTTTTCCTTTCTAAAAAGTCAAACTATTTTTGATGTTCAAGGAAATAAATTAATATTAAATTCGCTGCCAAAGGTAAGCAAGGATACTACTTTTATTATGCCCTATAAAATCGAGGATATTCAATTAAATAGATATACTTATGGACAACTAAAAATTACAAATAAATTAGTGAAAGAGGTGGTTTTAGGTAATCAAGAAGCTATTAAAAAGGCTAAAATAATCCCTAATCCCGTTCAAAACAATTGCTTCGTGGAGTTCGATTCAAGCTTTGGAAGCGAAGTTAAATTAGAAATTACAGACTACTTAGGCAGATTATTATTGGTTCGAAATAGGTATTCCCCCAATCAATTAATTGATATGATTAATTTAAAACCAGGTGTGTATTTTGTGAAAATAAGTTCCCCAAATTCAGAACTAATTGAACAATTAAAATTGATAAAAGAATAAAATATTTTCATGAAAAATTTCTTGCTCCTCTTTCTTACTTGCACCTTAATTTTTTTTGGATTTATTCCCGACAAATCTTCATACTTCGACTGGTCTGAATACCTCGGCGGAAAAGACCGCAATCACTTTAGTACGCTCAATCAAATTACACTTGAAAATGTAAAAAATTTGAAAGTGGCATGGACCTATTCCTGTGCCGATTCTGGACAAATACAAATAAATCCTTTAATCGTAAATAAACGATTATATGGAGTTACACCCTCTGTACAAGCAATTTGTTTAGATGCAGAAACTGGTAAGGAAATTTGGAAATTTGGTGATCCACTAAAGAATTGGGCAAGCACTTCAAGAGGTGTAAGTTATTGGAAAAACGGTACAGAGGAACGTATTTTATACACCGTCGGACCCAACCTTTGGGCTCTGGATGCAAATACGGGGAAACCAATTTCCTCTTTCGGGACAGATGGTAAAGTAGATTTACATACGGGCCTCCCCGCCATTGCAAAAGACAAGTTCATCATATCCAATACACCAGGAACTATCTATCAAAACCTGATCATCATGCCCTTGCGCTTGTCGGAAGGAGAAGACGCAGCCCCGGGCGATATTCGTGCTTTTGATGTAATCACGGGTCAATTGGTTTGGACTTTCCACACCATTCCGTATCCGGGAGAGTTTGGATACGAAACATTTCCAAAAAATGCTTATAAAAATCAAGAAGTGGGTGCGGCCAACAACTGGGCGGGGATGGCGGTTGATGAAAAATCAGGAATTGTATTTGTACCAACAGGTTCTGCAGGTTATGATTTTTATGGAGCCAATCGCAAGGGGCAAAATTTGTTTTCCGACTGTTTATTGGCCTTAGATGCCAAAACGGGAAAGCGTAAATGGCACTACCAATTTGTGCACCACGACATGTGGGATCGCGACATTCCCGCTCCACCCAACTTGATTCAAGTGGAACGAAATGGCAAAAAAATTGATGCTGTAGCTCAAATTACCAAACAAGGATTTGTGTTTTTATTTGAACGCACAACAGGGAAGCCTTTGTTTGATATCAAGGAAGTGCCAGTGCCTGCCTCTCAATTAAATGGCGAATTGGCTTGGGAAACGCAGCCTAGACCTGTATTGCCAAAGCCTTATGGTCGACAAGCCAATGAATTGACTTTAGCCGATATCAATCCTTACTCAAGCGAAAAAGAGACTTTAATTGAAACCTTCAAGAGTATCGATAAGCGTTGGTTTGCACCTCCTTCTGAAACGGGTACGATGATTTTCCCTGGATTTGATGGTGGAGGCGAATGGGGTGGTGCTGCCGCGCATCCTAGCAAAGGAATTTTATTTGTAAACAGCAATGAAATGCCGTGGATTCAGAAAATGGATCCCGTTAAAAAAGGAGAAGTGTTCGACCATCCAGGCGAAAAAGTATATCGTGCCAATTGTGCCATGTGTCATAAAAATGACCTCTCGGGTAATCCAGCAAGTGGCTATCCAAAACTTTCTGACATTTATAAGAAAAGAACTGCCGCTTTTATCAGTAATTTGATTGGAACTGGCAAAGGAATGATGCCTGGATATCCACAAATCAAAGGTGTGGATAAAGATAATTTAGTAAGTTTTTTGATGAAAGAAACGGCAAAAGAAGCTGGACCAAAAGCAGCAGAGGCAAATTCGCCTATTTTATATCGAATGGCTGGGTATCGTAAATTTGTGGACAAAGAAGGTTTGCCGGGGATTTCGCCACCCTGGGGAACTCTGAATGCTATCGACTTGAATACAGGAAAGTACCTTTGGAAAGTAAATTTTGGAGATGAACCCTCTTTGGCAGCCAAAGGAATTAAAGGTACTGGAACCGAAAATTATGGCGGGCCGATCTTGTTTGAAAACGGATTGCTATTAATTGCCGCAAGTAAAGACGGATATTTTAGAGCCTTCAATGCTCGAACAGGCGAGGAAGTATGGAAATTTAAACTCCCTTATGCCTCTTTTGCAACTCCTTCAACCTATATGGTCAATGGAAAACAATATGTGGTCTTGGCTTGCGGAGGAACCAAATTGGGAACCCCAAAAGGGAATTTGTATGTAGCCTTCTCGCTTTAGGTTCAAATGGTATTTTTTGAGGATAAATGGGGTATAAAAAATTGATTAAATTTTTACATTTGAAAATTCAAACTCCGATCTTATGAAACAGCAAATTTTAAATTCAATAGAGAATCCATCCGAACTAGAAAACCTTTATCATCAAAACAAAAAGGATTTTCTAAAAGGTTTTTTGGAGGTCTATCCAACTATTAGCGAACAAGTTGTAGCACAAGTTTGGTATGAGCGCTTGAAAAAAAAGACAGCTGAAAAAACACTTGTTTCAATCAATTGGGCTCAGTTTATTGGACTTATTGTGTTAGTCGGAACGGCAATTCAGTTCCCTAATATTTTTGGTTTGGAGGCAGATATTTATTACGCAAAATATCTTGCATTGATTCAATTTGCAGTACTTTCGATTTACTTTCTTAATCAAAATAATTCCGAGAAACTATATAAGTTTGGAATACCTGCTGGATTTTTGTTGTTGGCTGTAATTATTACCTTTATTCACCAAGGAAAAGTAGACGATGTATTTATTCTGAGTGCCATTCATTTGGGAGGTGTTGGGGTAGGCTTATTTGGATTGGCTTATTTGGGAAAGGATTGGAAACAGTCGATTAGTCGAGTGAATTTGTTAAAATTGGTGGGAGATTTAATCATTATTTCTGGTCTCCTCCTTCTATGCGCAGGAATATCTTCTGCCTTAACCATCAATTTGTTTGAATCCATTCATTTTCCAATAGGTGATTTTTATGGAAAAAATATTGTAGGTTGGTTATTGGCACCTATCCCTTTGGTGGGGGTTTATCTATTGCAAACTAATACGCAATTGGTTTCAAAAATATCTCCCATTATTGCGAATATTTTTAGCCCAATTGCCTTGGTCATGTTAAGTACATTTTTGGTAGTTTATTTAACGAATGGACAAACTAAAATTCAGGATCGTGAATTTTTGTTGTTGTTTAATGGCATATTAATTGCTGTTTTGGCATTGATATTTTTCTCGGTAGCGAACAGGGGAGTTGGTCAAACGAAATCTTTTGGAAATTATGTGTTATGTATACTGGGAATAGTGGCTATTTTGGTCAATGGAGTTGCATTTAATGCCATTATTGAGCGTATTTTAGAATTTGGTTTTTCTCCCAATCGATTGGCGGTTTTTGGAAGTAATTTGTTGATTTTGATTCACCTGTTAGGTACAACTATTCAATTTGTTGGGGTATTATTTTACAATCAGCCTTTCCAAAAAGTTGAAAAGGCCGTTGTTCAGTTTTTACCTATTTATGTGATTTGGTTTTTATTGGTAGGATTGGGGTTTCCGATTATTTTTTAATCCGTATATTTAGTGTTTAAACCGTTACCTATGAAGAAATTATTATTGGTTTTGGGACTTATTTTCGGGTTTGTTTTATCAGGATTTACCCAGTCAAACAAACGCCCCAATATCATTTTCATTATGTCAGATGATCACGCCTATCAGGCCATCTCTGCCTATGACAACAAATTGATTCAAACTCCCAATATCGACCGAATAGCCAAATTGGGGATGCTTTTTACACAAGCTTCGGTAACAAATTCGATTTGTGCGCCTTCTCGTGCAACTATATTAACAGGAAAACATTCGCATTTGAATGGGAAAATTGATAACCATTTCGACTTTGATACCACCAATGTAACTTTCCCGCAAATCCTTCAACAATCTGGCTACCAAACAGCCATGTTCGGCAAATTGCACTTTGGAAATAATCCGAAGGGATTTGATGAGTTTAAAATTTTACCTGGACAAGGCAATTATTACAATCCCGATTTTATCACCAAAAAACAAGGAAATATTAAGGTCGATGGTTACGTAACGGACATCATTACCGATATGACTTTAGATTGGCTTCAAAAAGATCGTGATCCCAACAAACCATTTATGTTAATGTACCTGCACAAGGCCCCACACCGTTCATGGCTGCCAGCAGAGCGACATTTAGATGAATTTACCCACAAGAAATTCCCTGAGCCGGCCACCTTGTTCGATGATTATAAAAATAGAACCACTCCTGTGGCGGAGGCAGAAATGAATATCTTGAAACACATGTCCTGGGCGGGTGATAACAAGGTGTTTCCTGAAGTAATGGATGAGTTAAAAATTCCAGAAATTGGATTTGATAAACAACGCTATCAATCAGAAATGGGTCGACTCAATGCTTCACAAAAAGCAAATTTCATGAAGGTTTACACTCCCATCAACGAGGAGTTTAAGAAACAATACCCTTCCATGAATGAAGCCGACAAGATGCGTTGGAAATACCAACGCTACATGCAAGATTATTTGGGAACCATCAAGGCTGTGGATGAAAATGTGGGCCGTTTAATCGATTATTTGGAAGCGAACAAATTGATGGAAAATACCATCATTGTGTACACTTCTGATCAAGGATTTTACTTGGGGGAACATGGATGGTTCGACAAGCGCTTTATTTATGATCAATCGTTCAAAACGCCTTTATTAGTTGCCTGGCCAGGAAAAGTAAAACCGGATACAAAATCGGACAAATTGGTCCAAAATTTAGATTTTGCACAAACCTTTTTAGATGCAGCTGGCGTAAAAGCACCTGCTGATATGCAAGGTGAAAGTTTGTTGCCTATTTTAACAGGAAACGAAAAGAATTTCAAACGAGATGCTGTTTATTACCACTATTATGAATATCCAGCAGAGCACATGGTGAATCGCCATTATGCCATTGTGACGAAAGATTATAAATTAATCCACTACTATTATGTGGAAGACCAATGGGAATTGATCGATCGCAAAAAAGATCCGAATGAGTTGAAAAACCAGTACAACAATCCGGCTTATGCAAAGATTAAGATGGAATTGCATAAGAAATTAGAGAAATTACGTAAACAATACAAAGACAATACGGCCTTGAGCAATACCTATGTAGAACGCTTGATGTCGGATGCAGAAAAGGGTAAGGTCTTTGGTGTTAGCAAGGAAAAAGCAGCGGAGATTCGAGCAAGAAGAAAAAAAATAAAAACTGAATTTTAAAATTCAGTTTTTATTTTTGAACTATTCATCGTAATATTACGTTTGATTAATATGGGAGCAAGTAAATTAGCAGATTATTCAGAAAGACAATTGAAACTGGCCAAGTATGCCAATGCTTTGTCGCACCCTGCGAGAATTGCGATATTAGAGGTTTTATTAAAGCGACAAACTTGTATTTGCGGAGATATTGTGGATGAATTACCCATTTCTCAAAGCACGGTTTCTCAACATTTAAAAGCCCTAAAAGAATCGGGATTAATCAAAGGAAGCATCGATGGTGTAACGGTTTGTTATTGCATTGATGAATTAGCTTGGAAAGAGGCAGAAACACTTTTAAGTAAAGTATTTCAGGATTTATACCCCTTGCCAGTTACCTGTTGTTAAAAAAATTTGAATTATTTTATCGTAATATTACAATTAATAAGATGAAAACAGATCAAGAATTAAAGGACATTGTAAAGAGCAAATACAGTGAGATTGCCTTACAAGACAAAGAGACCAATATGTCCTCATGTTGTGGGGCAGGAGGATGCTCTACCGAAGTGTATAACATCATGAGCGAAGACTATGACACGTTGAACGGATATAACCCAGATGCTGATTTAGGTTTAGGTTGTGGTTTACCCACACAATTTGCCAAAATAAAAGCAGGAGATGTGGTAGTAGATTTGGGTAGCGGCGCAGGAAATGATTGCTTCGTAGCTCGACACGAAACAGGCGAAACCGGAAAAGTAATTGGGATTGATTTTACCCCAGCCATGATTGATCGCGCGAGAGAAAATGCTGAAAAACGTGGATTCAACAACGTAGAATTTCGTCAGGGAGACATTGAGCAAATGCCAATTACCTCAAACGTGGCTGACGTAATTGTGAGCAATTGTGTACTGAATTTGGTTCCGAATAAAGATGGTGTTTTCAAGGAAATTTTTAGAGTATTGAAACCGGGAGGACATTTCAGCATAAGTGATGTGGTATTAAAAGGAGCTTTGCCTGCGGGACTTCAAACGGATGCAGAAATGTATGCAGGTTGTGTGGCAGGGGCTATTCAAAAAGATACTTATTTGGGAATGATTTTTAACAATGGGTTCCAAAATGTTACCATTCAAAAAGAAAAACCGATCGTTATTCCTGATGATATTTTGGTAAATTATTTGAGTAAAGATGAAATAGATTCTTTCAAAAATGGAAATACGGGAATTTTTAGTGTGACGGTTTATGCCGAGAAACCTGCAAATGCTTGTGTTCCTGGTTCTGGGTGTTGTTAGCATGAAAGAGGTAATAATAAAGTATAAAAAGCCCCTAATCATTACCATTTCAGTGTTGATTTTGCAATTGATTTTTGGGTTTGATCCAAAATTTAGTGTTATAAATATTATTTGGTTATTTGTTTAAAAATGAAAAAGAAAATTTTAGTCCTTTGTACAGGCAACAGTTGTCGCAGTCAAATTGCCCACGGTTATTTAGCCAAATTTGCGGGAGAAAAAGCAGAAGTGTACAGTGCGGGAGTGGAGACACATGGTGTGAATCCGAAGGCAATTGCAACGATGCAAGAAGATGGAATTGATATCTCTGGACACACCTCAAACAATGTGTTGGAATACGAAGGTATCGATTTTGATTTTGTGATTACGGTATGTGACAATGCGAAAGAACGTTGTCCGTATTTTCCAACCAATGCAAAGAAATTCCATTACAACTTCCCTGATCCGGCCAAATTTGTGGGTTCAGAGGAAGATACCAAACAGGAATTTACGCGCGTTCGCGAAATGATTAAAACGTATTGTTTAGAATTTGTCCAAACAAATCTATAAATCATGACTACACAAATGCTTCAAGTATGGCTAGAGGCTCGTACCCGTTTTTCTAAAATATTGGATCAATTAAAAGAAGAAGACCTGACAAAAAAATTGGGAAATGCTCCCAATTCCATCGGATTTTTAGTTCGACATGTGGCAGAAGTGGAATTGCTGTTTTCCAAAAATGTATTCCAAAATGCCGAAGTAAAAGTGATTGCCAAAACCGTAATTGATGGCAAAGACACAGGTGTTTGGACGAATTTAGGGGAACTCAAAACCATTTGTGAGGAGTCTTTTCAAACACTTAAACAAACCATTGAGTCGCAAGACCCGAATTCTTGGAACGATTTAGTTACAACAAAAGAATTTGGAACAAAAACCAAAGCAGAGGCTCTTGCTCGAGTTGTAACCCATGCGGCCTACCATGCAGGACAAATGGCCATTATATTAAAATATGCATAAAAAAAGGCCGATTCATTCGGCCTTTTTTAATTAAACATCCTGTGCATCATATACCAATACCTTGCTCCACAAATGGCTGTAATTTTTTACAAATGCCTGGTGGATTGGGTGATCTTGATACGACTTTTGGTCTTGCGTATTGTTGAAAAACATTACTTCTGATACTTGCCAAGAAGTGTCGACCACATCTCTTTTCTCCGTAGAAGCCAAGGCTCCCACATGCAATTCTTGGATGTAACTAACAGCTCGTAAGGTTTCTAATCCTTCAATTAATTTATTTTTATCTGACTCTGAAGTTGGATTTTTCAACCAGAAAATTGCGTGATGTACTAAGTATTTTTTGGGTTTGCTTGGGAGTGAAACACTTGTCAATGCGCCTGCTCCTGCCATAAAAGTTCTTCTTTTCATTTAAAATAAGTTTAAACAATAAATTTACTAATCTAATTTTAATTTTTTGGCCATAAATTCAATAAATGATGGCCAGTTAGGACCCGTCACATGCCCCTTTGGATGTAACCTAAAGCCAATTTGTCCCCAATCAATCATTTGTTCAACTGCAGGGAATTCAGTAGCACCAATACCTGTTTTTCCCATTAGCTGATATACTGGTTCAGCACCAACCGCCGCCATGAACATACCCTTTGGGTCAGTCCAATTGTCGCCATTGTTTCCAACACCAATAAAAAAGGGTCTTGGGGCAATTAAACTGATTAAACTGTGCGCATCAATGGGTAAATCGTTCCACCCTTTTGGGCCGGCATATTTTAAGAAACTGCCCGACATCCAATGGTACAATCCGGAACCAGCAATGTTTTCAACAATTTCACCAAAATCTCTGCGGTGTAATTTCAATCCGCCCTCACCCGATGAGGCAATGTAGCCCGTGGCAAATCTGGTATCGTAAGCCATCGTTACTGCCGCCGCCTTTCCGAATCTCGAATGACCCATAATGGCCACTTTTTCTGCATTAATTTGTGGAATAGTTTCCATTAAGTCCAAGGCTTTGGAGGCTCCCCAAGCCCATGCCTTTAAGGTTCCCCAGTCGGATGGCGAACGCCTTTTGCCTTTATTCACTAAACCAATAATTCCTTCGGTGAGTCCTGCCCCATTATCTGCCTGAAAACTTGCTGGGATAATCACCGCCGCTCCCCAACCTTTGGCAATAACTTGTTCTTTCCAAGGGATTTCATTGCTTGGCGGCGGATTAAATCCGGGAGGAAATACAAAGGCAAATTCCATTACCACAGGAACTGGTTTTTTTATTCTTGTGGGTAAAGTGATGGTTAAATCGATGTTAACAGAAATGGAAGGATACAAATGGTTATCCACCTGACCCTTGTAAGTCAAAACATTGACATCATATTTTCCCATTTTTTCGTTCTTGGTACTTTGAAGCACCCAATTGACTTTGGGTAAATTTTCGGGAGTAATGCCATATATTTCTTCGTCGAAAATTTTAACAATTTCTGGTCTTCTGTGATATTCCCATTGTTTTTTCGTACTTACTTTTTTGCCATTGTTCAATGTTAAAAGTTCGGGCAAATTGGGAAAAGGATTGGCTTTGGATTCGTCATAGTTTGCTGGATTCGTTCCATTGGGATTCCCGCTTCTACCTGGTCGAAGCTCTTTGATACCCAATTGTTGGAGCATATCCGCATGGTCGGCCTTGGTTTTTCGTTGCGTTTGTGCAATTAAACTATCTTGCTCAGGAGTTCTTTGCTGAGCAAATACGAGCATGGGCAATAATAAATAAACAAGGAAACAGAGCTTTTTCATTTTTTGTCTATATTTGTTTAAACCTATTTAAATATAAATGTCGTCAGAATTACAAGTAAAGGTAGCCGTTATTACCGGGGCTGCAAGAGGAATTGGATTAGAAATTGCCCAAAAATTTCATTCGGAAAAATACCATGTAGTTATTTTAGATTACAACAAAGAGGCTTTGCAAGATTGTAAGGCCAAACTTAAAGGCAAAAAGAGGTATTCGTATTTTTTGTGCGATGTTTCAAAACCTAAACAAATTCAAAAAGTTTTTGATCAAATAACCTCAAAATTTGAGGCTGTTCATGCATTAGTTAACAACGCGGGAATTGCCATTTTCAAACCTGCCCAAGATATTACCTTTGAAGATTGGAATGATGTACTCAGTATTAATTTGGGCGGAACTTTCAATTGTAGCAAAATATTTTATCCAGCTTTGCTGAAAGGTCAAGGCGCCATCGTAAACATTGCTAGTATTTCAGGTGTTCGTGCCAGCACTTTGCGAATTGCTTATGGTACAAGCAAGGCAGCCATCATGCACTTAACGAAGCAACAGGCTGTGGAATATGGAAACTATGGTGTACGTGCCAATGCCATTGCACCCGGACCTGTAGAAACTGAAATGGCAAAATTGGTACATAGTGCAGACATTCGCACATCTTATGCCGATGCCATTCCTTTAGCTAGGTATGGAACTATGGAAGAAATTTCCAATGCCGTTTATTTTTTATGTAGTCCAGCCGCATCCTTTATCAACGGACAAATCATTGCCGTCGATGGCGGATTTGATGCTGCTGGAGTTGGATTACCAAGCTTACGAAACTAAACCCTCGCTATGAAACGTCACATTTGGTTAGCCATTATTGCTTCAGCCCTCGGCTTTTTTGTCGATTTATACGACATCATAATTTTGAGTATCGTTCGTACCAAAAGTCTTTTGGAAATGGGTGTGGCAGAGGCCGACTTGATGTCGAAAGGCGTAAGTTTAATTAATATCCAAATGGCAGGTATGCTAATTGGTGGATTTGTTTGGGGAATTATAGGGGACAAATTTGGACGATTATCCGTTTTATTTGGTTCTATCATTTTGTATTCCACGGCAACTTTTGTAAATGCCTATGCCAGTACTTATGAAGTGTATTTGTTGCTTCGTTTTTTGGCAGGAGTTGGTTTGGCCGGAGAATTAGGAGCAGCCATTACTTTATTAACGGAACAAATGCCACAAAAATATCGTGGAATTGGACCGGCCATCATAGGTGGTTGTGGTATGTTAGGTGCTATTGTGGGGGCTAATGTAGGCGCCAATTTTTCTTGGCAATTTACCTACCAGTTGGGTGGCGGTTTAGGCTTTTTATTATTGATTTTACGTTTGGGAGTTTTAGAGTCGGGAATTTTCAACGAAATGAAAGAAAAGACCAACATCAAAGGCGACCTTCGTTTGTTGTTTAAGAATGGAACTTATATCAAAAAATACATCAGTATTTGTGTAATGGGCTTTCCGGTTTGGTTTACAAATGGCGTTGTGATGACCTTTACGCCAGAAATTGGAAAATCGTGGGGGATGGATCCAGCACCAACGGTTTCGGCTGTATTTACCTATTATTTTGTGGGCTTGACTTTCGGGGATATGATTGGTGGCGTGTTTAGTCAGTGGCTAAAAAGTCGCAAAAAAGCCATTCGTATTTTCTTATTCATGTTCACAGTCGGTGCCATTGTCTTTTTCACCTTTGGCAGATATTCCAAAGAGATTTATTATTTCTCTTTCTTGTTTTTAGGCTTTACCGTGGGTTATTCGATAGTTCTTTTAACGCTCGCAGCAGAACAATTTGGAACGAATATTCGTGCTACTGTAACGACATCGTCTTTGAATTTAATTCGGGCAACGGTTATTCCTCAAACCTTACTGTTTGGATTTTTAACACCCTATTTTGGAGAAGCAAAATCGGCCATGGTAGTTTGTGTGCTAGCAATTTTAATTGCCTTCTGGGGACTCAGTAATTTGGATGAAACCTTTGATAAAGATTTGAATTTTACGGAGTAGGAAGTATTCTAGGCATACGGAATTGAATCACAAATGCCGACAAAACCGTTATTCCTCCTATCAAATAAATGGCATATTCTAATCCGAATAAATCTGCAGTTATGCCTGAAATAATTGCACCAAAAGCATATCCAGCGTCGCGCCAAAGTCTAAATACGCCAATGCTTTCCGCGCGGTCTACTGGTCGAGTTACTTGTGCAATTGTGGATAAAAATGTTGGATATACGAGGGCAGTGCCGAAACCGAGGAGAGAGGTGAGTAGGATGAGGTAATAGGTAATAGGTAATAGGTAATAGGGAAAAGGTTTGAGGTGTAAGGCATTAGTAATTAGCCCTCCCGGCGCCTGAGGTTCTCGAAGGCAGAGGGGTAATAAAATAATTGCAATTCCTTGAATGAGCATACCCCAAAAGAGCATGGCTTTTTTGGAATAGATGTCCGACATTTTACCCGTAAATAATTGACTAATCCCCCAAACAGTTGGATAAACGGCAGAAATCAAACCAATTTGTTCCGTTTTTAAATGGGCTGAAAATAAAAGAATCGGCAATAATCCCCAAATCATTCCATCATTTAAATTGTTCACCAAACCAGCTTGCGTAACCGAACTTAAGGTTTTGTTTTTAAAACTTGTTAGCCAAAATAAATTTTTTGTTTTTTCAGTTTGCGTTGCATTTCCTTGTTCTTGAACAACATGTCCACGAGTATCTTTTATCCAAATCCAAGAGGTTAGTAGACCTAAAACAGAAAGCGCAATTCCGATGTAAAAGGGGTAAGGAGTGATGCCATATCTGTTAGCCACCCAGCCAGATAAATAGGCAACGATGCCAACAGCCAAATAACCTGCAAATTCATTGAGACCCATGGCCAAACCTCTATCTTTTTCTCCCACTAAATCAATTTTCATCACCACGGTACTGCTCCAGGCCAATCCTTGATGAACACCCAATAAGATATTTGCAAATACGACCCAATTCCAATTGGGTGCATAAATAAGAATAAGTGGTATGGGAAAAGCCAATAGCCAACCCCAAACCAATAAATTTTTTCGACCATAGCGGTTGGCTAATTTCCCAGTGAAATAATTGCTGATGGCTTTTGAAAATCCGAAAGCAATGATGAATGACAAAACAGCAAATTTGGAGGTAACACCAAATTCTTGTGCAGCAAACTGAGGAAATATGGTTCTTTCCAATCCAACCATTCCCCCAACAAACATATTAGCAATCACCAACAAGGTAAATTGTTGCCAATTCTCTTTAAGTCCTAGTTTTATTTGCGGTGTCGACATATTGTTTTTGAAAACGGTAAATTAAATTGTTGTCAAAAATACCAATTAATAATAAATTGATTCGTGACTTTTGTCTAAATTGGATGATTAATGTAATGGCTTAAAATGGTGGAAAACCTTTCAAATCTTTCCTTATTAGTGATTTTTTTACTTTCCAGTGGAATCATTTGGTTTGTAGGGGTAAAAATAACGCATATCATCGATTTTATTACAGTCCATTTTGGACTTGGGGAAGCTTTTGGGGGGATGATTTTATTAACAATTATTACCAATTTACCAGAAGTTGCTATTACATTCGTAGCTTCCTATAAGCACGATTACGATATTGCAATCAGTAACATCATCGGAGGCATCGCCATTCAAACAGTTGTATTGGTAGTTATAGATATTATTGGGGTTGGAAGAAAGGCCCCATTGACTTGGAAAGGGCATTCCCGTGTCCTTATTTTGGAAGGAATTTCCTTGATTTTTATCTTGGCCTTGGTCATCATTGGCAAACAATTTGAAGGTCATTTCGACCAGTCATTTGCTAGTCCTGTAGAGTACCTAATTGTGTTTATCTGGATTACTTCCGTTTATCTTTTGGCGAAATTAGGGCTAAAGGAAGACCAAGACAAGGAATTGATCAAGGTGCATCATGCGAGAAATCCTAAAAAACATTTCAAGGGATCCCCAACCTCCGCTATTTTATTGACCATTTTTGGTGCAATTTTAATTCTTATTGCCGGTGTAACTTTGGAAATGAGTGGCACGAGGTTAAGTAATCACTTTGGCATCAATGGCGTACTTTTTGGAGGCACTATTTTGGCTTTGTGTACCGCACTTCCAGAAATTTCTACTGGAATTGCCTCCGCCAAAATACGCGATTACAACATGGCTGTGAGTGACATTTTCGGGGGTAATGCATTCTTACCCGTATTGTTCTTTTTTGCCTCCTTTTTAAACGGCAGTTCGGTTTTATCGCATCTTTCAGCCTCTAATATTTACCTGGCTTGTTTGGGAATTATTTTGACGGGTATTTATTTAGTCGGGATGGTTCTGCCGAGTTCAAAACAAATTTGGCGGATGGGAAAAGATTCATTAATTGTTCTAGTTGTTTATTTGATTGGACTTATTGGACTTTGGATTATTTCATAACCTTATATTAATCAGTTTTTGTTTTTTCGTTTCGATATTTGATTAACTTGTAATAATTAATCCGTATATCATGAAAAACATCCTAATCGCAACCGACTTTTCAGAAGGGTCGAAGAATGCAATTGAGCATGCTAGAAAAATTGCCAAACAATTAAAGGCAAAATTAATTTATCTTCATGCGCATTATCCTATAGTTCCAACCAATTATTTGGATCCGAATGGCATTTATCTTTCCACACCAGAAACAGACATTCAAGGAACCTTAAAAGATCTAAAAAAAGCCCTCTCGCATTTTCAAGAAGAGGATAAAAAGGATGGAATTTCATCAGAAATTCGAGTTGAATTAGGAGATTTGTCTTCTTGTATTCAAACTATTGAAGAACAAGAAAAATTGGATTTGGTTATTATCAGTAAAACCTCCCAAACCAATTTTTTAGATAAATTAATTGGAAGTACTGCCAAAGGGTTGTTGCACGATTTACACGTCCCCTTATTGATTATTCCTTCGAATTTTCACGCAGATATTTTTGAAAAAGTTTTGTATGCAACCCAGCTGGAATTCGATGAAATTCCTTACATCAAATCTGCACTAAAATGGTCAGAAAAGGGTAAAAATAAACTAACAATTGCACATTTGGACGAAGAATTCGAAACAGATTTAATTCCAAATCATCAGTTTTTAGAAGAAATAAAAGAAGCCCTTAAGAAGGAAGAAGTTTATTACAAAAATGCAGATACAAAATCCTTCAAGCCTGGAATTATTCGATTGATTAAGGATGAAAATGCAAGTTTAATTTGTTTGACGACTCATAAAAGAAACCTCCTTACTCAAATTGTTTCACCCTCCAAAACGAGAGATGCCATAGATTATCTTCCTATTCCAGTCTTAGTCTTTAATGCCCCAAACTAATATGAGATTCCTACTTCTTAGTTTCTTCGTTTCTTTCCTTTATTTCGATTCTTTTTCGCAAAGCGCTAACGACATCATGCGCAAGGCAGACGAAAAAATGAGAGGAAACAGTTCACAGGCAGAGATGGCTTTTAAGACGATCAGAAGCACTTGGACACGGGAGATGTCAGTAAAAACCTGGTCGAAAGGGAAAGATTTGGCAATGATTTTAGTGACATCACCAGCCAAGGAAAAGGGAATTGTTTATTTGAAAAGAAAAAAAGAAGTTTGGAATTGGATTCCAGTTTTGGAACGCGTTATCAAACTTCCCCCATCTATGATGGCGAACTCCTGGATGGGTACCGATTTTTCTAATGATGATTTAGTAAAGGAATCTTCCGTTGTGGATGATTATACCCAACGTTTTTTAAAAGATACCATCATTAATAATCTTACTTGTTATCAAATTGAATTAATCCCTAAACCCAGTACTGCCGTAGTTTGGGGAAAATTAAAAGTTGCTGTTGATAAAAAAGATTATCTACAATTGTACACCGAATTTTATGATGAAGGAAATGAATTGGTTTCAACCATGCAAGGTTTAGAGGTGAAGGTGATGGACGGGCGATTGATTCCGACTAGAATTATTATGGTTCCTAAAAACAAAAAGAATCAGCGGACAGAAATTATTTATAAAAGCATTTTATTTAATAGACCTATCGGAGAAAATTACTTTTCTTTAGAGCAGATTAAAAATTTAGATTAAATGTGGCTTTTATCTCTTGCGTGGAAAAATTTATGGCGAAATAGAAGTAGGACATTGATTACAATGGCCTCTATTTTTTTTGCTGTACTTTTATCAACCTTAATGAGCAGTCTAAAAACCGGTATATTCGACAATTTAGTCGATAATATGGTTGGTTATTATTCTGGCTACATCCAAATACATCAAAAGGGATATTGGGACGAGCAACTGTTGGACAATAGTCAGGAGCAAAATCCAATTTTGGAGCAAAAAATGCTAAAAATCCCACAAATTAAGGGCTTCACTTCTCGACTAGAATCATTTGCTTTGGCTTCATCTGGTGATTTAACCAAAGGCTGTTTAGTACAAGGGGTGGATCCGAATCGGGAAAATATAATCACTAATTTAAAGGCAAAAATTGTTTCTGGATCCTATTTTCAACAGGGAGAAAGTGGACTTATTTTGACGGAAGGCTTACTTCGTCGCATGAAAATGAAAGTGGGAGACACCTTGATGTTGCTTGGTCAGGGCTATCACGGAGCCACTGCTGCGGGGAAATATCCCATTGTTGGTGTTGTACATTTTGGCTCCCCCGAAATCAATAATTCGGTTTTATACATGCCACTCGAAAGTGCTCAAGAATTATTTGGTGCCTATGGGATGGTCACTTCTTATATTCTTCAATTGGAAAATAGGCGTAATATAGATGATGTGAAAAAGGAAGTTTTGAAAATTTCAGACTCTAATTTGGAGGTTATGACTTGGGAGGAAATGATGCCCGACATCAAACAGCATATAGAGGTTGATTCTGCCAATATGATGTATGTTCAAATCTTTTTGTATGTCTTGATTTCCTTTGGAATTTTTGGAACCTTATTGATAATGATGGCAGAAAGAAAATATGAATTTGGCATGTTACTTGCCATAGGTATGCGAAAATCGAAAATCTCCATTTTATTATTAATGGAATCTATTTTAAATGTTTTTGTTGCTTGTTTGTTAGGGCTTTTGGCAAGTATACCAGTTGTTTATTATTTCCATGTGCATCCCATACGGATTACAGGTTCAACTGCTAAAGCGTATGAGCAATTTGGATTTGAACCTATTTTCCCAACCTCAACTGATAGTCGGAATTTTCTGATTCAAGCATTTATAGTTTTGTGTATTGGCTTGGTGCTTTCTCTTTATCCGATGTTTCAAATTAGTAAATCGAATCCGGTGGATTCTATGAAAAGATAATGTTAGTAATTATATCCATGGCTTGGCGGAATATTTGGAGAAACAAAGCAAGAAGCTTTGTGATCATGTTTTCAGTTGCGCTCGGTATTTTTGCGGGATTAATGGTTATGGCCCTTTACAAAGGTATGATGCGCGATCGTATCAAAGCCTTGATTTACCAAGAAACAGGCCATCTTCAATTGCATAATCCCTCTTTTAAAAATGACTATGAAGTAAAGTTTACTATTGACAATTTAGCAAATGTAAACAATTTGTTGACCCAAAACAGACATGTAAAAAAGTTTACATTGCGTAGTATTGCCCAGGGAATGCTTGCAACAACGAACGGTTCAGCTGGTTTGCAAATCAATGGAATTGACCCTGCTTCAGAAAATAATTGTTCCGAATTAAATAAAAAAATTATTATTGGTCAGGTTTTTTCAAATCAAAAAAAGTATGAAATAATCATTGGACAAAAATTGTCTAAAAAAATGAAAATTTCCTTGGGTGACAAAGTTGTGTTGACCTTTACAGACCATACCGATGAAATTGTTTCGGGCGCTTTCCGGGTGGTTGGAATTATGCAAACGAGTAATTCTGCTTGGGAAGAAAGAAATGTTTATGTACAAAGAAATGAATTAAATGAATTGTTAGGACTGCCCAACGGTGCTCATGAAATAGCGGTTATCCTGAATTCAAATGAAGAATTGCCTGTTGCGATGATGGATTTAAAGTCAAAAATGAAATCCGTGCTTTTAGAAGATTGGAAAAAACTCTCACCCGAAACCGAATTAATGGTTGATACGGTGGACATCACTTCATACATTATCATGGTCATTATTCTAATTGCTTTGGCCTTCGGAATTATAAACACAATGTTGATGTCGATTTTGGAACGCACTCGGGAAATTGGAATGATGATGGCATTGGGAATGAACAAATTAAAACTATTTGTGTTGGTTTTGATGGAAACAACTTTTTTAACTCTTTCGGGACTTCCCTTGGGAATTATAGCTGCCATAAGTTTAAGTAATTACATTGCCGAAAATGGATTTTCCTTTGGGGCAAATAGCGAGGAAATGATGCGAAAATATGGTTTTGGAACCACAATTTATACGGATTTTGCCTATGAAAAATTGGCTATGACCATATTGTTTGTAGTGACTACAGCCTTCATTTCCTGTTTATATCCAGCCATTAGAGCTTTGAAATTAAATCCGATGGAAGCGCTTAGGAAATAGGAAATAGGTTATAAGGCAACAAACCCCGCAGGGGTTTACTTATAATAGCCCGGGGTGAAACCCCGGGAAATATGGTAATAAAGACGTGGCAACAAACCCCGCAGGGGTTTAATTTTAAATAACCCGGGGTGAAACCCCCGGGACACGGTAAAAAACAATTGAAACATGGAAACTATCATAGACGCACACAATATTTCCAAAATATACAACAAGGAATCCATTCCTGTGTATGCCATTAATCAAGTGCATTTGCACATTGAAAAAGGAGAGTTTACGGCATTGGTAGGACCCTCTGGATCAGGTAAAACCACCTTGCTAAATTTAATAGGTGGATTGGATCGTGCAGATGAAGGAAGCATCTCAATTAATGGGGAAGAAATTACTCAAATGTCTTCCGGTGATTTAATCGATTTTCGATTGAAAAACATTGGTTTTGTTTTTCAGTCATACAATTTAATTCCTGTTCTTACAGCAAAGGAAAATGTTGAGTTTATTATGCAATTACAAGGCATTAATGAGAAGGATAGGATTGAACGGGTAAAACTTTTGTTTAAGCAAATAGGATTAGAGGACAAAATGGATTATAGGCCTTCTCAATTATCAGGCGGACAACAACAACGAGTTGCCGTTGCTCGGGCATTAGCCTCTCGGCCTCAATTTGTTTTGGCAGATGAACCCACTGCCAATTTAGATTCGGCCTCGGCAAATAATTTATTGGACATCATGTGGAAGTTGAATCAGGAGGAGCATATTACCTTTATTTTTTCTACCCACGACCAACGTGTAATTGATCGAGCCAAACGGGTTATTACGCTTGTGGACGGTAGAATTGTATCAGATACAAATCAAGTCCCAATTAACCACTGATGATGAAAAGATTCTTTTCTCTTTTTTGGGGAGTTTGCCTTTTGGGGTTTTCAATTAGTGCACAAGATTCTACAAAAGTGTCTAATTTTAAGCTTTCGGGCTATGTGAAATACTTGGAAACCCAAAATTTTGACAATCTTTCCAAGTCTAATTTAGCTACCCATTTATTGCACAACAGGTTACGATTCAAGTGGAATGTAATACCTAAAATGACCATTCAAGCAGAAGTACGTAATCGGGTCTTTTGGGGAACTAGTGTGGAAAGTAACCCGTATTTTGTTCAATATTTAAGCAATTCAAACGACTTCCTCAACTTAAGCGCTGCTTGGTTAGAACAAAGTGGATGGGTCGGGTATTCAAATATTGATCGTTTATTTGTCGATTGGAAGGGGAAAAATCAAAATGTTCGAATCGGTCGGCAACGTATCAATTGGGGTATTTCTTCTATTTGGAATCCCAATGACATTTTTAATGCCTATAATTTTTTGGATGTTGATTACGAGGAAAGGCCAGGTTCGGACGCTATTAAATACCAAAGAAATTGGGAAAATTTAAGTTCTTTAGATGTAGTATATGCAAGAACTGGAAAGTCGGGAAGTATTGCTGCTGCAAAGTATTTTTTCAATAAATGGAATTTTGATTTTCAAGCTATTGCTGGAAAGTATCAAGAGGTAGGAACTTTCGGCATCGGATTTGCAGGCAGTTGGGGCGATGCGGGATTGAAGGGAGAAATTCAACATTATTTGAATAGTGTATCTATTCTTGCACAAACGAATGCCACATTGGGCATTGATTATATGTTTTCCAAAGGCTGGTATGTTTCAAGTGCTTATTTGTACAATAGCTTAGGTATAGCAGAGCCACTTAACTTTGGACAATCAATTAATTTAAATTTATCATCTCGAAATTTGATGCCGACCAAGCACAATGTATTATTGATGGGAAGTAAGCAATTAAGTCCATTGAGTACCTTTTCGCTTACAAGTATCTATGCACCCGGAACAAAATTGTTGATAGGTATGCCTAGTTTTTCTTATAGCCTAAGCAATCAGATGGAATTAAATTTGTTTTGGCAAAGTTTTTGGATGTCCTATCAATCAGAATTTAGGTCCATATCAAATGTTTTGTTGGGAAGAATTCGGTGGAGTTTTTAATGCCCCTTTCTTTCCAAAAATTCAGAAGGAGTAAAGCCAGTTTCTTCTTTGAACGTAGCAAAAAAATGAGATCTTGAATTAAATCCAGACTCGAATCCTATTCCTTCTAATTTGATGCTATTGGACTTTCCTTCCAACAAAAGTTCTTTGGCATGCTCAACGCGTAGCCGATTTCTTATAGTTGCAAATTTTACTTTTATTATATTTCCAAAGCAGTAATATAAATGGTGCTTTGGAACTTTTATTTGTTCAGAAAGCATATCCATATTAAAGTCCGGGTCCAAAAAAGGTTTATGTGTTTTTAGATGTTCAATAATTTTTTTCGAAACATCATAAAACGGATCTTCTTCAAAAATATCTATACTTAATTCTAGGGGATCTTTTCCAATAGTGTTTTGTTCAGGTGTTTTTAAGGTTGGCACACCATATAATATTTGTGGACTCACCAAAACCACCAGAGGAATTACACAAAAACTATAACCAACAATGTGGTCCAACCATTCAAAAATCACATTATTTGAATGGAATGAAACATTTTTAAAAAGGTATAAACTAAGAGGAATATAGAATAAGAAGATAAAACTCGTTAAAGTAGTTAAAATAAATAGCCACCTTACAACAATTTTTCGTTGATGGCTAGGTACCTTTTTTTGGCCAGTTCTTTTGTTAAATTTATAGGTTAGCCAAAGGCAGTAAATTCCATATATACTGGTAATGACCGGCCGTAAAAAAAAGTGTTTGTATTGTGGGAAAAACCAAAAAGCTTCATCCAAATTACTATCAGACGGACGTTCTATGATTATTTTTGAAATCTCCAATTTGTAGTCAAAACTTGTGAAAATGTAGGGGAGAATACATATAAATGCGAAAATTGCAGGAATAAAATGCAAGAAGTCGGTTTTATAAAATCTGAAACTGTCTTTGATGGTGCCTCTAACATAAAAATAGAGAAGGGGGCCGATTAGGTAAATTAAGGGAATTGTGTATCCTCTAAAAATGGCCAATAGAAAAGGGGAATCTCCATCAAAAATCAAGTTATGCATAATTCCAAAGGTGGAATAGGCAAACATTAATCCTGCAAGGTATATGGCATTTCTGTTTAACTTGACGTTAAAAAACAATATAATTATTGTCAGATAAATGTAAAGAAATGCAAAGAAATATACGGTCACGGAGGAGTTTTATAGAATTAATTTAAATAAATTTAAATAAAAAAGCACATTCTTAAAAAAAATGTGCTTTCTAATTTCTGTTTTCTATTTATATTATTTGTAATTATTTTTATCTTGTTTGGATTAAGGGACAAGATAAACTCTTACGTTCGGAACAAAATTATTTAAATTCTGTCATTTTAAAGTACTATATAATTTAGAATGAGTCCTGATAAATTAATGGACTTGTCTAAAAAATGGTTTTTAGAAAACCCAGGATGTAAAAAAAATATTCACAAAGTAAAGCACTATGGACTCTTCAGATTTAAAGCATATTCAAACCGAAATTGACGCAAGTTTTCTGTATGGAATTTTGGCAGAAACAGAGACCGATTCACTTGTTTCGAAGGTTTTTTCCGAAATGAGTGATATAGAACTAGGTCACGCTAAGGCATTTATGGTCAAAAATAATTTGCCAGAATCTGCCATGCCGGGACCTTCAAATCGGGCAAAAGTTTTAAAATTGATAGGTAAACTTTTTGGAAATGATTACATATTAGGAGTTTTAATGGACACCGAAAAGGGCTTGTCTAATTCTATAATTTCTGCTAGAAAAAAAACCAATACAAAATCTTCCATTTCTGACACTGCTCATGTCAGTATTTTGAAAAATGTTTTATCCCATCATAAGGAATTATCTGGGCCAACCCTTGCCAGATTTGAAAAAAGACATCGGTCTGTTGGTGGAAATGCCTTGCGTGCTGCAGTTTTAGGTGGGAATGATGGCTTAGTTTCAAATTTCAGTTTGGTGATGGGGATTGCTGGGGCAAGTTCTGGACAAAAAGAAGTATTATTAACTGGTTTAGCAGGTCTATTGGCGGGAGCCTTGTCGATGGCCTTGGGTGAGTGGATATCCGTTCAAAGCTCTAAGGAATTATCTGAAAACCAAATGGAACTTGAGATGGAAGAGTTGGAGGTGAATCCGGAAGGTGAGGAAAGAGAAATTGCTTTGATCTATTTGGCAAAAGGGATCGACGAGGCACAGGCACATCAAATGGCCAAGGAAATAATGGCAGATAAAGACAAAGCACATGCCTTATTAATTCGAGAGGAATTGGGGATTAATCCGGAAGACTTGGAAGGTTCTGCTATGGAAGCGGCCGTAACTTCCTTTTTGTTGTTTGCATTAGGCGCCATTATTCCAGTTTTCCCATTCTTTTTTACCGGTGGAACTCAAGCTATTTTGCTAAGTGCAGGTATGAGTGCATTGGGATTATTTGGTATTGGTAGTGCCATTACCCTTTTTACTGGTAAAAGCATTTGGTCATCAGGGATGCGTCAAGTATTATTTGGACTCGCCGCAGCTGCGATCACTTTTGGAATCGGAAAATTGATTGGCGTCTCAGTGATTGGCTAAAAAATCTAAGGCTCGCTCAATGATTTGGTGCATGTCATAATACTTGTACTCTGCTAAACGACCCCCAAAAATTACATTTGGAAATTCGGCAGCTTTTTCTTTGTATTTTTGGAACAAGGCATTATTTGTCGCATCGTTTACAGGGTAATATGGCTCTGTTTTTTGTGCCTCGTATGGGGTAGGATATTCATAGCTTATCCAAGTTGAATCTGTAGTACCAAACTCAAAATGTTTGTGTTCAATGATTCTTGTATATGGAATTTCCTGTTCAGTGTAGTTCACCACCGCATTTCCTTGGAAATTATCTGTATCCTTTTTTTGCAGATCTAAGGTAACCGATTTGTATTCCAAAGGCCCAAATTCATAATTGAAATAGGCATCAATGGGTCCTGTATAAATCACTTTGTCGGCTTTGTCTAACCATTCTGTTTTGCTTGCCAAGAAGTCAACCCCCAATTGCACCTCAATACCTTCCAATAATTTTTCAAAAATTTGGGTGTATCCACCTTTAGGAATTCCTTGGTAAGGATCGTTGAAATAATTGGTGTCAAAGGTGTAACGAACGGGTAAACGCTTGATGATTTCCTTGGGCAATTCCTTTGGATCTTTCATCCATTGCTTGGCAGTATATCCTTTGATCAGGGTCTCGTAGACATCTTTTCCAACTAAGTGGATGGCTTGTTCCTCTAGGTTTTGCGGATTTTGGATATAACTTCCTTGTTCTTCAATTTTCTTTTTTACCTCATCGGGTGTAATTACACCCCATAATTGGTGGAAAGTCCACATATTAAAGGGTAATGCAAATAATTTACCTTTATAATTGGCTACAACTCGATTGGTAAAATGATTGAATTCTGCAAATTGATTAATCCAATCCCAAACGGTTTTGTTTGAGGTATGAAAAATATGCGCACCGTAATAATGAATATTAATGCCGTCCCGATTTTCTGTATAACAATTCCCTCCAATATGGTTTCTTTTCTCAATCACCAAAACCTTTTTTCCACGTTTTTGCAGTTCATGCGCACATATACTGCCAAAAAATCCAGCTCCAACAATCAGGTAATCGTAAGGTTTTTGAGACATTGTTTTGATTTATTCTATTGATTTAAAGAGATCTATTAGCTCCTTGTCTGTTAAACTTTCTTTATTCGATTTATCAAAAATGGAAAGTAAATATATTTTATTCTCAGAAATTGTAAAATTAGTAATAATTCTTGCTCCAGCACTTTTCCCTTTGGATTTTGATGTAATTGCTAATCTTATTTTGAAACAATTCCTTCCAAGTGGGGTTCCTAAAGTTGGATTTTTTTCTAAGCTTAAAAACAAATCTGAAAGATCAGACTTCAGAGATGCGTATTTTTTTGATAATTTTTTTACTTCTTTTAGAAAATTTGGAACGGCAATAATTTCATAATTCATCAAGTAGTTGGTTAGCAGATATTCCCTTCAATTTTCCTTTTCGAATTAAATTATATTCTTGAATGGATTCGTTTACTGTTTGAATCAACTCTGCTTTTTCTTTAGAAATTTCTGTAGTTTTTACATAAGGCAAGGATTTCAACACCTCTAAAAGGTGTGATGCCTTATTGTCCTCAATTTCTAATAATAGTTTCATTTAATTTGAATTGGTTCTCCAAAATTACGAATTATTTTTGTTCATTTTTTACAATTATAAATCAGGTCTTAAAATTATCAGTACATTTATAAAATTTTGAAAAAACCTATGAAATCCTTAAAATCATCCCTCTTCCCTTATACCTTATCCCTATTTCTTCTTACCTCTTCAACTTTCGCCCAAAACGCTCCCGATTATTCTAAATCGTATGTAGAAGCTTCCAAATCATGGATAGAAGTGGATTATGCAGGAGATCAAATCATTGGACATAAATTAGACATTTTTCTACCCAAAGAGGGGAAGGGCCCCTTCCCGGTAATTGTTACTATTTACGGAAGTGCTTTTTTTTCGAACTCCTCAAAAGGAACCGTTTTTTTAACTGGATTTGGACAAAGTTTACTTAAAGCAGGCTATGCTGTAGTGAGTATCAATCATCGCTCAAGCAAAGATGCTATCTGGCCAGCACAGATTCAAGATGTAAAAGCTGCTATCCGATTTATTCGTGCTAATGCGGCAACCTTTTCTTTAAGTCCTGGCTTTATTGGTATTTCTGGTTTTTCTTCAGGCGGACACCTTTCTGCCTCTGCAGGTACAAGTAATTTTAAGAAAACGGTTGAAATCAATGGAATATCGGCTGATTTAGAAGGTAAAGTGGGTAAATTTTTAGACACACCAAGTAATGTGGATGCGGTGGTAGATTGGTTTGGTCCAACAGAATTTTTAAGTATGGACGCCTGCGGAAGTTCGATGAAACACGATGATTCGAAATCGCCGGAATCAAGTTTGATAGGTGCACCCATTCAAGACAATAAAGACTTGGCCAACCTAGCTAATCCGATATCATTTGTAAATCCCCATTCAGCACCTTTTTTAATTTTCCATGGGGATAAAGACCCTTTGGTTCCCTTTTGTCAAAGTGAAAAATTGCAGGCAAAATTAAAGGAGCAAAAAATACAAAGCGAATACGTGTTGATACCTGGCGGTGGACATGGTCCAGGTGTGATGATTGACCCTTACTTTGCCCAAATGATTAAGTTTTTTGATGCACAGCGCGCGAAAAGAAAATTGCTTGTGATTGATGGGAAAATTGCCTTGGACCAAAATGTGAATCAAGTGAGTCCCGACAAAATTGCCAGCATGAATGTTTGGAAAGGCGAAAAGGCAATGGAAAGATATGGTAAAGCAGGTGAGTTTGGAGTGGTGGAGTTGGTGTTGAAGAAATAAAAAAAAGCCCCATTTGGGGCTTTTTTACACCGCCTGCTTCTTATTCCAATAAAAAATAAGCGTTGCAATGCCCACGCAAGCAGTCATGACCATTGCCATGGAAGCCGCGTTGCCCGTATATAAAATACCCACTAAAGATGCACTAAAAGAGCCCATGGCCATTTGTAAGGCACCCATTAGCGCAGAAGCAGAACCCGCATTTTTTTCAATCGGACGAAGTGCCACTGTGGCCATATTGGGGAAAACTAAACCTTGGCATGCCAACATCAAAAATAGAAGGGCAATTAAAAGTGGCATATTCAATAGATCAAAATGAACCCCAATAACCATCAATAATCCGAAAACAAATTGAGCGGGTAAGGCGACTGCCAAAACTTGCACACTCGATTTTCTTTTTAAAATAAGTGTGTTTAATTGACTTGCACTTATAATTCCAGAGGCCACGATGGCAAATACCCAGCCAAATTGTTGTTCGTTGAGGTGATAAAAGTTTAAGAATGTTAGAGGGGCTCCGGTCACATAAGCAAAAATACTTCCTGAACCGATGGCTCCTGCAAAGGCAAAGCCAATGAATTTTTTCTCTTGAAAAGCACCTATGTAACCCTTTCCAATTTCCTTTAATGAAAGCTTTGGTCTTGCTTCACCACTCAATTGTTCCGGATTTTCAGGCAACCAGGCCTTGATGAGGAAGATCATGGTTAACATAATGGCTGCCAAAACCCAAAAAATATAGGGCCAACTTGAAGTGGAAAGGATAATGCTGCCCAAAGTTGGTGCTAAAATGGGGCTAACACCCAAAATTAATATTAACAAAGAAAGTACCTTCGGACGATCTTCTTCTTCAAACGTTTCGCGTACAACCGCATTGGGTGCCACCATGCCCACACTGGCACCTAAGGCTTGGAAAAATCGCAGGACAATTAATTGATCTACCGTGGTACATAAGGTGCAAGCAATCGAAGATACCACATAGATGCCTAATCCGATGTACAAGACGCGTTTTCTGCCAAAATGGTCGAGCATCGGACCATTGATCAATTGTCCTAAACAGATTCCAAAAAAGAAACTGGAAAGCGTATAACCTACTTCTACTTGAGAGGAATGAAGCGCTGTGGCAATGTTTTTAAAGGCTGGCAGGTACATGTCGATCGACAATGGCCCGATGGCCGACAATACCCCTAGGACAAAAATGATTTTGTTTTTAGTGTTACTACTTAGTTGCATAAAATTTTATGGTTCAATTAACTCGCTTTTTCTATAATTTCTATGGCCAATTCGGTTTTTCCCCAGCGAGCAATTTCATGAAGAATTGGTAATAGTGATCTGCCAGCTTGTGTTAAATGATATTCTACACGTGGAGGCAATTCTTTGTATTCTATACGCTCAATTAAGCCAAATTGCTCCAATTCCTTCAGTTCGTTGCTTAGCACTTTGTTGGAAATGGCGGGAATGTATTGTCTTAATTTTCCAAATCGCAAGGATTTTTCGCCGATGCAATTAAGAATAATAGGCTTCCATTTACCTCCAATGATACTCATGGCACGGGTTACTGGACAATTGTGTGGATTTTCAATTAAGCGAGAAATTGTGTTAGTTACCATTTGGTTACCAGTATTTACTAAAATTAGTTACAAATTTACACTAATTTGTATAGATTTGCAAAAACAAAATAATCATACGTATGAAAACGATTAAAACACTTTTATTTTTTGTAACACTTTTAGTAAGTAATGTTATGTTGGGACAATCCAAAGAAGAGATGATTAAAGAATGGCAGCGTGCCAAGGCGTACACTCAAGAGTACCTTGATGCAATGCCCGCAGAAAAGTACGACTTAAAACCCACTCCTGAAATGCGTTCTTTTGCGCAGCAAATGTTGCACTTCACTGATGCCAATTATGCGTTTGCATCTGCAGCATCCGGAGAGAAAAGTCCAGTAGGAATGGGTGAATCTGAAAAAGCAACTGACCAATCAAAAGCGAACGTAACCAAATTAGTTAATGCGAGTTACGATTTTGTGATCAATGCGATTGGCAAAATGTCGGATGCCTCTTTCAAAGAAACAGTAAAAATGTTTGGACGTTTTGAAATGAGCAAAGGCACAGCTCTAAACAAATGCTTTGAGCACCAAACTCACCACCGAGGACAAACAACAGTGTACATCCGTTTGGCAGGAGTGAAGCCTCCTCAGGAGAAGCTGTTCTAATTGTTAATTATTAATTGTTAATTGTTAATTTTTTTTGAAAACAGAATTAAAATAAATCCTTAAAAGTTTGTTTATGAAAACTATTTTCGACTTAATTAACAATTAACAATTAACAATTAACAATTAACAATTAACAATTAACAATTAACAATTAACAATTAACAATTAACAATTAACAATTATTTCGGTTCCACCCTCACCACTACTCTCTTATACCTCGTCAAAGCAGGTGTACCTTTGTCTGTTACTTGTAAAATAAAATGAATCGTTTCAGGCTTATCTACTTTAGGAGCGGTAATGGGTAAACGATACAAATTAGGAGAATAGGGCCTGGTGCTTACATAGCCTGGATAGGTACCTGCTTCTTTGTATTGAAACCACAAATAACTCATCGAATCTCCATCAGGATCGATGGTTCCCTCTGCATTTAAGAAAAATTCATCTCCGGATTTTACTGTAAAATTATCGGGATGCGTAGTTTTTACGACTGGAGGGTGATTCACTTCGTTGAACTTTTTGGTGGTCCAATCAATTCTTGCAGCGAAGTCGTTTTGTACAGCAGTTCTCCAACGCCAAATAGTGGCTGTGTTGCTTTTGTAGGCCACCTTGTCTAATCCACGCAAAGAATCTTCTGCGTTGGTCCAAATGGCTCTTGTTTCCGGCTCATCTTTTGGCCAATTTTCTCTCCTAAATCCGCCTGAATTAGAATCTCTAAATTTGGGTACATACAATTCGTATCGACCTCCCCAACCGCCAATGTTCGGGTGGTTTGCATTGTTCAAACCGTTTTCAATCAATCCTAAATAAGCGGGAGTATCTCCTTCCATACCGTATGCTACGTCAGGATATAAGGCTCCCAATGGACCATGACCTTGTTGGATGTTTTTTGCCAACCATTCATTGGAAACAGATTCCTGGTCTGAGCCTGGTGCTTTGGCCGACATCCCCAACCAAGTTGCATAAGAATAACTATAGCCTGGAGTAACTACAAAAAAGATGTCAGGAAAGGTTTTACGAATCCATGGACCCGAATCGTCTTGGTCTGAAATGGTATAAATTCGAACTTTTTGAAAAACCTTTGTGGCTTCAGCAGCTGGCAAGGTTTCTTTGATTTTGTAGAGCGCTTGGGACAGGGTATTAGGTCCTCCCCAAATGCTAAACCAAATAGGACGATCGTCTTTTTTCAATAATTGTTGAACAATCCAATTGGAGCCCTCCGAATCTTTCCCGGCGCCAACGCCTTCCATACCATACACAGGTAAACCTTTTTTGACCAAAGCTTTTAAACTTTCATACGAAGGAAATCCTTTTTCATGTAACAGCATATTGGGCTGTACCTTTTGGTAGGCACCCAAAATTTTGTGAATGGATTCAGGAAATACGGTGGTTTTTTGATGGATGGAAGTGGTTGCCACCAATCCTTCAATGTCCCACTGATTACTGTACATTAAAAATCGAATCAGCGATTGCGAATCGTCTGGATCTGCTTCGATGTCGGTTAAAACGATCACGCGTTTTTTTGTTTGTTGGGCCTGTGCGTTTACGCCTAACAAACAAATGATAAGCAGGATTGCCAATTGTTTAATTTGTAAATTTTTCATAGTTCAATTTGTAAGGTTACTTTTGCTCTTAATGCAGCAAAAACTTTAATTAAGGTTTCTAAGGTCACATTTCCTGTATGATTTTCAAGTCTTGAAATTTGGGCTCTTTGAACGCCAATTTGTTTGCCTAATTCCTCTTGGGTCAATTGTCGCTCAATTCTAGTTTTTTTAATGGCGTCTCCTATCAAGTCTATCTGAAGTTCATATTCAAATAAATCTCTTTCTGGGGTACCTTTTTTGCCAATTAATTTGTCTTGAACTTCTTCTAAAGTATAAGTTTTCATTTTGCTATAATTAAGTCTTCTTTTTTTGAAAAAAAAGAATCAAAAAAACTTTTCATTTAATCAAAAACGAATCCGCAAGCGGACCGATTTTCATTACGCTAACGGCTTTTATCTTTGACACATACGCACATAGCCTATGCGCATTGTCAAAGCCTCGCCTTTCGCTGCATTCAAATCTTTCGTTAAGGATTAAATGACGGCAATGTTTCGTTAAGACGAAACATTGCAAATATATTATTTAAAACACAATTGAGAAAATTCTTTCAAATACATTCTCCAAGAGTTCCAATCGTGTGTTCCTTCGTTTTCGCGGTAGGTGTATTTTAAGCCTACCTCATCGTATAAGGCACGCAATTTGACCCCGCTATCGTATAAGAAATCATGATTTCCCATGCCAATCCAATACACTTTTGGATTGCTTGCTTGCAAGGCTTTCAATTGTTTTACATGCGCCTCTTTGCTGTAGGTACTCGGACCTCTCAAGGCAGAAGAAAACAAACCCATGCTCATTACGCCAATGTATTTGAACATTTCAGGATGTGCATTACTGATGTTTTGTGTTTGGTAACCTCCCATCGAAAAACCGGTTAAAGCACGGTGATTAGCATCCGCTATCACGCGATAGTTTTTCTCAATATAAGGAACTACATCTTCTACTAAACTCTTTTCAAATACTCCCGATGCCATCGATCCTATGCCGGCAGGCAAGGTTTTGTTCATGGCTTGTGGACGACTCAAAGGAGCACCCGGGGTATTTGGATTGCCATTCGTTATAACCACAATCATCGGTTCTGCTTTACCTGATGCAATTAAATTGTCTAAAATGTAGTTGGCACGACCGCGACTCAACCACACTTCTTCATCACCGCCCCCGCCGTGTAACAAGTACATTACAGGGTATTTTTTGTTCCCTTTTTCGTATCCGGGTGGGGTATAAATGTTCATTTTACGTTCCATGCCAATGGATGGAGAGTTGTACCAAACCGAAGTTAAAGTTCCGTGAGGCACATTTTTGGTGTCGTACACATCTGCCTCTGCACCCGGAACAAACATGGCTCCTTGAATCCAAGCACCATCTCTGGTAACTAAACTTGAATTAGGATCCAAGGTTGGAATACCATCTACGATAAACTCGTATTCATACATGTCCGAAGGCATAGGGCCAACCTTTACTTCAAAAATTGAATCCTTTTTAATCATTGGGATTATATTCTTCAAAGCTCTTGGCCAAGTTCCAGAAACCTCTACTTTCGTAGCTTCCGGTGCTTTGATTCGGAAAATTACCGAATTGTCCGGTTGAATATCCGTTGATACTACATTATTGGGTCTTCTTTGTGCCCAAGCGGTTGTTGAAAGTGCAATAAATGCACCAAATACTAAGATTTTTTTCATTTCAATTAAATAGGTTTATCGGTATATTTTTATTTACATAACGCTAATCACTACTCTTCTGTAGCGAGTCAACTGTGGAGTTCCATTGTCGGTTCCTTCCACAATCACATGGTATTTATCGCCTTTTTTGGCTGTAGAAGGAATTTGTACTTTTACCATATTCCCTTCCAAAAGAGTAGTAGCTTTTCCATCGCCTGCTTCTGCATAAGGCCAAGCCTTAAATTGTACCACATTGTTTTTGTCTTTGTCTTGGGCAGAAACATGCAAAGTGATTTTCTCGCCAGCATTTGCCCATAATTGTGTGCCTTCTTTCACTGTAATCCATGGGGCATGATTGGCAGCCTCATAAGGTTTGATACACCATTCGGCACGTGCTAAAAAGTCTAATTGCATGGCTTCCAACCAACGAGTCTGTGGAAAAGCTTTGTCCATTTTGCCAGTTTCCGGATTCAAATCGGCAGCCGTTTCTCCGTCTTCGAAACGGAACGGGTTATCTTTTGCCTTCACAAATCGACCACCCCATCCACCATAAGAAGGATTTTTATAATTGTCTAAACCCGTATCCATTAAATTTAAAAATGCTGGAGAATCCCCTTCTGAAATGAAATCGAATTTCTTGTATATTCCGTCTTTTGTGATTTTTTCTAAATTTCCGTGATTGTGTTCTTCGTCTCCTTCTTGTTTCTGTCCATCACCATAGGAATAATATTTTTTCAAAAGAGGACCGTGCTCATTGATTAAAGGACCCATAAATGTTCCTTCAAAGTATTTTTGGAATGATTTTGGCACTTGGCGTTTCCATGGATAAGCCATGCACCAAAACTGGTTGGCATTATAAAATACTCTGATCTCTGGCCAGTTGACGCCAA
Source organism: Sandaracinomonas limnophila (assembly GCF_004005965.1). Lineage (GTDB taxonomy): Bacteria > Bacteroidota > Bacteroidia > Cytophagales > Spirosomataceae > Sandaracinomonas > Sandaracinomonas limnophila. Next base: position 57,863 of record NZ_SACY01000004.1, on the reverse strand, counting down.
TGTACTTTTTGTAGGTGGCATCTTGATCCATAATGGTGTAAATGATGGCCTTTTTTGAAATTCTGCTTTTAATAGCTGCCCAATTTGGCTTGTTTTTATTTTCGTCTTCAATAGATTTTAAGGCCCGAGCAATGGTGTTGGTGCCACCCCAAGCTTGCAAATAAATTTCTTCTGCATCACTTTCATCCATCAATTTTTGTTTAATCAACTCTGAACCTGCGGTAATTTTCTCCATTTCTCCTTCAAACTCAATGTTTCCTACTTTTACCAAAGATTTCAGATAGTCTGGGGTAGGGTAGTTTTTGCTGTGTAACAATAAGTTTGGATACACTTTAGCATATTGGTCCAATAAATCTTGAATCCAAGTAACACCAGCCCAACGCAAGTCGGTTCGAACACCATATATTTTTTTAGTCGATGGCATTTCAGATTCAAATTTGGTGCCTTTGCCATCACCTTTGTAATGCCACATGGAGCTTGAATAAATAAGGCCTTCCACGTGAAATTCGTTGGTGTAAAGTAGCATACGGATGAAGGTGTCGACGTCGTCGATTTCTCCATCTGTTGTCACAATGGTGCGGGGTAAATTGCCTTTAGCGAGTGCCCCAAAGGACATCAAAACGGTAGTAAATAGGATAAATAACTTTTTCATTTTTAAAAGGTATTGGTATGGATAATGTTTTTCCACTCTTCAAATTGTTGTAAAAGAGCAGTGTTTTTACTTTGTTTTTGTAAGGTTTGAATCTTTATTTTTTGTTTCAATTCAAATAAATCGGAATAGATACCTGCTTGAAGGCCGGCTAAAAAGGCGGCACCTTGGGCAGAAATGTTTGGATTGTCTTGCACTTGAATGTTTGCTGCAATTAATTCACTCAAGCAGTTTTGAACAAAGGTGTTTTTCGACAATCCTCCGTGCATGGCAATTTGTAGGATGGGTTTTCCTAAATCAGATTCCATGGCATCTGTTACGGCCTTGATTTGAAAGGCAATGCTTTCCAAAGTGGCTTTTACCAATTGGGCTGGACTTGTTCCAAAGGTCATGCCTACAAAAGAAGCTTTTCGATCCATTTGCCAAAAGGGGGCTCCCATTCCGCTAAATGAGGGTACTAAAAAGACTCCCTTTTCGTCCTTCACCGATTCGGCAATGGCGGCAGTTTGTTTGACATCTTCAATTACTTTCATTGAATTTTTCAACCACTCAATCATGGAACCACAAGCTACAATAGCTCCTTCCCAAGCGAAAACAACTTGATTTTTCGTACTCCAACCAATGGTGCTTAATAGGCCGTTGGTAGATTTTTTAGGAGAACTGCCAAGGCTCATCAACAAGGAACAACCCGTACCTAAGGTCATTTTGGTGTCACCCTCTTCAAAACACGTTTCACCAAACATCGAGGCATGGGAATCGCCAATCATTGCGCCGATTTGAATAGGATTTTTGGAAAGTCCAAATAAATCGGTACTTCCAAAGTCGTCAGAAGATCTTTTAAGTGTTGGTAAATTTAAATTTTTCAATCCCCAAGTAGTTAAAATATCTTTATCCCAAGTCAAAGTTTTGAGATTTAAAAATAAAGTTCGACTTGCATTTGTTAAATCGGTAAAATACGATTTACCATTTGTTAATTTAATTAATAACCAAGTATCAACAGTTCCAAAAAATAAATTCCCTTGTTCTAATTCAGTTTTTATTTGAGGATGATTTTCTAAAATCCACAATAATTTTGTGCCCGAAAAATAGGGGTCTATAATTAAGCCTGTTTTTTCCTGAATCCATTCGTTTTGCTCTTTTAGGTCGTCACAAATTTGTGTAGATCGTTTGCAGGCCCAAACAACTGCCGGGAAAACAGGTTCACCTTTTGCATTCCACAAGACAAAAGTTTCTCGCTGGTTGCTGATGCCTATGCTTTTTATTTTTTCAATTTCAATTCCTTCTACACATGCTCGAACAGCTTTTTCAACACTGGCTAAAATAGCATAAGGATCTTGCTCAACAAGACCATTAGGAAAATAAGTTGTTTCTAGGTCTGAAATTCCTTCACTAACCACTGTTGCCTGTGCATTCATTAGCAGCGCTTTTGTGCTGCTGGTTCCTTGATCAATCGCTAAAATTAAGTCTTCCATTTATTTAGCTTTTTGATTCATTTTATCTACAATAACTGCTAGTAAAATCACCAGTCCTTTCACAACCTGCTGCCAAAAAGGCGATACGTTCAGTAAAACCAAACCATTATTCAATACGCCAATTAAAATCGCGCCAATGATCGTTCCTTTTACGGAGCCTTGTCCACCCGAAAGCGATGTGCCTCCAATCACGATGGCGGCAATGGCATCTAATTCATAATTGATTCCTGCATTGGGTTGGGCCGAATTGAGTCGAGACGTAACTAATACCCCACCAATGGCAGCCATGGCGCCTGAAAGTGCATAGACGATCCATTTTACTTTTTGGATGGGTACTCCAGAAACCTGAGCGGCTTTTTCGTTACCTCCAATAGCATAAATGAAACGACCTAAACTGGTTTTGGTGGTTAGAACATAAAACACCAAAATAAATAAAGCCGAAATCCAAACAGGTACGGGCACACCCAAAAACCATGCTGCGCCTATTTTTTCAAAATTCGCCCCTAAATCAGAAATGGGTTGTCCTTGTGTGTATAAAAAGGTTAATCCGCGAGCAACAGTTAACATAGAAAGTGTTGCTACAAAAGGAGGGACCGAAAAGCGAGTAATCACCCAACCGTTGAATAATCCAAGGGCCGTTCCTACCGTAATGGCAGCAACGATGGCCCCTAAAACGGTAAAGCCAATCCATAAATCCATGGCAGGAATGGAGATGCCAGATTTTAACAAGCCTGCACAAATGGCACCCGAAAGCCCCAACACTGCCCCAACCGAAAGGTCAATTCCAGCAGTTAGGATGACCAGGGTCATACCGATGGACAAACACATGTTGACAGATATTTGTCGCAATACATTCCACAAATTACCTGCGGTTAGGAATTTGTCGGTGACAATGCTCAGCACAATCATCAACAGTAAAAGGGCGATGAGCGATTGTGATTTTTTAAGGATTGAAGAAGATATCATAGTTTGGGTAGTGCTTCTTTTAATAGGTTATGTTCATTGAGTAAATCTCCTGTTAATTCCGCTTGAATTTGTCCGTTGCACATCACTAACACGCGATCTGCAAGTGCTAAAATTTCTGGAATTTCGGAGGAGGCAAACAAGATGCAAGTGCCTTTGGAGGCTATTTGCTTCATTAATTGGTATATTTCGTCTTTGGCTTGGATGTCAATTCCACGTGTGGGTTCGTCGAGCAACAATATTTCAGGATTGGTTGAAAGCCATTTGGCTAGGATTACTTTTTGTTGATTTCCCCCACTTAATTTTCCGCATAATTGTTCCACAGATGAACTTTTGATACGTAAATCGGTGCGATATTGTTCTGCTTTAGCTTTTGCCGGTTCGTCTTTCAGCCATTCGAAAAGTTCCAGGTTTGGCAAACTAATATTAAAGGTCAAATCCTGTTCCATCACCAAGCCGTCCTTTTTTCGATCCTCGGTAACAAAGGCCATTTTGTTTAAAATGGCATCAGCTGGACTTGCAATTTTTTTGACATTTCCATGTAAAAAAATCTGCATGTCTGAATATTCTGGATGAAGTCCGAATAAAGTCTCCAATAATTCAGTTCTACCTGCACCCATGAGTCCGAAAATTCCTAAAATTTCGCCTTTATAGGCTTTGAAATGAATATTTTGTAGACGATTAGAAATTTTGGAGTCCTGATTTCTTAATGACAAATTTTTTACATCGATGGCAATCTCCTTTTGGACATAATTTTCCTTCTTTTTTTCAATCACTACATTTCTACCCACCATGTGAGCAATGAGTTGGGCTTCGGTGGTGTCTTTCATCCATCCATAAGCAATACTTTTGCCATCTCTTAGTACTTGGTAGTATTCTGTGATTCGGAAAAGCTCGTCCATTTTGTGCGAAATGTACACGATGGTTTTTCCTTGCGACTGCCAATTTCGGATGAGCTGATGCAATCGGTCAATTTCTTGGTCGGACAAGGCTGAAGTTGGCTCATCCATCAAAATGACAGATGCTTTGCTGTGCAATGCTTTGGCTATTTCAATGAGTTGTTGTTCGCTGACTTTTAAATCGCCTACACGAGTATTTGGATTAGCTTTTACGCCCACCTGTTTTAATAGGTCTAGACATATCGCGTTCATGGATTGCTTATCTAGTAGTCCGAATTTATTTTCAATTTCCTTGCCTAAAAAGATGTTTTCGCAAATTGTTAGATTGGGGAAAAGATTTAATTCTTGATGGATGATGGCAATGCCCGCTGCTTGTGAAGCAATGGTGTCCGGAAAGGAAACTGTTTGGCCATTCATTCGAATTTCTCCGGAATAGCCTTGATAAACTCCCGATAAAATTTTTAACAAGGTAGATTTTCCAGCACCGTTTTCTCCCAAAAGCGCATTGATTTTTCCTTTTTCAAAGGATAAGTTTACCCCATCAAGGGCTTTCACCCCCGGAAACTCCATCGTAAGATTCTGAACTTCTAACATCTTAATGTTTGATTTCTACGGGATAAATAGTCAATGCTTTTACGGGAATATCTGTTGGCGCCACCTCACAGGCCCCAATGTACGAAATGTTATCACCAACTTTTAGACCTTTGATTTCTTGGGGGATGATTACCTCTCTTACATGCTTATTTAATGCTTCCGTCAGGGCATTTAAATCTTTTTGCGATTTAAAATCTTCCAATTTCACCATTCTGGAAGCATCTCTAATTTCGTTTCCGAAAATAAATTGTGTATCAATCACGGATCCATTGGCCAATTGAATTTCATTTTCGTTGATGGATGCAATGGTAGATTTTCCTTTCACTAAAAAGTAGGCCGACTCACCAATTCCCAATCGATTTCCCAATTCTTTTTTGGCATTAGTTAGATTGTTGTTTAATTGTTTAATTAATTGAGATTCTTCTGTCAACAAAGAATTTTCTAATACCCCTTTTTGTATAATATTTTTTACCTTTTCGGTGAAATTTGCGTAATCAGCGTTTCCAGCTGCGGTTTTGACATGCTCGCTAAGTTTCTCGAAACGAACCGATTGGGTAACCAAAACAATTGCAATGACTGAGATTAATATTTTTCGTAGCATCTTAGTAATGTTTAGCAGTTTTGGAATTAACTAAATTGACAGCCATAGGTATATGTTGTGGAAAGTCTTTTCTTCCCTTGAAAAATTCAACCGCAAATTCTGCTGCAGTTTTCGCCATGATTTTCGGGTATTGCATGCCCGTGGCAACGATTTTTCCTTCCTTGATTTTTTGTACGACCTCATCTGCTCCATCAAATCCAAATACTTTAATTTGTTGCGATTTCCCAGCCGATTGAATGGCCTGATAAGCACCCAGTGCCATGGCATCGTTTCCACAGAAAACGGCCTGTAAGTCTGGATTCGCTTGCATCATCGATTCCATCACTTCCATGGCCTTATTGCGATCGAAATCGCCATTTTGTTGGCCAAGCATTTTCAAGCCTTTGAATTTATCTACCACGGTATGAAACCCATTGGAACGTGCGTAGGTGTTATTGTCGCCCGCTAAGCCCAAAATTTCCACATAATTTCCTTTTCCGTGCAATTGCTTTACAAATTCTACTCCGATGGCCACGCAGCCTGTGTAGTTATCGGATAGGATTTGGGAAGTTGCCGCATCGTTAGAGTTTACTTCACGGTCCATGCAAAAAACAGGAATTCCCGCTTCTTTTGCTTTTAGAATATTGGCAATGGATCCATCGGCGTCGGTTGGATTGAACAAAATCGCATCAAATCCGGAAGAAATCAGATTTTCAAAATGGTCCGATTCGGTGGCTGGATTGTTTTGCGAATCAAACAATTTGGCTTCATAGCCCAATTTTTCTGCATTTTTCACCGCTGATTCTCCCAAAACAACAAACCATGGATTGTTGAGCGTTGAAATGACTACGGCTATTTTGGGTTTTTCGGCCGATTCTTTGGAAGAACAGCCAAAAAGCAATAGTCCACAAAGGGCTAAAACGTATTTCATTTTTTTAATAGGTTTAGTGCTTCTTGTTGAATCCCTTTGTCGGAGATTCCATAATGTTCAAAAATTTCTGTTTGAGAACCCGTAACGGTATATTCGCCTGGGAATCCCATGATTTTAAAAGGAACAAAATATTGGTTTTGGAACAAATAGGAGGAAACGGCTTCTCCTAATCCGCCAAAAATAGAATGTTCTTCAACGGTGATGATGGGTTTTCTTGTCGCTCCTAATTCAGCCAATAATGTGGTGTCCAAGGGTTTAATGGTATGCATGGAAATCACTTTTGCAGATATTCCCTTTTCTTTCAATAATATTGCGGCTTCCAGACAGGGCCAAACGGTTTCTCCTGTTCCAATTAAGGTGATATCGTTTCCTTCTTTTATCAAACGAGCTTTTCCGATTTCAAATTTTGGGGACAAAGACTGACCTAAATCAGGCATGTTTTTCTTGCCAAAACGAATGTAAATAGGTTCGTCAGTTGCTGCCGCATATTTAATGACCTCTTCTGTTTCAAAAGCATCAGCTGGGGCTACAACTGGTAAATTGTTGATGGCACGAACTACTGCAAAATCGTGTAAACTGTGGTGAGTGCTGCCTAAAGCACCGTAACTTACTCCGGCAGAAATACCAATTAAACGAACGGGATTGTTAGAATAGGCCACATCGTTTTTGATTTGTTCCAAAGAACGAGCGGTCAGAAAACAGGCTGGAGAAACGGCAAATGCCTTTTTTCCCATGGCGGCTAATCCGGCAGCAACTCCTACTAAATTTTGTTCGGCTATGCCAATTTCAACGATTTGGTCTGGGAATTTTTCACCAAAGGGTACTAATTTTCCAGAACCACGCGAATCGCTGGTGACCGCCAATATCTGCTGATCTTTTTCGGCAAGGGCTTGTAAGGTTTCTGAAAATACTTCTAAGTTCGCTTTCATTTTATGCTAATTCAGCTAATGCTTGTTCTAATTGTTCGGCACTCGGTACGCCGTGGTGCCATTTCGCCACATTTTCCATGTAGGATACGCCTTTGCCTTTTACTGTGTGGGCAATGATAAAAGAAGGTTTTCCGTTTTCAAAAGGTAATTGATCAAAGGTGTTCACCAATTCCTCGATATTGTGTCCATCCACTTCTTTCACCGACCAGCCAAAGGATTCAATCTTTTGCTTAATAGGTTCAAGTCCCATTACCTGCGCATTTGCACCTGAAATCTGTAATTTATTGTAGTCTAAAATGCCACATAAATTATCCAATTTGTAATGTGCCGCAAACATCATGGCTTCCCAATTGGAGCCTTCTGCCATTTCACCATCCCCTAAAATGGTGTACACTTTGATGTCCGATTTATCTTTTTTCGCTGCTAAGGCATTGCCGGCACAAATGGATAAACCGTGGCCCAATCCACCCGTATTTTGCTCCATTCCCGGAATTTTCTTCGTTGGGTGACCAATGTAGGGCGATTGATATTGTCCCAAAGTTTTTAAATCTTCCTCTGGAAAAAATCCTTGATCGGCCAAGACCACATAAAGCGCCTCAACCGCATGACCCTTACTTTGAATAAAGCGATCGCGAGAGGGGTCTTTGGGTGAAGGAATGCGGAGTACGTGGTTGTACAATACATTGAGCAAGTCTATGATGGACAAACAACCGCCGGTATGGCCGGCTTTCGCATGAAAAATCAACTCTAGGATTTTTTTCCTATAGGTTTTTGATTTTTCTTTTAATTGTGTAATTGTCATTATTCCCAATTTTTGACCTCCCCCCCAGCCCCCTCCTTGTGAAGGAGGGGGTGGCGCAAAGCGCCGGGGGTGGTAAATATTTAATGTTTGTAAATTTCCCAACCCATATAATTGCCAAGGGCTTCTTCTAAAATTCCAGCTGTTTTAGAGGCATTCATCACTACATGGTGCTCAAAGCCGTTTTTACACACGTAATTCATTAATTTTTGCAAATCTGGAATTTGTGCAACGGCACGGTTTCCGAAAGTGCTCAATGGATCGTTTGTCAATTCGCCTTCACCAATGTATGCTTTGATGATACCTTTCGGGTCATCGGTGCTGATTCTACCATAGGTTAAAGGCATGGCTGGAGTTCTGCCATCTAAGGCACCATAGGTATTTTCTACTCCAACAGATGTGCCCAAAATTGGGGCATTCGAAATTTCAATATCTGGTAAAAACGATTTTGCCCAGTTTCCACAGTGGAACAAGACACACTTGTCCGGATCATCTGCATAATTGTTGTTCCAATCGACTAAAGCAGAAGGGGATGAGGATGCCAATTGCATCGCATACATACTTAATGTCCCTGTAACATCTACTTCGCAGGCACTTGGAAGCATGTTTTCGCTCATGATACTCATGCTTGTACATACGTTGCAACCGTAATTTTGTTGCAAAGAAGTCCAGCATTGAATAGCTGTTGCATCCAAATCATATTCCTCCATAAATTGCTTCAAGACCACATCCAATTTAGCAATTTGAATCATTGCCTCGTTTGGCGTTTTGCCTTGTGGGGCATAGGCTTTGATGCTGTCTAAATGGTCCTTTACAATTTGATCGTTTACCGTTAATTTATTGGCTTTGCCTAAGATTTCAGAAAGGTCTACTGTCGTAACGGTGATACCATTTCTTTGCAATATTTTTTCTGAATAACGAACCGTATTGAAGGCTCCCGGACGAGCACCTACTGCCCCGATACGTACCGATTTTAAACCTTTTACTACGCGGCAAACTGCCACGAAATTCAACAAGTCTTTTTGAAAAATTGGATCTTGTGGAGCGGAAACGTGTTGAGAAGTTAGGCTGTACTTAATTCCGTACTGGTATAAATTGTTACAAACAGAAATCTTTCCGCACCATGCATCGCGACGATTCACGACATTCATTTTGGCTAAATCATCTGGGTAAGCCTGAACTAAAACGGGCACATTTAAATCCGCTAATTTCAAGGTGTCTGCAACCCCTTTTTCATCTCCGAAATTTGGCAACAAAACCAAGATTCCAGAAATTTCATCTCTGTGCTTTTTGAACAATTCGGCACAGGTTTTAGCTTCCTGGAAGGTTTCGATTCCCCCCAATTTGCTTTGATTGGTGTCTAACAAAACGGCATTTATTCCTAGTTTTTGAAAGACGTCCAAAATTTCTGTTCGTGCTTTTTCGACTAAACTATCTGGGAAAAAATCGCGATTCCCAATGATGATTCCTAAAGTTGCTTGTGTTTTCATTATTCTGCTATGACTAATTCAATATCGTTATTTCTAAAATGTTCTTTTTCTGCTTCGCTGATGCCCTCGTCCGTAATGACGTAGTCGATCAAGGACAATGCTCCTAAACTGGCCAGGGAACTTTGTCCAATTTTGGTCGAATCTGCCACCAAATAAGTAGTTTCCGCCGCATCTATCATCGCTTTTTTTACGACTAAGTCGCTGATGGAAGGGTAGGTCAGTCCAGATTTCAAGGAAATGCCCGCCGTGGCTAAAAATAATTTTTGAACGTTTAATCCTTTGAAAAAATCGGCTGCTTTTTGTCCGGTAAGCGACAAGGTTGGCGGTTTGAATTCTCCACCTGTTACAATTAATTCAATGCCCGGCTCAGAGCCTAACATCATGGCAATGTTGAGGGCATTTGTGATGACCGTTAAGTGCTTGAAGCCAATTAAATTTTTAGCAATTTCTGTGGTCGTAGAGCCTGAATCAAGAATGATGGTGTCCCCAACTTCAATGTATTCCATGCACTTTTTAGCAATGAGGGCTTTTTTGTCGAGGTTTTCTTGATTCATCAAGGCCAGACCCCTTGCAGCATCAAATGCGTTTTTTAAAAAGGCGCCTCCATGTTCTTTGATGATGAGTCCTTCGGCTTCCAGCTTTTCAAGGTCTTGACGGATGGTTACCTCCGTGACTTTAAACAGTTTAGCCAGACTAACCACCTTAGCGGAGCCATCTTCTTTCAATAAATCCAAGATTTTCTCTCTTCTTTGATTCGGCAAAAGCATCTTTCGTTTATTTTCGTTTTGTTTTCAATTCGAAAATAAAAGAAAGTTTCGACAAAAAAAAGAAAATTACAATTTTACCTTTTGAATATTTTTCACTAAATTTAAACAGTTGTTTAAAACATTTGTTTAAATTTGATTCAAATTATATCGGAATGCCAGATAAAGAATTACAAACAGAAGAGAAAATTAAGGAGGTGGCTCGGAAGATATTTCAAGAAAAAGGCTTCGAGGGGGCTAAAACGAGGGATATTGCCAAGGAGGCAGGAATCAATTTGGCCTTGATGAATTATTATTTTCGGAGTAAAAAGGCATTGTTTGAAATGATCATGATGGAAACGGTTCAAGATTTTTTCCAAATGGTATTTCAGATTTTGAATAAACCTGATACCTCCTTGATGGATAAAATCGATGGTTTTGTAAATACTTATATTGAAACCCTGAAGAAAAATCCGGAGGTTCCCTTGTTTATCCTTTCTTGTGTGAAGTCGAATGGGGCAGAATTTCAAAAGAAATTTTCGATGTTTCACATGATTTCAGAATTGCACTTTTTTAAGCAGTTTCAGGAATTAGTTAAACAAGGAAAGGTAAAAAATATTCATCCGGCACATTTTTTAATGAATTTGGCGGGCATGATTGTTTTTCCATTTGTGGCATCGCCCATGATTAAGCTTGTGACGCAAATTCCGGAATCGGAATTTGATTTGCTCATGGACCAACGAAAGAAATTAGTGCCCATGTGGCTTAAAGATATGTTATTTGAAACCACCCTTGAAAAAAATTAATATGGAAAAATTCAAAAAACTGATATTCGGATTACTTATGCTTGCCACCATAGGTTTACAAGCCCAAAATCTCAGCCTTGAAACTTGTAAATTGAAAGCCAGAGCTAATTTTCCTTTGATAAAGCAATTGGGAATTTTAGAAAACTTAAAGGATCTTTCTTTGGAAAATTTATCCAAAGGCTATCTGCCACAGCTAAATTTCAATGCACAGGGAACTTACCAATCGGAGGTGACTTCATTACCTATTTCTTTGCCAAATTTGACGATCAAATCATTGGATAAAGATCAGTACAAAACCTATTTGGAGGTTTATCAGCCCTTATTGGATGGTCAACAGGTAAAAAAACAACAAGCTGTAAGTAAGTCTACTTTTGCCGTTGAGGCACAAAAAGTGGAAGTTGAATTGTATAAAATCAACGCTACGGTTAATCAGTTGTATTTTGGTATTTTACTGCTCGATTCTCAACTGAAATCGAGTAATAGTCTATTAGCAGAGATTGATGCCAACTTGAATAAGTTACAAATTGGGGTTAAAGAAGGAGTTGTTAATCCCTTGAACAAAGAAGTTTTTGAGGCAGAAAAAATAAAAATTTTACAACGAATTGAAGAGTTGAATTTTGCAAGAAAATCCTTGCTGTCTTCTTTGGGTGTTTTGATAAACGAAGCTATTTCAGAAACTGCAAGCTTCGAAATACCTAAGCAAACAAGCGCTTTACCAGAAAACAAACGACCAGAATTGGCCCTTTTTGATTTGCAAATAGGCAATTTGGAGCAACAGAAATCCTTAATTCAAAATAAATTGAGTCCACGCTTGGGCTTGATGGGACAAATTGGCTACGGTAGACCAGCCCTTAACATGTTGAACAATGATTTTAAGGAATACTATATTGGAGGACTTAAACTTTCTTGGTCGATTAGTTCATTTTACACCAACGCAAGGGAACGCAAAACAATTGAAAATCAAAAAGGAATGATTGCGGCACAACGAGAAGTTTTTCAACAGCAAACCAACCTCAACAATGTGCAAGTGCAGCGAGAAATTGAAAAATGGGATGCCTTGCTTCGTACGGACGGACAATTAGTGGAAACGCGAAAACGGATTGCAGCAGCCGCAGAAGTACAATTTGGACAAGGCACCTTGTCATCATTAGATTACTTGGCTTATATCAATCAATTGGAACAAGCAAATCAACAAGTTCAATTACATCAATTACAAAAATTACAATCGGTTTATCAGCAACAATATTTATTTGGAAATTAATATGAAAGCAATGAAATATATCGTACCTGCCTTTGTGTCCATTCTTTTCTTGAGTGCATGCAACAAATCAAAGCTAGATTTTGATGCCACAGGAACTTTTGAAGCAGAAGAAATTATGGTTTCTTCGGAGGCAATGGGGCAGATTGGGCAACTTAATTTTAATGAAGGCGACCAAGTGAAAGAGGGTCAATTTTTGGGCTTTGTAGATAGCACCCAAGTATACTTAAAATTACAACAATTGAATGCGCAAATTGCATCGATTGCAGCACGGAAGCCAGAGGTTGCCACCCAATTAAAAGTATTTGATGACCAAATCGCTGTATTAAAAATTAAAAAAGAAACTTTGACAAAGGAGAAGGCTCGGTTTGAAAAATTGGTACAACAAAAGGCAGCGCCAAGTAAGCAATTAGACGATATTGAAGCACAAATGGAAGAATTAGATGCACAAGTAGCTTTGGTGAGGCAACAAAAATTAGCGGCATCTTCAAATTTGAATGTGCAGCTGAAGGGTTTAAATCAAGATCCACAAGCATTGATTTTACAAAAGGAACAATTGCAAGATCAATTAACCAAGTATCGCTTGGTGTCTCCAGCCAGTGGTACAATTCTATCCAAATATGTAAACGAAAAGGAATTGGCAGCCCTTGGAAAACCCTTGTATAAAATTGGCAAATTGGATACTTTGACCCTTCGTGCCTACATCACAGGAGATCAATTTTCAGACATCAAATTGCAGCAAAAAGTGAAGGTGTTTGTGGATAAGGGAGAGGATTATGCGGAATATCAAGGAGTGGTTTATTGGATTTCCGATAAAGCTGAATTCACCCCGAAAACCATCCAAACCAAAAAAGAAAGAGCCAATTTGGTCTATGTTATAAAAGTGGCGGTACCAAATAAGGAAGGATTATTGAAGATTGGTATGACCAGCGAGTTGAAGTTGAAATAAAATGGTAGAAGTTCAAAATCTTCATATCCGATACAAAGAGCAAAAGGATTTTGCCTTGCACGACATCAATTTGAACGTCGAAAAGGGAGAGTTGTTTGGCTTGATTGGTCCAGATGGTGCCGGGAAAACCAGCTTATTTCGGATTTTGGCAACCTTATTGCTACCTACCTCTGGCAGGGCAAGCGTAATGGGACTCGATGTGGTAAAAGACATTTATGCTATTCGGAGAAAATTAGGCTATATGCCCGGTCGATTTTCCCTGTACCAAGATTTATCAGTAGAAGAAAACTTAAATTTTTTTGCCACTTTGTTCGAGACAACGGTGGAAGAGAATTATGATTTGGTCAAGGATATTTACATCCAATTGGAGCCTTTTAAAAAGCGAAAGGCAGGACAACTTTCTGGAGGGATGAAACAGAAATTAGCCTTGTGCTGTGCTTTGATTCACAAGCCAGAATTATTATTGCTCGACGAGCCAACAACTGGGGTTGATACTGTTTCCCGAAAGGAATTTTGGGACATGTTGGGCAAGCTGAAAAAAACCGGATTGACTATTTTAGTTTCAACTCCCTATATGGATGAGGCAAGTAGGTGTGATCGAGTGGCACTTATTCAAAATGGGAAAATTTTGTCAGTGGATACCCCAAAAGGAATTATTGATTCGTTCCCATATCCATTGTTTCAAATCAAGTCGAAAGAAATGGCAAAACTGCACAAAGATATGATTGAAAGTAAATTGTTGCATAGTGCACATATTTTTGGGGAATGGAATCATTTGGTTTTTAATGATGGAAATACAATGGAACAATTAATTGATTATTTGTCATTAAAGGGGCACACAAATATTGTTTGGAAGGAAATTGCGGCGGGAATTGAGGATTGTTTTATTGAAAGAATGAGAGACCTATAGGACTTGGTCCCTGAGCTTGTCGAAGGGGGAATTTTATCAGTTAGTTGATAGGATTTAGTTTGTAATTTTTTTAGGGGACAAGGGCGCCCCTTTCCCCCTGCAAGGTACCTATTTTAATTAAAAGTTGTTTGATAAAATTATTTAAACCAATGTTCAATAGTACTAAAGTTCTTTTGTTCTAAAGTTCTATAATTAATAGCATGCAAACCGTCATACATACCGAAAACCTATGCAAAGCCTTTGGAGATTTCAAAGCGGCATATAACATTTCTTTTGAAGTGTATAAAGGGGAGATTTTTGGCTTTTTGGGAGCAAATGGCGCAGGGAAAACCACTGCCATGAAAATGTTGTGTGGTTTGTCGATACCAAGTTCCGGGAAGGCCACGGTGGCGGGATTTGATGTGTGGACTCAGACCGAAGAAATTAAAAGAAACATTGGGTACATGAGTCAGAAATTTTCATTGTACGAAGACCTTACTGTCTTGGAGAATTTGAAATTTTTCGGCGGAATTTATGGGATGTCTAGAGCTGAAATCAAAGAAAAATCACAGCAGTTGGTGCATGAATTAGGGATTTCACAATTTGCAAATCGCTTAGTGAAGTCTATCCCCTTGGGTTGGAAACAGAAGTTGGCTTTTTCGGTAGCTATTTTTCATAATCCAGCTATTGTATTTTTGGATGAACCAACGGGTGGGGTGGATCCCATAACACGTCGACAATTTTGGGACTTGATTTACCAAGCTGCTGCTCGTGGAATTACCGTTTTTGTGACAACACATTACATGGATGAGGCAGAATATTGTGATCGAATTTCCATGATGGTGGATGGTGAAATTAAGGCATTGGATACGCCAGAAAACTTGAAAAAGCAATTTGGAGTGGAGACGATGGATGAAGTATTTTATGAATTAGCACGTAAGGCACAACGAAAAGGAGATTAGTATGAAACAGTTTTTTGCCTTTATTAAAAAAGAATTTTTACATGTCATCCGGGACTCAAAAACCCTCTTGATGTTGTTTGGCTTGCCAATTGTTCAAATTGCCCTATTTGGATTTGCTTTGTCTAACGAGGTAAAAGAAGTGAATTTGGTCGTGTGTAATTTATCGAACGAAACAAAAGCCACCGAATTGATTCAAAAATTTGATGCGAGTGGCAATTTTAAGGTAGTTCAAGTAATTCACGATCCCAATGCCTTGGACCAATGGTTTAAGAATGGAAATATCAAAATGTGCCTAGTGATTCCTGCTCAATTTGAAAAAAATGCTGTTCGCGAACGAAAAATTGATGTGCAATTGATTGCCGATAGCTCTGATCCCAATTTGGCTACCACATTGGTCAATTATGGCAATCAAATCGTATTTGATTTTCAAATGAAATGGTTTGGTCAAAGTACATTGCCTGGAATTAATCCGGAAGTACACATGATGTACAATCCATCTTTGAAAGGAACTACCAATTTTGTGCCTGGAGTAATTTCCCTCATCATGATGTTGATTTGTGTGTTGATGACCTCTGTTTCGATTGTCAAAGAAAAGGAATTGGGAACGATGGAGGTACTTTTGGTGTCGCCATTTCACCCATTCTTCATTATCATAGCCAAGGCGATTCCCTATTTTGTGCTCTCTCTCTTTAATTTGAGCATCATCGTTTTCTTGTCAATAAATTTATTAGACATGCCGATGGAGGGTAGTATATTGTTGCTTTTTGCAGAAAGTGGACTATTGATTTTAGTGTGTTTATCGCTAGGTTTACTGATTTCCAACACAACCAATTCACAACAAGCAGCCATGTTGATTTCTTTGTTGGGCATGCTGATTCCAACCTTAATTTTCACAGGATTTTTGTTCCCTATTGAAAACATGCCTAAACCCCTTCAAATTATCTCCAATATCATGCCTTCCAAATGGTATTATATTATTGTCAAAGATATAATGATCAAAGGCCTAGGGATCAAATACTTTTGGAAGGAAACGCTGATACTGATGGGAATGGCTATTTTTTTATTGGCTTTGAGTTTAAAAAAGTTTAAAATTCGACTATGAGAAATATCCTGTATATCATCGAAAAAGAGTTTAAGCATATTCTTCGGAATCGGTCGATTTTGCCTGCTATTTTTGTGGCACCCATGATTCAATTGATCATCATGCCGCTGGCAGCCGATTACGAAATCAAGAATATCAATTTGGCAATTGTAAGTGGTCATTATTCTTCTGAAACCCAACATTTGATTCAAAAAATCACGTGCTCTGGCTTTTTTAAATTGGTGAAAGAAACCAGCAGTTTTGAAGAAGGGAAAGAATTGATTGAAAAAGATCAAGCCGATTTGGTATTGCAAATCCCGAACGATTTGGAAGAAAATTTGGTAAAGGAAAAGAAAGGGAAGGTCTTGATTTTTGTTAATGCGATCAATGGTACCAAAGCCAATATTGGGGCTACCTATTTATCAAGTATTTTAAAGACCTACAATTTAGAATTTATCCAAAAAGAATTTGGGCTGACAAATCCAGTGGATCTGCGCTACAGTAATTGGTACAATAAATTCATGAATTATCCATTTTTCATTGTTCCAGGAGTATTAGTTACCTTGGTGACCATGATTGGCGCCTACATGTGTGCTTTGAACATTGTGAAGGAAAAAGAATTGGGTACTATCGAGCAAATCAATGTGACGCCCATCAAAAAGCATGAGTTTATTTTGGGCAAGTTAATCCCCTTTTGGATCATCGGATTTTTTGTGTTTTCGGTAGGTTTCTTTTTTATCGGAATGGGTATTTATGGCATTCGTCCGCTAGGCTCAATCTTGTTATTGTATTTGTTTTTAGCGGTCTTTTTGGTGGCGGTTTTAGGATTAGGTTTATTGATTTCAACCTATTCACAAACTCAGCAACAAGCCATGTCGGTCGCCTTCTTTTTCATGATGATTTTTATGTTAATGAGTGGCTTGTTTACGCCCATCGAAAGCATGCCCAATTGGGCTATTACCATGGCAAAATTCAATCCGGTTACTTATTTTATTGAAGTGATGCGTATGGTGGTTTTGAAGGGAAGTGGCTTTGCGGATATTTCAGGACATTTATTGAAAATGCTCGGATTTGCCATCTTTTTCAATAGCTGGGCCGTGTGGAATTATCGGAAGACTGTGTAAAAAAATTACAAATAAGTAGGACAAATAGTGGGTGTTTTTTAGTAATTATGAATTATGAATTATGAATTATGAATTATGAATTTATTTTTTAATTAACAATTAACAATTAACAATTAACAATTAACAATAATTTCCTCATAACTCATAACTCATAATTCATAACTCATAATTTTTTAATTCGTTTGCATCGATTGATTCGACTGTTCCATGCCATTATCGCCACCTTTTTTGAACATGCTGTTGGTCATTTGTCCAAAACGGATCGACAAGTTCAAGCGAATGTTTTGAGGATTATTCAAACGGTAATACGTTTGAGTAAATCCATCTCCACTGCTCACTTGTTGGTTTCCTCTTGTTCGGAATAGGTCGTTGAAAGAAAGTGTGACCGTTGCTAAATCATTCTTCAAGAATGATTTTTTGAAAGCTAAATCAAGTCCATAGAATGGCATAATGTATCCTTGAGATGAACTTTGTGCTTGCATACCTGGAGGGCCTCCACCACCCGGACCCCCTTGTCCTTGATTTTGTGTTACTGGCATATTGGTCTTTCCTTGGTAATCAAAACTTAATTGAATAACATACTTTTTAGGTAAAGTAAAGTTGTTGTTTAACTTACCAAATACTGTCCACATGGCATCTTGTTGAGTCGTATTTGCAATATTACTCATGTTGATTCTCGAGTTGTAAAGATTTAAACTTGAAGTAATATCCCAATAACGAAGAATTTTATTCATGTAAGTAAATTCAACTCCGTAGTTATAACTTGAATTTGCGTTGATAAACGTGTTGATTAGATCTGTCTTTCCACTAACCGGATTCACATCTTTGCTCAAATAACGTGTAATTAAATTATCTGTGTATTTGTAGTAAAGTGAGGTCATAAATGTACCAGATCCCTTTGTTTTGCTGTAGGATAATTCTCCAGATGTAGTAAATTCTGGAACTAAGTTTGGATTACCTCTTTGAATATTCAAACTGTCAGAATAATCAATAAATGGAATAATTTGGAAAAAATTAGGTCTATTTACGCGACGAGTGATGCTCAACTGAACTTGATCTCCACCTTTTAAGCTTTTGCTTAAGAAAATAGATGGGAAGAAATTCAATGGATATTTGTTACTAAATGTTTGACTTGTCGCTAACAATTTACCATCGTAAAAAGAACTTTCCTGGCGTAAACCAATTTTGTAAGAGAAGGTTTTGCTAGGCTTTCCTTCCAATGAAAAATAAGCTGCATAAACCGAGTTTGTACTTTCATAATTTGTTGATGCCGAAGGAATATTTACGTACGTATCCGATCCAATTCCCTTTACCAAATTTTGGTTTTCGTTTTTCAAGGTATTTGAATTGATACGAATACCAGTTTCAATTTTCTTGCCATTGGCCAATGGTTTTACATAGTCAATTTGGTAAGTGAACATGGAATTGCTTCCTGAGCCTATATTTTTTTGTACTTGGTTTCCTGTAATGTTTCCTGCGTTATTTAAATAGTTGGTGGTAGTAATGGTATTTCCTTCATTTGTACCGCTAAATAAATTTAAGTCAGACGACAATTCTTCACCTTGAGTCGGGAAATTATGTCTAAAACCTAATTGTAATCCCATTGGCTTGAAACTTCTTTCGCCTGTTGAAATACGATTGCTTTTAGAAGTAATACCAGCAACAGTTGTAGTTAATTGAATGTCGCTATTGGGTTCCATGTGGCCATTCGGAAACATTCCAGCAGCAGATAAAGTAGTTCTGTTGGTTACATAATAATCCAAGCCCACACGAGCAAAGGTCATATTACCTCTCATTTTGTTGGTAATATCTTGTGAAATAGTAGAAGTAACATCTGAAATCGTATTTGTACGCTCACTGTTACCAATACCATTCATTCGGTTTCTCATGTTCATCACCATGGCAGAGAAATTAACTTTCCCTTGACGAACATTGAAGTTACCCATGAAATTGGTTCCACCGTACTTATCGCCACCTGCATTAATCATTCCATTATAGCCACTTTTCTTGTTTTTCTTCAAGATCACATTCAAGATACCAGCCATACTTCCAGAAGCATCATATTTAGCAGAAGGATTCGTAATTACTTCAACTTTTTCAATCGCGTCTGCAGGGATTTGGTCTAGGGATAAAGTGGTAGGACGACCATCAATAAACAAAGTCGGAGCGGCATTTCTTACTTTCACGTTTCCATCAATATCAACTTGAACTGATGGAATATTACGCATCAAATCAACAGCAGTACCACCTGCAGTCACGATGTTTTTATCTACATTGAATGTTTTTTTGTCAACATCTAAGTCCATCAATGCTTTCGTGCCTGTAACAACCACAGCTTCTAATTCCTTAGAATCTGTTTCTAATTTGATGTTTCCTAAATCCTTTTCCAAGGCCGACATCATTTTTGCTATTACTGCTGGATCTGGAGCTTGTCCTGGTTTAAATCCACCCTCCATCTTTGGCATTTCAAAAGAAACATCCTTTTCAAACGACTTATATCCAATAGAACTGATTTTCAATTTCAATTTTCCCATCATCGGTAAATCGGTTAAATTGAAATCTCCATTTAATTCAGATTGCATCGCTTTTAAAGATACATCCTTGTTCTTTTTAGTTGCAGCGTCAAAAGTTGAACGCATGATAACAACCGTTGCAAATTCTACAGGTTTTCCCTGGGTGTCTACTACTTTTCCAAATATTCTTCCTTTGGGCATATTTCCACCTTGTGGAATTTGCGCAAAAGCTCCAAAAGTTAGGAGAAATAAGAATAATAAACTTACTTTTTTCATAAGGCTAATGTTGATGATTAATTCTTCGTCGAACAATCGATGGCGAAATTGCTAATTCTTTTTTTATAGCAAGGTAAAAAATATACCAACGGCTGAATTTATAGATGAAAGTTGGATTTTTTGCTATAAACTAAAAATTAGTAAATAGACTACAAAGGTAAGCGAATTCCCTTAAGTGGCATCGATGTAAATTGAAAATTCCCTAAAAATAATTCTCTTTTGCCCTTTACCTTACCTAATCGCATGGTTAAGGGGTTAAGCCTAGGGGTTTTGATATATTTGATATTAAATTGCATTTTTCCTTGATTGTAAAAAATCATAAGCGTTTCTGACTTTCTAAATTCTTCTTCAACAAAGTTGGAAGTTGCCGCAAAATCGGTTTGTCCATCTCCATTGAAATCCCCACTTAAGACGGTTGTTGCCCCATAAATAGGGAAGAATTTTTCTTCTTTCCAGTGATTGGCAAGGGTTTGAGAATAGATGCGAACGCCATGGTAATTTTTCTTGCAATAGGAGTAGTCCGCATTGTCGCCCATGGCCAAAAGTATTTCTTCTTTTCCATCTTTGTTCAAATCGGCCATTTCTAGGAAACTCGTTCCATAATAAGAGGGCAAATTGATTTGTTCAATCTCTTCAAATTTGCCGTTTTTCTTGTTTATGAATAAACTTACACGTTCGCGTGCCTGCGCCATCAGGACATAAAAGTCCATAAATCCGTCTTGGTTTACATCACGCAACACAAAGTTTCTAGCGCCGGGCATTGTACTTAGACTCGTCTTCTGTTTTGTTTTTCCATCAAACAAAGAAATTTCGCCCGTTTCAAAGCCAAATTCAGCTATTAAATAATCTTTGATACCATCCTTGTTAAAATCTTCGTACAAGAAATCAACGGGTCTATGCAAATTCATAAGGACGGGATCTATACCTTGTGGATTTGCAGGATTCAATTTGAATAATCCACCTTGCTTGGATTCAGTGGGATTCATATTTCCTCCGGCGCATAAAATTAGGTCACCATGAATTTGAACTAATGCACTTGGAAGCTGTAAATTAGAAACTTTGCCTGTTTTCCAATTTTCAACTTTAACTTTTCCTTGGACATTGGATAGGTAGATGTTGTCACCCTCCGAACCAAAGAAAGTTGTTCCAACACGGGGAATATTTTCTCCTTTTTCTTCAGTAATAGGAATAGTTACCAATTCCGAACTGCTTTGTTTATGGGTTTGAGGAAGTGGTTTTTCAGGAGCATTTGTAACATAATAATCAACAATGTTTTTCCATTCTTTTTCGGTAACTACCGGATTCATTGGATAAATTCCTTTTTCCGTGAAATACGTGTAGTCTTCGTAAGATAGGGTTTTCAACATTTCATCCATGTCGCCCAATCCCATTCTTTTTTTCATTTCTGGCAACAATTTCTTTTCCCAAACAGACTTTGGAAGGATAGATGGGTCAGGAAATTGGTGGCAACTTGCGCAATGAGTTTTCGCTAATTTTTCCCCTTTTTGTTTTCCGGAATTCCAAAGGAACCAGGTGAAAAATCCAACTACGGCAAAGGCAACAAGTGAAATGATGTAAAGTTTTTTCAAAACGAATGCTAAAATTTGGGACAAAAATACGGTTTTTAGTCCTTTTAAACCAAAACAAATCCTTCTTTGAGCATTTGTTCGTAAACCTCCTGATTGAATTTATAAAAGGTGGGTGCCCTATGTGCTCCAATATTTCTTTTTTCTTCCGTTTTTTCAATCAAACCAAGACCAATTAATTTATTGGGAAAGTTGGAAGCGTGAAGATGCTTGCCCGAAAGAATTTCATATAGATTTTTGATTTCTTTCAAGGTAAATTTATCTGGAAGGAGGGTTTGTCCAATCGGGTAATGATATAAATGGATTTTTAAGGTATGTAAAGCTTCACTTAGAATTTCCTCGTGGTCAAAACCCAAGCTTGGAATCTCGTCGATGGGAAACCACTTACATTCGGAATTGAAAATATCTATTTGTGGTTGTGATTCTGACAAATTGGAAACGGCATAGTAGCCAATAGAAATCGACTGTTGTGTCATCCATGTGTTTTGTGGAACATCGAATCCTGCTATTTCAGCAAACTTATTGTAATCGAATAAATCTTTTTGAATATTTCTATTGGGCTCTCCAAAAGTTTTAAATTGTCTAAAAAACAATTCGTCCATTCCAGTTCGTTCTGTAGTAATTCTCTTAGCTGCTTGTTCTAAATTTTCTTCCTTTAAAACAAATCCACCTGGCAAAGCCCAGCGAGTAATTATGATATTTTTGGAAAGTAAAACATGTAGTTTCTCCTTATGAAACCCAAATATGGCACAATCAATGGATATGCCATCTCGGAATCTCTTGTATCCCTCCGTAAAAAACGCCTCTAATGACTTATTTTTTTCCATTTATCCGATTATTTGTTAAAAATTAGGAAATGATAAAATTCTCCTATAATTTTATTTCCTAAGATTTAGTAAATAAATTTTCAGCAAGTATAAACAAAAATTTTATAAACCTTAAATTATTTAAAAAATGAAAAATGTAAAATTGTTTTTAGCAGCAGTTGTATTCATGTTTGTTTCAGTAGCTGCATTTGCCAAAACTGCCCCTAATCCTACGTATTATGCTGGAAAATGGGCATTTGAATTTAAAGGCTTACCAAATGGAGATGGGAAATTAATTTTTGATTTAAAGAATGTTGAGGGAAACTTAACGGGTGTTATCACAGATGGTGCGGGTCAGGAAGTATCAAAAATTGCAAGTTCGAGCTTTGAAGGAGATGATTTAGTGTTGGCATTTTCTGCTCAGGGCTATGATGTAACATTGACCATCAAGAAAAAAGACGAAGACCATGCAAGTGGAAGTTTGATGGGAATGTTTGAAGGAGAAGGAACTCGTATCAAGCAGTAATTTAGAGATTAATCGATTAAACCTATTTTGAAAATTTGAAAATCCTCTCTATTCGGAGAGGATTTTTATTTTTTATCTTATCTTAGTATAAAATAATTCCAGAATGGGTAAGAGTCAATTTAGTATTCAGTTTTTAGGAGCCGCGAAAACCGTTACGGGCTCCAAGTTTTTTTTAAAATTAGGAACTGTTGGTATATTGGTTGACTGTGGCATATTTCAGGGGTATCGGGAAATTAAGGAAAAGAACGAAGATCCACTTCCCATTAAAATTGAAGAAATTGATTATGTTTTATTGACCCATGGACACCTTGACCATGTGGGCTATTTGCCTAAATTAGTTAAGGATGGTTTTCGTGGTAAAATATATGCAAGTAGTCCAACTCTTGATTTGGCAGCTATTATCTTAATGGATTCTGGTAAAATCCAAGAGGAGGAAGCCCTTCGTAACTCTCGATTTCACCCACATGATGAACCCGAAATCCCCATTTATACCGCAGAGGATGCTCGGGAAGCAATTCGACACTTTCAACGTGTGGAGGAGGGTGATTGGATCAAATTAAGTTCAGAGATTTCGGTTCGGTTTCAATACATTGGTCATATTTTAGGAGCCTGTTTTATTGAAATTGAATACCAAGGTAAACGAATGGTTTTTTCAGGAGATATAGGTCGACAAAAGGAAATACTACTTAAATCATACAAAAAACCTGAAAAAGCAGATTTATTATTGATTGAAAGTACTTATGGTAATCGCGTGCATCCAGATGAATCTGGAAAAGAAGCTTTGAAACATGCAGTATTGGAAAATGCTAAAAGAGGAGGTACCTTAATTTTGCCTTGTTTTGCCGTAGAAAGAGCACAAACTATGATGTTTTTGCTATGGGAGTTGTTGAATAAAAAGCAAATTCCACCCATTAAAATGGTCTTGGATAGTCCGATGGCCGCAGAGGTCTTGGAATTGTTTAGTCGCTTTCCATCTTGGCACAAAATTTCAGTGGAGGATTTACATGCTTTATCTAGCCAATTTACGATCATTAAAAAATTCAAAGAATCTTTGCATTCCGTAGAATCAGATGAACCTAAAATCATTATAGCTGGAAGCGGAATGTTGAGTGGTGGGCGTGTATTGAGGTATTTGCAAAAGTATATTAGCGACCCAGATTCAACGGTGGCTTTAACTGGTTTTCAGGCGGTGGGTACTAAGGGAAGAAGATTGGCAGAGGGTGCTTCTACACTAAGAATATATGGGAAAGATTATCCAGTAAGGGCCAGAATAGTCAATTTTGAAATGTTCTCTGCCCATGCGGACCAAAATGATTTGTTAGATTGGTTGTCTGATATTCATGTAGCGCCCGAAAAATTAATGTTAATTCATGGCGAGGAGGAAGCTACACTCGAGTTGCAGGAGATTTTGAAACAAAAAAAAGCTTGGGATTCTTATATTCCAGAACCGGATGAAATTGTTGAGTTATAAGGTTAGGGTAGTTCTTTCGGGTTTCATAATCCTAGGTATT
Source organism: Sandaracinomonas limnophila (assembly GCF_004005965.1). Taxonomy (GTDB): domain Bacteria; phylum Bacteroidota; class Bacteroidia; order Cytophagales; family Spirosomataceae; genus Sandaracinomonas; species Sandaracinomonas limnophila. Next base: position 33,527 of record NZ_SACY01000004.1, on the reverse strand, counting down.
TCAGCTTGGGGGTTTGTACAATTTTCGAGAAATAATCCCTCGAAATACACCAAAGTTGCTAAGAATTTAGATAGTTTAATAACTCAATCAGAAACGGTTTCCTTACAAGCAAAAACCTATCAGAATGTCTTTTTAGATTCCTTAAAAAACGGCCTTTTGGTTGATTCTGACAGCGCACGAATTAGGAAAAAATTAGAGCTTATTGCAAATAAATTTTTTCATGATTTCAGGTTTGGAACCCAGAAACCGAGTTTGCGTTTTGAAGGTTTTAAGTTTGATTTGAAGGAAAGCGTTTTCAAAAATAAAGTCAATTTGGCTGTTTCAAAAGGAGATTTGAATGATTTGTTTCGACAAATTAGCGAAACAGAATCTAAAGAAGTGCAAACCCTTTTACAAGTGAAAAGGGATTCAACCCATTGGAAAATCTCACAGAAAAATTTGATCGATAAGGCCATTCAAGAATTTCGTTGGTTACATCAAGTGAAACGATATTATCCATTGGTTTTGATAAATATTCCTGCCACAGAATTGAAATATTTTGAAAAGGGGGAGGTAAAATTAGCAATGAAAACAGTTGTAGGTAGGCCTGAAAAACCTTCTAAAACCCTTTCAAGTAGAATTAAAACCATGATTATGTTTCCCCTTTGGGAGGTTCCTAGAAGTATAAGTGTTGAAGAATTAGTCCCTGAAATTCAAAAAAGGATTCGGTATTTCCATGCAAGTCATTTGCTAATTTACAACCGGAACAATGAGCGTGTGACTCCGGAATCAGTTCCGTGGCATCGATTAAACGCTAATTATTTTCCGTACCGGATGGTGCAGCGAACAGGTTATTGGAACACTTTGGGATTACTTAAATTTTTGTTCGACAATCCATTCAAAATGTATTTGCATGATACCTCTGAAAAGAAATTATTTGCAAAGGAGAAACGTTTTTATAGTCACAGTTGCATCCGTTTAGAAAAACCTCTTGAATTAGGAAAGTTGTTTTTAAATGGCAATTCCATTGCCTTAGATACCTTGAATCCAAACACCAAACAGGTTGATGTTAGTCCGATTTATTTACCAGTAAAACGCACCATCCCCCTCATCATATGGTATTCCTTGGTGGATTTCAATGATAAGGGGGAGGTGAGGTTTTTGGAAAACGTTTATGGGAGGTAAGAGGTAAGAGGTAAGAGGTAAGAGGTAAGAGGTAAGAGGTAAGAGGTAAGAGGTAAGAGGTAAAAGGTAAAAGGTAAGAGGGAGGGGCACTTTGGAATATTAATATCAGTAAATTGATAGGAACTTTATTTATTTTTTTGTTGGGGAAAACACTCCCCTTACCCCCTGCAATTTACAAGTTTTAAATAAAAAAAAACTGATATTTTTCTTTTCCCAAAGCCTGGATCAATATGACCTCATACCTCATACCTCATACCTCTTACCTCGTACCTCATACCTCATACCTCAAATTATTTCTTCTTCCCTGTCGGCAATTTCTGCGCCGCAAGCCATTCCATAATTGTAACTGGTTTTCCATTTACTTTTACAGGGCTGCCGTCCATGTCTTTGGAAGCTCGATTATCATGCGAATAGATCCACGACCAGTGACCCATGTATTGAAAATTTTCACCGCCAAAAACACCAGTTACGTCTGTAACATGGTCGTAGTAGCTTAAATACGTATTTTTCGCACCAGCGGCTTTTAAGCGATTGTACATTGGAACAACAGTTTCGTCAGGTTTAGTTGTATTGTCGTCTTTTGAATGAACAAACCAGATGGGTATATTTTTAATTTTTTGAATATCAGCATCCGTGGCAAATTCAGATTTATATGCTAAAGCTGAAATATAACCAGCGGCAAAATATTCAGGGTGAAGGAAAATAAGTTTCAATGACATATAACCGCCATTTGAACAGCCGCCTAAATATATGCGTGAAGCATCAATGCCTGGATTGTTTTTTACCACATCTTGAATTAATGCGAAAAGAGCTTCGTTGTAAATATCATTTTCTTTTCCTGAAGTAGATCCATTTGACACCGAATGCATCCAACGAGTGGGTGTTTGAGGAGCCAATACATAAGCACCTTCAAAAATTGTTTGAATGGCGTCAGACGCATAATTGTTTGCCTTATTTCCAATAATGGCAATAGTTGGGTCTGTGCCACCTTCACCACCACCGTGTAACCAAATCAATAATGGCGACTTTTCTTTTGCTGTTGTGGGTTTGAATAAACCGTATGTTAGGTTGATGTCTTTATGGGAAAACTTACCCGAAACATCAAATTTGTCGGTTAATCCTAAGGAACGGCTTGACTCTTTGTTCCAGATTTGTCCCGTTTTAGCATTTAAAATGGTTAAGTTGTAATCTATCCATTTATTACCACCTGTTCTAAAATATTGAATAGGAGATGCGATGGAATTAGTTGGTCCAACTGCTAAAAGAAGTGTTGCAAAATTTCCTGATTCTGTTTTAAAGCCTTTTTCATCCGAAATAAAAGCAGTTAAAATATCTCTTTTTCCTGCGGCAACAGCTGCAGGGATTTCACCTTGTGTTGAGCTTCTTTTTACAAAAATTTGAAAATCGGCTGCGGAAATTTCTTTTTGAGTACTTCCAAGTGGAATAATAACCTTGTTTGCATTGGGCCCCCAATCGAAACCTTCTATACCTAAATGATAAGTATTTTGGGCAAATGCAATGCTTGAAATAGCTAATAAGAAAATGGATAAAATTGATTTAATTTTCATGTTTAAAAGGTTTATTTCGTGAATTTTAAAAATTTTTCAGCTAAAAATCTCATGTATTTTCCAATTTTTATGTGCTGATTTAAAGTATATAATTGTTTATATGTTCTATTGAAATTGACTTTTTCACCATTGTAATTTTGATCTTCAATCTCTCCATTTCTCATGTTTACAATATGTCTTCTCAGAAAATACTCACCTGTAACCATATTTGATAACATTGGAGTATAATAAATACAATCTTTAAAATAGTAATGAGTTACTTGAGAATACCTTGTGCTACCTTCCTTTAAAACGGGGCTTCCTCCATGAATTATATTTGATGACCACACTAATGCATCTCCTTTTTTTGCAAAAAATTTCTTTTTTTCAAAAGGTGAAACTTCCATTAATTCGCTCATGAACTCCTCATATTTGGGGTAATCATCGTAGCTAGAATCCTTTACATCATTATAAATCTGAGCAAAAGTATATTCTGGGGTTTTGTGTGAGCCGGGGTAGTAAAAAAGTGGTCCGTTCTCCTCAGTAATGTCTTCTAAAGCAATCCAAACTCCACACATAAATCTTGCAGGAAGGGAGCTAAAGTGCATGGTATCTGAGTGCGCAATCTGTTGGGAACCAACTTTAAAATTTAGAGTTTGAAACGGTACAACTTCTCTATCGTATAACATCTCCAAAACACTTAATATTTTTGGATTAATTGATAAGTTTTTAACGGGTTCAGAATACATCCAAAGATCTTGAATTCGAACATCATTTCGGAAATTATCAGTTTTAAAATCTGGGTTAAAACCAATTTCCTTCATATCTTTAATTACAAGGTCGATTTCTTGCTCAGAAAAAATATTTTTTAATACTATGTATCCATCTTTGTTGTAACTTTTTGCAAGTTCCTCGTTTTCTTTACTTAAATTTTTCTTTGCTAATATTTTTTCAAAAAAAGGAGATTCTACCCAAGGCAAATTTGTTTCCATAATCGATATTTTAACTTAAATATATAAAATTATCACTAATTCTGTCTAAAAATTTATTAAATTAAAGCAAATAAAAGCAAAGTTTCAGATATGAAAATTCACGGAAAAGTAATTATTGTTACAGGTGCTGGAAGTGGCATGGGCCGACAATTGTCATTGCAACTCATTGCCAAAGGGGCAAAGGTAGGCGGGATTGATTTACACGAAGGACCATTGTTGGAAACTTTGGACTTGTGCGGAGGGAATCAATCTTTATTTTTTCCGATTGTACATGATATTACAAATTTTGAAAAAGCAGGTGAAATTGTTACTTCAATTGAACAACATTTTGGACAATTAGACGGAATAATTAACAATGCAGGTATCATTCAACCTTTTATTAAAATTCAGGATCTGTCCATCGAAAAAATCATTCAAGTGATGAATGTGAATTTTTATGGAACAGTTTATTTGACAAAAGCCGCATTGCCAATTTTATTACAAAGACCTGAGGCACACGTGGTAAATATTTCGAGCATGGGTGGATTTCTACCAGTGCCCGGACAAAGTGTATATGGGGCATCCAAAGCCGCTGTAAAATTATTTACCGAAGGACTTTATGCTGAATTGAAAAATAGCCCAGTCAAGGTGTCAGTTGTTTTTCCAGGGGCTATTGCAACAAATATTACAGCAAATTCCGGTGTGAAAATGGATATGCCTGTTGAAGAACAATCTAAAAATTCAAGTATGCAAGCCTTACCTGCTGAAAAGGCAGCCCAGATTATTATTGAGGGAATTCAAAAGGATCAACTGCATATTTTGGTTGGCTCCGATTCGAAATTTTTAAATTTTTTGTATCGCTTGGCGCCTAAGTATGCAACTGATTTTATCACAAAGAAAATGCAGGCATTATTAAAATAATGTCCTACTTTTGAGGAACCTATTTACATTGATGAAAATAATACTTAAGCTCTTGCTGGTTTCCAGCTTGGCGTTCCTGCTTTCTATTTCCGAAAAAAAGGATTTATCATGGATTGAACCCAGTTCAGATCAAGTCCTGCCTGAATTAATTACCTACCCTAATTCTTATGGAAAATTGGAAATTCTGAATGCGGACGGTCCAGTTCAATTGAAAAATCATCCTTTTTTTGAGCCCATTGGCAGCAATGGACGTGCTTGTGTGTCTTGCCACCAACCTTCGAATGCCATGAGTGTTTCTGTGGAGAATTTGCAGAAACGTTGGGAAGAAACCCATGGAAAAGATCCTGTTTTTGCCGCAGTGGATGGTTCAAATAATCCCAAATTGCCTCAAGAATTAAAAAGTAGTCATTCCTTATTGTTGAATAGAGGATTGTTCAGAATTGGACTTTCTTGGCCTCCCAAACCAGATAATGGAGTTCCCGTAAAACCAGAATTTACGATTGAGGTGGTAAGTGACCCAACGGGTGCCAATTCAGATCCCGATTTTGGTTTGAAAGGAAAAGAGCCAAGTATTTCTGTTTATCGGAGACCTCGAGTGGTGGGAAATATGAAATATGTGATGTCTCCAGACCCGCGTTTTAACATTAAAACAGGTACATTAGCTGTCACTGATCCGGAAACAGGACTTGTTGTTGGAATGAACATGATGGCAGATTCCAGGCATTACACCCAAAAGGCTCAGGCAATTGATGCTTATCATGGACATTTGCAAGGGCATACCTTTTTAACTCCATCCGAACAAAAACAAATTGTTGATTTTGAGAATCAATTGTATTTGGCGCAAAGTCATGACCCTTGGGGAAGCCCATTGGTAGAAAATGGCAAACCAGAAGGATTGGGAGCCAAAGCTATGAAAGAAGGGAAGGTGCACGTATTGGCCAACAACAATCGTGATCCTATTTTTCATTGGTTTAAGACTTGGGAGAATCCTGAAACGATGTCCAAAGATTTGACCAAAGAACAAAAGGAATTCCGACAATCTGTTGCCCGAGGAAATGATATTTTTATGTTTAGACCCTTTTGGATCAATGATGTTACGCATATTAATAGTATTGGCTTGGCTAATCCCTTGAGAAGAACCTGTTCTACTTGTCACAATGGCCAAATGACTGCCCAAGACATCGCTCCGGGCTGGGTCGATTTGGGAACTACCAATTATCCCAATTGGACAGAAAACAGAATTTTTAACCAGAAAACAGATTTACCTGTTTTTAAATGTACTTGCAGTCCGAGTGCTGACCCACATCCGTATTTAGGTCGGGTGGTATACACAACAGACCCAGGTCGGGCTTTGATTTCTGGGAAATGTAAAGATATTGGCTCCATTGTGATGCAGCAATTTAGAGGATTGGCGGCTCGAGCACCCTATTTTGCCAATGGTTCAGCTAAAAATTTGATGGAAGTGGTCGATTATTATGATCGCCGATTCAATATGAAATTGGCTGATCAAGAAAAGAAAGATTTAGTGAATTTTTTATCCAGTTTATAACATGAGAAATGGCATTTTGATTTTTTGTTGCTGGATTTCCACTTTTTGTGCATTCGCACAAACAACCACTGGCAAATATGTAGCCTTTTTGGCCTGTCCGATCGTTCGAGATTCTAAAGCAATGCCTTGTTGGTTGGCCGAAAAGGATGGCACAACGTATTATTTAGGACAACAAGGTAGTTCTGCATCAGCATTTTATCCACCTCAATTGAAACACCAAGTGTTGGTAGAAGGTTTTATTCAAGATCCGCAGAAAACAAGCTGTGGAGGCATTGTGATTGACCCAATCGTGATCTCTGTGATGCCAGAATTGGATGTGGCCTGTACAACCTTATTGCCGGCTGAAGATGGACTAGAGCCCCCAGCGCCAGTTCCTTTTCCCAAATATGAGCCTTTTTCTGACGATACCAAGGAGTTTCAAATTCTATACGATTTTGATTCGGATTATTTAACCTTGCATAAAACAAGAATTGCCGGGGAAGCTGTTCGAGTGGCGAAGATCCAACAACCTGCAAGAATTGAAATTCATGCTTATCGAGGCAAATCGAAATTAAGTGATGGAACGATTTTAGAAGAAAAGTTGGCCATGGTACATCGAAGAGCAGAAAAAATGTTTGATGTTTTTGTTGGTTTGGATATTTCAAAAGAAAAAATCAAAGTGATTGAACATGAAAAAGCATTAGGCGGGAAAGGTGAAGGTGATTATTTAAATAGAAAATTAGTGATTAAATTATATAAATAAACAATGAAAAAAATCCTTGTATTTGGAGCAGCAGTGCTGTTTTCCCTAAGTAGTTTGGCACAAACAAGTACGCAACGTGCCCCTATTTTTGATGTGCACGTTCATGCCTCAAAAATCAATCCAAATTTTGCAAACGACATGTCGCCTTGGTTTTTGAGCAATATGCCAGGTGCAGACCCAAATGAACCGATGCCGAAATTTTTAAGCTCAGATGGTGCAATTACTTTAAAGGCTGCTAAGTCAGATAAGGAATTCCAAGATGAGTTATTGGCAACCATGAAGCGCTTGAACATGACCATTGTTGTTTCTGGTGATGCATCGGTAATCCGTGCTTGGAAAAAAGCTTCTCCAAATCCGGAACGAATTATTCCTTCCATTGGATTCAGCGATAATAAGGGAATTTCAGTAAAGGCTTTTGAAGACTCATTAAAAACTGGATTTTATAAGGTTGTGGGGGAAATTGGTTTACAATACCAAGGTATTTCTCCTAGTGACCCCTCGGTTGATGGGTATTTTGAAGTAGCAGAACGTTTAAATGTTCCAGTGGCTATTCACATGGGAACAGGAGGAAACGGTATGGCTAATTTAACTGCTCCAAAATATCGTGCATCGATGGGTAATCCCTTATTATTAGAAGATTTATTGGCCAAACATCCGAAATTAAAAGTTTGGGTGATGCATGCTGGCTATCCGATGATTGATGAAATGGTTGCCTTAATGGGGGCAAATGCATACGTGTATGTAGACGTTGCCGGTATGATCTGGAGTTATCCTTTAGAAGAAATCCACGCCTACATCAAGCGATTGGTGCAAGCAGGATTCGGCAAACGCGTTATGTACGGTACCGACCACATGGTTTGGCCCAAATTAATGGAAACCTCAATCGGTGTCATTGAAAACGCACAATATTTATCACATGATCAAAAGCGTGATATTTTGTACAATAATGCAATGAGGTTTTTTAGATTAGACAAGTAAGGTGTTATGGGTTATGAGTTATGGGTTTATTCTTATTAACAAATTTACCCTCTTGTTTCATAACTCATAACTCATAACTACTTATATCCATACACCTTCACAGAGCGCATGACCCAAGGTAAGTCATTTTCGCCCTTTGGAGGTGTTTCTTTTAGTTGCAGTCGTAAGTATTTTGATTTTTTCTGTTGCAAATAGACAGTATTTTCACCATCACTTCCTTTTAAATTATCGTAAAGAGTCTCCCAGTTTTGTCCATCTTTAGAAATGGAAACAGCATAGGACTTAGGGAAAGTTGTTATCATTGGAATGCTTGTTGGAGGTGATTTCGGGTCAGGTCGCCAGCCTCTTTTAATTGACGAAGGTGAAACAAACAAGAATTCCGACAAAGTAACCTCTTTAGGGAACTCGATTTGATAATACATGTCTTTTTCCTGATTAATACCGGTTGACCAACCTTCATAGGTAAACGCAGTATTTGGGGAAACATTACCTCCTACACGTGTATTTGCGGTATGACTAGCTGTAATTTTCCAATCAGAACTCAAGGCAATTTCTTCAGGAACTTCTTTTACCAATTGTGGATATTTGTACATTACAGATTGCTTGGAGGTTTTGGCACGAACGGATGCAACCTGGGCAGGACTCACAAAAGAGGCATCATTCGATAAACCATTTCGGATAAAGGAAACAACATCTGCAACCCATTCATCTTTTTGGTCTTTCATTGGGGCCATTAATCCGCCTGTATACGTTTTGTTTTCAATAGCTCCTTCCAATCCGTGTAAAACCACTCGAATGGCATATTCTGGATGTCCTTGGATTCTTGAATTGCCCGATAAGCCCGGTGCCAATAATTTTCCGCCTCCTGCATCTTTTCCCATTCCGGTATTTCCATGACATTGAGAGCACAATTCGTTAAATGTTAATTCACCTCGTTCTAAAATTGCTTTTTGCTCTTTTGATAATTCAGGTGAACCAAAGGGTCCCATGTTTCTTGGTTTAGGAGGATTTATGATTTGTTCACCCACCAATTTAACCCCAGCAATCGGGTTTTTCTCCATCGTTTGTTTGATGTTCTTTTCTAAATCAGGGATTTTCAAAAACTTATTGCTCAACATTGCCTGAACGGCCACCTCATCATCTTTATCTCCTAATAAGGCAACATAATTTGACTCCAAAGATTTGTCGCCATTCTTTACCAAAGTTTCTCCAGCTCGCATGGCTTGTATACGAATTTTAGGATTCGAGTCTTTCATTAATTGCGTTACTGTAGCAGATTTTAATCCATCAATTCCTTCTAATGTCCAAATGGCATGTATGCGAGCATACAAATTTTTGTTGCTTAGAGCCATTTGATTCAAGGCAGGAATGACCGATTTCGATTTTCTCGCTACTAATTCTTGTTGTGCCGCATCTCTCCACCAACCATTGGGATGATTTAAATAGGCTACTAATTGAGCTGGAGTAGCAGAATACATGTTTGGCTTTTTAATATCACGCGATTTTGAATCGTGAGTGATTCGCCAAATTCTACCTAGTCCAACTACTTTGTCTAATTGGTATTGTTCAATTTTAGTACGTAAATAACTACCCTTTGGCGTCCATTGGCCTTCTTGAATGATACCATGGTACATATCTACTACATATAAAGAACCATCGGGTGCAGTGGCCATGTCTACTGGTCTAAATAATGGATCAGTACTTCTCAAAAATTCAGATTTTTGGTCTTGGTAAACATTATTTAAAGTGGTTAACCCTTCTTTCACAACCGGATTAATTTGTCGAACAATTCGTGCTACGGGTTCTCCATAAAATAATTGGCCAACCAAATCTTTAGGTAATCTATCTCCCTTGTAAATTTCATTTCCAGCTGATCCAGTAACACGATTCAAGGAACCATCCGGTTGACGCACCTCATCCATTCCGCCTTGCATGTCGGCAATTTTTACAGGAGCGCCCCATGGAGTTGTAAAGCCTTTTGCCAACTCATCTTTGTAGTCAAAGTTTCCATAATGGATAGGGAATTGGAAATACGAAGGAACACCTGAAGCGCCTCCTTGGAACCACAATTTACCCTCTAAATCGTGTGCAATACCCCATTGTGCTCTATTGGAGCCTGTTTTTTCGCGAATAATTCCATTGGGAGTTTCACGCATACGGAAGGCATTGACAGTGGAATACAACCAGTTGTCCATGCCTCTATACAAAAAGGCTTGTTGGTGTTCTACGTTTCCAGATCTACCGTATTTATTGGTAAACAGCTCCTTTTTGTCGGATTTTCCGTCGCCATTGGTATCAGTGTATTTGTACACATTGTCTTGATCCGACTCCATAGTCAATATGGCATTTTTGCCATAAGGCAATACAAAGCGCGGGAAGATTAACTTATCAACAAACGTAGTTCCCGATTCATAAACTCCATCATTGTTTTTATCCTCCCAGCGGGAAATTCTGCTGGTGGGTTCCAATTCATTTTTTGAATCTGCATCCAGCATGTAGGAACGTAATTCCAAAACATACATTCTGCCGTCGTTATCGAATACAATTTCGCCTGGTTGTTGAATAGCAGGTTCTGTTAAAACGGGTTCTATTTTATAGCCTGGAGGCAATTGAAATAATTTTGCTTCCTCTTGTGGACTCAAGGGCTGAATGGGAGGTTTTTCGGACAAGTCAATGCCCTTCCAGTCATCTGAGTTTGGGTCTGCATCTGCAGGTAATTTTATTTTTTTAGTTGTATCTGCTTGTTGGGCATTAATAATGTCATGTATTAAACTATTGGAAGAAAAACTACCAGAAAGAGATGCGGTAAGTCCGAATGCTACGAGTCCAAGTAGGCCAATACCTAAGGTCGGCTTCATTTTCATGTGTAAATAGGTTTAGGTTGAATGACCTAAATTATAGGTTAAAATTAAAATTATATTATTTTGCGATAAAGGTGTAAAATATTGAGACCAATTGCAAATGCATTCCTATCTTTGACCCACATAAAGCAAGACACATTGAACAATAAAAAAGTAGCAATTATCGGAGGAACAGGATTCATTGGAAACTTTATTCTTGAACAATTTACAGAAGCATCAAAAATTGTTGCTTTTACCAGAAAACCATTGGAAAATTGTCCAGCAACTGTGGAAAATGTACTTGTAGATTTTAGCAATTGGGATTTAATTAAAGATAAATTAAAAGGTGTAGAAGTCGTTTTTTCTTGCATGGGTACCACCTTTAAACAAGTAAAAGGCGATCTTAAATTATACCATTGGGTGGATGTAGAGATCCCATTTGAATTTGCTAAAATTGCCAAGGAGCTGGGAGTAAAACATCTTTTACTGGTTTCCTCTGTTGGTACAAGCCCCAATGCAAAAGGCTACTACTTAAAGATGAAGTGGGAGCTAGAGGAGGCTATTTCGAAATTAGATTTTGAGTCTTTCTCTATTTTTAGACCTTCCCTTTTAATGGGTAATCGAAAAGAATTTCGATTGATGGAACGCATTTTTCAGGGACTCATGGGCGCTTTGGCTTTTTTAATTCCTGGATCCTATAAACCTATTTTAGGAAAGGAGGTAGCGAAGGCCATGATTCAACAATCCTTGAAACAAGGCATTGGCCAACAAATTTTAGAATACAAGGAAATAAAAGCCCTGCTCTAAGGCTTTTGTCTCATCATGATACAATAGTAGTGGATGATTCAAATTTTCTTGTAACTTTATAACCAAACCTATTAAATAAACCTATGAAATCGAATAGAAGAAATTTTATCCAATCATTTGGATTGGGTGCTGCTGCCTTGGGAATAGGATCTCAAACTGCCTTAGCTGATACTTCGGCAAAATCAACTACAGATGATGGACAAGTACTTTTTGTGGGAGATAATTTATCATTGGCCAATACCCAATATGGGAAAGTGCGTGGATTTAAATTACGTGGTATTCAAACCTTTTTAGGGATTCCTTATGGAGCTGATACCGCTGGGAAGAACAGATTCATGCCTCCCCAAAAACCAGAAGCCTGGACTGATACCAAAAATTGTTTTTGGTGGGGAAATACCGCTCCTCAAATTATGGAAAAGCGCTATGCAAATGTGGTAGCTTCTTTTGTGGATCATTGGAATTATGATGATGTGTCGGAAGATTGTTTGAAATTGAACGTGTGGACGCCTTTAATTGATTCGTCCAAAAGACCAGTAGTGGTTTGGTTGCATGGGGGTGGTTTCACCAATGGAAATGCAATCGAACAAGATGGCTATCATGGAGAAAATTTAGCTCGTTTAGGAAATATCGTTTTTGTGTCCATTAATCACCGTTTGGGACCCTTTGGATTTTCTAATTTAGCCACGGTAGGGGGGCATCCAAGTTCAGGAAATGTGGGCTCTTTAGACATGGTTGCAGCTTTGCAATGGGTAAAAGATAATATTGCCAATTTTGGTGGAGATGCAAGTAATGTGACAATTATTGGTCAGTCGGGTGGTGGTGCAAAAGTAACAACTCTAATGAACATGCCTGCCGCAAAAGGATTGTTTCATAAGGCAGTTGCACTTAGTGGCAGTTCCTTGATTGGAAATAGCAAAGAATATTCGCAAAAATTGGGGGCTCAAATCTTGGTGGAAGCAGGATTAAAGCCTGGAGAAATTGATAAGTTACAACAAATTCCATGGCGACAATACATCGATATCGCAAATAGAGCAACCGAAAAGTTAGCAGATGAAGCCAAGCGGATGAATGTGATTCGTGTGGGTTATGCACCAGTTTCAGATGGTGTGGATCTTTTGGATCAACCGTTTTTTAGTGATCCCAACCATTTTTCAGCAGATATTCCATTAATCATCAATACAACATTCCATGAAATGAATCCAAATCGCACAGATGCAAGTTTAGAAAGCATTACTTTAGATGGGGTTGTGGAGAAAATTAAGGCACGTTTTGGTGCGGATTCAGCCAAAATTGTGGAGGCTTATCATAAGAATTTCCCCAAGGCTCGTCCTATTGAATTATGGGCAATGATAGTGTCTAATCGTAAAAATGCGATTGCCGCTGCTAATGCAAAAGCTGGCCAAAAGAAAGCTCCTGTTTACGTTTCTTGGTTCGGCTGGCAGCCACCACTTTTCGATAATCGAATGCGTGCATTCCATTGCGATGATATTTGTTTTTGGTTTTACAATACCGATTTAATGCTGACACATACTGGTGGGGGTAAAAGGCCGAAAGCTTTATCTACTAAAATGGCTAAATCTTTCTTGAATTTCATCAAAACTGGAAACCCAAATGGTGGAGGATTGCCAAATTGGAAACCTTATTCAACTGAAAATGGAGAAACAATGATATTGGATGATGTGTGTCAATTGGTGAATAATCCAGATGGAGTTGGAAGAGCGGCGTTATAATTGTTAATTGTTAATGGTAAATTGTTAATTAGGTTCCTGTGCTTGTCGAAGGATGGGTTATGAATTATGAATTATGAATTAAGGTTTATGAAAAAGATTAATTTAGTTTTATTTTTTTTAGCGGCATTGGTTGCATTTGTAGTTAATGCACAGCCGCCACGGCCAGCGCCGACGCCGAATGATACGCTGAATTCGACGAAGGTTTTGAAAGATGGTCGAGTAATGTTTAGTATTTATGCGCCAAAGGCAAGTCAAGTGACTTTGTCGGGTGATTTTTTAAAGGAATACAAGCCTATTCAACTGGTGAAAAATGACATTGGGGTGTGGTCCTACACCTCTGATGCTGTAACTCCTGATGTCTATTCGTATGATTTTGTGGTTGATGGAGTGAAAACATTAGATCCAAAAAATGTGTTGCTGAAGGAAGGTGAAAATGGTTATTCTAATTATTTTGAAGTTTCTGGACCTGAATCGGCCTACGCATCTATCCAAAATGTGCCGCATGGAAATTTGCAAAAAGTTTGGTTTTTCTCAAAGGTGACAGGTAAAATGACACGATTTCATGTGTACACTCCACCTGGATATGAGAAAATGAAAGGCAAATTGCCGGTCTTATATCTTCAACACGGAGGAGGAGATAATGATGCCTCTTGGTCAACAGTAGGTCGTGCAAATTTTATCATGGACAATTTATATGCTGCTCGAAAAGCTGTTCCTATGATTGTTGTGATGCCCATGGGACACCCTGGAGCTGGATTTTTCATGAATCCAGGTATTGATGAAGATCCTTATTACAAACAAATGTTTGATGAAATTATGCCCTTGGTAGCAGAAAAATTCAGAGCCTTGACCGACAGATATCATACGGCTTACGCAGGATTATCAATGGGTGGTTTGCAAGCGATGAACATGGCGCTTTTTAGTCCACAAAGATTTGGGTATGTATTGCCATTAAGTACGGGCTATTTTCCACCACAAATTAAACTTTTGGAAGAAAAATATGCAGATGCTTTACGCAATCCAGAAATTAATAAATTGAAATTATTTTGGATCTGCATGGGAGGTCAAAAAGATATTGCCTACCAAAATGGTTTGAATTGTAATGCCTTATTTGATAAATTCGGTATTAAATATGAAAAAGCAAATTATGATGCCGGACATACATTTATTACTTGGCGACATAATTTAGAGGAGTTTGCACCGAAGTTATTTAAGTAAAATGTCGCTATCACAAAAGTCGAAATTATTGGCTAATTATTCAAAGGCACTTGCTCATCCTGCAAGGGTTGAAATAATTAAATTATTGGTAAAACAAAAAGTTTCGACTTTTCAGGATTTCGAGAAAATTATTCCATTGGCTCAGAGTACAATTTCGCAGCATTTAAAGGAATTAAAAAATGCGAACTTACTAATTACAGTAGACCAAGGACCAACTGTCAAATATTTGTTAGACGAGGATGAGTGGAAAAAATATCAGAAGTTATTAAAAAAGTTTTTTTAATATGAACAATAAACCTTTAAAATGAAAAACATAATTCTTTTTGGTTTGATTCTTTTTTCAAACCTTCAAATCTTAGCTCAAGGTGGCCGAGTTGAACGAGTGATTTTAGAAAGCAAAGCTTTAATAAATAAAGGTGGTGAAAATCCTAATCGTAATATTTCGATTTACCTTCCAAATGGTTATGAAAATTCAACTAAAAAATTCCCTGTGATTTATTACTTACATGGTTTTTTTGGAACTGATGTGATTACACCGCAAATGCTTTCCATTTTAGATAAAGGAATAGAAAAAGGGAAAATAAGACCCTTTATATTAGTTCAAGCAGATAATAAAAACTTAGCTGATGGTAGTTTTTACAGTAATTCGAGCTTGACAGGTAATTGGGAAGATTTCATGGTAAAGGAATTGGTGGAATATGTGGATTCCCATTACAGAACTTTGGCAAATCGCGATTCTCGAGGAATTGCTGGCCACTCCATGGGTGGTTATGGCTCATTCAAATTGGGTATGTTGCATCCAGAGGTGTACAGTTCGATATATGCCTTGAGTCCGGGTTTGCTTGCATTTGTTAAAGAATTTGGACCTAATTCTACTTCTTTTCGTGAATTGGGAAATATTAAAACCCAAGAAGAATTGAATAAATCTTACTATCCAAAAGTTTTAACTGCGGTGGGGCGTGCATGGTCGCCAAATCCAAATGTGCAACCTTTTCAATGCGACTTCCCCTATTTTTATGAAAACGGACAATTGAAGGTAAATCAATCGGTTTTAGAAAAATGGGAAGCCAATATGCCAGTGTACATGGTAGGCAAGTATGCTGACAATTTGCGCAAAATGAAGGCCATTAAATTAGATTGGGGAAGAAATGATTCACAGCGTTTCCCTATTCAAATTGGGATGTTGAGCCAGCGATTGGAAAATTTAGGTATCAACCATTTTGCGGAAGAATACATTGGAGACCATGGCAATAAAATTTGGACTGAGGATGGTCGTGTCTTAAATGATTTGCTACCATTTTTCAATGATTATTTGACATTCTGATATGGCAATAGCAGGATTTTTAACGATTCTATTTTTTTTAGTTGCCATTATCAGCAAGCGGATTTCGGTGATAACAGCTTTGGTCTTAATCCCAATTGCTTCTGCACTGATCATGGGTATTCCTGTGAAAGAATTAGGTCCGATGATGTTGGATGGAATCAAGCAAGTGGCTCCAACGGGTATTATGTTGGTATTTGCCGTATTGTATTTTGCGATTATGTTGGATGTCGGTTTGTTTGATCCTGTCATTCGTCGCTTATTGAAAATCGTAGGAGGTGATCCATTAAAAGTCATTTTGGGCACAGCCATTCTAACTATGTTGGTGCATTTGGATGGCGATGGAACGGCAACCTTTATGATTGTGATTTCCGCATTTTTGCCACTTTACGAGCGACTTCAAATTAAAAAAGTGTATTTAGCGGGCATTGTAGCATTAGCTGTGGGCCCCATTCATCTCGTGCCATGGTCTGGAACTTCTGCACGTGCCATTTCAACGCTTCAAACGGATGCAACACATATTTTTAATCCTAACTTAATTCCCATTTTAGGAGGAATTTTATGGGTTTTGTTTGTCGCTTATTTTTGGGGTAAAAAAGAAAGAGCCCGTTTAGGAATTCAAGAATTTTTCGGAGAGGAAGTTGATTTAAAAGCTGAACCAAATTTCAAGCGTCCTCGCCTGATTTGGTTCAATGCGCTTTTGACCATCACTCTGATTTTTCTATTGATTAAAGGTTTCTGGCCAACACCAGTTTTGTTTTTGGTGGGAGCTATGTTGGCTTTAATTATTAACTTTCCAAATTTGTCGACCCAAAGTCAGGTTTTGAAATCGCATGGAACTAATATTTTTTCGGTTTCATCGATGATTTTTGCGGCCGGAATTTTTTCTGGAATTTTGACAGGGTCTAAAATGATTGAGGCTATGGCCACAGCCATGGTTGAGGCAGTGCCTGCTGCACACGCCAACTGGATTCCAACCTTAACGGCACTTACTTCCGTACCCGCAAGTTTACTTTTTACCCCAGATGCCTATTATTTTGGCGTGGTGCCGGTCTTAGCCAAAACGGTTTCAAGTTTTGGAATGGATGCCTTGCAAATCGGAAGAGCTGCTTTGTTGGGACAAATGACCGTCGGATTTCCCATTTCACCCCTAACCGCTTCAACTTTTTTGTTGATCAGCTTAACGAAAGTTGAATTAGGCGAACATCAAAAAAATACCTTTTTATGGGCGGTTGGGACCAGTGTTGTGATGACAATTTTTGCCCTTTTAGCAGGTTCTTTAACAATTTAAAATGAAAACAATACGCATAGGTTCGGGGGCAGGATTTTCGGGAGATCGGATTGAACCTGCTGTTTTATTGGCTGAAAAGGCGGACCTAAATTATTTAGTTTTAGAGTGCTTGGCAGAAAGAACAATTGCTTTGGCACAAAAACGTAAATTGGCGAATCCAGACTTGGGTTATGACCCATTACTTGAAAAAAGAATAAGGCCTTTATTGCCACATATCAAAAAAAATAAAGTTCGATTAATTAGTAATATAGGAGCAGCAAATCCCCTAGCCGCTGCAAAGAAAATCAAAGAAATTTCTATTGAATTAGGGCTAGAATTTAAAATTGCCGCCGTTTTAGGCGATGATGTCTTAGAGTTTGTTGAATTGAATAAAAGTTCTCTGCAAACCCTAGAAACCGGCAAATCCTTGGCCAAATATGATATTCTTTCTGCAAATGCCTACATAGGCGCAGAAGGCATCGTGGAGGCACTCCACCAAGGAGCAGATATTATAATTACAGGCCGAGTGGCAGACCCATCTTTGTTTTTGGCTCCTATGCTTTTTGAATTCAATTGGGAATCCACCGACTGGGAAAAATTGGGACGAGGAACAATTGTTGGACACTTACTAGAATGTGCTGGACAATTAACTGGAGGCTATTTTGCTGACCTCAGACATAAAAAAATAGAAGACCTTGCCAATTTGGGATTCCCTTTCGCTGATGTGTCAGAAGATGGCCTAGCGACTTTTAGTAAACTGCCAAAAACTGGCGGTTTGCTGAATTTGAAAACGGCCAAGGAACAGTTATTATATGAAGTTGTCAATCCGCATGCCTATTTAACTCCCGATGTAAGTGCCGATTTTATGTCGGTACAATTAAAAGAAATAGAACCCAATCAGGTCCAACTTTTTGCAGGCGGAGGAAATGAAAAACCCAAAACCTTAAAAGTAAGTGTTGGGTATCGTGCCTTTTTTCAGGGTGAGGGGGAAATTTCCTATGGTGGTTCTGATGCGGTTGAAAGGGCAAAATTGGCGGGAGAGATTATTTTACAAAGATTTAAGAGTGAGCAAAGTGAGCAGAGTGAGCAAGGTTTTTTTCAAATAAATGCAAATAACAAGTCCGAAGGACTTGAACTTCAAATAGCCCTCAGTGAAACTGGGGGTAAAAAAGATCAAATTTGGGATTTACGAATAGAATTAATCGGCGTCGATTCCCTTTTCCAAGGAAGCCTGCAAAATTCAAAACCCACAGAAGTTCGTTTACGAGTGGTTGGAAAAGCGACAACAGCTGAATTAGCGAACCTTATTGGAGAAGAGGTGGATGCGCTGTACACCAATGGTCCAGCAGGTGGCGGAGGTGTTCGTAAAAATACGATTGAACAAATTGGAATTGTTTCTGTGTTGTTCCCAAGAGAATTAATTGAGCAAACTGTAATCTTTGTATAGCATGAAATTGTACGAAATAGCACATAGTAGAGCTGGTGACAAAGGAAATATTTCTACCCTTTCTTTAATTCCTTTCGAGGAATCTAACTATACTTTATTGAAAGAAAAAGTAACCATTGAAAAACTGAAGGTTCATTTGCAACACATTGTGAAAGGTGAAATTGTTCGGTACGAAATGGATAATGTGCAGGCGCTTTTGTTTGTTTGTCAAAATGCCTTGGAATCAGGTGTGACCACCTCTCTATCTCTAGATCCGCACGGGAAGACCTTATCTTCTTATCTTTTAGAAATGGAAATTTAAGATTTTCAGTTTCAAACAATTAGGTTTTGGATAGTTTTTGCTTTTATAGAAAAACATCTTTCCAATGTACCCTAAATATATTTTAACATCCGTTTTAAGCCTTGCGATGCTTTCTAATTTGGCATTTGCACAAAAAGTTTCACAGCCCGATTTAGGTGCTAAAAAAGCATCAATTATCTCAGTTGGCAAATTAAAATTTAAAGATTTAAACAAAAACAATAAGCTGGATGCTTACGAAGATTGGCGTTTGCCCGTAGAGGCCCGAATCAAGAATCTGGTTGCTCAAATGACCTTAGAGGAAAAGGTTGGATTCATGTTGATTAGCACAACCCGCTTATCGGGAGATTATTCTTTTCAACAAAATGCTCCAAAAGCAGAAATCGGAAATGGATTTAATGAAGAGGATTTAGTGCAAACGGTTAACATGTTTACGCGCAAGCCTTTGCAAATTCCCAACATGGCATCAGCAGGAACTACCAAAGGAGTGAACCAGTTTCATTTGCGCCATTTCATTTTACGCGCCAATACGAGTCCGAAAATCTTAGCCGAATGGTCGAATAATTTACAAGAAATTTGTGAGGCCTCTCGTTTGGGAATCCCTGCCATCATAGCTTCTAATCCAAGAAATCATGTGACTACAGATGCTGCTATTGGTTTAAGCGTTGGTTCTACTGCATTTTCTAAATGGCCTGGGGAATTGGGATTAGCAGCCATGCGTGATTTCAAATTAACACGTGAATTTGCACAAATTGCAGCCAAAGAATGGTCGGCGGTGGGACTTCGAAAAGGTTATATGTACATGGCCGACTTAGCCACCGAACCTCGTTGGATGCGCGTGGAAGGTACTTTTGGAGAAAATGCAGACCTGACATACGAAATGATAAAAAATATTGTGATCGGTTTTCAAGGAAATAAATTAGGGAAAGAATCAGTAGCAATGACTACTAAACACTTCCCTGGGGGTGGACCACAAATGGGTGGACAAGATTCCCACTTCGACTACGGAAAATTTGCGCATTATCCTGGTGGCATGTTTGAATACCATGTAAAACCATTCAAAGCAGCCATTGAAGCTGGTACTGCCTCAATAATGCCCTATTATTCTGCACCGAAGGGAAAAGAATTTGAAGAAGTTGGATTCTCGTTCAACAAAGCAATTGTGAATGATTTATTAAAAGGAAAATTAGGCTATCAAGGAATTATCAATTCAGATACAGGTCCAATCGACATGATGCCTTGGGGTGTGGAAAACCTAAGTATCAATGAGCGTTACCAAAAAGCTTTAAACGCTGGAGTAGATATTTTTTCTGGTGCTGCTGATCCAGCCTTGCTTTTAGAAACAGTACGTAAAGGAATGGTTACAGAGGAGAGAATTAATCAATCGGTTGCCAAATTATTGAAGGAAAAATTTGACTTAGGCTTGTTTGAAAATCCTTATGTAGATGTTGAAAATGCAGTTAAAACAGTGGGAAGTGCTGAGTTTCAAAAGAAGGCTGATTTGGCCTTACGTAAATCAATCGTTTTGTTAAGAAATGAGCAAAAAACTTTGCCTATCAAAGCAGCTACGAAAGTATATTTTGAAACGTATTATGACAAAGGTCAAGGGAAATCGCCAATAACAGTCAACAAGCCAACAGTTGAAGGTCTAGAATTTGTGGATAAAAAAGAAGATGCTGATGTGGTATTACTTTGGTTGATCCCAACTTCTGGCGGATTGTTTAATAATTCATACAAAGAAATTGATATTCGTTTATCTGCCAACAGAATAAATGTGCAACATGTGAATGAATTGATCAATTCCAAACCAACCGTTGTGGCCATCAATTACTCAAATCCATGGGTGATTGAAGAAATTGATTTTGCAAAAGCTTCTGTAATTGCAACTTTTGGAACCACCCAAGATGCCTTGTTGGATGTTGTGAGAGGAGCATTTAATCCAACCGGAAAAATGCCATTTACTACTCCGAAAAATATGCAAGTGGTAATAGACAATAAATCGGACGTGCCCGGATTCATGGAAGGAGAGGGATACGGACTGTTTAAATTTGGAGAAGGAATAAGTTATTAAGGTTTTAAAAGCGGGAATTTCCCGCTTTTTTTTATCTTCGAGAAAAAAATTAAAATGAAGTATCGGCAAATTATTTTTAAATATCTTTTGGTGACACTGCTAGGATTTTTCCTTTTCATTGTAGACGACCAAGAATTTTTTAATCCTTTGTTGACCACCAGCTTGATCGTGATTTTGGCCGCCCTGAAATCGGCTTATTATGTTTATTTTAGTTACAAAAAGATTTTAGAAGCCAGCCGACACGAGGTTATGTACCACGATTTCATGTTGTTCATGATGGTTAATATTTCTCTAGTTATTTTTTCATTCGGGCTTGACTACTTCTGTTTGAACCAGGTGAATCCTCTCAATTTTGTGGGTATTGAAAAACACTTGAATACCTATGAATTGGTTTTTGAAACTTGGTATTTCTCGGTACTTAATTTTTCTTTTTTTGGCTATGGACAAATCATGCCCACCACCATTCCTGGCAAATTGATCATTGTAATGGAGGTTATTATGTCCTTTGTTACCCTCGTTTTTATTTTATCAGACTTTTTAAGTTTGAAGGAGAGTATTTCAGAACATTTGAAGAAAAAGGAAAAGAGCTAGCCGTTTGTCTATTTTTTGGAACTGTTTATCCCAATTAATCATCTGCCTTTGTAAATTCTTTTACATTTGTCAAAATTTCCGCCAAATGAATAAGCATTTATATCAAACCTTAGTTTTAACCTTAATTGGATTTGCGGCTTTCGCACAACAAATTAAGGTTAATTTAACAGGGAGTATTCAAAGTCAAACCAAAGAGCCCCTTGAATTCGTCAACATAGTTGTCAAATCTTCCAATACTCAAAAATTTATTACGGGTGCCATTAGTAATGAAGCAGGTAAATTTTTATTAGAAGGAATTGTGCCTGGGGAATATATTTTCACTTTTTCAAGTGTAGGTTTTGAGAAATTAGATAAAAATGTGTTTGTTGGGGCATTAAGTAATTATTTGGATTTAGGAATAGTTCAAATGTCGCCTAATATTCAAGTACTTGAAGAAATTAAAGTGCTTGCTAAAAAGGATGAAGTAGATGCCAAATTAGACAAAAAAACATTTTCGGCAGAAGAGTTGAAAAGTCAGACTGGTGGCTCGGTTTTGCAGGTGTTAAATACCTTGCCAGGGGTAACGGTTCAGGACGGGAAACTGAATATTCGTGGAAGTTCAAATGTGGCAGTGTTGGTCAATGGTCAACAAACTGCTTTAACTGGATTTTCTAGTCAATCGGGTTTAGATAATATTCCAGCCTCATCCATTGAAAAAATTGAGATTATCAATAATCCCTCTGCAAAATATGATGCCAACGGAAATGCAGGTGTTGTAAATATTATTTTCAAAAAAAGTACGGCGACGGGCTTCAATGGAAAAATGCAAATGGTCAGCGGAGCTGGAGCTATTTGGGAAAAAATGAGCAATTTGCCAGGAATTCGCCCCCAGTTTCAATCAACCTTAAAACTCAACCCATCTTTAAGTTTAAGTAAAAAATCAGACCGGTATCAAATTTATTTTCAAGGAGATTATTACCACAATCCAACTTTGAATAAAAATGAATACATTAATCGTAATTATACGAATAGTGACGTAGTTCGTCAACAAATAAAACGTAATCGCCGTACGGAAATAGGAACCGCCATTGCAGGATTGGATTGGAAAATAAACGACCAAAACACCTTTTCTCATTCGATATTATTTAGTTCTGAAAAAATATTAGATGATGGAGATGAGCCCTTTTTCAATGGAGATTTGTCGAATCGAAGACGACTTTGGCAGTTTTTGGAAGACGAACTAAAGACTACTGTAACGGCTACCAATCTATATAAACACAGTTATGCAAAACCAGGCCAACTATTAAATGTAGCCTTCAATTATACCTGGCACCAAGAAGATGAAAAGTATTTCTTTACAGATATAAATCCTACCTATACAGATTTAAACGATTTTAAATTGTTGTCAGACGAAAACGTTTTTGATTTGAATGTAGATTTCCAAAAGCCTTTACAATTTGGAAAGCTAGAGTCGGGCTTAAAAACCAGGTATCGTTTCATTCCAACCAATATGATTTTTCACCCAGGAGCACACACCCCTTTCGATATGGGTGCAGGGGGCTGGGCTAATTATAAGGAAACCATTCCGGCTGCCTATTTGAATTATTTGATCGATACCAAAAATTTAGAATTGGAAGCGGGACTTCGCATGGAGTATGTGAATGTGCAATATGCGGTGGATCCCAATAACAAAGCTTATAAAACAGATGGCTATGAATATTTTCAGCCATTTCCTAATTTCAAATTAGGCTTCAAACTAGAAAATGGTGATAAAATTCAATTGAATTTTAATCGACGTGTAGACCGTCCGGCTGAATTGGATATTCGAGTTTTTCCCAAATATGACGATGCAGAGATTGTGAAAGTGGGGAATCCCGCATTAAAACCGCAATACACCAATAATGTGGAATTAGGGTTCAAAAAGAATTTGGAAAAAGGTTATTTATATGGTGCATTGTATCAACGCGTGACCAATGGAACTATTACTAGAATTGCTGTGACTGATCCATCGAGTTATACCGTCTTCAATGTAATGCAAAATGCAGGATTAAGTAGCATTCGTGGCACAGAATGGTTTTATTCAGAAACGGTAAGTTCAAATTTTCGATATAATGTAAATGTGAATTTTTATCAAAATACTTTTGATGCATTTACAGCAAATTATGTGTATCCACGTTTGGGAAGCGTACAAAATGTGCAGCAACAAATTAATTCAGGAAGTTTGAAATTGAATACTTTTTTCAAAATGAATGGATGGGATGCACAAGCATCTGTTTCCTATTTGGCGCCCGATTTAATCCCGCAAGGTAAAATTGATGAGCGATATGGAATGGATTTGGGCTTGAGTAAGAAATTTTCAAAAGGTAAAAATGAAGTGTTTTTGAATGCAACTGATTTATTTAATACTATGGTAATTTCCAAATCCATTCAGAGTGGCGATTTAAAATACACATCTAAGGATTATTACGAAACCCAAGTAGTACGTGTAGGCTTTTCCAGAAAATTTTGATAATTTGACCGTTGAATCAACCTATTCAACATGACTAAAATATCAATTACTGGCCTATTTTTCCTTGCTTGCTCTTCCTTGGGATTTGCTCAGCAAAATCTAGGCAAAATTTCTGTCAAACAGGAATCTTTGGAAAAACAATTTGATGCAAACATGAGCGCAAAGCGCGTAGGAGAGCACATCAAATTATTGTCTTCTGTTCCCCATCATGTGGGTTCGGTCGGCTCAAAAAAAATCATTTCTGATGTTGAAAAAATATTCAAAGAAAACGGTTGGGAGACAAAAATAGAAACTTATCAAGTTTTGTTTCCAAGTCCACAAGTTCGACAATTAGAGATGTCGGGACTTACCAATTTCAAGGCAGTTTTGAAAGAAATTCCTTTGAAAGAAGATGCAACTTCTGGACAAGCAGACCAACTTCCCCCATACAACGCTTGGAGTGCTGATGGTGATGTGAGAGGACAATTGGTTTTTGTGAATTATGGTTTGCCCGAAGATTATATTGAATTAGAAAAGCAAGGAATTGATGTAAAAGGTAAAATTGTTATTGCTAAATACGGAAGAAGTTGGAGAGGAATAAAACCGAAGGTTGCCCAAGAACATGGCGCCATTGGTTGTTTGATTTATTCTGACCCGATAGATGATGGCTATGTAGCTGGAGATGTATATCCAAAGGGAGCGTTTAAAAATGAATACATGGTTCAACGAGGCTCCATCATGGACATGGTGGTGTATCCGGGCGACCCTAGTACACCTTTTAAAGGTTCCAAGGGAAATGTTGAGCGTATAAAGCATGAGGATGCAGAAAATCTCTTAAAAATACCTGTTTTGCCCATTTCTTATCATGATGCAGCACCCTTGTTGAAGGATTTAGCTGGGGCAGTTGTGCCAAAATCTTGGGCAGGGGCCTTACCGTTCACCTATCATTTCGGACCCTCTGTTTCAACGGTACATTTGAATTTAAAATTTGATTGGAAAATCACAGATGCACAAAATGTAATTGCTACCATTAAAGGTTCTGAATTTCCTGATCAGTGGGTGATCCGCGGAAATCACCATGATGCTTGGGTGAATGGTGCTAATGATCCGATAAGTGGTTTAGCTGCTGAATTAGAAGAGGCTATTTCTATTGGACAACTATTGAAAACGGGTTGGAAACCCAAAAGAACTTTAGTGTATTGTGCTTGGGATGCTGAAGAACCGGGTTTAATCGGTTCAACAGAATGGGTGGAAGATCATCAGAATGAGTTAAAACAGAAAGCAGTAGCCTATATCAATTCGGATGGTAACGCGCGTGGATTTTTAGAAGCCCAAGGTTCACATGCTTTTATTCCGTTGATGAGTGATGTGGCAAAATCTGTTGTTGATCCACAAACAAAAGTTAGTGTTTTTGAAAGGGCTCGTGCCCACCAGGCAATAAGTGCTGCCAATCCTAAAGCAAAATTGGATGCTTTGAAACAACAAACCATACGCCTAGGAGCTATGGGTTCGGGTTCCGATTATTCGTCCTTTATACAACACATCGGAATTCCATCTTTAAATATTAGTTTTGGTGGAGAAGATGAAGGTGGAGAATACCATTCAATTTTTGATTCCTATGACCATTATGCTCGATTCAAAGATCCTGATTTTGTATATGGTGTTACCTTAGCTCAAACTGCCGGAAGAGCAGCTCTTCGATTGGCGGATGCGGATGTTTTACCATTTGATTTTACTAGTTTACACCATACAATTAAAGGATATGTTGGAGAGTTGCAAGAATTAGTTGAGCAACAGAGAGATAAGGCAAAGGCACAAAATGAGTTGATTGCAACTAAAGCATATTTATTAGCTGCTGACCCAAGAGAAAAAAACGAAGTTCCCAAAATTGAAAAGCAAGTACCCTACCTTGATTTTTCACCACTATTAAATGCATTAAATGCCTTGGAAGAATCAGCAAAGTTAATTGAGTCAAAAAAAGTTACTTTACAAGGAGCGGCACTTCAAGGTTTGAATGTGAAGTTGTACCAAGCAGAACAACAAATGTTAAACGTAAAAGGCTTGCCACGACGCCCTTGGTATAAACATACGCTTTATGCACCTGGATTTTATACAGGTTACGGAGTAAAAACTGTTCCAGGTGTTCGTGAGGCCATTGAACAAAAACAATTTGATGAGGCGCAAGAACAAATTCATCAAGTTGCCCAATCAATTAAACAGCTGTCGAATTATTTAAATAATTAAAATGAAGAGAATTATAATTTCCTTCTTGGCTTTAGTATTATTTCTTCCAAGTTTAGGATTTGCCCAAAATTTTGATCAGTCTGAATTTGAGATTTGGAAGGCAAAAAGACTAAAAAGCTTACTTTCAGAAACAGGTTGGTTGAATTTGGCGGGATTGTATTGGTTAAAAGACGGGAATAATACGATTGGAGGTGCAGATGGAAATGATTGTCAATTTCCGACCGAACATTCAGTAGGCAAATTGGGAAATATTTACTTAGAAAAGGGAAAGGTTTATTTAAAGGATGTGCCTGCTAACGCAACTATTACTGTTAAAGGAGTTCCATTTTCGGGAGGATTGATTTTTGAAGAAGGGAAAGAGTCGCCCGTGCTGGTTCATCAATCCTTGCGTTGGTTTATCATTAAGCGAGGCGAAAAATATGCCATTCGTTTGCGGGACTTGGAAAGTGAATATGTGAAAAATTTCAAAGGGATTGAATATTTTCCGTTTCAAAGCAATTTGGTTTTGAAGGCCAAATTTGTTCCGACGAAGGGTCGTAAACTAAAAATAGTGGATGTGACGGGTCGAGTTTATGAGGAAGAATCGCCTGGGAAAGTAGTTTTCAATGTTGCTGGTAAGGAATATGCCCTATTGGCTACGCAAGAAGGAGACCAATTGTTTATTGTATTTGGAGATACGAGCAACAAGCACGAAACCTATGGCGGAGGCAGATTTTTGTATGTGGATATGCCTAAAAATGGAGAAGAGGTCATAATGGATTTCAACAGATCTTATAATCCTCCTTGTACATTTACTCCATATGCAACCTGTCCATTGCCTGTTGCAGAAAATAAATTACCCATTCAAATTTTAGCTGGAGAGAAATATACCTCTCATTATTAATGAAGCTGTTGTTATATGATGGCGAATGTAACTTGTGCCATTGGGCGGTTCAATGGGTGAAAAAGAATGCTGTTTCGTCAGATTTTCAGTTTGAATCTTTGACGGGTGATTTTGCAAAAAAAATTCTTAAAAAACACGCGGAATATTTAGAAATAGATTCAATTATTTTTTTGGATGAAACAGGCATCTATGTTAAATCGGATGCTATATTTCAAATTGCTAAAAATTTAAAAAGTCCTTGGCAAGCAATTAGTTTGTTCAGGATATTTCCAAAGAGTATGTTGGATAAAGTTTATTCTTTTATAGCCAAGAATCGTAAAAAGTGGTTCGGAACATATACTACCTGTGAATTATGAAAAAATTATTGCTATTGTTGATTTTACCATTTGCCCTATTTAGTCAAAATTTGCAAGGGATAACGGGTATTCGAGACCATTCCTATAATAATCAAGATGCTTTAAAAAATGATCAAAAAGCGGTTCCTGATTTAACACTTGGGGTTCATTTGCTTCAAAACCCAGTCGATTCGGTCATAAATTTTTCTTACAAAAAAATTGGTGAACGTGAATTGAAAATGGATTATTATGGTTCCAAAACAAACCATAATTTACCCGCCTTACTATTTATTCATGGCGGAGGCTGGAGGACAGGGGATAAAAGTCAGCATCGGGAATTAGCTAAATCCTTAGCGGATAAAGGTTTTCGGGTCTTTTTGATTGAATATCGATTGTCGACTGAGGCACTATATCCCGCAGCCATGTTGGATGTACATGATGGTTTGCGGTTTTTGTTTGAGCAATCGAAAAAGTTTCATGTAGATGTCAATCAAATTTCAGTAGCAGGATTTTCAGCTGGCGGACAAATGGCGGCCTTGTTGGGAAGTACCTGGGACGAAACTTTATATGGAAAACATTCAGCAGCTTTCAAAATTCATTCAGTAATAGATTTAGATGGAATATTAGCCTATATTCATCCAGAATCAGGGGAAGGAGATGATTCAAAAAAGTTAAGTGCAGCTACGCAATATTTTGGGTATAATAAAAAAGATGGGGCAAAAATTTGGAATGAAGCGTCTGCATTGAATCATGTTTCTAAAAAAGATCCTGCTGTTTTATTTATTAATAGTGGTGTAGATCGAATGCATGCGGGTCGAGAGGATTTTAGAAAAAAGATGCATGATTTACATATCAAAACCCGGGTTTACACTTTTGAAAAATCGCCTCATAGCTTTTTATTATATGCTCAATGGATGGAAAAGGTGGCGAACTTGATGGCTAATTTTATGAATCAGGATCATCAGATTTTAGTGGTAGATCCAAAAGGTAAAAACACTTTTAAAACAATTCAAAAGGCAATTGAATTTGCTAAAAGTGGAAATGAGATTTTTATAAAAAATGGGCTTTATCAGGAAAAACTTTTTATTGACAGTACTAAAGCATTTTTAAAAATTCGTGGAGAAAGTAGAAACAAGGTTGTTGTAAAATTTGCACAAGCCCGTGATATGTGGCGTTGTTCGAATCCAGATGATTATGGTGCTGGTACATTAAATATCAAAGGACATGATATTCAAATTGAGTCGATTACCTTTATCAATGATTATGGGCTTTTGAACAAAGAGGATAAGGTAATTCCCTGTTTGAATGAATCAGGTAAGGAGCTTGTAACAACTGTTCAAAAATATGCATTGCCTAGAGAAAAGGGTGAAAAAGAGGGAGAGAAAATAGTTCGAGCAGATGGGCACCAATTTGCGATGCGAAGCATGCCCGGAGCAACCCGATTAGCTTTTGAGAATTGCACGTTTGTTTCTGGAGGTGGGGATACAGTGAGTCCATGGGATGTGGAAAAAGGACTGTATTATTTCAAAAATTGTTCGTTTGAAGGCCATGTGGACATGTATTGTCCAAGAGGAAATGCATTAGCCGAGAATTGTGAGTTCATTTGTCATAACATGTCGGCCGCAATTTGGCACGATGGTTCTGCTAAAGAAGGCGATCGATCGATTATCAAAAATAGTTCATTTAGAGGAGATAAAGGGTATAAATTAGGTCGGTATCACCGCGAGGCTCAAATTTATTTGTTGGGCTGTACCTTTGATGAAAACATGGCAGATGCCCCAATTTATCAGTCAGGTGATCGAAAATTACAATGGGGCCATCGCATCTTTTTTAATGGTAATAAAGGGGCAGTTACGGATTGGTTAAAAGATAATACAAACTTAAAGGCTGAAGAAGTGAGTTTTAAGACTTTTTTCGGAGAAAATTGGATGTTTTATTAAAGAATTGAAGAATTTAAGAATCGGGGAATATTAGAATCGAAGAATCGAAGAATCGGAGAATCGGGGAATTGAAGAATCGGTGAAATTAAGAAAATCCTTTAATTCAATTCTTCAATTCCTATATTCTCCAATTCCTATATTCTCCAATTCCTATATTCTCCAATTCCTATATTCTCCAATTCCTATATTCTCCAATTCTTATATTCTCCTATTCTTATATTCTCCAATTCTTATATTCTCCAATTCACAATTTCTCAATAATAAACTTCGTCATTTGCATAAAATTGTACATGGTTTTTGGAGCAGTTTCCGGATTATTCATTAATGAGGGTAAAATGGAAGGGACAATTTGCCAAGAAACCCCATATTTGTCCTTTAGCCATCCACACTTTCCTTCTTTTCCTCCTGCTACCAATTTATCCCAATAAAAATCGATTTCATCTTGGGTATCTACGACTATTACAAATGAAACACCTTCAGAGAAGGAAAACAAATGTTTCATAGAGCTGTCCATCGCTCCGAAGATGGTTCCATTTAATTGGGTTCTTGAAAATTTCAAATAACCTTCCACATCTTGTTCTCCTTTTTCATAACGTGCTTTGGCCAATGATGCTGAATTTGGGAAAATTGAGGTATAAAAATCCATAGCTTCCTCAGCTTTACCAACATTTTCTTGGACAAACATAAAACTTGGAACCAAGGAATTTTCGCCCTCTACCAGCATTAATTGCCAGCTTACACCAAATTTATCGGAGCCCCAGCCGTATTTTTTACTCCACGGATAGGTATTGAAATCCATCATAATCATTCCTCCTTCCATTAATTTGTGCCAAGTACTTTCTAGTAGTTTTTCATCTGTTAACTGAATAAAAAATGAAATGGAAGGATTAATTGGGAACCCAGGCCCCCCATTAAGGTTCATAAATTTATGTCCTAATATGGTATAATTGACTGCCATTGGATTTTTTGAAATCCATTTAAATTCTGGAAAAACTTGTTCATAAAACTCGGCACCTTCGAGGGCGTTGTTGTTGAACCAAAGACAGGTGGAAAGTGGATGAACCATATTTAAGTGAAAAGTTAAAAGTTGATTTCGACAAATATAAGGGTTTAAATTATTAGTTTTTTGGAATTCTTTATCAGTTTATTGGAACTGATTTTGAGGTGTTGTTTATAATTTTGTACCACACAGATTAAAACCTAACCATTCCCATGAAACTGCCTAATTTTCATTATTTCATTCGTTTTGTATTTGGTTTAAGTAGTTGGGAGATCTATGGGATTGCCTCTTTGATTATTTTGATTTTACTTAGTAAAGGTTTGAAATGGTTTTGGAACGAACAAATAGAACCACTTTCCGTTCAAAAGTTTGAGCCCAAATTTTTGGATAAATACGTGTCAGAGTTGGAATCGAAGAAAAGGCGAAAAGATGGATATGCGAAATTGAAATTTAGGAATTTTGAATACAGAACCTTTTATAAAAATAAACCTTTGGGGTCTAAAAAGTCAGTATTTTGGAAAAGGGCTGGACCTGAAATTCTAAAAAAAGTTGATATTAATCAGGCTGATTCTATTACTTGGGTGGGAATGAAAGGAATTGGTCCAAGCTTTGCACATCGAATTTTAATGTTTCGCGACAAATTAGGAGGTTTTTTTTCCATAGATCAACTAAAGGAGGTGTATGGATTGGACTCTCTATGGGTGAAGGAAAATCAAAGAAGATTGATTTTGGGTAAAGGTATATATCGAAAATTTCAAGTTAATAAATTGGAATGGAAAGAATTTCGACATCCATATCTTCCCTATCCACAAGCAAAGCTGTTTTTAGCTTATCGAAAACAGCACGGGTCAGTGCAAAATTGGGAGGAACTAATTGGAATTAAATTGATTGATAGTAAGGTTTGGGAGCGTCTTCGACCCTATTTAGATTTTGAGAGTCAGAAATAATTTAAAAAAATGTACCTTTGTGGTTCAATACACTTCAAATAAATAATACTATGTCAACTGGATTTTTTCAAGTGCCAAATCCTATTAACGAACCAATATTTTCCTACGCTCCAGGAACAAAGGAAAGGGAGCAATTAGCCAACAAAATTAAGGAATTGCGAGCTCAGGAAATTGAGGTTTCCATGCGTATCAATGGAAAAGATGTACGAGGCGACAAGAAAATAGCAATGAATCCTCCTCATGATCATAAACATGTATTAGGATACTATTATGAAGGTGGGAAAAAAGAAATTCAAGATGCAATAGATTCAGCTTTGTCGGCACGTAAAGAATGGGCCTCCTTATCTTGGGAAAAACGTGCAGCAATATTTTTGAAGGCAGCAGATCTTTCTGCAACGAAATATAGAATGGAATTGAACGCTCGAACGATGTTAGGGCAGTCGAAAAGTGTTTATCAAGCAGAAATAGATGCGGCTTGTGAGTGGGTAGATTTTTTACGATTTAATGTGCACTATGCCACACAGATTTACGCAGATCAGCCAATTTCATCACCAGGCGTTTGGAATCGTGTTGAATATAGACCCTTAGAAGGTTTTATATATGCATTAACACCCTTCAATTTTACTGCAATTGCAGGAAATTTGCCAGCGGCACCTGCATTAATGGGAAATACAGTTGTTTGGAAACCCTCCCCACAGCAGATTTATTCAGCAGATTTGTTGATGAAAATTTTGGAAGAGGCAGGTTTGCCAAAAGGAGTTATTAATTTGGTTTTCGCTGATGGACCTGAGGCAGGAGATGTTGTTTTTGGGCACAAAGATTTTGCTGGAATCCATTTTACTGGTTCTACAAAAGTGTTTCAATTGATTTGGCAAAAAATTGGAAATAATATATCGAACTATAAATCCTATCCGCGTATCGTAGGAGAAACAGGTGGAAAAGATTTTGTAATTGCTCATCCTTCTGCTAATGTACCAGCATTGGTTACGGCATTGATTAGAGGGGCATTTGAATACCAGGGACAAAAATGTTCTGCGGCATCACGAGCATATATCCCGAAATCTATTTGGTCGGCAACGAAAGAATTGTTGATTAAAGAATTGGCTACAATTAAAATGGGAGGAACAGAAGATTTTGGAAACTTTTTTAATGCGGTGATTGATGCAAGAGCCTTTGCGAAAATAACAGGTTATATAGATTTAGCTAAAAAATCAAGTGGGGTTGAGTTGGTTGCGGGAGGGAATTACGACGATTCTAAGGGGTATTTTGTTGAGCCTACCGTTTTTGTAACGGATGATCCTCATTTTGTAACAATGGAAGAGGAGATTTTTGGACCTGTATTGACAATTTATGTTTACGAAGATTCAGAATGGGAGAAGACCCTGCAGCTTGTTGATAGTACATCTGCCTATGCCTTGACTGGGGCGATATTCTCTCAAGATGTTTATGCACTTTCCGAAGCAGCAAAAGTTTTAGAAAACGCAGCTGGCAACCTATATTTAAACGATAAATGTACTGGAGCAGTTGTTGGGCAACAGCCATTTGGCGGGGCACGTGCATCAGGAACAAACGATAAGGCAGGTTCCTATTTAAATTTGTTACGTTGGGTTTCTCCAAGAACTATTAAAGAGGTTTTTGTTAGTCCGGAAGATTACAGATATCCGTTTTTGGGAAATTAGGAATTGAAGAATAAATAGAAGAATATAGGAATATAAGAACTGAAGAACTTTAGAATTTTAATTCTTCAATTCCTATATTCTTCTTTTCCTATATTCCTCAATTCTCATATTCTCCAATTCCTCAATTCTCCAGTTCACCAGTTCTTAGTTGTTTAATTTTCAAGTAATTAGAAAAAAGGGTTAAAAAAACTTCAATTTTTTTTAGGGGGTAATTTGGAATAAGAAAAAAAAAGGGTAATCTTTGCACTCCGATTCAGCGACATAGGGAGCATGGAATCGGGAAAAAGGCTAGATAGACGAATTTAGCGGCACTTATCTAAAGGATTTTTGAAAAATAGAATTTAGCAGATAAAACGTTCTTTGAAGTGTTGATAGAAGTAGACGATTTTACTCTTTGGATGTAAACGAAGAGGGTAAGATTTAATTGTAGCATTCTAAACAAGATTGGATAGACAATTCTTATTTTAATTATAAGAGCAAGTCAAATGAATCCGTAAGATTATTTACAATGGAGAGTTTGATCCTGGCTCAGGATGAACGCTAGCGGCAGGCCTAATACATGCAAGT
>NZ_SACY01000003.1 GCF_004005965.1 Sandaracinomonas limnophila | reverse complement strand
CTGGGATCAAACCCGGGAAAGTAAGTAAGCTCCAAAGTATTATTCAAGGCCAATCCGAAAGGGTTGGCTTTTTGTGTTTATAGAATCGAGGAATTGAGGAATCGGAGAATTGAGGAATCGGAGAATTGAGGAATAGGTGAATTGAGGAATCGGAGAATTGAGGAATCGGGGAATCTGAGTATCTAAGAAATTCATAACCCATAACCCATAACTCATAACTCATAATTACATCCAAAACACTTTCCCTGTATCAATAAATTACTCTCTTGTTTAATATACCCTTCAGGTAAATTGATTTTAGGTATTTCTATCTCTAAACAAGTTGTCTGGCCACATTGAATGCATTTAAAATGTACGTGGTCATGTTGATGGTGAGCTCCTTCTTGATGATGACATAGTTCTTTACAAAGAGCATATTTTACTCCTCCTTCATCATCTAATACTTTGTGGATTAATCCTGAACTTAAAAAACTTTTTAAGGTTCTGTAAATAGTAACTCGATCGAATTGGTTCGCTAATTCAGATTCAATTTCTCCTTGACTCTGTGCAAAATGATTCAATTCAAATAATTGTAGCACTTCCTCCCTACAAGGAGTAGTTCGCAATTTGAATTTCTCTAATTTTACTTTAATTGTTGTCAACTGATTCTATAATTTGATTTCCTTGCAATTTTACCATTTTTTGGTAAACTCCTGATTTTTTTGCAATTAAAGTTTCATGATTTCCCATTTCAACTATCTTCCCTTCTTGCATTACAAGTATTATATCTGCGCTTCTGATGGTTGAAAGTCGGTGAGCAATGATTACTGATGTTCTGTTTTTCATTAATTCCTCTAAGGCACTCTGAACCCATTTTTCTGATTCCGAATCGAGAGCACTTGTAGCTTCATCTAATAATAAAAATTTAGGATCTTTTAAGATAGCTCTAGCAATTGCAATCCGTTGACGTTGTCCACCAGATAATTTCACTCCTCTTTCTCCTACCAATGTATCCCACTTTTCAGGAAAGGCCTCAATAAAATCTTTTGCAAAGGCCAATTCGGCTGCTTTTTCTATTTCTTCCTGACTTGCATTGGGATTGCCATATCCAATATTTTCTCGAATACTCCCACCAAATAATAAGACCTCTTGCGGTACCATGGCTACTAATTTTCTCCATGATTCTACAGGTAAATCAGTTATATTTTTCCCATTTAAGTATATTCCTCCTGTGCTTGGTTCGTAAAAACGCATTAATAATTGTGCTAATGTTGATTTTCCGGTTCCAGATGGTCCAACAATTGCTATTTTCTGACCAGGTTGAATGGTAAAATTAATTCCCTTTAATATTTCTAATTCTTTTCTACTTGGGTAGGTAAAATGTAAATCTTTTAATTCTATGGTTCCAAATAAAGGGGTTTCAATGGATTTATTGTTTTCCAATTCAATTTCTGAAGGATCATTTAAGATTTCTAATATTCTCTCAGATGCACCAATAGTTTTTTGTAATTGTGCATAAATATCACCTAATCCTCCAACTGAACCTCCAATGAAGGCTGTGTAAAAAATAAAGGTTAATAAATCTGCTAAAATAATGTCTCCATTTGCTACTAATCTAGCCCCAAACCAAACCACCGCCACAATTCCACCAAATAAGGCAAAGATGATAAAACTTACGAATCCTCCTCTAAATGTTGCAGCCAATAATGCTTGTTGTACTACTTTTTGTAAGGAATTTGTGTATCTGTTTACCTCCCAACGTTCATTGGTAAAGGCTTTTACAGCTGTTATCGACTGTAAGGTCTCTTCAACTATAATATTGGTATACGCTAATTCATCTTGTGATTTTTTGGAAATTTTACGAATGTATTTACCAAAAATAATGGCAGCTAAAACCAAAAATGGAAATGTACAAAGCATAAACAAGGTAAGTTTCCACGATAAATAGGTGATGAGGGCAACTCCTCCAACCAAAGTAAATAATTGCCTAAAGAACTCTGCAAGTGTGATCGATAAAACATCTTGTAATTGAGTGATGTCAGATGTAATTCTACTCATTAATTCCCCTACACGACGCTTTTCAAAATGAAATATTGGTAAGGTTATAATTTTCCCGTACAAAGCCTGACGCATATCTCGCATAGCCCATTCACTTACTCTTGTGAAGGTAAATATTCTGAAAAAAGATAAAACAGCCTGAACAACTAAAATACTGATAAAAAATAAGGTAACAGTATTTATGTCGTAGTTGGATTTTCCTTCAATTACCTTGGTCATTTCTCCAATCAAAAGTGGGAAACTTAAAGTAGTTAAATTCGATAAAACAAGAAAAATGATACCCGAAACAAAGGTCCATTTGTAAGGTAATACGAATCGATAGATTTTTAAGGCTTTTAAAATACCTTCTTTACTAACCTTTATC
This sequence comes from Sandaracinomonas limnophila, assembly GCF_004005965.1. Taxonomy (GTDB): domain Bacteria; phylum Bacteroidota; class Bacteroidia; order Cytophagales; family Spirosomataceae; genus Sandaracinomonas; species Sandaracinomonas limnophila. Next base: position 580,018 of record NZ_SACY01000003.1, on the reverse strand, counting down.
TTATCTTTGGCATCAACTCCTGCGCCAAAACTTTCATGCCTTTTTGCCATGTTATTTATTTTCTTCCGACTTCCCCCGATACCCTGATTCTTGTAAAATCTTTTGAGCATCATCCATTTTCATGAGGTCGCTTAATTTTTTACCTGTGTTATTTTTTTGATAGTGGTCAACAATTGTATAACCTAGCCATCGACCAATAGATCCTGGACAAGAAGGTCCAATTTCAGGTGTTTTGGGTCTTTCTCCTACATATTTTGTTTTTGTGTAAGAGTCACTTTTGTACAACAAGGAATTGCCTATAAAATGTTCCCAAATTTGGTTTTGGAATTGATTTACTTCGGACAATTCTTTGCTTGTGTATCCAAATAACGTACTATCTGGAATTTCAGGTATTAGATTTTTTGTAAAATATAGGGCCTTCCCGTACCAGATGATATCACTTAAAAGTGTTCTGTTTGCATCCTGGTGTTTATTAACAAGCGAAGAATATTGTAATAAAATTTGTCCCGCTAAACCGTTGGGTTCTAATCGTTTTACTTGGTAATCGTATAACTCTGGAGCAATGTATTTACCTTTTGAACCCATGAAATAATCTAATCCAATAATAATCAGTGTGTCAGAAACTACTAAATGTTGTGCTGGGAATTGTCCTGCTCCACCAAAGCCCGTAAATACTGTTTTGATGGTTGGTGCAGGTATATTTGGATATAATTGCACCAATTTGTTGAAGGCATTTTCTAATTGAATTTGCCATTGATTTGTGCCAAAAAAATCTTTTTGTTTAGATTGACTGTAAAAGTCTTTAAAATCTTTATTTTGATAAATGTTGAAAAGGGCATTGGCTAAAGATTTTCTTTGGGCTTTTGGCGTATTAAAATATAATTCCAAAACATCTGAATTTTCAAAGAGAATTGAATCAATTCTTTCAACAGATTTTGCAGCAAAAAATTCCTCTTCTAAATGAAATACATCTAATTTGATTTTTACTTCAGGATTTTCAATGGTATTTTTCTTGTTTTCATTACAAGAAAATATACCTGCTAGGCCGATTAAAAATACCCCAATAAAAATTATTTTAATTTTCATTAAGCCAGTTTTTCCAAAATTTCTTTCAAAGATTTTATTTTGTTTACAGCATCTGCTAATTTCTGTCTTTCTCTCTCCACTAAATCCGCCTTTGCATTTTGGACAAATCGTTCGTTTGCTAATTTAGCCTCTACAGATTTTTTAAATCCTTCCAAATAGCCTAATTCTTTTTCAGCCTCTGCCTTAACCTCTGCCGGATCTTGGTTTAATTCCAAAGGAACAAAAAACTGATCTGCTTTTACTACAAATGTTTGTGCATCTGAAACTACATTATCAGTGAATTGAACATTTTCCAAATTAGCCAATTTGATTAAAATTGGTTCAATGGCAGCATATTGAGATGCATTACTTGTTTTGATATATAATGCCAAGGCCAATTTTGGCGAAAGTTGTTTCGTGTTTCTGATTTCCCGAACCTTTGAAATGATTTCAAATAGTTGTTCAAATTGTGACAAAAGGCCGGTGTTTGATGGCCCTCCTTTTGGGAATTCAGCTCTACAAATACTTTCTCCCGCTTTTCTTTCTTCCATGTTTTGCCAGATTTCTTCTGTGATAAATGGCATGTATGGATGCAATAAACGCATTAATTGGTCGAATATATTCAAGGTTGCCTCTAGCGTTTCCTTTCTGATTGGGCTTTGGTATGCAGGTTTAATAATCTCTAAATACTTGCCGCAAAAATCGTCCCAAATTAAATTGTAGATGGCCAAAATAGCATCAGAAATTCTAAATTTGCTAAAATGGTCTTGGATTTCCACCAATGTTTGGTTGAATTTCGATTGGAACCATTCAATGGCTAAGGTATGCTCAGGTAAATTATTTCCCTCTTCAATTTGTAGTCCTTTTACCAATCGGAAGGCATTCCAGATTTTGTTGGAGAAGTTTCTGCCTTGCTCGCAAAGCTTTTCGTCGAACAATAAATCATTTCCTGCAGGTGCAGAAAATAAAAGTCCAGAACGAACTCCATCAGCCCCAAATTGTTCAATTAAATCCAAAGGGTCAGGGCTATTTCCTAAAGATTTGGACATTTTTCGGCCCAATTTATCTCTCACAATACCCGTTAAATAAACATTTCTAAAAGGTAATTCCCCTCTCCACTCATATCCCGCCATGATCATTCGGGCAACCCAGAAGAATAAAATATCTGGACCTGTAACTAAATCGTTGGTTGGGTAATAATAAGATATTTCCTCATTTTCTGGATTTTCAATGCCATCAAATACAGAAATTGGCCATAACCAAGAAGAGAACCAGGTGTCTAAAACGTCTGGATCTTGTGTTAAATCGTCTTCTACTAAGGCAAATAATTGGTATTTTTCACGCGCAATTTTTAAGGCTTCTTTTTTGTCGCTTGCAACAATTACCGTGCCGTCTTGTAAATAAAATGCTGGAATTTGTTGTCCCCACCACAATTGTCGAGAAATACACCAATCTCTCACATTTTCCATCCAAGAGCGATAGGTATTTTTGAATTTAGCAGGCACCAATTGGATGTTGTCGTTCATGACATTTTCCAAAGCTGGTTTTGCCAAATCCTCCATTTTAAGGAACCATTGCAAGGAAAGTTTGGGTTCAATTACAGCACCTGTTCTTTCTGAAGTTCCAACAGTTGATTTGTATTCTTCTGTTTGAACTAAAAACCCTTTTTCGTTCAATTCTTTGACAATTCTTTTTCTTGCCTCAAAACGGTCAACGCCTACATAAATTTGCGCCTTTTCGTTTAAGGTTCCGTCATCGTTTAAAATGTCGATTACTGGTAATTTATGTTTTAAACCTAATTCGTAGTCATTCAAATCGTGGGCAGGTGTAACTTTTAAACAACCAGTTCCAAATTCTAAACTTACATATTCATCAGGAATGATGCTAATTTCACGATCTATTAAAGGGATTTTTACTTTTTTGCCATGCAAGTGTAGATATCTTTCATCGGCAGGATTCACACAGATGGCGGAGTCGGCCATGATAGTTTCCGGACGCGTTGTTGCAATAGTTACAGAGCCAGATCCATCAGAAAGTGGATATTGGATATGGAACAATTTTGCTTGTACATCTTTGTAGATTACCTCTTCGTCAGACAAGGCTGTTTTTCCTTGTGGATCCCAATTGACCATTCGAACGCCACGATATATTAAACCTTTGTTGTATAAACGAACAAACGTATCAATTACAGCTTGGTATAATTTGGGCTCCATTGTGAATCGCGTACGATCCCAGTCGCAGGAAGCACCTAATTTTTTCAATTGTTCAAGAATTATTCCTCCGTATTTTTCTTTCCATTCGAATGCATGTGAAAGGAATTCTTCACGAGAAATATCTTTTTTCTCGATTCCTTTTTCTTTTAGCATAGCCACCACTTTTGCTTCAGTTGCAATAGATGCATGGTCGGTTCCGGGTACCCAACATGCTTCCTTGCCTTCCATACGCGCCTTTCTAATTAGAACGTCTTGAATGGTATTGTTCAACATGTGTCCCATGTGCAACACACCTGTTACATTGGGTGGTGGAATTACGATACTGTAAGGTTCTTTATTTGGATTAGGTTTGGAAGCAAAAAGTTTGTTCTCCATCCAAAATGCATACCATTTGTTTTCTATTTCTTGCGGGGCGTAATTCTTATCAATCATAACTACAAAGATACTAAAAAGTGGAAAGTGGAAAGTGGAAAGTGGAAAGTTTTTGAATTATGAGTTATGGGTTATGGGTTATGGGTTATGGGTTATGGCAGTTTAATAGTTTATGATTATTTTTGTTTTCAACTTTCAACTTTCCACTTTCAACTTTCAACTTATCATGTTTTTCCCCGTACTAATTACTTTACTCACATTCATCTCCATGGAAGGCGCAGCTTGGGTGATTCATAAGTATATCATGCATGGATTTATGTGGAGATGGCATGAGTCGCATCATGTACATCATAAAAATGTATTTGAAAAAAATGATTTGTTCTCAGTCGGATTTGGATTATTTGCTACGATTTTAATCGTGGTGGGAGATCTGAATCCCAATTTAAGCTTCCTTTTTTGGATGGGAATTGGTGTGACACTTTATGGAATTTGTTATTTTCTATTTCACGATGTAATTGTTCACCGTCGCATTAAAATTAAATTTAAAAGCAAAAATGCCTACTTGAATAAAATCACAAAAGCCCATTATGTGCATCATGAGGTGCATACGAAGAAAGGGGCAAGGTATTTTGGGTTTTTGTTTGCAAAGTGAGCCAGTGAGCCAGTTAGCCAGTTAGCCAGTGAGCAGAGTGAGCTAGTGAGCTAGTGAGCTAGTTACCTAGTGAGCTAGTAACTCAAATAAGGAATTTTGCACTTTAATATTGCTTCAATTTTACTTACCCATTCACATACTGACTTTCTTGTACACCCACTCATTGGCTAACTTCCTCACTAGCTCACTTGTTCACCGGCTCACTCTGCTCACTAGCTCACTCTGTTCACTTTATTAAAGCCTCGGACACACATACCCCCTCTGAAATAATTTATTTCGTAAGGCTTTTTTAGCGTCTCCAAAGAAATCAAAGGTGTAGCTTAGGGATAATTCATGGGCACCACCGCTGGATGGACCAAGCGATGAAATTGTGGTGTCGTAAGAATATCCGACAGAAAAGTTGTCTTTGTGGTAACCCAAGAGTAATACAATAGATTCACTACTGCCAAATTTGTTTTGAATATCTTTTTTATAGGGTAGTCCTCGGTACCAAACTCCAAGGGTAAGTGGAGAGTAGGTAAAATACGCACCCAAATCCATTTGCTCGTAATCTCCTTGTTTTTTGAAATGAAGTACAGGTGAAAAACTTTTCTCATTTTTCATGTTTTCAACAGTTCCTGTTGAATAATAAGGATCTTCTAACATAATTTTTGTACCTAATTGTAAAGAATATTTCATAGGTAAAAAATTGGGTATGCCGGTGTTTTGGAACAAAGATTTGTCGGGTTTGTTTAGGTGATCTACAGAAAGTCCCAACCAAGAATTTCCTCTATTGATCATGGTACCTACACCTAAATCTATGTAGTGTTTATTGGGAATTAAATTTGAAATTATAGGATCTGGTGCAATTGTTGCTCCTCTGTTGCCGGTAAGAACATCTAACATTTGGTTCGACCAAATCAGATTACTTAGGTCTAATCCTTTATTTACATAGGCTGCTTGTAAACCAAATGATACGAATTGGTCTTCTGAAACAGTCAGATGGTATGCATATTGCCCTGCCAAAGTGGTAGTTCTTAGGTTGGAAAATTGCACATCATTGCTCAATACGAGTCCTAGGCCTGCATTATTCTCTGGCAATGCCAATTCTGCACTAATGGCGGAATATTGGTAATTTGCACTTAAATTTGGCCATTGATTTCTATGGATGAAATGGATTTTACTGGTATTGTTGATACCCGCAAAGGCTGGAGAAATGAGCAAAGGAGAGGCATAGAATTGCGACAATTGGGGGTCTTGTGCATGAGCAACTTGAGTTGCGGATGCAAGCAGGATTGTCGAAAATAATATGGTTAAAATTCTCTTCATTTGTAGGCCAAAGCCCAGCAATTTACGCCTTATTTTCTTAAAATCAATAATTTGTAGTAATTTGGAATATAATTTTTCAATTTTGAATTGCCTAAGAATGACAAAATTTACCTTTTTTTTATTGGGATTTTTGCTGGTGGTAGGGAGTGTTAGTGGGCAGTCAATAGTTTATAGAAACAATTGTTTGGATGCTTGTAATTCAAAAACAAATACTGTTTTAGAGGTAAAATCAATTACTCCATTTTCAACAGGTACTACCTTTACTTGGACCATCAATTCACAGGCCTATGCTCCTCAAACAAATATTTCATCTTTAAAACATGAATTCACCTCAAAAGGTACTTTTAATGCTAGTGTGGTGATTAATAGTAGTGGGGCAATAACTGTATTAAATACTCTTGTTTATATTGGGGGTATTTCCAGTGAAATCTATTTAAATGATAATCAAGCCGACACCCTAAAGGAATTATGTTCTGGTACAAGTCCCAATACAGTTACCTTGGCAGTTCCTTCTGCTTATAATAATACAAATCATAGTTTTCGATGGTTCCCAAATGGGGAAAGTCTTTCTCAAATCACAGTAGAAAAAGAAGGATGCTATTCTGTAAAGATTTTTGAAAATGGTGATTTATCTAATTGTTATATTGAAGCAAAAAGTAAAGTGAAGATTTGTGGTAGTTATCCGAATAAACCATTAGTTCCTACAGGCATTGGTGGAAGTAGTCCTTTAAATTGTGTGAATTGTCCTCAATGGGATTTAGGTAATAATGTAAAAGTTATTTTTCCAACGGATGGACGGCCTCCTTATTCAGCCACTGGACCATATATTGCTCCCTCTAATGTTGCCTATTATTCCATTAATAACAAGGGGGCTAATTATTTAATTGGAGGATTAAATTCTAACGGGAAAGTAATTTATGATAATCAAAATAATAAAATTGGAGAGGTAATTGATGGAGATATAAATATGTCAAATGGGGTTTCTATTATTCCTAAAAAGAATTGTAAAGGATGTAATTCAATTTATTATTTAATTACAACCTCAATAGTTGGGGGAGAGAATAAGTTGTTTTTCCATACGATTGATTTATCCCTAAACAATGGTCATGGTGGCCTACTGAATCAACCTCAATACGACAATTTACTTTTAAATTATGCAGTATCGCAAAAAATAAGTGTCATTGCAACCTCAAAAGGCTACGAATTATATGCGCTTAGTGAAAACAGTGAAAAATTAATAAATTTTTCAATAGACGAAACTGGGATTTCAAAAGAATCAATCACAACTATTAATTCCCCAATAGTTGGTGCGGAATTGGGGAATATGAATGTGTCAAAGGACAATTCAAAGATAGCAATTGCTCTTCCACCCGGTAAAGTCAAAGTTATGGATGTTGGAAATAATTCTACAATAATAGATATTCCGATTTCAGGAGGGGAGGTTAATGGTGTTTGTTTTTCACCTGATGCAAGATTACTTTATGTTTCAGTCAATAAACCAATGGGTGGCTCAGATGTTCTACAATTTTTACTTGACACTACAAATGTAATAGCTTCAAATAAACATGTTATGTCCACACCAGGAAAAATTGGTGCTATTCAATTAGATCCTGCAAGGGGTACAAAATTATATGCTTCAAGGAACGGAGAAAAACATTTTTTTTCAATTGATAAACCAAATACACGGATTTATAATGCTGGATCCGCTACAACTGCTGGTTTAAATTATTTTGATCCACTCATTTTGCCAGTTGGTTTAGGTTTAGGACTGCCGAATAATGTAACATCAAATAATCAGGATGGCGGGCCGCCGAGTTTAAGTATGGAGTGCAAAGGATTGTCTTATTCCTTTAAAATGGATAAGGACTTGTGTGAAAAAAATAAAAATACATCTGTCAAGTGGGAGTTGTATTATTTCGGAAAAAATTATGTTAAAATGTTAAAGGATGTTTTAAATAATAATGGTCAAAAAGAAGTAAATAATGCTGCAGCTATATCAATGACTACTCTAGGCTCTTCAATAATAGATATAAATAGTACTTCAAATTATGATTTTAATTTAGACCCTACTAAATCGGGTTATTATGTATTAGTGGCAAAGGTTACTAATAATTGTGTTACTGATTATGTGCTTGACGCCCAAGTTTTTTTTATTCAAATCCTTCGCCCATTTAAATTAAAAAATCAAATTGATATCATACGATCTGCAAATTTTGGAAATAGTCCATCGTGTAATTTCCCAAATTATACTATTACCCCAATCCCTGTTTTAAGTGCAGCTACCTCAGTTCCTACAGTTCCACCAAATGATTTACTTGTTCCAGGAGATTTTCCAATTTCTTATAATTGGAGTAATAATACAACGACTCCAAGTCTTACTATTCCATTTCCTTCCGGTGCAGGAAATTATACCTTGGAAATAAAAGACCCAGCAACGGGTTGTTCAGATAAATCAAGTACCCTGGTGAAATTTTATACAGAAAACGATTTGCCACCGCAGAATAATTGGAATATCTGCATGGATGACCCATTCCCTTTAAAGAAACTCGACATTTTCCCAAATGCCCAAAACCTAAGTTTTGCTTGGACAATAACCCAGCCTGGAAATATAGTTAATCCCATTCCGAGCGACCACCCCACAAACTTTATAAAAAACTTTATAGATATTGATAGAGATGGTAGATACAATGTTGTAATTACCGACAATGATAGCTGTAGATTGGTGAGAGAATTTGTTGTGGATGATAAATGTAATGCCAAGGTTATTGCTCCCACAGTTTTTAGGCCCAATTTAAATGGAGTTAAACCTGCTACTTTTTATCCTCAATGGAATTGGCCCACAAAAGATTTTTTGGATAAGCCAACCTATATTCCCAATACGTTTCGAACCTATAACAGAAATAGAACGATCATTAAATCCTTTAAGGTGTTTAATCGTTGGGGAATTCTACTTTACCAGAAAGATTATGACCCTGTTGAATTTGTGAAATCAACTTTTGAAATGGAATTGCCTTCAAACGGCTGGGATGGCACCTATCAAGGCAAACTTGTTCCACAAGATACTTACGCATGGGTCATAGAATATGAGTCGCTGGATTTTCCACAGAAGGGACTAATGACAGAAAATGGGGCGGTTTTGGTTGTTTACTAATACGCTCTAACCTCAACTCCTTTCATGAAGTTGACAAAAGATTTGTTTACAACCTTGTTTCCACCAGGAGTAGGGAAGTCGCCCGTGAAATACCAATCGCCTAAATGATTCGGACAAGCCTTATGCAAATTATCTACCGTTTGATATACAATGGCCAACGCAGCTTTCAAATTCTTAGGCTTCACAATCTCAGCGATTTTATTGGATATTTCATCATCTGTAAATGGCGCATAAATGGCTTTTACAAAGTTTTCCTGATCAGCTGTTCCGTTTTCGATAGCATTCAAACAACGGAGATTTACTTCGTCCAAAATATTTTCCATGCCACGTTCTTGTAACAATTCTAATGCTGCACGGAATGCTACAAATTCCTTCATTTTCGACATGTCTATGCCGTAACAATCGGGATAACGAATCTGTGGTGCAGAAGAAACAATGACGATTTTCTTTGGAGAAAGTTTATCTAATAATTGTAAAATACTCTTTTCTAAAGTAGTTCCACGAACAATAGAATCATCAATTAAGACAACTGAGTCTACATTCTTTTGAATGACCTCATAGGTAGTGTCGTACACGTGCGAAACCATGTCGTCGCGCTGTGCATCATTGGTAATGAAGGTTCTAACCTTTACATCTTTCGCAATCAATTTTTCAACTCTCGGACGGAAGGTTAACAATTCATCCAAATCTTTTTCGAATAAAACGCCTTCCATGATGGCCTTTTTGCGTTGTTTGGCCAACTCGTTTTCCAAGCCGTCTAGCATGCCTAAAAAGGCAGTCTCTGCTGTGTTGGGGATGTATGAAAACACCGTATGTTTTAAGTCGTTGTTTACTTCCTCCAAAATTTGAGGAATCACCAAACGGCCTAATTCTTTTCTTTCATTGTAAATATCTGGGTCCGAACCTCTTGAGAAATAAATTCTTTCGAATGAACAAGATTTTTGTTCCAACCGATCTATAAATGGCTCTTCCGAGAAATCCCCACTTTTGTCAATGATTAATGCATGACCAGGAGTAATTTCTTTAATTTGGTCATAAGCACAATTGAAACTGGTTTTAATAGCCTGTTTTTCTGACGCCACCACCACTACTTCTTCATCAGCATAATAATAGGCAGGACGAATACCTGCAGGGTCTCTTGCCACAAAGGAAGCTCCATAACCTGTCATTCCAACCATCGCATATCCACCATCAAAATCTTTGCAAGAACGCTCTAATACACGCTTTAAGTCGATCTTTTCTGCAAGTACTTCTGACATCTCAACGTTGCTATACAAATCTTTGTTTTGTGCAAAATGTCTTTGGTTTTCCTCATCTAAAAAGTGACCAATTTTTTCCATCACGGTAACGGTATCCACTTTTTCTTTTGGATGCTGACCCAAGGAAACTAATTTATCAAAAAGTTCATCAACATTCGTCATGTTGAAGTTTCCTGCCATTACCAAATTTCTACTTCTCCAATTGTTTTGGCGAAGCATTGGGTGACAGTTTTCAATTTCGTTTTGACCATGTGTTCCGTAGCGCAAATGACCTAATAAAACCTCACCGGTGAATGCCACATTTTCTTGCCACCAATCTGCATCATGTGTGTAATCTATTCCTGTTTCGCGTTTGGTTTCTTTAGCCGTTTTTAGGGCTTTTCTGAACTTTTTGTTGATTTTTCCGAAAATATCGGCTACTGCTTGAGGCTCTACTGAGCGGTATCTTGAGATATATCTACTTCCTGGATTTACATTTATTTTGATGTTTGCAACACCTGCTCCATCTTGTCCTCTATTGACTTGTTTTTCCATCATCAAATACAATTTGCCAAGTCCGTAAGTTGGGGTTTTGTATTTGTCCAAATAATATTGGAAAGGTTTTCGCAGTCTGATGAGTGCAATACCACATTCGTGTTTAATCGAATCTGACATAATGAAGAAGATAAATGTAAAGTCCTAACACAAAATTAAGGAATTAAGTTTAAGCTCTAAAGAAATCTGGAAAAAAGAATGCAAAGAAAAGTACAAGTCCGATGAGTCCGACAATCCACGCATTTTTATGAATAGAAATTATTGGATTTGTGCTACTTGATGCTTCTTTGAAATACAATTGAAAGGGTATTTTTAGGTAAAATACCAAAGAAACAGCTGTTGTAAATAGGGAAACAATTAACAAAGCCAATATCGATTTTAATTGAGTGAATTGATAGGTACTCCAGAGTAAGCCAAAGTAATTTAATTTTGCCCAAAAAGTCCCAAGAGGTGGAAGTCCTGTTAAGGCTAAAAATCCTAACAATAAAGATATTCCATACCATGGTTTTGTTTTTCCTAAACCAGCAAATTGATCTAAATCGTTTTTGACAATAGTGTTTGAACCATTGTCGCAAAGGTAGAATACCAATAATGTGCTTAAGCTGTATAAAATGGAATACATGATTAAGGCCTGACTTCCTTCGGTATAGTTAAATAGCCAAATCATGGCCATAAATCCGCTGTGTGCTATGGATGAATAGGCTAAAAGTCGTTTGGTGTTGGTTTGGGTTAAGGCGCCAAAATTACCTACAAGCAATGTTACAATGGCTAAAATAGCTACTACATTCAGCGTTTGAGGAGGAAAAAGATGTATGATGCGAAGTCCTAAGCCTGCTACTGCAATTTTTGGGGCAATGCTCATCCACGACATCCATGAGCCGGGCAGGGTTTCCAATGCATCTGGATTCCACGGATGAAAGGGTGCCCAGGTCATTTTGAATAAAATGCCGGAACCAACCAAAGCCAATGCGGTTCCAACTAACCAAGGATTTTGAGAACTTAATGCACGCACCATCGCATCTCCTTCCAAGGCAAATGTGCCACTCATACCATAAACGAGGGAAACTCCGTATAAGAAGATCGCAGATGTTGCCATACCAAATAATACATAAGGCAGGCTGGCTCTAACCCCATTTTCATCTTTCCGGATGCCAACTAAAAGATAAGTTCCTAGCGACATTAGTTCTAAACTAAGGTAAATACTCAACCAATGATAGGAAACACTGGTTAATAGTGCTCCGCTCAAAACACTCAAAAATCCTATTTTTTCTTCATTAGAAAAGGATTTTTGTTGGGTTTGGTTTAAAATTAAGAGCAATAAACCCATTACCAAAACCACAACATTGAGGATGTTGCTAGTTGGGTTTACGGCAAATAATTGAAAACTAACAAAACCTTGAAGCCCTAAATACATCCGTTGGAAGGCTAATAAAAGCGCCAATCCTAGTCCAATTTGAGCAATAAAGTATCGCCAAGAAGAGGAAAATTTTTGGGTTTTGGAGTGCAAAAATAATTCAGCGAATATGCCAACTATAATCCAAATTAAACAAATAATCTCAGGAAGGATGTACGAAAAACCTTGCGTGATTTGAATTAAAATATCGTTTAATGGAAGACCGGCAGTTTCTTGCATAGACAAAAGTACAATTATCCTTTGATTTTTTCTTTTAAATACTCGGCAGTGGGGTTGTTTTTTAACGTAACCATTTCTTCTGGCGTACCTTCAAAACAAATATTCCCTCCTTTGTTTCCTCCTTCAGGACCTAAATCTATGATGTGGTCTGCACATTTAATCACTTCCATGTTGTGCTCAATGATGACCACCGAATCGCCCTGCTCTACCAAATCATTGAGGGCTTTTAGTAGCTTTTTGATGTCGTGAAAGTGTAAACCCGTTGTTGGCTCATCAAAGATAAATAGTGTTTTTCCTTTGTTTGCATTTCCCTTGCCCAAGAAACTCGCTAGTTTTACACGTTGTGCTTCACCGCCAGAAAGGGAATTGGAAGATTGTCCTAATTTTACATACCCTAAACCTACTTGATTCAAAGGGTCAATTTTTTCTGCAATTTTAGTTTGACCTAATTTAAAGAATTCGATGCTTTCTTCAACGGTCATTTCTAGAATGTCGGCAATGTGCTTATCTTGAAATTTAACGTCTAGGATTTCTTGTTTGAAACGATGTCCCTGACAAGATTCGCAGGTTAAGCGAATGTCTGCCATAAATTGCATTTCTATCGTTATTTCACCTTCACCTTGGCAAGTTTCGCATCTTCCCCCTTCCACATTGAAGGAAAAATGTGCCGGTTTATAGCCTCTGTTTTTGGCAATGGCTTGGTCGGCAAATAACGCACGAATTGCATCATAGGCTTTTATGTACGTGATTGGGTTGGAGCGAGACGATTTACCAATCGGTTGCTGGTCTACCATTTCCACTTGAGAAATTTTATTCAAACTACCCCGTATTTCTTTAAATCTGCCCGTTTCTTCAGCCCCTAAGTTTAAATTTCTTAAAAGTGCTGGGTATAATATTTTCCTGATTAAGGTTGATTTTCCGGATCCGGAAACGCCTGTTACCACCGATAAAATACCTAATGGGATTTTTACGTCTAAGTTTTTTAGGTTGTTTTCACTAGCGCCTACAATTTCAATATGTGCCAAAGCTTTTCTTCGGATGCTTGGAATCTCTATTTTGTCTCTACCCGTTAAAAAATTGATGGTATGCGAGCATACATCTTTTTCTTCTAAAGCATCTTTTAGAGTTCCTTGAAACATCAGGGTACCTCCATTTCTACCTGCATCCGGGCCAATGTCAATTAATTGATCAGCAGCTTGCATGACTTCCTCTTCATGTTCAACCACAATAACGGTATTGCCCATGTTTTTGAGTAATTGAAGCACAGAAATAAGTCGCTGGGTATCTCTAGGGTGCAAGCCGATACTAGGTTCATCCAAAATATACATAGATCCCACCAATGCACTGCCAAGTGAAGTAGCTAATTTGATACGTTGAAACTCTCCACCAGAAAGGGTAGAACTCAATCGATTTAAGGTTAAGTATCCCAAACCTACGCGGTCCATGTAGTCCAATCGGTTATTGATTTCAATCAAAATTCGTTTGGCCAAAGCCTGGTCGTGGGAATTTAATGAAAGCTTTTCAAAAAATGTTTTTACTTCAGAAATGGGCATTAAGACCAAGTCTGTGATGGATTTGTCGTGAATTTTTACATTGGCTGCGTCGCCACGTAAACGACTTCCTTTACATTCAGGACAATCTGTTTTTCCTCGGTAGCGTGAAAGCAAAACACGGTATTGGATTTTATAGGTCTCTTTTTCGAGGTGTTCGAAAAATTGGTTGAGTCCAGCAAAATATTTGTTCCCTTTCCAAAGAATTGCCTTTTCCTTTTCTGAAAGCTCTTTGTATGGGCGGTGAATTGGGAAGTCGAAATGAATCCCGTTTCTCAATAAAGGGCTCAGCCATTCGCTCATTCGTTCCGAACGCCAAGGGGCAATGGCGCCTTCATAAACTGATAAATCGTGGTCAGGAATCACTAAATTAGGGTCAAGGCCTAAAACTTTGCCATAGCCTTCGCAATTTTTACAGGCACCGTAAGGATTGTTGAAAGAAAATAGATTTAAACTGGGCTCTTCAAAAATGAGGCCATCCAATTCAAATTTGTCAGAAAAATTTCTTTTTTCGGTATCAACAATTTCGATTTGGCAAGTTCCATGACCCTCAAAAAATGCGGTTTGAATGGAGTCACCCAATCTAAATTGGGTTTCCTCGTCTTCAGGTTTTGACACCAAACGATCAATTAGAATATAAACTTCCTTCGGCTTTTTTTCAAGCGTTTTTATTTTTTCAGGTTGTTCTACTAAGTCTTCTAAGGTGATAACTTCGTCCTGAAATTTTAATCTGGAATATCCTTTTTGGATTAGTAAAGAACATTCTTCGGCAAATTTTCGTGTTTCATCTAAAACCAAAGGAGCTAAAACTAAAACCCTTTTGCCGTCAAATTTATTAACAAAATCTACTACATCTGAAACAGAATCTTTTTTAACTTCTTTGCCAGAAATGGGTGAAAAGGTTTTGCCAACTCGAGCAAAAAGTAATTTCAGGTAATCATAAATTTCAGTTGTGGTGCCTACCGTTGAACGTGGATTTTTGGTAGAAACTTTTTGTTCAATGGCAATGGCAGGAGAAACCCCTTTGATGTAATCGACGGCGGGCTTTTCCATACGTCCCAAAAATTGTCGCGCATAAGAATTTAAGCTTTCGACATACATTCTTTGTCCTTCTGCAAAAAGCGTATCAAATGCCAAAGAAGATTTTCCGGAGCCAGAAAGGCCGGTAATCACAACCAATTTATTTCTTGGGATGGCAACATCAAGGTTTTTTAAATTGTGTACACGAGCACCCTTGATGATGATATGCGTTTTGGGATCAATCATAAAACAAAAATAATCCATTAATTTTGTTCAAAATCATAAACCACAAAAAAAATCGTTAATTAATTTTATTACGCCTTATGAAAAAATATTTAGTACTTTTTGTTTTGCTTTTCGCCGGTTTTTCTAATCCATTGAGCGCACAGGACACAGTTGTAATCAAGGAGGAAGGGGCTCAAGAAGATTTAGATAGGGAAAAAGATGTTTCCGAGTTGAGTTTTCGGCAAAGAGTACATTTTGGAGGAGGCATTTCTGGACTAAGTTTTGGGAATCCGACTAGTATTGGTTTAGCGCCAATGGTGGGGTATCAGTTAGCAAATAATACAATTGTAGGCTTTGGGGCGAGTTACCAATATTATTCGTTTAAAGATTTTTATGGTGTTAAATACACCTCCAATCTTATGGGAGAAAATGTATTCATTCGCCATCATTTGCCTTTTTTAACCCAATTAATTGGACAAGGTTACCTGATTGCTAAAGCAGAAAATTTCCACAATTTATCTGACGGCAATTATGTAAACACCTATTCAAATCCTGTTTTAGTTGGTGTAGGTTTAGGTGCAAAATTCGGATTGAATTTGAATGTTATGTATGATTTAAATTATACTAGTTCGGCCACATCTCCCTATGGAACAGCATTGGTAGTTCAAGTAGGTGGATTTTTCTTTTAATTTAAAAAAATGAAAAACTTCTCATACATCTTACATTTTACATCCTACTTCAAATCTTTTACCTTATCCCTCATACTTTATACCTTATCCTTCATACCTTATCCCTTAACATCGCAAATCAAAAAAATCCCTCTAAATATCCAAAGCAGTTTCCGAGCCTTAAAGGTATCTGGAGGTCATTTGTGGGCAGGAGGCACTAAAGGGATTATTTTACATTTTGAAAAAGATTTAGATAATCCTCAAGTTATTCATGTGCCGGGAGCTGAAAAATTAGATTTTCGCGATTTGGCTATTTTGCCCAATCAGCAGGTTTTAGCCATGAGCGCAGGTCCTTCCGAACAAGGGGCTGCAGTAATTTATTACAGTAATGATTTGGGTAAAACTTGGTTGAAGGTTTTTGAAATAAAGGAGCCTGGCTATTTCTTTGATGCCATAGTATATGATGAAAAATCAAATAAGGGATTTTTGTTGTCAGATCCTATTCAACAACAATTAACTCTTTTTGAATTTAATTTGAATCTAGAATTCCAGCAGGTTAAAATAGATAAATCGCCGAAAATGTTGCCTAAGGAAGCATTTTTTGCTGCGAGTGGGTCATCAATGATCATTCGAGATGGGAAGATTTTGTTAGTTACGGGGGGCTCTGAAAAAGCAAGGATTTGGCAGTCGAAAAATTTGCAGGCGAATGAATGGGAGATTATTTCAGAGGTTGATTCTGTTGGTGCTAATCGCGGATTTTTCTCCATTAATTGTGGGGACAAGAATTGCATGGTAGCAGGAGGAGATTACACCAAATTGCAAGTTAATGAGGTCCCTGTTTTGCTTGGTGAAAGAGGGAAATTTCAGCCAATGAATGCGTCCCCAGGATTTTACATTGAAAAGGTTCTTGCTGTAGGGAAAGATTGGTATGCAGCCGGTCCGGCAGGATTGAGTAAATATTCACATAAAACCAAAAAATGGACAAAGGTTTCGGATGTCGCCCTTCACAATATTGTAAGGTATGGGAATGGGTTAGTGGGGATTGGGAAGGAGGTTATGAGTTATGAGTTATGAGGGAAAGTTGTACGGAATTCTTAGGCCAAATAGGTGTAATAATTCATAGAAAGATAAACGACCATTTCTAAATAGGTTTCTTTCGGAATTTCATTTTCAAAAATTACTTCTACACCTTGTGGGAAATCTAAGCCTTTAAATAGTGCATATAATCTTTCTCTATCAGGTCTTTTTATAATTTCAATACTAGCTAGAGTGTCATTTATATAGTTTGATCGGTAAATAATTCGGTCTTCCAGAATTTCATCTAAATACCAATGGGGGTGCGAATTTAATTTTCCTAAATCTTCTAAATTGGTCATGATTCGATTTATTTGCTTAATTCATTAAAAAGTCATTTGATTTTGTATTACAAATTTTTTGATTTAAAATATCAAATTATGATATTTTGTAATTATTTATATTCTTCAAGTGATTTTCTAATTGAGTTTTTTATTTTTTCTCTAAGGTTTAAAGGCTCTAAGACTGTAAATTGATCTGCATATTTTATGAATAGGTTAGTTAGGTCTTCAGTGTCCTCTATGCAGATATGTCCTATTTGTGAACCATCTTCTTGGTTAACTAATACTTGTGAAAAATGTATGGGGTGTGAAGTTAAATAATTTTTTATCCATGAATCTTTTTTGACCTTAAATTTCACCTCAATAGTAGGAGGGTCATGAGGTAAATTTTCTATATTTTTCCTCCAAATTCCAAGAATGTTTTTGAAATATAGACCTGGGTTGAAATCTGGTTTTATGTCTAAATTAATTTGCTCTTTTATTTGTGAAATTTTTACTATTTTTTCGACTGCAAAACATCTAAGACCTTTGGTTGAAACAGAGGTTGTTAAATGTGAATTTGTTTCTAGTTCCTTTGCTAAAACATACCAAGATGCATACCAGCCATTATGGTATTCTTTTATAAGAACTGGCAAAATTCTATATTCTTTTAATCCATAGCTTATTTTTATAGGTTTTTTCTGCAAAATATAATCTAATAATTCTTTTAAATAATGGGAACCTGACCGCTTTCCTTCAAATATTAATTGTAATGGGTCCCAATGAATTTTTTTGTTTTCTTTATTTGGGTAGTTGACATTTATTTTGGCTGTAATTTTTTGAATTAATGCTTCATTTTCTGGAAATAATTGTATGACAGTATTGAGTAATTCAATCAATTTTTGACTGTCACTTGTGTTTAGGTCATCGAAGGCTCTAATATTGGGGAGTGCATAATAATAGGATGCAGATTTTCTGTCATTTTTTAATAAATTGTCGTCATATAATTCTGCTAATTCTCCATACCTTTGGTTTACCAGATCTTTTAATTTCTTAATATCTCTATTGAATGTAGCAATACCAATATCAGCATATTCAGAGCGGTGATTTAGTACATATTTGTGAGAAAAACGAATTGAAGGATTGCTAATCATTTCATCAAAATCTTTTAATCTCTTCAATATTTCAATTGAATTCATAGTCTATCATAATTTGATATACAAAGCTAGTAGTTTTGTAATATGAAAAAAGAAATCAAATCCTTTATTTACAGTTTTATTATTGTCCTTTTATTCTACTATGCAGGCAGGGGATGGGTCAAATTATTTCAAAGAGATAAACCTATTGAAGTTTTAAATGCTTTGGCAAAAATTGTGCTTATTTTAAATTTTGCATTCTGCTTATTTTACATAATTGTTTTTAGCTCTTTCAATTTTGAAACTACTAATATTTTGTTTGCAATTTTGATCACCATTGAATGTGTATTTTTGGTCATAGGATTGTTATTGGACATTTTACTAAAATCCTCTTTGCAATATGAAAGATGAAATAATTGAGTTTTGTAAGCTAAATAATTGGTTGACTTGGGAAGAAGTAGCTTGTGCAATTTTTTATTTAAATCGAACTGATAAAATAGATGAAATTAATCCATATTTTGAAGGAGGTGATAATTTGCCAAAAATTGTGCAAGAGCAATTAAAAAAGACTAATGGCTTCTTCATGTTTGATGAACAATTGCAAGAAGTTTATAGGGGTTTAATTAGTAAGGATTGGAATGAGTTTAGTGAATGGCTTGCTCGTTTAAATACAGGAGACCAATCAGTAATTGATGATTTTAAATATTTTGAATTGACTAGTTTTTTATTACTTGGATCTGATAATAAATATTCAATCCCCTACCCGCAAAACCTAATTTATGAGGTTTTGCAAGAGATTAATTTAGATTATTCCGAAAAAAGAAGAATTGAAGGAAAGGCTATTTTGAAGTTTTATGGAAATATTATGACGGATGAGGTTAATGATTCCACATCTTTACTTACTAAAGAATTAAATTGTTTCTTAATTCAAGATAATAGTGAAAAAATGCGTATTGCCTTTCAGTTTGATGTTCCCGATCTAGAATTATATGAGTATTGGGAGTACGGTGTTAATTTTAAATATAGTAATACAGAAAAAATAGAAGCATTAGGTTGTGATAATTATATGATTAACAAACATCAATTTTTATTAAAATTAGATCCTTTTATCGAAAACAAATTAATGGAAGGCTTTGATCATTTTGGGATGGCCTGTTTGTTTGAAGGAGATTTTGAAATAGATAAAAGTCGTCAAAGGAATTTTGTATTTTAATAGATAATAAATTTAAAGAAATTTTTTAATGCAAATTCAACGTTTTATTCCTAATACTTCAGAGTTAAATAATTATTACGATTATTTTTTTGATGACCATCACGTTAAAAAACCGTATGATACAGCTGATTATTTAAAAGTAATTCAAATTTATGAAACCCAATGTGAACAATATTTTATTGACCTTTTCAATAAATTAGGAATTCAATCTTCAACAAAAACGGAAAGATATTCTTTACCCTTTTCAGACGAGATAGTTCATGTTCAAGAGGGTACTCATAATTTATACATTACTTTTAATTTACAAGAATTTGCCAGAATTGTAGTTTTAGAATTATTAAATAAAGAGGTTAAGAAACTTAGGTTTTATATTTTGGGAGATGTCGATATGAAACGAAATAAAGGTAGTGTAAGTTTATATAGTAAGATTGTTTGGAGGTTTAGATTTTATAAAAGTATATAACCCGAACCTTTTAATAATTGTTGAGTGGTCAGAAAAATTAAAAATAAAAAGGTGAAATATGAAAGTTGATTTGAATCCAAACAATGTAATTGAATTTTTGAAAGCAGAATTAAAATCTGAAAATTCATTTATACCTGAAACTGCAAATATACCTCTAAAATTATCTAAAGGAATATACTTTTGGTTTATGAAACCTGAAGGATATAAGGCTTTAAGTTCATATATTGAAGTCATACCTTTAGAAAATAGTTTTTCGATTTTAATTGATGATTTATCATATGATTTAGTCTATTTAGGTACTGCAGGAACTGGTAAAAATGGCAGGAGTAATTTGACAGAAAGATTAAGTTGGCATATTGGGCAAAAACATAGTTCAGCAGCAATTATTTCAGGGACAATTTCTACTTTTAGGAAGGGCTTAGGATCATTATTGTCGAATGATTTAATTGAAGGGAATACAGAATTTTTGGTAAATGAATTTATGAAAGATTATTTAAAAGTTTTTTACGTTGAATATTCATTAAATATTAATCAAATTTATAATGATGAAATAATTTTACTTAAATCTTTGAAACCTATTTTAAATTTGAATCATAATCCAAATGCCTTGAAATCTTCCATTGATAATACAACACTTAGATATAAGGATAGGCGACAAAAAGTTGATAAGTCAACAATTTTTAGGTTGAAAAACAATTAAAATTTTCTTTAAATATTAATTAAGATGGCATATTTAATTACTTGTGCTGGTTCAAAAGTTGAAAAAGGCACTTTTCAAACTTCAAATTTAAATAGTCTTTCATTTAATGATATATTGGGTCCGGCTAGAATTGAATTATTAAACTTGGTCCCCAAAATAAAATTAGATTGGGAAAGATCTCTACCTGCTTGGAAATTATATTCAGGCAATAGGAGTAAGCTTTATCCGCAAATTCGCGAAGAAAATTGGAAAAAAAATTGTGTTGAAATTAAAGTTTTATCAGCACTCTTTGGATGGATAAAACATACTGATCTATTGCCATATTATGATTTGAGGATGTCTGATAAAATTTTGGATAATAAATTTGTGTATAAATATTGGCAGAATAAAAATGTTTTAGCTCAATTTATAGATGAAAATGATATTGACCTATTATCAACAAATTATAGGAAGGCAATACATGGAAATTCTAACCCTGTTGCAATAATACCTAATGTTAATTTTACTGATTATGGAGTTCAAAAGGGTAAATGGTTAAACAAAGAATTAAATAATTTGGCTTGTTAAAAGTGAGAATATTTTATACCCAAATTTCCTTATTATTCAATAAAGCCCATTTATAAGATTGGGCAGTTCCTGGATAATTTGAAGGTGAATTGTTATCTTTTCGAGCTTCAAAGCATTTGAATATTTCAGATTTGTTTTGATTGTAAGGTACATTTAATGTGTGTACCATAGGAATCCATTCTACGGTATTCTTGTTTGCTTTATATTTTAATGCAAGGCCTCTTTTGGTATGTATTGTTATTTTTTCAGAATTCAAAACAATTCTATTCCAAACACATTCTTCGCAATTACAATTTTGATGTTTCATAAATTTTATAATTGAACTCATAATTCATAACTCATACCTCATAACTCTAACTAAGTTTATTTCTTTCTAAAGAATACTGAAATTGGCGTTCCATCCAACTGAAAATGCTTACGCATTTGGTTTTCTAAATATCTTTCATAACTCTCCTTGATGTACTGTGGAAGGTTACAGAAGAATATAAACGTTGGATAGGGAGTTGAAACTTGTGTACAATATTTAATCTTAATGAATTTTCCTTTCCAAGCTGGAGGTGGATAAGCTTCAATAACGTTTAACATCACATCGTTTAGCTTGGAAGTTGAAATTTTTTGGGATCTATTTTCATACACTTCCAGCATTTTTTCAACCACTTGGAAAATACGTTTTTTCTCCAAAACGGATGCGAAAATAATAGGCATGTAATTGATTGGTGCCAAACGATCGCGAATTGCTTTTTCAAGTTTTACAGCAGTATGGGTGTCTTTAGCTACTAAATCCCACTTGTTGACCATCAATACTATTCCCTTTTTAGCTTTATCTGCCATGGATATGATATTCATGTCTTGAGCTTCCAATCCAGTTAAAGGGTCGATTGTAGTTGCATCAATTAAGATGATAACCACATCGGATTCCTCTAAAGCTTTGATAGATCGAAGTACCGAATAATATTCGATGTTGTCGTCTATTCTTGCTTTTCTACGAATTCCTGCCGTATCTGTGATGATAAAATCTTTTCCGTAGAGTGTATATCTATTTTGGATCGCATCACGAGTAGTACCAGCCAAATCCGTTACAATTGAGCGTTCTTTTCCTAATAGTGCATTTAAGAATGAAGATTTTCCGGCATTGGGCCTTCCTAAAATGGCAACACGAGGAACACCAGCTTCCGGATTTTCAATTCCTTCGTCTTTGAATGTTGCCACCATGTCGTCCAACATATCCCCTGTACCAGATCCACTTTCTGCAGCAATCGGATACGGGTCACCCAAACCCAATTCATAGAATTCGGAAGCATTCATTGCTTTTTCGTTCGTATCAGCTTTGTTAGCAACTAATAAAACGGGTTTTTTAGATTTGCGTAAAACTCTTGCGAATTCCTTATCAAGATCTGTTAATCCAGTTACACAATCTACCACAAAAAGCAGGACATTAGCCTCTTCCATAGCCAACTCAACCTGTTCACGGATGGCACCTTCAAAAACATCGTCGGAACCATGAACATACCCTCCCGTATCAATTACGGTAAAATATTTTCCACACCACTGACCATAGCCATAGTGGCGGTCGCGTGTAACCCCTGAAAGGTTATCCATGATGGCTTTTTTTTGTTCAATTAAACGATTGAACAAAGTGGATTTGCCCACATTGGGTCTTCCTACGATTGCAATAATATTTGACATGTCAATAAATTAATCGAGTATATACCCGAATGAACGCAATTTGTCCGATTTAGCTCTCCAATCCGGTTCAACTTTGACAAATTGCTCTAAAAATACTTTTTTGTTGAAAAACTTTTCCATGTCTTCACGGGCCTGAATTCCAACTTTTTTAATGCTTTCTCCTTTGTGTCCTATGATGATGGCACGTTGAGAAACACGTTCTACATAAATTTCTGCAGAAATGCGAATGATATCCGGCTGCTCTTTAAAAGAAGAAATTTTTACCTCGCAGGCATACGGAATTTCCTTTTTGTAATTCATGAAAATCTTTTCACGAATAATTTCGGCTGCAAAGAAACGCTCCGGTTTGTCTGTCAACTCCTCCGGATCAAAGAACGGTGGATGTACTGGTAAAAGTTCAATAAGGTACTTAAATATTTGGTCCAAATGAACTTTTTCCTGGGCTGAAATCGGCAAAATGGGTTTCCCTGGGAAAATTTGTTCCCAATAAGTCACTTTTTCTTGAAGCTTTTCAGCACTAACTAAATCTATTTTATTGAGTAAAACGATGATTGGGGTGTCTGTATGGTCCTTCCAATTAGTTAAAAACTCAAGGTCTTCGTATTCTTCAAACACGTCGGTCACGTACAATACAACGTCTGCGTCTTCCAAGGAGCTTTTTACAAATTGCATCATTGATTTGTGCAATTCGTATTTGGGTAAAAGGACTCCAGGGGTGTCTGAATAAACGATTTGGTAAGGAGTACCTTCGTGTTCACCGTTCAGCATGCCTAAAATACGGTGTCGGGTTGTTTGTGCTTTTGAGCTAACAATCGACAAGCGTTCTCCTACCAGTGCGTTCATGAGCGTACTTTTACCGACATTCGGTTTTCCGATGATGCTGATGAAGCCAGATTTGTAAGGATTAGACATTAATGAAGAGTAAATATTTAATAATATGATAATATTTTACAAAGATACTTGATTTTTTCGAAATAATCCCCCATCTTTGCAGTCCAATTTATATCGCGGGGTGGAGCAGTTGGTAGCTCGTTGGGCTCATAACCCAAAGGTCGTCAGTTCGAGTCTGGCCCCCGCTACTAGAAAAAAGGCAGGAAATTTTCCTGCCTTTTTTGTTTACAAAACGGAGCCTTCGAGTCTCTTCGCTTCGCTCAGCCTCAGTCTCCTTCCTGGAAGAGTTGATTTTTCTTGCAAATTTTTAAATAAAAACAGAATTCCTGCTAATTTTAATATCATTTTCAATAGTAGTCTGAGGTGTCACATTGAGCCTGTCGAAATGCTGAGCGAAGCGAAGAGACTCGAAGGCTCCGGTGAATTCGAAATACCGAACGAAGTGAGGGGACTCGAAGTCTCGGTTACAAAGCCCAATAAGCAATTGCCAATTTGGGTAGTAAATGCTGCTCTCCCTTAATTAATGCTTCTTTTTTCTCTCTCCGCCACCTTTGTACTTGTTTTTCTCGGGAAAAGGCCAGAGCTATATGTGGGTGGATTTCGTAATATATTAATTTGACGGGCAATCTGTTTTTGGTGTGGTTTGCGCCTTCTCCAACCTCGTGTTGTTTTATTCTTCTTTTAAGGTCGATTGTGCGGCTGCAGTAGTACGTGTCATCACTACATTTTAAAATGTACATAAATCCTTTCATGATTTGTGGTTAGATAATCTAAGTTAATGGTTTCAAGGAAATTTTGGATGTTTTGGATATAAAATTATCAGTAAGTTGAAGGTGGCTTCGAGAGCATTTCGGCAAACTCAATGTGGCACCTCAGTCTCCTTTCTGGGTAAATTGAATTCTAATGAATTAAATTATTCAAATTAAATTTTTTTAAAAACCAATAATATTATAATTGCCAACATGGAGACTGAGGCTGAGCGAAGCGAGGAAACTCGAAGGCTCCGGTGTGGACTTTTTCAAAAATAATTTGTACTTTTCAAATTCATTTAAAAACCTAAATACCTATTTAAACCCCATGGCATCAAGAAAAATACTTTTAGACGAATCCGAAATCCCTACACATTGGTATAATATCGTGGCAGATATGCCCAATAAACCACTTCCTCCTTTACATCCAGGTACACAGCAGCCTGTAGGACCAGAGGATTTAGCTCCTTTATTTCCTATGGAATTAATCAAGCAAGAGGTGACACAGGAGCGCTGGGTAGAAATACCTGATGAAGTAAGAAATTTATATTCAATCTGGCGACCAACCCCGATGTATCGTGCCCTAGGACTAGAAAAAGCCTTAAATACGAAATGTAAAATCTATTACAAATACGAGGGAACGAGTCCTGCTGGTTCTCACAAACCCAACACCGCCATCCCACAGGCATATTACAATGCGAAGGAAGGGGTAAAGAAAATATCTACAGAAACCGGTGCCGGCCAATGGGGCTCTGCTCTTAGCTTTGCTTGTTCTTTATTCAATATCGACTGTGAGGTTTACATGGTAAAAGTAAGTTACGATGGGAAACCTTACCGTAAAATCATGATGAATACTTGGGGCTCAAAGGTACATCCTTCTCCAACTAATTTGACAAATGCGGGTCGACAAATACTTGCCCAAGATCCGAATTCACCAGGAAGTTTGGGTATTGCCATCTCGGAAGCAGTTGAGGTGGCTGCTATGAATGAAGATACAAAATATGCACTAGGCTCTGTATTAAATCACGTTTTGATGCACCAAACTATTATAGGTTTAGAAGCTATGAAACAAATGGAAAAAGCAGGTGATTATCCTGATATTATTGTTGCGCCGTTTGGAGGGGGCTCTAACTTTGCAGGAATTACCTTCCCATTCTTGCAAAATAATTTAACCGGTGGACCACAAACCCGTGCCGTTGCCGTTGAACCAACTTCCTGTCCAAAATTGACTAGAGGGGTGTTCCGCTACGACTTTGGAGATACCGTAGGTATGACGCCATTGATCCCAATGTACACTTTGGGACATAATTTCATCCCTTCACCAATTCATGCCGGTGGACTTCGTTACCATGGAGCTGGAGCAATTATTAGTCAATTGTTGAAAGATGGCTTAATCGAAGCAGATGCAATCAATCAAAACGAATGTTTTGAAGCTGGTATTTTGTTCTCAAAAACGGAAGGAATTATTCCTGCTCCAGAAGCTACTCATGCAATTGCTGAAGTGATTCGACAAGTAAAACAAGCTGAAAAAGAAGGGGTTTCCAAAACGATTTTATTTAATCTTTGTGGACACGGAAACTTCGACCTTGGTTCTTATGAACAATATCTTGCAGGTAAATTAGTTGATTTCGAGGTGACTCAAGAGCAAATTGATGCTTCTTTGGCAGAGTTGAATACTCCGACTATATAAGTGAGCGAGTGAATTAGTGAGCCAGTGAGCAGAGTGAGCCAGTGAGCAAGTCTTTTAATTAAACTTTGCTCACTCTGCTCACTAAATTACTTTCTCCGGAAACCTCCAACTTTGTCCCAAGACTTTCTGATAATAAGCCTCATACTTTGGAAGAATAACTTTTAAATCAAACTCCTTGGCACGCAACAGCGCATTTTGTTTCATTTGGGAATGAAGGGCAGGGTCTTCTAAAATTTTGATACTATTGGCCGCCATATCATTGATGTCGCCAATTTCACTAACATAACCCGTTATGCCGTGTAAATTTACTTCGGGGATTCCACCCGCATTAGATGAAATTACAGGCACTTCACAGGCCATAGCCTCTAAAGCGGCTAGACCGAAACTCTCTTTTTCAGAAGTCAAATAAAATAAATCGGCTAATGAGAGGGCTTCTTCAATGATATCTAATTTTCCAAGAAATCGTACATCTTGGGAAACTCCTAATTCTCTACACAAATGCTCTATTCCTGTTCTTTCGGGGCCATCACCCACCAACAATAATTTTGAAGGTATGACTTTATTTACTTTCTCAAAAACCTGAACGATGTCTTGGATACGTTTAACAGCTCTAAAATTTGAAGTATGCATTAAAAGCATTTCTCCGTTGGGACAAATGGCCTTTTTGAAATGTGTCTTTTCTTGTCGCTTGAAACGATTTAAATCGATGAAATTAGGAATGACTTCTATATTGCTTAAAATCTCAAATTCGGAATATGTATCTTGTTTCAAACTTTCAGAAACTGCAGTTACACCATCCGACTCATTGATTGAAAAAGTAACTACGGGTTCAAAAGATGGATCTTTGCCTACCAAGGTAATGTCGGTTCCGTGTAGAGTCGTTATGACTGGGATATGTACACCTTTGTATTTTAAGATCTGTTTGGCCAAATAGGCCGCCGATGCGTGTGGAATGGCATAGTGAACGTGAATTAAATCTAATTTTTCATTTAAAGTCACATCCACCATTTTGCTGGCAAGGGCAGATTCGTAGGGTAAATATTCAAATAGAGGATAAGAAGCAACGCTCACCTCATGATAAAAGATGTTTTCAGAGAAAAAATCCAATCGAGGGGGTTGGGTATAGGTAATAAAATGCACCTCATGTCCAACAGCTGCCAAGGCCTTGCCTAATTCTGTAGCAACCACTCCACTGCCTCCATAGGTTGGGTAACAAATGATACCTATTTTCATTTCAAAATCGTTTGAACAAACAAAACTATGGGAAAATCAGAAAGGTTCAATATTTCGACTTAAATTTGTTGAAAAATTAACAAATTTGAAAAAGATTGTCATTTTCGCTTCGGGTTCTGGATCAAACGCAGAAAAAATTGCTGAGTATTTCAAAGATAAATGCTTACTGATTGAAAGAATTTATTGCAATAACCCGCAGGCAGGTGTCATTGCTCGTGCAGAGCGCCTAGGAATTCCTTGTCGAGTTTTTAATCGAGAAGAATATAAATCTGGACAAATTTTACATGAATTGCAGGCAGATTCGCCTGATCTAATTGTTTTAGCAGGATTTTTATGGCTAATTCCTGCCTCATTTGTACAGGCATTTCCAAATAAAATGATTAATCTACATCCGGCGTTGTTGCCCAAATTTGGTGGAAAAGGGATGTACGGACATCATGTACATGACGCAGTTGTTGCCCAAAAAGAAAAGGAGTCTGGTATCACTATTCATTTTGTGAATGAACATTATGATGAAGGAAATATTATTTTCCAAGGCTCATATCCTGTTTTACCAAGTGATACTGCTGACGATGTTGCCTCTAAAGGACAAGTTCTGGAACATAAACACTTTCCAGAAGTGATTGAAAAATTACTTTTCAACTAATCCTTTTAACTTTTAGCTGGTCAGCGCAATTGTCTAACAATTCACTTACAGACTTGCGTAGCATTGGATGTACCCAATTTGGATTAAGTTCAGCAAGGGGAACTAATATAAATTTTCTCTCTTGAATCCTTGGATGGGGTAGGACTAGTGATTCCGAATTTTCAATTTGATTATCAAAACTTAGTAAATCTAGATCTAAGGTACGTGGCCCCCAACGCTCAATTCGTTTTCTTTCAAATAATAATTCGATAGTTAACAAACTATCTAATAATTTTTTTGCATCAAATGAAGTTTCTATTAAAATGACTTGATTAAGAAAGTCATTTTGGTCTTCTTTTCCCCAGGCAGCGGTTTGGTAAATGGATGATTTTTGAATGATTTTGCCCAATTTTTTTTCAATTGCTAGAAGTGCATTTTGGAAAATTTCTAAAGTATTTCCAATATTTCCCCCCAAAGAGATATAGGCTAGATGTGACATATTCATTAAATTCGTTTCAAACTTACAAAAAAATATGGCGTTTAAGAGAAATGTACCTCTACAAGCTGGAACACTTTTGGTTGCAGAACCATATTTGGGAGATCTTTCTTTTCACAGAAAAGTGGTTTTGATTTGTGAGCATTCGGCTTCCCATACCTTTGGCTTAATCCTAAATCAAAAGCATGATACGATTTTAGAGCCCTTTTTGGAGGGTCAAAGTTTAGAGGATATCCCATTATTTTCGGGTGGTCCTGTCGATCCAAGTATTTTGCAATTTTTGCATAAAAGACCTGATTTAATTTCAGGCGGGGTAAGAATAGTGGATGATTTGTATTGGGCGGGTGATTTTAACGAGGCAATTGATGCCATTGTAAATGAGAAAATAAATTTCGATGAAATAAAATTCTTTATTGGCTATTCAGGATGGGATGGTGGCCAGTTGGAACGAGAAATAGATTCTAATTCTTGGCATTTGGCAAAGGTTCAACCTAAATATGTTTTTGATACACCTTTTGCCGATTTGTGGAGGCAAGTTTTGCAAGATTTAGGGGGAGATTACCGGGTTTTGGCGACTTACCCTGATGACCCAAGTTTAAATTAAGAAATTTGCGCCCAATTGGTTTGGTCTTTTCTTTGGAGAGCTATTTGTTGACGTATAACCTGGTTTTTTTCTTCTTTTAATTCTGGGTCAGCAGTTAGAATTTCAATAGCCGTTTCTCTAGCAAATTTAAGAATTTCCGAATCTTTTGCTAAATCGGCAATCATCATGTCTACGGCACCAGATTGTCGGGTACCGCTCATGTCTCCGGGTCCTCTTAATTCTAAATCTACTTCAGCAATTTCGAATCCATTATTAGTTTTCACCATGGTTTCAATCCTTTTCTTGGTATCAACACCTAATTCGTATTTAGTCATGAGAATGCAATAACTTTGATCAGCACCTCTTCCCACACGACCTCTTAATTGATGCAATTGAGAAAGTCCAAATCGCTCTGCATTTTCTATGACCATCACTGAGGCGTTAGGTACATTTACTCCTACTTCAATTACCGTAGTTGCAACCATGATTTGGGTTTCTTGTTTCAAAAAGCGAGCCATTTCAAAGTCTTTATCTGCAGGTTTCATTTTTCCATGCAAAATACTTAAATGTTGATTTGGGAAAGCTCTTGAAATACTTTCGTAGCCATCCATCAAATCTTTTAGGTCCATTTTTTCGGATTCTTCTATCAATGGATACACCACATATATTTGTCGACCTTTTTCGATTTCTCTTTGCATAAACCCAAAAACTTGTAGGCGGTGCGCATCAAATCGATGAATGGTTTGAATGGGTTTTCTTCCTGCTGGTAATTGGTCGATAACAGAAATATCTAAATCCCCATATAAAGTCATCGCCAAAGTTCTAGGAATTGGAGTAGCAGTCATGACTAAAATATGAGGATGTATATTTTGGTTTTTCTCCCAAAGTTTTGCTCTTTGGGCTACACCAAAGCGGTGTTGCTCGTCTATGATACAAAGTCCAAGGTTTTTGAAAACAACAGGATCCTCTAAAATGGCATGTGTTCCAACCAAAATTTGAAGTTTTCCATTTGCCAAGTTTTCAAAAAGTTCAATGCGATCTTTTTTCTTTGTGGATCCGGTTAATTTGGCAATCGTAATTCCCATTGCCTCCGCAAAGACTGAAAGTCCTTTGAAGTGTTGGTCGGCCAAAATTTCTGTTGGGGCAATAATACAGGCTTGCGCTTTGTTGTCGATTGCCAAGAGCATACAAATAAAGGCCACTATTGTTTTTCCGGAGCCCACATCACCTTGTAGCAGTCGATTCATTTGTTGGCCCGATTTCATGTCGTTAAAAATCTCCCGAATAACTTTTTTCTGTGCATCTGTTAATTCAAACGGTAAATGTTCGTGGTAAAAGTTTTTTAAGAGAGCTGCAGAAGAAAATATTTGGCCAGGGTAGGAGTTTTTTCGGATCAAATTATGCTTTACTAAGCGTAATTGATTGTAAAAAAGTTCTTCAAATTTTAGTCGACGTTTGGCTTGGTGCAGCCATGCTTCTGAAGCAGGCAGATGTATTTGGTACAAGGCCTCCTGTTTACTTATTAACTTAAATCGTTGAATTATTTCCTCGGAAAGTGTTTCTCTGATGTAGGGGAAGGAGATGGCAAGAAGGTTTTTTTGTAATCCTGCAATAACCTTGCTATCAATGTATTTTTTTCGAAGTTTTTCGGTTAGGGAATAAATGGGTTGAAAAGATTTTTCGGTTTGTTCCTGACTTTTAAATAATTCCATTTCCGGATGAGTCATTTGCAAATTCCCATTGAAAAATGTTGGTTTTCCATAGAATATAAACTCCAGTCCGGGTTTTATGGTTTTTTCTATCCATTGTATGCCCTTAAACCAAACCAATTCTATTCGGCCCGATTCATCAGAAACCTCCGCAACTAGTCGTTGTTTGTGCCCAACTCCAATTTTTTCATAGGACCGAATGCGACCGATGAACTGTGCATGTTCCATTCCTTCGTGTATTTCTCGAATTTTGTGAAAATGGGTTCTGTCCTCGTAACGGAAAGGGTAATACTGGATTAAGTCGGCAAAGGTGAATAATCGAAGCTCATTTTGGAGCAAGGGCAATCGTTGAGGAGTAACTCCTTTTAATTTGGAAAGCTCTTGTTCAAAAAAATGAGACATTTGAAATCGAAAAATTTTGTGAATTTAGGTATATTTACCAATTGGATGAAAATCTGCGAGCAGTAAAAATGATTTTAGGTAAAAAATTAAAAGTTTCTTGGTTATTCTTAATCCTGATTGGAGTATTTTTCAATGCAATACAAGGTTTTTCACAATGTGGAATTAAAAACTTGCCAACAAAGCTAGTTTATATTGGAAAGGATAATGTGGATGATAACCTTGGTACCAAAAATCCTGCTCCAATAAGTATTCCTTTACCTATTTCATTTGAAAGTGAAGCTGCTAAATCGAATATTAAGTGGACGATAGGGTATGAATTGTTGAATCATTTAGATGCTACATCACTGGCACAAAATAAATTAGTTTTGTCTTTAGGATCATTAAATTCCATAGAAGAGCATATTTTGAAAGGAAGTTGTGGGGCAACAAGTGTGGATCAGGTGGAGATAAGTATAAAATTGTTACCAGCGGTGCATCCGAGAAATGCGATAACGGGAAATGCAGATGATATAAATGCCTTTTGGGATATCATTAATTTGGAAAAATACACAAGAACCTTACCAATTGTAAAAGTATTTGATCGGTGGGGAAAAATTGTATTTGAATCTACTGATGGATATGTGAACAAAAAATTTATAGGGATAAATTCATCTGGTTCGATGTATTTACCAACAGGTACTTATATTTATTCGATAATTCCTGAACCGGATTATCCTGAATTAATTGGGGAATTAACTTTAATACGCTAATGAAGGGCTTTTTAGATCAATCATTTGCTTCTGAGGGTCCCGTTGTAACAACGGTGGAGGATTTGCTAAATTGGGCACGGGCTAGCTCTTTATGGCCCATGGGATTTGGATTGGCATGTTGTGCCATTGAAATGATGCAAACCTTTGCTTCAGGCTATGATTTAGACCGATTGGGAGTTTTTCCAAGGCCTTCACCTCGACAATCAGATGTTATGATTGTGGCAGGAACGGTTACCTTTAAAATGGCAGATAGAATTCGTCGTTTGTACGAACAAATGGCCGAACCGAGGTATGTGATTTCAATGGGATCTTGTTCTAATTGTGGTGGACCTTATTGGGAACATGGATACCATGTGGTAAAAGGTGTGGATCGAATTATTCCTGTGGATGTATATGTGCCCGGTTGTCCGCCAAGGCCAGAGGCATTGATTGGAGGGATTTTGAAATTACAAGAAAAAATTCAGCAAGAGACCATTCAAGCACCTAAAAAAATATTAGCTGCCTTAGCCGATCAATCATGAAAGAACTTTCCTTTTTCCAAAACCTGATTCAAAACCATTTGGGCTGTGAAACGGTCTTGTTGGATCATAGACAATTGGAATGTAATCCGGATGATTTAGTCAAAATTGTTGATTTTTTGTGGAAATCGCCCGAAACTTATTTTGATCAATTGTCGTGCATAACTGCCGTTGATAATGGTCTAGAAAAAAACACATTTGATATAATTTATACCTTATATTCTATTCCTTTCAATGAAACATTGCATTTGAAAGTAATTCTTTCTCGTGAAGGTAATCCAGAAATAGATAGTTTAACTGCTATTTATAAAACAGCAGATTGGCACGAAAGAGAAGCATTTGATCTGATGGGAATACATTTCAAAGGACACCCTGATCTAAGAAGAATTTTGATGCCAGAAGATTGGAAAGGCCATCCACTTAGAAAAGATTATGAAGTGCAGGAGAACTATCACGGAATTAAGGTGAAATATTAATGAAGGTAGCAGGATTCACTTTTATCAGAAATGCCATCAAGAATGATTATTCAATTGTTGAGGCAATTCAATCTATTTTACCCATTTGTGAAGAATTTGTAGTGGCCGTAGGAAATTCTGAAGATGATACCTTGGGACTTATACAATCTATCAATTCTCCAAAAATAAAAATTATTCAAACAGTTTGGGATGATTCCAAACGGGCTGGGGGTGAGGCATTTGCATTGGAAACCGATAAGGCTTTGATGCAAGTTTCAAAAGATGTGGATTGGGCCTTTTATATCCAGGGAGATGAATGTGTACATGAGGAAGATTTGCCCGTAATTCAGTCGGAAATGGCAAAATATTTGTCAGATTCTAAGGTAGAAGGTTTACTTTTTCATTATAAACATTTTTATGGCTCTTATGATTATTTAGCTCATTCTAGAAGGTGGTATCGAAGGGAAATAAGAATTGTCCGACCGCACATTGGCGTCCATTCTTATCGGGACGCCCAAGGGTTTAGATTAAATAATAGGAAGTTAAATGTTAAACTTATTCCCGCATTTATTTACCACTACGGATGGGTAAAACCTCCTTCGGGCATTCATAATAAGGTTCGGAATTTCAATCAATTTTATAAAGATGAGCAGTGGATGAAGGAAAATATGCCGGAATCTTTTGAATTTGATTTTAGTAATGCGGATCGACTTTTGCGGTTTGAAGGGAAACATCCAAAAGTTATGCAGAAGCGAATTGAAGAGCAAAATTGGCCTTTGTTTGTTGATACCAAAAAAGTGAGTGAAAAAATGAATTTTAGAAGAAAAGTCCTACAATTCATTGAAGATAAAACGGGTTGGAGATTGGGGGAATATAAAAATTATGAGATTTTGAAATGAAATTTTTTAGAAAGAACTAATTTTTATCAATATTTTGATTTGATTTTTTTCAATTTTATTTTTAGGGGAGATATCACCCCTTACCCCCTGCAATTTAGTATATATTTATAAAAGTAAATTGATAATTTTTTGAAAACATACCTACGACTTATTACGTACACCCAATCTATCCGCAAATATATTTTGCCTTATTTTGGATTTTCTCTTTTAGGTAGTTTATTTGGAATCTTGAATTTCACTTTGTTGATCCCCTTGTTGAATGTTTTATTCAATCAAACATCAAATCTCAATTATCAAAAATATTTAACATTACCTGCCTTCGACTTTAGTCCTAGTTATTTCACGTTTCTGTTCAATCATTATTTCTATTCAAGTTTGGAGGAATATGGCCGTATGGGAGCTTTGAAATATGCTTGTATGGCAATTATGGTTTCTGTTTTTTTGGCAAATTTCTTCAAGTATTTTTCTCAAAGGACCTTGGTTGCAGTTGGTGCTGATACGATTGCCTCATTGCGACAAGCAGTATTTGAAAAAGCAGTTCGTTTGGATTTAGGTTATTTTAGCGAGCAAAGAAAGGGTGATTTGATGGCTCGTCTCACTACCGATGTGCAGGAGGTGGAAAATTCAATAGGTCGTGCTTTTACTGCCATGTTTAAGGAGATTTTTTCGTTAATCATGTTTTTCATATTTCTGGCAAGCATGTCTTGGCAATTGACCTTATTCTCAATGCTAATTCTGCCCTTGTCTGGGGCTTTTATCGCTTTAATTGCCAGAAATTTGCGTAAAAGTTCAGGAAATGTGCAGAAATATTTGGGAGAATTAATTAGCCTTTTGGATGAAATATTTGGTTCAATGCGCGTCATAAAAGGTTTTCGAGCAGAGCCCAAAATGGATGAAAAGTTTTTGAGTGGAAATGATAAATATAAGGCATCTTTTATCTCCATGAGAAATCGACAAGAGTTGACTTCTCCGGTTTCGGAGGCCCTTGGTGTAACGGTCATTACAGGTATATTGCTATTTGGAGGTTCCTTGGTGATCAAAGGTGATGGGGGACTTCAAGCATCGACCTTTATTGCTTTTATTGCAACATTCTCTCAAGTGATGCGACCTGCAAAAGTTATTGCCGATGCATTTTCAGGGGTTCAGCGTGGTGTTGCTTCGGCGGAGCGAATTTTACATATCTTGGATACTGAAATTGAAATTAAGGTTCAAGAACCAGTTCTGGAGGTTAAAGAGATCCAAAAGGGTTTTGAGTTTAAAAATGTTTCTTTTGAATATATTTCAGGACGGAAGGTATTGAATAACGTTTCTTTTGAAATTCCTAAAGGTAAAACCATCGCTTTAGTAGGGCCTTCTGGTGGCGGGAAATCTACTATTGCTGATCTTTTGCCTCGTTTCTATGACCCTAGTTCAGGTGAAATTTTATTGGATGGCAAATCGATTAAAAATCTTCCTTTGGATCAATTGAGGGGTTTTATGGGAATCGTTACACAAGAATCTGTATTATTTAATGATACTATTTTTAATAATATTGCCTTTGGATTAAATGCAAGCCTTGAGCAAGTAGTGGAGGCTGCACGAATTGCCAATGCGCATGACTTCATTATGGCCAATCCAGAAGGATACCAGTCTGTCATCGGAGATAGAGGGGGAAAATTGTCGGGTGGTCAAAGACAGCGAATTTCCATTGCTCGTGCCATTTTACATAATCCTTCAGTTCTGATTTTGGACGAAGCCACTAGTGCCCTAGATAATGAATCAGAGCAATTAGTTCAGGCTGCCTTAACTAATTTAATTCAAGACAGAACAGTTTTGGTGATTGCTCATCGTTTAACTACTATTCAAAATGCAGATCAAATTTTGGTAGTGCAACAGGGAGAAATTGTTGAAAAAGGAACGCATTTGGAGCTCATGGAAATCAAGGATGGGGTTTACCGTAGACTTAGTCAAGGATAAATTATCGAATCTCCCAAAAATAGTTTAAATCACCTTTTCGAATCAAAAACCATTTTTCTTTGGAATGGTAAAGAAATACAGGATTTGTTTCCTTTTTTGCCTGTAACCATTCTAGCAGTTTTTCATTTTGTGGAATCGGAATTGCAAAACCACTGATTTTCTTTAGTTCTGGGTTAATTTTTTCAAGGGTTTGAATCAACTGATAGGTGTCTTGTAATTTTGCTTCTGTTCCTTTTTCTACCCCCGATTGATAGGTCTCTTTGAAATGATTTAGATAAGGTAAATACTCAAAGGCAGTCAAAGGGAATTTTATTAAAAAATCCGAAGTGTTTTCAAAATATTGAATGTGCCCAGCATCAGGAAAGCCAATGAAATCGCCACCCCAAAATAGGCCAATTGATTTGGCTTGTTGCCCCAATTGAGAATAAATGGCTCCTTTTCTTAAATATCTTTTCCCTCTGTAAATCCCCAAATCTAGGGCAAAGCCAAAGTTGTGTAAGGAGAGGGGGAGTTTAGATTTTCCTTTTTTCAACAGCGCTGCTTGGGTTTGTAGAGTTCTATATTCAGATGTGTACTTTATTTTGTAGGGCTTTTTAGGAAAGATTTTCAAAAGTGAATCACTTAGGACTTTAAAATGGGTGTGGGTACTGTCTAAATAAAAATCCCAATATTGATGAATGGGAATGCATAAATTAATCAACCTATTAACAAAAATAGCATAATTGTCAGTATTTATTTTAATAGTTGTTGAACTATCTAAATGATTCCAATGCCAATTTTCTAAGCTATCGATATAGCCTAAATGGATTTCTTTTGGATTAATGGAAGGAAGGTTTGATTTTGAATGTCCCCAAATGAGTATATTTTGCCAAGTTTGATTCGGGATTTCTTGTGCCTTACTATAAAAAACTAAAAAGAGGAAAAATAGAATTAATCGAAACCTCATTATTTAAGGGGGATAATTAATTCCTCCCCTCTAACCGTAATGTCTTCTGTTTTATGGTTAACCGACATCAGTGATTGTTTGGAAACCTTGTATTTTTCAGCAACTACACGTAAAATATCTCCTTTGCCTACTATGTGTATAGCTTTCACCTTGACTTTTACTTTTGTAACACCAATTTTAATTCCCTCTGGTTTTAGGTCTGGATTCAATGCTTTTAATTGGTCAGAACTGATGCCAAATCGGTTGGCAATACCTAGGAAGGTTTCTCCTTTTTGAACTGTGTACGAATAATCTTTTCCTTCTGGTAAATTAGTTGTCTCTTCTGGAACTTCTTCCTGCTCTGCTTCTTTTTTCTGTGCTGCTAAGTCCGTTGAATCTTTTTTTGCCTGATTTTCTGCATCTTCATCAGTAGTATTTTCAACAGTTGTCGTGTTTAATGTAGTGGCATCTTCCAAAAGGGTTTCGTCTGCATCTACATTTTTTTCTGCTTTTGCTAATGCCTGTTTGTTGGGAC
Source organism: Sandaracinomonas limnophila (assembly GCF_004005965.1). GTDB lineage: Bacteria > Bacteroidota > Bacteroidia > Cytophagales > Spirosomataceae > Sandaracinomonas > Sandaracinomonas limnophila. Next base: position 542,854 of record NZ_SACY01000003.1, on the reverse strand, counting down.
CTAGGAAATTTTCATAACCTATAAAAAGTAAAGCAATGATTGTCCCAATCAATACCAAAAGGGTTATGAATGGTAATTTTTGATTTTCAGAATCTTTGATAAATGAAAATGGATTTTTCATTGATTAGATGCTTTTTTTAGTTTTTTCACTCATTTCTGCTACTTTTTCAATCAATGATTCCTTGTAGCTTTCGTATTTTTTTGCCAAATCTTCATTGCCAATGGCTAACATTTGTATCGCTAAAAGTCCAGCATTTTTGGATGCATTTAATGCAACAGTTGCCACTGGAACACCATTGGGCATTTGTAAAATGGATAGGACAGAATCCCAGCCGTCTATGGAATTTGAGCTTTTTACTGGCACTCCTATGACAGGTAATATTGTTGCAGATGCCACCATTCCCGGTAAATGTGCAGCTCCACCAGCCCCTGCAATGATTACTTGAATACCTCTTGATTTGGCATCCTGCGCGTATTTTAACATTTTTACAGGTGTACGATGTGCCGAAACAATATCTACTTCGTAGCTTACCCCAAATTCTTTGCAAACCTCTATGGCGTCTTGCATTACTGGCAAATCTGAGCTACTGCCCATTATTATTCCTATCATTGTTTTGTTTTTTTTCTATTCCCAGGGTTTGTAACCCTGGGCTATAGATGTGGCACCCCTCTGGGGTGTTGTTGTATGTTTTTTTATTTAATTTTCAACTTTCCACTTTCCACTTTCCACTTTCAATTTCTCTTTTACCACATTCGCTTTATTCACAATGTCTTCTCTGCTGTGTCCTAAAATAGTTACATGTCCCATTTTACGGAAAGGTTTTGTTATTTTTTTGCCATATAAAAAGGGATAAACACCCTCAATGGCTAAACATTCTTCCAATCCTATATATTTTGCAGGTCCTTCAAATCCCTCAGAACCTAAAATGTTAACCATACCTGAAAACAATTCGGCGCTGGTATCTCCCAACGGTAAATTGGCAATGGCTCTCAAATGTTGTTCATATTGTGAGGTTGCATTTCCTCGGATGGTCTGATGTCCCGAATTGTGCGGTCTTGGTGCTATTTCATTTATTAAAACCTCGCCTTCTTTCGTTAGAAACATCTCAACCGCCAAAACACCCACCAATTCCATTTTAGCAATTAAATCAATCGCAATTTTTTGCGCTTTTTCTTCAATTTTGCTGCTGATTTCGGCCGGTGAAACCAAAAACTCTACCAAGTTTTGAATCGGATGAAAAACCATTTCAACGGTTGGAAATGATTTTATTTCTCCTTTAGGATTTCGAGCAACAATAACTGCCAATTCTTTTTCAAAGTCTATGGCCTTTTCTAAAAGTCCTGGTGCATCAAATCCTTTAGATATATCATCTGTATGAGCAATTAGTTGCACTCCTTTACCATCATACCCCCCTTTGCCTAATTTGTGAAAGGCTGGGAAAAAATCAGTATGATTCATTAATTCAGCTTGATTTTCAGTTAATCTAAAATCTGCCGTTGGAAATCCATTTTCTTTGAAAAAGGTCTTTTGTAGCCTTTTGTCTTGAATCATTCGGAGTAAATGAGGTTGGGGAAATACGTTTACTCCTTCCTTTTCTAATTGTTCAAGTGCATCAATATTTACATGCTCAATTTCGATGGTAACCAAATCTTTATCTTTGCCAAACTGATAAACGGTTTCGAAATCTTTAAAAGAACCAACAACGAATTTATTGGCCAGTGTATGACAGGAAGCCGTCGGATCTGGATCTAAACAATCGATTTCAAAATCTAAATCGATGGCTGCTTGTAGCAACATTCGACCTAATTGTCCACCTCCTAATATTCCGATTTTGGGTAATGCCATATAATATCTTACCAATGAATGGGCAAAATTACGTCTTTTGTTTTACCTTTGGAAATTATTTCAGGTCTTAGCGAATAAAATCAGAAATTTAAATTGAAATTCTATGACAATGAGAACCCTTATACTTCTGGCATTTTTACTAATTGCAGTTTTAAGTCGTTTTGCAATTATGGCAGGACCGCAATGGGCAAATTTTTCCCCAATGGGAGCGATGGCTTTGTTTGCAGGTTATTATTTTAAGGATAAAAAATGGTCTGTAATTTATAGTCTTTTGGCCCTTTGGATTTCCAATCTTTTGTTGAATAATTTATTATACCAAAATTATTACAAAGAATTTTCATGGGGATTTAGTTCTTCTCAATTCTTGATTTTCTACGGAATAACTGTTATAGGTGCATGGTTTTCTTCAAAAAAAGCAAATTTTGTAAATGTCCTTTCCCTGAATTCCTTCACGGCAATTGGCTTTTTTATAATTTCTAACTTGTGGGTCTGGGCATTTAGTTCAGAAGTAGTTTATACCAAGAATTTCCAAGGACTTATTTCTTGTTTTGTAAATGCTATACCGTTTTTCCCTAATACCCTTTTTAGCCAATTGTTTTTTGGCATTGTATTTTTTGGGGCCTATGAATGGTTGAAAAGACGTGTAAAGGAATTGGCTTAGTTTTTATAAACTTTTCCTTCTTTCATTACAAATTTGACTTGAGTCATTGTTTTGATATTGTCCTGCGGGTTTTCATCAACTGCAATAATATCTGCAAATTTTCCTGTTTCAATTGTGCCTAAAACCTCGCTTTGGCCCAAAAGTTCTGCAGCATTTACAGTAGCAGCTTGAATAGTTTCTAATGCTGGCATTCCTGCCTCTTGCATCAACTGAAACTCTAAGGCATTTTTTCCATGACCAAAAACACCAGCATCTGTTCCAAAGGCAATTTTTACACCAGCTTTGTAAGCTTTACCAAAGGTCGACTGAATTTTAGGCCCAATTTCTAAGGCTTTTTTACGGACCATCTCTGGGTAATAGCCAGGTTTTTGAGCTGAATCAGCAGTTGAACGACCTGCTATAACTGTAGGTACATAATAGGTACCGTATTTTTTCATTAAGTCCATGGTTTGCTCATCCATGAATGTCCCGTGTTCAATGGAACTTACTCCACCTCGAATAGCTCTTTGCATTCCTTCAACCCCATGAGCATGTGCAGCAACTTTGAATCCATAATCTTTGGCAGTTGAAACAATAGCCTTGATTTCTTCTTCTGTGAATTGAGCACCCATTCCATCTTTAGCATAACTTAATACACCACCAGTTGAGGTAATTTTAATTAAATCTGACCCTTCTTTGTAACGCTGACGAACTGCTTTTGCCGCATCCCTTGTTCCATTTACTACGCCGTCTTCTGGTCCTAAATCCTTTTTGAAGGTTTCATTTAATCCATTTGAATCATCTGCATGGCCACCCGTAGAACCTAATGCCACTCCAGCTGTAAACACTCTCGGTCCATCTATCAATCCTCTATTTATGGCATTTCGTAAGGAAATAACCACATGAGAACCACCCAAGTCGCGCACTGTAGTAAATCCAGCCATTAAGTTTCTCTTGGCAAACACCAAAGCCTGATATGCCACATCACCCGGATTTTTAGTAAACCTATCTAAATATGCATTGGGATTTGATTCACTTTCTAAGTGGACATGCATATCAATCAATCCCGGCATGACAGTTTTTGATTTTAAATCAATAATTTGATCAGAAGAATTTCCTTTTCTATAACCGTTTTCAAGTCCTACGATTTTTTTTCCTTCTACCACGATGGTCATTTTTTCTAAAACCTTTAAGTTTTTAGTATCTATCAATTTGCCACAATGGATAATTGTTTTTTGCGCAAATGTGAAAAGGCCAATTAGGCAAAATGACAAAAGTAAAAGGGATTTTTTCATCGTTTTATTCGGTTTTTAAGATGAGCTGAATGTGTTTCCAAAAGCTTGGGTACGATTTATTGACAACCTCAGGCTCATTAATGATGATTTCTTGAACAACCCCAACAGGCGCAAATGCCATAGCCATCCGGTGGTCGTCGTAGGTGTCAATTACAGGGGTTTGTTGACTAATTTCAAATGTACTGTTTACTTGGTATTTGTGGTTTTTTTCTACTTCTACCAAAGTTGCATTCAATTTCAAAAGTTCGTTTTGAAGGGCTAAAACTCGATCAGTTTCTTTTACTTTCAAGGACTCTAAACCTGTTAAAGTCAAAGGAATTTTTTTAATAGCAGCCACCACACATATAGTTTGGGCAAGATCTGGACAATCTGTAAAATCCCAAGCTAATTCATTCTTCGGTTCAACCTTCGTCAATAAATAACCTTTGCCAGTGAAGGTACTTTTAACCCCTAAAGGCAACATAATATCCTTTATGGCTGCATCTCCTTGGAGTGAATTTTCTTTCAAACCTAATAATTCCAGACTACTACTTGGGTCAGGCGATAATGCCACCAAGGAATACCAATAACTAGCCCCTGACCAATCAGATTCAACTGCAAAAGAAGTAGCTTGGTAGGCTTGAGCTGGAATATAAATTTCACCTTTTTCCCATCGAGTTTCTGCGGAAATTCCAAAATGGTTCATTTGGGCAAGAGTCATCTCAATATAAGGCTTGGAACCTAAACTTCCAGTTATTTGTAAAGTTAAACCTTCTGGTAATAGCGGAGCCACCATCAAGATGGCTGAAATAAATTGAGAACTTACATCTCCTCTTATTCGAATAATATTCTTTCCAGAATAGGTAAATCCCTTTAGTTGCAAGGGTGGATACCCCTCTTTATTTACATAATCTATTTGTGCTCCTAATTCTTTCAATGCTTCCACCAAAATCCCTATAGGCCTTTCACACATTCTTGGGGTACCATTCATTAATTTTTGCTGACCAGTAATTGCATAATAGGCAGTTAAGAATCGCATGGTTGTTCCAGCATCTAACACATTCGCCTCTGAACCATTTTCTGCTAGCAATCGTATCATGGTTTGTGTATCTCTGGCTTCTGCCAAATTACTCACAGCTGATAACTCTCCGCCTGCTAACGCATTGATAATTAATGCACGATTACTTTCTGATTTAGAAGCCGGTAAGGGTATATTTTCTTGAAATGAATTAGATCTTGGAAATAAACGAATTGTACTCAAAATAAGGGTTGCTTAACGCAATTTAAGGGTTACTAAAGATAATACTGCTAATATGATGCCAACGATGAAAAAGCGAGTTACGATTTTTGCCTCGTGGTAATTTTTCTTTTGAAAATGGTGATGGAGAGGGGACATTAAAAATATTCTTCGACCTTCTCCGTATTTCTTCTTGGTGTATTTAAAATAAGCAACCTGAATTATTACGGATAAATTTTCTACTAAAAAGATGCCACACAATACAGGAATTAACATTTCTTTTCTAATTACAATTGCTAAGGTGGCAATTACTCCGCCCAACATCAAACTTCCTGTATCTCCCATAAAAACCTGTGCCGGATACGTATTATACCATAAAAATCCAATACAAGCTCCTACAAATGCCGCACAAAATATGGCCAGTTCGCCAGAGTAGGGGATAAACATTACATTTAAGTATTGTGAAATAACCTTGTTTCCTGAAACATAAGCCAAAATGGCCAAGGCAATACCGATAATTACTGAGGTCCCAGCGGCTAATCCATCTAGGCCATCGGTAATATTTGCACCATTTGAAACGGCCGTAATTATAAATATTACTACTAAAATATATACAATCCAAACATATTGATCCGGAATGAAATCAGGAAGCAACATGTTATAATCGAATTGATTATCTTTTAAAAATGGGACTGTTGTTAACAAAGATTTCGAGTCATGAAAAGTTTGATCAGCATTGAAGAAGCGCACTTTTACATAATCATTAAAATACATTGTTCCGCCAACAATGATACCCAATCCAATTTGTCCAACTATTTTGAATTTTCCGGAAAGTCCATCTTTGTTCTTTTTGAAAACCTTGATATAATCGTCAGCAAATCCTACTGCGCCGAGCCAAATTGCAGAAATAAGCAATAAAACGATATAAACATTGGTTATTTTGGCAAATAAAATAGTTGGGATTATCAAAGAAAGCAAAATAATAAAGCCCCCCATGGTTGGCGTTCCTTTTTTTGCCATTTGACCTTCTAAGCCCAAATCACGAATTTCTTCACCAATCTGTAATCTTTGTAGGCGATATATGACAGCTTTTCCCCAAATAGCCGCAATTCCCAATGATGTGATAATTGCTGCAAATGCTCTAAAGGTAATGTATTGAAAAACCCCCGCTCCCGGAACATTTAATTGTTTGTCTAAATATTCAAATAGGTAATAAAGCATAGCCTTGGGTTTTTGAATTGAAAGAACAAAAATGCAAAAAAAATCCTAAAATTCCTTATTTAAGCCTAAAGCCATTTGTTTACCTCTTCTTTGTCATCAAAATGATGCTTTACTCCTTGAATATCTTGGTAAGTCTCATGACCTTTCCCCGCCACTAAAACAATGTCATTGGCTTGTGCAATTTCACTTATTGCCTTTTCAATTGCTAAATGTCTGTCCGAAATGATTTTATAAGCCAATTTCTTTTCTTTAGGGATGCCAGCTTCCATTTGAGACAAAATAACCTCCGGATTCTCTAATCGAGGATTATCAGATGTTAAAACAACATAATCACTCAATTGAGCAGATATTTCTGCCATAATGGGTCTTTTTCCGCTATCTCGATTACCACCACAACCTACAACTGTTATTATTTTCTGCGTTTTATTCCGAATTGCCTGAATGGTTTTAAGAACATTTTCTAAAGCATCTGGTGTGTGTGCATAATCTACAATGGCCATTTTACCATCCCTACCAACAAATTGTTCAAATCGGCCTGGGGCAGTTCGAAGGGTAGATAATTGTAAGATTACTTCCTCTTGTTTTTCACCTAATAAAATCGCCGTTGCATAAATGCATAATAAATTATAGGCATTAAAATTGCCAATCAATTGGGCATGAAAAGTTTTTTTGTCGAAATCCAACTGAAGTCCAGTGATCTCATTTGCCAAAACTTTCCCTTTGAAGTCGGCAATATTTAAAATCCCGAAGGTCTTTTTTTGTGCCTTCGTATTTTGTAGCATTACCTCTCCTCGCTTGTCATCCACATTCGTTAAGGCAAATGAATCTTTGCCCAATGCGTCAAAAAATCCTTTTTTTGCCTTAATGTATTCGTCAAATGTTTGATGAAAGTCTAAATGATCTCGAGTAATATTGGAAAAAATCCCCACTTTAAAGGTTAGTCCATGTATTCTCTTCTGAACCACCGCATGAGAACTTACCTCCATGAAAATATGCGTACAGCCAGCTTGGACCATCTCTGCTAACAATTTATTTAATTGCAATGCATCAGGGGTGGTGTGAGTTGAAGGAATTATTTGCCCATTTATTTTATTTTGAACGGTTGAAATTAGGCCGCAACGGTTTCCCAGCTGTGTGAATAAATCATATAATAAAGTTACTGTGGTTGTTTTCCCATTTGTGCCAGTTATTCCCACCAAATTAACTTTTTGGGAAGGATTTCCATAAAAGGATTTGGCTGCCTCAGCCAATGCCTCATTGGCATCTTTAACCTGGATTATAGAAATATTGGCGGGGATGTTATCAGGCATTCTTTCAACGACAAAGGCCTTACAACCTGATTCAATTACTTGTGGAATAAATTGGTGCCCATCAACCTGCGTGCCCGGAATTGCAAAAAAAACACTGCCTTCCTTTGCTTGTCTTGAATCAAAACATAATGTTGAAATTTCTTGATTTTCACCTAAAGTTTGAATCGGATAATTGTTTGAAAATAATGAAAAAAAGTTCATATTAGTTCAGTTGAAGATCAATTTGTGCACCTTTTTGGTAAGGGCTACCAGCCACAAGTGTTTGAGAAATTACAACACCTTTTCCATGTGCTCTTACTTTTAGTCCTCTATTTTCTAAGGCAAAAATGGCATCTCTTAAATTCATTCCAATAACTGCTGGTACTGTTTTAGCAGGATTCGAAATAGCCTGATTGATTGCCATTTTTTTATCCAATGAAAACTTTACCCACTTGCCATCCGAGTCAAATTTAGGTAAGCCTAAACTTGAATATAAAATATCCTGATCAACAGGATGTAGTGTATGACTTAGTTTGTTATTATTTACAGAATCAGGTAAAATGCCGCTTAATTTTTTCTGCAATTTCATGTCTTGTGCATAAATATTGTCAGAAATTTCCTTGAAAACAGGAGCCGTTACTTGTCGAGAATTGGTTTCTTTAGTGCCACCTTCTGGGCTATCCATGGTTACTAAAACTGTATATTTTGGATTTTTTGCTGGGAAATAACCTACAAAAGTTACATAATATTTATTCGTATAACCCCCACCTGCAGCTACTTTTTGAGCAGTACCAGATTTTCCAGCAATTCCATACACAGAGCCTTTTATATTGGTGGCAGTACCTTGAGTAACCACACCCTCAAGCATGGTTTGGAGTTTACCTAAAGTTTTACTTGAACAGAGTGGGCTAGAATCTCTTTGTTGACTTTTAGTGTAGTCAATCATGATTTCTCCACCTCTTTTAGCATATTTAACAATTAAAGGTTGTACCCAATATCCTTTATTTGCAATTGCATTGTAGAAACTAATGATGGATAGAGGAGTATAACTTGTTGAATATCCTACTGCTGCCCAAAGCATATAACCTCCATGCCATTTACTTGGGTGAATAAATACAGGTTTTTCATTCGCAGATTTTATTTGAAATCCAATCGGATCAATTAAATGGAATTTTTTTAGGTAATCATAATATTTAGCACCTTTGCCTCCAAAAGTCCTTTGCATCAATTTCATGGTTCCGATATTCGAAGAACTCTCAATGATTTTTTCCACGGAAGCTGTTCCCATGGCATGGGAGTCAGACATCCACCTGCCAAAAAACATACATCTGTCCCCTCCAACATTAATCATTTCATTCAATTCCAAACCATCTTCTTCCATCATTGCCATCATGGAGGGTAATTTAAAAACTGAACCAGGGTCGTTTCTGGTATCGATGGCATGATTTTGTGTTTCCATGTAACCACTTGCTGATAAAGTGCTTTTTGACATATTCGACAAGGCCTTAATTTCACCTGTGGCTGTTTCCATGACAATTCCAACGGCATAGTTGCCTTTAAAGTTGGTCAAACCATTTTTCAATGCTGTTTCAACGATATCCTGAATGTTGATATCTATTGTAGTATGTAAATCATAGCCTGGAGTAGGGACCGTTTCTTCATTGTTTTCAATGGGTCTCCAAGTGTTTTTGTCCATCTTTTCAAATAAACCTACTCCTGCAATTCCACGTAATTCTTTATCGAATGCAGCTTCTAAACCTACAGCTTTTTTGTCTTTTAAATAGCCAATGGTTCGGTACGCCATTTGTCCAAAAGGAGCGTATCGCACATTAACCTTGTCAAAAACGACCCCAGTTTTCGTCGCATCACCTTTTCTTTCCCTAAAAAGTGGAAATTTTAAAATTCTTTTTCTTTCTTGAAAATCCAATAATCGATTATTAATCAATAGATACTTTTTCTTGTTTTTTCTAGCCAGATCAATTTTGTTTTTATATTCTTCCGGACTTTTATCTTTGTAGAAATCTGACAAAGCTGCAGCTAATGCATCAATATTTTTGTTATAAATAGTACTTCCTGGTTCTCTATTGTAAACCGTTGGGTCAATGCCTAATTTGTATTTGGGTAAAGAGGTAACCAATAAGCTTCCATCAGATGAGTAAATGTTTCCACGGGTGGCCACAATACTTCTTTCCTTTATGTAGGTATTTGCAGCCTCTTTTCTATATTCTTCTCCTTGAATAAAAATAATTTTAAATAGGAAGAACATTAGCAAGAAAAAAAACAAAGTTATTAAGAGAATAAATACTCTAAATCGATTATTTATTTCAGCCTTTATCCCTTTTGATCCTAAATTGGCCATTTTATTGTTCTTTGATTTCTTTGTTAATTACTAATTTTGTAGGCGGAATTAAGGAGGTGTTCATGCCATATTTTTTTACCTCTTCTGCCAAAAAACTTTGTTTGCTGGATTTCATGTATTCAGCCTTTTGAGTGGTGTAGTCTGCTCGCACCTCTTCCACTTCTGCTGTCACTTTGGCAATTTGGTGTATATTTCCATCGGCAAGGGTTGAATAATATATGTAGATAGTAATCAAACCTGTAAGGAATGCTAATTTTGCCAATAGACGTTTGGGTAATTGACCATTTGTCAAATGGTCAATATTGAACATTAGGTCCCAAATATCTCCAGAGGAAGGTCTTGAATTCCCCTTTGCTCCTGTTGAATTGTTTAAATTTTTTGCCATATCAATTCTTATATGCAATTCTTAATTTAGCACTTCTAGCGCGCGAATTCACTTTGTTTTCTTCGTCAGAGGCAACAATTGGTTTTCGAGTGACCGACTCCAAAGGCTTATTTACAACTCCAAATATATTTTTATCCTCCTTACCTTCAACATTGCCCGCTTTGATAAAGTTTTTAACCAAACGATCTTCCAAAGAATGAAAGGATAAAATAACCAGTCTGCCATCTTTTGCTAATACTCTAGGGCATTGCTCTAAGAATTCTTCAATAACCTGTAGCTCTTTATTAACCTCTATTCGTACAGCTTGAAATGCTTGTGCGAAATATTTAAATTCTCTATGTCGAGGGGCTAATTTATTTAAGATTTGTTTAAAATCTTCCGTTGTTTTTAAGGGTTTAACATTTCTTTGAAAAACAACCGCTTCAGCCAGAGTTTTAGCATTTTTTATCTCTCCATACATGCCAAAGATTTTTTGTAAATCCTTTGCAGTGTAATTATTTAAAACCTCTGCTGCATCCATAGATGCTGATGGACCCATCCGCATGTCTAATGGCCCTGAAAATCTAGTAGAAAAACCTCTTTCTGCTGCGTCCAATTGATGGGAAGAGACTCCGAAATCGGCCAAAATGCCATTAACTTCTTTAATCCCATGCACCCTCAGGTATTTTTCTAAATACCGGAAATTTGCAGTGATTAATAAAAAACGCTCATCATCTATTTTTTCTGCTTCTTGCCAAGCATCAGGGTCTTGGTCAAATGCTATTAATCTTCCTTCAGGACCTAATTTAGATAAGATGGCTTTTGAATGTCCACCTCCTCCAAACGTGACATCCACATAGACTCCATTCGGTTGAATATTTAGCCCTTCTAGGCATTCGTCCAGCATGATGGAAATATGGTAATTACTCACAGAAAAAAAATGGATGATTTACTATCAAATTTACAAAATTTGCCGATGCTTTACTTTATTTTTTTTCATTTTTGTCACATTTTTTTAAATGACTTTTCTTTTAAATTATCTTTACACTTTTAAATGAAAATTCAGTGAAGAAAATTAATTTAATTTGGCTTATTTGTTGCATAAGTTTTGCAAATTTTGGACAAAAAGCAATTCTGAAAGCAGGTCCTTGGAGAGGTGAAATTCGCAGTATTGGAGGTCAATTACCTTTTAATTTTATTTTAAAAAACGAAGTAAACGGAAAAATTCCGCTACAAATTCAGAATGGAGCTGAAAAGTTTTCTTTAGGGGATGCATTTTTCAGAAATGATTCCTTAGTGATTCCTTTTGATTTATATGATTCAGAATTAGTCTTCTCAATAAAATCCTCAGAACTTTTAAATGGCTTTTGGATAAAAAAACGAAATGGAAACGTTTTGGGAAAATTAGCTGTTGAAGCAAAATTTGGGTCTGAAGAAAGGTTTTTTGCAAATAACGTTTCAACAATTTCCGCTCAAGGCAAATGGAAAACTAATTTTTACGACGACCCCAACAAACCAAGTCTGGGTGTTGGTGTTTTTGAGCAATCGGGTAATAAGGTTACAGGCACATTTTTGCGTACCTCAGGAGATTACAGATTTTTACAAGGAAATATCATTGGAGACAGTTTGCTGATGAGTTATTTCGATGGATCTGCTGTGATGCTCATGAAGGCTAAAATTCAAAAAAACACCTTCTCGGGGATGTTCTATTCCGGACTTGCCGGCAAACGGGAAATTAAAGGTTTCTTAGACCCCAAGGCTTCTTTGCCTGATTTAAAAACCTTAACACAATTGAAATCAGGTTTCAATACCTTAAATTTCGCCTTGCCAAGTACTACAGGAGAAATCGTAAAATTGTCGGACGAAAAATTTAAAAATAAAGTGGTAGTCCTTGAACTAATGGGCTCTTGGTGTCCTAATTGCCTAGATGAGTCAAGGTACTTATCTCCTTTTTATAATAAAAATAAATCCAAAGGATTAGAAATGATTGGTTTAGCATTTGAATATTCAGCGGATATGGCAGTTTCTGGGCCAAAAATTGATAACTTTAGGAAAAAAGTTGGGATCAATTACCCAATTTTATTTGCCGGTCTTCCTAATGAAGAAACCATCGCGAAGGTCCTGCCCGAAATTGATAAATTAAATGGCTATCCTACTACTTTTATTATCGATAAAAAAGGGATAGTTCGTGAAATACATACAGGTTTCTCTGGTCCAGGAACGGGCCAATATTATCAGGATTGGATACATGAATTCGAAAAAACGATTCAAAAATTATTGAATGAATAAAAAGATGAAAAAAGTACTTATTTTATTGATTTTGTTGGGGATTCAATTTCAAAATTCTGCCCAATCCAGTTTGAAAAACAAAAATTGGTGGGTGATTCCAAGTACTTTGGTCGGTTTAGGAATTGTTGCAAGTTCAGACCAATTTAAACAAAATCAAGTAAGTTTTCATGACAATAATTTACAAAACTTCCACACAAATGCAGATGATTTTTTGCAATATACACCTATCTTGATAAATGTAGGATTGAGTTTGGCTTCAAGTGATAAAAAAAATAGGCAGGATAAATTAGCCCGATTTGCCATTGGAACTGTTTTATATGTGGGAATAACACAAGGTCTAAAAAGAACTTTGGAGATCAAGCGACCAGATGGCGGAGAACATTCATTTCCTTCTGGGCATACCACTACTGCCTTTTTTGGTGCACACCTGCTTGCAAAGGAGGTGAAAGATTCTCAACCCTGGTTGGCAGTGCTTGGATATGGATTGGCAACAACTACTGGTGCCCTTAGAGTTGCCAACAATGCACATTGGGTTTCAGATGTTTTGGTAGGTGCCGGCATCGGCATAGCTTCTGCAGAATTGGGCACAATGATTTGGGATAAATATAAATCAAAATTTCACAACAAACATGCTTTTCAATTGAACCCAATTGTTGGAAACCAGTTATATGCTGTACAATTAACCTGGGATCTAAATTAAGGCTAAATAGGTTAGAGCACCTGCAAGATATCCTAAAAATCCAATTAGAGTTATTTTTTTAAGATACCATCCAAAGGAGATGTTTTCCATTCCCATAACTGCAACTCCAGCTGCAGAGCCTATGATTAACAAACTACCTCCAGTGCCTGCACAAAACGCGATAAATTCCCAGAGTTGATGGTCTATTGGAAAATCTGTTATTGAGTACATTCCCATGGTAGCTGCAACCAAAGGAACATTGTCAACAATAGAAGATGCAATTCCAATCAGGATAACAATAATATTTTGGTTTCCCACAGTATTTTGTAAGAAAACAGCTAATTGTTCTAAATATCCTTGACTTTCTAAGGCTCCGATGGCCAATAAAATTCCCAAGAAAAACAAAATGCTTGAGGTGTCAATTTTTGAAAGCGCATGTGCAACTGATAAAGGTTTTTTTTCTTCCTCATCTTTTTCAGCATGAAGGATTTCAGAAATGATCCAAACAATTCCCAATGCCAATAAAATGCCCATGTAAGGAGGTAAGTGTGTAATTGTTTTAAAAATAGGAACTGCAATTAGGCTCAAAGAACCTGCCCAAAGCATTATATTTCCATCTTTTTCTTCACTTAAACTTAAGGTTTGCTCAGTAGCAGATATTCCTAATTTCATTTTTTTGACCTTAGAACTTAAAAAAAGTAGCGGTAATACTAGTGACACAATTGAGGGAAGGATAAGAGCTTTCATTATGCCAATAGCAGAAATTTGCCCACCTATCCATAACATTGTAGTAGTAACATCTCCAATGGGAGACCAAGCTCCGCCGGCATTTGCAGCAATGATGACTAAACCTGCATAATACATCCTTGTTTCCTTTTCCGAAATTAGTTTTCTCAGCAGAGTAATCATAACAATTGAGGTAGTAAGATTGTCTAAAAGTGCTGATAGAAAAAAGGTTGCAATTGCACTTATCCAAAGTAATTTAACTGGATTTTCTGTTTTAATTAATTTGCTAATTACTCGGAAGCCTTGGTGAGCATCAACTAATTCTACGATGGTCATTGCCCCTAAAAGAAAAAATAAAATTTCTGCTGAGGAGGCTAAATGGTGGGATAAACCATCAACTGCCGATTGCCCTTTTAACAAAGCAATTACTACCCAAACCAAAACACCTGTTACTAGTGCAGTGGCTGTTTTATTTAATTTTAATGGATGTTCTAAGGCAATTGCGAGGTAGCCTAAAATAAAAATTATAACTGCTAATATTTCCATATTCAAATATAAGGCTTTTAGTAAGGGATAAAAAAAATAGTGAAGGACTAACCCTCACTATTTATTTAAAATCATTTAAAGTTACAAGAATCTAGTTTCTCGTTTCTCGTTTCTCTTCTCTCTAGTCTCTATTTCAACTTCGCAACAGCATTTGCAATTCTATTACAAGCTTCTTCCAATTGGGCATCAGCAGCGGCGGTAGAAATACGCATACAATTAGGTGCACCGAATCCTGAACCAGCTACTGTTGCCACATGAGCCTCTTGTAATAGCCAGTTGCAAAAATCGTCAGAATCCTTGATTGTGGTTTTTCCATCAGTTTTTCCAAAATAAGAAGAAATGTCAGGGAAAGCATAAAATGCACCATCTGGCATGTTTACTTTAAAACCTGGGATTTCTCTTAATTTAGCAACTACTAATTTACGACGACGATCATACGCCTCTTTCATTTCGTAAGCATGGTCTAAAGAACCATTGAAAGCAGCCACAGCAGCTTTTTGAGCTATAGAGTTTGTTCCAGAAGTAACTTGCCCCTGTAATTTCTCAATACCATCAGCAATCCATTTGGCACAGGCTACAAAACCAATTCTCCAACCAGTCATAGCGTGACCCTTTGCAACACCATTTACCGTGATGACACGGTCTTTGATTTCTGGAATGGAACCAATTGAAAAATGTCCTCCTGGAGTGAAATTAATATACTCATAAATTTCGTCAGCTAAAACGAATATTTTTTCATGTTTAGCAACCACTTTGGCGATATCTCTTAATTCAGATTCTGTATAAACGGAACCCGTTGGATTATTAGGAGATGCAAACATTACCATTTTGGTTTTTGGAGTTATTGCAGCTTCAAATTGTTCAGGAGTTACTTTGAAATTATTTTCAAAAGCGCCTTCAACAATGACTGAAGTGCCTTCTGCCAATTTCACCATTTCTGAGTAAGAAACCCAATAAGGAGAAAATATAATTACTTCATCCCCTGGATCAATTAAGGCAGCGATTGCGTTTGCTAAGGAATGTTTAGCTCCTGTAGAAACTACAATGTTTTCTGATGCCCACTCTAAGTTATTGTCTCTTTTTAACTTATTAGCAATAGCCAAACGCAAATCCGGATAACCCGCAACTGGAGAGTATCCGTGAAAACCATCATCAATGGCTTTCTTTGCAGCTTCACAAATATGAGCAGGGGTTTTGAAATCAGGCTCTCCAACAGAAAGACTGATTACTTGGTGACCTTGAGCAGCTAATTCACGTGCTTTTTTGGTCATTCCGAGAGTAGAAGATTCCTCTAATGCTTGAATCCTTTGTGCTAATAATGATGACATTTTAATATACTTAGTTTATTTACCCGCAAATTTACCCTTTTATTGCCGGATTAAAAATATATCCTCTTAAGAATTCATCTATTTTCATTTTTTTCTTGCCTTCTAATTGAAGTTCAAGGATTGATATTTTTCCATCTGAAACTAAAAAGTTTAAAAAAGTCTTTCCATCACTCTCATATGAACCTATTGGTTGATTTTTAATACTTTCTGAAATGAATTTTGCGGAATGAATTTTACAATTTTTACCATCCAATTCGGTATAGGCACTTGGGAATGGATTGAGTCCACGGATTAAATTATAAATTTCCAATCCTGGTTTAGACCAATCTATTTTACCTGTTTCTTTGTTTAATTTTGGCGCAGCTTTCAAATTTCCATTGTCAATTTGTGGCATTTGCTGGAAATTATTTTGCTCAATTGCATTCACAGTTTTAACCACTAATTGTGCACCAATGTGCATCAGTCGCTCGTAAACTTCACCTGTAGTATCTGTAGGTGAAATCTGGGTTTTTTCTTGAAAAAGAAGATCCCCCGTGTCAATTTCATGTTTTAAGAAAAAGGTAGTTACACCTGTTTCTTTTTCTCCATTGATAATTGCCCAGTGAATAGGAGCGGCCCCTCTGTAATTCGGTAATAAGGATCCATGCAAATTAAAGGTTCCCAAGTGTGGCATGTTCCAAACTACTTCAGGAAGCATTCGAAATGCAACAATTATTTGAAGGTCTGCTTGATAATTTTTTAAGGTTTGTAGAAAATCTTCAGCTTTCAAATTGCTGGGTTGCAGTACAGGTAATTGATGTTTTTCCGCACAAATTTTAACAGCACTTGCTTGTAGTTGTTGACCCCTGCCGGCAGGTTTATCAGGTGCAGTAACAACAGCAACTACCTCTTTTCCTGCTTGAATTAGCGCTTCTAGGCTAGCAACTGCAAAATCTGGAGTTCCAAAGAATATAATTCTCATGCGTAATTTTTACTTGATACAAAGGAAATGTTTTGGTAATCTAATGGGAATTTTCTTTACCTTTGTGTTATGAATTACAACAACTTGTTGGTAAAATCTCATTTCGATTAAACAAGAAACCGAAACAAAACTACAAATAAATTAGGTAGAACGGTCGGTGGCCGTTCTATTTTATTTTAATTGAAGCTAATATATTTATAAACAAATGGCAAAGTTACAGTATTACACAGCAGAGGCACTCGAAAAATTGAAAGCAGAATTACATCACCTTAAAATTCAAGGAAGATCTGATATGGCTAAGCAAATTGCAGAGGCGAGAGATAAAGGTGATTTGAGTGAAAATGCGGAATACGATGCTGCGAAAGATGCTCAAGGTTTACTTGAATTAAAGATTTCAAAATTAGAAGAGGTTGTTGCCAATGCTCGAATTCTTGATGAGTCAACAATTGACACGTCTAAAGTTTCCATTTATTCTATTGTGAAAATTAAAAACATCAAAAATGGTGCAACTTTTTCTTACACAATAGTGTCGGAAGAAGAGGCCGATTTAAAAACTGGAAAAATTTCAGTTTCTTCCCCATTTGGTAAAGGTTTATTGGGTAAAAAAGAGGGTGAAATGGCTGAAATTCAAGCTCCAGCAGGTAAAATGGAGTTTGAAATATTATCAATTACTCGATAAATTTTTGGGCTCTATTTTATCGAGCCCCATATATTTTTGACCCCACTCGAACCATGGTTGAACCTTCCTGGGCGGCCAATAAGTAGTCGCCAGACATCCCCATGGAAATTTCTTGCCAATCTACATTCCCTGCTTTTTCGCCCTTTTTTTGAGTTTTCACCTCTTCAAATATATTTTTTAAGCTCTGAAATTCTGTTTTAATTTGAGCTGTGTTTTCTGTGAAACTCGCCATTCCCATCAAACCCACGATTTGAATATTTTTCAAGCTAGACAGTTCAGGATTGTTCAATAATTCTTCAAGCTCCTGTTTGTCTAAGCCGAACTTCGTTTCTTCTTGTGCAATGTACATTTGCAATAAACATGGAATGGTCCGATTGTTTTTAAGAGCTTCTTTGTTAATTTCTTTCAATAATTTGAAGGAATCAACCGAATGAATTAAATGAACAAAAGGGGCAATGTACTTTACTTTGTTAGTTTGAAGATGTCCAATTTGATGCCAGCGAATATCCGCTGGTAATTGAGGTTGTTTATCTACCATTTCTTGCACCCTGTTTTCGCCAAAGTCGAGGATGCCAGCAGTATAAGTTGCTTGTAATTCAGCTATACTTCTTGTCTTAGTTACAGCAATTAATTTGCATTTGAACGGAGCTAATTGATTTAAAATAAATTGAATATGTTCTGAAATCTGAGAATTCATTTGGATTTTTTTTTACAAAAGTAACCATATTCAAATAAATTTATTATTTTTGATTCATGCATCTAATGAATTTTAGATATAGCATTTATGGAATCAAATCAGTCAAGTCATTCTAAATTTTCTTGGATAATTGCCCTTTTGGCAATTGTTTTTTTTGCTTTATACCTAGCAGAGCGAATGGATATTCAATTGGGATTTTTGACTTCAGCTGAAAAGAAATTTGTGAGTAGCGCCGAGGATCAATTAGATTCAATTTCTCAGCAATTGCGAATTCGGATGGTGGAAATAAAGAAGTTGGGTGGAAAGGTGAATGAATTGGAGGATGCGCGATTGCAAATTGAAAATGATCGCAAAAAATTACATGAGGGTGATGCTGAGGTCGATATTGAAGAAATCAAGAAGAAGTTGGCCTATTATGTGAAGTTGTTAGGTTTGAAGGACCAAGAAATCAAAAAATTAAAAAAGGAAAACGTAGTTTTAATTGCTAGAAATGACTCTTTGAGTAGAGAGGTGAAATTGATTCAAGAAGGCCTTACAAATATTCAAAAGGCGATGAAAGATTCTAGCAGTTTGTTTGGAGTGAAAGAAAAGGCCCTTTCTGAAAGATCTAGATTTTTAGAAGCAAAAAACCAAGAATTAAGTGAGAAGGTTAGTGTTGCAGCTGCCATGCATGCTGAAGGGGTAAATATTTATGCTATTTCCACCAGAGGGCGAGAGGCAGGTTTAAATAATCAAAAGGCAAAAAAAATCGAAAAAATTCGGGTAATTTTCCATTTGCAGGAAAATTCACTGACGGCCAAAGAGCTTAAAACTATTTATTTACGTATTATTGAGCCTACGGGTCTAGTTATTTCAGATTATGCGTCTGGTTCTGGTACCTTCGTTTTTAAAGGTCGCGAATTGCCCTTTACAGCTAAGCAACGTATATTTTACGAAAATAATCACCAATCGGTTGAATTTATTTATGCAAGAAATGGTGCATATAAGGAAGGTCGACATGAAATAGAAATCTATTCTGAGGGATTTCTAATTGGACTAGGTACATTTGATGTGCGATAAATTTTTGCATAATCGTTTGATATTGAACCTATTTTTACTACCTTTGCAGTCCAATTTTAATTAATTTAATATTTAACATTTTTTTATGGAATTAAAGAACTATGAAACGGTGTTCATCCTAACTCCCGTTTTGTCTGAGCAGCAGACAAAGGATGCCGTTGAAAAATTCAAGAAGCTATTGACAGACAATAGCGCACAGTTAGTTCATGAGGATGCTTGGGGATTACGTAAATTAGCGTATCCAATTCAAAATAAGCATACAGGTTACTACCAAATTTTTGAATTTGCTGCAGATCCTCAATTGATTGCAAAGCTAGAATTAGAGTATAAGCGTGATGAGCGTGTTATTCGTTTCTTAACAATCGCTTTAGATAAGCATGCAGTTGCTTACAATGAGAAGAAAAGAAAAGGTTTAGTTGGTAAAAAAGTAGAAAAAACAGAAGAATAATCATGACACTTGTAAACGAACCAGTAGATAAGAACAACAATCGTAAAAAATACTGCCGCTTCAAGAAGTCAGGCATTAAGTATATCGATTATAAGAATCCGGATTACTTATTAAAGTTAGTAAATGAGCAAGGTAAAATTTTACCTCGTCGTATTACAGGAACTTCTTTGAAATTTCAAGGAAAAGTATCACAAGCAGTTAAAAGAGCTCGTCATTTGGCTTTAATGCCATACGTAGCTGATGGCTTGAAATAAACCGGAAACAATTATTAACATTAGAGATTTATTCAAATGGAAATCATATTAAAAACTGATATTGCCGGATTGGGATATAAGAACGATGTAGTAACTGTGAAAGCAGGATATGGTCGTAATTACTTGATTCCCCAAGGATTTGCTATGATGGCAACTTCTTCGAACCTAAAGGTTTTGGCAGAAAATATTAAGCAAGCTGCTCACAAAGTAGAAAAAATCCGTCAGGATGCTTTGGATTTAGCTGCTTCAATTGGAGAATTAGCATTAACAATTCCTGCTAAAACAGGAGAAAGTGGTAAAATCTTTGGCCGTGTAACAAGCCTACAGATTTCAGATTTATTGAAAGAAAAAGGGTTCGATGTAGATCGTAAGAAAATTTCTTTTGACTCTGAGGTGAAAATGGTTGGCGATTACGCCGCTACTTTGGATCTTCACAAAGATGTAAAGCACAAAATTACTTTCTCTGTAGTAGCTGAGTAATTAAAATTAAATAAAAAAAGTCGCAGGTTTTCACTTGCGACTTTTTTTTGCCTATTTTTGAAAATATAAGAATTTTAATAAAGTAATTTTCAAGTAAATACATGCGTAAAATAGTTTTTCTATTATTGTTTATTTGGACCAAGGCCTTTCCACAAATCACGGTTGATTATCCCTATAATAATCAGGTTTTGCAACGTGACAAAACGAATTTTGCAGAAGTTTCATTCTTAGGAAAATTACCTGCCAATTCTTCCAAGGTAGAATATAAATTAATTCAAGTAGTCGATAGTAAAGAACAAGAAGGCAAATGGATAGTATTAGATTCTCTTGCAATCGGTGGATTTTACCAAGGGAAATTAACACTTAAAGGAGGCTGGTATAAATTTAAAGTTCGTACATTCTCCAACGGAATTCCCTCTGATTCTGCTACACTTAACCGGTTTGGAGTTGGAGAAGTGTTTATCATCGCTGGACAATCAAATGCACAAGGTGTTGAAAGGGAAGCATTTAATTCTGGAACTACCAATGAAATGGTAATTTCTGCTAATTTTAGCAATAGTGCTACTCCCACCGCAACTGATAATTTTTCCTATATTGGACCGAACGGAAAAAATTTCCCATTGGATAAATTCGAAGTAATCAAATCTAGCTCAATCATTGGACCCTTAGGATTTAACAACTTTTTTTGGCCCAAATTAGGAGAAACTATTGTTGCTAATTTAAAAGTTCCTGTTTGTTTTTTTAATGTGGCCTGGAGTGGAACCTCCATTCGAAACTGGGCAGAATCTTCCAGGGGAATCGCATCAAAAAACCCATGGATTGATTCGTATTATCCTGCAGGTTTCCCCTTTGATAACCTTCAGCAAGTCCTAAAAAAATATAGCGGAGTAAATGGTGTTCGTGCTGTGCTTTGGCAAATTGGAGAAACAGATAATGTGCAACAAATGTCTACCAACGATTTTGTCAGTTATTTTAAAGAAGTATCAAGTGCAGTTTCATCTGTTTCTGGACTTTCTATTCCTTTTTTATTAGCTCAAAGTACATATATTAGAAATTATGATGGGGGTTCATCATGTGGACCATTAGCAGATAATTCTAAAATAGTTGCCGCTTATAATGAATTGTTTAATTATAATAGCAATTTGTTTTTACCGGGTGTTAATTCTGATTTGATTGAGGTACCGCGTTTGGCAGTTCCATATTTGGGATGTACACACTTTTCTCCAAATGCTTTTAATGATTTGGCCAATGGTTGGTATGCAAAATTACAGGTTTTATTTTCGGGTGCTGGTCTGCCAGTTTCACCTTTATCATTTCCAATATTGGATAAATTTTGTTCAAATTCAAATGTAAATGTATATCGCTTAGGTGCTGATTCGTTTGATATTTTAAATTCAAATAACGAAATTTTAGCAGCTCAAAATTCTCTTTATGATAATTTGTCTGGTAAAACATTTACAATTAAATACAAGAAAAATAATTTTATCGAATTCCAATCGCCCATAATTAATAGTAATAATTTTCCAATTCCTGCTCAAGTTTCAATTACCGCCAATGGGAATCTGAATTTTTGTAATGGTAATCAGGTCGAATTGAAAAATTCGGGCTCTAGTTTAGTTTATTGGAATAATGGAGCTGTTGGTAGTTCTATTTTTGTTACAAAAACGGGTGAGTATTCCGCGGTTTCTAAAAATCAATTTGCCTGTCAATCAGCTCCTTCAAATTTATTAAAAGTAACTGTTTTTGAGAACCCAGCTACACCCCAAATTACTTTAAATTCACCTTATGTCCTCTATGGTGGATTGAAATTGTTTGATATCGATTACCACTGGCAGAATTCATCCGGAGATTTGCAAAAATCAGATACGTATCTTCGAGTGAACCAAACAGGGACCTATAAATTGTATGCAAGCAAAACGTACAATTCTACCTTGACTTGTAATTCAGCTCCCGCAATATTTAATTATACGCTTCCAAACGACGCTGGCCTATCAGCTTTTCCTAATCCAGTTTTTTCGGATGATTTAGTGAAAATTGAATCCATTTCTGATTTGACTAATGCAAATTATCAGTTGGTGGATTATTCAGGTAGAATTGTGAAGGAAGGGAAAATAACAAGTGACCAAACTTATAACTTGGCCCTTACTAATTTGGCTTCAGGGAAATATATAATCTCTGTTTCAACAGCAGATCATAAGACTTATTCTAAGCAAATAGTGGTTCAATAAAAAATTGTTAATTGTTAATGGTTAATTGTAAATTAATTCTCTACAATTAACCATTAACAATTAACAATTAACAATTAACAATTAACAATTATATTAAGCTAATGCTTTCTGTAAATTCTCGTCTAAAGCAGCTAAGAACTCTTCAGTATACAAATAGTGCTCTCCATGGTTTACTTTATTTCCGTGGATACAAACCGCTAAATCCTTAGTCATTTTACCTGATTCAACTGTTTCAACACAAACTTTTTCTAAAGTCTGGCAGAAGTGAATCAATGGTTGGTTGCCATCTAATTTTCCGCGGAATTCCAAACCTCTTGTCCAAGCAAAAATTGAGGCAATTGGGTTAGTAGAAGTTGGTTTTCCAGCTTGATGATCTCTGTAGTGACGAGTAACCGTACCGTGAGCAGCCTCAGCTTCCATAACTTTTCCATCTGGAGTAACCAATACAGAGGTCATTAATCCTAATGAGCCAAAGCCTTGTGCTACTGTATCAGATTGTACGTCACCATCATAGTTTTTACATGCCCAAACGAAATTTCCATTCCATTTTAAAGCAGATGCAACCATGTCATCAATTAATCGGTGCTCATATACGATTCCTGCAGCTTCAAATTTAGCCTTGTAATCTGCTACATAAATTTCTTCAAAAATATCTTTGAAACGACCATCGTATTTCTTTAAAATGGTGTTCTTAGTTGACAAATACAATGGCCATCCTTTTCCTAATGCCATATTAAAACATGAATGAGCAAATCCACGGATCGACTCATCTGTGTTGTACATTGTTAAGGCAACTCCATCACTTTTGAAATTGTAAACTTCAAATGATTGAACATCACCACCTTCTTCTGGAGTGAAAGTTACAGTCAATTTTCCTTTTCCTTTTGTTACAAAATCAGTTGCACGGTATTGATCTCCAAATGCGTGACGACCAATAACGATTGGTGCTGTCCAGTTTGGTACTAAACGAGGAACGTTGGCACAAACGATTGGCTCTCTGAAAACTGTGCCATCCAAAATGTTACGAATTGTTCCATTTGGAGATTTCCACATTTGCTTCAATCCAAATTCAGCCACACGTGCCTCATCAGGAGTAATAGTAGCGCATTTGATACCTACGCCATATTTCTTGATAGCCTCAGCAGCTTCAACTGTAACTTGATCGTTCGTTTCATCGCGATACTCAACACCTAAATCGTAGTATTTGATATCCACATCTACATACGGCAAAATCAATTTGTCCTTGATAAACTTCCAAATAATTCGAGTCATTTCATCGCCATCAAGCTCAACTACTGGATTGGCAACTTTAATTTTTTCCATTTTGAATATTTACTTTTGTTTGTACAAAAAATTAGATTTTTACAATCTACTTAATCCTACAAAGGTAGTACTAAAACTTTGTTTACTACATTATTTTGGGCTAAATTTGATGAATTTTTTAGATTATTTTTGGATGGAGACAATTATTAAAATTACCTGTTCAGACCAAAAGGGTTTGGTGCATCAAATCACGGGGGTTTTATTTGAACAAAAGGTAAACGTGACGCAGACAAATGAATTTGTTGTCGAAGAATCAGAACGCTTTTTCATGCGAATATCGTTTACAGGTGATTGTGACATCCCTTTTATTCAATCGAGTTTGCAAAAATTTTTGCCTTTAGATGCAAAAATTGAAATCATCCCTCCAATCCAAAAGAAAGTTGTAGTCTTAGTTACCAAAGAACATCATTGTTTAGGTGATTTGTTGATCAAAAATCAATTTCAAGACATGCCCTTCCAGATTCAGGCAGTTGTGGGCAATCACCAAGTTCTTCAACCATTGTGTGAGCAATTTAATATTCCATTTTATTTTATTTCAGCAGATGGAATGGAACGTGAGGCACATGAAAAATTGGTGTCTGAAAAAATTGATGCCTTTTCGCCAGATTTGGTTGTATTGGCAAAATATATGCGTATTTTAAGTCCAGCATTTGCCTCAAAATATTTAGGTAAAATGGTGAATATTCATCACTCATTTTTGCCGGCATTCATTGGAGCTAATCCTTATAAACAGGCATTTGAGCGTGGTGTAAAGATCATTGGGGCAACGGCCCATTTTGTGACGGATGATTTAGATGAAGGCCCAATCATTTGTCAAGAAATTGTACCTGTAAACCATACGCTTACAGCAAAGGATATGTCGAAAGCAGGAAAAGAAGTAGAAAAAATTGTCCTTTCAAAGGCTCTGAAATTAGTTTTGGAAGACAGAGTGTTCATTCATCAAAATAAGACGATTTTATTTGAGTAAAATTTGCTCAAAATTGGCTAAATTTGCCTTCCTTTTAAGATTTATAAATTATGTTTGAAAGTTTAAGTACCAAGTTAACCTCCGCAATGCGTACCCTGAAGGGAAAGGGTAGTATCACTGATGTTAATGTTGCCTCAACAATTAAAGAAATTCGTCGCGCTCTAATGGATGCCGACGTTAACTATAAGGTTGCCAAAGAAATTACAGATAATATCAAGGACCAAGCATTGGGTCAAAAAATCTTGATTGCTGTTGAACCGGGACAATTGTTAGTGAAAATTGTTCACGAAGAATTGACCAAATTGATGGGTGGCGAAAAGCAGGAAATTAATTTAAAAGGAGATCCGGCAATTGTATTAATTGCTGGTTTGCAAGGTTCTGGTAAAACAACATTTTCTGGGAAATTAGCCCAACATATCAAGAAATCAGGCCGTCAGGTTTTATTGGTGGCTTGTGATATTTACCGCCCTGCTGCTATTGACCAATTAAAGGTTTTAGGTGAGCAAGTAGGTGTGGAGGTTTATGCAGAGCCTGAGAATAAAAATGCCGTTTCTATTGCATCTAATGCTTTAGAATACGCTAAAAAAATGGGTAAAAAGGTTGTAATTGTCGATACTGCTGGTCGTTTGGCAGTTGATGAGGCAATGATGGCCGAGATTGAAGAGGTTAAAAAGGCTATTCGACCTACCGAAACCTTGTTTGTGGTCGATTCGATGACCGGACAAGATGCGGTAAATACAGCAAAAACCTTCAATGATAGATTAAATTTTGATGGAGTTGTTTTAACCAAATTAGATGGTGATTCTCGCGGTGGTGCGGCTTTATCTATACGCCAGGTAGTAGAAAAACCAATAAAATTCATTTCCACGGGAGAGAAAATGGAGGCCTTGGATCAGTTTTATCCTGATCGTATGGCAAATCGTATCCTCGGAATGGGTGACGTACTTTCCTTGGTTGAAAGAGCTCAACAAGCCTTTGATGAGGAAGAGGCAGCTCGTTTGAACAAAAAGATTCGTCAAAATAATTTTACATTTGAAGATTTTTATACCCAATTGCAGCAAATTAAAAAGATGGGTAATATCAAAGACTTAATGGGTATGGTGCCTGGAATGGGTCAAGCCGTTAAAGATGTAGATATTTCCAATGATTCCTTTAAGCCAATTGAGGCAATCATTCAATCTATGACGAAAAAGGAAAAAGAAAATCCAGATATCCTAAATTCATCTCGTAAAAATAGAATTGCAACAGGTTCAGGAACTTCAATTCAACAAGTAAATAATTTGTTGAAACAATTTGAAGATATGCGTAAAATGATGCGAATGATGAACAAAGTACAAGACGGCAAAATGAAAATGCCAAATCTTGGAAATATGTTTAAAAGATAACAAAAAAGCCCCTCGGGGCTTTTTTTATTAATTAATTCTGTAATGAGCTGAAATTGCTAAATTATTGATTGGTAATGTAATTCCATTTTCTCCAATTGAAATGTTCTGTTGTTTGATTTGAAAGGATATTTTTGTCAAATTAAACCCTATATGAAAGTTATAGCCAAAACCTGATAAACTAGAAGATTCCGAACTTGAATATCCTATATTTGAAGAAGATGAATACTTGGTAGTAACATTGTATAATCCATACCCTAAACCAAATCCAAAATACAAGGGAATTTTATCTGTTAAATGATATCTTGCACCTAACATAATTGGAATTAGGTTCGAATTTCTTGTTGTAGATGTTGAATAGTTGGAGCCTGAAAAATTAGAACTATTCGATAGAGTATTTGATCCATGGATAAAGGAAGCGTCACCATAAACGGTTAAATTGTCATAAACTTCAGCAAAATCACCATCTAAATTTACACCATATCCAATAGAACTACCAAAGGCAGACAAAATACTTCCCGGTAAATAAATTGATGCACCAACCTTTAAATTAGGCAGTGTAAGACTTTTTGTTGGGCTGATTGAGGTAGCCTCTGAAATTTTATTCGTTTGAGAAATGTTAGAGTTTTTAGTCTCTTTTTTAGGAATTCTAATTACCGCATTTTGAGAAAATAACTTAAAATTAATGACTAAAACTAAACATAGTGCAAGGATAAAAGTTAATGAATGTAGGTTTTTTTTCATTTTTATAATTTTTTCAAAATTAATTTTCATCTTAAAATGAAACAATTCTAATTTTATTATGTGAATTACGTATTAATATATATTATTTGCGAATTACAGCACCTAAATCCTTTTCAAAACCTTTCATTAATCGCTCCATTGTGGAATCAATTACCTTGTCGGTCAAGGTTTGTTGTTCATCTTGTAGGGTAAATGAAACAGAATAGGACTTTTTGCCTTCTCCTAAATTCTTGCCCTCGTACACATCAAAAATAGAAACCGACTTCAATAAATTCTTTTCGAATTGAGAGGCAGTTTTTTTGATGGACTGGAAAGTTACAGTCTTATCAATCACTAAAGATAAATCTCTCCTTACTTCCGGGAATTTTGAAATTTCTTGATAAACAAATTTGTCTTTACTTTGCTTCACCCAAAAATCCCAATCAAAATCTGCTAAAAATGCTTCTTGCTTTACATCAAATTTAGCAGCCAAATCTGGTTGAATTAATCCCAGACTTATTACAGCCTTTTTGTTAACTAAAACCTTTAAGCCAAAAGCATAAATATCAGAATTTTCAATTGTCTCTGTGTCAAAGGCCGGTGATCCCATTTGCCACATCAAGGATTGAACTAATTGAAACAAATGATAAAATTGAGATTTACCGGGATTAACCTCCCAAGTTTCACCCATCCATAATCCAGAAACCAACAAGCTTAAATGTCTTTTTTCTAAATATTTTTCCCCTTTTTTATGGTAGGTTTTTCCAAATTCAAACAACTTTAAATCCTTTTGGCGGCGATTAATATTATGTGCCAAAGTTTCTAATCCTTGGAAAACAACATGTTGACGCATAACACCCAAATCTTCTGAAAGTCTGTTTAATATCTGAACCGTTTCAAATTCTAAATCTTTCGCAATCCATTGATGAAATTCTTCTTTGGTCAATGAATTGGTGATAATTTCATTAAATCCTTTCGCCAATAGTGATTGACTAATTTTTAGTTGATTCTTCTCCTTATCTATGGTTGGAAATTCCGATAAAAAATTAGCACTTAAATGTTCAGAAAGAGGAACATTGTCTAATCCATGTATGCGAAGGATTTCCTCTACCAAATCGGCCTCTCTGGTTACATCAACACGATAAAGTGGTGCCAAAACCTCAAAATTCGCTTCATCATTTTTGACAAATTCAAAATCTAATGCTTCTAAAATTCGAACAATTTCTTTCGAAGGGATTTCGATTCCAATGTAATCGTTAATACGTTGGAAGCTGCTTGATATTTGAACTCGTACAGCTTTTTCTGGATAAAAATCTGTGATCTCTGAAGTGATTTTTCCCCCAGCAATTTCTAAAATCAATTTCGCTGCATATTTTAAAGCAAACATTTTTGCCTCAACATCAGTGCCTCTTTCAAATCGGAAAGAAGCATCTGATTTTAAACTATGTAATTGGGAAGCTTTACGGATCCTTTCCGGTCTAAAATGTGCCACTTCTAAGAATACTCGAGTGGTTTTCGACTTAATACCAGAATCTGCACCACCCATCACTCCTGCAATTCCAATGGCAGTTTCCGCATCACAAATCATTAATTCTTCTCCATGAAGTTTTCTTTTAACTTCATCAAGGGTCACAAATTCAGTTCCCTTCGGCAAGGTTTTTACTAATAATTTGCCCCCTTTAATTTCACTCCAATCATATGCATGCATGGGTTGTCCCAGGCCATGACAAATGAAATTCGTGATATCAACAATGTTATTTATCGGACGTAACCCAATGGCAATTAATCGCTCTTTTAACCATTCTGGTGAATCTTTGACCTCCACACCATCGATGGTTAATCCACAAAAACGGGTACAACCCTCATCCTCTACAATTACTTGAATAGGGTGGATGTTTTCACCAGATGTGATTTCAGCTACATCTGGCAATTTGATTTCTAGTCCAGAAACAGCTTTGATGTCTCTTGCTACTCCCCAATGGGATGCAGCATCTGCTCTATTGGGAGTCAGACCTATTTCAATTACTTGGTCCGAATTTAATTGAAAATATTCTGCAGCTGGAGTTCCATTGGGTAATTGGGTATCTAAAACTAAGATACCATCATGTGACTCTCCAATGCCAATTTCATCTTCTGCACAAATCATTCCCTCTGAGGGCTGTCCATAAACCTTTCTTTTTTCAATTGTAAATAAAGGCTTACCTTCTTTATCATATAATTGTGTGCCAGGAGTTGCAACTATAACTTTTTGCCCTGCTGCCACATTAGCCGCCCCACAAACAATTTGAAGCAATTCTTCTTGTCCAACATTTACAGTTGTTGCCGAAAGCGTTTTGTCTTTTACTTGAAATTTTTCGCAGGTAATAACCTCGCCAACCACAAAACCCTTCAAACCTCCAGGAATTGTTTCTTGCGATTCTATACCTTCAACCTCTAAACCTGTATTAGTCAATAAAACATCCAATTCCTCTGCTGAACCTTTTGAAGGTAATTCAGATGTATTTATAAAATCGTTAAGCCAATTAAGTGATATTTTCATAATCTTATCGGGAGAATTTCATTTTATAATCCACAGAAACTTTCCCTTTTGTAATATCTGTCAATTTGTTTTTAATCATTCTTTTTTTAACCATATTCAGGTGATCTGTAAATAAAATTCCTTCAATATGATCGTATTCGTGTTGGATAATTCTTGCGGCTAAACCCTCAAAAACTTCTTCTTTTTCTTCTCCTAGTTCATTCCAGTAATGAATTTTAACAAATTCTGGTCTGAATACTTCCCCTCTTACACCAGGAATAGATAGGCATCCTTCCTCAAATCCCCATTCCTCACCAGTTTCTTCAATAATAGTCGGATTTACAAAAACTTTTTTGAAGTCCACTAATGAAGGATCATTATCCTCGTCCTCGTCATCTTCGTCGTTCATGGGTCTACCATCCACAACAAAAACACGAATAGCCATTCCAATTTGTGGGGCAGCTAATCCAACTCCATTGGCGGCATACATGGTTTCAAACATATCGTCAGCCAATTTGTGGAGGTCTAAACTTCCAAATTCAATATCTTCTGCAACCTTTCTTAAAACCGGATCGCCGTAAGGAATGATAGGGTAAATCATAATAAATGTCAATCAAACCACAAATTTAACGAATTTTTGTATTTTTGTAAGCTAAATGTCTGAGTAGATTTAATAAACACATTATGAATAGAAATTTTTTTAAGGCACATCCTTGGCATGGAATCAATATCGGGGAAAATATGCCAGAAGTTGTAACCGCTTTTATTGAGATTGTACCAACTGATACCGTAAAATACGAAATTGACAAACAAACTGGATTTTTGAAGATTGATCGTCCACAAAAGTTCTCAAATATAGTTCCTGCTCTTTATGGATTTTTACCTCAAACGTATTGTGCAGATGGAATTGCCGAATTAGCACGTAAATATTCTGGTAAAGATATTGAAAAGGGAGATGGTGACCCATTGGATATTTTGGTCTTATCTGAAAGGGCTATTACGCATGGTGACATTATTTGTGAGGCCATTCCTATTGGAGGAATTCGTATGATTGATAAAGGGGAAGCTGATGATAAAATCATTGCTGTTTTAAAGGATGATCCAATTTATGGCAAATGGAGAGATATTTCTGATGCTCCAAAAGATATCGTTCAACGTTTGCGCCATTACTTCTGGACCTACAAAATGTTGCCAGGTGAAACAAGTTCCTTGGCAGTTGATATTGATGATGTGTATGGCAGAGAAGTTGCACACGAAGTAATTATTCAATCAAGGGAAGATTATAGAAAAAACTTCGGTTAAGCCGTTGTTTGAATGTATTTTCCGTTGAACATATTCTTTATGCCTAGTTTAACTTTTTTATTCAAATTTGAGAATAAAATAAAACACTAAACAATAAAATTATGTGGCAATTTGTAAAAAATACCTTATCTAATATACTTGGCCTATTCCTGTTTAGCTTATTGAGTATTCTCATTATTGCAGGAATAGGTACAGTTATGTCCGAATCTGATGCTAAAGTAGAAATAAAAGAAAATTCTATTTTACGCTTAGATTTATCACATCCAATTGTTGAAAATGCAAATTCTGAAGAAAATCCATTCGCAGACTTATTGGGGCCTTTTGTGGAAAACGCAGAAAAAATTGGCTTGATTCAATTATTAGATGCAATTGAACGTGCCAAAATAGATACGAAAATAAAAGGGATATATTTGGAATCTACGATGCCTATGGCTAGTTATGCTCAGATTTCAGAAATTCGCGATGCCATTGAAGACTTCAAGAAATCAGGAAAATTTGTAATTTCTTTTGCGGATTCTTATTCTCAAAAAGGGTATTATTTAGCCTCAGTTTCTGATAAGGTTTACTTGAATCCTAATGGTTTAGTAGAGTTTAGCGGAATTTCATCGAATCCGATTTTTTTCAAAAAAGCTTTTGATAAACTAGGAGTAGAACCGCTTGTTTTTAAAGTGGGTAAATACAAATCAGCAGTTGAACCTTTTATCCGTGAGGATATGAGTCCAGAAAATAAGGAACAAACTTTGTCTTATTTGAACTCGATCAACTCTTTTGTATTTGATAAAATTGCCCGCTCTCGCAACTTATCAGTTCCGACCTTAAATACCATTGCAGATAGTTTATGGTCATTTCGCCCAAAATTAGCTGAGCAAAAAGGCTTACTTAATTTGGCTTATGAAGATCAAGTGACAGACGAATTGATGAAATTGGTAAAAGTGAAGGAAAAGGAAGATTTAGAATTCATTGGTTTAAATTCCATCCTAAAAGCAGATAGCCCTATTAAAGAAGTTGAAAGCTCCGATAAAATTGCAGTATTGGTGGCTGAAGGAGAAATAGTTGGAACCAAAGCAGATGATGATGCCATCGGATCAGAAAATTTCAATAAAGAGTTGAGAAAATTGCGTGACAACAAATCGGTTAAAGCAATTGTATTGCGAATCAATAGTCCTGGAGGATCTGCATTGGCTTCTGATAACATGTGGAGAGAAATTCAATTGGCCAAAAAAGTTAAGCCAGTAATTGCTTCCATGTCTACTTATGCAGCTTCAGGTGGTTATTACATGGCAATGGGGACAGACGCTATTGTGGCCCATCCTGCAACAATCACTGGCTCTATTGGAATTTTTGGTCAATGGTTTAATTTGGATAATTTGATGAAAGAGAAATTGGGAATTACCAAAGACCAAGTGAAAACAAATGCCCATTCAAGTTTTATGCAAACGACCGGTGCTTTATCCGATTTTGAAAAAAATGTAATTCAGCAAATTGTTAATGAAGGGTACGAATCATTTACCTCAAAAGCTGCGCAAGGTAGAAAAATGCCTGTAGAAAAATTAAAATCTATAGCCGAAGGTCGAGTTTGGACAGGAGCCCAAGCCAAACAGATCGGCTTGGTAGATGAGTTGGGTGGATTGAAAACAGCTATTCAATTGGCAGCTGATAAGGTTAAACTGAAAAAAGGTGCATATAAAGTGTCCATATATCCAAAGAAAAAAATGTTTTTGGAGAAATTATTGGAATCATCAATTTCGGAATCAAAAATTACAGAACGTTTGATTCAAAAGAATATTCCTTGGGCAGATGCTATGTTAGAAATCAATCGAATTAAAAACAGAGAAGGCTTACAAGCTTTGATGCCTTATTTAATAGAATTGAAATAAAATTGATAAATGTCGGGTTCCGACATTATCTTTGTGAAAATTTAAACAAATGATTAGACACGATTGGACAAGGGAAGAGGTTGAACAAATTTTTAATCAACCATTTTTGGATTTAGTTTATCAGGCTGCTACGGTGCACCGTCAGAATTTTGATCCAAATGAAGTTCAAGTAAGTACCTTGTTGTCTATTAAGACAGGCGGTTGTCCAGAAGATTGTTCCTATTGTTCTCAAGCTGCTCGTTACCATACAAACGTAAAAGTTCAAAAATTGTTACCTTATGAAGAGGTGATTTCTGCAGCTGTGCGTGCCAAAGAAAATGGTAGTTCTCGTTTTTGCATGGGGGCAGCATGGAGAGAGGTTAGAGATAATAAGGATTTCGATCGCGTATTGGAAATGGTTAAGGGTGTTAATACTCTTGGAATGGAGGTTTGTTGTACACTTGGAATGTTGAGCGAAGAGCAGGCTGAAAAACTAAAAGATGCAGGCTTATATGCATACAATCATAACATCGACACTTCTGAAGAATATTATGATGATGTTATTTCTACAAGAACATTTGACGACCGTTTGCAAACCTTAGAAAATGTCAGAAAGGCAAAATTATCAGTTTGTTCTGGTGGTATTATAGGAATGGGAGAATCGGCCAATGACCGTATTGGTATGTTGTTGACTCTTGCAAATTTACCTGAACATCCAGAATCTGTTCCAATTAATAATTTAGTTCCAGTGGAAGGAACTCCATTTGCGGATCAACCAACAGCATCTGTTTGGGATTTGGTACGCATGATTGCAACCGCAAGAATCATGATGCCACAATCGGCAGTTCGTTTGTCTGCTGGTCGATTGGAGTTAAACTATGAAGGTCAAGCATTCTGTTTTATGGCAGGAGCCAATTCTATCTTCTCTGGAGATGTATTATTGACAACTCCTAATCCAGATGCCAAATCGGACAAGGAATTATTCCAAATTTTAAATATCAAGCCAAAGGAAGCCTTTAAAGACGCTAAAAAAGCAAAGGTGTCATTCAATCAAATTCCGAGTGCACAAATTTAAAGTTATGAGTTATGGGTTATGAATTATGAAGTTTGCAAAATCGACAACTCATAACACATAACACATAACTCATAACTCATAACTCTTTTTCCATTGTATAATGCTGAATTTCATCAAAAAGCAAATATGACTTTTTGGTGATTTTGTATCCGAGGCTTTCATAAAAGGGTACTGCATTTTCTCGGGCCTCTAAAATGATTTCTCTGAGCCCAAGTTTAATGGCTTCATTCTCCAAATAGTTCATCAATATCTTTCCTAGGCCTTTTCCCTGCTGCATTGTTTTTATGGCTACGCAACGAACTTGACCAACACCAGGACTTGTTTCATGTAATCGTGCCACACCTAAGGCATCTCCTTGAGCATCAATTATCATTGCGTTAAGTGATGTAGAATCATCTGCTAATATTTCTGAGCCCAAAGGTTGATTCCAAGGCTCTCTTAATACTTCATAACGAAGCGCTAAATATTTTTCCCAATCAGATGGGGAGGTGGGTTGAATGATTTTCATAAAAAAAGGCTGCTTCTTTGAAACAGCCTTTAAGTTAGTAAATTCTATAACTATTTTGCAAAATTCACTGCGCGCATTTCACGGATTACCGTTACTTTGATTTGTCCTGGGTATTGCATTTCTTTCTCAATTTTTTGTGAAATATCAAAAGATAGATTACTTGCTTTTTCGTCAGAAACATTTTCTGAATCAACTAAAATACGAAGCTCCCTTCCGGCTTGGATCGCGTAACATTTTTGAACTCCGTCGAAAGAAGTAGCTAATTCCTCTAATTCTTTAAGTCGCTTCATGTAAGACTCCATCATTTCACGACGTGCACCTGGTCTTGAACCAGAAATGGCGTCACATACTTGAATGATTGGTGAAATCATACTTGTCATTTCAACTTCATCGTGGTGAGCTCCAATGGCATTACAAACCTCAGGATGTTCCTTGTATTTTTGAGCCAATTCCATGCCCAAAATTGCGTGTGGCAATTCTGGCTCATCTGGCCAAACTTTTCCGATATCGTGTAATAATCCTGCTCTTTTTGCAAGTTTAACGTTTAATCCTAATTCAGCTGCCATGGTAGAACAAAGCTTTGCTACTTCGCGAGAGTGCTGTAACAAGTTTTGACCATAAGATGAACGGAAACGCATTCTACCAACCATTTTGATTAGTTCAGGATGCAGGCCGTGTATTCCTAAATCAATCACAGTTTTCTCCCCAATTTCAACAATTTCGTCTTCGATGTTTTTGCGGGTTTTGTTCACAACCTCCTCAATACGAGCTGGGTGAATACGACCATCTTGCACCAAACGGTGTAAAGATAAACGAGCAATTTCTCTTCTCACTGGATCAAAGCCTGAAATGATAATAGCTTCAGGGGTATCATCAACAATGAATTCTACACCAGTCGCTGCTTCTAGTGCACGGATGTTTCTACCTTCACGACCAATGATTTTTCCTTTCACATCATCTGATTCAATGTTGAAAACGGAAACGCAGTTTTCAATGGCATTTTCAGCAGCGGTACGTTGAATGGTTTCGATAACTACTTTTTTAGCTTCTTTTGTAGCTGTCAATTTAGCTTCTTCAATGGCTTGTTTTACTAAAGAACTTGCTTTACTTTCTGCCTCAGCTTTTAATGCATCCATCAATTGTTCACGAGCTTCAGCTGCTGAAAGGTTTGAAATTCTTTCTAATTGGCTAATTTGATTGGCAAGCATTTCTTCAGCTTCCGCACGTTTTTTGTCAGCTTCTTCATTCTTTTTACGAAGGTTTTCTTCCTTGGATTGAATGCTTTGGCGAGCTGAATGAATTTCTTGCTCAGTAGTGCGTTGTTGTTCTGCCTGTTGTTGAAGAGTACGTTCTTTCTCTCTTAATTTTTGCTCATTTTCAATAAGAATAGCTTTTTTCGATTGTGTCTCCTCTTCAAACTCAGCTTTTAAGCGAATGAAATTTTCTTTCGCTTCCAACATTTTGTCTTTTTTTAGATTTTCAGCAGAGAATTCTGCGTTTTTTAGAATGTCGTCAGCCTTTTTTTGAGCTTCCGCTTCGAAATCTTTTGTGTTTTTTGAATTTAATAATTTCCCTCCGAATACCCCTGCAACCAAGGCTAAAATGGGAACTAAAATGGTAAGAATCATATAGCAAATGTGTTTAAAACATTAGCCCCAATGTACCTGAAAATTAATTAGAAAAGGAATTGATGAGTTCCAACAATTCCGAATTTTTCGTTTGAGTTTGGTGTAAGTGTTCGTCTAATTCGTTGTCGAATTTGATACCACACATGGCCAAATCTAAGGCAACCATCGCCATTACCGTTCCTGGATCTGTTTGGTTGGTCTTTTTTTCATAATATTTAACTAGTTCGTTTACTAATTTCGCAGCCTTTCTTACACAAAATTCCTCCTCTGGTTGAACCTTTAGGGCTAAAGCCTGTATTCCTAAAATAATATTACAAGGAAGTTTTTGGCTCATTTGTTTTTTAGGGCTTCAATACTATGTTCTATAATTGAAATATATTGTTCTAATTTTTTCTTCAAGTCAGTAGTTGGGACTACCGTATTTTCAGTATTAACTACAATTTTAGCAATTTTTTCTGATATTTTATTATTTTTTTCTAAATCTTTTATTTTCTCACTAAGGTCTTTTATCTGATTTTCCTTTGTTTCCAAATCAACCAAAAGCTTTTGATTTTGCTTGTTTTGATCAGCGAGCTTACCCATCGTTTCTTGCAATAATCTACCCATTTGAGTGATTTTCAATTGCAATTCCAGAAATTGGGTTTTGATTTTTGATCTCATTTTTTTAGGGAAAATTTCCCATCTTGGATGGAAAATTCTTTTAAAATTAAGAAAATTAAGAAGAAAATAATTCCTAAATTTTGACTAACTAATTGTGGAATAAACTGTGGTAAATAATTAGGTAATTCAATGGCAAGTAAACCTGCTAAGATGTATAGGATGGCACTTGTAATCTTGTAGGGTGCGGGATCGTATTTTTGTCCGCCAATTAAGCATAAAATAGTCATCAAAATTGCCGAAGCTAAAAAAGAATATGCACTTGCCATATATCCATATTTGGGGATAAATAAAATGTTGCCGGAAATGGTAACAGCAAATCCTATCAAAGTAATTAAAGTCCCCAAATAGGTTTTATCTTTCAATTTAAACCAAACAGAAATATTGTAATAAACACCTAAGAATAAATTAGCTAGTAATAAAACAGGTATAATTCCAATTCCTTCCCAATAAATTTCTCTCTTCAAAAAAATGCTTTTCAGCCAGAACAGGTTACAGGAAACTCCCATCCATAAAAAGATACATACAATGATGAACCAGTGAGTGACTAAGGCAAGGTTTTCTTTGGTATTTTCCTTTGAAACTCGTCCTAAAAAGAATGGCTCTGCTGAATATTTGAAAGCTTGAATTGCCAAGCTCATAAATATGGAAAGTTTGTAACAATTTCCATAAATTCCTAATGCATCTTGTGAAGTTCTACCAGGATAAAATCCGGCTGGAAGTAATTCTTCTAATAATAAACGATCAAACATTAAATTTGACATAGCTGCCAAACTCATGAACATGATTGGAAAAGCATAAATAATTAGACGCTTTAATTCTGTCCAATCCCATTCGAACCGGAAATCCTGAAATTCTTTTTTTAACCAAATGAAGAACGTGAAATTGGCCACAAGATTTGCCAAAAATATATATCCTGCACCTATTGATGGTTCGTATAAATGTTGGAAGTCAGCTTGCAATTGAGCTCCCCAGTGTCCATCATGTATAGGCTTAAAAACTAATAAAAACAGTAAATTAAGTCCAATGTTGACAAATATTGAAAATAATTTTGCCCCTACAAACTTTTTGGTTTTTTGTTCTAAACGTAATCTTGCGAAGGGAATGGCAGTAATGGAATCGATGGCCAAAATAAGGGCAATCCACCAAAGAAAAGTTTCTTGATGAGGGTACCCGAGTGCTGACATAATTGGGCCTGCGCCTATGAAAAGTAAGCCTGTAAAAATAGTGGTTGTAGTAATTATTGCCGTTAATATGATTCGATAATATTTCTGCGGATTTTCTTTTGCATACCTAAAATAGGCAGTTTCCATACCATAAGTATATAAAATGGTAGCAATGGCTATGTAAGAATAGAGTTTTACGTTAATGCCTAATTCAGAAGGGCTAAAGGCTTTTGTATGGACTAATACCAAAAGAAAATTGAGAGATCTTCCAATGATTGTACTGAATCCATAAGATAGCGTTTCGCCTGCTAATTTTTTTAAAACCGACATCGGGGAATATTTGCTTTCAAATTTACATATTTTTTAGTGTTCCCTAAATTTTAAAATGAAATTGCTAACTTGCGCCCACAATTTTAGCATACATGAACAACAAATTACTTTTTACCACTTTAATCTTTTTCGTTTCTTTAATTTCTAAAGCGCAAACGGTAAGTTATTATCCATTCAATTCGCAATTGGCCTTTTCAACTAAAACTTCAGCACCTGTTTTTTTTGAGGCAAGGGTTCAAATGAATTCAGCTACCTCCCTAATTACCACTGAGGTGGGTCCTCAAATTCCTGTTAAGAAAAAAGACAATGTAATCTATTATTTAGGTGGTGGTGTAAGTTTAGGGCTTTTAAATGATGTATATTTAAAGCAATCATCTAATTTGAAGGGCTTTTATGGATCATTTGGTGTTCGTGCGTACCCATTTGATAAATTGCCGAAATTAGGATTGAACTTTGAAATTACCCCTTATACAGATTCTCAAGTAACAACTGGACTGTTACGTGCCTGGTTAGGAGTTTCTTATAAGTTCAAATAATTAATTTTTTGAATAACCAATCGCCTGCATAAATTGATCAGCAAAGTTTTCACTAAGCGGGATGTGGTTTTCGCCAATCTTTATTTTTTGATTTCTGATCGACTCCATTTTTTTGATGGAAACGATGTATGATTTATGAACCCTGAAAAATTGATCTGAAGGAAGTTTTTCCTCGATGGATTTCATGGTCATTCGGCACACAATGGGGTGTTTTTGACTCGTCAAATGGATTTTGATGTAATCTTTTAGGCCTTCCACGTATAAAATATCATCAAACATCACCTTCATTAGGGAATAGTCGGCATGTATGAAAAAATAATCTTTATTGGTTTTGTTTTCGTTCTCCTTGTAAGAATGTATGCTTTTGAAATAATCGAATGCCTTATTGCAAGCCTTGAAAAAACGCTCAAAATTGATAGGTTTTAAGACATAGTCAATGACGTCTAAATTGAAACCTTCGATAGCATATTGTTGGTAGGCCGACACAAAAATAACCATCGGTTTATGAGTTAGACTTTCCAAAAATTGTATCCCTGTTAATCCGGGCATTTGGATGTCTAAAAAGATTAAATCAATTTTTTCATTTTGCAACACTTGCAAGGCCTCCATTGCATTTTTGCAACGCTTTTCAAGTTTTAAAAAGGGTATTTTCGAAATATTGTCTTCCAATAAATCGAGAGCTAAAGATTCATCATCAATGGCTAAACATTTTAAAAATGTATTTCCATTGCTTGTTTCTAAATTTTCTAACTCTTCCATTTTTACGAAATTATGTGAAGTTCAACAGTAAACACCTCATTGGTTTCATTGATTTTAAGGTGGTGATTGGGGTGCAATAATTCAAGTCTTCTTTTGACATTACTTAAGCCAATACCGGAACTGTCATCTTTTTTCTCCAATTTGGAAGCAGAATTAACCTTATTGCTAACCGTAAAAAATATTCCTGAGTCATCACTTTTCAAGTGAATGTCAATCGTAGGATTCTCTATTAAGCCAACCCCATGTTTAAAAGCATTTTCTACGAAAGGAATCAATAGCATAGGTTCAATTTGATTGCTTTTGTTTGTTATATTTTGTTCAAAATTGATCGAAATATCATTTCCGAAACGGATTTTTTGTAGATCTATATAACTTTCAAGATACAAGGCTTCTTTTTCCAAGGGTACACTGGAATCATTTGTCTCATATAACATATATCTCATCAATTCAGACAATTTGATCACTACAGGCTCCACCATTTCTGGTTTTCTGCGCGAAAGTGAAACTACAGAATTTAATACATTGAACATGAAATGTGGAGAAATCTGAGAGCGTAAAAAGGATAATTCCGATTTTAACGTTTCATTTTCAGACTCCTTTTGGAGCTCTTTTTCTTTTAAATTATCTACAACATTTTGATAGATATAACCGATAGCAAAAATGAAGAGAATTTGAAATAAACCAGATAAAAAGGGTGCTCTTCTAAAAATATTTCCTCTTAAGCGGTTTTCACCATGATGGTCAAAAATGATGAAACGTAACAAATCATTGAAATATAAACTGAAAACTATCAAAAATGTGATTCCAATTAAATACAAAATGAGACCTCTTTTTTTTAGGATATTTTTAATCAATAACTCTGTATGTAAATAAAAAACAGGAATATGAGAAACGCAGATTAATGAAAAATAAAAAGTCCATCGTTGAAATTTTTCAATTTCATGAACATCTTTAACTGTTGGATTCGGGCGCACCATAAATGGAAGAGCCAAGTAAACCGCCCAGAAAACTAGGTGTATTAGCCAGGAATTTATTCGAGAATTATTTTTTATCATCACGAAACTTATTGGATAGTTTACAAAACAATTAATTTAATTTCAATTAATTTAAAAATATATACCATTATCCTGATTGTGCCGATGAAAATACTATTATTTTTTTAATAGCTTTACACTTTAAACCTATTTTATTCCGAAATGAAACGATTGTACTTTTTACTTTTATTTGTTTCCTTTTCAAGTCTTGCCCAAAATCAGATTGCTCTGAATGACCTTTCTGCTTTTGATTCACCAACCAAAAATTGGACCATCGAAGGACGAGCAAAAGGAAATATTTCAGATTCCCTATTGCAAATAAGTATGGGGAATGGAATTTTGGTCAATACTCTGCGCCAAGGAAAGTATCACCGAGAAGATGACTTAAAATTTAAGTTGAATCATGGAGATATTCATTTTAAAATTGACTTCATGTTACCCAAGGGAGCAAATTCTGGGCTTTATTTGCAGGGCCGTTACGAATTGCAATTGTTCGATTCCTATGGCAAAAAATCGGTAAAATACAATGATTGCGGGGGTATTTATGAGCGCTGGGATGAAAAAAGAGGCAAAGGAAATGAGGGATATGAGGGCTCAGCTCCAAGGGTAAATGCTAGTAAAGCTCCCGGTTTATGGCAACATTTAGAAGTGGAATTTCAAGCACCACGGTTCAATGCCAATGGAGTGAAAACTCAATCTGCAATTTTCAAAAAAGTAATTTTAAACGGAGTTGTTGTTCAGGAAAATGTAATCGTTTCTGGATTGACCCGTGGGTCACTTTTTGACAAGGAAGCCGCTTTTGGTCCTTTGATGATTCAAGGTGATCATGGACAAATTGCCTTCAAAAATATTTGGTATGAGACATACGACTTACCAAGTGTTCAATTAGGAAAGGTTCGGTTTCAAGTTTATGAAGGTAAATTTCCAGACTATCAAGTGGGAAATGCAAAAGTTGTTCAGTCGGGTGATTTGGATAAAATAACTCAGAAAGCAATTGATTTACGAAGTGATTTTTTAACCAAATTTGATGAAGATATTGAAGTGCCTGCCACGGATACATATCAATTTAAAACAAATTGGACAGGATCTGGTCAATTGTTTGTAGATGGTCAATTATTAAATAAAGGGGCTTCTTGGTACACACAAAGCATTTACGAATCCATAAAATTGGAGAAAGGAACCCATCATTTACAATTAGTTTATGCAAAAGATTTTCCATGGGGGCCTAAATCGCTTGGTTTAAGTATCAAAAGAGTTGGGGCACATTGGGTGGATGTTCACGAGAGAACCTCATTGCCTGATCCGGAGGCAGTGGGAATGATTGAATTAAAGGCGGAATCTGAACCCGTATTTCAACGTTCTTTTACATTTCATAAAGGGATAAAAAAGACACATGTAATTTCTGTGGGTGACCCTTCAGGAATCCATTATTCTTACAATTTAAAACAAGGAGCACTTTTGCAGGTGTGGAAAGGGAAGTTTTTGAATGTTACACAAATGTGGGAAAATAGAGGCGAGCCTCAGACCTCTGAACCGATGGGTGTTGTTTTGGATATGGATGGTAAATTTCCTTTAGTAGTTGACCATCAAAATCAGTTGGACTCATTAGAGGCAAAGGATTTGGTGTATAAAGGTTATCGCATCCAGCATGGTCGTCCAATATTTAAGTATGATTGGAAATCTACCGGTTTGCAAATCGAAGATTATATTTTACCCAATGCAGAGGGAACAGGTTTGTTGAGAAAAATTAAAATTGTAGGGGCAAGCCCAACTAAATCCAATGTGCAATTGATTGTTTCCAATGCAACTGATTTTGCAGAATTGAATTCCAACATGCAATCTGCTAATAGCAATGAATACAATGTGAAATGGGAAAAAGGGACAGCTGAAATATTGAAATTAGGTAATCACCAATTTCAATTAAGGTTGCCTTTGTTAGGGGAGGAGTTTAATTATCAAATTATCTGGTAGAAATAATTATGAAAAAGAGTTTATATATTTTAGCCTGTTTATTGAGCTTTTCACTGCTTGCTCAGAAGAAAAATGTTCCACAAGAATCTGATTTCTATGAAATCAAAACCTTGCCAATACCAAAAGAAATTTACCTAGAAATAGGAGGTATAGCCACCTTGCCAGATGGTAAATTGGCGGTTAGTACTCGTAGAGGAGAAATATGGATTTTAGAGAATCCATATCAATTGGAAAATCACCAGGTGAGCTATCATAAATTTGCCTCTGGTATGCACGAGATATTGGGTTTGGCCTATCAAGATGGCGTATTTTATTGTTCCCAACGAGGTGAATTGACAAAGGTAAGTGATGTGAATAGAGATGGGGTTGCAGATTTATACGAGCCTGTTTACCAATTTGAATTGTCGGGGAATTATCATGAATATACCTATGGACCTGTATTTGATA
Organism: Sandaracinomonas limnophila; assembly: GCF_004005965.1. Taxonomy (GTDB): domain Bacteria; phylum Bacteroidota; class Bacteroidia; order Cytophagales; family Spirosomataceae; genus Sandaracinomonas; species Sandaracinomonas limnophila. The sequence goes on along the minus strand of NZ_SACY01000003.1, from coordinate 500,068 downwards.
AAAATGGCGACATGTGGGTTTCATTGAATTTAGCCTGGGTTGGTTTTGGAGAAGGGAAGTTTTCGAAGTGGAGAGGATGGTTCGTAAAAATCACAAAAGATGGAAAATTAGAGCCCTTTGCTGGCGGACTTCGTTCTCCTGCTGGTTATAGTTTTAACGCTGATGGGGATTTGTTTTATGGGGAAAATCAAGGAGATTGGGTAGGTTCTGGTCGCGTTACACAATTGTCAAAAGGAGATTTTGCGGGGAATCCAGGTGGATTGAAATGGGCAAAAGAGCCTAATAGTCCATTTAAATTAACATTAGAAGAAATTCCTGACAATGGAAATCCCATGTACATGGCTGCTGAAAAAGTGAAGAATCTAAAATTGCCAGCTGTTTGGTTTCCACATGCTATCATGGGTATCTCAACTTCAGATATCTTGCAAGATACAACTGGTGGCAAGTTTAGTCCTTTCCCTGGCCAATATTTTGTAGCTGACCAAGGACAATCTAAAGTAATGCGAATGGGATTAGAGAAAGTGAATGGTGTTTACCAAGGATTTTGTATCAATTACCGTGAAGGATTTCAATCAGGTATTTTACGTGAAAGATTTGGTTTAGATGGAAGCATGTTTGTGGGTATGACTTCCAGAGGTTGGGGGTCAACGGGAAAAGATGAATATGGTTTGCAACGATTGGTTTGGAATGGAAAAAATCCCTTTGAAATTAAGGATATTAAAGTTCAAAAAGGTGGATTTGTCTTAAGTTTTACACAACCTTTGAATGAGGCTTCTGTTAATAAGTTGAAATCTTATGCCCTTAGAAGTTACATTTACAAATACCAACATCAGTATGGAAGTCCAATTATTGAGTTGAAAAATTTACCAATAAAATCTATTCGAATTTCAGATGATAAAAAGCAAATCAGTATGGAATTAGATGGAATGAGAAGGTATTTTATCCATGAATTGAAATTCCCTGGCCTTCAAAGTGCATCGGGTGATAATTTATTGCATGAAACGGCTTATTATACGGTCAATGAGTTTCCAAGTAATGATATTGCAGTAAATACATGGAAATCGATTGCGATGGAAGAAGAAAAAGCAAAAAAAAATGATGTAGTTCTGGAAAAGCCAAAACAAGATAAAAAAACAACTGGTTTGATTTCAGAATCTGTAGCCCAAGAATTACTGAAAAAGCATACTTGTGTGGCTTGTCATGCAAAAGATAAGCGAATAGTAGGTCCTGCTTTTGAAGAAATAGCAAAGAGGAAATATACAGACCAGCAGATTTTGAAATTGGTCTATAAGCCTAATCCTGCTAATTGGCCTGATTACGCAACTGAAATGGCTCCAATGAGTCATGTTCCTGCGGGTGATGTATTGAAGATTGCTAAATGGATAAACTCCTTAGGGAATAGAAAAGAGCTTGAGAATCGAGATTAAAAAAGGCCCCGGAAGGGGCCTTTTTTACTTATTTCTTTTCTACCGTTCCTTGTATAGAAAGAACAATATTTCCAACCTCACCATTGTTTACAACAGTGATGGTTTTATTGAATGCGCCAATTGCGGCTGCATTGTAAGAAGCAGTTACTTTTCCAGTTTTACCAGGCATAATTGGCTCACGAGTCCAATCTGGTGTTGTACAACCACAAGAAGGTTGTACATTTGAAATTACTACTGGTGATTTTCCAGTATTTGTGAATTCAAATGTATAGGTAGCAGGTACTCCTTGTGCAATTTTTCCAAAATCATGATTTGAAGCTTTGAATTTGATTACTCCTTGCGCATTTGAGTTAAATGCAAATCCTAATACTAAGGCGATTAAAGCAATTAATTTTTTCATAATTAATGAATTTTAAATATTTGTGATTGATAATAAAAACAAATCTAAGTATTTTTACAGATATTATACCCCGCATTTACAATCTTTTGACAATTTAGTGTTTTCTGAAACAGATATTTCTTTCGATTCAATCAGTGTCCTAAACGATTACCGTTTGGCGGCTATCAGTCGACAATGTTCTTTATTGATTCGTAAAGAGGTTTTTTCTGGTAGGGCAAAGTTTGGTATTTACGGAGATGGTAAGGAGTTGTGCCAAATTGCTTTAGCACGTTCCATGCGTTTAGGAGATTATTTCTCTGGGTATTACCGCGACCAAACTGTTGCAGCAGCCTTAGGTGACATGACTTGGCCACAATATTTTGCACAGCTTTATGGTCATCCTGATATTCAATTTGACCCTCATTCAGGTGGTCGTCAAATGATAAATCACCATGCCACTCGTTTGTTAGATGCTGAGGGGAATTGGACGGACCAAACAAATCGATATAATTCAATTGCAGGTATTTCTTCTACAGCAGGGCAAATTCCGCGCTCACTTGGGATTGCCTATGCTAGTAAATTGTTCAAAGAAAATCCGAAATTAGAGAATTTTAAGGAAGGGTTTTCTAAAGATGGGAAAGAGGTTTGCTTCACTACAATTGGTGATGCCTCTACTTCTGAAGGAATGTTTCTCGAAGCCATCAATGCAGCAGGAGTATTACAAATTCCAGTTGTATTTTCTGTATATGATGATGGATATGGAATTTCAGTACCAATTGAATACCAAACAACAAAAAAATCTATTTCTAAAGCCTTAGCAGGTTATCAGCGAAATGACGATGGGGAAGGCTTAGAAATTATAACAGTAAAGGCCTGGGATTACCCAGGATTGATTGCAGCTTACCAAAAGGCTTCAAAATTAGCAAGAGAAGAATATGTGCCATGTTTGGTTCACGTTGAAGAATGTACCCAATTACAAGGTCATTCGGCCTCCGGTTCTCATGAGCGTTATAAATCTGAAGAAAGATTAGCTTTTGAACATGATTTTGATTGCAATGAACGATTTAAACTTTGGATTATTTCACAAGGATTTGCAAGTTCAGATGAACTTAATCAAATTGATAAAGATGCTGTTTTAATGGCTCGAAAGTATCAGAAAGATGCTTTTGCTGCCTATATGGCATCTATAGATGTGGATAAAAAAGGGTTTTTACGCATAGCAAAAACACTCTTGGAGTCAACAAATGAACCTCAATTAATTCAACCTATCATTGAGGAACTTTCCCAACTTCAATATCCAATTTTTTCGGATTTGGTAAAAGCAGGAAGAAAGACATTGAGAGCCTTTCGTTTTTACCAAGGTCCAGCGGTTAAATTGTTGAGAAAGTGGTTAAATGAACTAGAGGAAAAAAACAGAAATCGTTTCAGCTCGCATCAAATTTCACAGTCGTCTAATTCGCCACTTTTTGTGAAAAGTGTAGCGCCAGAGTATCCTAAAGAGGTCTCGATGGTAGATGGTCGTGAGATTTTAAATAAAAGTTTTAGTAAGTTTTTAGAGGATCCAAGAGTATTTATCATAGGAGAGGATGTTGGTCAAATTGGAGATGTTAACCAAACTTTAGCTGGTTTGCAAGAAAAGTATGGCGAGCTCCAAGTAACTGATACTGGAATTCGTGAAATGACGATTGTCGGCCAAGGAATTGGTGCATCTATGCGCGGTTTGAAGCCTATTGTTGAGATTCAATACTTAGACTACATATTTTATCCTTTACAAATTCTATCTGACGATTGGGCATGTATGCATTACAGGACCGCTGGTGGACAAAAAGCGCCTATGATCGTTCGTACACGTGGACATCGATTGGAAGGTATTTGGCATTCGGGAAGTCCTATGGCTACTTTAATCCATTGTTTAAGAGGAGTGCACTTTTGTGTACCTAGAAATATGACCCAAGCTGCAGGTATGTACCGCACCTTATTAGAAGGGGATGACCCAGGCTTGGTAATTGAATGTTTGAATGGCTATCGATTAAAAGAACCTTTGCCTGAAAATTTGAACGATATTAAAGTTCCTCTTGGTATACCTGAAGTATTACGTGAAGGAACTGATTTAACTGTTGTGACTTATGGTTCTATGTGTAGAATTGTGATGGAGGCTGCGGAACAATTGCATGGAATGGGGATATCAACTGAAGTAATTGATGTTCAAACCTTATTGCCATTTGATAGTCCCAAAAATATTTTAACTTCCATCCAAAAAACGCATAGAGTATTATTTGTAGATGAAGATATGCCGGGAGGGGCAAGTGCTTATATGATGCAAGAAGTATTGGATAAGCAGGGAGCATTTGATTGGTTAGATAGCCCAGCTGCTTGTTTGGCCGCAGCACCTCATCGCCCAGCTTACAGCTCGGATGGCGATTATTTCTCTAAGCCTAATGTGGAAAATGTGGTAGATAAGGTATATGAAATAATGCGTGAAACGGATCCGACAACTTTTCCAGCCATTTATTTTTGATGAATCAGTTCCGAAATTATATTGAACAAATTTGGCAAGGAATTTCATCCACTAAAAAGGGTATGTCCCTAACTTGGAAACATTTGTGGGCTGCTAAAAACCAACGCAAAGTTCAAGATATTCGTTCAGATAATTATTTTCAAAGTAATGAGGGTGTATTCACCCTTCAATATCCAGCAGAACAAGTCGAAATACCGGAAAGAAGCAGGTATCAATTAGACAATGTGATGGAAGATTGCATTGTATGTGATAAATGTGTGAAAATTTGTCCCGTAGATTGTATTGAAATTGACCCGATCAAGGCAACTGGCTTGGTAGGTTATGCTTCAGATGGTTCTCCTATTAGATTGTATGCAGCTAAGTTTGATATCGATATGTCAAAATGTTGCTTCTGCGGACTTTGTACTACGGTTTGTCCAACAGAATGTTTGACTATGACCTCTGAATACGATTTCTCTACTTTTGACGTGAAAGATCATTTGTTTCACTATTCAAACCTGAGTCCAGAGGAGGCAGAAGAAAAAAGGAGATTGTATGAGCAGTTTGTGAAGGAGAAGGAGGAAGCGAAATTGTCTGTACCACCCCCTTCCCCCTCCTTCGTGAAGGAGGGGGTGGCTGAGCCTGCGAAGCCGGGGGAGGTCATTCCAACAAGTGAACAAAAACCTAAAATAGGGTTTAAACCGAGTTTTAAGAAAAGTGAGTCAGTAAAGAGTGAGCAGAGTGAGCAGAGTGAGCAGAGTGAGCTGAGTGAGCATGTGATAACTTTAGGTAAGTCCGAAGGACTTGAAATTCAAGTAGCCTCCAGTGAAACTGGAGGGACGAGTGAAATTAAAAAGCCTTTCAAACCAGTATTCAAACCAAGTTTTAAAAAACCTTCAACAGATAAGCCAAAAGATGAATAATATAGTTTTTATTTTCTTGGCAATTTTAACCTGTGGATCAGCCTTGGGAATGCTGATTACGAAAAATTTACTGCATGCAGTGCTCATGATGTTTTTGGTCATGTTTGGACTTGCAGGTCTCTTCGTAATGGCAAAAGCCGATGTGTTGGCTGTTTCTCATTTAATGATTTATGTAGGAGGTGCTATGATTTTGATTTTGTTCGGAATTATGTTGACCTCAAAACGGGATATTTTAGGAAAAAACCTTCTAAAGGTTGAAGAAAATTCAAAATTATTTCCTTTATTAATTTGTGTCGCAATTTGTTTTGGCTGGTTTCAATTGATTAATCTATCAAAAATCGGATTTGAATTAATTCCAGATGATCAAAGCAAATTAAAACAAGTTGGGTTTTTATTAACCACTCAATATAGTTTTGTGTTTGAATGGGTAGGAGTATTTTTATTGATTGCCTTGGTCGGTTCCACTTTTATTGCCAAAAAAGATGAATGAGATACCCCTAGAAGCTTTTTGGTTGATTTCTGCCTTTCTTTTTACGATTGGTTTTGCAATTATTTTAATCAAAAAAAATACCTTATTTATTTTAATGGGTATTGAATTAATGTTGGGTGCTGCCAACTTGAATTTCGCAGCATTTAATAGAGGTGATACCGAACAACAAGGTATTATTTACGGACTTTTCGTTTTGGTAGTTGGAGTTTGTGAAATGGCAATTGCACTTGCAATTATAATACAAACTTTTCGCTCAGCGAAGCTTAGAGAATAAGTTTGTTGCCTTAACTTTACCTAGTACCTCCTGCAATTCTTCCAAACTCGCGTCTTTAATTCCTTTCATGCTTTTGAAATGTTTTAAAAGTTTCTGAGCGGTGATTTTACCTATTCCCTCCATTTCTTCTAATTCGCTTATTAGAAAGTTTTTGCTTCTTTTGTTTCTATGGGCTGTGATACCGAATCGGTGCGCTTCATCGCGAAGTTGTTGAATGAGTTTTAAAGATTCTGATTTTTTATCTATATATATAGGTAAGCTGTCCTCTGGGAAATAAATTTCTTCCAAGCGTTTGGCAATTCCAATGATTGGGATTTGTCCATATAGGTTTAACTCTTTTAATGCCTCACAGGCAGAACTCAATTGTCCTTTTCCCCCATCTACAATAATAAGTTGTGGTAAATCTTCTTCCTCATCTAGTAATCGCTTGTATCTTCTACCAATAACTTCCTTCATTGTAGCGAAGTCGTTGGGGCCTTCAACTGTTTTTGGAGTAAATGTTCTGTAATCTTTTTTAGAAGGCACTGCATTTTTAAAACATACCATTGCCGAAACAGGATTGGTGCCTTGCAAGTTGGAATTATCGAAACATTCGATATGAATAGGTAATGATTTTAATTGTAAATCATTTTTGAGGGTAAGTAAAATTCTCTTTTTACGATCCCCGCCACTTTCTTCTGAGGCTTTACGGTCGGCTTTTTCTTTTCTAAAATACAAAACATTTTTGAGCGACATTTCCAAAAGCTTCTTTTTGTCGCCCAATTGCGGAATCGTATTTTTTATACCTTTAAATTCTATGCTTAATGGAATGTTTGAAATAATTTCTTTTGCAGAACTTTGGAATTGCTCTCGTTTGTCGTTGGCCACCATCGTCAAAACCTCCGATTCATCCTCTTCTAATTTCTTTTTTGACTCCCAGGTTTGCGATTGGGTGATGGTTCCATTATTTACATGCATAAAATTAAAAAAGTAGTGACTCTCATCTGAGATAATGGTAAATACATCTGCATCTTGAATGGCGGGATTGACAACAGTTGATTTCGCTTGGAAGTTTTCTAGCAATTCCCATTTCTCTTTAATCTCTTGTGCTTTTTCAAATGCCAGTTTTTCAGATGCCTTCATCATTTCCTCAAAAAAATAATTTTTTGCTTCCTGAAAATTACCTTTTAATATATGTTTGATTTGTTCGATGTGCGAATTGTACTCATCTTCCTCTTGTAGGTTTTCACAAGGACCTTTGCAATTTCCAATATGATATTCTAAACATACTTTAAATTTACCTGCCAAAATTTGATCTTCTTTTAAAGAAAAGGTACATGTTCTGATAGGGTAGAGTTGCCGAGTCATTTCTACTAAAGTATGCATGGCCTTTGGATTGGCAAAGGGACCAAAAAATTGACCTTGGGAATGATCAATTTTTCGAGTAGTAATGATTCTTGGAAACCGCTCCTTTGTGATACAAATAAAAGGATAAGTTTTATCGTCACGTAAAAGGATGTTGAATCGTGGTTGATATTGTTTGATTAAAGTGTTTTCAAGTAATAAGGCATCAAATTCAGAATGTACAATGGTAAATTCAACCCGTTTGATTAATTGAACGAGTCTACGTGTTTTATTGTCAGTGTGTTTGTTTGTAAAATAGGAGCTAATGCGGTTTTTTAGGTTTTTAGCTTTACCAATATATAGTAGTTGACCATCTTCATCGAAATAGCGGTACACCCCAGGTTCAGTGGGTAAGGTAGGTAATAGTTCCTTGGGGTGTTTTGCATTCATTTTTTAAAGGTACGCCATTTCTTGTAAAAATATTACTTTTCAAAGAAATGTACAATTGTAAAAAACATGGATTTTAAACGTTTGCAAAAGCATGTTTGGAGGGCAAGTTTGAGACGAAATCCTAAAAATTTGAGATTTTAGAGTAATATTATTGTATTATTTTGATACAAAAACTCCTTATATGTTGTATTTTTTAAATAAATGTTAAAAAATCTTTAAAAAAATCAGTTTTTGTTTCAAGATAATTTGCAAAAGATAGTTGGATAAGTGATATTTGATAGATTAGAACAGATTAGAACAGCTACGAACTGTTTGAAACTGTTTAACCTATAAACCTATTTAATTGTAATTTTTAAAGAGTACTATTTTTAACCAAACAAATGAAAGGAGGTAAATTCAAAAAAATCCAAAACCATTTAAAACTGTAAACATTTTTAACAATTATTTTAACTAATTATGAAAAACAAATTTTACCAAAAAATTGGGGGCTTTCTTCTACTAGTGATGGTAATGCTAGGAAGTTTCTCTTCTTTTGCTCAGGACCGTAAGGTTTCGGGTAAGGTTTCTGGACCTGATGGTCAAGGAATTCCAGGGGTTAGTATTTTAGTTAAGGGTACATCTACAGGTACAACTACCGATGTAAATGGATCTTTCTCTGTAAATGTTAAGTCTGGAAGTAGCGTATTACAAGTTACTGCAGTAGGCTACAAAGCTAAAGACGTAAGCGTTGGATCTCAATCTAGCGTTTCAGTAGTATTAGACGAAGACGTATCTCAGTTGAGCGAGGTTGTTGTAACTGGTTATACCATTGACAACAGACGTGAGACTACTGGTGCGGTATCTATCGTTAAAGCAACTGAATTAACAATTCGTCCTTCAGGTAACGTTGAACAACAATTACAAGGTCGTGTTGCCGGTGTAACTGTAATTACCAACGGTCAGCCGGGAACTACTTCTCAGGTTCGTATCCGTGGATTTGGTTCATTCGGTCCAGCGGGTTCTAACGATCCTTTATATATAGTTGACGGATTGCCAGTTCCTTCTACTGATTTTATCAATCCAGATGATATCGAAAACGTAACAGTTTTAAAGGATGCGGCTGCTGCTTCTATCTATGGAGCTCGTGCTGCTAACGGTGTAATCGTATATACTACTAAAAGAGGTACTAAGCAAGCTAAGAAATTAAATGTTTCTTATGATGCAATGTATGGTGTAACTGATCCAGGAACTGGTCAAGCGATGATGAATCCAACTGATTTCGCTAACTGGACTTGGAAAGGATACCAAAATTCAGGAATTACTCCAAATCACCCACAATTTGGTTCAGGTGCTACTCCAGTATTGCCAGAATATATCAACGTAGGTGGTGCTGCTGGTCAATCATCTGCTCCAGCTGATTGGAAATCAAAATACAACGTAGATCCTACTGCTGGTTCTATCTATCAAGTTGTTCGTGCAAACAAAACAGGTACTGATTGGTACAAAGCGATTACTCGTTCTGCTCCAGTACACCGTCATTCATTAGGTTTCTCTGGTGGTGGTGAAGGTAGCCGTTTCTATGTAGGTTTAGGTATCCAAGATCAACAAGGTATCTTGATGTCTAACAGCTTTAAGCGTTATAGCTTCCGTGCTAACTCTGAATTCAACGTGTTGAAAAACTTACGTATCGGAGAGAACATGCAGGTTACTTACCGTCAGACATTAGGTCAGACAGGTGGTGCTGGTGGACAAGGTATTGCACAAGATGAGAACGATATCTTACAAGCGTTCCGTATGCCATCTATCATCCCAGTTTATGATGAAAACGGTGGATGGGCTGGTACTGCAGCGAAAGGTTTCAACAACCCTCGTAACCCAGTTGCTAACCAAACAGGTTTATTAAACAACAGAAGCTTTAACGCATCTGGTGTTGGTAACGTATATGCTGAGTGGGATATCATTGAAGGTTTAACAGCTCGTTCTTCAGTTGGTGCTCAATATAACAACCAATACAACTGGTCATACTCTCGTTTACAGTACGAAAACTCTGAGAACAACTCAGCGTTTGGTTACAACGAAGGTGCTGGTTATTCTTTTGCTTGGACTTTAACAAACACGTTGAACTACAAGAAAAAATTTGGAAAGCATAACGTAGATGTTTTAGTAGGTCAAGAGGCATTGAACACAGGTACTGGTCGTAACATGTCAGCAGGTGGTTTCAACCCATTCTCAATCGATCCTAACTATATCACCATGAGTACAGTTGCTGGTTCTGGTAAGACAGTAAACTCTTCTCAGTTCTCAGGTGTTAATTTTACTTCGATCTTTGGTCGTTTGAACTATATGTTCGATAACAAGTATATCTTAACTGCAGTTGTTCGTCGTGACGGTTCTTCTCGTTTCGGTGCTAACAGCCGTTATGGTATCTTCCCTGCATTCTCTGCAGCTTGGAGAATTTCTTCTGAAGACTTCATGAAAGAATTGACTTGGATCAATGACTTGAAAATCCGTGGTGGTTATGGTACAATGGGTAACTCTAACCCAGTAGATCCAAACAACCAGTATTCATTATTCTCTACGAACATTGGTCGTTCAGTATATGATATCAACGGATCTAACTCTTCAGTTGCTGAAGGTTATTACAGAACTCGTGTAGGTAACCCAGATGCTAAGTGGGAAACTGCTGTTACTCAAAACGTTGGTTTTGATGGTACATTCTTAAACGGTCGTTTAGATGTAATCGTTGATTTCTGGCAAAAAGATACTAAAGACTTATTATTAGCTTTACCTATCCCTGCTACAAACGGTTTTGATGCTGCTGCTCCTTCAGTTAACATTGGTTCAATGGTTAACAAAGGTTTAGATATCGCTGTAAACACTAAAGGTAAAATCACTTCTGATTTGAACTATGATTTAGGTGTTACTGCAGGTTTCTTGAAAAACGAAATTACTGGTATTGCTGATGGTTTAACTTACATCTCAACAATCAACCCAGGATATCGTGGATTAACTCCTATCCGTAACCAATTGGGATACTCTATCTCTTCATTCTATGGTTACAAGGTAGCTGGTTTATTCCAATCTGCTGCTGAGGTAGCTTCTGCTCCTAAGCAAGATGGTGCTGGTGTTGGTCGTTTCCGTTATGTTGATATCAACGGTGATGGACAAATCAACTCATCTGATAGAACTTATTTAGGTTCTCCAGTTCCTACATTCACTGCAGGTTTAACATTACGTTTATCTTATAAGAACTTTGACTTAGTTTCACAAGCGAACGGATTTTTTGGAAACAAAATTTTCAATGCATCTAAGTGGTTTACTGACTTCTTCCCTTCATTCCAAGGTGCTGCAATCAGTGAGCGTGTGAAAGATTCTTGGTCTACTAGCAATCCAAACGCTACTATTCCAATTTTCGAAACTGCTTCAAACTTCTCTACAAATACTCAAGCTAACTCGTTCTACGTAGAAAATGGTGATTACATCAGATTGCAAACTGTAACTTTAGGTTACACAATGCCTCAAAGTGTATTATCTAAATTGAAAATGAACAAGTTGAGATTATTTGCTTCAGCTAACAACTTATTCACAATTACTAAATACCAAGGATTAGATCCAGGTGTAGGTGGTAACGCGGATACTCAATTTGGTATTGACGTAGGTAACTACCCAATCACTAAGAGTTACACTGTAGGTTTGAACATTGGTTTTTAATTTAAAATCAGAAATAAGAAATGAAGAATAAATCATATTTAGTAAAAAGAGGCAAAGTTGCTGCAGGTTTTTTAGCCGTAGCTCTACTTGGCTTCGCTTGTAAGGATACCTTCTTAGAAGTTTCTCCTGCAGGTTCAATCTCTGAAGCTCAATTATCTTCTAAGAAAGGTATTGAGGGTTCATTAATTGCAGCATATTCTATGCTTTCTGGTTCGGGTACACGTATGGTGCATCCATGGAACTGGGTTTGGGGTTCTGTACGTGGTGGTGACGCTAACAAAGGAACTGACCCAGGTGACTTCTCGGATATTAACCCTATCCAAACGTATACATACCAATCAACTCAAGGTGTTATCAACGATAACTACAGAGGTTTGTATGAAATCATCGCTCGTGCGAATAACGTGTTACGTTTATTAAAAGTTGCTGCATCTGATGTAACAGCTGCTGATAAAACAAGAATTGAAGCTGAAGCTAAATTCTTACGTGCACACGCTTATTTCTCTTTAGCGCGTAACTACAACAAAACTCCTTACGTTGATGAGACTCAAGATTTGACTGTCGTTAAAAACGATAAAGATCTTTGGCCTTTGATCGTAGCGGATATGAACTTTGCATACACAAACTTGCCTGAAACTCAAGGTGCTGCTGGTCGTGCTAACAAGTGGGCTGCTGCTGCATACTTAGGAAAGATCAAGTTATACCAAAAAGATTATGCAGGAGCTAAGACTTTGTTCGATGCTTGTATCGCTTCAGGTGTAACGGCTAACGGTAAGAAATATGCTTTATTGGATAAATTTGGTGACTTATACAAAGCATCAAATGATAACAACTCTGAGTCTATTTTTGCTGTACAAGCTGCATCTAACACAGGTTCTGTAAACAATGCAAACTCTGATGGTGACTTGAACTGGCCATACAATACAGGTCCTAATGGTCCTGGTAACTGTTGTGGTTTCTTCCAACCATCTTTCGAATTAGTTAACTCATACCGTACTGCAAATGGTTTACCATTATTAGATGGTTCTTACAACACAGGAGCTAACCAAGTTAAAACTGACATGGGTATTACTTCTGAGGCGTCATTTACACCAGATGCAGGAGAGTTAGATCCACGTTTAGACTGGACAGTTGGTCGTCGTGGTATCATGTTCTTAGATTGGCAAGATCACCCAGGAGCTGCTTGGATCCGTAACCAACCAAATGGTGGACCATATTCTCCAAAGAAATATTCTTACTACAAGTCTGACAAAGGCTCGTTACAAGATAACTCTTCTTGGACTCCTGGTTATACTGCATTGAACTACACAGTTATTCGTTATGCTGACTTATTATTAATGGCAGCTGAGTGCGAAATCGAAGTTGGTTCTTTGGCTAAAGCTCAAGAATATGTGAACAAAATTCGTACACGTGCTGCAAATTCTGCAGGTTTCGTGAAGAGTTCTTCAGGTGCTAATGCTGCTAACTACAAAATTGCTACATACGATGCTGCTTGGACAGATAAAGCTGCTGCAAGATCTGCTGTACGTTTTGAGCGTAAGTTAGAATTAGCTATGGAAGGCCACCGTTTCTTCGACTTAGTTCGTTGGGGTACTGACGTAACAGAAATCAATAATTACTTAGATTATGAGTCTTCTGCTGGTCACTTACCAAACACGTTACCTAAGAAAGGCGCTTACCAAGCTAAGCATGCGTTATTGCCTCTTCCTCAATCTGAGATTGACTTAGTGAACAAAAAAGAAACTATCCTTACTCAGAATCCTGGGTACTAAGAAAGTTTTCTTAATACAAAAAAAAGGGTGGCTTTATGCCGCCCTTTTTTTGTTTGTATGCATTCTTTAAATTGCGTATTTAGCCTTTTATTTGTATATTTAATGCGTTTTTCAGCAGAATTATATACATACTATTTATGAAAAAGTACACCTGGTTTTTTGCAATTCTTGCAATGTTTTATTTGTCCTCTTGTGGGGATAAAAAAACCTTTGAATTATTAGATGCTTCGCACACAGGAATAAGCTTTTCAAATGATGTAAAGGATAATGATACCTTGAATATACTTACGCAAGAGTACTTGTACAATGGTGGAGGTGTTGGTATGGGGGATTTTAATCAAGATGGTTTACAGGATTTATTTTTTGCTGGAAATATTGTTGAATCCAAATTGTATATAAATAAAGGTGAACTAAAGTTTGAGGATGTAACTCCCAAGGCTGGATTAGATACTAAAAAACGTTGGTGTTCTGGAGTAAGTGTGGTGGATATTAATGCCGATGGTTTGTTGGATATCTATGTGTCTGTTACCATGAAAACTGCAGATACGGACCGTGAAAATTTGTTGTTCGTTAATCAAGGTATAACCAATGGTGTCCCAACTTTTAAAGAAATGGCCAAAGAATATGGGGTAAATGACAATGGTTTTTCTCAACATGCTGTTTTCTTTGACTATGACAAAGATGGCGATTTGGATTTATATGTATTGACAGATAAAATTGATGATTCTCCTGCCATTTATCGACCAAAAGTAACCGATGGTTCTTATCCAAATACAGATAGACTTTACAAAAATGAATATTCTGAAACCTTGAAACATCCTGTTTTTAAGAATGTTTCTAAAGAAGCAGGCATTACAATTGAAGGCTTTGGCTTAGGGATAGCAATTTGTGATATCAATCGTGATAATTGGCCAGATATTTATGTGACGAATGATTATGTATCCGATGATTTATTGTACATCAATAATCAAGATGGGACCTTTACCGATCAAGCAAAAAAATATTTCAAGCATACGAGCCAAGCTGCGATGGGAAATGAAGTCAATGACATTAACAACGATGGCTTAGCAGATTTTGTGATTTTAGATATGTTGCCTAAAAACAATGAGCGTAAAAAGCAGTTTTTACCAGCAAATAATTATCAAAATTATGTAAACTCGAATAACATGAATTATACTTACCAATTCATGCGTAATACCATGCAATTGAATCCTGGTGTGTATGATAAAGACCATGTGAAGCAATTTAGTGAAGTTGGATTGTTAGCAGGGATGGCAGAAACCGAGTGGAGTTGGTGTCCGTCTGTGACCGATTTTGACAATGATGGTTATCGGGATTTACTAATAACCAATGGATTCCCCAAAGATGTAACAGATCGTGATTTTATGATGTATCATGCTGAGTCAGGTTTATTGGCAACCCAAGATATGTTGTTAGATCAAATTCCAGTGATTAAGGTGGTAAATTATGCCTTTAAAAATAAGGGGAATTTAAAGTTTGAGGATGTTTCGAAAGAATGGGGATTTGATATTCCTTCTTTTTCAAACGGTGCTGCTTATGGCGATTTAGACAATGATGGCGATTTAGATTATGTGGTAAATAACATCAATGACCAAGCTTTTGTGTATAAAAATAACAGTATCGAAAATAGCCCCAATGAAAGTCATTATTTACGGTTAAAAGTAAAATCTGCTAAAGGAACACCAGCTGAAGCTGCCCTAATGTGTAAAATTGAAGGTAAATATGATAATGGTGAATACTTTTATTACGAATATTCGCCTTATAGAGGTTATTTGTCGAGTGTTGATCCAATTTGTCATATCGGTTTGGGCAAAAGCAGGAAAATAAAAGAATTACGGATTTTATGGCCAAATGATAAAATGCAAGTCATTACTAATCCGGGAATAGATAAGGTAGTAGAAATAAAACAAGCTGATGCAAGTTTAGCATATGAGTCAATTTTACATCCTGAAAAGCCTTATTTTGCAGATGCTTCTTCCGTTATTTTGGACCATGCGCAGCATCAAGAATTTGATTTTGTAGATTTCAATTTCCAGAATTTAATGCCTCATAAATTATCTGAATTGGGGCCATGTCTTACACAAGGTGATGTGAATGGTGATGGTCGAATCGACTTTTTTATGGGAGGTGCTAAATTTACATCTGGTGCATTTTACATCCAACAAGCAGATGGTACTTACAAAGCTAGACCCTTGGAAAAAGAATTTACTATGATGAAAAAAATGGGGGAAGATTTGGGGGTTTTGTTAGTTGATTTTGATAAAGACAATGATTTGGACTTATATATTTGTCGTGGTGGCAATGAAAATAAAGCGAATGATCCAGCCTTACAAGATGTGATATATCAGAATGATGGGAAGGGGAATTTTATATTGATACCAACAGCCTTACCAAATTTCTTTGAAAGTAATTCAGTTGTTAAGTCTATTGATTTTGACCATGATGGGGATTTGGATCTGTTTGTAGGTGGTCGAAATATTCCTTTCCAATATCCTAAGGCCACAAATTCTCGACTTTTTGAAAATGTTTCTAAATCGGGACAAATTCAGTTTAAGGATGTAACTTCTTCAAAAGCTCCTGAATTATTAAATCTAGGTTTAATTTGTGATGCTGTTGTTGCAGATGTAGATGGAGATAAGTGGGAAGATTTGATAATTGCTGGAGAATATACTCCCGTGCAAGTTTATAAAAACTCAAAGGGAAAATTTGCTCAACAAAAAGAAACGGGAATTGAAAAAATATTAGGGCTTTGGACTTCAGTTCAAGCTGCAGATTTGGATAAGGATGGTGATGTAGATTTTGTTGCAGGGAATATGGGAGAAAATACCCTTTTGCAAGCCTCATCAGATCATCCAGTGGATGTAGTTCATGGTGATCTAGATGGTAACGGAATCTATGATGTATTTCCATTTGTTCATTTTGTAAATGAAAAAGGTGCATTTGATTCTTATCCACTTCATGGGAAAGATGATGTAAATAAGATGTTGATTACCACTAAAAAACGTTGGGTGTATTTTAAAGAATATGGAAAGTCGACGCAAGAAACCTTTTTTACTGAGGAGGAAAAGAAAAAATCAACTAAGTCATCTTTCAATTTAAACTCATCAGTTTGGATTGAAAATGTAGGTGGGGGTAAATTTAAAATACACGAACTTCCGGTAGAAGCACAATTCTCATGTATCAATGCAATTCAAATAGCAGATGTGAACAAGGATAAGAATTTAGACATCATTTTTGTGGGTAACAATTATGGCAATGAAGTATTTATTGGCCGTTATGATGCTTCAAATGGTGGTGTTTTACTTGGGAATGGAAAGGGTGGATTTAAGTTCTACCGCGATTCAGGCTTCGAAGTTCCAGCAGATGCTAAGTCTTTGATTAGAATTCAAAATCAATTTATTGCTGGACAAAATAGAGGTCCTCTAAAAGTGTTTAAATTACTTTAATTGCTTGCTGTTGAATCGGGGGGTGCTGTTCCGCAGGAGAAATCGAATTGAAGATTTTCAGGCTTTAGGAATGGCATCTTTCGATAACCCTCAATGGATAAGCTTGGATCTGCATAAACCTTTTCCATAAATTTTGCGTAGGCCGGCATAGCCATTTTTGCTCCTTGACCTAAGGCCAAGGATCTGAAGTGGATGCTTCGATCATCTCCACCTACCCATACTCCTGCAACCAATTTTTGGGTTACTCCCATAAACCAACCATCTGAAAAGTTGGAAGTAGTACCTGTTTTGGCACCTATTTCATTCCCTGCAACAATTGAAGTTCGTTTAAGACCTTCCGCAGTACCAAGAGGTTCATCCACTGCACCACGTAACATATAGGTCATTAAATAGGCAGTTTCGGGTTTTATTGCGGCTTTGGCCGATGATGAATATTCTTTTAAAACATTACCTACTTTATCTGTAATTTTTAAAATCATAATCGGTTCATTTCGTTCTCCCAAATTAGCTAAAGTACTGTAGGCTGAAACTTGTTCATACACACTTACTTCAGAGGCACCAAGGCAAAGGGCTGGGCCTTCATATAAAGGGCTCTCAATCCCACATTTATGAGCAAAGTCTGCAATTTTGCTGGGCCCTAGGGCTTTCATTAATTTAGCGGAAACAGTATTGATAGAAAGTGCCATTGCACGTCTCAAAGGGAGATTCTCATAAGAATATTTCCCATCGGAATTTTGTGGTGTCCAAGTGCCACCAGTTAAGCCGTCTTCCTCACCAAAGGTTACGGGTTCGTCTATGATTTTATCACAAGGAGTAGCTACTTCGTTTTCAATAGCCGCACCGTAAACAAAGGGTTTAAAGGTTGAACCAGGTTGGCGCTTACTTTGAGTGATATGGTCAAATTTGAAGTATTTGTAATTGATTCCACCGATATAGGCTTTGATGTGTCCATTTGTTGGATCCATCGCCATCATTCCACAATTCAGGATACGTTTGTAGTAGTTTAAGGAATCCATGGGACTCATCAAGGTATCTATATCTCCATTATAGGAAAATACCGACATTTTAATTTTGCGGTTCAATTCCTCCCAAACTTTGAATTCATCATTCGAATAGGTTTCCATCAATTCGCGGTAACGAGGGGTGCGTTTCATGGCATCTCGAAGAAATCCCTTCATCTCCTTCATTTCTTCATTTACCCAAGGATTTCTACCTCTCCAATGGTCATAAAAGAGCTTTTGCTCTGCCTGCATGTGTTCCCAAACTGCATCTTGGGCATATTTTTGCATGCGAGAATCGATGGTCGTATGAATTCTCAGTCCTGATGTATAAAGGTTTAGTTGTTCCTCCTCAGGTCTAGATTCATTGATTTCTTTTAAAGCAGCTAATACCTCTTTCCGGATAGCTTCTCTGAAATAAGGTGCAGTGCCTGTATTTTGATTTTCTACTTTAAAATGGAGGTTCAAAGGTGATTCCTGCATTTTGCTTGCATCATCTTCAGTTATATAATCGTACTTTGCTAGCTGACCAATAACGGTATTTCGACGCGCTAAAGTTTTTTCCGGACGAAGTCGAGGATCATATAACGATGGATTTTGTAATAAACCAATTAGGGTTGCTGCCTCTGAAAGACTAACTGTTTTTACATCTTTTTGAAAATAAGTTTTGCATGCTACCTGAATGCCGTATGCATTGTTTCCAAAGCTTACTTCGTTTAGGTACATGGCCATAATCTCTTGTTTGGTGTACCTGCGCTCCAATTTGATGGCCAAAATCCATTCCTTTATTTTAGCAATTGCTGTTTTTAATCCACCCACCTTCATGAGAAGCCCCATGTAAATAGGATCTTCTTCCCCATATTCTAAAGTTCGCGTATTGAAAAGATTTTTGGCTAATTGTTGAGAAATGGTACTACCTCCTCCAGAACTTCCTAATGTGAAAACAACTCGTAACATAGACCTAAAATCAATGCCTGAGTGGGTTGTGAATCGAGCATCCTCTGTGGCCATTAAGGTATTAATGATGGCAGGAGATAATTCTTCAAATTCTACTGGATTTCTATTTTCTCTAAAATATTTACCAATTTCTTGTCCGTCTTCTGAGATGATTAGGGAAGCTTCCTGACTTTTTGGATTTTCCAGTTCTTGCAAGCTTGGCATTCCACCAAAGAGCCAGAAAAAATTATAATTTACGGCCGTTATAAACAAAACAGCACCCAAAAAAAGGGCGATAAATGATTTGTAAAAAAACTTTATCAATTTTTGATACTTCCCGGCTTCAAAAGTGATCATTTTATCTGTTTTTGATTGTTTTTAATCGGGCTTCAGCCTCTGCTTTTAACTTACTTTTTGGGAAACTTTGGACAATCAAATTTAAGAAATTTTCATAAGCTGAAAAATCTTTTAAAGCTCCTTTGTTTAAGGCCTTTAAAAATACGATTTTGTCCTCTAAATGGCTTCCTGGATATTGATTATCTAAATTTATACATATTCTAAATGACTCTTCAAACTGCCCTTCTTTGAATAAATTAAATGCTTTCTCATATAATTTCTGGGCTTCCAATTCTTTGTTGTCGCTTAAAGTTCCGGTTTCATTCTTAATGAGTAAGGTTTTGAAATGCGATTCAGGGTATTTTTCAATCAAAGCTTTTTTGAAAACTTCCCTTTCCTTTGGCTCATTGACTTCACTTAAATACAATAAATAAAGTGCCTCAGCTTCAAATTCTGTTTGTGGGAATCTTTTAAGTAATACCTGCAGTTGTTCTTTTGCCAAGGTATTATCTTCTAAATCAAATTTGGCAAATTTGCCCGATTCAAAGATTGACTTTTCAATTTTCTTTTGAGTTAAGGCTATTTCTTTTGGAGTCCGAGGTATACTTTCTAACCAAATTGTAGAAGAATCTTTTACCGACTCCTTACTTTGATTTTTATTTGTAATGGCTAAAGCATTATTTGGTAAGGCAGTATTGGGGCCTATGGTAGAACTGGTTTCAGAAGTATTTATAATATTATTTTTAGTTTTTCGATTCCAGAAATCTTCCAAAATTCTTGAACCGTATTTTCCAATAAATTCTTGTTCTCCTCTAAGTCTTACTAGGTCATTGTAGAAGTAAAATGATTGCTGCTCTGGAGTGCTTTGTCTTCGAACAAAATTTATTTGAGGGATTTCAATTTTTTTAATGCTATTTACTCGGCTTGAATCATTTTTTTGGATTTTTGAAGCAATCGCTTTGGTGTAAATTTGCATCAATTCTGCATCACTTTTGGTAGAAAGTGTTAATAAGGAATCGTTTAAATGGACTTCATCAAGCAGGCCACCAAATTTTTTCCATTTGTCGGAACTTGTTTTTATTTCTTGGTATTCTGGATGTGAGTTATTCAAATAAACCATTGCCGAATCATAAAAAATGGTTGCTTCTTTGGGTTTTCTAAATTGTTTGGCGAATAAATGTCCTAATTGAAGAAAAAGTTCTCCTTTTTGGTCGGCATTTTTAGCACCTAATTCCCAGTAGTATTTGGCTTGGTTAAAATCATTTTTTTGGTAATAAATTTGACCTAAGGCAACATATAAAAATGGCTTATACTCCTCATTTTTGCCCTCTTTGAGCATTTTTAAGATTTCAGCTTCATTGTCTTTAATTTGGTAGATAGCTAGTTTGGCTTGAAAAGCTAAGTCGTAATTTGATTTATTTTCACTAACACGTTGGAAATAGGTAATTGCTTGCGCTTCTCTATTTTGAAGAAAATTTACTTGACCCAAAATGTACAGTATTCTTGCCTTTTCTGAGGTATTATTGATTAAAGGTAAGGCTTCCTCCAGAAGGGCAATCATTTGCAAAGGCTCTTGTTTTTTTTGAGAATACCAGGCTTTTAACAGGTAAAAATCTTTTTTTTGGGCTTTATTTAAATCAAAACTTAAAAGAAATTCATTTACTCGATCGGCTTCCTGAAATTCATTCGTTTGTATATAAACCTTAAACAAATCTAATAAGGATGTTATTTGTCGCGTTTCATCTGGGTCAATTGAATTTACATATTTGAAGGTTTCAATCGCATTTTTCCAATCTGCTTGGTAAACCCGACCCTTTCCAATCATTAAATAGGCATCGTCTATAAAATGCGAATTTTGATGCCGGTCTATCACCAATGAGGCTTTTTTAATAATTTTATCTACATCTGATTTATAATTCGCGGCTAATTGAGTGGGTGGAAAATAGAAAATGGGTAATAGGTTACGGTAATTTTCTTTCTGGTCCTCTTGAATTTTTTTGATTAATTCTTTCTCAACACGTTCAGCTTGCCATAAAGCATTGTATTTGGCATTGATATTATGAAATGCAACAGAAGCGGGTTTTTTACTAAACTGTGAACAGGAAGCTAAAGTGGCCAATAAAAAAATATAGGTTAGGAACCTCCTCATGCGGTTTTCGATAATTTTTCAAATTTACAAGATTTTATAACGAAATTCAGATAATTTTAGCATATTTCGTGTAAATTTTCTGACAATGAATCCCTATCAAAAATATGTTGGTGCTGCCTTTCAAATGTTGATGACCATTTTGGTGGGAGTTTGGTTGGGTAGATATTTAGATGCTTATTTTCTAACGAGTAAACCTTGGTTTACCTTAGGATTTTCTTTGGGATTCATTTGTGTTGCTATGATAGCATTGATTAAAAGTTTGCCAAAATAATTCCCCAAATTCCGCTAAAATATGTTTAAATTGCTATAATTTTCATTAATTCTTGATGTTTAGCGGTAGAAACCGAATCATTTTTTTCTTTTTTCTTTGCATAGCCTTAGCTTTCCTTGGGAAGTTATTGTTTTTGCAGGTATTTGACGACTCCTACATGAAGGCGGCAGATAATAACGCTATTCGAAAAATAATTCAAATCCCTTTCCGAGGAGAAATTTATGACCGGAAGCATAAGTTGGTAGTTTACAATACACCAATCTATGATTTATATGTGACGCCCAAAAAGGCATTTGTTCGTGATACTTTAAAGTTTTGCAGTTTATTTGGGATAGATAAAACCTATTTCTTAAAGCAAATGAAAAGAGCTAAGGCATATAGTAAATTAAAGCCCTTTCTTTTTCTGCGCAATTTATCAAAAGAAGATTTTGCTCGTGCCCAAGATGCAATGATTGATTTTGAAGGATTTTCTTTCGTAACAAATTCTTATAGAACCTATCAATCAAAAGCCTTCTCAAATGCTCTCGGATATGTAGCTGAAATTTCTCCCAATCGACTTTTGGAGCAAAAGGATGACTATTATCGCCAGGGGGATTTGGTTGGAGTTAGTGGTTTAGAATCTTTTTACGAAGAGGCTTTGCGTGGACAACGCGGAATTAAATATCGGATGGTTAATAGTAATGGGGTGGAAAAAGGGGTTTTTAAAAATGGTGAATTGGACGTTAATCCCATTGCCGGACAAAATTTATACACTACAATTGATATCAAATTGCAAGAATATGCTGATAGTTTGATGCAGCACAAAGTAGGTTCAGTGGTAGCCATTGAACCTTCAACTGGGGAGGTTTTAGCAATGGTTTCAGCGCCATCTTATGATCCAAGTTTGCTAGCTGGTAGAAATTTTTCTAAATATTATGGCAAATTGGCCATGGATCCAATGAAACCGTTGATCAATCGGCCTCCTTCAGCATATTATAGACCTGGTTCCACTTTTAAATTGGTGCAGGCATTGGTTGGTCAACAATTGGGAATCATCAATGCTGGGTCCGTATTTACGCATGCAGGTGCCCCTGTCAAATGTCACAGCCACAATACCTCTCACAATGATTTGCACAATGCTATTCAGTGGTCTTGTAATCCTTATTTTTATCACGCATTTCGAAAAATTTTATATGATGGGACTAGTGGAAATACCTTTGAGCGTTCAGCGCAAGGTTTGAAAAGATGGGAAGAATTGGCGGCAAATTTTGGTTTTGGTAGAAAGTTGGGTGTCGATTTAGGTAATGAAAAGAAAGGCAATTTGCCTAATGTTGATTATTACAACCGGATTTATAAAGGAGAAAATACATGGAAGTTTTCTAACATTTATTCCTTAAGTATTGGAGAAGGGGAGTTGGTAGTAAGTCCTTTGAAAATGGCAAATTTGGCTGCAATTATTGCCAATCGTGGATGGTACATTCCTCCGCATTTGGTAAAAGGAGTTGGTGAGAAACATACAATTGACCCTTATTATAAAACATCTATTCCTGTAGGGGTTGATTCAAAATATTTTGGTGTAGTTATAGCTGGAATGCGTGATGCAGTTTTACATGGAACTGTTGGATCAGAGGGTCGAATTCCTGACATTGTGATGTGCGGAAAAACAGGTACATCGCAAAATCAAAAAGGGAAAGACCATTCCATTTTTATTGCATTTGCCCCTATGGATAATCCCAAAATTGCTATTGCTGTATTTGTTGAAAATGCCGGATTTGGTGGATTTGCAGCAGCGCCAATTGCCTCCTTGGTAGTTGAGAAATATTTAAAAGGAAAAGTAGATCGTAAGGCAATTGAGACCAAATTTTTGAACATGAGTTATATGTCAAATGTAATTTCTGCCAATTATAAAGTTAAAAAAGATACAGCAAAAAATGAAAAACGGTAAACTCGACTGGTTGGCGGTTTCTTTGTATTTCCTGTTTGTTGTAATGGGCTGGATGAATATTTATTCAGCAGTCTATAATCCGGAAGCTCCTCTTTGGATTTTTGATCCATTATTTTACGAAACCAATGCTGGAAAACAATTGATTTGGTTGGGGACAAGTATGGTGTTGATTATTTTTATTTTAGCTATTGATTTTCGATTTTTCGAGAGTTTTGCCCCACTCATTTATGGCGCATTTATCCTCTTGTTGATAGCCGTACCCTTTTTAGGAGTGACCATCAATGGCTCACATTCTTGGTTTAAAATTGGTGGAATTACGATTCAACCTGCTGAGTTTGCAAAAACAGCCACTGCACTTTTATTAGCGAAGTACCTCAATGATCCACAGGTTAATTTAACCAAATTCAAATTTCAATATACCTCAGCAGGGATTATTGCCCTTCCCATGTTATTGATAATTGCTTCCAATGAAACAGGTTCTGCCTTGGTATTTGCTTCCTTTTTGATTTTGTTGTACCGTGAAGGATTACCCGGTAGGTATCCAGGATTATTGCTTTCAGTGATCACCATTTTGGTTTTGGCTCTGATGGTTAAACCATTGAATATATTCATTGTTTTACTAGTTGTAGCTATTATTATTGCTCTTTCCTTGCCAATTTATTTGCAAAGGATGTATCAAACCTATTTGAAATTGGCGATGGGGATTGCATGTATCATGGCCATTACTTCAACAGTAGATTTTTTAGTAAATAATGTGTTAAAGGAGCATCAAAGGAATAGAATAAAGGTCTTATTGGATCCTGAATTTGATCCTCGTGGACTGGGATATCAATTAACTCAATCTAAAATCGCCATTGGGTCAGGTGGATTTTTTGGAAAGGGGTATCTGCAAGGAACTCAAACTAAATTTGATTTTGTACCTGAACAAAGTACAGATTTTATTTTTTGTACCATTGGTGAGGAGCAAGGCTTTTTCGGAGTATTGGTAGTCATTGGACTTTTTGTGCTGTTTCTGTGGCGCTTAATGTATTTAGCGGATCAACAACGATCCAGATTTGCCAGGGCTTATGGATATGGAGTGGTGGGAATTATCTTTTTTCATTTTTTAGTCAATATAGGTATGACCATCGGATTAATGCCCATAATGGGTATTCCACTTCCCTTTTTTAGTTACGGAGGCTCATCGCTTTGGTCTTTTACTATTTTATTGTTTATCTTTCTGAAATTAGATGCACATCGTTCCGATATGTTGTCAAGATAAATTAAACCTATGAATACAGATAAAATTTCTTCCAAAGCAAAATTGCTCATTGCTGTAGCCTCCCTCGGCTATTTCGTAGATGTGTATGACTTAATTTTATTTACAGTTGTTAGAAATCCCAGTTTAAAAAGTTTAGGATTTGACGAAAACCAAACCCTAAATGCCGGTTTGAATTTAATGAACATTCAAATGGGGGGCATGTTGCTAGGAGGTATTTTGTGGGGAATATTTGGTGATAAAAAAGGAAGAAAATCTGTTTTGTTTGGATCAATCTTGATGTATTCCCTAGCAAATGTTCTCAATGGTTTTGTTACAGATATCAATCAATACAGTATTTTAAGATTTATTGCAGGAATTGGTCTCGCAGGAGAATTAGGTGCAGGAGTTACCCTGGTTAATGAAAGTTTGCCTACCTCAAAACGTGGAATTGGAACATTGTTTATTGCTGGAGTAGGAGCTGCTGGTGCTATTTTTGCTCCTATTGTTGCGAATTTAAGTATGGATCCCGAATGGTGGAGAACCTGCTATTTTATCGGTGGTGGAATGGGATTAGCCCTGCTTTTATTACGTTTAGGTACTTTTGAATCCAATTTGTATAATGAAATGGATAAAGGAATATCAAAGGGCAATTTCTTTCAATTATTCAGTAACAAGGAAATCTTTTTAAGGTATTTGTATTGTATTTTAATGGGTGTTCCCATTTGGTACATCATTGGAATTTTAGCTTTTTCTTCACCCGAAATCACTCAATTGATTGGGATTGATGGCAAAATAACTGGAGGTGATGCTGTGATGTATTGTTATTTGGGATTATCCATTGGCGATTTTGCCTCGGGTTATTTCAGTCAATTATTGAAAAGTAGAATCAAAGTGATGAATTATTTCATTTTTGTTTCTATCCTAATAATGGTTAGTTATTTGTTTTTATTAAAAGACATTGATACTGTTACGGCAAAAGTGATTATTACTGCTTTGGGATTTTTTGGAGGATATTGGGCAGTTTTTGTTACCTCCGCTTCTGAGCAATTTGGAACAAATTTGCGGTCAACCGTTACCACAACTGTTCCTAATTTTGTTCGTGGGGCATTGATACCCATAAGTTTATTTTTTAAATTTTTAATTCCGTCTGTTGGACTTTTAAATAGTGCAGCCATTGTGGGTGTTATTTGTTTTACATTTGCGCTTTTTGCACTTTCTCAATTGAAGGATACGTTTCATAAAAACCTCGATTTTGTTGAATAATGGCTTTAATCTCAAAGAAAAAAGAGCTCTATCGGATCAATAATCAATTGCGGAAATATTTAATTAAATATAACCGTGAATACCCGATGACTATTTCTTATGAGGATTTACATCGGTATGAAAATGCTATTAATTTGTACGACAAAAACGGAAAGGATACACTTTGGCAAACAGTCTATTATTCTCCAAATGATCAGCAAGAGGTTTATGAGGCCTTGAAAAGAATTTATGCAGATTTGAAGACGGATGGAAACGAAGATGTAATCAAACACCTTGTCATTGATCGCGTCGATTTTTGTACTTATGGCAACACCTTCCCATTTCGTGTTCGAATAGTTAATGAGGTAAACGACAATTTCGATTATTTTTATATTAAACAAGCAGACGCAAGCAGGGTATATGGCTTGGAATTGGAACATATTTTGTCACCCAATCGTATCAATTATGTGACTTACGGGAATACACTTGTTGAAGAACACATTGCGGGGGTACCCGGTGATGTATTTTTAAACCAAGAGGATCTAGAAAGTATAGAGGCCCCCATCCGATTGGCAAAAGAGTTTGTGAAGTTTAATGAGCGTTGTTTGGTCCAGTTATTGGGCGATATGCACAGCGCCAATTATGTAATTATTACAACGCCAGATTTTGAAGAAATCTATTACAGAATTCGACCTATCGATTTTGATCAGCAATGTTATGAGGGCAAAAAATCCGTTTATTTACCTCAATATTTCAAACAGAATAATCCCTTAATTGATTTGGGAATGAAATACATGACTTCAGAGTCTATGCATCAATACCAAATTGAAGAGCGGTCAATGATAGCAAGTCGATTGAAATCTGAAAGTCAGCGGGTATATGACCTAATGGAAGTGATGGCAAAAGATGAAATTGCACCTTTTGAAAATGTAAAACAGTTGCGAAAGGAGTTGTCAAATCATTACAAAGACAATCGATTTTTACAATGCGAGACAATGGGACAAATTGTTTGGCATAGTTTGGAATTAGTACGTAAACACTAATTTTTTGATGCTAACCAAGCTGCGTAGGCCATGAAAGAAAAGCCTAAAATATAGGATAAACCACCAATTGGAGCAATTGCTCCCCAAAAGGTTTGGCCAGTTAAACAAATTAAATACAATGATGCTGGGAAAATTATACTTCCTGCAATCAATAATCTACTTCCTCTTCTGATAATTTTATTGCTCATTTGATTTTGCCAAATGCCTACCAAAATAAGAGCAAATGCTCCATACATTTGATATTTAGCAGCAGTTTCAAAAGTATCTATTCGGTTTGCTGCTAATAGGAAATCGTGAAAACTGTGTGCACCAAATGCCCCTAAAGCAACTGATAAGGCTGCTTGAATAAAACCAACGATTAGATTTGTGTTTTTCATAGAATAAAAAAGCCTTGCATTGCAAGGCTTTTTGTTAGGATGCTAATGAAACTTTTAAGTCGTTCAGTTTTCTTCTGATGGAGTCATCAATTTGCTTATCCCCAACGCGAAGAATATAACCACCAATTAGGCTTGAATCAACTTTTTCAATTAATTCAACCTCCTTACCGGTATGTTTTTTTACAATTTCAGTAAAGTTTTTCTTTTGGTCAGCCGTTAATGCTGTAGAAGAAATAACTTCAGCCTTTTGAATTCCTTTGTGTTCTGAATAAAGGTTAACAAATTGCTTTGCAATAGCAGGAAGAAAAGATTCACGATTTTTTTTCGTGATAATTTCAAAAATGCTAAATGAAATTGGATTAAATGCTTTTTTGAAAAGTTTAGTCAAGATGGCCAATTTATCTGTATGTTTGATAATTGGACTCTTCATTGCTAAAACTAATTCTTGGCTTGCATCACAAGATTCTACAAAATCTAACATGTCTTTATAAACGTCTTTAACTGCCTTTTTTTCTACAGCTAAGTCTAATAAAGATTTTGCGTATCTGTTTGCTACTATTAATTCAGACATTTGTCAAAAATTTACTAATTCAAATTATAAAGAAACTTCTTTCATCCACTCAGAAACTAATTTTTCTTGAGCGTCTTTATCTTTTAATTGGCTTTTCAATACTTTTTCAGCCAAATCTAAAGAAAGAACTGCCGCTTCTTTGCGAATAGATGCTACAGCTGCATTTTTCTCTTGTTCAAAAGCAGTACGTGCTTTTTCAATTTCAGCATTAGCTGCGTTTTGTGCATCGTTTTTTGCTTGTGCAATCATTGCATCAGCTGCTTCTTTTGCTTGTTTGATTAATGCATCTCTTTCTTGGCGAGCCTCTGCTATTAATTGATCGTTTCCAGCTTTTAAATCAGCCATCTCTTTTCGAGTAGTTTCTGCTAATTTGATTGCTTCATCAATAGATGCTTCACGCTCATTTAAAGAGTTTACAATTGGTTTCCAAGCAAATTTGCTCAAAAGGAAAAACAAAAGTCCGAAGATAATAAGTTGCCAAAAAATCAGACCAAATTCAGGAGTAATTAAACCCATAATATTATTTTTTTATTTTATTCTTACTTGTAAAAATTGTGATTATGTTACCTATTGTTTCATAATCACAATTTTATTTTTTTTGACTTTAATCCAAAGCTAGCCTTTGGGAAGTCTGTTGTTGGATTACTTTAAAGTTACCAACAAACAAATTACTGCTGCGAAAAGAGCAACCGCTTCAACGAAAGCAGCTACGATCAACATCGCACCTTGGATTTTTCCAGCAGCTTCTGGTTGACGAGCGATACCTTCCATAGCAGAAGCACCGATGTTACCGATACCTAAACCTGCTGCGATAGCTGCTAAACCAGCACCGATACCTGCCAAACCTGTTCCAATAGAAACTTCCAATAAAACTGATAATAAAGACATAATAATTAAATTAAGTTATGAATAAAAAATAAATACAAATTAATGATGATGCTCCTCAATAGCTGCACCAATGTATGTTGACACTAACATGGTGAAAATAAATGCTTGAATGAAGGCAACAATAAGCTCAATTACGTTCATAAATAAGGAGAATGGCACTACGGCAAATCCTAAAAATGCGCTCTTAAATATAAAAATTAAAGAAACTAAGCTCAATAAAATAATGTGTCCAGAAGTTAAATTGGCAAACAAACGAACCATCAATGAGAATGGCTTCATGAAAATACCAATAATTTCAACGGGAGTCAAAATAACTAACATCCATTTTGGTACACCTGGCATTGCAAAAATGTGCGTCCAATAGGTTGATTTTCCATTAAAGTTTGTAACAAAAAATGCAATCACAGCTAAAACCATAGTGATAGCAATGTTACCTGTTACGTTTGCCCCACCTGGAATCAAACCTAACATATTATTGAACCAGATAAAGAAAAATATGGTCAACAAATACGGCATAAAACGCTTATAATGTTTTTTGCCAATGTTATTAATAGCAATCTCATCCCTTACGAATAAAATAATTGGCTCAAATAAAGACTGAATTCCTTTAGGTGCACGGTGTGGGTTTTCAGCATATCTTCTTCCAATACCAATGAAAATTGTCAACAATAAAATTGCTGAAATTAACATGGAGGCAACGTTTTTAGTGATGGAAATGTCCCAAACTTTTTCACCGTTTTCAGCATGAATTTTTCCATGTTCTAATACGAAGCCGTTGTAAGGCACTTCCTCGTGATGCTCATTCTGGAAGTTTGAAGACATGAAAACATTCAATCCTTTAGATTCCGTGTAAACAATTACTGGAAGTGGAATGGTGGCGTGAAAATGGCCTAATGTAAACAAATGCCAATCGTGCTCATCCGCAATATGATGTAAAATCAATTTACCTGCATCAAATTTTTCCTCTGCGCCAGCCTCTGCTTTTGCCTCTCCATGTTGGGTAGAGTCGGCAACAACCTCATGGCCTTCTGTAGTAGCTGTGGCAGAAGCATGATCTTCTTGCGCATATCCATGAAAGCTCAAGAAAGAAATTAATACTCCAAGCAGAATATTTGAAAAATACATTTTTGGGTTGAAAACCTTAGCCAAATTGCTCATTCGTACTTTTTTTTACTTATTTAATTTGATTTTGCTAACACGTTGATTAGCTGATGGTTAAATTGTCAATTTTGAAAAAAGTCTTCCTTGACAATTAAAATCGTCGCAATTTACGAAGCAATCCACTTATTTCAAAATAAGTACTAAATAAATAGAGTACAAAAAAGTCGATTATAAATAAGTAGATATTTTCAATTTTTAAATAGGCATAAAATCCTACAAAAATTAAACTACATAAAAATCGAATTCCTTGTGTCGCCATGTGAAAGGGGACAAGTTTTTCTCTGTCCTTTTCCATGCCAAAGCCATGAAGTAAATGTGAGAGATAGCCTAAAAAGGTAAAAAATGCCCAAATGATCAGAATTTCTCCATGTATCCATTCAGGTCTAAGGTTTTTAATTGCAAAAACCAATAGCAATAAACCACCATAGGATAGGATTAGTCGTGCCATTTTATACCATTTCTAGTTTTTTGAAGAATGCTTCCATCGGATTAATCTCCAATCGAATCAATTTTTGCCATAATCTTATCGCCTTGGTCATCAAACTGTTTTCAATCAAAAATCCATCATGTCCATATAGTGAATCTATGATCTGAAATGATGCTCCTGGAATATGTTTCGCTAAAAATTCTTGTTCATTGATAGGGAAAAGTGCATCCGATTTGATGCCAATAACTAGAGTTTTTGCCTTAATTTGTTTTAATGCTGCAATCACCCCACCTCGGTTTCTGCCTACGTCTTGACTATCCATCATTTGAGATAATCTATAGTAGGAATAGGCATTGAATCGTTGTGCTAATTTTTCACCTTGATATCTTTGATAGGAAATGGCTCTTAATTGATTGCCTAGGGCATTTTCCCCTCTATTTTGTGTGATATGATAGGTTTCGTAATTTCTATAAGATATTAATGCGGTAGCTCTTGCTACCTTCATTCCTTCTAATCCTGCTTTTGGATTGGATTCCTTCCAAGTAGGATCGATTTCAATAGCCATTCGTTGGGACTCATTAAAAGCAATACCCCATGGAGAAAAAACAGCATCTGTGGCTACTAATATCAATTGTTCAAAAATATTTGGATGAGAAATGCTCCATTCAACTGCCTGTTGTCCACCCAAAGAACCGCCAATGCAAATTTTAATTTTTTGAATCCCTAAATGCTTTCTTAATAAATCCAGCGAACTAACCACATCTCGAATAGTTACCTCTGGAAAATCGTGAAAATAGGGTTTGTTTGTTTTTGGATTATTCGATAATGGACCTGTTGTGCCATAATGAGAGCCCAAAATATTTGCGCAAACGATGAAATGATTTTCCGGATTGAATAATTTTCCTGTTCCAACCAAGCCCTGCCACCAATCTGCTACATCTTGACTACCCGTAAATGCATGACAAATCCAAACGACATTGTCTTTTTTCTCATTCAATTTACCAATTGTTTGATAGGCAATTTGTAATTCAGGAAGACTTCCACCTAATTCTAGAGGAAATGAATGTGTATAATGAAATGTTTGAAAATTAACCTGCATACAAGAAAGGTTTATATTTCCCTCAACATTTTGTTGGGGTAGGATGTAGCACCTTAATGATAGCTTCGTCATTTGGTTGCCAGAAGTTCGCCGAGCCTAGTCTCTCCCTTCTTCTTTATAAATCAATGCAAGCGTTCATTGACTCGCTGCAAAGGTACGTCAACAATATTTTTTTTCCTATGAATTATGTACTTTTCTTAAAACAAAGGGAAGTAATTTTGGGAAAAATCGATGGATAAATAGACCCAACTTTTCTTTCTTACCAGCAATTATTTTTTCATTTAAACCCGCCGAAACAGCTTTTTTTATTTCTTCAGCCGTCCAATTTACATCCAAGCCTTTGGCTTGATTTGGATCCATTTTACCATATTTACCACCAGTGGCATCCATTGCGGCGATGGAAATATTTGTTTTGATATAACCTGGCAAAATTGTGCAAACTCTGATGCCCAAGGGGTACATTTCTGCTCTTAATGCATCGAAAAATCCAATTATTGCGTGTTTGCTTGCCGCATAAGCACCTCTTCTAGGAGTTGAAATTCGTCCAGCCACGGAGGCTATGGGCACAAAAGTACCAAAACCTTGTTTCTGAAAAACGGGGATTAATTTTTGAACCAAATGAACGATGGAGAAGAAGTTAATCTCAAAAAGTTTTCGATAAACAGAAAAATCGGTGTCTAAAATACTTGAGCGCTGACTTACTCCAGCATTCAAATAAACCAAATCTATTTGATCAAATTCTTTTCCGATAATTTCTAGGGCAGTGGAATGATATTCCAAATCTACCATATCGAAGGGTAAGACCAATACCTTGTTTTGAGAAGTTCTGCAAAGTTCTGCCACACGGTTCAATTCTTCCTCTCTACGGGCCGACAAAATCAAATTGGCATTTTCTCTGGCATAGGCATAGGCCAATGCTTCTCCAATTCCTGATGACGCGCCGGTGATCCAAACTGTGTTTTTTTTAATTGTCAATTGTTAATTGTTAATTGTTAATTGTTAATGTTTATCTGGCTCACTTGCTCACTTGCTCACTGGCTCACTAAAAAAACTTATAAAAAGTACTAATACCACTCCGGCAATAGCCGCCGGTACCATCCATACTGCTTGCCAATCGTGAACGCCGTTTACGGTGTACTTGTCTAATATTACACCAGAAATTTTAGAACCAATTCCCATACCAATGCCGTAAGTTGCAAAAGTTATAAGTCCTTGGGCAGAATTTTTGATTTTTTCACCAGCCTGTTTGTCGGTATAGATTTGTCCTGTTACAAAAAAGAAATCATAGCAGACTCCATGAAGGATTATACCTAAAAATAAAATCCATTCAGAACTAATACCATCTCCGTAGCCAAAGCATAAAAAGCGTACAATCCAAGCGATTAGGCCAACAATTAACATTTTCTTAACTCCTAGTTTGCTAAAGGCAAGTGGAATTAATAACATAAAAACTACCTCAGACACTTGCCCAAGTGACATTTTGTTTTCTACATTGCTCATGTGCGACTCCGTTAATGATGGGTTCGCCAATGCATAATAAAAGGAAAGAGGTATGCAAATTAAAATAGAGGATATGAAGAAAATGACGAATGATCTACTTTTAAATAAACTTAAAGCTTCAAGTCCCAATATTTGACTTACGCTTGCATTTGAATCTGCTTTGGGTGGTGTGTTTGGCAAAAAGAAGGCAAAAACACCTAAAAATAAGGAGGTAAACATGGAGATTTTAAAGATGCTCACCTCTCCACCAATGCCATAAAATCCTATAATATTCGTAACAACAATCCATGCAATAGTACCTGTAACTCTTATGCTAGGAAATTCCTTTTCAGGATTCGCCATTTGATTCATGGCAATGGAATTGGAAAGTGAAAGATTGGGGGCAAAGGTCAGTGTATAAGCCAATATATACCAAAAGAAATTCTCAGCGCTTGTATTTTGGGCTAAAAAATATAAAATGATAGCTCCTAAAATATTCAATACTCCCATCACTTTTTGAGCGGCAAAGAATCGATCTGCAATTAATCCAATAAAAAAAGGAGCTGCTATAGAGGCAATTGAAAAAGTTGTATAGGCCATCCCAACCTGATCACCAGTTGCATGTAAAGTTTCCAATAAATATTTACTCATTTGTCCATACCAGGAGCCCCAGGTAAAGAACATAAGAAACATCATAAACATTAATTGGATTTTGGTAGTAGTTTTCATTCGTTCTATAGATTTCCAAGCAATATATGAAAAATAATAAAATTATAGAAACCCTAAAAGTGGTTAAATCTTTCCTTTTTATCGAAAAAAATAAGTAAATTCAATTGTTAATCAAGCATCATGAATTTATATACTATTTTTTTATTATCGGGGAGGTCCTCCGGTAATACTTACGATACCGTGTTGGTTTTTAGTTCCTTTTTCATTGGGGTGTCATTAATCCTATTGGCCATTGGAATTATCTTATTTTACCAGCAAAAATATTTTATCACTCATTCAAAAATTACCACAGGAACCATTATAGATTGTAATAAAAGATATTCAAGAGATGATAATCAAGGTAGGTTTCCAACGTATTTTCCCATAGTTTCTTATGAGGTAAATGGAATAAATTATACAATTGAATCAGAAAAGGGGAAACCAGATGAACTCGAAATTGGTTCGGGAGTGATGGTGAGATATTTTGAAGAAAATCCGGCTCAGTCAAATTTGGTGATGGACAATAAACAAACATCTTCTGTGAGCGTATTTCTCATTTTAGGGATTTTAATGTTTTTAGCTTCTGTTTCTTTATTTTTTATGAATAAGTAAATAAGTACAAAAACATTCTTTTTTAATAAATTAAATTTAAATTTGTTTGAAAATTTAATCTATTGAAATGGAAACTTTAGCCAAAGAAAAATCTGAATTTCGTAATTACGAGCAAGGTGATATTACTGCTGCTGTAAAGGAGCATTACCGCAAAATGCGTTCTCGACAGACGTATGAGTATGTTCAACGAATGAAAAAGAAGTATTTGACTTTCGAACGACCGATGGATTTGTGGGATATGATGGAAAAGTTGAATTCTTTGGTGGATGTGAGTGATCCAGATTTAAATTTGCCAAATATCATTCATTTATTGCAAACTTCAGAAGGTATGCGCCGCGAGGGTCGTCCAGATTGGATGCAATTATGTGGATTGATTCATGATTTGGGAAAAGCAATGTATTTGTTCGGATCTGATGAAGACGGTACAAGCCAAGCAGAACAGTGGGGCCTAGTTGGTGATATCTTTGTAGTAGGGGCCAAATTGCCAGATTCATGTGTGTATCCAGAATTTAATGCCTTGAATCCAGATATGCAGGATCCTCGTTACAATACCGAATTAGGAGTTTATGAAGCAGGTTGTGGTTTAGATAATTTGGAATTGGCCTGGGGACATGACGAGTATTTATATCAGGTATTGAAAAATCATAAACAAAATACGATTCCTGAAGAAGGAATGGTGATGATTCGTTACCATTCATTCTATCCTTGGCACACAGGAGGGTCTTATCGTCAGTTTATGAATGCTGGTGATGAAAAATACTTGGAGTTGATCAAAGATTTTAATCAATATGATTTATACACGAAATCACCTGTAGTTCCGAATTATGAGGAATTGCGACCATATTACGAACCCATCGTAGAAAAATATTTAGGAAAAGGGCCTATCAACTGGTAGGCTACCAACCATCATCTTTTTTAGGTTTCACATTGGCTGTGCTAGGTTTTTTAGCAGCTGGTTTTGGAGTAGATTTTATAGCAGGGGAGGCGATTGCGCTTCCCTTTGTTTCTGTGGCTAAATCAACACGAGAAAAAACGCGTGCCACAATTTTCCATTGGTCATTGATTTTCAATAAACTCAATTGGTCTATGTATTTAAAATCCGAAAAGGCTAATTCAATACTTGCTGAAGCAGAAATCCCTGCATAGGAATAGGAATTTATTTTACCCGTTGCTTCTACACCGCCATTTGGAGTTTTTGCAATAAACGTTTTTACTGGGAAATCCTGAATTTTACCCGTATTGGTATTGAAAGTTTTTAAAACGGCAGTTGAATGAAATGCTTTATTTAATTTAGCTGTATCTCCCGTAGTAATTCCTTCTAGATAGTTATTTAAGGTAGTTTTTATTGCATTGTCTTCCGATTGTGCAACAGATGAGATGCTTATTCCAAGCATCAAAATCATTCCCAAAATGTATTGAATGTTTTTCATTTTTGTTGATTTAATTTCCTCCTTGAGTAAATTCTTGAGGCAGAGGTTCGCCTTTCATAAAAATAGAAGCCTTTTCTGGGTATAAAATAGATTGTACAATGTTAACTTTTGCCAAGCTATGTCCAGCCATATTTCCCAAAATTATTATAGCCGAATTATCCTTCGGATTATGTAAATAATAATTTTTAAATCCATGCCACCATCCTGTGTGATAGGTTAGCCATTCTCCATTTTCCAATTGGGTTAGTCTCCACCCGAAGCCATAGTTTTTTGGTAAAACTTTTGGTTCACGATGTTGAGGTGTAAAAGCTTCTTCTAATGTAGATCTTTTTACTAACTTTTCCTGGTTCAATGCCATATCCCAATGATGCATATCTTCAACGGTAGAATAGATGCCTTTATCTCCAGTAACACCATCCAAGTGATCGAATCCGGCAACGGCAGGTGCACCTCTCCTTGGAAGATACCCAATGGCTGCTGTTTTTAATTGTTCAGGATGTGCAGGATCATATATAAAAGAATGGGCCATTTCAGCAGGTTCAAAAATGTTTTCTTTAACGTATTGTCGAAAATTTTGACCCGTTAGTTTTTCTACAATAGCTGCAAGGTATAGGTAATTGGTATTGTTGTAGGCAAATTTTGCATTGGGGCGATAATCAATTCCAGGTTTAAATTTGGCAAACAAATCAACTACCATTTGATTGTTCAGAGGTAATTTTTTGTTGTAATATTTATCTAATGCATAGGCATAATTAGGTAAACCTGAGCGATGTGTTAATAGGGAACGAACAGTAATAACTGAATCGTATGGGAAATTAGGGATATATTTTTTAACTGGGTCATCGTAATTTAAAAGACCTTTTTCTTTTAATTGCATGACAGCAACGGCAGTAAACTGTTTAGAAACAGAGGCTAATTGAAAGTGGGTTTGTGCTTGCAAGGCAGTTTTGGTAAAGTAATTGGAGTATCCAAATGCTTTCTTATAAATTATTTTTCCGTATTGGGAAACCAGCACAGCGCCGTTGAAACCATAATTTTTATGTAATTTTTGGAAAAAAGTATCTAGTTTTATTGCTTTTTGTTGAGCCAATTGTGGATCAAAAAGCGAGGCTATAGAATCGTTTCTTTTTTCTGCCTCAGAGCTGCCTTCCCAGAAATGTCCTGATTGATGGGAGCAAGAAACGATTGTAATAAGAATTGCGAAAGGTAAAAGAAGAAGCGATTTTTTCAACCTCATATTAAAAATGGCATTAAAATAGTTTACTTTGTAACAAATATAATCATTACAAAAAGTAAAAACAATAGCAAAACGCAGATGAAATTCCTTGCATTGGGGCTAATTCGCCTCTATCAATTGTTTTTATCCCCCTTTTTACCCAATTCCTGTAGGTTTAATCCAACCTGTTCGGAGTATGGCGTTCAAGCCTTTCAAAAATACCCATTTTTCAAGGCCTTGAAATTGACTTTAAAGCGCATTTCGCGGTGTCATCCTTGGGGTGGATTTGGGGAAGATCCATTACCTTAACTTAGAGAAGTTCAATTTATTTTTAAGTTGTCAGACAGTTTAGCACAGTTATCTGATACAGAATAGCACAGTGCTAGTTGAAATAAAAATTGGATTATTCTAATAATTACTAAAATTTTGTTTTGTGGATAAAAACTTGATTTTTTTTCATTTTTTTTCAAATTTTTTTTTTATTGAAAAAATACAACGACTGTGAGAGCTTTAAATGGCCTTTTAATTGTTTTGTGGTTTGAAAAGTTGTTTAATTTATTCAAAAATGAATTTTTTAATAATTCCAATAATCAATACTATACTGTGCTAGTTGTTTGTTAAATCTTAATATTGTTCAATTTTTTTAAATTTAATTTAGAGGTAACACGCGTGAGGTATTTTTTTATATGCTTATTTCTTTCTTTTTTTGCGCAGGTTTGGAAAAACCGTTGGAATCATTATTCATTATTAACCCTTAAATTTTTACTTATGATTCATTCTTACAAAAGAGTGGGTCGCCTAGTGCGATCAGGTGCAGGCAAGCTGAGTATGACGAAAGTTTTCAGTTTAGCTGTTGCTCTATTGTTTTCTTTGGGTGCATTTGCCCAAGATGTGGTTTCAGGTAAAGTTACTGATGCAGCTGATGGCTCAGGACTACCTGGTGTTTCTATCGCTGTGAAAGGTACTACTAAAGGTACTCAAACAGATGTAAGCGGAAACTACAAATTAAGCGCTGCTAAAGGAAGTACTTTAGTTTTCACATTTGTAGGTTACGTTAAACAAGAAGTTACTGTAGGTGCTTCTGTTATCAATGTATCTTTAGCTCCAGACACTAAATCTTTAGAGGAAGTAGTTGTTGTAGGTTACGGTACTCAAAAGAGAAAAGAAATTTCTGGAACGGTAACAAGCTTAGGTTCAAGAGAATTCAATGCGGGTGTTGTAACTAACCCATTGGCTGCTGCTCAAGGTAAAGTAGCTGGTTTAGTAATTACGCAAGCATCTGGAGACCCTAATGCTGCTCCAACTGTACGTTTAAGAGGTACAGGTTCATTGAACGCAGGTTCTGAGCCATTGTATGTTATTGACGGTGTAATTGGTGCTCCAATCCAAAACGTTGCTCCAGAAGATATCTTATCTATGGATGTTTTAAGAGATGCTTCATCTGCTGCTATTTACGGTTCTCGTGGTGCTAACGGTGTTATTATCATTAATACAAAACGTGGTAAGTCTGGAATTCCTTCAGTAGATTATTCAGCTTATGTTGGTTCTGAGCAAATTTCTCAGCGTCCAGAATTGTTGAATGGTGCTGAATTCCGCGCAGCTGCTGCTAAGTACAATCAAAAATTTGATGACTTAGGTGCGAATACAGATTGGTTAAGCGCTATCACTCGTACTGCAGTTTCTCAAAACCATAACTTAGCTGTTTCTGGTGGATCAGAGAATTTAGCATACCGTGCATCAGTTGGTTATTTAGATCAAACTGGTACGTTGTTAGGTTCTGGTAAAGATCGTATGTCTGGTCGTTTAAACTTAGATGCTAAAGCTTTAAATGGTAAGTTGAACTTAAAGTTTAACATGTCTGCAATGCAAACTAATGCGAAGATCACAGATACAAGAGCGATTGGTTTTGCAATGAATATGCGTCCGACTGACCCAATTTACAATGCAGATGGAACATATTTCCAAATCCCTGGTACGTTTGCTAACTTTAACCCTAAGGCGGTTTTAGATAACAAATCTCAATCAGAAAGATTACACGATTTCTTATTTAATACGCAAGCATCTTATGCTTTGACTAATGAATTGACATTGAACGTTGCTGGAACTTTACGTACACAAACTAACGATGGTTCTTCATTCATTAAGTCTACTCCATTGAACTTGTTGTCAACTGTAGGTGGAAATGCTGCTTCAAGATATTTGAATTCAGTTACTGATAAGCAATTCGAAACTACTTTGAATTGGAATAAGAAATTGAATGATGAGTCTAACTTAGCTATCTTAGGTGGTTATACTTACCAAGATGTAGTTGCTGACGGTTTTGCTGCTGGTAACAACAACTTCTTAACTGATGCTTTTGAAGCAAATAACTTAGGTTCTGGTTTAGGTATTCGTACAAATCCAAACTTAATTTCTTCTTACAAGAATGAGTATAAGTTAGTTTCTTTCTTAGCTCGTGCTCAGTATAGCTTGAAAAACAAGTATTTTGCTACAGTTAACGTTCGTCGTGACGGTTCTACTAAATTTGGTGATAACAACAAGTGGGGTACTTTCCCATCAGTATCATTAGGTTGGACATTGAGCGAGGAGCCTTTCTTGAAAGGAAATCAAAACATTGATAACTTGAAGTTACGTGTGAGCTGGGGTAGAACTGGTAACTCGGAGGGTATTCGTCCATTGTTATCTAAATCTTTCTACGGTGCTAACGGTTCTTACTATGATGGTTCTGCAGATGATTTCTTACCTGCTTACGCTATTCAATCTAACCCAAATCCAAACTTGAAGTGGGAGATTAACGAAAACTACGGTGCTGGTATCGACTTCTCTTTATTGAAAGGTAAGATCTCAGGATCATTAGATTACTATACTCGTTCTACTAAGGACTTGTTATATACAGTAAACGTACCACAAGAAAAAGGATATGTTTATCCTACTATGTTGGTTAACATCGGTCAAGTTAAAAACCAAGGGGTTGAGTTAGCATTAACTTACCAGTGGTTAGAGTCTGCTGATTGGAGCGTTTCTTCTACTTTCGCTGGTTCTTTCAACAAGAACGAAGTTGTTAGTTTGAAAAATGATCAATTCGCTGCTCCAGATCAGGTATTCTTATCCACTTCTTTGGGTAGCTTTATCCGTGGTACATCTAACGTTAACTTCTCTGTATTGCAAGCAGGACACCCAATTGGTGAGTTCTACGGAGCAATCGTTGATAAAATTGAAAACGGTAAGTATGTATTCAAAGATTTGAATGGTGATGGAACAATCGATCCAAACGCTGCTGATAGAACTTATATCGGTAATCCAAATCCTGTATTCGTAGGTAGTTTAACTACTAACGTACGTTACAAGAACTTTGATTTCCAAGTAATGTTAAACAGCAACATGGGTGCTAAGATTGTAAATACTAACAGATTATTGTTAGGTCGTCAAGATGGTCGTATTGCTGAATCTGGTGCATTGAAATCTGCATTGACTTCAGTAATCAATGATGAGCGTACAATCCCAATGGATTATTATGTTGAGTCAGGAGACTTCTTACGTATCGGTAATGCTTCTTTAGGATATACTATCCCAGTTAAAGGAGTATTCAAGAGAGCAAGAATTTATGTAGCTGGTAACAATTTAGCATTGTTCACAAACTATACAGGTGTTGATCCAGAAGTTAGCCAAAGATTGGCAATTGGTTCTGCTGCACCAGGTGTTGATGTTCGTGAAACTTACTACAAGACTCGTGCATTTACTGCTGGTATAAATCTTTCGTTCTAACAATCACTCAATTATTTTATAATCGAAAATCAAAAATTAGTTAAAATGAAAAAATACATATATAAAGTACTTTCGGTGGGTGTTATCGCTTCGTTAGCATTACAATCGTGTACAGATTTAACTGAGCCAGTTTACGATGCGATTCCTGCGGATCAATTCTTGAAAACAGATGCTCAAATTGCTGCTGCCCTTGGACCTGCTTACTCTGGTTTAAGAGGTATTACTTGGGATTGGTTCAATCCAAGTGAAGCTACTTCAGATGAATTGATCGTTCCTACTCGTGGTGGTGACTGGTATGATGGTGGTGACTGGTTGGCATATTCTCGCCACACTTGGACTCCGCAACACGGTCCAATCAATGGTATGTGGGGTTTTATCTTCGGTAACATTTCTCAAATCAACCAATTGATTCCTGTAGTTAAGTCTAATCAAAAAGCTGTTGATGAGTTACGTGCTGTAAGAGCGTTCTATTATTTCATGGCAATCGACGCTTTTGGTAACGTACCTATCGTTACTGATAATGCTTCAGTTGGTGGAACTAAATCTCGTTCTGAGGTTTATACCTTCATCAAAACTGAATTAGAGTCTGCAATTCCAAACTTAGTTACTGGTAAGGCTTATAGCCGTATGACTAAAGACGCCGCTTTAATGTTGTTAGCTAAATTGAAGTTGAATGCTGCTGTTTATTCAGGTTCTGCTGATTGGCAAGGTGCTTATGATGCTGCTAATGCAGTTATCAACTCTCCTAATGCTTATTCTTTAGCTTCTTCTACAGTTGCGAACTTTATTGTTCAAAACCAAGGATCATCTGAGAACATTTGGACTATTCCTTTCGATAGCTTCAAAGCAGGTGGTATGAACTTCCAAATGAGAACTTTGCACTATGCAAATGCTACAACTTATGGTTTGAGTAACTCTCCTTGGAATGGATTCTGTACTTTAGCAGACTTCTATAACTCTTTTGAAGCAAAAGACTTACGTCAAGCAATGTGGATCAAAGGTCAGCAATATGCTGCTTCTGGTGCTGCATTGAAAGATGCAAAAGGTGCTCCATTAGCGTTCGTAGCTGATTTCCAAAAAGATCAAATGACTGATGCAGATCCAGAATATCAAGTTGCTGGTATCCGTTCTCAGAAATACGAAGTACAACGCAACAACCCGAACGGTGACCAGTCTAATGACTACGTAGTATTCCGTTTAGCTGACGCAATCATGATGCGTGCTGAAGCAGCGTTCCGTTTAGGAAAAACTGCTGAAGCTTTAGCTGATGTGAACAAAATCCGTCTTCGTTCAGGTGTTGACGCATTGACTTCTTTAACTGCTGCTGATATTTTAGCAGAAAGAGGTCGTGAGTTTGCTTGGGAAGGATGGAGACGTAACGATATGATTCGTTTTGGTACTTTCTCTTTAGAGCGTAAGTTCATGAAGAAGTTAGACAAAACACGTGAATTGTTCCCAATTCCACAGCCTCGTATCGATGCTAACCCATTATTGAAGCAAAACCCAGGTTATTAATCTGAATTCAATAAAATTTAGGGCAGAATCATTTGGTTCTGCCCTTTTTTTATCTACGTCAAGCGTTTAAATTTGTAAAAAAAAGAGTAATGAAGTTACAGTTTTCTGTTTTTGCTGTCTTATTGGTTTTTACCTTCTCTTGCGATTCAAAAAAGGACACACTTTTTGAAGAAATTTCTGCCGATCAAACAGGAATTGATTTCGTTAACCGAAGTTTAGAAAAAAAAGAATTTAATATTTTTAATTACCGCAATTTCTATAATGGCGGCGGGGTTGCAATTGGTGATATTAATCAAGATGGTTTAGCAGATGTTTTTGTGACTTCAAATTTTGAAGACAATAAATTATACCTAAATAAGGGGGATTTTAAATTTCAAGATATTACAAAAGAGGCAGGTATTGTTGGGAAGAAATTTTGGTCTACCGGAGTGACTTTTGCAGATGTGAATGGGGATGGAAACATGGATATTTATGTGTGTAATTCAGGTTCACGAGATGAAAGAGGAAATCAATTATACATAAATACTGGTCTTAAAAATGGTATTCCTCAATTTAAGGAAGTAGCTAAAGAATCAGGTCTGGCAGATGGTGGATTTTCTACACATGCGGCCTTTTTTGATTATGATCGAGATGGTGATTTAGACATGTATTTATTAAACAATAGCTTTACGCCTATTGATAAATTGGGATATATGAATCTCCGTGAAACGCGTGATGCGCTTGGTGGGGATAAATTATTTAGAAATGATAGCCCCGATGCAACACATTTGAAATTTACTGATGTTTCGGAAAGTGCAGGGATTTATGGTAGCCTAATCGGATTCGGATTGGGAATAACCATTGGTGATGTAAACAATGACAATTGGCCGGATATTTACATTTCCAATGATTTTTATGAAAGAGATTATTTATATATCAACCAAAAAAATGGAACCTTTAAAGAAGATTTGGTGAATCAAATGCCACATATATCTTTAAGTTCTATGGGAGCTGATATCGCTGATATAAACGATGATGGAAAACTAGACATTTTCGTTACAGATATGTTACCTGGTGATGATTACCGCCTTAAAACTACTTCTATTTTTGAAGGACATAACCTTGTCAAATTAAAAGAAGAACGTGGTTTTTGGCATCAATATATGCGTAATAATCTTCATTTGAACAATGGAGATGATACTTTTAGTGAAATTGGCCAGTTTTCGGGTGTGCATGCAACAGACTGGAGTTGGGGTGCATTGATATTTGATATGGACAATGATGGTTCAAAAGATATTTTTGTTGCTAATGGAATTGCTAAAGATTTGACTGATCAGGATTTTGTGGATTTCTTAGCAGATCGAAGCAACATGCAACAAATGTTAAATGGTAAGAAATTTGATTACAAAGAATTTGTTGATAAAATATCATCTGTTCCAATTCCAAATTATGCTTTTAAAAATCAAGGTAATTTGAAATTTAAAAATGTTGTGGAGGATTGGGGTTTGAAGGGTCCTGGGTTTTCTAATGGTTCTGCTTATGGAGATTTGGACAATGATGGTGACTTGGATTTAATTGTAAATAATGTTAATTCTCCATTGTCGGTTTTTAAAAACAAAACTACCGAAAAATTGAATAATCATTATTTGACTGTTAGTTTAAAGGGAGAAGGGAAAAATTTAAACGGAATTGGAGCAAAAGTGACTTTATATTCCAATGGACAATTGAAATATTTACAGCAAATGCCAAATCGTGGATTTCAATCTAGTTGTGATTTGAAAATGGTGTTTGGTTTAGGTAATTTACCTAAAATAGATTCTTTACAAGTGATTTGGCCGAATGATAAAATGCAGATTATTCAAAAGCCAAAAATAAATTCCAATCTTACATTAGACATCAAAAATGCTACCTTAGTTTGGAAAAAAACTTTACCCAAAACAGATTTATTATTTGTTGATGATTCGAAAGTTTTAGATTATAAGCATGTAGAAAGTCCATTTACAGATTTTGACCGAGATATTTTAATTAAACAAAAATTATCAACACAAGGCCCTGCATTGGCCACTGGTGATGTAAATGGGGATGGATTGGACGATGTATATTTAGGGGGTGCCGCTGGACAAGATAAAAAGTTATTTGTACAATCTAAGGCTGGTATGTTTATGGAATCTAAACAAGCAGATT
Source organism: Sandaracinomonas limnophila (assembly GCF_004005965.1). Classification (GTDB taxonomy): domain Bacteria; phylum Bacteroidota; class Bacteroidia; order Cytophagales; family Spirosomataceae; genus Sandaracinomonas; species Sandaracinomonas limnophila. Next base: position 455,826 of record NZ_SACY01000003.1, on the reverse strand, counting down.
TTTCTTTGGATAAAACAACTGAAAATACTGATGCCGTATTTTTTGATGCAGATGGTGATAAGGATTTAGACCTATATGTAGTAACTGGAAGTAATGAATTTATTGAAAATGCTTCTGAATTACATGATTTATTGTATATCAATGATGGCAAAGGAAAATTCTCCAGATCTTTAAATTTGCCGCAATTATATGAAAATGGTGCAAGTGTATCTGCGGGCGATTTTGACAAAGATGGAGATGTGGATTTATTTGTGGCCTCTCGCATGATTTCTGGAAAATATGGAATGACTCCTTCCCATAATTTATTAGTTAATGATGGTCATGGGGGTTTCAAAAATTTACCCAAACGCTATATTCCAGATTTGGCAAAAATTGGCATGGTTACCGATACGCAATTTGCAGATGTAAATGGAGATGGTTATTTGGATTTATTGATTGCTCAAGATTGGGGTCCGATTTTAGTACTTGAAAATAAACGCGGAAGAACTTTTGATGTGCAGCCTTTAGAAGGTTCTGAAGGACTTTGGAAAACCATTGAAGTTGCCGATATAGACCAAGATGGAGATTTAGATTTTGTTGCGGGCAATCAAGGCGAAAATTGTAAATTACAAGTTTCAAATGAACATCCTGCTCAATTATTAGCCAAAGATTTGGACCAAAATGGAATTGTAGAGCAAATTATTTCTTGTTATACGGAAGATGGTAATACTTATCCAATGGTTTTGAAAGGTGAACTTCAACGTGCTGTGCCAAGCATTAAGAAAAAGTTTATCAAGTATAAAGATTATGCAAAGAAAACTGTTGAAGAATTATTTACTGAAGACCAAAGGGAAGGGGCTGAAATTAGAGAGGTGAAAACCTTGCAAACGGTTTTATATGTAAACCAAGGGAAAATGAAATTTACATCTCAAGTCCTGCCAACTGAGGCGCAATTTGCCCCAATGAATGCCATTGTTGTGCAGGATTTTGATGGAGATAAGGTTCAAGATATTTTATTAGCAGGTAATTTCTTTGATTCACTACCAGAATGGGGACGCTTTGATGGAACCTATGGATTGTTTTTAAAAGGACTGGGTAAAAATCAATTCAAGTCGATTTCAAATTCCACTATTGGTTTAAGAATCAATGGTCAAGCAAGGGCCATGAAAATTTTCAAAACTGCAAAAGGCAAAGAAATAATTGTTGCCAAAAATAATGAGAATGCCCAAGTAATTAAATTGAAAAAATAAGTTTCGAAGGAAATGAAAGTGTTTAAAAGCGTAATTTTTTTATCTTTAATCATATTAGTAAGTGCTTGTTCTAAGCAAAAAAATATACAGCTATTTGAAAAAATGGCTGCAAGTCAGACCCATATTGATTTTGCAAATCAATTAACAGAAACCCCCAATTTTAATATTTTGGATTATCTCTATTTTTATAATGGAGGAGGTGTAAGTACAGGTGATATCAATAACGATGGCCTTGTGGATATTTTCTTTGTTTCCAACCAAGGTAAAAACAAATTGTATCTTAATAAGGGAAATTTTCAGTTTGAAGATATTTCTGTAAAGGCGGGGATAGAAGGTTTTTCAGATTGGAAAACTGGCGTTACCATGGCTGATATAAATGCAGATGGTTTGTTAGATATTTATGTTTCTGCGGTAGGTAACTTTAAAGGATTAGAAGGTTCAAATGAATTGTATATTAACAATGGGGACCTGACTTTTACCGAAAAAGCAGCAGATTATGGACTTGATTTTACAGGATTTTCTACGCAAGCTGCCTTTTTTGATTATGACAAAGATGGTGACTTAGATTGTTATTTATTGAATCATGCAACACATAATACTCGTTCATACGATCGTGTAAACACCAGAATGTTGAAAGATAATGAGGCGGGTGATTATTTGTTCAGGAATGATAAAGGAAAGTTTAAGGATGTTTCCAAAGAATCGGGTATTTACCAAGCTGCTATGGGATATGGCTTAGGTATTTCGGTTGCAGATATTAATGGCGATGGCTGGGAGGATATTTATGTAAGTAATGATTTCCATGAAGACGATTATTATTATATCAATCAAAAAGATGGAACATTTCATGAAGGGATTAAAGAACACTTCAAACATTTGAGTCGTTTCTCAATGGGAAATGATGTGGCTGATATTAATAACGATGGGTATCAGGATATCATGACTTTGGATATGTATCCAGAGGATGAAACTGTGGAGAAATCTTCTGTCGGAGAAGATCCATTAGATATTTATTTATATAAGTTACAATTTGGTTATTTCAATCAATACAGTAGAAACTGCCTTCAACTAAATATGGGAGGTGAAAAGTTTACTGATATTGGATCTTCTGCTGGAGTTGCTGCAACAGATTGGTCGTGGAGTACTCTTTTTGCAGATTATGACGGAGATGGAATTAAAGACATTTTTGTTTCAAATGGTATTTTGAGAAGACCCAATGATCTCGATTATCTGAAATTTGTTATTTCAGACTCTTTACATTATGGCTTGCCTACTTCTAAAAAATTAGACAAAGAGGCCATTGATTTAATGCCTGAAGGGAAGGTGCATAATTACCTATTCAAGGGAAACAAAGAATTAAAATTTGAAGATAAATCGATATTATGGGGATTTGATGAAAAAAATCTTTCGAATGGAAGTTCCTATGCGGATTTAGATAATGACGGCGACTTAGATTTAATTACGAATAACATCAATGAAGCAGCAGGAATTTATAAAAATAAAAGTCGCGAAGAGTTAAATAACAATTTCCTTAAAATTAAATTCAAGGGAAATGATCAAAATACCTTTGGAATTGGAGCGAAGGTGATCATAAAATCTAAGGAAGGACAGCAATTGTTGCAAATGATGCCTACTCGTGGATTTTTAAGTTCTGTGGAGCCTTCTTTGGTGTTTGGTTTAGGGCAACAAAGTCAAATTGATTCCTTAATTGTAATTTGGGAAAATCAAAAAGCTCAAATAATTAAGAATCCTAAAATTAACAACACCTTAATTTTGGATCAAAAAAATGCCAATTTGGATGCAAATTCTATCCAGTTATTTCCGCAAACGAAGCCAATTTTTGAAGAAATTACACCTCAAGTGGCATTGAATTATGTACATAAAGAAAATACCTATTTTGATTTTAATCGAGAGTCTTTGGTGCCGTTCAAAGTGTCTGTTGAAGGTCCAAAGATGGCTATTGGTGATGTAAATGGCGACGGATTGGAAGATTTGTTTGTAGCTGGAGCTAAATACCAGCCCGGACAATTATTTATTCAAAAAGCTGGAAAGCTAGTGCCAAATAGGCAAATAGCCTTTGAGGTGGATTCTTTATATGAAGATGTAGATGCTTTATTTTTTGATGCTGATATGGATAAAGATTTAGATCTATATGTTGTATCGGGAGGAAATGAATTTTTTGGTGATATGGTGCAACAAAATGATCGCCTTTATGTAAATGATGGGAAAGGGAATTTTGTTCGAAATCTGAAAGCATTGCCTTCAATGTTGGAAAATAAATCAGTCGTACGACCTATTGATATTGACAAAGATGGAGACCTCGACTTATTTGTAGCAGGAAGGGTTGTGGCCTACCATTATGGGGCAGAACCGCAATCCTATGTTTTAATTAACAATGGTAAAGGTGTATTTTCTGATAAAACAGATGCACTTGCACCAGATTTGAGACGAGTTGGTATGGTTTCAGAAGCCATTTGGCAAGATTTAGACAAAGACGGAGATCAAGATTTGACTATAATTGGGGATTGGATGCCTATTACCACATTTGAGAATGATCGAGGGAAATTGAAAAAAGTTAAAAATGGATTAGAAGACTTTATAGGGTTTTGGTCAGGAATTACCGCTGGAGATTTTGATAAGGATGGAGATATAGATTTAGTTGTTGGTAATTTAGGCACTAATACTAAATTGTTGAAAGAACAAAATGGAACCCTAAAAATGTGGTTGAAGGATATAGACAATAATCAAAATACGGAACAAATTATTGGATATAGTAGAGGAAAAAACTATTATCCAATCAACAGTAAAGATGAAATGGGTAAACAAATTCCGAGTATCATCAATAAAAAATATACCAATTATAAATCTTTTGCAGGAAAATCAATTGATGAAATTTTTGACGAAGATGAATTGGATGGAGCACAAGAGAAACTCGTTAATACCTTCGAATCCATTTATTTAGAAAATAAGGGTGGATTTCAATTTGAAAAAAAGACACTCCCGAGCCTAGCACAAGTTTCTAAAATAATGGTGTTGCGAACTGAAGATGTAAACAAAGATGGAAAACTTGACGTGATCATCGGTGGAAATTTCAATGGAGCCTCTATGTATCAAGCTAGATATGATGGGTTCTACGGATTAATTTTATTAGGAAACGGGAAAGGCGATTTTAGACCATTGGTTCCAACAAGTTCAGGATTATTAATGGAAGGAGATGTACGTGATATCAAACAAATGACTTTGGGGAATCAAAAAGTATATTTAGTTTCTCGAAACAATGATTCCATACAGTTCTTCAAGAAACTGAATTAATGAGATATAAATTTCAATTTATAATTGGCCTATTTGTTTATTTACTAATTCTAGAAATTAGTTTGCTTTCTTGTAATAAAAATGTTGAAGAAGGAGAGCAATTGGCAAAGCAATATTGTGGGTCTTGCCATTTATTGCCTCAGCCAGACATTTTGCCCAAAAATGTCTGGCAGTATTCTACATTACCTTACATGGGAATAATGCTGGGAGTTTCAAAGGAAATAGATGCTTTGGAAAAACCCTTGTCGGATTATGCAATAATGCAACCGGGAAGCCAAATGTTAAGTGATGCGGATTGGGAGAAAATTAAGGCCTATTATTTAGAAAAGGCCCCTATGGAATTAAGTCACCCAGCATACGAGAACCTCCCAGAAAAAAAGAACATGTTTGCAGTAGAAGATTTGCCAATTGGGAAATCTAATGGCACTATTCCTAATTTTACAGCTGTTCGAATTGATGAAAAAGCTAAAAAAATTATTGCCGGAGACCAATCGAATCGTGTCATTTGGACTCTTAATTCTGAGGGAAAAGTGTTGAATTCTTTAGAAGATCAAAATGCATTAACGCATGTTGATGGTTTCAATGGAAATTATTTGTACACATTTATTGGGACCACCACTCAGGCAAATCCAGATGTAGTAGGTTCGGTCGATGCATTTAATGTCGGAAAAATTTCAAAAGATGTAATAAAATCACTTAATCGTCCGATTGAAGTAATTGCTAAAAATCTAGATTCAAATCCTGAAGAAGAACTGATTAGTTGTGAATTTGGATTTAAGGAAGGTGGATTATCTGTGTGGAAGAAAATTGGTACCAATTGGAAAAGAAATATTATTACTGCTCAAACAGGTGCTACACATGTGATTGCCAAAGATTTGAATGGAGATAATCGCTTAGATTTAATTGCCTTATTTGCCCAAGGTGATGAGCGAATCATCAAATATATTAATAAAGGAAATCTCCAATTTGATGAGCAAATTCTGCTTCGATTCCCATCTATTCAAGGAACAAGCTCTTTTGATATGGGAGATATTGACCAAGATGGTGATTTAGATATTGTTTGTACAGCTGGAGATAATGCTGATTTTTCAACAATTTTTAAACCTTATCATGGGGTGTATGTGTATGAAAACAGCGGAAATTTTGTTTTCAAACAAAAGAATTTTTACCAACAAAATGGTGCGACAAAAGTAATGTTAGGCGATTTTGATGGAGATAAGGATTTAGATATGGTTTCCATTGCTTTATTTCCAGATGTTGAAAAAAGAGGAGAGGAAGGATTCATTTATTTTGAAAATGTAAAAAAATCATTTCAGGAATTTAGTTTACCTATTCAACACTTAGGCCGATGGTCGGTAATGGATACTGGAGATGTTGATGGGGATGGTGATTTAGATATTGTTTTAGGCAGTCATGCCGTTGCAAAATTTCCTCAAGGGGCATTTGATCCAGCATGGAAAAATGCTAAAGGTTTGTTGATTTTAAGAAATAAAACAAAATGAGGACTTCTTTAATTCTTTTTTTTGTATTTATTTTTTTTGCAAACCATGCCCAAAAAAACAATTTTACGTTTTCAGGTAAGGTTAAAGATGTTCAAACCGGCGCAGCTTTAGAGGGTACCACCATTCTTTTTTCAGGATATAATTTTGTGGCCTTTGCTGATTCTTTAGGTGATTTTTCAATTCAGATACCAGCACGGACCTATCAAATTACTGTGAGGCGATTAGGGTATAAATTTAAAACAGCAAAAATTATTTTAAATGGTCCAGTAAATGTAGATTTTGCATTAGAACCCACAGAAAAACTATTAGAAGAAGTTGTAATTTCTTCAGAAAAAAGTGAAACCCAAATCAGAAGACCACTGTCTGGGGTTGAAAGGATGTCGAGCAAAACCTTGAAAAAAATGCCTACTTTATTGGGTGAGGTGGATGTTGTTCGTAGTATTTTGGCTTTGCCGGGTGTTTCAACCATTGGAGAAGGTGCCTCAGGATTCAATGTACGAGGAGGTAATGTAGATCAAAATTTAGTTTTATTGGATGGTGTACCCTTGTATAATACCTCCCATTTATTTGGTTTTTTTACGGCATTTAATTCCCAAGTGGTTTCTGATTTAAGCCTTTATAAAGGAGGAATTTCTTCCAATTACGGTGGAAGATCTTCTTCAGTATTAGATGTGCGATTGAAAGAAGGAAGTTTAGATAAATGGAATTTTCAAACAGGTATTGGGCCACTTTCTTCAAATATAGTTTTGGATGGCCCCTTAATTAAAAACAAAACTAGTATTCTTCTCGGTGCAAGAGCATCCTTATCAGATTTTTATTTGAGTTATTTCCCAAATCCAGTTATTGCCAAAAGTAGAGCCAATTTTTTCGATTTAAATTTGAAGATTTCACACCATTTCAATACAAAAAATAAACTTTCTGTTTCCTATTATCAAACCGGAGATGCTTTTAAATTTGGAACGGATACTTCCTATTTTTGGAACACAAGAGCCGTGAGTTTGCAATTTAATTCCCTACTAAATTCCAAGTGGTCAAATAATTTATTGACCTTTCATAATAATTATTCTTATGGGATTGAAGGTAAAAAATCTGGATTGGAATTTATTTGGAATCCGAATTTGATACAAAATTCAATTAAAGATGAAATAAGTTTTGAGCCAGATGAAAAAAAGTCATTTGTAGGTGGTTTTGAATTGAATTTGTATAAAAACAAACAAGGTGATTTTTTGCCTAATTCGGGCAATTCAATCATTCAAGCGTTTTATATGCCAGTTGAAAATGCTAAAGAGTTGTCTTTATTTTTAAATGGAACTTTTCAGGTAAATTCTAAAATTTCTATGCAAGCTGGAATCCGTTATGCCATGTATGGTTTATATGGCGAAGCGGTTAAATTGAAATATAAGGAGGGGTTCCCTCGCAGTGCCTCTTCTGTATTAGATACCCTAAAATTTGAAGCAGGAGATTTGATAAAATCTTATTCAGGTTTGGAGCCGCGACTTTCCTTTGTTTACCAATTAGGTAAATTACAATCCTTTAAAATGGGTTACCATCGAATGCAACAATTTGTTCATTTATTATCCAATACCATGGCCATTTCTCCAGTAGATATTTGGAAATTTAGTGACCAATATGTAAAACCTCAGGTTGTGGATCAAGTTTCAGCAGGATGGTTCTCCAATTATGAGTTGGAAGAAAAAGGCTCTTTTGAAACTTCTTTGGAGTTTTATTATAAAAAATACAATCAAGTGGTGGATTATGTTGATGCCGCTAATTTGTATTTGAATCCAACAGTTGAAACAGATTTATTGAATGCAACCGGCCGGTCTTACGGAGCAGAATTGATGTTAAAAAAATCTAGAGGTTTACGAACTACAGGGTGGGTTTCCTATACCTATTCAAGAAGTTTCCGACAAGCCCTACCAACCTCAGATCAAATTGGAGCCAATTTTGGACAAGAGTTTCCTGCCAATTTTGATATGCCACATAGTTTAAAAATTGTGTTGAATCATCGGTTGAGTAACAGGTTTTCTTTTCAAGCCAATTTTAATTATTCATCAGGCCGACCAATTACCTATCCCAATGGTCGATATAAATTATATGCCTTTTCAGAAATATATGATTATGGATACAATCAAGGCCTATTTCCTCGCAGTGGTTTAGGAACTCGTTCTTATGTATATAATGGACAAACTTTTACTTTTTTAGAGCCAAATACCATTGCTCCACTTTTAGATGGTTATTCAAGTCCGAGTTTTACGCTTCGAAATCAAGAAAGAATACCTTATTTAATGCGCTTAGATGTAGGAATTACTATTGATGCTAAGAGAAATGCGAATTATGAGCAAAGTTGGAATTTCTCAATTTACAATTTGCTATCTCGGGCCAATGTATATTCTGTATTTTTCCGGTCCTCAACCGGCAAAATTAATCAAGCCAAAGCTTATGAACTTTCAGTTTTAGCTGCAGCCATACCTTCATTAACCTACCAATTGAAATTCTAATGAAAATAAAATTGCTTTTACTTTTCTTGGTGAGTTTTCTTTGGAGTTGTGAAACAGAGATATTCGATTTTAAAACACAAAACTTAAGTACTGCAATTGTGGCGTATGGTGAGGTTACGGATATTTCAGGACCTTATATTTTTCGAATTAATTATACTTCCGGTTATACTGCTTATGATGTTTCACAATTTACGGGGCAGGCAGTTTCTAAGGCAAAAGTAATTTTATTGGAAAATGGTACAAATGTAATTAACCTACTTGAAACAAGTTTAGGAGTTTATAAGACCCCTGCAAATTTCAAGGGTAAAGTAGGCAATACCTATCAATTGAAAATTCAAACAATTGATGGCTTACAGATCGAATCATCTGTTGAAAAAATGATGCAGCCCATTTTATTTAGTCAATTGGAGTCAAAATTTGTACCAGCTGAAAAGGTTGAAAATATGTTTTTTGATGTTAAGTTAAAGATAAAAGATCCCAAAAATACTCAAGATTATTATTTTATAAAGCGACAAGATTTCAACCAGTTTTTAACTACTTGCCCCGAACCCCCGCCACCGCCCCAACCTGTTCCACCTTGTTTTTGTAAGTGTTGGTCGGCTCCGCCTAATTCTCAACCTATTTTGCAAAACGACTTTTTGTTGGATGGACAAGAGATTTCTTTAGAAACGGCATCGGTAAATTACCATGATTTTACCGATTGGGTAATTCAGTTTGATTTGTATCACATTGATGCCAATTTGTATACTTACTGGAAACGTTTAGAAGAACAAAGACAAGTAGGAGGAGGATTATTTGATAAAATTCCCGCTCAAGTAATAGGCAATTTAAAATGTACAAGTAATCCTGATCAGCAAGTTTTAGGATACTTTGTGGTTAGCCCTCGGACTAAATCTCGTTTATATATTGACCGATTCAATGGCATTCCAGACGAGTATTATCAAAAACTTGTCCAATACGTTGAATTTAACAATGTTCGATACAAAAATTATGTATTGAATGATTGTCGAAAAGCCTCTTGGGTTCCTTATAATTTAGGTTTTACAATACCTGAATAATTAGTATGCTTGCATACATTTTTTTCCTACATTTGTTTTTATTAAATCACAAATGCTATGGCAAAGGAATATGATCGTCGGAACCTTGATTTTATCTTAAAAGAAGTTTTTGAATACGGAAATCTGTGCAATTATCCATACTACGCAGATTATGCTCCCGATATGTTTGATATGGTATTAGATACTGCTGAGGCTATTGCTGAGCGACATCTACGACCGATGTTTGTCCCAGGCGATCGGAAACAAGCCGAATTAGTGGGTGATACCGTGCAAGTATTACCAGAAATCGAAGCCTATCTGAAAGAAATGGGTGAGGCAGGATTGATTGGCGCTACCTTCTCCTTAGAAAAAGGGGGACAACAATTGCCTGCCATGGTGGGTGGAGCCAGCGAGTTTATTCGCGGGGCGGCCAATAATTCCGTGATTATGTTTTCCGGATTAAGCAATGGCGCTGCCCATTTGATTGCCTCGTTTGGTTCACAGGAATTACAGGAAAAATATGTGCAAAAGATGCTTTCGGGCAAGTGGACAGGTACCATGTGCCTAACCGAACCGCAAGCGGGTTCATCTTTGAATGATGTTGTTACTTCTGCAAAACCTTTGGATAATGGTTCCTATTCCATCAAGGGACAAAAGATATTTATTTCTGGAGGAGACAATCAGTTCTCTGAAAATATTATTCATTTGGTATTGGCCCGTATCGATGGCGCTCCAAAGGGAACCAAAGGGATTTCACTTTTTGTGGTTCCTAAGCGTTTGGAAGATGCTTCCGGACAATTGAAAACCAATTTTGTGAAGTCTATTGGTGTGTTTCATAAAATGGGACAAAAAGCAACGCCTGCCTTGCATTTATCGTTTGGTGATGATGGAGAGAGTATTGGATTTTTAGTGGGTGAAGCCAATAAAGGATTGATGTATATGTTCCAAATGATGAACGAAGCTCGTTTGGGTGTTGGTTTGGGTGGTGCTTACATTTCTTCTGCTGCCTATCATTTTGCCAAACAATATGCATCAGAAAGGGCGCAGGGGAGACCAGTGAGTAATAAAAATCCAGAAGCAGCACCTGTTTTAATTCAAAAACATCCTGATGTTCAACGCATGTTATATGCGCAAAAGGCAATTTTTGAAGGCGCTATGGGATTGTTGTTCCAGTGTTTTTTATGGGACGATTTGTCGAAATGCAGCGAAGGAGAAGAAAAGGAAACCTATGAATTGTTGCTCAATTTAATGACGCCAGTGGCTAAGACCTATCCTGCCGAAAAAGGTATAGAATCTGTGAATTTAGGTTTGCAGGTTTTGGGTGGATATGGTTATACAGAAGATTTTCCGCTGGAACAAATGGCTCGGGATATGCGAATTTTCTCCATTTATGAAGGAACTACCGGAATTCATGGCTTGACTTTATTGGGAAGAGAAGTGCCCTCACATAATGGAAAGGCACTAAAAGAATTAACCAAACTTATTCAGGCCGAAATTGCAGAGGCAAAAAATGTTCCTGAATTGGTTAAATATGCGGAAAAGTTAGAAGCATCTATTTCTAAATTAGGACAAGTGACCATGCACAAATTATCCATGGCTGCCGCTGGAAAAATCGAAGAGTTCTTGGCTGATTCTTCGTTATATATGGAACTTTTTGGGCTAAATATGGTGGCTTGGCAATGGTTAAAACAGGGAATAGTTGCCCATCAAAAATTAAAAAATTCTGAAGTTCATTCCGAGGACAAATCATTTTACTTGGATAAAATTCATACGATGAAATTCTTTTACCACTATGAAGTACCAAAGGCTTTGGGGCTTTATGAGCGGTTAATGGATGATGAAATATTAACCATTTTTTAATTAACTTTAAAATTCATTAACAATTTAAACTATGTTGAAAAAAAGCATCTTGGTAATTGCGGCATTGGTATCTACCATTTCCCTTTTTGCTCAAAAAAATTCTAATTATAGTCAATACGACTTATTCCATCCCTTATGGAATTATCAATATAATTCGCCACAACGTTCGGGTTCTGGTGCCCCAGGTCCAGCTTATTGGCAAAACTCAGCAGATTATAAAATTTCGGCTACCTTGAACGATGAAAATAATTCGGTAACAGGTGAGGTTGAAATTACCTATAAAAATGCTTCTCCAGACAAGTTAAATTATTTGTGGTTGCAATTGGATCAAAATTCATTCAATACGCAATCGAGAGGCGGTAAAACAACTCCTGTAACAGGTGGACGTTTTGGTAACTTAGATTTCAATGGAGGTTATACCATTAGCAATGTGTCAATCGACGGAAAACCTGCTAATTATTTGGTGGAAGATACACGTATGCAAATTCGTTTGGCGCAACCAATGGCTGAAAAAGTGGGCGTGGTAAAAGTTAAAGTAGCTTATTCTTTCACTATTCCAAAAGATGGATCGGATAGAATGGGTATTCAAGAAACAAAAAATGGTCCGATTTATACCATTGCCCAGTGGTTCCCAAGAATGTGTGTGTATGATGACATTGAAGGTTGGAATGTGCTTCCCTATTTAGGTGCAGGTGAATTTTATTTGGAATACGGAAATTTTGAGTACAACATTACGGTGCCTGCATCACATATTGTAGTTGGGTCAGGAGAGTTGATGAACACCTCTGAAGTGTATACTTCAGAGCAAACAAAACGTTGGGCACAGGCAGCAAATTCAGATAAAACAGTTGCTATTCGTTCTGAATCAGAATTAAATGATGCTGCATCTCGACCATCTAAAGGTTCTTTAACCTGGAGGTTTAAGTGTCAAAATGCGCGCGACGTCGCTTTTGCAACGTCAAAAGCCTTTATCATTGATGCTGCAAAAATCAATTTGCCTTCAGGAAAGAAAATTTTAGCTATTTCTGCTTATCCAAAGGAGTCGATTGGAAGCAATGGATATGAGCGTTCAACGGAGTTTGTGAAGGCATCCATCGAATATTATTCTAATTGGTTGTATGAGTTTACGTATCCAGCTGCTACAAACGTTGGTGGAACGGTATCTGGAATGGAATATCCAGGTATTGTATTCTGTGGACAGGATGCAAAAGCAGCAGGATTGTTTGGTGTGATTGATCATGAATTTGGACACAACTGGTTTCCAATGATTGTGGGTTCAAACGAGCGTAAGTTCGCTTGGATGGATGAAGGTTTCAATACCTTTATCAATTTCTATTCAATGGATGCCTTCAATAAGGGTGAATTCAAGAACAGAAAGTTTGATATGCACCAAATTGCACCGCGTTTATTCAGAGAAAATGCTGACCCAATTTTAAGTATTCCTGATGTGATTCAAGCCAATAATTTAGGTTGGGAGGCCTATAACAAACCTGGATTTGGTTTACGCATCTTGCGTGAAAATATTTTAGGGCCAGATCGATTTGATTATGCTCTAAAAAATTATATTAAAAATTGGGCATTCAAACACCCAACGCCTTTAGATTTCTTTAAGTCAATCGAAGATGGTGCTGGTGAAGATTTAGGTTGGTTCTGGAGACCATGGTTCTATGAGTTATGGAAATTGGATCAGTCTGTTAAAGGTGTTTCATACATAGAGCAAGATCCAACCAAGGGTGCAATTATTACGATTGAAAATATGGAGAAAATGGCAATGCCTGCGGAGGTAGATGTAGAAGTAGCTGGTGGTGAAAAATTACGTGTGAAGTTTCCAGTAGAAATTTGGCAACGTGGAGGCACTTGGGAATTTAAAGTTAACACAAAGTTACCTATCAAATCAGTTACCATTGATCCAGATCACGTGTTTCCAGATATTAATTCAAAGAATAATACTTGGAAGCCGAAGAATTAACCTCCCCCTGCCCCCTCCTTCGAAAGGAGGGGGTGGCCGAGGTAAGAGACCGGGGGCGGTTAGCCTTTTAGCACTCTTTTAATATCATTTGCCTTCTCTAACTCTTCTTTTAACTTTTCATAACTGCCAGCTAAAAGGAGTCCTTTGTATTTTAGCAGGGTATTGATATACTCATCCAAAACATCCAATAAATTTTCTTGATTTTGGTGAAAAATCTGAATCCACGTTTCTGGAGATGATTTGGCCAAACGAACGGTTGATTCGAAACCTGTGGAGGCTAATTCGAAAATACGTTTCTCATCTTTTTCTTTTTCCAAAACGGTATTGGCCAAGGCAAAAGAACAGATGTGTGAAATATGCGATATATAGGCCGTATGGACATCATGCGAGATGGAATCCATGTAAATCAAATTCATTCCTAAGCCAGTTTGGTAGAGGTCTTCAATTCGTTTTACCAAATCAACATCACTCAATTCCTCGTCGCAAATAACAGCGCGTTTGTTTTTGAAAAGTCCCTCAAAAGCAGCTTCTGGTCCTGAAAATTCCGTTCCGGCCATCGGGTGTGTGCTGACAAATTGTTTTCTTTTTGGGTGATTTTTGATCGCCTCGTAAATAGGAGTTTTGGTAGAACCAACTTCTATTACAACCTGATTAGGATTTAATTTATTCAGGATTTCAGGCAATGCAGCCACCAGATTATCCACAGGAACAGCAATAATTAAAACCGTTAGTTCCTTTAGTGCAACTTCCAATGGTTTTAATTCATCAATCAAGCCTAATTCTAAGGCTCGTTTTTGATTTTTTCTACCTGTGTCAATTCCAATACACTTTTTTGCCCACCCAGATTTTTTCAAATCCAGTGCCATTGAACCTCCAATTAAACCGATTCCTAAAATACCAACTACTTCTTTAGAGTCCATTTGTTTTGTTTTTTATGCGATCAATTGCTGTTTGAAATACCTCTTCTTTGGCGCAAAGTGATATGCGAATATATCCATCACCTTGGCTTCCAAAAATACCTCCTGGAGTAATGAAAACTGCATTTGCTGCTAATATTTTATCCGATAATTCATAGCCTGAAGTGTATTCTTTTGGAATTTTTGCCCAAACAAACATACCAGTTTGTTGGTGGTTATAGGTACAATGTAATAGTTCCATGAGTTCAAAGACCTTTTTTTGTCGAGAACGATAAATTTCATTTTGTTTGTCAAACCATTTGGCATCTGATTTCAATGCTTCTACAGCTGCTTCTTGCAAAGGTAAAAACATCCCAGAATCCATATTGGATTTGAATTTCAAAGCGGGCTGAATAAATTCCTCTTTCCCTAAAATAGCTCCAATTCTCCAACCGGCCATGTTATGCGATTTGGAAAGTGAGTTCAATTCAATGGCTACCTCTTTCATCCCTTCTATGGAAAGAATGGAAATAGGGTTTTCATTTAGGATAAAGCTGTAAGGGTTATCGTTTACTAGGAGAATATTATTTCTTTCGGCAAAGGTTTTTAATTTTTCAAAAAATGCTTTATCTGCTTTGGCTCCCGTGGGCATGTGTGGATAATTGACCCACATGATTTTCACTTTCGATAAATCTTGTTTTTCAAGTGCATCTAAATCGGGCAACCACCCTGTTGATTCTGAAAGAGAATATTCTCTGACAGTAGCACCAGCTAATTTACAGGCTGCAGCATAGGTTGGGTAACCCGGATTAGGAATTAAGGTTTCATCACCGGCTTCCAAATAAGCCATTGCTAAATGCATAATACCTTCCTTGGAACCGATTAAAGGCAATATTTCTGATGCTGGATTTAAGTTTACTTGGTAATGTTTTTGGTAAAAGTGAGCAAAAGCTTCACGAAGTGCTGGAATACCTTGATATCCTTGATAGGCATGGTTTTCTGGTTTTGCTGCGCTTTGTGTTAATGCAGCAATGGTATTTTCAGACGGAGCTAAATCGGGAGAACCGATACCTAAATTGATAACGGGAATCCCATTTTGTCTCATTTGGGCAATTTGTTTCAATTTGGTAGAGAAGTAGTATTCTTCCACTGAATTGAGTCGTGAGGCAGCTTGTATGTGTATGCTCATAAAATAAAAAAAACCGACATTTGGGTGTCGGCAGCTATATTTTTAATGGAAAAACTAATATACCGACTCATCTGCAAGTGTAATAACCTGCATAGTAATAAGCGCCGTAATAAGTGTTTCCTGTGTAATTCATATTTCAAATATAGGAAAATCTTTTTTAAAACTCAATTTTATGAAAATCGTTAATTTTAAATTGAATGAGGATTGATTATTTTCAACTCATTTATTTTTTCAAAATCCTTTTTATTTCTAGTGATAAGTACCATGTTATTTGCAATTGCTGTTGAGGCTATTATTGCATCGGGTAATTTAGTTTTATGTACTTTTCTTATTTCTATACAAATGTTAGCTACTTCATTTGTTAATTCATAAATATTTGAATCAAAAATGAAATTTTTTAAAATAATTTGATTTTCATCAGACGTATTGAAACTTAATACTTCAATTTGACTTAGAATTGAAATGTTTGGAGTTGAGTCGATAATTTTGTCCATAAAATTCTTAGACCTACCGGGTATTTTGTTTCCTAAATAGTCTATAATTGCATTTGAGTCAATTAAATATCGTTCCATTCTTTGCGACTTTTTGAGATATAGTGGTTAATATTATCTGCTACTTTATTTGAAATTTTTCCAGAATATTTATCAGATAATTTATTTTTTTGAGACTCAAACTTTTTTAAATCTTCGTGAATATTTAAAATTTTATTCCAATCCTCAATGGGAATTACCACTGCGGTATGCTTTCCATTCTCATCTGAAATATATTGTAGGTCCATTTTGATTATCCTTTCATCAAAGATACGATTAAATCCATCTCAAAACCTCTGCCCATCAGATAATTAACAGTTTTCTGATTTTTTTGCCAAGGGTCTAATTTGCTATTTTTTATGAGAGTTTGTTGAACCAATTTTTCAAGGGTTTGTAAATAATCCTCGTCTTGAATTTCTTCTAAACCTTTTTTTATTTTTTCAGCACTGATTTGGCGTATTTTGAGCTCAAATCGGATTTTATTGCGACCCCATTGTTTTTGATTAAACTTTGAACGGGCAAAAATTTGAGCAAATCTGGTTTCGTTTAAATAATTGTTATCTTCCAACCATACAATATACCCTTGGAAATCTTCGGGTTGAATTTCCAATTTTTGCATTTTAAGCTTTAATTCCTGTATACACCTTTCCTGATAAGCACAGAAACGGGCTAAGGAATTGAGCTTTGCGCTATCCATGATTTATTTATTGTGAAGTGCCGAGTCGTCTACTTGTTCCAGATTGAACAAGTCGTTCAAAACATCTACCATTGTTTCAGATTCGCCACGCTTACAAGCGGCCTTTAAATGAATGATAGGTTGTTTGATGATTTTCTGAACTAAATTAGAAGTGATTTTTTCTAATTTTTCAATTTCTTCAGAACTTAATCCTTTGATGTGTCGATTGATTTCCTCTTTTCTGATTTGTTCTAAAGAGTTTTTTAATTTATGAATGACAGGCGATACTTCCATTTCTTTCGACCAATCTAAAAAGCTATCAATACTCTCAATAATGATGTCTTTCACATGCGGAATAGCTGCCAAACGTTGTTGAAGAGCTTGGTCGGCACGTTCTTTTAGGGTATCAATATTGTATAAAAGCATTCCTGAAATTTTTTCAATTCCTTCTTCAATGCTTCTAGGTACAGATAAATCAATAAAATATTTGAAAGAAAGTACTTGTATTTTCTTTAATTCTTGTTGCGTAATAATCGGATCATTGCTCCTGACAGAGGAAATAATAATATCTGCTTTTGCAATTTCATCCCAAAGATTTTCATAAGAAGCTACTCTGAAAGCGTTTCCTTGAGCTAATTTCTCAGCTTTTTCCAAGGTTCTATTCATGATGGTTATTTCCGCAAAATCTTTATCCTCCATGTTTTTGCAAACATCCATACCGATTTCACCTAATCCAATGACCAAAACCTTTGGTTGTGGAATGGCTTGTGACAATTCTTCTGCCAGGGCAACGGTTGCATAAGAAACAGAAGCTGCGCCATCGCGGAAGGAAGTTTCTTGGGCTACACGTTTGTTTGCATAGAAAATGGTATGCATTAAGCGGTGTAAATAGGGTCCAGCCAAGTTCAAATCTGCCGCTAATTGATAGGCTTTTTTGATTTGATTTGGGATTTGTAAATCGCCTACAACTTTTGATTGTAAACCTGTTGCTACCTCAAATAAATGCTGTAATGAAGGGTTTGTTTCCTCGTTTTGTACAAACCATTTACAGTTTTCTGGACTTGCTTCCAGGTTTTTACCTTTCAACAAATCTTTTACAATGGAATTTGAATAAGCTTGAGAGGAAGTATAGTAAATTTCTGTTCGATTGCAAGTTGAAACGATTAGTAAATCATTTAAGTCGTATTTTTCTTTACACTGTAAAGCAAAAGCCTTGCTTTCTTCCTCGTTTAAGGCAACTTGCTCCCTAATAGCTAGGGGTGCACTCTTGTGAGAAATACTTACCGACTTAAACGGAACTTGCATTGGATTAAATCAAAATTTACAAGTTGCAAAAATAAGGAGCAATTGTCTATTTTTATATACTCTTTGGAAGAAATTTGTAAATTAGGTCAATTTTAATCTAAAAAATGATATTCGTCAATAAAACGCTGTTTATTTCAGGTGCTTCCAGAGGAATTGGCCTGGAAATTGCTTTACGATTTGCTGCGAAAGGGGCAAATATTGTGATTGCTGCTAAGACTGATAAGCCCCACCCAAAATTGCCCGGGACAATATACACGGCAGCTGAGCAGATAGAAAAAGTAGGAGGCAAGGCTTTGCCCTTGGTGGTAGATATAAGAGAGGAGGCACAGGTGGTGGAAGCGGTTGAAAAAGCAGTGCAAACTTTTGGAGGAATCGATGTGTTAATTAATAATGCCTCGGCTATTCAATTGACGAATACCTTAAACACAGACATGAAAAAGTTTGATCTGATGCATCAGGTCAATGCGCGCGGTTCTTATTTGTGTGCAAAGGCTTGTTTGCCTTATTTGTTGAAAGCAGGGAATCCACATATTATAACTCTTTCTCCACCTTTAAATATGGAAACCAAATGGTTTAAACATCATTTGGCTTATTCAATGGCTAAGTTTGGGATGTCGATGGTTACCCTAGGTTTAGCTGGTGAGTTTGAAGGCAAAGTGGCTGTAAACTCCTTATGGCCTAAAACAATTATTGCTACAGCAGCCATTGAGTTTGCAGTTGGAAATGCAGAAATGCTCACATTGGCAAGAAAACCAAGTATTATGGCGGATGCAGCCTTTGAAATTATTCAAAAAGATGCAAAAACTTATTCTGGTAAATTTTTGATAGATGAAGATGTTTTACGTGAAGCGGGAGTTAGTGATTTTTCGATGTATAAAAATGACCCAAATGTTTCAGATGCTCAATTAATTCCTGATTTCTTCATATAATATGCCGTTTTTAGAAAATCCCCAAGCTTTTGAGTCCCCCTTTTGGTTGCCAGAAAAACATACACAGAGTATTTTTCCAGCATTATTTCGAAAAGTGGATTTGAAATCGCCCACTAGGGAGCGTTTTGTGCTTTCAGATGGTGATTTTGTGGATTTAGATTGGTATGTTAAGGGAAAAATAGGAGATCGGTCTATGTTGATTATTTCTCACGGCTTGGAGGGTAGCAGTAGTCGGCATTATGTGACCGGTTTAGCTAAAAAAGCTATTCGAGCAGGAATGGATGTTTTGGCTTGGAATTACAGGTCTTGTTCTGGAGAAATGAATTTGAACAAACGATTTTATCATAGTGGTGCCACCGATGATTTAAATGAAGTAGTTGATTATGCGATTCAGAAAGGAGCTAGGGAATTAGATATGGCCGGCTTTAGTTTGGGTGGAAATTTAACCTTGAAATGGTTGGGTGAAAAAGCTGAAAAACCTCCGAAAGGATTACGAAAAGCTGTGGTTTTTTCCGTACCTTTGCACCTTTCAAGTAGTTCCCAAACGTTGGCTCGACTTGAAAACTGGATTTACACCAAACGATTTTTAAGTAGCCTTGTTGAAAAGGTTCAAAAAAAAGTAGAGTTGTTCCCTGAATTAGCTCATCAATTAAAATTGTCCAAAATTGAAACACTTTGGGATTTTGATGAATACGTAACAGGGCCTCTGCACGGCTTTGCTGGCGCGGAAGATTATTACGAGAAAAATAGCTCTATTTACTTTCTACCTTCTATAAAAGTGCCTGTTTTGATTGTAAATGCAGCAAATGATCCTTTTTTGTCGGAACAATGTTTTCCAATAGATTTAGTAAATTCTTTAGAAAATGTGTTTTTAGAAATTCCAAACGAGGGAGGTCATTGCGGGTTTTATCCAAATGATTACAAGGGTTTTCTTTGGTCTGAAACACGTGCAATCCAATGGTTGAGAGATGTATAGTATAATATGATGCCTAATAAACAAAAAGAACAATTGACAATTGTTATCGATTTTGACAGTACTTTCACCAAGGTGGAGGCTTTAGATGAATTAGCTGATATCGCCTTGTTGGGAAATCCCAAACAAGCAGAAATTGTATCAAAAATTCGCGAAATTACCGATAAAGGAATGGCTGGGGAGATTGGTTTCGCAGATTCATTACGTGATCGTGTGGCATTATTGTCGGCCAATAAAATTCATATTGAACAATTAATTAAGTTTTTGAAAGGTAAGATTTCTGACTCTTTCAAAAGAAATAAAGCATTTATTCAAGAGAATGCGGATTCAATTTTAATTGTTTCTTCAGGATTTAAAGATTTTATCGTTCCTGTGGTAGAGGAGTTGGGAATTGCGGAGGAGAACGTTTATGCAAACACATTTACTTACGATGCAGAGGGTAATATTTCTGGATATGACCAAGAAAATTTATTGTCGAAAGACGGAGGTAAAGTATTGTTATTGAAATCTTTGGAATTAGAAGGAGAGGTTTATGCCATAGGTGATGGCTATACTGATTACGAAATGCGTGAATCGGGTCTTGCCAATAAATTTTATGCATTTACAGAAAATGTATCTCGCCAAAACGTAACAGAGAAAGCAGATTTCGTGGTTCCTTCCTTAGATGAATTTTTATACATCAATGGTTTGAGTCGAGCGCAGTCTTATCCAAAATCAAGAATCAAGGTTTTGTTATTGGAAAACGTGCATCCAAAGGCAGTTCAGGCATTCAAAAAAGAAGGATTTCAAGTTGAGTTGTTGAAAGGAGCATTGGATGAGGAGGAGTTGATTGAGAAAATTAAAGATGTATCTATCTTAGGATTACGTTCCAAAACGAATTTAACAAAAAAAGTTTTAGAGCACCCGAATGCATCTCGTTTGATGTGTGTGGGAGCATTTTGTATTGGAACCAACCAAATTGATTTAGCTGAATGTGAAAAGCGAGGTATTGCAGTGTTTAATGCCCCGTATTCAAATACACGTTCGGTGGTAGAATTGTCGATCGGTTTAATGATTATGTTGACGAGAAATATCGTTGAAAAATCGAATCGAATGCATGCTGGAGTTTGGGATAAATCTGCAACAAATTCGTATGAAATCAGAGGAAAGAAAATTGGTTTGGTAGGTTATGGAAATATTGGTACTCAGATTTCTGTTTTAGCAGAAGCCTTGGGTATGGAAGTTTATTTCTATGACATTGTAGATAAATTGGCTTTAGGCAATGCTAAAAAATGCAATACCTTGAAAGAGCTTTTGTCGCAAGTTGACTTTGTGAGTTTACACGTTGATGGTAGAAAGTCTAATACTAATATCATTGGAGAGGAGCAATTCTCATGGATGAAGGAAAATGTAATTTTCTTAAACTTGTCGCGTGGACATGTCGTTGAAATTTCTGCCTTAGTGAATGCCATTAAATCTGGCAAAGTTTGGGGAGCAGCGGTTGACGTATTCCCTTATGAGCCAAAAACAAATGATGAAGAATTTGTAAATGATTTACGTGGTTTACCAAATGTAATTTTGACACCACATATTGGCGGATCCACTGAGGAAGCCCAAGCGAATATTGGTGAATTTGTGCCTTCCAAATTATTACAATTTATGAACAATGGAAGTACATACGGTTCAGTGAATTTCCCTGAATTGCAATTGCCACCTTTGGAAAATGCACATCGATTGTTACATATTCATCAAAATGTACCAGGAATTTTGGCGAAAATAAATAATGTATTTGCGAAATATTCAGTTAATATCATTGGACAATATTTGAAAACAACCGAAAAAACGGGTTATGTAATCACAGATATTTCCAAAGAATACGCTGAGGAAATCGCAAAAGAATTAAAAGAAATAGACAACACCATTAAATTTAGAATGTTGTATTAAGATGAGTGCAATGAACAAATTATTTTTTACTCCAGGACCTGCCGGACTATTTCCAACTGTTCAAGGACATTACGAACAAGCCTTTAGAGAAAATATTGGTTCTATTTCACATCGTTCATCTACTTTTCGAAAAATTTATCAACATGCAGATGAACAATTAAGGATATTGTTCAATTTGCCAAAAGAAACGGGTGTTTTATTCACGGGTTCAGCCACCGAGGTTTGGGAAAGAGTATTGATGAATACCGTTGAGCATGAAAGTTTCCATTTGGTGAATGGTTCTTTTTCGAAAAAATTTCATGAATTTTCTCAACAATTACACAAATTTGCGCACAAATTTGAAAAACCTTTCGGCGAAGGATTTGATGCGAATGAAATTACCGTTCCCGAATACGCAGAATTGATTTGTACTACCACCAATGAAACCTCTTCTGGGGTTCAAATGCGCGTACAAGAAATACATAAATTAAAAAAATCAAATAAAGATAAATTGTTGGTAGTGGACATGGTTTCGTCTGCACCTTACACCAATTTAGATTTTACTTTAGTTGATTCTGCTTTCTTTTCGGTACAAAAAGCATTTGGTATGCCTGCAGGATTGGGTGTTTGGTTCGCAAGTGAGGAGATGGTGGAGAAGTCGAAACGCATCCAGCAACACGAAGGCATTGTAGGTACATATCATTCCTTACCAAGTCTTTGGGAAAATTATAAGAAATTTGAAACTCCTGAAACGCCAAATGTTTTGAGTATTTATGTGCTAGGCAAGGTGGCAGAAGATTTTAACCGCATTGGAGTAGAGAATATTCGAAAAGAAACTGAGCGAAAGGCCAAATCTTTATATGATTTTGCCAAAAAATCCAATCAGTTTGACATATTTGTGGAGAATGAATCACATCGTTCACAGACTGTTGTGGTATTAAATTGCAAAGAAAATTCTAGTAAGGTGATTCAAGATTTGGAGGCTAAAACAGGTATGGTTTTAGGTTCAGGTTATGGAAAATTGAAGGAAACTCAAGTTAGAATTGCCAATTTCCCGAATGTTAATTTTGATCAAGTTCAAGAATTGATTGAAAATCTGAAGAATTTATCCTAATTTAAGTTTCGCTTAAACCTAAATAATTATGAAAAATGGTGAACCCATTCGTTGGGGTATTTTGGCATGTGGTGGAATTGCTGAAAAATTTGCCGATGATTTGGCCTATGTCAAAGATGGTTTTTTGGCCGCAGTTTCTTCCCGTAGTTTAGAAAAAGCACAACAATTTGCAGCAAATTATGGTCCTGAGGTTAAAGCCTATGGTTCCTATGAAGCCATGTTATCAAGTGGCGAAATTGATGTAGTGTACATTGCTTCTCCCCATGGATTGCACCATGAACATACCTTGATGTGTTTAAATGCAGGTATTCCTGTACTTTGTGAAAAAGCATTTGCCATCAATTCAAAGCAGGTTTCTGAAATGATTCAAACAGCCAAGGATAAAAAGATTTATTTGATGGAGGCTCTTTGGACTCGTTTCCATCCATCTATGGCTAAATTGTTAGAGATATTGAATTCTGGAGTTATTGGCGATGTAGTTCATCTAATGGCTGATTTCGGATTCAGAGCTGAATATATCCCAGAAGCGCGTTGGTTTAATCCAGTTCTAACTGGCGGATCTTTATTAGATATCGGAATTTATCCACTTTTTATTTCAAGATTGGTATTGGGAAATCCAAAAGAAATTAAAGCCTCTGCAACATTTGCACCTACTGGTGTAGATATGAATTGTTCGATGATTGCAACCTATGAATCGGGAGCAACTGCAACGTTATTCTCCACTTTTGCGGCTAATACAGACACCACTTGTACCATTTATGGCACAAAAGGTAAGATTTTGATTCATTCCAGATTCCATGAAACCAAAGGAATTACTCTGGAGGTGGAAGGACAAAGACCAGAGTTTTTTGAAACTGAGCGCTTAGGATGGGGTTACAGTTATGAGGCGGAGGCTGTTCAGGCAGATTTGCGTGCGGGAAAATTAGAAAATGACTGGATTTCTCACCAGCATTCAATTGAAATAATGGGACTTTTAGATGAAATCAGAAAACAAATTGGTTTAAAATATCCAAACGAATAAGAAAATGAAAAATATACTTTTAGCATTTTTATTGCTTTTTAGTGCAAGTGTTTTTGCTCAAAATCCTTTTGAAAGAGAAATTGTTGCCTATGAAAAGCAAGATTCTATTTCAATGCCTAAAAAAGGGCAAATCTTATTTTTAGGAAGCTCAAGTTTTCGTTTATGGAAAAATTTTGATGCTGATATGAAAGGAATTCCTGCCTTCAATAGAGGTTTTGGCGGCTCAACATTAAAGGATGCCTTGTATTATTTTGATCGTATGGTGGTTAAGTATCAACCCTCATGGATTTTTATGTACGAAGGAGATAATGACATAGCGAAAGGGGAAAGTCCAGAGTTTATCCGTGATGAATTTATAGATTTTTCGACTCGCCTAAAAAAAGTGTTGCCTAAGACAAAATTAGTTTTTGTGGCTGCTCGTCCAAGTTTGGCAAGAACGTCCAATTTACAAAAACAAAGAGAGTTGAATTCACTGATTCAATCAGTAGTAAAAGAACAAAAAGGTCTTTACTATTTAGATATGCATAATCCGTTTTTTAATGCGGATGGAAGCTTAATGCAAGATATATTTGTTGCAGATAAGTTGCATTTAAATGAAAAAGGATACCAAATTTTTGCAGATCAAATTAAAAACTTCATCAAAACAAATAAAGTAAAATAGGGTATGAGTGTAATTATTGATGCATTAAATAGGCCTTGGTTACCCTACCTTTCAGTCGATTGTGTCATTTTCGGATTCAAGGATAATCGCTTGAATGTACTTTTATTGACCTTTAAGAATTCTAAGGTCCAATGTTTGTCGGGTGGCTTTGTGAAACCTGAAGAAGATGTGGATACAGCTGCAAAACGGATTTTATTTAATCGTACTGGGCTGAAGGATATTTATTTGGAGCAATTTTACACTTTTGGAAATTTGAAGAGGAATCAAACTGCACAAGCTGAGCATCAACAGGTAAACGCAGATATGGGCCGTTCCAAAGAGCATTATGAATGGCTATCTGATCGATATATTACGATTGGGTATTTTGCCTTAGTGGATATTGAAAAGGTAAACGTGAGTCCAGATGAAATATCTTCAGAAGCCAACTGGGTAGATGTTGAAAAAATTCCAAATCTTTTCTTAGATCACAATGAAATAGTTGAAAAGGCATTAGAAAGACTGAGGGAATCGCTTGATACGCGTTTATTGGCCTTTAATTTGTTGCCTGAAACCTTCACAATGGCAGAATTGCAGCGGGTTTATGAAGTTATTCTGGGAAAAGAATTAGTTCGGACAAATTTCCAGCGCAAAATTCTGAGTATGGATATTTTGGACAGAATAGAGAAGAAATATACAGGCGGGGCACATAAAGCACCGTATGTGTATAAGTTGAAAAGTGAGCCAGTGAGCCAGTGAGCAGAGTGAGCAAGTGAGCTAGTAAAAGTAATTGGCTCACTGGCTCACTCTGCTCACTGGCTCACTCTGCTCACTATTAACTCATATTGTGATACACGTTCTGCACATCATCATCCTCTTCCAATCGGTCAATTAATTTCTCGATGTCCGCAGCTTGCTCGTCTGTTAAGTCTTTGGTTTCGTTTGGGATGCGTTCAAAATCGGCACCTAATAATTCATAACCTTTACCTTCTAAGAATTTTTGGATAGCTCCAAAAGAGGTGAATTCTCCGTAAATATTGATTTGATTCGTTTCCTCGTCTAAAAATACTTCATCAACGCCTAAATCAATTAATTCAAATTCTAGTTCTTCCAAATCGATTTCTGGAGAATTGGCAATTTTGAATACTGATTTACGAGTGAAAATAAAATCCAACATGCCTTGTGTTCCTAAAGAGCCCCCACATTTGGTGAAGGATGAACGGATGTTGGCAACGGTACGATTGATGTTATCAGTAGTTGTTTCAACTAAAATGGCAATTCCATGCTGACCATATCCTTCGTATACAATCTCCTTGTAATCTTCTTGGTCTTTTGAAGAAGCGCGTTTGATGGCACGTTCAACGTTATCCTTCGGCATGTTTACAGCCTTGGCATTTTGGATAATAGCTCTTAATCTAGAATTTGAAGTTGGGTCGGGTCCACCAGCTTTTACTGCAATTACAATATCTTTTCCAATTTTGGTAAAAGTTTTGGCCATCTGGCCCCAACGTTTAAACTTTCTTGCTTTTCTAAATTCAAAGGCTCTTCCCATAGGTAATATTAATTTGTTGCAAATTTAAGAGATGTGAAATGAATTTCATAATACCGAATAAAACCTTACAAGAAGTTTTTGAATTTCTTATAAATTGCAAGATATTTCGCCTATTTACGATGAGAAAAAATCTATTATTAATTATAATTTCCATTTTATTTTTTTCATTCAATCTGCCAGCTCAAAATGTCAGAAAGAATGCAAATTTTCAAATTCATATCAAGAAATCTTCAGGTGGTATTAAAATAGACGGTTTATTGAATGATGAGGCATGGAAAGAAGCTGCATCTGCATCAGACTTTTATATGTGTAATCCTTTTGATACACTTTGTGCTAATGTTAGAACAGACGTTCGAATGAGCTATGATGATAAATATCTTTACATTTCTGCTGAATGCTTTTTGAAACCAGGGCAACCCTATGTTGTTGAATCATTAAAACGAGATTTTAATTTCAGCAATAACGATAATTTTTTAGTTTTTATTGACACGTTTGATGATAAGACAACTGGTTTTTCTTTCGGTGCAAATGCAGCTGGAGCACAATGGGACGGACAGATGTCGGAGGGTGCTAAGATGAATTTGAATTGGGACAATAAGTGGGAATCTGCTACTACTTACAGTTCAAATTCATGGATTTGGGAAGCTGCTATACCCTTTAAATCGATTAGATACAAGGATAATTCAACAATTTGGGGAATTAACTTTAGTCGATTAGACACTAGAGAAAAAGAAAAATCTGCATGGGCGCCAGTTCCCCGTCAGTTTCCAACTGCATCATTGGCCTATGCTGGAGCCTTGGTTTGGGATACACCCCCTCCGGCACCTAAGAAAAATGTATCTATTATTCCTTATATGTTAGGGGGGAACCTAATTGATTTTGATAAATCTAAGCAGGTAGGCAAAAATCAGATAGGTGCAGATATGAAAGTGGCTTTAAGTTCAAGTATGAATTTAGATTTGACTGTTAATCCTGATTTTTCTCAAGTTGATGTAGATCGTCAACAAACTAATTTAGATCGATATGAATTATTTTTTCCAGAAAAAAGACAATTTTTTATCGAAAATTCAGATCTGTTCGATGGTTTTGGGGTAGACAACCTTCGCCCATTTTTTTCTCGAAGAATCGGTTTGGCCTATAATTCAACAACCAAAGGTTACGACCAAACTGCTATTCGTTATGGTGCCCGCTTGAGTGGAAAATTAACTAAAGATTGGAGAATCGGCATCTTAAAAGTTCAAACTGAAAGGAATGACACGATAACCCCCATTCAGAATTTTTCGATGGTAACCTTGCAAAGAAAGTTATTTGCTAGGTCAAATGTGGGTTTGTTTTTTATCGATAAACAATCCTCCATTGAATTGGAATCTCAAAGGAAAAACGGAATTCAAGATTACAATAGAACCATTGGTGTTGAATACAATTTAGCATCTTCAAATAATTTTTGGACTGGGAAAACCTTTTTTTATCAAACATTTAGTCCGATTTCAGCCCCTAAGAATTTTGCTCATGCCTTGAATTTATCTTTTAAAAATAATAATTGGTTTGGTATTTGGCGGCATCAATGGGTTGGAACTGGTTTTAATCCGGAGGTTGGTTATGTGCCTCGCGTAGGATATTTTAATGTAAATCCTGAAATTGGTAAGATTTTCTATCCCAAAGATAAAAATTCTAAGATTTTTTATGGCCAGGCGAAAATAATGAAAATTGGTTTCTGGAATGAGGCTGGTTTAAGAACGGATAATACAAATGTATTTGCAACGGATTTAATAATGAAAGATCGTGCGGGATATAGTTTTTGGGCCGCCTCAGATTATATTCGCTTATTGTTAGATTTTGATGCAACTCGAGTTGGTAAAGAAAAATTAAAAGCAGGAACTGAACATACTTGGAATTCTGTTGGGTTTAATTATATGTCCTCGGCAATTAAAAAGTTTACTTATTCCTTAAATACTCGATTCGGAGGTTATTATGCAAATGGGACTCGCGTGGGTATAACTTCGGAATTGGCTTATCGTTTTCAGCCTTATGTAATGTTTTCTATGGCATTAGATTATAACAAGATTGATGATGTAGATTGGGTAAATGAAGCACAAACTGTTACCAAAAAGTTGAACTCAGAGTTTTGGATTATTCGTCCTAAATTGGATGTTACCTTTACCAATAAGTTGTTTTTTACAACATTTTTGCAATATAATGAGCAAATTAAAAACGTAAATATTAATTCAAGAATCCAATGGAGATATAAACCAGCTTCAGACATATTCTTGGTTTATACGGATAATTATTTTCCTGAAAATTTACAAATTCGTAATCGTGCCATTGTGTTAAAACTAAATTATTGGCTTAATTTGTAATCTAAAATTTAAACAAATTCTATGAAAAAGTTAATTTTTGCTTTATTGAGCTTTATCTCATTATCTGTTTTTGCTCAAAACCAAGCCTCGCCACCAGCAACTGCCATTCAGAAAATTGGCAATTTGAATGTAATTGTTAAATATTATCAACCTTCTGTAAAAGGACGTTTGGTGTTTGGAACAAAAGAGCAAAAAGCCTTAGTTCCTTACGGGGAAGTTTGGAGAACTGGTGCCAATGAAGCTACAACGATTGAATTATCGAAAGATGCTCAAATTCAAGGACAAACTTTAGCAAAAGGAACCTATTCCGTATTTACTATTCCAGGTCCAACAGAGTGGACAGTAATCTTCAACAAAGTTGCTAAACAATGGGGAGCGTACTCTTATAAAGCAGATCAAGATGTTTTACGCGTAACGGGAAAAGTTTCTGAGTCGAAGCCAACAGAACAATTTACAATTACCTTGTCGAACACAGGTCAATTGAGTTTTATTTGGGATAAAACCTCTGTTTCTGTTTACGTAAAATAATTCCAAATTTGGAGTATAATTCACAAAGGTTTTCTTTTAAATAAGGAAGCCTTTGTTTATTTTTGTTTTCTATCCATATCCAATTGCAATTTTATGAAAAAAGTTTTGATCGCCGAAGATAGTTCTGTTATTCAAAATCTAGCTAAAAAGATTTTAGAGTTTCAAAATTTCGAAATTCACGCTGTTAAAAATGGTCAGCAAGTTTTAGATGAATTAGCTAAAGCTGATTTTGACATCATTCTTTTAGATATCAATATGCCAGTAATGGATGGAATGGATTGTGCAAAAGCAGTTCGTAATTTGTCGGATTCGAAAAAAGCGAGCATACCTATGATTGCTATCACTGGGAATGCTAGAAATTATACAATGGAAGACTTTAAGGCAGTTGGGTTCAACGATTTCCTGGCTAAGCCTTTGAATTTTGACGCGTTAGTTACGCAGGTTAAGGCCTTAACAGAATAATTTTATGGCTCCGATTAAGGTTACCTTTCTCGGAACAGGTACTTCGCAAGGCATTCCTATGATTGCTTGTTCTTGTGAAGTGTGCCAATCTAACGACACCCGTGATAAAAGATTGCGGGTGTCGTTGCATTTAGAAACTGATGGAAAATCCTTTGTCATAGATACGGGTCCAGATTTCAGGCAACAAATGCTTCAGGAATCTATCACCCAATTAGATGCTATTTTGTTTACGCACGAACACAAAGACCATACAGCTGGGATGGACGATGTGCGGGGATTCAATTATGCGCAGAAAAAAGCCATGCCAATTTATGCCCAGGAGCGTGTAATAGATCAATTGAAAAGAGAATTTGCTTATGCTTTTGATGAAAATAAATATCCTGGTGTTCCAGAACTTCACGTTCATTTGATAGACGAAAATCCCTTTGAAATCGAAGGGGTTAATATCTTACCCATTCCTGTAAAACATTTTTTATTAGATATTTTTGGGTATCGAATTGGGGATTTTACCTACATTACGGACGCAAATTTTATTGCCGACAAGGATTTGGAGAAAATAAAAGGAACTAAGGTTTTGGTTTTAAATGCACTCCGAAAAACTCCTCACGTTTCCCATTTCACCCTAGAAGAGGCATTGGAAATTATTGAAAAAGTTAATCCTGAAAAGTCCTATATAACACATATTAGTCACCAGCTCGGAAAACACGAAGAAGTACAAAAAGAACTGCCCGCCAATGTTTTTTTGGCTTATGATGGTTTGAAAATTACAATTTAGTATGATTGAAGGAATTTTATTTGATATGGATGGTGTAGTAGTGGATAATTTACCCTATCACGTAGACGCATGGTTGTTGTTTTGTGAGAAAAAAGGAATTCCTTTAACTCGTGAAACTTTTTACAAAGAATTAAACGGGATGAATTCAAAAGATACCTTTGAGTGGTTTTTTAAAAGGCAAATGACAAGAGAAGAGGTTCATCCCTTGGAGGAGGAAAAAGAGGAGATTTATAGAGAATTTTATGCCCCCTTCAGAAAGCCATTAGAGGGTTTAGTGGAATTTTTAAAAGAAATAAGAAGTAGTGGGATAAAAGTGGCCTTAGCAACTTCCGCCGGTCAAGGGAATATCGATTTTACCATTGACGGAATCGGATTGCGCGATCAATTTGATGTGATTGTAGGTGGGGCAGAGGTTACTAAAGGGAAACCTGATCCGGAAATATATTTATTAGCAGCACAAAAATTAGGGGTAAATCCTGCTAATTGTTGGGTAATTGAAGACTCTTTGCAAGGTATTAAATCGGGACAATCAGCTGGCTGCAAAGTGGTTGGGATTACTACTTCTCATACGAAAGAGGAATTAGCACATACACAAATACAAGCTCCAAACTTTGTTGGACTGTTTGAAAAAATACAAAACCACAATTAAGATGAAATCATTTTTACCTACCCTAGTCTGTATATTTTTTACAATTCAGCTGTTTTCTCAGAAACCTCAAGTTCTGATAAAAAAGGGAAAAGAAATCGTAGAATACGTTTCTGATCATCCGGAATTACGACCATTGCCTTCTAATTATCAAGCTGAAATGCAAAAAATGTTGGATGCGGAAAAGTTGGAATTAAGAACTTTGGGGACACAGGCAAGTCTGCAAACAACTTTTAATTTTACTTATGATTTAAACACTCCCACCGAGGTAAAGGCAGTTTTTGAAAAAGCGGCCTCTATTTGGGAAAAGGTTTTTACTACTGACCAAAAAATTAATGTAATTGTTTATTGGACACCCTTGGCTTCAAATGTTTTGGGAAGTGCAGGTGCAACCAATTATTATGCTAATTTTCCAGGCTCATCCAAAATTAATACCTATTATCCTTTAGCATTGGCTGAAAAAATTGCTCATGCCAATTTTAATGGGACGGATCCAGATATTGTTGCCCGATTCAACTCCGATTTTACCCAATGGTACAAAGGAATTGATGGTTTGCCAAGTACCAAGCAATATGATTTTCTTTCTGTTGTTTTGCATGAATTAGGACATGGATTGGGTTTTATTGGTCAATTTGAGCAATCAACTGATAAATCTACGGTTGGATATACTTATCCAGGAATTTTTGACCAATTCATGGAAAATAAAACGGGGACGAAATTAGTTGATACCACAACCTCCTATAAAAATAATTCAGTCGCTTTGTTGGGTGCAGTTACTTCCAAAACTAGTTTATTTTTGAATGGACCTCAATTGCAGAATTTGAATAAAACAAAGGCAACTTTATATGCCCCGAATCCTTATGTAGATGGTTCAAGTGTTTACCATGTAGATCAGTATTTATATCCTGTTGGTGATCCCAATGCTTTAATGACTCCGCAAATAGCTCCTGGAGAGGTTACTCGCTCTGTGGGTCCAATTGCGGAAGGTATTTTTAAGGATATGGGTTGGTATGGTTCAAGTATATTTGCGGAGCAAGCAAAAGATACGGAAGCAACCGATCAAGATTTTGTGTTTGAGGCAAAATTGTATTCAGATACACTGTTGAAGGCAAATTCATTGCGATTGATGTTGGCTTCAAATACCTCAATTACTTCGGCTGTAGCTTATACCCCAACATTGGTTTCTGGTACCTCTAATACCTATCGTTATACTTTGCCTAAATCAAGTTCAGACCGAGTTTTGAAATATTATTGGACAGCACAAACTGCCGCTGGTAAGTCATTTGTAACTCCTGCTGAGGCACCTTATGTAACCATATCTGGGAAAAATTATGGGAATTATTACCAGTTTACCATCGGAGCAGATACGGTCAAGCCCAAAGTAGTTTATGCCAATTCGTTGAAATACATTTTTGCCTCTCAAAAGAAAGTTCCATTGCCTACTTTGTATGCCACAGACAATATTGGTATTGATACTGTTTTGGTTGAATACTCTATCAATGGAGGAACGGCAGTAGTGAAAAATATGTCGAAATTAACCACTGAGGCGAATGCCTATTCATTTACTTTTGATTTTACATCGGCCGGATTGAAATCTGGAGATGTGGTAAAATATAAAATTACGGTTCGGGATAAGTCAAAGGCTAAGAATGTTGTTTACTTTCCAAGCACTTCTTATTATGAGTTTCGAGTAGTTGATTTCTTGGCACCTGTTACAGAATATATAACATCTTTTGATAGATATCCTACCGCAGATTTTTATTTAAAAGGCTTTTCAATCAATAAAGATACCTATTTAAATACAATAGCCTTGAATTCTGAACATCCGTATGCTGATGGGAGTGAGGATGTTGAACCTGGAACGGGTGGGACGGATAAGTTTACCAATAATGATGCCTTATTGTTGAAACCAATTGTAGTTCGTGCCGATACAGCAAAAATTTATTTTGATCAGATTGTTTTGGTAGAGCCGGGTGAAACGGGTGAAAGTTTTTACAATGCAGATGGGACGGTTAATCGTTATTTTTATGATTATGTGATTGTACAGGCATCTAAAGATTTAGGACAAACATGGATTGATTTAGGACCTGGTTATGATTCCAATAAAGAATCAACTTGGTTAAAAACCTATAATTTAAGTTTAGACAAAAATGGTAACTCTCTTTCTGTTGGAAGCTTTGATTTGTATAAACCGATGGAAATTGATTTGAAATCCAATGGAAAAATAAAATCAGGTGATCAAATAATATTGCGATTTAGGTTACATGCAGATGTGGGTGCTCATGGATGGGGATGGGCCATAGATAATTTGAATATTCAAGGCCCCAAAGGTAAAAAAGATTTGGTTTTAGGCATTGATAAAGTACTTGAAGGTTCTGTATTAAGTGTTTTTCCAAATCCTGCCAATAGTCGTATTAAAATAAAATTGGAAACGCCTCAGGAATTGAAGCAATTGAATTTTCAAATTGTAAATTTACAAGGCCAAGCAATGATTCAAGAAGATATTCAGGTAAATGGAGTGTTATTTGAAAGAGAAATTGAGGTCAATTCGTGGTCTAGTGGAGCTTATTGGGTAAATTTTAAAAATGGTTCGCAGCAAATAGGTAGAAAATTGATCATTATTAAGTGATAAAAGTATTTTTTCCGTAATTTTGTCAGCCGTTTAAAAACAAAAAAATATGTCTTGGTTTACCAGAAAAGATAAAGGGATTCAAACCCCAACTGAAGCAAAACGAGAAGCACCTGATGGATTATGGTATCAGTGTCCTTCTTGCAAAAAAGCAATTCATACTAGAGAGCACCGTGTATTTGCATTTACTTGTTCAAATTGTAATTACCATGAGAAGATAGGGTCTCAAGAGTATTTTGAGTTACTTTTCGACGAAACCAAATACACCGAATTAGATCCAATGATGGGTTCTGGTGATCCTTTGGAGTTTACAGATACTAAAAAATATGTGGATCGTATCAAATCAACCGAATACAAAACTGGCTTAAAAGATGCAGTTCGAACGGCTGTAGGAAATATGAATGGATTGCCATTGACTATTTCAGCTATGGATTTTAGTTTTATCGGTGGTTCAATGGGTTCTGTAGTAGGAGAAAAGATTGCCAGGGGAATTGACTATTCCTTGAAACACAAACAACCTTTTTTAATGATTTCTCGCTCGGGTGGAGCGCGTATGATGGAAGCAGGATTTTCCTTGATGCAAATGGCAAAAACTTCTGCTAAATTGGCATTATTGGCAGAAGCTGGTATTCCTTATATTTCTTTATTAACAGACCCAACAACCGGTGGTGTTACAGCCTCTTATGCTATGTTGGGTGATTTTAATATTTCAGAACCTGGTGCCTTAATTGGTTTTGCGGGACCACGTGTTATCAAAGAAACAATCGGAAAGGATCTTCCGAAAGGGTTTCAAAGTGCTGAATTTGTTTTAGAGCACGGATTTCTAGATTTCATAGTAGATCGAAAAGATTTAAAAGATAAATTAACCTCTTTACTTCAAATGTTGCAGTAAGGATATAAAAAAAAAGAGCATTTGAAAAAATGCTCTTTTTTTATGTGCAATTGAAAATATTACTCAGCTGTTGCCGCTGCAGCCGCTGCTGCAGAAACTTTAGTTGCTCTAGTTTTCTTTTCTTTTACTTCACCTGGTTGTGGATCTGTTACACCTGCTAAGATTCTACCGCAGTGCTCACAAACGATGATTTTCTTCTTGTCTTTAATGTCGGTCTGACGTTGAGGAGGGACTGAGCTAAAACAGCCACCACAAGCGCCACGAGAAACCATAACAACAGCTAGGCCGTTACGAGCATTATCTCTCAACTTGGTGTAAGATTTCAATAATCTTTCTTCTGTTGCTTTCAATGCTTTCTCTCTATCTTTCAATAATTTTTGCTCATCCTCTTCAGATTCTGCAATAATTACTTCTAATTCTTTTTTCTTTAATTCAAGGTCTTTGTTACGCTCAAATAAATTGGACTCAACTCCACCGATTTCATCGTTTTTGTTCAAAACTTTAATGTCGATTTCTTTGATACGCTTGTCAGCAATTTCCATTTCAAGTCCTTGTAATTCAATTTCCTTAGAAACTGCATCGAACTCACGGTTGTTGCGAACATTCATTTGTTGCTCCTTGTATTTGGCAATCAATTTCTCCGAATCCTTTTTTGAATTGCGGTAGTTGTTGATTTGTGTATTGAAATTTTCAACTTCTGATTGAAATTTCGCCAAACGAGTTTCTAAACCTGCAATTTCATCCTCTAAATCTCTCACTTCTTCAGGTAAATCCCCGCGAACTTTCTTGATATTATCTAAGGCAGAATCAATGTTTTGAAGCTTCATTAAAGCTTCTAATTTTTGTGCAATGGTTGTTTCTGTAGCAGTTGCCATTAATTTGTTAATTTGAATATGTTCAACAACGCTCTATTCAAGCGAAATTAATTGGATTTGTATTAGTTTCACTTTTGAGAACGGCAAAATTACAAAAAATATTTGACAAATACTCACATATCGCATCCTTTATCATTACTTCTGATTCATAATGTCCTACATCCACCAAAATGATTTGATTTTCTGCATCAAAAAACTCATGGTATTTGATATCACCCGTAATGTAAGCATCTGCGCCAGCAGCTTTCGCCTTCTGAATCAAAAAGCTTCCTGCTCCACCGCAAAAGGCAATTTTCTTTATTTTCTTGCCAGTTTTTGGACTGTGTC
The DNA here is from genome assembly GCF_004005965.1 of Sandaracinomonas limnophila. Taxonomy (GTDB): domain Bacteria; phylum Bacteroidota; class Bacteroidia; order Cytophagales; family Spirosomataceae; genus Sandaracinomonas; species Sandaracinomonas limnophila. The sequence continues at coordinate 420,201 of NZ_SACY01000003.1, read as the reverse complement.
GAAAATTTTGAATACCTAATTTCTGTTTGATCATTTGTAAGAAATCGGCTTCTGAAATTTCTTTTTCTAATTCCCCAATATATCCTGCTCCCACCTCATTCCATGTATTATCTAATTTTTGAATAAAATAAGAAACCTCCTCGTAGGGGTGAGCAGTAAATAATGTTTGGAGGATTTCTGCCTCTTTGTGACTTGGTAAAATCACTTCCACCTTCATTTCTTCAACCTCCTCTGCTTTCAATGCCTTTCCAATATGTGGATTGGCTTCCTGATTGGGTGTGAATCGACCAATGCCTTCAGATGTGAAGCTGCAATTATCATAGTTTCCGATTTGTCCAGCACCTGCCGAATTCAAGGCCATTCTTACTGACTCTGCATTTTCCCGGGGTACAAAAAAACTTAACTTTTTAAGATTTTCTTTCACAGGAGAAAGTACTTGACCCTTTATCCCAAATTTTTGGGCTAAATGGTAGCTAACTCCTTTGGGTGCATGGTCTAAATTGGTATGCGAGGCATACAATATGATGTCGTTTTTTATGGCAGATATAACTGTTTTTTCCACATAATTTTTGCCTGTCAAACTTTTTAACCCTTTGAAAATAATCGGATGATGTGCAATAATCATATTGCAATTTTTGGCCTTAGCTTCCTCAATAACCTCCTCCGTGCAATCCAAAGAAACTAAAATGCCACTCACCTCCTGATTTTTATCGCCTACCAAAAGTCCCGCATTGTCATAGGATTCTTGCCATGCCAAGGGTGCCCATTGTTCCATTGCGGAAGCTATGTCTTTTACTTTTATCATTTTAGGGTTATGGGTTATGGGTTATGGGTTATGGGTTATGGGTTATGGGTTATGGGTTATGGGTTATGGATTTAATTTTGTAATTTAAGTCCAAATTATTACAAATCATAATTTGAACCTCATAACTCATATCCCATAACCCATAACTAAAAATGCGTCTCCGACCAGCCATCATCATCATTGAAAACAATCACATTCTCTTAATGAAGTATCAATATGGTGAAGAGCAAATTTATAATTTTCCTGGAGGTAATTTAGAGGATGAAGAATTATTACCGATTGCATTGGAGCGTGAATGTAAAGAGGAATTGGGTATTGATGTGGAAGTTGGCAAAATGCTGTTTATGGGGCAAATGGCAGGGAATGAGTTCCGAAAGGCAGCATTACATGTGTTTTTTGAAGGGTCAATAATAGGAGGGGTGCCAATTTTGCAAGCTAATGAAACTACTGCTGCAGAGGTAGTTTGGTTGCCTCTTGCTGAACTTTCTTTCGTAAATTTGTATCCCAATGCTGGCGATGCCCTGCAGGATTATTTAATAACTGGTAAAAGCGGGAAATATCTCGGCTTGATTGAACAAAGATGGATCGGATAAAATTTAAATCAGAGTACTTAATTATAGTATTTTTAGCTTTTTTCATTGGGGCTTGTCGAACAAGTTTATCAAGAAAAATCTTTCAAAATTCTGATTTTTCAAACGGCGCTAATGGGTTTTATTTGAAAGATCTGGAGTCTGGGAAGGTATATTTAGATTACAATGGGCAAAAGTATTTTATGCCGGCATCTAATACCAAGTTGGTGACTTTTTATGCAGCCAACAAGTTATTGGAAAAGCAAATTCCAGCCTTTGCTTATGAGGAAACGTCAGATTCTGTAATTGTTTGGGGAATGGGCGATCCATCTTTTTTACACCCAGATTTTAAAAATTCAGAACTGGTAAATTTTATTGCGGCTAAAACCAAACCTGTTGTTCTCGCTAAGGATTTAAAGATAAAACCTCTCGGTACGGGCTGGGCCTGGGACGATTATCCAGATTATTATTCTGCAGAGGTTTCTGAACTGCCTATTTTTGGTAATGTGGTTCATTTTTCAAAACAAAACGAGGTTTGGAAAGCAAATCCAAGCCAATTTCTTCAAAACACCTATTTTGTAAAATCTGAAATGCCAGTACGGGATCGATTGTCAAATCTATTTTTTATACATGAAAAACAGATAAAAGCATTTGATAGTCCTTTTATCCAAAGTCATGAGTTGACAGCAAAATTTTTGTCGGATTTGAGTCAGAAAAAGGTTGGTTTGGTTCAAAAACCCATTAGTTCAAAGGCTAAATTAGTGGCAGTGACAACCTTGGATTCTCTTTTAAAGCCCATGTTGTATCATTCTGATAACATGATTGCTGAGCAATTGGTAGTAGAGATGGGACGAAAATTAGGTAAAGGAAAAGATGTAGAATCGATGCTTATGGCCATTCAAGATACCTTAACTGATGCGCCTTTGAAAAATATGAAGTGGGTAGACGGTTCTGGACTTTCCCGTTATAATCTGATGAAGCCAATGGATTTGGTAAACGTGCTGGAGAAAATATATCAGGATATTCCGAAAGAAAGATGGATGGCCCTGATGCCAAAGGCTGGAGGTGCCGGTACTTTGAAAAATGTCAAATTACAAAATCCCAATTTAGAAATTTGGGCGAAATCGGGTTCCTTTTCCAATACCTATAATTTGTCGGGTTTCGCTAAAACTCCCAAAGGGAAATGGATTGCTTTTTCCATTATGACTAATCTTGAAAATCGGTCTGTTTCAAAAAGTAAGGAAGCTGTTATTGCTTTTTTGAATAATTTAGGTCAATTCTAAAACATTTGCATCATTACTCCCAGGAGAAATAATCCTGACACAATTACCATGAACCAAGGCAAATAGGGATAAAGCATTACTTTGTAAGGCCTTTCTAAATTCGGTTCTTTTTTTCGAAGTCCAATTAAGGAGGCAAATCCTGCCAAATAGGCCGTCACAAAAAAGAAGGTTGCTATGTCTGATAAAAGTGTGCTGTAGTTTTGTCCTATAACTAAAAACAAACAAGACATTCCTACTGTAATATGTGTTGCAAAAGTAGGTGTGCCGTTTTTGTTGATTTGGCTAACTTTTTTGAAAAACAAGCCATCCCTACTCATAGAATAGATTACACGAGGTGCAAACATAACCTGAGTATTTAAAATTCCAAAAATAGTAAGCATTAAAAATATGGTTACATATTTTCCTATTTGTGGGCCTAGCAGCAGTTGGATGGCATCTGCTGCTGCTAATTTACTTCCTTTCAATGTTTCGATTGGAATAACATACAAAATAGCCACATTAATTAGGATATAAATTAATGCCACCATGAAAACTCCTAAATACATGGCTTTGGGCATAGATTTGCGAGGGTCTGCATTCTCCTCCGTAAAATAGGCAGCAGTATGCCAGCCATCAAATGCATAAAAAATTGAAAGAAGGGCGGTAATTATTCCGTTGTTTGAAATAGGTGGCCATTTTTGGCTCGTAAAATTACTTGTGCCTGGACTTGAGCAAAAACAAATTATTATAAATAAAAACAAGGCAAATGCCTTTAAACCACTTAGCCATTCCTGACTTTTACCCGCCGCTACAACACCCAATTGATGAAATCCCCAAAGCATTACCAAAATGGCAATCGAAATTATAATTAGATAGTTGTTTAAATATGGAAATAATAATCCTAAGTATTCGCTAAAGGTGTAGGCGCCGAACCCTAAAGCTGTGACCGTACCCAGCCAGGAAGTTAAACCTACCAAAAATCCCACCAATTTACCAAAGGCCCTTTCGGCATAAACATACCATGCTCCTGCCTTAGGTACAGAAAGGCTTAATTCTAATACGCAATTGACTCCTAAAAGTGCATAAATAGAAACCAACACCCATAAACCAATGATTGCCCAGGGATTTTCCATTTGTTCGGCGATGGGTCCTGGTTTTCGCAGTATACCTGTGCCAATTGTTCCTCCAATGGTTACAGCGATACCAAAACCCGTACCAAGAACTTTCCAAAGTTGGTTTGGGTTCGACTTACTCATGTTTCAATTGATAAGTCCCTAGGACAGGTAAGTGGTCAGAGTATTTGATTTTAGACAAGGTCTCAAAATTCAATATTTTGAAATCATCTGAGAAAAATTGATTGTCTATACGAACCACGTATGGACTTCTGTTCAAGGTAAATCCGAAACCATTTCCAGCCTCCTCAAATCCATTTTTGAGCCGCTCTCTTATTGTGCCGTAAGCCCACCCGTAAGGCGTTTCGTTTAAATCGCCCATCACCAAAATAGGGTATGGGCTGTTTTGAATGAATCGATTGATTTGGTCCATTTCACGTTTATGATTGATGAAACCTTTTTTTAGAGAGGCTAATATTCCTCGGCCTTCTTTTTTGGCGTTGCTGTAATCCTGGTCACGAATTTTTCCTGCCACTTTTCCTACGCGTATTCCCATTGACCACAACTGCAAATTGATGATACGAATAGTATCTTTTTTGTAAGCAATATCTGCTAATAAATATCCATTTGCAGAATTTTTATATTGCTCACCTTCAAAATGTATGATGGGGTATTTAGAAAAAATAGCAAGTCCCATTTTTTCGTTTTTATCAAATGCCTCTTGTTTTAGCGGTATGAAGGCATAATTTGGGTATTCCCCCTTCAAGAAATCTATGGTTCGATATTGTTTTCGATCGGCATTAGAATAAAACTCCTGAAAAACCTTGATATCTGCCTCTTCGTTTTTGATGAAATCCTTCAGTTTGTTAAGTTTTTCTTTGTTCGACTCATATTCGTTCGAATACATCCCATACACATTATAATTCAGGATTTTGATGGAATTTTCAAGACTTGCAATGGGTTCATGAACTGTAAATGTTCTTTTGATGAATCCATAACCTAAAAGTAAAACGGTAAGGGGTAATAGAGCTCTTTTTGCCCTGCGAGTCAACCAATAAATTAAAGAAATCAAGCATAAAATTTGTGCCACAGGCACAGTCATCATGAGAAATCCAGCAATCCAATGGTCGAATAGGAGGGTATAAGAAAGTGTGTAGGTAATTAATGTGTAAATGCAAAGTGGGAGAGTACCCAACCAAATCAGCGATGAAATGATTTTCCCAGCTAAGGTTTCTTCCTTAATTTTCTTCTTTGCCATCCTCAAAGATACATGTTCTTGATTTAATTCCTTACTTCTGATAAATTCTAAAATTTATTTTACTTCTAACGTTTGAATTTTTAGAAAATTTTCTTAATTTCGCCTTCCCAATTCGGAAAAGATTTAATTAACTTGGGCAAAAGCCCATTAAAATAGAAAGATTATGGCAAAGGTTTGTCAATTGACTGGAAAAAAGACACAAGTTGGAAACAATGTTTCTCACGCTAATAACAAGACTAAGCGTAAGTTTTATCCAAACTTACAGACTAAGAAATTTTTCTTAGAATCTGAAGGTGTTTGGGTTCGTATGAAGGTTTCTGCAAAGGCAATTCGTACAATCAACAAGAATGGTTTCGAAAAAACTTTGATCAAAGCTGCTCAAAAAGGTACTTTGACTGTATAGTTTAATCAAAAATATATAAATTAGCCTCTCCATTCGGAGAGGCTTTTTTTTTGCATTATGTTTAGTCCAGAAGAATTACATCGTTATTCCAAACAATTGAAATTACCTGAATGGAATATTCAGGAACAGTCGAAATTAGCTTCCTCAACTATTTTAGTTGTGGGGGCTGGTGGATTAGCTTGTGGTGCTTTGCCGTATTTAGTTTCAGCCGGTATTGGTAAAATTATTTTAATTGATGGAGATTCAATCGATCTTTCAAACTTGGCCAGGCAAGTATTGTACAGTACGCATGAAGTTGGACAAAAAAAAGTAAAAATTGCCCTCGAAAAAATGTCCAAGCTAAATCCGCATTGTGATTTAGAAGGCATTGAAAAAAATCTTACACGAGAAAATGCTGATGAATTAATTGCAGCTGTTGACTTGGTGGTTGACTGCACTGATAATTTTGCAACCCGATATTTGATTAACGATACCTGTTTACGATACGACAAACCCTTTGTATATGCTGCCATTCATTCTTGGGAAGGCTTAATTAGTTTGTGCAATGGAGACGTTTTTGGAGAGGATAGAAAAGGTCCAACCTATCGTTGTTTTTTCCCAGAAGAACCTGGTTTAGATGAAATTCCAAATTGCGACGATGCAGGAGTTTTAGGTTTTTTGCCAGGAATGATGGGTATTATGCAAGCCAAAGAAGCTATTTATTATTTGGTTGCCTGGGCCTCACCAGCCAACGGGGCTTTAGGCCGATTTGATGCCAATGAATTTTCAATGCGTTTTTTTAAAATGAATCGTTCGGCAAATGCCGAAAAATTTGGAGAGCGTCCTGACGAAGTAAATTGGGAAATGGTGCATGATGTAGATCCAGATGTGGCATCTGAATGGTTGAAAGATGGAAAATTGGATTATATCTTGGATGTCCGAGAACCCGAAGAGTTTGAATTGGCCTCTATTCCAGGAGCGATTCAGCTATCCATGGGAGAGGTTTTAAATAAGGTTTCCCTATTGCCAACAGGTAAAAAAGGTTTGGTTTTGTGTCACCACGGAATGCGATCTGCATATGTGATTAAACAATTACAAAAGCATTTTCAAACTCCTAATTTGTTCAATTTAAAAGGTGGTATAGATGCCTGGTCTATCCATGTTGACGAAAATGTTCCTCGATATTATTAAACTAAATCCCCGTACAAATCAAATTCTTCTGCACGATTAATTTTTGCTTGCACAAAATCTCCTAATCTGCAATATTGCTCAGCAGAAATTAACACCTCATTATCTACTTCAGGTGAATCATATTCTGTTCTGCCAATAAAGAATCCACTTTCTTTGCGGTCAATCATTACTTTAAAAATTTGCCCAACTTTTTCCTGATTAATCTCCTCCGAAATTCCTTGCTGTAGGGCCATGATCTCATCTGAACGCATTTGTTTGATTTCTTCGGGTACGTCGTCTACCAAATTATAGGCATGGGTGTTTTCTTCGTGGCTGTAATTAAAGATACCTAAGCGTTCAAATCGCATACGTTCCACAAATGAATAAGTTTCTTCAAAATCTTCTTCAGTTTCTCCTGGGTATCCTGAAATCAAAGTTGTTCTCAATGCAATATTGGGTACTTTTGAACGAATATTTTGAATTAAATCTTCTGTTTTTTCACGAGTAATACCTCTTCTCATGCTTTTTAAAACCGCATCAGATCCACTTTGGAGCGGCATATCAAGGTATTTACAAATATTGTCTCGCTCTGCCATTATATCCAGAATATCCATGGGGAATCCAGCGGGATATGCATATTGTAAGCGAATCCAATCTAATCCCTCTACATCTGATAGGCGTTGCAATAATTCTTTTAATTTTCTGCCGCTTGGTTGGTTTTCTGATTTTAGGTCTAAACCATAAAATGTTAAATCTTGTGCTATCAGAATCAATTCTTTTGTTCCCTTTTTTACCAAGGATTTTGCCTCGGTAATTAATTCCTCCATAGGTCTAGAGATATGACCTCCACGCATTAAGGGGATAGCACAAAAGCTGCAAGGACGGTCGCAACCTTCTGCAATTTTTAAATAGGCATAATGTGCTGGGGTTGTTAATAATCTTTCCCCAACCAATTCTTGCTTATAATCTGCTTTAAGAGCTTTTAATAATCGTGGTAATTCATTGGTTCCAAAAAAGGAATCTACAGCTGGAATTTCTTTTTCTAAATCGTCTTTGTAACGATGAGAAAGGCAGCCTGTAACGTATAATTTATCAATTTTACCCGCTTCTTTTGCTTCTGCATATCGTAAAATGGTGTCAATTGACTCTTGCTTTGCATTGTCGATGAAGCCACAGGTGTTGACCACAATGATATTTGCTTTGTCTTTTTTCGCTTCATGCGTAACCTCCATGCCATTTCCTTTCAATTGTGTGAACAATACTTCAGAGTCAACCAGGTTTTTAGAACAACCTAGAGTAACAATATTAATGGATGATTTTGGGGCTACTTTTGTCTTCATACGAAAAATTTGAGCCTGCAAGTTACAAAAAAGCAAAGATTGTTTCGTAATCTTAATTCAAACGTATATAAATAAGACTATTTTTTGTTAGTATTGTAAAAAAATAAACTATGAAAAAATATCTATTACTTACTTGTTTGCTTTCTCTTGGAGTAGGAGCTAAAGCACAAAATACCTTAAGCAAAAAAGAACAAAAAGAAGGTTATCAACTTTTATTCGATGGTAAAACGTTTAATGGTTGGCATACCTATGGGAAACCTGGTACAGTTGGAAGCTCATGGACTATTGAAGAAGGTGTTATTGGTTTCGATAATTCTAAAAAAGATGGGGGTGATTTAATCACAAATGAGGATTTTGAAAACTATGATTTTTCAGTGGATTGGAAAATTTCAAAAAATGGCAATTCTGGAATTATTTTCAATGTTACAGAAGATAAAGCCAAATATTATGCAACCTATGTGACAGGACCTGAAATGCAGGTTTTGGACAATGAAGGCCATGCTGATGGTAAAATAATCAAGCACCGTTCGGGGGATTTGTACGATTTAATTAAGTCTACAAAGGAAACTGTTAAACCAGTTGGCGAGTGGAACACGGCAAGAATTGTTAATAATAAAGGATTACTTCAATTATATTTGAATGGATATAAGGTAGTTGAAACCAGAACAGACGATGAAAATTGGAAGAATTTAATTGCTGGTTCTAAATTCAAAGACATGAAGGCTTTTGGGGTAAACATGAAAGGTAAAATTGCTTTGCAAGACCATGGAAATCAGGTTTGGTTTAGAAATATTAAAATCAAGAAGCTTTAAAACTAAAAAAGCTCGGTATTTCTACCGAGCTTTTTTTATAAGCCTTTGCCTTTTATTTTGGTGGCAACTCGGACTAAATAGCTGTCTGCTGTAATAAACAAAGTTTTGCCATCATTTCCGCCAAAGGCTACATTAGACGTGGCAGTGCCTGTTTCAATTCGACCTAATAATTTACCTTTCGAATTGATGATCAAAATGCCACCTGGACCGGTGGCCCAAATGTTGCCTTCTGAGTCAACTTTCATCCCATCTCCAGCACCTCGCAATCCTTGTTTTTGCAATTCGCTTCCATCAAAGAAAATTTTAGGCGTGCCTAAATTTCCATTCTTATCAATAGGATAGGCATTCCATATAATAGCTCTTGGGTCAGATTGTGCTACAATTAAAACAGATTCATCTAAATTAAAGGCAAGACCATTGGGTCTCGACATATCTTTTGCCTGTAAACTTACATTTCCTTTTGTATCAATTCTGTAAACTCCTTGGTATTCAATTTCTTTTTCAGGTTCAGGTTTTCCCCGGCCTGGAAGTCCGTAAGGTGGATCTGTAAAGAAATAATCACCATTTCTGCGCTGTACCACATCATTGGGACTATTTAATTTTTTTCCATCTACGATATGTGCTAAAGTCTTCTTTCCTTTCGGATCATTCAAAGGCATTTCAGAAATTCTACGGTCGCCGTGTTCACAACTTACCAAATTGCCTTTCAGGTTAATGATATTACCATTTGCCCCAGTTTCTTCCGAATAATAGCCTTGACCGGTATAGCCAGATGGTTGTAAAAACTTGCTTAAACCCTCTTTTTCGGTCCATTTATGAATAATATTCGATGGCACATCTGAGAACAATAAGTAATTCCCATTTTTTACCCAAACCGGACCTTCCGACCAAACGAATCCTTCGGCTACCACCTCAATTTTGGATTGGGTGTCGAGTAAATGGTCTAATTCAGCATCGTATTTGTGAATTTTACCGATGGCATTGTAATTTGTTTGTCCAAAAGCTGTCATTGAACTGATGATTCCTGTGAAAATAAGAACTATTTTTTTCATATTACAAATTGTGTTTTTTCAGTTCACCTACTGCAAAGGATGCTGCACGAGCTGTTAATGCCATGTAGGTTAAAGACGGATTCACACAAGAAGTAGAAACCATACTTGCGCCATCAGTAACGAATACGTTTTTAGCTGCATGAACTTGGCTGTTTCCATTTAAAACCGATGTTTTAGGATCTCTACCCATTCGCGCAGTTCCCATTTCGTGGATGGCCATACCTGGATAACAACCATTGTCGTATGCTCTAATGTTTTTAAATCCTGCCGCTTCTAACATTTCTTTGGCATCGTTTAACATATCGATACGCATTTTTCTTTCGTTCTCTTTGAATTCGGCATCAAAAACAACAATTGGAAGTCCCCACTTATCTTTTGCAGTTTTATCCAAATACATTTTGTTTTCGTGGTATGGAAGTGTTTCACCAAATCCTCCTAAATTCATGGTCCATGGTCCTGGCTTAGTCATTGATTCCTTATAATCTGCTCCAAAGCTTAGGTCATTTACGCCGCGATTCCAACTTTGGCGAGATCCTCCACCTTGGTAGCCGAAACCACGAACATAGTCTCTCTTATCATTTCCAATATTTCTGTAACGAGGTACATAGATGCCATTAGCTCTTCGTCCAAAATAATATTTGTCTTCATCTCCTTCCCAAACTCCTGATGCTCCGATGCGGAAATGGTGATCCATTAAATTATGTCCTAATTCACCTGAATCATTACCGAAACCATTTTGGAATCTGCTTGAGGTAGAATTTAATAACAAGGCTGTTGTACTTACTGTTGAACCGCAAATGAATATAACTTTTGCATAATATTCTTTTACCTCATGAGTTATCGTATTAATCACACGAACTCCTTTTGCTTTTTGTTTTTGATTATCAAATATGATTTCTGAAACCAAAGAGTTGGGCAACAAGGTCATTAATCCTGTTTTAGCTGCAGGTGGCAAAGTACAAGACTGTGAGCTGAAATAAGCACCATAAGGGCAACCTAAATTACATTTGTTGCGGTATTGGCATTGTGAACGACCAATTTCTAACTGGGCTTTTTTCGCTTCGGATAAATTGGCCACACGACCGATCGTTAAATTTCTTCCCGGAAAAGCCTTTTCAATTCTCACACGCGCCTCTTTTTCCACGCAATACATGTCCATTGGCTTCAAGAAATCTGAATCTGGCAATTGCGGTAAACCTAATGCTTCACCTGAAATACCCACATGTTTTTCAACATAGGAATACCAAGGGGCAATATCTTTGTAACGAATTGGCCAATCAATGGCAATGCCGTCTTTCAAATTTGCTTCAAAGTCTATGTCTGAAAGGCGATAAGATTGACGACCCCACATAATGGATTTTCCGCCAACGATATTCGGACGGAACCAGTCGAATCTTTTTTCTTCCTTGTACATTGAGTCGGAATCATTGAACCAATAATTCTGCGATTTTTCATTGTACGGATAATCTCTTGCTAATTTAGGGTGAGTAGTTTTTTGTTCCTGAGTTAATAAACCATTGTATTTGAAATCCCAAGGATCTTTATAAGTGGGTTCATAACCCGTAATATGATCTAATTGCTTACCTCTGTCGAGAACAAGCGTTCGCATTCCTTTTTCGGTTAATTCTTTGGCAGCAAAACCACCGGAAACACCAGAGCCAACTACAATGGCATCAAAAGTTTGTTTTTTTATTGCATCAATTGCTAAATTCATTGTTTTTCAGTTTAGATTGCCCAAGTTTTTTGAGATGGAGAAAGTGGCATGCAGCCATCAAATTTACCCGGAATTGGTAGGTATTCTAGTGCCTCACTTGCACCAATCTTTGATGTAAAATAACCCGTAGTACTCAATTCTTTAATCATAAAAAAGAATGGAGTAGGGGCTTTTTTGCCACGATTTGCCTTACGTTCTTGGTCGGCCTCTAACATACATTTTGTTAAGGCTTCTTTTTGTTGCGTAGCATTTGCTTCCAAAAACTCTTTCCCATGAACCGATTTACAGTCAGCATTCAATTGATCAAGTCCTGCATAAAAATGATTTTGGTCCTCTTGGGTGTAACAATCCTTAACCACACGAACAATAAATTCTTCTACTTTGGCTGCTTTTGCTCCAGGTGTACCGGTGCTTGGAATAATTAAATCAGCAACTTCTCTGATAATATTTATTTGTTTTGTTGTTGCCTCAACGGAAATTCCGTGATAGGTCTTTTCGCCACGAATACCCGCTAAGACAGGGGCTGAAATGGTTCCGCCCAACAAGATAGCTAATTGTTGTAGGACGTCTCTTCTGTTTAATTCATTCATTTTCTAGATTTTGAGGTTAAACAAATTTATAAATTTTTTGATTTTTTTTTGTATGCCCTTGCAATTTGTTTCAACTGTTTTAATTTCGGGTCAAATTATGACGGTAGGCTGTAAGGAAATTTTCAGGGAATTAGTTGAATTGTTGGATAGTTTATATGGCCAACAAGAGGCAGAAGCAATCGCCTATCGGATTTTAGATTTACAGTTTGCCATTGGGAAATTAGATTTTTTATTAAATAAAGAAATTGAATTACCTACTAGTTGGGAACAAATAAAACTTGAATTGCAAGCGGGTAAGCCTTTTCAATATGTTTTAGGAAAAGAATTCTTTTGTGATTTAAAAATTGGATTAAATGAATCAACTTTAATTCCTCGACCAGAAACAGAGGAATTGGTCGGTTTAATTTTGTCGAAAGTAAAAGGAGGGAAGATTTTAGATATTGGAACAGGAAGTGGCTGTATTCCACTATCCATAAAAAAATCACTGCCTCAGGCGGAGGTTTTTGCTTGGGATATTTCTGAGCTGGCACTAGATCAGGCAAAGAAAAATGCTGAAAATCTACAGATAAATGTCGATTTTCAACTGCAAGATGTATTTGAATGGAGAAATTCGGAAGGTAATTGGGATGTCATAATTTCTAATCCTCCTTATGTCTTGGAGGAGGAAAAAAAAGAAATGAAGTCGCATGTGTTGGACTTTGAACCTCCTTTAGCCTTGTTTGTACCCAATGAAAATCCATTATTGTATTACAAAGCAATTGCAGAAATGGCCAAGGAAAGATTAAATCCGGGTGGATTCTTGTATTTCGAAATCAATCAATTGTTCGGAAAAGAAGTGAAGCAAATGATGGAAAATATTGGATTTGAAAACGTTCAAATTGTTAAAGACTTCAGAGGAAAGGACCGGTTTGTTTATGGTAAATTCTGAATTCTGAATTCTGAATTATGAATTCTGAATTCTGAATTATGAATTATGAATTATGTTTCTTTTAATTAACAATTAACAATTAACAATTAACAATTGATTTGGAACTTTTATCCTGAAAAAATGATTTTGGTGTAAAAACTCGTTAATAAACTATTTAAAAGAATACATTTGTAAAAATTTAAAAAAATGAAAAGAACTACATGGATTGTGTTGGGTGTAATTGCCCTTTTGATTTTCTGGGGAGTTGGTTCCCGCAATAGTATGGCCACAAGTGACCAGGATGTAAAACAATCTTGGGCAAATGTGCAAAGTGCCTACCAAAGAAGAGCAGATTTGATTCCGAATTTGGTAAAAACGGTTCAAGGAGTTGCCAATTTTGAAAAGTCTACCTTGACTCAAGTTATTGAGGCAAGAGCAAGTGCAACCCAAATGAAATTAGATTCAAAAGATTTAAGTCCTGAAAATATTCAAAAATACCAGGCTGCTCAATCTAATTTGGGTGGAGCTTTGTCACGATTAATGGTTGTAGCTGAAAATTATCCTCAATTGAAAGCGACAGAAAGTTTCTCTGAATTGCAAGCTCAATTAGAAGGAACTGAAAATAGAATTAAGGAAGAGAGAGACAACTTTAATGCAGCTGTAACAGCCTATAATAAGTTAATTGTTACTTTCCCCAATAGTCTAATCGCTTCTTTCTCTGGTTTTACAGAAAAAGGATTCTTCCAAGCGGAGGCAGGTTCAGACAAAGCGCCGGAAGTAAATTTTGATTCAAAATAATGAAGCATCTTGCCATTGATCAGGAGGAAATAGTATTGAAGGCTATCAAAGAAGCTGAACGAAAAACTTCTGGTGAAATCCGTGTGCATATTGAAAGTTTCTGTAAAGAGCACCCTGTTGAAAGAGCTAAGGTGCTCTTTCAGCATTTAGGGATGCACCAAACGGATTTGCAAAATGGTATTTTATTGTACCTAGCTGTAAAAGATAGAAAATTTGCAATTGTTGGCGACAAGGCTATTGATGCCCAAGTTCCTGCAGAATTTTGGGAAACTATTCGTGATGAGATGAGGCCTTTGTTAAGCGAAAATAATATTGCGAATGCCTTACAATTGGGTGTAAAACGAACAGGAGAGGCTTTGTCTTTGTATTTCCCTTATCAAAAGGATGACGTAAATGAGCTTTCAGATGAAATATCGTATGGGGAATAGATTGAAGGGTTTTTGGATTTTATTTTTGTTTGTAAGCATTCAAACCTTTGCTCAAAAAGCAATTCCAGAGGCAAGTAAACAATTGGTTACAGATTTGTCGAATGTCCTTTCTGTGGATCAAAAGGCACAATTGGAAAATAAATTGGTTGCCTATGATGATTCAACCTCTACCCAAATAGCCATTTTATTAGTTCCAAGCACGGATGGTAAAGATCCTTATGATTATGCGATGGATGTGGCTAAAAGTTGGAAGATTGGACAAGAAAAAAAGAACAATGGTGTTTTGATATTTGTAGCCACCACAGATAGAAAAATTAGAATTTTAACCGGTAGAGGAATTGAAGATAGATTACCTGATGCCATTTGTAAAAGAATTATCAATAGAATCTTAAAGCCAACTTTTAAACAAGGTGCCTATTATGAGGGTTTAGAGGCTGCAACAGATGAAATGATGCAGCGGGCCTCTGGTGCATTTGTAAACGATGAAGGGCCTGATGGTGGAGGCGATGTACCATTAGTGTTTATCTTTTTAATTATATTCATTATTTTTTCAATCATTGGAAAAATAATTAACAGAAATAATAGAGGGGGCGGCAATAATAATCGTGGCGGGGGAATGTTTTTTCCTCCAATTTTCTTTGGAGGCAATGGCGGAGGTAACGATTGGGGTTCCGGTGGTGGTGGAGGCTTCGGTGGATTTGGTGGTGGTAGTTTTGGAGGTGGAGGCGCAGGAGGGGATTATTAAAATTATCCCTAAATTTGTAGCATGATGGAAAACATATCAAAGGAAATTCTTTCTTCTCTTCAGGAATCGCAAAAAGTTTTAACCGATTTTATAGCTAATCCTACAAATTTGGCTCAAATTCAAACAGCAGCTGATGTATTTGTAAAGGCATTATCTGCTGGGAATAAAATTATTACATGTGGAAATGGGGGAAGTCATTGCGACGCAATGCATTTTGCAGAAGAACTTTCTGGCCGATATCGGGAAAATAGAAAAGCCTTAGCCGCAATTGCCATTTCAGACCCATCTCATATTTCTTGTGTTAGCAATGATTTTGGATATGATTTTGTCTTTTCTAGATTTATTGAAGGATTAGGACAAAAGGGAGATGTATTATTGGGTATTTCCACCAGTGGCAATTCTGCTAACATTATCAAAGCCCTTGAGGCAGCTCAAGCAAAGGGGATGGAAGTGGTATTACTTACAGGTAAGGACGGTGGTAATTTGGCGAAATACGCTAATGTTACAGAAATTCGAGTAGAGCATTTTGGATATGCTGACCGAATTCAAGAGATTCATATCAAGGTCATTCATATTCTGATCTTATTAATCGAAAAACAAATGGGCTTGTAAAAGCCCATTTGTTTTTAATATTTATCTGGAATTTCTTCGTCATTTCCCATCACAACTTCTACCACCCTATTCAGGAATTTTCTTAAATCTACCTTTTGTTTTTCAGGTTGTTTAGGTTGAGGTGTACTAGTTGGAGCACCTGGGAAACTTGGCTCTTGTTTCTCCTCAATTACCGGCATAGAATTGGTGATGTCTATTTGTTCAAAATATAGTTTTACTAAGCCTAAGGTAGAAGCATATTCAGGATTATTCATTTCTTCTTCTAATGAAAGAGAATTTGCCCGTTCGGTTGGTTCACCAATACGACATTCAATTCCAGTCATTTTCTGAATACTTTCTGCAATATCTGGTAATTGTGCACCACCTCCTACTAAAACTATTCCACCTTTTAAAGCATCTGGGTCAGTTACTTTGCTTATTTCAACAAAAATAGCTGCAGCTAATTCACGAACACGCTCTTCAATGATAATTGATAGGTTTTTAACAGATACAGGAGTTGGTTTACGGCCAGCAATACCTGGAATTAGTACAACTTCTTTTAGGTCAATTTCTTTACTTAAGGATGTACCAAATTTAGTTTTAATGGCTTCTGCATGGTCTAAAGAAATATTCAAACCAATGGAAATATCTTCTGTGATTTGGTCGCCTCCCCAAGAAATTACTTTTGAATTACGTAATCTATTGTTTTGGTAAACCCCAATTTCCGAAGTTCCACTTCCTAAATCTACCAAGGCTACACCTGCTGTTTTCTCTTCTTCTGTGATTACCGCTTTTTCAGTTGCTAATAAACTAAAAACGGTATTGCCCCCTTTAATAGATTTTAAATCAGATGAAAAATTGGTTCTTTTTAAGGTGTCGTATTTATCTTTATCTGCTGTTACGAAAAGATAATCACCTTGTATTAGAGATCCAATGCTCCCTACTGGGTCAAGCGTATCTTTTCCTTGATCTACTTTGAAACCTAGTGGGATGGCATGCAATAAGTGATTATTGCTATCGGATATTGAATTATTTGCACGTGCCCCTAGTTGAATAATTTCTTCAGCAGCTACTGGTTCAGAAGGATTTTCTCTGTTTTGGTTTACTGAAAAATTACGAACCTGTATATGTGGTCCAGTAATATTAGTTACATAATAAACATCTTGCGATTTGCCATTAACTGTTGAAGTTGCCTTTTTTAAAACCTCAGAAAGTGCAGAAGCTGTTTTATGAATATTGAAAATTTCTCCATTGTGCACATGACCCATGGAAGGAACTTTGGCAATGGATAAAATTTCGATATTCCCCTCTGAATCTTGTTTTCCAACAGCAGCACGGATGAAAGTACTACCAAGGTCAATTCCAACTACAATTTCATTTGGCATAAAAGAAAACTATTAAAATGAACACACAAAAGATGTGATGACAACTAAAACTTAAAAATACTGATTTTAAAAATTATTCACAAATAAGCTGATTCTTATATTTTAAACGAACCCACTCGTATTTATTCCAACCCTTATTTGGAACAATTTGTTTATAAAAAACTGCTAATTTTTTGAATTTTGAATCAATATGAATTGGTAGTCCAAAATCAATTTTGGTATTGCCTATGGTCGAGTATAAAACGATACCTCCATCTCTTGCCACTTCTACCTCAGCAATTTGTGCCTTCCAAAATTCATCAGAATTAATAAATTTGAAAAGTGGTAATAAGGTTTTTGATTTTTCGTCCTTAAGGTCTTTTCTGTAATTTTCAAAGTAGGGCCCCGAAACAACTAAAACCCTTGGCGTAAAAAGTGAGCTAGTGCCAATAAATTCACCATCATTAGTTACGTACTGGTCGGGTTGCTCATTGGTGCCTAAGGTTCTATTTAATATTCGAGCTATTGGGCTATATTCTTGAACGGATAATACTATTTTTCCACTAAAATCTACATGTGCTTCACATTCTTTAACTAATGGAATTCGTTTGACGCGATCTTCCATTTTTTTTAGGGAAATCTCGTCCAACGGTTTATCGAGATAATATTGAGTTCCCTGACTGGTTACCACCTCGTTTATGTCATTTTTATTCAGTAAGGATTTCTCATTTTCCGATTCAATTTTTACGGAAACTCCTGTGCAAGTAATTTCTTTGTAGGAAATTTCAGCGTAAACGATAGCGCCCACCCAAATAATCAATAAAATTACCAGGGAGATTACTCGTTTAATAAAGCGTACATTTCTACTTTGCATCCTACAAATTTACAAGGAAATTATGGCATTTTTGATATCGCCCAAAATAGTATCGATATCGCCCGCCCCCATAGTAACTAATAATTTGGGTTTGTCGATTTTCATTTTTTGAACAAAATCTTTTTTGGAAATCACTTGCTTGTTCGGGTGATTAATTTTGCTCAATAATAATTCAGAATTAATTCCAGGTATGGGTAATTCTCGAGCTGGGTAAATATCTAATAAATAAACTTCATCTGCCAGTGTCAGGCTTTCCGCAAAATCTTCCAAGAAATCTTTGGTTCTGGAAAATAAATGAGGTTGAAAAATGGCTGTTAATTTTTCGTTTGGATAAAGCGCCTTTATTGATTTTAGGCATGCAGTTATTTCGGTAGGATGGTGCGCATAATCATCAATAAATACATGCTCATTACTCTCTAAATGGTATTCAAATCTCCTTTTTACCCCTTTGAAACTAGCAATTCCTTCTTTTATTTCTTCAGCCGAAACTCCCACTTGCATCGCCAAGGCACTTGCAGCTAGGGCATTTTCAATGTTATGGAATCCCGGAATTCTCATAGGAATGTCACTAATGATTCCATTTGGATAAACCATATCAAAAACCATTCTATGGTTTTCTATGCGAATATTTCGGGCATGGAAATTCCCATTTTCTAAACCAAATGAATCTTGATTTATACTTGATTTTAGGCCTAGACCATTCTTTTGAATCAAATATCCTTCATTTTGGATTTGATTTACAAAAAGTTGAAAGGATTCTTTCACTGAAGAGTCGTCACCATAAATATCTAAATGATCAGCATCCGTTGAAGTTACTGCTGCAGCATAAGGAAATAGTGTTAAGAACGATCGATCGTATTCATCTGCCTCAACCACGCAAATTATGTCTTCTGGACCTTCATTTGGAAGGAAATTAGTTCCATAATTTTGGGTAATTCCTCCTAAAAATGCAGTAACATTTTTGTTCGCATTTTTCAAAATATGTGTCAACAGGGAGGAAGTAGTTGTTTTACCATGTGTGCCGGCAACTGCTAAAGTCGGAATCTGCTCAGTTATCCAACCTAATATTTCTGAACGTTTATAGAGAGGTATTCCTTGATCTAGTAAAAAATTCTTTTCTAAATGGTCTTTAGGGATTGCTGGGGTATATATGAAAATACAAGAGTCTCTGTTTATTAAAATTTCCTGAGGGATACAACGTACATCATCTTCGTAATGAATATTTATGCCTTCCTCAGAAAGTGTATTTGTTAAGGTACTTGGGGTTTTATCATAACCAGAAACTTGAATCCCATTTTTCAAGAACCAACGTGCAATGGCAGACATCCCAATTCCTCCAATACCTAAAAAATATACAAATTTTACTTTATTTAGTTCTATTTTTGGATTCATGTGATTAGTTGATTGATTGTAAAATTTGTTGAGCAATTTCTGTTGAGGCCATTGGTTTTCCAAGTTTTTTAGCAGCAAATCCTATTTTCTGAAGGTTTTCAGGTTGTTGCATTATTTTTAAAGCCTCATCCACCATTTTTAGAGAAGCTTCAGAATCTTTCACTAAAATGGCAGCACCTTCTTTTTCTAGACTTCTGGCGTTTTCGGTTTGGTGATCTTCTGCGGCTGCGGGAAAAGGCACTAGGATACTAGGTTTACCAGCTAAACAGATTTCTGAAACAGAAAGAGCTCCTGCGCGTGAACAAACTAAGTCTGCAGCAGCATAGGCTAAATCCATTTCATATATAAAAGCCGAAACGTAAGCTTCTAAATTTGGATGTTTGTTTACAATTTCTTTTGCTTCTTTTTCAAAGCCTACACCCGTTTGCCAAATCAGTTGGATATTGGATGAAGCTATTTTTGAAATGTTTTCGGCAATGGCTTTGTTGATGCTTCTTGCACCTTGAGACCCACCAATAACCAATAAACAGGGTTTATTGGCAGATAATTTAAATAAATCTACTGCTTTTTCTTTTTTGCCATCCAATTGAATCAAGTCTTTTCGAACGGGATTTCCTAGCCAATTTATTTTTTCTTTTGGGAAAAATCGTTCCATATTGGGGTATGCAACAAATATTTTTTTTGCCTTTTTTGCCAAAAATTTATTGGTAATTCCTGCAAATGAATTTTGTTCTTGTATGAAAATAGGGATATTTTTAAGGCTTGCTGCCAACAAAAGTGGTCCTGAGGCATATCCTCCAACTCCAATGGCAATATCAGGATTAAAGTCCTTTATAATTTGCATAGCCTTATTAAAACTACTAGCTAATTTGAAAGGAAACAAAAGATTTTTAAGTGGATTGGAGCGATTGATGCCAACGATGGGTAGCCCAATTATTTGGTATCCTGCCTTAGGAACCTTCTCCATTTCCATTTTCCCTTCGGCGCCAACAAATAAAATCTCAATTGTAGGATTTTGTTCTTGAAGAGCGTTTGCAATTGCAATGGCCGGATAAATATGTCCACCTGTTCCTCCACCAGAAATAATTACGCGTTGAATACTCACTTTAAACTTCTTTTAATTTGCTTTGTTTCTTTTTGTCCTCGCTTACAGCCAAAATTAAACCAATAGACATGGCTGTAAAAATTAGGGAAGTTCCTCCGGCAGAAATCATCGGCATGGGTTGCCCAGTTACCGGTCCAGCGTCTACAGATACAAACATGTTGATGAATGCTTGGAAAACAATTGATGAGGTTAGGCCTGCCGCTAAAAGTCCACCAAATGGTGCCATGGATTCTTGGAGTGATTTTGCACCTCTATAAAGTAGAAGTAAAAATAACAATGGAATACAAATAGCTGCCACAATGCCATATTCTTCAATGATTATGGCAAATATAAAATCGGATTCAGCTTGAGATAAAAAATATTTTTGTTGACTTTTTCCTGGGCCTTTTGGGGATTTTCCACCTGTTGCTATGGCATACAAGCTCCTTGTAATTTGGTAATCTTCTCCTTGTTTTTTATCAATGTTTAATTCTTTGGAGGTTTCTCTACGCTCTAAGAAGTTTTTGATACGCGATTGAATGGTTTGAGCTCTTTGACCTAAACCTAACATCACCACGATTCCTACCATGCTCACAAAAACTACAATAATTGATCCAATGTGTTTATACGGAACTCTACCAAAAAACATCAAAACCAAACTTGAGCCAAATACAAGAACAGAAGTTGAAAAATTTGATAGCATTATAAGAAAGCAGGTAATACCAACTTTTAATATAATTACAATTAGGTTGATGGGCGTATATTCCACTACCTGTTTTTTTGAAAAATCTTTGGCCAGGCTTGCAGTGAGAAATAGTTTAGCCATATCAGATGGCATGAAAGAGATGGGACCTAATTCAATCCACCTACTGGCACCACCTTTACTTGTTCCAAATTGATAAGCAATGAAAATGAGCAACCAAGAAGTGTAAAGACCTATTTCTGCAAATTTTGAAAATTTGAAATAATCTTGTCTGGAAAAAAAAGCCATGATCCAAAAAGACACAATTAAAATCCCAATGGGTTTTATGAGGGACGCAATCGGGTCAATGGGTGAGTCCATAGTAATTCTACCCTTAGCAGAAAACTGAACTAAAAATCCAAATAAGTTTAAAAGGATAACAATAAACCAAATTTGGTAGTCTCCTTTGATGTACTCTTCAAGTTTGAAAGATTTAATTCTGTGCATGGATGAAATTTTTTACTGTTTCTTTAAATTGCTTACCTCTGTCTTCGTAATTTTTAAAGAGGTCAAAACTAGCGCAAGCGGGGGAAAGCAAAATGGTGTCACCTTCAATGGCCCATTTGGCACTGGTTTCTACAGCTTCTTTGAGGGAAGTTGTAGATATTATCGTTGAGATTTTAGGTCCAAAATGAGCAATAAGTTTTTCATTATCCGTCCCTAAACAAACAATTCCTTTGACTCTTTTCTTTACTAAATTATCTAAAACTGAATAATCATTTCCTTTGTCAACACCACCAATGATAAGGATTATGCCCTTCTCAAAGCTATTTAAGGCATAAAATACGGCATCTACATTGGTTGCTTTTGAATCGTTGATAAATTCTACACCATTCCAAATTCCACAGGGTTCTAAGCGATGTTCTGCATTGATGAAAGTTGGTAATGCCTTTAAAATTTGTTCTCGAGATATTCCAACTGCTTGTGCTGCCAAAATAGCTGCGGATAAATTTATGGCATTGTGTGGACCTTTTATTGGCGAGTCCTTTTTATTCAAACTCCAATTACCTGAATATTCAATTTGCTGATCTTGAATAAATGCAGTTGCATTTTTATTCTTAAAACTAATTGTTTGAAGATTTTTGGAAGGCAATTGATTTTTATGAGAAATTAATACTTCATCATCCTCCCAAATAATATTTTGAGATTCGTCACTAGCATTTTGGAAAATACGTAATTTGGATTGAATATAATTTTCAAACTTATATTCGTATCTGTCTAGATGATCTGGAGTAATGTTTAACAAAATTGAAACATCTGGTTTGAATTTAAAACATCTATCCAATTGGAAGCTAGAAATTTCGATAACAAAATAGTCCATTTGGTTATCCAGTACTTGTTTTGCAAAACTTTGACCTATATTTCCTGCTAGTCCCACTTTTAGTCCAGCTTCTTTTAGCAAGTGATAGGTTAAAAGGGTAGTGGTTGTTTTACCATTACTTCCTGTAATAGCAATAATTTTTGCAGAGGTATATCTAGAGGCAAATTCAATTTCAGAAACTAATGAGATATTTAATTTCTTAATTTCTTTGACGATATCTGCTTTTTCTGGAATACCTGGAGAAATGATTATTTCATTTGCATCCAGGATTTTTGACAAAGTATGTTGACCCGATTCAAACGGGATATTATTATTGGTAAGTGTTAATTGGTATTCATCTTTCAGAATGCCTGAATCAGACAGGAAAACCTCGAATCCTTTCGATTGTGCAAGTAAAGCTGCACCTACACCACTTTCCCCTCCCCCGAGGATTGCAATTTTTGCCATTGACGAAATTTAGATGAAATTTACTACAAGATAAATAAACTTTGGGAAATTGTAAAGACAAAAAAAAGACCACCGATTGAGGTGGTCTTTTTTGTCACACTATTTCAAAAATTAAGCTAATGCAATTCTTTTGAAAGAAGTGATTGTTAATCCTTTTTGTGTTTGCTCTAACAATTGTTTGATATTGATAGAAGAATCTTTTACAAATTGTTGGTTCAATAAAGTTTGTTCTTTGTAGAATTTCTCTAATTTACCAACTGCAATTTTCTCAAGCATTGCTTCAGGCTTTCCTTCTTGGCGAGCTTGATCTTTTCCGATTTCAATTTCTCTTTCGATTGTTTCAGCGTCAACGCCGTCTTTATCAAGAGCAACTGGCTTCATTGCAGTAATTTGCATTGCGATATCTTTTCCAACTTCTAACACATCAGCGCCTTGAACATTTTCAAATGCTACTAAAACGCCAATTTTGTTATTTGAGTGGATGTATGAAACAACTTTCTCAGCTGATACATTTTCATAAGCTGCTAAAGTGATTTTTTCACCGATTTTTCCAGTCAATTCAATGATGTGTCCTTCTACTGAACGACCATCTGCTAATGGTTGTGCTAATAAATCGTGCAATGATGGAGCGTGAGTTGCTACTGCGGCAGCTAAGATATCATTGGCTAAATTATTGAAATCAGCTACTTTAGAAACTGGTTCAGTTTCGCAAGCTAAAGCAATTAATTTACCATTTGAGTGATCTCCGCTAAGAGCTACTAAAACAACACCTTCATTTGTTTCATTATCGGCACGTTTAGCTGCAACTTTTTGACCTGCTTTTCTTAAGAAATCGATAGCTGCATCGAAATCTCCATTAGCTTCAGTCAAAGCTTTTTTGCAATCCATCATACCAGCGCCAGTCATTTGGCGTAATTTATTTACATCTGCTGCTGTAATTGACATTGTATTAATATTAATCGTTATCTGCTTCTTTTTCGTATTTCGCAGCTACTTTCGCTGCATCTTGAGAATCCTCATCAACTGAACGCTTTGCTTCTTCCTCTTCAGCAACTTTAGCCTCATCCTTATCTTGCTTTCTTTCAGCTAAACCATCTTCGATAGCTTTACTAATTGCAGATACGATGATAGAGATTGACTTGAATGCGTCGTCGTTTGCCGGGATTGGGAAATCAACTGTATCTGGATTCGAGTTCGTATCGCACATTGCGAAAACTGGAATACCTAATTTTTTTGCTTCTTTAACTGCAATGTGCTCACGCTTTACGTCAACGATGAATAATGCAGCAGGAAGACGAGTAAGGTCAGTAATACCACCTAATACACGCTTTAATTTTTCTTCCTCACGTGTCATCATTAAACGCTCACGCTTAGCAATTTGCTTGATGATTGTTTCGTCTTTCAACATTTTGTCGATGCTCGACATTTTTTTGATTGACTTACGTACAGTAGCGAAGTTTGTCAACATACCACCCAACCAACGGTCAGTAACGTATGGCATTTTCAATTTTTCTGCCTCTGTAGAAACGATTTCTTGAGCTTGTTTTTTCGTAGCAACGAACATAACCTTACGGCCAGAACGAACGATTGCACGGATAGCGTTAGAAGCTTCGTCTAAGCAAGAAATAGTTTTGTTAAGATCAATGATGTGGATACCATTTTTCTCCATGAAGATAAATGGAGCCATTTTTGGATCCCACTTACGAGTCAAGTGACCGAAGTGAACGCCTGCGTCTAACAGGTCTTTGTAGCTTACTTGTGCCATTTTTTAAGTTTTAAAAGTAAAAATAAAAATGTGGAAAAGGCATCGGCAACATGCAAGCCTTTTCCACGGTAATAAAAACGTATAAATATTAACGTTTAGAGAATTGGAATCTCTTACGTGCTTTTCTACGACCTGCTTTCTTACGCTCAACCATACGTGGGTCACGAGTTAAGAAACCTTCTTTCTTCAAAGGAGGACGTAACTCAGAATCTTGTGTTTGTAAAGCGCGTGAAATAGCCAAACGAAGTGCCTCCGCTTGACCTTTGATACCACCTCCGTCAACATTTGCCTTTACGTCGAAAGAACCTAAAGTATTTGTTAAAGCGAATGGTTGGTTTACCACAATCTGAAGAATTTCAGATGGGAAATATTCTGTGAAGGCGCGACCATTTACAAGGATCTCACCTTTGCCCGGAGTTAAAGAAATACGAGCGATAGCTGTTTTTCTTCTTCCTATTTTGTTAGTTAATTCTGCCATTTGTATCGAATAGATCTTTCAGATCAAAATTTCCGTTAAAATTTAATTTCTTTTGGCTGCTGTGCAGTGTGTGGGTGTTCCGTACCAGCATATACATACAAGTTGTTGAACAATGCTCTTCCCAAACGGTTTTTTGGTAACATACCTTTTACGGCTGCTTCAATAACACCTCTTGGATTTTTTGCTAATACCTCTCTTGGAGTAGCAAAACGTTGTCCACCTGGATATCCAGTATGACGTGTATATACTTTATCAGTTAATTTCTTACCAGTCAAACGAATTTTGTCTGCATTGATAACAATTACCTGATCTCCACAATCTGCGTGTGGAGTAAAAGAAGGCTTATGCTTTCCACGAATAATTTTCGCGATTTCTGAACATAAACGACCTAATACTTGATTTTCAGCATCTACCACTATCCAGTCCTTTTGAACGGTTGCTTTATTGGCAGAGACGGTTTTGTAACTTAAAGTATCCACTTTCTATTCTTTTTTAATGTTTTATCTTTCCTGCTTCGTGTGACGGAATACACTAACATTCCTGATTTTGACCTATTTTACAACATTTGGGCATCAGTCGAAAATTGGGAATGCAAAATTAGGAATTAGTTTTCAAATATGCAAATTATGAAAATGAGAATATAAGAATCGGAGAATATAGGAATTGTAGAATATAGGAATTGGAGAATATAAGAATTGGAGAATATAAGAAAATAAAAAATTTCTTCAATTCTTCAATTCTTCAATTCTCCGATTCTAATGTTCTACTATTCTCCAATTCTCAAATACCTGACATATCAAACGTCTCCATAAATGCAGTTGTGAATTTGCCCGATTGGAAACCAGGGTCGTCCATCAACTTGATATGGAACGGAATGGTAGTTTTGATACCTTCAATAACGAATTCTTGAAGGGCACGTTTCATTCTTTTTAAAACTTCTTCACGACTTTGACCGCTAACAATTAATTTCGCAATCATGGAATCGTAATTTGGTGGAATTGTATAACCAGAATATACGTGTGAATCTACACGAACACCGTGTCCACCTGGCAAGTGAAGATTTGTGATTTTACCAGGAGAAGGTCTAAATCCGTTTGCAGGATCTTCTGCATTGATACGACATTCCAAAGCATACAATTTAGGGAAGTAGTTTTGTCCAGAAATGGCAATTCCTGCTGCTACCTTGATTTGTTCTTTAATTAAGTCGAAATCAGTTACTTCTTCTGTAATTGGATGTTCTACTTGAATACGCGTATTCATTTCCATGAAGTAGAAATCACCATTTTTGTCAACCAAGAACTCAATGGTTCCTGCACCTTCATAGCCAATGGCTGCAGCACCTTTGATAGCAGCTTCTCCCATTTTGGCTCTTAATTCATCATTTAAAGCAGGAGATGGGGTTTCTTCACAAAGTTTTTGGTGTCTTCTTTGAATCGAACAATCTCTTTCTGAAAGGTGACAAGCTTTACCAAATTTATCTCCTACAACCTGGATTTCAATATGGCGAGGCTCTTCAACAAATTTCTCCATGTATAAACCATCGTTTCCGAAGGCTGCAGCTGCTTCCATTTTGGCATCATCCCATAATTTCTCAAATTCTGATTCCTCACGGATGATACGCATACCACGCCCACCACCGCCGGCAGTTGCCTTGATGATTACCGGATATTTTATATCTTTTGCTAAAACTTTAGCTTCTTCAACAGTGTCAATTAAGCCATCTGAGCCTGGAATTACTGGAACTCCAGCTTTCTTCATGGTGTCTTTTGCTGTTGCTTTATCACCCATGGCATTAATCATCTCAGCAGATGCACCAATAAATTTGATGCCATGCTCTGCACAAATGCGAGAGAACTCTGCATTTTCAGATAAAAAGCCATATCCAGGGTGAATGGCATCTGCACCTGTTACTTCAGCAGCTGAAATAATTGCTGGGATGCTTAAATATGATTGGCGACTTGGTGGAGGTCCAATACAAACTGCTTCGTCTGCGAAGCGAACATGTAGGCTTTCACGGTCTGCAGTGGAAAAAACAGCCACTGTTTTAATTCCCATTTCGCGGCAGGTACGAATAATTCGCAATGCGATTTCCCCACGGTTGGCAATGAGTATTTTCTTAAACATTATTCTTTAATTAAATTGGTAAGTTAGCAATTAAGCCTTTTCCACTAAAAACAAAGGTTGGTCAAACTCAACCGGACTTGCATTTTCAACTAAAATCTTAACGATTTTACCTGTAACATCTGATTCGATTTCATTAAATAATTTCATCGCTTCAATGATACAAACTGGTTTTCCTGCCTCGATGCTTGAACCTACTTCAACGAAGTCTGGTTTTTCTGGACCAGGTGCACGGTAAAATGTTCCAATCATAGGGGATTTAATTGTTACCAAGTTGTCAGATGCTGCTGGGGCAGGAGCCGCCGCTGCTGGAGCCGCTGGAGCCGCTGCAGGAGCTTGAGCAACTGGTGCTGCCGCTTGAGGAGCCGGTGTTGCATAAACAATAGATGCAGCTTCTGAATTTTTCTTAACGGCTACTTTTAATCCTTCCGTTTCAATACTTACTTCTGCTAGGGGCGATTTTGCAATATAATCCAATAATCGCTGAATTTCTTTGGTATCCATTTATTATATATTTCGAATATGATAAGGTCTAATTACAAATGTATGAAATTGTTTTACAATTACTTCACACGTTCGGCATAACTATATGTACGCGTATCCACTTTGATAACTTCGTCTTGCTCAATGAAAATAGGTACAGTAATAGTAGCACCTGTTTCAACGGTTGCAGGCTTTTTCGGAGTGTTAGTTGTATCTCCACGCACACCTGGTTCCGTATAAGTGATTTTTAATTCAACAAAAGCAGGTAACTCGCAAGAGATTGCTTTATCCGTTTCAGTATTGATTAAAATTTCAACTTCTTGTCCTTCCTTCATTAGATCCGCACCTTCAACCATCACCTTGTCTAATAAGATTTGTTCAAAAGTTTCGTTTTCCATGAAGTTGTAACCAAACTCATCTTCATATAGGTATTGGTATTTTCTTCTTTCTACACGAACTGGGTAAATGGATACACCCGAGTTGAATGTATTATCAATTACCTTTCCATTGGTTAAAGAACGTAATTTTGTACGTACGAAAGCGGGTCCTTTACCTGGTTTTACGTGTAAAAACTCTATGATTGAATATAAGTCATTATTAAAATTAATAACCATACCGTTTTTAATGTCAGCTGTAGTTGCCATAAAAATAAAATATTAAGAATTATAAGCCCATTTAACAAAAGCAGAACCCCAGGTGAAACCTCCACCAAAAGCTGCTAAAATTAAATTATCACCTTTTTTCAATTGTTTTTCATAATCCCATAAACACAAGGGAATTGTTGCGGCAGTTGTGTTGCCGTATTTGTGAATGTTCAACATCACTTTGTCATCTCCCACATTCATTCGGTTCGCAGTAGCGTCAATGATTCTTTTGTTGGCCTGGTGAGGAACTAACCAAGCGATATCATCGCCCGTTAAATTATTCCTTTCCATGATTTCGGCGGAAACATCTGCCATACGAGTTACAGCAAATTTAAACACTGCTTGGCCTTCTTGGCGAACGTAATGCCATCCTAAATCGATTGTTTCGTGCGTAGGAGGGTAGGCACTGCCACCACCTTTTTGCATTAAACTTTCACAACCTTCACCGTCAGATTTTAAGATATAATCTTGAACTCCTAAACCATCTTCTGAAGCTTCCACTAAAACAGCACCGGCTCCATCGCCAAATAAAATACAAGTTGTGCGGTCTTTATAATCAACAATTGCCGACATTTTATCTGCACCAACCACTACTATTTTCTTGTATCTACCGGATTCAATGAATGAAGTGGCTGCACCTAAACCGTTTAAAAATCCAGAACATGCTGCTGAAATATCAAATGAAGCCGTATTTCTGATACCTACTTCTTTGCAAATCATATTAGAAGCATTAGGGAAAAGGTAATCTGGCGTTACGGTTGCGCAAATTAACAAATCAATTTCTTCTGGTTTTGTATTTGTTTTTTCCAAAAGACCTTCTACGGCACGCGCTCCCATGTAGGAAGTACCTAAACCTTCGCCTTTTAAAATTCGTCTCTCTTTGATACCAGTTCTAGAAGTGATCCACTCGTCGTTGGTATCAACATATTTTTCTAACTCCTGATTGGTTAAGATGTAATCTGGAACGTATCCGTGTACACCAGTTATGGCTGCAGAAATTTTATTACTCATTTTAATTTTGTTTCAATATTAGTTTTCCAAAGCCTTTTTGATTTTTTTCAAAACCCCGGATTCTACCAGTGATTTTGATAATTTAATCATTTGTTGAATGGCTTTAGGTGTGGAAGCTCCGTGTGCAATTACTACATTTCCGTTGATTCCAATAATGGGACTTCCTCCATAGGTTTCATAGTTGGTCAATTCAATGAAGTCGTTTTTAACCCCTTGTTCTTCCATAATGAAATAAAAAGATTCAGCCATTTTAAGCATGATGTTTCCAGTAAAACCATCGGTAACTATTACATCAGCTTTGTTTCTGAATAAATCTTTGCCCTCTAAATTACCAATAAAATGGATATTTTTATTGTTTTTGAGCAAAGTATGTGCAGCTTGAGCCAAAATTGAACCCTTTTGTTCCTCTTCTCCGATATTCATGAGGCCAACCCGAGGTTTTTTCTTACCAGTTGTTGCTTCAAAATATATGGAACCCAGGATACCAAATTGCTCCAACATTTCAGGTTTACAATCGGCATTTGCACCAATATCTAGCATCACGGCAAATTCGCCATTTACTTGCGGTACGAAACCTGCGATAGCGGGACGTTGAATTCCTTGGATTGTTTTAACAGAAAACAAAGATCCGACCATCATGGCGCCGGTATTACCAGCAGAAGCAAATACGTCTGCTTGCTCGCTTTTTAAAAGACTAAACCCAACCCCTATGGAGGAGTTGGGTTTTTGTGATAAAGCCTTTGTTGGGTGTTCGCCCATTTCGATTACTTGTTCTGCAGAAATAATTTCTATTTGGTTTCCCGAATAATTTCTTTCTGCCAAAAGTTTTTCAATCGTTTGTTGGGGACCAACAGCAAGTATTTTCTCGTTTGAATTTAAAGAATCAATCGCCAATAAAATTCCATCTATCACAGAAATTGGGGCGAAATCGCCACCCATCACGTCTACGGCTATTTTCATTTAAAAGGTTGACTATTTGAAGCGTTACACAAAAATAGTACTTTTTTTAGTTTAAAAATAGCATTTTATTGGGATTTTCAAAAAAAATAAAAATCCAAACTAATCAATCAGGATTCTTATGCAGAATATCCTTCAACGATCATTTTACCTTTGTAATATAAGTTACCCTCGTGAACGTGTGCGCGGTGGTATAAGTGTGTTTCACCTGTCATTTTATCTACAGCGATTTGCTTCGGAGTGCCGAAATCGTGAGATCTTCTTTTGTCGCGGCGTGTTGTCGAATGTCTTCGTTTAGGATGTGCCATTTTATGTAATTTTTAATTTTTGTCTGTTAAATTCTTTAAAATATTCCAGCGAGGGTCCGTTTCTTGTGCTCTTTCTTCGGCTTCCTCCTCTTTTTCTGTTGTGTATAAAAACACATCATCTTGCGATGTATTTTCTGGGTTGATAAATCGAGGATGTAACTTTTTCATAGGAACTTGTAAGGCAATGAAATCGTAAATGTCCTGCGATAAATCGAGGTAGGGCTCTTTTCTGTCTAACAAATACAGATTGTCGCCCATGTCTTCCGAATGATCAGCAAACTTGAAAATAATTTTCTCATTTACTTCGATTGGGAAATCAAATTCTTCCAAAGATCGGTCACAAATAAGCTGCAAAACTGCTTCAATGTGCAAATAGACTTGAATCATTGTTGGTGATTTGTCTAATTTGACCATTACTTTAAAAGATCCTTTTTCAATCCATTCTTGCTCAAATGCCTGGAAGAAATCGGAATTTCCATCCATTTGGTATTCGTACACCTTGTTTTCCAAAGCTATGATTGGAATCTGGTAGGCTGCGAATGGCTTCATTTTTTCTTTTGCTTAAAAAAGGATTGCAAAATTATCAATTATTTTTGGAAAAGGCAAGTTGTGTTGTAGGAATTTCACAAAAATTACGACCTTTGTTTGGATGAAAATTATCAAAAAATCAATTTTAGGGTATTTGATTGCCTTTTTGACCTTTGAAATGTTGGGAATTTTATTTGTTTCAAATTTTTCAAAATTAGAACAAATGAAATTGGTCAATTCTTTCAATTCACCATTTTTCGATTGGTTTTTTTGGGGAATCACTCAAACAGCAGAGTATATTTTACCTCTTACTTTTCTCATTTACCTATGGAAAAAACAAAAGGATTTATTAAAACCTTATGTGTTTTCGTACCTAATTTCAACATTTTTTGTTCAAATCTTGAAGCATTGGATCTTTTCTGGCGCCTTACGTCCTATTGCCTATTTGGCAGATGCAAAAGTGTCTTGGCATTTAAAAGATGGTTTATTTATCAATACAATAAATAGTTTTCCTTCCGGACACACAAATGCTGCTTGGTGGATGTATTTTTGGATGGCCTTTTTATTGCCTAAAAAATGGATGGGAATTGGGATGGGTCTTTTGGCCTTTAGCGTGGCCTATTCACGAGTCTATTTGTTTCAACATTTTCCCATAGATACCTTGGTTGGGGCTGCCTTGGGTTGCTTGATTTCCCTGCTTATGAATTTAATTTATGCAGATAAACTTCAAAAACATGCTTAAAATCGTACAGAAATTCCCATTTATTGGATGGTTTTTTATTGGGATGTGCATTTTTTCACCTTTTCTAGGAGCTTCCCATTTGTTCGATTGGGACGAGGTGAATTTTGCTGAGTCGGCAAGAGAAATGATCGTTTCTGGCGATTTCCTTGGTGTTCAAATCAATTTCAAACCTTTTTGGGAAAAACCCCCGCTTTTTATTTGGTTGCAAGCCCTTAGTTTTGATTTTTTTGGAATCTTCACGCAAAACGCTTGGGTATCTATGGAATTTGCTGCCCGATTTCCAAATGCTTTAATAGGGGCAATCTCTTTGGTAGTTTTTTATTACATCGGAAAAAAAGAAAAAAATGCACGATTGGGACATTGGTGGGCATTCTCCTATCTGGCAGCTTTTACCCCACATCTTTATGCCTCCACAGGTATCATTGACCCATTGTTTAATTTGTTGATTTTTTTAGGGGTGTATCAATTTTGGAAAGTAGTGCGAAGTGGGCAGTTGATAGTGGAAAGTGGAAAGTGGAAAGTGGAAAATTGGGCTTCGGTGGTTTTGAGTGGGATATTTATCGGCTTAGGAATGTTGACTAAAGGTCCCGTTGCCTTATTAATGTGGGGATTGGTATGGACAGTTTATGTACTTTGGCATAAGTTCTCCATTCCGAATTTTGGTAAAATATTTTTAGCTGGAATAGTTAGTGTTCTGATTTCTTGCCTAATTTTTACTTCTTGGTATGCTTTAATTGCCCAAAAATATGGCATTCAAATAATCAAAGATTTTTTTGATTACCAGGTCCGACTCATGACAACAGGTGATGCTGGCCACGGGCAACCTTTTTATTATCATTTTGTTGTTCTTTTGATTGGCTGTTTTCCGATTTCCATTTGGGCGGGGGCACGATTATTCAATTTTAAAAATGTGCTGAAAAAGGGAACCGGAGAAATTGATTTTTCATTCATAATGAAAATTCTTTTTTGGGTTACTCTAATTTTATTTAGTATCGTAAAAACCAAAATTGTTCATTACTCTTCCCTTTGCTGGATACCTTTAACCTATGTATCAGCAGAAATTCTTGCTGATTGGGAATCTGGAAATTGGGTTTGGAAAAAATCCTATACCTTCGGGCTTTTGCTTGTTGGAACAATCTTTGGATTAGTACTAACCCTTGTCCCAATAATTGGTCAATTTGCAAGTGTATTTTCGCCTTACATTAAAGATGCATTTGTACAAGGTAATTTACAAGCCCCAGTGTATTGGTCTGGATTTGAAAAATACCTAGGCATTCTATTTTTGGTCGGTTTATGGTATCTTATGTTGAATAAGAAACAGCCTAAAATTCAGAATGTATTTCGACTTATGAACCTTGGCATTGGTGTATTGGTGGCCTATATGGCAATTGTTGTGCCTAAAATTGAAGGATATACGCAAGCAGCACCTATTGATTTTTATGAATCCAAATTGGGCCAAAAAGTTTATATTGAAACACTTGGATTTAAATCCTATGCTCATTTGTTGTATTTTCAAAAACAAGGGCCTTCTCCCACTGCGGAAGCATTATTGAATGCCAAATCGCTTGATCGTCCATGCTATTTTATCATGAAAGTAACAGAGGAAGATCGATTGAAATACCATCCTAATTTGGAATTGTTGAAGGAGGAGAATGGGTGGTTGTTTTACAAAAAGCTGGGCCAGAGGCCCAGCTTTTAGAGTCTTTGCTCCAACTCCTTTTCAGAAAAAAAGAATTTCCCTTCAATCTCAGCATTTTCATCGGAATCTGAGCCATGGATAGCATTAGCTTCCATGGATTTAGCAAATTGTTTGCGGATGGTTCCTGCTTCAGCTAATTCAGGGTTAGTGGAACCTATGAACGTTCTAAAATCTTGTACTGCATTTCCCTTTTCTAATACCATTGGAATGATGACATTTGAGGTCATGTAATTGCATAGGCTTTCAAAAAACGGTCTTTCTTTATGTATTGCGTAAAATTGTCCAGCTTGTTCCTTGGTTAAGAGGACTTTCTTGATGGCTACAATTTTATATCCAGCGCTTTCTATTTGTTGAATGATGGCTCCACTGTGTCCGTCTGCAACTGCATCCGGTTTTATCATTGTAAAAGTTCTATTGGTAGGCATAGTAAATTTTTTCTCAAATTTATTGGTATCTTTGTAATTGCCCAAATTTAAGGGCTTTATTTCGAAATGAATTCATTGCTTGCCAATAGAAAATTGTTCAAAGAAGGACAAAAGATTTTAATCACCACACATTACAATCCCGATGCTGATGCAATTGGTTCTAGTTTGTCTTTGAAAAATTATTTCGACAAAATTGGTTTGAAACCTCAGGTCTGGTTGCCATCGAGTTTGCCGCATCACTTTTCTTGGATGAAGGGAGCGCAGGAAGTGTTGGATTTTGAAAAGGCAGCTGATCGACAAATAATGCAAGATTCCATTGGAGATTTTGATTGGATTTTTTGTCTAGACTTTTCGGGAATAGGTCGGATTCATGGATTATCAAATTTAATTAAAAACACTTCAACTCCTAAGGTGATCATAGACCATCATTTGGATCCAGAAAATTTTGCTGACTATTATTTACACGATACAAAAGCAGCTTCCACCTGTGAATTGATTTTTCGATTAATGCAGGACTGGGGAGATAAAAGTTTGATAGATTCAGAATTAGGTGCTTGTATGTACGCCGGAATTATGGCTGATACAGGTTCATTTAGGCATCCAAACACAACATCTGAGGTTCACAAAATCGTAGCTGAGTTAATAGATTTAGGAGTGAATACCAACCGAGTGCATCGCAAAATTTTCGATTCTTCTTCTATTGACCGTTTGCGTTTTTTAGGTCATTTGTTAAGTAAGCGATTAGAATATTTGTCTGAATATCATTTGGCATTGATGTGGTTAACCGAGGAGGATCAGAAGCAGTTTCATTCGCAAGCTGGAGATACAGAAGGATTTGTAAATTATGGATTGCAAGTGGAAGGCGCAATTTGGGCCATCTTATTAATCGAAAGAAATGATGGAGTGAAATTGTCATTTCGATCGATTGAGCCATTTGCTGTAAATCAGTTCGCAGCCCAATATTTTGAGGGAGGTGGACATAAAAATGCTTCTGGCGGAAGAATTCCAAAATCTAATATGGAAGATGCAAAGAAAATTCTTATGGATGTGTTACCTTTGCAGCTTGACCAAATAAATCAAGTAAAAAATCTTTAAAAAAATAGTATAAACAAATATTTTATGTTCAAGAGAATTATTACCCTTTTTGCAGCAGCGGCCTTGTTTTCTGCTTGTGATACCAAAGTAGAAGTTGTTGATGGTGTGAAAATTCAATTTTTCAAACACGACGATAAGGCTCACAAGTTGAAGGACGGGGATGTTTTAACCTTTCATGTAGTCATCAAAAATCATGCGGATTCAACGCTTCAAGACACCTATAAGGATGGAAATCCAACAAAAGCTTTGATCCAACCTTTGCAAGGATTTAAAGGGGCATTTGAAAACGGACTTCGTTTATTAGCTGCTGGTGATAGTGCAACAATTTTGGTGCCAATTGATAGTTTGATTACGCAAAATCAAGGACCATTGCCTCCATTCTTGAAAAAAGGAACAGATTTGAAATATACTGTTAAGATTTTGAAAGTACAATCTCGTGCAGAATTTGAAAAAGAAATGAATGCAGAGGCGTCTAAAGCTAAAGCGGAAGCTTCTCAACGTTTATCTCAGGAACCAACACAAATTGCAGCTTATGTACAGAAATCTGGCAAGACGTTCCAAAAAACGAATTCAGGGTTGTTGTATTCAATTCAAGGTACAGGCGCTGGTCAAAGTCCGAAAATGGGAGAAACTTGGTCGGTTAGTTACCGCGGAACTTTCTTAGATGGAAAGGAATTTGACAAAGGAAATGAAGTGGCCATGCCAATTGGACAAATGATTCCAGGTTTTAATGAAGCTTTAACTTTAATGAAGCCGGGTGGACAAGCAGTTTTTGTGATTCCTTCTGCCATAGCTTATGGTGCTGAGCCAAGAGGTCCGATTCCAGCAAATTCTGTTTTAATTTTTGAAGTTAAATTGCACGCCAAAAAATAATTTCAATTCTCTTTCGTTTTATTGGTTTTAAGAAAAATATAATGCGTTTAAAAAGTTTATTGTTGGGTTTAGTTGGTGTTGGATTTTCCATTGGAATGATTTCTTGTTTGTCGAATGTACAATTAGAAGATGAAGTAAAAGCTGCTGAAAATAATTCTCAAATTTTGGCATATTTTTCTAAAGCCTCTTTGATTCCAGTTGCACTTGCTAATGGCGCATATTATGGTTTGACCAAAACCAATTCTACTGGAGAATTGGCCAGCAAAGGCGATTCCATCATTGTTCATTATGAATTAGCGAACTTGTTGACGGGTCAAGTGTTAGATAGCACCAATCGAGCAACAAATTCTCCATTGATTTATCGATATGGATTTTCAAATCCAATTTTTGGAAGTATTATGGGTGCGATGAAGGAAGGTGAGCAAGCTGTAATGGGTATCCCAGGAACCTCGCAATCTTTTCCCGGTTTACCAGCCTATACTCCTCTTAAAGTAACAATTAAGTCGTTAAAGGTTAGAAGTCAAAATGACTTGATTAATGAATACATAAAATACAAAGGTTATACTGTTTCAGAAGTGCTAGACGGTGGTATTCGAATTGTTCGTTTGAAAGAAGGGACGGGAGCAGCAGCTACATCTGGTCAAGTTATGTATTTTAAATATACAGGTCGATTTACTACGGATAAAATTTTTGATGGTAATTTGGCGAAAACGGATACTTTTCAAGTGACTTCAGGAGGAACCTCTACTGTAATTGGCTTTCAATTGGGGGCTGAAAAAATGAAATTAGGTGAAAAATCTGTCATTCTATTTCCATCTACTGTTGGATATGGAGAAAAAGGAAGCAGTTCCATTCCTGGTTTCACCCCATTGGTATTTGAATTGAATTTGTTGAAGATAAAATAAAATGAAATACGCCTTTTTACTTTCCCTTACTTTATTGCTTACATCTTGTCTTAAAGATGAATATCAAGCTCAAATTTTGGATAATGATCAAGAAATTCAAAATTATATCAAGTCTAAGAATTTAACTGTACAAAAGACTACTGATGGAATGTATTACCAAATTACTCCAAGCGGACAAACTGGAAAGGCGCAAGTGGGGGATTTGATAGAGTTTTACAATAAATTAACTCTCCTAAGTGGTTCATTAATTGATTCTTCATTTACTTCAAAAAATCAACCTAGGACATTAATAGCAGGTGGTTTTAGCAATAGTATTTATAATTTGCCTTTAAGTTATTTGAATGTTGGAGAAAAAGGAATTTTTCTTTTACCCTCAAATTTGGCCTATGGAGGTAATTCGACAGACCAATACCCAGCTTATTCTTGCTTTCGAGTAGATGTTCAAATTGTAAAAATATTGACCCAAGCACAATTGTTAGAACGAATGAAATCGGACAACAATATGTTGGATGCTAAGACTACAACTTCTGGTTTGATTTATAAGAAAATTAAGGAGAATCCTACAGGGAAAAAATTAGATTACGGTTATACGGGGAAATTCAATTATGTTGGTAAATTTGGATTCAACTATAACCATTACGATGCTGCAACTAGTGCAGTAGTTTATAATCCAATTTTTGATAAAGGAACAGGTTTAACTTTATCTGTGAATTCAGGTAGTTTTATTAAAGGATTTGAAGAAGCACTTTTGCTGATGAATGAAGGGGAAAAAATTCAAATAATTATTCCTTATAACTTAGCTTACGGAACGACAGGAAATTCCACTATTCCGGGTTATTGTCCAATCTATTTCGAATTAGAAGTCCCAATTCCTTAACCATGGAAATTTACCTGGCTACTCAAAACAAACATAAAATTGAAGAATTATCGGCCCTTTTACAGGGCCGTTTTTCAATAAAATCAGTTTTTGATTTAGGTCTTGAGGAAGAAATTCCTGAAACAGGAAAAACAATCTCGGAAAATTCGCTTCAAAAGGCCCAATTTATTGCTTCAAAATATGGCGTAACCTGTCTTTCAGATGATTCTGGTTTAGAAGTGGAAGCATTAGGAGGGGCGCCAGGAGTCTATTCTGCTCGGTTTGCAGGACCAGAAAAAAATGATAAAGCCAACATTCAATTATTACTAAATAAACTAGCTACTAATAAGAACAAAAATGCGCGTTTCGTAACCGTTTTAACCTTTCACAACCGGGGTCAATTTATTCAATTTGAAGGCGAAATTCAAGGTAAAATTATCGAAGAGGAAAGAGGAAATAGTGGTTTTGGCTATGATCCTGTTTTTGTTCCCGAAGGTTTCAACCAAACCTTTGCAGAAATGTCTATGCAGGAGAAAAATCTTATCGCCCATCGGGCAAAAGCCTTGGATAAGTTCTTGAAATTTATCGACGAACAGACAAATTTTAGCAATTTTGAGTAAAATTGTTATAATTTTTTATTTATTTAGGTAAAAATTAGATTCTTAAATATGTCGTGTAGGTTTTTTAAATCTATTTTATGGGTAGTTACGCTATTCATAACTTTTGGTTTAAATGCACAATTTACTATCAAAGGCCGAGTGACGGACGCCTCCAATGGCGACCCCATTCCGTTTGCCTCTGTTGGCTTAAAAGGGCTGCCTTATGGTACCAACACGAATTTTGATGGCTTTTTTGAATTGAAAGCTAAAAGTCTTTCTGATTCCTTATTCGTTTCCTTTGTTGGGTATAAAAAAAGAGTGAAAAGTGTCGCTCGCATTGCTTCGCAAACAATTGATTTCCAATTAGAGTCTGCACAAAAAGCCTTAGAGGAGGTGATTGTATATTCAGGCGAAAATCCAGCACATAAAATTATTAAAAAACTTTTAGCGCATAAATCAAAAAACGATCGAGCTAAATTAGATGCGTTTGAATACGATTCCTATTCCAAAATTGAATTGGATGTTGATAATATTTCAGAAAAATTTAGGGAAAAGAAATTTATGAAAGAGGTGGAATCTTCTATTCGAAAATTTCAAAAAATTGCTGGAGAAGATGGTAAATTGGTTATCCCGACCTATATTTCTGAAACGATTTCTAAGTTTTATTTTCTGAATAGTCCTAATCGGAAAAAAGAAGATATTTTAAAAACGAATATTAAAGGTGTTGGTGTGCAAGATGGTGGCTTTGTTTCTCAATTATTGGGAGGTAACCTATTTGCCAATTATAACTTCTATAGCAATTTTGTTCCCTTTTTCGGAAAGGATTTTGCTAGTCCCATTGGCGAAACCTGGAAATCAAATTACCGGTATTTCATAGGCGACACAGTCAAAGTGGATAACCATACGTGTTATCAAATTGATTATGAGCCCAAAAATTCAATGGACCTCTTGTTTAATGGACAAATTTGGGTGGATACCACTTCGTTTGCATTGGTTCAAATTGATGCAACAGTAGGTAAAGAAGCGAATTTGAATTTCATTGATAAAATTAAAATTTCCCAAGAATTAGAAGAAACTAAAGAAGGTGCTTGGCTGCCTGCCAAAACTCGATTTATGATTGATGTGGAGGAATTGACTAAAAATTCTGCTGGAATGCTTCTCAAGATTTTTGTTTCTAATAAAAATTTTGTGGTGAATAAACCGCACGAAACAGGCTTTTATGATTTGATGTCGGAGGTTAAAGAAGATGCCCGAGAACCCGATCCAGAATTTTGGAAATACGCACGACATGAATCCTTAAGTACCCAAGATTATGAGGCTTTTGCATTAGTCGATTCTGTGAAAAATTTGCCAACGGTAAAGACTTATGTTGAAATCGCCGAATTAATTTTAAGTGGTTACAAAAAATTCAATGACATTGAAGTTGGACCTTATATTTCATCTTTTGCCATAAACAAAGTGGAAGGAGCCC
The DNA here is from genome assembly GCF_004005965.1 of Sandaracinomonas limnophila. Classification (GTDB taxonomy): domain Bacteria; phylum Bacteroidota; class Bacteroidia; order Cytophagales; family Spirosomataceae; genus Sandaracinomonas; species Sandaracinomonas limnophila. The sequence goes on along the minus strand of NZ_SACY01000003.1, from coordinate 380,482 downwards.
GTTTTAGAGTGGGTTTTCGAACCAATGCTAAATTTGATAAGAATTGGATTTTGCGGGGTAATGTTGGTTTTGGAACGAAAGACCTAATTCCTAAGTACCAATTAGAAGTTAATTATTTGTTTTCAAAGAAAAAATGGACAATAGGTGGAATAAAACATTCGTATGATATTGAACGTGTAGGGTTGACTCCAGAATTGATAGGGGATAATCGGCTGTTCTATGCCTTTACTCGTTGGGGCGCTTTTTCCGGAGCATTTTTTAGAAGATCCTCAGAAATCTTTTTTAATTCAGAATTGGTAAAAGGTTTCTCTATTAATACCTCCATGGCAACAAGGTCTTTTGATCCATTGTTTAGATTCCATTATCGAATACAACCTGAATTAGGGTTGGCCTCGCCGGTTAAAGATAATTTGAACGAAACATTTTTGACCATTCAGGCTCGTTATGCGAAAAATGAGACTTTTATCATGAATGGCAATGAGCGAATTACCTTGGCCACCAAGCGTATTCCGGTTTTGACATTGACTTATCAGCAAGGTTTTAAAGATTTGTTTGGTGGAGACTTTAATTATCAAAAGTGGACATTTAAGGCCTATCAGACCTTTAATTTTGGAAAAATTGGACACTCAGATTATACCTTTTCAGCAGGATATACCCCATCTACCTTACCCGCTCCCTTATTATTTCCACACTTAGGGAATGAAACTTTCTTTTTTGTGAGATCCGCATTTTCTACAATGAATTACTTTGAATTTGTCAGTGATAAGTATGCAAGCATACAAATAAACCATAATTTTGAAGGTTTGTTTTTCAATCGAATTCCATTGATTAAAAAATTGAAATGGCGATTTATCGCTAGTGCAAATGCAGTTGTAGGTTCACAAACGTCTTCAAATCAAGAATTAATGAAGGATGTGAATAATCCTTTGCGATCTAAGTTTTTGGAAAATTATGCATTTGATTCCTTAGACCCTAACAAACCTTTTGTTGAAGCAGGTTATGGAATTGATAATATTTTTAAGTTATTTAGGGTGCAAGCCTTCCACCGATTGACTTATTTGGATCGACCCAATGTTTCAGCCTTTCGATTGATGGCTTCAATTAATTTCTCTTTTTAAACGTTTTCTATGGCATTAATTTTACTCATTCTTTTAATTTCTGTCTATTGTTATTTATTGGGTTCCATTCCTACAGCTGTTTGGTATGGAAGACGATTTTATGGGGTGGATATCAGAACGCTTGGGTCAGGTAATGCAGGAGCCACTAACACCTTTCGTGTTTTCGGTAAAAAAGCTGGAACTATTGTTTTATTAATTGATGCTTGGAAGGGCTTTTTTGCAACTGCTCAAGCTGTAATTTTATATAGGATTGGTTTGGTAGATTTGGAAACTTGTATTACTCTACAAATTATTTTTGGATTTCTGGCTGTATTAGGTCATTTGTTGCCTGCTTTTAACAGTTTCAAAGGAGGTAAAGGTGTTGCCACTTTATTGGGAATGGTCATTTGTTTGCATCCGCTCGCAGCCTTCCTAAGTATTTTATTTTTTGTAATTACCTTTGTTATTTTCCATTTTGTTTCCTTAGCCTCTATTGTTGGATCCTTTACCTTTCCCATTTTATTACTGTTTGAAACCTTTGGAAAAGAATATCCATTGATGATTATTTTTGGATTTTTTGTAACCTCTTTAGTTCTTTTCACACACCGAAAGAATATAAGTAGGATTTTAAAAGGTACTGAAAATAGAATGTATTTTATTCCCAAAAAGCAGTAATCATTTTTGTATATTTGTGACGAATTAAATGTCACAAAATGCAAGCTTCGCAACAATTTATAAATTCCAATAAAGAAAGATTTTTACAAGAACTTTTTGAGCTTTTACGCATCCCTTCAGTGTCGGCAGATCCTGCCTATAAGGGAGATGTTCGAAGAGCGGCCGAGTGGATTGTAGAAAAATTAAGAGTAGCAGGTGCAGATAATGTTCGTTTAGAAGAAACACCAGGACATCCGGTGGTTTATGGGGAAAAATTAATTGATTCTACCTTACCCACAGTTTTAGTTTATGGACATTACGATGTGCAGCCTGCAGACCCAGTGAATTTATGGGAAACCCCACCTTTTGAACCGACCATCAGAGATGAAAAAATATATGCTCGTGGTTCTTGTGATGATAAAGGACAAGTTTATATGCACATCAAGGCTTTTGAAGCCATGAACCAATCAGGAGAATTGCCTTGTAATGTAAAATTTATGATTGAAGGAGAGGAAGAAATTGGTTCTGATAATTTAGAAGTTTTTGTAAAAAATAACAAAGAACGATTGCAGGCAGATGTTATTTTGGTTTCTGATTCTGCAATGATCGCAAATGATATACCATCAATTGAAAGTGGTTTGCGCGGATTGAGTTATTTGGAGGTGAAAGTTCAAGGACCTAATAAAGATTTGCACTCAGGAGTCTATGGGGGTGCAGTGGCCAATCCCGTAAACATTTTGTGTCAGATGATTGCCTCATTACAAGATGAGTTTAATCGCATTACCATTCCAGGGTTTTACGAGGATGTGGAAGAATTGAGTGCTTCTGATCGTGCAGCAATGGCTCAAACTCCATTTGACCTAGAAGCCTACCAAAAGGAATTAGATATTGCTGCGGTTCATGGTGAATCAGGTTATACAACTTTGGAAAGAGCCTCTATTCGTCCGACTTTGGATGTAAACGGAATATGGGGAGGGTATATTGGTGAAGGTGCAAAAACGGTGCTTCCTTCAGTGGCCCATGCGAAGATTTCTATGCGTTTAGTTCCTAATCAATCGTCTAATAAAATTACGGAATTGTTTACGAAGCACTTTTTATCAATTGCACCTAAGGGAGTAAAGGTTATGGTAACACCTCATCATGGTGGGGAGGCCTATGTTATGCCAACAGACCATGTGGCCTTTCAGGCGGCATCCGAGGCTATGGAAATAACCTTCGGGAAACCAGCTATTCCAACCAGAGGTGGTGGAAGTATTCCTATTGTGGCTTTGTTTGAAAAAGAACTAGGTATTAAGTCGGTTTTAATGGGCTTTGGATTAGATTCAGATGATATCCATTCGCCAAATGAGCATTTTGGCTTATTTAATTTTTATAAAGGGATTGAAACAATTCCTTATTTCTTTCAAAAATTTAAACAATTACATTCCTAATGATAGAAAATTTAGGACAATTGGCTACCGAATCTTCTTCCAAATACGAAGACTTGGAAAAACAGAGTATTTTAACTTTGTTACAAAATATCAATGCCGAGGACAAAACAGTACCCTTGGCAGTGGAAAAAGTGATTCCAAAGATTGTTAAAGTTGTAGAAGAAGTTTCTACAAGAATGAAGCAAGGGGGACGTTTGTTTTACATAGGTGCTGGTACCAGTGGTCGATTAGGAATTGTGGATGCTTCTGAGTGTCCCCCAACTTTTGGCGTCCCACACGAATGGGTGATTGGATTGATTGCAGGCGGTGACAAGGCTATTCGAAAAGCTGTTGAAAATGCAGAAGATGATTTAGAACAAGCTTGGAAGGATTTGGAGGCCCATCAAATCAATGAATTAGATTCTGTGATTGGTATTGCTGCTTCGGGAAGAACTCCTTATGTAATTGGAGGTGTTCGAACCGCAAAGCAGAAAGGGATTTTTACGGCTTGTATTGTTTGCAATGAAAATTCAGCTTTGTCGAAAGAAGTTGAGTGTCCAATTGAGGTAGTGGTTGGTCCCGAATTTGTAACAGGAAGTACTCGCATGAAGTCAGGTACGGCACAAAAATTAGTCTTAAACATGATTTCAACAGCTGTTATGATTCAATTGGGTCGTGTGAAGGGGAATAAAATGTTCGACATGCAATTGAGTAACCATAAATTGGTGCTTCGTGCGATTCGAATGGTGAAGGAGGCAACAGGTGCGGATGATGAAACAGCTGCTGACTTGCTGGAGAAATATGGTAGTGTGCGGGAGGCTGTTTTGAATTATGAATTATGAGTTATGGGTTATGGGTTATGAGTTATGAGTTATGGGTTATGGATATTTTTTTAATTTTTTAACTCATAACTCATAACCCATAACTCATAATTCATAAAAAACTCTTTTATTTGCATATTAATTAAACAAATACCTTTGATGAAAAAGATTTCTAAACTTATTTTTTCCGCCGTAATTGCTTTAGTAGCATTTGGAAATCAGGCAAAAGCAGAAGATTTTCCTGCTGATATCAAGCCTTTAATGCAAAAATATACTTGTTTTGCTTGTCATAAAGTAGATGCACGTTTAGTGGGTCCTGCTTATAAAGACGTAGCAAAAAAGAAATATTCTGTTGATAAAATTGTAGGTTTAATGGCTAAACCTCAGCCATCTAATTGGCCAGGTTATCCTCCAATGGCACCCATGACTGTACCTAAGGATGATGCAGTGAAAATTGCAAAATGGATTAATTCTTTGAAATAAGAAATTGAATCATAAAAGAAAAAGGAGCCAATTGGCTCCTTTTTTTATTTTTTAGCTGCTGCTTTTTTAGGCTTAGCTTCTTTTTTCTCAGCTTTCTCAGTTTTTTCTGCTTTCTCTTCTTTTTCCACTTTCACTTTCTTTTCAGGGGCAGGAAATAATTCAGGAAGGTTGTTAAATAAAATTACATACCAAGAAAGGATTTTCTTGATGTCAGAGGCATAAACTCTGTCTTGATTGTAGTTGGGAACTACAAGCTCTAATTGTCCAAATAATTCTGCATCATTTGCTTTTTTGGGATCCAATGGTAAAACTCCATTGAACTTTGCATGTAATGCAAGAAATAAATCGCCTAATGGTAAAGTGCTGTCTTGGTGGTCATCTAGGTACAAAGAAATGTCTTTTAACACTGAGATTCTAGTTTGTCCCCCAACCACAGATTTTTGTTTAGCAGCGTCTAATGTTTCAACAATAACTCCTGTACGAGTAGGTTTTAAAACTCTGTAAAGTCCACTTTTCCCAGATATATGGGCGATTTCATTTAATAATTCCATTCAATTTGTTTATTTCGATGCAAAAATAAGAATTTTTTATTTGTATGGCGAAGATTTAATTAAATCCTCAATGGATTGAAGAATTTCTTCACGTCCCAGATGTTTCTCAGCGGAAGTGATGAACATTTCTGGAAGCTCTTCCCAGGTTTCCCCTAATATTTGTTGATAGGTTTCTACTGATTCTTGAATTTGTTTGTTTGACAGCTTGTCCGCCTTTGTGAATACAACATAAAATGGTATTTGTGCCTCCCCCATTCGATTCATGAATTCTACATCAATGGGTTGAGGTTTGTGTCGGATATCTACCAAAATATATAAACAAACTAGATTCTCTCTTTTTAAAAGGTAGTCAAAAATCATTTTTTCAAATTTTTGACGAATCTCCTTACTTACCTTTGCATATCCGTATCCTGGTAAATCAACCAAAAACCAGCGATCGTTGATTAGAAAATGGTTAATTAATTGGGTTTTACCTGGTGTCTGTGAAGTTTTGGCTAATCCTTTGGTAAAGGTCAGTGAATTGATCAAAGAGGATTTTCCCACATTGGATCTTCCGATAAATGCAAATTCAGCACGATGAGGTGGGGGACACTTTTGGTATTCCGAATTACTCATCACAAATTTTGCACTTTTAATTTCCATGTTGTTTTTATTTTACCAAGATTGAACTGTATCTATGAAACAAGCAACCTTGTCTGGGTCAATATCTGGATAAACTCCATGTCCTAAATTGGCAATGGTTCTTTGTCTGCCAAATTGTTCTAACATGTGAATTGTTTCTTTTTTAATAGTAGCAAAATCTCCATATAAGGCACATGGATCTAAATTGCCTTGTAAGGTTTTTGTTGGACCAACTAATTTTCTGGACTCAGCAATGTCCATATTCCAATCCAAACCGATTGTGTTGCAATTTAATTTGCCCATTTCTTCCCGGGCAAAAAATGCGCCTTTTGAAAATAAGGTTACTGGAACTTCCTCTATTGCATCACAAATTTGACAAAGGTATTTGGTAGAGAATTCTGAGTATTGCGCTGGACTTAATATGCCAGCCCAAGAATCAAAAATCTGCAACAAATTAGCTCCTACAGCAATTTGAGATTTTAGGTATTTTATGGTTGAATCCGTTATTAATTGCAATAATTGATGAGCTAAGGCAGGTTCAGCATAAAGCATTTTCTTTGCTTGAGAAAATGTTTTGGATCCTTTGCCTTCTACCATGTAACAAAAAATGGTAAAGGGGGCACCCGCAAAACCGATTAAAGGGATTTTATTGTTTAATTCCTTTTTTACAATTTTAATTGCCTCCAATACGTAAGATAAATCTTGTTCTGGTTCAGCTAAACGAAGTTTTTCAAGATCTTTTGCTGATCGAATTACCTCAGGAAAAACGGGGCCTTTCTGTTCCTCCATTTGGTAGGGTAGTCCCATTGCCTCTGGTACTACCAAAATATCTGAAAAAATAATAGCAGCATCAACTCCAAATCGTGTTACGGGTTGAATAGTCACTTCTGCGGCTAGTTCTGGGGTAGTTGCAAGGTTGATGAAAGAACCGGCTTTGGCTCTCACTTCACGGTATTCGGGTAATATTCGACCAGCTTGTCGCATTACCCAAACGGGCACACGTTCTACAGCTTCACCTTTTGCGGCGCGAATTAATAAGTCGTTTTTTAAATTATTCATTTACTTGGCAGAGTAATTTGGAGCTTCTTTTGAAATGCTTACATCGTGTGGATGAGATTCCTTAACTCCTGCAGCAGTTATTTTAACAAATTTTGCTTTTTGCATGTTTGGAATGCTGTTAGCACCACAATAGCCCATACCAGCTTTTAAACCACCTACCATTTGGTATAGGATTTCAACAACTGAGCCTTTGAAAGGTACGCGACCTACAATTCCCTCGGGAACTAATTTTTTGATATCATCTTCAGCATCTTGGAAATAACGATCTTTAGAACCATCTTCCATGGCTTCTAATGAACCCATTCCCCGATATGATTTGAATTTTCTTCCTTCTAAAATAATCATTTCACCTGGCGCCTCTTCCGTTCCGGCCAACATAGAACCGATCATCACAGTACTAGCTCCACCAGCAATTGCTTTGGCAATATCTCCAGAATAACGAATTCCTCCGTCGGCAATAACTGGTACATTGTATTTTTCAGTTGCTTTAGCTGCTTCATATACTGCAGTTAATTGAGGCATTCCAACACCAGCTATGATACGAGTTGTACAAATACTACCTGGTCCTACACCCACTTTTACTGCATCAGCACCAGCCTCGGCTAATGCCTTTGCGGCTTCACCTGTGGCAATATTTCCAACAATCACATCCAAGTTTGGAAATTCTTTTTTAACGGATTTCAAGGCATTAATAACGCCTAATGAGTGTCCATGGGCGGTATCAATACTAACCACATCCACACCCACTTGTACTAAGGCACGAACTCTGTCTAATAAATCGTGTGTTACTCCAACAGCTGCACCTACACGTAAACGTCCCAGAGAATCCTTAGAAGCTAAAGGGTGACTTTTACGCTTTAAAATATCCTTATACGTAATTAATCCGATTAATTTTCCAGATTTATCAACAATAGGTAATTTTTCGATTTTATGTTCTTGTAAAATGCTTTCTGCAGATTCCATGCTGATTCCTTCAGTAGCAGTAATTAGATTTTCCTTGGTCATGATTTCTGAGATTTTCAAGGAAGCATCTTTTTGGAAACGAAGGTCGCGATTAGTTAAAATACCTACTAATATACCTGCGCTATTGATTACTGGGATTCCACCGATTTTATTTTCTTTCATCAAACGCTGGGCATCGCCAATGTTTTGTGAATCGTTTAAAGTAATTGGATCAATGATCATTCCTGATTCAGATCTTTTTACCTTTCTAACTTGAGCAGCTTGTTTTTCAATACTCATGTTTTTGTGGATAATTCCAATTCCACCTTCTTGTGCCATGGCAATTGCCAAGTCAGCTTCGGTAACTGTATCCATTGCTGCTGAAACGATTGGCGTGTTTAGCAAAATGTTTTTTGTCAGTCGAGTTTGAGTGCTTACTTCACGGGGTAAAACCTCAGAATAGGCAGGCAATAACAATACGTCATCGTAGGTTAAAGCTTCAAAAAGGAATTTGGATGTATCTAACATGGCAAATAATTTGTATTGGGTAATGGTACTAATGTTGATGTAGGGAAATCATACCCTTATTTGCAGGACAAAATTACGAAAAAAAAATTGTAATTTTTCGAATATGATGAAAAAATTAACTTTCTGTACTATTTTGTTAGTTTTCTTATGTAATACCGGGTTTACTCAATTTAAAAAGTATGATTTTGAAACAGGTAAGATGGGTTCGCCCTTTAAAATTATTGTTTCAACGGCAGATTCCACAGGTTTAGCTAAGGTTGTAGGAGAGGCTTTTTCTTATGCTGAGGATTTAGAAAATCAATTAAGTGATTATCGGGCTACTTCGGATGTATCAATCGTTAATAAATTGGCGGGAACGGGACATTTTTATGCCATAAAAAAGCAATTTAAAGCTATTCTTATTGAATCCTTAGAAGCTAAGAATTTATCCCAGGGTCGATTAAATGTGTTTGCAGGTAAATTGGTTCAGGAGTGGAGGAAATCCAGAAAAAACAAAATTTTACCGGACTCTCTGATGCTTGCTCGAATGAGTAAGGATATCGCCGGAGACTGTATTGAATTTTCAAAAGATAGTTCCTCGATTCGTTTAATAAATTCTACTTGTCAAATAGATTTTGGGTCAATTGGGAAAGGTTTTGTTGCTCAAGAGGTGGTGAATTTTTTAGTAAAAAGTGGATTTCCTCAGGTACTTGTTGATGCAGGTGGTAAAATAGTTTGCACGCAAGTAAACGAAAATGGGGAAAAATGGAAGGTGGGATTAGAGTTGCCTCAAAGTAAAGAACTTGCAGACAAACTCATCTTAGTTAGTAATTCTGCCATTGCAAGTTCAGGAAATACCTACCAAACTCTTTCATTAAATGGGAAGGTGTATTCACATGTGTTAGACCCTACAACGGGTTGGGCACTTGAGCATTCAAAATCAGCAACTGTACTTTCAGATGATGGTGCAAGAGCAGATTGGATAGCCACAGCTGCAACAATTGTACCAATTGAATTATTAAAAGAAATTATTGGTAAATTTAAAGATTTGAAAATTTTGGTTTGGCAAAAAAATGCCGGTAAATTAGAAATCAATTTTAATAATAACCTATTATAAAGAATGAATTTTGTTTATTTAAGAGTTTTATGCATTGTTCTTGGGCTTTTTTTATGCATTCAATTGTATGCTCAATCGAATAAAAACTATGTTCAACAAATTCCTGGTACATTAGTAAAATTTGAAATGATTGCTGTTCCCTCGGGAAAAATAGACAATCAGTCGATGAGTGCTTTTTGGATTGGAAAAACTGAGGTAACTTATGATGAATACCAATTGTTTTTTGAAGAAGAAAGAGATCCTGAACCCAAGCCACCTATCGAGGGTCCCGATGCAATTACGCGGCCAAGTCCACCTTACATTGATTTTACTTTGGGGATGGGAAAAGTAGGAGGATTCCCCGCTAATTCCATGCAACAGTTTGCAGCATTAATGTATTGTAAGTGGTTGTATGCCAAAACAAATGTTTTTTACAGACTTCCTACGGAAGCCGAATGGGAATATGCCTATGACTTGGGTACCCAAGGTGCTGCGATTTCTAATGTAATGAATGAGGCTTGGTTCGAGGAAAATTCAGGAAATAAATACAGAAAAGTGGCTCAAAAATTGCCTAATGCTTTAGGTATTTATGATATGATGGGTAATGTCTCGGAATGGGTATTGGATCATTATCAAGCAAAAAAATCCACATTGCCACCTAATCAGGCTGTATTTATTGAAAAGGATGCTGATGCCTTGGTAAAAGGAGGAAATTTTAGGTCGCCCAAATCAGAACTAACAAAAGGTTTTCGACAGGCTGCAGATCCAATTTGGAATAGGAGAGATCCACAAATCCCTAAAAGTAAATGGTGGAATGCAGACTCTCCATTTGTTGGATTTAGGGTGCTTAGACCTGAGAAGCAACCTAGTAAAGAGGAAATTAATGCGTTTTTTTCAAAATATTTAGATGAATAAATAAAAACCTTTAAAACTATATCTATGAAAAATTCAAGAAGAGATTTTATGAAAAAATCTAGTTTAATTACTAGTAGTTTAACGATTGCTCCTTGGTTATCCAATGTTAGTTTTTCGCAGAGCAATGTGAATGATACCATTAAGGTAGCACTAATAGGATGCGGTGGGCGTGGTACGGGTGCAATTGTACAGGCATTGTCAACTAAGGAGAATATTCAATTGGTTGCGATGGCAGATGTTTTTAAGGATAGACTAGACGGATGTTATAAGAGCATAATGACCTCTAAGGTAAAAGATAAATCGCCTAAGGAAATTATGGTTAACCAGAAGGTTAAAGTTTCCGAAGATCATAAATTTGTAGGATTTGACGCTTATAAAAAAGCCATGGAATTGGCTGATGTGGTAATATTATCTACTCCTCCTGGATTTAGACCTATTCATTTTGAGGAAGCTGTAAAGCAAGGCAAGCAGATATTTATGGAAAAGCCTGTTGCCACAGATCCTGCAGGAGTTCAAAGAGTTTTGGCTGCTGCTAAAATTGCCAAGGAGAAAAAATTAAATGTGGTGGTAGGATTGCAAAGACATTACCAAAATTCATACAGAGAGTTGATGAAGCGGGTTCAGGATGGACAGATTGGCGAAATTGTTTCTGCTTCCTGTTGGTGGAACAATGATGGTGTTTGGGTAAAACCAAGAACCGCAGGTCAAACTGAAATGGAATACCAATTACGTAACTGGTATTATTTCAATTGGATTTGTGGGGATCATATTACTGAGCAACATATCCATAATATAGATGTAATAAATTGGGCAAAAAACGGATATCCTGTACGTGCTAGAGGAACAGGCGGAAGAGAAGTGAGAAAAGGAAAAAATTATGGGGAGATATTCGATCATCACTTAGTTGAATTTGAATATGCAGACGGGACAATTTTGAATAGCCAATGTCGTCACATACCTGGAACTTGGACCAAAGTAGATGAACTTTTAGTCGGGACTAAAGGGAAGGTGGAATTTGATGCGGCAAAAATTTTAGATTCAAAAGGAAATCTGAAATTTGGGTATGATAAAAAAACATTGGAAAATAATCCTTATCAAACAGAGCATGATGAATTATGGGCCGAAGTTGCCGCTGGAAATTATAAGTTTGCTGATGCAGAAAATGGGGCTTATTCTACAATGACATCCATTTTAGGAAGAATGGCAACCTATTCCGGACAGGAGATTGAATGGGATGCTGCAATTAATTCGGGTTTAAGTTTGGCACCTTCTCAATTCACTTGGGATGCTGAAATGCCATTGAAGCCAGATGAGAACGGATTGTATCCAGTGGCTGTCCCTGGAAAAACAAAGTATTTTTAATGAAAAAACTTCATATTTGAATTTTAGTGAGTAAATTGCGTCTTGATTTAAGATAAGATTTTTATGAATTACCAACCTTCTGATTTTTTGCCAATCTTTGTTCAATTGGCAGCGGCTATGGGTTTCATTGTTTTTACAATGATTGTAACTCATATTCTAGGCCCAAGAAGAAGCACGAAATTAAAAGATGAGGCATTTGAGTGTGGTATTGAGTCACAAGGTGATGCCCGTACCCCAATCTCAATCAAGTATTTTTTAGTGGCTATTTTATTTGTCTTGTTCGACATTGAAATTGTGTTTATGTACCCATGGGCTGTAAATTTCAAGCAATTGTCATGGACAGGTTTCTGGGAAATGGCTGTTTTTATGGGCTTGTTATTGGCAGGTTTCGTTTATGTGATTAAGAAAGGAATTTTAAAGTGGGAGAAATAATCCCTATTTATTAAGACAAAGTAAATTCAAAATATGAGTAATTCAGATATCCAGTTGGCAGAAGCGCCTCCAGGAATTGAGGGGCAAGGATTTTTTGCAACCAGTTTAGACCATTTAGTGGGTATGGCGAGGTCAAACTCTTTGTGGCCTTTGCCCTTTGCTACTTCCTGTTGCGGAATTGAGTTCATGGCAACCATGGCCGCACATTACGATATTTCTCGTTTTGGTTCAGAGCGTATGAGTTTTTCGGCTCGCCAAGCAGACGTGTTAATGGTAATGGGAACCATTTCCAAGAAAATGGCTCCGGTTGTTAAGCAAGTTTATTTACAAATGGCAGAACCTCGTTGGGTGTTGTCTGTAGGTGCTTGTGCATGCTCTGGAGGTATATTTGATACCTATTCTGTATTGCAAGGTATTGATCGTGTAATTCCAGTGGATGTTTATGTTCCAGGTTGTCCACCACGTCCAGAACAAATTTTAGAAGGATTTATGCAAATTCAGGAATTGGCGAAAAATGAATCGACTCGTCGTCGCCATACTCCCGAATATAAAGCTTTATTAGCCTCTTATGGCATTGAATAATTGAAGATGGAGAAGATTACAAATCAACAAATCATCGCAGACCTTCAATCGCAATTTGGGGAAACTGCTATTTATGGAATTGGTGAATCGCATGGTATTTTGCAGGTGACAGTAGGAACAGATACAATTGTTCCCCTGATTCATTATTTATACCAACATTCTGCATTTAAATTTCAGTTTTTAACCGATTTGGCTGGAATTCATTTTCCAGATGCAAAAGGTCAAGAATTAGGTGTGATATACCATTTGCACAGCTTGGAAAACAATGTGCGTATTTGGATTAAAGCGTATGCACCTATCGAAAATCCAGTTTTTCCTACCATTACAGGGCTTTATGCTACTGCCAACTGGATGGAAAGAGAAGCCTTTGATTTCTATGGAATCATTTTTGAGGGTCATCCCAATTTAAAGCGTATTTTGAATATGGACGAAATGGATTACTTCCCAATGCGTAAGGAATATCCAGTGGAAGATGCTACGCGTCATGATAAAATTGATGAATTATTCGGTAGATAAGACGGAAAAGATATGTCGGAAATAAGTTTAGTAAATAATCCTAATGTAGGTATCGACAAAACGGCAACAGGTGGTCCTTATGTAAATGAGTTAACAACCTTGAACCTGGGTCCTACACACCCTGCAACACATGGTATCTTCCAGAATATCCTAACCATGGATGGAGAAACAATTGTAGATGCAGAGCAAACAGTAGGGTACATACATCGAGCATTTGAAAAAATTGCAGAAAGAAAACCCTTATACCAAATTACCACCTTGACTGACCGAATGAATTATTGTTCGGCTCCCATCAACAACATGGGATGGCACATGACTGTGGAAAAATTGTTAGGTATTGAGGTACCTAAGAGAGCACAATACATGCGTGTGATTATGATGGAATTGGCACGTATTGCTGATCACATCATTTGTAATTCAGTTTTGGCAGTAGATACTGGTGCATTAACGGGTTTTTTATATATTTTTCAGTGGAGAGAATTTATCTATGAAATCTACGAAGAATTGTGTGGAGCACGATTGACTACGAATATGGGTCGTTTTGGAGGAATGGAAAGAGATTTTTCTCCAGTAGCGATTGAAAAAATAAATAAGGTAATAGAAGGCCTTCCCAAGGTTTTAAAGGAATTTGAAGGCTTAGTAATGCGTAATAGAATCTTTATGGATCGTACGCAAAACGTGGGAGGTATTTCAGCAGAAAGAGCTTTGAACTACGGATTTACAGGACCCAATCTACGTGCTGCCGGAGTTGATTACGACGTTCGTGTGATGAATCCTTATTCATCGTATGAAGATTTTGAATTTGAGGTGCCTGTTGGAACGAAAGGAGACACCTATGATCGCTTCTTGGTTCGCCAGGAGGAGATGTGGCAAAGTCTGCGAATTATTGAACAGGCAATGAAAAATTTGCCTGAAGGTCCTTTCCATGCAGATGCTCCGCATTATTATTTACCAGAAAAGCAAGATGTTTATAAAAACATGGAAGCTTTGATTTACCATTTTAAAATCATTATGGGTGAGATAGATGCACCCGTAGGGGAAGTATATCATTCTGTAGAAGGTGGAAATGGTGAGTTAGGATTTTACTTATTGTCAGATGGAGGAAGAAGTCCTTACCGTTTGAAATTTAGAAGACCTTGTTTTATTTATTATCAGGCATTCCCAGAAATGATTAAAGGAACAACTTTGTCAGATGCCATCGTTACGATGTCGTCAATGAATGTGATTGCAGGAGAATTAGATACATAATTGAAAAGGATGGAAGCGAAAACACAGGTAGCCTTTCCGGCAGAGACCTTAGAATTAGTTAAAAGAATTATTGCCCGTTATCCGGAGGGAAAACAGAAATCGGCTTTGTTGCCAATTTTACATCTTGCACAAGCTGAGTGGAGATGGTGTAGTCCGGAGGTAATGGACTATGTGGCAAGCTTGTTAAATATTCAACCAGTGGAGGTTTATGAAGTGGCGACATTTTATACCATGTTTCATTTGGAGCCAGTGGGTGAGCATGTGATTGAATATTGCAGAACGGGTCCTTGTTGCTTAATGGGTGGGGTAGAAGTATATGACCACTTGAAAAAAAGATTGGGTATTGAAACGGGTGAAACAACTGCTGATGGAAAGTTTACTATCAAAGAAGTTGAGTGTTTGGCTGCATGTGGCTGGGGACCTGTATTTCAAATCCGTGAAAAATATTACATGCACCTTACCAAAGAAAAGGTGGATCAAATTATTGATGAATTAGGAAAATAAGTTCGAATGAAAATATTAACTGAACATATTGATGTCCCCAATATTGAAACAATCGATGTTTTTATGAAGCACGGTGGTTATCAAGCAGTAACTAAGGCATTGAAAAATATGAGTCCGGATGAGGTAACGGAAGAAGTGAAAAAGTCCGGATTGAGAGGTCGTGGTGGTGCAGGATTTCCAGTAGGAATGAAGTGGTCTTTTTTGGCAAAGCCAGAAGGGGTACCTCGTTACTTGGTTTGTAATGCGGATGAATCGGAGCCAGGGACCTTCAAAGACCATTATTTGATGGCAAAAAGTCCTCATACTTTAATTGAAGGAATGATTGTATCGTCCTTCGCTTTAGGTGCCAACACGTCTTATATATATGTAAGAGGTGAATTGATGTATGTGATCCATATTTTGGAAAAAGCCATTCAAGAGGCTTATGATAAAGGATTTTTGGGGAAGAATATTTTAGGTTCAGGTTATGATTTGGATTTATATGTTCAACCTGGTGGAGGAGCTTATATCTGTGGTGAAGAGACAGCCTTATTGGAATCTTTAGAAGGTAAAAGAGGAAATCCTAGAAACAAACCACCATTCCCAGCAGTAAAAGGATTGTGGCAATGCCCAACAGTTGTTAATAATGTTGAATCTATATCTGCGACTTCTTGGATTGTAAATAACGGTGGCGATGCCTATGCAGCTATAGGAGAAGGAAGAAGCACAGGAACGAAATTGATTTCGGTTTCAGGACATGTGAAAAAGCCAGGTGTTTATGAAATTCCTTTAGGTATCACTGTTGAAGATTTTATTTTTTCAGAGGAATGGTGTGGAGGCATACGAGATGGTCATAAACTAAAAGCAGTAATTGCTGGAGGAAGTTCTGTACCTATTTTACCTGCAGAATTAATTTTGACTACTGCCAATGGAGAGAAAAGAAGAATGACGTATGAGTCACTTTCTGATGGTGGATTTGCAACAGGAACCATGTTAGGTTCTGGCGGATTTATTGTAATGGATGAAACTACTTGTATCGTTCATAATACCTTAACCTTTGCAAGTTTTTATCATCATGAATCTTGTGGACAATGTTCTCCGTGTAGAGAGGGTACAGGTTGGATGGACAAGGTGTTGCACCGAATAGAAAGTGGAGAAGGTAGAAAAGAGGATGTAGATTTATTGGTGGATGTAGCCAAAAAAATTGAAGGGAATACAATTTGTCCACTAGGAGATGCCGCTTCTTGGCCGGTAGCAGCAGCTATTAGACATTTTAGGGATGAATTTGAATGGCATATTGAGCACCCAGAATTGGCAACAAAACCAGGAGCTGTTTATATGAGACCCGGCGCTAGTTGGTCTAATTAATTTTGATATGTCTAAAAAGATTTTGTTTATAGGCCATGATGCAAACCGAGCTGGAGCACAGCTTGTGTTATTGAATTGGCTTAAAGAACAAAAGAAAAGAGGTATTGAGAATTATTTGTTGTTGGAAAGAGGAGGAGTACTTTTGCAACAATACCAAAAATATGCCAAAGTTTGGGTTTGGCAGGTTGAGCGAGATAAAGGAAATAAAATTTTAAAGAAAATACCTTTTCTCAAACGAGAGGAAATGGTGATTGAAGAACCATCCAGAGAGGAAATCGCCATATTGATTCGGGAACTTCGAAAGGAACGTTTTGAGTTAATTATTGGCAATACGGTAGCCTCCTTGAATGTCATGCAGAAAATTCAAGGTTTGCGTGCAAATCTTGCTTGCTATGTGCATGAATTAGATTTTTCATTGTCTATGTATGCTTCTGAGGCTGATTTGAAATTTTTAGCCGAAAAAGTGAAACATATTTGGGTGGTGTCTAAAAAAGTAGGAGATGTTCTTCAAAAAAGGTGCCAAATAAATGAAAATAAAATAACACTATTGTCGCCAATGGTGGAGTTCTCTAAGAATCCAAAGGCAAAATCTGCTGAGATATTGCGAATGGAATTGGAAATTCCGGAGGAAGCAAAAGTAGTTTTTGGTTGTGGTTTGGCCGAATGGAGAAAGGGAACGGATGTATTTATCCGAGTTGCCAGAATGTTGATTAAGAAAAGTCCTGATTTGCATTTTGTGTGGTTGGGTATTAGTGATAATTTATTTTCTGAAGAAATTAAAGCTGAAATTCGAAAGTTTGATACTGACGGAAAAATACATTTGGTGCCAGTAAAATCTGATGCTAGACCATATTTTGAGTTGGCAGATATATTTTTCTTGTCTTCACGTGAAGATCCATTCCCTTTGGTAATGTTGGAGGCGGCTTCCATTGGATTACAAATAGTTGGATTTAGAGGAACAGGGGGGATTGAAGATTTTTCAGAAGGCTTGGAAAATGTGTTAGTGGAAAATTTAGAAGAAAACGATGCAGCTGAATTAATTTGGCAACAATTGAATATTTCTCAGAAACAAAAAGAAGAAATTTCAAATGAATTAAAACAACGAGTGAAAGGGTATGAATTGCAATCATTTGTAGCTCGTTGGGAAAAAATAGAAAGTGAGTTAGTTTAAATAAGGTTATAAAGAAACAAATATGAAAGTTACCATAGACAATATAACCATTGAGGTAGAAGCAGGTACAACGATCATGCAGGCCGCAAGGAAAATTGGCCCGGAGGTTGCCCCGCCTGCAATGTGCTATTATGAGCCATTAAAGTCCTCAGGTGGAAAATGTCGTGCCTGTTTGGTTAAGGTTACTGCAGGTTCTGAAAAAGACCCTCGACCAATGCCTAAATTAGTTCCAGCTTGTATTACGCAGGTTCAAGATGGGATGATTGTTGAAAATGCAATCAATGAGCAGGTAATTGAAACAAGAAAAGGAGTAGTGGAGTTTTTGTTGTTAAATCACCCACTAGATTGCCCTGTTTGTGACCAAGCAGGAGAATGCCATTTACAAGACTTTTCTTTTGAACATGGCGTTGCCTCAACGCGTACCGTAGAAGAGAGAAATACATTTGAGGAAACAGATTTAGGACCTCATATTAAATTGAATAAAAATCGTTGTATTTTGTGTTACCGTTGTGTTTATACAGCTGACCAAATTACAGACGGACGTGTTCATGGGGTTATGCACCGTGGAGACCATGCCGAAATTTCCACTTATATCGAACAAGCAGTAGATAATGATTTCTCAGGAAACATGATTGATGTTTGTCCGGTTGGAGCATTAACAGATAAAACCTATCGTTTCAAAAGTCGTGTTTGGTTCTCCAAGCCAGTAGATGCACATTGTAGTTGCGATAAATGCTCGGGAAATGTGATTTTATGGTATCGTGGAGATGAAGTCATTCGCGTTACTTCCCGTAAAAATGAGTGGGGTGAATCCTTAGAATTTATTTGTAACACATGTCGTTTTGATCGGAAAAAGACCTCTGATTGGACGATTGAAGGACCATCTAAGATTTCAAGAAACTCAGTCATTTCTGCAAATAAATATGGTGCAAATTTGATTCGTCCTGCTTTTCCAATTCAACATGCTGCTCAGAATTTCAAGCAAATTGAAGATGATAGAGACAGAAGCTTTTTGAATATTCCAACATCTTTACCAGCAGCTGAAAAATAAACTATGGAACCTACAAATACATTATTTATGGCTAAAGCTGTTATTATCCTAGTGGTGTTTGCAATCACTTTAGGAGTCGCAGCTTATTCTACATACTTCGAAAGAAAAATTGCAGCTTTTATGCAAGACCGTGTGGGTCCAGATAGAGCGGGTCCTTTCGGAATTTTACAACCTTTAGCAGATGCGGTTAAAATGTTCATGAAGGAAGATTTTATTCCTTCTCATGCCAATAAGTGGTTGTTTATCATGGGGCCTTGTTTGTCTATGTTAACAGCTCTAATGACTTCAGCAGTTATTCCATTTGGTGATACTGTAACCGTTGCCGGAGTAACATTTGATTTACAAGGAATTGACGTGAATATCGGAATTTTATGGGTATTTGGAATCGTTTCTTTGGGCGTTTATGGGATTTTAATTGGTGGTTGGGCATCCAATAACAAATATGCTTTGTTGGGTGGTATACGTGCTGCATCACAGAATATTTCCTATGAATTGGCTATGGGACTTTCCATCATTGCCATTTTGATGTTCTCTGGCTCGCTTTCCACCAAAACAATTGTGGAGGCACAACAAAATGGACATTGGAATATTTTTTACCAACCGCTCGGATTCATCATTTTCATTGTTTGCGCTTTTGCCGAGTGTAATAGAACACCATTTGACTTGCCAGAATGCGAAACTGAATTAATTGGTGGATACCATACAGAATACTCTTCCATGAAATTAGGTTTTTACCTATTTGCAGAATACATCAACATGTTCATTTCTGGAGCTGTAATGGCAACCTTGTTCTTCGGAGGTTATGATTATCCAGGTTATGAGTTCGTAGCAAATAAATTGGGTGAAACTCCGGCTGCCTTCATTGGTGCGGGCGCCTTAATTGGTAAAGCATTATTCTTTGTATTTGTATTTATGTGGGTGCGTTGGACTTTACCTCGTTTCCGCTATGATCAATTAATGAATTTAGGATGGACAGGTTTAATCCCTCTATCTATTTATAACGTTTTAGTAACAGGCATTGGTATCTTGTCTGGTCAGCCAATTATTGCAGGTATAGCTGGATTTGTTTTGTTGATCTTAGGACTGATCATTTATGACCAATTAACTGTAAAGAAAAAAATTGCCTAATATGAAATTAACGAATAGAACTAAAGTTTTGGAGCAAGGTGAAATGACCTTGGCAGAGCGTTTGTACTTTCCGGCAATTGTGGGAGGTATGGCTACTACCTTGAAACACTTTTTCCAAAAACCTGTAACCATTAAATATCCTGAACAACAAAGATATTTAGGACCAATTTATCGCGGTCACCATATTTTGAAACGTGATGAAAATGGTGCTGAAAGATGTACAGCTTGTGGACTTTGCGCAGTTGCTTGTCCGGCTGAAGCCATTTCAATGGTTGCAGGAGAAAGAAAGGCAGGAGAAGAAAATATGTATCGTGAAGAGAAATATGCGCAGGTTTATGAAATCAATATGTTGCGTTGTATTTTCTGTGGCTTGTGTGAAGAGGCTTGTCCAAAGCAGGCAATTTACCTACGTCATGATAAAATTGTTCCAGCCTTCCTTGAAAGAGATGAGGTTATTTACGGAAAAGATAAATTAGTTGAAAAAATGGACCAACGCTATTTACGCGACGGTTGGAAATAAAAAAATATGGAAGTTTCAAATTATTGGTATTTTCTTTCTGGATTAACGCTTTTGAGCGCATTGATGGTTGTACTTTCAAAAAATCCTATTCATAGTGTATTGTATTTGGTATTTACATTCTTTTGTATTTCCGGACATTATGTGTTGTTAAATGCACAATTTTTAATGGCTGTAAATATCATTGTTTATGCCGGTGCTATTATGGTTTTATTTCTTTTTGTGATCATGATGTTTGATTTGAAAAAGAATATTCCAGATTCTAAAACCAACCTAACCAAATTGGCAGGTACGGTTGTAGCAGGTTCTGTATTGGTTATTTTGGTAGCTGCTTTTAGAACTATTCAATATCCTACCCCAGACGAATCAACTTTTAACCCTAACAATGGGATGGTTGAAAATCTAGGAAAGGTACTTTATTCAGAGTATTTATTGCCATTTGAATTGGTAACAGTTCTTTTCTTTGTAGCCATGGTGGGCTCGGTTATGCTGGGCAAGCGAGAGGTCGGAGATCGGAATTTCTAGAAGATATAAAACAAAAAAATAGCCGGTCACCCGGCTATTTTTGTTTATTAAGAGTAGAAAGGTTATTTCTTGATTTTTTTGTTGAAAACGCCAAACTTGAATCCAAATTGTCCAGAAACTCCTTGAATATCCGAATTAGCATTTTCTCCGAAAGCAAAACGGTAATTAAGGCCTCCAAACAACTTTGCATATTTAAATAAATTTACTTCTAAATTTATACCGGGTTGTACGCCTAGTGATTTTAAATAATGTCTATTGAAATCATTTCTGCCGTACATGTTATCGACAAAATCATAGACAGGTTGACCTGTTGGGTCTATTCTGTTTTGAATATATGCCAAAGGGTCTTCTTGGGCAATAGTACCTATCATTAATGGGAAACTTAAATGTACCAAAGCATTTGCTTTCGGTGTATATTCTAAATTCAAACCCATGAAATGTTGGCGAAGTTCAGGGCCATAAGCACCAATCATTGGAGTATTGTTTCTTTTTGTTGAAAACAAACCTGCCATACCAATTGAAAGTTTATTGTTGGCATGGAAAGAAACCTGAAATCCAGATTGTGATCCCATGGATCCAAATTGAGCCATTGGCCCAGCTGAAATTCCCCAAGATTTCAATTTGCTTCCAACCCCAACTAGCGTTTTCATTTCATCTTTTTTATGACTTACTTTAACAGTGTCCGATAATTGTACTAAATTGGCAGAAACTGAATGTGTAAACAGAGTTCCGACAAGCATCACTAAGGCTAATTTTTTCATTTGTATTAGGTGTTAAATTTTTACAAATCTAAAAAAGAAATATGTTTATCATAGGCCATGTGGACAAATTAGGTTATTGTGGAGATGTAACCTTTTTCTAAATTGACTTAAATAGGTAGTTTTGTATAGAATAAATCAATTATGTGGCAAGTTTGGAGTTCCCGAAGAACCATTACAACTTTTAAAATATTATTCAATCTCATACTTTGGAGTATGTGGATTGGGCTTCCACTTTTAAGTCCAGTACACCAACCCCATGAGAATACCCATCCACATCCGCATGCAAGTCCAGAATTTTCGGAACATATTTACATTGAATTGTCAGTTGTTGTTCCTCTTTTTTATTGGATTACCTTATTTTTAGTACCAAAAATATTTAAAACGAGAGGCGTGTTTTTCTACTTGGGCGGATTGGTTTTATCTGTACTTGCCTTTTTTTACTTGGAATCTTTCATTCAAACTTACGTGATTCAATTTGAACATGATGAACGAAATATTTTAGGGCCTCAAGGTTTATTTCCTTTAGTGCTTATAGCTGGGATTGGTTCAACCTATGGACTTTTGCTTGAGTTTATTAAAATTCAAGCCATTAAAGCAGAAGAAACTCAAGAGCAATTGAAATCGGAATTGTCTTTTTTGAGATCACAAATAAGTCCCCATTTTATTTTCAATGTGCTAAACAGTATTGTTTATTTGGTGAGGACCAAGGCACATCAAGAAGCCGAATCGGTGACCTTGAAATTGTCTTCTTTGATGCGGTATATGTTATATGATTCAGATCAAACGATGATACCATTGGGCAAGGAATTGGATTATTTGAAAAATTATATTGATTTGCAAAAGGTTAGATTTGGCGAGGATGTAGAAATTAGTTTTAAAGAAAATGGGATTGTTCGGGCCTGCATGATTGAGCCGATGTTGCTAATTCCTTTTGTGGAAAATGCATTTAAACATGGAATTAATCAAGTTTTGAACCCTAAAATTGAGATATTTTTTTCGATTGAAGATGGAGATTTGGAATTTATTGTTCAGAACCAAAAGGGAGTAACGCATAATGATTCTCAGGAGCCGAGCTCAGGAATTGGTTTGAAAAATGTGAGCAGGCGATTGCAATTACTTTATCCTGAAAAACATACCTTGGAAATTTGCGAAAAGGGTGAAGATTTTAGAGTTAAGTTAAATATGACTTTAGACAAAAAGATTTAATATGGAAAAAATGAATTGTATTGTGCTGGACGACGAAAGCATGGGTCGTAAATTGGTAGAAGAAAATGTACGACAAATTCCTTTTTTGAATTTAGTAGGTTCTTGTAAAAATGCTTTCGAAGCTATGGAAGTTTTGGCCAAGGAGCCAGTAGATTTGATTTTTTCAGACATTCAAATGCCAGGTATGTTAGGCACTCAATTTATTCAATCTTTAACGAATAAACCCTTGGTGATTTTTATTACAGCTTATGATCAATATGCTGTGGAAAGTTTTTCAATGGATGTGGTGGATTATTTGGTGAAGCCTGTTTCTATGGAGCGTTTTAGCTTGGCCTGTCACAAGGCTTATAAAATATTTTTAGCTGAAAAAACGGAACATGCGTCAGTTGTTGGCAGTCAGAAAGCCTCCAAAGAAGATTTCTTTTTTGTAAATGTTGAATACTCATTAGTTAAAATACCTATTCCACAAGTTACCCATATTGAAGGCCTAAAGGATTACATTAAAATTTATTTGGAAGGAGAAAAAAGGCCAATATTGACCAAGATGACCATGAAATCTATTGAGGCACGTGTGGTGGATTTTATGTTTATGCGTGTGCACAAATCTTTCATTGTAAATCTTCGCAAAATAAATTCTATTAAGCACCAACGAATTAAAATTGGTGAAATAGAAATTCCGGTGAGTGATTCACATGCAGCTGAATTACTGGAAAAAATAGGAAGCCTTTAAATTTCCATACGCGGCATAGGACTTACATCCTGTCCGCAATATTCTTTGGCTAAACCTTTGAAGTGTCCGGCCATGGCAATCATTCCTGCATTATCTGTACAGTAAGAAAATGCAGGAATGAATACATCCCAATCTTCTTTACTTCCCATTTCCTGCAAACGGTTTCGAAGGCCTGAATTGGCGGAAACTCCGCCAGCAATGGCGATTTGTTTGCAATTCATTTCGCGCATGGCACGTTTGGCTTTTTTTAGCAAAATTTCGATGAGCGTATGTTGCACCGATGCACAAATATCAGCTTTATTTTCCTCAATAAAATTGGGATTATTTTTGGTTTCTCTTTGTAAAAAATAAAGAATGGAAGTCTTTATGCCTGAAAAGGAATAATTTAAACCCTGGATTTCTCCCATGGGAAATGCAAATTTTAAGGGATTTCCTTCCTTTGCCAATTTGTCAATTAGGGGTCCGCCGGGGTAAGGAAGTCCAATTAACTTGGCAGTTTTGTCGAAAGCTTCACCTACTGCATCGTCTAAAGTTTCTCCGATGATTTCCATTTCAAGGGCCGATTTAACCCAAACTAATTGGGTGTGTCCCCCACTAACCGTCAGGCAAATGAAAGGGAATTTCGGCTTAGGCTCTTCGATAAAATGGGCTAATACATGCGCCTGCATGTGATTTACTTCAATTAAAGGGATATTCAGACTAAGCGCAAGAGATTTTGCAAATGAAGTTCCTACCAAAAGTGCACCTAATAATCCGGGTCCACGTGTAAAAGCAATCGCATTCAGTTGATTTTTGCTTATATTTGCTTTATGTAGGGCTTCTTCAACCACCGGAATAATGGCTTTTTGATGTTCTCTGCTGGCAAGTTCGGGCACAACACCGCCCCATTGGGTATGGATTAATTGAGTCGAAATAACATTTGACATCAATTCTCCGTTTACCATTACAGCAGCAGAAGTTTCATCACAAGAAGATTCGATGGCTAAAAGAATCATTCGGCAAAGATGGTTAAAATTATCAAAATACTGGCAAAAACGGTTCTCTATTTCTTAGTGATCGTATTTTTCTTGTTATTTTCGGTAACAGTTTTACTCAAAGCTCCTGCCAATCAAACGTTATTAGCTAAGTATTTTTCTCCCAAATTAGAACAAGCTATTGGGTATCCATTAACCTTTGAGCGCATTCAATTTAAGTTTTTCGATGAATTAAGCTTTTGGAATTTACAGGTTAAAGATCCTTGGGGTAAAGAGATGATTAAAATTGAACAAATAGATGTCAATTTTAATTTGACCGATTTGATTCTTCATGGAAACAAACCAACCATGGAATTCGCCCGATTAGTACAACCTAGAGTTCATTTGATATTTGATAAAAAGGATGGTAAAATGAACATGGATGAATTCATTGTTCGACTTACCAAATGGCTTTCGGATCCGAAGGCAAAACCTGATGCACCAAGTGCCTTGTTTAAAATCAAAGAGGTCGATGTAATCAACGGAACGTTTTTGTTGGATGATGATCAAGTGAAAAATTTAGGCACGCCTAAAAATTTCGATATTTCCCATTTTTCTGTTGTTCAAATCAATTCAAAGGTGAAGAATTTTTGGGTCTTGGGAGATTCTCTTGGTTTGCAAACCCAGGGGTTCCATGCTTTGGAGCCCTTGACAAAATTCAAGGTACATCGTTTGGATACTAGGTTTATGATTTGTGAAAAACAAATGCGTTTTGACCAATTGAATTTATTTTTCAATCAATCTTGGTTGGGTGATAAGGTGACGATGACGTATAAAAAATTCTCAGATTTAACCGACTGGAATCATAAGGTTTTTATGCAAGCAAATTTCAAATCTGCTCGTTTACGGGGAGAAGATTTGGGAAGGTTTGTGAATGCAATGTACCAATATCCTGGATTGTATAAATTGAATGGAAATTTGGCAGGCACAGTTGAAAAATTAGGCTTGCGAAATTTCAATATGCAGTTTGGCAAACAAAGTAATTTACGAGGGGATTTTTCGTTCAAGGGTCTACCGAATTTAGCTAAAACCCAGATGGATTTTAAGATGAATTCTTCTGTTTTTTTGCCGAATGATTTGGCAGTTTTTATTTCAAGTTCTGCTGCTAATAAAATGAAAATATTGGGTCCTGTAGCATTTTCAGGAACTTTCTCAGGTATACCTAATAATTTTTTTACCACTGGTAAACTAAAAACTGGATTAGGGTTTTTGGATGGAAAAGTGAAAATGAATTTGAAGGATTCTATGGCACTTTCTGCTTATGAAGGGCAAATCAATTTGCGCAAATTTAAGTTAGGCAAAATGGTTGATTTGGAACCTTATTTGGGAACCATAGATTTAAAGGGCAATATCAAAGGAACAGGGTTTTCGAACAAATCAGCTAAAATTGATTTTGATGGGCAAATTTCAGAAATTAATTTTCATAATTATGCCTACAAAAGGGTAAACCTTAAAGGCAATTTGCAGAAGCAACTATTTAAAGGGATTGTGTCGGTTCGTGATTCTAATTTAATTGGAAACATGATTGGAGAGGTTAATTTGCGGGGTTCGAAAGCGCATTATCAAATGAATGGAATTATAAACAAAGCAGATTTGAAGGCCCTGAAATGGATGGATCAGCCCATGGGAATAGCCTCTGAATTTGAATTGGATTTATTGATGAATGATATCGATGATTTGGAAGGCAAAGTGAATATGAATGATATAATTTTGTCAAAACCAGGGATGGCAGATTTGCCAATTCGACTAGGATCTTTCCATGCAGATTTGTCGGAGACAGGTAAAAGAAAATATCATTTTAACTCAGATATAGTTTCTGCCCAATTGGACGGCACCTTTGTTCCGAGTAAATTAATTGGCGATTTGCAGCAATTTACAAAAGAAATTAGTTTGTATTTTAAACAAAATCAATTGGAAAGATTGGCTTATTATGCCGAATCAAAACCCAATGCTTTTCAAAAATACAATGCCGATTTTACGCTTACCTTACATGAACCTCAACCTATTTTGAATCGCTGGTTCCCTACGATGCAGATGTCGAAAAATACCGTATTGTTTGGAGTAGTTAATTCGGCAAGAGCATTTAATGTGAGTTTGGAGGCCTATCCAGATACGCTAGTTTTTGGAGCATATAAGTTTTATCAAACTATTTTTTCTTCCCAAAGCTCTAAGTTTTTAGGGTCTCCTGAGTTGTCAAGCAGTTTGTTATTTCAGTCGAGAAAACAAAAATTAAACTTTTTATCACCTACCGAATTGCTGAAAGTGGATGCCTTGTGGGATCAAAACCGGATCAATTTTAATGTGGATTTAAAGCAGCAAGGGGAGGAAAATTCTGCTCATTTGACGGGTGCTTGGGATTTTGAAAATGAAGGTTTTGGATTAAAATTCAAAGATTCTTATTTCCGGATTTTGGGGCAAGATTGGGCCATTGATCCACGAAATCAATTGAGTTTGATGGGCCGTGATTGGAAGGCAGAAAATTTGTATTTGAGCAATCAAGATCAGTCGATTGCTATGAACGGACGATTGTCGAAAGACTCTTCTGCTATATTAAGTTTGCAAGCAAATAATTTTCAATTGTCTACCTTAGGGCCATTATTTAAGGTGAAATCTACAGGCGTTTTAAATGGCGAATTGAATTTAAAAAATTGGTACCAAAATTCTGAAATGGATTCTTGGTTTAAAATAGATTCTTTGCATTTTGGGAAGGTTTATATAGGAAATGTGCAGGCCATTGGAAACTTCTCTTCAGAGGTAAATGCTATGGATTTGAATATGAATGTAACTCGAATGGACTCCACCGTTTTGACGGTTACAGGTTTGTATAAACCCAGTGGCGGCGAACAAAAATTAGATTTGCAAGCAGATTTGAATCGGACAGATTTGAAAATTTTAGAACCCTTTACAGAAGGTGTTTTTTCTGGATTAACGGGAACCGCATTAGGTAAAATAAAAATCAAAGGCCATTTGCAAGAGCCTGAATTGGAAGGAAAAGTATGGGTAAATAAAGGTGGAGTAACCTTTGACTACCTGAATACAAATTTGACCGTTTCAGATACGGTTCAATTTTTGCCTAGAAAAATAGTAGCTAATAACTGGACCGTGAAAGACACGGATGGCAACCAGTCTAAATTGAATGTGTTGGTAGAATTTCCGAAAGGACAAGACTTTAACTTGGATGTCAAGGCCGAATTGAATCGGTTCAAATTGATGAATACCAAGAGAAGTCTGAACTCTATTTACTATGGTTTAGGATATGGCACGGGTCCCCTTAGAGTAAGTGGAACTTTAAAAGATTTGTTAGTATTTGCCGATTTAAAAACCGAAAAAGGTACGCGTTTGTTCATTCCTTTAGACAGGGATTATGGTACTTCTGGCACCGAGGATTATCAATTATTTAGCCAATACATCAAGGCCGAAAATGAGATTGAGAAAAAAGAAACGGTAAGTACTCAATTGAAACAAGACGGAATAGAGCTGGATTTGAATTTACGCTTGACCCCTGAGGCCTATGGAGAGGTCTTGTTTGATTCCCAAAAAGGAGACCTAATGCGTTTGTATGGAAATGGTCAAATTAAAATGACTTTGGATAAACAAGGTAAATTTTTGATGAATGGGGATTATAAAATTGAGCAGGGAGATTATACTTTTTCTTTGCAAAACATCATCAATAAGAAATTTGCCATTGAACGAAATTCTAAAATTTCTTGGTCGGGAGATCCTTTAGGTGCCCAAGTAGATATTAAGGCCGTTTATACGCAATATGCTTCATTATTTCCAATTTTGTTAGATACAACCAATAAAGGACATTTGCCAGAATACAAAAAAAGATATCCGGTGGATGTATCTATTTTAGTTAAAAATAGGTTGTTGAGTCCGGATATTAATTTCGACATCAACATCCGAGATTATCCCAAAGATGTTGCCTTTAATGGTTCTGTAACTGCATTTGCCAATCGAATTAAAACGGATGAGCAAGAGTTGACCAAACAGGTTAGTAATGTTTTATTGTTTGGGCAATTGGCCTCGCCATTTGGAGGGTCTGGATTGACTTTGGGGAATTTGATGGGAAATTTTACAGAGATGCTCTCTAATCAGTTAGGGAACTTAGCCTCAAAGATTGACAAAGATTTGAATGTAGATGTATACCTAGGAGGAGGAACTTTTGGAACTGATTTGTTATCGAATTTGCAATTGCGTGCTTCTTATAATTTGAATGATCGTTTACGAATAACAAGAAGTGGCGGATTTACCGATGCAAGAAATCAGACGAGTCCACAATTGTTATTAGGGGATTGGGCCATGGAGTGGTTTGCAAACAAAGAGGGAACCCTCCGCTTGAAAGCCTACAACAGAAACGTTCAAACTACTTTGGCAGGGTCTTTAAATTCCTATCAAATTAATCAAACCTTTGGAACCTCTATCTTGTTTCAGAAAAATTTCAATCGATTTTTTTGGCAAAAATAATCAAGGAAGTCTTTTTAATTTTTTGTAATTTTACCAATTAAATTAAAAAGGAATTACTGTGAGTTTTAAGGAATACAAAAATCTTGATTACGCCCAAGTTGCTGATGAAATTTTATCGTTTTGGAAATCCAACGAAATTTTTGAAAAATCAATTACATCTCGCGAGGGACACCCGACTTTTACCTTTTTTGAAGGTCCACCTTCAGCCAATGGTACTCCGGGTATTCACCACGTAATGGCGCGTACCATCAAGGATATTTTTTGTAGATACCAGACCTTAAAAGGGAAACAAGTAAAAAGAAAAGGCGGTTGGGATACCCATGGTTTGCCGGTTGAATTGCAAGTAGAAAAAGAATTAGGCATCACCAAAGAAGATATTGGAAAGAGTATTTCAGTAGAAGAATACAATCAAAAATGTCGCGAGACGGTAATGAAATTTACCGATCAATGGAATGATTTGACTGAAAAGATGGGTTATTGGGTAGATTTAGAAGATCCTTATGTAACCTATCATGCAACGTATATTGAATCAGTTTGGAATTTGTTGAAGAAATTGTACGAAAAAGGATTGTTGTATAAGGGTTACACCATTCAGCCCTATTCACCAGCAGCCGGCACAGGACTTTCTTCTCATGAATTGAATCAGCCTGGTTGTTACCGAGATGTGAAGGATACTTCATTGACGGCCCAATTTAAGGTGAAAAATACGGAAAAATCAACTTTCTTGTTTGATGCTGCAGGTTCAGAGGTTTACATTTTAGCCTGGACAACTACCCCTTGGACTTTGCCCTCTAACGCTGCCCTAACAGCGGGGAAAAACATTGAATATGTTTTAATAAAGACATTTAATCCCTACACATTTTTGCCTGTCAATGTTGTTTTGGCAAAAGATTTGATAAAAAATTATTTTAAAGCTGAGGCTGAAAATGGAGATTTTGATGCCTTTGCTGCTGCAGATAAAAAGCCTCAAGCTATTCCTTATCAGATTTTAAAAACCTTTAAAGGAAGTGAAATAGAAGGTGTAGAATATGAGCAATTGATGGCTTATGTTCAGCCGGAAGCGCCAGCATTTCGTGTGATTTTAGGAGATTTCGTAACTACCGAAGATGGTACAGGTATAGTCCATACAGCTCCAACTTTTGGTGCAGACGACTTTAGAGTAGCCCAACAAAATGGAATTCCAGCCATAGTTGTAAAGGATGAAAATGGCAAAGAAGTACCATTAGTGAATCGACAAGGTAAGTTTGTGAAAGAAGTGACAGATTATGCCTTGGAATTTGTAAAGGAAGCCTATTTGAGTGAGGAAGAAAAAGAGATTGAAAAGGCAAAGCAGGGAAGAGATAAATATTTATCGGTTGATGAACGAATTGCCATTCAATTGAAAACGGAAAATAAGGCGTTCAATGTACAGAAATTCGATCACCCGTATCCACATTGTTGGCGGACCGACAAGCCTGTTTTATATTATCCATTGGATTCTTGGTTTATCAAAACAACTGCTGTAAAAGATAAGTTAATTGCTTTAAACAAAACTATTCAATGGAAACCAGAATCAACCGGTACGGGTCGTTTTGGCAATTGGTTAGAGAATTTAGTGGATTGGAATTTGTCGCGCTCAAGATATTGGGGAACCCCACTTCCAATTTGGAGAACTGAAGATGAGAGCGAAGAAGTGTGTATGGGTTCTTTAGCCGATTTACTAGCAGGATTGAAAAAAGCTTTGGAATCAGGTAAATTGGATGCAGGCCAAATAAAAGGAAATGAAGCTTTCCTTGCGGCGGCTGCCAAAGGAGAAGCCGATTTACACCGCCCGTACGTCGACGATATTTATTTAATCAGTCCTAATGGCCAAATTATGAGCAGAGAGGCAGATTTGATAGATGTGTGGTTTGATTCAGGCGCGATGCCTTTTGCGCAATGGCATTATCCATTTGAAAATCAAGAGATTTTTAAGGCTAATTATCCAGCTGATTTTATTTCAGAAGGGGTTGACCAAACAAGAGGCTGGTTCTTTACACTTCATGCCATTTCAAGTATGGTGGAAGATTCGGTAGCTTTCAAAAATGTAGTTTCTACAGGATTGGTCTTGGATAAAAATGGCAATAAAATGTCTAAACGTTTAGGCAATGCAATTGATCCATTTGAAACCCTTAAAAAATACGGTGCAGATCCTACTCGCTGGTATATGATTACCAATGCTCAACCGTGGGATAACCTAAAATTTGATTTAGCTGGTATCACAGAGGTTCGAAATAAGTTTTTCGGAACCTTAACAAATACCTATAATTTCTTTGCTCTTTATGCCAATTTGGATGGTTTTGATCCGAAACAATTAGGTTCACTGAATGAGGCAAATTTGACAGAATTAGATCGTTGGGTATTGTCTAAATTAATGACCTTGATTGCAGAGGTTGACGAGGCTTATGCACAATATGAACCAACTAAAGCAGGTCGTGCAATTCAAGATTTTGTTTGTGATCATTTGTCTAACTGGTACGTTCGTTTGTCGAGACGTCGTTTTTGGAATCCGGAATCAGCAGCAAATGGCTTAAGTGATGATAAAATAGCGGCTTACCAAACCTTGTATACTTGTTTGGAAGCAGTGGCACAAATGATGTCGCCAATTGCGCCATTTTATGGTGAGTGGTTGTATAAAAATTTGACAGGAAAAGAATCTGTACATTTATCAGATTTTATACAGGTAAATAAAAGTTTACAAAATGAATCCTTGGAGCAATCGATGGATTTAGCACAAAGAATTTGTTCTTTGGTACACTCCTTAAGAAAGACCCATAAATTAAAGGTTCGACAACCATTGGCACAAATTTTAGTGCCTGTATTGAATGAACAAACCCGTGAGCAAATTCGCCGTGTGGATGGTTTGATCAAAACAGAGGTAAATGTGAAAGAGGTGAATTATTTAGATGACGCCTCAGGGGTTTTGAGTAAAAAAGTGAAACCAAATTTCAAAGCATTAGGTCCTAAGTTTGGAAAAGATATGAAGCAAGTGGCAGATTTAATTTCCCAAATGAATGCAGAAACCTTAGCCAATTTAGAAGCAAATTCTGTTGTAACAATGAATGGATTTGAAATCGGTTTGGCAGAAGTTGAAATTATGACGGAAGATATGCCAGGTTATTTGACGGCATCTGAAGGTGGATTGACCATCGCTTTGGATAATAAGCTTACCCCTGAATTAGTTCGCGAAGGGATGGCTAGGGAGTTTGTGAATCGAATCCAGAATTTGAGAAAAGATTCAGGTTTTGAAGTGACGGATAAAATTTATATCACTATTCAAGAAGGTCCTTTGGATTGGAAAGAAAGTATTAACGAGTTTAAAAGCTATATTTCTCAAGAGGTTCAGGCATTGGATATTGAATGGAAGAACCAATTGGAAGGAGCAACAGAAGTGAATATGGAAGATGTGAATTTATTCGTCCAAATTCGAAAATAAAATATGGTATTTAATTCCTTACACTTTTTAGTATTTTTTGGAATTGTAACATCTGCCTATTTTTTATTGGCCCATAAATTTCGTTGGGTACTTTTGTTGATAGCTTCATGCTATTTTTACATGATTTTTAAGCCCGAATATATTCTTATTTTGGGCTTTACAATTCTCATCGATTATTATGCTGGCATACTAATTGAAAATGCAAAAGGCGCAAAACGGAAAGCTTTTTTGTCACTTAGTTTATTAGCCAATGTTGGGGTTTTGGCCGTCTTTAAATATTATTTTTTTGCGGGAGATATTTTTGTCAAATTTTCACATCTTTTAGGTAGTGATTTACATTGGCCAACTTGGGAAATAGTATTGCCGATTGGTTTGTCTTTCCATACATTTCAAGCCATGTCTTATACGATTGAGGTATATCGTGGTAATCAAAAAGCAGAGAGGCATTTTGGGATTTATAGTTTGTATGTGATGTTTTATCCACAATTGGTGGCAGGACCTATTGAGCGTCCCCAAAATTTAATTCACCAATTTTATCAAAAACATACCATTGATAAAGCTAGAATTCATTCCGGAATTTTGCAAATGCTGCAAGGTTTGTTCAAAAAAGTGGTCATCGCAGATCGTTTAGCACAGTTTGTTGATTTTACCTATTCTGATATTTCAAATCAAAGTTCTTTTTCCTTATTGCTGGCTTCAATATTTTATTCCTTCCAAATTTATTGCGATTTTTCGGGGTATTCTGATATTGCCATTGGTGCCTCTAAAGTGATGGGTATTGATTTAATGAAAAACTTCAATGCTCCGTATTTAGCCAAATCCTTACCCGATTTTTGGAGAAGGTGGCACATTTCATTAAGTACCTGGTTCAAAGATTATGTATATTTTTCCTTAGGGGGGAATCGGGTTTCTATTCCAAAATGGTATGGAAATATTTTAATTGTATTTTTATTGTCGGGAATTTGGCATGGTGCGAATTGGAATTTTGTGATATGGGGAATCTTACATGGCATTTTACAAATTGTGGGCTTGCAAATAAATCGCATTTTTCCATCTTTATCGGTAGCTAATTTGCAATCTAAATTTGGAGTTTTAGTTTATCAAATTTGGACTTTCTTGTTGGTTAATTTCACCTGGGTTTTCTTTCGCTTAAATCATATTTCAGATATCAAGTTGTTTTTTGAAGGCCTTTGGCATAATTGGCAATTACCATTTCAGAGCAATTTTTCTTTGCGAGAAATTGGCTTTTCTTGTTTGTTGATAGGGGGCTTATTTTTAGTTGATAAGGGTAAATTAAAGTGGCCAGCAGGGGGATTTTGGTTTAAAGCAAGCCTTGCCATTTTTGTTATATATTTGTTTGGCGTGTTCAATGCCAAGCAGTTTATTTATTTCCAGTTTTAATATGAAAAAAATTGGTGCATATTTTATTTTAATTTTTTCAAGTCTGTTGCTTTTAATTTGTTACAGTCCTGAATTGTTAAAAAGAACAGCCCATTTTTTTGGAGAAAATGGTGGCGTATTTGCATCTACCAGATATCAATACGGGGATCTTTATGGACTTTCGAATGATGCTAAATTTAGAATACCCAAACCTGAAAATACCTTAAAATTGTTGGATAGCTTTGTTGTAGATTCAAAGGATTTAGATTTGGTAATGCTGGGAGATAGTTATTTTTATAGTTTTTTTCAAACTAATGCCAATAACTTTGAACGAATTAAACAATTTGATTTTGTTCGTTGGTCGGATAAAACAAATTTGCAAATACCTCCAAAAAGTAATCGAAAAAGGATATTGCTGATTGAGGTTGTTGAACGAAATGCATTTGATCATTTGCAATTATCTTTTACCAAAAAACGTTTATCTCCTGAAAAATCGGGTACCACTTTAAACGAAGAAAATCCATTTTTAGTGGAAAATAATTTAGAAGCTATTTTGTTTGATCATGCATTTTTTAGGCCATTCAAAGAATTGAAAACTTATATTTGGAAGGACTTCTTGAAAAAAGAAATACCTGGTGTCCGGTATTCTTCTGATGGATCCTTTATGTATTTGTCAGAAACCGTAGAAGGTAGTCAGGTAGGAAATTCATTTTCTTATTTAAGTGAAATGGAAAAAGTTTCCTTAGAAAAGCAATTAAACCAAATCAATTCCTATTATTTAAAAAATGGATTTGATAAAGTGTGCTTAACAATTATACCGAATCCGGTGAGGGTTTTGGAAAAGGGAAGAAAGGCCAATGATTTATTTGATTTTTTGTCAACAAATAAAAATATAGGGCTAAGCTTTGTGAATGTTTTGCCAGTTTTGTCGAAAAATGCAGAACAAAATTTTTATCGTTCAGATTCACATTGGAATTTGAAAGGAGCGGAAAAATATAGGAGTTTGGTGAATGAAACTTTGTTGAGTTTTGGTAAAAATTGAAATGAAGCAGATAAATAAGGGAATTTTTTGGTTATTTATATTGATGGTTTCATTTGTTTCTAATGGCCAAAAAAAAACTTTGCCGCGTATAAATACTCGAGACATCGAAAGTCAATTTATAGAAGGCATGCGATTTTATTTGAAGGAAGATTACCAAGAAGCGCTGCTCATTTGGGAATCTTTAGTCAGTGAAAAGAAAAATGATCCAGGATTGTATTTTTACTTGGCCAAAGCAAATGCAATTTTATCCAATGAATCCAATGCCTTTTTGTATGCCGAGAAAGCGCATGTACTTTCCCCAGCTTCCTTAGATTATGGTTTGTTTTATGCCGATTTGTTGCTGAAAAAAAACAAAGTTAATGAGGCCATTGAGGTGTTGACTAAAATTTCGGCATTTGATGAATCTCAACCTGAAGTGAATACTCGTTTGGCTCAAGCTTATTTGTTTTTGGAGAAAGGGGAGGAGGCATTAAAGGCTCTAGAGAAATCCAATCACTACATTGGCGAGTTTCCAGCAATTATAAAAACCAAACAGTTTATTTATTTGAAGCAGAAGCGGTTTAAAGAATTTGCGGCTGCATCCATTCCATTTTTAGAGAATTTTCCTGAAGAAAATTTACTCGATTGGCCATTATTGGAGTATTTTAATCCGGCCGACAGTGTTCAATATATGCCCGTGTTGGATTCCCTGCAAAGTCTATATCCTGGTATGAAACAAATTGATTTGATCAAAGCGAATAATAAATTGGCTTCTCGAAAATATCAAGAAGTTGAAAATTTATTAAAGGAATCGCTCTCCGATGAACGAATTGATGCAGAGATTTATGGTTATTTTTTGGCAGATTTTATGAAAGGTTTAGCCAAAAATAAGGATAGTTTTCAACTAAAACCTTTAAGCAAGGCCATTGAGGATAAATTTCCTCAAAATGCAGAAATTGTTTATTTGTCGGCAGAAATTGCTCGACAAAATATGGATCATAAATTAGCCCAAGAAAAATATTTACAGGCCATCAATTTGGGCAGTAAGCACCCAGAAGCCTTTGCAGAATTGGTTAGCTTAGATATGCAAATGGAACAAAAGGATTCTGCTTTGGTACATGCAGAGCGTGCACTTGCCGTTTTCCCGAGTAATCCTTTTTTCTTTTTTCAAAAAGGATTTGTTCTTGCCAATCGCGAAGAAACCGAACAGGAAATAAAGACTTTAGTAGCTGGTTTGCCATTTTTGACAAGTGGAATGGGATTTTATGTCAATTATTATTCCATGTTAGGTGATGCCTACCATGCTGTAAATAAAATGTTGGAGTCTGATGAGGCATTCGAAAAAGCATTGAAAGAAAATCCAGAAGATGACCATGTGTTGAATAATTACAGTTATTTTTTATCCTTGCGCAAAGAGAATCTTGAAAAGGCATATAACATGTCTAAAAAGTTGATCGATGCATTGCCAGAGGAGCCAACCTATTTGGATACGCATGGTTGGGTTTGCTTTCAAATGGGTAAATATGATGTTGCCTATACTTTTATTTTGAAGGCTTTTCAACTTTCAGAAAATCCTTCCGCTGAAATTATTGAGCATTTGGGCGATGTATTTTTTAAATTAAATAAACCCAAGGAGGCTTTGAAATATTGGAAAGAAGCCTTTAAAAAAGATAATTCGGATAAAATCTTGGAGAAAAAAATCCAAAAGAAAGATTTTATTGAAAATTGAGGTAATTTTACATTTATGTATCTTGTTAAAAGGCCTAAATTTACTGGATTCTATTTTATTTTTGCCATGTTAGTCTTGACTTCCTGCGCAAAACAGACACTTAGCCCCCAAACTTTTTCAGACTCAACTGAAGTTCAATCTCTGCAAGTAATACGATCTGTCGACTCTTTGAAGGCAGTTGAACCAGAAAAGTCTAGTTTAGTTGAGCCTGTTACTGATTCTAAAAATATTTTGGACGAATTAAGTTTCACCTATTTGAAGGCCAAATCTAAGGTTTCTTGGAAATCTGATAAAAACACAGATAATTATACGGTTGATATCCGCGCCAAAAAAGATAGTATCATTTGGATGAATATTTCAGTGTCAATGATTTCTGGCGCTAATGGGTTATTTACAAAGGAAAAGGTACAATTTTATGATAAAATCAACGACAAGTATTTATCATGGTCATATGATAGTTTGAGCACTATGCTTGGATTCAAGGTCGATTTTGGTATTATTCAATCTTTAATTATTGGTAACGAACCTTTTAAAAAGAATAATTCTAGAGTAATTAGAGAAAATGAAAATTTCATAATTCAACAGGAAGAAGGCAAGGTAAAAATTGACAATTTTGTTGGCCCGAACCGAAAATTAAAGAAATTGTTGATGAAGGAGGATGCCTCTGAAAACAAAATGCAATTAGATTTTGAAGACTTCTCTCAAATAAATCAATCTCTTTTTCCGTTTTCTAGTCAAATCACCCTTGATGTTAAAAATAAGGAAAATGAGTTAAAAAAGACCATAATAAGTATCAAGTATTCAAAGGTGGAATTGTTGGAAACCCCACTTGCATTTCCGTTTAAAGTGCCTGAAAAATACCTAAAAAATAAGTAAAGGTGAGACATTATATCGTAGGAATTTTCTTGTTATTCAATATAGTTGTTTGTGCGCAAACTGATCGGAAAACGCAATTGGAGCAACAGAAAAAGGATAATTTGGCTAAAATAAAGGAATTGAATTCAATTATTTCTAGAACTTCCAAAAAGAAAAATGTTTCTATTGGAAAATTGAATGTATTGAAAGAGCAAATTGGTGTTCAGAAAAAACAAATCAATGTATTAAATGAAAATCAACAGGTTTTGCAAAAAGAAGCAGAGCATTTAACGCATGAAAGTGATTTGTTGGCGGCGAAGTTGGAACGCTTGAAAAAAGCCTATGCTGTCATGTTATATGAGGCTCAAAAAACATCCACAGTTTATAACAAAATGGCATTTTTGTTGTTGTCTAAAACGTATAGTGATTTCATCAAACGAATCGATTATTTGAGACATTTTACAACCAATAGGAAAGAACAGGCACATAAAATTTTTACTACACGTAAAGACTTGATGACCAAAAAGCAACAGGTTGTTTTCAAAAAGGAGGAAGAAAAAAAGGTTATTGTTGAAAAGGAAAAGGAAAAGCAGAAATTAGAAGTTTTGAAGGTGAAGGAGGATAAGGTTGTAACTGCTCTTACTCAACAAGAAAAGAAATTGAAAACGGAATTAGAGCGCAAAAAATTGGCCAATAGAAAGTTAGACAATTTAA
The DNA here is from genome assembly GCF_004005965.1 of Sandaracinomonas limnophila. Lineage (GTDB taxonomy): Bacteria > Bacteroidota > Bacteroidia > Cytophagales > Spirosomataceae > Sandaracinomonas > Sandaracinomonas limnophila. The sequence continues at coordinate 342,614 of NZ_SACY01000003.1, read as the reverse complement.
TTGCCTCAATTGTTCAAGCAGAAATTCGTAAAAGTATTGAGCGCGAACGTCGTTTACGTGAAACAAAAAAAGCAAAAGAATTGGCGGTTTCAAAACCTTCTTTGCCAAAATTGAATACCGATATTATAAAAATTCCTGAAAAGTCTTCTTCAAATTCTGGGGCTGAAGTTGCCAAGGCAGAACCTTCTAAACCAAGTGCAAAATCGCCAGAAAAGGAATCTCCCAAACCTGTAGCTGCTCAACCAAAAATTGAAAAAGAGCCTGAATTGGAAAGAAATACCTATTATATGAATGCAGATGAAGCTAAATTAGCCTCTTCGTTTGGTGCATTGCGCGGAAGAATGCCCTTTCCAGTGCCTAGCGGATTCATCTCAGACCATTTCGGTGTCCACAAACACCCTTTGTTAAAAGGTGTTATGATTAACAATAATGGGGTAGATATTCAAACTTCACCTGGAGCGCCAGTTCATGCAGTATATGAAGGGGTAGTAATGTCTGTTGTAAGTATTCCTGGATTAGGTACAGTTGTTGCTATTCAACATGGTGATTATTTCACTGTTTATTCTAAATTAGCAAATGCTTCTGTAAGTGCGGGACAAAGAGTTCGTACCAGTCAACGAATTGGTTCTGTCGCTTCAGATGAGGATGGAACCGCTGAGATCAATTTCCAAGTTTGGAAAAACACGGTTCGACAAAATCCTGAATCTTGGCTTAGACGTTAGGAATTTTATAAAGCAATCGAAAACTTATATTTCTGCCCTGGTCGTCGGTAAAATACCTGAATCTGTTCATGTAGTCGCGATATGCGCTGTTTAGTGCATTACTTACTCGTACTCCAAAGTCGAATTGTTTGTAATTGAGCCCCCAATTGATTTCCACTAATTGATAGCCAGGAGGTGGTGTTAAATAGTCTGAATTTTCCTCAACACGATTTTGTCTATCCACTCGGGTTAGGCCAAGGCTTACATATTGTTTGTCGCTTGGAAAGGTGTATTTCAAAGAAATATCGTACCTATATGGTGGAATATTAACCAAGTATTGATTGTTTTGAGTATCCTTTGCATTTACGATGTCAATTTTTTGCTGAAGGCTCCATCTAGGTGAAAAATGCACATTGATTTTACTATCAAAACCAGAGAAATTGGCATTGATTTGCTCATATTGAAATCCAGGAAATGCACCTCGTACAGTGATAAAATATATTGGAATTCCTTGTTGAATTAATGGGCGCAGATAGATAAAATTATTGATAAAATTGGTGTAAAGTCCAAGTTCAATTTCTAATTTCTCATCCTGATAATAGGAAGTTAAACTAATATTTCTTGCCTGTTCACCTTGTAAAAATGGATTTCCAATTTCATAGGCAGCTGCACCATGGTGAATTCCATTTGAAAATAATTCACTTGCATTGGGTGGACGAAATGCCTGGGCAAGTATTAAATGTTGTTCAAAGAATTTTGACCAGCGATAAGTGCCACCAATACTTGCTGAAATTCCATAATAATTTCTAAAATCTTGAAAAAATTGTCGAGTGTTACTTACCCTTACCCGATGTGTTTCAAAATTTTTGGAATCAAATCGGAGGCCTAATTCAATTTCATACTTGGGTTTAATTAATTTTTCAATTCCAAAAAGTCCAAATGAATTAAGGTAATAATTGGGTAAAAGACCATTTGAAATAGTTGGGGTACGAATATCGGGTCCCGAAGTTAAATTGGATTGGTTTTGAAAGGTTAAGCCAAATTGGCCCTTCCAAGGTGAATCCATTCCTGTCTCTTCGTATAATAATTCGCCGGATAGAGTCTTCAAATCGAACATCAGGGTATTTACATTTTTGCCTGCTCGTAAAACATCCAACTCCAATCGGTCATTTAATTGAAAGGCTAAATTTCCTCTCAAATAATTGTTATTACCAATTTTATATTGACCTTTCCATTTCAACATTTGATGGATAACGTCTTGATTCGGGCGATCGATATCTCGGGTAAATTCTTCTGGAGTAAAAACCGCAGGTGGACTTGTTTGCTCAATGGCATTTTCTAAGTCTCCAACATTTCCAATATGAGATCCGGCATAAATACCAATGATTGAATGGAACCGACTGAAGTAAAAATTACTAGCCCAAAGTTTACGTTTTATGCCAATTTCTGTTGAAAAATTTTGTTCACGAACCCCCGTATTGGCTAAATAATAATTGGCAGTATTGATATTTCCTCCATTCTTTAAAGTGCCTTGAACTCGCCAAGCTAAGCCTTTAATGCCTGAAATAGTCCCTTCTAAGTATCCAGATCCTACATATTGCCTTCCGTTGGTAAAATAAACGGTTTGTATCTGTCCACCCAACTTCACTGTATCTGGTAATGGGTCAGGTTCCATCATGACAATACCTCCAATGGCATCTCCGCCATAACGTAGTCCGGCAGGACCTTTAATTACTTGAATATTTTTAGAAACAAAGGGGTCAATCTCAGGAGCATGTTCGCTACCCCATTGTTGACCTTCCTGACGCACTCCTTGATTTAAAATGACAACCCTTGATGAGTGCATTCCGTGAATTACAGGTTTTGAAATACTACTCCCTGTCTGTAAACTTTGAACCCCAGCTACAGATTTTAGCATTTCTCCCAGGTTCAATCCACTGCGTTCATTTTTTTCCTGTTCAGTCAGATGGCTCGACATTTGGGTTGTGTGCTCTGTTTCGTGGCCATGAACAGTAACCTCTTCCAATTCTTCAATTTTTTCATTTAATAAAATGGTTTGTGAAGTATTGGATTTTAAATCAATGCCCATTTCAAATTTTGAGAATCCACTGATTTCACAAACTATGGTATAAGTTCCTGGGCAAATATTTTGAATGGAAAAGTTCCCTTGATTTGTAGTCTGGGAATAAAATTTGGTTCCTTTGAGATATACTACGGCACCCGGAATTGATTCTTTGTTCGATTTTTGAAGAACTATGCCTTTTAAACTAATTTGACAGTTTTGGCTAAAACCTCCAAAATTGAGCAAAATTAGAACAAGAAAGAATACTAACTTTTTTAACATTTGGTAAAATTGACTTTTGTAGCCAAAGTATAAAATTACCACATTTTTAAGGAATAAGTTGTTTTGAAATTTCTTTTAAAGATTGTTGAAATAATTTTGACCATGAATTGACTATTTTGGTCGACAAAAATGCTTAAATTGGAATAGTATTTAATAGAAATTTGAAAAAAGTAATAATTATTGGTGGAGGTTTCTCCGGTTTATCTGCCGCTACTGAATTAGCTTCAAGAGGCTATGATGTTCACTTGATTGAAAAAAATGAATCCTTAGGAGGGCGCGCGCGCGTTTTTTCTCAAGATGGGTTTGTATTTGATATGGGTCCAAGTTGGTATTGGATGCCAGATATTTTTGACCAATATTTTGAACGGTTTGGTAAAAAAACAAGTGATTATTATGATTTGGTTCGATTAGATCCTTCTTATTCTGTTGTTTTAGATGGGGGAGAGGTGGTAGATATGCCAGCAAATTTTGAAGAGTTAAAGGCTTTGTTTGAGAAAATAGATTTGGGTGCAGGAGAAAAATTAGAAGCTTTTTTACAACAAGCAGCATATAAATATGAAGTTGGAATAAAAGACTTCGTATGGAAACCTTCCTTGAAATACAAGGAATTTATGAGTTTTCAATTGCTCAGGGATGCTATCCGTATGGATGTTTTTGCATCTTTTCATGCTCATGTTAGAAAGTATTTTAAAAATCCAACTTTATTGAAATTATTAGAGTTTCCTATTTTGTTTTTAGGTGCCATTTCAAAAAATACTCCTGCGCTTTATTCATTGATGAATTATGCAGAAATTAAATTAGGTACCTGGTACCCAATGGGCGGTATGCATAAAATTGTTGAAGGAATGGTATCATTGGCAAAAGAAAAAGGGGTAAATTTTCATTTGGCTGATGAGGTAACAGGTTTTGAGTATGCTAATTCTCGAATTTCTCGAGTAATTACTAGAAAAGAAACCATTGAAGCTGATGCTATAGTGGCAAGTGCTGATTATTACCATGTGGAGCAATTGCTGAAAGAAAAATATCGCAATTATTCAGAACACTATTGGGATAGCCGAATTATGGCACCCTCATCCTTACTATTTTATTTAGGGATCAATAAAAAATTGCCCAAATTAAAGCATCATAATTTGTTTTTTGATCGGGATTTTGAAATTCATTCGGATGAAATATATACACATCCCAAATGGCCTTCAGATCCATTGTTTTATGCTTCCGCACCTTCAAAGACGGATGATTCAGTTGCACCAGAGGGAATGGAGAATTTATTTCTATTGATTCCGGTAGCACCAGATTTAAAAGATACCGAAGAAATAAGAGAAAAGTATTTTGACTTATTGATATCCAGATTAGAAGAATTTTGCGGTGAGACAATAAGAAATCATATCGTGTATAAGCGCTCTTATGCCCACAAAGATTTCAAGAAAGACTATCATGCATTTAAGGGAAATGCTTATGGATTGGCAAATACCTTGATGCAAACTGCTATATTTAAACCCTCTTTGAAGAATAAAAAATTAAAGAATTTGTATTATACAGGTCAATTGACTGTACCAGGTCCCGGTGTGCCACCTTCTTTGATTTCCGGATTAGTAGTTGCTAAACAATTAGATGACGAATTGAATGATTAATCTTTATAATAAGGTTTCTGTGGCTTGTAGTAAGGTGTTGACAAATGCCTATTCTACCTCGTTTTCTTCTGGAATAAATTGTCTAGCTAAGGAAGTGCATGATCCAGTTTATGCAATTTATGGATTTGTGCGCGTGGCAGATGAAATAGTTGATACTTTTTACGGGTTTAATCAAGCAGAATTATTTGACCAATTTAAAAAAGATACCTATCAGTCTATTGAAAAAGGGATAAGTTTAAATCCCATTTTACAGGCATTTCAGGAGGTAGTTAATACCTATAAAATCCCTTTGGAATATATTGAGGCATTTTTTTATTCGATGGAGGTCGATTTGTCGAAAAAAGATTATGATCAATCGGAGTACGAAAAATATATTTATGGTTCTGCTGAGGTGGTTGGATTAATGTGTTTGAAAGTGTTTTGTAAAGGCGATGATCAAACTTTTGAACAATTAAAAGGTGAGGCTTGTGCCTTGGGTTCAGCCTTTCAAAAAATCAATTTTTTACGAGATATCAAATCTGATTTTGAAGAAAGGGGTCGGATTTATTTTCCAGGATTGGATTACGAAAATTTTATGGAATCTGATAAAAAGTCGATTGAACAAGATATCGAAAAAGATTTCAAAAAAGGCCTTGAAGGAATCCAAAAATTGCCTCAAAATGCCAAAAAAGGTGTTATGCTTGCATACAATTATTACGTTTGCCTGCTAGAAAAAGTAAAAAAGGCAAGTGTTGAAGATTTGAAGCAAAATAGAATTAGGGTTCCCAATTGGCAAAAATTATACATTTATATACGTTTATTTATTTAACATGGTTTTAGGTACATCTTTTATTTTACTATTAATCTTGATAGGCCTGATGGCCTTTTTATATGCCTCTGTAGGTCATGGAGGGGCAAGTGGTTACTTGGCGGTGATGGCTTTGTTTGCAGTTCAGCCAGTCTTAATGAAGCAAAGTTCCTTGGTGCTTAATTTATCAGTTTCGCTTTTGGCGGCTTATAGTTTTTATCAAAAAGGCTATTTCAAATGGCGTAATTTTTGGCCTTTTGCATTGGGTTCTATACCGATGGCCTATATTGGTGCTCAGTGGCCAATTGCAGATTCTTTATACAAGAAAATTTTAGCAGTTTGTTTAATTCTTTCCATCATCCGTTTATTATTTCAAACCAAATCTACCAAAGAAACAGTAGCAGTACCTATTTGGGCTGGGGTTTTAGTTGGAGCTGGAATAGGACTATTATCTGGAATGATTGGTATTGGTGGAGGAATTATTTTGAGTCCAGTTGTGCTATTGTTAAACTGGGCAAATATGAAAGAAACAGCTACAGTATCAGCTTTATTTATTTTAGTAAATTCGATATCAGGATTATTTGGTCTAAAAAAATGGGTCCCTTTTGCTCACAATGAACTGATGTTTTTAGTAGGTATTGCAACCGTTGGTGGATTTTTAGGAGCCCGTTGGGGAGCTAATAAAGCATCCCCATTTTGGCTTAAAATTGTGTTGGCATTAGTGCTTGCTGTAGCTAGTTTGAAATTAATGTTTACGTAATTTTGAAAAATTCATAACTCATAACTCATAACTCAAAACTCATAACTCATAACTCATAACTCATAACTCATAACTCATAACTCATAATTTAATTCTTCGCCCCTCCAATCGCCCCCGCACCATTGCGTTGGTTTTGTTGCTGCATTGGATTCGGAGCTGCATTTCTTTGCATTTTGAACAATTGAACTCGAGTGGGTTGTGCAGGCTCACGTGGGAAACTGTTGTCGTCTGTGTCAATATCTGCTATTTCATAAAATGGGTCTAGCGTCCATTTAACAACTTTTTTGTCGGTAGGTATGATTTTCTTAACCCCCACATCATTCAATCTCCATATTTCGGCAGGGAAACGAAGTACTTGGTCAGTTCCATCTTCGAATTGCAATTTCACAATCACAGGCATTGGTAAGCCACCTTTGTTTTTGAAGTTTACCACATAGAAATTCTTTCCAGAAAGTACCAAATTACGTTCCTCTTCAGATAATGAACTTAAATAATCTTGGTATTTCTTTTTCTCTTCATCCGTCGTAGCAAAACGATCATACGTATTGTAGAAATCATTCATGTCTTTTTCTTTCTCAACAACCGTTTCCTTAATATCCGTTTTGTTTCGGATGTTAGACATGGTCTGACGCTTTGCTTCAAAGGTTTCTTTGTCTTTTTGTTTTTTAAGGATTGGATTTTGATCATCAATTCCAAACCATTCTACGGTTTCAATCGATTGATTTACTGGCTCAACTCCATAGAACCATCCTTTCCAAAACCAGTCCAAATCTACACCAGATGCATCTTCCAAGGTACGGAAGAAATCGGCCGGATAGGGTTGTTTGAATGCCCAACGACGTGCGTATTCTTTAAAAGCATAATCGAACAATTCACGACCCATTACGGTTTCACGTAAAATATTCAATGCTGTGGCTGGTTTTGCGTATGCATTGTTGCCAAAGTCCATGATATTTTCTGAATTGGTCATGATAGGCACCTGATTCTTTGGGTCTAAACGCATGTAAGGCACAATGCTTTGCGGTTCTCCTCTGCGTGCAGGGAAGTTTCTGTCCCACTCTTGTTCTGCTAAATATTGGCAAAAAGTATTTAAACCTTCATCCATCCACGACCATTGTCTTTCATCTGAATTAATAATCATTGGGAAGAAATTGTGTCCCACTTCGTGGATAATAACACCAATCATACCATTTTTTACTGCTTCAGAATAGGTTCCATCTGCCTCTGGGCGACCACCATTGAAAGAAATCATTGGATATTCCATTCCACCACCTACACCTGAGTGACAAGAAATTGCTACTGGATATGGATAGGCAACTGTTCTTTTTGAATAAGAACGAAGTGTGTGAGCCACTACCATGGTCGAGTATTTTTCCCAAAGTGGATTTCCCTCTTTTGAAAAATACGACATTGCCCAAACCTTTTTGCCTTCAACATCCACTTGCATTGCATCCCAAATGAATTTACGAGAAGAGGTGAAAGCAAAATCACGCACATTGTCTGCCTTGTAAATCCAAGTTTTCTTTCCTGTTGGTTTGCCTTTCTCTGCAGCTTCCGCTTCTTTTTGGGTAACCATTAAAACTGGTCGAGTTGCAGTTTTTGCTTGTTCCCAACGTTTCAGTTGTGTGGGAGTCAAAACCTGATTAGGATTTAATAATTCACCACCGGCCCCAACAACATGGTCATTGGGTGCTGTGATAGCAACTTTATAATTTCCGAAATTCAAAGTGAATTCTCCTTGACCCATGAATTGTTTATGCTGCCAGCCATACACATCGTTATAAACGGCTAAACGCGGGAACCAATGTGCAATGAAATAATTGGAATTGCCATCTTTGGCAAAATATTCATAACCCGAACGGCCATAATAAGCAGTTATCAAATAATTCCAATCAATGCTAAAACTTACACTTTGTCCCGAACGAACCGGACTTGGTAAATCGATACGCATCATGGTTTGATTGATAGTGTGTCGCAATGGATTCCCCTTCAAATCTTTAACCGAAGTAATTTTATAGCCGTATTCTTTCGGATCTGTTAAATCTTTGAATGCGTCAGCCGAGATTCCATTGGCTGTAATACCACCAGTACCGGCAGTTTTACGAGAAGAGTTTTTTTCAAATAAATTCTGGTCCAATTGAATCCACAAATAGGGTAGGTCGTCAGGAGAATTGTTAAAATAAGTTATGGTTTCTGAACCAATGATCTTTTTGTTGATATCATCTAATTCTACTTTGATGTCATAATCAGCTCTTTGTTGCCAATAATCTTTACCCGGAGAACCACTCGCTGTTCTGTAGGTATTTGGCGTTGGAAGTGTAGATTCTAATTGCTCGAATCTATTGTTTGCATTGTAGTTTGATGATTGTTGTGCTTTGATTGTTAAGGATATCCCTAAAATCGATAAGATTAAGAAAATTTTCTTCATAAGTTTTCTAACTATGCTATACTGTGCTAAAATAATTTGAAAAATATTAGGTTATTAGATTGCGAATCAGTAGTTTTGATTTGAAAAAGAAAATAAATATACAAAAAATATGAATATTTTAATAGGAGAAAAGGAATATTTTAAAGGTATAGGTCAAATAAAATTCGAAGGCCCGAACTCGGATAATCCTTTAGCATTTAGATACTACGATGAAAATCAGGTAGTTGCTGGTAAAACAATGAAAGAGCATTTGCGTTTCGCAATTGCCTATTGGCATTCATTTTGTGGAGATGGTTCAGATCCATTTGGACCAGGTACCCATCATTATCCATGGGATGTAGCCTCTGATGCACGTCAACGCGCGAAGGATAAAGCAGACGCTGCTTTCGAATTTATTACGAAAATAGGTGCTCCTTATTATTGTTTCCACGATGTGGACGCAATTGACGGACACAATGATCCGAAAGAATTTGCTTCTCGTGTAGAATTTATTTCTGATATTTTCGCTAAAAAACAAGCGGATTCAGGTGTGAAATTATTGTGGGGAACCGCCAATTTGTTCTCTAACGAAAGATATATGAATGGTGCTTCAACCAATCCGAATTTTGAAGTGCTTGCACATGCAGGTGCTCAATTGAAGGGTGCAATTGATGCGACAATCAAATTAGGGGGTGATGGATACGTGTTCTGGGGAGGTCGTGAAGGCTATATGAGTTTATTGAATACCAATATGAAGCGTGAGCGTGAGCATTTTGCGCGAATGTTGCATACTTGTGTAGAATATGCTCGTAGAAATGGTTTCAAAGGTAAGTTCTTCATTGAGCCAAAACCTTGTGAGCCAACGAAGCACCAATATGACTATGATGCTGCAACTGTAATTGGTTTCTTAAGAGAGTTTGATTTATTGTCTGAATTTGGATTAAATTTAGAAGTAAACCACGCTACTTTGGCTGGACATACGTTTGCACATGAGTGTCAGGTCGCTTCTGATGCAGGTATGTTAGCATCAATTGACGCCAACAAAGGTGATTATCAAAATGGTTGGGATACCGACCAATTCCCAACTGATATTTACGAGTGGGCTGAGGCGATGATGATTATCTTAAAGCAAGGTGGATTAGCAGGTGGAGGTATCAATTTTGATGCCAAAAGAAGAAGAAATTCTACTGACCCAGCTGATTTATTCTATGCACACATTGGTGGTATGGATACCATTGCAAGAGCTTTATTGATCGCAGATAAAATCCAGAAACATGGCGAATTTGACAAATTAAAGGCAGCTCGTTATGCTTCTTTTGATTCTGGAAAAGGGGCTGATTATGTTGCAGGAAAATTAAAATTAGAAGATTTGTTTGAAATCGCTGTTTCGGTTGGTGAGCCAGCAATGCTTTCAGGTCGTCAAGAATATTTAGAAAACTTATTGGGTCGTTTTGTTTAAAATGAACTTTTATGAAGAAATTATTTTCTAAGATTTTAATTCTTTGCCTATTATTCTCTATGAATTTATTCGCATCAGGACCACAAGGTCCTGATGTTTTTTTTACCACCAAACCCTGGACTTACTGGTGGTGGCCGGGTAGTGCGGTTAATGAAAAAGGCATTACCTTTCAATTAGAGGCATATGCAAAGGCCGGATTTGGAGGTTTGCACATCATTCCAATTTACGGAGCCAAAGGATTTGAAAAGGAATTTTTGCCTTATTTATCACCCGCTTGGGAGAAGCAATTTTTGTTTGTTTTAAAGGAAGCAAAGCGTTTGCATTTGGGCATTGATATGACCTTAGGGACTGGGTGGCCCTTTGGTGGTCCGCAAGTTTCTACCAAAGAAGCTGCCAAATCATTCAAAATTGAAACCATTTCGCTTGCTAAAGGAGATAAAATTCCAGTCATTTCTCCTCAAACAGCTAAGCAACCCGATTCGAAAATTATTTCCATTTCCATTTATGATGGATCTACTTTTCATAAAGAATTATATTCTGAAAAAGAACCTACTCACTATTTAACCTATTCAATAAAAGAAGAAAAACCCATTATTTATGTGGTTTATGAAACTTTTACACAACAAAAAGTAAAACGTGCAGCACCCGGTGGCGAAGGATTGGTCTTGGATCATTTCTCAAAAGATGCCTTTAATCACTACAAAAAAGCATTTGAACCAATTTTAAAAGCCGCCAATGGAAATTTAAGAGCTATCTATTCGGATTCTTATGAGGTGTATGGCGCCAATTGGACGGAGCATTTTTGGGATATTTTCCAAAAAGAAAATGGCTATGATTTGCGAACCCAATTGCCTGTTTTAGTCAAAGAAAAGGTAGAAAATGAAGCTGAAAATCAAATTTGGGCAGATTACCACCGAACTCTTGGGAAATTAGTCAAAGAAGAATTTACCCTTTCTTTCAATGATTTTGCACATCATTCAGGGGTGAAAAGCAGAGATCAAGCACATGGTAGTCCCGGAAACCTAATTGATTTATATGCTTCCGTAGATATTCCTGAATCCGAATTTTTTGGATCGAAACCTTATCCAATTCCCGGATATCGAATCGATCCAGATTATGATTCTACAACTTTTGGAATTCCGGATATTAAAATTATTAAATTGGCTTCTTCGCCTGCACATTTTTTAGGAAAGAAATTGGTGACAAGTGAAACCGCCACCTGGTTGGGAAATCATTTCAAGGTTTCTTTGGCGCAGGTTAAGCCCATCGTTGATGAGGTGTTTTTAGGTGGAGTAAATCATTTGTTTTATCATGGCGCGACATATTCTCCGCCCGAAGTAAAATGGCCAGGTTGGTTGTTTTATGCTAGTACGAATTTCAATTACAATAGTCATTTCTGGGGTATGTTGCCTGAATTGAATGCCTATATTGATCGTTGTCAAACCAAATTACAAAACTCAAAATCTGATTCGGAGGTACTTTTGTATTTTCCAATAGAAGATATCTGGCATGCAGAAAATGGCAAGGGAAAGATTCATACCTTGGATTTACATGCCAAAAGTAAAATTTGGATGAAAAATACTCGATTTGGCTATTGGGCTGATTTGTTTCAAAACAATGGATACCAAGCAGATTATGTTTCAGACGAATTGTTAAAACAAATCAAATTGGGACCCAACCGAACGTTTATTTCTCCTGCCGGACAGTCCTATAAAATTCTGTTTTTACCTGCTGTAGATTATCTTTCCTTGGAAACTTTGGAGAGAGTTTCTTTGTGGGTAAAACAAGGCTATCCTATTTATTTCTTAGAGCATTGGCCACAAAATCATAATACATTTAATTGGAGCAATGAATTGGAGGCTCGTTGGCAGGATGCCGTTGAGCATTTGAAATTAAAGGTGATTCATGATCCAAGAGATGTAATGCAAAGGCATGGCGTTGTTCGAGAAACCAATTTGTCTGAAAATAATTTAACTTATTTCAGAAAAAAGACAGCTAATGGTTCACTCTATTTTATTTCAAATTTAAGCGCAAATGTCCAAGATTCTGAGATCAATTTAGGTAAAATAAGAGGTGGATACCGAATTTTTTATCCTTTAACTCAAAAAGAAATTTTTGGACAAATTTCAACAAAACAAAAATTCTTAAGTCTTCGCTTAGAACCTGGTGAGTCTGTTTTTATCGAAAATTACTCTGCAAAAACAGGGAAGAAATTGGAACTAACAAATCCATATTGGCGCCAAGAAGTGGTTTTAGAACCCAACGTTGAAATTGATTTTATGAAGGGTGAGCCTAATTTGCCTCAAAAATTATCTTTTTTAAATCCAGAATTTTGGACAGTGGATAGCACTACTCAATATTTTTCAGGTACAGGAAAATATACACTGAAGTTTAAATTGGATAGTTTGGCTTTGAAGCAAAGTAAATTTATTCAGTTTACTGATATTCGAGACTGGGCAAAGGTTCGATTAAATGGAAAAGAGTTAGGAAATGTTTGGGCTATTCCATTTAAATTGGAGGTTCCGGCTAATTTGTTGAAAGAAGAAAATGTTTTAGAATTAGAAGTCGGTAATGTTTCAGCAAACCGCATTCGTTATTTGGATCAACAAAAAGTTTTATGGAAAAATTTCCATGAAATCAATTTTGTGAATATTCGATATGAGTCGTTTGATGCCTCCAAGTGGCCTGTTGAGCCAGCTGGATTCGCAGGTAAAATAAACCTTTCCAATCGATGAGTCCTTGGCTTGAGCAATTGAAAATAGCTTTAGAGGCGAAGTCCAATAAGGAAAATGCATATTGGATGACAAAATACATGCGTAATCAATTTCAATTTTTGGGAGTTAAAAAACCAGAACAAATGGAGGTTTTTAAACAGTTGTTTAAATCCTATCCCTTTCCCCAAAATTACCTTGAAATTCCCAATGAAATGCTGGATTTACCTCAGCACGAATTTCATTATTTGGCGATGGTTTTGGTTCAAAAATTGAAAAAGGATTGGGATGAAAATGTGTTAGATTGGGTAGAAAAAACAGCCTTGAGATATCCTTGGTGGGATGTGACAGATGTACTTGCTCCTAAAATTCTGGGACCTTATTTTTTGAAATATCCCCAACAAAAATCTAATTATTTAGACCGTTGGATGGCATCCAATAATTTCTGGTTACAACGTATGTGTATCATTTATGTTCTCGATTATAAGGACAAAACCGATACAGCAGATTTGCAGGAAATCATTTTACAATTAGCAAGTTCCAAAGAATTTTTCATTCAAAAGGCCATTGGTTGGGTGCTTAGACAATACGCTAGAACCAATCCGAATTGGGTGTTACAATTTGTTCAGAACAGTTCTTTGCCTGCTTTGAGTAAGCGGGAAGCACTCAAGCATTTAAAATCTTAAAGATATTGTTGCAACCACTTTCGAGCATCCGCTTCATTTGAAAAACTTTTCATTGGTATTGGCGACTGCTGAAATTTAAACAACAAATTCATAATAAAAGCACCTAAATTTCCTTCAGAAACCATGGCCATGGCGGTATAAATTTCTGGTAATTTTTGTTTGCTTAATTCCCGAGTAGCCTTATCGGGCAAAGGAGAAGGTTTTAAAAAGATTAATAGGGGAACTGCTTTGTTCCCCGTGATACTTTTGACCAATTCAACATTCTCTGAAATATTTTCAACGGTTCGTTGGATACTTTTTGAATAGGAAATTAGCAATTTTTGATCCTCAAATTTATAATCGGCAATGGTACCTTTAATTAAATTGCCCATTTAGTTTACCTCCAAAATAAGTACTGATTTTGCAGGCACCTCTATGGTTTTTCCTAATGTAGAGGTTTGGCCATTGTATATATTTTTAAGTTTTGCATTTGCAGGTAAAAGCTCCTCATACAAATTTGCCTCAACCGATTTTGTTTCAGCATTTTTATTGACAATGACCATCACTTTGCTTTTATTAGAATATCTGAAATAGGTATAAATACCATTTTGTGGAGCAAAATGGGTCATTTTACCGTTTGCAATTGCATCGTTACCTTTTCTCCAGTTTAACAATTTTTTTACAAAATCTTGACTCTCTTTTTCGTCGGCACTTAAATTTATTCCCTTTACTGCATCTTGCGAGTCGCCTTTCCAACCTCCATAAAAATCTTTTCTAATTTCACCGTGTTCAGTGCTATTAGGATTCGAGAAATTTATTTCTGTCCCGTAATAAATTTGAGGAATTCCGCGTAAGGTGGAAATCATCGAAAGCCCCATTTTGAATAAAGCCTTATCATTTTTCATTTGGGTAAAGAATCGACTCATATCATGATTGTCGCCAAAAATCACTAAATTTTCTGGATTCGGGTACACCAAATCATTTGATAATACACTGTGAATTTTTGATAAACCTTTTCCCCAGCTTTCTGGTTCAGAAAGTCCTTCAGAAAGTGCATTTTGTAAAGGAAAATCCATTAGGCTTGGTAATCCAGAAACATACCCATTTCTATTGATTTTGCCCTTTTGCCAATAAGAAGTGATGATTGGGTTACTCGACCACTCTTCTCCCACCATGTTCATTTTTGGATATTCTGCACTAACGGCCTGAGTCCAAGCATTGGCAAAATTTCGGTCAGAATATGGGTAGGTGTCAATTCGTAAACCACCTAAATTCCCATATTCAATCCACCAGATGGTGTTTTGGATTAAATATTTGGCTAGAAAGGGGTTCTTTTGATTCAAATCGGGCATGGTCGGTACAAACCAACCTTCTACTTGTTTTTTGTAATCTGCCTTGGATGCATGTGGGTCTTGTTGGGTTTCTCTCACGTGATTGGTTGAAACAAACTCGCCATTATAATTGATCCAATCTTTGAAAGGTTTGTCTTTCATGAAATAATGGTTGCTACCAATATGGTTCAAAATGATATCCCAAACCATTTTTATTCCACGTTTTTCTGCTTCTTCAGAAAGTTTTTTGTATAATTCATTTGTTCCAAAACGTGGATCAATTTTGTAGTGGTCGGTAATTGAATATCCGTGATAACTTTCATTTTTTTGGTTATTTTCAACAACAGGCATGTTCCAAATGGCTGTAAAGCCCATTTCCTTGATGTAATCTAAGCGGTCGATAATGCCTTGTAAGTCGCCACCATGTCTGCCATACATGTGTGAACGATTGGGATTTGGCTCCTCCATGCTCGGTGCGGCATCGTTTGAGGGATCACCATTGGCAAAACGGTCGGGTGTGATTAAATAAATTACATCTTTGGGAGAATACGACTCTCTTTCTGCCGAATGCGGTTTTCTTTGTTCTAATGCATAAGAAATTTCGTGAATGACTTTCCCATTTTTTATTACTTGCAAAGGATATTTTCCAGCAGGTAAATTTTTATCGATTAATAAATCGACAAACAAATAATTGGGACTATCTGCTTGATGAACCTTTTTAATTTTAATTTTGGGATTTTTAGAAATAACTGTCCCGCCTTTGATATCATTGCCTTGAATCAATAATTGTAAAGCAGGATTTTTCATTCCTACCCACCAATTCATGGGTTCAATACGCAAATTGGTTTGTGCTAGACTTAGAAATGGGAGTGTTAGGATTAAAAGACAGAATCTTAATTTCATGTGTTTATTTTTTGTAAATTTTGATGCAAAATTTGAATAAATTTAGGAAATAAAAAATATTACTTAGAAGAATACAATTTCAAATGAGGAAGTAAATTGTCAGTATTATTTCAGATATTATTTGTTTAAATCCAAATTTTAAGTGTATTTTGTAAAATTATTGCCCTATTTGAAATTTAAAAATTATTAAAAAAATACAATTACTATGTGTGGAATTGTTGCATATATTGGCTCTCAAAATGCCTTCCCAATTATTTTAAAAGGATTAAAAAGATTAGAATATCGTGGATATGATAGTTCTGGAATAGCCCTTTTTGATGAACATATTTCCTGTTTTAAGAAAAAAGGCAGGGTAAGTGAATTGGAAGCATGGAAAGATTCAGTAACGCAAACGGCACAAGTTGGTATTGGCCATACACGTTGGGCCACTCACGGTGAACCTTCAGATGCAAATGCGCATCCACACACTTCAAATAATGGTAAATTGACTTTGGTTCATAATGGAATCATTGAAAATTATGCTTCTTTGAAAAAGGAATTGGAGCAAAAGGGGTACAAGTTTAAGTCGCAAACTGATACAGAAGTTCTAGTTAATTTCATCGAAGATATTCAGAAAAACAACAATTCAACCTTAGAAGAGGCCATTCGCTTTGCATTGAAAAGAGTTATTGGTGCTTATGTAATCATTGTGATGGAGGAAGGTTATCCGGATCGTTTAATTGCAGCTAGAAAGGGTAGTCCCTTAGTAATTGGAATTGGCGATGGGGAACATTTTCTGGCTTCAGATGCGTCGCCTATTATTGAATACACCAAAAAGGTTATTTATGTAAATGATTATGAATTAGCAATTATTTCTCGTGATGAGGTAAGTTTAAAAAACCTAGGTAATGAGCCAGTAACACCATATATTCAGCAATTAGATATGGAATTGGCCCAAATAGAAAAGGGTGGCTATGACCATTTCATGTTGAAAGAAATTTTTGAGCAACCAGATAGTTTAACGGATTGTTTGCGGGGAAGATTAGAACCAGAAGCCGGAATATTAACGCTTGCTGGGGTTGAACAAAACTTGTCAGCTTTTGCTCAAGCCAAACGAATTGTAATCATTGCTTGTGGAACTTCGTGGCATGCAGGATTGGTTGCAGAATACATGATTGAAACGCTTTGCAGAATCCCAGTAGAAGTAGAATATGCTTCCGAGTTTCGATACCGAAATCCAGTAATTGGCGTAGGTGATGTAATCATTGCAATTTCTCAAAGTGGAGAAACCGCTGATACGCTTGTTGCCATTGAAAAAGCCAAAGAGCAAGGTGCCTTTATTTTTGGTGTAGTAAATGCGGTGGGTTCTTCCATATCTCGTATTTCTCATGCAGGTGCATACACACACGCTGGACCAGAAATTGGGGTTGCAAGTACCAAAGCCTTTACAGGCCAATTGACTGTTTTGGCCATGATGGCAATGAAAATTGGTAAGGAAAAAGGAACTATTACTGCAGCAACTTATCAGCATTTGATCAAAGAATTAGGTCAAATTCCAGAAAAAGTAAAAAATACTTTAGCTGCACATTTGAAGGTAAAAGAAGTAGCCGACAAATATGCTGATGCGCGCGATTTCTTATTTTTAGGTCGTGGATATAATTTCCCAGTTGCCTTAGAAGGTGCTTTAAAATTGAAAGAAATTTCCTACATACATGCAGAAGGCTATCCAGCTGCTGAAATGAAACATGGTCCTATTGCGCTTGTAGATGAAAACTTACCTGTTTTATTCGTTGCGACAAAAGATGCTTATTACGAAAAAATTGTGAGTAATATTCAAGAAATTAAAGCCAGAAAAGGGAAGGTTATTGCGATCGTAACAGAGGGCGATGATTTAATCAAAGGTATGGCAGATGATATCATTGAGGTACCAGAAACAGATGAGTTGCTAGCACCTTTAGTTTCTGTGTTACCAACACAGCTACTATCTTATTACATTGGGGTTGCCCGTGGATTAGATGTTGATAAACCGAGGAATTTAGCGAAAAGTGTTACAGTGGAATAAAAGGGATAAGGTATAAGGTATAAGGTATAAGGGATTAATTTTTATACCTTATCCCTTATACCTTATACCTTATTAATGCCCCCCTGCTTTTGCAACCACAACTATTCCCTTCCAAATAACATACAGGTCTGTTAATAGAAGTTTCCAAGGAGATAAAGTCAGATATCGATGAACGTATTCGTATTCAAAATCGGGTTTTCCAAAATCAGAAGTTCCTTTTCTAACGTGTCCGTAACCTAATAAACCTCCGCGTACCAATTTTCGGGTTACATTACCTTGGGCCAAATCCCGTTCGTAGTGATGAACAGCTAGCGGTCGAGGACCTACAAAAGACATATCTCCTTTCAGTATCAAGTAAAATTGGGGAATTTCGTCTAAGTATGTTTTTTTGACGAATCGACCCATATAGGTTCTTGCTTCAGGCATCCATTCGTTTTTGTAGGCATGCCAATCGCCCTTTGCCTGAAGATCCTTGTCAATGTATTTTTCTTTAATCAATCTGATTTTCCATTTTTTGAATACCTTTCCGTGGCTAACGCCATTATAATAAAAGAATAAGGGTCCTTTATTTTCAGGAATTAGTATTCCTTCAAAAAAATTGAAAATCCATAGAAAAATCAAAATTGGTGAAGTAGCCAAAAAGAAAAATAAAGCCAAGGTTTTGTCAAATAATAATTTTGGGAAGGGCACCTTGATGGGGACCTTCAATTCAAAAATATGCTTGTATTTGGCTTTGATTTCCTCGGTGGGAGGGGTGTAGGGAAAAGCTTCAATAGGTTCTTCTATCTGAGCGGTCATTGGTAAATTATTAAGCTATAAAATTAATAATAATAATTAAAATTGGCTATTTAATTGGCTTGAGTTTTCCGGCAATAAATCCTGTTGTCCAGGCTGCTTGAAAATTAAATCCGCCTGTTATGCCATCAAGGTCCATGACCTCTCCTGCAAAGTAAAGTCCCGGCACTTTTTTCGATTGCATCGTTTGAACATCTATTTCTTCCAAAGAAACTCCTCCTGCAGTGACAAATTCTTCTTTGAAAGTCGTTTTTCCTTCTACTTTAAAAGGGTCATTGATCAAGGTATTTAGTAATTTGTTGAATAATTTCCCCTGAAGTTCTTTCCATTTTAGAGTTTCAGTAAAATTATTTTTTTCTAATAAATAAGCCCAAAATCTATTGGTGAAAGGGAAGGGACAAAAATTTAAAAGTAATTTATTTCCATGGCTCATAATTGCATTTTCTAGAATTTCTTTTGTTTGCATTTCTGTGAAATCCCCTAGCCAATTAACGAGTAAATTGAATTTGTAATTTTTTTCATTTAATACTCGTGCCCCCCATGCAGATAATTGTAAAATTGATGGCCCGCTCAAACCCCAATGCGTTACTAAGATAGGTCCTATTCCTTTCAATTTTAAACCTTCAATTCTTGCACTTGCATTTTCAATTACATTACCCATTAACATGTGTAATTTTGTATCAGAAATATTGAAAGAGAAAAGTGATGGGACAGGTGGAATTATTTGTAAGTCAAAATTTGATAATATGCTAAATCCTTCAATTTTTGGCTGTCCGCCAGTAGTTAAAATAACCTTGTCTGCAGTATATTCACCAGTTTGAGTAATTAGGAGAAAATTATTACCTGATTTTTTTATTTCTTTTACCCCTTCACTTGTAAATAAGTCTATTCCTAATCGATGTGCTTCTCGCATGAAACAGTCGATGATAACTTGTGAGTCATTTGCCTTTGGGAAAACACAATTGTCAGGATAAGTGTGAAGGGCAACATTTCTTGTTTCAAACCATTCAAAGGTGTCTTTAGCATTAAATTCTTCAAATGCCTTTCTAAGAAATTTTTCACCTCTAGGATATTTTTCTGACAAAACTCGGTTATTAAATGTCGCATTAGTTACATTACATCTTCCGCCACCCGAAACCTTGACTTTTGCCAAAAACTTACTGGATTTTTCTAAAATGGTAACTTCAGCACCTGAATGGTGTTTTTTTACTGACAATGCTGCGAAAAATCCTGCAGCTCCTCCTCCTATTATGACAACTTTCAATGAAATTTAATAACTTTGTTTATGATTCAGATTCGTAAAAATAGACTTTTCGTTCTTGTTTTCACATTTTTGTGTACGATTAATTTTCTTTTTGCCCAAAATTGGCAACTAAACAATTTTAAAAAACAGGATAATCAAAATCCTATTTTGTCACCATCCTTATCTCAAGAATTTCTCTGCCCCGTTTCTGGTAAAAAAGTTTTTTGGGAAGCTAGGAATGTGTTGAATCCTTGCGTGGTTTTAGTAAGCAAAGTGAGCAAGGTGAGCAAAGTGGAAAGTAAAGTATTTTGTTTGCTTTATCGAGCACAAGATTCAACAGGGATGTCGCGAATTGGATTAGCAACTTCTTCAGACGGTATTCATTTTAAGAAAAATCCAAAACCTATACTTTTCCCTGATAAAGACGAATTTTTGAAATATGAACAAAAAGGAGGAATTGAAGATCCTCGAATTGTCCAAACCGAAGACGGTGGATATTTTTTAACCTATACTTCCTATGATGGGAAGACGGCTAGGCTTTGTGGAGCGTTTTCTAAAGATTTACTTACTTGGACAAAGATTGGCCCACTTTTTAAGTCTGAAAAATACATCAACCTTTGGTCTAAATCTGGTGCTTTAGTGGTGGAGAATATAGGTACCTCTATGATTTCCAAAAAAATTAATGGGTTTTATTGGATGTATTTCGGTGATACAAATTTGTTTTTAGCTAAATCAACTGATTTGAAGAATTGGGAGATTTGTGAAGATGAAGAAAATAAAGAAAGAATTGCTGTCTTGGGACCAAGGAAAGGTTATTTTGATAGTCGTTTGGTAGAACCAGGCCCGTATGCCTTATTAACCCAACAGGGCATTTTAATGCTATATAATGGAAGTAATTCTTTAAATTTTGGAACTTCTCAATTTCCAAAGTTTACTTATTCAGCTGGTCAGGCTTTATTCTCCTCAAAAGAACCCTATAAGTTATTGAAAAGAACAGATAATCCTTTTATTTGGCCCAATAAGGATTACGAAAAAGTAGGAGAGGTCAATGAGGTTTGTTTCATTGAAGGTTTAGCACATGTGGGCAAAAAGTGGTATTTATATTACGGAACAGCTGATTCTAAAATTGCTGTAGCCATTAAGGATAAATAAAATGGGTTTAGGTCTAAAAAAAGTACATCACATTGCCATAATTTGTTCTGATTACGAAAAATCAAAGAGCTTTTATGTGGATGGACTTGGACTAAAAATCGTTCAGGAAATTTATAGGAAAGAACGAGATTCCTATAAATTGGATTTGGCCATTGGTGACAATTATGTAATTGAATTGTTTTCATTTCCTAATCCACCCCAAAGACCAAGTAGACCCGAAGCAAGCGGCTTGCGACATCTCGCCTTTGAAGTAGATAATATCGAAAAAAGTATTGAGCATTTGCAAAGTTTAGGAATTTCCACTGAGCCCATTCGAGTAGATGAGTTTACTGGCAAACGATTCACCTTTTTTGAAGATCCCGATTTTCTACCCTTAGAATTATACGAAAAATGAATAAAATTTATAAAAAACCCTTAGCTGAGTTAGGCTTTCAATTTGTTAGTGGAGATTATTTGCAGCAAGGTGCAGATGAGTTTGTTTTTCGTGACCAAAAAGTTGACAAATCCATTTTTAGACCCTTGTCTATTCGTGAAATAAATATTTTAGAATCTAACCTAAATGAGGCAGAAAACTGGAAAGACATTTTCGTAAAAGAAGGATTTAATGCGCATTTGGTAAAAAATTGTCGTTTTTTTGGCATCAACCGAATTGGAAAATTAGAAAATTGTTTTCTTGAATTTAAAAATCTTCGAATGCCGGTTGGTTTGTATAATTCAACTATTATTTCTTGCGATTTTGCAGATAACGTGGCCATTGATAGGGTCAATATGTTGTCGCATTACCAGGTGGGAAACGAAGTGATGATTTTGCAGGTAAATGAATTGGCAACTACCGCCACAGCAAAATTTGGAAACGGAAGTGTAAAAAAAGGTGAGGAAGAAAAAATACGTATTTGGTTGGAATTAGGAAATGAAAATGGTGGTCGAAAGGTAATTCCATTTTTACAAATGAAACCAGGAGATGCCTATTTGTGGACAAGAAACAGAGATGATAAAGCACTTCAAGAAAAGTATATAGAAATGACTTTGAAGGAGTTTTCTAGTGAAAGAGGATTTTATGGACAAATTGGCGACCGTACAGTTATTAAAAATACGGGTATCATCAAAGATGTAAATATGGGTCCTGATACCTACATCAAGGGAGCCAATAAATTAAAGAATTTAAGTATTTTGTCTGTGCCTGAGGCACCTAGTCAAATTGGGGAAGGTTGTGAATTGGTAAACGGTATAATCCATGAAGGTTGTCGGATTTTTTATGGCGTTAAAGCTGTTCGATTTATATTAGCGGCCCATTCTCAATTGAAATACGGTGCTCGATTGATTAACTCTTATCTAGGAAGTAATTCAACTATTTCATGCTGTGAAGTATTAAATGCATTGATTTATCCCGCCCATGAACAACACCATAACAATTCGTTTTTATGTGCGGCCGTGGTTCAGGGGCAAAGTAATATGGCTGCTGGAGCAACCTTAGGTTCAAACCATAACTCAAGAGGAGCGGATGGAGAGTTGCAAGCGGGCCGTGGATTTTGGCCTGGTTTGTCTGTTGCTTTGAAGCATAACTCTAAATTTGCATCCTTTAACCTGATCTCTAAAGGAAATTATCCAGCAGAAATTCACAATCCTATTCCATTTTCTTTGATTGGAAATGATGATAAAACAGGCGGATTATTAATTATTCCTGCTTATTGGTTTTTATACAACATGTATGCGATTGCACGTAATGCATGGAAATTTGAGGCTCGAGATCAGCGTTTGGTAAAAGACGATTTATTAGAATTTGATTACCTCGCACCAGATACCGTTTTTGAATTATTGAATGCCATTAATTTATTCGAAAAATGGGCAGGACAGGAATGGTTGAATGACCCGAAGAATGCCAATGAAAATCTAGAGTTATATGTGGATGGAATTGAGAATTCGAAAAAGAAAACCAAAATTGCCAAGGTATACAAAGCCTATCATGCGTTTAAAGATATTTTATATTACCACGCTGCAAAAGAATTATTGGCAACAATGGAGAGAAATCAATCCAAAGACCCAATACTATTATTAAAAGAAACCATTTCGAAAAGTACACCGATTGTTGATTGGGAAAATGTTGGTGGACAATTAATTCCTAAAAGTGCATTGCAGGAATTGAAAAATAATATAAAATCTGGAAAAGTAAATTCTTGGTTACAAGTACATCAATTTTATCAAGCACAAGCTAAATTATATCCAGACCAAAAATTTGAAAATGCCTTGAATGGTCTAATTCAGGTTCTTGGTAAAAAAGAACTTTACGAAAAGGAAACATTTACTGCTTGGTTAAATAAAGCCATAATCGTTTCACAAAATCTAGCAGATGGGATTAAAAACTCTCGTAAAAAGGATTTTCAAGATCCGTTCAGATTAGCCATGTTTGGTAATGAGGAAGAAATGAAAAAAGTTATTGGAGATTGGAAATCAAATGATTTTATTCTTCAAGCAGAAAAGGCAAACAAGGAGTTTGTAGAAAAACTTTGGAAGATATTTAAGGGATAAGGTATAAGGTATAAGGTATAATAATTTTCCCTAAAACCTAACACCTTATCCCTCATCCCTAATCCCTAATCCCTAATCCTTCATCCCTCATCCCTTATCCCTTTTACACTTTTACCAGTTTCGGATTAATTACATGTATCAATCCCCAAGCAAAAACATAAGCCATTCCACAGATAATAAAAATTAGGTTGTAGCCTTCTGTGATTTGTCCATTTGATTTATATGACTCTAAAATAAGGCCTATAATTAAGGGAAATATAACGCCTCCCAAAGATCCTGCTAATCCACCGATTCCAATTACTGAACTAACTGCCGATTTGGGTAGCATATCGGAAACCGTTGTATATATATTGGCCGACCATGCCTGATGCGCCGAAGCAGCTAAACTGATGAGTGCCACAGCCTCCCAAATATTAGTGGCATATTTTGCCATGAAAATGGGTACGGCTAACAGTGCATAAAACAACATGGAATATTTTCTTGCCTTGTAAACAGGCCATCCTTTTCGCATCAACCATCCAGGAATAAATCCACCGCCTATACTCCCAATAGATGTACAAGTAAACAAAACTGCAAGGTGTATACTTGGCTTCTTTAAATCTAAATCAAATGTAGTATTAAAATAAGACGGCAGCCAAAATAAAAAGAACCACCAAATGGGATCTGTAAAAAATTTACCAACAATGAATACCCATGTCTGTTTCAATGTAAACAATTTTGCATACGGAATTTTTACATCGTCAGTCTCTGTTTCTTCTGCAATTTCTCTTACAACAATTCCTTTTTTACTTGGGAGCTCGTAAAAGATGATCCAAAAGATTAACCAGATAAATCCAATAGCTCCTGTGATCAAAAAGGCCTCCTGCCAACCATAGGCACCCAGAATCCATGGGACCATCACTGGTGCTACCATGGCTCCAATATTTGCTCCCGAATTAAAAATACCCGTAGCAAATGCACGTTCATGTTTTGGGAACCATTCGGTTACTGATTTGATGGCCGCCGGAAAATTACCCGCTTCTCCAATACCTAATGCTGCTCTTGCTGCCCCAAATCCGAAAGATGATTTTGCCAAGGCATGTGCCATGGCGGCTATGGACCAAATGATAATGGAAATAGTGTAACCTAATTTACTGCCAATGCTGTCAATAATTTTTCCAAATAACAATAATCCTACGGCATAACTTGCCGTGAAACACATCACAATAAAACTGTAATCCGTTTCCGACCAGTTTAATTCTTTTTCCAAAGTAGGTTTCAACAATCCAATTACTTGACGATCCAAATAATTGATCGTTGTTGCAAAAAACAAAAGGGCTACTACTACCCAACGAAAGTTCTTATTCATTTAAAATCCGATTGAATTACCGCCATCTACTGGCAAAGAAACACCTGTTACATAACTTGAAGCATCCGAGGCTAAATATACTGCCGCCCAGGCTACATCTTCAGGCTTTCCAAAATGCCCTGCCGGAGTTCTGTCCATTGCCTTATGTTTTCTGTCAGGATCCGAATTCATGGCTGTTCTGCTCATGGCAGTTTCAATGAATCCAGGTGCTATGGCATTTACTCGAAGTCCATATTGTGACCATTCTGAAGCCAAGACTCTTACCAAACCATATATACCTGTTTTAGATGAAGCATAGGCCGCCACTCGGTCAATTCCATAATAGGCTGCCATGGAGGATATCATAATAATAGACCCCGATTTTCTTTCCAACATGTGCTTGCCAACTTCTCTTGTTAAGGCAAAAACTGCATTTAAATTCGTTTGAATTATTCTGGAAAAATCTTCGTCAGATACCTCCACCGCATGTTTTTTCATGTTGATACCTGCATTATTGACTAAGACATCAATCTTTCCAAATTTTGCAAGTATAATTTCCACTAAGGTTTTTGTTTGGCTCAAATCACTTACATCATTTACCACATAATGTGTATTGGAACCAATTTCAGCTATCGCTTCTTTTAATACCTCTTCTCTTCTTCCAGTAATGATCACAGTCGCACCTGATTGTACAAAACATTTGGCCATATCTAAACCAATGCCAGTTCCTCCGCCAGTAATCAGGGCTACTTTTCCTTCTAATGAAAATGGGTTATTCATATTATTTTAATTGATAAATTTCTACTAATTTTTTCATCTCTGCCAAGCTTCTCTTGGGCGCCTCGTATGGGATAGGCATTTTTGAAAAAGTTTGAAAATACAACAAGCAAGCATCTCGCCAATTTGAAGCCTCTCTGTGTTGAACAGCTAATCGACCTTTTACATCATTGAAAATTTCCTCATCAACCGTTCCTTTTACAGATTCCCAATCTTTTTGCAATTGTCTTACTTCTTCTACACCCGTATAATATCGAAAACAAAGTTCATTCCAAAGAGTTCTTCCGCTACTCAGTTTTTCATTCCAGGCCACATGATGGAACCAAAGCAAAAATTTCAAATCGGTAGTTTTGGGGTCAGCCCATTGTTTTTGAACTTCCGGATGGTACAAACTCAAAGCAGCGCTTCCAGATTCTTTTCGGTTAAATCCAAGTCCTAAACTATCTGCTCGGTGGTAATAAATAGAAGTCCAATCTGGTCGCTGACTTCTTGTCAACCAAGGCTCTGGTCCCCAGTGGATCGATTGCCCCATGATGTGATGTAAGCCCAAAGGTGTTGTGAAATTTACATAGGTTTCTCTCGATTTCATCAACATATTTTCAATGGTTTGGACAGATTTTTCATTTTTTGTTAAACTCATTTTTGTCCATTCTTGAGCAATTTTTTCCGAACTCAACTCATAATCCCAAGCCAATCTGCCAAATGCATACCAGTTGGCTTGCGACATCAAATGTCCGGTCCAGTTTCTGTCTGAACCCGTATTAGCTACTCCAGCAATCATAGATATTTCTTTGGCAACAGTTGATCCTTTACCTTTCGAATAGGTGTCTGCATCAAGTGTTTCCTTGAACAGAACCGATTGGTAAAATAGATTGGTTGAGAAACCTAAATATTCCTGAGTTATTTGAAATTCTAAGCCCAATGGGGTTTTTGGCATTGCGCCAAATAGGGGATGGAAGGGCTCTCGCGGCTGGAAGTCAATTGGTCCATTTTTAACTTGTACAATTACATTTTTTGCAAATTGTCCGTCTAGAGGTTTAAATTCATTGAATGCTTCTTTGAATCGGTCCCCATTTGGGTTTGGGCTGTACACAAATGCACGCCAAATAACCTTTCCACCAAATGGTGAAATGGCCTCTGCTAACATATTTGCGCCATCGGCATGGGTTCTACCATATTCTTGTGGACCAGGCTCGCCTTCTGAATTGGCTTTAACTAAAAACCCACCAAAATCGGGCATGTATTGATACACTTCTTTTGTTTTATCTTTCCACCACTGTCTAACTTGTGGATCTAAGGGATCTGAGGTTTTTAATTTTCCTAAAATTTTAGGTGAGGCAAAATTTAAAGATAGGTACACCTTAATTCCGTATTTTCTGAAAACATCGGCAAGTGCCTTAACTTTTGATAAATATTCTGGGGTTAAAAATCTAGCACTAGCATTCACATTGTTAATTGCCACCGCATTAATGCCAATAGAAGCATTTGCTCGAGCATATTCAGTGTAACGTGGATCAATTGTTTCTGGTAATTCATACCATTTCCACAAGGAGGATCCTGCATAGCCACGCTCGATTGTTCCCAATACATTGTCCCAATGATTCAACATCCGTAATTGTATCTTGGGTATAGATGTTTTAGAATGTAAATTTTCTTCCTGTTGAATTTGTCTCAAAAAGGCAAAAACTCCATATAAAATCCCATTGGGTTCAGACGCTTGGATGCTAATTTTGTTCGAAAGTAATTCTATTTTGAAGCCTTGATTGGCAATTGCTGGATTTTTTTCAAACAAAATATTTTTTGAGTTGGGGCTTGAATTGTCTTTTCCCAGCATACCGTTTAAACCATTGAGTAATTCTTTTTCAGCTGTTTGAATTACTTCAGATGGTCCAAAATTATTTACGATTTTACGGGAAACAGAAACATATTTTTGTGGCTGAGCCGATTTATCATACTTCAACCAAAGTCGATACCCATCATCTGCACGTAGATTAAAGCAAAAGAAAAGCAAAAGAGTTAACATCGACCTAACCGCTAGTTCTACCCCCCGCAATTCTGCCAAACCTTTTAAACGACCTATGCCCGTATAGCCTGGATATGTTTTTTTATGCAAATCATCTAACATCTGATGTCCGTGGTCTGGTCGCATAGGCAATTGTTTTTGCGTTATTTTTTCTAAAGTAACAATTTCTTTAATGACCTCTACCATAGGTACATCTCCGGTCAAATGGTCTGCTTCATGGAAAATGAGCGGATTATCTTGTTCTCTTTTGGTAGCTCTTAAATGGACAAAATGGATTCGATCGCCAAATCGACGAATCATTTGCGGTAAATCATTATCGGCACGCACTCCCAAAGAGCCGGTGCAAAAAGTGATTCCATTGGCATTCACCGGAGAAGCATCCATTAAATCGGCTAAGTTTTTTTCGGTGCTCACTACGCGAGGAAGTCCCAATAAGGGAAAAGGAGGGTCATCGGGATGGATACATAATTTGATGCCTAATTCTTCTGCAAAAGGAGCAATGGATTGTATGAAATAATGCAAATTTTCTTCTAATTCTTTCGCGCCAATTTCTTTGTAATTGTCTAATAAACTTTGGAAATTTTCTAGATGAAAGGCTTCGTTGGAGCCTGGTAAACCTAATAAAGCCGTATTTTTCAGCTCATCAATTTCGACTTGACTCATTTTTTCAAATCGTTCCAAAGCAGCTTTTTGCACTTCCTCTGTGTAGTCTGATGCCGCGTCTGGACGTTTGAGAATAAACAAATCAAAAATGGAAAAATCCACCCACACAAAACGAAGCGCAGTTGCGCCGTTTTCAAGTTCATAAAATAGTTTGGTTCTAGACCAATCTAAAACGGGCATAAAGTTATAGCAGACTGTTTTTATACCGCAATCGGCTAAATTTTGTAGGCTAATTTTATAATTTTCAATGTATTTTTCGCGACTTGGTAAACCTTTTTTGATGTCTTCATGAACCGGTAAACTTTCTACGACCAACCAATTTAAATCCGACCAATCTTTATTGCCAGCTTCGATGATTTGAATTCGTTCTTGAATGGCATCTTTTGTCCAAACATCTCCTACAGGAATTTGATGAAGTGCAGAAACTACTCCCGTACAACCCGCCTGACGAATATCCATCAAGGAAACTGGGTCATTAGGACCAAACCATCGCATGGTGTGAATCATAGTTGAATTTAAATAGGTTTACAATTTTAATTATTCTATAAAGATTCGAAAATCTAATTTCTAATCAAAACTATTTATAATTATGAATTATGAATTATGAATGGTTCATGAGCTTGTCGAAGTATGAGTTATGAATTATGAATTATGAATGATAAATTTGTGTCGACAATAATGAAAAATTCCAAATTGACTTTAGATCTGGTACATCCAATTTACAATCCCAAAAAAGGATGGGCAGAAGATTTGTGGTTTTATTTTTCAGCTTTTCAAAAACCAATTCAGGAGGAATTTGAAATTACGCTTTACTTGGTCAACGATGGCAGCTCTCATGGAATTCATGTTTCCGAAATAGATTTTTTAAAAAGTAAAATTCAAAAATTTATTTATTTAGAATTGCCCATCAATCAGGGGAAAGGGGCAGCATTGCGGGAAGCAATGAAGAATTGTCAATCGGAATTTATCATCTATACTGATTTTGATTATCCTTATATTTTAGAAAATGCATGGGATATGTTGGATAAATTAAAGTCTAGAGAATCCGACATTGTGGTAGGAGTTAGGGATGAACAATATTATGATCAATTGCCAATGAGGAGAAAGATTTTCTCACTCAGTCTTAAGTTGATGAACTATCTGTTTTTTCCAAAATTAAAGGTAAAGGATACGCAATCTGGTTTGAAAGGATTTAATCAAAAGGGAAAATCCATATTTTTGAAAACTCAAATCAATGCTTTTTTGTTTGATATGGAGTTTTTGGTGTTGGCTTCAAAGGCACACGAAGTAAAAACAGATTGGATTTATGTGCAAGTAAGAGAAGGTGTACATTTTTCCAGTATGAAATTGAAAACAATTGTAACAGAATTGTTTAACTTTAGTAAGATTTGGATGACCAGTTCAAATTAAATTATCTTACTTCTTTTTTAAATTCCAATATGGATGCAATTTTATATAATTTATTTCATTTTGGAATTAGCCTTTTGTTCTTAATTTTTGGAATAAAATTAATTTTTCAAAAAGGCTTAGTTGCAACTAAAATTCTCGGATTAAACCTGCTCATATTAACAGGGCTTATCCTTCTTTCTTTTTTCAGTACTCCCGAATGGATGATGAAATTCCCTCATTTGTATCGAGTGAGCTCTCCTTTCGTTTATTTGTTATTCCCATTGGCTTTCCTATTTCAGGAATTTATGTTGTTCCCGAATAAGAAATTCAAACCCATTTACCTTTTGCATTTTTTGCCTTTCATTTTAAATTTTATTGAATTACTTCCTGTTTATTTTAGTAGTAGGGAATTGAAAATGGAATTTTTCAAAGAAATGATTCAGCAAAATTCATTATTAGTTTACCCTATTAAATCCTTTTACGTCCTGAGTGGTTCTACACATTCCAAAATTCGCTTAATTCAATTTTTCATTTATCTAATTTGGATGATGGTTCGTTTAAAAAGATTCTTTGAAGTAAATGGAATCAAAATAGAACATAAAAATCGATTATTGATATATTGGTTAGTTGGCGATATTGGATTGAAATTCATTACGATTTCCATTAATTTTTATTTTTTTATTTTCCCTTATGAAAATGAATTGATATTTAATTGGCCCGATTTATTTAAAATTATTGATTACATTGTTTTAGTTTTATTTTTAATTTATAATCCAAAACTTTTGGATGGTATCCTTTTAAAAAGTTTAGTGCTTCAAAGTTTTCATATAAAAAAGGAACTTGAAAATAAACCTGAACTTTCAGAAGAAAGTCAAATGATTTATCAAAAAATTGATGATTATTTTGCCACTAGAAAAATGTTTTTAAATCCAGATTTTAATCAAAATATTATTGCCGCAGATTTGAAATTATCAAGTAAAAAAATTTCTACTATTATAAAGGAATTTACGGATTTGTCTTTTAAAGATTATGTAAATACCTGGAGAATTAAGTACTTAGAAGAGATTTTAAAAGATGGTTCTAATTCCAAAAATTATACCATTGAGGGGCTTTGCTCTAAAGTTGGTTTTGGAAGTAGAGCTAATTTTTACTTAGCCTTTAAGAAGTTGAAAAATATTTCACCGAAAGAGTATTTTAAAATTCAAATGAAAAAATAATGCTAAAATTATTTTTTCAATAAATCCTCTAATAGCTTATAATATTTCTTCTGAGAATCTTCAAAAAACCTCTTTGCGTAATTAGTTTGATAACTTATTAATTCAGCAGTTTCAGATTTTAATATATGCTGAATTTTATTTGCAAGATCTAAACTGTTTTCAGGTTCAAAATAAACCCCATCTGGACCAACCACTTCTGTGAAACAAGATCCCTTAGGAACTAATACGGGTATTTCTGAAACCATAGCTTCCAAAATAGGGATTCCAAATCCTTCAACTTTTGAAGTATAGGCAAATAATTTTGCTTGCTGATAAATGCCCGATAGATCTTCAAAACTAATAAAAGGTAAAATGTGGACTTTAGCTTCTAACTTATATTTTTGAATTAATTTTTCTACTTTTTGCGTATAAGGAGTTCTTTTTCCAATTAAAACAATATCTGGTCGATCATTTTCGGGAATTTGAGCAAGCGCCTCAATGAGTAAACCCACATTTTTTCGTTCCTCAATACTGCCCACATTTAAAATGTATTTGTCTGGCAAATTATATTTTTGCATGATGATTGCTCTCCTCTCATCTGAAACTTTGTCGAAATATATCTCATTACATCCTTGATAGATTACTTGTATTTTACTTTCATCTACTTGAAAAAATGCAATGATATCTTTTTTAGTTTCTTCACTAATGGCAATAATCAAATCGGCTTTTTCACAGGCCGATGCCAATTTTAATTTGTAAAAAAAACGGTCGATAACCGGAAAATATTCGGGAAATCGAAGAAAAATGACATCATGGACTGTTAATACTTTTTTTACATTCGGAGGAAGTCCCAATGGTAATTCATGACTTAATCCATGAAAAACGTCTAATTCTTTTACTGATGTATCAAAAGAAATAAAAAAGGTTCTCCAAATAGATTTTAAAAATCCGAATTTTAGAAGTCCCTTTGGTTGGATGATATGAACATTAGATGTTGAAAAATAATGTTCTGTACCTTTATTTTTTCTTGTATTGGGTGTATATAAAAAGTATTGATTTTCCGGGTGACTTTTTACTAAAGAATCTACAACAAACCTGGAATAATTTCCAAGTCCTGTATTGTTTAAAAAAAGTCGCTTCGCATCAAATCCAATTTTCATAAAACTAATTTACAAATCTCGATAGGATAAACCTTTGATTAAGCTATAAAGTCCTCATTCCATTTGTCACTTACCACTCCTCACTCTCCACTTTTCACTTAAAGTAGCCCCTACAGGAATCGAACCTGTATCTTAGGTACCGGAAACCTACATTCTATCCATTGAACTAAGGGGCCAGGGCACAAATTTAGGAATTCTTCTCCAATGTCTTTACCAATACATTGAAGTCTTTTGGATACGGAGCAATAACTTCTTTTACATCTCCATTCATTAATTTAAAGGTTAAGCTGTAAGCATGCAAAGCAACTCTTCGCATGAGTGGTAATTCCTCCGTTTCTTTTTTTAGGTTAAATTTCTTTTTCATGTCCGATAAAAAGAAATAATGTCCACCATACATTTCATCACATACAATCGGAGCTTTTAGGCAAGTCAAGTGAATTCTGATTTGGTGCATACGACCTGTTATCGGTAAACATTCAACCAAGGTGTAACCTCTAAAAACTTGTAAGGATCTAAACCAAGTTTCCGCATGTTTGCCTTTGTTTCTATCAATAATGACCTTGCCATCTTTTAGTGGAAAAATAGGCAGATTGACCATAATTCCATCCCAATCGTGCATTCCTTCCACTACCGCATGATACCTTTTTGCCGTTTCTCTGTGCTCAAATTGCATAGAAATGGAACGGTATGCTTCTGGATTTTTAGCAATGACCAATGCACCAGTAGTTTCTTTGTCAAGTCGATGACCCATTTGTGCATCTTCTGAATAGGCCTTTGCCATTCGCAAAATAGAAGGGGCAAAATCGTCTTTTCGTTCGTCTAATGTTGAAATACCAGAAGGTTTGTTGATGACGATAAAATCGGAATCCTCAAATAAAATAAGATCTTGAAATTTTAATTTCATACTGCAATTTACAGAGGAAGGCTAATTTTTCCTAAGCTTGGCCAAGGGGTATCGCCCAATTTTCTATTTTTGTAAACAGTTGCATCCGATAAAGTCTCATTAGCTAATAAGGCAAAAAGGACTGCTTCTTTTGCACCTGAATCAAATCCCAATACATCAAAATCCTCACAATTGAAATTTGGATTTAATTCACTCAATCGTTTCATGATGAAGGGATTATTACTGCCGCCTCCACTGATTAA
Organism: Sandaracinomonas limnophila; assembly: GCF_004005965.1. Lineage (GTDB taxonomy): Bacteria > Bacteroidota > Bacteroidia > Cytophagales > Spirosomataceae > Sandaracinomonas > Sandaracinomonas limnophila. Next base: position 309,477 of record NZ_SACY01000003.1, on the reverse strand, counting down.
CAAGCGGGTTGGATATGTGTTGTCGATGTGCAAATATTGGTTAATGGCATCAGAAATGGATCGGGCTGTGAGTTCACTGATGGTGCAAATGAGGTCTTCTGGAGATAAATGAATGTTTCCATCCAACATAATTTTGTTCAGCCAATCTAAATTGAATTTTTCAGGACCTGTACTTTTTGGAAAATTTTCTTTGAAAAAATCATCCTTTAAAATGAGATGCAATAAATCTTCTGAAACTTTTCCTTTATTGGCAATGGCTGCATCTTTGTCGAAACTCTGTGCAGGGAAATATCTTCTCACCAATGCGTCAATCAAAGTATTTCCAGGACCTGTATCGGTAACCCGAATAGCATGTGGATCCAAATCGCCGGGGATGTATGTGAAATTTCCAATGCCTCCAATGTTTAACAAAATTCGGTTTTCACTTTTCTGAGAAAACAATAGATAATCGCCAAAAACTGCCAATGGAGCCCCTTCTCCACCTGCAGCTATATGTTTTTGTCGGAAATCAGAAAGCGTAATAATTCCAGTTTGGTAGGCTAGGTGATCTCCATCGCCTATTTGAATGGTTGAATGCGGACGAGAATGATCTCGCATGGGTCTGTGCATTACCGTTTGTCCGTGACTGGCAATTACATCTACTGAATCATTTTCGATATTCCATTTTTGTAATAAATCATTTACAATACTTGCATGTTTTTGTGCCACTTCAACATTCAGTGTTGAAAGCTCTGGAAAATGAATTTCTTCTTTGGCAAATATGGTTCGCACTTTTTTCTTAAAGGCTTCGTCAAAAGGTACCGATTCAAATTGAAGAATTTCAACCTGCGTATCCGTCCCAGATCCTATGAATTTGCATAGCGCAACATCAAGACCATCCATTGAGGTTCCCGACATCAAACCAAGGATAATCTTGGAATCTTTTTTACCAATTTGAACTAATTTTTCAAGAATAGGATTCATACTGCAAGATACAAAACTAAATCCTATCTTTGTGGGATTATTATTTACTTATGGCTTTAGATGTAATTATTGTTGGTGGAGGTATCGTGGGACTTGCCACGGCACACCGTTTATTGGAGCAAAATCCAAATTTGAAAATCGCATTGTTTGAAAAGGAAAAAGCGGTTGCAATGCACCAAACAGGAAATAATTCGGGAGTAATTCACTCGGGATTATACTACAAACCAGGATCCTTAAAAGCCAAAAATTGCATTGATGGTTACCATCAATTGATTTCCTTTTGTGAAGAGCATCAAATTCCTTTCGAAATAACAGGTAAAATTGTAGTAGCCTCTACCGAAGATCAAAAACCTTTATTGAATAATTTGTTTGTGCGCGGACAAGAAAATGGGTTGGAGGGAATACGGAAAATATCTGTGGGTGAAATGCGTGAAATTGAACCTTATGTGACTGGAGTTGAAGGTATGTGGGTTCCGCAAACAGGTATTGTTGATTATCGAGTTGTTGCTGCGAAATTGGCAGTGTTAAATGAGTCGAAAGGTGTGGAAATGCATTTAGGAGAGCAAGTTTTATCTATTACTAAAGGGCAAACCTTATCCATAGTAGAAACTACCAAGGGAACTTATGAAACCAAATTGTTGATCAATTGTGGTGGATTGTATTCCGATAAAATTGCGCAAATGACGCAAAGAGAACCTTTAGATGTTCGTATTGTACCATTTAGAGGTGAATATTTTAAACTGAGAGAAGACAAGGAATATCTAGTAAAGAATTTGATTTATCCGGTCCCTGATCCAAATTTTCCATTTCTTGGAGTCCATTTTACCCGTATGAAAAGAGGTGGGGTAGAAGCTGGACCCAATGCAGTTTTAGCTTTTAAAAAGGAAGGGTACAAGAAAAGTCAAATTGATTTAAAAGAATTGTGGGAAACTCTTTCTTGGCCGGGTTTCCAAAAGGTGGCTGCTAAGTATTATGAAACCGGATTCGGGGAAATGTATCGTTCCTTCTCAAAAGCGGCATTCACCAAGGCGCTACAGGTATTAATTCCAGAAATACAAGAATCAGATTTAGTGGAAGGTGGAGCGGGTGTCCGTGCGCAGGCCTGTGACCGAAACGGTGGATTATTAGACGATTTCTCCATTGTGGAAGACGCAAAAGTGATCAATATCCTAAATGCTCCAAGTCCCGCCGCAACTTCCAGTTTATCTATTGGAAAAACCGTGGCAGAAATGGCAATAAGTAGGTTTTAGATATATGGTATAAGGTATAAGGTATAAGGTATAAGGTACAGCCTTAATTAACAATTAACAATTAACAATTTACAATTAACAATTAACAATTAGTCTTGAAAGTCCTCTTCAAATACCTCTCTGAATACAAATACCGTGTTTTTGCGGCCTTGCTATTAGCTGCCACAAATCAGGTGTTTTCCTTGTTGGATCCTTATGTGTTTCGTAAGATTATCGACGATGTAGCCAGTATTTATCGACAAGAAACGCATACGCTTGAGCAATTTGTGACTGCTATTTGGCCTTTAGCCTTAGCATCTATCGGAGTGGCATTTGTTTCTCGTGTGGCAAAAAACTTTCAAGATTATGTCATCAATACCGTTACTCAAAAAGTAGGAGCAAAATTGTATTCAGATGGTATCCGACATTCTTTGGAATTACCTTATGAAACCTTTGAAGATCAGCGCTCGGGTGAAACCTTAGGGAAATTACAAAAGGTACGAGTGGATGTAGAGAAATTGATTACTGTAGGTATAAATATATTATTTCAAAGTGTCATTGCCTTACTTTTTATTTCCGTATACGCATTTTCTGTGCATTGGGCTGTGATGCCTTTGTTTTTGGTGACAGGACCATTAATCGCCTTCGTTTCTTCGGTTTTATCAAAAAAAATAAAAACAATTCAAGTTCAAATAGTTAAAGAATCGGCTGGATTGGCTGGTTCTACAACCGAAAGTTTGCGAAATATTGAATTAGTAAAATCTTTGGGATTAGCGGAACAGGAAATAGCTCAATTGAATGCAACTACGGAAAAGATTCTTAGCTTAGAATTGAAAAAAGTGCGCTATGTGCGTTCCATGTCTTTTGTGCAAGGTACATGCGTAAACCTTTTGCGAATGATCATGGTGGTGCTGTTGATATTTTTAATTTATAAAGGACAAATTACCATTGGACAATTTTTCTCCCTCAATATTTATTCCTTCTTTTTGTTTGGACCCTTACAAGAAATTGGTAATGTAGTAAATACCTATCGTGAGGCGGAGGTTTCCATGCAAAATTTTGCCCAAATTTTTGAAATCCCGAAAGAGGTTAAGCCCACAAATCCTAAGCCTTTGGGAGATATCAATGAGTTGGAATTTAAGGAAGTGAGTTTTAAACATCAGTCGGCCAATCAAAACGCCTTGAATGAAATTTCATTTAAGGTTAAGGGTGGGGAAAGTATCGCATTTGTTGGTCCATCAGGTGCAGGAAAATCTACTTTAGTTAAATTGTTAGTTGGTTTATATCGACCCAAACAGGGACAAGTATTTTACAATCAATTAGCAGGAGATGTTATTGATTTTGATGAATTGAGAAAGAAAATTGGTTTTGTAACCCAGGATACCCAATTGTTTTCAGGGTCAATCAAAGAGAATTTGTTGTTTGTGAATCCAAATGCAACCGAAGAAGAGTGTATGGAGGTGTTGCAAAAGGCCGCCTGCCAGCCTTTGTTAAATCGTGCTGATAAAGGAATTGATTCATTGATAGGGGAAGGTGGTGTGAAGGTTTCGGGTGGAGAAAAACAACGATTAAGTATTGCACGTGCTTTGTTGAGAAATCCTAATTTGTTGGTGTTTGATGAGGCAACCTCTGCTTTAGATTCTTTGACAGAAGAAGAGATTTCCGAAACCATTCGAACGGTATCCCAAAATTCGACTTTGATTTCAATATTAATTGCACACCGACTTTCCACTATCATGCATGCTACCCGAATTTACGTCTTGGAAAAAGGGAGAATTGTAGAACAAGGTAGTCACGAAGAACTCCTGAAAACCAAAGGATTATATTATGCCATGTGGAGGCAGCAGGTCGGAGAAGCATAATAATATAATTTTACTGATTTTTGTTTGTTTTTATTCAATTTACCCAATTTTTATTCGGTAAATTGTCTGTTTATGCAAATCCGATTGCGTATATTTGTTGTTTGTAAAAATTTGTTCCAATATGGCTCTTAATAAATTCTCAAGAACACTAACCCAAGAAGTTACCAATCCTGCGGCAAAAGCAATGTTATATGGCATTGGTTTGACTGAAGATGATATGAATAAACCTCAAATCGGTATTGCAAGTACGGGTTATGAGGGAAATCCATGTAACATGCACTTGAATGGTTTGTCAGTTCATGTGAAAAAGGGAATCCAAGATAATGGTATGGTAGGTTTAATCTTTCATACAATTGGTGTTTCTGATGGTATGACCAACGGAAATGATGGAATGAGTTATTCACTGCCTTCACGTGATATCATAGCAGATTCAATTGAAAATGTAGTGGGAGCACAGTGGTATGATGGTGTAATTGCTGTAGTAGGATGTGATAAAAACATGCCTGGAGCCATGATGGCTTTAGCGCGTTTGAATCGACCAGGAATGTTGGTGTATGGAGGAACGATCAGAAGTGGAGAATACAAAGGAAAGAAATTAGATATTGTTTCTGCATTTGAGGCATTGGGCCAAAAATTTGCAGGTAATATTTCAGATGAAGATTATGAAGGTGTGATTAAGCATTCAATCCCAGGTCCAGGAGCCTGTGGAGGAATGTACACTGCCAATACAATGGCTTCTTCAATGGAAGCAATGGGATTGGTTTTGCCAAACTCATCTTCTTATCCAGCTACTCACGAAGGCAAAAAAGCTGAGTGCTTAGCCATCGGAGCTGCAATGAAAGTGCTTTTAGAGAAAAATATTTGTCCAAAAGACATTATGACTCGCAAGGCTTTCGAAAATGCGATGACGATCGTGATGGCTTTAGGTGGTTCAACAAATGCCGTATTGCATTATTTAGCCATTGCACACGCTGCAGGAGTTTCGTTTACTTTACAAGATATTCAAGCTATTTCTGATAGAACTCCTTTAATTGCTGATTTGAAACCTTCCGGAAAATACTTCATGGAAGATATGCTTTCTATTGGGGGTGTTCAATCGGTAATGAAATATTTATTAAAAGAAGGTTACATGCATGGCGATTGTATGACTGTAACTGGAAAAACTTTGGCAGAGAATTTGGCTGATGTGGAAGATTTAGAATTCGAAAATCAAAAAATTGTGATGCCTTTGGATAAGCCAATCAAGAAAACTGGACACTTACAAATTTTGTTTGGAAACTTGGCTCCTGAAGGTTCTGTAGCTAAAATTACTGGTAAAGAGGGCGAACGTTTTGAAGGAATTGCAAAGGTTTGTGAGAGGGAAGAAGAAATTATTGAATTTTTGTCAAAAGGAGAAATCAAAGCTGGACACGTAATCGTTATTCGTAACGAAGGTCCAAAGGGTGGACCAGGTATGCCAGAAATGTTGAAACCAACTTCTGCAATTATGGGAGCCGGATTGGGAGATAAAGTTGCAATGATTACTGACGGTCGTTTTTCTGGTGGTTCTCACGGATTCGTGGTAGGACACGTAACGCCGGAAGCACAAGAAGGTGGTCCAATTGGATTGGTAAAAGATGGAGATAAAATCACCATTGATGCTGTTTCTAACACCATGACTTTACATATTTCTGATGAGGAAATGGCTGAAAGAAGAAAGAATTGGAAACCAATTCCTTCTCCTTTTACAACAGGCGTTTTGAGAAAATATATTAAAAATGTATCCTCTGCTAGTTTAGGTTGCGTTACAGATTTGTAAAAAAACAATAAAAGGGTTTTTATAACACAATAGAAACCTTTAAATTAGCTTTTTCGAATACTTTTTTGAGAAAAAAATAAATTGATATTGAATTATGGGACAGGCCCAGAGCAGCACATCCGAAATTGAAAAAAACCGTTTTTTAACAGGTGCACAAGCCATCATGCAATCTCTTGTAGAGCAGGGTGTGCACACGATTTTCGGTTATCCTGGTGGTGCAATCATGCCAACTTATGATGCCCTATATGATTACCAAGATCAATTAAAACATATTTTAGTTCGTCATGAACAAGGTGCAGGACACGCAGCGCAGGGTTTTGCTCGAATGACAAACAAGGCTGGTGTTTGTATGGTTACCTCAGGTCCGGGAGCAACTAATCTGATTACCCCAATTGCAGATGCCATGTTGGATTCTACTCCAATGGTGTGTATCGTTGGACAAGTGAAAGGTAATTTATTGGGAACAGATGCATTTCAAGAGTGTGATGTTATAGGAATGACAATGCCTATCACGAAATGGAATTATCAGGTAGTAGATCCAAATGAAATTCCTGATGTGATTGCTAAAGCTTTTTATATTGCAGAAAGTGGAAGGCCAGGTCCAGTTTTAATTGATATTACGCGTACAGCACAGACTGATGTGATGACTGTACCATTTTCTTATGAAAAATGTAATTCAATTATTTCTTACCGCCCAAGGGTGGAGCCTAAGAAAGAACATTTACAAGCTGCCGCAGATTTGATCAATGCAGCAAAAAAACCCTATATTTTAGCCGGACACGGCGTATTGATTTCAGGTGGAGAAGAAGAATTGAAAGCCTTTGTTGAGAAATCAGGCGCTCCAGTTGCAACTACTTTATTGGGGATGTCGGCTATGGATGCAGATCATCCTTTATTTGTAGGCTGGCCAGGTATGCATGGAAATTATGGGGCAAATGTGCTTACAAACTCTTGTGATGTGCTAATTGCTATCGGTATGCGTTTTGATGATCGTATCACGGGCGATTTGAATACTTATGCCAAACAAGCCAAAGTTGTTCACATAGAAATTGATCCTTCTGAAATTGATAAAAATGTGAAGGCGGATGCACCAATCGTAGGAGATGCTAAAGCAACATTGCGTGCTTTATTGCCTTTGATTGAACAAAAAGATCGTTCGGAATGGAGAAAGGAATTTGAAAAATACGATCAAGAAGAGTACGAGAAAATAAATAAAAAGGAATTATTCCACGAGGGAAATCAAATAAAAATGGGTGAGGCGGTGAATATGTTGTCGGAAAAGACAAAAGGTGAAGCCGTAGTTGTAACCGATGTGGGACAACACCAGATGATTACCAATCGTTATTATAGATTTAAAAAAGCCAATTCAATTGTAACCAGTGGTGGCGCAGGTACCATGGGATTTGCCTTGCCTGCCGCATTTGGAGCTAAGGTTGCGGTGCCAGAAAGAGAAGTAGTTGCAGTAATTGGAGATGGAGGTTTTCAAATGACTTTGCAAGAATTGGGAACTATTGCACAAAGTGGATTGCCGGTAAAAATTATTATTTTGAATAATAATTTCTTGGGTATGGTTCGTCAATGGCAAGAATTGTTTTTTGACAATCGTTATTCCTTTGTGGAATTACAAAATCCTGATTTTATCACGATCGCAAAAGGCTTTGGAATTGCTGGACATACCGTGAAAGATAGAGCAGAATTGTCTAATTCTTTAGATACTTTATTGAATTCAGATAAGCCTTATTTATTGGAAATTGTTTGTGAAAAAGAAGAAAATGTGTTTCCAATGGTTCCAGCCGGAGGTTGTGTAACGAATGTAAGATTAGATTAGAATTGAAAATGAAGACTACCTACACGATATCCATTTTTACAACCAATACTGTTGGACTTTTGAATCGAATAACAATCGTTTTTACCAGAAGAAGATTGAATATTGAGTCGTTGACAGTTTCTGAAACGGAAAGAAAAGGGGTTTCTCGCTTTACTATTGTTATAAAAAGTGAAAGTAGAGAATTTGTAGAGAAATTGGTTCGCCAAATTAGAAAAATTACAGATGTTCTTGCAGTTTTTGGGTATTTGGATAATGAAATTGTCTTTAATGAAATAGCACTATTTAAATTGGCATCACCCTCTGGAGGGAAGCCGATTGATGCTAAGGCAATTAACTTGGATTGGAATGCAAAGGTGGTTCATTTTGGAATGGATTATGTTGTAGTAGAAAAAAACGGTACAGAGGAGGAAATTGGTGAGTTTTACCAGTATTTGAAGCAGTGGGATATTTTAGAGTATATTAAATCAGGTCGAGTAGCTGTTGGAAAAACAGAGAAAGGCTTGGTAGAATACTTGCCTGAGGGCAATTGGGAAATAGTATAAAAAAGAATTACGATTAGATAAATTAAACAAAACAAAACATGGCAAAGATTAACTTTGGTGGGGTAGTTGAAGATGTAGTAACTCGTGAAGAGTTTCCATTAGAAAAAGCCAGACAAGTATTGGCAAATGAAACAATAGCTGTAATTGGATACGGTGTACAAGGACCAGGTCAAGCATTGAATATGAAAGACAATGGCTTGAATGTAATTGTTGGTCAAAGAAAAGGAAAAACTTATGACAAAGCAGTTGCTGATGGTTGGGTTCCAGGTCAAACTTTATTCGAAATTGAAGAGGCTTTAGAAAAAGGAACTATCATTTGTTATTTATTATCAGATGCCGCTCAAATTGAAATGTGGCCAACTGTAAAGAAATATTTGACTGCTGGTAAGTCATTGTATTTCTCTCACGGTTTCGGTATCACTTATAAAGAAAAAACAGGTATCGTTCCTCCTGCAGATGTAGATGTGTTCTTAGCTGCTCCAAAAGGATCGGGTACTTCTCTTCGTCGTTTATTCGTTGAAGGTAAAGGTTTGAACTCTTCTTTCGCAATCTACCAAGATGCAACAGGAAAAGCTCGTGAAAAATGTATCGCAATGGCAATCGGAGTTGGTTCTGGTTATTTATTCGAAACAGATTTCTACAAAGAAGTAACATCTGACTTAACAGGTGAGCGTGGAACTTTGATGGGTGCTATTCAAGGTATTTTCGCAGCACAATACGAAGTGTTACGTGAAAACGGTCACTCTCCATCAGAAGCATTTAATGAAACTGTTGAAGAATTGACTCAGTCATTAATGCCATTAGTTGCTGAAAACGGAATGGATTGGATGTACGCAAACTGTTCTACTACTGCACAACGTGGTGCATTGGATTGGTGGAGACCTTTCAAAGATGCTACTAAGCCAGTATTTGCAAAATTATATGATTCAGTTAAAACTCAAGCTGAAGCTGCTCGTTCAATTGATTTGAACTCACAAGCAGATTACCGTGTGAAATTAGAAGCTGAATTGAAAGAATTGCGTGAGTCTGAAATGTGGCAAGCAGGTGCTGCCGTAAGAAGCTTACGTCCTGAAAGAAACTAATTTTTATTAGCTTTTATAGAAAAGGCAGACGTAAGTCTGCCTTTTTTTTGTATCTTCCAACATGGAATTTAGTAGATTTACAGAGGTTCCCAATCTTCATCAATTAAAACAAGCACAAGAGCAATTAGAAGGAGTCGTTTATCAAACGCCCTTAGAATATTCTCACAGCCTTTCTGAACGATTTGGGGCTTCTATTTATTTAAAACGGGAAGATTTACAAAAAGTTCGCTCCTATAAATTACGTGGTGCTTATCATAAAATAGTGAACTTGCCGACAGACCTAAAAGCCATTGGTGTGGTTGCTGCCTCTGCAGGCAATCATGCACAAGGTGTTGCCTATGCTTGTGCAAGTTTGAAAATCAAGGGCACCATTTTTATGCCCAAAACTACACCCTTACAAAAAATAGAGGCTGTTCGATTTTTTGCTAAAGATTATGCCCGCATTAAATTGGTCGGAGATACTTATGACGATGCTTATAAGGCTTCTTTAGATTTTGCTATCAAGCATCAGGCTGTTTTTATTCATCCGTTTGATGATTACGATGTAATTGCTGGTCAAGCCAGTGTGGGATTAGAGTTGTTGAATCAAATGCAACAAATGCCCGATTTTATAATTTCTCCATTTGGCGGAGGAGGTTTAAGTGCGGGATTGGGCCTGGTTAAAAAATATTTGGCACCAAGCATTCAACTGATTGCTGTAGAGCCAGAAGGAGCTCCTTCACTTTCAGAAAGTTTAGAGGCAAACAAAGTATTGGAACTTTCCGTTATCGATCGATTTGTGGATGGAGCTTCCGTTAAACGAATAGGAGATAAGACCTTTGAGATTTCAAAATCACAAGTCAACCAGGTGCTTAAGATTTCGGTAAAATCCTTGTGTCGTACCATGTTGGATTTATATCAAAAGGAAGGGATTTTGGCAGAACCTGCCGGGGCTTTAAGTGTTGCAGCCTTAGAAGAATTAACTTCAGAAATAAAAGGAAAACAGGTCGTTTGTATAATTTCAGGGGGTAATTTTGACCCCAAACGGTTTCCGGAAATCGGTAAATTAGCTAATCTTCCCTAAAATTGTAAAAAAATCATTTTTAATTCAAAATTTTAAATTCTAAGTGAAAATTCAATTTCAAATCATTAATCTATTTTATTTTTCAAAAATAGATTTTTAATCTTTTGGTAATATTTTTTACAAACCAATCAGATTTTTAATCTAAATTTTAGGCATTTGTTAGAAAAAAATTGCTTGTTTGCTAATGTAATAAAAGTTAGTTTTGTGTCTGAAAATGCAATAATTTATGAGTAATAATCGTATTCAAATTTTTGACACAACCTTAAGGGATGGAGAGCAAGTTCCAGGTTGTCAATTAAACAAAGAGGAAAAAATTGAGGTGGCTAAGCAATTGGAATTGCTTGGTGTGGATATTATTGAGGCGGGTTTTCCGATTTCCTCCCCAGGTGATTTTGATGCGGTTAAAGCTATTGCAGATACGGTTAAGGAAGCTACTGTATGTGGACTTACGCGTTCCAAAAAAGAAGATATTGATGCAGCAGCTGCCGCTTTGAAGTCGGCCAAAAGACCTAGAATACATACAGGAATTGGTGCATCTGATGTGCATATCAAACATAAATTCAACTCAACTCGTGAAAAAATTGTTGAACAAGGAGTTTGGGCTGTAAAATATGCCAAATCATTTGTAGAAGATGTAGAGTTTTTTGCAGAAGATGCAGGTAGAGCAGATTTAGAGTTTTTGGCAAAATTGACAGAAGCAGTAATTGATGCAGGTGCAACCGTAGTTAATTTGCCGGATACTACCGGTTATTTATTGCCACACCAGATGCATCAACGGATTTCCTATTTGTACGAAAACGTTAAAAATATCCATAAGGCAACTATTTCTATGCATAATCACAATGACCTAGGTTTAGCTACAGCCAATACCATTGCAGGTATTGAGGCAGGAGCTCGACAGGTTGAGGTTACCATCAATGGAATTGGAGAAAGAGCCGGAAATACCTCTTTGGAAGAAATTGCAATGATTTTGAACGTTCACAAAGACTTAGGATTTGTAACAGGAATTAATCCAAAATACTTATATCCAACTTCATTATTAGTTTCTAATTTAATGGGAATGCCTGTTCAGGCGAACAAGGCAATTGTAGGTGCAAATGCATTTGCACATTCATCAGGAATTCACCAAGATGGATTTTTGAAACATGCCCAGAATTATGAAATTATGAATCCAGAAGATGTAGGCGTTCCTTCTTCGGCAATCGTATTAACTTCGCGTTCCGGTCGTGCTGCTTTAAGACATCGTTTAAGTTTATTAGGATTTGATTTTGAGAAGCCTGAATTGGATAAAATTTACACTAGATTTTTGATAATGGCTGATGAGCGTAAAATGATTCACGATGAAGATTTAAAAGAATTAGTAGGATAAAATATAAGAAAATGTAGTAATTTTCGTTTTGAATCTGATTTTAATTCATATTTAAATTTTATGCGAATTAGTAAAGCCAAAATTTTAGCGTTTTTTATTTTAATTGCAGGAAATATTAATGCACAATCTCCCTTTTGGTTTTTAGGTCAGCGCAAAAAAGAACCTTATGAGGCAATTAAATATGTGCCTTATGCAACTATTTCTTTTGGTGCTGGAAGCAGCAATTATTTTGGAGAATTAGTCCCTAACACCATTTTTAGTTCAAATTCATTGCTTTCCACCCGTTGGAATCTTGGTTTAACTTATACTAAGCATTTTCATAAGCGTTTTTCTTACAAAGCCTCATTAAGTTATATTCGGATCGCTGGAGACGATAATTATTATAATTTAAAAACTGGGGATGAGGGTACTTATTTTGCAGCTAATTTTGCTAGAAATTTGCATTTTCGAAACGATTTGAAGGAGCTAGCTTTATCTGGAATTTATGAATTGAAGCGTCAAACGCCTTATCGAATGAAGCGCCCTGATGTTTCGCCTTATGTTTTTGCAGGATTCGCTATTCTTTTGAGTGAGCCCCAAGCCAGAGGAATGACAACTAATCCAAGTACAGCTGCCAATTGGGTGAGCTTGCGAAATATAGCAGGTTATAGTTTTTCTCAAAAAGGGACAGAAGGAGTTTCCTATTCTCCATTTACTTATGCAATTCCCTTAGGATTTGGAATAAGATACAAATTAGATAAATACATAGATTTAGGATTTGAAGTCACTTATCGATTTGTTTTTTCCGATTATCTAGATGATGTTTCAGACGAAAGAAATACTATCGATGCCCCCATTAATGATTTTACAATTCGTTCCGGAGAAAAAATTGCTGCCAATACCCTAAAAGCCTTACCAACTTCTTTTACTCCAACTACAGATTTGGTTACTAGCAGCGGAAAAGATAGTTATTTCACCACCCAGATTCAATTGATTTTACATTTTGGTAATGCAGCCGGTAAATCCCAGGCTGGAAGTTGGTAATATGTTGAAGTTAAAAACCATATTTTTCTTATTATTTATAGCACAAGTCGGTTTTTCACAAACTAGATATTATTTGTATGGATTAGGAGTTGGTTTGAATGGAATGAAGGGTGATATTCAATCATGGAATATGTTGCCTAGTGCCGGCATTCTGAAAACCTTACGACCAACTGTTCATGGAGAAGTAGGAATACAATTAAATACTGCTTTTGACTTGAGAATTCGGGCAAGTATAGGTATGTTAAGTGGAGATGCAAATGTGAAGCAATTGCCAAATATAAGACCTTCTGACCCTACAACGTTTAATTCAGTATTAACAGATGTAAATTTTTTGGGAGATTATAATTTTTTGGATTTTACTAATCGAAAAGATTCAAAAGTAGGTTTTACACCTTATTTTGTTGGGGGATTAGGATATTATTTCGAGTCTGGTGAAGCTGCAACAAAATTTAAATCCAGTTCTCCAACCCTTAATTATGGGATGGGTATAAAATGGAAGGTGAATAGGTTGTCATTGGTGCGGATTGAAGGATTGGCAAAAAAGACCTTTAATGATAAATTAGATGGAATTGAAATTCCAAAAACGGGAACAGATCAGTACCTAACACTGTCAATTTCTTATGTGTATTACATTCCAGTAAACATTTGTCCGGCCTTGGATTAAAATCTGTTAAAATTCAAAATATTCAGCTTGAAATGATTACCTTTGTTGCTTAATTTGAATAAAAGCGTATTGCTGTGAAAGAATCTATTGACCTAAACAATCTTCCTACTCATATTGCCGTTATTATGGACGGGAATGGTAGATGGGCTAAGCAAAAAGGTTTCACGGATCGAATTTTTGGACACAGAAACGCAATTCAAGCAGTACGCGAAACAATAGAAGGTTGTGGGGAATTGGGAGTGTCCTATTTGACATTATATGCTTTTTCAACAGAAAATTGGAATAGACCCCAAACGGAAGTTAAGGCTTTAATGAGTTTATTGATTGGTACAATCAAGGATGAATTGCCATCGATGATGAAAAACCAAATTCGCTTGAAAGCCATTGGGGATGTAAGTACCTTGCCACAATCAACGCAAAAAGAATTGCAATATGCCTTGGATTTGACGGCCGAAAATAAGGGGTTGACATTGAATTTAGCCTTGTCGTATTCAGGTAAATGGGATATTGTTCAAGCGGCAAAAAAGTTAGCAAATGATTGTTTAGAAGGGATTATTAATCCAGAAGATATCAATACTGAGCGATTTGCATCAATGCTTTCAACAGGTGATATGCCTGATCCAGATTTGATGATTCGGACTGGTGGAGATCACAGAATAAGTAATTTTATGCTTTGGCAATTGGCCTATGCCGAGCTGTATATTTTTGAAGAATTATTTTGGCCAGATTTTAGAAAAGTCCATTTGCATCAAGCAATTGTAGATTTTCAAATGCGTGAAAGAAGGTTTGGCAAAACCAGTGAGCAAGTAAAAAGTGAAGGGTAATTGAATTAAAAGAAATTAGACCAAAGTGGTAAAAAGAATTTTTGTTTTTGTAGTTATTTTATTGGCAGGCCTTTCTCCAAAAGGTTTTTCCCAAGTTTTAGGTAGAAGGTTATTAAATACCGCTCCAAGTCAAAGCACCTCTAGCTTTTCTTATGCAGATCCGAAAGATTATGAGATCGCAAATATCATTGTAACAGGTTCAAAATTCTATGATGGAAATTCCATGATTAGTATTTCTGGATTACAGGTGGGGGATAAAGTGAAAATTCCGGGTGATATTTTGGCATCTGCCATTAAAAAAATAATGGAACAGGGGATTTTAGAAGATGTCCAAATTTATGCGAATAAGGTAGAGGGAGAGAAGGTTTGGCTAGAAATTCACTTAAAAGAAAGACCACGTTTGTATTCTATTACCTATCAAGGAATAAAAAAGGGAGAAAGAGATGCTATCTCTGAAAAAGTTAAGACGTATAAAGGTAAAATTATTACCGAAACACTTCGCAAAAACTTAGAATTAGCCATTTCTAAATATTACCAAGAAAAAGGTCGATTGAATGCAGTGGTTAAATCTGTTGTCAATACAGATACTTTAAGAGGTAATAATGCGGTATTAATTGTTAAAATTGATAAAGGAGAAAAGGTAAAAGTGGACCGAATCGATTTCGATGGAATTAATCCAAAGGATAGAGGATTATTGCTGAGAAAGTTGAAAAATACTAAGCAACAGCGCTTTGGTAGAATTTTTAAGCCTTCAAAATTTGTTCCTAAAAAATGGGAGGAAGACAAAGAAAAATTGTTGACAGCCATGAACAAATTAGGATATCGCGATTTTAGAATTATTTCTGATTCAATTTCAAAGAAGGGAAAAACGCATGTATCTATTAAAATTAAAGCCGAAGAAGGACATAAATATTATTATAGAAATGTCAATTTTGAGGGTAATTACATTTATCCCGATTCAGTTTTAAATGAGGTATTAGGGGTTAAAAAAGGAGATGTTTACAATACAGAAGAATTAGACAAGCGAATGGGCGGAAATCCAGGTGAGGATTTGAGCTCTGTTTACATGGATAATGGATATTTGTATTATAACGCAGAACCAGTAGAAACAACCGTTGAAGGAGATTCGATTGATTTAACGATTCGTATTTCTGAAGGAAAACAGGCTACTATCAACAAGGTTATTTTAAATGGTAACACCAAAACTTCTGACCATGTGGTTATGCGTGAAATAAGAACCTTACCAGGTCAGAAATTTAACAAATCTGCCATTATTCGTACAGTTCGAGAGCTTTCAACAATAGGTTATTTCAATCCAGAAAAAATTGAACCTAAGCCAAATCCACGCGCTGATGGTACTGTAGACATTGAATATAATGTAGAGGAAAAACCTTCTGATCAAATTGAATTGTCAGGTGGTTGGGGAGGTTACATCGGATTTGTAGGTACCTTAGGGGTGACTTTCAATAATTTCTCTGCAAGAAATGTTACAAATTTGTCGGCATGGAGACCCTTGCCAGCAGGGGATGGGCAAAAACTTTCTTTACGTTTACAAGCAAATGGAGCTGCCTATCAAAACTATAGCTTAACTTTTACAGAACCTTGGTTGGGCGGTAAAAAACCTAATTCATTTTCTGTTAGTTTAAACAGTAGTATTTCTTATCCCTATCAATTCCGTTCTGCCGGATACTCAAATTACGGTAGTGGCTATGGAAGTGGATATGGTTATGGAGGTTATGGAGGTTACGGAGGATACGGAGGATATGGAGGATATGGAGGATATGGAGGATATGGTGGTTACGGTGGTTATTCATCCTACTCGGTACCTGATTCTTTATTAACAGCTCACTTCAACGTAAATAGTTTAACTTTTAGTTTGGGAAAAAGATTGAAATGGCCAGATGATTATTTCTCTTTAAGTAATTCCATTTCAATAGCTCAATACGATGTAGATCGTTATTATACATGGGCATATCCGCAAGGTAAATCGACTTCGATTACCTTCATGACCAATTTCTCAAGAAATTCAGTGGACAATCCAACTTTCCCTAGAAGTGGTTCTTCCTTTTCAATGACCGCCTCTTTAACACCACCTTATTCCTTAATGGGAGGAAATACAAGTGGAAATTTAATTGAGTACCACAAATGGATGTTTGATGCTTCATGGTATTCCTTATTAATAGGTAAATTTGTATTGCATACCAGAGCACATTTAGGATTTTTAGGTTCTTATGGTGGTCGTGAAACCACCCGTTTTGAACGTTTCGATTTGGGAGGTTCGGGTATGGTACAAGGATTCTCATTTAACAGAGACATCGTTGGCTTAAGAGGCTATAAAGACCGTGTGATTGGACCATCTGGTACTTATGGTAATGGAGGGGTTGCTTATAATAAATTTGTGATGGAAGTTAGATATCCTGTTTCTTTAAATCCATCCGCAACTATCTTTATGTTGGCATTTGCTGAAGGAGGTAATAACTTCTCATCTTTAAAAGATTACGATCCATTTAATTTGTATAAATCAGCGGGAGTAGGTGCTCGAATTTTTATGCCAGCTTTTGGTATGATTGGTATCGATTATGGATTTGGATTTGATAAACCTAGACCAGGAGACTCTGATTTTGGTCGACAAGCCTTTACCTTTTCCATTGGTCAACAAATTAGATAAGACCCTGATATCATGATTAAAAAGTTAAATTTTTTAGTAATTTTGGTGTTATTCCTTGTGGGGAATAGTGCATTTGCTCAAAAATTTGGGTATATTGACACTGAATTTATTACTTCCAAAATGCCTGAATATAAAAGTGTTCAACAAAAAATTGAACAAAAAACACAGGCTTGGATGAAAGAAATTGATCAAAAGCAAGAGGATTTAAGTAAATTGGAAAGAGAGTTGAAGTTAGAGGAAGTTTTGTTGACTGAGGATTTGAAACAGCAACGCCAAAATCAAATCAAAACAAAGGAGCAGGAAGTAATCAATTTGCAAAATAAAATATTTGGTCCAGAAGGTGAATTGTTTAAAGCAAAACAAGCTGCACTAAAGCCTATTTTAGATGAAATTTCTAAAGCAGTAGAAAAAGTTGTTCGTGCTAAAAGATTGGATTTCGTTTTCGACAAAGCAAGTGATGGACTTGCATTAATTTATACCAACCCAGTTCATGATTATTCAGATTATGTAATTGAAGAATTGGGGATTGAATTAGATCCCAATATTGCTGATAAGGCAAAGGATAATAAAAAATAAAAACTAACAATTAAATTAAAACAATGAAAAACAAGTTTGTGTTGGCTTTAGGCCTTATTTTTGGCTTAGCAACAATGCCTTTAACGGCGCAAGTAAAAATTGGATTTATTAACGCTGACTACATTTTAGCTCAAATGCCTGAGGCTAAACAAGTGGAGGAAGACTTAAAAAATACACAAAAACAATACGAAACTTTATACCAAAGTAAGGTAAAAGATTTCCAAGATAAATTAGCTGCTTTTGAAAAATTACCAGCTACTACTTCTGACGTAATTAAGCAAGATAAAGAGAAGGAATTACAGAATTTACAATCTTCAATTCAAGAATTTCAACAAAATTCTCAAACTTCTTTGCAAAAGAAACAAGCTCAATTATTACAACCTTTGTTGAAGAAAATTGAAGAGAATATGCACGCAGTAGCAGATGCAAATGCATTTACATATGTCTTCAATTATGATGCAGGTATGGGAACAGCTCCAATTTTGTTACACTTTCCTGCAGATGCAAATATGTCTGATTTAGTGTTGAAGAAAATGGGAATTACTCCTAAGCCAGCAACTGCAGCTGCCGCACCAGCAGCCTCAGCTCCGGCAGCAGCTCCAAAGCCAGCAGCACCGAAGAAATAATTGTTAATTGTTAGTTGTTAATTGTTAATTATTGATAGTTTTAAAAATATCTTTTATAATTAACAATTAACAACTAACAATTAACAATTAAAAAAGTAGTGCACCAATTGCACCCCTGCCGTAAGGCAAATGATACTCAATAATATTATTTGAAATAATTTTTCAGATAAATACTCCAAAATTCTCTTTCCGAGATAAGTGCCCAAAATACTTATTAGAATTAAAAATGGCATAAAAATCAGGTATTCTGATTTGAAAAATCCATTGTAAATATAAATACCTGCCCGACTAAAATCAACCCCAAAATCGATGATTGCCGAGGTTGAAATAAATGCATTTTTTTCTAATTGAAATGCAGCTAAAGTAATTCCTCTTATGGCACCTCCTGTGCCAATTAATCCTGCAAGAAATCCCGAAACGGTGCCACCTGCATATAAATTTTGATTGCTTTGCTTGAGTTTTTTATGATGCCCGGTAAGTAAATAAATTGCCAAACTTAGGATGATTAAATTCATGCCTAATTCAATTTCTTGTTGTGGAATATATTTCGTTAAAATAGCACCTAGAATTACAAAAATAACAGCAGGAATTCCCAGTTTGATAGCAATTTCTTTATTGATTCCTTTTCGGAATAAATAGATTTTTGAAATATTAGAAAATACGTGAAAAACAGCAGTGATACCTAAAACGATTTGGAAATCGAAAAAAGCAGATGCCAAGGGTACAAATAGTATGGAAGATCCGAAGCCACTAACGGTTCCAACAATTTCTGCCACCAATGCCAAGAAAAAGAAAAGAATATCGTGTAATTCCAATTGTTATATGCTTGCTTTTTTGTCGAAAAAATGATTTTGAAAAATCAATATAGCAACTACTCCGCAAAAAATACTAGCATCAGCAAAATTAAAAATAGGGGTTGAGTAATAAGTGCCACCCCAAATTGGAATCCATTCAGGTAAAATACCCTCCCAGAAGTCGAAAAAGAACATGTCAATTACTTGGCCGTGAAACCATTGCATGGGTGCTCCATAGGGTGCATTCCCTAAATATTTTCCATAAAATATGGAGTCGATTAAGTTTCCTATTGCGCCACCCAGAATCATTGCCACACAAGTTAATAAACCTGTATGTGATTTTTTATTGTGTAAAAAGTAAAGGCCATAACCTATGCCAAACATGGCGAAAATCCTAAAACTAGTTAGGAATAATTTTCCATAGATTGATCCAATTTGCATACCAAATGCCATACCTGGATTCAAGGTGTAATGCAATTTGAAAAAGCCAATAATTTCTATTTGTCCTGGGAATCCAGGATCCATGAAAAAGTGAACCGACAATTTTATTGCCTGGTCCATCAGAATGATGATAAATGCTAAAATGTAATAAAATCGTAAGGGTAATTTCATTTTTTCTTTCTTCTCAAAACCTCTTTTTGTAACAAGCTAAACTCTCTAGATGTTTGTCCAGCAATTGAAGTGTTTTCTTCTGCTCTTCTAAATAAATAGGGCATAACTGACTCAACCGGACCATAGGGGACGTATTTTGCCACATTGTATCCTAACTTTGCTAACGTGTAAGAAATATTATCTGACATGCCCAATAATTGAGCAAAAAATATACTTTCGTGGTTGCGCGGCAAGTTTTGATGCTCCATTAATTTGCACAACAATTTGCAACTTATTTCATTATGCGTCCCTATGCAAAATTTGATGGTATTTAAATTTTCTACACAAAACTGTATGGCTGCATCAAAATCTCTATCTGTATCTATTTTATCCTTGTGAATAGGTTCGGAGTATTCATCTTCATGCGCTCTCAATCTTTCCTTTTCAATGTAGGCACCTCTTACCAATTTGGCTCCTAAAGTGAATCCTTTTTCTTGGGCAATTGCAGTTATCTTTTTCAGGTTTTCTAACATATCTGTTCGATACATTTGAAAGGTATTGAAAATGATGGTTTCGCTTTGATTGAATTTTTCCATCATTTCGTACGTCAATTCATCAATGGAATTTTGAATCCAACTTTCCTCTGCATCAATAAATAGTTTTATCTTTTCGTCATAAGCTTTTTGACAAATTTCTAAGAGGATTTCTTTGCTGTGTTGAAATTCTGCATCTTCCTCTTCTGTTTGAATACCAGCTTCAGTTTGATATGCCTCAAGTAATTCGGATTTGAAAATTCCTGTTAGCTTGAAAACCGCAAAGGGGATGTGTAAATCTTGTTTAGCTTTTAAGATGGTCAGAATGATTTCTTCTTTTGTTTTTTGGAAAGATTTTTCATTTTCTTCCCCCTCTACAGAATAGTCTAAAATTGTACCAATATTGGATTTGCCTAACTTAAGAATCGTTGATTCACAGTCTTTTATAGTTTCTCCACCACAAAATTGTTGGAAAATCGAGATTTTTATAAGTTTTTTTATGGGAAAATGTAAAAAAAGGAGCAATTTGATAAAAAAAGTCCCTAACTTTACAAGCCAATTTTGGTTCATTGTGGCAAAAATCCAATAAGCCTTCTTGAGTTGAAAATCACTTTTAGCTTCAAAGGCAATTTGGGTATCCTCAAATGATAATTCTTTCATTTACGGAGCAAGTTTGTTGCTGGTTTTGAAAATAGGATGCAAATATAAGTGAATTGTTTTTATAAATTAAAATTTTAGTACCCGGAAGTATATATCCGAATAAATGTAAATATTATGAATGCCAAATTAGATGTAGTGCCGATGCAGAACTGGATCAATACCAATGGAAAGCCATTGATTATTGCAGGTCCTTGTTCAGCTGAGACGGAAGAGCAAGTATTAGAAACTGCTAGAAGAATTAAAGCAGAAGGTTATGCACACATTATGCGTGCTGGAGTTTGGAAGCCTCGTACCCGTCCAGGAAGTTTTGAAGGGAACGGAGAGCCTGCATTGAAATGGTTAGTAGAAGCTAAAAAAGAAACCGGTTTACCAACTGCTGTTGAGGTTGCTACTCCAGAACATATTGAATTAGCTTTAAAATATGGTGTAGATGTGTTGTGGATTGGAGCAAGAACTACAGTGAATCCTTTTAACGTTCAAGAAATTGCAGATGCTTTAAAGGGTGTAGATGTTCCTGTATTGGTAAAAAATCCAGTGAATCCAGATTTGGCTCTTTGGGTTGGTGCATTTGAGCGTTTACAAGGTGCAGGTATTAAGAAATTAGGTGCTATTCACCGTGGTTTCTCTAACGCACAAGAAACTAAATACAGAAACTCTCCAATGTGGGCTGTTGCTGTAGAATTGAAAAGAATGTTCCCAGAGTTACCTTTAATTGGTGACCCTTCTCACATGGCTGGAAAGCGTGCTTATTTAAATGAATTATCTCAGCGTATTTTAGATTTGAATTACGATGGTATGATCATTGAAACCCACCGCAATCCGGACGAGGCTTGGTCTGATGCTTCTCAGCAATTAACTCCAGAAGCTTTAGGTGAAATGTTGCGTGAATTAGAAGTACGTAAAGCAAATTATGGTTCTGATTTCTCAGACGAATTAGCCAAATTACGTGAGAAAATTGACAACATCGACCGTGAATTGATGGAGGTTTTGGCAGCTCGTATGTCAGTTGTTGAAAAATTAGGAGAGTATAAGCGCGATAACAACGTTGCCGTTTTACAATTGGATCGTTGGAAGCAATTACACGCCGATAGAGCTAATCAAGCAAAAGGATTAGGCCTATATCCTGAATTTATTGAAGAAATGTTTAAATTAGTTCACCTTGAATCTATCAGAAAGCAGACAGAAGTAATGAATTCTGCAACGGTTTAAAGCGGCAACCCTTGTGGTTGACGAAAAAGCCAGTGTTTCTTTTAAGATCCACTGGCTTTATTTATTTTAAAGGCAACCGCAAGGGTTGGTACTTAAAGGCAACCACAAGGGTTGGTACTTAAAGGCAACCACAAGGGTTGGTACTTAAAGGCAACCACAAGGGTTGCCACTTTTCACTTTCCACTTTTCACTTTAACGCTTCCCCAAACCACTAAACCCATCCCTAATAATACAAACCATTCGGGTAATCCTTTTCCTAAAATTATTTCAATGGCAATTGAAAATAAAACAGATGAATTACCTACTGCTCCCACAACAGTCGTTTTTTCATACCTTAAAGCCTGAGTAGTAAACCCTTGTACTCCTAAAGCTAATAAGCCTAAAATAAAGGCTTGAATCCATTCAATACCCTGTGGCTGCACCCATTGAGCCGACCAAAAACCTGGCTCCGATTCTATATAGGAACCTATTCCCAATGAAATGATTGAGGCAATAAACCCACTTCCCATAAAGGAGACAATAACCCAGCGAGAATCATAATATTTTTGCGCCTCCTTAATGGCCATATAACCCAAGGCTGTTCCGATGGCATATAAAATGCCAATACTGTGTTTTTGCCATGAAACCAAGGCATCTGGTCTGAAAATTAACAAGATTCCGAAAAATCCCATTAACAAAAATAAAAATTGCTTACCTGTTAATTTTTCGGTCGGAATCCAAATGAAGGTAAAAACGGCTATAAAAAGCGGAAAGGCTTGTCCGTAAGTGTTGGTTAGGGAAAGTCCTAAATGTTCTAAAGCATAAAACAAACAATACAAAGTAAAGGCTCCTAAAATGCCACGATAAATTAAAAACAATAATTTTCCACCAATTTGTTGGATGGGTGGGTTTCTCCACAAACTCCAAAATAAAAAAGGTAAACCAACTGCACTTCGGAAGAATACGAGTTCAATGGAAGGGAACCGGGAATTCATTGATTTTGCTAAAGCAGATAAAATTGAAAAACATAAGGAAGATAGCAGCATAAATCCAATGCCTTTTTTGCTTTCAATGAGTTTTTTGATTTTTAGCATATTCAAATTTGCAAAAATCATTTAAGATTCCCCACAAATTTTTGGTAACTTGCATCTCTTTTCAAATTATGACGAAGAAAATAATTTTTACCGAAGCTGCTCCGGCAGCTATTGGTCCCTATTCACAGGCTGTTCAAGCTGGACAAACGTTATACGTCTCAGGTCAAATTGCTTTGGCGGTTTTTGAGGCCGGTGGAAGTATTGAAGAGGAAACCCTTCAGGTAATGAAAAACCTGCAGGCCATTCTTTCTGCCGCCGGTGCTACTTTTGAGGATGTTGTTAAATGTTCTATTTTTATTGAAAATATGGATGATTTTGCAATAATAAATCAAGTGTATGGACAGTTTTTTCCAAACAATCCGCCTGCCAGAGAAACTGTTCAGGTAGCTCGTTTGCCTAAAAATGTTCGTGTAGAAATTTCTTGTATTGCCCATTTATCTTAATTTATGAATCCTGTTCGTGTTCGTTTTGCCCCAAGTCCTACCGGACCTTTACATATTGGAGGTGTACGTACTGCCCTTTATAATTATTTGTTAGCCAAACAAACTGGCGGAAAGTTTTTACTTCGCATTGAAGATACCGACCAAACACGTTTTGTGCCAGGTGCTGAACAATATATTCTAGAAAGTTTAAATTGGTTGGGTATAAATCCCGATGAAGGCGTAGGCGTGGGTGGTCCACATGAACCTTATCGTCAAAGCGAAAGGAAACATTTGTATAAGGAATATGCCGACCAGCTTTTGAAAAGTGGTAAGGCTTATTATGCATTTGATACCGCCGAAGAATTAGATGCTATTCGTAAAACCTATGAAAGTAAGGGTGGGGCATTTCAATACAATGCTGCCACTAGAGGTAAATTAAAAAATTCTTTATCGCTTTCTGAAGAGGAAACAAAAGCTTTGTTAGCCTCAAATTCGCCGTATGTGATACGTTTGAAGGTGCCAGCAAAAGGGGAAATTCGTTTTCAAGATAGCATTCGTGATTGGGTGCATGTGCACACCTCAAGTATCGACGACAAGGTATTAATGAAATCGGATGGTATGCCAACATACCATTTAGCGAATGTGGTGGATGACCATATCATGGAGATTACGCATGTGATTCGAGGGGAAGAATGGTTGCCTTCTGCACCTTTGCATATATTATTGTATCAAGCTTTTGGTTGGACTCCACCTACTTTTGCCCACTTGCCATTGTTGTTGAAACCAGAAGGGAATGGTAAATTATCTAAGCGAGATGCAGATTTAGGAGGTTTTCCAGTTTTTCCATTAGAATGGACAGACCCAGTTACTGGGCAAAAAGCAAAAGGATTTAGAGAGGAAGGATATTTGCCAGAAGCAACAATTAACTTCTTGGCATTTTTAGGTTGGAATCCAGGTACTGAACAAGAACTGTTTAGTTTGGAAGAATTGGTTACCGCTTTTTCATTGGAAAGAATAAACAAGGCAGGTGCAAAGTTTGATGTGCAAAAAGCCAAATGGTTCAATGAGCAATATTTGAGGAATCAACCAATTGAATCTATTGCTAAACAATATGTAGAACATTTGGAAACCTCAAAAGCAGAAGCTTTTGTTGGATTATATTTGGATCGGATTACCTTTCCAAATGAATTAAAGACCCTTGCTGTAGAGTTTTTTGAAATGCCGGTAACCTATGATGAGCAGGTAGTAACCAATAAATTGAATGAGGAATCACGCAGAGCTCTTGAATTGATTTGTGATAAATTACCCGATTCAGTTTCAAATTGGAATGCAGAATCTATAAAAGAAGGTATTCATCAAATTTTAGAGGAGTCTGGAATTAAAATGGGGAAGGTAATGCAGTTATTACGTGTTGCCTTAAGTGGTAATGGTGCAGGTCCTGATTTAATGATTTCAATGGAACTTTGGGGAAAGGATTCAGTGTTTCAACGTTTGAAATTGGCCTTAGATAAATTTCCAAAATAATATGGCAAAGGAATCGAATAAATCAGGTAAAAAAGCACCTAAGGTTCATCCTGAATTGGAAGGATTTGAATTGAATATTGATTCATTTGGACAAATAGTTTCTTCAATTGATCGAGATAAAATCAATCAGTTTTTAGATAAACATTTGCCAGAAGACAAAAAATTGCAAAATAATACAGATGAAGATTAGTACAGAAGAAATAGAAAAAATTGCGCATTTGGCCCGACTGGAATTATCCAATGAGCAAAAAGAGGAGATGAGAAGTTCGGTGGAAAAGGTGTTGGTATGGATGGAAGCGCTTAATGAGGTTGATACAGATGGTATTGAGCCATTAGTACATATTACAGAAGCCTTAAACAATTTCAGACCTGATGAGGCAAAACCTACTTTAGATCGTACAAAAGCCCTGAATTTAGGTCCAGACACCAATGATCAATACTTTAAGGTTCCTCAGGTAATTGAATAACTTAACCGATGTAAAAGGCTAATGCTTCTTGCATTTCCTTTTTACTAACCGGAATATCATAGCCGCAATCGCCTATGCCAGTCAACAAGGAAAAGAGCACTTCTTTTCCTTTATTTTTTTTATCCTGAAGGGTTAAAGTAACAATTTCTTCAATTTCATTTGTTGAAATGTGTACTTTTCCATAGGTTTCAAACAAATAAATTTCAATATCCTCCAATTCCTGAGGGGAAATCAAACCTCTTTTTTCAGCTAAAAAGGCTTCCGTAATCATTCCTACTGCAACAGCTTCCCCGTGTAAAATTTTCCTTTTTCCTTTGTCCAACAAAAATGTTTCTATTGCATGTCCAAGGGTGTGGCCGAAATTCAATATTTTTCTTAGTCCTTTTTCTTTGGGATCTTCTTCAACAATCTTTTGTTTGATTTCAATGGAATGTTGAATTAATTCGGCAAAATTATTTTCAAACCAATCCATTTTGCGGATGACATCCCACATTTTAGCATCACGAATTAAACAATGCTTAATAATTTCTGCAAAACCGGATCTTTTTTCTGCTTCTGGTAATGTGTTGGTAAAACTTGGATCAACCAAAACAGTTTTTGGCAATTGAAAAACGCCAATATGATTTTTGAAACCATTGAAATCTATACCTAATTTTCCTCCCACACTCGCATCCACTTGCGAAAGTAGCGTAGTTGGAATTTGAATAAAGTCTATGCCTCTTTTATATGTTGAGGCACAAAATCCACCCATATCTCCAATAACACCACCACCTAAATTGATTAATAAGGCATGTCGATCTAATTTGGCATGGGTCAAAGCTTCCCAAATTTTTGTGCAAGTGTCAAGGTTTTTATTGTTTTCACCTGATTTAATTTGAATTTTAACCGTATTGCTTGGAAGGCTGTCTTTTATTTTGGGAAAACAAAATTTATTTGTTTTTTCATCTACCAAAACAACAACTCTTGAATATGAATTCTTTTGTAAAAAGGCTGAAAGCGAGCTTGAAATAGGGGCAATTTGAACGGACATTGGCTTTTCTTTGGTTCCAAAACCTAAAATTACATCTAAATAATTAATTTATGCGCTTAAAGTGCATAAATTAGGTTTTGTTCTATAGAAATTCTTGCCTAATTTTGCACCCGGAAAAGAATAATTCTTTTTCAATCAAAATATGAGAGAAATTCAATTTAGAGAAGCCTTACGTGAGGCAATGCAAGAGGAAATGCGCCGTGATGAATCCGTTTTCTTAATGGGTGAAGAGGTTGCAGAATACAATGGAGCTTATAAAGTTTCACAAGGAATGTTGGATGAATTCGGTCCCAAGCGTGTAATCGATACTCCTATTGCTGAATTAGGTTTCGGTGGAATTGGGGTAGGTGCAGCTGCAAATGGTCTTCGTCCAATTGTTGAATTTATGACCTTCAACTTTTCTTTGGTTGCAATTGACCAAGTAATTAACTCAGCTTCTAAGTTGATGTCTATGTCTGGTGGACAATATTCTTGTCCAATCGTTTTCCGTGGACCTACTGGTAACGCTGGACAACTTTCCTCTCAACACTCTTCAAACTTTGAAAATTGGTATGCCAATACACCTGGTTTGAAAGTCGTAGTTCCATCTAACCCAGCAGATGCTAAAGGATTATTGAAAGCCTCTATTCGCGATAATGATCCGGTTATTTTCATGGAATCAGAATTGATGTATGGTGATAAGGGCTTAGTTCCAGATGGTGAATTTTTAATTCCAATAGGTAAGGCTGCTGTAGTTCAAGAAGGGAAAGATGTGACGATTGTTAGTTTCGGTAAGATGATCTCTCGAGTTGTGGTTCCGGCTATGTTAGAATTAGAAAAAATGGGTATTTCAGTTGAATTAATCGACCTTCGTTCGGTTCGTCCAATTGATTACGATACAGTTTTAGAATCAGTAAAGAAAACAAATCGTTGTGTAGTAGTTGAAGAAGCTAATCCTTTATCAGCTATTTCTTCTGAAATCGCTTACAATGTACAGCGTTGGGCATTCGATTTCTTAGATGCTCCGGTTATTCGTGTAAACTCTAAAGATTTACCTTTACCTTACGCTCCAACTTTAATTGAAGAGATTTTACCTTCTGTAGATCGTACAATTGCTGCTGTTAAGGCGGTGATGTATAAGTAAGTGAGCAAAGTGAGCCAGTGAGCAAAGTGAGCCAGTGAACTAGATTAAGAACAAAAATAAAAGAGCTAATTAGAAATTCTAACTAGCTCTTTTTTATTATCAAACCTCTGCTCACTTGCTCACTGGCTTACTCTGCTCACTCCTACAACACATATATAAACCTCGAACCATCCACATCAACCCCTTCTAATTTAATACGGCCTTTCTTGCCTTCTAAGGCAGCGATGGCTTCATTAGGAGAGTTTACAGCTTTATCGTTGATTTTAGTGATAACTACACCTTTTTCAATTCCATACATTGCCAATCGCCCATCGGCATCAATTTCAGTAACTTTAACTCCAGCAGTAACTTTGTATTTCGATTTATCTGCCTGAGATAATGTGCCAAATTTAGCTCCTAAGAAATCAGATTTACTTGTTTCTCCGGTAGAACCTTTTACAATGCTGGTATTTCCATCCAAATTGCGAAGAGTTACTTTAAATTCTTTATTAGCACCATCGCGATTAACGGTTACATCAACTACCTCACCCGGACGCTTACGATTCACGATTTCCATCAATTTTGCAGAAGTTTTGGTTTCAACGCCATCTACTTTAGTGATAACGTCATTTACTTTTAATCCAGCTTCTTTACCAGCTGAATTTTCTGAGAAACCACCAACATATACCCCATTAGTAGTTTTCAAATCTTTTTCTTCTGCCAATTTAGAATTTACCTCAATGATTTGAACGCCTAAATAACCTCTTTGTACGTTTCCGTATTTGATTAAATCTCCCGAAACCTTTTTCACAATACTAACCGGAACCGCAAAAGAATAACCCGCAAATTGTCCGGTACGAGAATAAATTGCGGTATTAATTCCCACCAATTCGCCTTTTAAATTTACCAATGCACCACCCGAATTTCCTGGATTCACCGCCGCATCAGTTTGGATGAAGGATTCTAATGGATTCGTTTTACCTTCTGGATCCCTGTCGATGATGTTCTGACGTCCTTTAGCTGAAACAATACCTGCTGTAACTGTAGATTCTAAATTAAACGGATTACCTACTGCTAAAACCCACTCTCCAACGCGTAGGTTGTCCGAATCCCCAAAAGTTAAAAATGGTAAATTTTCTGCCTTGATTTGTACCACGGCCAAATCAGAAGAAGGGTCAGTGGAAATAATCTTTCCTTTAAACTCTCTTTTGTCATTTAATACAACTGTAATTTCATCTGCATCCTCAACCACGTGATTGTTAGTAACTATGTAACCATCAGCACTAATGATTACT
Source organism: Sandaracinomonas limnophila (assembly GCF_004005965.1). Classification (GTDB taxonomy): domain Bacteria; phylum Bacteroidota; class Bacteroidia; order Cytophagales; family Spirosomataceae; genus Sandaracinomonas; species Sandaracinomonas limnophila. The sequence goes on along the minus strand of NZ_SACY01000003.1, from coordinate 280,660 downwards.
CCTGAACCAGAAGCCTCTTGCGGTTGCATTCTTCTTTGCTGTCCGCCACCACCAAATGGGTCACCAAAACCAAAGAAATCATCAAAAGGACTAGAAAATTGTCTGCCCATTGACTTTGGTGCTGATTTTGTTTTGATATGCACAACAGCTGGGGTTGATTTCTCCGCTGCAAAAGTGAATTCTCCTGGATTACCCGGAACATTTACAGATGAGACATTTGTGGTAAATGCTGAAGGGGCATTTCCTATGGATGACGAATTGTCGATGTTTAATAAATGATAAGCACCTAAGGTCAATCCGCTTGAAACTAGGCCCACCAATAAAAGTGGCTTGATTTGATTTTTAATTTCCATAACACTTAAGCTTTTAAGTTTAATTATTGATACGAATTTAATTTAATTTTTGTTTTTCAATTAAGTTTAATCGATTCTTTAACATTATTTAAGAAAATTTTGTTCGATTGCCTGCTTATAGAACTTGATTTTTTTAAATGCCGCTTAAATTGGCTAATTTTGCAGCTTGATAAAAAATTCATCCTATGATTTTAAGTGAGCAAGAGCAACTTCGAAGACAAAAAAGATTAGACCTCATGGCCTTGGGCATTGACCCCTATCCAGCTGCAGAATTTCCAGTTGATACTTTGTCGAAACAAATAATAGATGAATATTCCGCTGAAAAAAACAATTTTCAAGAAGTTTGTTTAGCAGGTCGATTGATGAGTTTCCGAATCATGGGAAATGCTTCTTTTGCCGAATTGCAAGATGCCGCTGGTCGTATTCAGTTATATTTTAGAAGAGATGACCTATGTCCGGGCGAAGATAAAACTTTGTACAATACAGTATTTAAAAAGTTGTTGGACATCGGCGATATCATCGGAGTTAAAGGATATGTTTTCACGACACAAATGGGGGAGATTTCTGTCCATGTGCGTGAATTTACTGTTTTATCAAAAGCTTTAAAGCCTCTTCCAATTGTAAAGGAAGCAGATGGTCAGACCTTTGATGCATTTTCTGATCCAGAAATGCGTTACCGTCAGCGTTATGTCGATTTAATCGTTAATAGTCAAGTTAAAGATATTTTTATCAAGCGTGCAAAGATCATTTCAACGATGCGACGCATGTTTGATGATAGGGGATGGTTAGAAGTAGAAACTCCTGTTTTGCAGGCAATTCATGGTGGTGCTTCAGCAAGACCTTTTAAAACGCATCACAATACCCTCGATATGCCGCTTTATTTGCGTATAGCAAATGAATTGTATCTAAAAAGATTAATTGTTGGTGGATTTGATGGGGTGTATGAGTTCGGTAAGATGTTTAGAAATGAAGGAATGGATAGAACCCATAATCCGGAATTTACATCTTTGGAATTTTATGTTGCTTACAAAGATTACAACTGGATGATGAATTTAACAGAATTGATTTTCCAGACGGTTGCAGAAGCTTTACACAGTAAAACAGCAGTTCAGGTAGGTGAAAATACAATTGAATTTGCTGGTCCTTATCCTCGTTTAAGTATTTCAGAAGCAATTAAGCAATATTCAGGAGTTGATGTTGATGCACTTTCGGAAGATGAACTTCGTGCTAAATGTATTGAATTTGGTATGGAAGTTGATGAAGGGATGGGAAAAGGCAAATTAATAGACGAATTATTTGGTGAAAAAGTAGAAGCAAATTTGATTCAGCCTACGTTTATTACCGATTATCCTGTGGAAATGTCGCCATTGACAAAGAAGCATAGAAGTAAAGAAGGTTTGGTAGAGCGTTTTGAATTATTTGTAAATGGTAAAGAAATTGCAAATGCTTATTCAGAGTTAAATGACCCAATAGATCAAAAAGAGCGATTTGAAGATCAATTGCGTTTGGCTGAACGAGGGGATGATGAGGCCATGGCAATGGATCATGATTTTATTCGTTCTTTGGAATATGCAATGCCACCAACCTCAGGAATTGGAATTGGAATTGATCGTTTAACGATGTTGATGACTAATCAATCTTCAATTCAGGAGGTATTATTCTTCCCTCAAATGCGTCCGGAGGTAATTAAAGAAGTAGATTCTGAACAGGATTTTGTAGATGCCGGGGTTGATGCAATATGGATTCCTGCCTTGCAAAAAATGGGTATTTTAACCATTGAGCAATTAAAAGAGGCAAATCCTAATAAGGTATTCAATGATTTAGGGGGCTTGCGAAAGAAAATGAAAATTGATGAGCCTATGCCTTTAAAAGAAGAAGTTCAGGCTTGGATACATGGTTAAAAATAAAGGCTACCGTTTGGTAGCCTTTATCTTTTCTCTTTGATAGAGATCAATTGTACTGTTATATTCAGGAATGAAAACTCTTATCAAAAATTGGGAAGAAAATTAGATCTTCTTCACGTTTGTTGCATTCGCACCACGCTTTCCATCGATAACCTCGAAAGAAACTGAATCGTTTTCGCGAATAGTAACACCACCTAAGCCAGTTACGTGAACGAAAATGTCCTCACCAGTTTGGTCGTCAACGATAAAACCAAATCCTTTGGTTTCATTGAAAAATTTTACTTTGCCAGTTTGCATAAAATAATTTTAGTAATAAAAGTCAAATGTATCAAAAAAAATACCCAATACAATTTTTTTTGTAGTTTTTTTTCAAAAAATATAAGTTATTTTTGTAGAAAATTGAACCAAAATGGAAAAACTTAAATACTACGTTGAGTCTCAGGCCTTTGGAGTTTGTTCACATTTAGGAGAAAAATTTAAAATAAATACAAACAGTATTCGATTGTATTTTATTTATACATCCTTTCTAACCATGGGTTCCCCTATAATTATTTATTTGGTTTTAGCTTTCTGGATGAACATTCGCAGGTATTTACGCGAAAGAAATCATCCTTCCGTTTGGGATATTTAGGGTAAATCAGAATATTTCTTGATTTTTTTGACAAAAAATTGCCAAATAATTGATTTGGGATAAAATTCTATTTTCCTACTTGGATAAATTATGTGCTTTTCTTTTACTGTAAGTAGATACTTGTAAAAGCCAAAATGAGCTTGTAAAATTGCCCAACAATGTGCACTTTTTTTATTTAACAAGAATTTAATTCCAGCTAAGCCGTCTAAAATTAGTCGCAGGAAAATCAATATAAATTGATTGGGTCCATTAAAATTTTTATATAATAGGATTAAATTGTTTCGGAAGTTTAAATAGGTTTTTTGTGGATTTTCAGCCTGTAGGGTTCCGCCACCAACATGTAAAACCTGGCTGTTGGCTACGGCGGCAATATGATGCCCTAATTTTCTGATTCGGCAACATAAGTCAATTTCCTCTTGATGGGCAAATAGGTATTCGTCAAATCCACCGGCTTTCCAAAAAATTTCTCGTTCAATTGCCAAACAAGCACCTGAAGCCCAATGTAGATCATTGATACTTTGGTATTGCTCCTGCTGATTTTCACAGATATCGAATAAACGTCCCCTGCAAAAAGGATATCCTAAATAGTCCAAATAACCTCCAGCGGCACCTGCATATTCAAATTTTGAAGGATTTATTTCTTGTAAAATAAAGGGCTGAGCGGCCTTTACAGAAGGGTTTTTTTGAAGATATGTTGTTAAGTTATCTAGCCAATTAGGTAAAGGTTCAATGTCGGAATTCATTAAAATATACCAATCAGCATTAACCATTTTCAATGCTTCGTTGTAGCCACCAGCATAACCTCTATTGAAGGGTAATTTCAATAATTGAATTTCTGGAAATTTTTTTTCTAAAAAGGAAACAGAATCATCGGTTGAAGCATTATCTGCAACTATAATAGAAGCACCTTTTGAATTTTGTATAACCTTGGGTAAAAATTTTTCTAAAAAATTTCGACCGTTAAAGTTCAAAATGACGATGGCTATCTGCATAATTTTAAAATTGTACAAAGTTAAAGAAAAGCATTCAATTAGAATTTTAATTAAAAATGTATTTTTGTCAATTCATTTTTCATCAAACTATATGGCATCAGGTCTATTCCGAAAAAAATCTATTGAAAAAATAATTTCTGACCAGCAGGAAATGGAAGCCTTGGAAGGGGCATCTATGGTGCGCAATTTGGGTGTACGAGATTTAACCTTTTTAGGAGTAGCCGCAATTATTGGTGCAAGTATATTTTCTGCTATTGGTCAAGCTTCTGCAAATGGTGGTCCTGCCGTATCCCTTTTGTTTGTTTTTACAGCAGTGGCCTGTTTGTTTACGGCCTTTTGTTATGCTCGTTTTGCTGCAACAGTTCCTATTTCGGGAAGTGCTTATACGTATGCATATACTTCTTTAGGAGAAATAATTGCATGGATTTTGGGCTGGAATTTGTTGTTAGAGTATGCCATTTCCAATGTTGCAGTAGCAATTTCTTGGTCGAAATATTTTGTAGATCTGTGTGAAGGACTTGGATTACACATTCCTGAATACCTTACCATGGATTTTCTTTCTGCCAAAAGAGCCTTTACAGAGGTGCAGCCTTTGATAAATTCAGGAAAACAATTGTCGGAATTGTCTGTGAATCTTCGCGAAGGATATACCGCCTATTTAGAGGCTCCTGTGTTTTTAGGTTGGCATTTTGTTGCCAATTTACCAGCTTTATTTATAACAATTTGTATCACTTATTTGGTTTATATAGGCATCAAAGAAAGTAAGAATATGAACAATGCTTTGGTGGTGATGAAGTTACTCGTGATTGCCCTAGTGGTTGGTATAGGGGCTTTTTACGTAAAAGTTGAAAATTGGAGTCCTTTTGCTCCCAACGGTATAGCTGGTGTTTTGAAAAGTGTAGCTGCTGTTTGTTTTGCCTATATCGGATTTGATTCAATATCAACTACTGCAGAGGAGTGTAAAAATCCACAAAGAGATATTCCTCGAGCCATGATGTGGGCTTTGGGTATTTGTACCATATTATATGTTTTAGTAACCTTGGTTTTAACGGGGATTGTCCCCTCTGCAGGTTTAGCCGGCATAGAAGATCCATTGGCCTATATGTTTACCATTGTTGGATTGCACGGAGTAGCAGGGGTTGTGGCAGCAAGTGCAGTTATTGCTTTGACAAGTGCTTTATTGGTGTATCAATTGGGGCAACCAAGAATATGGATGACGATGTCGAGAGATGGTTTATTACCCAAGGCTTTCTCAAAAATTCATCCAAAATACAGAACGCCTTCTTTTTCAACAATTATGACAGGAGTCTTAGTAGGCCTACCTGCTCTTTTTGCCAATTTAGAAGAGGTAATTAATTTAAGCTCAATTGGTACCTTGTTCGCTTTTGTATTGGTTTGCGGAGGTGTGCTTATTTTAGATTTGAATCCAGAAAATCAGAAAAAATCCAAATTCAAAATACCGTATATTAATGCAAAGTATGTAGTGGGAGGTAGTTTGCTAGTAGCAATGTACCTTTTTTATCCTGAATCTATTGGCGATTGGTTTAATGTACATTTTACTGGAAATGCAAAAGCAGATAGCTGGATAATGTCTTTGTTTTTTGTGGCTTGGTTTGTGCTTGCATTTTTTAGTTACACCAAAAATCTTTCTTTAATTCCTGTTTTGGGGTTATTAGTTAACCTTTATTTAATGACCCAAATGGGGTCGGCTAACTGGGAGCGATTTATTTATTGGTGTTTGGTTGGTGTGGTTATTTATTTTGCCTACGGATACAAGAGAAGTAAATTGAAATTATGAGTTATGAGTTATGAGTTATGGGTTGTTAAAAATTCATAACTCATAACTCATAACTCATAATTCTAATCGTTTCTTCTACCGCCCAACAAATTCAAATAATATAAAAGTTGAGCAAGCATTCCTAGTGCAGCGGCAACGTAGGTCATAGCTGCCCACCATAGGGCATCTTTAGACATCACGTATTCCTCAGAATTAACAATTCCTTGTTCTTTAATCCATTTTAATGCCCTGTTTGAAGCATCAAATTCTACAGGTAAGGTAACAAAACTGAACAAAGTGGCAATTGCAAAAAGGGCAACTCCTATGGCTAAAATGGTTCCACTTCCTGTAGAATAAAGAATCATCATGCCAATCATTAATAAAATGGGCATGAAGCCATTAGCAACACTTAAAGCAGGTACCATGGCACTTCTAAATTGTAAAAAAGCATACGCCCGCGCGTGTTGAACTGCGTGTCCGCATTCGTGGGCAGCAACGGCAGCCGCGGCTGCATTTCTGCCATAATAAACATCATGACTAAGATTGACCGTTTTTTTGCTTGGATCGTAGTGGTCAGTCAAACGTCCTTCTACTGAAATTACCTGAACATCGTAAATCCCGTGGTCGCGTAACATTTGTTCGGCAATTTCTTGACCCGACAAATTTGAGCGCAATGGAACCTGCGAATAGTTTTGAAATTTTGATTTTAATCGCCAGGAAATCATCATTCCGATTACCCCGAATAAAAGTGTTAATAGATATAAGCCGCTCATATTAATTGTTAATTGTTAATTGTAAATTGTTAATTGTAAATTGTTAATTATGAATTATGCTAGTCTCTCGTCTCTAGTCTCTCCAAAATTTTAGTTGTTGAATAATCTGGTACTAGTTCAATTGTTTTTACTTGACCGCCGTTTGCGATAACTTCTTTTGCGCCAACGATAGTTTCTACTGAATAATCATTTCCTTTTACTAGAATATCTGGTTGAAGTTGAGTAATTAATTGAAGTGGAGTATCTTCTTCAAACAAAACCACGGCATCAACGAAGGCGAGGGCTGCTAAAAGTCGGGCACGAGCATATTCGTTATTAATAGGTCTTTCCGGGCCTTTTAATTTTTTTACAGACTTGTCGGTATTTAATCCTACAATCATTCGATTTCCTGTGTTTTTTGCTTTTTCAAGGTAATCAACATGGCCGAGGTGTAGGATATCGAAGCAACCATTGGTAAAAACAACTTTTTCGTTTTTGTTTTTCCAATCAGCCCTAATTTTTTGGGCTTCTTTCAAACTTACAATTTTATCACTGCAATTTTTCAAGGGAATCAATTTTTGGTAAAAATAAAGTTATGATAAAACTAATACCTCCAAGTAACAAAATAGAAACCATTTGAGTTCCGTGGAAAAAAGTTGCAAGTGCAGCAGAATTGGATTGTGCAATTTCATAGTAGATTAACGTGGACCCGACAAGGCTATGGTATGCGCCTATGCCGCCTTGCGTTGGCATGGCCATTCCGAAGGACCCCATGACTAAAATTGTGATAGCGGCACCAAGTCCCAAATTTGCTGACTCCGGAAATGCTAATAATAAAACATAGGCATTTAAATAGTAACATATCCAAATTCCAAGACTATAAAAGATAAATAAGATTGGATTTTTTACTAAAAAAACCGATTTGATGCCATCTACCCAGCCGGCAATAATGGCACCCAATTTTGAAGATTGAATGATTTTATTGTAGGTTTCAGAAATTTGTGTTCTGAAAACATAGAATAATCCGAATACGAACACTGCGCTTGCTATGCCTGTGACTAATAGCGTATTTCCGGGTAGGTGGAGGTTGGGAAATAGGTAATTTTTTAAAGGCTCTAATTCGAAATAAATATTAATAAGTAAGGCAAGTCCCAGGCAAATTAGGTCAATGATTCTTTCAGTAATTACCGTTCCAAAGGATTTTTCAAAAGGGATAGAAGCTGTTTTTTGGAGGGATCCGCACCGGGTTACTTCACCCATTCTTGGAATCAAGAAATTAGCAAAATAGCCAATAAGTACTGCTGAAAGTGTTCTTGTATTGCCGGGTTTGTAATTCATTACAGCCAATAATTGTCCCCATCGAACGGCACGTAGATAATGGGCAATGACAGAAAATAGGAGAGAAACTGCTACCCAATTGTAGTCGGCGTTTTGAAATGTCTTTAAGAGGTCCTCCCAGCTCAAGTGGCTAGAAGAAAAAGCCCAATAAAGGAGTCCGGCCGCTAAGGCAGTGGAGAAAAGGTATTTTAAAACAGATTTCAATAGATGAATGATTCAAAAAGCTAAAATAAGAACTTAGCTAAAATAAATGAAGGTATATTGAGTATTTTTTTGTATTTTTGCAGAGTTTTTTGGGTCAGTGTGCCCAAAATTTAAAAGTAGAATAGGCTATTATGCGAATTCTTTATGTGTCAAGTGAGGTAGATCCTTTTTTAAATACCTCAAAAATTGCTGATTTTGTTAGGAATCTTCCAACTGCTATGCAGGAAAAGGGGATTGAAATACGAATTTTAGTGCCTCGTTTTGGTCTTATTAATGAGCGAAAAAATCGATTGCACGAAGTAGTTAGATTATCAGGAATCACTATCCCAATGGGAGAGGAAGATAAGCCTTTGACGATTAAAGTTGCGAGTATTCCTGCGGCAAAATTGCAAGTTTATTTTATTGATAATGAAGATTATTTCCAAAGAAAATCGGCTTTAACTGATAAGGATGGGGAGTTTTTTGCCGATAATCATGAACGCGCTATTTTCTTTTGCAAAGGTGCTTTAGAAACAGTTATCAAATTAGGTTGGTCACCAGACGTTATCCATTGCAACGATTGGATGACAAGTTTTGTGCCGATGTATATTGCCACCCATTTTAGAAATCACCCAATTTTTAAAGATTCCAAAACAATTTTCTCCCCACACAATTCTTCATTTGATTTTACGTTTGATAAAAACAATTTGTTTGAAATGGTCAAAATGGGGGACATAGAAGATGAAAATTTAGGAAGTCTTGCGGAGGCAAATTATGACTCTTTCATTCGAATTGGGTCAGAATATGCGGATAAAGTGATTTCCTTAGAAAATGCTGAAGAGCGTACAAATAAAGTAGTAAATGAATTTAAAGATAAAACTCACCAAAATATTGCCGAGAATGATGTCGAATTTTTCGAAAATGTGTACAAGGAATTGGCTGGTAATTCATAGTATTTGGGTTTTATTTTTTCTTGTAAGTAGCTGCGATACTGCCAAAGAAATTGGATCCGATTTATTTAGTGTAGAAGTAGGTCTGAATTACACAGATACGTTGTCTATTCAGTCTTCAACCATACAATTGGACTCAACATATACGAGTGGTCCATCTGCTTTCTTATTTGGTTCTTTGAAGGATGCTAATGTTGGGCAAATTTCTTCAAATTTTTATACGCAGATTAGCAATGTTGACACCTTAAGAGCTAAGGATAATGCAACTTTGACTGAATTAAAATTGCGTTTGGTGTATTCATCCTATAGAGGAGATACAACAAAATTGCAAACAATGAAAATTTATAAATTGACCGATACGCTTTCGCGCTCAATACCTTATTTTAGCAACAACAAGTCGAATATTGAAAGTGCACCCATTAAAACAATTTCTTTTTATCCTCGTCCGATAAAGCGTTTTATTGCAGATGGTGATACCGTTTCAATGGATACATTAGAAATTGACTTAAAAAATGAATTGGGTAAAGAGTTTATGGCTTTTTCCAAAAATGTTGAAACTAGCAACGGGGGTTCTGCTTTCAGAAAGATTTTTAAAGGATTTTATTTTGAAAATTCTTCAGCTCCTAATGGTGCAATTTTAAGTTTTCATTCGGGGATTTCTCGATTGGATTTCAGGTATTTGAATCCAAATGATACGACAAAGTATTATGCTCCATTCCACTTCTCTTTGTCAACCTATTCACAAACAGAAGTTTTGGCAAAATATAATCAATTTGATAAAAATAGATCAGGAAGTTTAATTAGTAATTTACAAATGCCTGGACAATCAGTTCCTGCTAGTCAATCCCAAAATAAAACATTTGTTCAGAAGGGTTTAGGATTGGGAACAAAATTGAAAATACCATATTTAGATAAATTAAGGCAAAATAAATACATCGCTATCAATAAGGCTGAGTTAATTGTAGAACCAACTTCTGATGTTCCAAGTGATCTGTTTTTGACCAAATTGTCTTTAATTAGAGGAAATTCAGGGAAAAACAGACCTATACGTAATGCCTACGGTCTATCCTATTTTTTATCAGAAGGGGCGTCTGGATTTAATACTGCAACTTATAATTCATCTGCAAAAAATTACACTTTTAATATAACCTCATTGGTTCAAAATATTTTGTCTGGAAGAGAATTGACAGATGAAATTTTGATTACTCCAGAAATTTCAGCTATTTCAACTTCGGAAACTGGTTTTGTAGGTGATCAGGTGAATTATGTAGCTTTGAATGCCTTAAAAACTAAGATTCGTTTATATTATTCCTATATCAATAAATAGGTTAAAATGAACTCCTTGCGCATTACCTTGGTACAAACTTCATTGGTTTGGGAAAATCCCACGGCTAATTGTGCCAATTTAGAAGAGGAGCTAAATCATTTGCAGGGAAATACGGATGTAGTTATTTTGCCCGAAATGTTTACAACCGGATTTTCTATTAATTCAGTAGGTTCGGAATTTCAAAAGGGTCCGAGTTTGCAATGGATGCAGTTGATCGCAAATCGTCTGGATGCACTTGTGTTGGGGAGTATCAAATGTAAAGAATCTGGAAAGTTGTATAATCGGCTATTTGCCGTTTTCCCTGATGGAAATTTTGCTAGCTATGATAAAAAACACTTGTTTCGAATGGGTCAAGAACCCGAAGTGTATTCATCTGGTACTAAGAGACAAATAATTAACTATAAAGGCTTCTCAATAGCCTTATTTATTTGTTACGATTTAAGGTTTCCAGTATGGATTCGAAATAAAAATCAAGAATATGATTTAGCAGTTTTTGTTGCCAATTGGCCTGCCGCAAGAGCAGAAGCATGGAAAACTTTATTGAAGGCACGTGCCATTGAAAATTTGAGCTATGTTGCAGGCGTAAATATTGTAGGCGAAGATGGAAATCTGTTGAAATACCAAGGTGATTCGGCGCTAATTAATTTTAAAGGTGAAGCTTTATTAAATTTAGCAGACCGAAAGTCGATTGAAACCTTTGAGATTTTTCAAAAAGACCTACTAGAATTTAGAGAGAAATTTCCTGCACATTTGGATGCAGATCCCTTCTCCCTTGACTAGTTTTTTGTTTTCTCCTCAAAGAATTTAGCTAATCCTCCTTTTTTAGCCTGGATTTCTGACATTTTAGTGTCTGCCACTAAATTTCCTTTGTTGATAAGTAAAACTCTATCACAAATTGCTTCTACTTCGCTTAGGATGTGGGAAGAAAATAGAATTATTTTTTGTTGACCTAATTGCTTGATTAAATTTCGGATTTCCAGCATTTGGTTAGGATCAAGTCCACTGGTTGGTTCATCTAAAATTAGGATTGGAGGATTGTGAATTATAGCATGAGCAATTCCGACACGTTGTTGGTACCCTTTAGATAGTTCAGCAATCTTTTTGTTAGCTTCAGAACTCAATCCTGTAATTTTAATTACCTCTTCAATACGAACTTTTAAATTAGGTACTTTGCGAATGCTTCCTACAAATTCTAGAAATTCTCGGATGTACATGTCCTTGTACATCGGATTATGTTCGGCTAAAAAACCAATTTGTGCTTTAATTTTTAATTGGTCTTCTGGCATTTTATAACCATTGATTTCAATAGAACCTTCTTCAATAGGTAATAAACCAATGAGCATTTTTAAGGTGCTTGATTTCCCGGCCCCATTGGGTCCTAAAAATCCTACTATTTCTCCTTCCTTTATTTCAAAACTAATGGAGTTGACTGCTTTTTGAGCGCCATAAGTTTTGGAAAGCTTAGAAACAGAAATTGTCATAATGTATGGAATTTTAATTGCAAAGGTAGGTAAAATGGCATGAATTCTAATTAACTTTGTATTTAGGTTTAAAAATTATGCAAGAGGATAAAATTAGGTTAGATTCCATTGAGGAGGCGATTGAGGATATACGAAATGGAAAGATAATTATTGTGGCGGATGATGAGGATAGAGAGAATGAAGGCGACTTTATTTGTGCCTCAGAATTAACCACTCCCGAGATGGTAAATTTTATGGTGACAGTGGGTCGTGGATTGGTTTGTGTTTCACTTACCGAGGATCGATGCAATGCACTGGGATTAGAAATGATGGTTGAGCAAAATACTACCTCTCACGAAACTCCATTTACTGTTTCTGTCGATTTATTAGGTCACGGATGCACAACAGGTATTTCTGCTTCAGATAGATCTAAAACGATTCAATCTTTAGTGGATGCTAAAACTTTACCCACTGATTTAGGTCGACCCGGACATATTTTCCCCTTGAAAGCTAAAGATGAGGGAGTTTTAAGAAGAACTGGTCACACAGAAGCTGCTTTAGATTTTGCTAAATTGGCAGGATTAAAACCTTCGGGCGTTTTGTGCGAAGTGTTGAAACCCGATGGAGAAATGGCTCGATTGGCGGATTTACGCCAAATTGCCGATGAGCATAATTTGAAATTGGTTACCATAAAGGACCTAATTGAATATCGTTTGAAGACTGAGTCTCTTATTGTTAGAGAAATCGGCGTTGAAATGCCTACTCAATGGGGTAATTTTGAATTGATTGCCTTTAAACAAAAAAATACGGGCGATACTCATTTGGCATTAATAAAAGGTGAATGGAATGAAAATGAACCGGTGATGGTTCGCGTGCATAGTTCTTGTGTAACAGGAGATATTTTTGGTAGTTGTAGATGCGATTGTGGTGGACAATTACATAAAGCCATGGAAATGGTTGAAAAAGAAGGGAAAGGGGTTATTTTATACATGTTCCAGGAAGGAAGAGGTATTGGCCTTTTGAATAAATTACGTGCCTATAAACTACAGGAAATGGGTCGAGATACGGTAGAGGCAAATGTGGAATTAGGATTTTTGCCCGATGAAAGAGATTATGGAGTTGGGGCTCAAATTTTACGTGATTTAGGTTTGAAAAAAATCAAATTGATTTCCAATAATCCGAAAAAACGTGCAGGATTGTTAGGGTACGGAATTGAAATTGTCGATAGTTTACCCATTGAAATCCCTGCAAATCCTCATAATGAGGACTATTTAAAGACCAAAAAAGAGAAGTTGGGGCATAAGTTGAAATTATGATAAAAATTAACAATATCCATAAGGAATTTGACGGACGTGTGGTCTTGGATGGTATCAGTGGTACATTTCAACAAGGTACGACCTCTATGGTTATTGGTGGATCAGGGACTGGTAAAAGTGTATTGTTGAAATGCATGATTGGTATTTTGAGTCCAGAAAAAGGAGAAGTTTTATTTGATGGTCGCAATATGCTTACTGCCAATTCTGAGGTTGTAAAAGAAATTAGGAGAGAAATGGGCGTATTGTTTCAGGGAGGCGCACTTTTTGATTCAAAAACTGTTCTTGAAAATGTTCGATTTCCTTTGGATATATTAACAAATCAAAGCTTGGCTGAGAAAAATGAGCAGGCTATGATTTGTTTGCAACGCGTAGGCTTGGAGAAAGCTGCCCATCAAATGCCCTCAGAGATTTCAGGCGGAATGAAAAAAAGGGTAGGTATTGCTCGTGCCATTGTGATGAATCCTAAATATTTATTTTGTGATGAACCTAATTCTGGTTTGGATCCATTGACCGCTCTAAAAATCGATTTATTGATTCAAGAAATTACGGATGAGTTTAATATTACAACTGTTGTGATTAGTCATGACATGAATTCTGTGATGCGAATGGGAGAATATATTATGTTTTTAAAAGATGGCAAAAAGGTTTGGGAGGGTACAAATCAAAACATAAAGCAAGCGGAATTGCCAGCATTACAAGAATTTATTTCAACCAAATTAATGTAAAATGGGATTGGATATTCAGCAAAATATTTCATTAAAACCTTACAATACATTTGGTTTGGACGTTCTTGCAGATAATTTTGTTCGAATTAATAGTGCTCAAGATTTTATTGATTTAAAGAAAAATCATCAGAAACTTTTTGAAAAAGGATTATTCATATTGGGTGGGGGAAGTAATTTGTTGTTGACACATGATGTATCTGGCATAGTAATTAAAAATGAGATTCTGGGAATTGAAAAAGTCAAGGAATCTGATGAGTTTGTTTGGTTAGAAGCAGGAGGTGGAGTTGTTTGGCACGATTTTGTGCAATTTACAGTGGATAATCATTGGGCTGGATTAGAGAATTTGTCTTTAATTCCGGGGACCGTAGGAGCGGCACCTATGCAAAATATAGGAGCCTATGGCGTGGAGATTAAAGATTGTTTTGAATCTCTAGATGCAGTAAATATTAATTCCTTAGAAATTGAAAAATTCAATGGTGCTCAATGCCAATTTGGATACCGTGAGAGTTATTTTAAGAGAGGTGGAAAAGGTCAGTATTTAATTACTAAAGTTTGTTTTAAGCTTCGAAAAAAAGCAGAGATAAGTACATCCTACGGTGCAATTCAGGAGGTTTTAAAGCAAAAAAATATTTCTAATCCTGAAATAAAAGATGTTTCTCAAGCAATTATAGAAATTAGGAAAAGTAAATTACCAGATCCAAAAGATATTGGAAACTCTGGAAGTTTTTTTAAAAACCCTACGGTTTCAAAGGAGCTTGCAGATAAATTAAAGTTAAACTTTCCAGGAATTCCGAGTTATGCGGTGGAAGGTTCTTCCGATGTTAAATTCCCTGCAGGCTGGCTGATTGAAAAGTCGGGTTGGAAAGGATTCCGTAAAGGAGATGCTGGAGTTCATGCTAAACAAGCTCTCGTTTTAGTGAATTATGGTATGGCAAAAGGCAAGGAAATTGTAGAGTTATCAGAAGAAATAAAAAAGTCCGTTTGGAATATGTTTGGTATTCAATTAGAAACGGAAGTAAATATAATGTAAGATGAAATTACCCAATTTAGATACTGTTGCAGGTGGTCCCTTTTTTTTAATGGCAGGTAGTTGTGCCATTGAAAGTCGCGATTTAGCATTTGAAATTGCTGAAAAGATCAATAAAATGACTAAGGATATGGGCATCCCTTATATTTTCAAAGGCTCATACCGAAAAGCAAACCGTACCAAAATAGATTCATTTACTGGAATTGGTGATATTCCTGCTTTGGAAATTTTAAAAGAAGTGGGTGCTCATTTTAATTTGCCTACCGTTACAGATATTCACGAAAGTGCAGAAGCAGCTATGGCCGCTGAGTATGTGGATGTTTTGCAAATTCCTGCCTTTCTTTGTCGCCAAACTGATTTATTAGCAGCGGCTGCTCAAACAGGCAAAGCCGTAAATATCAAGAAAGGTCAATTTATGTCAGGCAATTCTATGAAATTTGCAGTGGAAAAAGTTATGCACGAGAACCCAGATGCTACCGTTTACTTGACTGATAGAGGGAATTCCTTTGGTTATGGTGACTTAGTTGTAGATTATAGAAATATACCAGAAATGGCAGCATTTAATGTACCAGTGATTATGGATTGTACGCATTCTTTGCAAAGACCAAATCAGACTACAGGTGTTACAGGTGGGCAACCTGCCTTGATAGAAACCATCGCAAAAGCTGCTATTGCAACTGGTGCGCATGGGATTTTTATTGAAACGCATCCGAATCCAGCCATTGCAAAATCAGATGGAGCAAATATGCTTCCATTGGATCAATTGGAAGGGCTTTTGGAGAAGTTAATGAAAGTTAGAAAAGCTGTTTTGTAATTAATAGGCAGTAAATATTTTACCTTGGTTTTCTATATGTTTTCCAAGTGGGGTTAGCAGGACAATACCATTTTGTTCTGCTAATTTTTTTGCCTTCGCTTCGATGGAGGCCCCGGCAAGTCCTAAATAAATTTCATAATAACTATGGAAATCATGTAAAGCTCTATAATTTGGAAGTTTTTTGTATAACATGTTCTCCACATCTTCTTTACAAACTTTATGTTTAATTTCGATTAGACCTACTTTTTTAAGTGAGTCGTTTACCAAGACAATATCAAATTCATCTTGAAGCCCTGGCCTGAAAACATGGATATTTCTTAAAATATGTTTGAATTTTATCCCAGCAAATTTTTTGGTTTTTTCTAATGAACTAAAAAATATCTCTTCCGTACTATCGCCAATGTTAAACCCTAAATTTCTTAGCGTTTTTTCAGTTTTATCAGCATTAGCTCTCATTTCTTTAATTTCTGCCCTAATTTCTTTAATCATTATATCCATCTTAGTAGTGTTTTATGATACAAATTTATTATTTAAAAAAATATTTTTAACCCTTGTGATTTAAATTTTAAAGCTTGTAAACTAATTGAAAACTCAAATCAGTTTTGTGATTTTGGTTTATTTGGTCGGTTCCTGACCCAACAGTTTCTCGATCAAAATAGCTTGTTCGGGCAATTTTAAAAGACAATTGAAAATTTTTATGGATTGGATATTCTAGGCAAATGGTATTTCTAATACACTTTCCGAAATAAGAAAATAAGGAAAATGAATAGGGTAAGCCAGGTTCAAAGGCATACAATCTCGTGTCGTAGCTGGGGGTTTGGATATAGGCAATTCTGGATTTGAATTCAAGTTTACGCCATAAATATCCTAAATCTTGTAAAATCATAAATCCCAAAAAATCTAATTCATCTTTATGTAAGTAATGCAAGGATATTCTATTGTGGAATTGAATTTTTTTTAAAATCGTTCTTTGGAAATCAACACTTTCTTGGATATCATGAACATTTTGGAGATTATTTGTTAGTTTATAATCTGAAGCATTTTCTTGCTTAAAAGTCCATTTAATTTGTTGAAAAAATTTAAAAGTGTTTTTTTTCTCAAGTTGGTAACGATTGAGAAATTCCCAGCCAAAAGTTTTATCTTGACTTACTTGGTATTTTGAATTAGGAAAATAAAAAAAATCGAAATAGCTCGACAATCTTTTTCGTTTTGTGATTTGAAATTGGTGTCCTATAAATAGTCCATATTCGTTTTCATTGTTAGTATTTTCTCCTAAAGCGTTGCCATCTGGATTGTAGAATCCACTTGCAAATTTTCTAAATAGTATGCTAGCATCCTGTTTTTTGGAAATGGAAAGGGCAAATCCTTGGATCAAAGAAATACCCTTGGAACTCTGAAATGCAATTTCTGAGCTCCATCTTATATTTCTAAGATAAAATGTATTTGAAATACTCCATAAATCCATTTGCCTACCAGTCCATTCCATTTTTTTGTAATCAATTCCCGAAGGAATTTTAGGTAAATCATAGTTTGTGTTTACATAATTTAAATGAAATGATGATCTTTGGCTTTGAAGGAATTGTACACTCAAACCATATTTAATTTCCTCGATGCTCGATTGATTAGTTATTTCTGAAAGGTTTCTGTGATAACCATCTAAATCGATACTTTTGAAGCCTTCCTGGTCACCAATTTTATATAATTTTCCATCTAATTTTTTCCTTGAGAGAAATCCTTGAAGGGCTAAAAAATCAAAAATGATTTTGTGGAAGTATATTCCTCGGTTGAAATTAGCCTCGGAACTTGAAGAGTAGGGAAGCCCACCTAAATGAAATTTTTGAGTTGATTTAATGCTTTCATAATTTTTTCCTAATGAAAATCCACCAGCCTGTACCAAGCCTTGTCCCCATTGAATAGAGTAATCCCCAAAAATTATTTTTTGAAATATTTTTTTTGGATTTATTTCAAGATAGGCAGAGGTAAAGTCATTCAATTGGGTCTCTCCGGCATCTTTTTGTAAAATTAAGCCATAATGTATTTTCGGGTTTTGATTATTTTTGATTTTGATGAACTCTTTAAGTTTATCACCTAAATAATGACTTGATTTGCCATTTTCAGTAAATCCAATAGGGTTTTCTAGTGTGGTTTCAAATCGTGATAAGATGAAATTAGGAGCAATTTTGAATTTTCCAGAATCATTTATATTTACAAAAACTAATGATTGTAATTTTCGACAAGTTCCTATGTCAAATTCAGGAATCACCTGAAGCTCAAAAATATGTAAAAGATATTTTTGTTCTTTACGGTAAGCAAAAAAAGCATTGATTTGTATCGGACTTAGAAATGGAATTTGAGAAAGCTCTTCTAAGGTGCAAGTATTGAGGGGTATTGGGTTGTTGATTAAATATTGGTACGTATTTGTAAATGCATCATCTACGTCCATTTCTTGGCCACTGTTTTGTGCATAGAGGCTATATAATGCAAAAAAAAAGAAAAGGCTTAGGAAGGTATTTTTCATTTCACCAAAGCTAATGATTAGGCTTTGGTAACTGTTTCAGTTAATTGATAATGAAAATCAATTAACTGAATTTCTTTTCAACCAGAAGTAATAAGGCTTCTAGTGTTTCGGGGTCTTTTCCCTCAAATAATTCAGGAAAGGCATTTAATAGGTCATTTTTCCACGAAATAGCATTTGTTTGTTCATCCACAAATTGAATAAACTCTTGAAATTTTTGTGGATTGCTATCGAAAAGGTCTTTAGTAAATTGAATGGATTGGTACAAGCTAATATTGGTAGCCAAATTATCTACCATTTTGTTTTCTACCATTTTAAATAATGGATTGGAATCTTGTGCAATAGACTCAAATACTTTTTTGTTTTCTGGCTCAGTATTTAAATCTAAATCTTCTACTAATGTATCACCTGACAGATTAATTTCTTCTTCAATATTTTCTTCTTCAATAATTTCTTCTTCTTCAAAAACTATGTCTTCCTCCTCTTCTTCTATTTCTTCCAATTCATCAGGTTGAATCATGTATACTTCGGCTTCAAGAAAGTTTTCTGGAGTTAATTCTGGCTCTTCATAGGCCGGGAATGGATTTTCCAAAAAACTAAATCCACTCTGCTCACTTTGCTCACTCTGCTCACTTTGCTCACTCTGCTCACTCTGCTCACTCTGCTCACTTTGCTCACTTTGCTCACTCTTCAATCCCAAGGGTTGAAGCTGATTTAACCATTTTACCCAAACATTTTCTGGAAAAGCGATGTGCAACAAAATAGATTCTGCAAATTGTTCCCATTTTTCAAAGGTACGTGCATTGCTCCAATCTAAATTTGGAAAAAGGTCGGCAATTTTATCAGTGACCAATTGCTTATAAAGCTCTTGTTGAATTATTTCTAAAGTTTCAGTGGGGATATCCCATGTCAAAACTTCTTGGAAAGTGATTTTGTTTGAATCATCTGCCCAAAAGTCGGAGTATATATTCGGTGAGGTCATTTTATTTGATGGCTAAGATTTCGCAAGCTTTCATCGAGGCGGTTTGTTCAGCTTTCTTTTTTGAATAAGCTTTTCCTTCGATTAATTTTTCTCCGTCTACTAGAATAACAGCAGTAAATTCCTTGTTGTGGTGATGTCCTTCTTCACTTATTTCAAAGGTTATTTTTTTGCCTTCTTTCTGCCCCCATTCAATCAAAATTGATTTGAAATTCGGGTTGTTTTGAACAACGGTTTCGAGGTCGAAATGTTGCGTAAGGATTTTTTTAATGATGAATTTTTGGGTAAAGGCAAATCCTTTGTCCAAATATACTGCGCCAATAAATGCCTCCATGGCATCTCCATACATACTTGATCGAGAAAGAGAGGCACGATTTTGGTTTTCGTGTTCAATGATTTTATCCAAACCTATTTTTCTGCCAAGAATATTCAAAGAGTCTCTGCTGACCATTCTTGAGCGAATTTCAGTTAAAAACCCTTCGTCTTTAAACGGAAATTTTTTGAATAGGTAGGAAGCGGTAATCATACCAAGAACTGAGTCGCCTAGAAATTCTAGTCGTTCATTAGATTCTTTGTAGGATTTTGCAATGCTATCTTTAGAAGCTGAAGAATGCAAAAATGCTAATCTGTACAATTGTAAATTTGAAGGTTTGGTTCCCAACAAATGCTTGACAGATTTCTTCAAAAACTTCTCTCGCTCGTCTAAAGGGGCTAAATTTAATCCTTGTAAGATAGATTTGAGCGGCATTAATTCTAGATTTTTCTAAAAATTACAGTTGCATTGTGTCCACCAAATCCAAATCCATTACTCAATGCGATATCGATTTTTCTTGACTTTCCAATGTTTGGTGTCAGGTCAAATCTTGCATCAATTTCTGAATCTAAATTGAAAAGGTTGATGGTTGGAGGTACAAATTGGTGTTGGATAGCTAAAACAGAAGCGACTGCTTCTACAGCACCCGCGCCACCTAATAGGTGTCCAGTCATAGATTTGGTTGAAGAAATACTAACATTAAAAGCATGGTCACCGAAACAATCAACGATGGCTTTTAATTCTTGAGGATCTCCAATTGGGGTTGAAGTTCCATGTGTATTGATATAATCAACGTCTTCTGGCTTAATTTGTGCATCATCCAAAGCATCTAGCATTGAAAGTAAAGCACCGTAACCATCTGGGTGAGGAGCGGTGATGTGATGGGCATCTGAAGAGAAACCTCCACCAATCAATTCTGCATAGATTTTAGCACCACGGGCCTTTGCGTGCTCGTATTCTTCTAATATTAATGCACCTGCACCTTCTCCAACAACAAAACCGTCGCGATCTTGATCGTATGGGCGAGAAGCTGTAGATGGGTCATCATTACGAGTAGACATGGCATGCATGGCAGTAAAACCACCAACAGAAGCAATGGTTACTGGGGCTTCTGAGCCACCGGTAACACAAACTTTCACACGACCCGTACGAATGTAATTGAATGCATCAATAATTGCATTGTTTGCTGAAGAACAAGCCGAAACGGTTACGTAGTTTGGACCACGGAATCCATTTCTGATGGAAATTTGTCCTGAACTTGAGTCTGCAATCATTTTTGGAATAAAGAATGGATTGATTTTTGGTGTTCCATCCCCTTTCCCGAAATATATCATTTCGTCTTCAAAGGTTTTTAATCCACCAATTCCAGAACCCCAAATCACACCAACCTTATTTTTATCTAAGGTTTCCATATCAAAACCAGCATCAGCAATTGCTTCATCTGAAGCTACAACTGCATACTGAGTGAATGGGTCCATTTTGCGGGCTTCTTTGGTATTGATGAAATCATCTACTTTGAAGTCTTTTAATTCACAGGCAAAACGAGTTCTGAATTTTTCTGCGTCAAATTTTGTGATGGGTCCACAACCGTTTTTACCGGCTGCAAGGCCTTCCCAATATTCTTTAACTGTATTTCCGATGGGAGTCAATGCTCCTAATCCAGTAACTACTACTCGTTTTAGCTCCATGATAATATATTTTTCAAAAAAAATGTCAATTTGTAAAGAATATTGCGAAGATAAGTCTTCAACGGTATTCTATACCAATTGACATGATTTTTTATTTAGTTTCGATTACTTAGCGTTTTCTTCCAAATAAGAAATAGCTTGACCAACAGTCTGAATGTTTTCAGCTTGATCATCTGGAATAGAAACATTGAATTCTTTTTCAAATTCCATGATTAATTCAACAGTATCCAAAGAATCTGCTCCTAAATCATTTGTAAAAGACGCCTCAGTTGTAACTTCTGATGCTTCAACACCTAATTTTTCTACGATGATGCTCTTTACTTTTTCTGCAATATCTGACATTTTATAAAAGATTTTGGGTTTCAAAAACGATGCAAAGATTAAAAATAAAACCTAAATTATCAAACAAATTTTCAATCAAATTGTACTTTAAAAATAAATTTTATTGAAAAATCTGAAAATCAGTGAAATAATTTTTATTTTTTTTCGTTTTATGCCCGGTTAAACATTAAAAACAAAGAGAAGCAGCTCCTAAAAGACCTGCATCATTTCCTAGTAAAGCTTTCTTAATTGATAGTTTTTCTAAATAAGCTGGAGTCAACCAATAGTTTAATTGAGCTTCAATACTAGGTAAAATAAAATCATAAGAAGCTGACAATCCGCCTCCGATAAAAATGTTTTTGATATCCAAAACTCGGATCAAACTCACTAACATTTCACCTAACATCGTACCAACTTCATTCCAAATTGCCAATGCTAACTCGTCTCCTTCCTCAGCTGCCACAACAAGGGCAGTCGTGGATATGGTTCCGTCGGATGCTAGAGTTGTTTTACCTGTATATTCTGCACGCATTTGCGTTGCTAATTGCAGTAATTCTTTTTTGCCAATGTTTCTTTCTAAAACTTTTTTGTTTCTAGAAGGTACATGTCCTGGCTCCATAGCGTTTCCATCGCCACCTAAGAAGATTTTTCTGTCAATAACTGCTGCACCTCCAACACCCGTACCTAAGGTGATGAAAATAAAATCTTCAGGCATTGATGATTTTTCAGGAGAAAAATAAAATTCTCCTAAAGCTGCTGCATTTGCATCATTTTCCATGAAAAATTGGTGATCAGGGAATCTGTTTTCCAGCATATCAATGATATTTGCCCCATCAATTTCAGGAATTGCAGTGATTTCAATTAAAGTTCTCCGGTTTTTGGTTAATGTACCCGGTAACCCAATTCCAACTTTGTGAATATTTTTGTGCTGATATAAAAACAAAGCAATTGCATCTGCAAAACGATCTAAAAAATGGTGCGACTCCCGCCAAGTTGCGGTGTCGTAACTTTGGAAATGGTTGATTTGCCCTGTATCCGGGTGAACAACCCCCATTTTAACTCCCGTTCCTCCAACGTCAATTCCTAAATATTCTTCTGATTGTGACATGTAATTGGTATTATTAGCTGCAAATTTCGTCAATTTTGACTTGATTTCAAATTTTTAAAGGTAAACCCGCTCTAATTTTTCCATCATTTGTTCAACTGCCGGACAAACTGCAACGTTTTTGGCTGTAAGATTCAAAATTCCCAACATATTTTTGCGGTCTGTATGTGGATATTCCCTACAAGCCCTAGGTCGGTCTTCATAAATTTGACAGGTATTATCACCTCCTAAAAAGGGGCAAGGAGCTTGTTTGAAAACCCAATCTCCATCGGAATCTTTTTGTAAATATTGGTCTAAGAAATCCGATACTTTCATACGAAATGATTTGGCTACTCGTTGAATGTCGGTTTCGTTCCAAATGGGACTCGTAGTCTTGCAACAATTAGCACAAGTTAGACAGTCGAAGTCTTCAAATACTTCCTCATGAACCTTGTGAAATTGGGCATCCAAATCTTTGGGCTTTTTTGCCTTAATTTTTTGAAATACTTTTTTATGTAGAAGATCTTTAGGCATTTTTTTGCTCTTTCTGAAAACAGGCTCTACATCGAGCTTCGTAAGAATCACTTTCACCTAAAAGTACAGTAGATTGATTAGCAACTTTTCGGAACGAGTAGTGTGCAACGCCACCGCAGCTTATGCAAACAGCATGCACTTTGGTGATATGTTCTGCAATAGCCATTAAATTGGGCATGGGGCCAAACGGTACCCCCTTGAAATCCATATCTAATCCCGCCACAATAACTCTTTTACCTTGGTTGGCCAAATTATTGCAAACTTCTACAATGCTATCATCAAAAAATTGTGCTTCATCTAAACCAACTACATCACAATCACCCGCTAATAATAGTATTTCTGCGGCACTATTTACAGGAGTTGAGCGAATGCTATTATGATTATGGGAAACGATATCTTCATCGTGATATCTGGTGTCGGCAATAGGTTTGAAGATTTCTACTCGTAATTGAGCAATTTTAGCTCTTTTTAATCGACGAATTAGTTCTTCCGTTTTACCCGAAAACATCGAACCACAAATAACTTCTATCCAGCCGCTTGAGGAAGGAGTTTGAAGGGGAGTAAATAATTGAGGTTCTAAAAACATTGGACACAATAAAGCCCTCCTTTGGGGGAGGGCTCATTAAATTTAAAATTATTTTGCAGCAAAAACAGCTGAGAAATACTCACGGTTCATGCGAGCGATGTTCTCAATTGAAATTCCTTTTGGACATTCCGCTTCACAAGCACCTGTGTTGGTACATGCACCAAATCCTTCTTCATCCATTTGTGCAACCATAGCCTGCGCACGTTTAGCTCTTTCAACTTGACCTTGAGGTAACAAGGCTAATTGAGAAACTTTTGCAGATGTAAACAACATTGCAGAAGCATTTTTACATGCTGCCACACAAGCTCCACAACCAATACAAGCGGCAGCAGCAAAAGCCTCGTCTGCATCTTCTTTTGGAATTGGAATGTTGTTTGCATCTTGTGCATTTCCTGTATTAACTGAAACGAAGCCACCTGCAGCAATGATTCTATCAAATGAAGAACGATTAACTACCAAGTCTTTGATCACTGGGAAAGCACCAGCTCTCCAAGGTTCAATGGTAATTGTTTCTCCATTTGAGAAGCTACGCATGTGTAATTGACAAGTAGTTACACCTTTGTTAGGTCCGTGTGGTGAACCATTGATGTACATTGAGCACATTCCGCAAATACCTTCACGGCAATCGTGATCAAACGCAACTGGATCGTCGCCTTCCTCGATTAAACGGTTGTTTAACACGTCTATCATTTCCAAAAACGACATATCTTCAGAAATACCACTTACCTGGTAGGTTTCGAATTTACCGGCCTCATTGGCATTTTTTTGTCTCCAAATTTTAAGAGTAAGGTTCAAATTTCCTTCCATGGTTGTATTATTTATAAGATCTTTGAGCAATTTTAATGTTTTCGTATTTCAATTCTTCTTTGTGTAATTCGAATTCTGATTCGCCTTTGAATTCCCAAGCAGCCACATAAGCATAATTTTCATCGTCACGAAGTGCCTCTCCTTCTTCAGTTTGGAATTCTTCACGGAAGTGACCTCCACAGCTTTCGTTTCTGTTTAAAGCATCCTTACACATCAATTCTCCTAATTCTAAGAAATCAGCCACACGAGCAGCTTTTTCTAATTCAGGATTTAAGTTGTCTAATTCACCAGGGATTCGAACGTCTTGCCAGAATTCTTTACGAAGCGCTTGAATTTCTTGGATAGCTTCTTTCAAACCAGCTTCATTTCTTGCCATACCACATTTGTCCCACATGATTTTTCCTAATTTTTTGTGGAAATAATCAACGGGTTTAGAACCTTTGATGTTCATCAATTGGTTCAATTGGTCGCTAACTGCTTTTTCTGCAGCAACGAATGCCTCAGAATCAGTTGAAATGGCTGGAGTTCTGATTTCAGATGCTAAGTAATTACCAATTGTGTAAGGAATTACAAAATAACCATCTGCCAAACCTTGCATTAGGGCAGATGCTCCTAAACGGTTTGCACCGTGATCAGAGAAGTTAGCCTCACCTAAAGCGTAAAGTCCTGGAACGGTAGTCATCAAATTGTAATCTACCCAAAGTCCACCCATTGTATAGTGAACTGCAGGATAAATACGCATTGGCACTTCGTAAGGATCTTCACCAGTGATTTGCTTATACATATCGAATAAGTTGCCGTACTTTTCAGCTACAACTTCCTTACCCATTACATTAATTTCTTCGTCTGAAGGATTATGGATATTTCTCTTATTAGCTTCTGCTTTACCGTAACGAACAATAGCAGCAGCGTAATCTAAGTAAACAGCCATTTTTGATGTTCCCACACCGTATCCAGCATCACATCTTTCTTTTGCAGCGCGAGAAGCGATATCACGAGGAACTAAGTTACCAAAAGCAGGATATCTTCTTTCTAAGTAATAATCTCTTTCGTCTTCAGGAATATCATTTGCCTTACGTGGGTCATTTTGTTTTTTTGGAACCCAAATACGTCCATCATTTCTCAAAGATTCAGACATCAAAGTCAATTTCGATTGATGATCTCCTGAAACTGGAATACAAGTTGGGTGAATTTGTGTGTAACAAGGATTTGCGAAGAATGCACCTTTTTTATGTGCCTTCCAAGCTGCTGTTACGTTTGAGCCCATCGCATTGGTTGATAAATAGAATACGTTTCCGTAACCACCTGTACATAATAATACAGCGTGTCCGAAATGTCTTTCTAATTTACCTGTAACCAAATCGCGTGCAATAATACCACGAGCTTTTCCGTCGATAATAACAACATCCAACATCTCATGGCGAGTATACATTTCAACCGTACCCATGCCTACTTGGCGTTGTAAGCCAGAATAAGCACCTAAAAGTAACTGTTGACCAGTTTGTCCCGCAGCATAAAATGTACGTTGAACTTGCGTACCACCGAATGAACGGTTTGAAAGTAATCCGCCATATTCACGAGCGAACGGAACACCTTGTGCAACGCATTGGTCGATGATGTTACCTGAAACCTCTGCTAAACGATGAACGTTTGCTTCTCTAGCACGGTAATCACCACCTTTAATTGTATCATAAAACAAACGATAAGTTGAGTCCCCATCGTTTTGGTAATTTTTTGCAGCATTAATACCCCCTTGTGCAGCAATTGAGTGCGCACGACGTGGAGAATCTTGGAAACAAAATACCTTTACTTTATAGCCTAATTCAGCCAAAGAAGCTGCAGCAGAAGCACCAGCTAATCCAGAGCCAACCACTACTACTTCTAGATTTCTTTTGTTAGCAGGGTTTACTAAAGGTACGCTTGAACGATATTTGGTCCATTTTTCGGCAAGATTGCCTTCCGGGATTTTAGCATCTATTTTTGTCATATCAATTGTATCGGCTGAGGATTATTTAATCAAGTTTAAATGAAAAGCAATTGGCATTGCAGCAAAAACTAAGGAAACTACAATTGCATAAATATTACCAATGCATTTAATAGTTGGCATGTATTTGGGATGATTCCAACCAATGGTTTGGAACGCACTTTGAAATCCATGCATTAAATGGTAAGCTAATGAACCACATCCAATTACATAAACAATTACAGGAATTGGGCTTACAAACACCTCTTTCATTTTTTCAAACATCGTCATTTGTTCTGGAATAGTACCCGCAATACGTGCATTGAACCAAAAATGAGAAAGGTGCATCACCAAAAACAATAATAATAATGTGCCAAGTAAACCCATTGAACGAGAGTACCAAGTGCTGTTTTTACCATTGATTACGGCATATGCAACAGGTCTTTTCGATTTGTTTTCAAAATGAAGTCTTAAACCATCCACCATGTGAACGATTAATCCTAAAAATAAAACAATTTCCATGGTACGGATGACAGGGTTAGTCGCCATAAATTCAGCGGCTTTGTTGAAAGTTTCACCTCCATCTTGTAAAAAGACCAGGGCATTCAGCGTGCAGTGAACCAATAGAAAGCTAATTAGAAATAATCCGGTAAGGGACATCAATAGCTTTTTCCCTAAGGAGGATCCGAGCGATTTAGTTAACCAAGACATAGTTAAAATTTATTATTGAGTTTGAATTTTAAAATTTGACATCAAAACTACAATTCAAAACCTTGTCTATCAAATTTAATTCATCAAAAATTGAAGATTTTTTAAATTTTTTCGTTTTTTGATAGTAAATTCAAAAATCTGAATCAAAAACATGTCCGCTAAAATTCAAAAATATTCATTTTTACTTTTTGTTTTAATTGGAACGCTAATTAGTATTCCCAATTTTGCCACTCACTTAAAAGGTGGAGAAATTACGGTTAAGCGTGTTTCGGACAAAACTTTAACATTTGAATTTACCTTAACAACCTACACCGAGAATAATCCAGCTAACCAGGAGCAAAACACAGTTAACTTTTGTTTTGGTGATGGTTCGGGTATTGTTAAGGTGCCTAGATGTTGTAATACACCTGTTTCCATTGGAAATGGGACCATGAAAAATATTTATAAATATACCTATACATATCCTGCGGCATCTTTAGCCTATAAGGTTTCTGTGGCTATTCCCAATCGAAATGAAGGGGTATTAAATATTACGCGGTCGGTAGAAGTTCCTTTTTATGTAGAAACTTCATTTTCAATTAATTCCGGATTAGGTCAAAACTCAACACCTTTATTATTGAATCCCGCAGTAGATCTTACTGCAGTTGTTGGTCAACCTTTTATACATAATGCCAACGCAGTTGATGCGGAAGGGGATAGCTTGGCTTATCGTTTAACAGTATCTAAAACAGGAGATGAATCCGTTTGTACAGGTCAAAATAGAGGAATTATGGCTCCAGGGTTTAAGCAGCCCAACGATTCCCTTTCAACTTTTACGATAAATTCCAAAACAGGTGATTTAATTTGGGATTCTCCTCATGTGGTAGGATTATACAATTGTGCATTTATTGTGGAAGAGTGGAGAAATGGTGTTAAAATTTCTGAAACTGTACGCGATATGCAAATTGAGGTAAAAGATTCAGATAATCGAGCGCCCAAAATTACTATTCCTGCCGATCGTTGTGTGGTGGCGGGTACACGGGTAACCGGTACCATTACTGCCCAAGATTCCCCCTCCAAAACAAATCGAATAGATGCATTATCCTTGTCGTCAACAGGAAATGTATATCAAATTGATACTGTTTATGCAGTTAAACCCACCTATGCAACCTTTACTGTTTTAGCTAACCAAACCGTTGGAACTGCCAAAGGAAATTTTGACTGGCAAACTAATTGCTACCATATCAGAAAAGAGGCTTATGATGTCTTTTTTAAGGTGACAGATAATCCACCTGCATTCAATAATGAGGTTGATAAATTAGTAGATAGCAAAATTTGGAAAATAAAAGTTTTGGCACCTTCCTTAAAAAACCTTGTTTCCGCCGTAAAAACAAGCGCAAAATCCGTTTTAATTAGTTGGGATGCCTACAGTTGTAATTTGTTAAATGCTGAAATTGTACTTTATAAAAAACAAGGAAATTGCCAAGAAGCAGTTAATACAAGCTGTGGAACTGGTATGAATTTAAGTGGATTTTCGGAATTGGCACGTTTAAAAAGTACAGAAACACAATATGAGGATAAGGCAATTCAAAACAATAAAAATTACGTGTACGTAGCCGTTGTTGTGTTTTCCTACAAAAATGGAGTAGAGGATGTGAGTCCGATGTCTAATTCATCTTGTATTTTTATACCTTCTTCAACTCCGCTTCTTACAAATGTTTCGGTAACCAAAACCAATGCCACCACAGGTGAGTTGCTGATTAGATGGTCACGACCATTTAAATTGGATACTACTATCTTTAAAGGCCCTTATTTTTACCAAGTTCAACGAGCAGATGGTAATTCAAATAATGTTTTTAAAAATGTTTCAGCTCTATTACCTGCACAAATCAAACCAGCAATTTCTGACACAAGTTTTGTAGATATTGGAGTAAATACTCAGAATAAAATTTATTCGTACAAAGTAGGATTTTATTACACAGATAATGGTAAGCCCGTTTTAATGGAAAATACCATTCCAGGAGGAAATGTTTATTTATATGGACAAAGTACAAGTAGTACGGCAATAAATTTAGCCTGGATTGTAGATTCACCTTGGAATAATGAATACCAATTGCATCGAATTTACAGGGAATATCCAAGAAAATCGGGAGTTTATAATCAAATCTCTGAAGTTTCAGTGGCAGGTGCAAATACTTTTACCTTTACCGATAATGGCAAGGATTATTTTACCCAAGATGGTGCTACAGACTATACTTTTAAAAAAGATTCTACTTATTGTTATATTGTAGAAACCGTTGGTACCTATCAACAATTATTGACCAATGTTCGATTGGTAAATGCCTCTCAAAAGGTTTGTTTTACAGCAGGAGGGGGAACAAATGGTGGTAATACAGATCCCGATAATCCCGTGGATCCCAATTTGGCACCATGTGCCCCGGTTTTGACAGTAGATAATCAAGATTGTGCATTGATGGAAAAAGTATCCAACTGTGTTTATGATAAATTTACGAATAATTTGAGCTGGAAACCTGTTAGTTCAAGTACTTGTGATCCAAATGTTACTTTGTATAGGATTTATTATAAAGCTAGCCCTTCAGGAAAGTTCGTTAAAATTGATTCTACCCAAAATACCTTTTACCAACATATAAAAACAGATGGGATTAGAGGTTGTTATGCGGTTTCTGCAGTGAATATAGGGAAGAAGGAAAGTCCGCTGAGTAATTTGGTATGTTTGGAAAATTGTGCGAATTTTGAGCTCCCAAACTTGTTTAGCCCCAATGGAGATGGATTAAACGATACATGGTTACCTATGCGTTGTCCAAAATTTGTCAGCCAGCTTACTTGTAAAATAATTGATAGGTACGGCCAAGAAGTGTATGATTATTCTGGGTCAATAAATGGTTTTGTGTGGGATGGTAAGAATAAATCTGGGAAATTAATGCCTGCTGCTACCTACTTTTATGAATGTCAGGTAGATTTTGATGTTTTAGATGAAAACCAAAAGAGAAAAGTAATAAAAGGGTGGGTGGAGCTTGTTAAGTAAGATAGTTATTTTGTGAGCAAGTTAGCGAGTGAGCAGGTGAGCCCCTTCGACAAGCTCAGGGAACATCAACCATCCACAACCAACAATTAACAATTAACAATTAATAATTATCAATGAGAGCATATATTTTTCCCGGTCAGGGATCACAATTTTCAGGGATGGCAAAGGATTTGTACGAAAGTTCAGATTTAGCAAAAGCTATTGTACAGGAAGCAGATGAAATTTTAGGATTTTCATTGTCAAAAATTATGTTCGAGGGAACAGATGAAGAATTAAAACAAACAAAAGTTACTCAGCCAGCCATTTATTTACATTCGGTATTAGTTGCCAAATTGGCTAAAGATTTTAAGCCTGATATGGTTGCGGGACATTCCCTTGGGGAGTTTTCTGCATTGGTTGCAGCAGGGGCTTTGTCTTGGCAGGATGGTTTACGTTTGGTTTCAAAGCGTGCATTAGCAATGCAAGCAGCATGTGAAATTCAAAAAAGTACGATGGCTGCTGTATTGGGCCTACCTGATGCGACGATTCAAGAGATTTGTGCGAAGTCGAATGGTGCTGTTGTTGCTGCTAATTTTAATTGTCCGGGACAAGTTGTTATTTCGGGAAGTGTAGATGGGATTGAAAAGGTAGGGGAGGAATTAAAGGCTGCAGGAGCAAAACGTGTTTTGCCATTACCTGTAGGTGGAGCTTTTCACTCGCCCTATATGGAGCCAGCGCGTGTTGAATTGGCAGCAGCGATAGAACAAACTGAAATTATGGCACCTGTTTGTCCTATTTTTCAAAATGTAAATGCTAAGCCTTCGCAAGATCCAACAACAATTAAAAAGAATTTAATTGATCAATTAACGGGTGCAGTATTGTGGACACAATCTGTGGAGGCCATGGTTGCTGCCGGAGCTTCGGAATTTATCGAATGTGGTCCGGGTAAGGTATTACAAGGATTAGTAAAGAAAATAAATGCGGAGGCTTTAGTTTCTTCTGCTGAAATAAACTAAAATTCAAGGGTTTAGCAGAATTGTCGATAAATAATTCGATTTTTTTGCTTCTGTATTTGATAATTTAGCCGAAAGGTCTTATTTTTGCACTCGATTTGTGATTGACCTATGGTGTAATGGTAACACATCTGATTTTGGTTCAGTCGTTCTAGGTTCGAGTCCTGGTAGGTCAACAAATTAAAAAGCCTCAGATAATTCTGAGGCTTTTTTGTTTTATAAAGTTTTTAAAAAAAATCTAAGTGATTTTTAATGTATTTCCGCTTTTGGTTACAGTGTAAATTTTCAAGGCTTTTCCAGTAATTCCATTGGTACATGTGCCATTGGTTGAAAATGTGGCTCCGTGTTCTGGGCAATAGAAGGAGGAACCTTGATATTTGATGGCATTTTTGTTTTCGTGGGGACAAGTAATCGACGCTGCTACGTAATTTCCATTTCCCGTATTTGCAATAACAACATTTGATACAATGGTGTATCCTCCTGTATTTGCGAGTGCAGTGGTGGTGCTTAAATCAACTGTTAAATCTACACTAGCTGGCACAACTGTATTATCGCTTGAACAAGAACTTAATCCTTTACTTGTACAATACAGGGCCACTAAAGAGGCACCTCTAAAGCCTAAATTTTTTAAAAATTCGTTTCTGTTAATTTTGTTATCCATGGGAAGGTTTAATTTTTAGCATATTACAATTTTTTATTTGATTAAAATATTCAAGTAGATAAAATCTGTTTTCATGAAGATAATTTAGCTTTTTGAAAACAAAAACTTTCCTACCTCACATTGTAAACATCTTTCTAATTGACAATAATTTTTCCACCAAAAAATAAATGCTTGGGAATCTGCAGCATTTTTTGGTGGAAATCCGATTTTGGTAAATTCTTTGTCGATAAAATGTTCTTCAGGTTTTAATTGGTTTAACCAATCCATAGCTCTTTTCTCATAACTCATATTTCCTTTGTGCTTGCCATAAAGTAGTAAAATGGGAATGATTGCGTTTAGTAAAATGCTTTTGAATGCTTGTTCTCCAAATGGTTTTGATTTGTTTTTAGAATGCACTTCAAAAAATATTTTCAAGGATTTCAGCTCCTGAATATCAAGAAAAAATGATAGTAAATTTACATTGTTTTGTAATAATTTACCCAATTCAAATATTCGAATGTTTGGATAATTGTGTGGTCTTAATTTGAAATATTTCCAATGAGATTTATTGATAAAATTGTCAGATAATTGATGTTTAATTTTCAAAAAATTAAATTCGTTTTGTAGTTTTTCAATTAAATGTTTTTCTGGAAAAAGTTCAATGAGGTCCGCCATTCCAAAAAATAAGGCTTGTATTCGTAGGTTTGAATCGCGGTATTTGTAAATTAATGACAAAGGAATTGATTGTGCCAATCGTAACATGGGTTCTGCATTTTGTTGAAATCCCATTGCTTTGGCTAAAGTTTGGTAAAGAGTTTCTTCCCAATTTTTTTGATTTGATTCCCAAAGTTTTTGGACCCCAGATGTTTTTTCGGCCAACCTTTTTTGCAAACAGTTTTCTTTCATTACTTCTAAATACTTAAAAGGTACATCTGCTAAAAGTTGCAGACATATAAAGGAACTGTTCGAATTGGAAATGAAATCATTAGGGTTGGCAATAAATTTTTTTAAACAAAGACAAGGGATTTTATAGCCGATTTCGTCGAAAATATCTTGGTCATTTTCCCATACTACATGTAAAATTACATTTAAGTAGGCCTGATCAGTTTGGTGTTTGTGTAAATTCCAGTCGGAGGCTTTAACATGAATTTCAACAGAACCTTGCCATTCTGTATTATCTAGTCTAATTTTTGCTTCCAAGAAATCTGGTCCAGAATAGAGATTTCTAGACCCTGCATTTAAAATTTGTATGCTTTCGCCTGATTGGGTGGTAAGGGGTAATTCTAATATTTTTTTTCCTTGCCAAATTTTATACAACAATTCTTCGTTCATCCTTTTTTAGACACAATCTAAAATGGATTTTTAAAAGTTGTCTGATAAAATAATGAACCGTGAAAAATTACCAATTTGTTGATAAAACTAGGCTGGTTCTTGATAGTAATTTCGGACCTCCTCCACGATATCTAAGATTTCTTCAAAAGTAGGAGCTGTAACTAGTCGAGCTCTAAAAGGTTTGAAATGGTCTAATCCCTTGAAATAATTAGCATAATGTCTTCTCATTTCTACGATTCCACCGTGGTTACCTTTCCACTTGATGGAAAATTCTAAATGTTGTAAACAGACTTTTATGCGTTCTTCTAAATTCGGGGCAGGTAAATGGGTACCGGTTTTTAGAAAATGTTTGATTTCATTAAAAATCCAGGGATAACCAATTGAAGCTCTGCCAATCATAATACCATCTACTCCGAATTTGTTTTTGTAATCCAATGCTTTTTCGGGAGAATCTATATCTCCATTACCGAAAATGGGAATGTTGATTCTAGGATTATCTTTAATTTTAGCAATGAGCGTCCAGTCGGCAACACCTTTATACATTTGAACTCGAGTTCTTCCGTGAACGGTTAATGCTTTTATGCCAATATCTTGTAAGCGCTCGGCAACATCTTCAATGTTTTTTGTAGAATCATCCCAACCCAATCGAGTTTTAACAGTAACGGGTAGATGGGTTGAATCAACAACAGCTTTGGTCATAGCTACCATTTTTGGGATGTCCTGAAGCAATGCTGCACCAGCACCTTTACAAGCCACTTGTTTGACTGGGCATCCGTAATTGATGTCGATTAAATCAGGATTTGCTGCGGTTGAAATTTTGGCACATTCAGCCATGGTTTCAATATTGCTTCCAAAAAGCTGTATTCCGATGGGCCTTTCGTAGTCGAAAATATCTAATTTTTGAACTGACTTAGCAGCGTCTCTGATGAGTCCTTCTGAAGAAATAAATTCGGTATACATGAGGTCTGCACCATTGGATTTGCATACTGCACGAAAGGGCGGATCTGAAACATCCTCCATTGGGGCAAGCAATAAGGGAAACTCTCCAAGCTCTATCTGACCAATTTTTACCATACTCTTCAAAAATTCCGTAAATTTACGAGCAATATGGGAGAAAATAACAATTTTTTAGGATTTCGAATGCTAGAAATGATATCTAAACTTTTCGTTTTAGCAGGATTTCTAATTTTAGGGGCATTTATTGGACAGTTTTTTGGCATGTTTGCGTCTGTCTTTATCCTAGAATTAAATATTAAATCAGGTTCAGATCCTGCTAAATTACAGGCAGTTTTAATGAATTTTATTCAAGATCCTAATTCTTTTAATCATGGTTCTAGAGCCTTTATGGCTATGCAATGGTTTACTTCCTTAGGTACTTTTGTTGGGTCGGCTTGGGCGTATAATAAATATCGTTTGAAACAGACTCTTTCTGATTTGTCACCGAATACACAAGTTTCATGGCATATTTATGTGTGGTCGGTAGTTGCTTTAATTGTAGGGATGCCCTTGATGGAGTTTATCATAAATTTAAATAAAAATATTGCTTTACCCGCAGGTTATCACACTTTAGAGGTTTGGATGAAAACCCAGGAATTGGCGATGGACAAGGTAACACAAACTTTGTTGAATTTTGAAACCCCCGTAGATTTCGTCTTAGGTTTGATGACAATTGGTTTTCTAGCTGCTCTAGGTGAAGAATTATTTTTTAGAGGAGTTTTACAAAATATCATTGAAAAGTATTCGCTGAATAGTCATGTAGCTGTTTGGTCAACAGCCATTATTTTTAGTTTTATACATTTTCAATTTTTAGGATTTTTCCCTAGAGTATTATTAGGTGCCTTTTTTGGTTATCTTTATGTTTGGTACAGAAATTTGTGGATTCCTATTATATGCCATTTTTTTAATAATGCCCTAGGTGTTGTATCTTCTTATTTGTACCAGCAAAAAATTATTGATACAGATCCTTTATCAGGCACAATTAATTCAGAATATTATATGGTTGTGCTTTCTTTGGTATTGGTGGTGTTTTATGTGAGAAGACTTTATAATTATAAATTATGAGTTATGAGTTATGAGTTATGAGTTATGAGTTATGAATTCATATTTTTAATTAACAATTTACAATTAACCATTAACAATTTACAATTAACCATTAACAATTAGAATGAATAACTGGACTGTAGTTGCAAAATCTGAGAGCTTAGAGCATTTAGAGATGTTAAAAATAAATTTAAAGGAAAATTGTGCAATTGATGCAATTGTTTTGAATAAAAAAATAAGCGGCTATCAAATAGGTTTTGGAGAATTATTGGTACCAAATCAGGAGGCTGATCTGGCGAAAGAATATTTAGAAAAATAGATTTATGGGATTAAAGGATATGTCAAATTTGATGCAAAGGGTAATTGCCGCAGTAATTGCAGTTCCATTTTTAATTTTTTGCATACAATTTAGTGATTATACTTTTTTAGGGTTGTTCTTAATCATTGGAGCTTTAGCTCAATTAGAATTTTATAAATTAATCGGTTCTATGGAAGGGAATTTGCCATTAACCTTTTTTGGTACTTTTTGTGGAATTGTGATGCATTTGTTGACCTTTTTTATTGAAAAAGGGGTTTTGGCTTATCAAAATTATTACATCCTTTCTCCCTTATTAACACTAATATTTTTTATAAAATTATATAAAAAGCAAGATGTAAATCCATTTCAAAATATTGCCTACACGTTTTTAGGCTTAATTTATGTGGCCCTTCCTTTTGCTTTATTAACGGTTTTGGCATTTGTTAAAAATGAAAACTATGATCCACAAATTATTTTGGGATGTTTGTTTTTACTTTGGGCAAGTGATTCTGGGGCTTATTTTGCCGGGACTAAATTCGGTAAGACCAAATTATTTGAGCGGGTATCTCCCAAAAAATCTTGGGAAGGTAGCATCGGGGGATTTGTTTCTGCTATGCTAGTCGCCTTTATTTTGGGTAAGTTTTTTACCAATTATACCTTAATCGAATGGATATCAATTGGTGTGATTATTGTAGTAGCGGGTACTTATGGAGATTTGGTTGAATCTCTATTTAAACGAAGTATAAATATTAAAGATTCTGCAAACACCATTCCAGGACATGGAGGCTTTCTAGATCGTTTTGATGGCTTATTGTTATCTATTCCATTTATAATTGCTTTATTGAAGTTGGTTTAAGAGCATGAGAATGTAAGAATCTAAGAATTTTAGAATATAGGAATATAGGAAAATAGGAATATAGGAAAATAGGAATTTTTAAATGCTAACAAACATTAACAATTTTTAATCACTTTGAATTCGATTTTTTGTCAAATTGCAGTATGAAATTTTGGCTTGTACTTTTTACGTTTTTTTTCTTGTTTGGTATTTCAGATGTGATGTCCCAAGGACAAGATAAAACTGTATTTTTTCAAGCAAGAGTGGTGTCATCCCGTAATGCTGAATATTTGCCTTTGGCCTATTTGTATAATCCAGTAGCTGGTCGCGGTGCTATTTCAGATAATTTGGGTGTTGTAGAGATGCAGGTTTTTCCTGGCGATACCTTGGTTTTTTCTTATGTAGGTTTTAAAAAGAAAATGTACATCGTTCCAAAAGATAATGAGCAGATCCATCAGACAGTTATAAAAATGGA
The DNA here is from genome assembly GCF_004005965.1 of Sandaracinomonas limnophila. Taxonomy (GTDB): domain Bacteria; phylum Bacteroidota; class Bacteroidia; order Cytophagales; family Spirosomataceae; genus Sandaracinomonas; species Sandaracinomonas limnophila. Next base: position 243,973 of record NZ_SACY01000003.1, on the reverse strand, counting down.
GGAAGAATCCACTATGTTGGCAGAGGTGAAGGTATATCGACATTCGGACGAATCGGAATTTAAACAAGCATTTTTGGATATGAAATTACCTAATCAAAAAATGCGTGATAATGCCAACAGAAACTTAGATAAATCAGATTTAAAAATTATGGCCATGCAAGCTGGGATGGGTTCTGCAGCCAATTTTAGGAATTTTTCAGATCAAATGGTTTATAATCTAGCCAATAAGAATTTCTACAATAACGCATATCTTTCCTTAACCAATCCATTTGCATGGATGAGCTTTTTGAAATCTATCAAGAATGGGGATTTAAAACGTAAGGACTACCAGGAGGCTTATAAATTGGCTCCGAAGGAGAATGTGACTACGAAGGAATACCTGAATAAATTAAAAGTTGAAAATTAGATAATAATAAACGCGCATAGCGCGTTTATTATGCATCAAACTGCTCCAAATGGTGTTCCAAGTGTTTAATAAACATATTATTCCACTCAACACTTGTAAGCTTTCCAAAGATTAATGAAGGCTTTCCTTCAAAATATTCAGGTCCTAAATCTTTCGCTTTATTGATGTAGGCAATTAGTCTTGTTTTTTCCTTGTCAAATTCTTTATCGTCTGCAATGATGAATTCTTTTGCCGTTTTAAGATTTTTGCCATACTTTTTTTCATTGACAATCATTGGCTTTACAAATTTTCTCAAGAAGAATCGAACGATTGCAGGAGGTTGTTTGTGAATGTTTTCAAATGCCATTTCGTAGGTCACACAGCAATGAGCCATCATCTGAGACGCATTCATTGTACCCCAATTAGGTTTTGAATCGGGTTGTATTTGATTGAGTCTTTGAATAATTGAATCACAAACTTCTTTTGAAAAAATGTTAGGAAGTGCCATTATAATTTAAAGATATAGAATTGGTAAGGTTTGAAATTTAAGTGGTCGTGATCATAGGAAATAGTAATATTTTTGTTGGTCCAAAGGTCTTTTACCTTTTTGGGTTTTTCTCCATTTTCTTCAAAAACATAATAGGTTAAACCCTGATCTTGATTGCTGTAATTGAATAAGCAAATAAATGTTTCCTTTCGCAAGGTTCTTTTGTATCCAACAACCGATTTGTTATGAGAATGCAACCATTCAATGTTTTTGTAATCACCGAAAGCTTCAAATTGTTTTCTGATTTGAATTAATTTTTGGGTGGCTGAAAAAATTTGATTTTCGAAGGTTCCCTCTTTTTCCGCAAGAGCATTTTTTTTCCAATCAATAATAGGGCGATGCATCCATCTGTTATCATAACTTTTTCCAGCATCTTTTAAGTAGGAGTAATCATTTTCATAGCCAACCTCATCTCCGTAAAAAATAATTGGAATACCACCTAAAAGGAAGCTTTGGGCTTGCATTAAAATGATTTTTTGAATGGATTCCTGAATCTTTTTGCTGTCTTTGTCTGCTTTTGCTTTTTCTAAACCGCACAAGGAAGCCAATGAGCCAGAGATTCTTGCATCATTCGTTTTCGGATTCACTGCAAACAAAGCTCCTGCTGCAGGAGAATCAGTTTGAATACCTCCGTAATAATTTTTTAAATAATGTCTATGCAAATAGGGAGTAAAACCTGCCTGTTCAATCATGTAATCGTCGTATCCCAATCCAATATCGTCATGACAACGGGTATAGGTGATCCATGTTCCCCCCAATGGTTTTTTCTGTAATTCTTGTTGGGCAGCCAACATAATTCGGGTGTCGCCAGTAGCCAATGCATCCCATTGGACCGCCATTTGAGTCGCATTGTAGGCAACATCGCATTCGTGATTTACAAATCTACCAGTTCCAAAATACTCCATGATTTGGGCTGGAGCTACAATTGCTTCTCCCAACAGCGCCATTCCTGGAGTGGCAACTTCCGTACATAATTTAATTAATTGAAGTAATTTGTGTGCTTTGGGTAAATTCTGACAAGTGGTACCCATTTCCTTCCAAATGAAAGCGGGTGCATCAATTCGCAATACATCTACACCCAAATTGCCATAATGGAATACGTTTGAAAGCATTTCCAAGAATACCTTCGGATTTGTGTAATTTAAATCCCATTGGTAATGATGAAATACTGTCATGGCCCATTTGTCAGCTTCTGGTATATAAGTAAAACTACCAGGACTACTTTCTGGAAAAATCTCAGGCATGGTTTCATCCATCTGGTCTGGGATTTTTCTATCATCATAGAAATAAAAATAATCCTGATATTCTTTGTTGCCAGCTTTTGCTTTTTTAGCCCATTCGTGGTGATGTGAAGTGTGATTTAGCACAATATCAATCATCAAATACATGTTTTTGGCTTGTAATTCTTTTTGCAGATCGATCAAGTCTTTATTTGAGCCAAATCGCTTATCTACTTTCCGGAAGTCAGAAACTGCATATCCACCATCTGATTCACCTTCTGGACTTTCAAAAATGGGCATTAGGTGTAAATAATTTACTCCCAAATTCTCAAGATAATCTAATTTAGATTTCATTCCTTTTAAGCTTCCGGCAAAGCGGTCAACATAAAGGCTCATACCCATCAATTGGTTACTTAAATACCAAAATCCTTGCTTAGCCTTTTCTTCATCTCTTTCCTTCAATGCTTTACTTCTTGCAGCATGAGTCTCAAAAATGCTTTCCAAAAGCTGTTCAAAAAAAGTTGAATAATTTGGATGTTGGCCATAAATCATGTGAAATATGGCCTGAATTTCATCGATGTTAGCAATGAAATGTGTTAGGAATTGTTGGTCATTTGCCGTTTTTCCAAGTTTGAATTTTTTAGCAAGACCTTGTAAATGTTGTGTTAGGGTAATATTATACACGATATCTAATTAAAAATGCTATTATTTAAATGTTTAAAGGCCTCCATTGCCCCAAGAAATTCGCAAGTTCTGGCACCAGCTTTGTTGGCGTTTTGAACTAAATTTTTCCATTCCTCTTCTAAAAGGTCATTTGGCTTTTTATTTAATTGATCTAATTGATACAAAATAGCACCCACAAATGCATCTCCTGCACCCGTGGTGTCAACTGCCTGAATAGGAATTGAACCAATGGTAATCGTTTGACCTTTAAAACCTAATAAAGTACCATCTTTTCCAAGAGTTATGGCAAATACACCTGGACAAGTTTTCAGCAAAGCTTCAGTTGCTTCTGTCAATGTCTTTGTTCTTGTGATTAAAATCGCCTCCTCATCACTTAATTTAGTGAAATCGGCAATTTTTAGAAAGTCCTGGGAACAATTGATAAAAAGATCTTGCTTATCTCCAAAAAGTAAATGCCTATAATTGGGGTCAAAGCTAATGGTTTTGTTTGCTTTTTTCGCTTCCTTTAATAAATAATAATAGGCTTCTTTTAAGCTTCCTTCCAAGAATCCGGTGGCTGAGCCAAAGTGAATAATTGAAAAGTCGTTTAGATCTATTTTCTGAATATCTGCTTTATTTAAATGTGCATCTGCTCCACGGTTAAAAACAAAATCTCTTTCACCGTCCAACATCAAGGATACAAAAGCAAAGGTTGTGAAATTGTCCTTGTCCAAATGCACATGGTCTGTATTTACCCCAAAATCTTTCATTACCTCTACCAGTTGTTTTCCAAATGGATCATCACCAACTTTCGCACTAAGGCTAACATATCCACCCAAGGCGGCAATGGCTGCTGCAACATTGGTGGGAGCTCCTCCAGGTTTTTTTAAGAAATTTTGACCTTCTGAAAGCGAACTTCCTTTGTCGGTACAGATCATATCTATCAAGGCCTCGCCAATACACAATACACTCATATCAATTTTTTATACTTTTTGATTTAATTCTACTCGTTGCGATACATGCTAAAAGCAACAACACACCTGCAAAGGTAATGGCATTACGGGAATCATTTCCTAAGAAATTCTTTAATATATAGCCAAAAGTTAGGTTTTGAAGAATCATTGGGATGACGATCATCATGTTGATAATGCCCATATAAACCCCATAGCGTTCCTTTGGTATGTCATTTACAACTAACAAATAAGGGATTCCCATCATACTTGCCCAGCCTATTCCAAAACCTGTGATGGCAAAAAATAACAAATTTTTGTCACCAATCATTGGGAAAGTAATGAAGCCAATGGCTGCTAATAATAAGCAAACCATGTGAACCATTTTTGCACCATGTTTTTGTGCATAGCGCGCCAAAATTAAGGCAGTTAAAAAAGTGACAATATTGTACCAACCATTGACTAATCCAGTCCAAGAAACGGCCTCTTCATATAATTTTGGATTATCTTTTGGGGTAACATTCCAAACCGAAAGTGCTATACTTTTTGAGGAGTTTTGCCAATAACAGAATAGTGCATACCACTGAAATAAATAAACCAAGGCTAATTGCCACATAACTTTTGGCATTTCTAAAATGGCACTAAAAATTTCTTTAATGGAGCCAGAAGGACTTAATTTATTTGCTCTAATATGTTCCAATTCAGCTGCATCGGGTTCAATTTCTGGAGTAGTTTTCATGCTCCACCATATGGTTCCAACCGAACAAATGGCACCTAAAAAGAAGGATGCATATACCCAGGTGGGTAAGGATCCTGTTTTTCCTACAAATATTAATGGAAAAATAAACAAGGATAAATTAGCCAAGGTTTGTCCCAACCCTGTAAAAAAACTTTGCATTTGAAAGCCTGTACCTTGTTGGTCCTCATTTAATTTGTCTGCAACAAAAGCTCTGTAGGGCTCCATGGCAGTATTATTGCCTGCATCTAAAACCCACAATAATCCGGCGGCCATCCATAGACTTGAACTGAATGGATATAATAACAGACAGAGACTACATAATAATGCGCCTACTAAGAAAAATGGTTTTCTGCGGCCCCATTTCGGGTGCCAGGTACGGTCGCTCCATGCACCAATGATAGGCTGAACGAGCAGTCCGGTTACAGGACCAGCAATGTTTAAAATAGGTATTTGATCTGGGCTAGCTCCTAGGAAATCGTAAATGGGATTAATAGCACTTTGTTGAAGTCCAAAGGAATATTGTATGCCAAAAAAACCAACATTCATATTGATTATTTGGCTAAAGCTTAAAGAAGGTTTAGAAAGTTTCACAGGTAAGGTTTTATTCAAAATTAAATTTAAATAATTCAATTTTGGGAATCAAACTGTTATAGGCTGTTTTTTACTATATTTATGAGTATTTCATTTTTCACCATTTAAATCTCATTTAATATGAAAAAGGTTAAAGATATTTTAGCTTCTAAAAGCAAGCCGGTGATTAGTATTTCTCCTCGCGCGAAAGTTATTGAGGCTTTGCAATTGATGCAAACGCATAATATTGGTTCTGTAATTGTTATGAATGGTTCTACTTATCTTGGCATTTTTACTGAACGTGATTATGCTAGGAAAGTGATTTTAATGGGAAAGAGCTCCATAGACGCTTCTGTTGAAGAAATTATGACCACTGATTTGCCTGCAATTGACAGTGAAACGACCGTTGAAATGTGTATGATTATTATGTCGGATCGACATATTCGTTATTTGCCCGTTGTGGAAAATGGTATATTCCTTCAAATTGTATCTATTAATGACCTAATAACCATTACGATCAAAGGCCACCTGGAAACAATAGAACATTTAAAAAATTATATTCAGATGTAAATTTGAAAAATCTGGTTAAATTGTCTTTTTAAATTCATCTAAACTAAATTATGAAACACTTGAAGTTTATTAATTCATTTGCTTTTTGTCTATTTTTTATAATTAGCTCAATTTATGCCCAGTCGCCAAAAGCGAAAGTGCTTAAAAATTTAGACAATAAATCTGCCTTTTATGGACAAATTTCCAAAAAGATATGGAACTTTGCTGAGGTAGGGTACAAGGAAAAACAAAGTTCAAATTTATTGCAGGAAACCTTGAAAAATGCCGGATTCACAGTTGAATCAGGAGTAGCCGAAATACCAACTGCCTTTGTAGCAAGTTTTGGATCAGGTTCACCAGTCATTGGAATTATGGCTGAATATGATGCGCTACCTGGGATGTCGCAAGACTCAATTCCTGAAAAAAAATCCGTAGGAGGACTTGGCGGACATGCCTGTGGACATCATTTATTTGGAACTGCCTCTGTAGCCTCTGCGATTGCCGTGAAAGAGTGGATGAAAGAAACGGGTCAAAAAGGTACAATAAAGGTATATGGTTGTCCTGCTGAAGAAGGGGGTTCTGGCAAGGTATACATGGTGCGTGCTGGCTTATTTAACGGGGTAGATGCGATGTTGCATTGGCATCCGAATGATGAAAATACGGTTGCTAGTACATCTTCATTAGCCAATAAAGCAGGGAAATTTAGATTTTATGGATTAGCTTCACATGCAGCAGCATCACCAGAGATGGGTCGTTCTGCTTTGGATGCTGTGGAGGCAATGAATTACATGGCAAACCTAATGCGTGAGCATGTGCCAAGTTCAACGCGTATACATTATGTTATTACAAATGGAGGAAAGGCTCCTAATATTGTGCCAGATTTTGCAGAGGTTTATTACTATGTGCGTTCTCCAAAAAGAGATGTAGTAAAAGATGTTTGGAGCCGTATTGAAAAGGCTGCTGAAGGGGCGACTTTAGGTACAAGTACTCGATATGAAGTGGAATTGATAGGGGGAGTATATGAAGTTTTACCAAATGATGCCCTAGTGAAAGTAATGGGTGATAATTTGAAACAAGTAGGTGGTTATTCATTGGACGCCAAAGAAATGGAATTTGCAAAAACCATTCAGCAAACCCCTGGAATGCAAAAAGTTGATTTAAACAGTACGCAACAAACCTACTTAGGCCGACCAGACCCAAGTGGTGGTGGATCTACTGATGTGGCCGATGTGAGTTGGACAGTGCCAACAGTTGGCCTTGGTACTGCTACCTGGGTGCCTGGTACTTCAGCTCATAGTTGGCAGGCAGTTGCTGCAGGTGGAATGAGTATTGGTAAAAAGGGAATGATGGTAGCTGCAAAAACAATTGCTTCTACTGCAATCGATTTATTTCAATCTCCAGAAGTTTTGAAAAAAGCCAAAGAGGAACTGGATTCAAGAAGAGGACCTGATTTCAAATATGAATCTTTACTTGGTAACCGAAAACCAGCACTTAACTATAGAGATTAAAGTCATCAAATTGGTTAGTTTCATCTATTCTTCTATTCAGTTGGTCAACATGTATTTTGGCTTAACTTTAATTTGTATATTTTTGAAGAATTGAAATTAACCCTATGAAAAAAGATAAGTATAGCAGGTATGAGTTTTTGAAAAAAGTTGGATTTACTGGTCCTGCATTAATGGCTGTTTTAGGAAGTTGTACACAAAATGAAGATTTTAATGTAAATGCATTGGTAGTAAATACAAATGGAGATACTGTTTCGGATTTGAGTTCAACTTCTCCGGTGAATGTTTCTACTACTCCAACTACTCCTACAACGCCAACCACACCCACCACACCCACGACACCAACGACTCCTTCTGTAAATGCATTAGTTTCTATAGATTTAAATTCATCTGCTGCAAGTAATTTGAAAACAGCTGGAGGGTATATCATTGTAAATAATATGTATGTTGTGGGTAAAACAACTGCTGGAGCCTATGTGGCTGCTTCAGTAGTGTGTACGCATGAGCCTAAAAGACAAATCATTTTAAATAAAACAGAATATTTTTGTACTGCCCACGGTGCAAGATTTGCACTTAATGGACAGACATTAAACACTGTTGCTCGGTCGAGTTTGACAGTTTATAAAACACAAGTAAACGGAAATATTTTATCAGTTACAGCCTAATGAAAGCATTTATATTGGTATTGTTTGTTAGTTTTCAGGTGCTAGGTGGTGGCGAGGGTTGGGGGAATGATTTTGCGGAAGCCCAAAAAACTGCCAAAGCAGAAAATAAATTAATCTTATTGAATTTTTCTGGTTCCGATTGGTGTGGACCATGTATTCAGTTGAAAAAAGAGGTGTTTGAGTCTGAAACATTCAAAACTTTTGCAGGCCCAAAATTGGTGTTGGTTCGAGCAGATTTTCCTCGTTTGAAAAAAAATCAATTGGAAAAATCGCAACAGGCCAAAAACGATTTAATGGCTGAAAAATACAACCAGGATGGAAAATTTCCTCTTACGGTATTGATTAATGCCGATGGAAAAGTTCTTCACAAATGGGAGGGGTTTCAACCCAATATTTCCAAATTCCTTCAAGAAATAGAAAGCTCTAAATGAGAATTTTTAGGCGAAAAGAACGTTTGATGGGTAACCGCTTCATCTTAGGAGTAGTTGGAGAAGATGAGGAATTGGCAAATCAAGCATTAGAGGAGGCCGTGAATGAAATCAAACGAATTGAAGCCTTATTTACCACTTTTAGCGAATCGAGTATAACCAATCAAATTAATTTGAATGCAGGTAAGTCTCCCGTTAAAGTATTAGAGGAGTTTTTCCAATTAATGGTTCGTGCTGAAAAAATTTCTAATTTAACTGAAGGGGCTTTTGATTTGAGTTATGGATCATTGGACAAAGATTTTTGGAATTTTAATAGAGAAATGACTCAATTGCCTCATCCAAAGGATGCAAAAAAGGCAGTAGAATTGATAAATTTTAAAAACATAGAGTTGAATTCTGCAGAAAAGACCGTTTTTCTAAAAAAAGAAGGCATGAGAATTGGGTTTGGAGGAATAGGAAAAGGTTATGCCGCAGACCAAGCCAAAAAATTATTGATTGCTAAAGGTTTTGAAAATGGTATTGTAAATGCTTCAGGCGATTTATGTTGTTGGGGGAAGGATGAAAATGGAAATGATTGGAAGATTACTTTGGCTAATCCAGATGCTCCAGAGGAAATCATCGCCCAAATTCCTTTGAAAAATTATGCAGTGGCAACCTCAGGCACGTATGAAAAGTTCGTTTGGATAGAAGGAGAGAAATATTCACATACCATTGATCCTAAAACCGGTTATCCCGTAAAAGGTGTAAAATCAGTAACGGTTTTGGCGCCTTTTGCAGAATTAGCGGATGCATTAACCACCCCAATTGCTGTAATGGGAATTCAAGATGGATTGAATATGCTAAACCAATTGAATGGGATTGCAGCTGTAATTATAGATGATCAAAATAATTTATATACCACTAAGAATTTAAATTCTAAGATTTTTGAACCCGAAAAGATATGAAAACAATCAAGTTTGGTTTAGCTTTTGTTGGTTTGCTAGCTGTAGCTAGTTCATGTACCAGTGTAAAGGAATACCAAAAAAGCCGAATCAACGATTCAGACATGGAATTGTCGTCGCGTAAAAGCGAAAAGTTTGAACAAGCATTTTACCTATATCGAGAGGGTGCTTCGGGAGCCAATGGGGGAAAAAGTGGCGGAGGCTGTGGTTGTAATTAATTAATCCTGTAGAAATGAAAAAAGTTATTTTAGCCATTGGACTATATGCTAGTTTTCTTCATGCAGGAAAAGCTCAATTAAGTACGTATTACGGCGACACAACAAATTATAAATCGAGAAAATTAAAATTCGAGGAGGCAAATATTGTAACAGGTTACTATTTTCAAGATGGTAATAATTCAGCCATTACAGGAGGAATAGGAACAGAAAAATTGACCGATTTGGCCAATTCATTCGATATTACATTTTCCAAATTAGACAGATACAATCGCTTGCATACGTTGAATGTTGATTTTAATATTGATCGATATACATCAGCTTCTTCAGACAATATTGATCCATTAACAAAGTCATCCGCATCTAAAGAAGATACCCATATTTATCCAAGTATCAATTGGTCGGTTAAAGACGATGTTACCCGAACTACTAAATCTTTAGGCTATGCATTTTCAACTGAGTATGATTATCGTTCACATGGATTTAATGGAGGAATAACTTTTTTGTCGAAGGATAAAAATACTGAATATGCTTTGAAAGGTTCAGCCTATTTAGATACATATATGTGTATTTTACCTTCTGAACTGCGACCAGCTGATTATCCATCTGGTGCACATCGTGATCAGGCGGGTATAGCCTACAAACCAAGGAATACCTTTTCTGGATCCTTTTCCATTGCTCAGGTTATTAATCAGCGCTTGCAAGTAATGGGGATTATTGAACCGGGTTATCAAGAAGGATTACTAAGTACTCCATTTCACCGGGTGTATTTTACAAATGGAAATCATACCACTGAGAAATTACCAAGTACAAAAATCAAACTCCCTGTTGGACTTCGTTTAAGCTATTTTGCAGGTGATAAGGTTGTTGTAAGAGGTTTTTATCGTTTTTATATCGACAATTGGGGAATGGTGGCTCATACGGCCAATTTAGAAATTCCTTATAAAATTAGCCCTTTCTTTTCAGTAATGCCTTTTTACCGGGTAAATAATCAAACGGCCTCCAAGTATTTTAACAAATATGGAATGCACGATGCCAATGAAACGTATTATACCTCGGATTATGATTTGTCGACTTTCATTTCCGAATTTGTTGGAATGGGAGTTCGAATGGCACCTCCGGGTGGTATAGCTAAAGTGGTGAATTGGAATTCGATGGAATTGCGCTATGGGTATTATCACAGGTCAAATGGGATGGTTGGGCACAGCGTCAGTTTGCAAATAAAAATTAAATAGTCCATTCAAATGGACTATTTTTTTTGTATTTCGTAGCAAAATTTTGACAATTGGTAGTTTTTCAGGATAAATCATTTTCATTTCTCCTCTTATTGTATCATTTTTGTAAATTAACAATTAAATCTAGAACTATGCTGAAAAAATTACTGGCAATCAGTGCCTTATTATTTTCTACATCATCAGTTATTTTAGCCCAAGCACCAGACGAAAATCGTTTCGTTAAATCCGTTTTGGTTGAAAAACTGGATGAGCCTATGGAGTTTACTTTTATCACAGGAGGAAAAATTCTTTTTGTTGAAAGAAAAGGAGATGTAAAACAATATGATCCAGAAACGAAGGAAACGAAAGTTGTTGGACATATCAATACGAATACGAAATACAAAAACCGTTTAGGTCAGGTACGTGAAGCAGAAGAGGGTTTGATGGGTATTGTAGCTGATCCAAACTTTAAAACCAACAATTGGGTTTATGTGTATTATGCACATCCAACAGAGACTAACCACGTGTTATCTCGTATGGAATACAAAGACGAGCAATTGGTTCTTAACTCAGAAAAAGTGATGTTAAATGTTCCTGTTCAACGTGAAGAATGTTGCCATACAGGTGGTGGAATGGTTTTCGATAATTCAGGAAACTTATTCTTGACTGTTGGTAACAATACTTCAAACAGTAATTCAGACGGATATGCTCCAATCGATGAGCGTCCAGGTCAGGCTTATTGGGATGATCAACGTGGTGCGGCAAATACAAATGATTACAGAGGAAAGATTTTACGTATCCATCCTGAAAAAGATGGTTCTTATACCATTCCAAAGGGTAACTTATTTGCTCCAGGCACTCCAAAAACAAAGCCTGAAATTTACACCATGGGACACCGTAATCCTTGGAGAGTAAGTGTTGACTCGAAAACAGGTTATATCTATTGGGGAGAAGTTGGTCCAGATGCTTCTGTAGACAACGAAAGAGGTCCAAGAGGATACGATGAGTTTAACCAAGCAAAAGGTCCTGGTTTCTTCGGGTGGCCATATTTTATCGGTAATAACAAAGCATATAACGATGTGAACTTCGAAACATTGGCTATTGGTCCAAAGTTTGATGCAGCACATCCAATTAACGATTCTCCAAACAACACAGGTTTAAGAGAATTACCTCCTGCACAAGGTGCCATGATTTATTATCCGTATGGATTGTCTGAGGAATTCCCATTAGTAGGTGCTTCGGGTAGAAGTGCAACGGGTGGACCTGTTTATCACCGTTCGGATTTTCCTAATGCAAAACGTGCATTTCCAGCCTATTACGAGAACAAATGGTTAGCCATTGAGTTTATGCGTGGCTGGATTATGTCGATCACCTTAGATGAAAATGGAAATTATAAGTCAATGGAGCGTTTCATGCCAAATACTTCTTTTGGTAGTGCAATTGATATGAAATTTAGTCCAGATGGCGATTTATATGTGTTAGAATATGGTTCTGCATGGTTCAAAGGAAACGATAATGCTAGGATTGTTAAGGTAGAATACCAAGGTGGAAACCGTAAGCCAGTGGCAGTTGCAGGTGCTAGCAAAACACAAGGTTCTTTGCCAATGAGTACAACATTATCTGCAGAAGGTTCAAAAGATTACGATGGTGATAAATTAACTTATACTTGGACGGTTAAAAAAGATGGGAAGTTGGTTAAAAGTTTAACTGGTGAAAAGGCGAACTTAAATTTGACAACAGCTGGTAAGTACATGGTAGTGTTGACTGTGAAAGATCCTAAAGGATTGAGTAATGTGGCGGCTCTTCAATTATTGGCAGGTAATGAGCCTCCACAGGTAGATGTAGATTTACAAGGTGCAAACCAGACATTCTACATGCCAAACAAGAAAATTAATTATCAAGTAAAAGTTACTGATAAAGAAGATGGCAGTTTAGGAAAAGAAATAGGAGAGGAGTCTGTAGCTACAACTTTAGATTATATTCCTGATACCTACGATCCAATTGAAATGTCTCAATCTCACCGTAAAGCTGATTCAGATTTATTTGCTGCCGCTGGTTTGAAATTGATCAACAAAAATGACTGTAAATCTTGTCACTTGAAAGAAGTTCGCTCGGTAGGGCCAGCTTACAAAGAAGTTGCAGAGAAATATAAAGGTCAAAATGTTGTAGAACAATTAAGTAATAAAATCATTACAGGTGGATCTGGAGTTTGGGGAGAGCATGCAATGAGCGCGCACCCTTCTTTAACTAAGGCAGATACTAAATTAATGGTAGAATACATAATGAGTTTAGGAGAGGCGCAAGCTTCGAATAAAATTGCTTTGAAAGGCGATTTAGATTTGAAGGTTCCTGCTAAGTTTACAAATTCTAAAGGTGTGTATGTAATTCGTGCAACTTACATGGATAAAGGTAAAAACAAAATCCCTTCTGCTCAGACTGAGAAGTGGGTTATGTTGAGAAATCCAAAAATGGATGTTGAAAAAGCAGATGTAACAAGTGGAATTCAGCAATTAATTACTCCTATGCGTTCTACAAACATGGTGGGTAAAAATCCTTATTTGATGTATAAAGCAATTGATTTAACCGGTATCTCATCATTTGAAATTGGGGCTTCTGCACAAGCAAGAACTTCAGCAGCAGGTGGTGTAGTTGAAATTAGAATTGATTCTCCAAATGGTCCTGTAATTGGAAAAACAACAATGATAGAAGTATCCAATGCAGGAGGATTTGGACCAGCACCAGTGGCGAATCCAAATCAAAAAGGAGCACCATTAGGAACAGGTGTTGCTAATGCTGCGCCAGCAGCTCCGGCACAAGGTGCACCAGCAGCCCCAGCACAAGCGGGTCCTCCAAGAAGATTTGGACCAAGTGCACAAAATGTAGCAATTCAGGCTACTTCCGGAATGCATGATTTATATTTTGTAGCGGTAAATCCAAACGCTGGTGAGCAACAAATTGTAGTTCAGATATCTAGTATTGAGGCTAAATAATTAGATTAATTAGAATCTATCTAAAAAGGCGAGAAGAAATTCTCGCCTTTTTGCATTTAAAGTAAAAATGTAAACTTTTTGCCTTTTATAACAAATTGATTTTATATGAAGAAAATAGCCCTTTTACTTATTGGATTTGTTATTTTTGAATCAAATGCTCAAAAAAACATCACCAATGCAAATGATAACAATGCTCCCTTGCATGCGCTTCAGCCCGATTATCCTACTCCGTACAAAGTTGCTACAAAGGAAACTATTTTAGCTAATGTAGATAAGATTTTTACATATTTGGAACAAGCTACACCCACGCACATGATTGATGCCACGAGTGGACAAAAATGGGAGCCAGGACAGCCTTATTCGGATCAAATTAAATTTTCAAAAGGTGATTTTCGACCTATTTCTTATGAATGGGGGGTGACCTATTCGGGAATGTTGGCATTGAATCAAATCACGGGACAAGAGCGATTTAAGAAATATGTGTTTGATCGTTTAAGTTTTATCGAAAAGGCCTTGCCAGCCGCCAAAGAATTTAGCCTGCAGCATCCAGATAAACAACATGCCCTCAGAGGCTTAGTTTATCCCAAAGCTTTGGATGATATTGGCGCGATGTCGATGGGCGTTTTAAAGGCACAAAAAGCAGGGTTTACTGGTGATTTATCATACGTTGTTCAGCGTGCCGAAGATTTTATATTAAAAGAAGAACATCGTTTGCCAGATCATACCTTGGTGCGCATTCGTCCCCTTCAACATACCATGTGGTTAGATGATTTGTACATGGCCATTCCTGCTTTGATGCAAATGGGTAATAAGACAGGTAATACAAAATATTACGAGGAGGCAATTTTTCAATATGAATCGTATAAAAAAAGAATGTTCAATCCGAACTTGAATATCTTTATGCATGGATATTTGGAAGGTGCAGATACACATCCTGAATTTCATTGGGGAAGAGCCAATGGATGGGCCATTCTAACTTTGTGTGAAATGTTAGAATATTTGCCAGCTAATCATCCGAAGAGACCCGAATTGCTCCTACAATTTAAAAGACATTTGAGTGGATTGATGGCTTTGCAAGATGGAACAGGATTTTGGCATCAATTATTAGATAAATCGGACTCATATTTGGAAACATCTGCCACTGCTATTTATAGTTATGTAATGGCAAAAGGAATCAATAAAGGTTGGTTAGATGTTCGAATTTATGCGCCATCTGCTCTACTGGCATATCAAGCAGTGCAAACACGTATCTCAGAGAATGGACATGTGGAAGGTACTTGTGTTGGAACAGGTTTAGCGTGGGATCCAGCATTTTATTACCATCGACCAGTTTCTCCATTTGCGGCACATGGGTATGGGCCAGTTTTATTGGCATCTGCTGCCATCATGGAATTAGTTGAAAAACATCCATTTGCGATAAATGATTCAGCAATACATTTGAAGGAAAAGTGAGATTAGTCAATTATAATTTGAAATTCTCTTTTAACTTTGTGCCGTGAAAAAACTCACGGCACTTTTTTTGTTGTTAATTCTTCAAGTTCCTTTGTTCAATCAATGGGGAGCTGTTGCCTATTACCAGGTGAATAGAGATTTTATTGCAAAAAATCTTTGTGTGAACAAGGATAAGCCTAAGATGAATTGTAATGGTCATTGTTATTTGGCGAAACAATTAAAAGCAGCTGAGGAAAAAGAAACAAAATCTAATTCAGAAAAATTAGAGAAAATGCCAGAATTGGTATTGTTTGTTCAAAAAAATCAAGTAATTGAAATTTTACATTTTGATCCCATAAAGTCAGAAAATAATTTTTATTATTCTAATTTTTACAATTTTCAAATCACCTCAGGCCTAGCGAAACCACCCAATTTTTCTGTTTAATTCAGTCCTTTTATTAAACTTTAACGAATTAAATCATGAAAAATATTTTATGGATTTTTATATCCATTACTTTCCTTTTGGGTGCTTGTAAAAATGAAAGCATTGAGCCTATAGACCCTTCAATTAAAAACAATGTAACACTTGAGTTTTCCAATATGGTTGGAACTCAAAGTTTAATTTTGGATAATTCTACTTATCAGAATTCATCTGCAGAAAGTTTCTCTGTATCCAAATTAAATTATTTTATTTCGAATGTGAGTTTTAAAAACATTGCTGGTACAACGGTGAATCTTTCAGATCAATATTTTTTAGTTAAGCAAAATGATGCAAATTCATTATTGCCAATCCTAAAAGATGTTCCTTCTGGAGATTATACAGAGATAAGTTTTACAATTGGAGTGGATAGTGTAAAAAGTGTTTCGCCAGTAGAACAACGAACCGGAGTGCTGGATCCTGCTTCCTATGGAGATGATAATATGTATTGGTCATGGAATTCTGGTTATATTTTCTTTAAATTGGAAGGTACTTCGCCATCAGCAATAAATGTTGCAACACCCAATAAATTTCAATACCATGTGGGAGGATTTGGCGGAAGAACTTCAGCTACGGCCAATAACCTGCGGAGAATAACCTTAGCTTTACCTCAAATTATTCATGTGCGTAAAAGTATTTCTCCCTCAGTTCATTTAATAGCAGATATTTCAAAAGTATTTTCTGGCACAAATCCTGTAAAATTGGCCAATTCCGCTGTTATTATGAGTCCAGCATTGGCATTGCCTATATCTTCAAATTATGCAAATATGTTTTCTGTAGATCATATTCATGAATAGTATTTTGAAATACCCGTTACTTCTATTTTTAGGCTCTTTAATACTTCAAAGTTGCGAGAAAACTGATGCATTGAATTCGAGTGATGACTCGAATTCTAATGCATCAGTTTATTTTTATAAACCATTAAATTTCTTGGATCCTGTTTATGACTTTTCAAAAAACCCAGTGACTAAAGAAGGATTTGAGTTAGGAAAGGCGCTTTTCAATGACCCTTTGTTGTCCCGAGATAACACCATCGCTTGTTCAGAATGTCACAATCAGTCGTATGCATTTACACACCATGGACATCCGTTAAGTCATGGAATTGAAGGAAAAGTGGGACTAAGAAATGCACCACCTATTCAAAATACAGCTTGGCAAAAGGAATTCTTTTGGGATGGTGGAGTTGGTGATTTAGATTTATTTCCTATTGCGCCCATTGAAAATCCTGTCGAGATGGATGAGAAATTGGGAAATGTATTGGAAAAGTTGAAAAAGACCTCTCGATACCCCAATTTGTTTAAAAGTGCATTTGGCACCGATGAAATCAACACCCAACGATTTTTAAAAGCCTTATCACAATTTATGAATTCTCTGATTTCTGATAATTCTAAGTATGATAAAGTGATGAGACATCAAGGAGAGGTTTTCACACTTGATGAAAAAGCTGGTTATGATTTATTTAATGCCAAATGTGCAAGTTGTCACCAAGGAGCATTATTTACAGATCAAAGCTATCGAAATAATGGTTTGCCAATAAACGAGCAATTGAATGATAAGGGTCGTTTTAGGATTACAGAAAACTCAACGGATTTATACAAGTTCAAGGTTCCAAGTTTACGAAATGTAGAACTTACGGCACCCTATATGCACGATGGTCGTTTTTTTACATTAGATGATGTGTTGAATCATTATTCAAGGGGTGTTGTTCAAAGTGAAACCTTGGATCCAATCCTTTCAAAGGGTATTTCATTAAGTGAGGAAGAAAAACGAAAAATCATTTTGTTTTTGAAGACTTTGACCGATAAGGAATTCATTCGAAACACTAAATTTTCAAATTAATGAGATTATTTATAAGTGTGCTATTTTGTCTAATTTTTACTTCAAAACTCTATTCCTGTGATATATGTGGATGTGCCAATGGTTTTTCGTTTATGGGCATCATGCCGCAGTCGAATCGTTCATTTGTTGGTTTGAGATATAAATATTTTTCTTTCAACTCCCATCCGAATTCAGTCTATTTAAAATCTCAAGAAACATTTCAGCAAACCGAGTTTCAGTTTCGAATATTTCCCTTTGCTAAATTTCAATTGGTTGGAAATATTCCATATTCCTTTCATCAGAAATCGACATTTGATAAAAATTTTACCTTAAGTGGTCTTTCAGATCCCAGTCTTTTGGGTAATTATAATATCTTAAATACTTTGGTAGGAGAGAAAAATAGGTTGATTAATCATGTTTTATCAATAGGTTTAGGCTTGAAATTTCCTTTAGGTAAATATGAATTAAATCAACAGAATTCAGATGAAATAAATATTCCCAATTTCCAATTAGGAACAGGTACTTGGGATTATTTTATTTCAACTTCTTATTCCTTAAAATATAAACGTTTGGGTTGGTCAACTGATATTCAATTCCGACAAAATGGAATAAATTCAAATCAATACCAATTTGGAAATCGAAGCCAAATTTCAAGTAATTTATTTTATCAAGTTTATTTGAACAATGGGATGCAAATTTTTCCAATGCTTAATTATACGATTGAAAATTGGGAAAAAGATGCTGAAAATGGAATTGTCAATAATGAATCTGGTGGACAAATTCAATGGATTGGTTTTGGAACGGAAATTACCAAAAGTAGATACGGAGTACAAGTTATGTGCCAGTTGCCAACTAATCAAAATTTAGTACTTGGTGAATTAGAGGCACAACCTCGTTTAAATGTTCAAGTAAATTATTTGTTTTAATTGAGTAATTGAAAGGATTTTAATTCTTTACATAAAAAAGTAAACTTATGTTTGATTTAACAGGAAAGGTAGCCTTAGTTACAGGTTGCAAAAGAGGCATTGGAAAGGCAATGGCACTGGGATTAGCAGAAGCGGGTGCTGATATTATAGGGGTATCCGCAAATCTGGAATTAGCAGGTTCTGAAGTTGAAAAAGAGGTAAAAGCTTTGGGAAGGAATTTCAAAGCATTCCAGGCCAATTTTGGCGATCGAACATCCTTATATGCTTTCATTGAACAAGTAAAAAAAGAATATCCACAAATTGATATTTTAGTAAATAATGCAGGTACTATCTTACGTAATCCAGCTTCAGAACACTCAGACGAATACTGGGATGAGGTGTTGGAGGTAAATTTAAATTCACAGTTTATTTTGAGTAGAGAAATTGGTAAGGGAATGATTGAGCAGGGTTCAGGAAAAATCATTTTCACTGCTTCTTTGTTGAGCTTCCAAGGTGGAATCAATGTTCCGGGTTATGCGGCCAGTAAGGGTGGAATTGCCCGTTTAACCATGGCTTTGGCGAATGAATGGGCTGGAAAAGGAATAAATGTTAATGCCATTGCTCCTGGATATATTTCTACCGATAATACTGAAGCCCTTCGTAATGATCCGGATCGTTCCAATTCTATTTTAGGTCGAATTCCAGCGGGTCGCTGGGGTGAACCAGATGATTTCAAAGGGCCAGTAGTATTTTTAGCCTCTGAGGCTTCTAATTACGTTCATGGTACCATCCTGACTGTAGATGGAGGATGGATGGGGAGGTAAAAGGTATAAGGTATAAGGTATAAGGTATAAGGTGTAAGGAATAAGAGATTAGGTAATGGAGTTAATAGGTGAAGCCTAATTTTTTAAGACCATTTTTTACCTCTTGTGATTTGCCAAATTGGTTCCAAAGTAATTGCGTTCTGTAATTTTCAATCATAATGATGATAGGACCTTGGTCAATGGCTAAAAAGGAATCAGCATACCATGTATTTGACAAATTAAATGCATCTACAAAGCCGTATTCTTTCCATGTTTTATCGCCTAATACATAATAGAAATATTGAATTGCTTTCATTGATTCTACAGGAGTATAGGGTAAGGATGAGATGGCCGCAGTAGGTGTAATGGTTCCATTATCATTTGTCGGATCATTTGCGGTATATCCATTTTGAATATCAGATGCGGTTAGGCCCCAACAATTTGAGCTATAACCATAGAATTTCTTAGGATTATTGACACAGTAAGCATAATTAATTTGGCTATGCGCAACATTTTGGTCCCAATAGTTTGCAAACTCATCTTTTAAGCCCTTGGGATTTAAACCCAAGAATGAATAATGGCTGAAAAATAAAGGTCCACCATAAGCAGGACCTAAAGGTAATTTGATACCAAAATAAGACTTGCCATTGAGAAAAGTAGCATTCTCTGTCCATCCTTTGGTATAGGTTTCTTTATCGATTGGAAAAGTGGGAGAGGAGGCTGCTAAGATATAGGTAATCAGACATTCATTCCATCCTTTAATGGGCATATTCATATCCCAACCATAAGTGGGCGACCAATGCCAATAGAGTTTCTTTTCTCCATTTTTTGTAAACCAAGACCATTCCACTTCGTTCCAAAGTTGGGTGATGTTTTTTCTTAGTTTGCTTTCACTAGCGGTATTTTGGCTATAATATTCCCTTGCGGTTAATAGTCCTTGCATTAAATAGGAAGTTTCAACTAAATCGGCTCCATTATCTTTTGGACTAAAGGCTATTGCTTTTCCAGTTTTGCCATTGAGCCAATGAGGAAATGCCCCGTGGAAACGCTCAGATTTTTGAAGTAAGAAATCTGTTATTTTATTTAATCGATCTACAGATTCTTGTCGAGTTACAAAATTTCTTTCAGCAGCTACTACAATTGCCATTATTCCAAATCCAGAACCTCCTGATGTAACAATATCTCCAGAAGAATTTCTTTCTCGGGAAAGCCCAGATTCAGGATGGCCAAAATCCCAAAAATATTTAAAAGTTTGTTGTTGAATTTTTGTTAATAGGTCATCAGTTGAAAGGGTAGTAAATTTTTTACTAGTGTCTATTTCTGTGGTTAGGTAAAATGACTGTTCGGTCTCAAGTGTTGTTCCGTTTAAATTACTGAAGTTTTTAAAAATGCGGGCTTGGTATTTTGTTCCAAAAAGAAAACTTTCTTTGGGTTTAATGATTAATGTGCAATCTCCATTTTTATACAAAAGTTCAAATGGGATATTTTTTTGGTTATTCAATTGTTGAAGAGAAACATTTTCCTGAGCTTTGGATTTATCAATTTTGCTTGAAAACCCAATTTGTAAATCGGCAATTCTATTTACCCCAACGAATTGGTTCAGATCAACAGCATTTCCAACTCGAGTAGACATGATGGTAAAATTGTCTGATTGAGGGATCACCTGTTGTTTTTTGCAGGCAAAAAGAGTGATTAAGGAGAGGAAAATTAACGTGTTTTTCATTCGAAGGAATGGGATATAAAGGGCTGTAATTACAGCCCTTTGAATTGAATAATAATTAACGACCAGCTGTTTCAAGTTTAAACAAAGATAGGATTTCTCCTTCTGTTAAAGCTTTGTTATAAACTCGTAATTCGTCAATTAAACCAGTCATAGGTGCTTGCCACGTTTCTGATGTTTGTCCAGATACGTTTGATCCCCAAGCGCCAATAACTGGTTTGGTAGGTGTAGCAAAGGCTAAAGCTCCTAAGTTTCCGCCATCTCTTAATTCCCATTCTGGATTAGAAACTTTCACTCCATTTACATACATTTTGAAATTGGCAGTTGCTGCATCATAGGTCATAACTAAATGAAAAAATCCTTTTCCTGCTACTTTATTTGCTTGAACTCCTCCCTTTGAAGGTTCATTTCTTGTATCTTGCCAAGAATCACCAGCAGTTTTTTTAGTGACTAATAATCCTTTAACGACTAATGTATCATTGGTTGATTTTTTCCAACCCGTTTCAGCCATTAAATTTAAGTTTCCTGCCCATTCGTTAGGGCGAGTCAACGTAAGAAAGCATGAGGGCGTATTTCCATTGTTCGAAATGTTCACCCAACCCGAAATGGTAGCAGATGCAAGGCTATTTAAATTAGCAATAGCATTATAGGCCAGAAATCCTGAAGCCAAACTTAAGGCTTTCCCTTTAACACCTGTTGCGTAACTTGCATTTTTAGTTTCTGTTGGAGTCGCCCCAGATTTTGTTTCTTTGCCAGAGTCTTCAAAGCCCCAATGAGCCATTAGATTGGAAGCAGCTACTTCATCTGAATTGTTATATCCATCAATTGTAGGGAGTGTGTCTTCAGATTTTTTACATGATGTGAAAAGCATTGTGCCTACTAAAAGGCTTGCAAAGAATTTTGCGGTTAATTTTGTCTTTTGCATAATTTGAAAGTTAATTGTTATAAAAAAATTTGGTTTAATATCCTTTGTTCTGGGTTAATTTTCCCCCACTAAGTGCAATTTGTAATTGAGGAATTGGCAATAATTCATGTGTACCTTCTATGAATTTTTTACCTGCTTTTTGCATGGCTTTGGCCGCTCTTCCTGTTCTGACCAAATCAAAAAATCTATCGTGTTCCATTGCAAGCTCTATGCGTCTTTCATTCCAGATAGCTTCTCTCAATAATTCCTTTGAGAGCTCTGGTTTTTCATTCAAACCAGCCCTTTTTCTGATTTTATTTAAATAGGTCAAAGCAAGTGAGGTGTTACCATTTTCGTTTAGGGATTCAGCATATATTAGATATACATCTGCCAGACGAAGAATATGGATGTTTTTTTGTTTTCGATCTCTATTGCCTAACCAACTTTCCATTTGTGAATTTTCACTATGATAGGCCTTATAATTATACCGCAAATTTTCAACGGAATCTGCAGAGGGTACCCTGAAACCATCAAATAGAATTGTCCCTTTGTGTTTGCCAGAATTATCTATAAATATTATTGTGGCCTCTTTTCTTAGATCATTCGGTTCATATGCATTAACCAAAGATTCAGAAGGATTACAAAATCCCCATCCTAAATCAGTCCAGCCTCCTTTTCCACCTACACGTGGGCCTTGAAACATGGAATAAGAGTTTACCCCATAATCCGTATTATTAAATATACCGGTTTGAATTTCAAAAATTGATTCGCTGCTATTATTTCCCTTTTCTCTCCAGATTTGTGAATAATCATTGATTAGCGCATATTGTCCCGACTCAATTACCGCCTTGCATAAATCTGCTGATTTTAAATAATTTTTTTGATACAAATAAACTTTTGCTAATAAGGCCTGGGCTGTCCCTTTCGATATTCTGCCAGTTTGTGTTAATAAACGTAAAGGAAGGCTGTTACTCGCAAAAGTTAAATCTTCAATGATGATACCATAAATATCTTCAATACTAGCTCTCGTTTGATACACAGGATTTGTATTTGCTTCATTGGCATCTGCTGGTACACTTGTGATTTTAGGTACTGCACCAAAAAAACGAACTAAATTGAAATAATAATAGGCTCGAATGAATCGAACTTCTCCCATTAATTTATTTTTTTGAGCATCAACTAATTTGGATTTCTCTAATGCTTGTAAAGCTTGATTTGCCTTCGCAATGCCATTGTAGTGTCCCGACCATAAGGATTGGACAAAAACATTTGAAGAGGTTACCGTAAATTGATCCAATTGACCTACAGTAGCCGCTTGATCGCTGGCTGTACTTCCCTTGTCTGCATCATCCGAAATAATATTGGTTGCAGAAACAAATCCCAATCCATGTGCATCTCCTTCTGCACCAAATGCCTCACCCAATAGAAGGCTATTATAAACTCCAACAACCAAATTTTCAGCAAAATTTGCATCTGAATCGGAGGTAGGTTTAGATTCTATCGGAAGGTCTAAAAAGCTTTCCTTACATGCTATATTTAGTAAACCGATGCTTAGGAAAAACAGAATAAAATATTTGTGACGAATATTCATAGGTCAAATGTTAAAAGCCAAAGGATAATCCAAGTACTAAAGATTTGTTGATAGGGTATGCATTTAATTCAATACCAGCATTTGTTGGAGAATTGCTAGATAATTCCGGACTAAAACCTGTGAATTCTTTTAATGTGAGTAAGTTTTGGCCTGTCAAATAGACTCTTGCTTGTTTAAAGCCTAATTTTTCGGCAATAGAATTTTGCAACTTATAATTTAAGGTCACGTTGTTGAGTCGAACAAAATCGCCTTTTTCTAAAAAATAAGTGGAGGCAGGTAAATATCCAGCATTTGCTGCTGGTTCAGATTGAATGCCGCTACCTCTTGTCCATCTTCCATAAGCCATCGATTTTTCAACATTGTCTAATGCCCCTTGTCTGAATGCTTTTTTTCCGTTGTAAATGAAATTGCCAACATTGCCAATGACATCAAAACTTAGGTCCAAATTTTTAAAGCCAATATTGAAATTCATCCCAAAGTAGGCTTTAGGTTGATAAGATCCTGAAAATACGCGATCTAAATCATCAATTTTGCCATCATCATTTGTGTCTTGGTATTTGAATGAGCCTGGAGTTGCATTCGGCTGAATAGTTGTTCCAGCAGAGTTTTTGTAACTATTAATTTCATTGTCATCTTGAAATACACCTAATACCTTTAATAGATAAAAACTTCCAACAGGTTGGCCATTATCAGTCTTTGTTGTATAAAATTGTCCAGCACCAATACCTCCGTCTAAGATAGGTTGGCCGCCGTTCAAACCAACAACTTGGTTTTGATTCAATGTAATGTTTCCTCCTACTTTGATATTCCAGTTTGTGGCAAATTTATTTTGGTAGGTTAAAGCTGCTTCAATTCCTTTGTTTTGAATGGATGCAGCATTTGTAAGCACCATTCCGTCTTTATCACCAACCACAGAAGGAACCTTTACATTGATTAGTAGGTCTTTAGATGTCTTGTAATAATAGCCAAACTCTCCTTGTAATTTACCATTTAACAAGCCGAATTCAGTGCCAAAGTCAAACTCTTCGGTTGATTCCCATTTCAAATTTGGGTCTTTAATTTGGGTAATGGCAGAACCTCCAACAGCCACACCACCCCCAAATGGATAGGCCAAATTTGATTCTACCGTTACCTGATAGGAATCGCTTGGAATGCGATCATTCCCAACAATTCCCCAACTAGTTTTGATTTTTAAATCATTGATAAAGGTTAATTCTTTCATAAATGGCTCTTCTGAGACAATCCACCCCAAACCAACCGATGGAAAATATCCCCATCGATTTTTTTGAGAAAATTTGGAGCTGCCGTCCATACGATAGGTAGCCGTTACAATGTATTTGTCTTGAAAAGCATAATTTAATCTACTTAAATAAGAATTTCTTCTCCACTTGTCTCCAGTTCCATAATTGGTGGAAGTATTGGCATTTCCATTGTCTAAATACCAAAGGTTGTCCGATTCTGGAACGTCTTTTCGGAAGGCGCCAAACATCGACATATAATATTCTTCTGCTGTTGTTCCAACCAATAACTTCACCTTATGTGCACCAAAATTGCGCTCGTAATCAATGGTGTTATCCCAAACCCATCGGTTTGCATCGGATTCAAATACACTTAAATTGCTATTGGGATTTCTTTGGTTTCCACCCGGATTGATGAAAAAATCAGGACCATTGGTGAATTTATAGGTGTAATTTCTTCCTTTGTCAAAATTGAAATCGTTTCCGAAATTTGTTCTTAAGTGCAGATTTTTTACAGGCTCATAGTTTAATATAATTGCAGCCTGTAGCCGATTTAAATTACTTAAATCATTGTTATTGGATAGATCTAAAATAGGATTACCAACGTTTTGATATAGCGATGTATTGCCATACAAACCATTTTCTTTACCTTGAATAATTGGGGCGGCACGATATGCGTTGTTGTAAGCAGTACCCAAATTCACATTTTTATCATTACTTCTAGAATAGGAAGACGTGATACTTGCATTGAATTTTGGGTGTATCATGAACTCCTGGTTTAATCTAAAATTGAATCGTTCAAAATGATTGTTTATCACAATTCCTTCTTCTTTTAAATATCCGGCACTAAATAATGTTGAACTTTTTTCACTACCTGTTGAAATACTTAGCGAATGATTTTGACTTATTGCAGTTCGTAATATTTGGTCATACCAACTCGTGTTTACTTGCGATGTTGCAGGGGCATCTACTCCAATAGCCGCTATGTAATTAAGGTATTCTTTTGCATTTGCCATTTGTACGAGATTTGCCGCTTGGCGGACTCCTGCATTTCCATTGTATGTTACCTCAAAACCTTTTTTACCTTTTTTAGTTGTGATGATGATAACACCGTTTGCCCCACGTGCTCCATAGATAGCTGTTGCTGATGCATCTTTCAATACATTTAAAGAGGTGATGTCATTCGTATTAATATTTGAAATATCATCTGTTAAAATTCCATCTACTACAAAAAGCGTTGCTACTCCCGCTAATGCAGAACCAATTCCACGAATTCTTACTGTAGGGGAGCTTCCAGGTTTACCGTTAGAGATAATTTGAACACCTGGAATTTTACCTTGGATCGCTTGGGTCGGAGTCATAACAGGTATTTTTACTAATTCCTCACCCTTAATGGAAAAGTTGGAACCTGTTACTTCACTTTTCTTCATCGATCCATACCCTACAACTATTACTTGCTCTAATTCTTTTGATGATTTTTTTAAACTTATAATGGAAAGAACCTCTTTTTCGTTTGAATTCATCAACTTTTCTTGGCTTTCATATCCTACTGAGCTGATCTTTAAACGGTCTCCCGATTTAAATGTTACTTGAAATTGTCCATTTTGGTCACTTACTATTCCTTTTTTACTAGTTTCATTATAAATAGAAGTGCCTGGTATACCAGATTTATCCTCAAAGTCTATAATTCTTCCCTTAATAACCTGCTGGGCAAATAGTTGTCCTACGGTTATAAGTAACAAAATCAGGATTTTCTTAAATGGAATGTTTTGGTACATTTCTTAATTTTTTTTGTTTTATTACAAGACAAAAGTAGAAAGGGTAAATCGAAGAATAAATTTTTTCACTACATCAATACCACATCAAATGTCGCTTTTTTGTAAAAAATAAAGGATATTTACACATCATTTATCATTTTAGCCACATGAAACACCTATATGTCTTATTTATTTTTTGCTTTTATTCTGTCTTTGGTCAAAAAGAACCTTGGAAGGTAGTTTTACAAAGTAATGTGAATCATTTTAGTGCACAGGAATATGGGGGGCATACCCAAAACTGGGATATTTGTCAAGGAAATAACCAATTTGTATACGTAGCCAATTCGAAGGGCCTAATGGAATTTAATGGGATTGACTGGAAAATATTTTCATTGCCTGGGCAAAAAATTGTTCGTTCTGTTGCTGTGGGGGCCGAAGGGAATATCTATACAGGTGGATTAGGTGAATTTGGATTTTGGAAAAGAGATGTAAATGGATTATTAAATTATTTTTCTTTAAAAGATCAAATTAAAGACAAGGAATTTCCACATGAAGAAATTTGGAAAATTTTGGTGCTAAAAGACCAGATTTTATTTCAGTCTTTTGGATTTATGTATTCCTATAAACAAAATAAAGTTTCTAAAATTAAATTGCCAGGACCCATACTATTTTGTTTTGAAGCGGAGGGTTCTGTTTATGCTGAAGTAATTGGTTTAGGCCTGTATGAACTTAAAGGTAGTGCTTTAGAAATGGTTCCCAACACCCAAATGTTAGGGCAAGAGTCTATATGTGCTATTTTAAATGGTAGAACTCCTGGAGAAATAATTATTGTAGGCTCTAGTAATGTCTTTGCTTTTCAAAATAAACGTTTGGTGACTTTTAATAAAGGTTTTAACCTGGAAATTCGAAAAGCAAAAATTAATAAGGCCATTCGTTTATCGAATGGTAATTATGTATTTGGGACCTTGTTGAACGGAATCTATTTGACTGATGGTTATGGTAATATATTGAACCATTATAACCAATTGAATGGTTTGCAAAACAATACGGTTTTGTCCTTGTTTGAGGCCTCCGATCGTCAACTTTGGGTTGGACTAAATTCAGGTATTGATTTAATTCACAATCTGGAAAATACTCATTATTTGGACCCCAACGGGGATGTTGGTACAGTATTTGATGCAATTCAGTATCAGAATAGATTTTATATTGCAACCAATCATGGAATCTACTTATTAAAAAATAAACATTTTAATTTAATAGGTAATACACAAGGTCATTCTTTAAATTTTACAATAGTAAATGGTCAATTGTATTGCGGTCATAGTAATGGAACCTATTGGATTCAAAATGATAAAGCAAAATTAATTTCAAAAATTACTGGTGGAGGTAAAATTAAATTATTAGATAAAGCATCTGACTTGTATATACAAGGTACCTATACTAGATTATGTATCTATCAATTTATAAATAAGAAGTTAACATTTATAAGGTCTTTAGAAGGTTTCTCCGACCCAGTTTCTGATTTTATTTGCCTTGATAAAAATCAAATACTTGCAAAGTCTGCCACATGGGGAATAAGTAAATTGTTAATAGATAAAGATTTGATGAAAATTCAAACTAGAAAGAAATTATTTCATCAGTCCCCTGCAAATTCTTTATTTTCCTTAAATGATATTAATTACATTTTTACAGGTTCAAATTTCTATACGGATCAAAGTCCTACCCATAAAATTGTTCGAGCAAATAATCCTTTTCCACAAATAATTCCTTCAAAAATTATTCAAACAAATGCAGACGAGGTGATTGTTTTTAATCAATTGGGACAAGGTTATGTTTTTTCAGGTAATGATTCACAACTATATAATAGATTAGATTTACCTGAAAAAGAAGAATTGAATATTTTGAAATTGAATACAAATACTTACCTAGTGGCTGGAAATGAAGGTTTTGAAATTATAGATACAAGAAAAAAAACAGGTAAAATATGGGATAAACCTTTTGTATATTCAATACAAGTTTTTACAAATGATTCTAATTATTTTATTTATCCAAGTCTTCAAACTAATGCTTTACAGGAGAAATTGGCATACAATGAAAATCAATTAAAATTTAAAATAGGCCTACTTCATCCTTCCCATCAATCAAAATTGTACTACAAACTTTGGCCCATTCAAAATTATTGGAATGAGTTTACTGATTATAAGGGAGGTGTTGTTTTGAATAAATTGCCTCCAGGTGATTATAAATTATTTATTAAATCGAACAAGAATGCACAATTGAATTATTATTCTTTTTCAATCAAAGACCCATGGTATTGGAGTTGGTTTAGTAAATCTATTTATTTAATGATTTTTTTAGCAGCAATTTGGTTAGCCTATAAAATCCATTTGTACCGATTGAAATTGAAGCAAGAAGAGATAAGTAAGGAAATGGCCTATCAAATTCAAATTAACGAAGAGAGAAATAAACAAGAAATAATTCGCTTGAAAAATGAAAAGCTGGAAATTGATTTACATACAAAAAATGAAGAATTGTCTAATTTAACTTTCTCTATAATAAAGCGTAACGAATCTTTGCAAAAAATTAAACTAGATTTGGATCGAATTAAACCTAAGGAAGATCAAAAGAATTATATTTTTAACTCAATTGTTCATCAAATTGAAGATAATTTTAATTCAAAAAAAGAATGGAAAATCTTTGAGGAAAATTTCAATGAAGTACACGAATTGTTTTTCAAGAAATTGTTGAGTCAATTCCCTGATTTATCTCATGGTGATTTAGGTTTAGCCGCTTATTTGAAAATGAATTTATCTTCAAAAGAAATTTCCCAAATATTAAATATTACACCTAGATCCGTAGAATTAAAACGGTATCGTTTGCGTAAAAAATTAGCACTACCTACTGAACAAGGACTTTCAGAGTTTTTGATGAATGTGTAATAAAAAAGCCCTCAAATGGGGCTTTTTTAATTCTTGCTTCGGTTACACCGACATTATATCCTTTTCCTTCTCGCCAAAAATCACATCGATTTTTGCAATGAAGGAATCCGTTTGTTTTTGTACTTTGTCCTCTCCGTCTTTGATCGCATCTTCAGAAACCCCATCTGCTTTTAGCTTTTTGATACTGTTGTTGGCGTCCTGACGAGCATTACGGATATTCACTTTAGCAGTTTCAATTTCCGCTTTTACACGTTTTACTAAATCCTTTCTGCGGTCCTCAGTTAATGGTGGAATGTTCAAACGAATGGTTTCTCCATCATTTACAGGATTTAAACCTAAATTAGAATTACGAATGGCTTTTTCAATTTCTCCAAAAAGTCCTTTTTCAAAGGGCTTGATAGCAATTGTACGAGCATCAGGAGTAGTGATAGACGCAGCACCATTGATAGGAGTATTCATGCCATAATAGTCTACCATTAGGCCATCTAGCATATTAACAGAAGCTTTACCAGCTCTGATTTTAGACAATTCGATGTTTAAGTGTTTGATTGCGCCATCCATTGTTTCTTTGGCAGCATCAATGTAAAATTCTATTTCTTCCATGTGTTCAATTAACTAATAAGCGTTCCTACTTCTTCCCCTTTAACCAATTGAGCCAAGTTTCCTTTTTTGTTCATATCAAAAACAATAATTGGTACCTTGTTTTCCTGACAAAGTGTAAAGGCGGTTGTATCCATAATTTTCAAGTTTTTGTTAATTGCATCTTGAAAACTTAGTTGCGTAAATCTTGTCGCATTTGGGTCTTTTTCTGGATCAGCCGTATAAACTCCATCCACACGAGTACCTTTTAAGACAACATCTGCTTCCATTTCAATTGCACGTAAAGAGGCAGTTGAATCGGTCGTGAAATACGGATTTCCTGTTCCTGCTCCGAAAATAACCACTCTTCCTTTTTCTAAATGACGAATGGCTCTTCTTCGAATAAATGGCTCGCAAACGGCCTCTATTTTGATGGCGGTCATCATACGTGTGTACAAACCTTGTTTTTCTAAAGATGCTTGCACTGCCATTCCATTGATTACCGTAGCCAACATGCCCATGTAATCGCCTTGTACTCGATCAATCCCTGCTTTTGCAGCCGCAGCTCCTCTGAAAATATTTCCTCCTCCGATAACAATGGCTACTTCTACACCTAAATCATGCACTTCTTTGATTTCAGCAGCATATTGTGCTAAAATACTTGGTTCAATCACTTCTTCGGTAGTGGAAAGTGCTTCGCCAGAAAGTTTTAATAAAATTCGTTTGTATTTTAATTCTCCCATAAGGACGTTTGGATAAAGGTAATTTGCCTTGCAAATTTAGGAAAATTTTCGGGTTTTCGAGCACCTCAATCCATCAATTTTTAGCCTTTGGCAATTGCCACCAAGGAAGATATGGATAAGCATGATGTTCGTAATGATATCCAAAAAAATAACAGGAAATAAATGCCCATAAGTGGTTTTTACTTTGAGTTCCTGAATGATGCTCGTTGTTGTGAATTCCCATGTGCGGCAAATAGGTGCCAAAATAAAACAATTGTAAGGTGCTAAGAATGGCGGGTAGTTCCCAAAAAAGAATTAAATTCCACATCGGAAACCAAATTTTTAACACATTATAGGCAATCGCCATAGCAATAATTTGTTGCCACGAAATATATTGTTTCATAAACTTAAACCACCAAATAAAAAAGTTACCTTGATGCACGTCAGGATCTTTTTCTGTATTGACAAATTGGTGGTGCAGGTGATGTTTTTTCTCCAATATACTGTATCGATTAAAGGCAAATAATAGAGTAGCAGTTTGTCCAAGAAGTCGATTGATGCGAGGATATTTCGGTGAAACCACTCCATGGATGGAGTCGTGACTCGTAATAAACAAGCCTGTATATAAATGTGTTTGTATCAAAATGCCAACAAATAGATAAAAATTATTGAAAGTGAGGTTTTGATGTAGTAAGAAATATAAGTGCAAAAACCAACAAATTAGAATTGTAAAAGCAATTCCAATGCCAGTAAATTGATATTCTGATTTTTGCATTTGTTTACTTGTTGAAATGAATTTAACTTCAAGAAATATTTTTCAAAACTATGAAATTACGATTACTTTTTGTCATTTTCGGACTCAGTATTTTAAGTTTTTCGAATACATTATATTCGCAAAATACCTTTTGCAACCCAATGAATTTGGATTATGGATTTACGCCCATTCCCAATTTTTCTGAACAAGGGCGACACCGGGCAACTGCTGATCCCGTTATTTCTTATTTTAAAGGAAAATATTATTTGTTTTCAACCAACCAATGGGGATATTGGTGGAGTAATGATTTGGTTAAATGGGATTTTATATCCCGTAAATTTTTACAGCCTTACCATAAAGTTTACGATGAATTATGTGCACCTGCCACATTAACCTTAGGTGACAGTTTATTAGTTATTGGTTCTACCTACGAAAAAAATTTCACCCTTTGGTATAGTCAAAACCCCACATCCGATACTTGGAAAGAAGCTGTACATTCCTTTACTGCTGGTGCCTGGGACCCTGCTTTTTTTGAAGATGATGACAAGCGAATTTATTTATACCATGGTTCAAGTAATTTATACCCTATGTATGGTATAGAAATAGACCGAAAGACTCTTCAGCCCATTGGAGAGCGTAAAGAATTAATTCAATTGCATGACGACATTCATGGTTGGGAGCGATTTGGCGAGTTTCAAGACAATACCTTTTTAAAGCCTTTTATGGAGGGAGCTTGGATGAATAAATACAAGGGTAAATATTATTTGCAATATGGGGCCCCTGGTACGGAATTCTCCCATTATGGAGATGGAGTTTATACCTCTGATAAGCCATTAGGACCCTTTACCTATCAATCGCATAATCCATTTGCCTACAAACCTGGTGGATTTACTCGCGGGGCGGGTCATGGGGCAACTTTTGAAGGACAATTTGGAAATTGGTGGCATGTGTCAACTATTACGATTGCTTCCAAGAATAGTTTTGAACGTCGATTAGGTCTATGGCCAACGCAATTCGATAAGGACGGAATTTTATACACAGAAACAGCCTACAGTGATTTTCCGATGAAAACTCCTACCTCAACATTTAATAAACCTAGTGATTTATATACTGGTTGGATGATTTTAAATTACAATAAACCGGTTCAAGTTTCTTCAAGTCTAGGAAATTATTCTCCAAATTATGCAGTGGATGAGCAAATGAGAACGTATTGGTCGGCAAAAAGTAATAAAAAAGGTGAATTTATTCAATCAGATTTAGGAGAAATTTCAACAATTCGAGCGATTCAAATTAATTATGCGGACCAAGATGTGGATACTAGCTTTTTGGGAAAAATAAATGGTATTTACCACCAATATCAGATTTTGGCCTCAAAAGATGGAAAGAAATGGGAGGTTATTGTGGATAAATCGACCAACAAAACAGATGTGCCGCATGATTATGTTGAATTGTCTAAACCAATCGAAGCTCGATTTGTTAAATTAGTGAACATCCACATGGCGGCCGGTAAATTTGCCATTAGCGGATTACGCGTTTTTGGAAATGGACATGGTGCCAAACCGAATCAAATAAAGGATTTTGTTGTACTTCGTGGAGAACATGACACCCGAAGCGCTTGGCTCAAATGGAGACAAGATTCCAACGCAACCGGTTATGTGATTTATTCCGGAATTGCTCCTGATAAATTATATACCTCGGTGATGGTTTATGGTAACAAAGATTATTATTTCAAATCAATGGACAAGGATAAAACCTACTATTTCCAGATTGAGGCTTTTAATGAGAATGGGGTGGGGGAGAGAACGGATGTTCTAGTGAGCAGAGTGAGCCAGTGAGCAAAGTGAGCCAGTCTCTGCTCACTTTGCTCACTCTGCCTACTTGATAACTAGTTTAAATACCATTCCCGGATTCTCAACTCCCACATAAATATACCCATCTCTACCCATTTCAACATTTCGCATACGGCCAATGTTGAGTAGAACCTTTTCTTGATTTACAACTTTGTTATCTTTGATTTCTACACGTTGTAAATAATTGAATCGAAGGGAACCGATTAATAAATTACCTTTCCAAGCTGGGTATTTATCTCCAGTTACGAAAGTTAATCCAGATGGAGCAATGGATGGTAGATAATAGGTGATGGGTTGTTCCATTCCTTCTTTTTTCGAAATATTCGAAATCGGTTTTCCATCATAATTAATACCATAAGTGATGGTTGGCCAGCCATAATTTTTACCAGCTTTGATGATATTGATTTCATCTCCACCTCTTGGTCCATGTTCTGTTTCCCAAATATCTCCTGTCCAAGGATTGGTTGTCAATCCCTGTGGATTTCTTTGTCCATACGAATAAATACTGTGATGAAACTCCTTTGGATCTTTTCCTACAAATGGATTGTCTTTCGGAATGCTTCCATCATCGTTTAAACGGTGGATTTTTCCATTGTCGTTATTGGTAAATTGTGGAAAATCTTTTTCCATTCCACGTTCTCCAACAGAAAAATACAGTAATCCCTTTTTGTCAAAGGTGATTCTTGAACCAAAATGATGGAAGGTTTTGGTAAAAGGTTGCGAAACAAAAAGTTCTTCTTGCTCTACCCATTGATTGTTTTTAATTTTCCCACGAACAATAGCTGTAGCGGTCACAGTGGTACCATTTTCTTCTTTGAATTTAGAATAAGATAAATAAATCCAGCCGTTTTTCTCAAATTGAGGGTGTAGTTCAATGTCCAATAATCCCCCTTGTCCTTTAGCCATCACAGCGGGAATTCCCTTGATTTCTGTCTTATTTTTATGTTGATCTACATGATACAAAACGCCTTTTCTATCGGTTATTAAATAGCTTAAATCAGGCAGTTGAACAAAACCCCAAGGACTTTCAAATCCAGTAGCGATCGTGTCCAATTGAACGGTAATGTCTTCAGATTTGAAAATATTGGAACTAGGTTTGTTAGCAAATTTGTATTGATCTACTGTTGCTAAATTCTTATTGATTAATTCTGCTAAATCATTGATTTCCTCTTTACTCAAAATCTCTCCCCAAGTCGGCATTCCTAAATCAGGATATCCTTTGGTGATAGAATTTACAAAGTCGGACTTCGTTTTACCATGTTTCCAATTTCGATCCACAAAAGCTTCCACCTTTTCTCCATGACAAGAGGCACAGTATTGGGAGTAGTTTTTAAGGGCTTGTTTTTCATCTATTTGAATTTCTTTTTCAATGGATGTTAAAGACATAGTTCCCAAAGAAATTCCGAAAATTGCTAGAGAGGGTAGGATGTATTTTTTCATAAAGCTAGTAAATTTTACAAGCTGAAATTACAAAGAAAAAAATATTTTCATGTCCTGAAAAGTTGTGATTTTGCAACTTATTTAAACTAAACTAATATTTTTTTTATTTATTTTTTGATTTGTTAAATTATTGTTTGTTTTTCGAAACATGATTTTGCAAAACATTGGTGATTGCATTTAACCATTAATAAAATGCTAAAACTAACCCAAAAATTAAATTATGAAAAAGTCAATGAAAATTTTTTCTGTCTTATCAATTTTTTTAATGTTAGGTTCTTTCAGTTCAAAGGCAGCTTGTTGTACAAGAGCAAATGCAAATTGGGCAGTTAGAATGTGTTCAGATAGTGTACCTGAATCTACCCTCTGCAGAATGGCAGCTGCCGCATTAAGGGAATTAAAGTAAGTTTATTTATCTGGCCTCATTAAAATAAATATATGGCCGGATATTAATTATATTAAAATTCAAATGAAAAAAATAAAATTATTATTTCTACTTTTTATAACCACGGATTTAATTAGTCAAACAATTGTATATAATTATACAGACATAAATAATCATTCAATGACCGCAAAAATTATGATACAAAAAGAAGAATCAATTTTTGTAACCTTAGACAATAGAAAATCTGGAATAATTGATTTGCCAAATGGCGACTCATATGGTATTGAAAATGATTCTTGGTCTAGAATTTTTTATAAGAAAAATAAGTCACAAATTATTCGAATACCAATTCATGATAAAGAATTAATTTATAATAATTATCCCATTAGTATAAAGTATTTCAAGGAAAGTAAAACAATTGGAAAATTTGTTTGCCAAAAAGCATTGATCACAAAAGGAGGAGTGAAATATGAGGTATGGTTTGACCCCAACAATGTAATTAATGATGCACCATGGGGTTTATATGGATTGCCTGGACTTGTAGTTGAAGTAAATGGATTAGATGATTATCCTTTAAAATTTTCATTAAAATCTATATCAAGAGATTTAGAAAAGGCAGAATTTGACAAATATCAAAAATTCATTTTATCTAAAAAAGTACTTTCAGTTTCTTCTTATGAAGATTTAGCTAGAAAAGAAATAATAGAAAGGAAAAAGAGAAAGATGGCAAAATTGGCAGCATATATGAAAAAAAATAATGTGAACATAGAAATATCTGGTGATATGGATGTTATTTTTTATTGTCATCTAATTGATTTACCGAATGGTTTGAAAGAAAAGCTAAAGCTTATTAAATAAAGTCTGTAATAACCACTAATGAAATTCATAAAATTCTACTTACTTATTGGTAACTTACTTTTTGTGTTCCCAATTTTTTCTCAGACAATCAAAGGCTCTTTGAAAGATGAAAAAGGAAACCCTTTGGTATTGCCAATTATGGTTAGAGATTCGAGCGAAAATGCTCCAATTTCTGAAGTGTTTTATCCTGAAGATGATGGTGGTTTTCAATTTAAAGTTACAGAAAAGTACCAAAAAATAATTTTGAGTATCAACCCACAAAATTTTCAAAAATTTGTTGTTAGTATTCCAAAACCTAAAATAGGGGAAATTTATTCCTTCCAAATCAAGCTGTCTCCCAAAGATTTTGAATTACAAGAAGTGGTGGTTCAAACTATCCAAAAGGTGAAGGTAAAGAGTGATACGATACAATACAATGCAGCAGGGATGCTCAACGGAACGGAACGGAAATTGTATGAATTACTTGAGAAAATTCCTGGCTTGCAGGTGGCAGCGGATGGAACCATGAAATACATGAATAAGAATGTTCAGGTGATGCAATTGGATGGAGATGATTTGTTTGAAAATAATTATAGAGTTGCAACCCATACAATGGATGTGAGTTTAATTGATAAAGTTCAAATTATTCAGAACTTCAATTCAAATCCAATTTTAAGTAGGTTTCAAAATTCTAAAGCAATTGGTTTGAATTTGGTTTTGAAAAAATCAAAAATGAAACATAATTTGGATGCAACAGTAGGACTGGGTACTGGTGAGAAACTTTTTTACAAAGAGGAGGCCAATTTGATGAGCATCAAAAAAGGATTTAAAGCCTACGGTAATTTTGGCTTTAATAATTCATCTGATGGAAGTAATGTTAATTATAATGCGGAAGACTATGAAGAATTTGATACGAAAGGTAATTTTTTTCAAGAAGGGCAATCGACACTCGGCTTCAACATGCCTTCCATGAAGATAAACAAAACAGGTAATTTGAATTATTTTTTGATGTTCAGACCCTTAAAAAAATGGTCTTCAAAATTTAGTTTGGGATATTTGGATGAAGATGTTTTTGCGGAAGAAAATAATGCTCAAAAAAGTGATATTATGGGGATAAATTATTTCGATACAAGCAAAAGAAATCTATTCGAAAAA
The DNA here is from genome assembly GCF_004005965.1 of Sandaracinomonas limnophila. Lineage (GTDB taxonomy): Bacteria > Bacteroidota > Bacteroidia > Cytophagales > Spirosomataceae > Sandaracinomonas > Sandaracinomonas limnophila. Next base: position 207,089 of record NZ_SACY01000003.1, on the reverse strand, counting down.
GCTTATGAAGTAACGAATTCTAATTTGATTACTTTTGGAAATTGGGGTTTTTTGAAAGTGAAAGGGTCTTTAATTATTTCAAAAGATCGTTACGATGGTACACAGGTATTAAATAATTTTCAATATTTAACTCAAAATAGTTTAAGGCAGGAGAACAATCAACTTGCGAGTTTAGATTATTCTATGGAACTCTCAAAAAAACTTGCGTTGAAATGGAAAACCGATTTTTCAACCATTCATTTTGATAAAAATTGGAATTACTTGGATTCCTCTAAAAACATCTTAAGCCAAAATTTAATTGGGACCCAAAAGATTAATTATAATGGTCTGACCATTTTAGGTAAAATTTGGCAAATTAAATGGGAGACTTCTGTCTACCAGCAAGTCCTAAATCGAAGGTTGGAAACTCAAGTCCAATTAAAGGATAAATTGACAACAAATTCAACCGATAATTTACAGCAATTTTCTGGAGTAAAAACTAAAATTGATTTTAAAAATAGATGGCTTGAAACCGATGGTACCATTGAAATATTACAAGGTAAAATTAGTACTCAAGATCTCTCAAAAGCAATAAATCCTGCTTTTTTGTATATTATAAATTCAACAATTCGACCAAACGATGAGCACACTATATCGATGGGTGCAAACAATCAATTGAAGTTTTTCAGTATAAATGAGATGATTAATTCGCCAATTTTTATGTCAGTTCGTTCAGCTTTAAATTATGAAAAGAATCTAGACCCTGAGAAATCAACTAATTGGAATATTTCATACGATTATAAGGCCCCCATTCAATTTATTACTGGAACCCTTGGATTTAGTCAGAGTCTGAAGGAAAATACATTTCAATCCAAATTAATTGGAAGTGATAATTTTATTCATACCTACCTTTTTAGAACTCCGCAACAACTAAAAAGTTCGATTGTAACGATGAGTTTGAATTTTCAAATTCCCTATTTTCAATGTAATTTCTTTGGAGATGCTTCACGGATAAGGTCTGAATCAATTAATTTTTTGAACGAAGGAAATCAGCGAAATGTCCTTTCCTTTCTAGATAATTATAATTTGATGGTAAAATCTGGATTTTTGTTGCCTTTTGGATTTGAAAATAAATTAAATTGGAATGCTTCAAATTATTTTATTAATGGCGATCAAATGAGTTCGATCAATTCTTATGAAAATAAGTTTCGACTTTATGGCATAGTAAAAAATATTTTAACAATTTCAGGGGACTACATTTTTATCAAGCCCAACGCTATAGAAAAAAATTCACTTGAAATTTTTAACGCAGAAATTAAATACCAAATATCTGAAAAGAATAAAACGGAATTGATTTTTAAAGCACAAAATGTGGGAAATGTAAATTATTTTGTTCAAAAATCCATTTCAGATTACGCCCAATCAGTCAGCTCAACACGCTTATTGGGTTCTATGTATTTACTTTCTCTTCATTTTACCATTTAAACCCTGCAAATGCCATCATTCTTCCTGTGATTCCGTTTTCCTTACGGTGCGAAAAAAAATGTTCATTGTGCTCAATGGTGCAGTATTCGGAGATTTCTATTTGATCAATTCCAGCTTCTTGTAATTGGTGCAAATTTGCCTTTTTTAAATCTACATGAAATTTAGGTCCTAATTTAGTTTTTTCGGAATCGGAAAAATGGGCTGCCACTTCATCGCCCACTTCAAAATGAGTTTGACTAATACATGGACCAATATAGGCTAGTAAATCTTTGGCTTTACTTTCGTATTTTTCAACCAATTCAGTAGCTGTTTTTTTGACAATTTGTGCAACAGTTCCTTTCCAACCCGCATGGATAGCAGCAGTAACTTTTTGATTAGGATCTACTATTAGTATCGGACAACAATCTGCAATACCTACTCCTGCAATAATACCAGGCTGAGTGGCAATGATGGCATCAAAGTTTTCTTGATACCCACCAATTTCAGTATGCCAAATTTCTGCCCCATGACATTGGTAGGCTCTAGCCAATTGACTGGTTTGAATGCCCAAGTCTTGACACAATAGGAATAAATTTTGTTCAATGTGATCAGTGTAATCAGTGGTATGTTTGCCTAGATTAAGGCTGTTGTAAGCTCCTTGGCTTACCCCTCCATGGCGGGTGGAAACACCCGCCACCAAATTGGGTAAATCTTGAAATATCTTTGGTACAATAAACCTTTGATGGGTTTTATGCATCATAAGATAATCCGTATTGTTTTAAAACATCTGCCGGAACACCTTCCCATTCATTGGGTTTGTTTCCTTGGTAACCAAGATATTCAATTCCGATTTTAGAGGTAAAGAATCCGGTTGCAGTTAAATTTCTCATTAAATTGAAAAAAGAAACCCCTTGGGATAATTCTGGTTTTGCTTTTTCTGGGTAAGCGATGTCATCCACAATTTCAATGCGTTGCTTGGCAGTGATATCCGTGAATACCTTTCCAAATCGTTTTTTAGATTCCGCATCTAACCAACCCAAGCCTCCTCTAACAGGTGTCTTTAATTCAGGTTTATCCTTTACAATAAATTCAATGAATTCAGTTGTACCTGCCTGAGAAGCACTTCCAGACGTTGCATCTGCAGGGAAGATAATATCACTTAAAATAGTGATGGTCTTTAATTCATGTGCATTCAAAAAAACTTCTGCTCGTAAGCGAGCATCACGTTCAGCTTCGTCTTTGGTACGTCCACCTGGAATTTTCAATTCACCACTTGCCGTTTTGGGTGGCGAATGGAAATCCAAAGCATCTGCTGCTTGTACATCTGGACTCAACACCGCAAGTCCTAATGAACTTAAACCTAAGTTTTTTAAATAATCTCTTCTTTTCATTAGATATTGCCTTTTTTACGTTGATCTAAAATGTATTCGGATGTTCTTAAGGATAATGCTAAAATTGTTAAAGTTGCATTTTTGTCACCTTGAGAAACAAATGGAGCCGCATCAGCTACAAATAAGTTTTTCACATCATGTGCCTGACAATTTGAATTCAATACAGATGTTTTCGGATCATTACCCATACGTGCTGTACCCACTTCGTGGATGATCTTACCTGGCTCTGCTAATCCATAATTGGTTTCTGGGCCTGGTTTTTTACCATTTGGTATACCTCCCATCGCATGAATAATTTCCTCAAATGTATCTTGCATGTGCTTGGCTTGCTTTATTTCATAATCTGACCATTTGTAATGGAAACGCAAAACTGGAATACCATATTTATCAACAGTATTCGGGTCAATTTCACAATAGTTGTCTTCGCGAACTACAGGTTCACCTCTTCCCGACATACCAATCGAGGCTCCATAATATCTTGCATAATCTTCTTTCAAGCTAGAGCCATATCCACCCGCTGCTTTGGCTTTGCCATTTTTTGAAAATTCAGCCTTGCCATTCATTCCTTCAATTCCCCATCCAAATCCGTAGCCAGGCATGCCCATTCCTCCACCATATTCAATGTGGTAACCTCTTGGGAAATCTAATTTCTTGTTATCTAACCACCATGGAGTATAAATGTGCATTCCACCCACACCGTCTTCATTATAGCGTTTTCTATCGAATAGGGCAGGAATAATTCCAGATCGGGAAGCACCCGTAGAATCATTTAAATATTTTCCAACTACTCCAGAAGAGTTTGCTAATCCATGTGAAAACCTTGAACTTTTAGAATTTAACAACAAACGAGCTGTTTCACCCGCACTAGCTGCTAAAACCACTACCTTACCTTTAACCGTGTATTCTTGAAGGTTCAGTGTATTTACATACGAAACTCCAGTTGCTAAGCCAGTTGTTGGATCTGTGACTACTTCACGAGCCATTGCATGGGTAATCAAAGTCGTATTACCTGTTGCTAATGCTGGTTTGATTAAAACTGAAGAAGAAGAAAAATCGGCATATGCCATACAAGCTCTACCGCATTGACCACAATAGAAACATTTTCCACGTTCATCGTTGATCTTTTGTGTCAACATGGCCATACGAGATGGATAGGTTGGAATGCCAATTTTTTTATTGGCTTTCATGATCATTAATTCATGTAAACGAGGTTTTGGAGGTGGTAAAAATTGACCATCTGGGTCATTTCTTAAACCTTCATTGGTGCCGAATACGCCTATTAGTTTTTCAACACGATCGTAATAAGGTTTCATGTCATCATAACCAATTGGCCAATCATCTCCCAATCCGTCTATACTTGCTCTTTTAAAGTCATCAGGACCAAAGCGCAAGGAAATTCTTCCCCAGTGGTTGGTACGACCACCTACCATTTGTGATCTAAACCAATCGAATGTGGTGCCACTTTTGCGAGTGTAAGGTTGTCCATCAATGTCCCAGCCACCATAAGCAGCGTCAAAATCGCCAAATGGACGAGTGGTACTTGCCCCTCTTCTTGGTGATTCATACGGCCATTTTAATTGAGTAATATTTTTGGGGTCTGCTGGGTCAAAGTTTTGTCCAGCTTCTAAAACGCAAACTTTTACACCTGCTCTTGATAAAGTGTATGCTGCCATACCTCCACCTGCTCCAGAACCCACAATTACTACATCAAAGACTTCTGTTTGTGCTTTGATATTAATTGAATCATTAATCATAGTTATTCGTAAATATTTTGTCAATAATAAACAAAATAATTCAAAGTTTAATCCTCTTTAATCTTTAATTCTTATTAAAATATTGTATTTTTAACTTTCATTAAAATTTAGAAATTGGCACGACAAGCAGCAGAGGGAAAAGAACCAAAAGTTAAGGGGGAAACTCCCTTGGCAAAACAATTTAATCAAATCAAGGCGAAGTATCCTGGGGCAATTTTATTGTTTCGTGTAGGAGATTTTTATGAAACTTTTGGAGAGGATGCTGTAAAAGCTTCTAAGATTTTAGGCATCGTTTTAACTCGTAGAAATAATGGAAATGCTGATGATCATTTAGCTGGTTTTCCACACCATTCGCTTGATGTTTATTTACCAAAATTAGTTCGTGCAGGTGAGCGAGTTGCAATTTGTGACCAATTGGAAGATCCTGCTACAGTTAAAGGGATTGTGAAAAGGGGAGTGACTGAATTGGTAACTCCTGGTGTGTCTTATAATGATCAGGTTTTAGATATAAAAAAGAATAATTACCTAGCAGCCATTAGTTTTAAAGAAGGAAAAGAAGTAGAATTTGGTTTAGCCTTATTAGATATTTCAACTGGAGAATTTCTATGTACACAAGGACCATTGAACTACATTCATAAGTTGATTCAAAGCTTTTTGCCTTCTGAAATAATTTATTCTAAAAAATATAGAAACTTATACCAAGAACATTGGGGTGAAGCATTTCATTCTTTCCCCTTAGAAGATTGGATTTTTGCATACGATTTTACTTATCCCTTATTAACGCAGCATTTTAAGACGCAATCGCTGAAAGGTTTTGGTATTGAAAATAATCGGGAAGGAATCATTGCTGCGGGAGTGATTCTACATTATTTAGCAGAAACGGAACACAAACAAATTGGTCATATAACTGCCATTCAGCGATTGGAGGAAGATAAATATGTTTGGCTCGACAGATTTACTATCCGAAATCTTGAATTATTTCATTCCTCTCAAGATGGTGGAGTACCTTTGATTCAATTACTCGACCAAACCGTGACCCCAATGGGTGCGCGTTTATTGAGAAAATGGATGGTTTTGCCTTTGAAGGAATTGAAGATGATCCAAGATAGATTAGATGCTGTTTCTTCCTGGGTGAAAAATCGAGAGGCACTTGAAACTTTTGTTCAAATATTGCAGCCTATTGGCGATTTGGAGCGCCTGATTTCCAAGGTAGCAGCCGCACGAATTAATCCTCGAGAACTTTTACAATTAAAACGTGCCCTCATTCAAATTCCCAAGATTAAAGAGGCTTTGGATGCAAATGGATCAGAGATATTGAAATTGTGGTCCCAAAAATTAAAGGATTGTGGAGAATTAGTTGAAAAAATTGAATTAGCTCTTCGGGAGGATGCACCCATGCTTTCTAATCAGGGAGGGATGGTGAAAACTGGCTTTTTAGCCGAATTGGATGAATTACATCAATTGTCTGCCAATGGAAAAGATTATTTGGCTCAATTACAAAAAAGGGAAATAGAAAGAACGGGAATTTCTTCCCTAAAAGTGGCATACAATAAAGTTTTTGGTTATTATTTGGAAGTAACCAATGCGCATAAGGATCGTGTTCCTGAGGAATGGATTCGAAAGCAAACCCTGGTAAATGCCGAAAGATATATTACCGAAGAACTTAAAATTTATGAAGAAAAAATTCTAAATGCAGAAGAAAAAATCCATGCAATAGAATTTAAAATTTTCCAAAATTTAGTTCAAGAAGCCATGCAATATTTAGATTCCATTCAGCGGAATGCCCTTGGAGTGGCTACCTTGGATGTACTTTCCAGTTTTGCAAAAGTCGCCATTCGAAATAAGTATGCTGAACCCAAATTAGATGAATCTGATAAGATTCATATTTTGGCAGGCCGGCATCCGGTTATTGAAACCCAATTGCCAGTAGGGGAGGAATATGTACCTAATGATGTGTATTTAGATAATGAAATGCAGCAAATCATGATGATTACGGGTCCCAATATGGCAGGTAAATCGGCTTTATTGCGACAAACGGCCCTTATTGTTTTGATGGCTCAAATGGGTTCTTTTGTGCCTGCAGATTCTGCAGAAATTGGATTAATTGACAAGGTGTTCACCCGAGTAGGTGCTTCAGATAATCTTTCTAAAGGAGAATCAACTTTTATGGTTGAAATGACAGAAACGGCAGCGATTTTGAATAATTTGTCGAATCGATCTTTGGTGCTTTTGGATGAAATTGGTAGAGGTACCTCTACGTATGATGGAGTTTCAATGGCCTGGGCCATAGCCGAACATTTACACAATCATCCGAAATTTAAGGCGAAGACACTCTTTGCAACCCATTACCATGAATTAAATGAATTGACAGAAGATTTTCCGCGCATTAAGAATTTTCATGTTTCAGTAAAGGAACTTGGAAATAAAATCATTTTTATGCGAAAATTAGTGCCTGGAGGTTCTGCGCATAGCTTCGGTATTCATGTGGCTCAATTGGCGGGTATGCCAACTGCTTTGGTTTTGCGTGCGCATGAAATTTTACAAAACTTAGAAAAAGATCATTCACGAGAAGATAATGTGGCAAAATTGAAAGAAATGCCTAAAAACAATTTTCAATTGAATTTATTTGGACCTGAAGTGCCTGCAGGTTTATTGGATGTACAGCAAGTTTTGGAAAAATTAGAAGTAAATTCTTTAACACCTATAGAGGCTCTTTTGAAATTGAATGAATTGAAAAGGTTATTAGGAAATTAATTTCTAACGTCTAAACCCCAATTTAATTTACTTCTCAAAGTTTGTAGGAAATCATCCCCTGGAATTTTAATTAATTTTGCAAAATAAGGAGCACTTTCTACTTCAATGGCAACATTTCCATCTACTGTTTTTGAGCGAGAGTCTAAGGAAACCAAGAAATTTTGACTTCTTGAACTGATTTCAAATCGTAATTTAGAATTGCTTGGGATGACCAATGGTCGCACGTTTAGGTTATGTGGACTCATGGGCGCAATAATGAAATTCTCTGATGTTGGCATCACCAAGGGGCCTCCTACCGATAAAGAATAGCCTGTGGATCCAGTTGCGGTTGAAACGATTAATCCATCTGCCCAATAGGTATTCAAGTATTCTCCGTTCAAAAATGCCTTGATCACAATCATGGAAGAGCTATCCGTTTTCATGATACCTACTTCATTTAAGGCTACTTGAACATTTGAGAATAAATTGTTGGGAGAACTAACCTTTACTAAAGTTCTATTTTCAATGGTAAAATCTCCATTTAATAAATGATCTAAAGCTATGTTTACCTGATTTGGAGAAACGGTTGCTAAGAAACCTAATCGGCCAGTGTTAATACCTAATATTGGAAATTCATGCTCTTTAACATGAGTTAAAGTTTCCAATAAAGTGCCATCTCCACCAATACTCCATACAAAATCAGGGTTTGAAGGCCCTTTTTCAGTGGAATAGATTTCAAAAGAATCAGAAAAACAATTTTGTGATTTTAATATTTCTGCAAAATCAGATGAAACTGCAATTTGGCATTGCTTTTCTTTCAACAAATTGAAAATGTTTTCAACTGTAGCTTGATTTTCAGCTTGAAATGTCTTGCCATGAATTGCGATTCTTTTTCCCATCCTACATTTCAAGGTATTTCATTAATAAATCATAATTTGAGTGATTTTCTGCTTCATCACCCATCAAATGAAAGGCTTTTTCAACCAAAAATCCGTGGCGTTCTAATTGCTGAACTAGGAAATTTAATTGTTCAGTTTTGACTTGGAGGTTTAATTCTGGCAATTGGTTTTCACGTTCCTTAAGATAGGTTTTTATCACCAAAGCCCTGTTTTCTTCCAAAATTCGAATGATATTTGCTAATGAATCTCGCTGCTGATGGAAACCTAAACTTATAATTCCAGAGTTTTCTAAATTGAAATCAGATTTTAGCATTTCATCAGCTAATTCATTCCATTCTAAATAACCCAAAAATCTCTTTTCTGCATCAATGACTGCTAAATTTCTTGTATTTAATTTTTGAAATAATGGCAAGGTAGCACGAATGTCTTGAGATTCTTCCAAAGCCTCTTTAGACGTAATATCAAATAAATCAGAAACTTTTTGTTCTGGATAAGTTTTATGTAAATTTTCGGGAAGAATGTTTCCTAAAAATTTACCTTTTTCAACAATAGCTAATAGTTGAATGGAAGAATTTTCAAATAATTTATGAGCCTTTCCTAAAGAATCGGAAGGTTTTAGGGTAGGGAGCTCTGTATTTATTTGGTTTAAAATCATTAAATTTTTGTTTTTCCCAGCCAAGTAGAAAGAATTTTATTGAATTCTTTAGGTCTTTCCATCATGGGTGCATGGCAACATTTATCAATAAAATGTAATTCTGAATTAGGAATTAATTTATTGAACTCATGTCCAACATGCGGAGGAGTTATTGTATCATTTAATCCCCAGATTAATAAAGTTGGGGTAGTAATGTTAACAATATCTTTTGCCATATTGTTCCTTTGGGCAGATTTTGCGATAGCAATAATTCGTAATACCTTAGGAATACTATTTGTTATTTCGAAAACCTCATCCACTAATTCTTTTGAAGCAGTTTTGGGGTCGTAAAAGGTATATTCAACACGCTCCTTAATAAATTCGTAATTTCCTCTTTTCGGATAAGAACCTCCCATGGAATCTTCAAAAAGTCCGGAAGAACCTGTTAAAACAAGTCGTTTTACAAGATCTGGGTGCTTAAGCGTGTAGATTAGTGCGACGTGTCCACCTAAAGAATTGCCCACTAAAGTCAATTCTTTTAATTGTAATTCTTTGACAAACCCTTCTATGAAAACCGTTAGGCCCTCACAACCTGCCTCTTTGATTGGCATATCATGAATGGGCATTAAAGGAATAAGAACTCGGTAGTTGGATTTGAAATTTTCAATGACCCCTTCCCAGTTACTTAAGGCGCCAAAAAGGCCATGGAGCATCATTAAAGTCTCTCCTTCTCCTTCGTCAATAAATCGGTAGGCTCCTTGTTTTTGGATGTTTAAGTTCATTGAAACTGATAATTCTTGCAATAATAACAAAAAAAGAATGAAAATTTTAAAATTTTTTATGGATTCTACTCTTGATGCAAGTCATTTTTTACTTGAGCTTTATTATGTAAATTTGTAAATTATATAATATTTTATCAATGAAAAATATAGTTATTGCATTTATAGCATCAAGCATTTTGTTTTCCTGTTCAAAGGGGAATAAAGATTATCAAATGGCAGCTGCCAATCCTGAATTTTTAATTCGTTCAGAAGTAATGCTTACCGAAAGTATCATCCACGATATTTTCGCTCCTCCTGTTTCTTCGCGTATTTATATGTATGCCAGTTTAGCTGCTTATGAGGCAGCGGTGCATGGAGATTCTACCTATCGTTCCTTGACAGGACAAATCAAAGGCTTCTCAAATGTGGCACAACCAGAAAAAGGGCAGGAATATTGTTTTCCTTTGGCATCTACTAGGGCCTTTTTGTCGGTAGGTAAAAAACTGACTTTTGCTCAAGAATTATATGATGAATTTGAAAAAAAATTAGAAGAGGATTACAAGAAAACAGGAATACCAGATGATGTCTATGAACGTTCAATAGCATTTGGCGATTCTGTTGCAGCATCCGTTCTGAAATTTGCAGGAAAGGATCACTACAAGCAAACTCGTGGATTGCGTTATACGGTAACGAACGAAACAGGAAAATGGGCACCAACTCCACCAGCATATTTAGATGCTGTTGAGCCCTATTGGAACACCATTCGCCCAATTGTGATGGATACAGTTTCCCAATTTCCAATGCCTGCTCCACCAGCATTTGATTTGAAAGCTGGTTCGGCATACCACAAAGAATTAATGCGTACCTATGAAACGGTGAAAAATTTAACTGAAGAACAAAGAAATATTGCCAATTTTTGGGATTGTAATCCGTTTAAGATGAATATTACAGGACATGCAATGTTTGCAACGAAAAAGATGTCGCCCGGAGGACATTGGTTGGGAATCACAGCTCAAGTGGCCCGACAATTAAAAAAAACTCATATTCAGGTTGCAGAGGCTTTAGCTTTATCTTCGATAGCAATATTTGATGGATTTATTGCTTGTTGGAATGAGAAATACAAGTATGTGACTATTCGTCCGGAAACAGTTATAAATGCAAGTATTGATAAGGCATGGTTACCTGTATTGCAAACTCCACCATTTCCTGAGTATTCATCAGGTCATAGTACTATCTCACGGGCAGCTGCAGAGGTGTTAACAAAATTGTATGGAGATAAAGTAGCATTTTCAGATTCAACTGAAATTCCGTATGGTTTACCTCCAAGAAAATTCACATCCTTTATTCAAGCATCCGATGAAGCATCAATCTCTCGATTATATGGAGGAATTCACTTTTGGCCAGCATTAGATAATGGTGCCAAACAAGGTGCAAAAATTGGATTATTGACAGTGGAAAAATTGAAAACCAAAAAGTGAAAAGGTAAAAGGTAAAAGTGAAAAGTGAAAGGTGAAAAGTGAAAAAGGAAACAAAGTCTGAAGGACTTTACTTGTATAACCCGGTGCGAAAGCTCCGGGATTTTAAAAATGAAACACGACATAGAAACCCGCGAGGATATCATTGAATTTGTAAATGCCTTTTATGGTAATATGAAGCCAGATGACTTGGTAGGGCATATTTTCTTAGAAGTTGAACAAGTAGATTTTGCCAAACATTTACCCAAAATGTATGATTTTTGGGAAATGTTGTTGTTGGATGGTTCGAATTATCGCGGAGCTCCGATGCAACCGCATTTTCGTGTCAATGAAAAAACACCCTTAACTCCAGCGCATTTCGACAGATGGCTTGAAATGTTTAAAGAAACAATCGATTCCTTATTTGAAGGCCCTAAAGCAGAAGAAGCAAAGTCTAAAGCTTTTAATATTGCAAGTACGTGGAGTTATAAGTTGGAATACCTACGAAAGTTATGAATTATGAATTATGAATTATAAATTTAGATTTTTATTAAAGTTATTTTAAAATTCATAATTCATAATTCATAATTCATAATTCAAATGATCGTTTCCACCCCCGGCCGAATTTGTTTGTTTGGAGAGCATCAAGATTATTTGGGGCTACCAGTGATTGCAGCCGCGATTTCCAAAAGAGTTCAAATTAAGGGTGATTTCAGGCCTGATAAAAAGGTAGTGATTTCTTTACCAGATATTTCTTTAACTATTGAATTTGAATTGGAATTCCCTTTAGTTTATGAAAAGGAAAGGGATTATTTCAAAAGTGTTTTGAATGTGTTGAATAGACGTGGTCATTCAATTAATCGAGGTTTAGAATTGGAGGTTCGTGGAAATATTCCAATTAATTCGGGGACATCAAGTTCTTCTGCTTTAAATGTTTCTTGGTTGAAATTTCTTTGCGAAATGTTTGACCTAAATTACTCGCAAAAGGAAATTGGAGAATTGAGTTACGAGGCAGAAGTTTTAGAATTTACAGAGCCCGGCGGAATGATGGATCAATATTCTACGGCAGTGGGAAATGTGATTTATTTAGCTAGTAAACCTGAAATTCAAATTCAAACCTATCAAGTACCCTTAGGGACATTTGTCCTTGGGGATTCCCAGCAAGCTAAAGATACATTGGGAATATTGGCAAGGGTAAAATTTGGAACCTTGAAAGGTTTAGAGAAAATTAGGCTAAAAAATCAGTTTTTTGATTTAGAAACTTGCGCGATTAATGATTTGGAACCATTTAAAGATGTTTTGACAGCAGATGAATTAGAATTAATTGAAGCTAATATTTCAGATAGAGATATTTTATTAGAAGCAAAAGAAATGTTTGAAGGTAAAACAGAATGGTCTGATGACCATTTAGGGAGATTATTAAACGATCATCAAAAAAATCTACGCGAACACAAACAAATATCTACAGCAAAAATAGATCGGATGATTGCAGCATCTCTTGAGGCAGGTGCATTGGGTGCAAAAATTAATGGCTCCGGTGGAGGAGGTTGTATGTTTGCGTATGCCCCGCAAAATCCAGAGGCAGTTGTTGCGGCAATTGAAAATGAAGGAGGAAAAGCCTATATCATCCGGGTTGATGAAGGAACAAAAGTAGAAAAAGAAAGTTTATTTTATTAAGATATGACAAAACGATTATTAATTCTTGCCGGAGGAATGGCAAGTAGAATGAAAAAAGCATTAGCCGAAGGATCAGATTTAGATCCCAAATTATTGGCACAAGCAAATTCTGTTACCAAAGGAATGATTCAGGTAGGTAAAAATGGAAAAACCTTGATCGACTACCAATTATACAATGCGCATTTGGCAGGTATTGAAGAGGTTTTGTTGCTTTTACATCCAACGGATTCAGTTACTCAAGAATATTGTGAAGAATTGATGAAAGGTGATAAATGTTGGGGATTAAAAATCTTTTTTTCTCGTCAGCACATCCCTGCCGATCGAGAAAAACCTGCAGGAACTGCTGACGCTGTTTTTCAGGCACTAAGTCAACAAAAATCTTGGCAAACAGGTCGATTAATCGTTTGTAATTCTGATAATTTATATTCTGTGAAGGCGTTAAATGCTTTATGGAACTCTCCAGAATCAGAAGCTTTGATTGCATATAATCGTGATAGTTTATTGTATCCAGCAGAACGTATTTCTGCCTTTGCTCTGATCAAAACCGATAAAAACGGCTATTTATTAGATATTATTGAAAAACCAACTGCCGAACAGGCAGCCGAATTGCAAGCCATCCAAGGTACTTTAGGCGTAAGTATGAACATTTTTGTATTTGAGGCCTCTGTATTTTTACCATACTTAGCGAAAACTCCATTCCACCCTGTTCGTAATGAAAAAGAACTTCCTACAGCTGTGTTCTTATACGGGGAAGGCGAGGGAAGAGGTTTTTATACAATTCCAATGGCAGAAAACGTACCTGATTTGACTTCCAAAGAAGATATTTTGGTGATGCAAAAGTATTTGGAAGATACCTATGGGGAGTTTTGATTAATTGTGAATTATGAATTGTGAATTATGAGTTATGAATTAAAAGGATAGATTGAGTTTTGAAATTATATAAAAATTCATAAATTTCATAAATAATTTACAATTCATAATTCATAATTAAATAATGTCCATCCTAATCGTTATTGCCTGTATTCTTTTATTAGTCGTTTTGGTGACTTATGTAAAGATTAATCCATTTATAGCCTTTTTATTAGTTAGTTTATTGGCGGGGTATTTATTAAATATTCCCATCATTGATTTAGCAAAAGCGGTTCAGAAGGGGATGGGGGATACCTTAGGGTCTTTAGTCGCTGTGATTATTCTGGGGGCCATGTTAGGAAAGTTGGTGGCTCAAACTGGGGCAGCTCAACAGATATCAAGTTTTTTAATCAAATTATTTGGACAAAAGAATTTGGCATGGGGATTGATGGTGACAGGTTTTGTCATAGGCATTCCCTTGTTTTATAATGTGGGATTTGTGTTGATGGTTCCACTAATTTTCACAATCGCAAATCAATACAAGATTAATCCAATTTTTACGGGGATTCCCATGATGGCTTCTATGTCGGTGGCACATGGGTTTTTACCTCCGCATCCGAGTCCAGCCGCCTTGGTGGGACAATTTAATGCAAACATGGGTACTACCTTATTATATGGTACCATTATTGCAATTCCAGCTATTATATTGGCTGGTCCAGTTTTTGCGACACGTTTCAAAAACTTTTTGGTGAAAGATTCAGACATGTTCAAATTAGAGAAAATGGATGAAAGTAAATTGCCTTCAGTAGCTGCAAGTTTTGTGGCAGCATTATCTCCAGTAGTTTTATTAATTATTACAACCATTTTTGAATTTCAAATTGGAAAGGAAGATCCCTTATTTCCAATCATAAAGTTTGTTGCGGATCCTTCGATTGTTATGTTGTTTGCTATCATTATAGCGACCTTCGCCATTGGGATTTCTAAAACGCGCAATATGGAAAAAGTAATGAATATTTATACCGATTCTGTTAAAGAAGTAGGTATGATCTTATTAATTATTGCAGGAGCAGGCGCCTTGAAGGAAATATTATTGGTTTCTGGGGTGAGTAAAGAGATTGCCATGAAATTACAAACTCTCCCATTTCCTCCATTAGTATTAGGATGGTTGATGGCAGCCATTATTCGAGTAAGTGTTGGGTCTGCAACAATTGCAGGATTAACGGCAGCGGGTATGATTTATCCAATAATTGAAACTGCCAATATTGATCCAAATTTAATGGTATTAAGTATAGGTGCAGGTAGTTTAATGTTTTCGCATATTAATGATTCCGGATTCTGGCTATTTAAAGAATATTTTAACTTGACAGTTGGTGAAACTATTAAAACCTGGTCCACTATGGAGAGTATTGTTTCTGTAGTAGGATTGATTGGAGTATTGGTTTTAGAGAAAATGTTATTTTAATACTTGTAATAGTACAATAATCAGTTATTATTATTTTGAAAATCTTAGAAAAAGCCAAATTTTATTGGCTTTTTTTTGTATTTTACAATGTCAATAGGCAAAATGTTAAAAAATCTTAAAATTTTATTTTATAAATAAATTTATATTTTTTATAATTGTGCATTGATTCAGTATCAACAAATTATTTTAATCAATTTTAAACCCAATTAGTTTACATGAAAAAATCTTTACCCATTTTTTTCTTGTTACTTTTTATGTCTATTACAAGTGCATATGCACAAGTTCAGATTAAAAAGGTTACGGGAAAAGTGACCTCTGCCGAGGATGGCTCAGGTCTGCCAGGAGTAACTGTTGCTATTAAAGGTACTTCTCGAGGAACCCAAACAGATGTTAACGGAAATTATTCGTTGAATTTAACTGGTTCAGAGACTTTGACTTTTACCTTTATCGGAATGGATTCAAAATCTGTTAATGTTGGAAGTCAATCTGTAATTAATGTTTCTTTAACAACTGACACGCGTCAATTAGCAGAAGTTGTGGTAACTGGTACAGGTGCCGCGATCGATAAGCGCCAGACTGCTATTGATGTACAGGCCATTACTGCTAAAAATTTACCTTCTGTGCCAACTGCATCAATTGATCAGGCTTTGGTGGGTAAAATTGCAGGTGCGCAAATTACATCAGCAAATGGTATGCCAGGCCAACCTGTAAACATTGTTTTACGTGGTATCAATACGATTAACCGTGATACGAAGCCTATGATTTTATTAGACGGAGTTGAAATTGGAGCTACGGATATCGGAGCATTGGATTTGAACTCAGTTGAAAGAGTTGAGGTCGTGCAAGGTGCTGCTGCGGCAACTATTTATGGTGCACAAGGTGCAAACGGTGTTATTCAATTATTCTCTAAAAAAGGAAAAGCTGGAAAAGTAAATGTTGATTTTTCTTCTTCAGTGAGTAATTCCACTCCATTGAACATTGGTGGATTGAAGAAAGCTAATATGCACGGTTTCGCTACAAATTCAAATAATGAGGTAATTGGTGGTTCTGGAAAGCCTTTGACATTAGATCCAGAGTATGGTTCGTATGCTGAAAACGTGATTTTCAACAGTACAGATCCTACTGTTCAAATTAATAAGCCTTACAACCAAAATTTGAAATATTTTGATCACTTTAATATGTTTTTTGTTCCTGTAACAAACGTTTTAAACTCTTTAAACATTTCTGGTGGTGCGGATAAATCAGATTATTCATTCTCTTTATCAAATGCACACAACCCAGGTCCATTCAAAAATGTGGGTGCGCAGAATAGAACAAATATGACTGCTAACTTAGGTTTTGAATTAGCCAAAGGTTTGAAATTACGTTCTGTAACTCAATTGGTTTACACAAAGAGCGATATCAATGACAATACAGGTCGTTCAATTATCTATTCAGTATTTAACTCTCGTCCATTTGCTGACTATGAGTTCAAAGATACTGATGGAAACTATCCTGGTTATTTTGGAGATGCTGTAGGTGTGAATGGTTACAACCCAAATGCGGTTAACTATTATACTAAGACAGATACAAAGCGTATCGACATCATGCAAAGTTTAAACTTAAACTGGGAAGTTAACAAATTCTTAAGTTTTGATGCAAAATATGGTATCAATCACCAAACTGACAATACTATCTATACGTATTTGAACCAGACAGGTAACAAGAATATCATGGATCAACAATACTGGTATTCAAATTTCAATGGAAATGATGCAACAGGTGAATTGAACCGCTATGAGTACACAAGTACTTTGCAAAACATGTTAGGGTCTGCTTTCATCAAAACTGACTTCAAAGAAGATTTCGGTTTAAATATTCCATTAAAGACTACAACTCAAGTTGCAGTTGATTACCGTAACAGAGAAATTACTTCTTATGTTTCTTATGGTATTGGTTTACCTAATTATTCTCCATTTAATACTTCTCAGGCTGCTGAAACAAAAGTTGCACGTGATTACAGAGAGCCATTTATTACTTATGGTTATTTAGTGAATCATCGTTTTGATTATGGTAACATTGGTGGTATTTCTGGAGGTTTACGTACAGACTACTCTTCTGCTTTCGGTGCGGCATCTACTCCACAGTCTTTCCCTCGTGGAGATGCTTATTTACGTTTATCGGAATTAGATTTCTTCAAAAATTCTAATTTAGGTAAGACAGTTGAAGATTTCAAATTGAGAGCAGCTTATGGTGAGGCGGGTATTCAGCCAAAACCATTTGACCGTTACATTACCTTAAATACAGGTGTAATTGGAGGTGGAAATGCATTTTATTTCCCATTATCTCAATCTAATCCTAATTTGAACGTAGAAATTTCTAAAGAATTAGAAATTGGTACTGATATTGGTTTAAATTTAGGTAAGAATTCTGCATGGTTTAACAACATGAACATTTCAGGTTCTTATTGGAAGCGTTCTACTGACAATGCAATCTACAACGTAGATGCTGCACCTTCTACTGGTATTGGTACTGTGAAGGATAATGCTTTCTCTTTAGCATCACATGGTATTCAGTTAAGCTTGAATACTCAAGTGTTTAAAGATTCAGATTGGCAGTGGAATTTTACAACAAACTTTGGTAAGCAAACTTCAGAAATTACTTCTGTACGTGGTGGTGCTGAGGTGGTTGTATTATCTTCTGCGGGTTCATCTGGTTATGTATTACGCGGTGGAGAAAAAATTGGACAGTTGTATGGTTTCATGGGAATCCACTCGTTGGATGCTGTTTTACCTGATGGTTCAGTGGCAATTCCTGAGGCTAACCGTTCTTTATATGAAGTTGCATCTAATGGTTGGGTAGTTAAGAAGTCGACAAAAGCTCCTTACTTCTCATCTAAAATGTACAGCTTCGGAGATCCAAATCCTGCGTTTAATATGTCATTTATCAATGATTTGACTTACAAAGGATATTTAACTTTCAATTTACAAGTTGATTGGGTTCAAGGTTCACACTTATACAACCAAACAAAAGAATGGATGTATCGTGATGGTATTCACTCAGATTATCAACAACCAATTACCATTAATGGTGAGACAGGAGCATGGTCTGCTTTCTATCGTGGTGTATATGCTGAGGTTTCAAGAAATGGAACAAAGAACTACTTCTATGAAGATGCTTCTTTTGCACGTTTGAGAAACTTATCAGTAGGTGTTGATTTAGTTAAAGCATTTGGAATCAAAGGATTTAGAAAGTTACAATTAGTAGCTTCAGGTAGAAACTTGGTTACCTTAACTAAATATACAGGTATGGATCCAGAAATTTCATCTGGTTCAAACAATTCGGCTTGGGATAGGGGTGTAGACCACAACACAATGCCAAATACACGTACATACCAAGTACAATTAAACATCGGTTTTTAATACAACAGAATAGATTTAGTTATTATTTAAAATTTTGACATTATGAAAAATACAAAAATAACAGCGCTTTCCATTCTGCTTTTAGCCGGATCGGTAATGTCCTGTAAGGATCAATTAGATATCCAAAATCCAAATCAACCTACTCCTGCTACAGCGGCATCGGAGGCGGGTATCATTGCTTTGGCACAGGGTTCTATTTATAAAAATGGTTTCACCTCGGCTGGTAATAAATATTACGATGGTGTGGTAGGTGCAAATTATAATGGAGTTGTAGGATTCCATGAATTAATGGGAGATGTGGTAGGTGCAGAAGCTGCTAACACATATATCAATAACTTGTCTTGTCCAGATGTAGTTACTTTAGATAATGGAGCGTCTCAGCCAAATCCAAATAACCCTCCATTACAAAAAACTTTGTTGCGTGCAATTAATACAAATTCACAACAAGGAGGTAACCCAGGATTTCATGAGTGGGCTTATGCTTACCAATTGAATAATGCTTGTAATACAGTTCTTGAGGCAGTTGATAAAACAACATTCTCTGGAGATGCTGCTGCAAAGAAAAATGCAGTTAAGGCTTGGGCTTATTTCTGGAAAGGAATTGCCTATGCTCGCATAGGTTCTATGTATTATGCAGGTTTAATTGTTGATAAGGCTTCGGTTACCAATGGTAAATATGTTTCTAAGGATGCAATTATTACCGAATCTAATTCTAATTTTGACAAAGCTGCTGCTGCAATTACTGCTTCAGGTGCTACTTCAGGATTTGGAGAGGTAATAGGAGCTTTAATTCCAGATTTCTTTCAAGATAATTCTTTTGGAGCTGCTCCAACCAAAGACCAATGGTTGCGTTTGATCAATACCATGAAGGCAAGAAATATTTTGGTAAATACCACTACGGCGACAATGTCATCTTCTCAATGGGATGCTGTTTTGACTTTAGTTAATAATGGTGTAAAAGAAAGTGACCCAGTGATGGCGGGTACTACTAATGCAAATGGTGATATTTTCTCTGCATCCAATTATAATGTTGCGGCTCGTGCCGTGGGTTCAAATGCATCAGGAGGTACGTTTAAAATTTCTGAGCGTTTAATCCAAGAATTTTATCCAGGTGATAAGCGTTTAGCGAATAACTTTAAACAATACAATACTTGGATTGGTAATGCTGACCGTGGAAACGTATTTAATACCCGTTGGGCTATTATTGATAAAGGTGCAGGTTTGCCAGGCGTTATGGCTTATTCTAATAGAACTGCTGGTGCTGGAATTTTATATTTGGCTTCTTCATATGAGGAAAATGAATTGATGAAAGCTGAAGCTAAGCTTTGGAAAGGTGATGTAGCTGGTGCAGTGGCAAGTATCAACAATGTTCGTGCTTACCAGGGTGCTGGATTAGATCCATTAGCTTCAACAGATGCTGCTGAAGTTAAAGAGCAATTGCGTAGAGAACGTCGCGTGGCATTAGCCTTCCGTGGATTATCGTTCTATGATGCTCGTCGTTGGGGTGTTTTAGACAATGGCCGCACAGATGCAGTGGTTATTTCAAAGGATGGTTCTTACATTTCTAAAAAGTCAACTATTAAATATGGTTATTTAGATTATTGGGATGTTCCAGACAATGAATTGGCTAATAATCCTGCAGAATCAGGAAGTGCAGCGACAAAAAATCCTAAATAATATCAATTTTTTGATAAATCTTAAAAGGGGCTTACAGGAATGTGAGCCCCTTTTTTTGTTGTAAATATTGGATTTTTGTTGTCCTGATTTGTCTGTTTGTCCTTAAATTAATTCAATTTATCGTCGATGTTAAGAAATTATTAATTAACTTGCACGTCAGTTTAAATATTTTTATCAATCAAAAACTAAATAACATGAGAAAACTCTTACTTATGTGGGTGTTGTTGTTCGTTTCGGTTTCAACAATGATTGCCCAAACCAGACAAGTTTCTGGAAAAGTAACGTCCTCGGAAGATGGTTCATCCATTCCAGGTGTATCTGTTACAGTGAAAGGTTCCTCTCGCGGTGTTGCAACTACTGCAGATGGATCCTACAAAATTCAAGTTTCTGATGGAGCTGCCTTGCAGTTCAGCTTTGTTGGATACAAGTCACAAACAATTAATGTAGGAAGTCAATCAACAATTAATGTTGTGTTGAAAGCTGAAGCATCTGAATTAGATGAGGTAGTTGTTACTGCATTAGGTTTGACAAGAACTAAAAACACTTTGCCTTATGCGGCGACGTCTATCAAGAGTGATGAAATCAATCGCGTACGTACAGGTAATGCAATGCAATCTTTATCAGGTAAAGTTGCAGGTTTGCAAATTACTCAAGGTAATGCAATTGGTGGTTCTACAAACGTTGTGATTCGTGGTAACAAATCATTATTAGGTAACAACCAAGCATTATTCGTAGTGGATGGTGTTCCAGTTGATAACTCTAATAAGAACTCTTCTAACCAGGTAACTGGTCGTGGAGGTTACGATTACGGTAACGCAGCTGCGGATATTAACCCAGATGATATCGATAACATGACTGTATTAAAAGGTGCTGCTGCAACAGCTCTTTATGGTTCTCGTGCATCTAATGGTGTTATCATGATTACTACTAAGAAAGCTAAAAGAGGTTTAGGCTTAACTGTTAATGCAGGTTTAACTGTAGGTACAATTGACAAATCAACTTTTGCTTCTTACCAAAACCAATATGGTGCGGGTTATTCTGATCCATACCAAAAAGATGGTTTCTTGTATTTTGATGCAAATGGTGACGGCACTAACGATTACGTTGTTCCAACATCTGAAGATGCTTCTTATGGTGTTAAATTTGACAACCGTCCAGTTTATACTTGGGAGTCATGGGATCCAGCAGGTCCATTATATGGAAAAACTAGTCCATGGGCTGCTGCTAAAAATACTCCAGTTACATTTTATGAGACTGCAATTTCTAACAATACAAATATTATGTTAGATGGTGCAAATGACAAAGGAACGTTTAAGTTAGGTTATACTCGTAACGTTGAAAGAGGTACTTTACCAAATTCAGAGGTTGCTAAAAATACAGTTAATTTGAGCGGTACTTATGCTATTTCTCCAAAGTTAACAGCTTCTGCTACTGCTAACTTCTCAATTGTTGATGGTAAAGGTCGTTACGGTTCAGGATATTCTGGAGGTAACGTAAACCAAAACTTCCGTCAGTGGTATCAAACTAACGTTGATATTCAATCTCAAAAGGATGCTTATTTCAGAAACAACCAAAACATTACTTGGAACTGGGCTGATCCTTCATCTGCTGCAGGTTTGAAGCCAATCTATACAGATAACTACTATTGGACTCGTTACCAAAACTATGAGACAGATACTCGTTCTCGTATTTTCGGAAATGCATTCTTAACCTACAAGCCAACTTCTTATTTAGATGTTTTGGGTCGTATTACATTAGATACTTATAATGAGTTCCAAGAGGAGCGTACTGCTTATGGTTCTCAAGCAGTAGCTGGTTATTCTCGTTACGATCGTGCATTTAACGAAACTAACTACGATTTAATCGCTAACTTCGATAAGAATGTAACTGAAGATTTAAATGTTAAAGCATTAGCTGGTTTGAACTTACGTAAATCTTATGTTCGTTCAATCTTTGCTGCAACAAACGGTGGTTTAATTGTTCCAGGTTTGTATTCTGTTGCAAACTCTAAAGGAACGGTAGCTGCTCCATCTGAAGCTTATGCTCCTCGTGAAGTATTTGGTTTATTCGGTGGTGCTACTTTAACTTACAAAGGATTCTTAACATTGGATGGAACTTTCCGTCGTGATAAGTCATCTACATTACCAGTTGAAAATAATACATATAACTATTATTCTGGTTCTGCTTCATGGTTGTTCTCTCACCATATCCAAGATTTACCTTGGTTAACTTCTGGTAAGTTACGTGCAAACTATGCAACTGTAGGTAACGATGCTCCTTGGGGATCTATTAAGAACGTTTATGACCAACCGTCTCCGTTTGGTTCAACAATCTTGTTCTCAGTTCCTTCAACTCAAAACAATCCAACTTTGAAGCCTGAGCAAACTCAGTCTAAAGAAGTAGGTTTAGAAATGGCATTTATGCAAAATCGTTTAGGATTTGACTTCACTTACTACGATTCTCGTACATTAGATCAAATCTTAGCTGCTGCAGTTTCTACAGCAACTGGTTTCTCTTCTTCTTATGTGAATGCAGGTGAAATCCAAAACAAAGGTTTTGAAGTTAGCTTATACGCTACTCCAGTTAAAGTTGGTGACTTCTCTTGGTCTATCAATGCAAACTGGACTAAGAATACTTCATTGGTTGTTAGCTTATACAATGGTTCTCAGAACTTACAAATTGCTACTTTCCAAGGTGGTGTTTCTTTCAACGCAACTGTTGGACAACCTTACGGTACGATCCAAGGAAAAACTTGGAACACTGTTAATGGAGAAAGATTGGTTAAATCTAACGGTCGTTATAGCATCACTACTACTACTACAAACGTAATTGGTAACATGAATCCAAATTGGATTGGTGGTTTAACTAATACATTTAAGTATAAAAACTTGTCATTGTCTGCTTTGATCGATGTGAAACAAGGTGGTAACGTATTCTCATTAGACCAATACTACGGTCAAGCAACGGGTGTTTACCCAGAGTCAGCAGCGTTGAACGATTTAGGAAATCCTTCTCGTGATGCAGTTTCTGCTGGTGGTGGTGTAATCATGCCAGGTGTTTTAGCTGATGGTTCTAAAAATACAATTCGTGTAGAGAACAACTATGGTACTTTTGGTTATGCTCAAAATCCGGCAGCTGCTTTCGTATACGATGCAAGTTTTGTGAAATTAAGAGAGGCTAATTTAACCTATACATTACCAAGAAACATTGTAAGTAAATTAGGTGGAATCAAAGGAGTTGATTTATCTGTATTCGGAAGAAACTTATGGATCATCAAGAAGTATGTACCATATGCTGATCCAGAGGAGAACTTATCTGCGGGTAATATCCAAGGTAACCAATCAGGTGCATACCCAACTACAAGATCTATCGGATTTAATGTTAAGTTAACTTTCTAATTTTTAACCCAATAGAAAAAATGAAAAAGATATTATTAGCAATTGTACCAGCGATGTTGATTTTCGCATCCTGTACTGAAGATATCTCTCAATTAAATATTGAGACAAAAAAGCCTGCAGCTGTGCCTGCACCGACTTTGTTTTCCAATGCGGTTAAAACTTTAGCTGGATCATTGGCATCTGCTTCGGTTAATACCAACGTATTCCGTTTTACGGTTTCGCATTGGGCAATGGCTGTTTACCAAGATGAGGCACAATACGATTTCTCAACTCGTGCTATTCCTCAAGGCTGGTGGACAACTATGTATCGTGACGTTTTAGCTGACTTGAATGAGTCTTCTCGTTTAATCGCTGCTGACAAATCTTTGTCGGCTGGTGAGCAAGCTAACAAATTAGCTATTAACGATATTATGGCAGTTTATACTTACAGTGTTTTAGTTAACACTTTTGGTAACGTTCCATATTCTGAGGCATTAAATTCTACGAATTTATTCCCTAAGTATGATGATGCTGCTACTGTTTCAAAAGATTTATTAAATCGTTTGAATGCAGATATTTCTAAATTATCTACCGCATCTGCTGGTTATGCTTCAGGTGAAGATTTAGTTTACAAAGGATCTGTTGCTAAATGGATTAAGTTTGCAAATACTTTACGTATGAAGTTAGGTATGGTTTTAGCTGATGTAGATGCTTCTACTGCTAAAGCTGCTGTTGAAGCTTCTGATGCAGGTGCAATTTCTGCAGCTGCTGATAACGGATTGTTCGCTTACTTGACAGCTTCTCCAAACCAAAATCCATTGTATGTTGATATCGTTACTGGCGGTCGTCAGGATTATATCGCAGCAAAAGATTTGATGGACAAGTTATTAGGTTGGAATGACCCACGTACTTCGGCATTCTTCTCTAAAAATAACGCTGGTAACTATGCTGGTGGTATTGTAGGAAAAACTAATACATTCGTTGATTTCTCTCGTGCAGGTGCTAAAGTTATTTTGCCAGAAGCTCCATACGTATTAGCAGATTATACTGAAACTGAATTCTTACGTGCTGAAGCAAAAGAAAGAGGTTGGAATGTTGCTGGTTCGGCTGAGACTCACTACAACAATGCAGTTAAATCTTCAATTACATATTGGGGTGGTGCTGCTGCAGATGCTGATACTTATTTAGCTCAAACTGATGTGGCTTATGCAACTGCTGCTGGTGATTGGAAGCAAAAAATCGGTACTCAAAAATGGATCGCTTTATACAATCGTCCATACGAAGGATGGACTGAATTACGTCGTTTGGATTATCCAAAGATTACTGCTCCAGTTGGTGCTAAGTCTGGATTCCCAACTCGTTTCTCATATCCTTTAAATGAGCAAACTTTGAATGGTGCTAACTACACAGCTGCAGCTTCGGCTATCGGTGGTGACGTAGTTACTACTAAATTGTTCTGGGATAAAAACTAATTCCAAGCAATTGATTTAAGAAATAGGCTCCTTCGGGAGCCTATTTTTTTATGTCTAATTGCCAAGTAAAAAGTGGTATGGATTCCTTGATGAAAATACTTTTCTCACCTGTTTTCAAAAATCCATTTTTTTGTAAAACCTTTTGAGATGCTAAATTGTTTTGAGGGGTCTCCGCAATAATTCCTTTTAAATCTACATCCTGATTTGCCCAATCGATAATTGCTTCTATTGCTTCATTGGCATATCCTAGATTTCTGAATTTTTGATCAATTACATAGCCAATTTCAGTAAAACCATCGTTGTTGGGTAATCCGGAAAATCCAATTCCCCCAATAGAGCAGGACTTGTCTTTGAGAATTATTTCCCAATTTGTATACCAGCAAAAGTCAAGTGGATATTTGTGGGTTTGTGGAAGCCAAAAATTAACTAATGCTTCTTGCATTTCTTCCTCATAAAACTTTTCTAAATCAAATGGATTGGAGTTTAGTTGTAAGGCTTTTTCTAAACTAGATCTGCCTTCCTTTGACCAAATCTTTAACATAGAATGGTCTAATGGGATAAGTTTGAGTCGATCTGTTTGAAGAGAAATCAAGAGTAAGGATTTAATTTACCTACAAAATAGGTGGATTGGTCGCAAAAACACAAATACTTATTTAAATGTATGCAATTTTATATTCGGTTTTAATACCTTTTAATTTTACCAAAAAACAAATGAAAAAGTTAGCCCTTTTATTCATCCTCCTAAGTAGTACAATTATAACTTATGCACAGGGACCTGGAGCACAACAAACAGCTCCTAAAGGTTCTGCAAAAATTACCGGTGTCTTGTTAGATTCAACAACCAACAAGCCAGTGGATTTTGCATCGGTTGCCTTGATTAGTAAGTCCACCAATAAACCAGTGGATGGAACAATGGCAGATGCTGTAGGTAAATTTTCAATTCCAAAGGTAGCCTCTGGTTCCTATAAATTAGTCATTTCATTTTTAGGGTATGAAAGCAAAACTTTTGCTTTGGATATCAAGGATAAAAATGATGACCAAGAGTTGGGTGTAATTAAAATGAAACCAACCGAAAAAATGTTGCAAGAGGTTGTGGTAGAAGGTCAAAAAACTTTTATTGAAGAAAAAGTTGATCGTACCGTTTACAATGCAGAGCGTGATGCAACCAATAAAGGTGGTGATGCTACAGATGTGTTGAAAAAAGTACCGATGCTTTCTGTAGATATGGATGGAAATCCATCTTTGCGTGGTTCATCTAATGTGAAGGTTTTGATTAATAACAAACCTTCAACGATTATGGCATCTTCTATTACCGATGCTTTAAAGCAAATCCCAGCAGATATGATTAAAACGGTTGAAGTAATTACTTCTCCATCTGCTAAGTATGATGCTGAAGGCTCCGCAGGTATCATTAATATCGTAACTAAAAAGAATACCTTACAAGGTTTGACGATGAATATCGACCAATCAGTTGGTGTTAGAGGGTCGAATTTAGGCTTGAATGGTAATTTTAGAAACAAAACTTGGGGACTTTCCTTAGGTGGATTTGGTCGTTCGGAATACAATGTAAAAGGTAGTTTTGAAAGTACTCAAATTACCACTGCTGCCAATGGTACACAAACAACCAATGTGCAAACTGCCGATTCCAGAAGACAAGCAATGTTTGGAAACTACCAATTAGGATTTGATTGGGATATTAACAAATATAATTCCATTACCTCCAATATTCGAATGGGTTTAAGAAATGGAAATAACTGGCAAGATGGATTAAAACAAGTTAGAAATGGGGTCCCAACAAGTTTAAGAAATACAAATTCATTGGATCAATCGAATAATATTGATGTGAATTTTGATTACACACATACGTTTGAAAAACCACAAAAAGAATTTAGTGTATTGTCGATGTATTCTAAAAACAATCGTACCAATGATTTTTATAACGATGTGCTGAATCCAAACTCATCAATGAGTGAAATTATGAACTCCATTAAAAATCAGAATACCTCCTATAATGAAGAGATGACCTTTCAAATGGATTACCAAACTCCAATTACTAAAATGCAGTTGCTTGAATTTGGTGCAAAGGCTATTGGAAGAAATGTGACCTCGGATTACAAGTCATTTATCAATCCAAGTGGAAATTCGGAATCTGGTTATGCTCAAGTAAATTTAGCAACCTTGCCTTCTAACGTTTTTGATTATACGCAAAATATTTGGGGATCTTACGCTAATTTTACGCTTTCTACAAAAAATAAGTGGAGTATAAAGATTGGTGGTCGTTATGAGCATACGGATATCACAGCAAGTTTCTTGAAAAAAGAAGGTCAAAATTTAACGATTCCGCCTTATGGTGTTTTTGTTCCAAGTTTAAATTTTTCAAAGAGCATGAAAAAAGGTACTTGGAGATTTAGTTACAATCGCCGTATCCAAAGACCAGGTATTCAAAACTTGAATCCAAACGTGAATGCTACCAATCCATTGAATATTTCAATGGGTAATCCAAATTTGGCTCCAGAATATACCAGCAATTATGAAGTTAATTATAGTAGATTTATCAAACAATCCTATTTGTCCACAGCAATATTTGTAAGAAGTACAACGGGTGCTATTAATCAAATTCGTACTGTTTCGGGTGATACAGTGAAAACGAAATCTGTGAATATTGGTAGTGAGGATGCGTATGGATTTAACTTCAATGCAAACATCAACTTGTCAAATAAATTCATGTTGGGAGGTGGAGCAGATATTTCTTATATGTATTTGTCAAACAATAATCCTGATCCAGCCTTAAATGCAAAAAATGAAGGTATAACTTCAAACTTTAGAGTTTTTGCAAATTATACCATTGGAAATGGTTGGGGAATGCAGTTGTTCTCTTTTTACAGACCAAATCAAATTCAATTACAAGGTTCTCAAGGAGGATTTGGAATGTATAACATGAGCTTCCGTAAAGATTTGAAAAACAAAAAAGGAAGCTTTGGCTTGGGCTTAGAGAATTTCTTGACGAATGGAATGACGATTAGAAATGAAACGAAATCTAATACAATCTCTCAGGTAAGTACCAATATTATGCGCAATGCAAATATTCGAGTAAACTTCACCTACCGTTTTGGAAAGATGAGCTTTGGTCCACAGAAGAGAAAGAAATCTGTTAGCAACGACGATACCAAAGATGGTGGAGATGCTCAACCTGTTCAACAACAGCCAATGCAAATGATGGGACCAGGTGGAGGAAATCGCGGTGGCGGTGGCGGCTTTGGTGGTGGATTTGGGGGACCACGTTAGAATTATGAATTATGAGTTATGAATTATGAGTTATGAATTATGAGTTTATTTGCCATAATTCATAACTCATAACTCATAATTTATTTGTTTCTCTCAATCGTATAAGTAATCAAATCATTTAGTGAAGTGCGATATTCAGAAGGAGGGAAGTTCGAAAGGATTTCCCTTGCTTCGTTTGCAATTTGATGCATTTTTTCGGTGGCGTATTGTAATCCTCCTGTAGATTTGACAAAATCAATTACTTCACGAACCTTTACTGGATTCTCCGATTCGTGTTTGATGGTCAAAATAATATGCTTACGTGTTTTTCTATCGGTTTGTTGTAGGGCATGAATCAATGGCAAAGTCATTTTCTTTTCTTTGATGTCGATCCCTAGGGGTTTACCAATTTCGGCATCTCCATAGTCAAATAAATCATCTTTGATTTGAAAGGCTATGCCAACCTTTTCACCGAAAAGTCGAGCTTTCTCTACTAAATCTTCTACAGCCTGACAAGATTGCGCACCTACAGCACAACAGGCTGCAATAAGGGTGGCAGTTTTTTTTCGAATAACTTCGAAATAGATTTCTTCTGTTATATCTAACTTTCTAGCTTTTTCAATTTGAAGTAATTCTCCTTCTGCGATTTCACGAACTGCGATAGAAACAGATTCTAACATTTCAAAATCCTTATGTTCAACAGAAAGTAGAAGTCCTTTTGAAAGTAAATAATCCCCCACCAAAACGGCTATTTTATTTTTCCAAATGGCATTTATGGAGAAAAATCCTCTACGGTAATTAGCATCATCTACCACATCATCATGAACTAAAGTGGCCGTATGAAGTAATTCTATTAATGCAGCACCACGGTGCGTTTTTTCGTTGATTTCACCAAACATTCCTGCCGATAGAAAGACAAACATCGGTCGGATTTGTTTACCTTTTCTTTTAACAATATAATTCATGATGCTATCGAGAAGCATCACCTTTGTTTTCATAAATTGTTTGAATTTCCCTTCAAAAGATTTCATGGGTTCTGAAATCGGAGCTTGAATTTTTTGAATGGAAACTGACATTTAGGCCTGGAAAATTTTTGTGATGTAATTTACATAAATTTACTTAGTTTTAATAAATAATAAACCATTTGCTATGAGTAAGGTTTTAGTTTTAGCTGGAGGGGCTGTAAAAGGAGCCTATCAGGCAGGAGTCATTCGGACTTTGTTTGAATCAGGTTTTCAGCCAGATGCTATCTATGGGATTTCTGCTGGGAGTCTGAATGCCTCTTACTTGGTCAATCAATTTGGGATGCAGGCGGTGGAGGAGAGTCCTATTGATTACGCGCAAGCGGGTAAAGATTTATGGGATTTTTGGGAAATGCGGATCACTCATCCGGGTAGTTTATTTGTTCCTTGGAGTATTTTTGAATTAGGATATACTGCACTTGTTAAAAAATTTAAGGGACTTGTGGATACCTCACCTTTGCGAAATTTAGTAGAGGACTCCTTGCAAATGCGAAATTTACACGCAAGTCCAATTGCCTTGAAAGTTGGCGCTGTAAATATTATAGATGGAGGTATTAAATATGTGGACCCAAGTGTAGATTCATTTTTTAGTTTTTTGATGGCTTCCTGTGCCGTGCCTATTTTGATGCCTGTGGTTAATATTGGAAATAATATGAACCAAAATTATTTAGATGGAGGTTTGCGAAATGTTTCTCCTATTTGTAAAGCCATAGAAGATGGTGCAACTGAAATTGTGGCAATATCTTGTCATCCTGAACAAATTGAAGGCGGTAATTTTGATACAGGAGATTTGTTGGCCTTGGTAGATCGTGTGATGGATATTGCGGTGAATGAAATTTTGAATGCCGATTTACAAGCAGCTAAAATGATGAATGAAACCAAAGTGAATCCGGTGAAAATTCGTTCTATTCGTCCTGTTCAGCCTTTACAGATTGATATGCAGAATTTTAATAAATTTGATATTAGGCGGTTGTTGGAGTTGGGGTTCCAAGTTAATTGTTAATTGTTAATTGTTAATTGTTAATTGTTAATTGTTAATTGTTAATTTGAATATTTTAGAAATAAAATTAAATATAATTTTTTTGATTTTTTTAGTAGTTTTTTTAAGATTTTAACTTTAAAGATTAATTAACAATTAACAATTAACAATTCATTCATGAAACCCATTTCCTTCCTCTTCGCATTTTTAATTTCAACTTCACTTTTCGCCCAAAAGATAGATATAAAGGCCCAATATGCTTTGGCAGAAAAGCAATATGAGCAGATGTTGAAGGATCATCCGGATACGAGTACAACGGTTCATTCTGCGAAGCAAGACGGAACGTACAGAAATTTGCCTTCATCTTGGTGGTGTTCGGGGTTTTTTCCAGGTGGATTATGGTATTTGTTTGAACAAACTAAAAATCCGAAATGGGAGAAGGCTGCTCGTTTATGGTCGGCAGCGGTGGAAAAGGAAAAATACAATACGGGAACTCACGACTTGGGATTCATGATGTATTGTTCGTTTGGTAACGGTTTGCGTTTGGCAAAAGATCCTAAATACAAAGCTGTTTTGATTCAATCGGCCAAATCATTGGCAACACGTTTTGATCCTAAGATTGGTTTGATAAAATCTTGGAACAGTTTTAAAGGTGGATATAAGTATCCGGTTATCATCGATAATATGATGAATTTGGAGTTATTGTTTTGGGCAGCAAGAGAAACTGGAGATAAATCATTTTACGATATCGCTATTAAACATGCTGATAATACTATTAAAAATCACTTCAGGCCAGATTTTTCAAGTTATCATGTGATTTGTTATGGACCTAATGGAGAGGTGTTAGCCAAGAAACAGCACCAAGGTTATGTGGATGAGTCGCAATGGTCGCGAGGGCATGCCTGGGCTATTTATGGTTATGTGATGATGTACCGTGAGACTAAGGATAAAAAATACTTAGATTTTGCACAGAAGATTACCGATTATTATTTGAATCATCCGAATTTACCAAAAGATAAAATTCCATATTGGGATTTTTATGCGCCGAATATTCCAAATGAGGAAAGAGATGCATCAGCCGGTGCTATTGTAAGTTCTGCTTTATTTGAATTAGGTAAACAAACGGGTGGCGAAAAAGGTAAGCAGTATATTAAAGATGGAATCACGATGTTGGAGTCATTGTCAAGTCCTGCGTATCGCGCTGCTTTAGGTGAAAACAATAACTTTTTGATCAAGCATTGTGTGGGTGCTAAAAGTTTGAATTCAGAAATAGATGTTCCATTAATTTATGCGGATTACTATTATTTGGAGGCATTAAAAAGATATCAAGAATATCGTAAGAAGGGCATGTAAAAATTGGGCAGTTTTTTGAATAATTTGTACCTTTGTGGTTTCATTTTAATCAAAGCAAAATGTCGTTCAAAAAAATTCAATCTGCCTTAATTTCTGTTTATTATAAAGATGGTTTAGCGCCAATTATTTCGAAGTTGCACGAGGAGGGAGTTGTACTTTATTCAACTGGTGGTACGCAGCAATTTATCGAAGAAATGGGTATTCCTGTTATTCCTGTAGAAGATTTAACGGGCTATCCTTCTATTTTTGGAGGACGTGTTAAGACTTTACATCCAAAGGTTTTTGGTGGAATTTTGTATCGCAGAGATTTAGCATCTGATGTGGAGGTTGCCAATCAATTTGAAATTCCTGCATTGGATTTAGTGATGGTAGATTTGTATCCGTTTGAAGAGACAGTTGCTTCTGGTGCATCTGATGAAGATATTATCGAAAAAATTGACATTGGTGGTATTTCTTTGATTCGTGGGGCTGCCAAGAATTTCAATGATGTTTTAATCGTTTCTTCGCGTTCGCAGTATGGAGAAGTTTTGGATATTTTCGCAGCACAAGGTGCATCAACCAATTTAGAGCAGAGAAGAAATTTTGCAGGAAAGGCGTTTGCTGTTTCCTCGGGATATGATTCAGCTATTCAATCCTATTTTGCAGGAGAAAGTAATAATTTGCATAAGTTTGATCATTTGCCATCTCAAACCTTGAGATACGGTGAAAATCCGCACCAAACCGCTACGTTTTATGGAGATATCGATGCCTTATTTACAAAATTAAACGGTAAGGAGTTGTCGTATAACAATTTAGTAGACGTTGATGCTTGTTTGGCTTTATTGGATGAGTTTAAAGAAACGGCTTTTGTGATTATTAAGCATACCAATGCTTGTGGAGTAGCAACTGGAAGTTCAGTAAAAGAAGCTTATCAAAAAGCACTTTCTTGTGACCCAGTTTCAGCTTTTGGAGGAGTGTTGGCATGTAATGGTGAAGTAGATAAGGCGGCCGCAGAAGAAATTAATTCATTGTTTTGTGAAATTTTAATTGCTCCATCATACTCAGATGAGGCTTTGGAGATATTGAAATCGAAGAAAAATAGAATTTTGTTGCAAAGAAAACCACAAGAGTTTTCGAAGAACATGTTCAAAACTTTATTGAACGGTGTGTTGGAGCAAGATAAGGATTTGGTGATGGAAGAGGTTGCAGATTTTAAAACTGTAACAGAAAAAGCGCCAACTGAGCAAGAATTGAAAGCCTTAGCATTTGCCTTAAAGATATGCAAGCATACTAAATCCAATACAATTGTGTTGGCAAAAGAAGGGCAATTGTTAGCATCTGGGGTAGGTCAAACTTCTCGTGTTGATGCTTTAAAGCAAGCTATTGAAAAAGCTGCTGAATTTGGATTTGATTTGAATGGATCTGTAATGGCTTCCGATGCATTTTTCCCTTTCCCAGACTGCGTTGAAATTGCAGGAAAAGCAGGAATTACAGCGGTAACACAGCCTGGTGGATCCATAAAAGACAAAGACTCAGTTGATTATTGCAACCAAAACGGGATTGCCATGGTGATGACTGGAATTCGTCATTTTAAACACTAAAAATTTAATTGTTTTTTCACGAGAAAAATCTTCATTTTTCGGGGAAAAATATGTATTTTTAAAATTATAATTTAAAATCTTAAATGACAAGGTTTTATGCCTTGTTAATAAATAGTTAAATCGGGTTTATGTCAGAAATTCAAGATTCGGCCGCAGAAAACAAAGCCAATTATGGTGCGGATAATATTCAGGTATTAGAAGGTTTAGAAGCGGTTCGTAAGAGACCATCCATGTATATTGGTGATACGGGAATTAAAGGTTTGCACCATTTGATTTGGGAGGTTGTTGATAACTCAATAGATGAGGCATTAGCTGGACATTGTGATAAAATCAAAGTTACCATCAATACCGATAATTCAATTTTGGTTGAAGATAATGGTAGAGGTATTCCAACAGGTATGCATACCAAGGAAAAGCGTTCTGCTTTGGAGGTTGTAATGACTGTTTTACACGCGGGTGGTAAATTTGACAAAGATACTTATAAGGTTTCTGGAGGTTTGCATGGTGTGGGTGTGTCCTGTGTGAATGCTTTGTCAACAGATTTAAAAGTAACTGTTCATCGTGAGGGAAAAATTTTCCAACAAGAATATAAAATTGGTGTACCTCAGTACCCAGTAAAAGAAGTAGGTGTTACAGATAGAACAGGTACTTCGGTATTATTTAAGCCAGATGATACGATTTTTACGGTAACTGAATACAAATATGAAACTGTAGCTGCTCGTTTGAGAGAATTATCTTTCTTGAATGCTGGTATACGTGTTGAATTGACAGATTTACGTGACTTAGATGAAAATGGTATAGCGCAGTCGGAGGAGTTTTATTCTGAAGGAGGTTTACGTGAGTTCGTTACTTATTTAGATGCAACTCGTGAGGCATTGATTGCTGAGCCAATTTATATGGAAGGTGATAAGAATGGGGTACCTGTTCAAGTTGCCATGATGTACAATACTTCTTATTCAGAAAATGTAGTTTCTTATGTAAACAACATCAATACCATTGAAGGAGGTACACACGTTGCTGGTTTCCGTGGTGCATTGACTCGTACTTTGAAGAATTATGCAGATAAGTCAGGTGCTTTAGATAAATTAAAAATTGATATTGCTGGGGATGACTTCCGTGAGGGGTTAACTGCAGTTATTTCAGTAAAAGTTGCAGAGCCTCAATTTGAAGGTCAAACAAAGACTAAATTAGGAAATGGCGAGGTTTCAGGTGCGGTATCGGCAGCGATGTCTGATATGTTGGAGGCTTGGTTAGAAGAGCATCCTAAAGAGGCTCGTCAAATTGTAGCGAAAGTGATTTTGGCAGCTCAAGCCCGTCACGCAGCTAGAAAAGCTCGTGAAATGGTTCAAAGAAAAACTGTTTTAGGTTCTAATTCATTGCCTGGAAAACTAGCCGATTGTTCTGATTCGGATCCAAATGTTTGTGAATTGTATCTTGTGGAGGGAGACTCTGCAGGTGGAACTGCCAAGCAGGGAAGAAATCGTGCATTTCAAGCTATATTGCCATTGAGAGGTAAGATTTTGAATGTTGAAAAGGCGCAAGAATACAGAATTTACGAGAACGAAGAGATTAAAAACATGATTACTGCTCTTGGTGTTTCGTTTGGTAAAGATGGTGATGAGCGTGCCTTAAACATTGAAAAATTAAGATATCATAAAGTGATCATCATGACCGATGCGGACGTTGACGGTAGTCACATTCGTACGCTTATTTTGACATTCTTCTTCCGTTACATGCGTGAACTGGTGGATAATGGCTATATCTACATTGCTCAACCACCTTTGTATCAAGTTAAAAAGGGACAACAAGTTCGATATGTATGGAATGAGCAACAGAGGGATGAAGCTATTCGTGAATTAGCGGGTGGAGGAAAAGAGGAAAGTGTAGGAGTTCAACGTTACAAGGGTCTTGGTGAGATGAATGCAGAGCAATTGTGGGAGACTACGATGGATCCTGAAACAAGAACATTGAAGCAGGTAACTGTGGAATCTGCAATTGAGGCCGACGTCTTGTTCTCTATGTTGATGGGTGATGAAGTTGCTCCTCGTAGAGAGTTTATTGAGAAAAATGCAAAATACGCTAAGGTAGATGTCTAGTAAATTTGATTTCAAATCTTATCATGTGCGTGCAATAAATGCGGCAAATGATGAGGAAAAGAAAGCAATCAATCAAGAATTAAAGGATTTTTATGCAGGCTTGTCTGAGGAAGAGAAGCCTGCATTTAATCAAGAATTGCAACATTTTTTATTAACAGAAATGGGGCGATTAGGTTCAGATTACCAAGCAATAAAGAATAATATACCCCAAAACTAAAATGGGAAATTCGAAAGATCGGTTGGATGAAATAATGGCAGAAGATTCTCAAGGCGAGAATCTTTTGTCGTTCCTACAACCTAAGAATTGGAAAATTAATTTATTGGCTCCAAGAGATTCAGCAAGGAAATTAGAGAAATCTTTATTAAAGAATCAGGAAATTATTGAGAAATCTAAATTCATTTCTCGTGATTTATCTTGGTTGAAATTTGATGAAAGGGTTTTGGACCAAGCCCGAGATACCTCAAAAAATCTGTTTGATCGATTGAAATTTTTAGCCATTACAGCTTCCAATTTGGATGAATTTTTTACTATCCGTGTGGGATCCTTATATAATTACATAGATTTTGGAAAGGAAAGGACGGATTATTCTGGACTGCGCGAAGGGCCATTTAAACATACATTGATTTCTGCTGCAAAAGAATTTTCCATTGAAAAACACCGATTGTTTTTAGAGGAAATCTTACCTCTATTTCCAGCAAATGGTTTAAAAATGGCATCCATTTCAGACCTTACTGAGGAGGAAAACGCGGAGGTTGAATTGTATTTTAATCGGACAATTTATCCGATGTTAACACCAATGGTGTTCGATAATACCCATACATTTCCAAGTTTGTTAGCAAAAACTTTGATTTTTGGAGTTGTAACAATTGGTCACCAAAGTTTTAAACAAGGGAAACTAAAAAACGAAAAAGATCCAAAGATTTCATTTGTTCAAATCCCAACGAATTTAAATCGTTTTTATGTTTTAGAGCGAGAGGATGTGGTTTTGTTTTTACCGATTGAAGAAATAATTCGCAATTATATCCACCTTCTATATAAAAACGTAGAAATTGAGTCTTTAAGTCTATTCAGAATTACACGAAATGGAGATTTTGATGTAGTGGAGCATGAAGATCAAGAAACGGATTTTGTTGATGAAATCAAGAAAAAAATTAAAGACAGAAGACTCGGTCGAGTAACTCGCGTAGAAGTTGAGAAAAATTATTCTTCCTTTTTGATGGATGAAATGTTAGATCGATGGAGTTTAGATCATTCAGATATTTTTGTCAAAGAATCTATACTTGATTTTACCTCTTTTTGGCAAATTTTAAAACATCCTGATTTTAAGGATAAAATGCCAAAACCACCCACGGTAGTTCCTCCCATTGGTCTGAAGTCTATTCAGATTGATGATATTTTTGAAACGATGAAAAAGGGGGATATTTTATTGCATCACCCCTATAACAATTTTGAACCTGTCATACAATTATTGGAGCAAGCAGCGGAAGATCCACAAGTGTTGGCTATTAAAATTACTTTATATCGTATCTCAAAAAATTCTCGAATTGCCAATGCATTATTGCGTGCTGCGGAACAAGGAAAACACGTTTCAGTATTATTTGAGGTGAAGGCTAGATTTGACGAGGAAAATAATATTCGTGAGGCCACACGTTTACAAAAAGCTGGTTGTTTTGTGATTTATGGAATTCCTGGATTAAAAACACATACTAAATTACTTCAGGTCATAAGAAATGAAGGGACACATGTGATGAGTTATGCCCATCTTTCATCCGGAAATTACAATGAAGATACCGCCAAGTTATATACAGATATTGGCCTTTTGACTACCGATTCTCGTATAACACAAGATATTGCTGAGTTTTTTAATGTAATTACGGGGCATTCAATGCCAACTCAATATGAGCATTTAATAACTGCTCCACGTGATATGCGAAATCGATTGATAGAAATGATCGAGCAGGAGGTGGAAAACTTCAATAATGGAATCCCTGCTGGTATTTGCTGGAAAATTAATTCACTTCAAGACAATAAAATTATTGACGCACTTTATGATGCATCTAATGCTGGAGTGCCAATTTTATTGATTGTTAGAGGTATTTGTTGCATCCGTCCGCAAAGAAAAGGGTTGTCAGAAAATATTTTTATCAAATCTATTGTTGGCGATTATTTAGAGCACACCCGTTTGTATTATTTCCACAATGCTGGCGAGCCGAAAGTATACGGAGGTTCTGCAGACGTGATGGTTAGAAGTTTTGATCGAAGGATAGAATCCTTGTTTGAGTTAGTAAATACACGTGTAAGAAATCAGGCAATAACTATTTTAGATTGGAATTTGCGTGATACCAAAAACTCATATGAAATGCAGGAAGATGGAGGTTATTGGAAAGTTGAAAGTAATGAGCCATTTAATATCCATTCCGAATTTTACCAATTGAAAGAAGAAAATTTAATAAATCAAATTAATTTTAACCAATATACTATTACCCTGGAACCTAACAATTCCTCGGAATTCATCAATTAAGCTTTATGGAAAGATTTACTGGCCTTTTAGGCATTGTTTTAATTTTAGGATTGTCTTATTTACTTTCAAATAATAGAAAAGCAATTAACTTTCGAACAGTTGGAGTTGGTTTTGGTTTGCAGGTAGTTTTAGCAATTTTTATTTTAAAGACAGAATTAGGTCAAACTATTTTTCAATGGTTGGGTGATTCAATCAATACATTGTTAGGACAAGCCGATAAAGGGGCCTTGTTTGTTTTTGGTTCATTAGTAGACCGTAATTTGATGGGTAAGGCCTTTGGAGCTGGCAATGAATATATTTTCTTTTTTAAGGTGGTGCCAACTATCATTTTTGTAGCTGTATTGGTTAATATGTTTTATCATTTGGGTGTCTTACAAAGAGTTGTGGCTGTTTTAGGCAAGGGAGTTCATCGATTGATGGGTGTTAGTGGGGCTGAGGCATTATCCAATGTAGCGAGTACATTT
This sequence comes from Sandaracinomonas limnophila, assembly GCF_004005965.1. Classification (GTDB taxonomy): domain Bacteria; phylum Bacteroidota; class Bacteroidia; order Cytophagales; family Spirosomataceae; genus Sandaracinomonas; species Sandaracinomonas limnophila. Next base: position 168,825 of record NZ_SACY01000003.1, on the reverse strand, counting down.
GTTGGGCAAGTGGAAGCTCAAATTATGATTAAGCCTTATTTGAAGAATATGACAAATTCCGAATTGATGGCATCTATGGCAGGAAGTTTTGCTTGTATTGCAGGAGGAGTAATGGCTGTATATATATCATTAGGTGTACCTGCACCTTATTTATTGGCGGCAAGTTTAATGGCGGCCCCTGGTGCGTTGGTAATTTCAAAAATAATGTTTCCTGAAACAGAGAAGTCGGAGACCCAAGGAGCCGTTAAATTGGAAATATCTAAATCACATGCCAATTTAGTGGATGCAATTTCTGCAGGGGCTTCTGAAGGCTTGAAAGTGGGTTTGAATGTAATTGCCATGTTGATTGGATTCATTGCACTTATTGCTTTAGTCGACATTGGATTAGGCCATATTGGGAATTTAATCAATGTGCCAACATTGTCTATGAATTTAATCTTAGGTAAATTATTTTCAGTTTTCGCATTTGCCATGGGAGTTCCCTTGAAGGATATTGAAGCGGCTGGTGCATTAATGGGTGAAAAAATGGTTGTGAATGAATTTGTAGCCTACCTTGATATGATGAAAATTAAGGCTACCTTAGATCCTAAAACTATTGCAATTACAAGTTTTGCCCTTTGTGGTTTTGCAAACTTTAGTTCCATTGCTATCCAAATTGGTGGAATTGGAGAATTAGCACCTAGTCGCAGGTCTGATTTAGCAAAATTAGGTTTTAAAGCCTTAATTGCTGGTACCTTAGCTTCTTATATGTCTGCAACTTTAGCCGGATTACTTTTATAATATGCGTATTGATCCCGAAACCGTCGAGCGAATTAAGCAGGCAGCCTCTGTTACAGAGGTGATAGGGGATTACGTTTCTGTAAAGAAAAAAGGTGCAAATTATTGGGCATGTTGTCCTTTTCATGGGGAAAAAACACCCTCTTTTTCAATTTCACCAAGTAAAGGTTTTTATAAATGTTTTGGTTGCGGTAAAGCTGGTGATTCCGTTCGGTTCATAATGGACATCGAAGGATTGGGTTATGGGGAGGCCTTACGACATTTAGCCAAAAAATATGGAATTGAAATCAAAGAACAAGAATTAACAGATGATCAGGTGCTCAAGCAAAATGAGCGAGAGAGTTTGTTTATTATTTTAGACTGGGCTAAAAACTTTTTTAGGCAACAGTTAAATGAGTCGGAAGAGGGTCAATCTATAGCAAAACCTTATTTCAAAGAACGAGGTTTTTCTGAGGCAACGATGGAAGCCTTTGAATTAGGGTATAGTCCAGAAGCTTGGGATATTCTTTTGAAATCGGCCTTGAAAAGTGGTTTTACGGAGGAGATAATTCAAAAAGCGGGATTGGTAACTCAGAAAAATGATGATGGTAAAATGTTTGACCGATTCAGAAATCGTGTCATATTCCCGATTCATAACGTTTCTGGAAAAACAATTGCTTTTGGGGCAAGAATTTTGCGAAATGATTCCCAAAAGAATCAAGCTAAGTATTTGAATTCTCCGGAAACTGACGTTTACCATAAATCGAGTATAGTTTACGGTATATTTCAAGCAAAAAATGCGATTCGAACTGAGGATATGTGTTATTTGGTGGAAGGCTATACGGATGTGATATCCTTGCACCAAGCAGGTGTTAAAAATGTTGTGGCTTCTTCGGGTACTTCATTAACTCCTGAACAAATAAAATTGATTGGCCGGTTTTCTAAGCATATTACCGTGTTATACGATGGTGATTCAGCGGGTATCAAAGCGGCATTACGTGGAATGGATTTGATTTTGGAGGAAGGTCTGCAGGTAAATTTGGTTGTTTTTCCAGAAGGACATGATCCAGATTCTTTTGTTCGAAAAATGGGTTCTGAGGCATTTACAGAATTTGTGAAAAAGGAGTCAAAGGACTTTATCTCATTTCAAGCAAGTTTATTTCTAGAGGAGGCTGGTGAAGATCCTTTTAAAAAAGCTGAAATGGTAAAGGAAATGGTACAAAGTATTGCCAAAATTCCTGATGCCATTCAAAGAAGTCTTTTTATTCAGAAAACGGCTGGAATGATGAAGATGGATGAGGAAGTTTTGTTGAGTGAGATGAATAAAATTCATCTGAAGCAATATAAAAATTCGGTTAGTCCATTACCTGAAATTTCTCAGCAACAGCGACAAGAACTTCAGGAAATAATTGAGCCAATTGCCGAGGAAAAGAAAGATATTCAAGATCCAATTTATTATCATGAATTCGAATGTATTCGATTATTAGTAAATTTTGGACATTTGGAAATTAGTCCTGCTAATGCGCCTGGAGTAACTTTATTGCATTATATGGTGGATGAATTGGAAGGGATTCATTTCCATACAGAATTGTTTAATAAGGTATTTGGATTTGCAAAAGTTGAATTTCACCAAGAAAAGAATCCTGGGCCTAGTTTTTATTTGCAGCACGAGGATCAAGAAATACAGACCTTGGCAATAGATTTATCAGCTGAGAAGCATCAATTGTCGAATGCTTGGAAGGAAAAGCATGAAATTTATGTCAAATTTGAAACAGAAATGTTAGAAGATTTGGCCTATAAAAATATTCTTCGGTTGCGTAAAACACATAATGATCTACAGATTACTGAGGTATTAGGTAAAATGGCAAGTGGAGAGGTAAGTGAGTCAGAAATGAATGGTTTATTAGAAGAATTCATGAATTTGAAGCAAATTCAAAAAAATATTTCAACAGAATTGGGAACAGTTATTGAAAAATAGATATTTTTGTCCCCAAGCATTTATGAAAAAATTAGCAGCCCTTTTATTGATTACAGTTTTGCTTTACCAAGCAGGGGGATTTGCTTTACAATTCTTAAATCAATCGAGTGAAGAAATTTCATCTGAAGAAATTGCTCAATTGGATAAAGTTGTCGTAAAATTACCAATTTCTTTGCCTTATTCTCAAAACTGGGAGGAGCCCAAAAAAATAGAAGGTTCTGTCCAGAAAGGAGATGATTTTTACCAAATGGTAGAACAGAAAATGGAAGGGGATACGCTTTATACAACGATGGTTGCCAATCACTCCGCTCGAGAAAGTTTTTTAGAGTTAGCAGAAATGGTTGATCAACATTTGCAAAATAATTCTCCTAAACATGACCATTCCAAATCTAGTTTAATAAATTTACTGATTAAAGAATACTGTGACTCCAATCAAACATTTGTTGTGTACATCATGGATTGGTCACAACCCAATGTAAACTTTTTTACACCTCTGAATGCGTTATCTTCGTATTCTTCTGAATTATTTTCACCTCCAAAGTTTTGTTAATTTTTTTGACATTCTTATGTAAACAATTCTGCATATGTGGAATTGTAAACTTTTTGTAATCAATTAAATTAATAAGTAATGAAAAAGCTATGCTTTTTCCTATTCCTGTTTGTAGGTTTAGGAAATCAAATCATAGCGCAAATGCCTAATGACCATGTTTATATGGCTAAAAAGGATATTTGTGCTGCAGTAATCTATTCAAATACATCTTGGAATCAGTATTGGGAAAATACCTTATTTCGTGATAATCAAAATTTGGGTACTGTTTCAACCCAATCTTACATGTTAATGGCTGCTTATGGCCTTAAAGATAATACCAATCTAATTGCTTCTATTCCTTATGTGCAAACAAATGCAAGTGCTGGGAATTTGTTAGGACAGAAGGGTATTCAGGATGCAGGAATTTGGGTAAAACAAAAAGTTCAAATTTCTAAAGGACTTAATTCTCAATTTGTTGGTGGTATAACTGTTCCAGTTTCCAATTATGTTTCGGAATTCATGCCTTTATCAATTGGTAATAAGGCTACAGATTTACAAGTTCGTGGAATGCTTACCTATCAAATTCCAAATACAAAGTTTTATACCAATGCACTTGTTGGTTACCACCTTCGTGGTGTAAGTAAATTAGATCGTGATTCGTATTTGAATGGAATTACAATGATCAATACCGCAACAGCAGATGTTCCTGATGCAATGGAGGCTAGTTTTAAGGTAGGTTATCTGAAATGGGATAACCAGGTTGAATTGTATGTTGATCACTTTGCATGCGTATCGGGTGATAATATGCGAAGGAATGATATGCCATTCCCAACTAACAAAACGATGATGACAAGTGTGGGAATTTATGGAAAATATCAACCAAAGAATATAGGAGTTAATGCTCGAATTCAACATGTACTTCAGGGTGTTAATACTGCGCAAATGACCACCTATTCTGTAGGACTTTTATATCAATTTACTTTACTGAAATAGTCATGAAAATATTAAATAAAAAATATAAAAATATATTATCCCTTATCCCCTCATACCTTTTACTTCTTACATCCTATCTCTTACTTCAGTCTTGTACAAAATTAGAGTTAGAAACGGTTGCTGAGCCATATTTGCCTGCATCATTAAATGAATCTGGAGGTAATTGGAAGACTTTTGTTTTGGCAAATGGTTCAGAAATTACTGTTTCAAAGCCATTGGATGTAAAGGATGCAAGCTATTTGAAGGAATTAGATTCCTTGAAAAATAATGTTGTAGGAAAATTAAGTCCGGAACAGTCCCAAGCTGTAAATTATTGGGGTGCTGGGGCGGTATATCGTTGGAATGAAATTGCAAGAGAATTGGCTGCACTCTATAATTTGCCACCGGCAGCGAATGCAAATGGTGTTTATCCGGTTCCAGATGCAGCAAATCCTAAGGCAGACCCCATGTTCCCGTTTGCAAATCCACCTTATACTGCTCGTGCCTTGGCCTATTTAAGCGTTGCCCAATATGATGCTTTGATAACAACTTGGAAGGCAAAATATACGTATAATCGTCCCGCTGCCTATACAGTTGATACACAAATTAAACCTTTATTACCTGTTTCTACCTTACCTGCCTATCCATCCGAAGAGGCCGTAGTAGCTCAGGCTTCCTATCAGATTTTATTAGCTATGTTTCCTGGAGAAGCGGACTATTTGAAGTCTAAATTAGATGAAGCAAAAAACATTGGTATTTGGGCTGGTAAAAATGTTACCTCTGATGTGTCAGCCGGCTTAAAATTAGGTGCAGATGTAGCAACCAAGGTAATGGGGCGCGCTAAAACAGATGGAATGGGATCCGCAAATAATCAAGCCTTGGTGCCTGGATTGGTTGAGCATGCGAAGGCTACTGGAATTAATAATCCATGGGCTTCTCAAGAGTCTCCTATTCGTCCACCAATGTTACCAAATTATGGAGCGGTAAAAACTTGGAATTTTGATCGAGTAACATTGGAGAAAATTAGACCAGCAAAACCTTATGTGGATGGTTCTGCAGAATTTCAAAAAGATTTAGAGGAGCTACAATCCATTCAAAAAAATCAAACACGTGAACAGGCTCGAATTGCAAATTATTGGGCAGATGGTCCTGGTTCTTACACGCCACCTGGACATTGGCATCGGATAGCAGCAAATGAGGCATTAGCTGCTAAATATTCAGAAATTAAAATGGCGCGAGTATTAGCCTTTATTGGTACGGCTTTAATGGATGCTGGAATTGGATGTTGGGAAACAAAATATTTTTATTACAGTCCTCGCCCACAACAATACGGTTTAAAAACTTCAGTAGGTTTACCTAATTTTCCAAGTTATACTTCCGGACACTCTACATTTTCTTTTGCTGGAGCAACTGTCATGAATTATTTTTTCCCTGAAAAAGCAGATTTGTTTAATAATTATGCGCAAGATGCTTCGGATTCTCGTGTTTATGGTTTAATCCATTTTAGAGCTGATTGTACTATGGGAAGAGAACATGGAAAAAACATAGGTAGTTATTCTGTAACTAGAGCTAAGTTGGACGAATAAAGATAAATACTAAGTGAAAAGTTAAAAGTTAAATGGTAAAAGTTTAAGGATATGGTAGCTATAAAAAAAGATTATTTGAAAATGTTGCAAACGGCATCATGGATAAATCGAATGATGATTGCTTTAGTGTATGTTTGGTTTGGATTTTTGAAGATTTTGGGGACTTCACCAGCAGAAGGTTTGGTGTCTGACTTGTTCAATGTGACCTTATCTGGGTTGATGAGCCCTTCGCAATTTGTAATATGTTTGGGAGTTTTTGAATGCGTGTTAGGACTCATTTGGTTATTTCCTTCTTTAACTAAAATTGCGTTTTATACATTAATTTTTCATCTAATTACTACATTTATGCCGATTGTATTATTGCCAAATACAACTTGGACAAGTTTTTTTAGTTTGACTTTAGTTGGGCAGTATATTGTGAAGAATGTTGTGTTGTTAGGGGCAGGGTATTTTGTGTATGTTTTCAATGCCCCTAGCTTTCGCTAGGGGTTATCCAGGTAAAGTCCTTCGGACTTTATATAGTTTGAGTCCAGTGAGTGCCCCTAGCTTTCGCTAGGGGTTATACAAGTAAAGTCCTTCGGACTTAAAATGATATCTATATCCCGAAGGGATATACTTGCTTAGCCACTTGCGTTAGCAAGTGGTTCATAGAAAATTATTCAAAGTATTTCAAATCAAAATCAATTTGATGTTCTTTTAGCATCCTCAATAGTTCATTGTAAGAGTTTTCTCTTTTATGATGCATTTCTTGATTTTGAATATATTTTATTAAATTATTTTTAGCGGATTGATTATAGGTAAATGCTCCATAACCCTCTTGCCAATTTGAAAATCCATTGAATAATTTATTTTCTTTAATGAAAAAATTACTTCCATTTTTTGTTTCTTTAATCAGGTCAGCAAGGGAAATACTTGGGTGTAATGTAGAAAGAATATGAAGGTGGTCTTCAACACCATTGATTTCAAATATCAGGCATTTTCGCTTTAGGAAAATTCCAGAAATATAATTAAATAAATAATTTCGATTTTCTTTGGTTAATAGAGGTTCTCTGTATTTTGTTGCAAATACAATTTGATATAAGGATTGGTGATAGGATCCCATTTTATAGATGTTTAGTGGTTAAATAAAAACAACTCAAAAAATATATTTTTATTTTATCAGAATATTGATAAAATCTAACAAGCCTTCTAAATTCCCACTTGAGAAAATTGCATTTTTTAACTTGTTTGAAGTTGGATTGATGCTGAAATTGTAAGCAGTTTCAAAATTTGCTTTTTCCAAGTTTGTACCTTCAAATTTCGCCCCCAATAGATTACAATTTTCAAATTTTGATTGCATTAATTCGCAAGAGGTAAAATCAACTTCTTCTAATGAACAATTCTTAAAAATTGTTTTATTTATTTTTAATTTAAAAAAAGAAGAACTTTTAAGTGAAGATTCAAAAAAACTAAATTGCAATCCAAACGAATTGCATGTTTCAAACAATATTCCCAACATTTTACAAGATTCAAAATCAACATCTTGAAATGCCGTATTTTTAATTTTTATCAAACTTAAATTGCAATCTTTAAAATTGCATTCGATAAATTTAGAATTAGAAAGGTCAACCTCATAAAAATTGCAATTATCAAAACGACAATTTTCATATTCACCCTTTTGGAATCGATTTTTTTGAAAATCTATTTTTGTGAAAGTTTCTTCTAAAAAATATGCCATAGAGAAAAAAAGGGACCGAAGTCCCTTTTAAAATTATATTCCTAAAATACGTTTATTTAGTTCTACATCTGGACCACCTCCTGCAAAATCATCAAATACCTTTTCAGTTGCTTTGATAATATGACTTGCAATAAATGGTGCTCCCTCAGTAGCTCCTTGTACTGGATCTTTGATGCAGCATTCCCATTCTAAAACTGCCCAACCCTTGTAACCGTATTGAGTTAATTTAGAGAAAATACTTTTGAAATCTACCTGGCCATCGCCCAATGAACGGAAACGACCTGCACGATTTACCCAAGACTGATATCCACCATATACACCTTGTTTCCCGGTTGGATTAAATTCTGCATCTTTTACATGGAACATTTTGATGCGTTCATGGTAGAAATCAATGTATTGCAAATAATCCATTGCTTGTAACACAAAGTGAGATGGATCGTAAAGAAGATTTGCTCTTTTGTGACCTTTAACGTGGTCTAAAAACATTTCAAATGTTACACCGTCATGTAAATCTTCTCCTGGGTGGATTTCATAACAAACATCTACACCGCACTCATCGAAGTAATTTAAGATTGGTAACCATCTTTTTGCTAATTCAGCAAATCCTTGTTCAACTAATCCCGCAGGACGCTGAGGCCAAGGATAAACCGTATGCCACATCAAGGCACCTGAAAAAGTCGCATGTGCATCTAAACCTAGATTTTGAGAAGCCTTTGCTGCATATTTTAGTTGTTGAACTGCCCATTCTGTTCTTGCCTTTGGATTTCCTTTTACTGAATCCGGAGCAAAACCATCAAAACTTTCATCGTATGCAGGATTAACTGCTACCAATTGACCTTGTAAGTGCGTAGAAAGTTCGGTGATTTGTAATCCCTTATCAGCTAATTTACCCTTTAATTCATCGCAATAGGTTTTTGATTCAGCTGCCTTTTGTAAATCAATACAACGGGCATCCCATGAGGGAATCTGAATTCCTTTGTAACCTTTTTCTGCAACCCAAGAAGAGATACTGTCTAATGAGTTGAATGGGGCTTCGTCGCCCATAAACTGTGCTAAAAATATAGCAGGTCCTTTTATCGTTTGCATTTTTTAAAATAGGTTTAAATTTTAACCCAAGCTTGTTTACGTGTACTTTCTAAGATTTTTTCGCAAATCAATAATTCACGATATCCATCCGCAAATGTTGGGAAAGTTGGATTTTCTGGCTGTTTACCTGCTTCAATCGCTGCATAAACTTCCTTAAATAATTGTTTAGAAGTGTCAGGGAAGCCTTCGTTGTGTCCTCCTGGGAAGGTTATGATATCTCTTGCTTCTGGATAAACCAAAGAAGGGTCTTTCATCAAAACTTGATTCGCCTGATCCCTGTTTCCAATCCAAACTTCATTTGGTCTTTCTGAGTTAAAAGCAAATGTTTTGTTAGATCCTGAAATCTCTAATTTCAATTGATTTTTTCTTCCAGCAGAAACTTGTGAAACAGTGATAGTTCCTTTATTTCCATTACTGAAACGTAATAAAACGTGTGCAGTATCTTCTGTATTGATTTGAACATCCGCATAATCCTCCGGATTCAACATTTTGCCTGAATACGTTTCTACTGGTTTTAACGGTTTTTTACGAATTGGGTGAACTGTATTGAAATCAGCCATAACCTCTGTGGTTTTCAAGCCAGTAATGTACTCAATGATATCCATTAAGTGAGATCCAATATCTGCAATGGCACGAGAATCGCCAGATTTGTCTGGTTCTAAACGCCAGTTATAATCTGTTGCATAAAACAACCAATCTTGTAAGTAAGATCCGATAATAGAGTAAATTTCACCCAAATCACCTTTCTCACGCATGGTTTTCATTTGGCGTACTAATGGATAGTAACGCAAGTTAAAGTGAACTGCATTCACTTTACCGGATTCCTTTGCTAAAGCAACTAATTCTTCCGCTTCATGCAAATCTTTTGCCAAAGGTTTTTCACAAACAACGTGCTTTCCAGCTAATAAAGCTGCTTTGGATTGGGAATAATGTAAGAAATTTGGCGTACAAATATGTACCGACTGAATATCTTCTTGTTTCAACAATTCATCAAATGTGTACCATCTTGGAATTCCTAATTGCTTAGCCTTTGCTTCAGCTAATTCAATAGTAACCTCACAAAGTGCTGCAACTTCAACATTTGGGAGCCTTCTCAAGGCCTCAATATGCGCAGGTCCAATAAATCCAGTTCCTACGATTCCAACTTTAATTTTCGACATATTATTATAATTAAATTTCAAATTTTGTCCACTTATTTTGATGATCATTTGCTGACCTAACCACATTTTCAATGAATGCCATTCCACGAATACCTTCTTCAATTCCTGGAAAATCATAAATCGGATCAGCTTCTTTACCTTCCCATCTAGCTCTTAAAGCCATGCTGAAATTACGATAAATATTGGCAAATGTTTCAACGTAACCTTCAGGGTGTCCTGCAGGCTGACGAGTATGTGCCATTGCATTCGCTGATAATTTACCCACATTCGTTCGAACGATTCTCGCACCATCATCTCGTGTTCTAACAATTAATGTATTCGGATCCATTTGTTTCCAAGAAATACCTGCTTTTGTGCCGTATATACGAACATTTAAATCGTTTTCTTCTCCGTTACAGATTTGGGAACAATGTAATAAACCTTTTGCGCCGTTGTTGTAATGCAAGAGAATATTTCCATCGTCATCTAATTTTCTGCCATCTACAAAGATGGTTAAATCAGCACAAAGTTCTGTGATATGTAAACCTGTAATGTATTCTACTAAATTTTCTGCGTGCGTTCCGATGTCACCAATTGCGCCAGCTGCTCCACATCGGGCAGGGTCAGTTCTCCAATCGGCTTGTTTTTGTCCAGTTGCCTCAACTAGGTCAATTAACCATCCTTGTGGATATTCAACAATTATTTTTCTGATTTCGCCTAAATCTCCTGCATCTACCATTGCTTTTGCCTCCTTCACCATTGGATAGCCCGTATAGTTGTGGGTTAGTGCAAAAATCAAACCACTTTTGTCAATGATTGTTTTTAATTCTTTTGCTTCTGCAAGGTTTAAGGTGGCAGGCTTGTCGCAAACTACATGAAAGCCATTCTCTAAAGCCATTTTTGCAGCAGGGAAGTGGACGTGATTTGGAGTTACAATGGAAACAAAGTCCATTCGCTCGCCTTCCGGTAATTCTTTTTCCTTCAAAATCATCTCCTCATAAGAGCCGTAAACCCGTGAAGGATTTAAATATAATGCCTCGCCTGTTGCTTTTGATTTTTCTGGATTAGAGCTGAATGCCCCACAAACTAATTCAATTTCTCCATCTAATTGAGAACCTCTTCTGTGAACTGCACCAATGAAGGCTTCTAAACTTCCACCAATCATTCCCATTTTTATTTTTCTACTTTGGCGACTCTTGGCAAGAGTTCCGCCTCCACCTTGTATCATAGTTTTTTGCGATTTAGATAATTACAAAAATAGCCTTAAATTTCGTTTTTTCGAATACTTTTTACCACAGATTTTTGAGAAATTTTTAAAAAAATGTCTAAAAAGTGTCATTAATTAAAAATATTTTTGTTTTTTTGTTTAGATTTTTTCAATTTACAATTGTAATTTTTCAAGAGTAAGTATCATTCTAAACCTTTTAAACAAAATAACATCTTATGAGTCAATCTGTTAATGCCAACCGTTTATTTCTCGCGAGTTGCTTTGCGCTTATCACGACTGCCTTTTCATTTAGTATTAGAGCAGGTATTTTAGGACAATTAGGTTCTGAACTAGGTTTAAATAATGTGGAATTAGGTACCATTAATTCCATGTGGTTTTTAGGATTCCCTATTGCAATGGTTTTAGGGGGTATTTTTTACACTTCTATCGGTCCTAAATTGATTATGCAAATTGCGTTAGTAGCGCATGCTGTAGGTATTTTAATGACTATTTACGCAGTTGATTACAATACTTTGTTGATTTCTACCTTATTGATCGGAATCGGTAATGGTTGTACTGAGGCGGCATGTAATCCGATGATTGCGGATTCATACTCAGGAAACGAAATGAATACTAAATTGAATCGTTTTCACATGTGGTTCCCAGGTGGAATCGTTGTTGGTTCTTTGATTTCTAAATTTATGACTGATGCAGGAATGTCTTGGCAGTCTCAAGTTTGGGTAATTATTTTACCAACTGTTTTATATGCAGTTTTATTTGCTGGTCAAACATTTCCTAAGCCTAAAGCTGGTGACACAAATGTTGCAGCAAACTTTAAAGCCATGTTGAATCCATTGTATTTGTTTATGTTGGCTTGTATGGCATTGACAGCAATCTCAGAATTTGGCCCTCAAAACTGGGTAGGCCCAATTTTATCTAAAGCAGGTGCTAGTCCAATGTTAGTTTTGGCTTTAGTTACAGGTTTAATGGCAGTGGGTCGTTATTTCGCTGGTCCAATTATTGCTAAAATTAATACAGTAGGTGTTTTATTATTCTCTGCAATATTTGCCTTTATTGGTTTGTATTTAATGAGTAGCATGTCTGGATCAACTTTATATTTTGCTGCATTTATTTATGGTTTGGGAATTTGTTTCTTCTGGCCAAATATGTTAGGTTTTGTAGCAGAAAATATGCCTGAAACTGGTGCATTAGGACTTTCAATTATGGGTGGATTAGGTATGTTCTCTTCTTCAATCTTCCAACCGATCATTGGTGGCTGGATTGATGGTCATAAAGCTACCCAATTAGCTGCTGGTTTAGCTGGAGATGCTGCAGATTTAGCTGCAGGACAAGCTACGCTAAGCAACATGATGCTTTTCCCTGGTATTTTAATTGTTGTATTTGCTGTGCTTTACTTTACAAGAAGAAAAGCTGCATAATATGATTTAATTATAGTAAATTAGGGGCGGATTTTCGCCCCTTTTTTTATGTATAAACTTAGCTGTTTGTTTCTTGGTTTATTCTTGGTTTCTTGTCAAGAAAATTGGAACATCGACCCATTGCGAGTTAAAGAATTTTTAATAAAAGAATCAAAAAATTATCCGGAACGTATGGTTGAGTTTGAAACTCGATTAGGAAATTTTCAAATTGAATTATCTAATAAAACACCACTGACAACAACAAACTTTATCAGACTTGTCAAACTTGGCTACTTCAAGGATAGATACTTTTATAGAAATATTTATGATTCAGGTATGCAAGGGGGAGGAGAATACAAGGATCGCTTGGATTACCTTGTGCCAGCAGAATATGTGGATGAATTAAGGCCTGTTCGCGGAACGATTGCCATGGCTAGATACGATGAAGGGAACCCTGAAAAGGCTTCCTCTTCAACTGAATTCTTTATAGTTACAGATACTGAAGAAGCTAAACGATATTACAATAATTATGTGGTTTTTGGTAAGGTGATTTCAGGAATTTCAGTTTTGGATTCTATGAAAAAACAAAGATCATTCTTTGAAAAACCTGTTGTTCCTGTGAAGTTTTCTATTAAAGTTGTTCGGTGATTTTGGAGAAAACAGTTGCCAATAACAATACCAACAAACATCCCACCACATTTAACCATAAAAAGGCCATTGCATCTATCTTCCATAGATAAATGACTGCTGCCTCAGCTAGTATTGCTGCATAAAAAACAGAATTTCCATTGGTTTTGGGTAAATAAAAGGCACATAAAAATACACCCAAAATGGTACCATAAAACCAAGAGCCCAAAATATTGACTACCTCAATGAGAGAGCCCATATTGTTTGCATATTGTGCTACAACCAGACAAAATAGGCCCCAAATTATAGTCATCCACTTACTTGCCCACCAATAATGTTGATTGCCTTTATTGGTTACCCAAAAACGTTGATAAATATCGACCATAGTGGTTGAGGTTAATGAACCAAATGCAGAAGCCATGGAACCCATTGAAGATAATAATATCATTGCAATAAGAAACCCAACAATTCCTATGGGTAAATGATTTATAATGAATGTTAAAAAAATATAATTGCTGTCTTGAGTGTCTTTTTCGGGATATTTGTTTTTAATAATTTCAATCGCATTTTCCTTGATTTTCTTTTCCTTTCCGTATAATTCAGCTAATTTTTGACTTTGTTCTTGTGGGAGATTACCGGTTGTTTGGTAGTTTTTTACTAAGGCTAATTCTAAATTTTTCTTTTCTGTAAATAGCTGTTTTTTTTCTACAATTAATTCTTGAGCTGCTGGGATTTCCTTCCAAGTTTTTTCCAAATTTTGGTTGAAAAATAGGGGAGGTTCGTTGAATTGATAAAAAGTGAAAACGAGTAATCCAACTAATAGAATAAAAAATTGCATCGGAATTTTGATAAATCCATTCATCAACAATCCCAATTTACTTTCAGAAGTGTTTTTGGCAGTTAGGTATCTGCCAACCTGACTTTGATCCGTTCCAAAGTAAGATAATTGCAGGAAAAAGCCACCAATGATACCCGACCAAATGTTGTACCGATTATTTAAATCAAATTTCCAATCAATTAAATTCATTTTTCCCATTTTCCCAGCCAAATGAAGGGATTCATTGAGCCCAACTTCTTCTGGTAATTGGTAAATGATGAAAACCGCAGCCAAAATCATACCTAATAATACTACAGACATTTGAAGCATCTGAGTATAAGAAATAGCTTTAGAACCTCCTAAAACACAATATGCAGTAACAACAAGAGCCGTAATTATATTGGTAGTGCTTAAATCCCAACCTAACAATGAGGATAAAATTATTGAAGGCGCTGCAATGGTTACTCCGGTGGAAAGGGCTCTTGGAATTAAAAATAAAATACTGGTTAGAATTCTTGTTTTGGCATCAAATCGCTCTTCTAAGATTTGGTAGGCCGTGTAAACTTTGTATTGAAAAAAATTTGGAATAAAAGTTGTGGACAAAACAATCATTGCCAGAGGTAGTCCCAAGTAAAATTGAACAAAACGCATACCATCCGTGTAGGCTTGTCCAGGTGCAGATAGAAAAGTAATAGCTGACGCTTGTGTAGCCATCACAGAAAAAAGGATGTGGTACCAGGGTAACTCTCGGTCGGCTAATAGAAACCCTTGTAAGGAATGTTTTGTTTGGCGGCCCTTCCAAGCCCCATAGGCAACAATACCTCCAATGGTTAGAAAAAGAATAATCCAGTCGAGCGTTTTCATCCTTGATAAATTTTAGTTAAAAGAATGAAAATTAGGATGATGGATACTAAAAATGCAATGAGTACTCGATACAATGATTTCCAGTTTCTTTCCATTTTAAATAGGCTTTTGAATAATCCCCAAATTTGCAAACAATTTTTTGAAATATAAAAATAGATTTATACCTTTGCAGTCCAATTAAACGCGGGCGTGGTGGAATTGGTAGACATACCAGACTTAGGATCTGGCGCCGCGAGGCATGGGGGTTCGAGTCCCTCCGCCCGTACCACCAACGGCAAGCCCTCTTACCAATAGGTTTGGGGGCTTTTTTTTTAATGCATAAAAACAATTTGTATGAACATTTCTCTCAACAAATCAGATGATTTACAAGGTCGTTTGACAGTTGTAGTTTCCGCTCCTGATTATCAGGAAAAAGTAGAAAAGAAAATTAAGGAGTACCGCTCCAAGGCGAATGTAAAGGGTTTCCGTCCAGGAAATGCCCCAATGCCTTTAATTAAAAAATTGTATGGAACTTCTGTATTGGTTGAAGAAATCAATCATTTATTAGGACATGCAGTTGGTGATTACATCAAAGAAAATAATTTAAAATTAGTGGGTGAGCCTTTACCTGCTACTTCTGAAACTGAAAACATCGATTGGGAAAAAGATACAGAATTTACCTTTCATTACGATTTAGGATTTCACGGAGATTTTAAAGTAGAGTTGGATAAAATTAAATCCATTACTTCCTATGAAATCAAAGCTGGTAAAAAAGAAATCGATGAAACGGTAGAGAATCTTAAAAAGCAATTCGGTGAGCAAAATCATCCAGAATCCGTTGAAGATCGTGATTTAGTTTTCGGTACGTTTACTCAAGGAGAGTGGGTTGAGAAATCTGCTATTCCAATGCACGCTATTCAAGAGAAATCTAAAAAGATATTTTTAGGTGCTAAAAAAGGTGATACCTTAGTTTTTGCAATTGATAAAGTTTTTGTTGATGCAAAATCTTTAGCTTTAGCAACAGGCAAAAAAGAGGAAGAAGTTGGAGAATTGAAAGGTGAGGTTTCTTACGCTGTAGAGGACATTACTCGTTCAGTACCTGCTGAAATGAACCAAGCATTTTTTGATAAAGTATTAGGTGCTGATAAGGCTTCTGATGAAAAGTCTTTCATTGACCAAGTAACAACTATCATTCAAGATAATTACAAGCGTGAAGCTGAATATTTATTGCGTATTGATGCTGAAAAAGCATTAATCGACCAAGTGAAGATTGATTTACCAGATGCATTCTTGAGAACTTGGTTGATCAAAATCAACGAAGGAAAATATACTCCAGAGCAAATTGATCAAGATTTCGACAATGTGAAAAAAGATATTCGTTGGAACTTAATCAAAAACGAAATTGCTACTCAAAATGAAGTAAAAGTTGAGTATGCTGAGGTAGTTGAAAAAGCTAAAGATATGGTTCGTGCGCAGTTTGGTGGTTATTTGCCAGCTGACCAGCCAGGAATGGAAGAAATGGTTGATAAAATTGCCATGGGTTATTTAACTGATAAATCAAAGTCAGATAATTTCATGAATTTGTACAATCAGGCATTTAACGATAAGGTTTCTGCTGTAATCGTTGAAAAAGTTCCATCCAAAGTAAGCAAAATTGATGTAGATAAATTTAAAGAATTGGCTGCGGCACTTTAATTTTGTCACATTATTTCATAAAAGAACCCCGTGAATGCGGGGTTTTTTTATGAACTTAGTTAATCAGTTTTATGTTTACCTTTTTTGAATGAGGTTTACTCAAAAATACTTAAATTTGAATCTTAAATATTAAAGAATATGTTTCCGAAGGAGTTATCAGGAGAAGAGTTTCGTAAATATGCCGTTCATCATCGTGGATTGAATGGATTGGCAGTTGATCAATACATGAATCAAATGGGTGATCGCCCTATTCCAGGTATCAATGACATGACCCAATACATCATTGAAGAAAGACCGATGCGTTTTGCTCAAATAGATGTTTTTTCTCGTTTGATCATGGACAGAATCATTTTTATGGGAGTTCCAGTTGACGATTACATGGCAAATATCATTGTTGCTCAATTGTTATTCATGGAGTCAACTGACGCCAAAAAAGATATCGTTATGTATATCAATAGTCCGGGCGGTTCAGTGTATGCCGGATTGGGTATTTATGATACAATGAATTATATCCGTCCAGATGTAGCCACTGTTTGTACATCTTTGGCAGCCTCAATGGGAGCAGTAATTTTAGCAGGCGGTGCAGCAGGAAAGCGCGCTGCATTGGAACATGCTAGAGTAATGATTCACCAACCTTCAGGTGGCGCGCAAGGACAATCAAGAGATATTGAAATCACAGCTCGTGAAATCGTGAAAATTCGTAAAGAGTTGTATGAGATTTTAGCGAAACATTCAGGAAAAACCTTTGATGAGATTGAGAAAGATTCTGATAGAGATTATTGGATGAAGGCAGAGGAGGCGAAGGAATATGGTTTGATTGATGAAATTTTAAGAAGACAATAGGAATGGCTAAAAATTCAAAACCTCATTGTTCGTTTTGTGGAAGACCTAAAAATGAAGTAAATATGCTTCTTTCTGGGTTTGAAGCACATATTTGTGATGCTTGTATAAGTCAAGGATTTGAGGTTATCAAGGAAGAATTGCCAACCGCCAATACTTCAAAATGTAGTAAAAAATACCAATTTGATTTAGTAAAGCCTAAGGATTTGAAGGTTCATTTAGACCAATATGTAATTGGACAAGATGAGGCTAAAAAACACCTTTCAGTTGCCGTTTACAATCATTACAAGCGTTTGATGCAACCGCAGCAAGCAGATGATGTGAAGATCGAAAAGTCTAATATTTTGATGGTGGGAGAAACGGGGACTGGAAAAACTTATTTGGCACGTACTTTGGCACAGCGTTTGCAGGTACCTTTTTGTATTGCTGATGCAACTGTAATTACAGAAGCAGGGTATGTAGGAGAGGATGTTGAAACCATTTTAACTCGTTTGCTACAAGCCGCAAATTATGACGTTGAAAAGGCAGAATGTGGTATTGTTTTCATTGATGAAATCGATAAAATTGCACGTAAGTCTGATAATCCATCCATTACGCGTGATGTTTCAGGGGAAGGAGTTCAACAAGCCTTATTGAAATTATTGGAAGGTTCGATAGTGAATGTTCCGCCGCAAGGTGGTAGAAAGCATCCTGACCAAAAGATGATTGCTGTAAATACAGAGAATATACTATTTATTTGTGGGGGAGCGTTTGATGGGATTGACCGACACATTGCCAAGCGTTTGAATTCTCGTCCTATTGGTTTCTCTGGTGATGATATGTTCCATGATTCTTTTGAAAAGGATCAAATCATGAAGTACGTAACTGCGCAAGATTTGAAGTCATTTGGATTGATACCAGAGCTTTTAGGTCGATTGCCTGTGATTACCTACTTGAATCCATTAGATGCAAAAGCACTTTTGTCGATTTTAACGGAACCGAAAAATGCATTGATTAAACAATATGAAAAGTTGTTTACGATGGAAGGAGTACAATTGAAATTTGAGCCAAAAGCATTGGAGTACATGGTGGCACAAGCCATGGAATATAAATTGGGTGCAAGGGGATTGAGGTCAATTATGGAGGCCATCATGACCGATGCGATGTTTGAAATTCCATCGAAAGAAAATGTAAAAGCCTTTACGGTGGATTTGGCTTATGCCAAAGAAAAATTTGAAAAAACCGTTTTCCATCAAATGAAAGTCGTTGCTTAACATGAAAGCTTTAACCATTTTTTTGAGTTTCTTTTTACTAAATTTTGTAGCATTTGCTGGAGAAAATGAAAAGGAAAATAATGCCCCAACTGCCTTAGTTGGTGCTACTGTTGAGCCTGAAGTGTCCACTCAAAAAGATGCTGAAGTGAAAAAAGAAGTGATTAATAATCCACCCCGAGCTTTATCAAAAAAAGAAATAAAGGCAATGGTTAAGGAGGTTAAGGCAGAAATGAAGGAGGTAAGAAAATCGGGCAAGGGACCCTCAAATTGGGAGCCAAACTTGAAAATAGGAGTAACACTTCTTGTATTAGCCATATTATTAACCTTTTTAGGCATAGGTTGGGTAGGTAGCCTTGCTGCGCTAGCAGGCTTATTTTTTGTGATTGTGGGATTATTACATACGTATAATTGATGAAGCCTACTATTTTGTTTATCCATGGATTTGGAGAAGATGCTCAGATTTGGGATGATTTTTTGCCAAACTTTTCATGGGATTGGGATATTGAAAAGATAGATTATTCTGCTTGGACAGATTGTTCAAGTATTGCTGAATATGCAGACAAAATTGTAAAAGAATTAAATCAGGGACCTTATTATTTAGTAGGACATTCCATGGGCGGTTATATTGCCTTAGAATTGGCTTCAAAATATTCTGATAAAATTTTGAAGGTAGCCATGGTGAATTCCACAGCTAAAGCGGATACAGATGAGAAAAAAGTACAGAGAGCAAAAACGGCAGAACTCTTGAGAAAGCATGGTACTTCTGTGTTTATTCGTACTTTTTTGCCCAATATGTTTGCGGAATCAAAGCGAGATGAATTGAAAGGTCTAATAGATATTCTAATTAACAAATACCAAGAATTATCAAATGAGGCTTTGGCAAGGGCAACTGAAAGTATGTCGGTTAGAGCAGATTTTCAATCGTTTTTACAAGAAACTTCCATACCATTTTTGTTTATTGCAGGTGAAGAGGATAGTTTTTTTACAATAGATAGCATTTTAGAATATTTACAATTCCCAGGTTCCAAGCATTCTTTAGTTAGTTTGCCAATTGTTGGACATCATGCAACCTATGAGGCTCCAACGGCTGTACATTACCTATTGGAGGAATTTTTTAATCAATAATGAAAAAAATTATCATCGCACTTGATGGATTTTCCTCTTGTGGAAAAAGTTCAACTGCTAAAAAAGTAGCAGCTGCTTTATCTTATGCTTTTATAGATACAGGGGCTATGTATCGGACAGTTGCTTTGTATTTTGTTCGAAATAATGTGAATTATTCAGATATTGAAAAGGTAAAAAAAGCCTTAAAAGAAATTCACATTACCTTTCAATTTAATCCCTCAACAATGGCATCTGATGCTATTTTGAATGGCGAAAATGTGGAAGCTGAAATTCGCAAAATGTATATTTCAGAATTGGTAAGTTCAATTTCATCCATTCCAGAGGTTCGATATGAAATGGTTGCACAGCAACAAAAAATGGGACTTGATAAGGGAATTGTAATGGATGGTAGAGATATTGGAACAGTGGTTTTTCCAAATGCTGAATTGAAAATTTTCATGACAGCAGATCCTTTGATTCGTGCCCAAAGAAGACAATTGGAATTAGCTCAAAAAGGGGAAAATGTGCCAATTGAGGCAATATTAGATAACCTCCAAAAGCGTGATCAGATTGATATGACCCGGTCTGAAGGGCCTTTGAAAAAGGCAGATGATGCGATCGAATTAGATACTTCTCAAAGAACTTTAGAAGGTCAAGTTGAATTTGTTTTAGAGCAGGTTCGTCGTGTTCAAAATGCCTAAGTCGCCTAAAATATTACTCATTGGCCAGGGTCTAGCTGGTAGTATTTTAGGATTTGAATTGCTCAATGCAAATTGTGAGTTAACAATTTATAATTCTCCCACAATTTTTTTTACATCCTCAATTGCCGCTGGAGGTTTGTTTAATCCGGTTACAGGTCGAAAACTAGAAAAGACTTGGTTGGCAGATGAACTATTCGAACTGATATTTTCCTTTTATCCTTCTTTAGAAAAAGTACTCGGAAAAAATGTTTTCCACCCAATGCCCTTGTTTAGACCTTTCGCAAATGATGAAATGAAGGATTGGTTATTAGAGCGAAAGTCCCAAATTGACCATCCGTATTTAGATTGGACCGAGGAAGGGGTTTGGATAAAAAAGACTGGTTGGGTCGAGGTTGATAAATTAATCGAGGCTTTAGCAGTTTATTTTTATCAACAGGCAAAGGTCTTTGAAAAACCTTTTGTTTATGAGAATTTAATTGAATTTGATGCTAATCAATTCGAATATGAATCAGAGTTTTATGATTATGTGATATTTTCAGAAGGATTTCATGCACAACAAAACAATCCTTATTTTAAGCATCTTTGTTTTTTGCCTGCCAAAGGAGAGTTGATGAAAATAAAATCAAATGAAGCTTCAGAAGATTATATCGTAAATAAAAATGGATTTTTGTTACCCATTGGCGATAAAATGTTTAAACTGGGAGCCACTTATTCTTGGAAAGATTTTTCACAGGTTCCTTCTGAAACAGCTTTGGAAGATTTACAAAAAAAAGCTGAGCTCTTTGGTTTAAAAGAATATCAAATTGTTGAATTATTGGTGGGAGTTCGGCCTGCCACACAAGATCGGCGACCATTTGTTGGTTTTATCCCAGGTAAAAACATTGGTATTTTCAACGGATTTGGTTCAAAAGGGGTTTCTTTGGCGCCTTATTTTGCTAAGGAATTAGTCGAAAATATTCTTCATCAAAAAGAAATCAATCCAGAAGTATCAATTCATCGATTTTCTCATTTATTTTCCGTTTAAATCATTAAATTTGGTATGTAATATGTGTCAAATGCCTACCAAGTATTTTAAAAATTTTCTTTGTGTTTTTTCTCTTTTGTGTTTTTTTACAACATTGAAGGCTCAAGAGTTTTTTCCAACCCAAAGGAAAATTGAAAAAACACGTATTCAATACGAAAAGCAATCTTGGAAATACATCAATAACGAAAACTTTGAAATTTATTATTTTGGCAAGAATGAAAATTTAGCTAAAAATACTTTACAGATTTTGGAAAAGGATTTTTCAAGAATGACTCAATTATTGGGATATACGCCTTATCAAAAGGTCAAAGTTTTTGTTTATCCTTCTCAAGATGATTTGTTTCAAAGTAATTCTGGTATAAGTTTCTCGAATTCCTTGGAAATTAAGATTAATAATTTAGAACGATTTAAGATTGAAATTGCCTTCAAAAATGATCTGAAACAGTTTAAAAATGAATTACTAACTTCACTTGCCTCTGTTTATGTAAATGATATGTTATACAGTGGTTCTGTAAAGGATGTATTGCAAAATTCCTTGTTTTTGAACGTTTCAGATTGGTTTATTAAGGGTATTTGTTCTTATGCAGCCCTCGGGGAAACTTCTGAAATGAATCAGTTTATGTTTTCTGCTATTCAAAACAACAAAATCAGAAAATTGACAGTTGCAAAGGGAAAAGAAGCTGATATGTTAGGGCAATCTATTTGGAATTATATTGTTAAAATGTATGGGGCATCCTCAGTTTCTAACATTTTGAATTTAACTCGAATTATTAAAAATGAGCAGTCTTCTGTTGCAAGTACCCTTAAAAAGCCTTTTGGTAAATTTCTTCAAGATTGGTTTAAATATTATTACAACCAAAATAGTTTTGTGACCCAAAATGTGGTAAATCCTGAGAGATTTAAAACCATTGCACATGTTGATTTAGCAAACTCAAAGAATATTTCCGAATTACAATTGAGTCCTGATGGAAAATATGCAGTATTTTCTATTCAAAACCAATCCAAATTTGATTGTTACCTAGTTACCAATGGTTCAAACAAAAAGCAACTATTTTTTAGTCAAAATTTGAATGATCCGATGAGTTTGGAAAGCCTCGTTGGACCTAAATTTGCTTGGGGAGCTGGCAATACGCTATATGTTTTAAATGCTGCCGAAGGAAAAACCTTTTTAAATACCTATGCCCCACTTGTAAGCAGCAAAGGCAATTTAAAGTTGACGAATAAGCGAGAATTAAAGGATCTGAATGTGCTTTCTATAGAAGCCTCAGCTAGCCAACCTAAATTATTGATGAAGGTTTTGCGGAATGGTCAGGTAGAATTAGGGATTTTTGATTTACGAAGAAACCGATTTAATGCTATTGCTTCTGAGGCTTCGAACAAGACAATTGGCCATTGGGAAAAAGAAGGTAAAAATATTTTATTTGTTGGTTCTACAATTATCGATACGACTTCAATTTCCACAAAAAACGAAAGTCAATTCGGTTTGTATTTTTATGATGTTGAAGAAGGGAAGTCAAACTTGGTTTACAAGTTAAAGGCTGATGTGAAAGATTTTTATTGGAAATCTGATAGCACAATTCATTTTTTTGTAAACAATAGATTAGGAAAATCCTTATTAGTAGCTAATTTGAATAACCAACAATTAAAGGAAAAAATGTTGAATGTTGGAAATTGGGATGCTTTTCAGTGGGGGGTATCCGAATCTTTGGTTCGGAAAACAGATTTGTTGGAACAACAAATTGTCTGGGTGCCTAATGAGGAATTGTTAAAGGGAAATGAGGTTAATTTTATTTCAGATATTTCAGATATGCCAGAAGTAATTATTGGTTCAGAAAATTCAGATTTGGATTCAACTACTAATTCATTGATTTTAAAAAGAAATTTAGAGAAAAAGGCCCGATTGGAACGAAATATGAGTCAAAAGGCTAAAAATTCAACAGGAGGCAAACAAGGAGCTCAGATTTATGAAAATTCATTAGTTCTAAATCCGCTAAAAGGTACTTTTGTGTCGGATCCTATTCGTGGGCTAGGCTATTCTTTGCAAGCAAACATGAATGATTTGATGGAAAATCATTTGATTAGAGGAGGGATTTATTTGTCGTCCAATTTAAAAAATACCAATTGGTGGGGCGAATACAATTACCTTGAAAATCGAATGGATTGGAGTATTAGATATGATCGTAAAGTGCTTAATCAAGAAAATGATTACACATCTTCCCAAAAGATACGATTCAATCGAGTTGAGTTAAAAGCTTTATATCCATTTGATTTAAGAAATAAATTAGTTGTTTCGAGTACCTATGCCGAAAATAGAGCCATAGATCAAATCAATTTTCGAACTCCCGATAATGTAATGGGTTATGCTGGATTGAAAACAGAATACCAATTAGAAAATGTCAATCAGATTGACGAAAATTTGGAGGAAGGCCAAAGAGCATGGGCATCAGTTGAATTTCAAAAAGCTACAAGAACCACCGGTGGTTATGCAAAATTTTTACTTGATTTTAGGAAATATATCAAAATAAAAGATTTCCTATTTTTCAATTCTCGAATTTCACTTTCTCATATTCAAGCTGTTGGAGGTTTTTCAACAACTCCCCAAACAATCATGGGAGGAATGGACAATTGGTTGTTTCAAACGCATGTTGGCAGAACAACTGCAAATCCTTTGGGAACAGAAGGTTTAGCAAACAGAGATGTTTTTATGAGTGATTTTGCAGGCCCTTTGCGTGGATTTGGAATTAATAAACTTTCAGGAAATTCTCATTTTTTAGTCAATTTAGAATTGCATTTACCCGTTAAGCAACTCATTGGGAACGGACAAGAGAGAAGCCAATTTATTAATAATTTACAATTGGTTGGATTTACAGATATAGGTGCTGCATGGACAGGAAATTCTCCTTTTTCTAGAAATAATGGATTCAACACAAACGAATATGGTGGAAAAACGAATCCTTTCAAAGCTTCAGTAACAGATTTTAGAAACCCATTTTTAATTGGATTGGGTGTTGGAGCTCGTACAAAAATATTAGGTTATTATGTAAAGGTAGATTATGCCTACGGTTTTGAAGATTTAAGTGTATTACCAGCAATGACATACTTATCTTTTGGTAGGGATTTTTAGAAGAGACTAGAGATTAGAGACGAGAGAGGAGTGAATTGAATTAAAAAATATAAAAGTGAATACAATTGAACATTTATTAAAAGCAAGTAGAGAAAATAGTAAAGAAATTTCCATGGCAAGTCCTGAAATGAAAAATCAGGTTTTGTTGGATTTAGCCAATTTATTAGAAGCTAATACTACGAAAATTATTCTAGCGAATCAGAAGGATTTGGATCAAATGGATGCCCACAATCCCATGCGCGATCGACTTTTATTAAATGAGGGAAGAATTAAGGCATTAGCAGAAAGCGTTCGAGATATTACCAATTTGGCTGATCCATCGGGTGCAGTTTTGATGGAAAAGACTTTAAAAAATGGACTTTTGTTAAAAAAGATTGCTGTTCCTTTGGGTGTTGTAGGCATTATTTATGAATCTAGACCCAATGTTACCGTTGATGTTTCTGCACTTTGTATTCGTTCAGGAAATGCGGCAGTGTTAAGAGGTGGTTCAGATGCTTGGCATTCCAATTCCGTTTTAGTGGAAATTATTCAGGAGGCTTTAGTAAATAACGGCATTTCTAAAGACATAGTTACTTTGTTACCAACTGCTAGAGAATATGTTTCGGAGTTTTTGTCGGCCACCAAATATGTAGATGTAATTATTCCTCGAGGTAGTGATGCCTTAATTCAACGCGTTAGAAGAGAATCTTTGGTACCAACGATTGAAACAGGTGCCGGGGTTTGTCATACTTATGTAGCAGAAACTGCAGATTTATCTAAAGCCATTCCAGTGGTTATCAATGCTAAGGTTTCAAGACCTTCAGTTTGTAATTCTTTAGATACAATTGTATTACATAAAAATATTGCTAAAGATTTTTTAGAGGGTGTAATTGATGGTTTATCGAAATATAATGTAAAGATTTTTGCAGATGACCTAAGTTTTGCTTTACTCAAAAATTTGGACTATCCATTAGTAGCAAAAGCAACAGAAGAAGATTTTGGAAGAGAGTTTTTGGATTTTGCTTGTTCTGTAAAAGTGGTTAATGATCTTTCAGAGGCATTAAATCATATCAGTAATTTTTCTTCTCGACATTCGGAAGCCATTATTTCAGAAGACGAATCTGAAGCTAATTTATTCTTACAAGTGGTTGATGCCGCCGCAGTTTATTGGAATGCTTCTACTAGATTTACAGATGGTGGTGTTTTTGAATTGGGGGCGGAAATTGGAATATCAACTCAGAAATTACATGCCCGAGGACCTTTTGCCTTAGAAAAACTGGTAACGGAAAAATGGGTTTTGGTAGGAGATGGTCAAACTAGATGGTAGTCTAGTACTCGTAATCCAGTCCAAATTGCTTTTTCATTTCAACTAAAATAGGATATTTTTCCGCCAGAAAATTATATTTATCCTCCTGGGTATATAAAACTTTTTTGTCTAAAGGTTGCTCAGGTAAAACATCTAAAATGATGTCAATTTGTGAATTTCTTAATTTCTCACGCAATGTTGTTAGTAACTCTAATCGAATCGACTCATTAAATTGTTGAACCTGTACCTCATTTTCAACTTTTAAATGAATTTGTCCATCAATTAAATGAATCTCTCGATTCATCATAACGTACTTGTTAATTAAATTTCCATCTTTAAATTGGTTCGCAATTTGGTTCCAAACAGCAATCAATTGTTCTTCATTGAAAGATTCTGATTGATTTAAATCGTTTGAGTTTGCCTCTGTTTCTTTTGGACTTATTGTAGATTTTGTGAGGATTTTACTAGAACGAATTCCTAAGCCAGAAAGACTTGGTCGAGGTCCTGTAGTTTCACTACGGGTTACTTGAACTTGAACCCCTTTGGGGTTCGTTGCAGGTGTTTCGTTCGTTCCCGTAGCTTCGCTATGGGCTATTACAGGTTCAAGTCCTTCGGACTTGGCTTCAGTTAGTTCCTTTACTTGCTCACTTGCTAACTTGTCAACCTTCGAGGTTGACATTACTTTTTTCCCGCTTCGACCTCCGACGAATGGGTGCTTTCTGGTTTAAACACCGAAGGCAAATAGTTTATTTTTAGTAAAGTAAGCTCTAATAATAGTCTTGGATTTTTAGATGTCTTGTAATTATTTTCAGCATTGGAACATAGGTTCATTGCTGATAATAAATAAGAAACTGTTAAAAGATCAGATTGACTTTTAAAACGTAGCCTATTTTCTTCACTAATATCCATCAATGCCAAGGTGCGTGGATCTTTGGCAAAAAGAAGATTACGAAAATGTTCCATTAGTCCACTTAAAAACTGGTGGCCATCAAATCCTTTTTGAATTATTTCATTCAACAATAACATGGCCTCACTGTGTTGTTGTGCCGCCAATGCGTCTGTTAATTTAAAATAATATTCTGAATCTAAGACATGCAGATTCTCTAATACGTTCTTATATCTAAGTGTATTGTCTGTTGAATAGGTAACATTTAAATCAAACATTGAAAGTGCATCTCTTAATCCACCATCAGCTTTGATAGCAATTAAATCTAAGGCTTCCTTCTCCGCAGCAATTCCTTCCTTTTCAGCTATGTTTAGCAAATGTGCCGACATATCTTTCCATTGAATTCTGTTGAAGTCAAAAATTTGACAACGAGATAGAATTGTTGGAAGGATTTTGTGTTTTTCAGTTGTCGCTAAAATAAAAATAGCATAGGAGGGAGGCTCTTCCAATGTTTTCAAAAACGCATTAAATGCGGCAGTTGAAAGCATGTGAACCTCATCTATAATGTAAATTTTAAATTTACCATCTTGAGGTGGATACCGAACCTGATCAATCAAGTTTCTGATATCATCTACAGAGTTATTAGATGCAGCATCTAATTCATGGATTGCCAATGAGGTATTTTCTTGAAATGACTTACAAGAATCACATTGTCCACATGCCTCACCATCTTCTCCTAGATTTTTGCAATTGATTGTTTTTGCTAAAATACGTGCACAGGTTGTTTTACCTACCCCTCTTGGACCACAAAATAAAAATGCCTGTGCCAAATGTTGCGATTTAATAGCATTTTTTAAAGTGGTGGTAATGTGACTTTGACCTACGACCGAATCAAATAGAGTAGGTCTGTACTTTCTAGCAGAAACAATAAAATTTTCCATACTGCAAGTTAAATGTAATGCCTAACTTTCCAAAATGTTTAAGGTAGTACAATGAGTGAACTTACAGGAAAATGGTCTGAAGGATACAGATTATTCCAAGTTTCTGAATGGGTACTATGTTGAAGTACTTTTGGGCCATTCTTTACAAAAATATAATCAATATGTCGATCTTTTTGCTCTGCCTTGAATCCATTAAATGAGCTATATGGGCCATAGTGTCCATTTTGGCTAATTTTCTCTGCATCAATTACCCGATTAGGATTGTTTGAATCAACCAACAATTGAATAGGTTCTTCATCGGGTGTCGCATTGAAATCACCCATTAATATTGTTGGGAAATTTTTGCCAATTTCTTGAATTTTTTTCAAAACTAATTTTGAACTTTCTCTTCGTGCTACTTTTCCTAAGTGATCAAAATGGGTATTAAAAACAAAAAATACTTTTTTTGTTTTTAATTCTTGGAATTTACCCCAGGTTACAACCCTTCTGCAAGCTGCATCCCAGCCAAACCCTACTTTCTCACAAGAATCAGAAAGCCAAAAAGTTGCTTGATCAATTAACTTTATTTTTTTTGAATTGTACATCAATGGAGAAAATTCGCCAGCCTCTTTTCCATCATCTCTTCCTCTTCCAAACCATTTATAGTCGGGCAATTGTTGTTCCATATCTTTTATTTGATGTACAAATGCCTCTTGCATGCCTAAAATATCAACTTGATGGTATTTTACCAGCTCTGCACAATGTTCTTTTCTGTAAGGCCATTGATTAATTCCATCATCTTTTGTGTCCAAACGAATATTGAAAGTCATGAATTTGGTTTGGGCAATGCTTTGGCTCGGCAGAAGGTAGAAGGTTGTAATTAGTAGATAGAGGAGAGCGGGTAGAAGTTTTTTGTATAGGCTTAAAACCTGTGGTACAACTTTGTTATGAGCGTCATTAGCAATTACAAAGTCAGTCTCTTGTGAGTTTTGATAATTTTTATCTTGTAATTCAATTAGTTTCATAGCCTCTTCAGGTTTAAGGTTTCTTTTTATTAATCGACTTATTCTAGTCTCATTACTGCAAGTTATTGAAATTATTTTTTGAATAAATTCGGGTTTAGATGCCTTTGTTAGTAAAGCAGACTCGTATAATGCAAAAGGGATTGACTTCGGAAGGTTTGCTTGGAATTCCATTGCTTTTTTTCTAACTGCAGGATGCACGATTTGGTTTAGTTCAAGTCTAAAATTGTCGTTTTGAAGAATTTTTGATCTGATGAATGCACTTTGGTAATTGCCTGATTGATCATAAGAATCTGGTCCAAATAAATCAATGATTTGCTTTTTAATTTGCTTATCCTGTTCAATTAAATTCTTTGCGACTTGGTCGGAGTTGAAAACAGGAATTCCCAAACAAGAAAAAATCCGACAAATGAGTGATTTGCCGGATCCAATTCCGCCTGTGATACCAATCATCGGTTTCAGGCTGTTGTTATTCATCTTATTCTTCAGTTAATCTACCAGATGCATCTTTGGAGATAGCAGATTTTTCAAATACTAAACGAACCCCTTTAGAAGAATCAACTTCTACCAAGATAGTTTTTTCTCTAACAGTAACAATAGTTCCGTGTACTCCTCCAATGGTTACAACTTTGTCGCCAGATTTCAATTCTTCGATAAATTTCTTCGTTTCTTTCGCCTTTTTTTGTTGTGGACGAATCATAAAGAAATAGAAAACTACAAAAATTCCGCCAAAAAGGATTAATTGTGTTACTTGTGGACTTGCTTGTAATAAGATCATTTGCATTTAATTATTGGGTAAAACATCTAATTTAAAACTTACCTGATTATCCATGGGTAGGGTGTTGCAGTAAGCTGTTATGGTTTTTGAATTTTTTCCGATTCTGCCAAGGCTATTGAATTTGATTCGGATGTATCCTTTCTTTCCGGGTTGAATAACATCTTTTGACCACTTAGTACTTGTGCAGCCACATGATGTATTTACAGAAATAATTTTCAAAGGTAAATTTCCTCTATTTTTAAAGTGAAAGGTATGAAACAAACTATCCCCTTCTTTTACTTTTCCTAAATAGACCGAAGGTTGATCGAAAACCATTTGAGGTTTTTTTTCAAGAGTCGGTTGTAATTCAATGGGAATAGAAGATTCCGTTGAACTAGGCGTTTCTTTTTGCTTGTTTTCACAAGAAATAATTCCAAAGGTGAAAAGAAGTAAAAAAAGCCTTGCCTTCATTGGTTATTTTGCCTTGATTTGAGTCATTAATTTCTCAACATCCTCTAACAATTTTTCGGCTTTTTCTTTTGTTTCAGAAATTACTTTCTTGCCCTCAGATTTTGCAAGCGTTTCAGGAATTTCTTTTCCTTCTACCAAATCATTGATCAAGTTTTTTAATTGATCTCTGTATTTGTTTAAAGAAAAGTATAATTTCCCACGCGTATTTTCTCCTTTGTCAGGTGCATATAAAATACCTAAAATTGCTCCAGTTGCTGCCCCTGTAAGAAATGCTAAAAAAACTTTAGATGACTTGTTCATAATTATTTACTGGCTATGTCGATTAATCCTCGACCTGATTTTTTAATTATTTTTTCATTCAACAATTTGGCCGAAAGCACATCAAGAACACCGTTGATGAACAATCCGGATTTTGGAGTTGAATAGTTTTTTGCTAATTCAATATACTCGTTGATACTTACTTTTACTGGAATACTTGAAAAATGAATCATTTCTGCCAAAGCCATTTTCAAAATGATAAAATCGGTGGTCGCTAAACGCTCAGATTCCCAATTTTGAGTTTGTCCTGAAATCCATTTTTCAAATTCAACTTCTCCTTTTAATGTTTCTAAAAATAAGGTTTTGAAATAAACCTCATCTTCATCCCATTGCAAAGCAATATCTTGAATTTTTAAATCTTCTAATGCCTCAGCTTTAAAAGTTTTCGATGTCAAACTTTTTATAACATCTTTATTCAAATGCCAATTTAAGTCTTTTTCCTCGAAATATTCTGTCATCATAGGATGTTTTAACAGAAAATTTTTAATGAGGTAAATCAGAAATTCAGAATCCTTGTGAAAATCTTTTCCTGCATTAGGTAAATAGTCTAGAAACGCTTCATCTGGTAATATGCCATCGATAAATAGTTTTTTGATTAAATTCTCTTCTTCTTCATCCCAGCCAATTTGGTATTTTTTGAATTCATTTTGCAATTCAACCCATTTTGGAAGGATGGCTAAAATTTTATTTTTGGCAAAACCTGCTGTTTTAACTGGACTTTCCAACAACCTTCTGTTTTCATCCCAAATGGCAATTTGAGCCAATTCTTGAATAAAATAAATCTGTTTTAAATACCTGCGATATATTTGATGAACCTCATCCATCATTTCTGACAAAATCCTTGTTTGAAGTTTAGGGATATCGTTTTGGTAATTTTGAAAGGCAGTGCTCGCTGCTAAATACGATTCTTTTGGAATTTCTTCGGAATTGGAAACCTCATTGAAAAATTCGGATAGTTGAAGAGAGGCTAATTTTTTTAGGCCTTCTAACTTTGGCATTTGATCTTCCTTGGCAATCATTAAGGATAAATCTGGTAAAAATGCATCATCTAATGCATCAAATGCCATTTGATGTCTGGCGCGTTCTTGCGTGTAGTAAGAATATAAAGCCTGAAATGCTTTTATTCTAAGTATTCTTCTGTTAATCATCCGAAAAGAAAGAGCGTTTAATTTGAATCACAAAGTTAAACATTTTCTGTGAGAAACATCCTATCTTTGCATGAAATCAAATTATGGGTTCTTTAGCGCATTTAAATAAATATTTTTGGAAGTATAAATGGCTCCTTTTTTTAGGAATCTTTTTTACTTTTTGCTCCAATTTTTTTGGAGTAGTTCCTGCTCAATTGGTGCGATATGCTTTAAATTTGGTCACAGAAACCATCGGCGTTTATTTCCTATTTAAGGGTTTTTCTTTACAAACAGCCTTTTATGAGGTTTTCGCTTCTGCATTACTTTTTTATGGTTTGTTGATTATTTGCATGGCCTTTATGAAGGGGTTTTTCCTTTTTTTGGTTCGACAAACAATAATTGTGATGTCGCGACACATCGAATATGACCTTAAAAATGAAATTTACGAACATTACCAAACTTTGCCTCTTTCATTTTATCGTAAACAAAATACGGGCGATTTAATGGCACGTATTTCAGAGGACGTAAGCAAGGTACGCATGTATGTGGGTCCAAGTATTATGTACGGGATGAATCTGATTTCTGTCTTTATTTTAGTTATTTACTATATGTACCACGTAAATCAAACTTTGATGTGGTATGTTTTACTACCCTTGCCATTTCTTTCAATTAGTATTTATTATGTTAATTCTTTAATCATCAAAAAGTCGGAGGAAATCCAAAAAGGACTTTCATCAATTTCCACTTTTGCCCAAGAAGCATTCTCTGGAATTCGAGTTTTGAAGTCATTTGTTCGTGAAGACAATTCCATAAAAGATTTTGATTCGGCTTCTGCACATTATCGTAAAAAATCAATTGATTTAGTAAAAATCGATTCACTTTTTACGCCTTTGATCTCCCTTTTAGTTGGATTTTCAACTTTATTGGTTGTGTTTATCGGTTCCAAGGAAGTAATGGCCGGACAAATTTCCATTGGAAATATTGCAGAGTTCATCATGTATGTGTTCATGCTGACTTGGCCTGTGACTGCCTTGGGCTGGACTTCTTCACAAATTCAACGCGCAGCAGCATCTCAGCAAAGAATAAACGAGTTTTTGAATTACCAATCTGAATTGGTAGATGGAAAAGGTTTAAAACAGGTAATTGTAGGAAATTGGAAATTTGAAAATGTGTCATTTACCTATCCTGGGACAGATATTGAGGTTTTACATAATTTGAATTTTGAAATTAAAGCAGGAGATTCTGTAGCCATTTTGGGTACTACTGGTTCTGGTAAATCTACATTGGCCTTGTTGATGGGTAGATTTTATGATCCAAGTTCTGGAATAATCTATTTGGATGGAATCAATTTGAAAGATTGGGATATGCAGTATTTGCGTAACAATTTAGGTTTTGTTCCACAAGATGTCTTTCTGTTTTCTACAAGTATTGCTGATAATATCAAATTTGGAAATGAAGCTTTAGGTCAAGAGCAAATTGAAAATGCTGCAGAATTAGCGGATGTGCATGAAAATATTATCGATTTCCCACAACAGTATGAGACTATTTTGGGAGAAAGGGGAGTTACTCTTTCTGGAGGACAAAAACAACGTGTTTCAATTGCTAGAGCGCTCGCAAAAAATCCAGAAATGTTGGTTTTAGATGATTGTCTTTCAGCTGTTGACACACATACTGAGCATCAAATTCTTAGTAATTTGAAAAAAGTTTTGGATGGAAAAACTTCCGTAATAATTAGTCACAGAGTTTCATCTGCAAAATTAGCTAAACAAGTTTTAGTTTTAGATCAAGGTTCAATTGTGGAAAAAGGCACTCACACCAAATTAATGAGTCAAAAGGGAGCTTATTTTGAACTTTACCAAAAACAATTAGAACAAACTAATTAACCAAAGTTCCACTCAAGCGAATCAATTCAATTTCAGCTGATTTTGCATTGAACTTAGCCTCAATTAATCGGGTTTCAGCTGCAACAGCATTTCTTTGCACTTCTCTAAGTTCATAAGAGGTAGCAAAACCAACTTTGTAACGGTCAAAAGCGATGTCGATATTTTGTTTGGCAATCAGGTAATTTTCGTTTTCTAATTGAATTAAATTCAAAGCATTTTGATAGGTTTGATAGGTTCTTTCTAGTGTAGAAACCAAATTGTTTCTTAAGTCCTGATACTGCATCTCTGCTATTTCAGCATTGATTTTAGCATTTTGGATTTTGCGTTTCTGATTTGAACCATCAAAGATGTTTATTGTAGCTCTTAAGCCATAATTAAACACATTGCTAATACCTTTTTCTACTCCAAAACCTGCACCATTTTTAACTTGTGAAGTATTGTATCCAGTTACTAAATCAATTTGTGGGTGTTGTTGGGTTTTCAATAAATCAATATCGTTTTGTACAATTGTTTTATTGATTAAAGAAGATATAATTTGAGGGTTTTGACTTAATGCCTGTGTTTTTAATTCTTCTAAATTTAATTTCGGCATTAAATCTATATTGGGTAAAATAGAGATTCCAGTATGTAAATCTCTTACCAATAAATTGTTAAAGCCAATATTGGTATTTTTCAAGGTTTGCTCTTGAGCTAATAATGCTGCTTTATCCTCATTAAAATCTACTTGAGCGGAATAAAAATCGACCTTTGACCCTTGTCCAACTTCGAATCGATCTTTGGCTAATTTCAAGCGGTCTTCTGAAATTTCTAACCCTTTTTTGAAGTTATTTAGGCGTAAATTTTGGCGAATTATTTCGTAATATCCTGTGCTAATTTGAGCAATTAAACCTTCAATAGTTCCTTCTGTTTGCTTAGTACCTAATTTTTCTAATTCTCTTAGGCGATTTCTTAAAACAAACATTCCTTTACCATCGTACAAGGTCCAGGCCATCGTAACTCCCGCAGCACTGTTGTTCGATTCCACGCCTGTTTGCACTAAAGGGGCACGTAGGCCTCCAAAAAAGGATTGGTCAATACCTGAAATGGTATAATTTAAATTACTTGTACCTGTGATGGTTGGTAAAAATCCCGCATTACCTAATGTATTATCATTTTTAGCTTGGTCCTCTTTCTTTTTCGATATTTTTATGGAATACTGATTTTGTAAACCGATTTGTATAGCATCTTCAAGGCTTAAATTTTGCGCATTTGAAAATTGGAAACCGATGATATATATAAATAGAAAAACAAATAGGCGAACGTTAAATTGTTTCATAATTAAGGCTTAAAAGACATAGTAAATACAAACTTAAGCAAATTGTGGTAAATTTAACTTTTATTACCCTATAAAAGCCTATAAGAAGTGAAAATCTCTCATTTGTATATTTATCCAATCAAATCTCTAGCTCCAGTTGCTTTACAAGAAGCTGAAATTTGGCAATTGGGATTGAAGGGGGACAGAGAAATGATGCTGGTAGATACAAATGGAAAATTTATTACCCAACGAACTCGACCTGAATTAACCCGTTTTGAAGTTTTTCTGAAGGGACCTACGGTGGTTGTAAAAGATAAAATTTCTGAACAAACTTTAGAAATTGAATTTGAGGATTTCAATAATCATTTAGAAACGGTACAAATTTGGGATGACGAAGTGAACCAAGTTCTATTAAATGCAAAGGCAAGTTTTTGGTTTTCAGAGGTTTTGAGTGAAAAAATGTTTTTGGTGAAAATGAATTACAATTACAACCGAACAATTTCTCAAAAACATATTACAGAATATTCAAATTTTACCTCATTTGCAGATTCTTTGCCCATTTTATTGTGTACTTCAGCATCTTTTAAAGAAGTTGAAAAAGATTTTGGGACATTTGATTGGTTACGATTTAGACCCAATATTATTGTGGAAAATGACTTGGGTTTTGAAGAAGATTCCTGGGATGTCATTGAAATCAGTAATTTGGTATTACAAAATAAAAAATGTTGTGCTCGTTGTAATTTGATCAATTTGGATCCACAAACTGCCGTTTTAGACAAAACTTTCTTAGGTAAGTTAAGTAAGTACAGGACGGTGAATCATAAGGTGAATTTTGGAATCCAAATTGTACCACAATCTGGTGGGCATGTAAAAATAGGCGATAGGGTACAGGTGAAATCTTTTAAAGATGCGTTGGTATAAAATCTTACATCATTGGTCGGTAGATGTGGGCATTGGTGCTGTATTATTTCAAATTTATTTTCATAAAATTTTAAAAGGGCAATTACCAGAAAAAGAGTTGTCAATAGCTCTTTTTTTAGGTTTATGGCTTATTTATTTGCTAGATCGAAAAATTGATGTGAGTATTTTCCCTATTACAGATCAGCGACATTTGAATCAGCAAAAATCTCAATGGACCTTTTGGATGTTGGTGGTGGGAATTGGGATTAGTTTGGCATTCGTACTTTTTCTTCTGCCTCAGGAGGTTATTTGTCAGGGAATAATTCTGTCCATTGGAATAGCTTTTTATTGGTTGGCTACAATATTTAAATGGTTTAACAAGTATCTAAAAAAAGAATTTTTTACGGCTCTCTTTTATGCACTTGGAATTTTTATTCCTTTTCAAATGGGATTTAATAATTTACTTCTTATTCTTTTGGTTCTACTATTTTTATTAGTTTTTCATCATCTTAAATTGTTTTTATATTTTGCTCAACCAGAAAATAAGGTTCAAAATAGACTAATCATTTCACTTGAATTTTTGATAGTTGGCTTACTAATTTCTTTGATTATTTATTCAAATTTTAGTTTTTGGCAAGTCCTGCCTCTCACAATAACTTTAGGAGTTCAATTGATAATTCATTATTTTTATCCTAATTTAAAAATGCGTGGTTTGGCCGAGATTGCCTATTGGTCACCAATTATTTACCTTATTTATGACATTTTTTGAAAACAAAGATCCTTATGCTGCCTTAAAGTTTCCAGAATTTAGGGCCTTTATTGTGGGTAATTCTGTTTTCACAATGGCATTATTAATGCAGGAGGTGATTTTATCTTATGAAATTTATAAGATTACGCATAATCCATTAGCACTTGGACTAATCGGATTGGCAGAAGTGGTGCCCTATATTTGTTTGGCCTTGTTTGGAGGACATTTTGCCGATACCCGAGATAAGAAACGAATCCTGCAAATCAGTTTGAGTTTTATTATTTTAGGCTCATTTATATTACTTTATTCTGCCAATGAATTGGTGAGTACAGATACCCAGTTTCACATTTATGCAATTTATTTTGTGATATTCTTGATCGGTTTGTCAAAAGGATTCTTTTCACCTGCAGCTTCTTCTTTAAACCCTTTTTTAGTTCCCAAGGAAGTGTTTGCCAATGCAGCCACTTGGAATAGTTCTTTTTGGCAGGTTGGGGCCATCATGGGTCCTGGTATGGCAGGATTTTTATACGCTTGGATTGGACTTTCAGGGTCCCTTTGGGTAGTTATTGCCTTGCTTTTTGTAGTCATGGCTTGTATTACCTTTATTGCAAAAAAACCTATTCCTCCCAAAAAACAAAGCCATGAAACGATTTGGCAAAGCTTAAAGGAAGGAATCCAATTTGTATTTAAAACAAAAATTATTCTGTATGCGATTTCTTTGGATTTGTTTTCCGTTTTGTTCGGTGGGGTAGTGGCTATTTTACCCATTTTTGCTGAAGATATTTTAAAAGTAGGTGCTGAGGGATTGGGTATTTTACGTGCGGCGCCATCTTTGGGAGCTGTTTCAACTATGGCATTTATGATTTATTACCCACCTTTGAAAAAAGCTTGGAGAAATTTATTGTTGGCTATTTTTGGATTCGGAATAGCAACTTTGGTTTTTGCGCTCTCTACCAATTTTGTATTGACAGTTGTTGCACTTTTCCTAACAGGAGCTTTTGATTCGGTTTCTGTGGTTATCCGACAAACCGTTTTACGATTTTATACACCAGACGAAATGCGTGGTCGTGTATCGTCAGTTAATGGCATTTTTGTAAGTTCATCCAATGAACTTGGAGCCTTTGAATCGGGATTGGCTGCAAAACTATTGGGTACCATCCCATCTGTTGTAGTCGGGGCAATCACAACCTTAACCTTAGTTAGTATTGTGGCCTTTAAATCAAAGGAATTGTTTGCTTTACGTGTTGATAAAAAAGTAGGGGAAGAGTAATTATTTCCCCCAATTTGTAAAATATTCAATCAATTGATTGAATTGATTTTTTACCTCAACTATTTCTGATAGAACCTCAATTTTCGAAGTGTTAGTCCCTAAAAACGCTGGGAAAAGTTCGAAATCAAATGTTTTATGAATTGTTTGTCCTTCCTTTTTTCCAGGTGTTTCTGTAACAATTTGAATGTCTAATTGTTGCGGTTCGTGGCTCGACTTATTCCAGGTTTGAATTTTTGAAATATGAGTTTTGGGGATTTCTAATTTTTCCAAAATTTCATTTCCTCGAGTATGGATGCTTAAAATATGTTGATCAGATACCAACAAAAAACTAATGCGCTCATTGCCTGATTTACTCGAAAAGTAGTCGCCAATTGATTGGAAAATGCTTCTTTTAGGTAATTTTTGAATAGCAATTCCTATTAAATTACCACTTAATTCTGTTTTTAAAATGGATAGGGAAGTAGGTATATAAGTCATATGTATAATTTCAGCACAATTTATAATCTAATTTTTGGTTTTGAAAATTCAAAATGTTTTGCAAACTCCATCAACCATTCATGCAAGGCATAAAATCCATCTTTTTTGAGAGTGTAAAATACAAATTGCCCTTTTTTTTCAGCATCTATTAAATTAGATTGTTTTAAAATCTCTAAATGATGCGAAATACTTGGTTTAGAAATTGAAAATTGCTTTGCAATTTCTCCCGCATTTTTTGGGCCTTCCACTAAAAATTGAAGAATTTCTCTTCGTGTCCCATCATTCAAACCTTTTATGATTGCTTCCATATTATTTAAATAGTTAAGCAAATATCTAAATTATTTTTAAAAAATCAATAGGCAGTATCTGCTTTTCTATAGGCTTGTATCAAGGCTTGCTCTCCTTCTTTGCCTGCTATCGAGTTGCCATGTTCCATCCCGAGTACTCCCTGGTAATTTTTCTTGCGTAGCCAATCGAAAATTTTGCCATAATTTACTTCTCCGGTGCCTGGTTCTTTACGTCCAGGATTATCACCAATTTGAATATAGGCTATTTCATCCCAGCATTGCTCCATCATTTTTATTAAATTTCCTTCATTTCTTTGCATGTGGTAAATGTCGAACAAGGTTTTGCATGCAGTGCTTCCTACTGCTTTGCAGATTTCAAAGGATTGATCAGAATGACGTAGAAACAGGTCTGGGTTGTCGCTAAGAGGTTCTAAAACCATGCTAACTTGATGGGGTTCAAAGATTTCAGCAGCTCTTTTGAGATTTTCAATGACGTTTCCCGTTTGAATACCCATTGGTAATTCGCGGGTAAAATTACCAGGCACAACGGTCATCCATTTAGCATTTACCCTTTTTGAAGTTTCTACCGCTTGATGGCATGCAGCCAAGAATTTATTAGTCCATTCTTTTTTTCCGGTTGTCATGTGCGATTTGTCGAAAAAGCCATCAAATTTAACAACGAAAACCCCCATTTTCATATCTAATTTAGCTAGGGTTTCTCCAATTTTGGTTTGCATTTCAATTGGTCGTTCCATCATTTCATTATCTTCTAAAGCGCGGAATCCCATTTCATGCATGAATTTCAATTGGTCGATCAGGTTTTCTCCAGCTGAATTTTTAAACATTCCGAAATGAGGAGCGTAATTGAGGGAAAAAGTTTTTTCAGCCAAAACGTTTGCCTTCGTTTCAAAACTTCCCAATAGAGGAAGTAAACCAGCTCCAGATAATATTTTAGAAAAATCTCTTCTGTTCATCTTATTTCTTTTTTAAACTTGATAAATATTCAACTAAATCAACTAATTCTTGGGTTTTGATTCCATCGGCTAATCCGGCAGGCATCATAGACTCTTCCATCATTTTCATCGATTTTATTCCGGATGTTTTGATCCTTTGTTGGGTACCGCCTGGTAATTTTAATACAATATCTGTTTCATTTTTAGAAAGGATTAATCCTTGGAAAGCATCTCCATTTTTCATTTGAATATCAAAGCCTTCAAAACCAAATCCAATACCCGCATTTGGATGCAAAATGGATAAGTACATTCCTTCTTTGGATAATTTAGAACCAATTTCAGAAAGTTTAGGTCCAAAATCGGTGCCTTTTTCGTTTACTTGGTGACACATAGCACAAAGGTTTACAAACGTTTCAATACCTTTTGCAGCATTACCAGTCATTTTTACCATGTCTGCAATGGCTGGGTGATTGGTCTTAGGTAGACTTTGTCCAAGGTAGGAATTCGCCTCCATTCTTATAGCCTTTCTCCATGCTCTTGATAAACTTTCGACCACTGACGGAATGTGTTTTTCCGGTATTTTTTTGTCCTTCAAATAGGATAACACGGTTTCTTCTAATGGATATGAATTGCCTATTCGCTTTGCAGCTTCTCGTTGGATTTCAAAACTTAATTTTGGATTGGTAATAGCTCCAAATAACAAGGCCAAAGATTGTGGTTTTCCAACACTTTTCACTGCATCTATGATCGTTTTTTTGTCATTTTCAGATGCTTTATCAAAAGTATTTTGAAGGAAATTTCCTGCTCCAATTTCATACATTACTTGAGCAGCTTTTGGTTGTTGGTTTCCTTTTAGAATATAATCCAATACTTTCGGTTTTTCTGTTTCTAGTTTGTATTTTAAAACTAGATCAAGGTATTCAACGTCTTTTGTTTGCTGAATCAAACCTTGTAAGACAGAAAGTTTGTTTGGATTTTCAGTAAAATAATTAGGGTCTAAATGTTTCAAGCAAAGCATTTGGGCTTTTAAGTCTTTGGCAAATCTACCTTGAATTAATTTGACTAATTCGTTTGACTTTTCTTTGCTCTCGTTGAAATCTAAGGCTCTAAAATAAGCCAATTTGCTGTCGGTATCTTGATTGTTTTCTAGAATTGCTAATAAGTAGGGAAGAGATTTGCTTCCTCTTGAGCGCCAAACGATACCATTGAAAGCAGCTTCTGAAAGCTCATTTTTCTTGCTTAAAACTTTTTCAAATCGTTGGTTCCAATTGCCATCTGCTCCAATTCCCAAGGCTTCTACATACCAACGGTCTGCGCCGTCGTAGCTCAAGGCTAATTGAGACCAAATTTCGTCGGCTAAAGGCTCACCATTATGACG
This sequence comes from Sandaracinomonas limnophila, assembly GCF_004005965.1. Lineage (GTDB taxonomy): Bacteria > Bacteroidota > Bacteroidia > Cytophagales > Spirosomataceae > Sandaracinomonas > Sandaracinomonas limnophila. Next base: position 128,433 of record NZ_SACY01000003.1, on the reverse strand, counting down.
AAGTGCAATGGCTAATTCTCGTTTTACCTGAATATCTGAGTCTGTAACCAGGGCTTTTGCAATATGTTTCCATTTGCCAAATGACAATTGTTTAGCAGCACGAATTGCCGACATTCTCAATTCAGGTACCTCATTTTTTGCTAATTGTTCAATCCTTTCAATACTTGGAGCTAATTGATTTAATACCCAAAAGGCTCTTGCTTTCATTCGTGGATTTGAATCTGTGGCAAGCATATTTTCCAAAGCTAATTTTGCCTCAGTACCTTTTTTTTGTAAGGCCTCAAATGCTAAATATCTACGAGCAAGATTTGGATTTTTCAATTCTTCAATACATTCTGCAACTGTATTCGATTTAAATTCCTTTACATTATAGGAGTGTCCTTTAGGGGCAATTCGATAGATTCTGCCCTTTACTTGGTCGCCCGCTTGGTGTCCTCCCACACCTGGGTCATACCAATCAGATACAAATACCGATCCATCCGGAGCTACACAAACATCAGATGGTCTAAACCACTGGTCTTTTGTGGACCATAGTAAATTTTGTATGCTTGCGGAATAACCTGCACCAGCTTTTTTCACGGGATAGGCGCGCACAACATTTGGTCCAGCATCGCTATGAATCATTTGGTTTTGGAAAACTTCGGGAAGTAAATTTCCCTCATACACAATCATACCAGTTGGAGAACCCGAACCAGTTTGTAATAAATTAGGCATCACACCCGGGTCGTTTAAGTGCCAGTGTTTTAAAGGAACTTCTTTTTCCATATTTGTACGTGAAATGTACCAGCCTTCACCGGTCATTTCATCAACATAGCCATAATTTCCATGTTCGAAAACTGAATTGATACGTACCCCCTTATTTCCATCGTCATCGTTATCTGACTGCCATAAAGCGCCATAGGAATCAACAGCTACCTCATAATTATTTCGGAAATTATGTCCTAAAACTTCCACTTTACTTCCGTCTACGTTACATCTAAATACTAGACCTTGGCGATATTTTTTTTGATTGATAGGGTCCCCATCCTGGTCTAATACAGGTTTTCCTTTCGCATCAAATAATTGTTTGCCTTCATTTCCCATGTTGAAATAAAGCTTGCCATCGGGTCCAAATACAAATGCATGTGCCCCGTGGTCGTGCTGTTCTCCGCCAATTCCTTGAAATAGTATTTCTTTTCTGTCGGCCTTCCCATCTCTATTGTCATCGTACATTTTCCAGATGTATGGACTTTGTGAAACAATGACCATATTGTCTAAAACTGCAATTCCCAAAGGAGCATTTAGGTCTTTTGATTGATAAAAAACGGTTTTTTTATCTGCTTTGCCATCTTTGTCGGTATCTTCTAAAATCAATATTCGATCACCTTCCGGATTGGTTGGATTTCCATTGATAGCCGGACGATAATTGTATGCCTCAAGTACCCAAATTCTACCCTGTGCATCAACTTCTATATTAGTTGGATTTTTCAACATAGGCTCCGAGGCAAAAAGGGTAGCTTCTAATCCCGGATAAATTTCTAGTTCCTCTGGACTTTGCTTATGACTTTCAAAGTAATCCTTCCTTAATTCATTGATTAAAGTTGATTTTTGATTGAAAAATGAAAATAAAAGGGCTGAAGTCAACAAAAATGAGGCCAACAAAAGTGACTTCATTTTTACTGAGAAAAATGATTTTTTCATTTAAATAGGTTTATGGCAATAATTATCTTCTAAAAATAAGATAAATTTTTAGAATTTTTTTCAAAAAATTAGTGAGAAGTGATGATTTAAATACTTCTTTTAATTTTTTGTTTGAACCTTTAGGAAGTAAAATGAATGCTTTTAGGAAAAAGCAGAATTTTTTGATCCAATTATTTTTCAATTCATGGGTGTCTAGGTACATTAAATAATAGTCTCCAAGAATTGAATTTATCAATGGCTTGTATTTCCCCTTGGTATATTCTCCGATTTTGGAATACATAAATACCCTATTTTGGAGAAAAATTAGTTGATGATTACTATCTGTAAATGACATACCTTCCAAATGTCGACGATAGACTGTCATTACTTTGTCAATATATCCAATGGGTCCTTGTTCGGCCAAGATAACATATAGTGGAATATCTCCGCTTTTGGATTTCAAAAACCATTCGGGAAGAGTTTCTACAAATTTTCGCCGCATCATGACACTAGCTGTGGCCATGAACCAAGTCTCTTTTTCTTGTAAAAAATCTTCAGAATGAATAATCGCTTTTTGGTTTGGAGGATTAATGTTGTGGTTTTCTACAGCTATTTCATCTTCATATTGCATTATTGCATTGTGAAAACAGGCAGAGTAGCTTGGGTTTTGTTCCAAAAATTCAACTTGTGTTTGTAGTTTATTGGGGTCGCAAAAATAGTCGTCGCCTTCTATATGAACAATGTAATCTCCTTTACATGCGAAGAAGGTATGTAAAAAATTAAATTTGGCACTTATATTTTTGGGGCGAATAAATGCTCTGATTTTTTCAGGATGTTTTTGGGCATAAGCTTCTAGAATTTTTGCAGTATTATCAGGAGAATGGTCTTCTCCAACAACAATTTCAAAATCAAATGAAGTTTGTTGTTCTAAAATGGAATCGAGGCATTTTTCAATGTAATTTTCATGCTTATAGGTGATTAAACAAACACTTACTTTGGGTTTGTTTGAAACCTTTGAGCCAGGAAATTCATCATGATCAAATCTACTGAAATCCATTATTTATCTAAAACTGCGTAGCCAACACCTGTTTTACCAAAGTGATTTCCGTTGTAAAATAAAATTTTATTTCCTTTGTGATTGATTACCAAAGGATATTCAATCATTTGAGAATCCCAATCTTGTTCATTAGAGCTGATATCAATTCCCGTCTCATCATCCTTTCTTTTCCATGAAATCCCATCTAAAGATTCAGCATAATAAATGCGATAGGATCTAGATTTATTATCTCGATAATCTGTTTTCGCACGTGCTGAGAACCACATTTTGTAGATACCATCTTCGATGATAACACTTGGTCGAGAAATTCCACCTTCCACATTATCCTTGAAATCAATTGCTACCACATTATTTCTTTGCCAATTGATTCCATCAGTTGATTCGGCATATTTAATGTTGTACATGGGCTCCAATCGACCTACAGAATCAGGAGTCCATTCAGTGCAATTCAAGTACCAACACTTATATTTTCCTTTGTCAAAAAGAAAACAAGCCGAACCGTTGAAATAGGGTTCTGTAGCAATGGTAGAAAGGATTGGTCCTTCAAATTTTTTCTCAAATTGAATGCCATCTTTTGAAACGGCTAAGCCTAAGGCATTGTGGTAGGGGATGGTATTTCGAACCGTCCAGCCGATATAATACAACCACTTTTCTTCTCCATTTTGAAGAAACCAAGTTGGCATGATCCCGCAGTCGTCGAATAAACCAGCTTTACCTAAACTTAAAATGGGTTCAGGATGTTCGTAAATGACTTTTGAAGGGTCATTCGAATTTAAATCAATAAAAGAGGCTTGACATCTGCCAAGGGAATCGCGACAAGAATAGTATAATCGAATGCGGTCCTCATAAGAATTATCTGCACATACTACATGTGCATAAAGGTTTGCATTCCATTCTTGCTCGCCTTTTGGGCAGTAGATCAAGCCTTTTTTGGTCCAGTTCATATCTTACAAAGATACGAAAAAGGATTATTTGATTGTGGAGAAATCGGTCGGACTCATTAAAATGGATTCAACTTTTTCTACAATTTTCCCATTTTTTTCTGATTCGTCTCGAACTTTTATCCATTCTGGGTCATTTCTGAAGGCATCGAAAGATGCTTTTCCTGCTTCCTCGCTTTTATGTGCCAATAAATAAAGTAATTTGGATTGACCTTCTTTTTCAATAGTTCTGAAATAGGCAATGTTGGTCATTCCATGTTTTTCGAACAATTTAGTTGTATGATTTCTAAAACGAGCTAAAACATTTTCGATTTTATCAGGAGTAGCTGTGTAAGTTCTCATTTCGAAAGTTCTATCTGGCGACTTGATATTTTTCTTGATTTTTGGAGAAAAATCCGTTGCATTCATGAAAATGCTAGTTACTCGAGCTACAATTTTACCAGTCTCCTCTGATTTTTTCGCCACTTCTTTCCATTCAGGATCTGCTGAGAAGTGTTTCCAAGAAGAATCTCTTGCGGCTTGACTAGGGTAGGCCATGATATAATACAGTGCATTTTGGTCATTTTTGTTTGGAATCCAATAACCCACGTTTGTCATACCATGTTTTTCGAAAATCTTGGTTGTGTGATTTCTAAAACGATTTAATAGGGCATCTAAACGACCCGGATGGCAATAATAAATTCGTAGTTCAAAATATCTTGAATCTGGTTTTTTAGCAAAGGTTATTAGGCTAAAACTTAATAGAAGGAGTGTTAATAATTTTTTCATAAGTAATTATTTTTTTTACAAGTTAAAATAAAAGTTTGAAACTGTTGTCGGGTTATGGGTTTAGTCGTCTGCTAAGAAGTAAATCAATTCCTTTGAATATTTGTTCAGGTTGTAGCGTTCGCCAATTTTCTAAGTAAAGATTTCCACCGAAATTGATGTAATAATCCAAATGATATTTAGTCCATTCCTTTTCCACGAATTCTGGAAAATTTAGTGCAGCAATCCATCCATTTTCCACTTCTTCGAACCATTCTGCATAATAATCGTCTTCAAAAGTACCATGAAAATTGAATATATTTTCTCCGAAAAGTATAAAATGTTTTATCCCTTGTTCTACTAATAAATCGATTACTTTTCGTTTGAAAAACATGATGTCATTGTGGAGTGTATCATTCCATTCTCCAAAAAGTTCTATAATGGAAAATTTTAATTGATAATCTGTGAAAAGGATTTTCAGGTAAAGAGTTTCGGATTCAATTTCATCCCAAAGTGGGTGAATGTAATAGCCATAAATATCGTGTTCATAAATTGTCTCGGAATATTTTCTGCCATAAAATGGCGATTTATGATCCTGAGAGGCATTGTATTTATTTTCCCATTGGAAGGAAGGTTCAATGTTTTGCATGTTTAAAGGTACAAAAAAAGGCTCCAAAAAATTTGGAGCCTTTTGAAAATTTAAAATTCAAATTAATTTCCTTGAATGATGTAACCCGATTTGATTAATTGTCCATCCTTTTCAAAACGGTAGATTAAGCGGTCTAATGACTTAGATAAATTGGGTGCAAATTCAATTTTTTCTGTCACATTTGCCGTTAAAGTTCCATCAAAAAGAGTGGCAACTAAATTTCCATTCATATCAAAAATTCTTAAGACTCCAGAACCTGTTTTAGAGGATACAAGGGAGAAATTGACCTTATTGATAAATGGATTAGGGTAGGCATTTATTTCAACATCTTCAGCTTTTAATGTTACCACTTCTGGCTCTACAACAGTTTTTGAAACCATCGAAGTATTAGCATTTGGTAAAATGGAAATGCCAGAGGTTACCAGTTGTGTGCCACTGTAGTCTGTTGAAGCCCTAAAGTCTACAGCTGAAACCAATGGATTGTTATTGTTATTAACAATTGCAATTCTGAAATTATTATTTAAATCATACGGATAATTTAAAATGGATTTCGAATCGTATTTCACAAATAAGATTACTTTTTTAGCACCTAATAAATTCCCATAAGTGAATTTAAATGAATTTGAATATGAATTTCCTGTATTAATAGTCGAAACAGATCCAGAGATTTTGGTTTGTCCATCTTCCTTGTAAGCCGTAATTTGTAACTGATTTAAGCTAAATACAGTCGACTTATTTGCAATTGGTGAAGGATTGGTGACATTTACCTGGTTTATATAAAATGTTCCTCCACCACTGTTTAATTGGTTCGCTGGAATTGTCGTAATAAAGAAGAACACACCTGGAGTTGCATTTGAAATTAATGCAGAATTATTTTTTGTTCCTTTTGTCAAAGCAATTCCGGCCAAACGAGTTCCCACACCATTTGCAAATCCAGAAGGACTTACTTCCGTTGGATAAACTCCTTGAGGAAGTTCACAAGAAGTCACGGTTACTTGATAGGTAGCAGAACAATTATTGGTATTCGAAAATGTAATAGTTACAGTACCAGCAGCAACTCCAGTTACAAGACCAGTCGAGCTTACAGTAGCAACACTAGTATTTGAACTTGACCAATTGCTTCCTGAGGTAGTTGCAGATAATTGGGTAGTTGCACCGACGCAAGCAGAAGCAGTACCTGAGAGGCTTGGAATTGCATAAATTGTTGCCAATACAGCAGTTCTACCACTAGTACAACCATCTTTAGTAGCTGAAACGTAATAAGTAGTTGAAGATGAGATGGAGGTAGTGGTATAAGAAGTACCAGTAGCTAAAGCACTACCGCCTGAGCTATTTTCAAACCAAGAGATAGTAGCGCCTGTACTTGCCGTAGCCCCAAGAGCAACCGTACCTGGTCCGCAATTAGAGTTAGGAGTAGTAGAAGCAACAGTTGGGATGTTATAAATGGTAGCAATCACTTCAGTTCTTGCGCTTGTACAATGCTCATCACTAGCCGACACCCAATACGAGGTAGTAGTAGAGATGGACGGAGTTGTATATGAAGTACCTGTTGTCAAAGCACTACCGCCTGAGCTATTTTCAAACCAAGAGATAGTAGCGCCTGTACTTGCCGTAGCCCCAAGAGCAACCGTACCTGGTCCGCAATTAGAGTTAGGAGTAGTAGAAGCAACAGTTGGGATGTTTATAAATTGTTCCTACCACACTCTTTCGTTCACTTGTACATCCATTTAAACTTGATTGAACATAAAATGTTGCAGTTGTACTTGTAGAATAGGTTGTGCCAGTATGTAATGAATTTCCGCCTGAACTTGCGTTAAACCAATCTATTACTCCCCCTGCATCTGTTGAAGCGGACAGAGTTACTGATCCAGGACCACATCTTTCAGCATCAGTAACATTTATACTTGGAGCACCAATTACTGAAATATCTTTTGACACACTTTCACCACAATTACCACCAACCGTATAAGTAATTGTAGAAGTTCCGATCCCTTTTCCTGTAATAACACCGCTTGAATTTACTTCAGCAACGCTTGTGTTTGACGAACTCCAAGTTCCTCCAGATAAATTTGTTGAAAAGGTTGTTGTTGCATTTACACAAATTGGACCCGATCCTGAAATTGTTCCAGTAATTTTTTTAGGTAATTTTATATCATTTGTTTCTAAAACATAACATGCAGGGGCTCCAGTTCCTGGAGGTGTTCCGACTTTGTATGTTATTTTTCCGTTTACAGCGGTATAGTTCCCGTTCAAAACCAATTTGAAAAAGGTGTATTTGTCATTTCCTCCAGTTACTCCATTGATTTTTAATATTTCTTGAGCTCCAGCTTGACAAGAAGCTGTAGGAGGGTCATTATTATCCCAGGTTGACCCTTGGATGGATGAATCATTGTAGGTTCCATTGTTGGACGTATAATTTCCAACGGAAGCCACACTTTGAGTCATTAAACTGTTGGTACAAAACGACAACAATGCCATGTGACTGATACCAGTACCGCCATTGGTGTTTTCGGCTCGATAAACGAAGGTTGTTGTACTACCATTGTAATCGCCTGTCCATCCGTTAACACTTTGAATTGAGTATTTACCAATGGTAGGTGCAGAATTACTCTTGTTTTCTGAGTAAAAAAAGTTGTTTGTTTTTTCTGAATACCCCATTGTTTGGGATATCATTAGTATTTGGCACGCAAAAAGCAATAGCAATTTCATGCCGGATTTCCGGAATAATTTGATTTTGAACATAAGTTTAATAATTAGGACGAGTAATAAGTTTTAAATAAAAAACACTTGTCCTAAATTAGTTTTACCTATTTCAATTTGTATAAAATGGGAGCATTTTGATGGATTGATTTCGGGTTTTAGTCCAAATTAAAATTTAGTACATTGAATGTAAACTTTTTTAAAAAAGAAAAAGCCAGACAATTGTCTGGCTTTTCAATGAAATTAATGTTTAGATATTTTTTATAAAACCTTCGTACTAAGGAATTTATTAGTTCCGTCGAACTCCGACTTATATTTTTTGCCCGATAAACTAAAGAATACTTCAGTTTCTAATACCGTTCCGTCTTTTGTGATAGATATTGCTTTGTCTAATGTCCAACCTGCATAATTTGTATTCAAATAGGTTTGAACATCAGAAGGGATTTTATCTTTTGTTAACTCAGTAACTACTACGTTTGGTAATGGTTGGTTGTCTTTCGGACCTTTACCAGGAGTTGTTACTAAATTTAAATCTTTGTCAAACATATAAGTTTGAGAATTTCCGCCTACTGTTACTACTACATGGTAGTGAATGATTACACCATCTTTAGAAATTGAAATTGCTTCCTTCAATGTCCATCCCTTTGCATTAGCATCTAAATAAGTTTTAATTTTATCTGGTAAGGTTGTTAGGGTTGCCTTAGTTACGTCAGCACCTTTGGCATTTTCGGATGATTTCTCTACTAATTTACCAGATTCATCATAAGTCAAATTATAAACCGTTCCATCTTTTTCTACATGTACATGATATAATTTAGCACCAGATTTATCAACAATTAACACTCCAGATTTAAAGGTGTATCCAGTAATAGCTGTTTTAACCGCTGCTGGTAATTCTGCTTCGGTGATCGTTGCAGCAGGAGCAGGTTTGTCGCCATTTTTACCTGGACCCATTCCCATTCCACCTGGTCCCATATTGCCTGGCTTACCCATCATGCCTTTGATTTCGGCTAAAAAACCTCCATTGGCATCAAAAAAGTTTGTGTATTTTTCTGCATTATAGGTTAAATCAACTCTATAACCTTTAACTGCAATCAAAGAATCAACTTTTTTTGCTGCATTGTCGAAAGTGTAGCTTGGATACTTTACAGATAAATAATCTGTAATTGTTTTCGGTAATTCAGCTTGAGTGATTTGGACCCCTTTTTCTTTAATTTTTCCTTCTTTGTTTAAAACAACTGAAGTTGAGCTAGTTGCTGTTTTAATGTCGGCATTGTACAAACTATTTGCAGCTAATACTGAATATTCAATAGTACTTGCATTCGCATAAGTTGAATTAACAGTTTTAACAACCGCAACTGGAACAGCATTTTGGTTAATAACCTCTGCAGAGGTGGTTCCCATATCTTCCTTTGAACAAGAAATGATTCCCATTCCTAAGAATAACAAAGTGGCAGATTGAATAAATAACTTTTTCATGGTCTTTTTTGTTTAAATTTCTTTTTAAACGGTTTTTGAATACCCAAATATATATGCAATTTTAATCAATAAACTTATTTTCTTGAACTTGTCGACGAAATGACTGAAATTGACAATGATTATTTTTAATTTTGGCAAAAAAACAAATTTATGCTGCTAGCAATTGATTGGAATCCCAATCCAGAAATATTTTCAGTACTTGGATTTTCTATACGTTGGTATGGATTTTTGTTTGCCATGGCATTTTTAGCTGGCTTTCAAGTGTTAAGTTATATCTTTAAAAAGGAGGGTCGACCAGCTGCACAAGCAGATCAATTACTGATTTACGCCATGGTGGCTACCGTAATTGGCGCTCGTGTAGGCCATTACGTTTTTTATGAATATCCTCTTTTCTTAGAAGATCCTTTGCGATTTTTAATTCAAATGATAACCCCGCCTTTTTCTGGATTGGCATCCCATGGGGCAGCAATTGGTTTATTTATTGCCTTTTATTTGTATACAAAGAAAAATCCGGGACAATCTTATTTATATGTTACGGATCGTGTCGTTCCAACCATAGCTTTGGGTGGATTTTTTATCCGTATGGGTAATTTGATGAATTCTGAAATCATTGGCAAACCAACTGATTTACCATGGGGATTCCGTTTTTATCGGGATATGGAATTTGCTACTTTTTCAAGTGGGGTAGTTCCTCGACACCCTTCTCAACTCTATGAGGCTTTGTCTTGTCTTGTTTTATTTTTGGTCCTAATGTTTATTTGGAGTAGAAAAAAGGAAAAAACACAAGAAGGTCTGCTGACAGGCTGGTTTATGATTATTTTATTCACACTTCGTTTTTTATATGAGTTTTTGAAAGAAAATCAATCTTCTTTTGAAGACCACATGGTTTTAAATATGGGACAAATTTTGTCTATTCCAGCGGTGTTATTTGGGATTGGGGTGTTGGTTTGGGGAAGGAGGCAGATGTAAGATTTAAGATTTAAGATGTAAGATGTATGAAATTGCCCGATTCTTATATTCTTATATTCTTATATTCTCCTATTCTCAATTTCCCAAAATTGCTATTTTTTTAAAAAAAGGAAACCCTACCTTTTCATAATCATATTTATCATCGTTGAAGATTTCGTCTTCATTACATAGGATTGTTGCTGTTAGCAGAAATTCAATCTTATTCTTTTTATCGATGAAGTAGGCATTGTCGAGAAGGAAACCGTAAGCATCTCCTACCTTGTTGTAAATTTTTATGTTGGGATTTTGAGGAGTGTTTTTGTCACCACCATAATATAGAAATTTGCAATAATTGTCGTGAATGGTACTGTCTGATTTGTAATTCGGATAGTCAGATTCTAAAGGCGACATCGACATATACTCGTACAAAAACTCATAATCTTCTTTATTTAATTCAAATCTTTTGGAGGGTTTTACTGATTCGGGGAACATCAATCTTTTCAACAATTCATGTTGGGCTTTCAAAGGAAAGCTGTTTTTGAAGGTAAATTCAAGTGGTTTGTATTCTATTTTTCCATCGTCTTGCATTACACCTTTACCTAAAAATATATGAGATATTGAATAAATTGGATGTTCATTGAATTTTTCAGCTTCCTCGTAAATGACTTTTCCATCTGCTCCTATAAATTGAAATGGATTGGAATATCTGTTTTCAATTGGGGGTAATGGCAATTGAAGTCGGTGGACAATACGTACATCTTTGAAGCCTTTTTGCTTCATTTGTTTGTTAAATTCCTCTTGACCAATGAATTCGAAAAGCCGATTGAAGGCATCATTGTCAGAAACTAATAATATCTTTTTGATGTATTGGGCTACCGAGGGTAATCCATTTTGAGAGGTAGAATCTTTCAATTGAGCAATTTGCGAATCTCTGTTTTTTAAATGGATTAGGCTTGTATTTTTGTCAATTCCTTTTTCTTTAAGGCGATTTATTTTTTCCAAGGCCAAAATACAAGCCGCCAATTTTACGGTGGAAGCCGGATAAAAATATTCTTTTGAATTGGCTCGATACTGATAAGTTTTAAAGTGAGGCTTATTTTGCTGGTCGCGAGTAATCTTAGTATAAAGTATTTGAAGTCTATATTTCTCCGGATTTTCAAACAATGGTTTAAAAAACGAATCCTTTTGCACTAATAAATTTTCAATGTAATTCTTCTGTGCATTCATCTGAAATCCAATTAATAATGCGCAAAATATCCAAAATTTATATTTCATAATTCATAATTTTTATGATTTCCTCCACATCTATTTCATTCAAAAGCGGATGTATCAAACCTCTAGTAATGGGTTCATCTGTTGGTTGTGGATAGGGGAATTGGTTGAGTAGAAATCCATTTTCTTTGAATTTATCAAATATTTCAGGTGTTTTAAAGGCAAAAGAAGGATGGTTTTGCACGATCAATGGACCAGGTAATACTTGATTTTGGAATTTTTTGACCAATTGATCTAATTTGTTTTTTTGTTCTAAATAAGCATCCTGACTATTTAAGGCTGCATAAATATAGCTTGGATTTGCCGGGGAAGAGCCAATCCAAAAGGGATGACTTTTTATCGCATGTATAATATGTGAATTACTAAAAATTATTCCTGCAGGAATTCCAAAAGTTTTCGAAAGTGAGGCGGTTTGAATTAATGTTGCGGGAGTATCTATGCTTATTGGAATTAATCCCAATCGATGCGATTCATCCACGATTAAAATGTTACTAGCATCCAAATCTTTTGCCCAATCAAAATTCAATTCTTGCATCAATGGCGATTGAATGCCATCGCTCACTATAATTGAATGTTTTATCCCCCTTAAACTATTAATCCATTCTTCTTTAGTTAAATAAGTGGGATAATAATGATGTGGCCAAAGGGCAGGATGCGTATTTGGGGCAACTTTTACCTCAAATTCGGGAATGATTTGACTTAAAACAGATAGGCATGTTTGTCCCGCCAGTTGACCTGAGGTACATAATGCCGCGTTTTCATGTTGAAATTTTTCAGCTAAAAGGCCTTCAAATTCGTCCCAAAGTTCAAATTTTACATTGTTTGAACGCGAACTTCCCCAGTTTTGTGGAAATTTATGAATGCCAATTTTTAGATTTTGTTGAAATTGTGGGTGAGAACCGATGCATAAATAGTTAGATCCGCCTATCCATTTATAGGATACCCCATCCATTTTGATGTATTTTTGAGGCAGATCGTCTAAAAATAAATTATAGTTCGCCATTTAAATTAGTTGTGCGCCTGTTCCTGGGAGTTTAGAATAAATTACTTTGCCAAAATCTATAGTGATACCTTTAGAAATTTGGTCATCTACCAATAAGCAGCCATCCATATCCACATAATCGAGTAAAGGAAGTAATTGAGCAATGGCGGAACAACCAATGGTTGATTCGGTCATGCAACCCACCATTACCTTTAGGTTCAAATTTTTCGCTTTTTCAATCATTCGAAGTGCTGGAGTGATGCCACCACATTTCATTAATTTGATGTTGATGCCATCAAAAATATTTGCACATTTGCTTACATCTTCCTCTAAAATGCACGATTCATCTGCAATAATGGGTAGAGCACATTTTCCTTTTAGTTGTTTCATGCCATCCCAATTGTCGGCTTTAAGTGGCTGTTCAATGAATTCAACCCCAAGGGCCTTTAGTTGTGGGGCGAATTCTAGGGTTTGTATAGGAGTCCAGGCTGTGTTGGCATCTACTCGAAATATGGCATCTGTTTCTTTTCGTAAGGCTTTTATGATTTCAATGTCCTCACTTGTTCCCAATTTGATTTTATACAAAGGAAAAGGCATTTCCTTCATTTTTTCTATCATTTTGGGAATTGTGTCAATGCCTATGGTATAATCTGTTATGGGATTTTTGGAGGTATCTAATCCCCATAAATCGACTAGTTTTTTTTGATGAAATTTTCCCCAAAGATCCCAATAGGCCACGTCTAAGGCACATAAGGCAAAAGGATGGTCGTCTAAAAGTTTGTTGGAAACACTTTTCCAAAAATCTGAAGGATGCGGAAGAAACTCTTTTGCTAATAAAGGTTTTATTTCCTCTAATTGGCTAATCATTTTTTGCATGGTCACACCATAATAAGGTGTTTCTGTTGCTTCACCAAATCCACTTATTCCCTTATAAGTTAGTTCCACAATGAGGGTAGGTTGTATGTCCCTCGACTCATGTGTTATGGTGAACGTATGTTTTAATGGAAGATCGAACTGATGAAGTATTAATTCCATAGCCTTTTATTTTACGGGGATGTAAGGTAAATATACAGAATTTTGTCCTGCTTTTTGCCAAACTAAAATTTCTGCTTCTTTCCAGTTTACCAAATCCCCCGAACCATTGTTTGGCAAAATTTCAGCTTCAATTCCTTTTTGAATCCATTTTGCTGGCAACCAAAAATCTAAATCTTTATTATTGGGTTTTGCGTTCAAAATTTTTGTTTCAAAAAAGTCTAAATCTTTTTGTTGAAGAAAGGGTAAGACATACACATTGAAACAGATGAATGTAGAAATTGGATTACCAGGCAGGGCAAAAATAGTTTTTTGATCCTTTTTTCGGGTACCAAACCAAAGCGGTTTTCCAGGTTTTTGGGCAATTTTATGAAAATGACAGTCGAAACCTAGGTCTTTTAAAACGTCAGGAATGAAATCTTTTTTCCCTGCTGAAACTCCGCCTGATAAAATTAAAACATCATTGGAATGTAAACTTTTTTCAATTTCGGTTTGTAACAATTCTTTTGAATCGGGGATATGTTTTTGCTCGGTTTGAAATCCTTTTGCTTCTAATGTTGCCGACAACATTGGAATGTTTGAGCTTCTTATTTGATGTGGAAGTGGAACTTGGTCTACAGGAACCAATTCATCTCCTGTGGAAATTAAGGCTATTGTCGGTTTTTGAAATACAGGAAGCTTACTTTTTCCGATAGTTGCAGCAAGAGCAATTTCTAAGGTAGTAATTTTTGTATTTTTTGCAATAAGTAAACTTTTTTCTTTTAAATCGGCCCCTTTTTGATGAATAAATTGTGATTTTGCAATATTTTGGCCGATGAATTTGGCAATAATTTGATCTCCAGATTTTATAAATTCAATTTCTTCTTTAGGAATTACAGCAGTGCAACCTACTGGCAATGGACTACCTGTCATGATTTCAATACAGGCATTTGGGTCATGTAATTTTGTTTGTTCTTGGCCAGCGAATACGGTTTTTTCAAGAATCCATTCTTTGGATTCTGTGTTCTGGGTGGCAATTCCATCCATCATCACGCGGTCGAAAGGAGGGAAGTCGCGGTCAGCAAACAAATCCTCTGCTAATTGAAAATCAATGCTTTTTTCTAATGGAATTGAAACAATTTTTGGTAAAAAAATGTTTTGATTAATAATTTCAATAGCTTTAGTTGGATTTATCATTTTACTACTCATTACATAATACTTTCTAAAATAATCATTTTGAGTTGAATCAATGCAACAATTCTTCAAATTTATCATCAGTAAACGAAAGTTTTTCATGTGGGCAATTTCGTTTCTTTCGATATTTATGGTTTTTGAGATTTCTCAATTGAAAATATCCTATGATTTCGATAGTTATTTTGCAAAGAATGAATCGTTTTATCAAGATTTTGAAAAGTACCAAAGTAAATTTCCTTTAGGTCAAAATCATCAAATTGTAGTTACATTAGAATCTCAAGTTGGCATTGATAGTAGCTTTGGGAGCAAAGCTAATGCTGTTTTTGCGGAAATTGAACAGTTAAAAGGGATTAAAAAAGCCAATTATTTTTCTAAAATTTCAGAGTTCAATCCAAGTAATTTAAATGGTGGGGAGAAAAAATTGGTCGATTTTAAATCCGAAAGTTCGTTTCAGGAATCTATGCAGTATTTTAAAAGTCGATCCAAAATTTATCAAAGCTTTTTTTCAAAGGATCAAAAATCAGTTGTGGGTTACTTTACTATTGAAAAAGAACTATTTAACCTGCCAGGTAGAGATACATTAATTCATTCTATTCGCCAAATAGTAACCTCCTCTAAAGTTAAGTTTCATTTATTTGGAATACCTGTTATGCGCTCAATTTATTCGGAGAAAATTTGGAATGATTTTTTGGTCTTTTCAATCGTTTCCATTGCCTTATTGGTATTGGTTTTATATTATTTATTTCGGCATTTTTTGCTTATTCTAATTCCCTGTTTAACGGTTGTGATGGGAATTCTTTGGAATTTTGGTTTGATGAGCCTGTTTGGTTTTTCAATCAATATGATATCAAATTTATTGGTGCCAATCCTTTTCGTGGTTGGTATTTCAGATTCTATTCATTTAATATCTGTCTTTTATGAAAAAATTCAACACGGATTAAAAAAAGAAGACGCCATTATTGAGTCATTGAAGGAAGTTGGGAAAGCAACTTTTCTAACAGCCTTGGTTTCCTCAACAGGATTTTTATCCTTATCGTTTACATCTGCTGAAGCTATAAAGTTTTTTGGATTGTTTGGCTTTACAGGTATTATTATCACTTATTTTTTGTCAATCGTAATTGTTCCAAGTTTGTTATTGGTCTTGGATGAAAATTTTTTTTACAAACAAACCAGTGTTTTAAATCAAGGAATTTGGACGAAGGTTTTTTCAGGGATTTATTCATTAGCCCATGAGCAGAAAAAAAAGGTATTACTAATATTTAGTTTTTTTGTTTTGATTTCCATACTTCTAATTCCTCAAATAAAAACATCTTTGTTTTTTACAAATGATGTAAAATCAAAGGATGCACTAGCACAGGAATTTTCTTATTTTGAAAAAAATATAGGTTATTTAAAGCCATTTGAATTTGTAATAAGGACCAAAGCTGAATCGCAACCAATCAATTTGGCTTTTGTGAAAGGTATAGAGAAAATTGAAAAAGAATTAAGTAATGATTCGAATTTTGGGGCGATTTATTCAATGATTTTTCAATTAAAATATGCTAATTATTTATTGCATCAAGGTAAAATGGAGTATTTTACTATACCAAATTCAGAAGATAAATTACGCTATTTATTGAAAGAAATAAGCAATCGAGCAGATGAACCATTATTTAATTTAAATGGGAAAAAAGAGTTTTATTTTGCAAGTAAAATTAGGGATGAAGGAAGTGAAGTGATGGAAAAAAAAGAAATACAATTGAAGCATAAAATTGAATCTAGCTTGCCCGTTCAAGTAAAATTTACTGGATTTGGGCATGTTCTAGACCAATCCAATAAAAGTTCACGTACTGATATTTTCTGGGGATTGTTGGGTGACTTGATTGTGGTTTCTTTAATGATGGCCTTTTTGTTCAAGAAGTCAAAATTTATCCTTATAAGTTTGTTGCCTAATTTGATTCCATTATGCCTTTTATTAGGAATAATTGCTTTATTGGGAATTCCATTTAGTCCAGCGAATGCCTTAATTTTAGTAGTTATTTTCGGAATAAGTATTGATGATACCATTCACTTTTTAACACATTATTTGTTGATTCGAAAAGAGGATTCTCAGGCCATTCGGTCTACTTTGCTAACCTGCGGTAAAGCCATGTTATTTGTATCTTTTTTACTAATGGCTGGTTTAGGAATTACTTATTTTTCGGATTTTGAGGCAATATCAAATTTAGGTTTATTTGGAATGATAACTATAATTTTTGCAACTTTAACAGAATTTTTAATTACACCCATTTTATTAGATTTATTTGATCCAATTTAAATGAATATTGAATTTAGTCATGTTGCAGACAATGATCAGCCAGGAATGGTTGATGTTGGAGCCAAGAAAATAACAGTGCGAGAAGCAGAAGCGCAATCAATCGTTTGGTTGGGTAAAGAAAATATTGAATTATTTGAAAAAGCAGGTTGGGAAAACAAGAAAGGAGGTATTCTGCAAACTGCTATTATTGCTGGAACCATGGCTGCTAAAAAGACGGGCGATTTAATTCCGATGTGTCACCCACTAGGATTAGAATCTTGTAAAATTAACATTGATGTTCTTGAAGAAAGTTTGAAAATTACTTGTATTTGTAGATTAGAAGCTAAAACAGGAGTTGAAATGGAGGCTATGGTTGGAGCTTCTGTGGCAGCTTTAACTATTTACGATATGTGCAAATCTGTTTCGAAAGGGATTGTTATACAAGAAACAAAATTGATTCGGAAGTCGGGCGGAAAATCAGATTTTAAAGCCTAATGTCATCACATCATATCATTCGAGAAAAACAAGAACCCGCTTTAATCATAGCAGATGGGGAGGCATGTTCTACGGAATTGTTGGGACAATTGTTGGAATGGTCACCAACTGTGATGGTTTTAGATGGGGCATTAAAACGCGTTTTGCCATTAGGAATTAAAGTGGATGTCTGGTTAGGTGATTTTGATTCTTCCAGAGATTTTGATGAAGCGGTGATCGATTACCCATTTGAAAAGGTACACACGCCCGACCAGTTATATACCGATTTGGAAAAAGGAATCATGTATTTGATTGAAAAAGGATATCCTGCTGTAAATATCGTTTGGGGGACAGGAATGCGAATGGATCACACGCTTAATAATTTGCACTCCTTAAAAAAGTTTTCAGACCAAATAAAAATGGTCATGATGGACGACTATTCGGTTATTTATCCTTTACCTAAAAAATTTATTAAATGGTACGCTAAAGGAACAATGCTTTCTATCATGCCTTTGGGAAAAGCTACAACCATAAAGAGTAAAGGCTTGAAATGGGAAATTGATCATAGGTCCTTAGAATTAGGAGATCGAACAAGTTCTTCAAATGAAGCCGCCGAAGATGGTTTTGTGGAAATTGAATACGAGGGAGGATTTCTATTAATGATGGAATCAAATTAGTGAAAAGGGAAAAGTGAAAAGTGCATCAAAGTCCGAAGGACTTTACTTGCTTAGCCCGGAGCGGAAGCTCCGGGAATAAAATAGGATATGCGGAAGCTCCGGGAATAATGGAGTGAAACCCAGGGATAAAAAATGAAACAAGTAAGAGCAAAAAAGAATTTAGGGCAACATTTTTTAAATGATTTACAAGCGGCAGAAGCCATTGTAGATGGTTTAAAACCAGAAGGTGCCTACGATCAAGTGTTGGAAATTGGGCCAGGTATGGGTGTTTTAACACAGTTTTTGGTTAAAAAAACAGAATATACACCTTATTTGATTGAAATTGACCGCGAATCTGTTGCCTATTTACGTACGCATTACCTAGAATTTACGGGTCCTCGATTGATTGAAGGAGATTTTTTGACATATCCCCTAGAAAATATATTTGGTGATAAACCTTTTGCCATAGTTGGCAATTTTCCCTACTTCATATCCACCCAAATTTTCTTTCGAATTTTAGAGTATAAAGATCAATGCATTGAAGTGGTTGGAATGTTACAAAAAGAAGTGGCAGTTCGGTTGGCAGCCAAACCTGGAAATAAGGATTATGGAATTTTAAGTGTTCTTTTGCAGGCTTATTACGATATTGAATACATGTTTTCCCTGGGGCCAGAGGTATTTACTCCCCCTCCGAAAGTAAATTCAGGAGTGATACGTTTGCGAAGAAATTTTGATAAAAAATTGGATTGTGATCCCAAAAAATTCAAAAATTTAGTAAAATTGGCCTTTAATCAAAGACGTAAAACTTTGAGAAATGCCTTGAAATCCATGCAATTACCTGAACATCCCCTTTTAAATAAACGCGCTGAACAATTATCCGTTGAAGATTTTGTAACACTCGTTCAGTTAACAATTAACAATTAACAATTATCAATTAACAATTAACAATTATCAATTATCAATTATCAATTAACAATTAACAATTAACAATTAACAATTAACAATTAACAATTAACAATTAACAATGTCCCTCTCCCTCTCAAGCGTCATACAAACCGTAGAAAGTCTCAAAATATTTGGGATTATCATGGCATTGGATGGGAAAATTGTTTTCGCCAATACCTATACCCATCAGTTGTTGGGCTATAATGACAAAGAATTAAATGGCAAAGATTTTTTTACAACACTTGTGCCAGGTTATGACCAAGAATTTCGGAGATCTTCATTTGCAAATGCCATAGATTCAGGTGGATTATTTGCAGAAAGAGAAAGGGATTATGTGACTAAATCGGGACAAATAAAATGGGTGGAAGTGAAATCCACAATTGTTTCTGAAGTTGAAAATCAAAAATATTTAAGTGTCATTGGGGAAGATATTTCTGAGCGTAAAAAGGTGACAGACGCCTTGAATCGTTCGAATGCCCAATTGCAGGAGTTGATTGATAATACTACCGATTTAATACAAATTATAGGTGCATCTGGTCGATTTTTGTTTGTGAATAAGGCCTGGTGCGATACTATGGGTTATTCTCAGGAAGAGGCGAAAGATTTAAAATGGCAGGATATTTTGCACCCTGAATTTGCTCACCAAACGCAAGAGCAGTTTGATAAAATAATTAGAGGAGAGATTTTAGAAGAATACACCGGGGTTGTCCGCAGAAAAGATGGCAGACGTTTATACCTCAGTGGTTCGGTTTCTTGTCGATTTGAAAAAGGAGTTCCAACAGCCTTTCGTTGTATTTTACATGACTCAACTGCTAAAATTCGAGCAGAGAGGGCATCGAAATTGTATTCTTCCATTGCCCAAGTGATGGTGAATGCCACCAGTTTGGATGAATTGTACAGTAATATTCATAAGCAATTGGGTGAGGTGATTGATGTGAAAAATTTCTTCATTGCCCAATATGATCCTGGAAAAAGCTTCTTGTATTTCCCTTATTATATTGATGAATATTTCAATTCTCGGGTACATTTTACTAAAAGAAAATTGGGGAATGGCCTAACGGAATACGCAATTATGGCCAATAAACCCCTCATTTTACACGATGAGGATATTCACCAATTGGCAAAAGAAAAGAAAATATATTTATACGGTGTGGTTCCCAAAGTAATGCTTTGTGTTCCTTTGCGTATTGGCGATAGAGTAACAGGTATTATTGGGGTGAAATCTTACGAGCGTACCAATAAATACGAAAAGCGAGATTTAGAATTGCTCGACTTTATTTCTGGACAAGTGGCCTTGGCCATTGCCAGAAAACAATCGGAGGCGGCATTGGCCAGAGAAACGGCTCGTTTGAATGCTATTTTTGAAGGTTCTGCCCACTTAATGTGGTCGGTGAATAAACGCATGTTCTTAACAAGCTTTAATCACGATTATGCAGATTTACTGCGAAAAAGATTGAACATTGAGCCCCAAATCAATTTTAGTCCTGAAAAATTGGGTTTTAAATTGGTAGATGTTTCTGAAAAAAGAAATTTGGAAGAACATTACAAACAAGCTTTTAGGGGTTTTAAACAACATTTTGAGATTCGATTGCAAGGTAGCGAAGAGGAAGAGGCCTGGATGGAAGTTTATTTGAATCCGATTTTCTTGGAAAATGGAAATATTGAAGAGGTTTCTGGTATTGCTCGTGATATTTCCGATTTGAAGAAAAATCAAAAAGATTTGGTGGAGGCCCGCGAGCAAGCTGAACATTCTTTAAAAGTAAAAGAGCAGTTTTTGGCCAATATGAGTCATGAAATTCGTACGCCAATGAATGGGGTCATTGGAATGATCGACTTATTGTCAGAAACTCCATTGAAATCGGAGCAAAAAGATTACGTACAGACCATTAAAAAGTCTTCTGAAACACTTTTGACCATCCTAAATGATATTTTAGATTTGGCTAAAATAGAAGCAGGAAAAATGACTTTACACCCCAACGATGTCGTTTTTGAGGATGTTTTTGATCGATTGATGGCCTTGTTTTCTCAGGTTGCTGCCTTGAAAAACAATAAATTAGAATACCAAATTGATGGAAAAATTCCAAAGGTTTTAGTGGCGGATGAAACTCGTTTACTTCAGATTTTGTCGAATTTAACGTCCAATGCCTTGAAATTTACTGAAAATGGAAAGGTTTCAGTTGAGGCCAAAAGAGTTTCAATTAAAGGCAACAAAGTTGGTATTCGCGTAAATGTAACCGATACAGGTGTTGGAATTAGCAAAGAAAATATTCAGAAATTGTTTAATTCATTTCAACAACTGGATAACTCTACCAAAAAGGTGCATGGAGGTACTGGACTTGGATTGGCAATTTCCAAGGAATTGAGCCGAATGATGGATGGAGAAATTGGAGTTGAATCAGAGGAAGGCAAGGGGAGTACTTTTTGGTTTACAATCGTATTGCAAGAGGGTGATGCAAGTTTAGTTCAAGCCAAAAAAGTATTGGAAAGTTCTACGGAAATCAAAAATTCTCTAAAAGATTTAAATCCACATATATTATTGGTTGACGATAATGCGACCAATCGGAAGGTCGCATCTGAAATATTGAAAAAAGCAGGATGCACAGTTGATACAGCAACCTCGGGACAGGAGGCAATTGCAATTTTATCTAAAAAACATACATATCAGTTGGTTTTGATGGATATTCAAATGCCTGGTTTAGATGGTATGGAAACCACACAAATTCTAAAATCTACGCCTAAGATTAGCTTACCACCGATAGTTGCCATGACGGCCTATGCCATGAAAGAGGACAGAGAGCGCTTTTTGACTGCAGGAATGGACGATTATTTGGCAAAACCGATTCGGGCAGGTGCATTGATTGAGATGGTTCTTTCCAAAGTGGAAAGTAAGTTGCAACCCTTGTGGTTGCAAGAAAAAAAGTTGCAACCCTTGTGGTTGCAAGAAAATAGTGAGCAAAGTGAGCAAAGTGATTTGGTGGCTGAGGTTCCTGAAACAACTGTTATTGACCATGAAATTTTGCAATCTCTCCAAGATGCCGTTGGGGGCGAGGTGAGTTTTGTGTTGGGCATGTTGGAAGAGTTTATTCAAGAAGCTAAGGACCAAATTGATGCAGCTGAAACAGCCTATTTAAAAAACAATTGCAAAGGTGTTCAGTCTGAATTACATACTTTAAAAGGAAATTCTGGTACCCTTGGTGCCTTGGAAGTTCATCGAATTTGTGAAATCATTGAAGTGAAGGCGAAGGTTTGCGATTTTGATTCCTTTGAAACTGAAATCCTTCAATTGAAAGAATCTTTGACCAACTTTGAGGAGGCGGTAAATGTGAAATTCGGGACAAAATAGCCGATTTTGCGACATATTGGCATATTTTTAGAAATAATTTAATCGTCGAATCCGACAAAAAATCATAAAATTTCAATTGGTTTTTAATTTGCGGAATAGTTTCCAAAAAAAATCAAGATGAATCCAAATAACTACACAAGTCAGGCAGGATTGGTGATACAGCAGGCGGTGGATATTGCCTCTGGATTAGGTCAGCAGGCAATTGAAAATGGGCATTTGTTGCAGGCAATCTTGCAAGAGGATACCAAGACTATTCATTTTTTGTTGAAGAAAATGGGGATTCAGACTCCTAATATTCAAGCGAAAGTTCAAAGTTTGGTGGAGGCATACCCAAAGGTTTCTGGTGGGCAGCCTTTTTTAGGAAATTCATTGAATACAACTCTTCAAAAAGCAGAAACCTTAAAAGCAGATTTTGGAGATACGTATGTTAGCGTGGAATTATTGTTTTTGGCATTGGTTGCTGGAAATGATAAGGTGGCTGAAATTTTAAAAGGTTTTGGCATTCAATTAGAGCAGGTAAAAAATTCAATTAAAGAACTTAGAGGAAATAGAAAAGTGAACGATCAGCACGCAGAAGGTACTTACCAATCTTTGGAAAAATATGGTAAGAATTTAAATGAATTAGCAAAAGCTGGAAAAATTGACCCAGTGATAGGTCGCGATGAGGAGATTCGTCGTGTGTTACAGATATTATCGCGTCGTACAAAAAACAATCCGATTCTCTTGGGTGAGCCAGGTGTTGGTAAAACAGCCATTGTAGAAGGTTTGGCTCAACGTATTGTTTCTGGTGATGTGCCAGAAAACTTGAAATCCAAAACAATCATGTCATTGGATATGGGATTATTGGTTGCAGGTGCCAAATACAAAGGAGAGTTTGAGGAGCGATTGAAAGCAGTAATTAAAGAGGTTACGGATTCTGATGGAGAAATAGTTTTATTCATCGATGAAATTCACACCCTAATTGGTGCAGGTGGAGGCGGAGAGGGTGCAATGGATGCAGCCAATTTATTGAAACCTGCTTTGGCCCGTGGAGAATTGCATGCAATTGGTGCTACAACTTTGAAAGAATACCAAAAATATATTGAAAAAGATAAAGCCTTAGAGCGTCGTTTCCAGGCAGTTTATGTTGAAGAACCAGATGTGACAGATGCCATTTCTATTTTGCGTGGTATCAAGGATAAATATGAATTACACCATGGAGTGCGCATTCAAGATGATGCCGTAATTGCAGCTGTGGAATTATCAAATCGATATATTTCTGATCGTTTTTTACCAGATAAGGCAATCGACTTAATGGACGAAGCTGCCGCAAAAATGCGTTTGGAGATTGACTCAGTTCCTGAAGAAATTGATGACATTCAACGAAAAATCATGCAATTGGAAATTGAACGAGAGGCAATTCGTAGGGAAAATAATAAAGAAAAAGAAACAATTTTAACACATGATTTGGCTGATTTGACTGAAAAAAGAGATGTGTTGAAAGCAAAATGGCAATCAGAAAAATCAGTTTTAGATTCAGTTCGTGCTGAAAAAGAACAAATAGAAAAGTTGAAGTTAGAGGCAGAGCAAGCAGAGCGACAAGGAGATTATGGAAAGGTTGCAGAGATTCGTTATGGTCGTTTGTTAGAATCTGAACAAAAATTAAAAGATCTACAGGCTTCTTCTAAAGGCGATGAAAATATGCTTCAGGAAGAGGTGACCGCTGAAAATGTGGCTGAGGTTGTTGCCAAGTGGACGGGAATTCCGGTGAGCAAGATGTTGCAAACTGAAATTGATAAATTGCTTCATTTGGAGGATGAATTGCACAAACGTGTCGCAGGACAAGACCAAGCTATTGAATTGGTTTCGGATGCGGTCCGTAGAAGTAGAGCAGGTTTACAAGATCCGAAACGTCCAATCGGCTCATTCATTTTCTTGGGAACTACAGGGGTTGGTAAAACTGAATTGGCAAAAGCCTTGGCATCTTATTTGTTCAATGATGAAAATGCAATTGTGCGAATCGATATGTCGGAATACCAAGAAAAGCATACCGTTTCTCGACTAATCGGTGCGCCTCCGGGATATGTTGGTTATGATGAAGGTGGACAATTAACTGAGGCAGTCCGTAGAAAACCTTATTCAGTTGTTTTGTTAGACGAAATCGAAAAAGCGCATCCAGATGTGTGGAACATCATGTTGCAGGTCTTAGACGAAGGTCGATTAACCGATAATAAAGGTAGAACGGCCAATTTCAAGAACACGATTATCATCATGACTTCCAATATGGGTTCGCATTTGATTCAAGAAAAAATGGGACAAATGGAAGGTTGGAACAACCAAATTATTTTGGATGAAACCAAAGAAGAGGTGATGGCGCTTTTGAAACAACAAGTTCGACCAGAGTTTTTAAATCGTGTGGACGAGGTTGTTTTGTTTGAACCATTAACAGAAGAGCATGCACGACAAATTTTAGGTATTCAATTCAAAGAAGTTCAAAAGCGATTGGCGGAGCAAAATATAACTTTGGAGGCGTCTGAGGAGGCTTTGGCGAAATTAGCCAAAGAAGGACATGATCCAAATTTCGGAGGTAGACCAATGAAGCGTTTGTTGCAAAGAGCCGTTTTGAATGAGTTGTCAAAATTGATTTTGTCTGGAAAAGTTCAAAAAGATTCCGCCGTAATGATGGATGTGGATAAAGAAGGAGGGTTGGTTTTTGAGAATGTAGAGGTGGAGATTTAAGTGAAAAGTGAAAAGTGGCAACCCTTGTGGTTGCCATTTTTGTGGTTGCCATTTTTTTTATCAATTCTCAGATAATATTTATCAATTAATTTTTCAAATCATCTATTTAATTTCATTAATTTTAAGTTATATTTGTAATTACAATGTAATTACACTATGGAGGTTCAAATTATATCAATTGGTAATTCAAAAGGGATTCGATTGCCAAAAACAATTTTAGAAAAATATAATTTAGACGATAAATTGGAATTAGAAATGAAAGATGATTGTATTGTATTAAAACCTTTGAAAACTCCGAGATTGGGGTGGGATGAGGCATTTAAAAAGATGAATGCCCAAAAGGATGATGAATTATTGATTCCAGACGTATTTGAAGATGAAGAATTTGAATAGTTTGGAATATAAACAATATGATATTGTTTTGGTAAACTTGAATCCTACTCAGGGGAGCGAAATTGCAAAAACAAGGCCTTGTGTGATTATTTCTCCTGATGAAATGAATGATAATTTGAGAACGATAATAATTGCTCCATTTACTCATTCGGATAAAAAATACCCCACAAGAGTTCGGGTTCAGCAAGAGACTGTTCAAGGTTGGGTGGCAATAGATCAAATTCAAACTATCGATAAACTACGAATAGTAGAAAACTTGGGAAATTTGAATTTTTCCCAAGTTAAGCAAATTAAACAAGTAATTAGGGAAACCTTTGTGGACTAAAATTCAAACCCCTGCCAACACAGAGGTCGCGTAAACCTGTAAATAGCCTGCGTGCCAACAGAAGTACTTCTCGAGTCGGTCGTTGCGGGAAAAGGTCCGCCGTGCACCATGGCAGCAGAAACTTCCACACCTGTTGGGAATCCGTTCAAAAGAATTCTTCCGACACGTTGTTCGAGGGCTTCTACAATGTCCATATTTGCTTCTAGTTCTTCTTTCTCTGCCTGAATGGTTCCTGTTAATTGTCCGGGTAGATTTTCTACTACCTGAATTAGATCAGCTTTGTTTTCACAAACAATGGCAATGGTGCTTGGACCAAATACTTCTTCCAATAATTCAGGATGCTGAGCAATTGCTGCTGAATCAACAGAGAATAAATTAGGACCAACTTCATTTTTTGTCCATTTCTTTACTTTTGGATGCTTCGTAAATTGTTCTACTCCGATTTGAAAGGCAGAAGCAATGCCTTCATTTAAGAAGGTACCAAGTGGCATCTGATTCAATTTATCTGCTACTTTTTGTAGAAAATCAATATCTTGCTTTAATAGTAAAACCAATCCCGGATTGGTGCAAAACTGACCAACGCCTAAACAGATGGACCCTGAGAGTCCTTCTGCTAAACTTTCTCCCTGGGTTTTAATTCGATCAGAAAGTAAAACCACTGGGTTAATACTACCCATTTCGGCATATACTGGAATCGGTTCCGGTCGACGAACGGCCAAATCGAACAAGGCTTTTCCGCCTTGGTAACTTCCTGTAAATCCAACCGCTTTGATACTTGGATGTTGAACTAAATGGGTTCCCACTGTATGTTTTCTTCCATGTACCATGGAAAAAGTTCCTTCCGGCATGCCAGTTGATTGAGCCGCTTTTAAAATCGCGCGACCAACTAATTCACAGGTATTTGGATGTCCGGGATGGGCTTTAAAAACGACAGGACAACCCGCAGCAAGCGCTGAAATACAATCTCCACCGGCTACTGAAAAAGCCAATGGGAAATTACTTGCCCCAAACACTGCCACAGGTCCTAAAGCAATTTGTTTTTGGACTAAATGGGGTTTTGGTAAAGGCTCGCGATTCGGCTGTGCAGGATCAATTATGGTTTTTGTCCAGGCCGGATCAGAAATGAATGTTGCAAATGCTTCAATTTGTCCAGTAGTTCTTCCTCTTTCTCCTTGAATTCGGGCGGTTGGAAGAGCTGTTTCGGCACAGGCAGTTTCGATTAATTCGTCACCAATATTGACGATTTCCTGGGCTATGGCACGTAAAAAAGTAGCTCTTTCTGCATCTGTTTTCTTCCGATAAATTGGGAAAGCTTCTTTGGCCAATTGCACAGCTGCTTCTAATTCTTCCGAAGTACATTCGTGAAAAGAAGTGGGTAAAAGATTTCCAGTGGAGGCAAATTTGCCGTAAAAAGTATCGTTACCAGATTTGGAAGTTCCAAATCCAATTAAATGTTCACCTGTTGTCATTTTTCTGCTACTATTTGTGTGAGCGTTCCTATTGGTTCAATTTGTATTTCAATTCGATCGTTTGCTTGAAGGGTAAATGGCGGGTCTGGAACAATACAGGTACCCGTCATCAAAAATACACCTTTCGAAAAACTCAATTCTCTGGTTAAATATTCTGCCAATTCAATGTGCGTTCTTTTCATCTGAGAAATTTGTGTGTCTCCTTGAAACACTAATTCCTTCTCTCTGAAAATCTTCATATCGATGACAGTTTCTGAAGCCAATGGTTTTTCTGGAACCAATAAACAAGGTCCAATTCCAGCACTGCCATCATATACTTTTGCCTGCGGTAAATACAAAGGATTTTCGCCTTCAATATCCCTTGAGCTCATGTCGTTGCCAATAGTATAAGCTGTGATTTGTTTATTTTTATTGATGAAAAGGGTCAATTCTGGCTCGGGAACATTCCAAACCGCATCTTTTCTAATTCGAACTTTTCCGCCATTTCCAACGGCTCTGGATAAATTTCCCTTGTAAAATATTTCTGGTCGTTCGGCCGAGTAAACCTTGTCATAAAACGTATCACCACCCGACTCTTTCGACTCTTCCATTCGGGCCACCTTGCTGCGTAAATAGGTGACGCCCGCTGCCCAAATTTCTTGTTGACCAACCGGAGGAAGGATTTCATGATTATTAAAATCGGTGGAAGTCCCTTTCTCAAAAAGGTGTTTACAAGCTTCAAAAAGGTTTTCTTGATTAATCAAATCATCCCAATGTATTGCCTGTGAAAAGTTTGTTACCTCAGATTCAGAAGATTGAATCAAGGTGCCGTGTGGGGTGTGGAATAGTTTGAAATAGGTCATTTAGTTATGAGTTATGGGTTATGGGTTATGAGTTATGAGATGTGAGTCCTAACTTATTAAAATCTTCAAGCTTCTTCATTACCATTTCCTCGTCACTCAGCTTAAATGCTAACTCAAAGGTACAAAGGTTATTGATTTCTTGTTTTACTATTCTGACCGGATATTTTTTAATAATTTTCATTAAATCATTTAATTCGGCATAACCAATTTCAATTTGAATGATTTTCTCCGGTTCTTTTATATAGATATTTTCTTCTTTCAGCGCATCCAGACTAGCTTCCTTGTAGGCATGGATGAGTCCGGGAACGCCCAATAGGGTGCCCCCAAAATATCGAACAACTGCCACTAAGGTATAGTATAAGTTATTTGATAAAATGGTATTTAAAATAGGTTTTCCTGCTGATCCTGAGGGTTCACCGTCGTCGTTGGAGCGAGCTTCTTCGGGGGTGAAACCCAAGCGGTAAGCGTAGCACACGTGTCGTGACTTCGGATGTTCCTCTTTTAGTAATTGGATGTACGTTTTGATTTCCTCCAAATCTTTCACCGGATAGGCATAGGCAATAAATTTACTTCCTTTATCTTTGTAAAGTCCTTCAGAATTGCCAATAAGTGTCAGGTAGGAAGTTGGAGTACTCATGGTAAATTTTAAGCAAAATGCACAATAATTATTATTTCCTGAAATTTTTAGTCGCAGAATTGCGTCAAAAATTGTGCTATGCTCGCTTGAAGCAATCTTTTTCCCAAGAAAAAGATGAGTTGATGTTGGGATTTGAACGACAAAATGGAGAGGATTTTTGGATCAAATGTTATTTGGGTGGACAATTTTCCTCCCTCGTTTTTTTAGACGATTTCAGAAGAGCGGGTCGAAATTCGGTCGATTTATTTTCTGAAGTATTACTTGCCGAAGTGCAGGAGGTTGAGCTTTATGAAAATGAACGTGCCTTTTCCATTCATTTTTTAGGTGGCTATAAAATGCTTTTTAAATTGTTTGGCAATAGGGGAAATGTCTTGTTGTTTAGAGATGATGACTATCAAGGACAATTTCAGAAGAAATTAAAGAAAGATCAAGAAATTGTGATTTCGCAACTTTCTCGACCCATCGATCAATCTTTTGAGGCATTTTTGGCCAATCAAGGAGAAATAAAATCTGTTTTCCCAACTTTTGCAAAAGAGGTCTTGGCCTATTTGCAAGACCTAGATTTTGAATCGAAAGATATTCATGGTCGCTGGGGATTGATTGAAGAAGTACTTGATTTACAGGAAAAAGGAGAATTTAAGATTTATCTCGGACCCAAAGGTGTGGTATTGAGTTTAGTGCCTATGACCCTTGAATTATTGTGGGAGGGTACCACAGCCATAGAGGCCTTGAATCAGCTTTTTTATTTCCATTGGTCGATTGGTGAATTTGAGCGGGAGAAAAATCTGATTATTTCCAATCTAGAAAAACGAATAGCCAAGACAAGTTTGTATCTCCAAGATTTAGAAAAACAGCAAGTCAAACGAGAAAACAGTATTTCTTTGGAGGAAATCGGACATATTTTAATGGCAAATTTACATGCTATTCAGGAAGGAGTTACGAGTGTGACTTTGGATGATTTTTACCGCAATCAACCCATTCAAATCAAGTTGAATGCGAAAATGAGTCCCATTCAAAACGCCGAAAATTATTATCGAAAGGCTAAGAATTTCAACAGAGAAGTAGAGATTTGGCAACAAAATTGGGACCGAAAGCAAAGCGAATTATTGATCTACCAACGTGCCTTGCTAGATGTTCAAGAAGTTTCTACTAAAAAAGGATTAAAACCCTTTGCAACGTATTTGAAAGTAGAAAATACCAGCAAAGAGATAGCTGAAGACTTACCGTATGCCGAATATGAGTGCATGGGTTGGGACATTTGGGTAGGGAAATCCGCCAAGACCAACGACCTACTAACCTTTAAACATGCCAAGAAAACTGATTTTTGGTTGCATGCCCGTGATGTACCCGGTTCACATGTCATCATTCGTAATCCTCAAAACAAACCCATTCCCAAACCCGTCATTGAACGCGCTGCTTCCTTGGCAGCCTATTACTCCAAACGCCAGCACGAAAAGCTCGTTCCGGTGCAAATGGCATCCAGAAAATACATTCGCAAAACCAAGGATTTAGCGGCTGGACAAGTGATTGTGGAAAGGGAGGAAGTGGTGATGGTGGAACCTTTACCTTAAAAAAATTTTATATTATTGCCATAATATACTATTTTAGTAAAATTTATTACCTCAAAAAATTAAACTCTATGCAATCACAAGGTTTACAAACACTTGATTATCTCGTATTTTTATTCTATTTCGTTGTTGTTGCCTCTTATGGATATTGGGTGTACAACCGCAAAAAAGCCAAATTAGAATCTTCAAACGACTTCTTTTTAGCGGAAGGTTCTTTAACTTGGTGGGCTATTGGAGCTTCCTTAATCGCTTCTAATATTTCTGCTGAGCAATTTATTGGTACTTCTGGAGATGGTTTCAAAATGGGATTAGCCATTGCAACCTATGAATGGATGGCAGCTGCCACTTTATTAATTGTTGCTATTTTCTTCATGCCAATTTACTTGAAGAACAAAATCTTCACCATGCCTCAGTTTTTGAGTCAGCGCTACAGTCCAACCGTGTCATTAATCATGGCCGTTTTCTGGTTAATGTTATACATCACTGTTAACTTAACTTCTATTTTATACCTTGGTGCTTTAGCTGTTTCAGCTATTTCGGGAATCTCCATCACCGTCTGTATGATTGGGATGTCGATTTTCGCAGGTATTATCACCTTAGGTGGAATGAAGGTTATTGGATATACCGATGTAATCCAAGTAATTTTCTTGGTTTTGGGCGGATTAGTTACTGCTTATTTGGCCCTTAATATGGTTTCTGAGCATTATGGAGATACTGGTTTCTTAAATGGTTTGAATCATTTAATGACCAAAGCGCCTGAGCATTTCCACATGATTTTACAAAAAGGAAATGAAAATTATCCTTCTCTTCCAGGACTAACCGTACTTATAGGTGGTATGTGGATTATCAATTTGAACTATTGGGGATGCAACCAATACATCACACAACGTGCTTTAGGGGCTGATCTTCCAACGGCAAGAAATGGTATTTTGTTTGCAGCTTTCTTGAAAATGATGATGCCAATTATTGTTGTTTTACCGGGTATTGCGGCATATTTATTGCATAAAGAAGGTATGTTCCAACAAGAAATGTTGACAAACGGCGTTGTGAATAAGGACAATGCCTATCCAATTTTGTTGAACTTATTGCCAAATGGTTTGAAAGGGCTTTCTTTTGCGGCCTTGACAGCAGCTGTTGTTGCTTCCATGGCGGGTAAAGCAAATTCCATCTCTACCATCTTTACTTTGGATATTTACAAGAACTATTTAAATCCAGGTGCTTCAGAAAAGAACTTGGTTAGAGTTGGTAAAATTGCAGTAATTGCATCTTTGGTGTTGGCAATCATTGTGACTCCATTAATGGGCATCGATAAAAAAGGTGGTTTCCAATTCATTCAGGAATACACTGGTTATGTTTCTCCAGGTATTTTTGCTTTATTCTCTTTAGGATTCTTCTGGAAGCGTACTACCTCAAAAGCAGCTCTTTTCGCTTTAATCGGAGGTGTAACTTTCTCTATCTTAAGTAAGTATATTCCAACTTGGACAGGTGTAAACGATTGTTTATTCTATACAGCTTACGCCGATGAAACAGGAACAATGATGATTCCTTTTATGGATCGTATGGGTTGGGTATTTATTTTCTGTGTAACCTCCATGGTGATCATCACATTAGCAGATCCAGAAAGTAAAAACAATCCAAAAGGTCTTGAAATCGACCCATCCATGTTCAAACTTACCCCAAGTTTCTTAGTCGGAACTGTGGTTGTTTGTGTGATGTTGTTGTTCTTGTATACGTATTTTTGGTAAAATGAGTTATGAGTTATGGGTTATGAGTTATGGCTAAAAAATATTTTCCATAACTCATAACCCATAACTCATAATTTATAAAGCACCCTCAATAATCTCCTCCACCACGCTTGGATCTAAAAGCGTAGAAGTATCACCTAAATTAGAAACATCTCCTTCAGCTACTTTGCGTAAAATACGACGCATGATTTTTCCTGAGCGGGTTTTAGGTAAGCCAGAAACAAATTGAATTTTATCGGGTTTGGCAATAGGGCCAATGATTTTTGAAACGGTCATTAAGATATCTTTTTTCAATAAATCAGGATGCTCTGGCGTATGTTCACAGATTACATACGCGTAGATGCCCTGTCCTTTGATATCGTGTGGATAACCTACCACAGCTGATTCTACAATGCCCGTATGGGAATTGATCGCATTTTCTACCTCGGCGGTGCCAATTCGGTGACCAGAAATGTTCATCACATCATCCACTCGTCCTGTAATTCGGTAATAACCATCTTCATCTCTCATACAGCCATCGCCAGTAAAATAAAGTCCTGGATAGGTAGAGAAATAAGTCGATTTACATCGCTCATGATCTCCCCAGGTGGTTCGGATGATAGATGGCCAAGGGTATTTGATACATAAATTGCCATTTACTCCGTTTCCTTCAATTTCTTTACCGTTTTCGTCCACCAATATCGGCTGAACTCCTGGTAAAGGAAGGGTTGCAAAAGCAGGTTTAGTTTCAGTAATGCCCGCCAACGGGGAAATCATGATACCAGCCGTTTCTGTTTGCCACCAAGTATCCACGATTGGACAATTACCTTTGCCAATTTTATCATTGTACCAATGCCAAGCTTCTTCGTTTAATGGTTCACCCACCGAACCAAGTACGCGGAGCGTACTTAAATCTTTATTTTCCAAAAACGAATCCCCAAAGCCCATCAGCGAACGAATGGCTGTTGGTGCAGTATAGAAAATATTTACTTTGTGTCGAGCAATGATATCCCAGAAACGTCCTGCATCTGGATAGGTTGGTATGCCCTCAAACATCAAAGAAGTCGCACCATTTAAGAGCGGACCATAAACCAAGTAGGAGTGACCCGTAATCCAACCAATATCTGCCGTACAGAAATATACATCACCCGGATTGTATTGAAAGACGTTTGCAAATGTATAGGCTGCGTAGACCATGTAACCACCGCAAGTATGCACCACACCTTTGGGTTTACCGGTTGAACCAGAAGTATATAAAATAAATAGCGGGTCTTCGGCATTCATTATTTCAGCTGGACAGGTCGCACTTACCTCTTGTTCTGCCTCTTTCCACCAAATATCTCTTCCCTTGATCATAGAAACAGGAGTGTGGGTTCGAGAAGCCACAATTACTTTTTCTACGCATGGACAAGTCACTAAAGCCTCATCCACTGTTTCTTTCATGGGTATTTTCTTGTTACCACGAACAGCCCCATCAGTTGTAATTACTACTTTACATTCCGAATCATTGATACGGTCGGCAATAGATTGTGCTGAAAATCCGCCGAAAACTACCGAGTGAATGGCTCCAATACGTGCGGTTGCCAATACGGCAATGGCCAATTCAGGAATCATCGGCATGTAGATACACACACGGTCGCCTTTTTGAACGCCATTTGCTTTTAAAACATTGGCAAATCGAGAAACTTTTTCTAATAATTCTTTATAGGTGATGGAAACGGAGTCGTCTCCGGGTTCGTTTGGTTCGTAAATTAAAGCAACCGTATTCGGTTGGTTTGCAGCATGGCGATCCAAAGCATTAGTGGTGATGTTCAATTGACCATCTTCGAACCAATTCACTTTGTAATCGTTGAAATTCCAATCTAAAATTTTTGTAAATGGTTTGTCCCAGACGAAATTTTCGGAGGCAATTTTTGCCCAAAATTGTTCTGGATTTTCCACACTTTTTTTATAGGCTTGTTGATAGGCAGCAATGTTTGTAATTCTCATGGTTGTCGTATAATCTTTATTTTATTTCATTGTTAAATTCTCCAGTTACTGCATAGTAACCAAAAATGGACATCCCCAAGGTGATAAGAGGTGCCAAGATAAAGGTGTAAATGATGGCAGGTACTAAATCGTTTCCACCTGTTTTCCAAAGTGGTAAGGCCTGAGAAATAATGAGGTAATACCCTGCAAATAATCCCAAGCCTATCCAAACAATCCCTAAAATTTTTTTTAATGCATTCATCTCTTTTGTATTTCATGAAACTATTCAGCCATGTGGCGACCAGTTCCCTTGATGTATATTAAACCAATAACCACACAAACTCCTATTAAGGCCAAAGGATAATTTAAGCCTTCTAAATAAGGTTTCGCATATACAACTGCTTGACCCGCTTCTTCTGCTGCCTTATTTGCATCTTTTGCTTGTGTCACCAAGAATGTCGCAATGGCAGGCATTAATCCACCAAAAATTCCGTTACCAATATGGTATGGTAAGGACATAGATGTATAACGAATTTTAGTGGGAAATAATTCCACTAAAAAGGCAGCAATTGGCCCATAAGCCATGGTAACGAATGAAATTAAAAAGAAAACCATCAGGATGAGCGTCCAGCGATCACTTGAATTGATGAGCAAAGTGGTTTTTTCGTCTGCTTTTGGGGCTTCTTTAGATGCATCTGCCAATTTGGTTACTTTAATAACTTTCTTAAACTGTGTGCCATCCGTGTAGGAAGCCGAAATAGTTGTGGTCAACAAGGAATCAGAAGTGCCATCAATAGACGTAATTTTACGATCTATTTTTTCTGAATTTACTACTTTTTCCTTATTACTTAAATTAACCGTTTGGTACATTTTTTCGAAAATCGGGCGATAGAAAATAACTCCAAGCAACATGCCAGCTAGCATGATTCCTTTGCGACCAATTTTGTCTGACAATCCACCGAAAAAGATGAATAGTGGTGTTCCAATAAGTAAACCAATTACCATGATGGTATTGGCTTGGGTATCATCTATGTTGCAAATTTTAATAAGAAAGGTTTGTGCATAAAACTGTCCCGTGTACCAAACTAATCCTTGTCCCATGGTGGCACCAAAAAGTGCTAATAACACATATTTAAGATTTAATTTATGTCCAAAAGATTCTTTTAACGGATTTTTAGCCATCTTTCCTTCGGCTTTTGCTTTTTCAAATAAGGGCGACTCCGACATATTTCTGCGAATAATGAAAGAAACCAAGACCATTAAAGCGGATAATAAAAAAGGAATTCTCCAACCGAAATCGTCAAATGCTTCTTTTGACATCGAAGCTTTGGTAAGCATAATAACTCCCAAAGAAATGACTAATCCAACTGTCGCTGTAGTTTGAATCCAAGAGGTATAAAATCCTCTTTTTTCATCTGGGGAATGTTCTGCTACATAGGTTGCTGCGCCACCATATTCACCGCCAAGGGCTAAGCCTTGTAATAGGCGTAAGGTTAAAACCAAAATAGGGGCAAATGCGCCAATAGTTGTATAAGAAGGCACTAAACCGATAGCAAATGTTGCACCTCCCATCAACATTAAAGTGACCATGAAGGTGTATTTTCGACCAATTAAATCGCCCAATCGTCCGAAAACCAATGCACCGAAAGGTCTAACTACAAATCCCGCTGCAAAGGTGGCAAGGGTGTTTAAAAAGGCTGCTGTGGGATTATCCGTTGGAAAAAATTTAGTGGATAAGACCGTTGCTAAACTTCCAAAAATATAGAAGTCGTACCATTCAATAAGTGTTCCTACTGAGGAAGCGCTAATGATGTAAGCAAGACTTTGCTTTTTATGTGTCATGTAATCTTTTATTAAATAGGTTCAAGGTATGC
This sequence comes from Sandaracinomonas limnophila, assembly GCF_004005965.1. Classification (GTDB taxonomy): domain Bacteria; phylum Bacteroidota; class Bacteroidia; order Cytophagales; family Spirosomataceae; genus Sandaracinomonas; species Sandaracinomonas limnophila. The sequence goes on along the minus strand of NZ_SACY01000003.1, from coordinate 92,586 downwards.
TGAATACCTTATGTATTTCAAAAATAGCATTTTTTTTAGAAAATCCGTACCTTTGTGTATCAGCTTTGGGGAAAATTCGTTTCCCATTATTCTGTTTCAAAATTCATTCATGAAATTTCAAGAATTACACCTCATTGAACCGATCCTAAAAGCATTAGGAGAGGAGGGATATGAACATTTAACTCCTATTCAAGAACAATCCATTCCGGAAGTCTTGAAAGGAAATGATTTGTTGGGTTGCGCCCAAACCGGTACCGGTAAAACAGCAGCGTTTTTATTACCCATCATTCAATTGATGGATGCCACTAAGAATTTCAATAAAAAAAGAAGTATTAGAGGATTAATTGTTACCCCAACCAGGGAATTAGCTATACAAATTGGAGAGAGTTTTGAGGCCTATGCTCGACATCTACCTCTCAAATCAACAGTTATTTTTGGTGGTGTTGGTCAAACTCCGCAGGTAAATGCATTAAAATCAGGAGTAGATTTATTGGTTGCCACACCTGGTCGATTATTGGACCTTATGAATCAGCGATTATTAAGCATTGCTGATGTAGAATATTTTGTCTTAGATGAGGCAGATCGCATGTTAGACATGGGATTTATTCACGATGTGAAAAGGTTGTTGGCCGTTTTGCCAAAGAAGAGACAGTCTTTGTTCTTTTCTGCAACTATGCCCCCCGATATTGTTGCCTTAGCAAATACTATATTGCACAATCCAAGTCGTGTAACTGTTACTCCCGTTTCATCTACTGTTGAAATCATTAACCAGTCGGTTTGTTTTGTGGATAAAAACAATAAATACAATTTGTTGTTGAGCTTTTTGGAAGATACCAATATTAAAACGGTTTTGGTTTTTACACGAACCAAGCATGGTGCTGATAAAGTAGTTAAAGTGCTGTTAAAAGCTGGAATTACTGCGGAGGCGATCCATGGAAATAAATCACAAAATGCTCGACAAACGGCATTGAATAATTTTAAATCTCAAAAAACTCGAGTTTTAGTTGCAACTGATATTGCTGCACGAGGTATTGATGTAGATGAATTGGAATATGTTATCAATTTTGAATTGCCCAATATACCTGAAACGTACGTACATCGAATAGGAAGAACGGGTAGGGCAGGAGCCAAAGGAACGGCCATTTCATTCTGTGATATTGAAGAAAAGGCGGATTTGAAGGAAATTGAGAAATTGATTGGTAAGAAAATTCCGGTTTTTGAAGAGCATAAATATCCGATGAAGATTTTTCATGTTGAGAAAAAGGAAGCAAAAGGAAATAATTATAAGTCAAGATCTCCGAAAAATAATGATTCTGCCAAACGCAATGAAGCCAATTTTTCAAATAAAAATTCGGTAGATAAGCCAAAATCTGGAAAGACATGGTTCAAAAAGAAAAACGCTTATTAATAGTTGTTGCGGGTCCCACGGCTGTAGGTAAAACAGCCTATTGTGTGGAATTGGCAAAGAAATATGGCACAGAAATTATTTCTGCCGATTCACGACAATTTTACAAAGAACTTTCTATCGGTACTGCTAAACCAAGCAAAGAAGAACAAGGTGGTGTGGTGCATCATTTCATTGATTCACATTCTATACATGAGTATTTTTCTCCAGGTGACTTTGAGCGCGAAGCGCTCAAAGTCTTGGATAAGCTTTTTCAAACACATGAAGTGGTCATTGCCACAGGTGGTTCGGGTTTATATCTTAAGGCCTTAACCGATGGACTAGATGAAATGCCAGAAGTCGATTTAGCATTGCGTCAAACCTTGAATGAACGATTAGATTTAGAAGGGATTGAGGTTTTAGCAAATGAATTACGTCAATTAGATCCCGATTATGCTGAAAAGGTGGATATTCAAAATCCACAACGCATTGTTCGTGCTTTAGAAGTTTGTTTAACTACTGGCAAGCCCTATTCAAGTTTAAGAAAAGCTAAACAAGCAGAAAGACCTTTTCAAATACAAAAGATTTGTTTAGATCGTCCAAGAGAAATCTTGTACCAACGTATTGACCAGCGAATGAATGAAATGCTGAAAAATGGCCTTGTTGCAGAAGCTAAAAAATTTGAGCAATTTCAGGATCTATATGCCCTCAAAACATTAGGCTACAAGGAGGTTTATGGCCACCTTCGTGGAGAATATGATGAGGCTGAAATGATTCGCTTATTGAAGCGAAATAGTCGCCACTATGCCAAAAAGCAATTGACTTGGTTTAGGCATCAGGGGGAGTATGAGTTTAGAGAGTTATGAGTGAGCAGAGTGAGCCAGTTAGCCAGTGAGCAAAGTAAAAATGTCAATTATGAAACCTGAAGAATTTAAAATTGAACTTGCGAATATATCTATATTAGATATTCGAACAAATCAGGAATGGGATGATTTTAATTTGGGTGGAATACATATTCCATTGGATTATTTACTTGAAAGAATCAGCGAGTTATCCAAAGAGAAAAAATATGTAGTTATTTGTTACAATGGAACTCAAAGTTTAATTGCTAGCAAATTATTACGTTCCAAAGGATTTAAAGTTGAAAATCTAGAAGGAGGCCTAGAAGCCTTTTTGAGTTTATAAACACAACTCACTTTGCTCACTGGCTCACTCTGCTCACTGATTCTGCCACTCAATCATTCCTCCCAACAAATTCCTAACCTTAGTAAATCCTTGCATTTCAAGAAAATCTTTTGCTCTTCCCGAACGAGCGCCTGAGCGACAATGGATGATTAATTCCTCGTCTTTGAATTGTTCGATTTCGTCTAAACGGTCTGGAAGTTCTCCCAAGGGAATTAGGGTTGCGCCTATGTTAAACTCATCAAATTCATGCTCCTCACGCACGTCAAAGATGTTTAATTTCTCTTGAGCATCTATGCGTTGTTTTAATTCTTGTACTGTAATATCTTCCATTGTTTAATTGTTAATTGTAAATTGTTAATTATAAATTATAGAAAATATAGGTTATTTGAAGTTGGAAATAATAAATATAATTGCGACCATTAACCATTAACCATTAACAATTAACAATTAACAATTAACAATTATTCCCCACTTCCTGCTACCCACAAATCAATGATATCACCAGGTTTTACGGTGAGTCCGGTACATGTTGCACAAGCCTGTTTGAATACTGTTCCCGGAGTTGCCTCGGAGTTTGTTTCGTAATTTACTTTGCCAACTTGTAAATTCATTCCGGCTAGGATAATATTTACTTCATCTAATGGTTTTCCGGTAAGGTCTGGTAGTTCGACTTCCACGTCAGCGGTTCCATTACCAATAAATAAATCAACCATGGTACCTTTGGGAATGGCAGCTCCCGGTTCTATTTTTTTACCATTCACTTGAATTTCAATAACTTCTTTAACACGAGGATCATTGATTTCATGCACTAATCCCTTTTTTAGTCCAGCAATTACCAATTGTTGTTCTGCACTTCTAACTGACAATCCAATAATGCCAGGCATCTTTATCATTGGTGGAGTTTCAGAATTTATGGTGATATAGACCTTTCTTCCCGATTTTACTAAAGAATTGGGTAATGGATATTGTGAAAGAATAGTTAATGGGGGCTTATCTGCAGTAAATGTGCAATCCGTTATTTCGTAGGTAAGATTATTTTCATCTAACAAATCTTCCATTTGAGTCATATTCATACCTTTCAAATTTGGGACTTTAATACTTTCTCCATGATGTGTACTCCAAGGTAAATACAAGAAAAAGAAACCAAAAAAGAAGACCAGTGCCAAGGAAATTAAAATTCCAATGTGCGTGTATAAATCCTTTTTTGAATTGGTTGAAATTTGAGACATCAGCGATGCAGATTTGTTTCTGCAATATTACTAAGAAATTGAGAATAATAAGAATATTAGAATATAAGAATATTGGAATATAAGAATATTGGAATATAAGAATATTGGAATATAAGAATTTTGGAATATAAGAATTTTGGAATATAAGAATATTGGAATATAAGAATATTGGAATATAAGAATATTGGAATATAAGAATATTGGAATATAAGAATATTGGAATATAAGAATATTGGAATATAAGAATATTGGAATATAAGAATATTGGAATATAATAATATTGGAAAATTAGTTTATCAAGAAGTTGATAGGAAATAATTGTATTTTATTTTAGGGGACAATGGCGCCCCTTTCCCCCTGCAATCTAAGGTTTTTATTTAAAAGTTATTTGATTAAAATTTCTGTGCTAATTTAATCGGGCCAAGACCCTAAAAAATTAAAAGGTGAAGGAATAAACCTCCACCTTTTTTTCTTAGAATCCTCAATTCTCCGATTCTTCGTTTCCTCAATTCCTCAATTCTCCGATTCTTCGATTCTTCAATTCTCCGATTCTTAGTACTTAAAAATCTTATCGCCCGCCATTACTTCCTGAGTTTTCTCATTGAAAGTAACTCGCTGACCTGTGCGGTATGCGGCGTTCGACATAATTGTTGCAATGGAATGTTGATATCCAGCTTCAATCGGTGCATTTGGAGTTTTACGAGAACGAACACATTCCATCCAGTTTTTAATGTGGTTGAATGTTAATTCATCTCCGCCAGTGTTAGCATCTGTAGCAACTTGTGAGGCACCTTCAATTTTCATGGTTGGCAATAAATTCGCTTGCATTCCCATTGATCTTGCTTCTCTTTCTGATAGACCACCGTTTGGTGAAATTGTATTGGTATCCAAATTTAATTCTCCACCATTTGAGTAATAAATCTCCTTTGTACCTCCAGCACCGTTTGAGAAACGGGAAGTAAATTGCACTTGGAATCCTTTGCTCATGTCATTTAATGGACCGTAATCAAATACTACTGTCATGGTATCTGCATTTTTACGACCATCTTGCCACTGGTAAATTCCACCGTTGGCAACCGCAGAACGTGGGTGTGCTAATCCAGAGAACCAGTGTACGGTATCAATTTGGTGCGACATCCATTGTCCTGGAATTCCCGAAGAATAAGGCCAGAATAAACGATATTCTAAATATTTTCTCGGATCAAAGGTGTCAGCCGGGCGATTCATTAAGAAGCGTTTCCAGTCGATATCAGATTCTTTTAAATCTTTGGTTAAAGCTGGTCTTCTCCATCTGCCTGGTTGATTTACGTTCCAAACTAATTCCACCATTTTGATATCTCCAAATTTACCCGATTTGATAAATTCATCTGCTGCCCAATAATTTGCACCAGAACGTCTTTGTGAACCAATTTGAACAATTTTACCAGAATCTTTTACCGCTTTTAATACTGCTCTAGCATCCTCCATTGTTTCTGCTAAGGGCTTTTCTGTGTAGGTATCACAACCTGCTTTTACAGCTTCGATCGTATGTAAAGCATGTTGAAAATCTGCTGTTGAAATGAAAACAGCATCAATTCCTTTTGCAGAATACAACTCTTCATTGTTTCTGTAAGTAGTAATATTGCCACCTAATTCTTTCTCTAAAAATGCTTTTCCTTCTTCTCTTCTTCTGTTCCAAAGATCAGATAAGGCAACCATTTCAAAGTTCATTCCTTTGGCTAAGGCTTTGAATGGAGGTACGTGAGAAGCTCTGTGGCGGTCAGAAAAACCAACGCAAGCAACGCGTACGCGATCGTTAGCACCTAAAATCTTGCTGTAAGATTTGGGACTAAAAGCAAATGTTCCTAAAGAAGCAATGCTCGTTTTTTCAATAAATTCTCTTCTATTCATTTGTTAAATATGTTTGAGGACTATTTTATTTCTCTAATCTTAATATTTTGGTAATATACGGAATCTCCATGTTCTTGCAATAAGATTGGGCCTCTTTCCATCATTCCAAATCCTGGCCAAACATGGTGCTTCGAATGGGCCACCAATACTTTGTATGCTGGTCCACCTCTTTCATATTCCAATACTTTAAAGCCATTTAACCAATGTTCTACATGGTTGTTTGGATAAACAATTACACGACCCTTATTCCATTCGCCAATTTTCTTTTGAAATCTTTTTTCGATTTTGATGGATGGAATTAAATCATATAAACTCGCCATAGTTCTGTTACCTTCTGTTCCCAATTTAGCATCTGGGTGTTTTTCATCGTCCAATACTTGGTACTCTAAACCTATTGCAGATTTACCTGATTGATACGTTTCATTTACAAAATACTTAACACCGGAATTTGCTCCTTCGGTTAATTTGAAATCAAAATCCAATTCGAAAGCTTTGAAAGTTTCTCTAGAAAGGATATCACCTCCATTTGTCGACTCAGCGCCACCAGAAGAATTTACGTGCAATACGCCGTTTTCCACTGTCCAAACACTTGGAGGAGCAGTTTCTTTGAAGGCAGATCTCCAATTGTTTAAATCTTTTCCGTTGAAAAGCAATTTGTATCCCATAGCCTCTTCTTCTGGAGAAAGTGTGTTCTGCGTATAGTTTTCTACAGGAGTTGTTCCATCTACTGGACTTGGTTTGATGTCTTTTCCAGTTTGAATACGAATGTTTTTCCACATTACTTGCATACCTGGAGTCATGCTCGCATAGATCGCATGTACTTGAAGGGCTATAAAACCAGTCGCCGTCATGTCGTCCACTAAATAAGAAACGGGCTGACCGTTTATCCATGTACGGATGATATTACCAATCGCTTCAATACGGTATTTATTCCACTCATCACGCTTGAAAGCTTTTTTAGCTTCGGGATGAATTTCAGTTGTATATAACCAACCTCTTCTGGATTCATCATAGATACCACCCGACCATCCTCTGTCTGATGGATCGATTTCACATTGGTACCCATAAACCGTGCCATTTAAGTATTCGGGATTGGAGTTAGAACGAAATTGAACTCCTGAGTTCATTTTGCTATCTACTTTTAATTCAAGTTCTAAAATAAAATCTCCGTAAATTTTTTCAGTTGCTAAAAATGAGTTCGGAGTTTTTGCTACAGTCGTACCAACAATAGCCCCATCTTTAACCTCATAAGTGGCTTTTCCACCTAATTGTTTCCAACCATTTAAAGTTTTTCCATCAAATAAATTGGTCCACTTTTGTGAATTGCCCAAGAATGGAGTGCAAATTCCGGCAATTAAAAGAGGTAATATTAGTTTTTTCATATATTATAAGTTTTAAATCAAATATATAAAGTATAATTTATAAACTATTTACTGATTTATAGGGCAAATTATCATATTGTTCTATTAATTTTGTAGGATAATCCTTTTGAAATGAAAAGACAGACACAAGCTATTCGTATCCAAGCAGAAAGATCTCAAAACAGAGAACATGCTGTTCCCTTATATTTAACATCCAGCTTTACTTTTGAAGATGCAGAACAAGGAAGAGCCATTTTTGCAGAAGAACAGAGTGGAAATATTTATTCTCGTTACATGAATCCCAATGTGGATGAGTTTGTTGAGAAGATGTGTATGTTTGAAAATGCGGAGGATGGATTGGCTTTTTCAACTGGTATGGCAGCAATTTTTGGAGCCATGGCGGGAGTACTTAAATCAGGAGACCACGTTGTAGCCTCAAGTGCTTTATTTGGTTCAGCCATTCAAATTTTAACAAAAATTACCAGCAAATGGGGTATTACTTGCACATTTGTGGATGGAAAAGATATTCAAGCATGGGCGAATGCAGTACAAGAAAATACACGTTTTTTCTTTTGCGAGAGCCCAAGTAATCCTGGTTTGGAATTAATCGATTTGGAAGCTTTAGCGAAAGTTAAGGAAGGGAAAAATATCATTTTAGCGGTTGATAATTGTTTTGCAACACCAATTTTACAAAACCCAATCGATTTAGGTGCTGATTTGGTGATACATTCGGCTACGAAATATATTGATGGTCAGGGTCGCGTTTTAGGGGGAGTAGTTTGTGGGAAGAAAGAATATATTCAAGAAATCAGATTTTTTGCTCGACATACAGGCCCGTCCTTGTCGCCATTTAATGCATGGGTAATGTCGAAAAGCTTGGAATTGTTAGAATTACGCATGGAAAAGCATTCTGCCAATGCCATGGCTTTAGCCGAAGCACTTGAAAATCATCCTAAATTGAATGCAGTTAAATACCCCTTTTTGAAATCGCATCCCCAATATGAGTTGGCTAAAAAACAAATGAAATTTGGTGGAGGAATTTTAACCTTGGATTTAAAGGGTGGATACGATAAAGTCGTTGCATTTAGTAAAGCGCTAAATATTGTTTCCGTTTCACCCAATTTAGGAGATACCCGAACTATTTTGACCCACCCAGCTTCAACAACTCATTCCAAAATATCTGCAGAAGATAAAACTGCGGTTGGAATTACAGAAGGTTTGGTACGTATCGCTGTCGGTTTAGAAGATATTGAAGATTTGAAAGCTGACTTTTTAAATGCATTAGCAAGTTTGTAATATGTGGATAGCTCTAATTTTATGTTTAGCAATACTTGCCACTAATGTGGTGATAGGTGTGTATGTTGAACGTAAATTATCTGCATTTTTTCAGGATCGATTGGGTCCCATGGAGGTAGGTAAATGGGGTTTGTTGCAAGTTTTTGCCGATTTATTGAAGCTTTTTCAAAAAGAAGATATAGTCCCATTAAACGCACAAAAACGCTTGTTTTTGTTAGCACCTTGGATTATTTTTATTTCAGTTTTTGGTGCATTTGCGGTGATTCCTTTGAGTTCAGGCACTTGGTTGCAGGGAAGTTCAACCGAAATGGGTGTGATGCTTTTGATGGGAATTGTTTCATTGGATAGTATTGGAATTTTATTGGCAGGTTGGACCTCAAATAACAAATATTCCCTTCTAGGTGCCATTCGTTCAGCTGCACAATTGATATCCTACGAAATTCCCCTAGGACTTTGTATTTTATCTGTAGTTATCTTTTCTTCCAGTTTGAATTTGCAGGAAATTGTGCTACAACAAGGGATTTTTTCAACTACTGAAAATAATTTATTTGGATTAAATAACTTAGGTATCAATGTTTCAAAAGTCGGTGGATTTTTGACCTGGAATATCGTTCGCATGCCTTTATTCTTTGTTGTTTTTATTGTTTATTTCATTGCCAGCTTGGCGGAGGCAAATCGTGCACCCTTTGATATACCAGAAGCCGAATCCGAATTGGTTGGTGGATTTCATACCGAATATTCAGGTATGCGCTGGGCCTTGTTGTTCTTGTCGGAATACGGAATGATGTTGTTAGTTTCCATTTTAGGAGCTATTCTGTTTTTTGGAGGCTGGTATTCTCCATTGCCAAATATTGCAAGTATTAAATTAGCTGATTGGACAAATGGTGTTCAGGGCGAATTATCTGGTTACTTTTTGGGATTCTTTTGGTTAATGATAAAATCTTATTTATTGATTGCCGTTCAAATGTGGGTTCGTTGGACACTCCCACGCTTACGAGTTGACCAGCTTATGTACCTATGTTGGAAGGTTTTGACCCCCATTGCCCTGCTTTTCGTCGCAATTACAAGTATTTGGATATTGTTTTAGGGATAATCTGTAGAATTTTTTGTATTATTGATGTTTATATTATTTGTATAAACCTCTTTAGCCTATGGCCCAATTTTTTACAAAGGGTAAAATTTTATTTTTTCTTTTAATCGTTTTAGCATTTTCTGCTTTTTCTCAAACAACAACACTTCCTGCAGTTTATGGTCGAGTGATTGATGCCCAAACGGGTGAACCGTTGAAAGGAGCTGTTATTGCCTTGGATTTTAAAAAATCTGGAACAAAAACGGATAGTTTAGGTAATTATAAAATTCATTTGCCTTACGGTGAATATGTGATAAAAATTTCACATGTTGGTTACAATTCATTTAGATCTCGTGTTCTATTGAAAAAAGATGAACTGCTAAATGTTGAATTAAATGACGTAACCAAGCAATTAGAGGAGGTTATCGTTTCATCTTCCTCTACTAAAAAAGATATTCAAACGCCTTCTTTGGGTGTAACTATTTTGAGCTTAAAAGGAATCAAAAAGTTGCCAACTATGATGGGAGAGGTGGACGTAATACGTTCTCTACAAACCCTTCCTGGAGTTTCATCGGTAGGAGAAGGTTCCAATGGTTTGAATATTCGTGGTTCTAATGTGGATCAAAACTTGATTTACATTGATGATACCCCGATTTTCAATCCAACCCACATGTTCGGATTATTCTCTGTATTTGCTTCTGATGCGATCCGCGATTTAGAATTATATAAAGGTGGTGTTCCTGCTCGTTTTGGTGGTCGTTCTGCAGCTGTTTTAGATATTAAAATGATTGAACCCAACACAGATCATTTTAAAATGCAAGGGGGTATTGGTTTGGTTTCTAATCGTGTAATGGCAGAAATTCCAGTTATAAAAGAGAAATTATCTGTATTAGTTGCAGCACGCGGATCATTCAACGACTTCTTGTTTAAAATGGTTGCTCCAGATAATTTGAAGAATATTCGTGCCAATTTTATGGATATTGCAACAAAGATTTACTATCGACCAAATAATAAAAACACGATTTCTTTTAGTAATTATTTTAGTTACGATTATTACCGAGTAGATTCCTTATTTAGTTTGGAAAACGTTGTGGCAAAAAGAACCAATTTTGATTACGGCCACCAAAATTTTGCAGTACATTGGAATCATTATTTCTCTCCAAAGTTGAGTATGATGTTAAGTGGAACGACCACTTTTTACAATACTAAAACCTATGCCCCAGATACTGTCAATACGATTAATTTATTGAGTTCAATTAAGTATAATAACATCCATGCTAGTTTCGATTATATTCCAAATGACAAGCATAAATTGAATTTTGGGGTTTCAGGGACAAGTTATAAAATTATGCCAGGTCGATTGAATGAAGGAGTTGCCTCACGTGTTTCAACTGTTATTATTCCAGATGAGCAATCATTTGAAGCAGGAATTTATGCCGATGAGGAATTTAAAGTGAGCGAGAAGTTTACCTTTCAAGCTGGACTTCGATATTCACAATATTGGCAAATAGGAGCAGGTACCGTAAATGAGTATGCATCGAATCAAATGCCATCCCTAGGTACCATAACACGAAAAATAAATTATGCACCTGGCGAAGTGATGGCCTCTTATGGTGGCTTTGAACCAAGGTTAACGATGAAATATTCTATCGGTAAAGATGCAACAGTTAAGTTTGGTTATAATAGAATGCAACAGTTTTTTCAATTGCTTTCGAATAATACGACCCCCTTACCAACTTCTCGTTGGAAAACAGCATCAGCTTATATAAAGCCTCAAAAATCTGATTTTGTTTCTTTAGGATTGTTTAAGACATTTAATGAAAATGTGTATGAAACAAGTTTAGAAACCTATTACAGAGATGTTCAAAATACATTAGATTTTGTTTCTGGGGCAAATCTTCAATTAAATCCAAATATTGAAACCCAATTAGTAACAGGAAAAGGTAAGGCTTATGGTTTTGAATTAATGTTGCAAAAGAAAAAAGGTGAAATGACGGGTTGGATTTCTTATACCTATGCGAGAGCTTTCTCTCAAATGGTTGGAGATTTTCCAGAAGTGCAGTCTATTAATGGAGGAAATTGGTTCCCAACAAATTACGACAAACCTCATACATTTAATGCGATGATTAATATGACGCCTACGCCGCATCATAGTTTCTCATTTACCTTTGCCTACAATACGGGTCGTCCATTCTCTTCACCATCTGGTTTGTATGAAATTGGCGGAAAAAGATATCCTGTGTTTTCAGAAAGAAATAATGATAGAATTCGCGATTACCATCGTTTAGATTTCTCTTGGACCATCAGTAATCCTTCCATGAAACACGTTCGTTGGGAGGGAAGTTGGGTGTTTACCGTCTATAATTTATATGGAAGAAAGAATCCCTATTCATTATTTTTTAAATCAACCAAATACGGAATTCAACCTTATGAATTGAGTGTATTTGCTTCTCCATTTGTATCATTGACCTATAATTTTAAATTTTTATAAGATGCTTAAGAGAATATTTCAATCCATTTTACTTTGCGGAATCTTAAGCTTTTTGGTAATAGCTTGTGTTTTTCCAGTCACAGATTTTGTGCAAAAAGATGCTACTTCTTATTTAGTTGTAGAAGCAGATATCACAAACGATCCTACAACTTGTAAAGTTCGTATAACAAATTCTGCTAATCGTTTACAATCTGTATTGATGTTGCCTGTTACAAAGGCTACTGTTTATGTTACAGATGAAAAAGGTGTACAAACGTTTTTCAAGGAAGGTACCGTCTCCGGTACTTATTTGCCTCCTTCTGGATTTGTTGGAAAAGTAGGTTCCTCCTATCAATTATATATTAAAACTTTGATGGGATCTGAATATCTTTCAGATGTGGAGACAATGAAACCTGTTCCAGTAATTGAAAATATGATTTCAAATTTTGAAATTTATGATCAATATATAAAAGGTGATCCTCGACGTGGTGGTTGGTCTGTTTATTTGGATTTCAAGGATAATGCAACCGAAGGTGATTTCTACCAATGGAATTGGAAGCACTATGAGAAAATTCAAATTTGTGCTACTTGTACCGGTGGGGGTTTGTGGAACTTTACCAAAAATGATTGCAATGTATTAAAGTTTCCTAATGATCAAATTTGGAATTTTCAATGTGATGGAAACTGTTGGGATATTTCATGGAATAATGAAATCAACGTATTTTCAGATGTTTTGACGAACGGTCAGCGTATCGTAGGTCGACAAGTAGCACGTGTTCCCTTTGATGGATATGGAATGTATTATTTCCGATTAGAACAACGCGCAATTACGAAATCTGTATTTAATTACAATCAATCCATCATTAGTTCTGTACAATCGAATGGATCTATGTTTGATGTGCCTGCAGAAACGAAGTTTAGCTTAAACATCAAGTCAAAGACGAATCCGACAGAAAGAATTTTAGGAGTATTTAATGTTTATTCGGCAGATAAAAAGATATTCTTTATTGATCGTTCCAAAAATATTCCTGAAGGTGAGCGTGCAAATATTTCACCTTTAATAGGTGATGTTTATACCTGTCCTCCTGGAGCAGTGGGTTGTCAGGAAAGAGTTCCTTGTTTTGAAGGGCCTACTCGAACAAAGATTACACCAGAAGGTTGGAATTTGTAAAAAAAATGAAGCATCTTTGTGCTTCATTTTTTGCTTATGATAGGTGTATTATTAGTTAATTTAGGTACTCCGGATGCTCCGGATACAAGTTCGGTTAGAAGATACTTGCGAGAATTCTTAATGGATGGTCGAGTGATTGATATTCCATATATTTTTCGTTCTCTTCTGGTTAATGGAATTATTGCCCCTTTCCGAGCTCCTAAATCGGCTAAAGTTTATCAGCAATTATGGGAGCATCGTGGTTCTCCTTTGAAGTTTTACGGAGAAGATAATGTACATGATTTACAAAAAAAATTAGGAGATCAATATGCTGTTCGCCTGGCCATGCGTTACCAAAATCCTTCTATGGAATCGGTTATGCATGAAATGCAACTGCTTAATTTGAAAAAATTAATCATTATTCCATTATTTCCTCAATATGCCTCAGCTACTACAGGTTCAGTCTTTGAGAAGGTAATGGATTTAATGAAATCTTGGCAAGTAATGCCTGAATTGAAAATTGTTAATTATTTCTACAATCACCCGGGTATTGCCAAATATTTTGCTGAAAAAGCAGAAAATTACAGAAAAAAACACTCTTTTGATCATTATGTGTTTTCGTATCATGGGGTTCCTGAGCGACACATCAAGAAAGGGGATATCACTAAACAAACTTGTTCTTTTGGCACTTGTTGTGATAAAATCACAGACAAAAATCATCTTTGTTATCGTGCCCAATGCTTTGAAACTTCTCGACTGATTGCTAAAGAAATGGGATTGAAGCCAGAAGAATATACTACCGCATTTCAAAGTCGTTTAGGTCGAGATCCTTGGTTGCAGCCATATACTGATGAAACGATTAAAAAGCTTACCAAAGAAGGCAAGAAAAATGTACTAGCATTTTCGCCAGCTTTTGTTGCCGATTGCCTGGAAACCACTATTGAGGTAGGTGAGGAGTATAAAGAATTATTTGAAGAAAATGGAGGTCAGCATTGGCAATTGGTTGAAAGTTTGAATAATTCTAAGGAATGGGTGGAAATACTTAAATTGTTAGTTGAAAATTGAAAATTGTTAACTATCAACTATCAACTTTCAATTTTCAATTTATCACATATAATTCAAATCATTATTTCGCTTGAGCTTGATGATATGAAAAGCATTCAATAGCAATATCACCGGATAGGTAGGATCAAATTCATGCCATTTAACCCCAAAATTTGCTCTACCTCCTAATTTATGGTGGTTGTTGTGATAGGATTCACCCATCATTAAGAAATCAAAGGGTAATAAGTTTTTGGCTGTATCATTTACTTTGAAATTTACATATCCATATTTATGTGCAAACCAATTGATGACAACTCCGTGAACAGGTCCCATTAGATAATGGATAGGTAATAAAAGATATTCCCAATTGTTAGTGGCAAATTTCATGTAAAATAAAGTGTATAAAGTACCCCATAAAATTCTAACAGGCCAATAATCTCCTAATTTTTCTACCGTTTTGTAATAGGGAACACCCTTTAAAAACTTTGGGTCAATATTTGCCCGATCATTTAACACATTATTGTAATAATCTTTTGTTTTAAACATCATGTCAAATAATCCCGTAGAATAGCTCGGGGAATGTGGATCTTTTTCGGTATCGGCATAGGCGTGATGAAGTCGGTGCATGATTCCATAAGCCTTTGGACTTAAAAAAGAAGAACCTTGGGTAATAAATGTCACCCAGTAAAAGAATTTTTCCCAACCTTTCGACATCGTAAACATTTGATGTGCTGCATATCTATGTAAAAAAAATGTTTGAGAAAATAAGGATAAATACCAATGAGCTAAAAAGAATAGTAATATTGTCATAAATAATTTTTTGCAAAATTAGACAGACTCTTATCATCATATCCTGACCATAATCATTTTAAAGAATGATTCTGATGGTTTTTGGCAAAGCTTTTAAAAATGAATAACTTTAATTAACAATTAACAATTAACAATTAACAATTAACAATTAACAATTAACAATTAACAATTAACAAGTGCTTCTACTCGCTATTCTCTTTTCTGTTCTTTTATTGGTTAATTTTCGTTTACATGCCAAATGGGGAATTAATACTAGCATTGCTATTTTATTAAATTATCCTATTTGTTTTTTAGTAGGGTATTTGATGCAACCTGAGGCCGTGAATCATTTATTTGATTTGTCTATGGCTAATAATATTCCTGTGTTTTTATTAGGTATAGGATTTATAGTCACCTTTTTGTTTTCTGGAAAATCTACCGTCAAGAATGGTATGGCGGTTACTTCCTTGGCAAATAATATGTCATTAGTCTTGCCAGTTGTCTTTAGTTTATTGTTTTTAGGAGCTTGGCAAGGTGCCCAATGGAATACTTATTTGGGACTTGCATTGGCATTTGTAGCCATTTATTTTTTTAGTCCGAAAATCAATTCTGAGAACAATTCAATTGTTTCTCCTATGTTGTTGATTGCAGCCTTTTTATGTTATGGAATAACTAATTCAACCTTTAATTATTTGAATAAAGAAACGGCTCCACTGCTTGGAGGTACCATTCCATTTATGTTATTGGCCTTAATAGGTTCAATTGTCGCTGGATTATTGGTTTTGATATTTCAAATGGTAAACAAGCAAATTACCTTAGACCCTAAATCTGTTTTAGCCTCAATTCCGCTCGGAATTCCGAATTTTTTGTCTTTTTATTATTTATTGAAAGCCCTTGACCAAGCAGGTAATAATGGTGCTTTGGTCATGCCCATTTACAACATAGGCGTTATTGCTGGTACTGCATTAGTTGGTCTAATTTTCTTCAAAGAGCGACTAAGTAAATTGCAAATTGCTGGCCTAGCCATTGGAACTGCTTCTGTGATTTTATTAGGGTTATAATTGCTAAATATATTTTTGAAATATAATTGTAGGCAACTACAAAATTTGGCAATCACAAGATGTGGCAACCACAAGGGTTGCCACTTTTAACTTTTCACTTTCAACTTATTGATGCTCATCATCTGCTGAAGGGTCTTTTGCATATTGTCGGCAGACCCATCAAGGAAAATTACATTGCCATTTGATTGTTCTCCGAATTGTTTGATTGCCTCTGTCCACATAGAAAACAAAATAACAGAAGTGTCCAAATTTGCTTGTTGCATTTCTAAGGCAGCGTCTGTCATCCCTTTTGCAACTTCCTGACGAAAAAGGGCAACTCCTTGTCCACGTAATTGGGCAGCCTCTCTCTCAGCATTGGCAGCAATTTTGATTGCATTACCTTCTGCTTCAGCAGCCTTGGTTTTGGTAATTAATAAAGCTTGTCCTTCGTTTTCAGCCGCAGCTTTTAGATTATTTGATGCAACTACCTGACTCATGGATTTTAGGATAGCTTCGTCGAAAGTAATATCGTTTAATTGAAGGTCTTGTAAATGATATCCCCATTCTTCCATGATTTGGTCGATTTGGTCCTTTACATATTCTACAATTTCTTTTCGTAAGCCTAAAATTTCACTTTGTTTTTTTGTTGCTACAAACGAACGAATAGAACCTTCAACAGTTCGAACAATTGTTTGCATCAAACTTTTTTCGTCTATAAATTTATAGGCAACATTTTTAATCGTTTCCTCATCCTGATTTATCACACTGTAAAGCAACATGGATTTAAAATATACATTTGCCTGATCTTGTGTAATCGCTTGAAATTCTAATTCAATGGAACGATTTTGGACTGAAATTACTTTGAAAATTTGTTCGAAAAATGGAATCTTAAAATTTAAACCAGGTGGCAAAATTCGTTGATACTTTCCAAACATAGAAATGACTGCAACATTTCCTTGTTGCACAGTCACCAAGCCAGAAAAAATAATGGCGATAATTAGAGCGATGATTATTCCGAAGAGGACCATAGTGGTAATTGGTAATTGTTAATTGTTAATTGTTAATTGTTAATTGTTAATTGTTAATTGTTAATTGTTATTTTGTCCTTAATTTACAATTTATAATTAACAATTAATAATTATAATACATTCGCCGTTTGCTCCTTAATCTTTTCCAATTCATCTTTCATATTCACTACCAATTGCTGAATGATGGAATCATTTGCTTTGGAGCCAATGGTGTTAATTTCACGTCCAATTTCCTGAGAAAGAAAATTTAATTTTTTGCCATTTCCTTCTTTGATAACATCATCGAAGTAATTTAAATGTGTTTGCAAACGTACTTTTTCTTCAGAAATATCTATTTTTTCGATGTAATAAATGAGTTCTTGTTCAAAGCGGTTTTTGTCAAAACCTTCTGATAAGTGTAATTCCGCGACTGATTTATGCAATCTTTCTCTCAAATTTGGAATGCGGAGTTTGTCTTGCGCTATGATTTTTTGAAGACGCTCAGAAATGTTTGAAATGTATTCTTTGAATTTATTTTCTACTACAATTCCTTCTCTTCTTCTAAAAGATTTACATTCTTCAACTGCCTCCTTTAATGCTTCAAAAATAGTATTAAATAAGTTCTCAAAATCTTCTTCTGATTCATTTGAATTGTCAGTTATAGTCGAATTTGGCAAACTCAAAGTGTGCAAAAATAATTCTGTTTCATTCAATTGAGCAATATTATTTTGCAATGCTATTTCTTTTAATTCTTTGAAATAGGAACCAATAGTTGGAGAATGAAACAGATTTGAATTAACTACCTCTTGATTTGGATTTTTATGCAATTGTATGTTCAATTCAATTTTTCCTCTTTCAAGTTGTTGAGTTAAGAAATTTCTAATTTCAATTTCTTTGGAAGAGATGTTCTTTGGTATGCGACAAAAGATGTCAGTAAATTTTGAATTTAAGCTTTTCAGCTCAATTCGTATTACATATTCACTGGTTTCTTTTGTGGCTTTTCCAAAGCCGGTCATTGAATAAATCATATTGCTTTTTTCTCCTCTTTAAATTGTAATCCCAACATTAGCAAAATGAAAATAATCATGGCCACCGAAGCTATGGCATCTATATTTTTACCTTGGCTAACGGATGTTGGTTCAAATTTGAATTCTATTTTGTGGTTTCCAGAAGGAATAAGCATTCCACGTAACACATAATCCGTTTTAAAATGTGGCACTTCTTTTCCGTCAATATATGACTTCCAGTCCTTATTTCCTTTGTAATAAATCTCAGAGAAAACCGCAAAACCTGACCCCATATTAGAACTTTGGTAAGTTAATTGGTCTGGTTTGTATTGCGTTAGGGAAATTGTTCCTACTGAATTTGTTTCAACTTTTTCTTTAAAATCATTTTGCTCTAATATGGCAGTTTCTTTGGGATTAATCTTTTCTAAGCTATTCAATGCCTCATCAGCAGAATTTTTGATTTCTAAAGATTTTACAAACCACGCATTTCCAAATGCATTTGGATTAGTCTGAGCAATTGGTCTTCCTGTTGAATCTGCACCAATAACATATTTTGTATTGAGCATGTTTAAAATATTCATTTGGGCCGGTGAACCATTGAAATACTTTTCTATTAATTCTTGGTATCTTCTCAATTTTGCCCCATGATAACCTCCCAATGAGTGGTGATAATAGGATGTACTCGCATCACTCATGAAATTCGTAGTCGAATTCAAAACCCTAAATTGGGTTTTGTCTTGAAGAATTTGTTCATCTGCTGGACTTGGAGTTCTCTCTTCCTCCAATGTGCTTTTTGAAACAAAAGCTTCATTGGTAAAATATCTTTTGGAAACAGAAAATACATCAAAAACAGAAAGGGCAATAAGAAGTCCCAACACCAATTTTTGATTTGCATTTTTCACGCTCGACCAAACTAATAATCCAGCTGCCAATAAAATAAAAATGGCAGTTCGAATTGCATCCGATTGGAAGATTGAAATTCTATCTTCTCGGATTGCATTCCAAAGTGAGGAATTCATTTGTGCATCCTCTAATAGGGTGGCACCATCTTGTGCTCCTTTGAAATCTAAAAATAGGGTAGGAATAAGTGCTAAAATAAGTGATAAGCCTGCTGTTAATCCTACGGAAATCATTAGCTTTTTTTTGATAGCTGATAAACTTGGTTTTTCCTCCAATAATTGTTTGATTCCCAGCATAGCTAATAATACCATCAATAATTGAACTAAATTTAGAATCATTGTGATGGCTCTAAATTTATTGAACATTGGGAAGTAATCGAATAATATGGAATTGAAAAAGAAATTTTTACCCCAAGACATTGAAATAAAAAACAAGGTAGTGGCGATAATCCAGTATTTTTCTTTTGATTTTACATAAAAGGCAGCAAAAAGAAATAAGAAAACAACAATTGCACCTGCGTAGGCCGGACCTGCGGTATAACTTTGTTCCCCCCAATAACTTGGTCCTTTTTCTACAAATGGAAGCGCTTGTTCGCCAGGAATTCCAGCGTCTGTCATCATTTGGTAGGTTTTCGATTTTTCTCCGCCTAAATTTCCTTGAGATGCGCCACCATAAAAATTTGGTATCAAAAGTGTACCTGTTTCACCGATTCCATAGGACCAATCAAAAGCATAATTTTTATCTAATCCAGACCCTTGCGCTGCTTTTGCTTTTAATTCAGATTTTCCTCTAATAGTTTCTTTTGCATAATCATAAGCTCCCCAAAGTCGCATCGTGTGCGTTCCAAGTGCAATTCCCATAGCTACAGCAATTAATAAGCCCGTTTTAAACCAATTGGCAAATTGCTTGGTTTGAATGGCATTAATTAAAGTGTAAATTTTATAAGCTCCAATGATAAAGAAGCTGTAATAGGTGATTTGAACGTGGTTGGCATACAGTTCTAATCCCATGGCAAGGCAAATAAAGGCTAGTCCAAGCCATTTTTTGGTGTTTGACCAAGCCATGTGAACTCCAGCCAATAGCATGGGCACATAGGCAAGGGCTAGAACTTTTGATATATGTCCTGCGGGAATGATGACCATATTGTAGGTCCCAAGCGCATATAAGGCTGCTCCTAATAAGCCAATCCAATTTCTGGTGCCGAAAGCAATCAATAAAACGTACATTCCCAACATTTGCAGGAATATTAAATTGACTGGATTGGGTAAAATGTTCGAAATGAATCCACCAATTTTACTCGAAATGCTGTAAGGGTACGAGCCAGCAATTTGAAAACTTGGCATGCCAGAAAACATGGAATTGGTCCACCATGCGGTAATCCCTGTTTCCTCTTTGTATTTATTTAATTCTTGCGCAGCAGATTGTGCTTGTTGGATGTCGTGCTGCATTAAAACTTTTCCTGATAAAACAGGGCTGCAATAGATAAATGCTAAAATAAGTAAGATGCCAATCGATCCAAGATGTGGCAAGCAGCTGCGCAAGTTAAATTTCATTTTAGTTGATGGCTACTAATTCCAAATCAAATGTTAAATCTTTTCCTGCCAATGGGTGATTTGCATCTAAAGTTACATGCGTTTCTGTTAAATCCGTAACCATCACTTCCATTACGTGTCCACCATCTTGGTGCATATTTAATCCCATGCCAATTTCTAATTCGATATTTGCTGGAATCTGCGTTCTTTCTATGGTCAATGTGTTTTCTGGAGAATGCTCACCGTAAGCCTCTTTTGCAGGAATAACGATTGTTTTTTTCTCTCCAATTTGCATTCCAGTAACACCATCATCAAATCCTTTGATGACCATTCCTGAACCAATTTGAAATTCTAAAGGTGTACGACCTACTGATGAATCAAAAATTTCTCCAGTGGTATGTTTTCCTGTATAATGTACTGATACTTTGTCTCCTGATTTTGCAGCCATGATTGAATTATGAATTATGAGTTATGAGTTATGAATTGTTAAAAACCTTTAACAATTAACAATTAACAATTAACAATTGATTTTAAGATTTCCAAGCCATCCACATTATTAAGTGCAATATCCGCAGCTCTTTCTGGGTGGGGCATCATGCCAAATACATTTCTTTGTGCATTACAAATACCTGCAATGTTTTCTAGGCTACCATTTGGATTAGAATTTTCATTGATATTTCCGTTTTCATCACAATAATAAAACAAGATTTGATCATTGTCTTTCAAGGTTTGAATGGTTTTTTCATCTGCGAAATATCTTCCCTCTGCGTGTGCAATAGGTACTTTGTAAGCCTTATTCGCATCTAAAGCTTGCGTTAATAAACTATTTTGAGTTCCAGTTTTTAGGTAAATATTTTTTGAGATGAATTTTTGTGAATTATTGCGAAGTAAAACGCCAGGCAATAAATGAGCTTCCACTAACACTTGAAATCCGTTACAAATACCCATCAAATAGCCTCCCTCATTGGCATGTTTGATCACATTTTCCATGATGGGTGAAAAACGTGCAATGGCACCAGAACGTAGGTAATCTCCATAGGAAAATCCACCCGGAACGATGATGAAATCACAATTCTCTAAACTTGTTTGTTTATGCCATAATTTTACGGCTTGATGTCCTAATGATTCAATTACACCAACCGTATCGTCATCACAATTGGATCCTGGGAAAACTACTACTCCGAATTTCATTGATTTTGTTTTAAAAATTTTTGCAAAAATACGGCTTTTTTATGGATTTTTGGCAATTAATTTAGCTTTTCTACATTCATCAAAAAATGTTCCGTATCAAACTGAAATCCGTTTTCAATTTTTAATTCTTGCCAATTTTGAGTTGGGGTCAATCGTATCTTATCTGACTTGCCTTTTAACAAATCTACTGGCATGTGAATGTTGTCAGGTAAGTTTTTCCAACGGTAAGTCAAGGTGCCCCCTAAATATTTATATTCCAAGGTTGGGTATTCTGTCATAAATAAATAAAAATCCATCAACGGTTTAATGTTTTTATTTAGTTTGTTGTCAAAATATCTAACTACTTCCTCTGTACTGGTATTTTTGTGGTAAAAATCTAAGCAAAAATCTTTTATAGTTTTAAACCAAAGCAAATCATCGTTCACAATGCTTCGTATGGTGTGGAACATCCAGGTGCCTTTGAAGTACATGTCGGAGTCGGGACTTTGGTAATTCACTCCATATGGTCCCACGATTGGATATTTTCCTTTAATGCGTTCCTTTTGGCCATTCAGATATTTTTGGGTCATATCTTTGCCCATTTTTTCTTCCAAATAAACAGCCTCAGCGTAAGTACCTGTTGCTTCATGGATCCATAAATCGGCATGATCCGAACAAGAAATTGAATTGCCAAACCATTCATGTGCCGACTCATGAATGATGATGAAGTCGAAGCCAAAAGGATTATTTTTGTAATGATTGCCGTAGGCAACTGCCGATTGATGCTCCATGCCCCAATAATCTGTTTCTACTAAGCAGTAACCGTCTTTTGGAAAAGGGTAGGGGCCAAAATACTTTTCAAAAATTAATAGCATTTCTCTACTTTGTTGGAAATGGGCTCTCGCCTTATCTAGATTTTTTTCCAATACATAATAATCTAAATCAAGTGTTTTGCCATTTAACTGGGTAAGTTGCTCTGACCAATGTGCGTATTTAGCTATATTTAGAGATATGTTGTAGGTGTTAATAGGGTAGCTCACATGCCAATTCCATTGGGTAGTTGATCCTTTTGCAACCTTTGAAATCAAATTGCCATTGGAAACAGCCGTTAGCTCGGATGGTACTTCCACATGTATATCTGCCGACTCTGGTTCATCTGCCGGATGGTCTTTGCAGGGCCACCAAACCGAAGCGCCAAGCCCTTCACAAGAAACCGTTACCCATGGATTTCCTTCGGGATCTTTGGTCCAGGAAAATCCACCATCCCATGGGGGACGAACTGCCGCCCTGGGTTGCCCATGGTATTCTATTAGTATTTTTTCATTGCTTCCCTTTGTTAATTCATTAGGAAATTGAATGAAAATGGCATTCCCATCTCTTTTAAAACTTAAGCTTTTCCCTTTCATTGAAATTTTGTCAACAATCATATTGGCAAATAAATCAATTTGAATTTTTTTTGTCTTTTCTACAACCCCAAAACTGATTTCATTACTTCCAGAAATGGATTTATTGGTGATATCTACTTTGACAGAAAGATTGTAATGTTTTACATCAAAAGAAGTTCTTTCGGGTCTCAAGCCTCCACGAAGGGTATCTGTGTGGGAGAAGGATTGGGCAAATGATAAATATGAGGTAAGAAGTAGGAAGAAGCAAAGAATATGTGAATCTGGGAATCGAAGAATTGAGGAATTGGGGAACCTGGGAATCTGAGAATTTGGGAATTGGGGGATTTTGGAAAATAAATACATATAAATTGAAATGATGAAATTGTTGGTGATAAATATACGAAATATTTATTGCCTTAAAAGCAAAACGACCCCATTGGGGCCGTTTTATAAAAGCTGTTTTAGAAATTCTCAAATTGTGGCTTCGGGTTTCCTCGCTTTGCTCGCCTCTACCTCCGGTTTTGTTTCCTCAATTCCTCAATTCCTCGATTCTCTGATTCTCCGATTCCTCAATTCTCCGATTCCTCAATTCTCCGATTCTTCGATTCTCCGATTCTTCGATTCTCCGATTCCTCAATTCTCCGATTCTTCGATTCTCCGATTCCTCAATTCCTCGATTCTTCGATTCCTCAATTCTTCGATTCCTCAATTCTTCGATTCCTCAATTCCTCAATTCCTAGTATCTGTAATGCTCCGGCTTGAACGGTCCATCAACTTTTACGCCGATGTATTCTGCTTGAGCTGAATCTAATTTTTCTAATTTAGCACCAATGTGAGCTAAGTGCAAGAAGGCAACTTTCTCATCTAGGTGTTTTGGAAGAATGTACACTTGGTTTTCGTAGCTAGCCGAGTTTGTCCACAATTCAATTTGTGCCAAAGTTTGGTTTG
The DNA here is from genome assembly GCF_004005965.1 of Sandaracinomonas limnophila. Classification (GTDB taxonomy): domain Bacteria; phylum Bacteroidota; class Bacteroidia; order Cytophagales; family Spirosomataceae; genus Sandaracinomonas; species Sandaracinomonas limnophila. Next base: position 68,730 of record NZ_SACY01000003.1, on the reverse strand, counting down.
AGAATGAATTCGACATTACGAAAGATGGGTGACCCATTGCGCAACCTAAATTCACCAAACGACCTTCTGCTAAAACGATGATATTGTTACCATTTACATTGTACATATCAACTTGTGGTTTGATTTGCTCTTTTGTGTTACCAAAGTTGCCATTCAACCAAGCCATGTCTATCTCGTTGTCAAAGTGACCAATATTACAAACGATCGCCTTGTCTTTCATTGCTTTGAAATGACGATCTTTGATGATGCCAATGTTTCCAGTTGCCGTTACAAAAATGTTAGCGCGAGTAGCAGCTTCGTCCATTGTAACTACTTCATAACCGTCCATTGCAGCTTGTAAAGCACAAATTGGGTCAATTTCTGTAACTAAAACACGACAACCTGCCCCACGTAAAGAATCTGCAGATCCTTTTCCTACATCACCATAACCAGCTACTACAGCTACCTTTCCAGCCAACATTAAGTCAGTAGCACGACGAATCGCATCTACCAATGACTCCTTACAGCCGTATTTGTTATCAAATTTTGATTTTGTTACGGAGTCGTTTACGTTAATTGCAGGTAAATGCAATGTTCCGTTTTTCATACGCTCGTACAAACGGTGAACGCCCGTTGTTGTTTCTTCAGATAAACCTTTGATTCCTGCGATTAACTCTGGATATTCATCAAATACCATGTTAGTTAAATCACCACCATCGTCCAAAATCATATTTAATGGTTGGCGATCTTCTCCAAAGAACAAAGTTTGCTCAATACACCAATTGAATTCCTCTTCGTTTTGACCTTTCCAAGCATAAACTGGAATGCCTGCTGCTGCTATTGCCGCTGCTGCGTGATCTTGTGTTGAGAAAATATTGCAAGAAGACCAAGTAACATCAGCTCCCAATGCAGTTAAAGTTTCAATTAAAACAGCTGTTTGGATTGTCATGTGCAAACAACCTGCAATTCTCGCACCTTTTAAAGGTTGAGATTTTCCAAATTCTGCTCTTAATGACATCAATCCTGGCATTTCTGCCTCAGCCAATTTAATTTCTTTGCGGCCCCATTCAGCCAAACTAATATCTTTTACTTTGTAAGGAAGGTAATGAATTGAAGAATTTGACATTGCTTTTTTGTGTTGATTTCTAAATAAAGTGCAAATTTAGTAAAAAAAGAGATTAGTACATAGGATAAAGTGGAATGCTAGAGAAAAATACTGACAAACTTTACTTTACTTTCTTGCTAATTACCTCACTCTAAAAACTGTAGAACAGACTCCAACTGTATCCCTCTCGACCCCTTTACCAATAAAAATGAATTTTCGATTTTATGATCTTGTAGCCAGGTGTGAAGGCCAAATTTGTCAGGGAAATAAAATGCATTTGGTAGATGAATTAAGGCATTTTGGAAATGGTTTCCAACTAAAAGCACCTTGTCGAATTTACATTTTGCAATTAATTTGCCGATTTCTTCATGCTCTTCGGCAGATGAATCTCCTAATTCGAACATGTCTCCCAAAATTAAAATTTTCGGAAAATGATCTGTGTCATTGAAATGTTCAATAGCGGCCGACATGGATGATGGATTCGCATTATAGGCATCCATTAAAACTTGATTGGATCCAATTTTCAAAAATTGGCTTCTGTGATTATTGGGAGCGTAACTAGCAACCCCTTCATGACATTGTTCTTCGTTTAGTCCAAAAAAGCTTCCCACTGTCAAAGCCATTTGAATATTTTCAAAATTATAGATTCCTGGTAAATGGGTTTTTATGTTTTTTCCTTTCGACTCATAAACCACCGTAGGTTTTGCCTCTACTAAATGTGTAGGAATAGCCTGATTCGTTTCAATAACCCTTTCAAATTTTCTCGACTCAAATACTTCTCTAACACCATTAGACTGATAAGGAATAAATACAGTTCCTTTGTTTTCAGCTATAAAATCAAACAATTCTCCTTTGCCTTTTTTAATTCCTTCTATTCCACCAAAACCTTCTAAATGGGCTTTGCCAATATTTGTAATTAAACCGTGTGTTGGAAGTGCAATGTCTGCTAATTCCTTGATGTCGCCCACTTTATTGGCACCCATTTCAATGACAGCAATTTCATGTGAAGGTTTTATTGAAAGTAAGCTAAGAGGTACTCCAATATGATTATTTAAGTTCCCAGCAGTTGCAAAGCAATGATATTTTTGGGAAAGAACTGAAAAAATCAATTCTTTGGTAGTCGTTTTTCCATTGGAGCCTGTAAGTCCAATTACCGGAATCTTTAGGGTCTTACGATAATCTCTGGCCAAGGTTTGAAGAGCCAAAAGTCCATCAGAAACCAACAGCGTTTTTTCTCCTATATCAAACGCTTCATCATCAATTACTACGTAGGAAGCACCTTTTTCTAAAGCTTCTTTTGCCAATGAATTGGCATTGAAATTGGGACCTTTTAATGCAAAAAATAAATTTCCTGTTTGAATTTTTCGCGTATCTGTAGAAACTCCAGAGGATTTCAAGAATATCGATAGAAGTTCATTGGAATTCGTTTTCATTAATATTTGCATTTTTTCAATACAAATATCGGAGAAATTATCAGTTTTTTATCAATTTTTAGATTGGCATTCTATTGGATAGGATTTAATTTTAAAAATATTTAAAAATACGTTAATAGGTAGTTCCCGTTTTGGGAATTATTTTCTAATTTTAAACCATTAATACGATTGAGAATCATATCTAAAAGAACTTTAAGGGAATTTTGGGAAAATTATCCAGATTGTGAACAACAATTGAAATCATGGTATTTAGAAGCAACTAATTCGAATTGGAATAGCATACAAGCTATAAAACTAGCCTACCCAAGTGCAAGTATATTAAAAGATAATCGTGTTGTATTTAATATTAAGGGTAATAGATATCGATTGATTGTTCGAATAAATTTTAATTATCAAATGATTTGGATTCGATTTATAGGTACTCATGTGGATTATGACAAAATAGATGCAAATGAAATTTAAATTATATGGAAATTAAGCCAATTAAAACAGAAGAAGATTACCAAAGAGCTTTAGATAGATTGGAAATAATCTTTGATTCTGAACCAGGAAGCATTGAAGGTGATGAGTTAGAAATTTTAGGTATCCTAGTGGATCACTACGAAAATGAACATTTGCCCATCGGCTTTCCTGATCCTATTGATGCGATCAAATTTAGAATGGAGCAATTGGGTTACTCTCAAAAAGACCTTGCAAAGGTAGTTGGCTTGAAAAGTAGAGCGAGTGAAATACTAAATAAAAAGCGCAAATTGTCTATTGAAATGATTCGTCATTTACATGAAAAATTAAATATTTCAGCTGAGGTTTTGATAAAGGCGTATTAAAAAAACTTCGGAGCCCCTAAAACTATTTGTCGAATCGAAACAATAATAACCACTAATCCTACCAAAATCATCATGGTTTTTACAGGGATTTTATTGGCTAATTTGGCAGCAATTGGTGCTGCAATGACACCCCCTAGAATTAAACCCAAAATTACTTGCCAATACCCTAATCCAATAACTGTAAAGAAAGTAATTGAACTTGCTAAGGAAACAAAGAATTCTGTAAGGTTTACCGATCCAATGGTGTACTTTGGATGTCGACCTGAAGCAATTAGTGTTGAACTAACAATCGGTCCCCAGCCTCCGCCACCAATGGAATCTAAATATGCTCCAAATAGTGCCAAGATGCCTAAACGTTTGGTTGGCTTCTTTTGAATGCGTTTTACTAAGGCTTTTTTGATGATGATTCCACCTAAGATTAACGTATAAATAGAAACGATTGGTTTAATGTAACCCGCATATTCTTCTAAACTCGATAATAAATAAGCTCCTAATATGGCACCAATGATACCTGGAATGACCAAGGTTTTAAATAATTTGGAATTCACATTGCCAAATTTTAAATGCATATAGCCAGACACACCTGATGTAAATACCTCTGAGGCATGAACACTTGCCGATGCTGCAGCAGGAGTGATGCCCACCGACAATAAAAAAGTAGTTGCTGTTACGCCGTAAGCCATTCCTAAAGCTCCATCAATCATTTGAGCAATGAATCCGCCCAAAACATAATACAATACATCTGGCGTAAGCTCGGTCCACATACCCGAAATTTTTTCCGGAGTGAAATAAGTGAATAATAAATGTCCTACAATCATCAGCGCCAGGGCATTACTGATATGTATGATTACTTCCGTAATGCTTCTTTGCCTATTCCAAATGACCTTTATAGCTTGGAATAAATGCGGAAATTGATTGTTGGTTTTACTGGATTCTGAACTCACTTTAAAAATGTTTTTTGCAAAAGTATAAAAATATATTAAATCTACCAATATAGTAGAGTAAATATTTTTTGAAGAAAAAAGCGTAATTTGCAGTCCTTTTTTAACATCAAACAAAAAATATGCGTACTGAGTATCGTTTTCAGGAGATTGAAAAACAATGGCAAGCCTTTTGGGAAGAAAATAAAACTTTCAAATCTTCTATTAACCCTAACAAGCCTAAGTATTATGTGTTGGATATGTTTCCGTATCCTTCGGGAGCTGGATTACACGTTGGACACCCACTTGGATACATCGCTTCAGATATTATGTCGCGCTACAAGCGTTTGAAAGGATATGAAGTTTTGCACCCGATGGGATTTGATTCTTTTGGTTTACCAGCTGAGCAATATGCGATTCAAACGGGTCAACATCCTGCAATAACCACTGAACAAAATATTACTCGATACATTGAGCAGTTAAAAAATATTGGTTTTTCATTCGATTGGTCAAGAGAAGTACGTACCTCAGATCCATCTTATTATAAATGGACTCAGTGGATTTTCATGCAATTGTTTAACTCTTGGTATAATCAAGATTCCGACAAAGCAGAATCGATAGATACTTTAATAGCCATTTTTAATGAAAAGGGAAGTGTTGGTGTAAAAGTTGTTTGTGATGATGAAACGATTCGTATATCAGCAGAAGAATGGAAATCACTTTCTGAAGACGAAAAATATGAATACCTATTAAACTTCCGTTTAGCCTTTTTAGATGATTCAGTGGTGAACTGGTGTCCGGCATTGGGAACAGTTTTGGCCAATGATGAGGTAAAAGATGGTGTTTCAGAGCGTGGGGGATATCCAGTAGAGCAAAAGAAAATGCGCCAATGGTCGATGCGAATCACTGCTTATGCTGACCGTTTATTGCGTGGATTAGAAGAAGTTGATTGGGTAGATTCTTTGAAAGAACAACAAAGAAACTGGATTGGGAAATCAGTAGGTGCAGAGGTTGATTTCGATATATTTGAACCGGTTGCCAATCTTCAAGATAAAAAAATTAAGGTTTTTACCACTCGCGTGGATACGATTTATGGAGTATCTTTTATGGTACTTGCTCCTGAACATGAATGGGCGATGGATTTAACCACAGCTGCTCAAAAAAATGCGGTTGAGGAATATATCAATTGGGCAAAATCTCGCTCTGAGTTAGATCGTATGTCGGAAGTGAAACAGGTTTCTGGTGTATTCACAGGATCATTTGTGATCAATCCATTCAATGGAGAAAAAGTGCCAATTTATTTGGCGGATTATGTGTTGGCTGGATATGGAACGGGTGCGGTAATGGGTGTGCCAAGTGGGGATCAACGCGACTGGAATTTTGCAACACATTTTAATTTACCAATCATTCCTATTTTAGATGTTCAAAAGGATATCGAAAAACAGGCAGATAATACAAAAGAAGGAAAATACATCAATTCAGGAATGATTGATGGTTTAAGCTATAAAGAAGCTACACAAAAATTAATTACTTGGTTAGAAGAAAAAGGTATCGGAAATGGTAAAGTTCAATATCGAATGCGTAATGCGGTATTTTCTCGTCAGCGTTACTGGGGAGAACCAGTTCCTGTATATTTCAAACCTAGTGCTTCGGGTAAATTATTGCCTTATTTAATTCAGGAAAGTGAATTGCCTTTGGAATTACCTAAAATCGATAAATACCTTCCAACTGAAACAGGGGAGCCACCATTAGGTAGAGCTGCCGATGCTTGGAAGTACCAGGGACAATACGATTACGAATGGTCGACCATGCCAGGTTGGGCAGGATCGTCTTGGTATTGGTATCGTTACATGGATGCTCAAAATAAGGATGCGTTTGCTAGTAAGGAATCTATCGAATATTGGCAGGCAGTGGATTTGTATATCGGTGGTTCAGAACATGCAACCGGACACCTTTTGTACTCTCGTTTTTGGAATAAATTCCTGAAGGATTTAGGTTATGTGAAAGAGGAAGAATTTGCCAAAAAATTGATCAACCAAGGTATGATTCAAGGTCGTTCTAACTTTGTTTATCGTGTAAAAGATTCAGAGAAGGTAACTTTTGTTTCTCATGGATTAAAAGATCAATACGATGTAGCTGCACTACACGTAGATGTTAATATTGTTGATAATGATGTGTTGGATGTGGAGACATTTAAATCGAGCAGAAATGATGTGCCAGCGGATGCTGAATTTATTTTAGAAGATGGAAAATATGTGTGCGGTTGGGAAGTGGAAAAGATGTCGAAGTCGAAATTCAATGTCGTAAATCCTGATGATTTAATTGCCAAATATGGCGCAGATACTTTGCGTGTGTATGAAATGTTCTTGGGTCCTTTAGAACAATTTAAGCCTTGGAATACCAACAGTATATCAGGTTCTCATAACTTCTTAAAAAAGGTTTGGCGTTTGTTTTTTGATGAGGTTTCACAAAAATGTAAGGTGTCAGATGAGGCAGCCACGCCAGAAGAATTAAAGGTGTTGCACACCGCTATTCGCAAGGTGCAAGATGATTTAGATCGTTTTTCTTTCAATACAGTTGTTTCTACTTTAATGATATGTGTGAACGATTTGTCGTCTTTAAAATGTAGTAAAAAAGCGGTTTTAAAAGATTTAGTCTTATTGCTTTCTCCTTATGCCCCACATATTTCAGAAGAATTATGGACGGTACTAGGTGAGCAGGAGGGATCTTTATCTTATGCTACTTTCCCAGAATTTAATGCTTCATATTTGGTGGAGGATTCCTTTAATTACCCGATTTCATTTAATGGAAAAGTGAAATTGACTTTGTCATTCCCAACAGATGCAACTCCACAGGCAATTGAGGAAGCAGTATTGGCCAATGAGCAGGTACAAAAATATCTTGCTGGCGCTACCCCAAAGAAAGTAATTGTGGTTCCGAAAAGAATTGTGAATGTAGTGGTTTAAAGACTCACAATAGTAACCCCAGCGCCGCCGCGATCTGCATGCTCGTCTTCAAATTTACGAACTTGCGGGTAGCGGCGGAGTTGTTCACGCACCAAATTGCGTAAGATGCCATCACCTTTTCCATGTAAGATTTTGACTTCTATGACACCCGTTAGAATAGCATCGTTTAAATAATGGTCAAGCATTCCATAAACTTCTTCACCTCTTTTGCCTCGAAGATCTAATGTGTGAGAAAAATGAGCCATTTTAGAAGTTAGGTCAAGTCCCGTACTCGCGGCATATTTCTTTTTTTCTTGTTTGGGTGCTTTTACCTTAGTCAATCGATTTAATTTGACCGTACTTTTGATGCCACCCAGTGCTACTACAGCATCTTTTGATTTCAATTCTAAAATTTGTGCTAAGGTTGGTTCATTGGTGCCGTTTTCGATCAAAACCCAATCCCCCACAATTAGCTTTCCACTTTCCACTTTCCACTTTTCACTTTTACCTCCAGCTTCGCTAGGGGCTATTTTAAAGTCAAGTCCTTCGGACTTGTTAAAGTTTTCCACTTTCAACTTTTCACTTTGCTCACTCTTTAATTTCGTTTCAACAAAGTTTGCAAGTTCTAGTCGAACTTTTTTTGTACTCTCTTTTTCTGCCTCTTTTTCCTTAATTACTCTAATCGTTTGCTCAATTTTTTGATTTGCTTCCTTAACTAATTTCTTTGCCTCTATTTTTGCCAAATTCAGCATGTTTTTCTTTTCCTCATCCAAATAGGTTTTCAAGGTTTCATATTGTTCCTTAATCGAATTGGATTGTCGGATTCGCTCTTCTAAGGCAGCATTTTTACTTTCCCACAATTGTTTTTCCGTAGAGGTTTCTACCAATAATTTATCAAAATCAACCTGTTTTTTATTGATTTTTTTCTGTGCAGATTGAATAATTGCATCTGGTAAACCAATTTTATGTGCAATTTCAAATGCAAAGGAACTTCCGGGTTTTCCAATTTCCAGTTCATATAGGGGTTCCAAATGAACGGTATCATATTTCATGGCTGCATTGAAAAGTCCTTTCTTATGATCTGCCAAATTTTTCAAATTTCCATAATGGGTATTGATGGCTCCGTAGGATCCTTTATCTGCCAATTTCTCTAAAATTGCTTCCGCAATGGCTCCTCCTAATCCGGGTTCGGTACCCGTACCAAATTCATCTACTAGTAGTAAGGTTTTGGGATTTGCATTTTCCAGAAAATAGCGCATGTTCGACAAATGCGAACTATAGGTACTCAATTCATTTTCCAGGTTTTGGTCATCTCCCATATCCAAAAATATTTGGTGAAAAAATCCCATTTTAGATTGCTCTTTTACTGGCACTAAGCAACCCGTTTGAAATATATATTGTAAAAGTCCAATGGTTGAAAGTGTTACTGATTTACCCCCTGCATTGGGACCTGAAACCACCATGATTCTTTGCTCAGTACTCAATTGAATATTTAAGGGCTTGATCGATTTACCCATTTTTTGCAAGGAAATTTCTAATAATGGGTGTCGAGCCTCTTTCCATAAAAATTCTTGTTTTTCCTCCATCTCTGGCATAATAGCCTTATGGTCAACTGCCCATAAAGCCTTTGCTCGGATAAAATCAATAAGTCCCAACCAATTCATCCATTGCTCAATCATAGGAACTAATGGTCTGACTCTTTCTGATAATTTGGCCAAAATGGCTTGAATTTCTCTTCTTTCAGCCGACTCTAGCGATTTGATTTCATTGTTGGCCGTTAATGCATCGGCAGGTTCTAGGAAAACCGTTTTTCCTGTGTCAGATTCATCCTGAACAAATCCTTTGATTTTTCTTTTATGTTCTGCGGCTATGGGAATAACCATTCGGCCATTTCTGAGCGTCAAAGAAAAGTCCTTACTCACCCAGCCTTCTTTTTGGGCTGTTGAAAGTAATTGATCTAATTTCTTTCGTAATCCCAGTTCTTCAGTGATTTTCTTTCTTCTAATTTCACCTAAAACAGGGGAGGCAGATTCTTTGATTTGTCCGCTGGGGTCAAAGATGTCGCCCAATGCCTGAATGACAGGTAAAAAGGCGCGGTAATCTAGATTTATCTCAAGATTTTTTGTTAAATAATGCTGGGTTAGTTTTCTTAAATTAGGGCTTGTTTCCTCCGATAAATTTTCAAAAAATCGGATACATTTATACAAAACATCTAAGGCTCTTTGCCAATCGCGCCAAGCTTCTGGACTCAAATAATTACCTTCCAAAGAAAGCGGTCCCAACCAAGGTCGTAAATCAATATAATCTGTTTGTGGCCATTCTCCAGCTCGTGCAGCCAGCAAATCTTTCATCTCGGCTACCTGTTCTACCCATTGTTTAACTAAATGAAATTTATTTGAAAATTTCATTTTTTCGGCATATTCCTGACCAAGAACAGAGATGCAATGCTCCTTTATTTGTTCTTGAACGGCTTCAAAACCTAATTTATCTGCTAAATTATTTGGGTAATTCATGCTGGATTAATGCGTAAATTTTGTCAGCTAAAACCTGACTTATTTTTTGATAACTTTCTGCTGTCCATCCAGCAACATGTGGACTGAAAACAGTATTTGGAAAAGATTTGATGTGTTCAAAAAGATTGAAATCTCGTTCCGTCCAAGTGGCTAATTTTTCATTTGGAAACACATCGATTGCTAAACCTTGTATAATTCCCTTTTGAATTCCATAGTGCATACTTTCCAAGCTCATAATTTCACCTCTAGCACTATTTACTAAAACAATTGGCTTTTTGAATTGGTTCAAAAATTTAGCATCTATCATGTTCTTGGTTTCAGAAGTTAATGGAACATGTAAACTAAGAATATCTGCATGCATGAAAATATCTTCCATAGTTGCTGGATATTCAGTTGATGGATGGTATTTGTCAAATGCCAAAATGTTTAATCCAAAAGGTTTTAGTCGTTTGGCCAGAGCTTGACCCATATTTCCATAGCCAATGATTCCAATGGTTTTTCCTTCTAATTCCCAGCCTCTATTGCCTTCTCGGTCCCAAATGTGGTTTCTTACTTCCTGGTCTGATTTTTTTAATTGAGCCGAGAGTATTAATAATTGTCCAATAACATGTTCTGCAACTGCGGCAGAGTTGCCTTCGTTTGCCGCGAACACTTTAATGTTTAATTCTTTTGCTTTTTGAACATCAATTAAATCTAATCCAGCCCCTGCACGGGCAATAAATTGTAGATTTTTCGCTTCTTCTAAAAATGAAGCATCTATTTTGAATTTACTTCTAATGATAAGTCCTGAAATATTTGGAATCAAGGATTGAATAGAGGATAAAGTAGCATCTGGTTGATATAAAACCTTCCAATTCAATTTTTGAAAAGGTTCAAAAATTGCCTCATGAACATCATCAACCACTAAAACTGTTTTCATTTTAGTCGTTCATTCGGTTTTTTACCAAGTCGAGTGCCAAATAAAAGGCATGTAAAAATGAACCTGGATCTGCCTCATTTTTACCAGCAATATCATAAGCCGTTCCATGGTCGGGAGAGGTGCGAATTATGGGTAAACCAGCTGTGTAATTGACGCCAGAATCAAATGCGATATATTTGAAAGGAATTAATCCTTGGTCGTGGTACATTCCTAAAACCCCATCAAATTCCTTGAATTGAGCTTTCCCAAAAAAACCATCTGCCGGGTAGGGGCCAAAAACCAATTGTCCTTTCTGACGGTATTCATCTAATACAGGTTGTATGATTTCTAGTTCTTCTTTTCCTAATAAACCTGATTCTCCAGCATGTGGATTTAGTCCTAATACAGCCAACTTTGGTTTGATGATTTTGAAATCTTCTTTTAAGGAATGTAAAAACAAATCAATTTTTGTTTTCAATAATTCTTTGCTGAGTTTTTTGCTGACCTCTAAAACCGGTAAGTGTCCAGTCGCCACTCCAATTCTGAAATTTTCAGCCACCATCATCATCAAACTTTCCTTTACCTCAAATTTTTGGGTCAGGTATTCTGTATGTCCTGGAAAATTAAATTGTTCTGATTGAATATTGTTTTTATTGATAGGGGCTGTTACCACAGCAGCAATTTTACCGCCATCCAAATCCTTGCAAGCTCTTTCTAAGCAGGCGAATGCTGCAGCTCCTGCTTCTTTAGTTTCTTTACCAGGTTCAACTTGGGTGTTGGCATCATCCCAGCAATTGATTACATGCGCATGAGAATCCTTGATTTTATCTGGACTATCAACCACTTGAAAATGGAAATCACGCATATCAAATTGCTTTTTATAGAAGTTTAAAACCTTTAAAGATCCGTAAACAACTGGTGTGCACCATTGCAATAAAATATTGTGGTTCAAGGCTTTTAAAATAACCTCTGGACCAATTCCATTATAATCTCCAAGCGTTATTCCGATTGCTGGTTTGTTCATGTTAAAAATGAATTTTTATAAGAATATGCAAGTTACTAAATAAAAAATTGACACTAACCCGACAAATGTTAGATTTTTTCAATAAAATGATAATTTTCAGTGATTAAAATGCCATTTTTCATTATTTATTTCAGATTTTTGTAGACTGCACTAAATGAAGTAAAATGCCAAAGTCTCACATTCAGAAAATTACAAGTTTATTGGTCGCAAATCGCGGTGAAATTGCCATCCGTATTATGCGCGCCGCATCCGAATTGGGTATCCGCACAATTGCGGTTTACACCTTTGAGGATCGCTATTCTTTGCATAGATACAAAGCTGATGAAGCTTATCAAATCGGTAAAGAAGACGAACCATTAAAACCTTATTTGGATGTTGAAGGAATTATTGCTCTTTGTAAATCAAAGAATATAGAAGCAGTACATCCAGGATATGGATTTTTATCAGAAAATGTAAACTTAGCTCGTCGTTGTAGAGAAGAAGGTATCGTTTTTGTGGGACCATCTCCAGAGGCAATGAATGCTTTAGGAGACAAGGTTGCTGCCAAAGAGGCTGCCCTGAAGGCAAATGTGCCAATGATTGAAGATTCTAAGGGCGATTTAAGTGATTATTCTTATGCACTTTCAGAAGCTAAACGAATCGGTTTCCCTGTTATGGTTAAAGCAGCTGCAGGTGGTGGCGGTAGAGGAATGCGTGTGGTACGTGCAGAGGAAGATTTGGAAAAATCTTACACAGAAGCAAAAAATGAGGCTAAAAATGCTTTTGGTGATGAAACGATTTTTATCGAAAAGTTCATTGATCAACCCAAACATATTGAAGTGCAGTTGTTGGGTGATAAGCATGGTAATTTAGTTCACTTATATGAGCGTGATTGCTCTGTACAACGTCGTTTTCAAAAAGTAGTTGAGGTGGCGCCTTCTTTTGGATTAAAGGAAGAAACTAAACAAAAACTATATAAATATGCCTTGGCCATTGGAAAGGCAGTAAATTATTACAATGCAGGTACAGTAGAATTTTTGGTTGATAAAGACGAGAATATATTCTTCATCGAAGTTAATCCACGTATCCAAGTAGAACATACGATCACGGAAGAGGTAACTGGAATTGACATTGTTCGAACGCAAATTTTAATTGCACAAAATTATCAATTGTCGGACCCAGGAATTTTCATTCATTCTCAAGAAGAAATTCCTTTGAAGGGATATGCAATTCAGTGTCGTATTACCACAGAAGACCCTGCCAACGGATTTAAACCGGATTTCGGTACGATTATTGCCTACAGAAATGCAGCGGGATTTGGTATTCGTCTAGATGAAGGTTCTTCTTATCCAGGAGTTAAGATTTCTCCTTATTTCGACTCCATGTTGGTGAAAGTGTCTGCCAAAGGTAGAACTTTACGGGGGGCAGCGGAGCGATTGAATCGTGCTTTAACTGAATTTCGTATTCGTGGGGTAAAAACAAATATTCCATTCTTAAGAAATGTTATTCAGCACCCAATTTTCCAAGATGGAAAATGTACGGTGCAGTTTATAGATACACATCAAGAGCTGTTTAAATTTACACCCACTCGCGACCGATCTACAAAGGCTTTACGTTATTTAGGTGAGGTGATCGTAAATGGGAATCCTGATGTTAAAGTAAAGCCTACAACAGCTTTCCGTCACCCAATTATTCCTTCAGTGGAGGCTGGATTAGAGTTTCCAAAAGGTTACAAGCAATTGTTGGATGAATTAGGTCCAGAAAAATTGGCTAAGCAAATACGCGAGCAAAAGAATGTATTATTTACAGATACTACTTTCAGAGATGGTCACCAATCTTTATTGGCTACTCGCGTACGTACTCAAGATATGGTTGCGGTGGCATCTGGTTTTGCTAAATCATTCCCTCAATTATTCTCAATGGAAGTTTGGGGTGGAGCCACCTTTGATGTGGCTATGCGATTCTTGAATGAATCGCCTTGGCAACGTTTAAGAGATTTCAGAGAAGCCATGCCAAACATGTTGCTTCAAATGTTATTCAGAGGTTCTAATGCTGTTGGATATTCGGCATACCCTGATAATTTAATTGAGAAATTTGTAGAGAAATCTGCAGAAGCTGGTATAGATGTATTTAGAATTTTCGATTCATTGAACTGGGTGGAAGCCATGAAGGTTTCTATTCGTGCGGTTCGAGAGCGCACAAATTCAATTGCAGAAGCTGCCATTTGTTATACCGGAGATGTGTTCACAAATGAAAAATACAACCTACAATATTATTTAGATTTAGCTAAACAATTAGAAGATGAAGGAGCGCACATGTTGGCAATCAAAGATATGGCTGGTTTGTTGCGACCTTTTCAAGCGGAGAAATTAGTAACTGAACTTAAGAAATCAATTGATATTCCAATTCATTTACATACACATGATACGGCTTCTATCCAGTCTGCTACCTATTTAAAAGCAATTGAAGCAGGTGTTGATGTGGTTGATGGAGCTTTGGCAGCGATGTCGGGCTTAACTTCTCAACCGAATTTAAACTCTTTGGTTGCCATGATGAAAGGTCAACAAGGTGCTTGTGATATTGATTTGGATGAATTGAATAAATATTCTAATTATTGGGAAGCGGTAAGAAATTGGTATTCTCCTTTTGAGTCTGAATTGAAAGCGGGTACAGCAGAGGTATATGAAAATGAAATTCCAGGTGGACAATATACTAACTTGCGAGGACAAGCAATTGCTTTGGGAGTTGGGGATAAATTTGAATTGTTGAAAGATAATTATTCAGAGGCAAATAAGCTTTTTGGAGATATTGTGAAAGTGACACCTTCTTCAAAAGTAGTGGGTGATATGGCCATTTTTATGACAGCAAATAGCCTCACTGCAGAAGATGTTTATGCAAAAGGTTCATCCTTATCTTTCCCAGAATCAGTTAAGGATTTCTTCAAAGGTGGATTAGGACAACCTTATCAGGGCTTCCCGAAACAATTACAAGAAATTGTATTAAAAGGAGAAACGCCGTTTGAAGGTCGACCAAATGTTTCCTTAAAACCAATTGATTTTGATAAAGATTTTGCTGAGTTTAAAGCAAAATTCCCAGAGGCAGAGGATGGATTTTACGATTATTTATCGTACAAAATGTATCCGAAAGTTTATGAGGATTATTACAAAAATCAATTGTTGTTTGGCGATTTAAGTGCTATGCCAACCCCTGCCTTCTTATATGGTTTGAAACAGGACGAGGAAATTATGATCACTATCGAAGAAGGCAAGACGATTATTGTTAAATATTTGTACATGTCGGAGCCAGATGAATCAGGTTTACGAAATGTTACCTTTGAATTAAATGGTCAAGCCAGAAGAATTAAGGTTTTGGATAAAACCATTAAAATTGAAAGACCTCAGCATATTAAAGCAACTAAAAAAGGAGATATAGGTGCACCATTACAAGGTCGTTTGAGCAGAATATTGGTGAAGCCGGGAGAAGAAGTAAAGAAAAATGCACCACTTTACGTAATTGAAGCCATGAAAATGGAATCAATCGTTTCGGCTCCTTTTGAAGGTATAGTAGGTAATGTAGTATTGAATGAAGGTACAGTAGTTGAACAAGAAGATTTGGTTTTGACCTTAGAAGAAGCTAAGTTGCCAGAACCAGATAAGGAGGAATACTTGTTTGTTTATGGAACTCTTCGAAGAGATTGTGGAAACGATTTACATCGATTGATTGCCCGTAACTCCGACTATGTAGGAATGGCAAATTTCCAAGGAAAAATGTATCAGGTAGCTGATTATCCAGGTATTGTGCCGTCTTCAGATGTAAAAGATCAAGTTGTTGGAGAATTGTATTTATTATCCAATACGATTAAATTATTGAATGTATTGGATGAATACGAAGAGTATGATCCAGAAAATGCTGAAAACAGTTTGTTTGTGCGATCTGAAGTTCAAGTAGAATTGAATGGGGAAACAAAAACAGCTTATGCTTATTTATACAATAGAGCGACAGATTCCTCAACAAAAATTGTTTCAGGTGATTATTTGAAAAAATAAAAATGAAAAAGATTTTCCTTTTTGGTTTATTGATTTTGGGCATTCAATTGAATGCCCAAAGTTCTTTAAAAAAAGCCCATGCGCACAATGATTATGAGCATCAAAAGCCATTTTTTGAGGCATTTCAATTAGGATTTGGCTCTATTGAAGCGGATGTTTTTGCTCACAATGGGGATTTGTTGGTAGCGCACGAAATAGGACATATCAGTGCTTTTAAAAACTTAAAAAATCTTTATATAGATCCCATTGAAGAAATTTTTAAAGAAAAAAGACAAGGAAACTTTCATTTGTTTTTAATAGATTTTAAAACCTCGGCAGATTCAACTTTACCTTTATTGATAAAATCACTTGAGCCTTTGAAGGGATTTGCCCAAAAAGGATTATTGAAAATTGTGATATCGGGAAACAGACCAGCTCCCAAAGATTACATCAAGTATCCGAATTGGATAACTTTTGATGGTCGAAAAGATGAAAATGTTCCTCAATTTGCTCAAGATAGAATTTATTTAGTCTCTGAATCATTTATTAAATTCGGTTTTTGGGATGGAAAAACCCCTATGAAACCTGAAATGAAGGAGAAAATTAAAGCCTTTGTGGATGCTCAACATGCCCTAGGGAAAAAAATCAGATTGTGGGGCACCCCAAATTCCTTGATATGCTACCAAACTCTATTATCTTTAGGACTTGATTATATTGGAACAGACAATTTACAAGAATTGGCTGATTTCTTAAAAACCTATTAAAAATGAAAAGAAGAGAATTTATTCAAAACTCTGCAGCAATTGCAGCTGTAAGTTTTTTGCCTTTTAAAAATTTGTTTGAATCGGCTCAAAGTCAAATCAAAATTGGCTATTCAGCTATTACTTGGGGAGGAAAGGATGTGCAGGCTATTTCAGAAATTGCCTCTTTAGGTTACAAGGGCATTCAATTAAGGGCAAATTCATTTCCAATTTATAAGGATAAACCCCAAGAATTAAAAGACCTATTAGATAAGGCTGGTTTAACACTTGCTATGTTCTCTTCTGGAAATGTGGAAATTGCGGCAGATAAGGTTGAAGCTTCTATTGATCAACATGTGAAACATGCAGAATTTGTTAGTAAATTGGGAGGGAAGGCCATTCAATTGACAAACAGTTTGCGAAAAAATAATCAAGTTCCATCTAAAGAAGAATTGGTTCATTTAGCAGAAGTGATGAATGAAATTGGAGGCAAAACTAAAGCATTTGGCGTTCAAACTACTTACCATAATCACATGCATCAATGGGGTGAAACTCCTGAAGAGGTGGATGTAATTGTTAATTATTTAAATCCAGATAATGTTAAATTGGAATTAGATGTTGCACATTATTTCCAAGGAGGAGGGAATCCGGCAGAAGCAGTTTTGAAATTCAGAAAAGTTCTACATACTCTTCATATTAAAGATGTGGAGGCTCCAATCAAAGGAAAAGATGATCCTAAGTCCTATAAATTTGTTGAACTAGGGCAAGGAAAAGTTAATTTGAATGAGGTTTTTCAAAACCTTACTAAAATCAAATTTTCCGGATGGGCAATCGTTGAACTAGACGGTGTTCCTTCACCAGATAAATCTCCATTGCAGTGCGCAACAACGAGTAAAGAATTCTTGAAGGGGATTGGGCAGATGTAGTGAATTATGAATTATGAGTTATGAGTTATGAGTTATGAATTATGGTTCACTAGCTCACTTATTTATAAAGTATCATGTTTAAAAACAAAAACGCCGCAATAGGCTTTATATTTATTACAATTTTAATTGATGTGTTGGGAATTGGTATTATAGTGCCGGTTATGCCAACTTTGATTAGAAGTTTTACTGGGGGGGACTTAAGTAACGCTTCTCGTTACTCTGGATTTTTGATGGCAAGCTATGCAGTGATGCAATTTTTGTTTTCGCCAATATTGGGTGGACTTTCAGATAAGTTTGGTCGTCGGCCTGTTATTTTAGCCTCTCTATTTGGTTTTTCAGTAGATTATTTGATTTTAGCCAATGCCCCAACCATTTTTTGGTTGTTTTTAGGTCGATTGTTTGCTGGAATCACTGGGGCAAGTTTTACAACCGCTCAGGCTTATATTGCTGATATTTCAAAGCCAGAGGATCGGGCAAAGAACTTTGGGATGGTAGGTGCTGCATTTGGACTGGGCTTTATTGTTGGGCCTGCAATTGGTGGTATGTTAGGACAATTCGGGATTCGTTTCCCTTTTTATGCAGCAGCAGTTTTGACATTTGTGAATGCCCTTTATGGCTATTTTGTGTTGCCTGAATCATTGAACGAAGAGAATAGAAGAGACTTTGATATCAAACGTGCCAATCCATGGGGATCCTTGAAAAATTTAACTAAATTTCCATTAATTGCTGGCTTAGTAGGAGCATACTTCTGCTTGAATTTAGCTGGACAGGCACACCCAAGTACATGGTCTTATTTTACAATGAAAGTGTTTAATTGGACGCCAGCTGAAGTTGGATATTCATTGGCATTTGTTGGCTTAATAGTTGCAATAGTTCAGGGTGGATTAAGTCGCATTTTAACTCCCAAATTAGGTGAGAAAAATTCGGTAAATATTGGCTTGATCTTGTATGGAATAGGTTTTATTTTATTTGCCTATGCTTCCCAATCTTGGATGATGTATGCCTTTATGATTCCTTTTGGACTAGGAGGTATCGCAGGTCCTTCCCTACAAAGTTTGATTACTCAGCAGGTTGCACCAAATGAGCAAGGGGAGTTGCAAGGAGGTTTAACCAGTATGCAGTCTATCACCACAATTATTGGCCCACTTTTTGCTTCTAATTTATTTGCTTATTTTACTAGTGAAAATGCACCTTTTCAATTTCCTGGGGCAGCTTTTTTTGTGGCAGGTATATTAGTTTTTGTTGGTTGGGGAATTGCTATGAAGAGTATTAAATAAGTTGCAAAATCACAACTTTTTTTAATAAATAACATTTTAAATTTGGTTTCTAAAAATTATAACCAATGAAAAAACTACAATTATTATTATCAATTTCTTTACTTTTTGTTTTAGGATTCCAATTGAATGCACAAACAGTTGAAGAAATTATTGCCAAACATGAAACTGCTATGGGAGGTGCCCAAAAATGGTCAGGTTTAAAATCTCTTCGATCAATAAGTAAGTTTTCTATGCAAGGAATGGATATTCAAACAACAATGAATATGTTAGCTGGGAAAGCAATTAAAGTGGAAGTAGAGGTTATGGGTAATAAAATGATTACCTGCTTTGATGGTTCAGGTGCTTGGATGCAGCGTCCAGCCATGATGGGAGGAACAGATAAGCCAGAAGATTTACCTCAAGAACAAGTAGGAAGTTTGAAAAGTCAAATTTTTCCAGGATCTGCTTTAATGAAAGCAAGGGCAGAAGGAAATGCGATTGAAGTTGAAAGTAAGGAGAAATTAGATGGTGCAGACGTTTATGTTTTATCAGCAAAAGATAAAGCAGGAAAAGAAACTGCCATATATGTTTCAGCGAGTACATTTTATGTGCTTAAAACCTCATCTAAATTGAATGTACAAGGTCAAGAAATGGAAGTGGAAGTTTCCTATTCTAACTACAAGTCAGTTGAAGGATTGATGTTTCCTTTTACCATCGAACAACCAAGTCCCATGGGAGGTGGTAAAATGGAGGTAGAGGTTTCTCAAATTGATTTAAATCCAACTATAGATCTTGCATTTTTTGCAAAGGCTAAATAATCCAGAATATTTAGAGATTATAAAAGATGAATGGTAACGTTCATCTTTTATTTTTTTACCTTTGTGAACTTTTAGAAAATATATGAGACAAATACTTATTTTAGGATTAATTGCCTTAGGTTTTTCCTTTAACTCTTGCACAAAAACAAATGAACCAACTACTAAAAGTGAAATCCTTCAATCTACAACATGGATGGTTCAGAGTGTTCAGGCTTCAGGATATTTAACTGGATTGATTTATGAAAGAGGAAGAACTCCAGAAGGTTCGCCCTATGATATGTCTAAAATCCGAGTGCAATTTTTACCCAATGGAAAGGCTTCTGCTATTGATAATACAGGTAATGCGCAAACAACAGGAACATGGACCTTACTGGAAAATGATTCAAAAATATCTATTTCAAGTTCTCAAAATTATTTATTAGATGGTACTGGAAATATTTTATCTCTAACAACTTCTGAGTTTACTTTTTCTGGTGCAAGAACTTACAAGTCTCAATTGGTAGAAGCAACAGTTAAAATGGTTCCTGCTCTTTAATTTTAGGGCAAAAATTGTTGAATATGATTTCTTGCTGTTAAAATAGCTTTTTCGATATCTACTTCAGATCCTTCAAATGCCTTGTCTTCAACTTCTATTACAATAGGCCCTCTGTAGCGAACATCATGCAAAGCCGAAATGAATTTACCCCAATGGATTTCTCCAAGTCCCGGGAGCTTTGGTGAATGATACTCTAAAGGATTGGCCATAATTCCTACTCTATTTAGCTTTTCGGGATACAATTTAACATCCTTTAAGTGGATATGGTGTAACTTTTCCTTGTAATTGTAAATAGGATAGAGGTAATCCATCATTTGCCAAACCATGTGAGATGGGTCGTAATTTAGTCCAAAATTTGATGAAGGAATAATGTTAAATAATTGATCCCAGATTTTTGGAGTGGTCATCAAATTTTTTCCTCCTGGCCATTCGTCATCTGTAAAAAACATGGGGCAATTTTCAATACCAATTTTAATGTCTAAATCATCCGCTAATTCAATTATTTCTGGCCAAACTTCTTTAAATTTTGATATGTTGTAAGCTATAGACTGGTTGTAATCGCGCCCCACAAAGGTGTTTACCCGATCAATGCCTAATACTTTGGCGGCTTTAATGATTTTTTTAATATGTTCCCTATAATAAGCAGCTTGTTTTTCATCCGGATCAAGCGGGTTAGGATAATATCCTAAAGCTGAAATTTGTGTTGGGTGTTTTTCAATTTTCGTTTTTAGTTGAAGTAATTCATCATTACTCAATTGATCTACTGAAATATGCGAAACTCCAGCATATCGTCTCGAATCTGAATTTTGACTTGGCCAACACATTACCTCCACACAGGCAAATTTATTTAAATGGGCAAAATCTAATACTTCAAAGAGATTTTTATTGGGTAAAATGGCAGAAGCAAATCCTAAATCTAGCATGATTTATTTCCAGATAATTTATTTAAAACATAAAATAATACAAATGAAAGGGTAGTGATCCACAAACCAACAGCCTCCCTAGCCAATTCTTGATTGTGAGTTTTCATGCTTAAACCATCTGTTATAAATCCTTCCCAAGCATCCATTTCTGTCCAGATTTGTAAACCAGCTGCAAAAGACATAATTGTTGCTAAAGTTAGAACCTCACAATTTATTTTTTCCTGAGAAGCTCGGAAGGCAATATATGCTGAAATTAAATATGGCGGAATCCAGATGATAGGATCTGGGTCATTTAATTGCCAATAAGCAAATAATAAAAAGATAAGAGTGAATAAATAACCAAGGTATTTCATTGTATTTTTCATAGGTATTTTGTTTAGTCTTCACAAATTTGATGCCAAGCTTGCTGGGCACCTGGATAATCTAAATCTTGGGCTTGTTTCAAGGAAAGGCAGGCCTTTTCTTTAGAATTAGAATAAAAATAACTCAAACCCATCGCATAAAATGCCTTTCCAAATTTAGGATTTATTTGAATACATTTTTCAAAATCCTGTAGGGCATTGGGGTAGTTTTTTTGTTGAAAGTAAATATTTCCTCGGTTGTACCAGGCATCAATATTATTGGGATTCAACGTTGTGGTTTTTGTGAAATCATTTATTCCCGCCTGAACATCACCTAACGCAGCTAAAATGATACCACGTTTCAAATATGCCTCACTCGAATCAGGTGCAATTTTAACACTTGCTTGGGCATATTTTAGGGCAGTTTTCCAATCATTTTTACCCATTTGAATATCCACCATATTTAAATTTGCAGCATAGTAGGAAGGCTTAATTTCTAATGCTTTCAAATAGCTTTGTTCTGCTTCAGCTGTGTTTTTTTGTTGAAATAAAATAACACCTTTTAGGTTATGGGCTTCGGCAAATCCTGGATTTTTGGATAAAGCTTTGTTTGTTGCATCTAGCGCCGGTTGAAGTTCACCTTTTTGTAAACGGGTCTTTGCTTCTTTGAGCCAAGTTTCTTCAGAAGAACTACAATTGGAAAAAAGAAAAAGACTGCAAAATAAAATTTGAATTAATCTCATCGATAAATTTGAAAATAATTTACAAAGGAAGCTTTTTATTCCGTACTAATTTTGAAAAAAGCCGATTTTTTTGCAATTTTGTGTCGGCAAATTACCAGCTCCCGCTGAATCCCCCAGGTCTTGATCGAAGCAAGGGTAGGTTGGTTGTAGCGGTGAATTTGCCATTTTTTTGTTCAAACAAATCCAATCACAATGAAATTTTTTATCGATACTGCCAATTTAGATCAAATTCGTGAAGCCCAAGATTTAGGTGTTTTAGATGGTGTAACTACTAATCCGTCTTTGATGGCTAAGGAGGGAATAAGTGGAAAAGAAAATGTGATAAAGCATTACAAGGCTATTTGTGATATCGTAGACGGAGATGTTTCTGCAGAAGTAATTGCAACTGATTACGAAGGGATGATTCGTGAAGGTGAAGAATTAGCTGCTTTAGATAGCAAAATCGTTGTAAAAATTCCGATGATCAAAGACGGAGTTAAAGCATTAAAGTATTTTTCTTCTAAAGGAATAAAAACAAATTGTACATTAGTGTTTTCAGCAGGACAAGCCTTATTAGCTGCTAAAGCTGGAGCAACCTATGTTTCCCCATTTATTGGTCGTTTAGATGATATCTCATTTGATGGTTTAGAATTGATCGAGCAAATTCGTTTGATTTACGATAATTACCAATACGATACCCAAATTTTAGCGGCATCTGTTCGTCATTCAATGCATATATTAAAATGTGCTGAAATAGGATCAGATGTTATGACAGGACCTTTGTCAGCTATTTTAGCTCTTTTGAAACATCCATTAACTGACAGTGGTTTAGCGACTTTCTTGGCTGATCACGCAAAAGCAAATTCAGGAAAATAATACAATGGCAGAACCAATTTTGAGTTTTGATCAGGTGACCATTTTGCAAGAAGGAGTTCCTACCTTGCAAAATGTTTCATTTCAATTGAATCCAGGCGATTTTGCCTATTTGGTAGGTAAGTCGGGATCAGGGAAAAGTACTTTGTTTAGAGCTATTTTTTCCGAACTACCCATTGAAATTGGAATGGCTTCTGTAGCTGGATTTAATCTGAATCAAATTCAAAAAAAAGAGGTTCCTTTTTTAAGGAGAAAGCTGGGATTTGTTTTCCAAGATTTTCAACTTTTAACTGACAGAAACGTAGAAAAGAATCTTTCTTTCGTTTTAGAAGCAACAGGACATACAAATAAGGCAGAAATCAATACCAAAATTGAAGAGGTTTTGGCAAAAGTTGGCATGTCAAATGCTATTCACAAAAAAATTCACAAATTATCAGGAGGAGAACAACAGCGCATTTCAATCGCGCGTGCCTTATTGAATAATCCCGTACTAATTTTAGCAGACGAACCAACAGGGCACTTAGATCCAGAGGTTTCCAAAGAAATTTTGATGCTATTCAAAGAGTTAAATCAACAAGGGACTACTTTATTGATCGCATCCCACGATTATTCAACAATCCGACAATTTCCTGGTAGATATTTTAAATGTGAAAATAATACCATTCAGGAAATTGCTGGAGTCTAATTATTTTTTCGAGCTTAAATAAACAATCGGTACGATACATTCTTCCATGGAAATTCCGCCATGTTGAAACGTGTTTTTATAGTGCTGTACGTAATGGTTGTAATTATTTGGATAGGCTAAAAAGGAATCTTCCTTGGAAAAAACATAGGAGGTAGAAACATTAATTTTGGGTAAAAATACAGCATCCGGATTTTTCACAACCATAATTTTGTTGGTATTGTCATAATTCAAATTCTTGCCGTGTTTGTACCTCAAATTGGTATTTGTGCTCTTATCGCCAATTATTTTTACGGGGTTTTGTACTCGAATCATTCCATGGTCTGTAGTGATAATGACACGCCCTTTCTTTGCATAGATTTTTTTCAAAAATTCAAATAAGGCCGAATGTTGAAACCAGCTGGCTGTTAAACTTCTGTAGGCTGATTCGTCGGGAGAAAGTTGTTTGATCACCGACATATCCGTTCTGGCATGTGAAAGCATATCCACAAAATTGAATACAACCACATTTAAATTGTTGTTTAAGAGGTTGTTGAAATTGTCCAGCAATGCCTTTTCATGGTACTGATGGATAATTTTGTGATAACTGGTTTTAGCCTGAATTTTCAAGCGTTTTAATTGCTCTTGAAGAAAAAATTCTTCGTTATGATTGAAGCCCTCCTCATCTGTTGAATCACCTAAATCATTTATCCATTTCTCGGGATATTTTTTCTGAATTTCTGAAGGCATCATTCCAGCAAAAATTGAATTTCTTGCGTACGCTGTTGTAGTAGGTAGGATAGAATAATAACTGTTCTCGATTTCAGGTTTAAAATAGTCGCTCAGTAAGTTTTCTAAAATCTTCCATTGATCCATTCGTAGATTATCAATCAAGATAAAAAACAGGGGAGATTTATCATTGATATGAGGAAAAACATGCTTTCGCATGATTTTATGAGATAAAATAGGACTGTTTTCATCAGGTTGATTCAACCAATTTTCATATTCTTTTTCTACAAATTTGGCAAATTGTTTATTTGCTTCTTGTTTTTGGTCTTGTAAGATGGGTGCCATTGATTTGTTTTCTGTCAAATCAATTTCTAATTCCCAAAAGACTAATTTTTGGTAAATTTCAGCCCATTCTTGTGCGGTTAATTTGTTTTGGTATTGAATGGATAATTCGGCAAATTCTTGTCGGTAATTACTATTTGTATGTACCTCTTCCAGCTTTTTACGCTCCATTATTTTTTTTATGGAGAGCAACAATTGACTGGGATTGATGGGTTTTATTAAATAATCTGATATCTTTGAGCCAATAGCTTCTTCCATTATTTCTTCTTCCTCAGATTTTGTAATCATTACAACTGGCAAGTTGGGTTTTTGTTTTTTGATTTCAACTAAAACCTCTAAACCCGTCATCCCAGGCATGTTTTCATCTAAAAAAATTAGGTCAAAAGATTCTGTTTGGATGGCATCAATTGCATCTAATCCAGAATTGGCGGTTTTGACTTGAAGACCTTTTCCTTCTAAAAATATAATTAATGGTTTGAGTAAATCTATCTCATCATCTGCCCAAAGTATCGAATAATTCATACGTTTTTTATGCTATAAACTTAAAGTTCTCGGTTTTATTGCAATCTAAAAAATTAATAATTGTTAAAGGGGTAAAATTCCTTATAAAATATAAATTTAGGTATATTTACAATTCGAATTAAATCGAAATGGCCAGAGAAAATCCAATTTATTTTACAGAGGAAGCAAAGGAATATTTTTTGAATTTATTGTCTTCAAATTCATTTCCAGAACCTTTTTTACGGATTGGAATGAATGGAGGGACGTGTGGAGGTTCTTTTGTATTGGGATTTGACACTAAGACTGATTTCGATGATGAATTTGAAGTGGAGGGTATCCCATTGGTAATTGATAAACGTCAATTACTTTTTGTTATGGGCACAGAAGTTGTTTTTGAGGCCCGTGCAAATGGTTTTTATTTACATAAACCCAGTAAATCATGAAATTTGCGGCAATAGATATTGGATCCAACGCTGCTCGATTGCAAATATCGAGTGTATTGGATAATGAAGGACAAATGTCTTTTAAGCGGGTTGAATATGTTCGTTTTGCCTTGCGTTTGGGACATGATGTGTTTACCAATGGTGAAATTTCTCCGGAATCGGAGGTTCGTATATTTAAATTATTGCATTCTTATAAATTGTTAATGGAATTGCATGAGGTACGCGATTATGCCATTTGTGCAACTTCCGCAATGAGAGAGGCGGCAAATTCGGGACCAATTGTCACCAGAATCCAGAAGATTCTGGATATGAAAATCAATATCATAGAAGGAAACAGGGAGGCTGAATTGATTAATGATGTAGTTGTGAAATCATTGCATCCACAAAAAAATTATTTACACATTGATGTTGGGGGTGGTTCTACAGAACTTAACATTTATCAAAATCACCAGAAAATAGCTTCTAAATCTTTTAAAATTGGCTCTGTACGTTTGCTAGAAGGAAAGGAAAAGGAGGGAGATTGGGATAAAATGAAGCGTTGGATTGCCACACAAATGGAAGAAATTAAAGGCCCTATTACTGCAGTTGGTACTGGTGGAAACATCAATAAATTGTATAATTTGTCAGACAATGCCGACGACTCCAAAACAATTGGATTTGTAGAATTAAATCGTATTGCTGATTATGTAGCCTCATTTTCTTATGAAGATCGTGTGCATAAATTGCGATTAAATACAGATCGTGCTGACGTAATTGTTCCTGCGGCATCTATTTATCTTTCTGCCATGAAAGAGGCTGGTTGTCAAGAAATCTTTGTGCCAGATTTAGGCCTGAAGGATGGGATAATTCAATTGTTGTATGATCGATACTTACGAAAGTTGAAAGTTGAAAGTTGAAAGTGAAAAGTTAAAAGTGGAAAATTATTATTCCATTTCCACTTTCCACTTTCCACTTTCAACTTTCAACTTAATTAGCTATTCTATACAAAAAACCTAAGCTAATGGCTTGAGAAAACTGCCAATTGGGATCTTGATCGCGGTCGCGCAGAAGGATGGCTTGCAAATTGGCGTTTACATATTTGTTTACCTTCATAGAAACCGTTGTATCAAATCTATGAACGTAGGTTCCTGGTTGGTTTAAACGGAAATAATCAAAAAGTCCTGAATATCTCGTTTTTAAATTAATGTTTTCAAATATCTCTTTTTCGTAATTGAAAATTACTTGCAAAACGAATTGGTTACGGATGTTATCTCCTGGTTTTTCTAAACCATAAAGTCCCGCATTTGAAATACGTTTATCCAGAACAAAAGTTTGTCGAAGGGAACCTACACCGAATCGTGTAAAAAATTCCTTAGTTGGATGTACCTCAAAACCTAGTGATGAGGTAAGGTATGCTGGGGCAAATAAACTAGAAACGAGAGAATCCACTGGTGTCCCCAATTTATTTTTTTTTCCGTATTCATAACCTGTTAAAAATTGTGTTTGGAAGTTAGTTGAGCCGAAAAAATCCCATTTAGGACTGATTTTATAACCTGCCTTGAATTCATAAAATATTCGATCAAGGTTTTTTCGTATGCCCAATCCATTGTTTTGAAGAAAACCTAGTTGCATGTCGAGGTCTGAGGTCATTCGCCAGCCTGAATTGTCGAATTTGGCATTGTGTTTAAGAAACCATCCACCTGCAAATGTATTTGAGCCACCTGATTTCCAGTTTTCAGAAAAAGACGATTGGTTTAAGTTTGCACCTATTTGAAAATCTTTTTTCCATAAACTTACAGGTTTGGTCGCTACTGAATCTGCTCCGTCTGAACTACCCAAAAGAAGGCTTGGGCTGGCTAAAAATAATCCAATAATAATAATTAGGGCTCTCATATTTCCTACAAAATTATTTTGAAAATTAGGTTTATCCTATTTTTTCTAATGAAATTTGGACAGTTCCACTAAAATTTTCATTTGGTTTTAATTGTAATAATCCTTCAAAAGTGTTGAAACAATCTGTATTTCCTGTCATGGGTTCTAAGGCTATGCATTCCTTGTTTTCTGGACAAAATGCTACGAAATAAGGGAATTTAGAGGAATCAAATGAAAGATTTAAAGCAAGGTTGCTTTGGGTGTGTGCCAAAGTAACTTTTGTTAATTTCTTTTGTTCAAGTAAATATACATTGTCTGGTTTTTCTTCCAAAAGTTTCATTCCATCAGCTGCCTGGAAAGGAACTGCCTTAAGGGGAATCATTTGGCTGTCTGAAAGGTATTTTTCAATGGAATTAAAATATAAGGTCAAATCATTTAATTGATTGCCCAATTGAAAATAAGGGTGCCAGCCCGTGGCAAATGGCATATTAGTTTCTCCCATATTTTTACAAGATATGGTGAATTCAAATTGTCCATTGGTTTTCAATGAATAGCTTAGGTAGCTTTCAAATGGGAATGGGAATCCTTCAAAATCGTTTGAATAGCTACTTTTTAGGATAATCTTGGCTTCTTGCTCATTGCAAATCTCTTCAAAGATTTCAAATTTACGCCTTGCCATAAATCCATGAATTGCATTTCCTAAATTGGTTTCATTGATAGGTAGTTGGTAGTTTTTTCCTAAAAAGGAATAATTTCCATTTCGCACCCGATTAACCCAAGGCATTAGCAAACCACTGGGGTAGAAGGGGTTTTCATGTAAATGATATTTTTGATGATAAGGTATGGTAATCAATTCATGTAATTCGTTAGCCTCTTTTAATTTCAAGGACATCAAAGTACCACCCACACTTGCATTGATGCAAGCAGATTCATTTGATAAAGGATTTAAGATTTTAATAATCGAATCCCCATTTGTTTCAACAATTTCTATTTCCATAACTCATAACTCATAATTCATAATTCATATAATCCCGGAGCTTGCGCACCGGGCTATGCAAGTAAAGCCCTCAGGGCTTTTGAAACGAGGTTTCAAGTTTCCTTGCTTTGCTCGGCCTCAGCCTCCGTTTTTAATCCAATATTCCAATTCACCAATTCTTCAATTCCCCAATTCTTATATTCACCAATTCTAATATTCACCAATTCTTCAATACTCCAATTCACCAATTCTTCAATTCCCCAATTCTTCAATTCCCCAATTCCCCAATTCTTCAATTCCCCAATTCTTATATTCTATCCCTAACCCAAACAAAGCAAAATCATATTTTACAGGATCATGTGGATCTAAGGTTTTTAATTCATTCGTTAAATCGACTGCTAATTGCCAATTGGGCTTTTTCTCCGGGATAATTCTTAATAACTCCGCTTGCCTTTGCACATGAACGTCTAATGGGCAAATTAATTGGGAAGGTTCGATTTTATTCCAAATCCCAAAATCTACCCCCATGTTATCCTTTCTTACCATCCAACGTAAAAACATACAAATTCGTTTACAAGCAGATTTACTGGCGGGACGAGAAATGTGTTTTTTAGTTCGGTTTAATACCCATTCATCGTCGAAAAAGTAGGTATAAAAATTGTTTAAAGCTTTTTCAATGTTCGGCTCTTCGTCTGAAAAACCAATGGTAAAGGCCGTTTCTAAACTGTTGTGTTTTTGATAATGCCTTTGAAAAAAATGTAAAAAATAGAGGGTATCTGGGTATTGAAACGTTCGATGTTTGAAGTTTTCAAATCTTTTTAAATCAGTCTCCTGAAAACCTAAAATAAATTGATGTGGATTTCCATCCATTAAATCAATTAATTCATGGGCTTTGTTTAGAATGGTTTTCCTTTGCCCCCAAGATAAAATCGCTGTCCAAAATCCCATGATTTCTTTGTTTGCCTGGTCGGAAAACAAATGAGGAATACTAATGGGGTCATGTTCAATAAAACTGGTTTGATTGAACTGATTAAATTTTTTTTCTAATAATTCGCCAATTGCCGAATTCATTTTTTTCCAAAGAAAAATGAAATTACTTTCGATATAAGGGAGAAAAACCAAACAATAATAGTAGATGCCAAGGTGAATGCGGCAATAAAGGGATAAGCCAATATGAAAATAACCTCAAATATTACTTGTCCCGCGGTGATCGGCCTCTTTTTTCTAGGCATTTTATTGAATTAAATAACTTATTTCTGCACGAATTCTCTTGTCCACTGCATTTAATTTTTCAAATGCTTTTGGCGAAATTTTGATAATTACTTTGGGGTCAGAATTTGGTAAGCGACCTACTACTTTCACCCAAATACTTTGGTTATTTGCTAGGTTTTTAACCAAAACCAAAGTGCCAATTGGTGCTGATTTGTGAAGTGCCAAATATTTACCTGAATTATCTGGAACATCTATTAATTCAGCAATACCTGTTTCAATTGTTTTTTTAATCCCCTCTTGGGCTGGAGTGCTAGCTACTGTCGACTCCTCTGCTTTGGCAGGAATAGTCATATCAATTTTACCTTCAGTTTTCGGAGCTGTTTTTTCATTTTTAGCCGTAGCTGTTGGAAGGCTTGGTGATTCAATTCCTGGTTCTTTTACGATAAGTCTTTGTCCTTCTTGTAATCTATCAGATTTCAATTGATTCCATTTTCGGATATCAGCCATTTTAACTCCATACAAATTAGCGATAGTTAAAAGTCCTTGTTTTGGGAGAACAATATGGATATTGCTTTCTGATTTTTCAACCTTCTTTTCTGTATTTTTCTCCTCTTTTGTTTCCTTTTCTGAAGCAATAGGTTTATCAATATTTTTTAAAATACTAGGACTTTCCTCCAAATAATGTAAAGGAATGTAAACGATTTCACCACTTTTTACAGGAATATCTGTCTCTGGATTAACTTGTTTGAATTCTGCTAAGGATAAATTATATTTTTTCAAAACAGAAAACAAGGTCTGTTTTTGGCCCAGTTTATAAACGATATAGGTTTTATTGTTTTCCTTTTTCAATCCCAATGAGTCAAGCTTATTGGCTACAGACATATAGGTTATGCCTAAACAAAGAGATACGATTGATAATAACTTATTCATGTGCTAATACGATCAATTGATGCTTATTTTTGATATAAATTAAATGATTTGCGACTATTTGGAAAGTTATTTTTCCGATCAAATCATTTTCGTCTAATTGGTCTTTCCAAAGGATATCAAACGACGAATTACATACTTTTAGTATATTTACCCAAGCATTTTTGTAAATATAATAAGAAAAAACGAGTTGGTCTTCGCCTTCGTAATAATCAATTCCTTTTCCAATTTGTTCATTGAATTTTTTCTCGAAAAATTCTTGAAATTCTTTGAAGTATTCCTGACCTTCTGCATAGTGGTTTGGGGTATTTATTTCAAAGGTTTTTTCAAGTTTCATTACTTGTTGACTCGTTTTGCCATTTGATAAGTCGATGGCAAGAACTTGATTTACCACTGGGTTTTTTCCTTGCAGTAATTCAGAAAAGTAAGCAATTTTTCCAGAGGCTTGGATGAAATTATATTGATTTTTGAAGTCAAATGGATAAGGAATTTCAGTTATCTGATTTTTTTGAAAAGAATAGTTGAACCATTTCTTTTCAGTGGTTGATGCTGTTTCAATCCAAATATGTAAGTCTTCTGAATTGCCCCAGTAGCCAATTTGTTGAACTTTGTCAGTAAAAAGCTGTTGAAATTTAACTTTCAAAATGAAATATCCTTAATTTTCTGCAAATTTGAGAAATTTTTTATCATTTATGGCTTCCAACTTATCAATTCTTGCAATTATTCCTGCTCGTTTTGCCTCTACTCGTTTTCCCGGAAAACCTTTGGTAGAAATTAATGGCAAAACAATGATTCAAAGAACCTATGAGCAGGTAAATAAATTGAAAATTTGGGCTGATGTGATAATTGCAACAGATGATATACGTATAAAGGACGTTGCTGAAAATTTTGGGGCAAAGGTTGTGATGACCTCTGCAGAGCATGTCTCAGGGACCGATAGATGTGCAGAGGTATTATCTAAATATGGTGATGATGTTGATTATGTGGTGAATATTCAGGGAGATGAACCCTTTATTCATCCCACACAGTTGGAAGATTTAGTTTTAGGATTCGAAAAAAAACCTGAATTGGTTACCTTGGTTAAGAAAATTGAAGATGATGGAACTTTATTTAATCCAAATAATCCAAAGGTGATAATTGATTCAACAGGTAAAGCCATTTATTTTTCTCGACAAACCATTCCTTATCTTAGAAATGTGCCACCCAATGAATGGCTGAGTCAAGGGGTTTTTTACAAACACATCGGTTTGTATGCCTATCGATCAGATATTTTACCTAAAATTGCTCATTTGAAGCCATCTTTCCTGGAAAATTGTGAATCCTTGGAGCAATTGCGTTGGATTGAAAACGGCTATCAGATACAGACTATGAAAACAGATTTGGAAACCATTGGTATTGATACGCCAGAAGATTTAAATCGATTGAAATCAATGGGTTTTATTTCTTGATTTTGTCCAAATTTTAAGTAAAAAGAAGTAAATTGCGTGATGATTCAAAAACCATCTATTAGAGAAATATTAAAGGAGCGAATTCTAGTGCTTGATGGAGCCATGGGCTCTTTAATTCAAGAGTATAAGCTTACTGATGCGGATTATAGAGGAGAAAGATTTAAAGACTTTCCACATGAAGTGAAGGGAAATAATGATTTGCTTTCTATTACGCGTCCAGATATTATCCAAGAAATTCATAAAAAATACTTTGAGGCTGGTGCCGATATTGCTGAAACCAATACCTTTTCGGGTACTTCCATTGCCATGGCAGATTACCACATGGAGGATTTGGTCTATGAATTGAATTTTGAATCTGCTAAAATTGCCAAAGAGGTTGCCGATAAATTCACCCAGGAAAATCCAGAAAAACCAAGGTATGTGGCAGGTTCTATGGGGCCAACAAATAGAACACTTTCTCTTTCACCTGATGTAAATGATCCAGGGTTTCGTGCGGTTAGTTTTGATGAATTAGTTGAAGCCTACACCGAACAAGTTCGTGGATTAGTAGATGGCGGGGTTGATTTATTATTGATTGAGACAGTTTTTGATACACTTAACGCAAAGGCAGCATTATTTGCCATTGACGAATATTTTACAAAACATCCTGAAAAAGAATATTTGCCTGTTATGGTTTCAGGTACCATTACCGACCAATCAGGTAGAACCTTGTCAGGCCAAACCACTGAGGCCTTTTTGACATCCGTTTCTCATATGCCTTTGTTGTCTGTGGGAATTAACTGTGCTTTAGGTGCTGATTTGATGCGTCCTTATGTACAAACCCTTTCTGATCATTCTCCATTTTATGTTTCAGCGCATCCCAATGCTGGATTGCCGAATGAAATGGGAGAGTACGATCAGAGTCCAGAAGAAATGGCTGTTATTGTTGGGGACTTTTTGAAAAATGGATTAGTAAATATCATTGGTGGTTGTTGTGGAACAACCCCCGCTCATATCAAATTAATTGCTGACGCTGCTGCAAAATATCAACCACATCAAATTCCTGCTCAAAATGATAACCAGAAATTATCTGGATTGGAGCCATTGGAAATTAGTCCTTTGACAAATTTTGTGAATGTGGGTGAAAGATGTAATGTGACAGGTTCTAAGAAATTTGCTCGATTGATCAGAGAGGAGAATTTCGAGGAAGCAATTCAAATTGCCAGAGATCAAGTGGAAGGTGGAGCGCAGATATTGGATATCAATTTGGATGAGGGAATGATTGATGGTGTTGCCATGATGCCTAAATTCTTGAATTTGTTGATGGCAGAGCCTGATATTGCCAAATTACCCTTGATGATTGATTCATCGAAATGGGAAGTGATTGAAGCAGGTTTGAAATGTGTTCAAGGTAAATCTATTGTCAATTCTATTTCCTTAAAAGAAGGAGAGGAGCGATTCATTGAATTGGCACATGAAATTAAAAGTTATGGTGCCTCTGCAGTGGTGATGGCTTTTGATGAAACAGGACAAGCAGATAGTTACGAAAGAAGAATTGAAATATGTTCTCGTGCTTACAAGATTTTAACTGAAAAAGTTGGATTCCCTGCACAAGATATCATTTTCGATCCCAATATTTTAACCGTTGCCACCGGAATTGAAGAGCATAACAATTATGCCAACGATTTCATCAATGCCACGCGTTGGATCAAGCAAAATCTGCCTTTAGCGAAAGTTTCGGGTGGGGTTTCAAATATTTCCTTCTCATTCAGAGGAAATGAGCCTGTGCGTGAAGCGATGCACACGGTATTTTTATACCATGCCATTAAAGCTGGTATGGATATGGGTATTGTGAATGCTGGACAGTTAGGAGTTTATGACGATATCCCACAGCCTTTGCGTGATTTATGCGAAGATGTGTTGATGAATAAAAACAATGAAGCAACTGAAAAACTAGTAAATTTTGCCGAAACGGTAAAATCGACTTCTAAGGAAGTGGTTGTGGATTTAGAATGGAGAAATTTACCTGTTAATAAGCGTTTAGAACATGCCTTGATCAAAGGTTTGACTGAATTTATTGATGAGGATGTTGAGGAGGCTCGTCAACAAGCAGAAAAACCAATACAGGTGATTGAAGGCCCTTTGATGGACGGAATGAATGTAGTGGGTGATTTATTTGGAGAAGGAAAGATGTTCTTGCCGCAGGTAGTGAAGTCGGCCCGCGTAATGAAAAAGGCAGTTGCTTATTTGTTGCCATTTATTGAAGCTGAAAAAGAAGGTACTGGTAGTTCTTCGGCTGGTAAAATTTTATTGGCTACAGTGAAAGGGGATGTGCATGATATTGGTAAAAATATTGTGGGTGTTGTTTTGGCTTGTAATAATTTCGAAATCATTGATTTGGGAGTTATGGTGCCATGCGATAAGATTTTAGCAGCAGCTAAAGAGCATCAAGTTGATATTATTGGACTTTCTGGATTGATTACTCCAAGTTTAGATGAAATGGTTTATGTGGCCAAAGAAATGGAGCGACAAGGCTTAACTATTCCATTGTTAATTGGTGGAGCAACAACCTCACGTATACATACGGCGGTTAAGATTGATCCACATTATTCGGGACCTGTAATTCATGTCTTAGATGCTTCAAGGTCAGTGCCAGTAGCTGGTAGATTACTTCAGAGTGAATTAACTCAGAAAGAGATTTATCAAGAAATTAAAAGTGAATATGCTGAATTGCGCGAAGCCCACGCGAATCGCCAGCAGGATAAAAATTATTTGACAATTCAACAAGCAAGGGATAAGCAAAAATCGATTGATTGGACTGGGTTTAAGGCTAAAAAGCCAAGCTTTTTAGGAACGAAATATTTAAAAGATTTCCCAATTGAACAATTGGTTCCTTATATCGATTGGACACCATTTTTCTCAACTTGGCAATTATCGGGCAAATACCCAAAAATATTTGATAATCCGATTGTTGGAGAGGAGGCAAAAAAGCTTTTTGCGGATGCAGAAGCGATGTTGAAGCAAATTATTGCTGAAAAATGGTTATCAGCCAATGCTGCTGTAGGATTTTTCCCGGCAAACTCATTTGGTGATGATATCATTTTGCATGATTTTGTAGAAAAATCGCAAACCGTACCTTGTGAAAAACATGGTGAACATATTCACTTGAATTACGAAATTCAAACAAATGATGCTAAATCTGATTCAAGTAAATGGTTGCATCATTTGAGACAACAAGGACAAAAAGCAGCAAGTTTACCCAATTTATGTATAAGTGATTTTGTTGCTCCTTTGGAGGCAGATGTCGATTACATTGGAGCATTTGCTGTTTCTACCGGATTTGGGATTGAAACCAAATTAGCAGAATTTGAAAAAACGCATGACGATTATAACAGCATTATGTTAAAAGCATTGGCTGACCGTTTGGCGGAGGCTTTTGCTGAATATTTACATGAAAAAGTACGTAAAGAATATTGGGGCTATGCAGCCAATGAAGCTTTTCAAAATGAAGAATTGATTTCAGAAAAATACCAAGGGATTCGTCCAGCACCAGGGTACCCTGCTTGTCCCGACCATACCGAAAAGGTTCGATTATTCGAATTGTTGAATGTAGAAGAAATGACAGGGATTTCTTTAACAGAAAGTTTAGCAATGTATCCAGCTTCTTCTGTTTCAGGTTTTTATTTCTCACACCCTCAAAGTACTTATTTTGGATTGGGTAAAATTGCAAAAGACCAAGTGGAGGATTATGCCAAACGCAAGGGGATGAGCATTGAGGAAGTTGAGAAGTGGTTGAGTCCTGTCTTAAATTATCAATAGAAAATGACAAAAATTACCGAATATTTTAATCAGGCTAAGGGGAAAACATTGTTTTCATTGGAGATTATTCCACCGATGAAAGGTTCAAATTTTGGCGATTTGATGCAGAATATAGAACCATTAATGGAATTCAATCCTCCATTTATTGAGGTTACCTACCACAGGGAAGAATATATTACGAAAGAGGTAAATGGTGAAACCAAAAGAATACCTATACGTAAGCGACCTGGAACATTAGGGATTTGTGCTGCAATCATGCAGAAATTCAAAGTTGAGGCTGTTCCGCATGTAATTTGTGGAGGATTTACGAAAGAAGAAACAGAGGATTTCTTAATTGATTTACATTATTTGGGCATTGAAAATATTTTGGCACTTCGAGGTGACCAAGAAAAAGGGGAAACCCATTTCATACCTAAATCGGGTGGACATGCATTCGCCAATGAATTGGTGGAGCAAATTTCAGCCATGAATCAAGGTAAATTGTTGTACGAAGAAACCGAATCCTTTCCTACCAATTTTTGTGTAGGAGTGGCGGGTTATCCTGAAAAACATTTTGAAGCAATTTCTTTGGAGGAAGATTTACAAAACCTTAAGAGAAAAGTGGATGCAGGTGCTGATTATATTGTGACGCAAATGTTTTTCGACAATCGAAAATATTTTGATTTTGTAGACAAATGTAGGGCAATCGGAATCAATGTGCCTATTATTCCGGGTCTAAAACCTTTGTCCACGGCTCGTCAGCTTCAAATATTACCTGAAATTTTCTTTTTAGATATTCCAGAAGATTTACAAAAAGCGGTGAAGGCATGTACCGCACCAGAGCAAATTAAGCAAGTGGGTATTGAGTGGACAATTGCTCAAGGGCGTGAATTAATGCAAGCTGGTGTGCCAGCGCTACATTTTTACACCATGAGTAAATCAGATAACGTACAAGCAATTGCCAAATCCTTATTCTAGGGATTTGGCTTTTTCTATTTTTTCATTGGCTCTGTCCTGGGCATCTTGCAAAATTTTCTCTACTTTTTTATCGGCTTCTCTTTTTAATTTATCTGCTAATTTTTGGGCTGCAAATTTTGCCAAAGGATTGCCAGCTTGTTCCACCAATTTATCTGCTTCTGCGTAGGCAATACCTTTAATTCGCTCTGCTTCTTCCCGAGCTTTAGCCATCTCTTGGTCTGCCAATCGTTGAGCTTCCTCTATTGCCTTATTTTTTTGTTTTTTGATTTCAGATTTGACAACATTTTGAATGGCCTGCTGTATATCCTTTGCATTAAATTTATCTAAATAGGATTTCGATAAACCCGCTTGAATAAGTGGTTTAGGGATAGTACCGCTAATGTTTATTTCAAAAGGAATATTACCTTTAATAGTGGGTTTTTGACCTCCTGGAATTAGGTTTATGAATTTTTCATTCAACTGTGTTAACCATTTATTACCAAGCTTTTCAACAGGTATTTCTGTTTGAATCGAATAGGCTAAACTTTGATTTAAACCATTTTTTCCAGAAACTGCGAATTGTCCAAAATTGGTATGGATGTCAAAAGGTTTGAAAATCAAAAATCCATCTTTTATCACAAAGTTCATTTTAGTAGGATTGAGAGATATTTGATTTTGTCCTTTCCAATTGCTTAGGGTAATAATTTTGTTTAAAATTTCAGAACCTTTTGCCTCAATTTGTCCAGTATTTAAGATTCCTTCAGCATTTACAGAAGGAAGTATTAAGTCAAATTTGGAATTGAAATTTCCAGAAAAATTGAATGAAGTTGCAATATCCCCCTGAAGCGATCCTGCAATGGGTAAATATTTTTGCACTAAAGCTATATTCTCAAATGCCTTTGGAATGGAAAGAGATTTGACATCAATTCCAACCTTACTTGTAAAATCTTCCCCTTTAATTAGGTAACCAAATACATTTTCAATGCTACCTTTTACATGGAAAAGGGTTTGCAAGTAATTTACACTTGTTTGAATTTGTACTTTTTGTGGGCTGAAATTTCCAATTAATTTAGCCATTTCAATGCTTTGGTTTTGGTATTTTCCTTTGAAATTCTCCACAACTGCCTTTCCTGAAACTTTTCCTTTTCCCTTTTTCAATTGACTCAATTGCCCATCGAATTGTATGTCAGCATACATTTTGCCAGAATAGCTCAAGTTTTCTTTACTAAAAAATCGATATAATGATTGTAAATCAATGTCTCCTTTGATGTTTCCGTTTAAAATAGGGTCACCTGTCGGATGTTTAATATGCAATTCACCATTTAACTTATTTTGGTTAACAAGCGTGGAAAAAGGAGCAATGTGAATTTCAGTATTTTCAACTTTCCCAGTTGGGTTGTTTGCCTCGAAGCCAACTTGCAAATTGCTGATTTTGTCAGGTTTACCCTCATAGGCTAAATTGGCATTATTAAGAGCTAATTTGATGTTGAAATTTGGAATTTGCGTATCGTTTAAAATTCCATTCATTGAACCATTCAAATGAAACTCTCCATTTGCCTTTAGTTTTTCGAAATCATTTTTGTATAAGGAGGGTATAATTGAAAACAGATTTTTGATTTCAGTTTTGGCTGCTTTAAAGGTGAAATCCATTTTCATGTTTTCATTTGGCATGGCAACTGAATAAGAAAACTCAATGGGTAATTCATTTAGTAGAAGGGTATTGTTGGTGAACTTGAATTCCATTTGTTTGAAATTCATGGAAATTGGGGCTTCTAATTGGGCTCTGATTCCACTGAAAATTGGCTTGCCTAAAAAAGCTAAATCCCAATGTTCAACCTCTGTTTCTGTTTGCAAATCAAATACCTCATTTTGAAAATCACCTTTCCCCAAATGGTTTAATCCTATTAGATGGGTCTCGAAGTTTCTGGATTCATCTAGATAAATTATTTCAGATTCTTTTAATTGATAGTATTGAAGGGCAATTTGTAAGGGACTTTCACTCGTAGTGGTTTCTTGTGTTGTTTTTTTACTTATATCCCAATTTGCTTTCCCGTTTTTAAGAATATGTAATTTGATTTTTGCTTTTTCAATTGCAATTTCTTTTATGATAACCTGATTGGCACTGATGAATTTCCACAGGTTTATTTCTAACTTAAAATTGGATATGTTTGCCAATGTGTCGTTTTTGAACTCATTTATCCCAATAATTTTAAGATTTTGTAATTGAATATTGGCATTCGGGAAACTGCGGAAAATGCCTACTGAAACATCTTCTATTTGAACTTTTGCCTCTAGTTTTTTGTTTATTTCGCTAATGGCCTTTTCTTTTATTTTGCCTTGGTAAATCCATCCTAAAATGAATGAAAGGAGTAAGATGCTAAGTAAAAAAGCTGAAAAATAGCCAATGATTTTTTTGAACATATTAGTGAATTTATTTTAAAACAAAGGTATGAAAGTTTTAGTATACGGTGCCTCAGAAAACCCAGAAAGATATGCTTATAAAGCTGCAGATTTGTTGTTGAAATATAAGCATGAAATTGTTTTGGTGGGCCATCGTGACGGCAATCTTTTTGGTTACCCCATTCATAAACAAAAACAATTTGAGCCAGTAGATACAGTAACCTTGTATGTTGGACCTAAAAATCAAGAAGGATTACTTGATTATCTTAAAGTTTTAAAACCTAAACGTGTGATATTTAATCCAGGAACTGAAAATCCTACATTGGAGGAGGAATTAGAGGCTTTAGGTATTCAAGTAGAAGAAGCCTGTACGCTTGTATTATTGCATACAGGCCAATTTTAATTACAATTGGATTAATTTGAATTCAAATTCTTCCATGATGATATTTGCTAACAATTTTTTGCAGGCATCTGTAACGATTTGATTTGCCTCTGCTTCAGAACCAGCTTCCAATTGTAATTGGATATGCTTGCCAATTCGTGCATCTGAAACTTGATTGATTCCTAAATTTTGAAGACCAATTTTTACGGCCTTACCTTGTGGATCTAGGATTTCCTTTTGAGGCATTACATTAATTTCTGCTAAAAACTTCATTTTTTTTGACTATTAAAGATAAATTGAATTCCAGACAATAGAATATAACAAACGACCAAAACTGGAATAGCTACAAATTTAAGGAATATTACGCTTATGACACAGAAAATTAAAAAAATGTATCGCATTTGATTTTCCGACCACCCAAACGACTTGAATTTAAAGGCCATTAAAGGTAATTCAGAAACCAATAAATAACTCATCAATACGGCATATATCAAAAGTCCGTTGAAGCTTAAAAAGTATTGGCTATATTCAGGTTGGAAATGTAATATTAATGGGATTGAAGCAATAAGTAGTCCATTAGCAGGAGTTGGAACTCCGATGAATTGATCAGTTTGTCGAGTATCAATGTTAAATTTTGCCAATCGGTAACAAGATGCCAAGGCTAATAAAAACACCATATAGGGTTTATAGAAGCCACCAATACCGTAATAACATAGGCTGGTACATGAATTTTCAACCAATCCTAATAATATGAAACTTGGTAAGACCCCAAAGGAAACCATATCGGCCAAAGAATCTAATTGTTTGCCAATTTCGGAGTAGGCGCTTAATAATCTGGCAAGGAAACCATCAAAGAAGTCGAAAACAAGGGAAATGCCAATGCAATACGAGGCAGCGAGCAAATTGTTTTGCATCACAAAAACCAATCCTAAGCAACCTGCCAAGAGGTTAGATAGGGTTAATAAATTAGGAATTTCTTTTTTCAAACTCATTGTTTTCGTACGAATGGATTTAACCTTTTTTCATCTCCCATCAAAGTTGTCCCTCCGTGTCCTGGATAAACTAAAATGTCGTCTGGGAGAGTATAAAATTGGGTCTGAATACTTTTTAAAAGGTCATCATGATTACATAAAGGAAAATCTGTTCGACCAATACTTCTTCTGAATAACACGTCTCCCGAAAGTAATATTTTATCTTCTTCAAAATAAAATGCAACGTGTCCAGGAGCGTGACCAGGGACAAATAAAACTTTTCCTGAAAAATTTCCTAAATTCTTCAATTCTCCCTCAGTTAATTCAAAATCTACTGAGGGTTCTTGGTAATGTGGAAATCCGTAAAATTCTGCTCGTTCTTTTACATTTTGTAAGAGTATAAAATCTTTTGGATGTAATCCGAAGGGAATTTTGTAAATCTCTTTTAGGGCTTGCACTCCCAATACATGATCTACATGGGCATGTGTATTGATGATAGCAAGGGGTGTGATATCCTTTTCAGCAATAAAATCCCTCAATTTTTGTCTTTCTTCGAAGGTATAACAACCCGGGTCAATGATGAGTCCTTCGTTTTGTTCGTTCCAAACAAGGTAGGTGTTTTCTTGAAAAGCGTTGAAGCAAAAAGTTTGAACTTGAATCATTTGTTGAAATTTGCAAAAAATAATGGAAATATAAAATTACCTGCCTAATAAAAAGATGGTTGGTTTTTTGTGTAAATCAGGAAGTTGCTTTTTCCAATCCTGAATTTTCTTGGTTTTGGAAAACCCATCTTGTCCTTTTACCTCGCAAGAAATACTTAAAAGGGAGTCGGGATGGCAAGTTTGAAGTAGGTCCTCTAACAATCCATTATTGCGATAAGGTGTTTCCATGAAAATCTGAGTTTGTCCTTTTATTTGAACATCCTTTTCTAAATTTTCAATTTTTCGAATGCGATTGGGGCGTTCAATTGGGAGGTATCCATGAAAGGCAAAACTTTGTCCGGAGAATCCAGATGCCATCAGGGCTAATAAAATTGAAGATGGCCCTACAAGTGGTTCTACTTCAATATTCATTTCATGTGCCAATTGGCAGGCCATAGCTCCAGGGTCAGCAACACCCGGGCACCCAGCTTCTGAAATCACACCAGCTAATTTGCAATGGTTTTGCTTCCATTGATTTAAGATTTTTCGGATATCAGCAGTTTTGCTCTCTTTGGTCAACTCAAAAAATTCTAAATCCTCTATATTGATTCCCAATTTTAATTCACTGATAAATCGTCTTGCAGTTCTGGTGTTTTCCACCAAAAAATGTTTGCAAGCAAGAATTGCCTCTTTAATCTCTGCAGGCAAGGTGCCTTGGACGGTGTTTTCAGCAATTGGACAAGGAATCAGTACTAGTTTCATAGAATTTGTTGAACGGCTTTTACAAATGCCTCTGGTTGGTCGGCTTGTACCCAATGCCCAGCATTAGTAATTTCGATGATTTCAAAATTGGGAAAAATTTCGGATATATATCTTTCGTCTTCTGGTAAAATATAATGCGAGTCGGAGCCTTTAATGAAATAGGTGAAAGTTTCAGACGGATTTTTAATGAATAATTCATGTCCAACCACATCAATGTTTTTGGTAATGACTTTCAAATTGATTCTAAAAGCAAATTCGTTTTCAGAATTTCTGTAAAGATTTTTTAATAGAAATTGTCGCACTCCTTCCTTTTCCTCAAATCGTTTCAAATGCTCATTAGCTTCTGTTCTCGATTGAAGATTTTTTAAATCCAGTGAATTCAAGCCATTTAAAATTTGTGTATGATGCACAGGGTAGTATTTTGGAGCAATATCTACAATGATTACTTTTTGGGCTAAGGCGGGATAATTTAGTTCAAATTGCATCACAACTTTTCCACCCATGGAGTGTCCAATTAATATGGGGTTTTGCAATTGATGGTCTTCAATGAATTCTTTTAAATCTGCGGCCATGACCATATAATCAAATTCATCAGACCAAGGACTTTGCCCGTGATTTCGTTGGTCGAGCAGGAACACTTGGTGAGTTTCCGCAAGTACTTTTCCGATGTTTACCCAATTATCTGAGCTTCCAAAAATTCCGTGAAGAATGATGATTGGGGTACCTTGTTCACCTAATTTTCTGAAATATAATTTCATTTGAAGTATATCGCTTTTTCTTTTTGTTCAATGGTTTGTCCAATTTTGAAAATCACTTGATTTTCTGTTTGCATCAAAGATTCGAATTCTTGAGTTTTAGAATTCTCTATGGCAATCAATAAACCTCCTGAGGTTTGAGGATCTGCTCCAATATATTTTAGCTTTTCATCCAACCCGTTTTCTATTCGATGTTCATAAGAGGCTAAATTTCTTTTGGTGCCGCCTGGAAAGCATTCTTTTTCTAAGTAGAAATCAATATTAGGAAGTTTTGGGAAATTTAATGGATTTACTTCTGCAGATATTCCTGAGCCATCACACATTTCTATCAAGTGTCCAAATAGACCAAATCCTGTAACATCTGTCAAGGCTTTTACATAATCTAGTCCACCCAAAACAGCTCCAATTTTATTGAGACCTTCCATTTGTTGAATGGCCATTTCTAAATCTTTCGATTCGATAATGTTTCTTTTTTGGGCAGTTGTTAATATGCCTACTCCCAGTGGTTTGGTTAGGTATAGCGTACAATTTGGGCTTGCTGTATTGTTTTGTTTTAAATGTTCTTTTTTTACTTTACCGGTTACTGCAAGTCCAAAAATAGGTTCAGGGGAGTCAATTGAATGTCCACCGGCTAAAGGAATTCCTGCCTCTAAACAAGCAGCTCTACCTCCCTTTACAACCTCTTTTGCTACTTCAGGTGCCAATTTGTCTATTGGCCAACCCAGTATCGCTATTGCTAAAAGGGGAGTTCCACCCATAGCGTACACATCGGATATGGCATTAGTTGCAGCGATTTTTCCAAAATGAAATGGGTCGTCTACAATTGGCATGAAAAAATCTGTGGTAGAAATTACTGCTTCTCCGTTTTGCCAATCAAATGCAGCGGCGTCATCTTTGCTTTCATTTCCAACTAATAAATCCTTCCAAATGATTTTTTCATCGGTATGGATTATTTTATCTAAAATTTGTGGCGAAATCTTGCAACCACAACCAGCTCCATGTGAATACGAGGTTAATTTAATAGGGTCTTCCAAGGGATTTTAAAAATTATTTTACAAAAATATTCTTTAAAAAGTTAAAAATTAATTTATTGTTAAGAATTGCTTAAAAATTGCACAAAATCATGCTTTAAAAACTATTTAATCAAATTAATTATTTGTTTTATTCTATTAGTCAATTAGTTGAAGAGGTATGTGTCTATTTATCTTTTGGAAATTTTAGGATTTTGAAGTTAATTTGCATTTTCAAACTAAAACTCTTTTTATTACTAAATTTCAAATTTATGCAAAAAAGATTTACTATTAAATCGGTATTGTTAGGGGCAATTTTTGCTTTATTCGCAATACTTCCCGCAGGGCATTTATTTGCTCAAGGATCCACAACTTCTGCTATTGCGGGTGTTGTATTGGACGAAAAAGGTGAGGGCCTTCCAGGTGCCACCGTTATTGCCATTCACGAGCCAACTGGTTCACGTTATGGTGCTTCAACACGTGCAGATGGACGTTTTAACATCGTTAACATGCGTGTGGGTGGTCCATACAAAGTATCAGTAACTTTCGTGGGTTACAAGGATGCAGTTCAGACAGGAATTGTATTGACTTTAGCTCAGGAGTTACGTCAAAATTTCAAATTAGAAGTTAACCAAGCCCAATTAGAAGAA
This sequence comes from Sandaracinomonas limnophila, assembly GCF_004005965.1. Classification (GTDB taxonomy): domain Bacteria; phylum Bacteroidota; class Bacteroidia; order Cytophagales; family Spirosomataceae; genus Sandaracinomonas; species Sandaracinomonas limnophila. The sequence continues at coordinate 24,556 of NZ_SACY01000003.1, read as the reverse complement.
GTTAAAGTTGTTGCTTCTCGTAGTTCTGTGATTAACTCAGGACGTACAGGTGCTGCTACTACCGTTGGTAACTCTCAAATCACAACATTACCTACTTTGAACCGTTCATTAGGTGATTTTGCTCGTTTAGATCCACGTGCAAACGGTTTGAACTTTGCTGGTAGAAATGCCTCTTTCAACAATATTACAATTGATGGAGCTTATTTCAATAATGCATTTGGTTTGCAGTCAACAATTGGTTCTCAAGCAGGTGCTTCTCCGATTTCGGTAGATGCAATAGATCAATTCCAGGTATTAATTGCTCCTTACGACGTTCGTCAGGGGATGGCAACGGGTGCAAATATCAACGTAGTTACTAAATCTGGTTCAAATAATTGGACTGGTTCAGTTTATAACTTTGGAACAAACGAAGGTTTGGTAGGTAATAGAATTGGTGATGTAGTAAATCAATATGGTAAGTTCAACCGAGGACAATTTGGTGGCCGTGTAGGTGGAGCTATCATCAAAAATAAATTATTTGTATTTGGTTCATTTGAACAAGAAAATGAAACAAATCCTGGTTCAAACTATACTGCAAGAGCATCTGCTGCAACTGCAGCTACTGCTTCTGAATCTAGAGCCGTGGCAGCTGATTTAGATCGTTTAAAGGATTTCTTGGTTACAAAATACAACTATGATCCAGGAGCATATCAAAATTATAACAAGGAGAAATATTCTTCTAAAATCAATTTGCGTTTAGACTGGAATATTTCAGATAAGCACAAGTTCAACTTCAAGTATAACTACCTTCGTTCTTATTCCGATATTTCTCCATCAAATTCAGGTTCCTTGACGAATGGTCGTTCTCCTTCAACCTTGGTATTACCTTTCCAAGGAATTATGTACAGAATCAACAATAACTTAGATTCATACATTGCTGAATTGAACTCTACGTTCTCTTCTTCTGTAGCAAATAACTTAACTGTAGGTTATACACAAATGCGTGACTTCCGTCAATCTCCAGTGAATAACACTCCATTTCCAACTGTGGATATAGGTAATGGGGATTTGACACAATTAACAACTTTTGGTTATGAACCTTTTTCTGCAAATAATATTTTGAATTCAGATATTTTTCAAATCTCTGACAATTTAACAATTTATAAAGGAAAGAACGTTTGGACAATTGGTGCTGCTTATGAAACAAATTCATTCAGTAATGGTTTTGCTCCTAATTACTATGGTTTATTCCATTTTAAATCAATTGATGATTTTATTAAAAATGCTTCTGGAGATGCAACAGTTTTACCTGTTAGATATCAACAACAATATTCAATGTACCCAGAATTTCCATTTGCTGAAATGAAAGGAAATACTCTGTCTCTTTATGGTCAAGATGAAATTTCAGTTGCTAAAGGATTGAAATTAACTTTTGGTTTGCGTGCAGATGGTACTTCATTCCCTGTTTCTCAGGAGGTAAAGTATAATAATACAAACGTTTCTAGTTTAACATTCCGCGATGGTGCAAGAATTGAGTCAACAAATAAATTCCCTGATTTTAATATCTTATGGTCACCTCGTTTCGGATTTAATTGGGATGTAAAAGATGATAAAACTACACAAATTCGTGGTGGTTTAGGTATCTTCTCAGGCCGTGTTCCTTATGTTTGGTTATCAAACCAATTATCAAATAATGGTGTATTATTTGGTTCGGAAACCATTACAGATGCTGCTACGCTAGCAAAGCGTCCATTTAATCCTGATGTAAATGCTTATAGACCTACATCTTTAAAAGAAAATACTTCTTATAATTTAGCAATTACTGATCCTAATTTCAAATTCCCTCAAATTTTCCGTTCAAATTTAGCAATTGATAAACAATTGGGTGAAGGTTGGATTGTTGGATTAGAAGGAATATATACGAAAGATATTAATGCGGTTTATTTAGAAAACATAAATTTACCAAATGCAATGGGTAAGGCAGTTGGAACTGATAATCGTCCAATTTGGTACACTTTTGCAAATGGTATTCCTACTGTTTCTACTAAAAACAACCAAATTTATGGTGGCACAAAAGGTGTAAATGCACCAGCTACTGGTAACACGGTTACTTCTCCAAACATTTCTGATGCCATCTTAATTAAGAATACCAATCTAGGTTATTCATACGCTTTCACAGCCACAGTTTCAAAATCATTTGAAAATGGATTATTCGCAAGTTTAGCCTATACAAATTCTGATTCTCGTTCTGTGAACGACGGTGGTTCAATTGCACAATCTCAATGGAGAGATCGTGTTGTATCAGGTGATCCAAATGAAAATGTAGCATCTTATTCATCTTACTTACAAAGTCATAGAATTAATGCATACGGCTCTTATAAAATCAATTATTTGAACGAAAAAGCTAGTACGACTTTTGGATTTACTTATTCTGTAGCTCCTGCAGGACGTTATTCTTATGTTTACTCTGGCGATATGAATGGGGATAACCAAACTTCGAATGATTTAATGTTTGTTCCTAGAAATGAATCAGATATTTTATTGAAGGATTTAACAGGTTATACAAAAGCGCAGCAATGGGCAGATTTAGATAAATTTATCTCTCAGGATCCATATTTAAGTACACGTCGTGGACAATATGCTGAAAGAAATGGTGCTGAATTGCCTTGGCAAGCAAACTTTGACTTTAAAATCATTCAAGATTTTTATGTTAAAGTTGCTGGAAAAAGAAATACAATTCAATTAACATTGGATATTTTTAACTTTGGTAATTATGTTTCTCCAAATTGGGGCTTAAGCCAATCAGCTGTTAAGACAGCAATTTTGAACTATACAGGAAATGATGCAACTACTGGTCGTCCAGTATTCCAATTCCCATTCCGTTCAGGAACTACTCCAATGGCTGAGACCTTCCAAAGAAACTTTGGTTTAGGTTCTAGATGGCAAGCACAATTTGGTTTGAGATATATCTTCAACTAATTGAAAATTGCTATACCAAAAAAGGCTTCGAGAAATCGAAGCCTTTTTTGGTTATAATTAACAATTAACAATTAACAATTAACAATTCATAACCCCCTTATCCACCTCCTTATCAATTCCACCCCCTCCTTATGCACCATGGTTCTTCCCATTTCAGGCATCATAATTCCAGGGTCAGTAGAATTCATTCGGTAGAATAGAATACTTTCAAGAGGTTTGCCTGGGACTATGTCATATTTAAGATTGCCCGAACCACGACCTGCAGCAACTGGGCTTTTTAAATGTCCATAGCTTGATACATTCAAATTGTTCCAATTTAAAAATAATCCGGAGTTTTTAGCGGGACCTTTCTCGTTATGGCAATGGGCACAATTAATGTCTAAATAGGCATTTGTTCGTTCACTTAAGCTTTTCGATTCGTCTAAATAATCAACTAATTGAGGAGCATTTTTTAATTCATCTTTTCCAATTTGTAAAATCCCTAATTCTTTCCATTTCGTCAATTGATTTTGATGGTACCCATCAATAATCGTTTCCTTATTCAATTGTCGCGCAGAAGGCCCAATGGGACTCATTTTTCCTGCTACTTCATGGCATCCTTTGCATTGATTGATATTTGGGACTTCGTAATTGATATTTACCTTTTTGCCATTTAGATTGACATAAGAAACAGGAATGGTTTCACCTGTTATTTCTAATATGGCATCTGTTTGCTCCTCATTCCAAATATAGGGGTAGGCTTTCCAACCTGTTGATTGATGAATCAATAACCTGGTTTCGATAATTCTTCGACCCATTTCTGGTTTTCGTTCATCGAATGGATAATAGAAATTTTTAATTAGAATTGTACCTTCCGGAAAATTTAAAACCTCTGTTGAATTGTAAGGTATGGTTTTACCTTCTGGAAGTTTGATAAATCTAAGTTTCGAGGCATAATCCGTGAATAATGAGCTGTTTAATTCATAGGGTATAATTCTTTGGTTAGGTTGTAAGTTTTTCAAATCACCAAGAAAAAAATTATAAGATGAAAGTTTTTCGGGAATACCTTTTTGTGAATTGGTGTTTAAGAAAATAATTATACAAATAAGTAATTCTAAAATTATTATTTTCTTTATTTTTTCCATTATATATTAAAATCAATCCGATTTTTTCATAGTCCACACTTAGCAAAGCTAAGCGTGAGATTCAACTTGCCCACTTGCTCACTGGCTCACTAGCTCACTAGCTAACTGGCTCATTAGCTAACTTGCTCACTTTATATCTACTTTTTTAGTACTAATCAAATCACAAATATAGGCAGGGTCATTCCAAACTTTGCCTTTGAAATTATGTTCAGCATCCAAAATCATAAAACTTTGTGGCGTATTGTTGCTGATACAAATTTTATTTTCAGGATAAAACTCACCGTTTGTATTTAATTTTTTGGGGTCCTTGATGCCATCAATTATAATCATAGGTGGATTTTTACCCACCTTGAGTAATAATCGGTATAATTTGCCAAATCGACCTTTAAAAGGCACTCTGCCAGGTTTTCTGATAAATTGGTTATCATGAATTGAAATACCAGCAGGATAGGGGTCGTATGCTTTGTCGTGTATGGGTATTTCAGTCATGTAATAGCTTATAATTCCAGCGCCAAAGGTTTTATGATTTCTAATTTTATTATTGAAAATTTCTACATTATTAGTAGCCAAAACTAAAACACCAGTCCCCTTTGGCACATTCCCAACAATGTTTCCCTTTGGGGCAAAATTGTCTAAATTATTGTTTTCAACTAGGTTATCGTGGACCATAACATGTCCACCTTTCTTTTGTACTAAATCGGGTAAATCAAAAACCAAAATTCCACCTGTGTTTTCGTATGCTTTGTTGTTGTAAACCTCAGCATACAAAGAATTCTCAATTTCTATTCCTGCAACATTTTGGTAAGCTTCTGAGTTTTTAACTTGTATGTGTTTCGATTGCCCTACATAAATTCCTGCATCAGATGCCCCAATGGCTACACAGCTATCTATGATGACATTTTCACAAAGTACAGGGTAAAGTGCATAGCTTCCATTGGTAGATTTGGGTCCTCCTGTCCATTCAGCCTTTATATTTTTGAATGTAATTCCTTTAACCTCCGTTGTTTTTATTAAATCCCCCTTTGCATTTTGAGCAGTGAAATTTTCTAAGATTATATTTTCAGAATTACTGATTTTAATCCCTTCGGCGCCAGATGTTTGGCCAAAGAAATTTAAGATCGTTTTATCCATTCCCTTCCCACGGATGATGATGTTTTTCTTTCCCTCTAAACTTAGTGTTTTGCTTAATTGAAAATTACCTTCAGGTAGGTTGATGATTGTATTATCTTCTGCTACTAAAAAGAGCGTTTGAAGCTTTTTTTCCTCTGCCGATTGTCCAAAGGAATTAGTTGAAATTCCCCATATCCCAAAACTACATAAGATTAGTATTACCGATTTCATTCTTTCAAATTTGAATCTCTAAACTATTCAAATTTTGCCAAATTATCACATTATTTATATAAAAAATCATAAACCTGATAATGTGGTTGGAAGCCTTTGTTTTAATTTTTTTTAAAAATAAATTTATTCAACAATTAACCATTAACCATTAACAATTAACAATTAACAATTAACAATTCATACCACTATGGAAAACTACATCAAACACCTTACAGATGACCTAAAAGCCGCCCAGCGATTAGGAAAACAAAATATCCGACAATCATTTACTTCATTTGAAGATTACATAGACGACATTGAGACTTATACCTGCAATTATAAAAATATGTTCATTTTTGAATTGATTGGTATCGGCAATGAGTGGTTTCCTGAATCTAATTTGCTTTCCGAATCGCAAATGAAAGTCATCAATAATGCGTTTGAAAAATGTCTTTATTCCTGGAATATCATTTTAGATATTCCAAAGTCATTTCCAACCGATAAAAAATATAAATTAATTGTTTCGACACTGGGTATGCGTGTCAACATTTTGCAATTTGGATTCCTGCATTTAGATTTTTGTGAACAGGATGTAGAGAATTGTCCTTTGGGTCCAACCCATTGTTCTTGTCAACATTTTTTCAATGACGAAAATTATATTTTTTCATCATTAGGTGATGACGATTTGGATTAGACCCAAGGAAATAAATTAGTTTTGAGGTCTTTGTCCAAATCCACCTTGACGCATTCTTTCCTGCATCTCTTGGTATTTCTTCATTTGCTCCTCAGTTAAAATGGTTTTAAGACTGTCCATCATAGCTTGATTGCTAGATTTCATGGCTTCACGCATCTTTTCCATGTCCATACCATTTTCACGCATTTCCATCATTTTGGTCACACTTGCCTCTACCAATGGGAAAATTTTGTTGGATTGTTCCTTGCTCAGTTTTAATTCAGATTCCATACGCGCCATGCGTTGTTGAACCATTTGCTCAGGACTGAAGCCTTGGGCATTCGAAGCGAAATTGACTGCTAATAAAGTAGCTAGTACATAAAAGGTTTTTTTAAGGGTTTTCATTTTTATTAAGTTTAAAGTATATATATAATTAGTGCATAGAACTTAAGTTCTAAAGTTCTAAAGTTCTAAAGTTCTAAAAATGCGTTCATAAACTTCATGCGGTTCCAATTCTTTATGCTCGGCATTAGACGAAACAAATATCGGATAAAATTGTTTTTCAACAAACGGACTACCGTGTGAGCCTTTAATTAAATTTGCATTCAATGGAATTACATTCATTAAATACCTGAATCCAGCCAATTTTCTGGCCAATTTATAGGCTGCTTTTAATTTGATGAATGGATTTTTGGGGTCCATAAACATCTCAACTGGGTCATATCCTGGCTTTTTATGAATATCAACCAAGCGTGCAAAATCAGGGGCTTTTTGGTCGTCCAACCAATAATAATAGGTAAACCAAGCATTGTCGTTCGCCACTAAAACCAAATCTCCTGATCGTTTGTTGGCTAAGTGGTATTCTTTTTGCTCTTCTTTGTCTAAAATCAATTTTATCCCAGGTAAGTCTTCCAATTCATATCGGATTTGCTCAATCTTCGATTTATCTTTGATATAAATGTGAGCAATTTGATGGTCAGATGCGGAAAATGCTTCTGAAGCTCCAGCATCTAATAATTCTAATCCTTGTTCCTCTCGAATAGCAATATGGCCATGTTCTCTTAAATACCTATTCACATGGACAGGTTGATTCACAGGATTAATTCCGTATTCTGAAAGCAAAATAATTTCTGCACCTGCCGATTCAAAATGTTCAACTAATTGCTTTACCACCTCGTCAATTTCACCTAGTTCTTTTGAAATTTTAGTAAAATCGTTTCCAAATTTCTGTAAACAATAATCGAGATGTGGAAGGTAAATTAAATTGAGCGTTGGATTATATTTTTTGTCTACATAAATGGAGGCATCTGCTATCCATTGGGTAGATTTTATATTTGCATTTGGTCCCCAGAAATTGAAAAGGGGAAACGTTCCTAAGACTTCTTGCAATTCATCTCGTAAACTGGCGGGTTGTGAATAACAATCTGGTGCTTTCACTCCATCTGCGTGATATTGTGGCCTTGGTGTAACTGAATAATCTGCATTAGAATACATATTGTACCACCAAAACATTTTGGCACAGGTAAATTCTGGATTTACCTCTTTGGCTTTATCCCAAATTTTATCCGCTTCTACTAATTGATTCGATTGCTTCCAAAACTTAACCTCAGCATCTTGTTGGTCATACCACCCATTGCCTACAATTCCATGTGTTTCAGGATAAACCCCAGTTAGGTAATTGCTTTGTGCAGTAGTAGTTACAGCCGGTAAAGACGGTTTGATTCTTTGTATATAATGTTTCTCAATATATGATTGAATAAATGGAGTGTGTGCTCCAATGACGCTTTGGCTCAAACCTACAATATCAATAACAGCCGTTTTTTTCATTTTTATAATTGTTTCAGAACCCAATCGATCTCTCGAGCAATACTTTCTTCCATAGGTTTTTGCAATTCTTTAGGCAAAACTCCCCAAGTATACGTTTCAATTTCTAATTGCTCTGTATAGGCATGTAACTTTTGTAATTGAATACTTTTTCTAATTTCCTCTTGAGTTGAATCAATTAAACCAAAATTGTCTAAAAAGATCGGAATATGAAAATGTATTCTTGCTTCTTTAAAATCTTCTTTCAAAGGAATTAATGCCTCTGAGAGATCTCCAAATTCAATGATTTTATCACTTGAATTTTTTGCTCGAACTTGATGCAGATATATGGGCTCTTCATATGCTTTTAGGGCCACTAATTTCTCATCTTTTTGTTCACCCAAATCTACTCGAAGTGCCGAGCTAATTTGAATTTTTCCGATACCAATTCCTTTTTCTTTTAGTTCCTTCAAAGAATCTTCAATAGAATCAAACGACACTGCATAATGACAAACATCGAAGCAGATTTGAATATGTTCTCTAATTTGAAGCTCTTTTTCTGGATTACTCTCTACTAATTTTTCAAACCATTTCACAAATTCCTGATGATTTCCCAATAATCCATCAGGTTCAGGTTCAATATCCAAATGAATAGATTTTCCTGTTTTACTTTTTAAATCGACTAAAAAATCAACTAAATCTAAAATATGTTTGTTAGACTTTTCAAAAGCACTTTGAATTGAATCTGCATTCCACCAAAATTTATAAGATAGGGGTGAGGTTGAAAGTCCTGCTGTTTGTAAAGTTTCAGGCAAAATTTGAACTAAAATTTGAGCCAGTCGCTTTGAGTATTCCAAGCGCTCAAAAGTAGTCCAATCAGGTGTATGAACCTGGTCTTTTACAATTTCCTTGTGGAATCCTCCAAATGGAAATCCATTTAAAGTATATACAAAAACGTCTTCTTTTTGAAGCCAGTTTTTTAACTCTTGAAGTTTTAGTGGATTCTCAAAAAGCTCAATGGAAGCTAAATTGGCAATTCTTAATCCCAATCCAAATGATTGCTTGGGTGAAACCAATTCCTTGATTTTAGGAACGTTATTTTGTAATTCTTGAAAATGTTCTTCCCAAATTTCTCCAGGATGGATGTTGCTACAGTACCCTAATAAGCCGAATTGCGTATACATTATTGTGATAGTTCTTCAAGTAAATCTACAGCTTTTTTCATCAAATCAAAGTCGATTTCATGTACTTCAAAACCCTTGCCAATTTTTTCTAACAATGTAATAGTTAATTGACCTCCCAGGTGTTCTCTAAATTCATTTAAACCGTTGAATAAATTTATCTTATCATTTTCAGCAAGTGCCGAGTGAAAAGTTGCAAATCCTAAATCTTGGAACAAATAAACGACACCTTCTGCTTCTTTTTGAGAAATATAACCTTTTAAATAGGAGTAAAGTGTATCTAGGCATATTCCAATAGCAACTGCCTCTCCATGTCTGATTTGAAAATCACTTAAATATTCTAATTTATGGGCCGCCCAATGTCCAAAATCCAAAGGCCTGGCAGAACCGGTTTCAAATGGGTCGCCACTGGCAATATGTTGCAGGTGAAGCTGCGCACATCTGAAAATTTGCTCTTGCATTACCCTTTTGTTGCCAGCAATTAATTCTTCAATATGAGCAATAATCCATTTAAAGAATTCAATATCTTTGATTAGAGCAACTTTAATAGCTTCCGCCAAACCTCCCCTTAAATCGCGCTCACCTAAACTTTCTAAAAATTGCATGTCGTTAAAAACAGCAACTGGAGGAGCAAATGTGCCTAAAAAGTTCTTTTTACCTAAATAATTGACTGCATTTTTTACCCCAACTCCCGAATCATTTTGTGAAAGTACCGTGGTTGGAATTCGTATTAATTTAACGCCTCGATGTGAAATTCCCGCTGCATAGCCAACCATGTCCAGCAAGGCGCCACCACCAATACATGCCACAAAAGAGTGTCGGTCAATACCATGTTCGTTAATTGCACGAATGACCTCTTCATAATATCTTGGATCATTTTTGCAGTTTTCGCCTCCTTCTAACACTAATATTTCAGGCATTAATTCTGCAAAATTTTCGTGGTTAAAATAGGCTACAATTTGTGAAGTTAGATTTTTATGACTTTTTGCAACGAATTCATCAACCACAAATAAGACCTTTTTTTGATAGTCTTTATTGCCAAAATTTACAATAAAATCTTTGAAAAGTGTGTTTTCTTTTTCAAAGAGGTTTTCTGTAAAAAATACTTCGTATTTATATGGAACTGAAAATTCTTGTGTAAGCGAAAGTCTATTCATTCTAAGTAACTGCAAATTTCTTTGCCAAATATTTTGACAAACCTAATAGGCTAAATACAAAAATAGCGACAAACCATTGTTTTCCTATACTTGTCCATCCTGCATTCATGATAATAAGAGACAAAACCCCTGATTTTACTGCATTACCAATGTTTGGCCCAATCGGATTTTGAAAGGCTTTGTATAAAGGTGGATACAAAAAATAGGCATGAATTAATACAAAAGGTAAGGTAATCCATAATTTGTCATGCAATAAGGAATAATGTAATTGACCAATTTGAATGAATAAATAAAATGCGAAAGCAAGTGCCATGGGCCATTTTTTACTTCCATGAACCTCTCCTTTACTAATAAGTGTGATGGCAAAAATATATAAAAGAGGTAATAGGGTTAATTCAACGTGCTCAAAGAAATCTAATTCGTAAACGGACATTCCAAGGCCTAAATTTAAAGAGCGACAAAGTCCCATTATGACAGGTCCAGCTATTAAATAATTTTTTGCCCAAGAATCATATAAAAGTATGAATGCAACCAAAACGATGGATAATATTCCTGAAAAAATACTCTGTGAAAATGCAAGTCCAATTCCTAAGCAAAACAAAATAATTCCCCCCAAAATGGCTTCCTTCATCTGCAATCTACCAGAGGGTAGCGCCCTCTCAGGCCTTTCTATTTGATCTAATTTGAAATCAAAAACATCATTCATTACCACTCCTCCGGCATATAAACACATACTACTAATACCTAAAAAAAGTACAGGTAAGAATTGGTAATTGATACTTCCAAAGGTGAATCCAACGATTGACATCCCTGCTATAATATCACTTAATGCAGTAACAACATTTGCTGGCCTACAAAGTTCTAAAAAAGCTCTGATTTTACTCATTATCTAATAAAAATGGACGATTTATCAATTCTAGGTGACTGACCTCCCCTTAATACGGTGTTTCCATTGAACTTTTGACTTTGGTCAATTTGTAATCCATCAATAAAATCAGCCTCCTTTATTTGTCCACTTTGTGCAAAAGCATCTAAAGCATTTTGATAGGTTACTTTTTGAATATCTTGCTCAGAAATTCCATGAATTTTCATCAGTGCTGCTGTTTTCGGGATGGCCATTGGATCAGAAATGCCCCAATCTGCAGCGGAATTTACCATAATTCGCTCTGAACCATATTGTTTTACAATTTCTACCATTCGCTCATTTCCCATTTTGGTAAAAGGATAAATAGTGAATGCCGCATAAAATCCTTGATCTAAAACAGATTTTACAGTTTCTTCATTGTTATGGTCGATGATGACCATTTTTGGATCAATACCATGCTCCAAAGCGATGGCCATACTTCTCTCTGTTCCTTTTTTCTTGTCGCGGTGAGGTGTATGAACTTGAACAGGCAATTCAAATTCTTTTGCTAATTCAATTTGTGCCCGGTAATATTTTTCTTCCAATGCTGTTTGGTCATCAAAACCAATTTCACCTACTCCAACCACACCTTCTTTTTGAAGATATAGGGGTAAAATTTCCATTACCTCCTCAGCCAAGGCTTCATTATTTGCTTCTCTTGAATTTAATCCAATAGTACAATAATGTTTAATGCCAAATTGAGAAGAACGAAATCTTTCCCAACCTACCAAACTGGAAAAATAATCTTTAAATGATGCCAATCCTGTTCTTGGTTGTCCCAACCAAAAGGCTGGTTCAATAATTGCAACAATTCCTGCATCTGCCAAGGCTTCGTAATCGTCCGTTGTGCGAGAGGTCATGTGTATATGCGGATCAAAGAATTTCATTCCTTGAATGTAGGACTGGTAATTTACCGGTGTTAGGTCAACACTTTTTTCAATTTCGGTTCCTTCAAAATGAGAAGGGTTTTTATGATTTTGACACATCTTCTTGTCCAGTATATATAGGTTCGTTTACTTCTAAATGGGACCAATTAAATCCCTCAAATTTTTTAATTTTTGAACTATTTTGTTCAATAAGCCCTTTCAAATAAGCAGATTCAGATTCCAAACAAACCAAACTCGCTGCCAATTGGTCTTTTTCATCTTCCGATAGGAATAACCTTTCAATGTCTTTGGCAATCTCATCATTGATAAATGGAATGACTAATCGCCAAACTTGGGAAGGTACTCTTCTGTGTGCTGCCCATCGTTCGTGCGCGAAATCAGACAATGTCTCTGCTAAGGCTATATTTCGACGTTCATTTAAACCAATTATTTGGTGAATGGGTTTGTCATTAAAAATGCATTTTAAAATCAGTTGGTTCCATGCAGCTTCCTCAAAATAATTAAAAGGAAACGGGTTGTTGAAGGCAATTGCATCAAAAATGCTTCCAATATTGCTTCTAACCGCATCTTTTGCCCTTGAAATTACTATATCTGGGTAAGAAGAAAGAGATAAAAATTGTATTAAAGCAATGGATTCATTGATTTCAGCCGTTTCAAATAATTCATTTATCCATTTTTGAAAAATTTCTTTTTCATAATTTTCTTCTAAAAGAACTAGGAAATAGGCTCTAACTAATGAAATTGCATTACAAGTCTCCAAATTCCAATTAGGATCAATAGTTTGTAAAAAATCAAAAACACTAATTTCTTTTGATTCAATTTTTCGACCAGCTAAAACAAAGGCTAATGCCAAGTCTTTGGCTTCTCCTTTTTTTTTGGAATTTATCCATTGCAAATTTACATCTGATAAATTTGCTTGTAAAATTTTTGTAAGTTCGGCGGATTTTTTCAAAGCTTAGGTTTACTTTTATACGAAAATACTCAAAAATGGAATTTATTTTGTAAAATTTTATGAAATTGATGAAAATCAGCTTTATTTCAATAAGTATTTGCTCGAAATAAATAGTAACTTTCTAAAGCTTTACCATTTACGTGTTTGTTCTATATTAATTCATTTATTTTATGAGATACTCCTCAAAGTTATTTTTATCATTAATTATCCTAATTTCTACTTTTTCGAAAATTTATTCTCAAAAATTCACTATTGCAGACGTGAAATCTTACGCATTCCCGAATGAAATGGTGACTTCTTTACAAGGTGATAAGATTGCCTTAGCTATTAATGAAGAAGGCAGTCGAAATGTTTATGTGGGTGAAGCTCCTTCATTTAAATTGAGAAAATTGACCAATTTTGATGCAGATAACGGACAAGAAATCACTTCTATTTCTATCAGTTCTGATGGTAAATGGGTTGTATTTACTTTAGGTGGAGAGCATGGAGGTAATTGGGATGTATCCAAAGCTAGCAATCCTTCTTCTTCACAAATTCCTTCTAAAGTTAGAGTTTGTCAAATGTTATTTGCAGGTGGTCCTTTGCGTGTAATTTCAGAAGGCGACTTTCCGAAAATTTCTTCAGATGGAGAGGTTATTGCGTTTATTAAAGACGACCAACCTTGGGTATGCCATTTAGATACAGTAAAGGGTGATGATTTTTTAGAAATACCTCGACAATTAGTTTCAACCCGTGGAAAAGTAAGTGATTTGCAATGGTCACCCGTGAAAAATCAATTGGCCTTTACAGTAAATCGTGGTACATATTCGTTTGTAGGCCACACCAACTTAGGGAAGGAATTGGATTCTGAAATTATCAATTGGGTTGCGCCAGGATTTTACAAAGATTCTAGCCCACGCTGGTCGCCCGATGGCTCACAAATTGCATTTATAAGGACTGCAGCTTCTGGTGGTGCTGTGGATTCGCTATCCCAAAGAAAACCCAACCTTTGGAGTATTCAAATTTCTAATTTAAAAGATAAATTGTCAACCACTTTGTGGAGTTCTCCAAATACTCAAGCTGGCACTTTACCACCAACAGATGGGCATGCAAATTTGATGTTCCCCAACAAACAATTGTTGACTTTTACAAGTTACCACGATGGTTGGCCACATATTTATTCAATTTCTACTAAAGGTGGCCAAGCAACTCTATTAACACCAGGAAATTTTATGGTTGAGCATTTATCATTGAGCGCTGACGCAAAAAGTATTTTGTTCGATGGCAACTTTGGGAATGATCCATTAGATTACCACAGACGTCACATAGGTAAGGTTTCTGTAGATAAAGCAAATATGTCTTTTGTGACAAGTGGTGCTGGGAATGAATGGTCGGCAAAGAGTTTAGCAGGAAGCGATACGTATGCCTATTTAGGATCCACTGCCCAAAAAGGCCCTCAAGTGTATTTGAAAAATGGAAATCAAGCTGGTTCATCATTAACAGCAAATCTTTATCCAACAAAATTTCCTGAAAAGGCCTTGGTAACACCAACTTCAGTAGAATTTAAATCCTTAGATGGTTTAACTATTTATGGACAAGTATTTGACAATGGAGACGGAAAAACAAATAAACCAGCTGTCGTTTTCGTACACGGTGGACCATCTCGACAAATGTTGTTAGGCTGGCATTATTCTGATTATTATTCAAATGCTTACGCTTTAAATCAATATTTAGCTCAGGAAGGATTTGTGGTATTGTCGGTAAATTATCGTTTAGGAATTGGGTATGGATTTAGTTTTCAGCATCCAGCAAATTTCTTAGTTGCTCCTGAATACTGGGATGTGAAAGCCGCTGGCGAGTGGCTGGCAAAGCAGCCAAACGTAAATCCTAAAAAAATTGGTTTGTGGGGTGGTTCTTATGGAGGGTATTTAACCGCCATGGGATTAGGTAAAGATTCAAAATTGTTTGCAGCAGGTGTTGATATTCACGGTGTGCACGACTGGTTGGGCTATTCTCAAATGCAATTGTTTGGAGATGAAAATAAAAAAGCACCCGATGCAGAGTGGGCCGCTAATTTAATTTCTAAGGCCTCTCCAATTTCTTACACCAGCTCATGGACTTCACCCGTTTTGTTTATTCATGGAGATGATGACAGAAACGTCAATTTTCAACAAACTATTGATTTAATGAAACGTTTGGAAAAGAAAAAGGTTAAAATGGAATCTATGGTTATTGTAGATGACAATCACCATTGGGCTAAACATCAAAACTCAATTACAGTACTGGAGGCAACTGCAGAATTTTTAAAAAATCAGTTGATGAAGTAAAATGTGCAAGCATTTACCTAATTTTGCAAGATGAATGCAGAACGTCCGATAACCGATTGGTTGCCCTTAACCAAAAAAGAAGTTGAAAAAAGGGGATGGGAACAATTGGACGTAATTTTGATTTCAGGTGACGCCTATGTAGATCATCCATCCTTTGGTACAGCTGTAATCGGCCGAATTATAGAAAGTGAAGGTTTTAAAGTAGGTATTGTTGCCCAACCCAATTGGCAGGACGATTTACGAGATTTTAAAAAGTTAGGCACGCCTAAATATTTTTTTGGCGTTACTGCTGGTTGCATGGATTCCATGGTTAACCATTATACTGCTAACAAGCGCCTTCGCTCAAATGATTCTTATACTCCAGGTGGAGAGGCTGGTTTTAGACCAGATTATGCAACTGTTGTCTATTCCAAAATTTTAAAAGAGCTATATCCTGATGTCCCAGTAATGATTGGTGGAATAGAAGCTTCTTTGCGTCGAGTTACCCACTATGATTATTGGGCAGATAAATTATTTCCATCCATTTTAGAGGATTCAAAAGCAGATTTGTTGGTGTATGGTATGGGTGAACAACCCCTTCGTTCAATTATTCAAGAATTAAAAGCGGGTAAAAGTTTCAAGGATTTACACCAGATTAAACAAGTTGCATTCATTCAAAATAAAGAAGATAAATTGCCAGATTGGACTGAAACTGAAACAGTTGAATTGGCGAGCCATGAAGAATGTTTAGAAGATAAAATTAAATACGCCGCCAATTTTAAGGTCGTAGAAGTAGAATCTAATAAATGGCAAGCAGATCGAATTTTGCAAAAAATAGGTGAGAGAACTTTGGTGATTAATCCACCTTTTGTGACCATGACTGAACAAGAAATGGACAAATCATTTGACCTTCCTTATACTCGTTTACCTCATCCAAAGTATAAAAAGCGTGGACCCATTCCGGCTTTTGAAATGATAAAATTCTCTGTTAATATGCACAGAGGATGTTTTGGGGGTTGTAGTTTTTGCACTATTTCAGCTCATCAAGGTAAATTTATAGCTTCAAGAAGTGAAAAGTCAATCATGAAAGAAGTTGATTTTATCACCCAGCAAGACGATTTTAAGGGCTATATTTCTGACCTCGGTGGACCCTCTGCAAATATGTATAAAATGAAAGGGAAAGATGAGTCTATTTGTGCAAAATGCGTAAGTCCAAGCTGTATTCATCCAGTAATTTGTTCTAATTTAGATACAAATCATACCCCGATAACAGAGATATATAAAAAGGTAGATGCCCATCCGAAAATCAAAAAGGCTTTTGTGGGTTCTGGTATTCGATATGATTTGTTGGTAGATGATTTTAATAAAAATAATCAAGACAAGAATCATGATGTATATATGGAACAATTAATCACTCGACATGTTTCTGGTCGATTAAAGGTGGCACCTGAGCATACATCAGATAATACCTTGCGAATTATGCGAAAGCCATCTTTCAAATATTTCAAAAAGTTTAAGGAAAAATACGATCAGATTTCTGCCAAGTTCCAATTGCGTCAACCTTTGATTCCTTACTTTATTTCTTCGCACCCAGGTTGTGAAGAAGAGGATATGGCCAATTTAGCAGCAGAAACCAAGGATTTAGGCTTTCAATTGGAGCAAGTACAAGATTTTACCCCAACACCTATGACGGTAGCTGAGGTGATTTATTATTCTGGAGTGCATCCATATACTTTACAGCCAGTTAAAACCGCTAAAACTAGAGAAGAAAAATTAAACCAAAATAAATATTTCTTTTGGTACAAAGCAGAATATAAGGACTGGATTCGCAAGCGATTAAATCAAATGAATCGTGGTGATTTGGCTCAAAGATTATTAGGTTTTAATAAAAATAACAATCAAAATTTTAAAAAATGGAAGTAAGAGATAGTAATGGTAATTTATTAAATGAAGGAGATTCTGTAGTAGTAATTAAAGATTTAAAAGTACGTGGTTCTTCTGGTGTAATCAAAAGAGGAACAGTTGTGAAAAATATACGTTTAACAGACGATGAGGAAGAGGTAGAAGGAAAGGTAGAAAAATCTGTAATGGTTTTGAAAACTTGTTTTCTGAAAAAGTCTTAGTTTTCATTCTCCTCATTTGTATCATGGCTAATATCTAACTTTTTATTCGCATTGATACCCATTTTCTTTAAATTTTCCATTCGGGAAATTAAGTTACCTTTTCCAAATTGAAGTTTTGAAAAGGCTTTTTGGTGAGCATCTTCTGCTTTTTGGAGATGCTTTCCTATATCTTGCATGTCCTCAGTAAATCCCACAAATTTATCGTATAAATCGCCAGCTTTTTGGGCAATTTCAATAGCATTTCTGGTTTGATTTTCAATTTTCCAAACAGAGGCAATCGTTCGTAAGGTAGCCAAAAGGGTAGAAGGTGAAACCAAAACAATTTTTCTTTCCCAAGCAAATTGAAACAAAGAGTTGTCTTGGCTCATGGTTAAAGCAAATCCTGATTCAATCGGAATAAATAATAAAGTGAAATCAGGTGAGTTTAAATCTAATCCAGAGTGGTAATCTTTGGATGACAATAATTTAATATGATTTTTTAAAGATTCCATGTGGGCTTTTAAGGCAAGGGCTTTTTGCTCTGAACCATCTTCCGCCGAATGGTACTCTTCATAAGCTTTTAAAGATACTTTGCTGTCGATAATAATGTTTTTTTCGTCGGGTAAAAATATCACCGCATCAGGTTTGATGGTATCTTCTTGCTGATTCTTAGTAACAAATTGCGTTTTATATTCCCTATCTTTGACCAAGCCAGAGCTTTCTAAGACCCTTTCCAAGATTACTTCTCCCCAATTTCCTTGAATTTTATTTGAACCTTTTAAGGCATTTGTTAAATCCTCTGTTTTTTGGGTAACAGTTTGGTTAAGTTGGGTTAAACTCTTTATTTGTTCAAATAGTTGAATGTTTTGTTTGGTTGCCTCGTTTTGACTATCGTCCACTTTCTTTTCAAAATCCTTTAATTTTTCTTTTAAAGGAGTCAATACTTCTGTTAATCGCTGTTCTTGTTGAGAGTGTAAAATTTTGCCTTGTCGCAAAATGGTTTCATTTGAAATATCGCTCATCATTTTGCGCAAATTTGACTCATTATTTTTTTGTTCTTCTAAGGATTTTTGAACCTCTTCCATTTTACCTTTTAAGAAAGCATTTGCTTGGTTTAATGACAAATTCTCAGATTCTAATTGTGAATATTTTTTCAATTGTCCTTGAAAAAGGAAATAAGTTAAACCAATACCAATTAGTGTTCCAGCGATAAATAAAGCGATTTCCATAGCATTTTTTTACAAATATGTGTAGAAATTGATTAGAAAGGAAGCAAGTGAAAAAAATCCAGTGACAAAAAAAAGCCAGTCAAAGACCGGCTCATTTTTAAAATACCTAACCACTAATAATCTTAAATATCTTTTGGCAGTTAACTGCTCTAAATTTCTGATACAAAATTACAACTTATTTTATAAAAATTATCAAGTACCCTATAATTTTATTGTAATTTCATGAAAATATTTTTTCTCTACTAATCATCGCCTATGAAATCTCCTAAAAAGCAATTAATTATTCTAAAAATAGGCATTTTTGCTTTTTTAAGTATCTATTTAATGAGTTGTTCAAGTAGCTCTGAAAAGGTGGATTCTGCTACTGAAATTAAATTAAGTCCTACTGATCAAAAAATAAAAGATGCTTGGGATGAACTTTCACCTACTAGTCAGAAAATTTTAGGTTCATTTGTTGGAATTATTCGCGACAAAAATTGGGGAGATTCTATCGATAAAATTTCTGAAAATTTAGAGAAATCAGAATCTCAGCCGGAAAACGGGATTTCTTATTCCCTTTATTTTGATGATACAGACCTTAATTTTGTAGATATTTCCTATTTAGGTCAATCGGGTAAATTGAATCAGATTATTTTTGATGTGTATTTAGAGGAGCCTAGTGAGGTAAAAAAAATTAAAGAAGAAGTGGCTCGTTTTCTTACAAATCAATATGGTTCATTTGAGCAAAAAGATTCTGAATTTATTTGGGATAAAAATCAAAAAACCCGAATCAAATTTACAGACATGAGTACTGCAAAAGATCCAGGTTTAAAGTTAGAATTTATTGAAAAGCCTTAAGCCTTCCAAATCCAATTTCTGGTATCTGTTTTTTTACCTAAACGAATATCGTTAATTTCTTGGTAAACCTTAGCAGAAAAACCATCGGGTTTTCTTTCTGGTAAATCATAATCCTTTCCATTGTAGCCAATCGTTTGAATAGGGGCTATAACTGCAGCGGTACCAGCACCAAATGCCTCTTGAACTTTTCCTGATTCAATGCCTTTTACCAGTTCCTCAACAGATAAAAGCCTTTCTTGTACATCCATTCCCCAATCTTTGGCCACTTGAAGTACACTTTTTCTAGTTACACCATCTAAAATCGTATCACCTGTAGGAGCTGTTACAAGCGCACCGTCGATTATGAACATTAAGTTCATGGTTCCAGCTTCCTCTACATAGGTATGTGTTGCAGCGTCTGTCCAAATGATTTGGTCATATCCTTCTTTGTTTGCCAATTGAGTTGGGAATAAAGAACCTCCGTAATTACCAGCATTTTTGGCAAATCCTACTCCTCCTTTAGCTGCGCGAATGTATTCTGTTTCAATTTTTACACGCAGTGGTTTCGCATAGTAAGATCCTACTGGACAATTGAAAATGATAAATTTATAGGTACTTGAAGGAGTTACCCCTACGTATTCATCCGTTGCAAACATAAATGGACGAATGTATAAGGAGCACCCATCTTGAGATGGTACCCAATTTTTATCAAGTTTAAGTAATTCTTTTAATCCACCTAAGAAAATATCTTCAGGAACCTCAGGCATGCACATTCTTGCAGCCGATTTATTAAATCTTTTCCAGTTTTCTTCAGGTCTAAAAACCAAAATATCACCTGCATCTGAGCGATAGGCTTTCATTCCTTCAAAAATGGCTTGGCCATAATGAAGCGACATCATGGCAGGTTGAAAACTTAATGGGCCATAAGGTTGGATAGTAGCTTTTTGCCACTTTCCATCTGCATATTCTGCTACCAACATGTGGTCAGCAAATACTTTTCCAAAACCTAATTGGTTAAAATCTACTTCAGCAATTCTCGAATTCGAGATTTTATTTATATCAATTTGCATAAATTTTTAGGGGTCTATTTGCCAGATTTCCAAGGAATTTCAGGTACATTTAATTCCTTATGTAAATATCGGCATACTATAAAAAGGTAATCAGATAATCTATTTAGGTAGGCAATTGCCGTTTGGTAATCTTCTTTTTCCTCGGTGATTACCCAGTGAATTAATGTTCTTTCTGCTCTTCGGCAGACGGCTCTTGCAATTTGAGTTTGCGCAATTAATTCGTTTCCACCAGGCAAAATAAAATTCTTCAAAGGACTTAATTTTGATTCAATTTGATCAATTTCCTCCTCCAAATAAACAATGTCATGTAAAGAAACTAATTTCATGTTCCCTAATAATTCAGGTGAATTAGATGAAATGTGAGCTCCTAAGGCAAAAAGACTTTTCTGAATTTCCGCAATCGACTGTTCAATGTTTTTGGGTAAATTACAGGCAATTAATCCCAAATGGCAATTTAATTCATCAATTTCACCAATAGCCTGAATTCTACTTTCAGCCTTATGTAAACCCGTGCCATCTGCTAGCTGAGTATAACCCTGGTCTCCATTTTTAGTGTAAATCTTCATTAAAATTAAAGCTGTAATTACAAATCTAAAATTTTACGACTTAAATTCCAATTCAATTTTTCATAAATCATTAGTTCAATTGCGAGTTCTGTTATAATTTTGCAAGAATTTTCAGAGATATGTCAATAGATCATTTTGTTTCAAGATTTTGGAGAGTGGCTTCGATAATTGCCTTTGGCATAACTTTATTGTTTACTTATCGTGGTTTACCAGATCCAACTGCAGTACATTTTGGGGAATCGGGAAGAGGAGATGGTTTTTTGCCAAAGGAGGAAATTTTTTACTTATTGGCTGCCTTGGTAACCTTTATCAATGTATTAATTTTACTATTAATCAAAAATATTCAAAAAGTTCCAGTCGCTGTTTTTGAGAAAATTTTTACCATTTTTCAATCCAAGGGTGGCGAATTAATTCAAAAGGTACTTTGCAATTGGGTTCATTTTTTGGCAGCTGGAATCAATACCTTTTTGTTATTAGCTCTTCGAATTCTTTTATTATTAAATGATGAAAGAACTTTTGATGCCGACTATTCTTATCTTCCTTGGGTTGGTTATTTGTTAATAGCGGCATGGATTTTATATTTTCCCTTTCGATTAGTTTTGAGTGCTGATTTTAAGGAAAAATGAAAAAGATTTTAATGCCAGAGGTATGGATAAATGAGTATGATTATCCTCTTCCTGATGAACAAATTGCCCAAAATCCACTAGCTCAAAGAGACTCATCGCGCTTATTAGTGTTTCAAAATCAGCAAATTGTACACAAGAATTTTTCAGATTTAGCCGATTTTATACCTGAAAATTCGATGATGATTTTTAATGATACAAAGGTAATTCCTGCACGTATTTTTGTCCAAAAATCTTCCGGAGCTCATATTGAGCTATTTTTGTTGCGACCAAATGTTCATCAAAACTTGACAGAAGTTTTAGAGATGACGGAAAGTTCCATGATTTGGGAAGTGATGGTCGGTAATAAAAAAAGGTGGAAGTTAGCTGAGGTTTTGCAAAAAGAAATTTTAGTTGGTGGTCAAAAAAATGCTGTTAAATTTTCGTGGGTCGACAGGGAAATGAATTGGGTTGAAATTAGTTGGGAAGGGAAATTTACAATGGAAGTGATTTTGGAGCAAATTGGAAATACTCCATTGCCTCCTTATATGCAAAGGGATTCTACTATTGAGGACCAAACAAGGTACCAAACAATATTTTCAAAGGCCATTGGGGCGGTTGCTGCACCAACTGCCTCTTTGCATTTTTCTGAAAAAACATTTCAGAATTTGAATCAAAAAAATGTAAATAAGCAATATTTAACGCTGCATGTTGGTGCTGGAACTTTTTTGCCAGTAAAAGAGGAAAATGTTTCAAAACATCCAATGCATAGGGAACAAATTATAGTTTCTGCAGAATTTATTAAAAACTTACTAGCACATCAGGGGAAATTTATTCCTGTAGGCACCACGGCCTTGAGGGCATTAGAAAGTCTTTATTGGTCGGGAGTTTACCTTTTACAAGAAAATAATTCAGTGGAATTTCCTGTATTGATTTCTAAGGAATTTGCTTATCAAGAGCAAGAACAAATAAGTTGTCAACAATCACTTGAAAATATTTTAAATTATCTACAGCTAAAAGGAATGGGAAATTGGGTTGTAGAAACAGAACTTTTGATCATGCCAGGCTATCAATTTAGATTTTGCGATGCCTTAGTAACTAATTTTCATCAACCTAAGTCTACGTTACTTGTATTAGTTTCTGCATTGGTAGGTTCCCATTGGAAGGATATTTATCAAAATGCATTAGACGAAAATTATCGATTTTTGAGTTACGGAGATTCCTCTTTATTGTTTAATCAAAATATGCCAAAATTTACTTAATTTTGCATCCCATTGATTAAAATTTTACGAAATGTCATTGAATTTTATTGAAGAATTACGTTGGAGAGGAATGTTGCATGATATGATTCCAGGTTTGGAAGAACATTTGCAAAAAGAATTAACAACAGCCTATATTGGTTTTGACCCAACAGCGCCAAGTTTACATATTGGAAATTTGGCGGCGATTATGTTGTTGAAACACTTTCAACTGGCTGGCCATAAACCAATCGCTTTGGTGGGTGGAGCAACGGGAATGATTGGGGATCCATCTGGTAAAAGTGCAGAGCGTGATTTTTTATCAGAAGAGACCTTGCGTGAAAATCAAATTGGTATCAAAGCTCAATTGGAAAAGTTTTTAGATTTTGAATGTGGAGCCACTTCTGCTGAAGTAGTTAATAATTATGATTGGTTTAAAGAGTTTTCCTTTTTAGGGTTCTTGCGGGAGGCAGGTAAGTTTTTGACAGTTAATTACATGATGTCGAAAGACTCTGTTCAAAAAAGGTTAGAAACCGGACTGTCTTTTACGGAATTTTCTTATCAACTACTACAAGGTTATGATTTTTACCATTTGTACAAAACCAAGAATGTACGTTTGCAAATGGGAGGGTCTGATCAATGGGGGAATATTACAACGGGTACTGAAATCATTCGTCGAAAAACTGAAGAAGATAATGATGATAGGGCCTATGCTTTGACAACACCTTTGGTAACCAAGGCTGATGGTTCAAAATTTGGGAAGTCGGAGAGCGGAAATGTTTGGTTGGACGCCTCCAAAACTAGTCCTTATCAGTTTTACCAATTTTGGTTAAATGCAGCAGATGCAGATTGTGCTCGTTTAATTCGTGTTTTTACCTTGTTTTCGAAACAAGATATAGAGGCGATGGAAAAAGAGCATGCAGACGCTCCGCATTTACGTATTTTGCAAAAGGCCATTGCAGAGGAGGTGACCACTCGCGTACATGGTGCAGCTATTACGGCATTGGTAAATGAGGCGAGTGGATTGTTATTTTCAAAAGATGCAGTTGAACTATTGGCAAATGCTTCGGAGGAATTGTTGGCGCAATTACCGGTATTGGAAGTAGCGAGTGAAGATCTATTGGAATGTAATAATTTAACCGATTTGGTATCTGTTGGAACAAAAAATATAATTTTTTCTTCAAAGGGGGATGCAAGAAAGGCTATTCAAGGGAATGCACTTAGTGTAAATAAGGTTAAAGTTACAGATCCTCAAACTGACTGGAAATCAATTGATAAGATTAGAGGGAAGTATGTTTTGGTGGGCAATGGAAAGCAGAAAAACTATTTATTGCTATTTAAATAGATAAAAAAAATTAAAAATTTCTTTGGTATAAATTTGGACAAAAGAAATAAACCTTGCATCTTTGCACTCCCAACCACTGAACAAAAGAGTTCGGTGCAATTAAAAGAAGGATTTTGTCCCGATTTTAAAACGTTCTTTGAAGTGTTGATAGAAGTAGACGATTTTACTCTTTGGATGTAAACGAAGAGGGTAAGATTTAATTGTAGCATTCTAAAAAAAGATTGGATAGACAATTCTTATTTTAATTATAAGAGCAAGTCAAATGAATCCGTAAGATTATTTACAATGGAGAGTTTGATCCTGGCTCAGGATGAACGCTAGCGGCAGGCCTAATACATGCAAGT
>NZ_SACY01000002.1 GCF_004005965.1 Sandaracinomonas limnophila | reverse complement strand
ACATCGCAACAGTGAAGTCGGGCAGTTCGGTAACTACGAACGTATTAGCCAATGACGTTTGTGAGAATCCAAACTGCACATTGTCTAATCCAACAATTGTGACACAACCAGCACATGGAACAGTAACAGTGAATCCAGACGGAACATTGACTTACACCCCAGCGGCAGGTTTCA
Organism: Sandaracinomonas limnophila; assembly: GCF_004005965.1. Classification (GTDB taxonomy): domain Bacteria; phylum Bacteroidota; class Bacteroidia; order Cytophagales; family Spirosomataceae; genus Sandaracinomonas; species Sandaracinomonas limnophila. Next base: position 583,705 of record NZ_SACY01000002.1, on the reverse strand, counting down.
CAGGAACGGATGTATTGACCTACCAAGTTTGTGATAACTCAGTAAATCCAGCGGTTTGTAAAACTGCAACGGTAACTTATACGGTACAGCCAGCAACGGCAGCACCAACAACTACTGCGGCAGACGATGCCTCAACGACCAACAGCAACTCACCAGTTTCTGGAAATGTGTTGGCAAACGATGGCTCAACGAATCCAAATGCAGTGTTAACGGTAGCTCCACAAAACACTACAATCCCTGGAAAAGGAACGATTGTAATGAATGCGGACGGAAGCTTCACGTTTACACCAACAGGTGGATTTGTAGGCACGGTAGATATTCCATACACAGTTTGTGACAATGCGAATCCAGCGAACTGCTCAACAGCTACCTTACATATTGTAGTTGAACCAGCACCAACGGTGATTGCACCAGACTTCAACAATGGCTTAATCAACAAGCCAATTGCAGGAAGCCTAGCAACGAACGACGTGGTAGCTGGTGGCGGAACGTATGGAACTCCAGTAGCTGCAACAAGCAACCCAACAGGAGCAACCTTCACGGTGAATCCAGACGGAAGCTACAGCTTCACAGGTACACAACCAGGTGTTTACACGTACAATGTACCAGTTTGTCCTGCCGGCCAGACAACGAACTGTCCATTGTCTCCAGTAACTATCACGGTAGTGGATCCAACGGCAGCGAATGTTGCACCAGCAGTGAACCCAGACATTGCAACAGTGAAGTCGGGCAGCTCGGTAACAACGAACGTATTAGCGAATGATGTTTGCGAGAATCCAAACTGCACATTGTCTAATCCAACGATTGTGACACAACCAGCACACGGAACAGTAACGGTGAATCCAGATGGAACATTGACGTACACGCCAGCGGCAGGTTTCACAGGAACGGATGTATTGACCTACCAAGTTTGTGACAACAGTGTTAACCCAGCGGTTTGTAAATCAACAACGGTAACTTATACGGTACAGCCAGCAACGGCAGCACCAACAACTACTGCTGCAGATGATGCTGCTTCAACGAAAGGAAATGTTCCTGCTACAGGAAATGTATTGCGCAACGACGCTTCTACAGATCCAAATGCAGTGTTAACAGTAACTCCACAAAGCACTACAATTCCTGGAAAAGGAACGATTGTAATGAATGCAGATGGAAGCTACACGTTCACACCAGCACCAGGATTTACAGGAACGGTGAACATTCCTTATACAGTATGCGACAATGCAAATCCAGCGAACTGCTCAACAGCTACATTACATGTTGTAGTAGAGCCACCAGTAGATTTGGTAGGCGACATCAATGCGACCAACATTAATGTACCAGTGAACGGAAACGTATCTACTAATGACAGTGCACCAGGCTCTGTGGTGTATGGTACACCAGTGGCAAGTGCAAACAATCCGTCAGGAGCAACGCTTACGATGAATCCTGATGGAACGTATAGCTTTACTGCGACTACTCCAGGTAAATATGTGTACGATGTACCAAACTGTTTACCAGGTCAAACAACGGGTTGTCCTACTACGCCATTAGTAATTACCGTAAAAGATCCATCGGCAACGAATAATTTACCAGTGGTGAATCCGGATATTGCTACGGTAAGAGCGGGTACAAGTGTAACAACCAATGTATTGGCGAATGACAAGTGTACAAACCAAGGTTGTAGCTTGAATCCAGCTTCGGTGGCAATTACTGCACAGCCAGCGCATGGAACGGTAACGGTGAATCCAGACGGAACATTGACTTACACGCCAGCAGCAGGCTTCACAGGAACGGATGTGTTGACGTATAAAGTGTGTGATAACATGACCCCTGCAAATTGCCAGACAGCAACAGTAACTTATACGGTTGTTCCTGCAAACTCAGTATTAACTACTGCTGCAGACGATTATGTAACTACGAAAGGTACAGGTATAGCAACAGGAAATGTGTTAGGAAACGATGCAAGTACCAACAGTGCTGCAACCCTACACGTATCGGCAACTGCTGCGGTACCAGCAAGCACAGGAACGCTTGTGATGAATGCAAACGGTTCGTATGTATTTACACCAGCATCAGGCTTCACAGGTACATTAGATGTTGCTTACACAGTGTGCGACAATGCAACGCCTGCTAATTGTACAGAGGCAACCTTACATATAACGGTTGACCCTGCACCAACAGCAACGGATGATAACATTCCAGGTGCTACCAATGGTGTTTACACAACGAATATATTGGTCAACGACCAAATTCAACCAGGCGCAGGTATCAGCATCACTCGCCAAACAGGCGCAGGAGCAGGTACTGCACAAGGAACGGTAACCTTTGATCCACTAACCGGTGCGATGGTGTATGTACCATCTCCATTAGATGGAAACACAGTAACCGTAGGCTACACAGTTTGTGATAACAACTACAATCCTGCACAATGTGCTGATGCAACGGTTACAATCCAAGTATGTGACCCAGCAAACCCTGCAATGGATTGCGACGGTGATGGTGTAACGAATGGTCAGGAGATTCTTGATCATACAGACCCAGCAGATCCTTGTAGCTTAGTTGCGGGAAGTCAGACGGTAGCACCAAAAGGAATTTGGTTAACTGCAGATTGTGATGGCGATGGTGTGACGAATGGTCAAGAGGTAATTGATGGCACAAATCCAACAGACCCATGTGATTACAATGTAGCGAGCAAAACGCTTGCTCCTTCTGCAGCTTGGTTAGCCTTAGATTGTGACGGTGACGGAACGCCTAATGCAACAGACCCTCAACCATTGAATTTCTGTGTGGGTGGAACAGGTGCTATTCCAGCCTTGGGATCGGCAACGTACGATAAGTTCTTCAGAAATGCAGATTGCGACGGTGACGGTATCAGCAATCACATGGAAACCAACACATCTGGCTTAGCCTTAGACTTTGATGGAGATGGCATTCCTAACTATTTAGATGGTGATTCTGATAATGATGGTATTCCAGATGCAGTAGAGCAGAACAGAGATTCTGACGGAGATGGGTATGCAGATTACCAAGATTTAGATTCTGATAACGATGGTATATCAGACAAAGTCGAAGCAGGCGCCTCACCAACAATGCCAGTAGATTCTGACGGAGACGGAAAACCGAATTATTTGGATTTAGATTCTGATAATGATGGCATCTTAGACTCTGTAGAAGCAATTGATGTGTTTGCTGCCAACCGCGACGATAATTACGACGGTAAGGTAGATAAGAACGGTGTTTTCATTGATACAAACAACAATGGATGGGCAGATATTTCTGAAGGTGATTTACCTGTGGATACAGACCATGATGGAATACCAGATTACCTTGATTTGGATTCTGATAACGATTGTATCCCAGACGCGGTTGAATTTACCAGAGATGTAGATGGTGACAATAGACCAAACTACCGAGATACGGATTCAGATGGCGACGGCATTCCAGACAATATTGAAGCAGGAAGTTGTTCACATCCAATAGATACGGATGGAGATGGCATTCCAGACTTCTTAGATACAGATTCTGACAATGACGGTATCCCAGATGCAATAGAAGCAGGCAAGAATCCAGCTACTCCGGTAGATACAGATGGCGATGGAATCCCTGACTACAGAGACTTAGATTCTGATAACGACGGCATCCCAGATGCTCTAGAAGCAGGTAAGGATCCGAAGAATCCGGTTGATACAGATGGAGATGGAACACCAGACTTCCAAGATCTAGATTCTGACAACGACGGTATCCCAGATGCAATTGAGGCAGGCAAGGATCCGAAGAATCCAGTGGATACGGATGGTGATGGTATTCCAGACTTTAGAGATTTAGACTCTGACAACGATGGCATCCCAGATGCAATTGAGGCAGGTAAAGATCCGAAGAACCCGGTAGATACGGATGGTGATGGTATTCCAGACTTTAGAGATTTAGACTCTGACAACGACGGCATCCCAGATGCCCTAGAAGCAGGCAAAGATCCGAAGAACCCTGTTGACACAGACGGTGATGGTATTCCAGACTTTAGAGATGTAGATTCTGACAACGATGGGATCACAGATGCCTTTGAAGCAGGAGCAAATCCGAAGAACCCTGTTGATACAGATGGCGACGGTATTCCAGACTTCAGAGACTTGGATTCAGACAACGACGGCATCTCAGATAAGATTGAAGGGATTGTGGATACCGACAAAGACGGTCTCCCAGACTTTAGAGATCTAGATTCTGATGGTGATACGTATCCAGATAAAGTTGAAGGCAACGTAGATACCGACAAAGATGGTATTCCAGACTTTAGAGACCTTGATTCTGACGGTGATGTGATTCCAGATAAGCTTGAAAACGACATCGACTATGGTGGCATGCCAGATTGCGACGGCGACGGAATTGATAACCGTATTGACCCAGACGTTTGTCCAACCTTTGCCACACAAGGTATCTCGCCTAACAACGATGGTATCAACGATGTCTTGATTATCCCGGGTATTAAGTCGTACAAGAACCACTTGACGATCTTCAACAGATGGGGTAACGTGGTTTGGGAGCAAGAGAACTATCAGAACAGTTGGGGAGGAGAAACCAACCAAGGTGATACGGTTCTTTCTACAGACTTGAAATTGCCAGATGGTACATACTACTACGTGATTGATTTCTATGGTGTGAAACCAAATATTGGAACGTATGTGTATATAAATCGTCAAGCGAAGTAAAAATAGAACTGAAGAACTGTAGAACTTGAGTGTATAAAAATTTGTACTAAAGTTCTTCAGTTCTAGAGTTCTTAAGTTCTTAATAAAATAATTTAATTATGAATATAGTTACGAAAACATTGAGAGTAGAAAAGGTGAGTACTAGGATGAGGGGTCTATTGGCCCCAATGTCCCTTATTGTAGGGATGTTGCTAGCTAGTGAATCCAAAGCTCAAATTGAGACAATGTATAATATGTATCGTTTCAATCCACAGATTCTAAACCCGGTGCAAGCTGGTAGTACAGAACACTCGGAGGTTATTTTTCTACACCGCAATCAATGGGTGGGCATAGAAGGCGCACCAAAGACCTATTCTCTAACAGGAAACATTAAGTGGGGCCAAAAGAAAGGAATAGGCCTTGTGGGCATGGTAGATGAAGTAGGACCTATGCGCGCGACCGTACTCTCTGGAGATTTTGCCTATCATACGAAGTTGAATGAAAAATGGAGACTTTCAGGAGGTATTCGTTTGAGTGCAGCCAATGTTATGTTGAATTTTTCACAACTGCGCTTAACCAATTCGAGTGATCCACTTTTCCAAGGTGACCGTTCTACGGGTATTCAACCCAATGCAGGCTTTGGTATTCGTATCAACAAAGGAGATGGTGCATTCATTAGTTTTGCTATGCCTCGACTTGGAAAGTATAATTTTGGACAATACAATGGGGCCTTCAAAGATGTGAATTACATGTATTTGAATGCGGGAACACGTGTTAAATTGGGTGGAGAAATCACAACCAAACAGGGGGATGTGGTATCAAGAGTTACTTTATACCCAAGTGTAATGGCACGAGTAGCTGTTGACGTACCGGTTTCATGGGATGTTAATTTACAAGCGAATTTGAAAGGCAAATTAGACGTAGGGGTAAGTTACAGAAGAGAGGATTCTTGGGGCTTTAGAGCAGGAATTCAAGCAACGAAAAAATATTATTTAACGTATGTATTTGAAAAGCCAATCTCTGATTTAGCGAAGGTAACTAGCCAGACGCATGAGTTTGGAGTGAGGATGTTTATTTTCAAGAGAGACAAGAAACAAGAGACGAGCGAAGAGAAGATTGGTGAGATTAAGGAAGTTAATAGTGAGCCAGTGCCAGTGAGGAGTGAGCAAGGTAGCCAGAAAGCAAGTGAGCCAGTGAGCGAGAAAGCTAGTGAGCAAAGTAAATCGGACCAATTGAAGACAGTTACGCCGATGGTTAATACTGAATCTTCTGTAGTTCCTGTGGCATCTGCGCCAACAGCTTCATCTGCGCAATCAGCGGTTCAGACGCCTTCTGAGGAAGATGAATATGAGTATGTAACAGTAACCAAAACTCGTGTAGTTAGAAAAAGACCAAAAGTTGCAAAGAAAGTGGTTACAAGCACCGCAACGGCAGTTAATAATGGTACGAAGACGGTTGTATCACCAGTTACGAAAAAAGTTACTACAACAAATAAGGCTACTTCATCTGTTAAGACATCTGTGACGAAGAGTAAGCCAGTGAGCAAGAAGGCTAGTGAGCCAGTTCAATCAGCGCCATCTGCGCCATCAGCGGTTCCGACTGATGCACCAAAAATATCTCGTCAGCGTGTCAACAACAACGAGACGGTTACCACGGTAGAGCGTAAAGGAGGGGATGCTTCTCAAGTAGGAAACGATGGTAAAACAAAGATTACGAAGCGTAAGCGTAAAGACGGTACGGAAGAGACTGTATATACGACTACGGAGGTAGTGAAGAAGAGGAAATTGGGAATATAGGAATATAAGAAATTGGGAATATAGGAATATGAGAATATTAGAATATAGGAATATGAGAATATGAGAATATAGGAATATGAGAATATAGGAATATGAGAATATGGGAATATGTGCTTCTATTAAAATTTCTTCAATTCATATATTCTTCAATTCATATATTCTTCAATTCATATATTCTCCAATTCATATATTCTCCAATTCTTCAATTCTCCAATTCTTCAATTCTCAAAATATAAAACATTTAGAACACGGAGTAATTAAAGCCAGATCCTTTTAGGGTCTGGTTTTTTTGTTTACTTCGGGAATATGGGAATGTAAGACTTTAGGAATATAAGAATTTAGGAATATAAGAATATAAGAATATAAGAATATAGGAATATAAGAATATAGGAATATAAGAATATGTGCTTTTAAGAAAAATTCTCCAATTCTTATATTCTCCAATTCTTATATTCATAACTCCCACGGTTTACTTGCATAATACAACTCATACCAATCTTGTGGGTCCAAGTCTATCTGGAAGGAATTAACGATGTTTTTGATGCGGTTTTCTTCTAGGGTTCCAATCAAAGGAAGAGCTCCTAATTTGATAATCCAAGCTACAGCAATGGACTCAAGATTGCTGTCGTATTTTTTAGCAATTTCGATTAATTTCTTACGAACTTTGATTGCATTTTCATCTGTTCCGTTTTCAATTTGGCCGCCAGCCAATGGAGAAACAGCCAAAGGGCGCATGTATTTTTGTTTGGTGTAATCTAAGGTTCCATTGTCTAACACAGAAGTATTTAATAAACTCAAGTCGATGTGACTGGAAACGATTGGAATATCTAAATAAGAAGCCAATAATTGGTGCTGGTGGACCGAAAATCCAGCGATACCAATGTTCTTAACTTTACCAGAACTTTTAAGCTTCTGGAGCGCATAAGTCGTAGCATCTAGGTCTGTCAAGGGGTCCAAATGGTCCAATAAAAACACGTCTAAATAATCGGTGTTTAAATTGCGTAATGAGGCCTCAACGGATGCTGTTAAATGCTCTGCAGAAGAGTTAAAGTGTTGTATTCTGAATTCAGGTTTGCTTTCACAAGGCACGTTTACTCCTGCCTTAGAAAACAAGACAATCTCAGAACGATTGATGGACTTGTTCTTTAGAATTTGTCCAAACAATTTTTCAGAAGAGTATTCGCCATAACGATCCGCATGGTCAAAGGTATTGATGCCCAGCTCTAAACAAAAATTAACGGTTTTTTCCATTAAAGACGCACTGTTAGCCTTTTCTTTAGTCCATCTCCAAAAGCCATATATGGCAGGAGAAACCTTCGGACCGGCGTCACTTAGGTAGATCTTTTCCATGTTATTTCGATAAAATTATTTCAGTTGCCGCCCGCAGATCGGCCACCAAATGAGTTGCATTGGTTTCTGTTCCACTGGGAGCTAAACGAATCGTTTTTACTCCTGCCGCAGTACCCGCAATAATATCTCGCTCATGGTCGCCCACCATCCAAGAGGCATTCATATCTACCTTATATTTTGCGGCAGCTTTTTCTATCAAGAGCGAGCCCGGCTTGCGTGTCAGGGAGGCGGAGTCGTAGTTTTCATGGTAGGGACAAAAATACATATCGTCTAACATGCCTCCACTGGCCTCTTGCAAGGCGTTGTGAATCAAATGAACATCTTCTCTTTTGTAAATTCCTTTAGCAATACCACTTTGATTGGTAATTACGATCAACAAATACCCTGCGGCTTTTAGGGCTTGCAAAGATTCCACCACGCCATCGGGTATGATGAATTCCTGCATGCGATATACATAATCAACACGATCAACGTTCAACACGCCATCGCGATCTAAAAAAATGCACTTATTTAACATATTAAGCAGTTAATCTATCCCAAGGAATACGGCTTAAAATTAAGATTAACGCTAATCCGTTCAGTAGCCAAGCATTTTTATGCTTTTGGGCATCGGGTATAGCTTTTTTGTTCTTTGCATTCGCCACAGTAGCCAAAACGACTGCCAAAATGTTTACTGTAATATGCTCCACCGCAATTAAACGTGTGGCAGGATCTTTCATGGCCGCACCAAAATCAGCAAATGCAGCCTGAGTAATCGGACTCAAGAAAAAGTACAATACCAAACCAATTAGCAATTGCGTATGCAATGAAATCATGAAGAATAAACCAGTTTTACGGTCTTTTTCTGTATAAGCTAGTCCAGAAGACCCACCTTTGATGCCATTAAATACCGACAGAAGGCCTAAAACTAAAACTACCCAGCGTAGGTAGGAGTGGAGGGTTAAGAAGATGGAATACATTTTATAATTGTTAATTGTTAATTGTTAATTGTTAATTGTTAATTGTTAATTGTTAATTGTTAATTGTTAATTGTTAATTGTTAATTTAAAATAAATTGGTACAAAAATAGGGATGTATCCTTAAGAATTAGATATGAAATAGAGAATATTTAATTAAATTCACATTTTATATATACCAACCATTATTAACAATTAACAATTAACAATTATCAATTATCAATTCATGTCAACAAAGCTAAACGCCATCATCAACGCACGTTGCCCTCAATGCAGAGAGGGTCGATTGTTTAAATATAAATTTTGGAATGTGTTTAAATTTAGTGAAATGTACACGCATTGTCCATCATGTAACATGCGATATGAGGTTGAACCGGGATTTTGGTTTGGTGCGATGTATGTATCTTATGCGCTAACCGTGGGAATTATGATTGTTGGGGGATTGGTTATCTATAATTTCTTTGGCGACCCAGGGGCATTGGGATATGTTGTACCCATTACCTTAACTTCTTTATTAGCTGTGCCTTTCAATTTTCGAATTGCAAGAACAGTCTTCATTCACCTATTTTCTGGAGTAGAATATAAACCAGAAGCCAGCCAAACGAATAATTAATGAAAATACTCGATTGGTATATTCTTAAGAAATTTCTTAAAACGTATGTTTTTGCCGTTTTGATTATTGTGGTAATCATTATGGTGATCGACTATACCGAAAAAATCGATGATTTCATTCGTAAAGAAGCGCCTTTGCGAGCTATTTTAGTTGAATATTATTTAAATTTTATTCCTTATTGGGCCAATTACATTAGTCCGCTAATGGTCTTTATCGCCACCGTTTTTTTTACAGCAAACTTGGCTGCCAAAACGGAAATAATTGCTATTTTAAGTTCTGGGGTTAGTTTTTTCCGACTCATGCGCCCCTATATCATTGGTTCCACGGCCATTGCAGTGGCAACTTTTGTGATGGTCGGTTGGATTGTCCCCATGGCCAATAAAGTTCGTGTTCCTTTTGAACACAAATACATCAACGGGGCCTATTATTTTGATAAAAGAGATATCCATATCAAAATAGCACCGGATGTGTATGCTTATTTGGAGTCGTACGACAATTCTTTGAAAACAGGCTATCGATTTTCTCTTGAAAAAATTAAGGGCACAGACATTCAGATCAAATTAATGGCCGACCGCATCACTTGGGACTCTACCCGTAACAAATGGCAATTTCACGATTACCGTATTCGTTTCGAAGAGCCAGGCAACAAGCGCGTGGCCTTCGGTTCTCAAATAGATTCTACGTTGAACTTATTTCCAAAAGACTTTGAGAACAAACATCTCTTGCACGAAACCTTTACTTTGCCTGAATTAGAGCGACACATTGATTTGGTGAAATCTAGAGGTGCCGACGGAGTGGAGGTGTATTTGATTGAAAAATATTTGCGCTTTGCTAATCCTTTTTCTGTCATTATATTAACCGTTATTGGTTTTTTGGTATCGGCCAGGAAATCAAGAGGAGGTGTTGGTTTTCAAATTGCCCTCGGATTTACCTTAGCCTTTGTCTACATTTTGTTTTTCATGATGAGTAAGGGCATTGCAGAAGGGGGTGGAATGCCTCCCTTATTGGCGGTTTGGTTACCCAATCTGATATTTTCAGGCATTGGGGTTGTACTTTATTACACAATTCCGCGCTAATGAAAAAGGCCCCCAAACTTGGTGATTACCTTAAAATACATTTCATTGTCATTTTATATGCCTTTACGGCTATTTTAGGCAATGCTATTTCTTCTAATGCCTTAAGTATCGTTTTTTTTCGCTGTGTAATAAGTGCAGCGGGATTGTATTTAGTAATCAAATTATCAAAGAAATCATTGAAGACAGATGCGCAATCCCTCCGGATTTGGCTGCTCAATGGTGCCTTTATTTCTTTGCATTGGCTTTTGTTTTTTGGGGCAGCAAAAGTTTCTACGGTGGCCATGTGTTTGGCGGGACTTTCCACACAAACTTTTTGGACAAGTCTTTTGGAGCCTATTTTCAAAAAAGAAAAAATCAAAACCGTTGAGGTTTTTTTGGGTCTAGTCGTTGTGTTAGCCTTAGGAATTATTTTCTTTGTAGAGGAGGCACAATGGTTGGGCTTGTTGTTAGGTATTGGAGCGGGTTTTTTCGGCGCCTTATTTTCAGTCATCAACGGACAATTTACGCATACCCACGATGCCCGCGTAATTACAGTTTATGAAATGCTATCGGCAGCTATTATTACTGGTTTCGTATGGGGCTATGAATACTTTTCGGGCTCAGCTCATTACCTGCCTATAGGTATGGATTGGTTGTGGATAGGTATTTTGGCCGTGGTTTGCACCGTTTATGCTTACACCGAAACCATAAAATTGTATAAAGTTTTTTCTGTTTTCTCCATTAATTTAGTCATTACCTTAGAACCCGTCTATGGGATCTTATTAGCCATTTTCATTTTTGGCAAGCAGGAAGTGATGCATACAGGTTTCTACATTGGAACCGTTGTTTTATTACTTACTGTTTTCGCGCACCCTTTTTTAGACAAAAAGCAAAGCGCTTAATGCTCAAATTTTTCATGTAACAAAAATGTCTTTTTTGTAACAAAAATGGTTTTTGTAAAAAAATTGACATACTAAACTGATCTAATTAGGTTTTTTTGTAAAATTTTATTTTTAGAGTTTTATGAAAATTATGTCCTTTTGTTAGGATTAGTTTAAAAATTAAGCGCTACCACTAATAAACAATTCTGTTGTTAATGAAACATTTCATCAAATCTTACTCTTCTTTAAAGAGTGGTGAGGACATGGTATATGCCTTATCCAAATTATTCGTAGGAATAGCAATATTTTTTATTTCTATTTATTCTAGTGTGGCCCAAACGAGCTATCAATTGGTTTGGGAAAATACCTCCAAAAATATAGACAAATGTTATGGCAGTAAAACATTTATTGTTTCGGTAAAAAACAACCGGACCAATCAACAGGCCATCAACGGTGTCACCATCACACCAACGTTTCCGGCGGGAGTAACCATCAAGGCCAATTCTTTATTGGATTTAACAAGTGCATACGTTCCTAATCAGAATTTATCTCCAGCCTATACTAGTGGAGGGATCACTTGGGATGGAACGAAGTTTACGATTACAAAAGCCTTACCTTATTTGGCGACCATTCGTTTTTCAGTAGAATTGGAAGCGAGTTGTTCTGCCAATGATTTAAATTTCCTGACGAATTCTTACCAATTAAAATCGAATGGAGCTGTCCTTTCCGATGTGGTAGATGGATCGAATACCGGGTCAACAAGTCCATATTCGGTTCTAGGAGCAGACCTCTCCATTGTAACGGCACCAACAAATAACAATTTGACCAACGTAAATGTATTATCTACCTTTAATCAGGTTGTTCAAGTGACGAATGGTGGAAAAGGGAAGGTAAAATATTTGAATTTAGATGTGGATGCTTTGGCAGCCAACAGTACCAATACGCCAACAATTACTAATCCAAAAGTATATGCAGCCGGTACAACCACCCCCATCGGAACGGCTACTTTAAAATCTGATAATAAAACGATTGATATTGTTTTGGATTCGGTATTTTATAACAATATGAAGATTGATATTGCGTATGATTTCACAGTTAAAAACTGTAATTCAACCAATAGAACAATTGTTGCAAAGGCAATGTGTGGGTCTGGGTTTAGCTATACAGGTAACACAGTTGTTTGTAAATCAAGTAATTCAGTAACCTCGTTATACACCGTTAATAATGTTCAAACAACGATTTCAATGACAATGACTGAGGTGCCGACGCTAACGAATTTTGATCAAATTGTTGGGGGTACTCGAAAGTTTAAATATGAGATTAAAAATACTGGAAACAATATTGCAAAAATTGCCCAAGCTTCAATTTTTGATGGAGGATTGTATAGTTTTATAAGACCGGGCCAATACTGGGGTGTTCCAGCTAGTACTTATCAGGTAATTACTAGTTCTGTAAGAGTTGAGAATGGTCAAGGAATAGCCTTGCCTTCTTCAAGCTATTCTGGAGGAGGAGATGTTAAAAATAGATATTCATCAGCTATTGGTGCGTGTTTTTATGATAAAACAGTCAATTATGTAATATATTTTAATAATTATTATTTGCAACCTGGGGAATCTGTAATTATTTACTATGACTTACTTCAATGTGATAGTGATCCACAACCTATTAAATCGGTTGCCCCACAGACACCTCCGTATGATTCTGAACCTTATATTAGCAATAAGTACTATTTTAGTGGTTGGATTGGTGGTTATTCAGATTGGGACAATCATTGTGGTGTAAGGAATTATTGGCAACAAACTATGGCAGGTAACCACACCGCTTATAATGTTTCCAGTAAAATTAATTCAACAATTGTTCCTGCTCAAGTTTTAGGAGCCAAGAAATTTTACATTGAAGGAGAGGCAAACATGAGTGCTTTTTTGAAGCTTAATAACATTTCTGCCAATCAGAAAGTTTATCAAATGGATATTACCTTACCTCAAGGTGTTTCATATGTACCAAATACCTACAGTTCATTAAATGGTGCAACGCTCAAATCAGGTTATCCTAGTTTTAATTCTTCTACAAGAATTTTAAGTTTACGATTTAATGAAACAGCAAGTTCAACACGGCGAATGTACTATAAGATTCAACTGGAAACAGATGGTATCACAGCATGTGGAAAACTTCCTATTGTGCAAAGCACTTTTGTAGCGGATAATATAAACGGTACAAAACCTTTAGTTTCTCAAACAATGCGGGTCGATACAGTGGATTTTCGTTGTGATTTGACATGCACCGGAATAAAACCCGTTTCTGTAAACATTGAGCGATCAAACTTTGGCTTACCAGATAATAATGAGGATGGATATCCCGAAACAAACGGGTCCTTAGATCGATCAAAGATTTACATGTATCATCTTCGTTATGGTGATAAGGTAAAAGCAACCTCTAAATCAGCTATTTGTGGGAATTATGCTCGATTTCAAGCAGATCAAAGATTTGCCGAGGGGAAGTGGAAACCCGTTGGTTTACCAACTATTAATTTAAAAAGAGGGAGTACCAATCAAACGGCTACTGTTCCTGGAAATATTACCCAGATAGGAACATCGCAACGAGATTTTATTATTCAATGGTCGGGGAATGAACCGGCTGGTTGGGGCGACTACATGGACCAGGATACCATTGAAGTTGTACAAGAGTACGAATTAGTCCAAAATAAATTTTATGATGCAAGTAATAATTTAATGACAGTTAAAACGGGACTGTTTTCATCTACTACTTACATTGCTTCTCAGAATACCCTTTCTCCAGAATGGGTTTATAATGGGCCCTTGAAACAAGCATCCTTTACTGCACTGCAAAATTTGTATTTGGTTTCAGGTTTTGATATTAATTATGGATTTACAGGTACAAATAATTACATTAACAATGGTTGTGATGCTAATACTTATGGAATCTATTTTAATCCAACAAATGTAGGGTTTAGTTTTCCCTATGAATATAGGCCACTTGTTTATCCGGATGAATTCAAGGTTACAATGCCTGATGGCCTTAATTTTAGTTCATTAAGCTCTATTTATTTAGGATATGCGGCAACAACCAATAATTCTGAATTAACGCCATTTACTACGGTCAATGGGAATGTTATTACTTGGAATTTAAAAGGATATCGAAATTCAAAACCTAATGTTTATCCCATTGAATCACCTCAAATTAGAATAAATTATACCTTTACTCCCAAAGAACGTTGCTATAATGTTACAGGAAATTTTTTAAACGTATTAAAAAGTACTTATTTAGATAAAAGTATTCCAAATGCCCAAACTGATAGTACGATTACAAGTACAACCAATATACCAATTAATACCAACTTGAATAAATTGGTACTTTCTTTAACCACTGGTAGGCTACAGGAACCAAACTCTGGTATATCAACAAACAAATTTATCCTTACCAACAATTCAACCTCTGCAGCAACAAATAATTCGTGGTTTTATTTACGAGGTAGAAGGGGGAATGCTTCAATTATTAATGTAAAAAAAGGTGGTGTTACCATAAATCCAAACTCGAATGGAGTATATTCCCTGGGAACAATCCCGATTAATTCCTCAAGTGCAGAAATTTCATTTGATCTATCTTTAAATTCTGGATGTGCCAAAGATACTATTGATATCTTTTATGGGAATGAGTGCAATAGCACACTGCCAACAGATGTAATAAACTATTCTTGTAAATCAAGTGATTATGTAACTATTGGGCCAGTAACAACCAATTTTGATGCCAAAATAATTTCTTTAAATGAAGGGTTAACTGCTCCTGATTTTTGTTCTCAGTTGACGGTTGAATTTGAAATTCGTAATACCAATTTAGGTCTTATTAAAGATATTTCTACCTTGGTAAGTACCTTGCCCGGAATGAATTATGTTCCGAACTCAGTTAAATACAAATTCCCGAGTAATTCAACAGGCGGATGGGTCTCTTCAAGTTATAATCCGGTTATTACAGGGGACACTTTGGATGGAATCAATTTAGAATTTGCCATATTAAAACCTTCATCTGGCGTTGGACCCTCTTTATTAAGCGCTACCTCCATGGAAGGAACGGGGAATACAAACGCAAACACTATTTTGGTTCAGTATGCATTAGAATCCAAGTGTGGGGTTTCAGAAGGATTCCCTATTTATCATAATTTTTATGCCAATAAAATCTGCGGAGAAAGTTTACCTACCATTTATCAGGCATCCCAAAATTTAATTTTTAGTAATTTAACGGCTCCAGTCTTTTCAACAAATCTTACTAAATCAACTATTGAACCAGTTGTAAAAAATTGTGCAACTGGGAATAAATTAGTTCTTAAAGTAATCAATTTAGGACCAGTGGCATCTACTGGTACTGAATTTATTCGGGTATTGTTGCCTGAAATTGTTCGATTTAAAAGTTATAATCCAGCTTCCACAGGAAATAAAAATGCTCCAGCAACACAGCCTAACCTACAAACCAATTCGTTTCAAGTAATGAATTGGAATATGCCAGCAAATTTGGCAGTTGGAGATTCTGTTGTAATGGAAGTTTATGTAGCTCCCAATCTAAATGCCTATCTTCCAAACTCGGGAAATATTTCTATCACTACAGGTAAATTCATCTCATCCACTTGTGATGGGCTTGTTTGTGATGTATTTAAAACCAATGGATCGCAAAATTTAACTGTGAATGTCCAAGGTGCACCAGCTGCCCCAGAGGCATCATTGGTGCAAACTTCCTGTAGCTCTGCCAAAGGATCTATTACTTTTTTAAGTCCATTGACGGCGGGTAATTCTTTTAGTATCGACAATGGCCAATCGTATTCTACTTCTAAGGTATTCAGTAATTTACTTCCTGGCACCTACTATTTAAAGGTTAAAAACGATCAGTCTTGTGAAACAGTAGCAACTAATGTTTCAAAAACAATTATAGCACAACCTGCTAGTCCTGCTACCCCAAGTATCACCGGTGGTACAGGCTCTTATTGCGTTGGACAAACTACTGTCTTAAAAAGTAGTTCTCGAACGGGAAATCAGTGGTATAAAAATGGAGTCTTGATCACAGGCGCAACAGATAGTACCTATACCGTAAGTTTGGCAGGTACCTATACCGTGGCAGTTACCAATTCTCAAAATTGTTCAACAACATCCTCGGGCACTACCATCGTATTGAATGCCCTACCAGCTACTCCAACGATTACTGGGGGAAATGGGTCTTTTTGTCCTGGCACTGTTGTTTTAACCAGTAGTGTGGCTACGAGCTACCAATGGTATAAAGACGGAGTCCTTCTGACTGGAGAAACCAACAGAACTTTAAATGTAACGGCAGCAGGTAGATATACGGTGATCGTGACAAATGCATCGGGTTGTTCGAGTGCCAGCAGTGGAGGAAATAATGTTTCGTTTTACACCGCTCCGGCTGCACCAACCATTTCAGGAGGAGATCAAAGTCCGTATTGTTCAAGTCAGACTGTCATTTTAACTTCTACGGGAAGTAATAACCAATGGTATAAAGATGGAGTGGCCATAGCAGGCGCCAATACTGCAAATTATACAGTTAGTCAGACGGGTACCTATTCCGTTATCGTTTCCAATGCATTCGGATGTTCTACAAATTCAAGCAATTCAAAAGCGATTACCATCAAGGATACGCCACTTGCCCCAACCATTTCGAAAGATAAACTAGCTCCTTATTGTGTGGGCGATACCATTCATTTAAGCAGTAGTAGTGCAACGGCCTACCAATGGTACAAAGATGGAGTTTTGGTAAATGGCGCAACGAATGCCTCTTTTGTAGTTACAACAACGGGCGATTATCAGGTAGAAGGAACAGCTCCTAATGGATGTGTAAGTAGTAAAAGTACTCTTGAAAATATAACTTTTGTGGCACTTCCTGCAAAACCTGTCATTACAGGAGCCGCTGCCGGAACATATTGCGATTCGCAAACAATTACGATTCAAAGTTCAAACGGATCTACTTATCAGTGGTTTAAAAACGGAGTAATAATTGTCGGTGCCACATCTCAAACTTACAATGTTACGGAATCAGGCGACTATACGGTTGTTGTTACAAACACTTCGGGTTGCGCATCTGAAGCCTCTTTAGGAGTTTCCTTTGTGGTAAATACCCGACCAGCAAAACCAGTTATTAACGAAATACCTTCTACCATTTGTTCTGGAAATAGTATTTCACTTTCCACAACGGCAAGTCAAGTTACCTATCAATGGCTAAAAGATGGCCTTGCCATTTCAGGAGCAACCAATGCTACCTATAATGCAACTCAAACAGGAGATTATTCTGTTATTATCACAAGCCTTCAAAATTGTGCAAGTGATGAAAGCGCTTCGGTTCGGATAACTGTCAATGCATCTCCTGAAGCACCTACAGTAACTGGATTTGATGCAAATGCTACTCACTGCCAAGGCCAAACCATTACTCTCACGAGTAGTTCGGCTACCGGAAACCAGTGGTATAAAAATGGAACGCTCATCCCGAATGAAACGGCACAAATTTTAACTGTAACAAGCTCAGGTACGTATGCCGTAATTGTTTCAAATAGCAATTCTTGTTCCTCTGGTCAAAGTTTAAACCAAGTGGTATTTTTCAAGGCATCTACCACTAAACCAATCATTTCAACAGCAGGGAATAAATGTGCCGGGTCATCAACCATTTTGCGAAGCAATGTTTCAGGAAATAATCAATGGTATAAAAATGGCCTGATACTAAGTGGGGCTACTGCAGATACTTTGGTGGTAACACAAGTTGGAAATTACCAAGTAAAACAAGTAGAAACCAGTACACAATGTGAAAGTATTTTAAGCGATGCCCTTACCATTAATCCATCTCCTACTGTAGAGATAACCTATAATAATGTATTGTATCCAGGCACAACAATTGCCTTGTGTGCTCCAACATCAACAACTCAAAAGTCGGTTGACCTAAATACCTTCATCAAATATGGAGTTAATGAGCAGGCGGCTAGTGGATTTACATTTTCGTGGATGAAAAACGCCTCGACAATTAGCGGTGAAGCAAGTCAAAGTTTGGCTGTTTCCTCTGCTAATTCTTCTGCAGCAGGAACCTATTCGGTGCTGATAAAAGATAAAATTACCGAATGCGAGGCACTTTCATCTAGTGTAGGAATTTCCATTCTACCTGCCCCTACTGTAAATATTTTATCAGACCAGGTTAACGCAAACAACACCCTGTGTATGCAATCGAATGTGACCCTAAGGTCTCAAACGAATGCAAATGGCCCTTATGTTTTGGAATGGCACGATGGTATGAATGATTTTGATTTCCAAAAATCGACAGCAACCATCAACAAGGAGCAAGTAGATGGCCATTGGATTAGTCAAAATAATTTGACCCAATTCTCTTATAAATATTATGTTACCGATGTAGATGGCTGTAGGTATTCATCTCCTGTATTAAATTTCTATGAAGGAGCTCGACCAACCAAGCCAATCATTTCAGGAGGGACCGGCACTTATTGTGCTGGAGATCAATTGCTTTTAGTTAGCAATACTTCTCAAGGAAACCAATGGTATAAAAATGGAGTTGCCATTGTTGGAGAAACAAATGATTCCTTGCTTGTGTCGCAGTCGGGGGCTTATACCACCGTCATTAGCCAATATAATTGTGCAAGTGATACGAGTGATGTAAAGCAAATTTCTATTCATGAATATCCAATTGCTGCCATTGAGCAAGGCTTAGAATTGGCATTTAATGCTACGAATTGCCAGAATATTCCGATTGAATTAACAGCCAAAAATCAGACCATTGCAGGAACCCCAAATTACACTTGGTATTATAAGCTGCAGTCAAGTCATATTCCTCAAGAATTGACAGAAACACGCCAAACGAACTCCGTAAATGTGGCTGGGTTTTATCAAGTGAAAGTAACGGTTAATGGATGCAGTAAGACCTCAGAATATACGAGAATTTATGAGCCTCCTGTATTAAATGTGACTTCAACACAAATTTGTCAAGGAGATTCTGTAAAACTTTCGGCTTCTAGAACGCATGGTTTATCAAATCCTGTATATCAATGGTACCGAAATGGAAATCAAATTGTAGGTGCTACAGATACCTGTTACCAAGTTAAAACAGACGGTAGATTTTATGTTATTGTTAAAAATGGATCAGGATCTATGGAATTAACATCCTGCTCTGCTCAGATTCAAATAAGCACTCCGGGAAATCCAGAGCCACTATTTAATACTATTTTGAGCACTTGTAATAGTTCAAGTGTAAACCTAACGAGTCTGCAGCCCGCAGCCATCAACGGAAAGGAATTTGAATGGTGGACAGGAACAGCCAGCACTCGCGATACACAAATTTTAAATCCTCTGGCCTATACCACTGCAGGAACGGTTTATCTCTGGGCGAAATCAGGCAACGCTTGTTACAGCCTAGAGGGGGCCCCTGTACTAGTTGATTTAAGTAATTGTTGCCCAGATGATCCTGGAAGGTTTGATATGAATCCGGCCTTTATGATACTTTATGGTCCAGCAAATGTGCGGTATAAGTACGTGCCAGGAACCTACAATAATTTTAAGATTGCCCTTGTGAGTAAATTGGACGGCAGAATTAGACAAATAAGTACAGACACCATTGGATCTTTTAGGGGGGTAATTGCAGGCGATTATAAACTTTACGCCTTCGCGAGTAGAGCAGCAACTACTTTGACGGGCATTACAATAGGAGCCAAGGTGGCAGATGTACAACCATCTTGCGAAAACATTGCCACGTATGATATTTTTGTTAACGTATTGTGCAACTACGATGCCCAGTGGTCTATGCTCAATCCGGAACCTGTACCTTCTCAAAAGCAAACAAAGTTTGCCATCATAAATGCGGGGGATTCTAAAAAAATTGTTGCCACTAGCAACACCAATAGTTTCCCATATCAAATTGGTTATGGCTTACAAGTGGTTCAACTAATTTATGATGGAAACCTTCAGAACTTTGAATATGGCTTATCCTTAGAAGATGTTTCTGCCAATGGACTTGATATATATGCTGGGCAGTTTATCATTAGATGTGAAGCGTCGACCCTTCAATTAGATGGACAATTATATTTGGATTCAAATAATGACCTTCTTTTGAATGGCTCAGAAAGTTATGCAAACCTTCCAACCCAACAAAAATTTGCCAAACTGATGGATAAGTCTGGAAGGACTATTATGGCAACTTCTGAAGTTTCTAATGGAGGTAATTTTTCTTTTTCAATGGATTTCCCAGATGGGACCTACAAGATATTCCTATCTCCAAATGATGACCTTTTGGATACAGCTCATTTGGCAATTCCAGGTTGGATTAGTCAAGAAATCCATTTTACGGTTGATGCTGGACAAATTGTGGAAAACATCTACCAACAATACAATTTTGCTCCTTTGGCCATGTTTCAAATGGTTCCAAGGCCAAGACCTATCACACCACCAAGAGATTTTGATGAATTAAATTACACGCAAACTTTTTGTCTAAATGATGCGAATAAGGTAATTGCAGTAGAAGGGACTACCAGTCAAAGTACCTTGAGATGGTATACGGATTCAACCGGTACAACACCTTTGAATGTTAGACCTGAAGCCAACACCCTTGTGGCAGGTACAAGTACCTATTTTGTAAGTCAAGTTATCAACCAAGTGGAAGGTCCTCGTCTTCGAGTGAATGTCGTGGTAAAAAATCGTCCTTCAATAGCAGGCGAAATAAGGGGAAGTATCCTGGGACTTGCAGGCTCTTCAGCAGTTTATCGATTGAGCAGCAGAGATCAAGTAGGATATTACCAGTGGACAGTGCCAGCCTCTTGGACGTCCAACAATTCACATTCAGATACTTTATTGGTGACCTATGGCACGCTTGCAGGAAATATTACTGTCGTGAAAATAGATACAAACGCCTGTGCGGGTACAAGCAAAAGCTTTGAAGTTAAAATCATCATTGACACAGATGGCGACGGGGTGGATGACCAAACCGAATTGGCAGATCGCACCAATCTCAATGATCCATGCGACTTCATTTATGACCACCGCAACGTAGATCCAAGAGCGTCTTGGTATGACTTAGATTGTGATGGAGATGGAAACAAAAATGGCGAAGATAGTCAACCTTTAAATTTCTGTGTTGGAGGAAAAATAGGACATATTCCTCCGCTTAATTCAGACACATACAATAAATTTTTCCGTGAAGGAGATTGTGATGGCGATGGTATTTCTAATCACGCAGAAACAAATGGCTCAGGTTTGCCCCTCGATTTTGATTGGGATGGTACTCCTAATTATCTAGACTTAGATTCTGATAATGACCTCATTCCAGACGCCATAGAAGGCAATAAGCACGTAGATACCGACGATTGGGCTAATTACCAAGACTTAGACTCGGATAACGATGGCATTAGCGACAGATTAGAAGGCCTTTCAGATTCCGATAAGGATGGCATTCCAAATTACCTTGATTTGGACTCCGATGGTGACTGTATTCCTGATGTGATCGAAGCACTTTTGCCTGCAGCACAAGCCAAGGCCGATTCCAATGCAGACAAAATGATCGATGACGCAGGAATGTTCATTGATACCAACGGAAATGGTTGGTTCGACGCAAGTGAAACTCGAGAGCCTGTTGATTCCGATAAGGATGGAATTCCAGACTTTTTGGATTTGGACTCGGACAACGATTGTATTCCAGACGCTATAGAAATTGGAGTTTGTGGCTCACCAATTGATACCGACAAAGATGGAATTCCTGATTATTTGGATTTAGACTCAGATAATGATTGTATTCCAGACAAATTAGAAGTAGGTAAAGTTTGTGGAATTCCAGTAGATTCCGACAAAGATGGGCTGCCAGATTACAGAGATATAGATTCAGATAATGATTGTGTTCCGGATGCGATAGAAGTTGGCAAGGAATGTGGAGTGCCAGCAGATACCGACAAAGACGGAATTCCAGACTATTTGGATTTGGATTCAGACAATGATTGTATCCCAGATAGTATTGAAGTAGGCACTTGTGGTAAACCAGTGGACTCCGACAAAGATGGAATTCCAGATTATTTAGATTTGGATTCGGACGGTGACTGTATTCCAGACAGCTTGGAAGTAGGTAAAAATTGTGGAAAACCAGTGGATTCAGATAACGATTTAATCCCAGATTACTTGGATTTAGATTCCGATCAAGATTGTATCCCTGATAAAATTGAGGCTGGGGCAATTTGTGGAAAAGTAGTGGATACCGACAATGATGGCATTCCAGATTACTTAGATCTAGATTCTGATAATGATACCTACTCAGACAATGTGGAGGCGGGCAAAGTTTGTGGGAATCCTGTCGATACCGACAAAGACAATATCTATGATTTCCGAGACCTAGATTCTGATGGGGATGGAATTCCTGACAAAGATGAGGACGATATAGACTTCGGCGCTTTGCCAGATTGTGACCACGATGGTATCCCGAATCGTATTGACCCAGACTTCTGTGAGTGGTTCTTACCTAATGGAATTTCTCCAAACAAAGACGGCGCAAATGACCAATTGATTATTCCTGGTATTAGACGTCTGACTAAAAATAGGTTATCGATTTTTAATCGTTGGGGAACATTGGTTTTTGAAACTGAAAACTATAAGAACGATTGGGCAGGTGAGCTGAACGTTGGCTCTGCACTTTTAGAAGGCGACGGAAAACTTCCGGATGGTACCTACTATTATGTGATTGAATTTTATGGAGCTTACCCAACCAAGGGTACTTATGTTTACATAAACCGACAAATTAAGTAGTTAAGTAATAAATAAAATAATTTTTGAAGGATGAAGTTGATTCGTTTAGTACCTGTGAGTTTTATTTGTTTTTGGATTTTGTCCAATTATGCAAATGCCCAAAATTTTCAGTTCTCCCTTGGGCGTAATCAAACAGACTACCATTTGGTAAATACCAATGGGCAGCCTGTTGATTATTTAAAACCTAGCAACGGAATGCATTTAAAAGCAGGGTATCATAAATTGTTTTTGGATACCCTTGCCCTTCAATTGTCCTCCCCTGAAAAGGCTTTGCAGTATTCTCAAAGGCCTATTTTGGCTAAGTTATTGAGTGTGTTAAGTTATTCAATTTCTGCACAAATGATGCAACTCAACGCTATTGGAGATGTGCAACAAATCCCCCTCCGATACGAAACGGATTATGCCGGGGTGGAAGTAGGCATAGGGGCTAAATTGAAAATAAAAAAACTTGTAGGAATTCGTGTCCAAGGTGTCATTTCTGGAAACAAATTACTCTATGGTTCCCAATTGGCAGGGAACAACTATTATCTGCTAAAAGGGAATGAACAATTTGATGGAATTAAGTTTTTAAAAGGCTTCCAAGTAGATATCAGCACTCAAATTAATCCCTCTACAGAATTTGTTTTTGGATATGGACAATATTCATCCTTGAATTCTTCGAGCGCAAATACCGGCAATTTTGACCTAACCACACAAACCATTTCGATGGGTTTGACATTTCGTATCAACAAGTAATAAAAATTTTGAATCATGAGGAAATACATCCAACTTATCCTTTTGTTGTTATTTTGTAATTCTTTTGTTTTTGCACAAACAAACTCAAAAGGGATTAATTACCAAGCCGTTGTATTAGACCCAAAACAAATAGATGTTCCCGGAGTAGCCATTACTGGGCAGCCACTGGCATCAGGGAACGTTTGTGTGAAATTTAGTATTCTAAAAGGGCAGTCCTTAGAATATGAAGAAACCCAACAAACAAAAACAGATGAATATGGACTCATAAATTTGACCATTGGGGCTGGACAAGCAACTAGCAATTCTAAAGCAATAACATTTGACGACCTTAAATGGGGATCCACCACTTTTGCCCTTAGTGTTTCAGTTAGTTTCGATGCCTGCACAAACTTTAAAGTAGTGAGTACCCAATTATTTAATTATACTCCTTACGCACTTTATGCAGAATCAGTTGAATATGTAAATGTTCGAAATGCCCCTAAAAATTTATCCGATTTTTCTAATGATGTAGGTTATATCACCAAAGAGGCCTTGAAACCCTTGCAAGATTCTTTGGCAAAAAATAAAACCGAAACCAACCAACGTTTTTTATTAGTCAATCAAGATATAGGCAGCTTGAAAAAGGAGGTGGTCAATCAGGGTACTCAAATCGTTGATATAAATAATAAAATCAGCAACTTGAATACACAGTTTGATTCCAAGCTAGAGGGGGTCAGCAATAACCTCGGGACCCAAATCAACAATACGAATAACCGGATTGATCAATTAGGCAATACGTATGAAGTGTTGAACAACAAATCAACTGCCATAGATTTAGGCAATGCGAATCCCAGCAACACCTTATATCCTTCTCAAAAAGCAGTAAAAACTTATGTGGACGTGACCATCCAAGATGCCGTGGCCACAGGTGCTCCAGATGCCACAACCTTGGCAAAAGGAAAAGTAAAATTAGCAGGAGATTTGGCAGGTACTGCCGAATTACCTACGGTTCCGGGCTTATTATTAAAAGAAGAGCTTGCCAATAAAACAACCGACATAACAGGAAACGCTAGCTCTCAAACGAAATATCCAACCGTAAAGGCCATCAAAGATTATGTGGATGCCTCGGTAACTGGCTTGGCTTTTCAAGCTAATTTGGACTTAAAAGCGAACATTGATTCTCCTACTTTTACAGGAACACCTGTTTTGCCTGGCGCTACTCAAGCAGTCACACAACCTTTGAACAATAATACGACCGCTATTGCCACAACTCAATTTGTACAATCGGCTCTAGCAGCAGGAGTAGTGGATGCCAATGCAACAACCAAGGGAAAAATCAAATTAACAGGGGATCTTGGAGGTACGGCTGATTCTCCAACAGTTCCTGGTTTGTCTTCCAAAGAGGTCTTGTCTAACAAATCCAATGATGCTAATTTAGGAACTAGTACTACATTATACCCGACGCAAGCTGCGGTGAAAACCTATGTAGATACCCAATTCGCTAATGGATCAATTCCAGATGCAACTACTACATCAAAAGGAAAAATACAATTGGGTGGCGATTTGAACGGAGTAGGTACAACTGCAGCTGCACCCGTTATTTCGGATAATGCCATTACAACGAATAAAATCAATGATGGTGCTGTAACCAATCCTAAAATTGCCAATGGTGCAGTTACCAATGCTAAAATTGGAGAAACAATCAGTGTTGCCAATGGTGGAACTGGAGCAACAACTGCAACAGGAGCTTTGACTAATTTAGGTGCTGAACCAACTGCCAACAAATCCAATGACGTGAATTTAGGAACAAGTTCTACTTTGTTTCCAACGCAAAATGCAGTTAAGAATTATGTAGATACGCAATTTGCCAATGCCGCTATTCCTGATGCAACAACCACTTCAAAAGGTAAAATTCAATTAGGTGGAGATTTAAATGGAGCAGGTACTACCGCCGCAGCTCCTGTCATTTCTGATGCTGCCATTACAACTAATAAATTGTTAAATGCCGCTGTGACCACTACAAAAATTGCCAATTTAGCAGTTACAGATGCAAAAATTAATTCAGTAAGTGGTTCAAAAGTTACGGGTAGTATACCTGGCAATGCTCAAAATGTCAATGGAATAGTTGATGTTGTCAATGGCGGTACAGGAAATGCAGGAACCTTAACAGGATATATTAAAGGAAATGGCGCTTCTCAAATGACTTCAAGCGCTACTATTCCAATCGCCGACATTGTGGATGGGCAAAGTGTATCTAATTTATCTACAGCTGTTGACTTGGGAAATACAGGCTCCAGTGATGTTTTATATCCTTCTCAAAAAGCAGTTAAAACCTATGTTGACTCGCGTACCAATAGCGCTATTGGTACATCTACACAAACTGCTTTGAATTTGAAAGAGGATGTAGCCAACAAAGATGCTAACGTAAACTTAGGAACAAGTAACACTGCTTACCCTACACAAAACGCCGTAAAAGCTTACGTGGATAATAAATTTGGAGGTACCAATGCTATCAATAGTTTAACAGGATTACCCAATATTGCCGATCAAAAAGTGTTGGGTAATATGTCGGGTGGAATTACGACTCCACAAGAATTACCTACTACAGGAACAGGAAATGTAGTATTTGGAACAAGTCCCGATATTTCTACTCCAACACTGACCAGTCCTGTATTAAATGGAACGATTTCGGGTTCTGCCGTTATGCCAATTGCTAATGGCGGAACAGGTGCAACTACTTTATCAAGTGGCTATGTAAAAGGTGGAGCAAGTTCGCTTTCTACAGTTTCTAATATTCCATGGCAAGACGTGACCGGAGCAGTACACACCGTAAATGGAAATACACCAGACCCAACAACTGGCAACGTTGCCATCGCTTTTGGTATGGTTACAACAGGTTTATTGGCCAATCGACCAGCAGTAGCAGGGACGAATAACGGTGATATTTATGTCGTTTCTGGTGAAACAGGAGCAACTGCCAGTGATAATGGAAGAACCTTTATCAGTACAGGAGGTGCAAGTGGTACGTGGAATGAAGTAACCCCAAATCAAGCTTCCCTAGATGCAAGATATGTTCAATTGGCTGGAAGTACGATGTCGGGAAATTTGATTTTTCCAACAGGTACCAAAGCAACTATGGCGGATGCTCCTGTAAATAATACAGACCTAGTCAATAAAGATTATGTAGATGCAAGAGTTTCTGCAGCAACGCCAGATGCCACCGCATTGGCAACAGGTAAAATTCAATTGGCGGGTGACTTGACAGGTTCTGCGACCAATCCTTTGGTTAATAATAAAGCAATTACCTTCCCTAAAATGCAAGATGTTTCAACAAATGTCGTGTTAGGTAGAAGTTCCACTGGATCGGGAAGTATCGAAGCCTTGACTACCTTGCCCGTTGCTACCTTACCCGCTTTAACTGGGGATGTAACAACCGTTTCAGGAACAGCGGCTACAACTATTACTGATCATGCGGTTACTTACAATAAAATTCAAAACCTTTCTGCACAAAGCCTTTTATTAGGAACTGGAAGCAATGGAGGAACCTCATTAACTGAAATCTCATTGGGAACAGGTTTAACTATGAACAATGGTGTGTTAAATTCGACCATCGGAACTGTAACAAATGTTTCTGGTACACCTAATAGAGTATCTGTTACCAATGGAACAACCACTCC
The DNA here is from genome assembly GCF_004005965.1 of Sandaracinomonas limnophila. Classification (GTDB taxonomy): domain Bacteria; phylum Bacteroidota; class Bacteroidia; order Cytophagales; family Spirosomataceae; genus Sandaracinomonas; species Sandaracinomonas limnophila. The sequence continues at coordinate 556,213 of NZ_SACY01000002.1, read as the reverse complement.
AACAGTAGATATAGCTTCCAATTATGTTGGACAATCATCGATTACAACTTTAGGAACTGTGACAGCTGGTACTTGGAGTGCATCAACCATCGGTGTTGCGTATGGTGGTACAGGTGTTACAACCTTAGCCGCGGGTTATGTAAAAGCGGATGGAACTAATCCTTTGACTACCACTGCTACGATTCCAGTGGCAGATGTAGTTGATGCGGAGACTATTAATAATAAATCAACTGCCACAGATTTAGGCGGAAGTACCCCAACCGATATCAAATACCCCTCTCAATTAGCAGTTAAAACCTATGTAGATGCAACTGTTGCGGGAGCAACACCAGACGCAACAACAAGTTTTTTAGGAAAAGTGAAATTAGGAGGTGATTTAGCCGGCACAGGAACTACGGCAAATGCCCCAATTATTACTTCGGGTGCTATTTCTACCCTTAAAATCGCTGATGCAGCGGTTACTACTGCTAAGATTGCCGATGCCAATGTAACAACTGCAAAAATCGCTGATTTAAATGTTACAAATGCGAAAGTATCAGCAGATGCCATTACCACAGATAAAATCAAAGACGGAGAAGTTCAAACAGCCGATATTAAAGATGCCAATGTAACTACAGCAAAAATTGCGGATTTAAATGTAACAAATGGAAAAATTGCAGAAGCGGCAGTTACTACCAATAAAATAGCAGCAGGTACGAGCAATACTGTTTTAGTAACAGATGCGACTGGTGCTGTTGCATGGTTGGATAAAAATAGTTTTGGGGCAGTGGCGGATATGACCAGCATCGAAGGAGCTGGAACCACAGCAAGTCCTTTCAAAGTAAAAGATTTAGGTATAGTAACAGCTAAAATCGCTGATGCTGCGGTTACTACTGCTAAGATTGCGGATGCAAATGTAACGACGGCAAAAATCGCTGATTTAAATGTTACAAATGTGAAAGTAGCAGCAGATGCTATTACCACAGATAAAATCAAAGATGGCGAAGTTCTAACAGTGGATATCAAAGATGCAAATGTAACGACCGCAAAAATTGCGGATTTGAATGTAACGAATGCGAAGTTAGAAGCAGATGCTATTACCACAGATAAAATCAAAGATGGCGAAGTACAAACAGCGGACATCAAAGATGCGAATGTAACAACCGCTAAAATTGCCTCCGGAACTGCGAATCAAGTTTTAAAAACAAATTCGACTGGGACAGGGGTAGAGTGGGGTAAATTATCTTCTGATAATTTGATTGGTAAGGATTTGACAGCTGGAGATGCTTCAATAACTGTTACAGATGGCGTTGGAGCTACTTTAATTAATTCCAACATAAAAGTGGCAGACCTAGGAATTACCACTGCAAAGATTGCTGAAGCTGCCATAACCAATGCTAAAATAGGAGAAATAGTTTCTGTTTCAAAGGGCGGTACTGGTTCCGATTTGAGTACTACATTAGGCTATGTAAAACAGGCAAGTGTCGGTGCTAATTTTACTACTCTTTCTAGTATTCCGGTGGCTGATGTTTCAGGTGCGGTTCGTTCGGTCAATGGAATCACTCCAGTTCCTTCCACAGGTAATGTAGCCATTGCTTTTGGAAAGGTTACAACTGGTACACTCGCACTACTTCCGGCTATTAGTACCACTAACAATGGAGATATTTATGTGGTTTCAGGGGATCCAATTGCTTCCAATAATGGTAGAACCTTCATAAGTACAGGAGCCTCAGGTGCTTGGAATGAAGTATCTGTCAATCAGGCCTCTCTTGATGCTCGATATGTACAATTATCGGGTAGTGTGATGTCAGGAAATTTGGATTTTCCAACTACTACAAAAATTACCTTAGCAGATGCTCCAAATAATGCGACAGATGCTGCAAATAAAGCCTATGTAGATTCTAAGATATCTTCTGCTACTCCAGATGCTACCACGTTAGCAACAGGTAAAATTCAATTAGCTGGAGATTTAACAGGTACCGCCTCAGCACCCGAGGTTGGAACAGGAAAAATTACCTCCAATAAAATTTTAGATGGAACCGTGGCAACCGTTGACCTTGCTAATTCTTCAATTACCAATGCAAAGATTGGAGAGGTGATTACGATAGCCAATGGAGGAACAGGGGCTAGTACCGCTTCCGATGCACTAACCAATTTGGGCGCCGAAGCCGTTGTAAACAAATCTACAGCAGTAGATATGGGTGGTGCTGCTGCTAATGATGTTAAATATCCAACTCAACTTGCTGTTAAAACTTTTGTTCAAAATATGCTAAATGCAGGTATAGGAACTTCTACTAATACGGCTTTGAATTTAAAAGAAGATCTTATCAATAAATCTACGGCGACGGATTTAGGGGGTGTTTCTGCTAATAATACATCTTATCCTTCTCAATTAGCCGTTAAAACCTATGTCGATAACGCTACATCCGCTATTAATACATTGGCTGATGGAAAAATTTATGTGGGTAATGCCTCCAATGAAGCGACAGAGGTCAGCATTTCAGGTGATATAACAATGAGTAATGCTGGAGTTGCCAGCATTGGGGCATCAAAAGTGCTCACAGGTATGATAGCAGATGGAACCATCGTTGTTTCGGATCTTGCCAATGATGCCATCGAAACTGCCAAAATAAAAGATGAAAACGTAACCACCAGCAAAATTGCCAATGCTGCTATTACAAATAGTAAAATAGGAGAAACAATTTCTGTAGCGAATGGCGGTACAGGAGCCACTACATTGACTGGTTATGTGAAAGGAAATGGAACTTCTGCAATGACAGCCAGTTCAACAATTCCTGTAGCAGATGTAATGGGTGCTCAGACTACGGCTAATTTATCTTCAAATATCACGACCAATACGGGTTCAACAATTATGTACCCTAGTGTAGCAGCAGTTGAAACGTATGTGAGTGCCAACGCCACTCCGAATGCCGATGCAAGTACATTAGGTAAAATCCAACTAACTGGCGACTTGGGCGGCACCTCAACGGCACCAGCTGTTGTTAAAATTCAAGGAACACCAGTAAGTACCACCACGCCAACAACCAATCAGCTTCTACAATTTGATGGTACCAATTGGATTCCTGTTTCAAAAAGTTCAGTAGCTCAAATGGAAACAGATGAATTTATCGCAACAGCAGGTCAAACTTCTTTTACTTTAACTAATACCCCTCTGGGTAAAGTCGCCATGTTTGTAAACGGTATACGAGTACCTAAAGATGCCATTAGTTTATCTGGCGATACAGTTACCTATGTTCCTTCTAACAATGGATCTTACGCCCTTTTGGTGAATGATCGAGTTTCTTTTGACTACATATATTAATGTTTGACATAATGAAATATCACATCCACAAAAAATATTTTTTCAGGACAGCTTTTTTTATAGGTCTATTTTGTTTGTTCACGATTGAATTATTTGCACAAAATGCAGTTGTAGATAAAAATGGTAAAGAAATTACGGTAGGTTCTAACTTTTCTCTTTCAGGTGGAACAACAGATGCGGGAACCGATAAAACCAACGCCATTTACCGCTTAGGTAATTTGGGAATTGGGACAAACGCACCTGCCAATAAATTGGAAATCAACCAGGGGACAGCCGGTAACTCAGGTTTGCGATTTACGAATTTGACGTCATCCAGCACAGCCAACACTTCATCCAGCAAAGTATTAGGCGTGGATAGCAATGGAGATGTGATTTTAACCAACGTTCCAGGTACACAAAATATTGTAACTTTTTCTACGGCTACACCAACCACAGCTGGAGTTGTTTTTACACCTGATACTCCCTCAGATCAAAGTGTGGTGTATCAATCAAGTGTAGACAATAGTCTTTGGACCTACAACGGAACAAGCTATGTGACCTACACGGCACCTGCCTCCACGGCATGGAATTTGGCAGGCACAACGAATGATGCAGGTGGTAATAAAACGGCTGCTATTTGGAGAAGTGGAAGTATTGGTGTAGGTATAAATAATCCTTTATCGACATTACACGTACAAAACCCAACACTTGCTACAGCTAGCATTAATGCCAGTGCTCAAGTGTTGCGATTATCTCGAATTAGACAAGAGGGTGTAAAATTTGGACATGTTGCACAATTTAGTTTAGGGTCTTATGGAACAGGAGGTACTGCCCAAACTCGATTAGATTTGGGATTGAACAATGGTGGAGATGAAACAACTTTGAGTGATGTAATGTCTTGGCATGCCAATGGAAATGTGGGCATCGGGACAACTTCCCCAGGCTATAAGTTGTCTGTTATAGGAAATGCTAGTATACAGCCGAATACTTTAAATAATGGTTCAGGTGAGCCTGTTTGGTTCGAAGTATATGGTAAAGCGCCGACTGGGGTAGATACACAGGTTGGAGGAATTAAATTAGGATGGTATAATACTTTTGGAGGAATTGAAGTAGTCAGACCCGGAAGTGCTACTGGTGTAGGATTAGCCTTCAATTACGCCACCACAGGTGGGACAACGATGGAGGGTTTTCGATTAACGAACAGCGGTAATGTTGGGATTGGGACAAAAGCTCCGGTTTCTAAATTAGAAGTAAATGGATCGGCCACTAATACCGCTGCTTTCAATTCGGGGTCTGCCACCGCCATATTATTTGGAAACAGTAATTTGGCATATACTTCGGCAAGTCCTACAGCTTTTAATTTACAAGGTATGAAAGATGGTGGAACCTACACATTAGCTGTGCAAGGGACTTCATCTGGTACTTCTAGCTTTACAGGATTAAGTCCATCTGGCGCCTCCTTTACTTTTCTTTCTACCAATAATGGACCGACCATTTCGGGTAAACATACCTTGTATACATTTATTGTTATGGGTACAACGGTTTATTATTACATGGAACCCGGTTTTTAAGGATATGAAAAAATGTATATTTCTTTTCTTTTTTAGTCTTTCAAACGTAATCCATGCGCAAGTTCCAGGTACACCGGTTTTACATTCACACATATTTGTGTTTAGAGGTCTTTTGGATCAAGTAGAGCAAACGGCGTCTTTCGCACTGAGTACTAGAAAATTAAGAAATGCCTACACGGGCCCTGCCTTACGAGTGAGAAGGAGTGGAGATGATGCCCAGGCAGATGTAGCGTTTGATGCAAATAATGTGGTATCAGATAATAGTGTGGTAACCATTGCCGCTGCGGGGACTTCTGGTTTAGCGCTAAATTCGACGATGTCTTTAGCGTCCTTCAGAAGCGGTCGTACGTTAAACGTATCCATTTGGTATGATCAAAGTTTAAATGGGTATAATGGCGTACAAACATCCACTGCTCGTCAACCTGCCTTAGAAATAGCAAATGCCGGTGCATCGAATGCATATGCGACGTTGTCATTTGTTGGCGCTAACAAAACTAATGTAACCATTAATCAACCCTTACCTACTTTATTAGGAAGTGGCCTTAGAGGTAGTGTTTTGTTGATTGCTAAAATATTGGCAGGATCTGGTACAAATAATTCATTCGGTTATTCAGATATTTCTAATAATTCTATTAGGTGGTCGGCACACATGAATTGGCCTTCTGATAATAATTATATGTACACAGATTTTGGTAACTCTGCCGATGTGGGTAGATATTTTTTAAATAATAGCACACTTGGATTTAATGCTTATAAACAATACACATTAATTAGAAATCCAACGGATAAAATAGTCCGGGTGAGTGGATCAGCTAAAAACAATTCGAATTTAAATTTTAATACGCCTCCAACTTGGTCTGCTGGGTCTACTTTTGGAGTAGGCATTACAACAGGATCCTTGGATAGCGTTCTGAATCAAAATGGATTTACTGGCAATATCCCAGAATTTATTTTATTCTCAGAACCATTAAATAGAGTACAATATTCAACATTAGAAAACAACCAAATTATTTTTTGGGGGTCTTATTGACAAAATTAAAATTGAAGCGTTCAACTATATTAATAATACTTATGAAATTTATGCATTCTGAACTAAAACTTCGAATTTTTGGTATAACCACTTTTATTTTTAGTTTAATCACTTCAGCATCTCTAGCACAAAATGCGGTAGTGGATAGATATGGTAAAGAAATTACGGTAGGTTCTAACTTTTCTCTTTCAGGTGGAACAACAGATGCAGGAACCGATAAAACCAACGCCATTTACCGCTTAGGTAATTTGGGAATTGGGACAAACGCACCTGCCAATAAATTGGAAATCAACCAGGGGACTGCCGGTAACTCAGGTTTGCGATTTACGAATTTGACGTCTTCTAGCACAGCTAACACATCATCCAGCAAAGTATTGGGCGTGGATAGCAATGGAGATGTGATTTTAACCAACGTGCCAGGTACACAAAATATTGTAACTTTTTCTACGGCTACACCAACGACCTCTGGTGTGGTTTTTACACCCGATACTCCCTCGGATCAAAGTGTGGTGTATCAATCAAGTGTAGACAACAGTCTTTGGACCTACAACGGAACTACCTATGTGACCTACACGGCGCCTGCCTCCACGGCATGGAATTTGGCTGGTACCACAAATGATGCAGGAAGTAATAAAACGGCCAGCATTTGGAGAGGTGGTAGTGTGGGAATTGGAGGTAATAGTTTTACCCCTTCTGTACCATTAGAAGTTCAATCTTCGACAGTTGGTCCCTTCACAACAGTAGCCAGATTTTTTGCACCAACCAATACAACTGCAGGCCATGCTACCCAATTAAATTTTGGTACGGCTAATGCAAAAGGAAATAGTTCAGAGTGGCGATTTGTTTATCAAGGTAATGATGCTGCGAATAATCGAGTAGATTTTGGAATGAATGGTTACGTTACCCCTATGATCAATTATTTAAGAAGTGGTAATGTGGGTATAGGCATAAGTACACCAGTTGCAACCCTGGATGTTAATAGTCAGACGGCAGCAACACAGGCACCCAATGTGGATGTCACTATTTTAAAGCTTTCTAGGCCCACTTCTTCAGGGTCAAAATTTGGTAACGTTGCTCAATTCAATTTAGGAACTTATGCACAATTAGGTGCCACGGCCTATTCTAGGATGGATTTAACAATGAACGATGGACTGGATATAACGACCATGAGTCCGGTGATGACTTGGCAGGCAAATGGCTTCGTAGGGGTAGGCATTAATACGCCTACTATTAATTTAGATGTGAAAGGCGGAGGTTCGTTTAGAAATGGTAATGATTCAGGTGTTTTTACAAAAAATCAACTGTTATTCGGTTATAATTCAACAAGTAATTATGCCCACGCGATAAAAACAAGACATCAAGGTGGTGCTGCTGCGGGCAATGCAATTGATTTCTACACTTGGACCAATGCAAATGCCGCCTCTGCTATTGGCACTAAACATGTTTTTACGATTGACGGCTCTGGAAGAGTTGGTGTAGGTACAACAAGCCCAACATCTACCATACATGCCATTAATTCATTATCGGCTACTAACACAGTTAATGCAGACGCTCAAATGTTACGCTTTTCTCGTCCAGCAGTCAATGGTGTAAAATGGGATAACATTGCTCAGTTTGATTTAGGGACTTATGGCACAACTACATTCGCGTCTTCTCGATTAGATCTTGGACTTACTGACGGTGATAATAATACGGTAATAAGTAAAGTAATGACATGGCAAGGAAACGGGAACGTCGGTATAGGAACAACAGCTCCCTTAACGAAATTGGTAGTCAATGACAATGCATATATTGCAAGCTTACCTACTACATCTACTAATCTAATGGATAATTCCACATTTAGACCCTTAATTCGTTTTCAAACCACTTCAGGTGTTAACAATAACTCAATTAGTTACTATTTAACAACATCTTCAGCAGCTGTTCAAGCTCACAACTATTCAACTGGGAATGTTTTGCCATATATAATTCAACCAGCAGGAGGAAATGTTGGTATAGGAACCAATTCACCAGAATCGCTCTTCCATGTAAAAGGGGCTACCGGAGGTATCACGCTGGAAAGAACCGCTGGAACAGCGCCATACGATCAGGCATTTATAAAAATGATTAATAAAGATGGAGGGTCCTTTCAATTGAGAAATATTTCGGGTACATCAGACGGTTTTACCTTAACCAATGGACTAGCTAGTACGAATTATATCACAGGTTTATCCACCGGAAATATAGGAATAGGTACAACAACTCCAGGTTATAAATTAGATGTTTCAGGAGATATCAATGCCAGCGGCTCTGTTCGCGCGGCTGGTACAGCCTTAACCTCTGATCTCCGCTTAAAAAGTAATATCGTAAATCTCAATAGCGGTTTGACCAAAATCATGCAATTGCGCCCGGTTAATTATGACAAGAAAATGTCATTAGATGCTGCTTCTAATAGCATCAATGAAAACGGTTTCATCGCGCAAGAACTCCAAAAAGTGATGCCTGAATTGGTTAGTGAAGGTAAAGACAAGGATAAATTATTGAGCGTGAACTATACGGCTATTATTCCGGTATTAACAAAGGCCATTCAAGAACAACAAATTCAAATTGAAAACAATCAAGCACTTATCCAAAAGCAACAAAATCAGATCAATGAACTGAAAGAATTGGTAGAAAAATTGGTTAATAAGAAGTAAATAAAGCTGAGTATTACATCGTAGTAAATTTCTTGCTATCTTCGTTTTTAAAATTGGACAACATTTTTAAAGTACGAACGTTGTATCATGCAAATCGATTTACTTTCATGAAGAAATTAAACTTATTTTTATTTTTAGTTCTTTTAGCATTTACTTTTTCTGCTCATTCTCAATTTTGGTTTTTGGGTCAAAATGGTAAAAAAGCACAGGTGCTTTCCAAATTTAAACCTTATTCTTCCGTTTCTTTTGGAGCTGGATCTGCGAATTATTATTAATCCTTCAGGAGGAAATGTAGGAATAGGTACTCTAGACCCAAAATCAAAATTGGAAGTAAATGGTTCTTTTACCAATGCCAGTGCCTACAATTCAGGCGCCGCCACGGCTATTTTATTTGGAAACAGTAACTTAACTTATACAACAGCTAGTCCTGGTGCGTTTAACCTTCAAGGAATGAAAGATGGTGGAACCTATACTTTAGCAGTTCAAGGAACTACAGCTAATACTTCGTCTTTTACAGGTTTAAATCCTGCTGGAACCTCATTTGTCTTTTTATCGGCCAATAATGGACAAACAGTTGTTTTAAAACAAACCATTTATACATTCATAGTAATGGGAACAACTGTTTATTATTATATGGAGGCAGGATTTTAAAACAAATCCTTCCTCAAGGAAACCATTAATCCCAAGGCGTTTTGTAGTCTATAACCTTGGTTGTAGCCTATTTGGGCTGTCCAGGTATAAGATTTTTTAAACGCTCCATTAACTTGTAAGGCCCAGGCCGTTTGTGATTCCATTTCTTCGTCTGTGAGGCGAGGGGACAAATGATTTCTTGGCGTAGCATATCTACTCACGGAGCCTCTAAATAGGTAACTTAATTCATCGGTAATTGCACCTCCCAGGCCTATATAGTAAGCCTTTGTGGCATTTTTTGAAAAGGAAAATCCTTCGTTTTTGATAAAAGCACTCTCTCTGTCAATGGGAATCAAAGGATTTCCTAAACCTTTCCCAAAATAAGCCCAAGGGCCGTGTGTGTTGTTGTAATAGGATTCTATTTGGGACATTTGGGAATCCTTGAGGCCCAAGAATTCTGAAATTCCGGAAAGATAATTTCCTTGGTTTGCAGTATAAATATATTCAAATACCAAATGATTGATGGGTAATCGTTTGGGTAACTTCCAACTAAGGCCGGTTATCCCATCGTTGACAGTAGATAAGCTCGACAATCGGCCCGTTTCGAAGGGGGTCTGCTTATAAAACATAAATCGACCCAATTTTTTATCCTGAAATTGAAGGGCCAAATCAACACTTCCCAGATGATTCCCATATTGATTGCCTGAGTCGTCTCCTGTCGTATTCGGATCAATCTCCACAATGGACCTATCTTTTATGGCGGTTACCACATAAAAATAGGTGGCAAGATTGCTTGGAAATTGTTCTTGGGTAGATTTTCTAACACCTGCCCAAGAAACATTGTGGTTTAATCCTCCAAAAAAATTGAATTTCGAACTCCTTTTTCCAATTCTTCCATAAAGTGATTTTTGGTGAAGTAAGGCGCCTATTACGGGCCCAAAATTGTCTTGAAATCCATCAGAATATTGCATTTGTACACCCAGCCAACCTTTAAATATATCTAGGTAATCTAAGGTTCCAAAATGAATTTTAACGGGGGGCATTGCATTTCCAGAAAACGTCCAAAAACCAGAACTTAAGGTACTATCGCCTAATCCTATTAATTCTTTTTTCCTTCCCATCCACAACTCCCAATGCTTTGATCGACCTGCTACAAATGCTTGTATTATGCGAATATCATTCTCCTTTCCTCCAAAAGCAACAGCCTCAACTCCATATTTCCAATCGTATTTTTTAGCTTTCTGGTAAGCTTTTGTAGGCACAAAATAGTTTTTTCCGTAGTATCCTTTTACAATTCCCGTTGCACCTTGATAGGGCACGGCGCCATATTGTAAACTTTGAAACCAAAGGGGAGAATATCCACTCGTAGAAGCCATAGCCCCAGCTTCTACATAAGAATGTGTTAACGTATCTTCCAAAACACGCGCATGCGTAGCTTTAGATAAAAGTAGAAAAGTGAATACTAAGAAAAGAGTATTTCTCATAATAATAGACTAAAGCTAAAATTCAATTGCTTGTTTTAAAATGTAAATCGTGTGATATATGTAATTTTAAACAAATTATACATATTTCATTTAGGTAATACCTTTAAAAAATTATAAAATTTCTTATAATTTGACAATTTGGACTTGTGTTTTAAAAATTTATACTTTTATTTGAATTGAATTTAGTTTGTTGATGAAGTATACTGGCAAAGCCATCGGATTTTCAGGTGGCTTTCTTCATTTTAAAGTTTGAAATATCTTGCGCAAGCCCATTTCTATTGGGCTAATCGCTAGTTCCTTTGGCTTCAATTTTGCATTAAATGTATTGTCTAAACTGTTGTCTAAAACCAATCTAAAGCTATTTAAAACAGGCTTGTTAATCAACTCACTCACTTTAGTGCAAATTTCTAATATATTACTCGATTTCCCAGAAATTAACCAATTAATTTGAGTTGTCCCAAGCTTTAAACTAGATAAATCGCTATTTTCAATCTTTGCCACCACAAATTTTGCAATATCACCTACATAGATATAATCTCGTAAAGCTGTCTTTGAAGCAAAAATTTCAATAAACTGATTTTTATTGGCACAAATAAGCAACTTAGCAATTAGACCTATTCTAGCCTTAGGGCTATAACCATAAACAGTGCTTGGTCTATAAATGATACGATTGACCAAACCTTCGGAACGGTTCAACAAATCTTCTTGTTTTAATTTCCAATGTCCATAAGGGCGCATGGGTTTCGGTTTGCTTTGCTCATTTACAAGTACCTGTCCTTCAAATAAACCTCCCGCTGAACTAAACAAATGAAAACTACATGAATTTTGTGGAATTAAAGCTTGTTGCAACCAATTTAAGACTCTTTCAAAATCAGCAAATTCTATTTGAAAATCTGAATCAGTAGAGAAAAATCCACCTTTCCCCGCAGACCAGATAAGTTGAATGGCAACACCTTTGCCTCGTGCAAAAATAAACTCTTTGATTTGGTTCAATTCCTCTATTTGTGCATCTTCTTTTCCCCATGAAAACGGAAATTGATGAAATGTGCAGGAAAATTGCTTGTCAAATTCCTGTAAAATACTTTCTCCAATTAGTCCCACCCCAAATAATAAAATCAGTTTTGAGGAATCTTTACCTAATTTAGATTCAATGACGACCATTTCTTTTTTCTAAATAAGTAAGCAATTCAGCTGGAGCCGACCGATTAATTACAAAAAAAACAGGCTTTCCTTGGGCCTTTAGGACCACTAGCGACAAGTATTCTAAAATGATTGACAACAAAATGATGCTCGTTGCCCCAAATATCATAGTCGTAATAATTAAAGAGGGCCAGCCTCTTGAACCAAATTTGCCAGGATGCATTATCTCATTGAAAATGATAAATCCCGAATATAGAACACCCACAAAAAAGATTAAAATTCCCAAAAATGCAATGCTTCTATATAAATTGATTTTTGAGGATAAAATTAATCTTCTGGCATGTTCAATGAGCTTTAAAAAGGAATACCCACTTTTATTGTTTTCAGCCATTCTTTGGTCCTGAATTTCCAAAGAAACCTGCCCAATTGCCTGGGTAAACCAAGTCAACGAAACATCAAAATAGGTGTCGGGCCCACAAACGCTTGCTGCAGAGCGTGCGATTTCCCCACGCATCAATCGGAAACTATTGAAATAGGCAATGTGCTTATCCCCAGTTAGCCAAACCATCATTTTTTTAAAATAGCTCGAAGTAAAATCCCTACTTACTTTTCCATGGGGGCCATTTTGCGGATTTGCATAGACTACATCTTTTTCCTCCTTGATGGCCTTGTATAAAAGCTGCTCAATTTTTTCAGGGGGGTGCTGTAGGTCTTCATCTAAAGTAATTACCCAATTGCCAGATGAGTGTAGAATTCCAGCAATTGTGGCCGGATGCTGCCCAAAGTTTCTAGACAAACTTAATGCATGCACCCACTGATTTTCCTCACTTATTTTTTGTAAAACAGGTAAAGAATTGTCGATGGACTGATCGTCTACAAAGATTAATTCTCCCAAGGCCAAGGGGGCTTCTTCTTGCTCCCATTGTTCTCTAACGGTCTTAATTCTTTGAAACAATTCCTGAACGTATTGAGAACCTGAATAAATTGGTACAACAACACTCAATTGGGTTTTTATCATAATCCACTTAAATCTTACGAAAATACTAAACTTTTTCCACAATTTTCTGTTCTCCCAAAATCCAAAGAGGTTGACTTGGCTTCAAGATTGGACGTTTTGAGCGGAACGATTTGATGTGTTCAAAAGCTAAATCTATATCGTCTGTGAATAATATATTTTTAAAATCACCCTCACTTACTGTCTTTATTTTTATCAAATTGTCTAAAAAATCTATCAAAGATTGATGGTGTTCAACACCCATTACGACCACCGGGAAATTGCTAATCTTGCCCGTTTGAATCAAAGTCGCCACCTCAAAGAACTCATCTAATGTTCCAAGTCCTCCGGGCATAACCACAAATCCAGAAGAGTATTTTCGCAACAACTCCTTACGAACAAAAAAGTACTTGATATTTACAAACTTGTCTAAATAGGGATTAGGTTTTTGTTCAAAGGGCAATTCAATATTACAGCCCAGTGACAAGGCCCCCGCATCTTTTGCACCTCTGTTGGCAGCTTCCATGATACCCGGCCCTCCGCCCGACATGATCGCATAGCCGACCTTTCCTAATTTTGTTGCAAGCTCTTGCGCTTTTTGATAATACTCATGCGTTTCGTCAAATCGGGCTGAACCAAAAATCGTGATGCAAGGCCCAATAAAATGGAGGTTTCTAAAGCCCTTTATAAATTCCAATAATACATCAAACGAAAAAACTAATTCCTTCCATCTTGATCTTGCTCCTTTAAGGTATTCAAATTCTTTTTTTGTTTTCATACGCTAATTAATCATTAGGTTCTTTGTCATTCGTTTGCCAGAAGATCCTAACAAAGTTACAATATAGTGCCCCTTATTCCATCCTGATACATCTATTGAAACATTATATTCTCCTTTTACTTTGATTTCGTGCACCAAAACATTAATTAATTTACCAGATAAATCATAAATAGCCAAAAAGACCTCTTGCGATTGATGTACTGTATATTGAATAAATGTTGAAATTGAAGCAGGATTTGGCCAAGGATTTGCCAAATCGATTGACCCTGCATCTGAAATGCTATCAGGGGAAGACTTGAAAATGGGAAGTCGTTCAAAATTCCCAGTAAAAAGACTTGCGGCTGAAGAGTTTGTCGCCCCTAAGTGATCTCGTAAAACAGTTGTGTAAGTTTGACGAAAATCAAATTGGTATTTTAAATCTCCTGAGCTATCCAACACCTTTAAATTTGGGTTGGACCCGATTAGGCCGGATTTTACAGAATTACCTACAAAAATCATTGGCGCTGCTGTTCCATGATCTGTTCCAGCCGTTCCATTCTGATTAACTCTTCTGCCAAATTCAGAATAGGTCATTACACAGACGCGATCTGCTAGGCCCAAATTTTGAATGTCAATTTGAAAATTAGTTATGGCGTCTGAAAGCGTTTTTAACAAATTTGCATGTGAATTTATTTGGTTTGCATGTGTATCGAATCCACCAATGTTTGCCAAGTAAATAGGGGTCTCCAAGCCCCCAGAGATCAATTTAGCAACAATGGATAATTGCTTGCTAAGGCTAGTATTCGGATAGGATTGAATGTTTTTCCCTTTATTTGCCGTGTCTTTAATGATGGTTGAATATTGCAATGAAGCAGATGCAATTTGTTTCAAAAAGGCTAACTCTTCTCCAGCTAAGGTAGCAGGAGGCAAATCGTTGTCTGCTACTGAACCATTGACCAATTGATAAAACAAATTGGGGTCATCAAATACAGTTGCAAAACCTCCCCGGTGACTCTGAAATAAAAGAGATTCCACGGAGCCCAATTGAATAGCCATTGGATGCTTGGGAAGTTTAATAGGGAATTCCGGATAAATCTGTGACAAATACCTGCCTGCCCAGCCATCGTCCCAAATAGTGCCCGAATCTGATGCAGAATTCCAAATATCAGTAGCCCTAAAATGAGATCGATTGGGATTTGCATATCCGACGTTCTGAACGATGGAAACTTTGTCGTCGTCAAATAATTTTTTAAGGCCTGTCATGGATGGATGCAAATACATTCCATTTTCCACCGGTAATGCAACCTCTTTTTTGATGCTGATAGTAGGCCTGGCAGAAAAATATAAATCATCCTCGGCAGGGATTACCGTGTTTAGTCCATCGTTTCCCCCACTCATTTGAATAATTACTAAAACATTTCCAGCGGCTAAATTTTGCGTGAAAGCAAGGGGTGTACTGGTATATGCCTTAGCATCAAAATTTGATAAACCCATACCCATTCCTCCAGTTAATAAGGAAATTTGGTGTAAAAATTCTTTTCTGTTGATTTTTTTCATCTCAGCAAAGTTGAAATTCAGGTAATCTCATCAATGCCTTTAAAAAAGAATTGACTCGGGTATCAGCCATTGCAATATAGGTTGTCCAATTACTTACAATCGTTCCGCTTAAAATGGTTTGTAATAATTGGTCTTTTCTCGTTTTACTCAAGGGAATTGGGAATGCATAGAAAAAATAATCTTCAACCAGTAAATCCACTTTTTCAGCATTCAAAAAAGTTCTAATGTAGGGAAGTGTGTCTAATTTTCCTGTCACAGCAGCTCCATTATATCTTTTCCCATTGATTAACGAATCGGTAAATCCTCCTCTAAAGGAATAGGTGGTTGAACTTATCCAGTTTCTTTGGCCAGGCCAACCAGCCACGTTGGGTGGATTAAATAATTGCATTTGCAATATGATGGCCATTTCATACCAATTGTTGGCGTCAGGCTTGGGTAATTCTAAGAGCTTACATGTGCCTATTATTAATTCTTGGGGATTTTTAATTTTACTTCCCTGGTAAGAGGCCTTGTAAAATTCCTCAGATGTCAACAGAAATTCTAACAAGGGCTTTAATTCAAAATTATTGACTTTGAAGACCGTTGCCATTTCTTGAACAAAGGCCTCATTGGGTTTATAATAAACAAACTCTTTGTAAAGTTTTCTGCAAATGAATTCTGCTGTTGCTTTTTGTTCGAAAACTAAATCGATTAAGCTATTAACAGTAAATTGTGCTGTTTTTCCAAAGATAGTTAGTGTTGTTTCTTTGTACCAGCGGGTAGAATCAAAAACGGACTCTAATCCTTTTACTTGCCACCCTGAAACTGCTTTGGCAGCTTGTTTGATATCCGTTTCTGAATAATTTCCTATCCCAAGAGTAAATAGCTCAAATAATTCTCGAGCAAAGTTTTCATTGGGCTGTGGACCCCTACTATTATTCCCATCTAAATAAATTAACATGGATGGGTCAGTACAAATTTCTTTGGCCAATTGTTTGAAGTTCCCTAAAGCAAATTTTCTTAACAATTGATTTTGTTGATACATATATTGCGGATAGTTTACTTTATCCCTTTCGTTTGAAAAATGATTGTGAAGAAACAAAACCATTTTTTCTCTGATGGAAAGAGACTCTTTAAACATTAATTGATTCCACCAAATTGTAAATTCTTTATACCAGGTACTTGCTGAGCCGTTGTCTTGTTGTATTTGTGCGGGAGTGGTTGATACCCAAGAATTGGGGGCTTCAGGTATAGATTTGTCTTGTAATAGTTTTTTTACAAGGCTTGAAATACTTCCTTCTGCGCTTGCCATAAAATAATCTTCCTTCGAAAAACCAAATAGGGTTCTATTGAGAAGGTGTTTAATGTTTTGCGAGGAAAATTCGGGCATTCGAAAAAGAATATAATTTATCTGATAATTTACGAATACTCTTAGACAAAAAAAATAAGCAAGAATTAAAAATCCTTGCTTATCGCTTCACTCCGTTTTCTAAATTATTATTTTTATTTCAATGCCCAAAGGCGAAATGTCTTATTTTATCACCTGTTGCCTTTTTTAAAAAGACACGCGTTTTTCGGTGTGCTAAATTCAAAAAAATATTTGACTAATGCAATATACCTTGAAAAATTTAGTCCTAAAATCAAAAAATTATACAAATACGAAGAAAAAGGTACGAAAGTCCTTTAAAAAATGACACATATAAAATTGTCTACTTTTAAAGTTAAATAATATGTGAATAGTTTTTTTACATACAATTTCATACAAACTACTTATTGGGAATTAGATATTTTTAGACTTGTAAATTTTGTATGAATATGCAATTGGTATAATTACAATGATCGCCGTAATGCCCAAAAATACGATTATAGGCCCTATTCCTGTTAAAAAATAACACATTATTGCTTGTGCCATTCCTCCATAAAACCAAAGTTTGCCAGCAAGCAAATGTGTCATTTTCCAATTTTCGGGACTCTCCAATGTCCAGGGTAATCTAAATCCAGCAAAATAATTTGGACCAATTTTCGGCATATATCTCCCAAACATTGAAAAGGCCAATCCAATTAGTGGGAATAAAAATTTTTCAATTTTTATTCCTGGATTCGCCGAGGCATACACAATGAAAAAACTTAAAATTCCCATAAATACAACAAGTCCAATACTTATCTCTTGAAAAATTTTTGCATTAGGACTTGACTTTTCTATTTTGGGATCAAACCGAATTAAATTTTGGAATAAAATAAATATGGCACATCCAACGGCACTAAGTATTGTTGGTGCTACATAAATAGAACTTTTGGGTCCCCAAGCATCCGGTTTTCCCTCTATTCCAAAATGGGTGGGTATCTGTTCGGGCAGATCTGGGAAAATATAATATGCGTAAGCAAAGGGGATTAAGAGGAGGAGAAGTATGAGGTAACGCATTTTGGGTTATGGGTTATGGGTTATGAGTTATTAATTGTAAATTATAAAATATTATTTATATTCTACTAATTTAATAGTCCTTCCATCTCATAACCCATAACCCATAACCCATAACCCATATGAAACGCCTACTAACTATTACTTTTTACCTATTACCTTTTACTTTTTTATTTGCACAATCTATAGTTGTGAAAACCGATAAGGGTAAAGTGAAAGGATTCACAAAAGATAATTTGCAAATCTTTTTGGGAATTCCATTTGCTAAACCTCCTGTTGGCGATTTACGTTGGAAAGCTCCGCAAGCTATGGATCCGTGGAAAGGGATAAAGGAGTGTACGCAATTTAGTGCAAGCCCTTTTCAAAATGCTCCTGCACCTTTTGCCTTTTGGTCTTCTGAATTTTTAATTCCTAAATCGCCTATTTCCGAAGATTGTTTGTATTTGAATGTTTGGACCAAAGCTAAGGTTCAAAAGCCAAAAGCTGTTTTAGTATATATCTATGGTGGTGGATTTAGAAGTGGAGGCACGGCTTGTCCTATTTATGATGGATCAAATATGGCGAAAGAGGATGTTGTTTTTGTAAGTTTAAACTACCGCGTTGGGGTGTTTGGATTTATGGCACATCCGGAACTTAGCAAAGAAAGCTCTAGTGCAAGCTCTGGTAATTATGCCATTTTGGATTTAATTGAAGGTTTAAAATGGGTAAAGAATAACATCCATGCCTTTGGTGGCGATCCTAATCAAGTAACAATTGCCGGGCAATCTGCTGGAGCATCCGCAGTAAGTATTCTTTGCGCATCTCCATTGGCAAAAGGACTTTTCAAAAATGCTGTTTTAGAAAGTGGTGCTCTATCTTTAGTTATGAGCAATCCAGCACAAGCCAATGAAGCCAAAGAAAAGGCCGAAGCAGCTGGTTTGAAATTAGCTGAAAGATTAGGAGTTGCTTCTTTAGCTGAATTAAGAAACAAGTCAGCGGAGGAAATTCAAAAGACTAATCTTGGTCAAGCGGGTCCTTATGCAGATGGATATATAATCCCTGTTGATATTACTGGTGCTTACTTAGCAGGGAAACAAAATGATGTAAACCTACTAATTGGATGGAATAAGGATGACCGCTTATCTCCTCGTGCATTACCGGCTGACAAATACATCGAACAAATTAAAACCAGGTTTAAAGATAAAGCGGATGAAGTTTTGCAATTATATCCAGCTACAACTGATGCCATTGCTTCAGAATCACAAACCGCTATGAGTAGAAACGAGTTCTTTGGCAGTAAACAATATGGCTTAGCTAAGTTGCAAGAAGCAAAGGGAAAAGGTAAAATTTATATGTATCGTTTTTGTAGAGATGTACCCGGTTTTACTCCAGAAACTCAATTTGGAGCGTTTCACACAGGAGATGTGCCCTATTTTTACAACAATTTACATACTGTGAATAGGCCATTTGAGGCTGCCGATCAGCAATTGGCCAAAAGCATGTCGCAATACCTGTTAAACTTCACAAAAACAGGCAATCCTTCTGGCAAGGGTTTGACCACTTGGCCAGCCTACGACCAAAAAGACAAAAAAATTATGGTTTTAGATAAACAGTTGGAAGTGGTACGTTTGCCTGATGAAAAACAAGTAGAATATTTCAATAAATAAGATGGTAGAATATTTCGAACATATCCCAAGTACGCATAGGGCATTAATTTTAGCTTTTGGTATAAGTTTTTTTTGGATATTGGAGGGACTAATTCCACTTAAAAATCTCCAGTACCAAAAGTGGAAACATGCCCGCTTAAATTTTATTTTAACTGCATCTACTATTGTGATTAATTTCCTCTTTGCGAAGTTAATCATTCTAACGATTGATTGGTGTCAGACTAATTCTTTTGGAATTTTGTTCTTTTTGCCAAAAAATCTAATCCTTCAATTGGTCTCCGGTCTCTTGTTGCTAGATCTCATTTCAGCCTATTTCATTCATTGGTTGGAGCATCAAATTAAATGGATGTGGCATTTTCACGTGGTTCATCATTCAGATGAATATGTGGACACAACAACGGCAAATCGCCACCATCCAGGAGAAAGTGTTTTGCGAGCAATTTTTACTTGGATAGCCGTTGGACTCGTTGGGGCTCCCATCTGGTTGTTGATGTTGTACCAAAGTGTTTCAGTGGTGCTTTCGCAATTCAACCACGCAAACATTCAAATACCACAAAAAATCGACAAGTTTTTATCTTGGATCATCGTTTCTCCCAACATGCACAAGGTACATCACCATTGGATGCAACCTGAAACAGATTCCAATTATGGAAATATTTTTTCCATTTGGGATCGAATTTTTAGAACGTTTCGGGAGATGGATTTGGGGAAACTGAGGTATGGGATCGATACGAAGTGGAAAGTGAAAAGTGGAAAGTGAAGAGTGACAAACGCTCAGCTGTGCTGAGTGTTGAATATTTGCAAAACATTTTGTTTTGACATATGGAAACTAAAAGTTTCCATCATATTGTGCACTCAGCACAGCTGAGCGCAAGAAAAATTTTCACTTTTCACTTCTTTAGGTACTGACTCGGAGTAATTCCTGTATACTTCTTAAATACCTTGATAAAGGAGCTTCGCGAGTTGAAACCCGCCATTTCTCCGATGGATTCTAAGGTCACGTTGTCTGCCAAACCCTCTTTCAGTTTCTTTTGTACAAATTCGATGCGTTGTCTATTTTTCCATTCTGGAAAAGATATTTTCAAATACTTTGAAAAATATACAGTTAATACATGATACGGAACGCCAATTTCTAAGGCCATTTTGGATAAAGAAAAATCGTTCGAAATACAATCGTTGTTTTGTTGAACAATTGCAATTCCTTGGCTTATCTCATTTATTTTTTCTTCATTCAAAATGCCCAAATCTTCCTTTTCAAGATTCGTGTTTTCGGCATTTTTTAATGCATTTTCTAACTTGTTTTCGATGATGTAATCCGATTTAAAATAACTTCCAAATAAAATAAATGGAATAAAAAGGATTACAAGATTCTGAAAAAAGAAGGCAAAAACAACTAGCGACTGAATTATATCTAAGGGTAAAACATTGAATAAATTCAAATGAATTTTATCCTGAAGAATTAAGTTGCTAACCAAAAGGAAAGAGGACAAATTTGCTAAAATGAAAATAAAAAGGAATACTCCTACCCACCAGCAAAAAGCATCATTCATTTTATTCACCTTAAAAATTCTTTTATCGTAGTGCAATAAATAAATGTAAAAACAGACAATTCCGTAAACAATATTAATAAATGGCCTCAATACCGATTGCCAAATACTAGACATAAATAGGAATTTAACCTCGTATTGGTTGTTTGAGTGATGAAGAATTTGATTGGCATACTCAATTTTTTCAGCCCAAGGACTAAAAATATAGGGACTAACATTTATAAAAACCAACCAAAAAGGGATACCGTGTAGGTAATCATAAATTGTTTTTTTGTCTGAAATGTAGGTTCTTTTTATAAAATAAAAGAGACTTGGACCAACCAAAAAATAGAATGGCATAAAATGGTTGGTAAATATGGCAATTGCAGTAGGATTGCTTGAGCTGAACAATACATTATGTACAATCCCAAAGATGGAGTTAAATAAATAAAAAAATGCAAGTGTATAATTAGTACTTAATTCTTTATTTCGATAAAGAAAAAGTATAAATGCAATTAGAAGTCCTAAATAGGATATATAGAACATATTAGCAGAACACTGTTAAAAGAATTTAAAAAACTTGTTCTGCAAGTTAGTGATTTTTTTAAAAAATGTTTAAAAATTGAAAATTTGACACATGATTTAAATCATAATCTACTTTATTACTTTGCGGATATTCTCATTGATTTTATCCGATTCGATTAGGCCATCTCTTAGTCGAATGATGCGGTGTGCATATTGGGCGATGTCATCTTCGTGTGTTACCATGACAATCGTGTTGCCTTTCTGGTGCAGCTGGTCGAAAAGGTCCATGATTTCATAAGACGTTTTGGTATCTAAATTACCTGTAGGCTCATCTGCCAATAAAATAGAAGGATCATTTACCAATGCGCGCGCTACGGCAACACGTTGGCGTTGTCCGCCCGACAACTCGTTTGGCTTATGGTTTGCTCGATTTTCTAATCCTACACCTCGTAAAGCTTCCATGGCTTTTTCGGTTCGGTCTTTTTTGTTGTAGCCTGCGTAAATAAGGGGCAAGGCGACATTGTCGAGAGAGGATTGGCGAGGTAACAAATTAAATGTTTGAAACACAAAGCCAATTTCTTTATTTCTAACGCTGGCTAATTCGTTTTCAGACATCTCTGAAACATCCTGTCCATTTAAAATATATTTTCCTGAGGTGGGTGTGTCCAAACAGCCTACAATATTCATTAAGGTGGATTTTCCAGAACCAGAAGGCCCCATAAAGGCCACGTATTCTCCTCTATTAACTGAAATGCTAATGTCGCGAAGGGCATCAATAACCTCCTCGCCCATCACATAGCGTTTCGAAATGTTTACTGTTTCAATAATCTTGCTCATAGAAAAACCAAAACTTAAAATTAGGAAATATTTAGAGGAAACCTTCTTCTTTTCGATTAATGTACAAAGAATGGGATAAAATGTAAATTTTAAGGATAAGAGGAAAGGGGTTCTTCCTATATTGCCTTTTTCTCTTTAACTTGCCAGATGGACTTTAAATTAAGCTCGAACTATCAACCTACGGGAGATCAGCCGGAGGCAATCCGACAGTTGGCGGAGGGAATTCGGAACAACGAACAGAACCAAACTTTGCTTGGAGTTACAGGTTCAGGAAAAACATTTACGATTGCCAATGTTATCCAGGAGGTAAATAAACCAACCCTAATTTTGAGCCATAACAAAACCTTAGCGGCTCAGCTCTATGGTGAGTTCAAGGGTTTTTTCCCCGAAAATGCGGTAGAATATTTCATTTCTTATTATGATTATTACCAACCCGAAGCATTTATTGCTTCCACGGGAACTTATATTGAAAAAGATCTTTCCATCAATCAGGAGATTGAAAAATTGCGATTAGCCACCACCACAGCTTTAATGTCTGGTCGTAGAGACATCATTGTCATAGCTTCTGTTTCTTGTATATATGGTATGGGAAATCCAGAGGAATACCGAAATTCTATTGTGCGAATTGGAGTAGGAGAGATTGTTTCCCGGAACCAGTTTTTATTTCGTTTAGTGGAAATTTTATATGCGCGTTCGGAGGGCGAGTTTTTACGTGGAACATTTCGTGTAAAAGGCGATACAGTGGATATTTTCTTGGCCTATGCAGATTTTGGTTATCGGGTTGTTTTTTTTGGAGATGAGGTGGAGGAGATCCATCGGATAGACCCTTGGTCGGGCAAAAAAATATCTGATGAAAAAATGGTGGCTATTTTCCCTGCCAATTTATTTGTCACGGGAAAAGAAACCATGTTACGATCTATTGCTGAAATTCAAGCTGATTTGGTGAAGCAAATTGAATATTTCGGAAAGGAAGGTCGATTGACTGAAGCGGAACGAATCAAACAACGAACAGAATTTGATTTGGAGATGATGCGAGAGTTGGGCTATTGTTCCGGAATTGAAAATTATTCAAGATATTTTGATAACAGAAAACCGGGACAAAGACCTTTTTGTTTGTTGGACTTTTTTCCAGATGATTTCTTGATGGTGGTAGATGAAAGCCACGTGACCATGCCACAAATTCGGGCCATGTGGGGAGGAGACCGCTCTAGAAAAGAATCTTTAGTGGAACATGGATTTAGATTGCCTTCTGCGATGGACAACAGGCCCCTAACGTATCAAGAGTTTGAGGATTTGATTGGTCAAACCATTTTCGTTTCTGCAACGCCATCTGATTATGAATTAAGGAAATCTGAAGGGGTTGTAGTGGAACAAATCATCCGCCCAACGGGCTTATTAGATCCTTTGATAGAAATTCGCCCAACGAAAGGACAAATTGACGAATTGTTGGATGAGGTTTATGACCGAATAAAGAAAAACGAACGCGTTTTGATTACCACATTGACCAAGCGAATGGCCGAGGAGTTATCGAAATACATGGATCGAGTTGGCGTTAAATGTAGATATATTCACTCGGAAATAAAAGCCTTGGAGCGAGTAGAAATTTTACGTGAATTGCGTTTGGGGGTAATTGATGTGTTAGTAGGAGTGAACTTACTTAGAGAAGGCTTAGATTTGCCTGAAGTTTCTTTGGTGGCTATTATGGATGCGGATAAGGAAGGCTTTTTACGTGATGTGCGGTCGCTGATACAAACCATTGGTCGTGCAGCAAGAAATGAGAACGGAAAGGTGTTGATGTTTGCCGACAAAATTACAGGTTCAATGGAGATCTCCATTCGAGAAACCAATCGAAGAAGAGAAAAGCAAATGGCCTATAACCTTGAGCATGGGATTACTCCTAAAACTATTTTGCGAACGCAAGAGGAAATTATGGAGCAGACATCCATAGCCGACAAAATGGGTAAGCCTGTTAAGAATTACAATTTGCCTCAGGAAGACAAAACGGCTCAAGCGGCAGATCCTTTGTTGCAATATCTATCGAAAGATCAACTGAAAAAGCAATTGGAGCAATTACAAAAAGAAATGGAAAAAGCAGCAAGGGAGTTGGATTTTCCTTTAGCGGCGAGATTGAGGGACTCTTTGCATGAAACTGAAAAGTTGTTGAGGGGCTAGGCTTTTCTTTTTACCTCCCCCCAGCCCCCTCCTTCAGAAGGAGGGGGTGGGGCAAAGCGCCGGGGCGGTTAATATTATTCTTTCACAAACGGATAATCCTCCTGAACATACACATCTTTGTATGCTTCAGAAGCATCAGGGAAAGGAGAAGTTTCTGCAAAATCAACAGATTCTTGAACTTGAACCTTGATTTTTGCGTCTATTTCGTCTAATTGTGCTTGTGTAAGGATGTTATTATCTAAGATAGTTTTCTTTACTTGCTCAATTGGGTCGCGATCTTTGTAAGCTTCAACCTCTTCTTTTGAACGGTATTTTTGCGGATCTGACATTGAGTGACCTCTGTAACGATACGTTCTGAATTCTAAGAAAGTTGGACCTTCACCAGCTCTTGCACGTGCAGCAGCGCGAGAAACGGCCTCGTGAACAGCTTCAACGTTCATTGCATCTACGGCCTCAGACGGCATGTCGTAAGCTTCACCAATGGTGTAAAGTTCGGTAACGTTAGAAGTTCTTGCTACAGAAGTACCCATGGCATAACCATTGTTTTCAACAACGAAAATGCAAGGCAATTTCCAGGTCATTGCCATGTTGAAAGTTTCGTGCAAAGCACCTTGACGTGTAGCACCGTCTCCAAAATAACAAATAGAAACGTTACCAGTATTATTATATTTTTCAGCGAAAGCTAAACCCGCACCTAAAGGAATCTGAGCACCCACGATACCGTGTCCACCCACAAAACCTACTTCTTTATCAAAAATGTGCATTGAACCACCTTTACCTTTAGAAGCGCCAGTGATTTTTCCGTACAACTCGGCCATGATAGCGTTTGGTGAAGTGCCTAATGCCAATGGAATTCCGTGGTCGCGGTATGCGGTGATATATTTGTCGCCCTCACGAAGAGCCGATTTTGATCCAGAAGAACAAGCTTCTTGACCAATATACAAGTGGCAAAAACCTTTAATTTTTTGCATTCCGTACAATTGTCCGCATTTTTCTTCGAACTTACGCTGCAATTGCATTGATTCGTACCAATAAAGATAAGTTTCTTTAGAATACTTAAGAGGGGATGCTTCTTTCTTTGCCATTTTCTTTAAAGTAATTTAAAATATTTCTAACAAACCGAAAAGATTTTTAGAAATTTGATGCGAAATTAAGACAAAAGCGATAAAAGGCAAAATTAAAGCCTATGTATTTGAAAAACTTACAAGTTAGACAGTTCAAATCTTACCCAGAAGGTACCTTTGATTTTATTCCAGAAATCAATTGTATTGTGGGAGAAAATGGAATTGGCAAGACCAACTTGTTGGATGCAATTTACTTTTTGTCGATGACAAAAAGCACTCGACTTTCGGATTCGCTTTGTGTCTTACACGGAGAAGATTTTTTTACAGTTCAAGGAAATTATGTGGTAGGGGAAATGGAGACCGAAATTCGTTGTAGTTTCCAGAAAGGACAAAAAAAGCAGGTTTTTAGAGCCCAAAAGGCTTATCCTCGCTTGGCAGATCATATTGGGAATTATCCTGTGGTGATGATGGACCCCTATGATACCGATTTAATACGCGAGGGGAGTGAGGAGCGGAGGCGATTTTTCGACAACATGATGTCGCAAAAAGACCGTGTTTTTTTGGAGAAATTGTTGAAATATAATCGGGTTTTAGTCCAAAGAAATCAGCTTTTGAAAGCTTTTGCTGAACGTGGCCAAGTAGATTATTTACACTTAGAAACCTACGATTTATTATTAGTCGAATTGGGGGAAGAAATTTTTCATGCAAGAAAATTATTTTTAGAAGCCTACATACCTGCCTTTCAAAAACAATATGAAAATCTTTCTGATGGCAGGGAAAGTGTTCACATAGCCTTAGAGAGCAATGTAGTTCCTGGATCTATGGCAGAAGCTTTAAAAAGTACTGTTCAAATAGATTTACAAGCCCAAAGGACGGGAATTGGAATCCATAAGGACGATTTTGTATTTGAAATTGATGGTTTTTCTTTGAAAAAAATGGGTTCCCAAGGACAACAAAAAAGCTATGTTGTTGCCTTGAAATTGGCCCAATTTGATATGCTGTGGTCTGAAACCAATAAAAAACCCATTTTATTGTTAGATGATATTTTCGACAAATTAGACGATCGACGCATCCAGCGACTCATTCAAATGATGGCTGAAGAGCATTTTGGTCAGGTTTTTATTACAGATGCCAGGCCAGAAAGAACTAAATCTTTGTTGAAGGGTTTGAAGGGGGGGATTCAATTTTTAGAACTGTAGAATTGGAGAATATAGGAATATAAGAATGTGGGAATCGGAGAATTTTTGAATTTGGGAATCGCAGAATTGGGGAATTTTAGAATCGGAGAATGTGGGAATCGGAGAATTTGTGAATTTGTGAATCTGGGAATCGCAGAATTGGGGAATCGGAGAATTTGAGAATTGGGGAAGCATCCCGGAGGGATGCCACATCTATAGCCTAATTGAATCCACCCCGACGTTTGACCCCAGCGGGGTCATTAAAGGTATAAGGGATAAGGTATAAGGGATGAGAGATGAGGGATAAGGGATAAGGGATGAGGGATAAGGGATAAGGGACAAATGTCTCGGCCTTCACAAATTCCCAGATTCCCATATTCCCCAATTTTCCGATTCCCAGATTCCCAGATTCCCCAATTCTCAAATTCTCCGATTCCCATATTCTCCAATTCTCCTATTCTCCGATTCCCCAATTCTCAGATTCTCAAATATAATTTTTCCAAAATTCTCCACACCATGTTTTTGGGCAAATTCAGAAAGGCCTTTAGGATCAAATAATATTTCCTTATGGAGTATTTTTTCGAGCGCGCGGGCAATTTCTGCTGGATTTTCGGGGTCGGCAGATACGCCTAATTTATTTTGGCTAATTTGATGCGAAATGGCACCCAGATTGCTACCTAGTACTGGTTTTCCTGCAAAGGCACTTCTGATGACCATGGAGGCCGAGCCCATAAATTTTGGGTATAATGCCAAAGTCCAATCCGTTAATTCAAACAAGGCCTGCATCGTTTCAGGGCTATGACGCTCAAAAAGTAGAGAAGATGTAAGGTTTGGTAATTTTTTTAGATATTCTTCAACTTTATTTTGGAAATTAGGTTCTATTTTCCCCGCCAAAATGAGGTGAATTTCTTTTCGTTGTTCTTCCGACAACATTGAAACTCCCTCCAAAAACTCTAAAATTCCTTTCCTGTCATCCAGGTGTCCGAAGTTTAAAAAAATAGTCTTGTTTTTAGGCAAATCTAAATTTTTTCTAAGCGCTTCCTTAAATTCATTACTTGATGGTACAACATAAATGGGGTCCGGTAGGTATTTAATTTTATGTAAACTTATGGTCTTTTGGAGCGCTTGAACTCGGAATTCTGCTAAAACAAATAAGTTTTTAAAATTTGGCTTGTTAACTACCCATTTTAGCATCCAAAATTTTAAAGTATTTATCAGGTTGCCTTTCACTTTTGGTTTAAACAAGATGCCAGCCAACGGAATGTTTGTCTTTTTGCCAAATAATGCCCCGAATTGAAAATAGTCGAAAAAGGGGAAAAGGATTTGATCTACCTGGTGTTTTTGTGCTAAATTGATGGTTTCATTCCACTCTGATATGCTTCGAGCATACAGACTTTTTTTGTGAAAGTTGGCTATCTTCTCGTTTGTTATAAATTCTAATTGAACATTAGAAGGCAGGTCAAATTGAAAATCTTTGAGGGTACTTTCGATTTTATCTTGACAAACCACAATTAATTCTGAATCTTTGCGGATGCTAACTTGCTGGATGATATAAAAAATATAATCCAGGTGGTGTCCGTCGGCAATAGAGTCGTAAATTAGAATTTTGGGCATTTACAAAATTATGTAATTTGAATGTAAGAATCTAATAAATTGACCGCCCCCGGCGCTTTGCGCCACCCCCTCCTTTTGAAGGAGGGGGACTAGGGGAGGTAAAACCTAATATTTTATGAAATTATTTTACCCTTTGTTTCTTTTTTGTTTAACAATTTCGGTTGCAAATGCTCAACAAAAATTTATTTTCCAAGACGAATTTTCTGGAAAAAACCTTGATACGACCAAATGGTCTTACAACACCGGCGGAGAAGGTTGGGGGAACCATGAATTACAAAACTATACGAAAGACCGTAAAGAAAATGTACGTATTGAAAACGGGCATCTGATCATTGAAGCACGAAAAGAAGACTTCAATAAAAATAGATTTACCTCTGGACGAATTGTGACCAAAGGGAAATTTGATTTTACGTATGGACGCGTGGAAGTAAGGGCCAAATTACCTGCAGGAAGAGGTACTTGGCCTGCGATTTGGATGTTGGCAAGTGGAATAAATTATGGCAAAAACTATTGGCCAGATCAAGGAGAAATTGATATCATGGAACATGTGGGTTACGACCCTTCTGTGGTTCATGGAACAGTTCATACCAAGGCATTTAATCACGTAATTGGTACGCAAAAAGGGAATACTATTACGATTACAGATTTCGATAAAGCTTTTCATGTGTATAGAATGGATTGGACTCCAGAAACTATCCGAATGTTTGTGGACGATAAAATGTATTTCGAATTCCCTAATACGCACAAGTCTTGGGAAGAGTGGCCATTTGATAAGCCGGAGCATCTAATTTTAAACCTGGCTGTTGGGGGAGATTGGGGAGGTAGTAAAGGTGTTGATGAGAGTATATTTCCGGTGAGAATGGAGGTGGATTATGTTCGAGTTCTACCGCCCCCGGCGCTTCGCGCCACCCCCTCCTTGTGAAGGAGGGGGACGGGGGGAGGTAAAAAGTTAGATTTATAGATAAATAAACAAAAAATGAACGATCCAAGATTAAACGCATTCCAAAGACTTTTAGACATCATGGATGACCTCCGTGCCAAATGCCCTTGGGATAAGAAGCAAACGATGGAATCTTTGCGCCATTTGACAATCGAAGAGACCTATGAACTTTCTGACGCGATTTTGGAGGGGGACATGAACGAAATCAAAAAGGAAATTGGCGATTTGTTTTTGCACTTGGTTTTCTATTCGAAAATTGGTTCTGAAACAGGAGATTTTGATGTTGAGTCGGTTCTAAATGCTCAATGTGAGAAATTGATTGGCAGACATCCACATATTTATGGGGACGTAAAAGCCGAAACGGAAGAGGAGGTCAAACAAAATTGGGAGGCCATCAAATTAAAAGAAGGTAATAAGTCGGTTTTGGCTGGTGTGCCTAAATCCTTGCCTGCATTAGTAAAGTCGATGCGAATTCAGGAAAAGGCTCGTGGTGCGGGATTTGATTGGGAAGAAAAGGAGCAGGTTTGGGGCAAAGTGGAAGAAGAATTAGAAGAGTTTAAGGCTGAATTTGTAGGCAAGCAATTAGATGCCGAGCAAAAACAAAAAGCCGAGGGAGAGCTCGGCGATTTAATCTTTAGTTTGGTCAATTTTTCACGATTTATTGATATAAATCCCGAAACGGCTCTTGAGCGCACAAACAGAAAATTCATTAAGCGCTTCAATCATCTCGAAAAACGTGCCAATGAAATTGGTAAATCTTTACAAGAAATGACTTTGGCTGAGATGGATGTTTTTTGGGAGGAAGCGAAGCAATTATGAATTGTTAATTGTTAATTATGAATTATTTTTTAAAATTAACAATTAACAATTAACAATTAACAATTAAACCTTCGCTTCTTCCAACTTCGGCACTAAGGTATAAATAATAACCCATGCTAACATGTAGGCACTGCCGCAAAGTAAAAAGATAATGTTATATCCATCATTGATATTGCCCAAGACCTTGTAATGGTCAAGTAAGGCACCTACAATCATAGGAAAAACGATACCCCCTCCAGAGCCAGCCATTCCTCCGATACCAATTACCGAACTAATTGCTTTTTTAGGAAACATGTCAGTAGCTATGGAATAAATATTTGCCGACCATGCTTGGTGTGCAGCTGCTGCCAAAGAAATTAAGGCCACTGCCTGCCAAATATTATCGCAATATCTTGCCGCCATAATGGGTACAACAGCCAAAGCAAAGCTTAACATAGATATTTTTCTTGCTTTGAAACTTGGCCAGCCTTTGTTGATTAACCAACCCGACAACCAGCCTCCGCCAATACTACCAATGGTGGTTGCAGTGTACACTACAATTAATTCTAAGCTTGGCTTTTTAAGGTCTAATTCGAAGCGCTCTTTAAAATAAGATGGTAACCAGAATAGGAAAAACCACCAAATTGGGTCGGTTAACATTTTACCAAAGAAAAATGCCCAAGTTTGTTTGAATCCAAATAATGAAGCCCATTTAACCGGTTCAACGTTTTCTTCTTTTTCCTCTTTGTCGGCATGAATATAGTCAAATTCCTCTTGCGACAATTGTTTGTGTTTGGAAGGAGCTTCGTAATAAATCATCCAAAAAATAAGCCATATGAAACCAATTGCACCGGTTACTATGAAGGCCATTTCCCAACCATAAACACCCAACAACCATGGTACCATAATGGGCGCTGCTACTGCTCCAATATTTGCCCCTGAATTGAAAATTCCAGTGGCAAGAGCTCTTTCCTTTTTAGGAAACCATTCTGCTACAGATTTAATAGCCGCAGGGAAGTTTCCTGATTCACCAACACCTAATAAAGCGCGCATAAATGCAAAGCTCATAGTGCCAGTTGCTGCAGCATGTAAAATAGCAGCGATACTCCAGATAACGATGGAAATAGTGTAGCCTAATTTGGTCCCGATGCGATCAATAATACCGCCGAAACTAATTAATCCAAGGGCATAAGCAGCTTGAAAAGCGATTACAATATTTGAATAATCAGTTTCTGACCAATTAAATTGGTCCTCAAGTGCAGGTTTTAATAAACCAATTACCTGACGGTCCAAATAATTGATGGTTGTAGCGAAGAACAACAATGCGCAAATTCGCCAACGGTAATTTCCAATTTTCATCGTTTAGAGGGGTTTAAATTATAGCGTTTTGTAGATTTCTATCAAATCGCTGATAATATTAGTAATTTTTTGATAATTTTTATCATTTATCAATGTTGAAGGAAATAATTGAGATCCCATTCCTACTGCCTTTGCCCCAGCACCAAACCAAGTGGTAAGGCTCTCTCGTGTTGGTTCTACTCCTCCAGTAACCATTATTTTACTGTGTGGCATAGGACCCGTAAGGGCTTTTACAAAGCCTGGACCAACCACATTCCCTGGAAAAATTTTAATGTATTTTGCTCCAAGCAATTCAGCATTTCTAATTTCGGTTAGAGTCATGGTACCTGGCATCCAAGGGATATCGTGCTTGCCACAAATTTCTCCAACCTCTGGGGTAGTGAATGGTTGCAACATGAAATCTGCTCCCATTTCAATAAATTCTTTTGCTTGTTTGGCATCATAAATAGTACCAATACCTAATACTAAATCAGGACATTCTTTTTCGCAAAAATTGATCAATTCTGCAAAAATTTGTGGAGCTTCTGCTCCTCGATTGGTGAATTCGAAAACTCGAATACCGCCATCGTAACAAGCCTTTAACACATCCTTTGCTACATTTACATTAGGATTGAAAAACAAAGGAACGATAGGGGTTTCTTCTAATCGTGAATATACGATTTGGGAATTATTTCTTGCCATTTTTATCTTTTTAATCGTCCTGTAAGGTCTCCCGACAGCACTAATTCTACTTCATCTAAATTACTTAAATTGATATCTCCTTCAATGGTGTGCTTCAAAGCGGAGGCAGCTACACCAAATCGTAAAGAATCTTTTTCATCCATTCCCATTACGTTTCCGTAAATGTATCCCGCCATAAAGGCATCTCCTCCACCTATTCTATCCACTATTTGTGAGATTTCTACTGTTTCAGTTTTAATCAAATTTTCACCATCAAAACCCATTGCAGAAAGGGTGTTTGCCGAAGCAGAAATTTGTCCTCTTTTGGTGTTGATAATTTTCTTTAATCGAGGGAAACGTGCCATGATTTGTCGACACATTGATTCAAATCCACTCTTTGTTGAACCATCAGGAACAATGTTTAGGATATCCTCTGCGTCACCTTTTCCGCAAACAATGATATCGCAGCCTTCAATTAATTCTGGCATTACGTCTTGCACAGACTTGCCATATTGCCACAAATTTTTTCGATAATTAACATCTGCAGAAACGGTTATTCCCATTTCATTAGCCGTTTTGATGGCTTTTTTTACTGCTTGTGCTGCCGAGTCGGAAATTGCAGGGGTGATTCCTGTCCAGTGAAACCATTGGGCATCTTCTAAGATTTCTACCCAATTAAATTCATTTGGGTGCATGTGGGCAAAAGAAGAATCGGCTCTATCGTAAACTACTTTGCTTGGACGCATTGCTGCTCCAAATTCAGTAAAATATAGACCCAATCTATTGCCTCCATAATTCACAAAGGACATATCTACTCCAACTTTTCGGAAATAGGCAGTTGCGGCTCTTCCCATTTCATTGTCTGGGAATTTTGTCACGTGTGCCGCTGGAATTCCCCAGTGGGCTAAGGCAGCAGTAACATTTGCTTCTCCACCGCCAAAGGTTAAATTTAGGGAGTCGGCTTGGACAATTCTGCCATATCCTGGAGGGCTCAAACGGCCCATTATTTCACCAAAACTTACAATTTTTTTCATTCTTATTCGAAGTTAAAAAAGTTAGCCGCGTTGTTGTAACAAATATCTTGTACCATTTGGCCTAACCATTTCATGTCTGCAGGAAGTTCTCCATTTTCAACATCCTGACCTAACAAGTTACAAAGAATTCTTCTGAAATACTCATGGCGTGGGAATGATAAAAAGCTTCGGCTATCTGTTAACATCCCAACAAAGTGGCTCAATAAACCCATGTTTGAAAGGGCATTGATTTGCTTTTCCATGCCATCTTTTTGATCTAAAAACCACCAACCAGAGCCAAATTGCATTTTCCCAACAATTGTTCCATCCTGGAAATTGCCAATCATGGTGGCCAATAATTCATTGTCTCGTGGATTCAAATTGTACAAAATAGTTTTTGCTAATTGATTGGTTGAATCCAGCTTATTTAAAAATTTAGAAAGCGGAGTGGCTTGTTCAAAGTCACCGATGGAATCAAAACCGGTGTCGGGGCCTAAGGCACCCAACAAACGGGCATTATTATTTCTTAAAGCACCAAGGTGGAATTGTTGCGTCCAACCTTTTTCGTGGTCTAAATGTGCAAAATAAACTAACATAGCAGATTTAAACTGTAATTTCTCCTTGTGTGAGATTGTTTTTCCACTCATCAGGCGGTGAAAAATCAAAGCAATATCTTCATCTGAATACTCTTCTGCATAGATTTGTTCCAAACCGTGGTCACTTAATCGGCCACCCATAGCATGGAAGAAATCGTGTCTAGAACGAATTGCTGCCTTGTAAGCTTCTAAATCTGAAATCTCTTTTCCAATTACAGCAGCCAATTTGTTTACATATTCTACAAATGTCAATTCATCATCTACCGCCATGGCCTTATCAGGACGGAAGGTTGGTAAAACCTTTATCTCAAATCCACTGTCTTTTATTGCTTTGTGATAGACCAAATCATCTGTTGGATCATCTGTTGTGCAAAGAACTTTTACGTTCATTTTCAACAACAAATTGCGAACAGAATATTCCTTTTTTTGCAACAAGGCATTGCAATGGTCATAAATTCTTTTGGCAGAATCTTTATTTAACACTTCTGTTACTCCGAAGTATCTTTGCAGCTCCAAATGTGTCCAATGGTACAAAGGGTTTCTCATTGTGTAAGGAACCGTTTCTGCCCATTTCATGAATTTTTCTTCATCGGAAGCATTTCCTGTGATGTATTTTTCATCAATACCGTGCGTTCGCATGGCTCTCCATTTGTAGTGGTCGCCATACAACCAAATCTGTGTAATATTATCAAACTGCTTATCTTCCGC
Organism: Sandaracinomonas limnophila; assembly: GCF_004005965.1. Classification (GTDB taxonomy): domain Bacteria; phylum Bacteroidota; class Bacteroidia; order Cytophagales; family Spirosomataceae; genus Sandaracinomonas; species Sandaracinomonas limnophila. Next base: position 522,061 of record NZ_SACY01000002.1, on the reverse strand, counting down.
AATTTGTTGCGGAATCAAGTGATTGTGATAATCTACAATGGGCATATCTTTTGCATAATCGTGATAAAGCGATTGTGCTGTTGGGGATTGCAGTAAGAAATGTTCGTTTAGGAAAGGTTTCATTTTTTTAGTGTTATAGTGTGCAAGTGAGCAAGTGAGCAAGTGATCAAAGTAATCTAGATTTTTTCTTCTACTAACTGGCTCACTTTGCTCACTGGCTCACTCTTTACAAGTACTTTTCCACAGCTTCTTTAAACCCTGGAAGTGCAGAAAGGTCCTGACCCCATAGGGATTTATCAGCTAATAGTTCGTTTAAGTTAAAGTTTTTCCATGCCTTGAAGAAGTAAGGGGCAAAGTCACACTGGATAGGGTAAAACTCTCCATTGCATTCTCCATAATATATGCCATTTTTTTCCTTCACTGCATGCATAAATTGTAAATAGGCTGCAAAACCCATGGCAAAAAGTTCTGGAGCTTTACCAAATATTTGGTAATAATTCACCAAAAGAGGAACGTTACGCATTTTCATCTTGGTGGTATATTGAACCGTAATGTCAATCAATTTATGTTTGATAAAAGGATTTTTGAAGCGGTCTAAAACAGATCTACCAAATCGGTCAGCCACCTTGAAATCCATTTTATAAGGAATAGCAGGCGCCAATTCAGAAAGCATCAAATTCATGATTAACTTGCCCAAATACCCATTTGCCATCACATCTTTTACCAAACGGAAGCCTAATAAATACGACATTCCACACATTAAGGTATGGGTTCCGTTCAACAAACGTAATTTCAGCTCGCGATAAATTTCAATATCTTCTTGAATGATTACGCCTTTGTCGGCGGCTGCAAATCCAAGCACTTTTCGAACCTCTTCATTGCCTTGGATAGCCCAGAGTGCATAAACCTCCGACTGAATCATCAATTCATCTGAGTAGCCAACCCCTGCTTCAATTTCAGCAATCGTTTCAGCGTCCGGTTTGCCAGGAACAATGCGATCCACTAAGGAGTTGCAAAAATGATTATGCATATTCAACCATTGAATGAATTGGGCATCTAATTGATGCTCCTCACATAATTGGTCAATTATTTTCTTTAGGGCATCTCCATTGTTGATGATTAATTCTGTTGGAACAATCACCATTCCAGATTCTGCAGAACCTTGAAAATGTTTGTAACGTGCGTGTAAAAAAGACAATAATTTGGCAGGAAATGATTTAGGACAACCATCAAAAAGTTTGTCTCCCGCAAGGTATTGGATTCCAACTTCTGTGGTGTTGGAAAGAATAATTTTCATTTCCGAATTGCTCGCACAAGCCAAAATGCTGTCCCACTCATTGTTTGCATTTAAGGTACGAGAGATACTGCCGTTGATTAAATATTTTTCAACTTCAGTTCCATCTTCAATGCCTTTGATGCAATGTGTGTATAGATTTCCTTGAGTTTGAAAGGCATCAGCGCCACCTTTTGCAGTTGATTTAACTACGACAATGCGTCCTTTGAATAAACCTTTTTTATTTGCTTTGTCAACGAAATAATCACAGAGTCCGCGTAACAAAACGCCTGTTCCGAATTGAAGAATTTTTTCAGGATAGGAGAATGTTTCTTCCTGAGGAATTTCCAAGGGAAGAGATGCATTGATTGATTTTGATTTTATTAAATCGGGGTGAAGATGTTTTGTTGCCATCTTAAATGTTTAGTATTTGCTTTTAAAAGGCTAATAGACAGCATTTTTACTAAAAAATCCTCTAAATTTTAGAGGATTTTTTTAAGGTTTTATATTTAAAACGTTTACGCTTCGCCTATTGGCCCATTATAGTTCATCGGAAAATCGAAACCACCGAGGTCATTATCCTTAGAAATGGAACCAAAGTTCTCTTCGTACTTGGAAATATTTTCTTGAAGGGCATTTAATAATCGCAAGGCGTGGTCGGGAGTCATGACCACCCTCGACTTCACCTTTCCTTTTGGAATACCTGGTAAAACGCGGATGAAATCCATCACAAATTCACTTGGTGAGTGGGCAATGAGTGCCAAGTTTACATAGGCTCCTTCTGCGATTTCTTCTGGCAATTCGATATTTAATTGATTTTCTTCTGGGTTGGGGTCTTTCATGGGATTCTTTAAAATGGCAAATTACAATTCTACAAGTTCATGACCTAATTTTTTAAGGCCGTTTATAATTTTTTCTTTTTGAGTTGAACGCGGTTTTTTTAAACCACATAAATAATGATGCAAAAGTTTTTGATTAATGCCTGTTAGTCGTTCTATTCCAGAGAGGGTAATTATACCCTTGTAAAAATTTAAAAGACTTTCAATGTCGTACCTAAAAACTATTGGACAATTTGGTTTTTCTAAATGGTTTTCCTTTAAATATAATTCATAACCATTTAGTGCTTCATTTTTTGCTTCTTCAATGGTCACACCACAACCATAGGCACCTTCAAAATTATCTGAATAAGCACAAAATAAGTCATTTGATTTTTCAATTATAATTATTAGATTTTTCATTTTAATTCCATTAATTTTCGAAGTTTCATTTCAAGTCCTTTCCCCATTTCTTTTGACCCATGAAAAGGAACAGGAACCGTTTTACCATTTTTGGAATAAATATAATGGCTTCCTTTTATTCTAATTAATATCCAATCATTAGATTGAATTATTAAATGAAAAGTACTTGATTTCATTTTAATAGTGGCTAGTAAAGGTAGTAAAAAATATACCGTTTTAATAATTTATTTTTAAATTTATATTTAATTTTTAAAAGTTGTCTGATAATCTTTTCAAACAAAAAAACCCGAAGCCTTCGCCTCGGGTTTTTAAGGATTTTATGATTTGGATTAAGCTTCTACTTTTTCTGAAGAAACAGTTTCACTCGCTTTTTCCAATTGCTTCAATTCATCAGCTGGCGTAACTAAGATATCTTTGTAACGACGAAGTCCAGTACCTGCAGGGATTAAGTGTCCTACAATTACGTTTTCTTTCAAGCCGTTTAAGGTATCTTGTTTAGCACGGATAGACGCCTCAGAAAGCACTTTTGTAGTTTCCTGGAACGATGCCGCCGAGATGAATGAATCAGTACCTAATGAAGCCTGAGTGATACCTTGCAAGTTTGCAGAAGATACGGCAGCGTGTGCATCACGTACTTTCATTACTTTAAGGTCTCTACGCTTCAATGATGAGTTCTCATCGCGTAATGCACGTGCAGATATGATTGCTCCAGCTTTGTGCTTATCAGAATCTCCAGCATCAGTGATAACTTTCATGTCTAAGATTGCATCATTCTCTTCACGGAATGCAAAACGGTCAACGTTTTGTCCTTGTAAGAATTGTGTATCACCTGGCTCAAGAATCTCAACTTTCTGCATCATTTGGCGTACAATACACTCAATGTGCTTATCGTTGATCTTTACACCTTGTAGACGGTAAACGTCCTGAATTTCATTTACAAGGTATTCTTGAACTGCTGTTGGTCCTTTGATAGACAAGATATCAGATGGAGTAATTGCACCGTCTGACAATGGAGCCCCCGCACGAACGAAGTCGTTGTTTTGAACTAAGATAAACTTAGTCAATGGCACCATATATTTTCTTGGTTCTCCTTCTTTCGGAGTAACAATAATCTCACGGTTACCACGCTTGATGGTTCCGTAACTGATTACACCGTCGATCTCAGAAACAACTGCTGGATTAGAAGGGTTACGAGCTTCGAATAATTCGGTAACGCGTGGAAGACCTCCCGTGATGTCACGAGTCTTACCTGCAGCACGTGGAATCTTAGCGATTACTTGTCCTGGCTTAACAGCATCTTTTTCGTCAACTGCTAAACGAGCACCTACTGGCACGTTATATACTATATCTTCTTTACCTTTAGCTGTAATTACAACTGATGGAGATTTAGTTTTATCACGAGATTCGATAATTACTTTCTCACGTAAACCTGTTTGCTCATCAGCTTCTTCACGGTAAGTTGCATTTTCTTCGATAGATTCAAATACTACTTTACCTTCAACTTCAGAAAGGATAACAGCATTGTATGGATCCCAAGCACAAATCTCATCACCTTTTTTCACTTTTTGTCCTTCCTTAACGCGTAAGAATGAACCATAAGGTACGTTGTTAGAGATTAACATTTGGTTGTTGGCAGGGTTCCAAATTTGAACCTCACCCGAACGACCCATTACGATATCAACTCCTTCTCCTTCAGAATCTGTTGAAGCAACTGTACGAACTTCTTCAAAGCGGATAACTCCGTCGAATTTCGCCTTAACCGAAGCATCTAATGCAACGTTTTGTGCTGTACCACCCACGTGGAATGTACGAAGTGTTAACTGAGTTCCTGGCTCACCAATAGATTGTGAGGCAATAACACCTACTGCTTCTCCCATGTCCACCATACGGCCAGTTGCCAAGTTACGTCCGTAACATTTAGCACAAACACCTTCTTTGGTTTCGCAAGTTAAAACCGAACGAATTTCAACTATTTCAATTGAAGTTTCATCGATTTTAGAAGCGATATTTTCAGTGATTTCATCTCCTGCAGCAACAATTAAGTCACCAGAGATTGGATCAACTACATCATGGATAGAAACACGACCCAAGATACGCTCAGATAGTGGTTCAATGATTTCTTCATTGTCTTTCAATGCAGAAACTTGAATTCCTCTTAAGGTACCACAATCTGTTTCATTTACAATTACATCTTGAGCAACGTCATGTAAACGACGAGTTAAGTAACCAGCATCCGCAGTTTTAAGTGCTGTATCGGCCAAACCTTTACGTGCACCGTGTGTAGAGATGAAGTACTCTAATACGTCCAAACCTTCTTTAAAGTTAGATAAGATTGGGTTTTCGATGATCTCACCAACAGAACCTTGTAAGTTCTTTTGTGGTTTCGCCATCAAACCTCTCATACCACCCAACTGACGAATCTGCTCACGAGAACCACGGGCTCCAGAGTGCATCATCATGTAAATTGCGTTGAAGCCTTGGTTATCTTCTTCCATTTGCTTCATCAACGTTTCAGTGATCTTCGAGTTAACCTTAGTCCAGATGTCGATAACTGCATTGTAACGCTCGTTATCAGTGATTAGACCCATTAAGTAGTTATCCCAAACCGCTTGAACATCTTCTTGAGCTTGCTTCACTAAAGAAGCTTTTTCAGCTGGGATCTGAACGTCGCCAATACCCATTGAAAGTCCACCAGAGAACGCTTGTTGGAATCCTAATTCTTTGATATCATCTAAGAATTGAGCCGTTCTTGCTGTACCACAAATCTTGTGTACGTGAGCAATGATTTGCTGCAATTTCTTTTTAGTCAATAATTCATTGATATAACCTACCTGCTCTGGTACGCATAAATTGAACAATACGCGACCTGCTACAGTTTCTACCATTTCTTGAACCAAAGAACCATCTTCTTTACGCACATTCGCCTTTACAACGATGTTCGCGTGCTTAGAGATTTTCTTTTCATTCAAAGCAATAACAACCTCTTCAAATCCATAGAAACGAGCACCTTGGCCATCTACTTTATGTGTTTCAGTTGATTTTCTACCTTTTGTTACATAGTACAAACCAAGAACCATGTCTTGAGATGGTACAGTAATAGGCGCACCATTCGCTGGATTCAAGATGTTATGTGAAGCCAACATTAATAAAGATGCTTCCAAAACAGCCTCATGACCAAGTGGAACGTGTACCGCCATCTGGTCACCGTCAAAGTCGGCGTTAAATGCCGTACAAGTTAATGGGTGCAATTGGATTGCTTTTCCTTCAATTAATTTTGGTTGGAAAGCCTGGATACCCAAACGGTGCAACGTAGGAGCACGGTTTAAAAGAACTGGATGTCCTTTCATTACGTTTTCCAAAATATCCCAAACTACTGGGTCTTTGCGATCAACGATTTTCTTTGCAGATTTTACCGTCTTAACAATTCCACGCTCGATCAATTTACGAATAACAAATGGCTTAAATAACTCAGCTGCCATATCTTTTGGCAATCCGCATTCGTGCATTTTCAATTCAGGACCTACCACAATAACCGAACGACCAGAGTAGTCGACACGCTTACCTAATAAGTTCTGACGGAAACGACCTTGCTTTCCTTTTAACATATCAGAAAGAGATTTCAAGGCACGGTTACCTTCTGAACGTACTGCGTTTACTTTACGAGAGTTGTCGAACAATGAGTCAACTGCCTCTTGTAACATACGCTTTTCGTTACGTAAAATTACCTCTGGAGCCTTGATTTCGATCAAACGCTTCAAACGGTTGTTACGGATAATTACACGACGGTATAAGTCATTTAAGTCAGATGTTGCAAAACGACCTCCATCTAAAGGTACTAATGGACGCAATTCTGGTGGAATAACTGGTACCATTTTGATGATCATCCACTCCGGACGGTTCTCAATACGGCCTTCCGACTCACGGAATGCTTCCACAACTTTCAAACGCTTCAAAGCCTCAGCCTTACGTTGTTGAGAAGTTTCGTTGTCTGCTGCATGACGTAAATCAGCAGATAAATCGCTTAAGTTGATACGAGAAAGCAACATGTTTAGTGCATCTGCACCCATTTTTGCGATGAATTTCTGTGGATCCTCATCTGGCAAATGTTGGTTTTCACGTGGTAATTTATCTAAGATCTCTAAGTATTCGTCTTCTGTTAAGAAATCTAGGTATTCGCTACCTACTTTTCCTTCTGAAGCATACATACCCGCTTGGATAACTACGTATCTTTCGTAATAAATGATTTGGTCTAATTTCTTAGTTGATAAACCAAGCATGTAACCAATTTTGTTTGGTAAGCTACGGAAATACCAAATGTGCGCAACTGGCACAACCAATTCAATGTGACCCATACGCTCGCGACGTACTTTTTTCTCAGTCACCTCAACGCCACAACGGTCACAAATGATGCCCTTGTAACGAATTCTTTTGTATTTTCCACAGTGACATTCCCAGTCCTTTGTTGGACCGAAAATACGCTCGCAGAACAAACCACCCATCTCGGGCTTATAGGTACGGTAGTTGATGGTTTCCGGTTGGGTAACCTCTCCGTTTGATCCTTCTAAAATAGACTCCGGTGATGCCAATGAGATGGTCACCTTTTGGAAGTCGCTATTCAGTTTTCTTGTCTTTTTGAATGACATTTTCTTTATTTTTAATTGAAAATGGATTTAAACTTATTCTAAGGTGATTTCTAGAGCCAAACCTCTTAACTCGTGAATCAATACGTTGAATGATTCTGGAATGTTTGGTTTTGGCATGTTTTCACCTTTTACAATGGCTTCGTAAGCCTTCGCACGACCGATAACGTCATCCGACTTAACCGTTAAGATTTCTTGTAGGATATTAGCTGCACCGAATGCCTCTAATGCCCAAACCTCCATCTCACCGAAACGCTGACCACCAAATTGTGCCTTACCACCTAGAGGTTGTTGCGTAATTAATGAGTATGGTCCGATCGAACGAGCATGCATCTTATCGTCAACTAAGTGACCTAATTTCAACATGTAGATGATACCTACAGTTACTGGTTGGTCGAAACGCTCTCCAGTTAATCCATTGTATAGGTAGGTACGTCCCCAATCTGGTAGGCCTGCAGCTGTTAATTCAGCAGCAACTTCTGCTTCTGTAGCTCCGTCGAAAATTGGAGTTGCATAACGCTTTCCTAATTTTTGACCTGCCCAACCTAATACGGTTTCGTAAATCTGTCCAAGGTTCATACGAGAAGGTACACCCAATGGATTCAATACGATATCTACAGGAGTTCCATCTTCTAAGAATGGCATATCTTCAGCACGAACGATACGGGCTACAACACCCTTGTTACCGTGACGACCCGCCATCTTATCACCTACTTTCAACTTACGTTTTTTAGCGATGTATACTTTTGCTAACTTCACGATACCAGCTGGTAATTCATCACCAACTTCTAGAACAAAACGCTCACGCTTAAATCGTCCAGCAATTTCGTTTCTACGAACGTTATAGTTTTTCACTAAAGCCAACAATAATGCATTGGTTTTGCTGTCTCCAGTTGCATCTTCTAAGATTAAATCAGCTAACAAGTTAGCCTCTTCAGGAACGGCGTATGATGACTCGTCGCGGTAAACGTTTTTCTCTGGGAATAATAATTCTTCTACATTTTTTGCAGTGAATTTTACGCCAGCCTCAACGATTACTGTTCCAAATTTATGCTTAATGCCGCCAGAAGTTTTTCCATTAATTAAGCCTAAAGTTTTCTCGATCATTACTTTACGTACTTCGGTCAACTCTTTGCCATATTCTTTCATTAACTTCTTCAACTCTGCCTTAGATTTTTCTCTTTCTTCTTTGTCCTTTTTAGGGCGAGAGAATAATTTAGTGTCGATAACAACACCTTTCAACGATGGTGGCGCTTTCTTAGAAGCATCTTTTACATCACCTGCCTTGTCACCAAAGATGGCACGTAATAACTTCTCTTCTGGCGTTGGATCAGACTCTCCTTTTGGAGTAATCTTACCAATTAAGATATCACCTTCTTTTACTTCAGAACCTACACGAACTACACCGTTGTCATCTAAATTACGAACAGTTTCTTCAGATACGTTCGGGATTTCAGAAGTTAATTCTTCTTCTCCACGTTTTGTATCACGAACTTCTAATTCAAATTCTTCAATGTGGATTGAGGTAAAGATATCGTCACGAACAACTTTTTCTGAGATTACGATCGCATCTTCAAAGTTGTAACCTTGCCATGGCATGAAGGCCACTTTCATGTTACGACCCAAGGCTAACTCACCTGCTTGAGTTGCATAACCCTCGCAAAGCGCTTGTCCTTTTGAAACTTTTTGTCCTTTGAAAACAATTGGTTTCAAGTTGATCGTAGTATCTTGGTTTGTTCTACGGAACTTAATTAAATCGTATGTTTTTACAGAACCTTCGAATGAAGTAATCTTGTCTTCTTCAGTTTGCTCGTAGTTAATAACGATTTTTAATGCGTCAACATATTCAACCACTCCGTTTTTCTCAGCTACTACCAAGGTACGTGAGTCGATTGCCACACGGTGCTCTAAGCCAGTACCCACGATTGGAGCCTCTGGACGTAATAAAGGTACCGCCTGACGTTGCATGTTGGATCCCATCAAGGCACGGTTGGCGTCATCATGCTCTAAGAATGGAATCATAGAAGCCGCAACCGATACAATTTGATTTGGAGCAACGTCCATATATTGTGCATCACCTGGAGCAACAATAGGAAAGTCACCTTCAAAACGTGCTTTTACACGGTCTGTTTGGAATACACCTGTTTTTACATCCACTGGTGCATTTGCCTGAACAATGTTTTTACCATCTTCTTCTTCAGCAGTTAAATACTGAACAGTGCTAGAAGTATCTACTTTTCCTTCTTCAATTACACGGTAAGGAGTTTCAATGAAACCCATTGAGTTTACCTTCGCGTGAACGCAAAGGGATGAAATCAAACCGATGTTTGGTCCCTCTGGAGTTTCAATCGTACACAAACGACCATAGTGCGTATAGTGAACGTCACGAACCTCAAAACCGGCTCTTTCACGAGAAAGACCACCTGGTCCAAGGGCCGACATACGGCGCTTGTGAGTAATTTCTGCCAATGGATTCGTTTGATCCATGAACTGAGAAAGCTGGTTAGTTCCGAAGAAAGAGTTGATTACAGAAGACAATGTACGCGCATTGATCAAATCTACTGGCTTGAAATCTTCGTTGTCACGTACGTTCATACGCTCTTTGATGGTACGCGCCATACGCGCCAAACCAACACCGAATTGAGCATATAATTGCTCTCCTACAGTACGTACACGACGGTTTGATAAGTGGTCGATATCATCGACTACTGAACGAGAGTTAATTAAACCAATTAAGTACTTAACAATAGAGATAATGTCCTCTTTTGTTAAAACTTTAACATCCATATCGATGTCGTGGCCTAATTTTTTGTTGATTCGGTAACGACCAACTTCTCCTAAGTCGTAACGCTTGTCTGAGAAGAACAAGTTTTGGATGATGTCACGAGCAGTTTGCTCATCTGGTGCATCCGTGTTACGTAATTGCTTATAAATAACTTCAACCGCCTCTTTTTCAGAGTTTGAAGTATCTTTTTGTAAAGTATTATAAATGATGTTGTAGTCAGAAACGTTTGCATCATCTTTATGTAAAATTACAGTTGAAGCTCCTGAATCCAAGATAGTTTCGATTTCAGCCTCTGTGATAACAGTATCACGCTCGATTAAAATCTCATTTCTATCAATAGAAACTACCTCACCGGTATCCTCATCTACGAAATCTTCTTGCCAAGTTTTTAAAACCCTTGCAGCCAAACGGCGACCTACGATTTCTTTCAATGCTTTTTTGTCCACATTGATTTCTTCTGCTAAGCCGAATAAATCAAGGATGTCTTTGTCGTTACCGAAACCAATCGCACGTAAAAGAACCGTTACAGGGAACTTTTTCTTACGGTCGATGTAGGCATACATCACATTGTTTACGTCTGTAGCAAATTCAATCCAAGAACCCTTGAACGGAATAATACGTGCAGAATACAATTTAGTACCATTTGTGTGTTTCGATTGTGCGAAGAACACACCTGGAGAACGATGTAATTGAGAAACGATTACACGCTCAGCACCATTAATAACAAAAGAACCTCTTTCGGTCATGTAAGGAATATTTCCTAAGAAAACCTCTTGCTCAATTGTTTGGAAATCTTCGTTATCAGTGTCATTACACACTAAACGTAATTTCGCTTTTAATGGAACGGAATACGTTAATCCTCTATCGATACACTCGTCTACCGAATATTTCGGTGGATCTACCGAGTAATCAACAAACGAAAGAACGAAGTTCTCACGTGAGTCGGCGATAGGGAAATTTTCCGCAAATACTTTGAACAAACCTTCGTCAGTGCGACTTTCTGCAGCTGTTTCCAACTGGAAAAAATCCTGGAAGGACTGGATTTGGATGTCCAGAAAATCTGGATAGTCGATTACAGAATGCGCTTTTGCAAAGCTGTGACGACCGGTGGCTGTGATGTTACTCAAGGCTTTTTAGTTTAAATTAATAAAAATAAGCTGAATGCCTCGTAGAATTCAGAAATGCGATCCCTTTTCTTTTCCCCTACGATATGAGAAAGGTGTTTCAGATTCATTTCTATAGACCCAATTTTACTTTGAGCCGAAAATAGCTTGCAAAGATAGGGGAAAATTGTTAATTGTTAATTGTTAATTGTTAATTATTTTAAAAAATTCAAAAAAACGTTGTTAATTTAAATTATTATCGCTTTAACAATTAACAATTAACAATTAACAATTAACAATTAACAATTAACAATTAACAATTAACAATTAACAATTAACAATTAATTTTGTGCATGCTCCTCAAACCCAAACCCCTCCTCTGGTACTTAGCAACCATTGCAATTGTGCTATCCAAATACTTTGGAGGGCCAAAGGCGTATAATAACTTTGTTGTGTATAAAAATGTCTTTTGGCACACGCTTCAACAAAAGAATTTGTATGCTTATTATCCTTCTGAATACTTTGACCATAATTTGTACGGTCCAACTTTTGCCTTATTAATAGCACCATTTGCTATTTTGCCCGATTGGGCAGGGATGTTGCTGTGGGGTTTAGGTTCCATGTGGGTGCTTTGGAAAGGGATGAGTTATTTTTGGGGTGAAAATCCTCCATGGCTACCACTTATTTTAGTCTTGGTGGAGGCTACAACTGCTTTAAGTAATTTGCAGTTTAATGTATTAATAGCAGGGGGCTTACTTTGTGCTTTTGGTTTATCTCGACAAAATAAAGATTGGTTAGCAGCAGGTATCATTGCCCTATTAATTTTAACGAAGATTTATGGTGTTGTTGGACTTGTCTTGGTTTTCTTTACTCCCAAACCATTTAAATTAATCGGGTATGGAATTGTATGGCTTTTGGTTTTAGGATTTTTACCCTCAGTTATTTCTTCCCCAAGTTTTGTTTTGCAATCTTATTCGGATTGGTACAATACTATAGTAAACAAAAACGACTTGAATCAAATTTCCTATACAAACGTTGGCATGCAAGATATATCAGCCATGGGATTATTTAAACGCATCTCAGGAAACTACCAAATTGCAAGCTTATTCTTTTTGGTACCAGCCATGCTTTTAAGTCTTTTACCATTAATTAGATTTAAAAATTTGAAGAATATCCATTTTCAAAATGATTATTTGGCACAATTGATGATTGGATTGGTTATTTTTTCATCTTCTTCGGAGAGTTCAACGTATATAATAGCGGTGGCGGGGTATTTTCTTTTTTACCTCCCCCCTTCCCCCTCCTTCAGAAGGAGGGGGTGGCGCGAAGCGACGGGGGAGGTAAGATTTTCCACTTTTCACTTTTCACTTTTCACTTTACTTGTTTTCCTTACCATCCTTTCCCCAACCGACCTTGTTCCTAAATTCATTCGGACAGAATATATCGTCAAGTATGCCTTAAAGGCCTTGCCTTGTTTATTGGCGTGGATTTGGATAAGTTCGCACTTGCTTTTCAAGAATTATAAAAATGAAGCCTAATATTTGTATCAGTTTTGATGTGGAAGAGTTTGACTTGCCTTTGGAATATGGTCAAGAAATTTCTATTGAAAAACAATTAGAAATTGGCTTCAAAGGTTTGCAGGCAATAATGCCCATTTTAGACCTGCCGGGCGTTCGATGTACTTTGTTTACAACTGCTTTTTTTGCCGAGCATTTTCCAGAAGAAATTAAGCGACTTTCTGAAAAGCATGAAATTGCTTCACATACTTATTATCATTCTACTTTTGAAACCAAAGATTTGTTGGCATCTCGATTGAAATTAGAAGAAATCACCGGAAAGCCTGTAAGCGGACTTCGAATGCCTCGAATGAAAGACGTACCGGTGAAAGATATTATTGATGCAGGTTATACGTATGATAGTTCGGTTCACCCTACATGGATTCCAGGTCGGTATAACCATTTTGATTTGCCGCGAACCGAATATGTTGACAAAGGATTACGAAGAATTCCTGCCTCTGTGAGTCCTCTTATCCGTATCCCCCTTTTTTGGCTTGCATTTAAAAACTTCCCCTTATGGTTTTATAAATTAGTAGCTAAGTGGACTTATAAAAACGATAAAACACTGATGCTTTATTTTCACCCTTGGGAATTTACAGATTTGTCTGAGTTTAATTTACCTGCCTATCTTGTTAAAGGGTCTAGTGGACAAAATCTAAAAAAATTGCAAGATTTTGTCAGTTCTTTAAAATAATGGACTTCTTTATTTTGTAAAAAAATCTGCATTTACATTTTTTTTACACAGATTCTGAGATTTTAATGAGTATTTAGTGATTTGCTTTAATTTATATTCATCAAAATACTATTTTAGAAATGTTAGGAAGATCAGTTCTTAAGTTTTTTTCATTCGTCTTATTTTTCAGTATTTTACTTTCTTTTCAGTCGAAAGCACAATTTACTCTGCGCATCAATATGAAAGAGGCTAAAGATTCTATTGTTCACTTTCGCTCTTGTATTTTTGATGATAAAAATTACATCCCCAAAGACACCTTAAAGCTCAAGAAAAACTCATTTTACTTCAACAATAAAAAATCCATTTTTGGAGGTATTTACTATTTAAATTTTCCCAAAACCAAGCAAAAAATCTATGTAGCACTTTCTGATAAGGACACGCTGCGACTGCAAATTGCCGGTTCAGATTACTTGAAAACTACCCACTCAACTGACCCTACCAATGAATTGTTTTTGGAATATCAGCGTTTAGAAAAATCTTTCTCTATCATAGACAGTTTATATGATGTGGAGATTAAAAGAGGAAGAAAATTTAGTCATGCCAACAAAGCGGCATTTTTTAGAGAAAAAACAGAGTCATTAGTGGCTTTTAGAAAACAGGCGCTTAAAAAAATCAAGGGTTCAGACCCTTTGTATTTGTATTTTATGACATTAAATCGATTGGATGAATCGGTTCCTAATAGAAAAAATTATAAAGGTAGAATGGAACTTTTGCAACAAACCGCCTGGAACGACAACCAATTGTTTTTCTCCCCCCTGTATAAAAGTTTGCTGCAGGAATACATTAATTATTTCCCGCTTGAAGGAGATTCTATTTATGTTGGAGTAAAAAATGTGTTGAAGTCGATCGATTGTAAGTCTAAAGCCTATCCCTTTGTAGTGGATCATTTTGGGAAGCTTTTACAAAACAGAAATATTTCAAACAACGTAGATTCGTATATGTCTTTTGTAAAAAATTACATCCAAAAGGATGTCTGTAAAGTGCTTAGTGAAACGACAAAAAAGACCTATTTAAAAGACGTTGAGAATCTGAGCAAATTAAAAATGGATCAGCCGATAATTGATATGAAGTTATTGGATACGGCAAAGGTAGTTGTAAGTGTTTTAGATTTTGCCAAAAACTATGATTACACTGTGTTAGCTTTTTATGACCCAGATTGTGATCATTGTCAGAAGGAATTACCCCTAATGGATAGTACTTTAAAGGTTTTAGAATTGCGCCACAAGCTAAAAATAGGTCGCTATTACATTAAAAACACCACTTTTGCTTCCAAGGCACGCTGGAGGGAATTTATCTCTGAATACAAGCTTACATCGAATGCGGCGCATGTTACACTCCCATCGGAGGGCAATTTACAAAGCATATTTGACGCCTTCTCTAACCCCATGTTCCATTTAATTAATAGAAAAGGGGAGTTGAAGGCGAAAAATATTTCTGAGATAAGTATAAGGAAATTCTTTAATCTTCCCCAAAATAACTTTTAAAACCGCCCCCGTCGCTTCGCGCCACCCCCTCCTTCAGAAGGAGGGGGTGGCGCGAAGCGACGGGGGCGGTTGTTATTTCGGGCTTTTCGTTGTCTGCCAACTAACCATTTGCCAACGGCCGTCTTCGAAAATATACACTCCAGTATAACGTATTCTATTTACTGGTTGCTCTACACCGTCTTTAAGATTGGTAACATTTAATATTCCCGTATTAATACCGGTATTCCCATAAACTCTTTGCATCGATTCCTCTACTTCAATTTTGTGGTAGATCGTTTTTTTCGAAACGATTGATTCGATGTACGACTCTTTGTTGTCGATGGTAGCGGAAGAATGGCAATAATATAAATCTTTGTGTAGGGATTTTTCTAAACCGGCCTTATCTGCTGCAATCATTACCTTAAAACGATCAAGTTCTGCAGCCTTTAGACTTTCTTTACTTGGTTGGATTTTAGCAAATACGCTTGTACTAAAAATGAAAATAAATAGAGCGATTTTTTTTACATGTTTCATAGTTCTTTGTTTTTGTGCTTTGCAATATATGTAAAATTGTATGATTTTATGATCTTTCAATTGGGGCCTTTTCATTTTTTTTACACAAGCTAAATTTTTAAAAACAGGACTTTTATGTCCCCAAACACGATTTTTGCCAAATAGTTGACGTAAAAAAAATGTATTGTAGCCATATTTTTTGTCTAAAAAACTGTTTTGTCGCTTTTTTTTACACGTGCTGAATTTTAAAAATGCTTATTTCGTGGCATCACCTTTTTTTTTAAAATTTAGTACTTATAAAATGCACGCCTTTTCCATTAGCCTAATCTTTCCAATAGTTGGAATTATTTGGTACTTACTTGAAAAAAAACATAAAGAGAACAATCAGTTTTCTGATAAATATCGTAGCTCTAAATTTACTAATCCTATTTTGTCGAACAACCTTACAACTTTTGAAGCTTTAGAAATTTCTACCGAGCAAATTTCCAACGAAGAGATTGCCGCAGAAACGATAGATCAGTATTTTTCTGAGAATGAAGTATTTTTAAATTCTCAATTGACAGCAGAGTTGTTGAGCTCTGCGCTTCATTTGCATTCCCGTACGATTGGAAATAGTATTCGCAGGAAATATGGAATTTCATTTCGTGATTACATTAATCTTAAGCGTTTGGCGTATATTGAAAAAAACTTTCTAATTAACGGAGATTACAAAAAATATTCGTTGGATTATATTGGAGAATGTGCAGGATTTGGTACTCGACAAAGTTTTTACTTGGCCGTCAAAAAACATTATAATTGTACCCCAAAAGAGTTTTTTGAAAAATAGGTTCGCATTTATATTAATAATTCAATGTTCTACTTTATACTTAAAAATTTATACTTCTTTATCCTTCCAATTTTCTTTTTGTTGGTTGGAATAAGGCATATTTGCTTTAAGAGGAGTCCAGTTAGCTTATTTTTAGGTATTTATTTGCTTTCATTTTTTGTTCGAAATGTCTCAGCTTATTTTTTGGCTGAGCCAGAGATATCATTTGCACCGCATTTTTATGTCTATCAATCACTAATACATTACCTAATAGGACCTTCAGCCTATTTATATACTTATTTTGCGTTGAAACCTTACAAAAAGCTTACTTTTTGGTATGCCTTACATTTTTTCCCTTTCGTTTTTTACACTATTGAACTTTTCCCTTTTTTGATTTCTTCCTTAGAATATAAAAGGCAGGTTCTTGACGATTTTTTAAAAGTAAAAGAATTAATTACCTATAATAAAACAGTAGGTTTTGTTCCTAGAATATACCATACAATTGCTAAGTTTATTTCAATCTTAGTTTATACTTTTTTGTCAATCCAACTCTATATAAAAAGTTATTTTAATAGTGCAAAATCGTCCTTGTATTATAATAATAAACAACTTTACAGATGGTTGTTTTTTGATAATTTACTTAAATTCTTGTCATTAATTCTTATAACATTACAGGGATTTGGAATTTTTAACCCTTTTCATGGTTTTGCATTTCAACCTTTGGACGCATTCGTTTTTTCAGATGCCTTATATAATTTTATTTTTATAGTTTTTGCTCCAAAAATTCAATCGGGATTATTGTTTAAGAATTTTCAGGATGATTTGTTAAATCAAACAAGTAATAAAGATGAATCCATTAATGTAAAGCAAAAACCAAGGGATGCATTAATGGAAAAAATAAACATCTACATGGAGACTGAGGTGCCATTTATTGAGGATTCTTTTTCTATTAAAACAATGTCCCAAAGCTTGAATGTTACCGAGCGACAAGTTTCCACCATTATTAAGAAAACATACGATTCTAATTTTGCTAATTTTGTAGCGAAATGGAGATTGAACTATATCAAAAATATGCATTCAAGTTCCCCAGAATGGGCTAATTTTACCATTGAACAAATGGCTGAAAGGGCAGGTTTTGGGAGCAGGCAAACATTACACAAGGTGATTAACCGGATGTACAACCAAACTCCATCCGACTTTTTCAAAGAGTATCTAAAATAAAATCCTTTTCTTAAAATTTATGCATCAATTATACGATTTTCTACTTCAGTTCTTTATATTTTTTGCTTTCATCTATTCTATTTATTTTTTTGTTAAAGGGAGGAACATTCTTGCACTGCGTTTTTTTTCCTTACACTTTTTTGTTGTTGCTTTAATTTTAATTCTTTTCATTTTTTTTCAAAAAGATAACCTTTTAAAATACCCCTATACTTTTCGGACTATTTCGCCACTCATTTATTTATTGCCACCTTTGGGTTACCTTTCGTTTTTGTACTTTTTCTTTCCCAACAAGCAATTCAATAAGCTGCATTTACTTTTTTTTATTCCTTTTTTATTTCAATTACTTGAAAATACACAATATTATTTTGCAAGTTATGAGGATAAAATAAATGAAGTCAAATTATACATTCAGACGGGAGATTTGTTTTATCATAGTTCAAAATTTGTGTACTTAAATCCCTTGTATCATGTATATTTTAAGGTGTTTTTGTACTTTTTGTTTTCCTCTTTAACCATTAAAAATTTGGTTAAATTTCTTCAAGGAAAATTGGTTTTTAATCCTTGGAAATCAAAGAAATTTACTTATTGGATTCTTGGCATGATCGTATTGCGGGCTATCTCCAACTTGTTTTTATTATATCGATATATAGTAAATTATCAACCCTCGATTTCCCCGACAGGACTAGAATGGCTATTGAGTATGGACGCTTGTTTTTCCATCTTGTTTTTGATTTTTAATCCTGACATTTTAGATTTTCACTATTTAAAGGAATACCAAAAAAGCATTGAAAGTTCAAATGGGTCAGGAAATTCAGAAGAAGATTCATATCAAATTCATTGCGAGAATGTTTGCAAGGAAATTAATCAAATTTTGGAGGCGTATCATTATTTTACCAAATCAGAATGTACGGTAGAGAATATATATTTGCAATCTAAAATTCCGCAGCGAGTAATATCGTTTTCCTTCAGACAAGTTTATGGGATGTCTATCAAAGATTTTATAAATAAAAAGCGAGTGGATTATTTGATAGAACTGTATAAAAAAGATGATTTAATGAAAAAATATTCTTTAGATTATATCGGTGAGCTTGTTGGGTTTCAATCTAGACAGACATTATATAGTTGCACAGAAAAATTTTATGGCTGTACTCCTAAAACACTTTTTGAAAAAGTAGATATTACAGAAATATGATTTATTAGGTAATGAAAATGTTTTTTGTTTGGGGGAATGGCTCCCCTAACCCCGCCAGGGTGGCCCCCTGCAATTTACGCGTTTAAACTAAAAGTAAACTAATAAAATTTTAGGTATAATTTTGTAAATTGTCCCCAATAAAGCGAGTTGCCAAAGAAATTTTATGCTGGTCAAAAAAAATAAAACTTCAATTCTTATCCCTTTTTTCTGTTTATTATTTTTTCTGATTTCCGCTCAAGGGTTCTCACAGTCGTTCATTCGAAAACCTTATCTTCAAAAGCTTAGTTACCAAGAGGTAACTATTAAGTTTCGTTTGAAGAATAGCCTAAATGCAAAAGTTTTTTGGGGTGAAAATTTAAATGATTTAAATTTTTCAAAATCTACAAGTCTTTCAGCTACAGACCATTCAATTTTAGTCGATAACTTAAAACCTAAAACAAAATATTTTTATAAAGTACAGGCAGATGGAGAGCCTGTTTTGGGAGATTCTACTTATTATTTTATTACAGCCCCTAAAGTTGGCGCGCCGTCAAAATTTTCATTTTGGTCAATTGGCGACTTGTATCCTGGGCAACCGCAACAGGCAGTTTTAGATGGGTTTCTGAAATTTAGGAATAACAAATACACAAATTTATTTTTATCGGTTGGTGACAATGTGTACTGTGGTGGAACCGATGATTGTTACCAATCTAATTTTTTTGATGTATATCAGAATGCACCCATTATGCACCAGGCGGGACTTTTTCCTTCCACTGGAAATCACGACTATGACAGTAATACCCGGATTGTAGATAGTCCCGGTATGCCATATTATTCCATTTTTGATTTACCCAGTAAAGGTGAAATGGGGGGTGTTCCCTCTAATTCTGAGGGTTATTTTTCTTACAATTACGCAAATGTACATTTTGTTGTTTTAGAAACTCATGCGGTGGGAAAGGACAATAAACGACTTTTTGAGCCTGATAATATTCAATTAAATTGGCTAAAAGATGACTTAACTCAAAACAAACAAGATTGGACTATCGTTTATTTTCATTATCCTTTATACACTAAAGGATCTTACGATTCTGACGCTGTTTCAGATCTTATCAAATTGCGAGAAACACTTGCCCCTATTTTTGATCAATTTAAAGTTGATCTAGTTTTGACGGGTCATTCACACACGATGGAGCGTTCCAAACCAACGCTCAATCATTATGGACTTTCTAATACCTTTCAAGCTGCCACACATCAGCCACAAAATTCTTCTGGTGCCTACAATGGTACTGTTAACTCTTGTCCCTATTTCTTTGATCAAACCCAACCCAATAAATCAGGGGTGATTTATGTAACCAATGGTGCTTCTGGTGCAACAGGAAGACCTAGTGGGTTTGGACATTTAGAAATGATGCAATTTGATAAAAAGGACAAAGTGGGTTCTTTCTTTGCTGAGGTCGACGGAAATAAATTGGTAGGAAAATTTATTGATGATCAAGGTGAGGTTATGGATCATTTTACCGTATTCAAATCAAAAGATGGATCTTGTTCAAATTGTTTTGTAGCCCAACCCAATTACGGATGCGGCCCATCTGGGGTACCTAGTATTTTGAATTTTTCGAGTCCAGATTTTTGTCAAGGCCAAACGATAGAATTGACAGCAAAAGGCGATGAAAATTCCATAATTAATTGGACAGACCTCAAAGGTCAAAAAATCCAAGTAAATAAAAATGTAATTAATAGTACTGCATCTGGCTCAAAGGCCCAATATGTAAGTCAAACCGTAAATGGCTTTGAAAGTGAAAAACTTTTAGTACCAATTTATGTTCACCAGAATCCAATATTAGAAAATTCCATAATTGCTCCAGCCACTATTTATGCAGGAGTGTTGCAAGACTTTTCAGTAAAATTAAGCGATTCAATTAAAACCTATTCTTGGACCCCACCGGCTGGCTGGGAAGGCAGTTCAAACACTAATACAATAAAGCTCAAACCCAGTGCAATCAATGGAGACTTAAAAGTATTTGGAACTTCCAGTTTCGGATGCAAAAGCAATGAAGTGAAACAAACCCTACAGGTTCAAAATGTGTTAGGGATTGAAGAAAATGGTAATGAATTTAGAATATATCCAAATCCTGTTACTTCAGGGGTAATTAATTTAGAAGTCCCCAAGGAAATGATAGGTAAAAGTGCATCCTGGACTAACAGCTCTGGACAGACCCTTTCAGCTTTTATAATTTATCAAACCTTGCAACAAATTGTGGTTCCACGTTCTATGGACCAAGTACTTTATTTGCAGGTAAGTGGAAAAGGGTTGAAAGTTATGAATTATGATAAATAAATTGTTAATTCATAATTCATAATTCATAATTCAAAATGAAAACTTTGCTCACTTTGCTCACTTTGCTCACTTTTAACTCATTTGCACAAATGAATAATATTCAAAAATCTACTTTTGGCACCTTGCCAGATGGTCGAACAGCCGATTTATATACTTTAAAAAACAAAAACGGTATGGAAGCCCGAATCACTAATTATGGGGGTTTACTTACATATTTGACTGCGCCAGATAAAAATGGGCATTTTGATAATGTTGTCCTTAAATTAGAGTCTTTGGACGCTTATGTTAAAGGGAATCCATTTTTCGGTGCTTTAGTGGGTAGATATGGTAACAGAATTGCGAAGGGTAAATTTACCTTAGATGGCAAACAATATTCATTGTTCATCAACAATGGAGAAAATGCCTTACATGGAGGGAAGCAAGGATTTGACAAAGTACTCTGGTCGGCAAAAGCCATTGACGGTTCAGAACCAAAGTTGGAATTGACCTATTTGTCGAAAGACATGGAAGAAGGGTATCCTGGAAACCTATCAGTAAAAGTTACCTATACATTAAAAAATACCAACGCTATCTCTATAGAATACGAGGCTACTACCGATAAGCCAACAGTTGTGAATTTAACCAATCATACCTATTTTAATTTAACAGGAAATCCACAAAATAAGATTACTTCGCATCAAATCAAACTTGCCGCCTCGAAGTTCATTCCTGTAGATAAGGGCTTGATACCAACTGGAGAAATTAGGGCTGTCAAAGGCACCGCCTTCGATTTCACTACGATGCATACAATTGGAGATCGAATAGCAGCCAACGAAGAGCAGATTCAAATTGGAAATGGATATGATCATTGCTGGGTATTCGATAAAGACCCTAAGAAATTTGAGCAAGTTGTAGAAGTGTTTGAGCCAAGTTCAGGCAGAAAAATGAAAATGTTTACCGACCAGCCTGCTACGCAATTTTATACAGGAAACTTCTTGAATGGGACAGTAGAGGGTTTACCGGGACAATTCTTTCAGCAACGTTCAGGCTTTTGCTTAGAAACGCAGCATTTTCCAGATTCACCTAATCAACCGAAATTCCCAAGCACCGTTTTACGACCAGGGGAGGTGTATAAGACAAAGACGGAATACTCTTTTTAAGTGAAGAGTGAAAAGTGAAGAGTGAAGAGTGAAAAGTGAAAAATGAATAGTGAAACAATACTTTCTAGAGCCTCGGATTTAAATCCGAGGCTTTTTACTTTTTTAGTAGGCTGAGCCCTTGAAGCCACAAAAAAAGTCCGTAGTTTCCTACAGACTTTTTAATAAGATTTTTATTAGCCCACTTTGCTAACTAGCTCACTCTGCTCACTAATTAACAAGTTTCTCCACCTGCGCATAATTTAATTCAAGTGGTGTGCTACGGCCGAAGATTTTAACCATAACATGTAATTTACGGCTATGTTCGTTGATGTCTTCAACTGTTCCTTCAAAACTTGCAAATGGACCATCCATCACGCGAACTGTTTCTCCCTTGATGAATGAAATATTTTCAAATTCTTCAACAGCTGCAGCTTCGTCAACCTTACCTAACATACGGTTAACTTCAGACTGTGCCAAAGGCATAGGTTTTTTAACCATTACCTTTACTTTCTTGATTTTTCCACCTTCTACCTTAGTCTCTTCAATCTCCTCATTAGTAGATTGCAAGAAACCGATAACACCAGGAGTAGAAGTTAAGATGTGACTCACTTCACCTGCCAAGTCGGCCTCAATCATGATATACCCAGGGAACAAGTTTTTCTCACGAATCACTTTTTTACCCTTACGGATTTCATAAATTTTTTCTGTTGGGATTAAAATCTGAGGAACAGAATCTGCAACACCTTGGCGTGCCAATTCATTCTCCATGTAATTTTTAACTTTTTTCTCTTGTCCTGCTACTGCGCGAAGAACATACCATTTAGTTTCTGCCATCGAATTCTTGGTTAAAAGGCTATAGCTTTATTAAAAAGAACTGTAGAACAAATCTAAGCCAGATTTGAATGCTAAATCAACTAATCCTACTAATACAGCGAAGATTAATGATGCTACTAAAACCAATACTGAACTACTCTGTAATTCAGAATATTTTGGCCAGGTTACGTTTTCGGTAACCTCCACCCAAGATTCCTTGAATAAGGATGTAAATTTGCTCATAGCTGGCCCTAAAAGGGTTTTTAATTTATAAATTTTGCACGGGAACAAGGATTCGAACCCTGACCAAAGGTTTTGGAGACCTGCATACTACCATTATACTATTCCCGTAGAGAGGTGCAAAGATAGATAAAAAACTGAAAATAAAAAAATAAGCCGTATTGCACGGCTTATTTTTTATTCAATTCCATTATTTTGATCATCCACCAGAATGTAAATATCTTCTTTCGGGCGTTTCATAAAATACTTCTCTCTTGCGTATTTTTCTAATAAGGCCGGATTGCCCATTACCTGCCGCTTTTCCTTTTCTAAGGCTTTGAGCTGCTGTTGATAATAAACTTTTTCCGACTTCAAATGGTTTAATTCGCTGAATAATCTGTATTGAACCAAAAAATCATTCGTGTCCAAAAAAGCCATCCAAACAATCAAAGCGCAGGTTGTAATCACATAAAACCTATAAGGACCCCAAAACCAGCGCTTGATGAATTCCATTTAAATTAGAATTTTAAACCAGGGAAATATGCGTTTGCTCCTAATTCCTCCTCAATACGCAACAATTGGTTGTATTTTGCCATACGGTCTGAACGAGATGCAGAACCAGTTTTGATTTGTCCTGTGTTCAATGCAACTGCCAAGTCAGCAATTGTAGCATCTTCAGTCTCTCCCGAACGGTGCGACATAATGTTTTTGTATGAGTTACGCTTCGCCAAGTTAACCGTATCAATTGTTTCAGACAATGAACCAATTTGATTTACCTTAACTAACACCGCATTTGCTACACCTTTTTCGATACCTTCTTGTAGACGCTTTACGTTTGTTACGAATAAATCGTCACCTACCAATTGACACTTAGAACCGATCAATTTAGTTTGCTCAGCCCAACCTGCCCAATCGTCTTCAGCCATACCATCTTCGATAGAAATGATAGGGTATTTGTTTACCCAAGTCTGCCAATAAGCAGCCATTTCCATAGAATTCAATTGCTTACCATCCGATTTCTTGAAAGTGTACAAACCTGTTTTTTCATCATAAAACTCAGAAGAAGCAGCATCCATTGCAATGAAGATTTCCTCACCTGGCTTGTAACCTGCTTTTTCGATCGATTGTAAAACGATTTCGATAGCCTCTTCGTTCGACTTGATATTTGGTGCAAAACCACCCTCATCACCAACGTTTGTAGAATATCCCTTGCTTTTCAATACACCTTTCAATGCATGGAAAACTTCAGTACCCATACGTAAAGCCTGAGAGAAGCTCTCTGCTTTCGCTGGCATTACCATAAATTCTTGGAAGTCGATTGAGTTGTCTGCGTGTGAACCACCGTTTAAGATGTTCATCATTGGAACTGGTAAGGTGTTTGCATTTACACCACCGATGTAACGGTAAAGTGATAAACCAGCCTCTTGTGCTGCAGCCTTAGCAACCGCCATAGATACACCTAAGATTGCGTTTGCGCCTAAATTTCCTTTGTTTGAAGTACCATCTAATTCGATCATTAAACGGTCAATCATGTTTTGCTCAGAAACTTCTAAGCCCCATAATTCTTCAGCAATTTTTGTATTTACATTCTCAACCGCCTTTAAAACTCCTTTTCCAACGTAAACCGATTTGTCATCATCACGAAGTTCAACCGCCTCGTGGATACCTGTTGATGCTCCTGATGGTACCGCAGCTCTACCAAAAGCTCCGTCCTCTGTTCTAATATCAACCTCAACTGTAGGATTTCCGCGAGAATCTAAAATTTGTCTGGCGTGTACATACTGTATTGCACTCATCTTTTAAAAATTATAGTTTAAAATTATATTACAAATCTAATTGCATAAATTGCAGTGCAAAATAAGGGAAAATTTACCAAATTTCCATCCTATTTTTGTACTTAACTCATTAAATATCTGTTAATAAGCTTTTTATATGAAAAATATTCTTGGCATATTCCTATTTACTTTTGGGATTTCATTTTTGTCCTATTCCCAGACCGTAGAACCTGATGCATTTGAAAAAGCTATCAAAGAAAATCCAACTGCATCCTTGGTGGATGTTCGTACCCCAGGAGAATTTGGTGGGGGACACCTACCCAAGGCCCAAAATATTGATTTCCGTTCTCCAGAATTTTTGGAAAAAATCAAAGGTTTAGATAAATCTAAGCCAATTTTAGTGTACTGTCTTTCGGGTGGTCGCTCCGCTCAAGCCGCTGAAATAATGCGCAAAGAAGGTTTTCAAGTCACAGAATTGAAGGGTGGCTATTTGAAATGGACTACCAAAATGAAACCTTTAGAAGGTGTTCCCGCAGTGAAACACGACCAGGCTTGGAAAAAATCTGATTTTGATACCATTATTCAAAAGGAATCTCATGTTGTTGTTGATTTTTTTGCGAAATGGTGCGCACCTTGTATCAAAATGATGCCAATTGTTGACAAATTGGCTACCGAATTCGACGGAAAAGTAAAAGTTTTAAAAGTAGAGGCAGACGGGAATCAAGCCATCTTGCAATCTTACGGAATTGATGAGATTCCCGCATTTTTGGTATTCAAAAATGGGAAATTAATTCAAAAAGTTACAGGATTTCAGGAAGAAGAGAAGTTGAAAGCCTTTTTTCAATAAAAAAAAGCCCTAAATTTTTAGGGCTTTTCATGATTATTTTTTCAGACTAGTTTTTCCAAAATTGGTAAATTCCTTTTTCTAATTCATAAGTTGGCCATACAAAACGCTCTCTGTTGGGTTGTGTTTGTGCCCATTCCCACATCTTTGTTAGACCATCTTCCAAATCGGTGGTGTGTTTAAAGTTCAATAATTCTACCGATTTTTCCCAAGTTGGAATCGAGTGCTTAACTTCATGGCGAGCTTCTAAATATTCAATTTCCCCTCCACCTAATATTTTCACTAAAATTTCGGCAGCATGTTTGATTGAATATTCTTTTATTCCCCCCAAATTGATGATTTCTTTACTTGCTTCTGGTAAAACAGCGGCATTCCAGAAGGGTTCTAATGTGTCATCTATAAAACTAAATGCTCTCGTTTGTAAACCATCACCAAAAATGGTTAATTTTTCATTGTTCAGATATTGGTACATCCAAATACCTAATACATTTCTGTATTTGTCCCAAATATTTTGCTTAATACCATACACATTGTGAGGTCTAATAATACACCAATCCAAATTGTGCTGTTCTCCAGCTATCTGAATGTCCATTTCACAGGCATATTTTGCAACACCATAAGGATCTATTGGTTTAGGTATTTGTTCTTCGTTGAAAACCCCACCATATCCTTCACCATAAACTGCCAAAGTTGAGGTAAAAACGAGTCTTTTAACGTTATTCTTGATGCATTCGTTAACAATTAGGGCAGTTGCACGCAAATTGTTGTCGTAATTATAAGTTCTAATAAAAGGGGATAAACCCTCTGCTGCATAGGCCGCGAAATGAAATACGTAAGTTGGCTGGTGTTTATTAAAAATCTTCTCAACTTCCTTTACGTCAGATACAAGATTGGTTTGATAAAACACCACCTTTTCATGGATATTTTCCTTGTACCCGCCCGACATATCATCGATTCCTACAACTGTATATTCAGGTTTGTTTTCAATTAACCAATCTGCAAATCTACTTCCAATTAGTCCGGCAACACCTGTAATTAAAATTGAACTCATTTTAAACGCTGTGATTTTGAAATATCCCACAAAGGTAGAACATTTCGATTAAATCTTTATATCCTTACTACTTATCTTAGCAACCTCTGCCGGATTTCCCTTCCAAATAGTCCAAGGCTCTGTTTTTTGTTTGGTTAAATTACTTCCCATTGCTATGAGTGTGCCTTCTCCTAAATTAGAAAGGTCTCTTATGGTTGCATTTACGCCAAAAAAGCAATAATCACCTACAATACAACGTCCTGAAAGTACTACGTGCGAGGTGAAAAACACATGGTCGCCAATAGTGCCATGGTGACCAATGTGATTCCCCGACCACAACACACAATTATTCCCAATTTTTACAAAGGGCTGAATCGTGTTATCTTCTAAAATAAAACAGTTTTCACCAATTTGATCGGTAAGAACTGTAGCTTTTGAACTTATATAGGAAATAAAAGAGTATCCTTTATCTTTGGCTTCTTGATATATCCTTGCACGCATTCTATTCATTTCGCGCTCTGTTAAAGGAGCGAAAAAGGAAAATTCTGTAGGTGGGTAAAGTTTTTCAACTTCCTCAAATGGAACAAGTGGAAGTCCTTTGTAGCTTGGCTCTTTGATGTATTCTTGATTGACCGTGAAGGCAACGACTTCATGCTCACTATCTGTTTGTAAATAGAATAAGGCTAATTCTGCCGTTAATTCATTACCAAAAATTACAACTTTTGCCATAAATTCAATTATTTAAAACAATGTTTCTCCTGTCATTTCTTTAGGTTGTGCAACTCCCATCATTTTTAATATGGTAGGTGATACATCTCCCAATTTACCATTTTTCATGGTAGGATGGAAGTCTTTGTCGACTAAAATACATGGCACCAAATTTGTAGAGTGAGCAGTATTTGGGCTTCCATCTTCGTTGATCATCACATCTGCATTTCCATGGTCAGCAATAATAATGAAAGAATAGCCATGTTGTAATCCAGTTTCAACTACTGCCTGCGCACAAGCATCAACGGTTTCGACCGCTTTTACTACTGCAGAGAAAACACCCGTATGGCCAACCATGTCTGGATTCGCAAAATTTAAACACACAAAATCAACTTCTTCTTTTTCCAATTCAGGAATTAGGGCATCACGCAATTCTCCTGCCGACATCTCTGGCTGTAAGTCGTACGTTGCTACTTTTGGAGAATTTCTTAAAATGTTTGTTTGTCCTTCAAAAGGTTGTTCTCTACCTCCTGAGAAAAAGAAGGTTACGTGTGGATATTTTTCTGTTTCTGCTATTCGAATTTGCTTTTTACCTGCTCCTTCCAACACCTCACCCATTGTCATTGGTAAATTAGAATCATTGAAAATTACACGAACTCCTTGGAATTCTTTGTCATATTCAGTCATGGTCAAATAATACAAATTCATTTTGTACATATTTTGCTCATGGAAATCTTTCTGGGTCAAGGCTTGTGTAATTTCTCTACCTCTATCTGTTCGGAAATTGAAACAAATAACCACATCGCCCTCTTCAATTTTTGCAACTGGTGCACCAGCAGCATCTGTCATAATGATCGGCTTGATGAATTCATCCGTAACATTTTCTGCATACGATGCTTCAATGGATTTCAAAACATCTTGACTTGGTGTGCCTTCGGCTTTTACCATGGCATTGTAGGCTAATGCTACACGCTCCCAGCGATTATCGCGGTCCATGGAATAATATCTACCTGTGACTGAAGCAATTTTTGCCCCTGTTTTTTGACAATGATTTTGTAAGTCTGTTAAAAATTTCAATCCAGATTTTGGATCACAATCACGACCATCCGTAAATGCATGAACAAAAACGTTTGATAAGCCAGCCTCTTGAGAACTGCTTAACAAAGATTTTAAATGCTCAATGTGTGCGTGCACCCCCCCATCTGAAACCAAACCGATGAAATGAACCGATTTGTTATTTGCCTTTGCATAATCAAATGCTTTGGCTAACTCAGGCTCTTGTCCCAATGTATTTTCAGTAACAGCCTTATTGATTCGCACCAAATTTTGATAAACCACTCTACCAGCACCCAAATTCATGTGTCCAACTTCCGAATTTCCCATTTGTCCTTCTGGTAAACCAACGGCTAGGCCAGAGGCCTCTAGCTTAGAATGAGGATATTTTTGGTATAGAGAGTCAATAAATGGAGTTTTTGCTGCATCAATGGCAGAAACCTTTGGGTTGGTGGCAATTCCCCAACCATCTAAAATCATGAGTACTACTTTCTTGTTCACGGTATGATGTCAATTTTTTTACAAAAATACGACATTTAACCCATAAATTGACTCCAAAACTGGGGATTAAATTTTTCCCAGGCATGGCAACCAAAAGGCAATTGTTTTCCGTTTAATTCATAACATTTTTCTGGCTCTGCTTCAAAAGCAAATTGAAGCGCCGTTTGCCAAGTAGGCAAATTAAATAAGAATCGAAGTGGCCATGCTCTTCTTAGTTGAAAGGAAAACAAGGCGTCTTCATGTCCAGGCCATTCTGGATAAAACAAATGATAGATATTGAGTAATCTGATAAAAGAAGATATTTTTCTCAAGGATAAACCACCGTTTAATAGGAGTGGATTCCATAGCGAATTTTTGTAGCCAGGATTGTTAAAATGGTTTTCGTTTAATTGGGGGGCACCAATATAATCGAAGCCTTTTTCACACCATTCGAGCAGTTGATCAGAAAAAACAAATGTGTCAACTTGGTAAATTAACATGTATTCGTAATCTTGGAAAGATTTGTAAAACTCTTTGGTTACCAAAAATTGATTATAGGATTTTGGACTTTTAAAATATTTTTCGTCAAAATACTTAATTTGGTAGTTTTTTATGGTTGAAAAATAGCTAGGATTTAAACCTTCCGGTGCCGCAAAATAGATAGGATAATGTCCCAGAATTTTTTGGCATTGCGCAAGAGATTTTTGCTCATCTTTGTTGAGCTCCTTTTGATGAACCGGAATGACAATTACAACCTTTTTCATTTATTCAAAAATATCACCTAAAACTGTTCTCCACCATTTCCCCACTTCATTTGTTTTATAACTGCCTGAAACTAATTTTTCAAAAATAGGTACTATTCTTAAAATTCTGTTTTTAGGCAAATTATACCTAAATTCAAAATGTTTATACCTATTGAAAATTTTATTTCGTACATTTTCGGAGAATAATTCATTTTTAGAAAAGTATTCATTTAGGGCTTTTGCCTTTTGTAACTTTGGTAATACCTTTTCCAGTTTCGCTTCCGTACCCCTTGTTAATCTGTTCCATATTGAAACATTGTTTAAATTTGGACGAAAACCTACTTGTTGACTTTCATGCTCCCTATACTCTATTAAACATTCGTTTGTAAATCCAATTTGATTGAATGCTGCTAGGTACATGGCCGCCCAACCATCATGAATTAATTCAGGAAATAAATCAGGTGTAGGAAATAGCTTGTCAATTACCTTTGAACGGACAGCCAAAGTTGCACCTGTTACAACATATCCTCTTAATAAAATATCAAACGCCTTGCCTGCCCGCCAATTTTGCTGTGCTTTTTCTGTAAATTCAATAGATTCAAAAGAGGTTTTCCCTTTTTGTTTTCCATTGGAGTCAATTATTTCTGCATTTGAAAAAACGGCTTGCCATTCTGGATGCATATCAAACATTTCTAGCGTGCGTTTAACTTTGTTTGGCAACCAGCGGTCGTCTTGGTCTGCAAAAAAGATAATGTCTCCTGTGCATTTTAAGGCACATGCCTCAAAATTTTTAGTGGAGCCTAAATTTTTTTCGTTTGAAAAAATTTGAAAATCAATACTCTTTCTCCCAATAAATTCTTTCGCAATGTCTAAGGTTCTGTCTTTAGAACCATCATCGCAAAGAATAATTTCGTGCACAGGTAATGTTTGTTGAAAAATACTCTCGAGTTGTTCTCTGAGATATTTTTCACCATTATATGTACAAAGTGCAACAGAAATTTTACATTGGGACATACACTAATTTTTTGGTCTCAAAAAATTCCTCCTCAAAGTAATCGTACAATTCAATTACTTTATGTTTTTTCCCAAATTCCTCTAATTCTTCCTTTAAATCACCACCTTTCAAACAGATTAATCCGTTCTTTATTTTGTGGTAATTGTTGCGATTAATTTTAAATTTAACCCAATCATAAAATGGGGCCATTCGGGTTACTGCGCGACTAACAATGAACTCATAATCGGTAGTCAATTGCTCTGCCCGGCCATGAATTGCCAACACATTTTTTAATCCTAAAGCCTTTGAAACTTCTTCAACCACTCGTATTTTTTTACCGATTGAATCGATTAAAGTAAATTGGCATTCAGGAAACATAATGGCCAACGGGATTCCAGGAAAACCTCCACCTGTACCTACATCTAAAATTTCTGATCCAACATTAAAGTCAATAAATTTCGCTATTGCCAAAGAATGTAACACATGATGTTCCATCAAATTTTCAATGTCTTTTCTTGAAATGACATTTATTTTTTCATTCCACTCCTGGTACAATGGAAAAAGCAGCTCGAATTGCTTGAGCTGCTTTTCTGTAATTTGAGGAAAATATTTTTTAATGATTTGTGCTTTCATGTTCTTCGAAAGTACAAAGATAAAAAATTGCTTTTGCTATTTCTTAAATATCCCTTCGAAATTTGAAATGGCTAGATTTAACTGTAGGATATTGTTTACATCTACGTTGTTTTTGTCAGCATTGTTGAAACGAAAAATTACCTGTTGCATGTAACCCGCTTCTACAGAATAAAATTTGTTAAATCTGTACCCTAATCCGATTAACACCCGGTTTTGATCTAATAAATTGACGTTAGCAACATTTTGTCCCATGTTAACAAATAATTCATTATAGGCTTGTGCATACAATGTTTTATCTTCCATTTTTGTTTTATTCAATGGCATTGTACCCTTTAACTGGTAACGAAATCTTTCTTTGAAAGTTGATGTGCTAAAATCTCCTCCATATAAAAAGCTTTTCTCGTCCACCGACTGATTTGCACCCAACCACCTGAATTCATAGCGTAAACGGTGATCAATTTTTAATCGACCAATTTGTTGTGATAAAATTACTTGTGGTGCTATTCGTAATTCTGCGAAAAATGCAGATGGTTTTCCATCTTTAAATCTATTTGATCCAATCCAACCCAGTGGCATTAGTGAAAATCTAACATTTGGATTTGCTTG
Source organism: Sandaracinomonas limnophila (assembly GCF_004005965.1). Taxonomy (GTDB): domain Bacteria; phylum Bacteroidota; class Bacteroidia; order Cytophagales; family Spirosomataceae; genus Sandaracinomonas; species Sandaracinomonas limnophila. The sequence goes on along the minus strand of NZ_SACY01000002.1, from coordinate 490,206 downwards.
ATAATGAATATAAGGGCGGAAAACATGTTGATTAAGGTTGTTATAAGGATTTCCCGAAGTAGTACTTTCGTTATAATCTCCTTGCATATCTTCTCTTCTGTGTTGGTTTTCAATTTGCCAAGAAAACTTACCAGCTAATTTTCCCGAAACATTTAAATCGGTCCAACCATTAGAAATATGATAATAAGAACGTGGCCCTTGTCCATAGGAATTGGACATAAAAAGGGTGAGTGCCACCAAAATGGCTCCAAATATTTTTTTCATTTTATATTGGTGTTGAATAAACGGGGGAGGGGTCCCCCGTTAAATTTGATTAAATTTTTATGCAGCAATCCATCTGAATAAGACGAATAATGAGGCAGAAAGGATGATTGTTACAGGTAAGGTTAAAACCCATGCCATTACGATACTTTTTACAGTTCCTCCTTGAAGGTTTTTAATACCTTTTGATGCTACCATTGTACCTGCAATCCCAGATGATAAAACGTGGGTAGTACTCACTGGCCATTTGTATGCAGTTGCCAAGCCAATAGTTACGGATGCAATTAATTCTGCAGATGCACCCTGGGCATAAGTCAAATGGTGTTTTCCAATTTTTTCTCCAATGGTAACTACAATTCTTTTCCAACCTACCATTGTTCCTAAACCTAATGAAAGCGCTACCATCCACATTACCCATCCTGGTGCAAAATCAGTTACACCTGCAATACCACTTGAAGAGTTTCCTCCAAAACTAAAGAATGGTGCTTTATCTCCTTGTGTTGCTTTTTTCAAAGACTTTTTATCTGCATCTGAAAGTGCAATGGATTCGCTCTCTAATAATTTTTTGGAATGTTTATTAATTGTTAATGCAGCCTTGCGCACATCAAATTTTTGAGAATTTGATAAATTTTCGCTGTTGAAAGTAGGAGCATTTACAATTGTATTTAAATCAGAACTTGATGTAACTAATTTATGATAACTTTCTCTTTCTTTTTCTGATAATGGAACTGTATCTATTTTTGCAGAAATGGTTTGAACAACCGCTAAGCTGGTTTTTACTTGACTAATATTTAAATTCGTATTTATAGCAAAATAACCTGGTAAAAAAGCAATTAAAATTACCATTACCAAACCAATTCCTTTTTGTCCATCATTTCTTCCATGGAAAAAAGACACTAATGTACAAGTTGCGATCAAGATACCTCTAATCCATGTTGGAGGAGGGGAATTTTTCTTAGGCTCTTTGAAAATTTCTTTGTTTTTTACTGATTTTTTCAAAACATACATTAGGATAATTGCCAAAGCAAAACCAAATAATGGAGACAATAATAACGCTTGCCCTATTTCTAAAGCTTTGTCCCAATTGATACTTGAAATGCCTTTATTTGAATTTTCAGGTAATAATGCGTGACCAACGCCAATACCGATAATTGAACCAATTAAAGTGTGAGAACTTGATGCAGGAATACCGAAATACCATGTGCCCACATTCCACAAGATTGCTGAAATCAACATAGCTAAGGCCATTGACATGGAGTGATAAACATCTGCGTCTATGAGAAGCTCTGTGGGTAGTAGCCCAATGATACTCATTGTTACACCTACTCCTCCGGTTAATAAACCTAGGAAATTCATAAATCCAGACCAAACTACTGCTTGGGTTGGTTTTAAGGAATGTGTGTAAATAACTGTTGCGACTGCATTGGCTGTATCATGAAATCCGTTCACGAATTCAAATGCACAGGCAGCAAAAAGGCAGAAAAATAAGAGGAAAAATAGAGTTGGTTCTAGTCCAAACATTGTTTTAAAATTTATATTGGTGCAAATATGATTGCAAAACTATACAAACTTTGTAAAGTCAATGTTAAGGAATTGTTAAATTTGTTTACTTAGACTTTCTCCTTGCTTTTTTGGCCTCTGAAAGCAGTTTTTTGGCCTCTGAATGTTGAGCCGATTTTTTATCTGCATTCTCTAAAACATTTTTGCAATAGTCTACCGCCTTATCATAATCTTTTGTTTGAAAGGAGATTCTTGCCAAACCTAGTAAAGAAGCCCAATAATAACCAGATTCTTTGGTGCCAGTTTGATTTGAAAAATCAATGCATTTTTCGAAGTACATTTTGGCCTCAGGAAGGTTGCGTAAAACATATAATTGATAATAGCCCAAAATATAACTTGCATATCTGCCCGAAACTGCTTCATAGCCTACTTCATGATTATCTATTCGCTCTAAAATTTGTTTTGACAATAGCGTTGCCTCCTCCATATTTCCCTGCATATAGGCCTCCCTTGCATGGTATCTGTGGAAATAAGGATTGTCAGGATAATTTTCGTGTGTGTATTTTGCCAAATCATAGGATTTATTACTCATGCCTTCCATTGCATAAATTTGTAATAAAAAATACCTTGCTTCTGTTCGAGTGTAAAAAGCTTGGTAAACGGCCTTTTCAATTTGTTTGATACCCTGGTCTTTGTTAGCCTTTGGGAACAACCACAAAACAGGTCTCAACAGGGCAAAATTCTTTTTGATGAAGTGGTAATAATAATTGTACAAACCATCTCCAAATAATATTTCAGGACTAAAGTCTGCAAAATCTCTGCACTCTTCTAAATATTTCAAGGCATTTCTGGCCGCCCAGGTAGCTCTGGTCCAATGTTGTCTTTCAGCATGTAACCTGCCTTTAAAAGCATAGGATGCGGCCAAAATAAATGCAGCTTCCGGATTCTCGGTATCATCCCAAATTTTTTCAGCCTTTTCAATACTCGAATCCATGAATTCGTTGAAACGTTCATCATAAATTTCATTTTGGGTGTTTGGTACAATTTTCCACCATTGTACAAGTCCAAGTAATAAATCGGGTAGGGGATGTTGGGGGTATTTGATTTTAAGATAATTAAATTCCCTTTCTGCTTCCGGGAATTTGTAATTATACATTTGGTTAATGGCATAGGTAGCCTCCACTTGAAATTCGGAGGTGAAAAGCAACATTCCTTTGGAACGCTCTTTTTCTGCTTCTTCTGTCTTTTTCCACCATTGTGCGTTTGCATTTAGTGAAAAAAGACAAAGAAGTAGTACTAAAAATTTAAGACGATAATTCAATTTCATCCTCGTTTCGGTTTAAAAATTTAAAGTCTGTTAAACCTAAAGAAGAATCTTCTCTCAGTTTAATCCAGGTTTTGAATTTGAAAAACCACTTCATTCGGATAGAAGGGAAGCCTTTTGTAAAGTAAGCAAAAAGGAAAGGGTGCACTAAAATAGTCAAATCCTTTTCGTTTTGCTTTGAAACCAAATGCTCAACGTGTTGTGCAATGATTTCTGAAACTGCAATGCTTGCCGTGATTGTTCCTGTTCCGCCGCAAGTTGGACAAGATTCAACAGTGGAAACATTCATTTCTGGTCGGACCCTCTGACGAGTAATTTGCATTAATCCAAATTTGGACAAAGGCAATATTGTGTATTTGGATCGATCAGGGCGCATTTCGTCACGCATTAAATCTTGAATTTTCTTCCGATTTTCTGCTTTTTTCATATCGATGAAATCAACTACAATGATTCCACCCATATCTCTTAGACGAAGCTGTCGCGCAATTTCTTTGGCTGCTTCTTGGTTCACACTTACAGCTGTGGCTTCTTGATCTTGCTCAGAATTGGATTTATTCCCTGAGTTTACATCAATAACATGTAAGGCTTCAGTGTGTTCAATAATCAAATATCCACCACCTGGTAAAGATACAGAACGACCAAATAGCATCTTTAATTGCTTTTCAATGCCTACTTGTTCAAATAATTTTGTTTTCCCAGTATGTAGTTTGACTATTTTTTCTTTTTCAGGGGCAACATGATGCACATAATCCTTGGCTTCTTGATAAACCTCAGGGCTATCCATCATCACGTTGTCAAAATCATTGTTTAATAAATCGCGCAACATGGAAGTTGCTCGACTCATTTCTCCAATAATTCGGTCATTAGGCTTCGCATTGCCTAATTTCTTAATTCCATCTTCCCATTTGGCGATGGAATCGCGAAGGTCCATTTCCATTTCTTCAATGGCTTTTCCCTCCGCTACAGTACGTACAATCACCCCAAAGTTTTTGGGTTTTACAGACGACATCAACTTTTGCAAGCGATTTCTTTCTGCTTTAGATGTGATTTTTTTTGAGATATTTACCCCATTTGCAAAGGGAACCAATACCAAAAATCTTCCAGCAATGGATATGTCGCACGATAAACGAGGTCCTTTGGTAGAAATAGGTTCTTTTACTACCTGTACCAAAATAGGTTGACCCTTGGTCAATACCTTGTCAATCTTTCCTAGTTTATCAATTTCCTCATCCAATTTTATTTTTTCCACTTTGGCATTTTTCCCATTTTGGGTCATTGCCTCTTTGGTAAATTTATTGAGGGTATTTAGGTGTGGACCTAAATCATGATAATGTAGGAATGCGTCTTTTTCATATCCAATGTCGATGAAGGCAGCATTTAAACCCGTAACCAGTTTGCGCACGGTTCCTAGGTAAATGTCGCCCACAGAAAATTGGGGTTCCGACTGCTCTATATGGTATTCTACTAACCTTTTGTCTTGCAAAAGGGCAATTCTATCACCCGTGGGTGTAGAATTAATGATTAGTTCATTACTCACAATTGTTCAGACGAAAAATGATTTAGATAGATATAAACACAAAAAGCAGGCAATTAATTTAAATGCCTGTTTTTTGTGTTAAACTTCACAGAAATAAGGAATTATTTCTTCTTGTGACGATTCTTTCTAAGTCTTTTCTTTCTTTTGTGAGTTGAGATCTTATGTCTCTTTCTTTTCTTTCCGCAAGGCATACCTTTAAGCGTTTATATTGTAAAAAATGTACGAGTTTGATTTTCAAACTCAATGGCTTTGCATTTCTGCAAGTAGTTCTTTCGCTGCTTTGATTTCCTCTGAGTCTTTGCTAAGCTTTTCAACTCGTTTTAAATGTTCCACAGCTTCTGATTTTTTCTCTAATTGCGCCAAACAAAAACCAAGGTTTAACTCGGCTTTGTAGTTGTTGGGCTGCAACTTTAAGATCTGTGCGAATCGCTCTGAGGCTTTCCCAAATTGATTCGATTTGATGGACAAAACACCCAAATCAAACAATGCCGGCACAAATGTCGGGTCTTGTTCAATCACTTCGCGTAAAAGAGTAATCCCTTTCATCGGTGTTTGAGTGTCCACATATGTCATTGCAAGATTTGATTTTACCAATAGGTTATTCGGATCTTGCGACAATATTTTTTCGAAAAATTCTCTAGCCTTTGCTCCCATAGCTTGTCCTTTTTGTGCATTTAATGCATAGGTTTGGGCTTGGAAATAAAGTTCTGCTGTCATGTTCCAATTTGCCACTGAAGGGTGTTCATTGGTGTATTTTTCAGCATAAAATCCTGCACTATCCAATCGATTTCCTTCTGAAAATGCCTTTAAGAGCTCTTTCAAGGAATTTAATTCTTTTGGACCTCCTTTCGCTTGGGCTAATTCCATTTTCAATCCTGCGATTTTCTTTTGGAGAGCCTCAGAAATTGGAGCCGCATGGCTAGTTTCTTCGTTTTTCTCTTCTTTCAATGTTTCTCCACCCGCGTCTCGGTTGGCAGCTCCTGCCGAAGCAAGATTTTGTTTACTCACATTTCCTTTCGGCAATTGAAATAATCCGTAAATCAATGCCAGTCCAACGCCAATAATAATCAAAAATGACTTTTTCATAAGCTTGAACCATTTAAAAGGCCCTAGTTTTCTGTAGGTACTACACTAGTTTTAACTTGCTCAACAAACACTTTAGCTGGTTTAAAGCTAGGTACATAATGTTCGTCAATTGTGATAGCCGTATTCAGTGAAATGTTTCTTGCTATCTTTTTAGCTCTTTTTTTGTTGATGAAACTTCCGAAACCTCGGATGTAAATGTTTTCTTGTTTAGCTAAATTATCTTTTACTACTTCAAAAAAGGTTTCTAATGATTCTGAAACATCTTTTTTTTCAATCCCTGTTTTGCTGGCAATCTCAGCAATTACATCTGCCTTAGTCACAATAATTAATCTTTAAAAATTCTCTTTCACTAAAAATAAATATTCCTTTTGGGAACGGGGACACAAAAGTAATGCTTTTCTCTCAAATTTGAAAAGGTCTTGTTGGATTTATCTAAAAAAAATTAAAGTATCTTTGAAGGTATCATTATGTCAACTATTCATCCTTTTTCTGAACAATTAGTAAGCTGGTATGAAAAAAATGCCCGCGATTTGCCTTGGAGGCAAACAAACGATCCGTATTTAATCTGGTTGTCGGAAGTAATTTTGCAACAAACCCGAGTAGCGCAGGGCTTACCTTACTTTGAAAAATTCAAAGAAAACTTTCCTACAGTTTTTGATTTAGCAGCTGCTCCCGAAAATGTATTACTTCGGCATTGGCAAGGACTTGGCTATTATTCCCGAGCAAGAAATTTACAAAAGACGGCCAAAATAGTAGTGGAACAATTTAAGGGGTTCTTCCCCAAATCCTACCAAGAACTTATAAAACTGCCAGGAATTGGGCCGTATTCTGCCGCAGCCATTAGTTCCTTTGCCTTTGGTGAACCCCATGCAGTGGTTGATGGAAATGTTTTTAGAATTTTGGCAAGGTACTTTGGAATTGAGGTCGATATCGCAGATTCAAAAAACCGTAAAATTTTTGAAAAACTAGCCAACGACTTACTCATAAAGTCCCAAGCTGCAAAATTCAATCAAAGTATCATGGAATTCGGCTCGCTTCAATGCAGTCCTTCTCCCAATTGTGATGGTTGCCCTATTAAAATCGGTTGTTTTGCATTTTTAAATGGGAAGGTTAACTCTTTGCCCGTAAAGACAAATAAAGTAAAAATTTTAAGTAGGTTTTTTAATTATTTTGTCATTGAAAAAAATAATAAAATTTTGGTCAAAAAAAGGGCAAATAAGGATATTTGGGAAGGTTTATATGAGTTTTATTTAATTGAAACGGAAAGTGTTTTAAGTTTACAAGAAATCTTGCTTAATGACAAAAAAATAGCATTTTTTGCAAATTTTACAAATGAATTACCAGCTCCTAAACCTCATCAATTAAGTCATCAAAAGATTTATTCCAAAGCATTTCATGTCCAAATTCCTGATAATTTTGAATTTGAATTAGGCGGGGAATATGAGTGGAAATCGGCCATAGAGCTTGAGGAATTGGGAAAACCAGTATTAATTGGAAATCTAATAACTGATAATTTTCAATTGCCTGTTTTCAATTCTTAGAATCCTTTTTACATTTGAAGCGGAAATGTATTCCCCTTTTCACTTTAAACAATTTTAATCATGGCAGGAGTAAACAAAGTTATTTTATTAGGAAACCTTGGACAAGATCCAGAGATTCGTCATTTGCCGAGTGGCACTAAAGTCGCAAATTTTAGTATTGCAACTTCCGAAAGTTATGTAAATAAGGAAGGGCAAAAAGTTGAACAAACAGAATGGCACCGAATTGAATTATGGGATGGTTTAGCAAATATTGCTGAACAGTATTTGAAAAAAGGCAATCCTGTTTACATCGAAGGTAAAATTCGGTCAGAAGAATACCAAGATAAGAGTGGCAATACGGCTCGTTCGTATAAAATAAGAGCTACATCGATGAATTTAATTGGTTCTAGGACCGATTCCAATGCTGGTGTACAAGCCGCTAAACCTGCACCAGGAATGGGTAATCTGGGGAGTCCTTCAGTGAATGAGCCAGTAGTAAAATTAGAGGCCATGGATGAGGATGATGTTTTGCCATTTTAATGGTTTTTATTATTTTTGTTCCAAATATCTGTAAGATTTTATGGACGCTGACCCTTATCCCAGTCCCCTTTTATTGCAAATTGAGCCCCAATTTAATCTAGGCTCAGTGTTATTTATCGGATTTATTTTATTGCTTTTATTGTTTTTAACTGCTCTTTTGGCTGGGGCGGAGGTAGCATTATTTTCCTTAAATAATGAGCAAAGGGCTTTTTTGAGAGATAGTGATGGAAGTCAAGAAAGAACGCTAACAAACTTGTTGAATCGACCTCAAAAGCTGTTGGCTACCTTATTGATTTCCATCAATTTTGTAAATATTATTTTTATAACGCTTGCAAATTACTTAACAGAGCAACTTGTTGGGAAGGAGTCTATTGAAGAACCCATTGTTGTTTTAGTGTTATTATTTAGCGTAACCTTTGTGATAACTTTTTTTGGAGAATTAATCCCGAAGGTGTGGTCGCAACAAAATAATCTCAAATTTGCTTTGTTTACCGGACCGATAATTGAGTTCTTTTCATTTGTAGTTGCTCCCTTATCAAAAACCTTAATGGGCATTTCAAATTTAATTGAAAAAAGAGTTGAGCGTAAATCCTACACCCTAACTACGCAAGAATTAAATCATGCCCTGGAAATAACTACTGATGAAAACACCTCAGAAAGAGAAAAAGATATTTTAAAAGGGATTTTAAATTTTGGCAATATTTCTGTAAAAGGTGTTATGAGACCCCGGCCAGAAATCATTGCCTTTGAAACCTCTTTAAATTATCATGAATTGATGGATAAAATAAATAAAAATGGATATTCTCGTGTACCTGTTTTTGTTGACACTTTAGATAAAATTGAAGGTGTTCTTTATATTAAGGACCTTTTAAAACATATTGACAAAGACGAGAATTTCAATTGGCAAGAATTAATTCATCAACCTTTTTTTGTTCCTGAAAACAAAAAAATTGACGATTTACTATACGATTTTCAAGAAAAGCGCGTTCACATAGCTATTGTTGTGAATGAATATGGTGAAACTAAAGGATTAGTGACCATGGAGGATATCATCGAAGAAATTGTTGGAGAAATTAACGATGAATTTGATGTGGAGGAATTGGATTACAAAGTATTAGAAAATAATGTTTACTTGTTTGAGGCCAAAACATCCTTAATGGATTTTCATAGAGCCTTAGACCTTGAACAAGATTATTTTGAGGAAGCAAAAGGGGAAAGCGAAACTTTAGGAGGGATGCTTATCGAACTTTTTGGGAGAATACCAAGTGCAGGCGAAGAAATTAGTTTTAAGGAATTTGAATTTAAAATTCAATCCGTCGATTTAAAAAGGATTAAAAAGGTTAGAGTGACATTTAACCAACCCATAAGGAAAGATGATGCATTATAGTCCCAAAATTTTATTGTTGATTTCGTTTTTGTTTTTAATTAGCTCTTGTCAGCAATTGAAAAAACTGGAACCCGTTATCATTGGCTCATCAACGTTTAGTTCATATGAGGATAGAGGCATTGTAGAAAACGCCGAATTGGATGAGGCTTCTGGATTAGTATATTCAAATAATAATCCTGGTTATCTTTGGTCCTTTAATGATTCAGGGAATCCCAATAAAATATTTTTACTTGATTCTAATGGGAAAGGATTAATTAACTATACCTTAAATGGTGCCCCTAATCGTGATTGGGAAGCCATCTCAATTTTTAAAGATAGTAATGGGAATTCTAGCCTTTTTGTCGCCGAAATTGGGGATAATTATGCCCAGTATAATAGTTATTTTTTATATTGGTTTAATGAGCCAAAGGTAGATTTTACGGGTACTTCAAATAGAACCCTGGACAATGTTTCCAAATTGGAATTTACCTTGTCCGATGGTTCAAAAAGAGATATGGAAACCATTCTTATCGATCAAAAAACTAAAGATGTTTACATTATTTCTAAACGTGAGGACTTAAAGAAATTATATATGATTTCTGCTGATAAGTTGGTTAATGGAAATGTGGCAAAAGCCGAGTTTGTGAAAGATTTAGATTTTTCAAATCCGTTTTCAAGTAATGAAGAAGTTAGAACATATTTTTATGTGACCGACGGAAATGTTTCTCCAGATAATACAGAAATTCTTATTCGAAATTATGGAGAAATATATTATTGGAAACGTGAGACAAACGAAACCATTCCCCAAGCTTTAAGTAGACAAGCAAAAGTGGTTCCGAGCCGAACAAAATATTCTTCTTTAGATCAACAAGGGGAATCCCAAGGAGAAGGTGTTTCTTTTTCAACCTCTGCAGATGGCTATTACTCAATTTCTGAAAATTCAGATGGAAATCAAAGTCATTTGTATTTCTTTAAGAGGAAATAATGCGATCTAGAAATAAGGGAGCATTATTGTTTATTTTACTTTTCCTTTGGGGCTGTCGTTCAATTTTTATTTATGACCACTTAGTTGAAGGAACTAAATTTTCAAATCCAAAAGACCAAGGTGTTTTAAATAATCTTGAGATAAAAGAAGCTTCAGGTCTTGTAGCCAGTAATTATAATTCTAATCTTTTTTGGACTCATAATGACTCAGGGGATCTTCCACGCATTTTTCTTATAAATAATTCCGGAAAAGGTAAAGTGGAGTTTTTTTTAAAAGGAATAAAAAATAGAGATTGGGAAGATATGGGATCCTTTTTAGATGAAGCAGGTAAATCCTGGATTTATATTGCAGATATTGGAGATAATGATAAAAAATATCCTTCCTACTTTATTCATCGCTTCGAAGAACCTCGTTTTGAAGAATTTTTAGCACCCAATCGCATCATCTCTACTATTGAATCTATTGAATTTTCTCTGCCAGATGAGTCAAGAGATATGGAGACTCTCTTAATAGATCAACGGACAAGTGATATTTTTGTTGTTTCTAAACGAGAAAAGTATAAAATCCTCTACAAAATCCCCTCAAAAACCTGGGGAACCAAAGTTGAGGCAGAAAAAATTAAAACTTTAAAGTTTTCTACAAGTAATTCTTCTATTTCATTAATTGAAAAATTGTACTTTTTGACAGGCGGTTCTGTTTCTTCCCAAAATAATGAAATAGCCCTAAGGAATTATTTAGAAGTGTATTACTGGAAAAAAAATAAATTCGAATCCATTCCAGAGGCTCTTTCTCGAAAACCTAAATCTGTGCCAAGCAAACTGGAACCTCAGGGAGAAGCAGTGGCCTTTGCGGTTTATGAAAAAGGTTTTTATACCCTGTCTGAAACAGCACAATCACTCAATCCTGTACATCTTTATTTTACAGAAAAATTAGCCGATAACCATCAGCTTCGCAAAGCTAAGTAATAAGGTTTTTTCTCCTACACCTTTTTCAAAGGCAATAACGGCCTTCCGTTCTGCTCCATTGATTTCAATTCGAAGAATTTTTCCAAAGCCAAATTTTTGATGTTCTACTCGCTGCTCAACTTGTAATTCAAGTGGATTACTTGGAGTAAAATTGGAACTACTTATATGCTGATAATTTGATGGTGCAGCTTTTTGTACCAATTGTTGACCTTGATTAACTGGAGTTTTTTGTGCAAACCCTCCGACCTTCTGAACGGGTTTGAATCCTTGGATTTCTTTTTTGCCTCCTAATTTTGAAATGCGTAAATATTGTGGATCCAGTTCGTCAATAAACCTGCTGGGTTCGCATGTTTTTAATCGACCAAATTGATAGCGAGATTCTGCATAAGAAATGTAAAGGCGTTTTTCAGCTCGTGTGATAGCAACGTAAAAAAGTCTTCTTTCTTCTTCCAAATCACTTTGACTAGCCAACATCATTTGGCTTGGGAATAGATCTTCCTCTAAGCCCACTAAAAATACTCTTTTAAATTCAAGTCCTTTGGCCGAATGGATGGTCATCAAAGTAACCTTTTCTTTAATGTCTCCTTCCTCTTCTTGATCTGCATTGGTCAATAAAGATACTGATTGCAAAAAGGTAGCAATAGATTTATCTTCATTTTCTTCTGAATCTACAAATTGCTTGATAGCATTCAGTAATTCTTGAATATTTTGGTAACGAGCCAAACCTTCTACGGTTTTGTCTTCATACAATTCTCTCAATAGTCCAGAAGCCTTTGCAACATGATTTGCCACATCGTATGCATCTTTTTTGTCAACTTCAACCATTATTTTGAAGGATTTGATCAAGTCAGCAAAATTTTCAATGGCTTGGGCCCCCTTGCCTGAATATTGTTGAATATTCGAAACAACATCCCATATAGAAACATTGTTTTCAGCTGCTGTAACAGAAATTTTGGCAATGGTTGTGTCACCAATACCTCGTTTGGGTAAATTGATTATACGCTTAAAAGCTTCCTCATCTTGTTGATTTACTACAAATCGTAAATAAGATAGAAGGTCTTTGATTTCCTTACGCTGGTAAAAAGATAGGCCACCTACAATTTTATAAGGAAGATTAAGTTTTCTTAAAGCCTCTTCAAATGATCTGGATTGGGCATTTGTTCGATATAAAATCGCAAAATCTGAACCATTTAAGCCATCTCTTTGTTTTCCTTCAAAGATTGAACTTGCAATTAATCGGGCTTCTTCGGAGTCCGTGGTTGCTCTTATAATTTCAATATCTTCCCCCTTTTCATTGGAAGTAAATACATTCTTTTGTAATTGGTGTCTATTTTTTGAGATGATCGAATTTGCAGCACCAACAATAGCCTGTGTAGATCGATAATTTTCTTCTAACTTGATGGTCGTCAAATCAGGATAATCTTTTTCAAAATTTAATATATTTTGAATATCTGCTCCACGGAAAGCATAGATACTTTGAGCATCATCACCTACAACACAAATATTTTGATTTACTGCTGAAAGTTTTTTGGTAATCAGGTACTGCGACACGTTCGTGTCCTGAAACTCATCCACCATCACTTGTTTAAACTTGTGTTGGTATTTGTTCAATACATCTAGATGGTCGCGGAACAAAATGTTGGTTTGATACAATAAATCATCAAAATCCATTGCATTTGCTTGGAAGCAACGTAAGGCATAGGTTTTATAAATTGCTCCAATTTCTCCAACTTTGGCCATTCGGTCTTCATTTCGAATGACCTCATTGTTAAAATAACTTTGAGGAGAAATTAATTTATTTTTGGCAGCTGAAATTCGATTTAAAACCAAGTTTACTTTATAAACCTTGTCATCCAAATTCATTTCTTTAATGATACTTCTCAACAAAGACTTGGAATCATCTGTGTCATAAATCGAAAAGCTTGATGTATAGCCCAATTTTTCTCCTTCAAAACGCAATATTTTAGCAAAAATACTGTGGAAAGTTCCCATCCAAATGTTTTTTGCCTGTTTCCCGATTACCTGCTCAATACGATGCCTCATTTCTCCTGCCGCTTTGTTAGTAAAGGTTAACAACAAAATGGCAAATGGGTCAACTCCTTGTTCGATTAAATGTGCAGTTCGAAAGGTTAAAACACGTGTTTTACCTGATCCTGCACCGGCAATAATCATTAAGGGACCTTCGGTATGAAGTACAGCTTTTCTTTGGGGCTCATTGAGTCCTGATAAATAATCCATCAATTGTAAAGGGCTTTTTAAATGGGCTTACTAAAATACAAACTTTACTCCCTTACTCCAACATAGTTGAATGGTGTAATTTGTTTTAATTCTGTTTTGATAGCCTCAGAAACCCCTAAATCGTCGATAAAACGGTCAAAAACAGCTTTATCAATTTTCTGATTATTTCGAGTCAAATCTTTTAATGCTTCATAGGGCTGCGGATATGCCTCTCTTCTTAGCACTGTTTGAATGGCCTCAGCAATTACTACATAATTGTCTTGCAGGTCTTGTTCAATTGCGGATGGATTTAATTCTAATTTACCTAAACCTTTTTTCAATGAATTAATGGCAATTAGCGTATGGGCTAATGGTACACCAACGTTTCTCAAGACGGTTGAATCAGTTAAATCGCGTTGCAATCTAGAAACTGGGAGTTTTGAAGACAAAAACTCAAATAAGGCATTTGCAGTTGCCAAATTTCCTTCGGCATTTTCAAAATCAATGGGATTTACTTTGTGTGGCATGGCCGAAGAGCCAATTTCTCCTGCTTTAATTTTTTGCTTGAAATACCCCATAGAGATGTACGTCCAAATATCTCTCGACAAGTCAATTAAAATAGTATTGATACGCTTCAAGGCATCAAAATAGGCCGCCATGTTGTCGTAATGCTCAATTTGAGTAGTAACTTTACTTCTATTTATGCCTAAATCTTGTAGTAATTGATGGGCGAAATCTGGCCAATTTATTGCTGGAAAAGCAACTGTATGGGCATTGAAGTTCCCTGTAGCACCTCCAAATTTTCCAGAAAAGGGAACCTGCTCTAATAAATCAATTTGTCTGTCTAAACGTTCTACAAAGACCTTAAATTCTTTCCCTAAGCGAGTAGGAGAGGCGGGTTGTCCGTGCGTATGAGCCAATAAAGCAACATCTTTCCACGCTTCAGCTGCATCCGCAATAAGTTTTTTAACTTCTACAATTCCAGGGAATAAAACAGCTTCTTGCGCTTCTTTCATCGATAATGGAATAGCAGAATTATTGATATCCTGAGAAGTTAAGCCAAAATGAATAAATTCTACAAATGTGGATAAATCGCCAAATTCCTTCAAGTTAAGCATGCGCTCTTTGATGAAATATTCTACGGCCTTTACATCGTGGTTCGTAACCTTTTCTTTATCTTTTATCCATTGAGCATCTTTTTCTGTAAACTCGATATAAAGTTTTCTTAGTTCAGGGAAAGCAGCTTGTGGGAAGCCTTTCAGCGGCTCTAATGGGATATTGCAAAGCGCAATAAAATATTCGATTTCAACCCGAATACGGAATTGAATAAGTCCAAATTCAGAAAAATAAGGGGCTAATGCTTCTGTCTGTTTGCGATATCTGCCATCCACAGGAGAAATGGCACTAAGTAAAGATAAATCCATATTTGATTTCAAAGTGCAAAGATAAGGCTTTTTTCCCTTGCTTTTGGTATATCCTAGCGGAGAATTTGTATCTTTGAAATGTTAATTTACTCATTCATAAAATGCTTAGTCCAAGAATCTTATCGGTTATTTTAGCATTTATTATTGCCGGAGTAGCAACTGCTTTTTTGTCGTTTTTGCCTGAAACTGATTTTTTTACACTATTTGTATGTTTTATCTCTGTATTGATTTTCGGTTCTATCCTGATTTTCTTTACCTTAGATTATTTGGTGTTTAAGGAGGTCAATCAATTATACGACAACATCAAAAAGATTAAGAATAAAAACTTCAAAATAACTCCCAAAAGACAGGTAATTGAAAAGGAAAATCCAATCGAATTGTTAAAACGAGAATTAAACACCTACGTTTCTTCTACAGAATATGAAGTTAAGGAGTTGAAAAAGGCCGCCAAATACCGACAAGAGTTTTTGGCAGATGTATCCCACGAATTAAAAACCCCAATTTTTGCCGCTCAAGGATTTGTCCATACACTGTTGGATAATCCGGACGAAGAAGAAGAGGTTCGGACCAAATTTTTAGAAAAAGCTGCCAAAAGTTTAGACGGATTAGATGTGTTGGTTAAAGATTTATTGACCGTTTCCCAAATTGAAACTGGTGCAGTAAAGATTGAAAAAAAATCAATAGATCTCCGAGAGGTAATTCTCGAGATTTTTGAACAACTAGAAGGGAAAGCAAAAAAAAGAGGGGTTTCCTTAAAATTATTGGGTTTTAAAGGACCTATTTTAGTTAAAGCAGATTACCAACGAATTTCTCAAGTCCTAACCAATTTAATTGATAATGGCGTAAAATATGGAAATGAAAACGGAAAGGTTACAGTTGAAATTATTGAGAGAAACAAAACCTTTCAAATTGATGTAAAAGACAATGGGCCAGGAATTCCGGAAGAACATTTGCCCCGATTATTTGAACGATTTTATCGCGTAGATAAAAGCCGAACCAAACTCTCTGGAGGTTCTGGATTAGGGCTTTCCATCGTAAAACACATCGTTCAAGCCCACGGAGGCAAGATATCAGTAAGCTCTAAGATTGATAAGGGGACCACGTTTTCTTTTAAATTAGAAAAAGTATAAGATGTATGATGTAATAGGTAAAAGGTAATAGGTAATAGGTATGAGTTGAAATTAATTTATAAATTCTCTAAAACATTTAAAATCAGTTAAATGATAGGAAATTTAACTATTTTTTTGTTGGGGAAATCACTCCCCTTACCCCCTGCAATTTACATGTTTTTAATAAAATTAAACTGATAATTTTTCATCGGCAGACCACTTAAAAACCCTAGCTTCATCCCTCATCCCTCTTACCTAATCCCTCTTACTTCTTACATCTTACATCATCCCTCTTACCTCTTACATCAATTCCCTCCCTCGGACAATTTCTCGGCATTCTCCGCAATCCTTAACTGCTCAATAAATTCTCCAATATCACCATCCATTACAACAGGTAAATTATATACTGTTAAACCGATTCTGTGGTCTGTAACCCGACCTTGTGGATAATTATACGTACGAATTTTGTCAGATCTGTCACCAGAACCAACCATCGACTTTCTATTGCCTGCAATCTCAGCGTTTCGTTTCGCTAATTCAATTTCGTACAAACGAGAACGCAATACGGTCATCGCTTTGTCAAAGTTCTTGATTTGAGAGCGCTCATCTTGGCATTGAACCACCAAGCCCGTTGGAATGTGCGTTACACGAACAGCAGAATACGTGGTATTTACCGACTGTCCACCAGCACCAGAAGAACAGAAAGTGTCTTTTCTGATGTCATTCATGTTGATTTGTACATCAACTTCATCGGCCTCTGGTAATACCGCAACAGAAGCTGCTGAGGTATGAATTCTTCCTTGAGATTCAGTTGCTGGAACACGTTGAACACGGTGCACGCCCGACTCAAACTTCAATTTTCCATATACATCATCCCCCTGAACCGAAGCAATAATTTCTTTATAACCTCCGGAAGTACCCTCTGTATAATCCATGATCTGGAAAGTCCAACCTTGACTTTCGGCATATCTTTGATACATTCTAAACAAATCTCCAGCAAATATTGCAGCCTCATCTCCACCTGTTCCCCCACGAACTTCAAGAATGCAGTCCTTGGAGTCATTCGGGTCTTTTGGAATCAACATTTCTTTCAACATTTCTTCCATTTCCTCTTTTTGAGGCAACAACTCTTCCAATTCCATTTTTGCCATATCTCTGAATTCCTCATCCTTTTCGTTGGCAATAACGTCTTTCGCTTGTTCAATGTCCGAAAGAATTTTTTGGAAGGAAAGATATTGTTCTACAATTTTTTGTAAATCTTTATACTCTTTACTTAAAGTTTTGAATTTTTTTAGGTCGGAAACGACCTCCGGCATTGCTATTTGCTGCTCAACTTCTAAAAATCTTTCTCGAATAGCCTCTAATTGCTCCAGCATAATTTATTGAAATGTAAATAAACCGCAAAGATACGAATTATTCTCCCTTTTTAATCATTTTTACAAATTGCTCAAATAATTCCTTATATTCATTTGAGTCAAGTTCATCCTTTAATTCGCGGACATATCTAGGATGCGATAAAAATTCTCTTTCTGCCCGATTGAGATAAGGAAAATTCTGCTGTAAATGTGCTAAATGGTTTCGGATTAAAGGTTGAATTAAATGACTTTCCAATTCAATTTCCTTTAATAATCCTTCAGCTTGGTTCCATAATAACCTTGTAAAATCGCCTGCAAACAAACTTGCCAAGTGAATTTTTTTTCGTTCTTCCTCCGATACAGCGTAAACTATTTTACTAAGTTTTTTACCAAAAGCACTTAATAATAACTCAGTTGTAGGACTATCACCCTCAATGCAAATCATGCATTGGTCAAAACTTGTATTGACGCCTTTTTGTAAATATTGAACAGGGTAAAAAATACCGATAGGATTATTGTTTTCCCTAACAGGATCGTACAAATCTGCCGCCTCATTTAAACTAAAATGAGCTGTGACCAAAATCAAAGTAGCATCTTTAGGAAGAATTAACTCTGGCAAAACTTGTGCATAAGCACTTTCTGGTATACAAAGAAAAAAAACGCTTGAAGAAGATTCAGAAAAATCCAAATGCTCCTGGATGTGGGCATTGTAAAGGTATTTAACTAAATCTCTGGCATGTGTTGCGTGTCGACTAAACACCTCCATAACCGTTTCTCCTGCATTTTCAAAGGATCTCGACAATTGCCAAGCAGCATTTCCAGCACCAATAAAAGAAATTTTCATTTTAAACTATTTGTTCCATTTTGGCACCTACAAAAGGAAGCCATTGCGAATCCAAAATTCCAGAAAAATTTCTCAAAAACATAATAAAAGATGGACGAAATGGTTTTTGTTTCAATGGCATCCCAGCTTCTTCAGGTGTCATGTCTCCCTTTTTTGAATTACAATATTTACAAGCTGTTGTTAAATTATCCCAACTAGTCCTTCCTTGGCGCGATTTTGGCAATACGTGATCCAGTGTTAAATGATCTCTTGAGCCACAATATTGACAACAATTATTATCCCTTCTAAAAATATTTTGTCGGGTCAATACTACACCTTTATAGGGAAAATAAACGTATCGATTTAAACGAATGACCGAAGGAAATGGAAATGTTTGAGTAATGGAATGAAGCTTTTCAGTAGTGGAGGCTGCTACTAATTCTGCCTTGTTCATATAAACTAATAAAAACGCCTTGGGCATTGAACAAACAGCTAAAGCACTGTAGTCTTGGTTTAGAATTAAAACTTTCTGACTCATTGACAAAAGAGGTAATTTTGGTTCTCCCACGCCTCAGCTCTCTTGTCTTTAAAGTTACTAGATAAATTCCTAATAATCAATAGGTTTACTAGCCGATTTAAGTACTAGCTGTTTTTTTCTTAAATTTGTAGTAAATCTGAGAAAATGGAATCTTTGCTACAAAAAATTAAATCCCTTTCTGTTCAAATTGCCCAACAAACTGTTGAGCGTAGAAGACATTTACATTCGCATCCTGAATTGTCTTTTCAAGAGTTTGAAACCCAAAAATATGTGCAGGCAGAATTGTCAAAAATGGGCATAAAGTCTGAAAAAATTGCTAATACAGGCTTAGTAGCATTGATTGAAGGAAAAAATCCTTCCCAAAAAATTGTGGCCCTCCGGGCAGACATGGACGCTCTTCCAATTGTTGAAAGCAATGAGGTGTCCTACAAATCTCAAAATCCTGGCGTTATGCATGCCTGTGGTCACGACGTCCACACCTCTTCTTTACTTTCTACCGCCCAAATATTACAATCAGTTAAAGACGATTTTGAAGGAACTATTAAATTGTTGTTTCAGCCTGCAGAAGAAAAAGCTCCCGGTGGTGCAAGTATTATGATCAAAGAGGGAGCATTAGAAAATCCTAGACCTGCTGCCATTTTAGGACAACATGTTGCTACAAACGTTCCCGTAGGTAAGGTAGGTTTTCGGGAAGGAATGTACATGGCAAGTACAGATGAAATTTATATTACTGTTATTGGTAAAGGTGGTCACGGCGCTTTGCCCGATTTATGTATAGATCCAATTGTCATCGCCTCCCACATAATTGTGGCTATGCAACAAATTATTTCTCGAAACAAAAACCCGAAATTACCTTCTGTTTTAACTTTCGGGAAAATCGAGGGACTCGGAGCTACAAATGTAATCCCAGATGAAGTAAAAATTCAAGGGACATTCAGAGCAATGGATGAAACCTGGAGAGCTGATGGATTGTCAAAAATGAAAAAATTAGCCGAAGGTATGGCAGAGGCAATGGGCGGGACTGCTGTTTTTGAGGTTTTGAAAGGATATCCATTTTTACAAAACAATCCAGAACTTACGCGAAAAATGAAACAAGCTGCCATAGATTACATGGGTGCAGAAAATGTAGTTGATTTAGATCTTTGGATGGCCGGAGAGGATTTTGCATTCTATACGCATCACGTTGATGCTTGTTTTTACAGACTAGGTGTCAGAAACGAAGAAAAAGAAATTGTTAACGGGGTTCATACCCCTAATTTTGATATCGATGAATCTGCCCTTGCTCATGGACCCGGTCTTATGGCTTGGCTAGCAATTATGGAATTAACCAATCTATAATTAACAATTAACCATTAACCATTAACAATTAATAATTAATCGGATTCGGGTGTTTAAAAGACAAGCCCAATTTTTCAGAAATTTTTTCAGCAGAGATGATTTTTGAGGAATTTTCGTTTGATTTAAATTCTACGGGAAAAGGTAAATTATGCTTTCGACAACTTGCCTCAACAACCGCTTTTCGCAAGGGATGCTCAGGCGCTACTAGATTATAGATTCCAGATAAATTTTGTTGGATTGCTTCAGAAACGAAAGAAACAGCGTCTTCCTGGTGCAAATAATTGACCGGGTCATTGGCTCTTTCTACCGTTTTGCCAGCATAATATTTTGCAACGAATCGATCCCCACCCATCAGTCCCCCCAAACGAATGATTAAATGAGGCAAGCCAGAATTGATTATAATTTGCTCTGCTTTAGTTATTATGGATTCAGGATTTGTTGCAGATTCTTCCGTGATAAGATCTCCTGAAGATTCATAGACTGAAGTTGATGAAAAAAATACGATTTTTAAAACCTGATTTTGTTGCAAAAAACTTGTCCATTCTGTCAAAATCTTTTCATAAAAATCGGGCCCATTTTGTTTAACTCTTGGCGGAATACTCCATACTTGAATAGGAGATTCGATCATCGGTTTCCAATAATCAATTGATTGATAGGTTTTAGCACGCCAATTTGGAGCAATTACTTCAAATTTGTTTTGTACTAATTTTTCAGCGAGCGGTTTCCCTAGCCAACCTGTACCGTAAATAGTGATTTTCAACCTTTGATAATTAAATGGAACAAATTTCTCTTAAAATTAGTTTTATTTGCTAAGATTTCAATTTCGCCAATGAACAAGTTTATTTTTATTCCTTTACTTTCTATTTTATTGCTAAGCATTGATACTTATGTATATCAAGCTGTCAAATTAGCTGTACAAAATGCAAATTCAGGAATTCAAATAGCAGTAAAATCGATTTTCTGGTTTATCTCGGCTTTGATTATTTTAGGAATATTAGCCTACAATTTTTTACCCTTGAGCGTTTGGACCAACAATCTCCGTGTATTTTTTATGGGTTTGGTGATGGTATCCATTGTGTCGAAATTGTTCATGATGATTTTTTTGCTGATTGAGGACATCACTCGGGTAATCCGTTGGGGTGTTGGCAGAGGAAAACAAATGTTTATTGAGGAAAAGGCAGGACTTGCTCCAATCTCTAGAAGCGAATTTTTAGCGAAAGCTGCTTTGGCAGCAGGTACGGTTCCGGCCGTAGCCTTTACCTATGGCATTATTTCTGGTGCTCATGATTATAGATTGGAAAAAGTAAAATTAGCTATTCCAAATTTGCCCAAATCTTTTCATGGATTACGAATTGCCCAAATTTCAGATGTACACTCCGGTAGTTTCTTCAATAAAACGGCAGTTCAGGGTGGGGTGGATATGATCAAAAACGCTAAAACTGATTTGGTGTTTTTCACGGGCGATTTGGTAAACAACGAAGCCAGAGAATTTGAAGATTATTTCAATATGTTTTCACAGATCAAGGCACCTTTAGGTGTATTCAGTACCTTAGGTAATCATGATTATGGGGATTATTTCCGTTGGGCTTCACCACAGGCTAAAAAACAAAATTTAAATGACCTAATGATGGCCCATAAATTAATGGGCTGGAATTTGATGAACGATACTAATCATATATTAGAGGAGTCGGGCGACAAATTAGCCATTCTAGGAGTTCAAAATATTGGTATCGGCAAACGTTTCCCTTGGTATGGTAATATGGAAAAAGCCTATCAAGGAACAGAGGAGGCTGCAACTAAATTATTGCTTTCTCATGACCCAACCCATTGGGACGGAGAAGTAAGAAAAAAATACAAGGATGTAGATGTTGCTTTTGCTGGACATACACACGGAACGCAGTTTGGTGTAAAAGTAGGCGATTATCGTTGGTCGCCAGCACAATATGTTTACAAACAATGGGCAGGTTTGTATCAAGAAGATAATCAACAATTATATGTAAATCGGGGATTTGGATATTTGGGCTACCCAGGTAGAGTAGGTATGCCACCGGAGATAACCATTTTTGAACTTGTGAAAGGGTGAGTCTGTGAATCGGAGAATCTGTGAATGTTAAAATTTTCTTCAATTCTTCGATTCTAATATTCTCAAATTCTTTACCTGGCAAATTTGGTAAATCCCAAACAAAAGCTTATTTTTGCAATCCCAATTAAAGGGCTTTGTGGCCGAGTGGCTAGGCAGAGGTCTGCAAAACCTTGTACAGCGGTTCGAATCCGCTCGAAGCCTCACCTAATAAAAACCTTCCCGAAACGGAAGGTTTTTTTGTTTTCTTACAATCTATTCTATTACAGTCCAATTTTTCTTAGAAAAGTTCAAATTTATAAAACACTTATTTAGAAATGTTTTAAATAAGCCGCAACTTCTTAAAAATTCCTGAAAAACGATTAAAAATAAATTGCATACAAACTTTTCGATTTGTAGCTTTGCGGACTGAATTAAAATGAGATTTCTATAATTATGTTCAACAGAAAAATAACGCTTGTTACATTTCTTTTTTCTCTAGCACTATTATTTTCGAGTAATGTGGTGTTTGCACAAGATGCAGCAGAGGGAGAAACATTGTTTAAAAACAACTGTGCGGCTTGTCACAATACCAGCGATGAAGTGTTGGTAGGACCTGGTTTAAAGGGTATTTCTGAGCGCCGTCCAATCGACTGGATCATCAAGTGGGTACATAATCCACAGGCAGTAATCGGTTCCGGAGATAAGTATGCAAATGATTTGTATACGAAATTCAATAAGGCCGCTATGACTCCTTATCCTAATTTCTCAGATGATCAAATTAAAGGGATCGTTGCATATATTGATGCAGCAAATGCAGCACCTGCAGCACCAGCGGCTGGGGCAGCACCTGCAGAAGGCGCAGCAGCAGCTCCTGCACAATCTTCTGGCGGAATGATGGAAGGTTTGTTAGTTGGTTTGTTGCTTATTATGGTTTTAGTTTTGGTTGCTTTATTGTCAATTGTTAATACCTTATCTAAATTAGCATCAGGTGAAGCGCAAGACGAAACTCCATTAGCAAAGCGTATCCAAGATAACATCAAAGCAATGGCTGCAAATTCAGCAATTAAAACGGGTGTTATTGTTTTAATCTTATTATTTGGAGGTAAAGCAACTATTGATGCAGCTTACGGTGTAGGTATCCACCAAGGATATGCTCCAGAGCAACCAATTAAGTTTTCTCACAAATTGCACGCAGGACAATACCAAATCAATTGTAATTATTGCCATACGGGGGTTTATTCTGGAAAAGGGGCAAACGTTCCTTCTGCAAACATCTGTATGAACTGCCATAATGCAATCAAAAGAGAGTCTCCAGAAATTCAAAAAATCTACCGTGCAATTGAAAAAGATGAGCCAATACAATGGGTTCGTGTACACAATTTGCCAGATTTAGCATACTTCAATCACTCTCAACATACAAATGTGGGAGGTTTAGAGTGTAAGAACTGTCACGGAGATATCGACAAAATGGAAGTTGTAGAGCAACGTTCTTCTTTGACAATGGGATGGTGTATTGATTGTCACCGTGAAACTGATGTTAATTCAAAAGGAAACGCCTACTACGATAAATTAGTAGAATTACATAATAAGGATAGCAAGACTCCTTTGAAAGTGCAAAATATTGGTGGTTTAGAATGTTCTAAGTGTCACTATTAATAAATTAAAATCGATTCAAAATTATTCTGAATAAGAAAAATTATATGGAAAATTCGAACAAGAGGTATTGGAAAGGGATTGAGGAGTTAACCAATGATCCATCATTCGTAAAGAATATCCACAACGAGTTTGGTAACATGCCATCTGAAAATGATTCCAAAGGGGATTCATTAGTTGATGGAACGGGTACACATCGTCGTGATTTCTTAAAGGTGTTAGGATTTGGGGTTGCAGCTGTTTCATTGGCTGCCTGCGAAGCTCCCGTTAAAAATACCATTCCTTATTTAAACAAGCCTGAAGATGTAGAGCCAACTATCGCAAACTGGTACGCTTCTACATTTACTGACGGAGGTGAATATGCTTCTGTGTTAGTGAAAACAAGAGAAGGTCGCCCGATCAAAATTGAGGGTAATAAACTTTCTCCAGTTTCTAAAG
The DNA here is from genome assembly GCF_004005965.1 of Sandaracinomonas limnophila. GTDB lineage: Bacteria > Bacteroidota > Bacteroidia > Cytophagales > Spirosomataceae > Sandaracinomonas > Sandaracinomonas limnophila. The sequence continues at coordinate 466,165 of NZ_SACY01000002.1, read as the reverse complement.
GTGCATTGTCTGCAAGAGCTCAAGCCTCAGTTTTGAGTTTATACGATAATGAAAAATTAAAAGGACCTCAAGCAGGTGGCAAAGCTACTGATTGGGTCCAATTAGATAAGGAGTTTGTTGCTAAATTGTCGGCAATTGCTGCAAAAGGTGGTCAAATTCGTATTGTTTCGAATACAATATTATCTCCAACAACTAAGAAGGTAATTGCTGAGTTTACCGCAAAATATCCAACTACACAACATGTAGTATATGATGCAAACTCTGCATACGGCCTTTCAGTTGCTCATGGAGGTATCATTCCATCAATTGATTTCTCAAAAGCAAAAACAATTGTTTCTTTAGGTGCCGATTTCTTAGGTACTTGGGTAGCTCCAACTGAGTTTGCTGGCCAATGGGCTGAAACTCGTCGTGTGGGTTCTGGAAAAGATGGCAAGAAAGAAATGTCTCGTCACTACCAATTTGAAACAATTTTATCAAATACAGGTGCAAACGCAGATTACCGTTCTGCCTACAAGCCTTCCCAAGAAGGTTTAGTGGCTGTTGCTCTTTACAATGCCGTGGCAAAATTAACAGGTGCTGCTACTGTAGCTGGTACTTCTGTAAAAATTGATCATTTAGAAGCTGCTGCTAAAGATTTGGTTAAATCAAAAGGTGCTTCAATCGTTGTTTCTGGTTCGAATGATCCTCAAGTTCAAAAGATTGTTGCTGCAACAAATGCTTTAGTAGGTGCTTATGGTGCTACAATTAATACAGGTGTTGCTGTAAATTACCGTCAAGGTAATGACATGGCAATGTCAAATTTTATCAATGAAGTTTCTGCAGGTAAAGTTTCTGCAGTAATTTTCTACAATGCAAATCCAGTTTACAACCATCCAATGGGGGCTAAATTAGGTGCTGCATTAGCAAAAGTTGAATTAACTCTTTCTACAAATGATAGAGCAGATGAAACAGGTTCTCTTTGTCAGTACAATGCTCCAGATTCTCATTACTTAGAATCTTGGAACGATGCTGAGCCCAAAACTGGATTCTATTCTTTAGTTCAACCTACTATTTCAACTATTTTCAAAACTCGTCAGGCACAAGATTCTTTCTTGACTTGGGCTGGAAATACGACTGATTACGCAACTTATTTAGAGAGAAATTGGGAGTCGACAATCTTAAAGTCGGGATCTTTAGCATGGAAAACTGCATTACACGATGGTGTATTTGGTGGGAATGCTACTGTTTCTTCAGCTAGCCCAGCAGTTAATACTGCAGAAGCTGCTGCTGCCATTTCAAAAGCATATTCAAATGGTTCTGATTTAGAATTAGCAGTTTATGAGAAAGTTGGTTTGGGAACTGGTTCCCAGGCAAACAATCCATGGTTGCAAGAATTCCCTGAGCCAGTATCAAAAGCATGTTGGGACAATTATGCATCTATTTCGCAACCAACTGCAACTAAATTAAATTTAAAACAAGGAGATGTAGTTAAGGTTTCAGCAAATGGAACTGAAGTTAGTCTTCCAGTTTTAGTTCAACCAGGCCAAGCCAACGATACGGTAGCCATTTCTATCGGTTACGGTCGTGCGAAGGCTGGTAAATCTGCAAATGGGGTAGGTGTTAATGCTTATCCATTTATTACAGAGGTTAACGGTGCTTGTGTAGGTGCTTGTACTAAAGGTGTTTCAGTAACATCCACAGGTGAGGAGAAGGCTATCGCTCAAACTCAAACGCACAACACAGTAATGGCTCGTCAGGCAGTAGTTCAAGAAACTGTTTTAGGAGAGTTTGTTAAAAATCCAATGTCTGGTCGCTTTGTTCCTGAAGTTTTAACTTCTGAAGGAAAGAAAAAAGCTACAGATCTTTCCTTGTGGAATGGACACGATTACAACAACCACGCATGGGGAATGGTAATCGACTTAAATACTTGTACTGGATGTTCTGCTTGTGTGGTTTCATGTAATGCGGAAAACAACATCGCCGTAGTTGGTCGTCAGGAGGTAATTAATCGTCGTGAGATGCATTGGATGCGTATCGACCGTTATTATTCTTCAGATGCAGAAGTAGAAGATTTAAAAGGATTAGAAGTTGCTTCTGATAATCCAGAGGTTGTATTCCAACCTATGTTATGTCAGCACTGTAACAATGCTCCTTGTGAGACAGTTTGTCCAGTTTTAGCAACTACTCACTCATCAGAAGGATTGAACCAAATGACTTACAACCGTTGTATTGGTACTCGTTATTGTGCAAATAACTGTCCATACAAAGTTCGTCGTTTCAACTGGTTCCGTTATTTCCAAACAGATGAATACGATTTCAATTTCAACAATGACTTAGGTCGTATGGTGATTAACCCAGATGTAACAGTTCGTTCACGTGGGGTTATGGAAAAATGTTCAATGTGTGTTCAACGTATTCAGGAAGGTAAGTTAGCAGCGAAGAAAGAGAAGAGAAGACCAATTGACGGAGAAATCGAAATCGCTTGTGCTCAATCTTGCCCTACTAATGCAATCACATTTGGTGATATGAATGACCCGAAATCAGCAATTTCAGTTTTATTGGCAGAAGAGAGAGAAGGAAGAGCTTACGGAGTAATTGAAGAAATCAATGTTAAGCCAAATATTTCTTACTTAATGAAGGTGAGAAACAAGGAAGCTAAAAAACACAGTGAAGCGTAATTAATAAAAATTTAGAACTTAAAATTTAAAAATATATGTCGCACGTTGTATCACCCATAAGAGAGCACCTGGTTACCGGAGGCAAATCTTATTCAGATGTTACTCACGATATTTGTAAGCAGGTTGAGGGAGAACCAACAAAAGAGTGGAAAATTGCTTTTGCAATCTCTTGCGTAATCTTCGCTTATGGAGCGTATTGTTTGTTTTATACTTGGTGGCAAGGAATTGGTGTTTGGGGATTGAATAAAACAGTAGGTTGGGCTTGGGATATCACCAACTTCGTATGGTGGGTGGGTATTGGTCACGCCGGTACATTGATCTCTGCAGTATTGTTGTTGTTCCGTCAAAAATGGAGAACTTCTATCAACCGTTCTGCTGAAGCAATGACAATCTTTGCCGTACTTTGTGCTGCATCCTTTATCTTAGCTCACATGGGTCGTCCTTGGTTAGCTCATTGGGCTTTACCACTTCCAAATGCTTTTGGTTCATTATGGGTTAACTTTAACTCACCATTGGTTTGGGACGTATTTGCAATCTCTACTTATTTATCAGTTTCTTTATTATTCTGGTATATGGGTTTAGTGCCAGATTTGGCAACTATTCGTGATAGAGCAACCACTAAAGGAAGAAAATTCTGGTATGGTTTATTCAGTTTGGGCTGGACCGGTTCTGCAAAAACTTGGGCTCGTTATGAGTACATGTCATTGATTTTAGCAGGTATCTCTACTCCTTTAGTACTTTCTGTACACACGATTGTATCTATGGACTTTGCTACTTCAGTAATTCCAGGATGGCATACAACAATCTTCCCTCCATATTTCGTGGCAGGTGCGATTTTCTCAGGATTTGCCATGGTACAGACATTGTTATTAATCACTCGTGTTGTGTTCAAATTAGAAGATTATATCACTATTGAGCATATCGAAATGATGAATATCGTTGTAACTGTTACGGGTTCGGTAGTAGGTATTGCCTATTTAACAGAGTTCTTTATTGCTTGGTATTCTGGAGTTGAATACGAAAGTTATGCATTTATCAACCGTGCTACGGGTCCTTATTGGTGGGCATATTGGATGATGATGACTTGTAACGTAATTTCTCCACAATTGTTCTGGTTTAAGTCGATTCGTACCAACCTAATGGTTTCTTTCTTCTTATCTATCGTTGTAAACGTTGGTATGTGGTTTGAGCGTTTTGTAATTATTGTTACTTCTTTGCATAGAGATTATTTACCATCATCTTGGGCAATGTTCTCTCCGACTATGTATGATATTGGTGATTACATCTTCTCTTTCGGCTTATTCTTTACGTTATTCTTTTTATTTGCTAAGTTCTTGCCAGTTGTAAATATGGCAGAGGTTAAGTCGGTTATGAAGGGGGTTTCGTCAAATTTTCCGAAAAAAGTAGCAAAGAAAAGTAAATCAGAAGAATAAGATTTTTAGCATTCAGAAATAAAATAATTATGAGTTCTACAACTAATTATATTTTAGGAGTTTTTGATGATGAGGACGAAGTTTTACACGCTGTAAGCGAGGTAAAATCAAAGGGCATCAAAATTGATGAAGTTTATACTCCTTTTCCAATTCACGGATTGGATACGGCTATTGGGCATGAGCGTACACGTTTACCAATTGCTGCTTTTATGTTTGGTACCTTGGGTATGATATGTGCTTTATCATTAATCAGCTATACAATGGTTTTTGATTGGCCAATGATCATTGGTGGTAAAGATTTCTTTGCCCTTCCAAACTGGATACCAGTAACATTTGAAGGTACTGTATTATTTACCGCCTTTGGTTTGGTAATTACATTTTGTATTTCAAATAACTTGTTCCCTGGGAATAATGTAGAACCTCTTGATTTACGTATTACAGATGATAAATTTGTAATGGCGATCAATTTAGATAAAAATAAATTGGGTCAGGATGAAATTACAAAAGCACTGAAAAGTTCAGGTGCGATAGAAGTTAATGTTAAATAAAACCAGAACAAACGTTCTAGAGAAATATAAGACGATGTTAGTTAAAAATAGCAAAATCCTTATAGTAGCAGGTTTAGTAGCAGGAATTTTAAGTTCTTGCGGTTCGGATCCGAATGATACGGGAACTGAATTTGCGCCTAATATGTACCATTCTGTTGCGTATGAGCCAATGTCTCAAACAGAAGGAGATACAAATACTATTAACCCTCATGGAATGAACATGCGTTTACCTGTAAAAGGTACTGTTGCTAGAAACAAATTCTCGGGTCCTGATAGCTTAAAGAAAGCTTTGTTAGACCAAGATTTGATTTCTCGTGGTATTCCGCATGACAGTATTTCTTATTCAGAGGCTGCTTTAAAAAACCCTTTAGAAGCTACCCCTGAAAATATTGAGGCTGGAAAGGTACAATATGAGCGTTTTTGTCAGCATTGCCATGGTGAAACAGGTAAAGGAGATGGTTTAGCAGGAAAAGCCTATAAAGGTGTACCGGTTTATTCTTCTGATGCTTTGAAAACAATGAACGATGGACATATTTACCATGTAATAACAAATGGTAAAGGTCGTATGTGGCCACATGGTTCTCAAGTTTCTCCACAAAATAGATGGAAGATTGTACTTTATGTACACGAATTACAAAAACAATAATATTACAATTTAATTTAAAAATAGAATAAGATGGCGGGACATTCACATTTTTCCCCAGCAAACGTTGAAGAGCATTTTGAATTTACTTCAGAAGGTAAACGTCGTGTAATAATTGCTTTTATTGTTGGTTTGGTTGCAACAATCATAGGTATCTATCTTCTTTCCAAAGGAGAGTCAGGTGGTCATGAAATTGCAGCTGCTGGCCATGAAGCAGCCGGAGCAGGCCATGAAGCAGCACAAGCACATGTTTCTGGTGGTGCAGTTTCACATCAAGCAGGTGCTGAAGAGCATTATGATTGGACAAACCGTATCTGGGCAAACGTTTGGTTGAACGCTGTATTCTTTACTGGAATTGCGGTTGTTGGTATGTTTTTCGTATCCTTACAATATTTAACTAAATCTGGTTGGTCTTCAGTGATGAAACGCGTACCTGAGGCATTTCCTAAGTTTTTGTTCGTTTCTATACCAATTTTAGCTTTAGTATTTTTCTTCAAAGGAGATGTTATTTTCCATTGGATGCATCATGGTGTAACAGAAGTTGGAAACGCTAATTATGATAAAATTATTGCTGGAAAATCTGGGTACCTAAACAAAAACTTCTTCTTAATTCGTTTATTAGGTTTTGGTGCAATTTGGATTATCCTATGGAATATGCTTCGCAAAAAATCTTTAGAAGAAGATTTGATTGGTGGAACAGATTTATTCACTCAAAAAGTTAAAATTGGAACGGCATTTATCGTTGTATTTGGTGCTTCAAGTTCAATTTTTGCTTGGGATTGGGTTATGTCAATCGATACGCACTGGTTCTCAACTATGTTTGGTTGGTATATGTTTGCTTCATGGCATGTGACTACTTATGCAGTTATCGTTTTAGCAATTCTATACTTAAAGGATAAAGGCTTAATGGCTTATGTAAATGAAAACCATTTACATGATTTAGGTAAATTTATGTTTGCGTTCTCAATTTTCTGGTCTTATGTTTGGTTTGAGCAGTTCTTATTGATTTACTATGCTAATTTACCTGAAGAATCTATTTATTTCTTAGAGCGTTGGGAAGGTCATGATAAAATTTACAAGGCCTCTGAAGTTTTGATGGTTTTATTAAACTTCTTATTACCTTTCTTAGTATTAATGACTCGTGACGCGAAAAGAACTCGTATTTTCTTAAAGATTGCTGCATTTTTAATTATTGCTGGTCATTACATCGATTTCTATCAAATGATTATGCCAGGAGTTTTAGGTAAGCATGGAGGTTACGGTTTAGTAGAATTTGGAATGGTTACAGTTTTTGCTTCTGCATTTATTTACATGATTTCTGCGGAACTTACAAAGGCATCTTTGGTTGCAAAAAATCACCCGTTCTTACCAGAAGCTTTACATCACGATATTTAATATCGAATAAATTTTAAAACGATTCAAAATTTAATATTATGAATTACCTAATTGGTCTTTTGTCTATAGTATTTTTAGGATTAGCCTTTGCTGTTATTAGCAAAAGTGCAGGCCTAAGTAATAAAATTAAAGGTGGCGAAAATGATGGTACACCATTAGATTCAAGCAACAATACAAATGCAATCGGATTTATTATTTTCTGGTTGTTAGGTACAGTTGGTGGGGTTTGGTCATTTTTAGATTCTCAGCCTGATTTCTTACCAGTTGCTGCTTCTGAGCATGGTATTAAGACAGACAATATGTTCTGGATGTCAATGGCGATTGTTACTTTGGCTTTATTTGTTACCAATACTTTATTGTTTTTCTTCGCTTTTAAATATCGCAACAAGAGAGGAAATGAGGCAACATTCTATCCTGTTAATCATAAGTTAGAAATTATTTGGACAATCATTCCAGCGATTGTAATGGCTGTGTTAGTTTTTACCGGTTGGAGAACATGGAGAGAAATTACTTCTCCCGCACCTTCAGTTTCTGAAGTAATTGAAATTACAGGTCACCAATTTGGCTGGTATGTACGTTATGCTGGTAATGATGACAATGCTCTAGGCAACTCAAATTATAAGTTGATTGACGATACCAATAGCATTGGAATTGATTTAGCTGATAAAAATTCATTTGACGATTTTACAGCAACTGAAATTCACCTTCCAAAAGGGAAGCCAGTATTATTGAAAATAAAGGCACAAGATGTATTGCACTCTGTGTATTTACCTTATCAGCGTGTTAAAATGGATGCAGTGCCAGGTATGCCAACTAAGTTTTGGTTTACTCCAACCATGTCAACTGATGAAATGCGTGCTAAATTGAATAATCCAGACTTTAACTTCAAATTGAATTGTACTGAAATTTGTGGTAGAGGTCACTTCGGTATGGCAATTACTGTTTTTGTTGATGAGCCTGCTGATTATGAAAAATGGAAAAAAGAGCAAAAGCCTTTCTTAACTTTAAATCCAACTTATTTGGATAAAGTACCAGCAAATTTGAAAGCAAAAGCTGCAAAATATATTCCAGCTGAGCCAGTTGCAGTAGATAGTACTGCTACAGAAGCTGTAAGTGTTAACTAATTAGAGAATTTAGAAAAATAGAATAATATGTCAACTACACATTCAACAGTAGAAGAAATACATTCACACGGACACGATCATGACCATGATCATGACCACCACGAATTAGGATTCATCAGAAAGTATATCTTTTCTGAAGACCACAAGGTAATTGCTAAGCAGTATTTGATTACTGGTATCCTTTGGGCTTTCTTTGGAGGTGCTTTATCAATTCTTTTCCGTTTACAGTTGGGCTTCCCAGATATGAACTTGGAATGGTTAAAGCCTATTTTAGGTGGTTGGATTGATGAGTCTGGAAAATTAGATAAAGAATTTTACCTTGCTCTGGTTACAATGCACGGAACTATCATGGTATTCTTTGTATTAACTGCAGGTTTGTCAGGTACCTTCTCAAACTTCTTGATTCCTTTGCAAATTGGTGCACGTGATATGGCATCTGGATTTATCAATATGCTTTCGTATTGGTTCTTCTTTTTGTCTTCGGCCATTATGTTCTGTTCTTTATTCCTAGAGACAGGTCCTGCTTCAGGTGGTTGGGTAGTTTATCCACCTCTTTCTGCTTTACCTCAATCTATGCCAGGTTCAGGATTAGGATTAACCATGTGGTTGATTGCCATGGCGCTCTTTATTGTTTCTTCTTTAATGGGAGGTATCAATTATATCTGTACTGTAATTAACTTACGTACACGAGGAATGTATTTCTCTCGTATGCCACTTACAATTTGGGCATTCTTCTTTACTGCGGTATTAGGTTTATTATCTTTCCCGGTATTATTATCAGCTGCCTTATTATTGATTTTTGATAGAAGTTTTGGAACATCATTCTATTTGTCAGAAATTTATATTCAAGGTCAGGCTCTACCAAATATGGGTGGATCTCCAATCTTGTATCAACACTTATTCTGGTTCTTAGGTCACCCAGAGGTTTATATCGTATTATTGCCTGCATTAGGTATGACATCAGAAATTATTGCAACTAATTCACGTAAGCCTATCTTTGGTTACCGTGCGATGATTGGTTCAATGATGGGTATTACCGTTTTAGCATTTATTGTATGGGCTCACCACATGTTTGTAACAGGTATGAATCCTTTCCTAGGATCTGTATTTATGTTCCTAACGTTGATTATTGCGGTTCCTTCTGCGGTAAAGGCCTTTAACTATATTACAACTTTATGGAAAGGAAATATCATTTTCACTCCAGCTATGTTGTTCTCTATTGGTTTGGTTTCCTTGTTTATTTCTGGTGGTGTTACGGGTATTATCTTAGGTAACTCAGCTTTAGATATTAACTTACACGATACCTATTTCGTTGTAGCTCACTTCCACTTAGTAATGGGAGCTGCTTCTTTCTTTGGATTATTAGCTGGAGTTTACCACTGGTTCCCTAAAATGTTTGGTCGTGAAATGAACAAAACTTTAGGATATATTCACTTCTGGTTATCATTTGTAGGTGTTTATGCGGTATTTTTCCCAATGCACTATATCGGTATTGCAGGTTTCCCTCGTAGATATTATTCATTTACTGCTTTAGGAAACAACGCTGAAGCGGCATTTACAGATTTGAATGCATTTATTTCAATTGCAGCAATTATAACATTCAGTTCTCAAGCGATTTTCTTCTTTAACTTCTTTATCTCAATCTTTAAAGGTAAAAAAGCAAGTCAAAACCCTTGGAATTCAAATACTTTAGAGTGGACTACTCCGGTTGAGGTTGGACACGGTAACTGGCCAGGTGAAATTCCAGCAGTTTATCGTTGGCCTTATGATTACTCTAAGCCTGGTTCTGCAACTGATTTTATTCCTCAAAACGTTCCCTATTCAGCAACGCCTGAGTCGAACTTGCCTGAGGAAACAGAAGAAATTGCAATCGAAAAAGATATTGAAGGTTTATTGTCAGCACAAAATGAGGTTTACAACCGTTAATATAATCTAATTGAAAAGGTGCATCGAATAAAATTATTCAGATGCACCTTTTTTTATACCCCGAAAATGAGTTTCCGAAAATTTGGACTTCTTACATTAATCTTTGTTTACCTCTTGGTGTTAGCTGGTGGGGTGGTAAGAAGCACGGGTTCCGGAATGGGATGCCCAGATTGGCCCACTTGTTTTGGTAGAATTGTTCCACCAACAAGTGAATCTCAATTACCCTTTAATTACCAAGAGATTTATAAGGAAAAATTGCACGGCGAAGTATTGTTTAATCCCACCAAAACTTGGATTGAATATGTAAATCGTCTGTTAGGTGCGTTGACGGGATTAATTATGTTGATTTGTACTTTTCTTTCTCGAAAAGAAGGTAAAAAAACATTTTTATTTACACTTTTGGCATTACTTTTTGTAATTGGTAATGGGATTTTAGGTAAGTTGGTAGTTGATTCTTTTTTACATCCTGGTGTTGTTACCGCCCACATGGCACTAACCATTGCTGTTATATTTTTTCTTATACAGGCATTATACCATGCACAAGAAAAAGAGAATATCACTACCTATGGAAGAAGTTTAGTTTTGATCAACTTAGTTTTAATTGCCATTCAAATTTTATTAGGTACACAGGTCCGTGAAGAGATGGATCTTGTGATTAAACAAGTAGGAGAAACGGCCAAGGATCAGTGGATTGATTTACTTGGTTTAAAATATATAATCCACAGAAGTTTTACTTGGGTTATTTTAGTTACAAATTCCGTCCTTTGGTATAAATTAGACAAATCTCAGCTCTTTTTAAAGAACTATTTACGCAGTATTTTTGTTCTATTAGGTATATCTATCATATCTGGAATCGCAATGGCATATTTTGCTCTGCCTTTTGGATCACAACCCATACATTTATTGCTTTCTTTGTTGACGCTTGGGGCACACATGAAAGCTTGGACTATAACAAAAGCAAATGCTTAATTTGAAACCTTATATTGCCCTTTTGAAAACCCGATTGTCAATGACAGTTGCGTTTTCTGGTACATTTGGTTTTATATTGGCCCATCCTTCTAATCCTGATTGGATTTCAATTTTCCGAATTTCGTTGGCAGGTTTTTTATTAACTGGTGCTGCTAATATTGTCAATCAATTGAAAGAAATTGATTTTGACAAATTGATGAAAAGGACAGCAAAACGACCATTGCCTACTGAAACTTTAAGTCCGAATCAAGCTAAGATTTTTGGTTGGTTAGTTGCCGTATTAGCCTTAGGTATGTTGGCCTCTTTCAATTTAAAAACTATGGGAATAGGCTTTCTTTCCTATATTTTATATGGTTATGTTTATACTCCATTAAAACGCGTTGGTCCAATTTCCGTATTTGTTGGTGCATTTCCAGGAGCCTTTCCTCCTATGATTGGCTGGTTAGCAGCTACAAACCAATTTGGCTGGGAGCCCGGTATTTTATTCGCCATTCAATTTTTTTGGCAATTTCCACATTTTTGGGCGATTGCATGGGTGGCTGATAATGATTATAAAAAGGCAGGATTTAAAATGTTACCCAATGATGGTAAGAAGGATGTTAGAACAGCTTTCACTATCATGATTTATACCATTTTTTTGGTTCCCTTGGGTTTCGTTCCTTACCTTTTACATATTACAGGAATTAATTCAGCAATTATTGCAGTAATTGCAAGTACCTTATTTTTATGTCAAACATTTTATCTCATGATGCGTCCAACTGATAAGTCGGCAAAATGGATGATGTTTGGCTCATTTTTGTATTTACCGGTTGTACAAATCGCATTTTTACTTGATAAAGTTTAATTATAATGGAAACAATTAACATGCAAGAAGCAAAGCAAACGAGAACCATGAATCCTAAGGTTTTTACCATGTGGTTATTCATTGTATCTATCGTCATGTTGTTTGCAGCCTTCACAAGTGCCTACCTAGTTAGAAAGGCAGAAGGTAATTGGACAGAGTTTGAATTGCCAAATTTATTTTGGATTAGCACCATTGTGTTAGCTTTTAGCAGCCTTACCATGCATTTTGCATATTTAGCTGCAAAAAAAGACCAATTTAATGTGTTAAAAACGAGTATTTCTATTACTTTTGTGCTCGGATTACTCTTTTTAGTAATGCAATTTTATGCGTGGGGCCAATTAGTGGAACGAAACGTATATTTTGTCGGTAATCCATCGGGTTCTTTTGTATATGTATTTTCTGGTTTACATGGCTTACACCTTGTTTCCGGTTTAGTTGTTCTGTTGGTCGCTTTAGTATCAGCTTTTCGTCTAAAAATAAATGCAAACGCATTAACCCAAATTAAAATTTGTTCCACCTATTGGCATTTTTTGGATGCTTTGTGGATATATTTATTTTTGTTTTTAGTTTTTAACAATTAATATTTAACCGAATGTCAGTTGCACACGCAGCACCGGCTGTTCCTGAAAAGTTAACTTGGTCCGGTGGTTCTGAGCCTCTTAAGGCAAGCTATGGAAAATTAATGATGTGGTTTTTCCTTTTATCGGATACCTTCACATTCTCAGCATTATTGGTTTCTTACGGCATGATCCGTTTCAGCCAACCAGCTTGGGAAGGTGCGGTCGATAAATTTTATTTCTCAACCACTCACTGGCCAATTCCTGAAAAAGTATTTGAAGCAGTTCCTTTTTTACATGGAATGTCACTGCCATTAGTTTTCGTTGGAATCATGACCTTCATTTTGATTGCATCTTCTGTTACAATGGTATTGGCTGTTGAGGCTGGACACCGTGGTGATCGTAAGGATGTTGAGAAATGGATGTTGTGGACAATTATTGGGGGCTTTACTTTCTTAGGTTCTCAGGCTTGGGAATGGACGCACTTTATCCATGGTCCAGAAGATTTAGCTGTTGCAGCTAAGCAGGTAGTAGATGGAGTAACAGTTCCAATTGAAGGTGCTAACTTGGTTCGTAATCCTTACGGCCCTCCAGCATTTGCAGATTTATTCTTCTTCATTACTGGATTCCACGGAACCCACGTATTTTCGGGAGTTATCTTAAACATTTTGATTTTCTTCAATGCCGCAACAGGTGTGTATGAAAGAAGAGGTCACTATGAAATGGTTGAAAAAGTTGGTTTGTACTGGCACTTTGTAGACCTTGTTTGGGTATTTGTTTTTACCTTCTTTTACCTTGTTTAATATTTAAATTTAAAAATATATGGCTTCGCACGTATCTCACGAAACCGCAGAAAAAGAAATTCCAGCTCCTAATACAGGTGCCATTTGGAAAACGTTTTGGATTTTGTTAATCCTTACGGCAATCGAATTCGTCATTGCATTTACCTTACCAAACAATGGTTTGCGTGTAGCAATTTTCTCTGGTATGACTATTATTAAAGCGTTTTATATCGTAGGTGAATTTATGCACTTAAAACACGAAGTAAAATCTTTAATCTGGATGGTATTATTGCCAATCGTTTTTATAGTTTGGCTTTTAACTGCTTTAATTTACGAAGGCGGACATTTATATTAGTAAATAAGCCATTTTGTTGGTTCTATGATAAAGAAAGTAGGCATATTAGTTCTTGTATTAATTGTGCCTACTTTTATTTATTTAGGGCTCAAATTAAATGGCAAAAACCACTATCAATTACCTCGATTTATTCCCGCAATCGATTCTGCCTCCGGTGAAATTTTAATGCGTGAAAATCCTGATCGCAAATGGAATGAACCTGAAAAAGATACCGTTTTTCAAACAATTCCAGAATTCGCCTTAATAAACCAAAAAGGACAAAAGTTTGACTCAAAAAATTTAAAGGGTAAAATATTTGTTGCGAGTTTTTTCTTTACTCGCTGTGGTACTATTTGTCCAAAAATAAGTTTTCAATTAGCTAGAGTTCGCGATGCCTTTATAAGTGATGAGGAAATAAAATTCATCTCGATGTCGGTTGATCCAAAATTTGACCAAGTTGATAAGTTGGCTGACTATGCTAATAGATTTGAGGCAAAGTCGGGACAATGGGATTTTTTAACCGGTGAAAAGAAATATATTTATCCTTTAATCTTAAAAGGGTTTCATGTTCCTTTAGCAGATGCTTCTGAATATGACCAAGCCATCAAAAATCCAGATGAAACGTTTATCCACTCAGAGAGATTGGTGTTGGTAGATAAGGAAGGGGTAATTAGAGGATTTTATGTAGGTACAGATCCAAAGGATGTAGATCGTTTATTAATGGAAATTAAAGTACTAAAAAGCATTTATCAACAATAAAATAATGAAAAAAACAGCTGCAAACGACAAATTAATTCAGGTTTTATCCATTGCTATTCCAGTGGCAGTGGCTTTATTAATTGGTATTCAAACAAGAATTCCACTAGGAAGTTGGACTAAAGTTATACCTCATATCATTGGTTTGTTAAACACAACAACTGCCTTGACTTTGGTTCTTGGCTATGGTGCTGTTAAAAGAAAGAACATTGAATTGCATCGTAAAATGATGGGAATTTCTTTCTTGCAAGGTGCAGTTTTTTTGGTTTTGTATATTTTGTACCATATTTCAAACCCTTCAACAGCTTTTGGTGGAGAAGGAATCATCCGTCCGATTTATTATTTTCTATTGCTATCTCATATTTTATTATCCGTGGTGGTGGTTCGTTTTGTATTATTGGCAATTTATAATGCATTAGCTGGAGATATTCCCGCTCACAAAAAATTTGTTAAATGGGCTTTCCCAATTTGGCTTTATGTTTCTATTTCTGGAGTTTTAGTTTACCTATTAATCTCTCCATACTATGCGTAAAATTATTCAATTAGTTTTTTGGACAATTATTTTCACTTGTTTCAAGAGTATTGAAACTTTTGCACAATGTGCCATGTGTAGAACAACCGTTGAAAGTACGGTATCCAATGGAAGAAGTAATATTGCTACGGGATTAAATACAGGAATCTTGTATTTATTAGCAGCTCCGTATTTGATAGTGGTTGTTGTGGCGTTTATGTGGTGGAAGTCAAGTAAAGCTAATTATGAATTATAAATTATGGATTATAAATTAAATGTAAATTCATAACTCATAATTCATAACTCATAATTTTTTCAGTCCCAAATCGGATACAGCTCCAATTTAATTTCCTCACCAAAAAAAAGTTTGGTAGATTGTTCAAAGGATTTGGTATAGTCTGAAACAAAAAACTGTCTATCACCTTGTTCCTTAGATGGAGTTTCTAAGTTTTGCTGTATTAAAATCGATCGAATTTTTTCTGCAACAATTTCTGAAGTATCGATTACCTGGGTTTTCCCTTGGTAGAATTGTTCAATTTGATTTTTGATTAAAGGGTAGTGTGTACATCCTAAAATTAATCCCTCAATATTTTGAAGATTTTCATTCTGTAAATATTCTTCAATTATGGAAGCTGATATTTTATTGTTGAAAAATCCTTCTTCAATCATTGGCGCCAAAAGAGGGGTCGCTAAAGATTTTATTTCTACGCCTTGGTGAAGGTCTGCTGCTTTTTGAGCATATAAGCCAGAGTTAACGGTTTGTTTAGTGCCGATTAGTCCGAGTGTATGGTTTTTCCAGTTTTTTGATAAATATTCAATCACAGGATCAATCACGTTCACCACAATGGCTTTAGAGCCTACATACGTTTTCACTAAATCATAAGCTGCAGCAGAGGCAGAGTTGCAGGCGATGAGGATAAGCTTGCAATTCTTTTCCAATAATAGATTACATATTTTTAAGGAATAGGATTGAATGGCAGTAGCCGATTTGTCACCATAAGGTAAATGCGCGGTGTCTCCAAAATAGATGATAGATTCTTTAGGAAGTAATTTGGTAATTGCGTGGGCAAGGGTTAATCCACCGATTCCACTATCAAAAATTCCAATAGGAGCACTGTTGGGCATAAATGTCTTATGAGCTTAATTATGTAAAATTGAAATATATTTTGATGGGATGCAACCTTTTCTCCTCAAATTGCATCTTATATTTACTGTTTCATCAATTTTTAATAACCTTGAAATTCAATTATTCCCAAGAGTCTGATTTATTGAATGCCTGTAAAAAAGGAGACTCAAAGGCGCAAAACGAATTGTTTAAAAAGTATGCTGGTAAAATGTTGTCAGTTTGCAAGCGATATGTTGGAGAAATGATGGAGGCCGAGGAAGTTCTAATGGAGGGGTTTATGATAGTTTTTGCCAAGATTTCAGATTTTAAGGAAGCCGGTAGTTTGGAAGGCTGGATTCGAAGAATTATGGTAAACGAATCGCTCATGCATATTCGGAAACGTAAAATGATTTGGGTTGAATTAGAAGATAAAATTGAAGTTTCAGATCCAGAAGCTGTTTTATTCGAATTGGAAGCAGAAGAAATTTTTCGAATGATTAGTAATTTGCCAGACGGGTTTAGAACTGTATTTAATTTATATGCGATTGAAGGGTATTCCCACCAGGAAATTGCTGAAATGTTAGGGATTTCGGTTGGAACTTCTAAATCACAATTGTCGAGAGCGAGAGTGTTGTTACAAAAAAATATATTGAACTATGAAAAATAAAAGTAATTCAATGAAGAATTGGGAGCACTTGGATAATAATTGGAAAAGTAAATTGGAGGGCCAGCATGAGTTGGTTTCTGAGAATTTATGGAGCCAAATTGAAGCTAAATTAGAGGGAAAAAATAAGAAGAAAGGAATTGCAATTTGGATTTATTCGCAAAAATGGTCTATTGCTGCCTCGGTGGCCGTGGTTTTGATTTTGGGATGGACATTGTCTACTAATGATTTTGATCAAACAGATAAGGTTGTTAGTAAAACCATAAATCCACCTAAGGTTCAAATACAAGAAACCCAAATTTTAGAAAAAGAGAAAGAAGTGAAAACTGCTTATTTTTCAAAAAATCAAAATCATTTTAAAGATGTAAAGTTGAAGGAATTCTCAAAGAATATTTTAGAAGAAAATGAGGAAATTAAAGTTTCCCAAAGAGTTGATTTTTTACCTCAATCTTCAAACCTCATAAATTCTCCAGCTAGTTCAGAAAACCTTGCCCAGATGGCAGCTAACTCCGAATCTCAATCTTCCACCTCAAACCTCGTACCTGCAACCTCGCTGGCTCAAGAAGATCAAATATTAGTTGTAGAAATTGAAAAAACTCCGAAAAAGAAATTTTTAAAACGTGCTTTAGATTTTATTGAAAAGGTTAAAGAGGGGAAATTGGTGCAGGCGGTTCAGGCAAAAAATAAAAAGGAAGAAGGAAAGATGAATGATGAAATTCATCAAGTATTAAACAAAATTGTTGAAAAAGAAGAAAATATTAAACGATACATATCATTATGAGAAATTTAAAATTATTGATGCTATTTACTTTTATTGGAATTAGTTTTTTAGGATGGACAACACCACAAGATTCCATTGTCGTAAAAATTGATGCGAGGAATCAAGAATTGATTGGGGCGAAATCGAAAGGCAAAAATTTGAAAGAAGAGGTTGCTGGGATTTTTGAGAAAAATGGAATTTCTTTAACTGACAGTTTGTGGTCTGAAGTAAAATCAGCCATTACAAAAAGTGAAAATCAAAACCAACGATTGGAGTTTTCTGTTAATGGTAAAAAAGTTGTAATGGGATTGTTTCAGCCAAAATGGGAGGCAAAAAATGTAATATCTGGAGCTGCGAAAGATTTAAGCTTAAAAGAAGGTATTCATATTAAGGATGGTCCCGAGGAAGTTTCAGTCTCGCTTAAAGACGGAATTCATGTAAAAGATGGAGCAGAGGAAGTAATTGTTAATTTGAGTGGGATTTCAGTTAAAGATGGAAATGAGAAGACTGAAATAATTTGGGGTAAGGATTTTAATAAGAAGAAGGAAGACGGAGTCCAACTGATGGACAGAAGAGGGTTTTCTTTGAATTTTGGATTGAACAACTGGTCAGGAACAATGGGCGGTGGAATGGCATTGGCCACAGCTATTTATCCTCCACCCTTGTTGGAAACAGACAAGAACTTAAGTCCCTTGGGTTCTCGATATGTGAGTATGGAGTGGAGTCGATTTTTGAACTTGTCGAAAGGAAAAAAGAGTGCTTTCCGATTGGGATTTGGTTTGGGGGTTGAGTGGGTAAATCTCATGTTTGATCATCATCGAATTATCCAGAATAATGGTTCTGCAATCAATTTTGCGCCAGTTTTGGATAAACAAGGTACAGAAATAAAGTTTTCAAAGAACAAATTGGCTGCGAGTTATTTGACCCTACCTATTATGCCACATATTTCATTTGATAAAAAATCGACCATTCAAATGATTGCATTGGGTGGATATGTTGGTTATCGATTAGATTCTTGGGTAAAAACGAAGGAGGAGAATTCTGGCGATAAAAATCATGTGAATGGATCCTTTTTATTGAATGATTTTAGGTATGGTGCGCGTATGGAAGTTTACATTCGGAATTTCCCAGATTTGTTTTTCAATTATGATGTAACACCTATTTTCCAGGATAATAAAGGGGCAAATTTGAATGTATTTAGCTTTGGGGTTCGATTATTAAAAATTTCTTGATAATTTTTTGCAAACCTTTTGGCAGAAATAAAAAAAACATCTACTTTTGCAAACTCTTTCAGTGAAACGATTAACTGAAAGTAAAGTAAAGAGGGGATATACCAGAGTGGCCAAATGGGGCAGACTGTAAATCTGCTGGCGTACGCCTTCGGTGGTTCGAATCCATCTGTCCCCACAAAAAAATCGTAAAAACTGAAAGGTTTTTGCACCATTAGCGGGAGTAGCTCATTTGGTAGAGCGATAGCCTTCCAAGCTATAGGTGGCGGGTTCGAGCCCCGTCTCCCGCTCTGAAAAAGAAACTTGGCGGAAATGCGTCAAGTGCTTTTTCATTTAGTAACATTTTGTTACTAGAGGCCTAGAAAGGTAAAGGCCTTTGTAGCTCAGTGGTAGAGCACTTCCTTGGTAAGGAAGAGGTCGGCAGTTCAATCCTGCTCAAAGGCTCCAAACTTTGCTAATTGATTTAGTAAAACATTTGAAACTTTTTATAATTAATTAAGAACTAAATAATCATGGCAAAAGAGAATTTTGACCGAAGTAAACCCCACGTTAACATTGGTACTATTGGCCACGTTGACCACGGTAAAACAACATTGACAGCTGCTATCACTAAAGTTCTTTCTGAGAAAGGTCTTGCTGAGAAAAAAGATTTCTCTTCAATTGACTCTGCTCCAGAAGAAAAAGAGCGTGGTATCACTATCAACACTGCACACGTTGAGTATGCAACAGCAAACCGTCACTACGCTCACGTTGACTGTCCAGGTCACGCTGACTACGTTAAGAACATGGTTACTGGTGCTGCACAGATGGACGGTGCTATCTTAGTAGTTGCTGCTACAGATGGTCCAATGCCTCAAACTCGTGAGCACATCCTTTTGGCTCGCCAGGTTGGTGTACCTCAATTGGTTGTTTTCATGAACAAAGTTGACATGGTTGACGATCCAGAATTATTAGAATTAGTAGAAATGGAAATTCGTGAATTATTGTCATTCTATGAATTCGATGGTGATAACATTCCAGTAATCCAAGGATCTGCTTTAGGTGGATTAAATGGAGATGCTAAGTGGGTAGCTACTATCGAAGCTTTAATGGATGCAGTAGATAGCTGGATTCCACTTCCTAAGCGTGATGTTGATAAGCCATTCTTGATGCCAGTTGAAGACGTATTCTCGATCACAGGTCGTGGTACTGTTGCAACAGGTCGTATCGAAACAGGTGTTATTAACTCAGGTGAAGCAGTTGATATCTTAGGTATGGGAGCTGAAAACTTAAAATCAGTTGTAACTGGTGTTGAGATGTTCCGTAAGATCTTAGATCGTGGTGAAGCTGGTGACAACGTAGGTTTATTATTACGTGGTATTGAGAAAACTGATATCCGTCGTGGTATGGTTATCTGTAAGCCAGGTTCTGTTAAGCCTCACACTAAGTTCAAGGCTGAGGTTTATATCTTGTCTAAAGAGGAAGGTGGTCGTCACACTCCATTCTTTAACAAGTACCGTCCACAGTTCTACTTCCGTACAACTGACGTAACAGGAGAAATCATGTTGCCAGCAGGTGTAGAAATGTGTATGCCAGGTGATAACTTAACTATCGAAGTTACATTATTGAACGCAGTAGCTATGGATAAAGGTCTTCGTTTCGCGATTCGTGAAGGAGGTCGTACAGTAGGTGCTGGTCAGGTAACTGAAATTTTAGAGTAATACTTACTTGATATAGTAAAAAAGAGCGACGAAAGTCGCTCTTTTTTTTTACCTTTATCTAAACAAATCTATTCTTATGAAAAAATTCATTTCCGTTTTAGCCATCACACTATCCCTATTTTCATTTCAAGCTTTTAGTCAGGAGTATTATGAAATGCGAACCTATCACATGAAATTTGGTGGGCGTGTGGCAGTTCTTGAAAATTATATTTCTAAGGCCTTAATCCCTGCATTAAATAAACAAGGAGTTTCTAAGGTTGGAGTATTTAAAGATTTAGGGAAGCCAGAACCAGTTGTGTTGGTAGTGGTTATTCCATTTAAAGACTTGAATGCCTACAGCGCTTACAAAGAGAAATTAGCTGCAGACACAGAATATAACACTATTGCAAAACCTTATTTTGAAACAGTTGGTAATGATAAGCCTCTTTATGAACGTGTTTCAACTTATTTTGGCAAGGCCTTTGAGGGCTTCAAATCATTCCAATTGCCGACAACCTCCGCTTCTCGTATTTTTGAATGGCGTACCTATGAGGCATACAATGAAGATGCCTTGAGACGTAAAATTCAAATGTTTAATGAAGAAGAATTAAAGATTTTTGATAAAGTAGGTTTGCATAATGTGATGTTTTCAGAAGTATTAGCTGGAGAAAACACACCTTGTTTGAGTTATTTTATCAGTTTTGATTCTATGAAAGAGCGTGATGAAAATTGGGCCAAATTCTCTGCAGATCCTGATTGGAAGCGAATTGTTTCAGATCCACGCTTTGCAAATAGTCATTCTCGAACCGTTCGAAGATTCTTGGAGCCTACGGCATATTCGCAGTGGTAGGGTTTTAATCTAACCATTCAAAGAGATATTCATCTTTATATTCAATTTTAAAAACCTTCAAAAGCGTTAAATATTCGTCTTTGAAGGTTTGTTTTTTGTGGTGAATTTTTTGATTTTCAATATATTTTGAAACATTGGAAATATGTGAATGGCTATAAGAAAATGCCCCCAATCCACCTTGCCATTCGAAATTGAATATTGTAAAATTTTGATCATTAATGTATTTGTTGGAGGATTTTTTGATTTCTCGAACTAGATCTGAAATGCAACAAGTTGGTTTAATGCCAATAAAAATATGGATGTGGTCGGAAACGCCATTGATGGTAATCATTTTTTGTCCATGCTTTTGTACAGTTCCTGTGATGAATTTGAATAATTCTGATTCCCATTCAGGGTGAATCAAGGCTTGTCTATTTCTGACAGCAAAAACAATTTGGATGTAAATTTGTGTGTATGTATTTGCCATGTTAGGGTTAGGTTTTGCGACCCCGCTGGGGTCGCTTGTTGTGTGGTTGCGATTTTGGTGCTATAGACGTGCCATCCCTCTGGGATGGGCTGTTATGATATGAGTTATGGATTATGTGGTTTGGTTAGAGGTTAAAGATTTTTGCGTTTTGATCATGTTTTCTATAATGGTATTTTATTTGTTCAACTGCATTTTTATTTTTTATTCAATCCCAGCGGGATTGCATATCTATAGCCATTTGGATTTGTTGATTCCGTTTCGCGACCCCAGCGGGGTCGCTGGTTGGGGTTGCTATTTTGCTGCTATAGACGTGCCATCCCTCTGGGATGGGGTAATGTGGTTTATTTATTGGTTATAGACATGTCATTTCTCTGGGATGGGGTAATGTGGTTTATTTATTGGTTATAGACGTGCCATCCCTCTGGGATGGGCTGTTATGAGTTATGAATTATGGATTATGTGGTTTGGTTAGAGGTTAAAGATTTTTGCGTTTTGATCATGTTTTCTATAATGGTATTTTATTTGTTCAACTGCATTTTTATTTTTTATTCAATCCCAGCGGGATTGCGCATTTATAGCAAATGAATTTGTCACCCCATGTCCCACGACCCCAGAGGGGTCGGACATTATCTAGGAATAAATTTATTTAAATCAAATCCCAAAAAATTAAATTCCCCTTATTATTTTTATCAAAAAACTGATATTTTCATGTCTCTTGGATTAACCCAAATTGCCCTTCTTGTTCCTGATTATGATCTTGCAATTAACTTTTATTGCAATGCCTTAGGATTTCAAATGATTGAAGACACTCCCCAATCTGAAACCAAACGTTGGGTAGTAGTGAAACCCAATGAAGATGGTGGATGTGCCCTTTTACTTGCCAAGGCTGTGGGGGAGCAGCAAGAGGCAGCCATTGGTAATCAGTCGGGTGGGCGTGTGTTTTTGTTTTTGCACACGGAAAAATTTGATTTTTATTATCAAAGAATTATTGAAAACAACTTAAAAATTGTTCGTGGCCCTATAGATGAACCTTATGGTAAAGTAATTGTCTTTGAAGATATTTTTGGAAATAAGTGGGATTTAATAGGGAAATCAAGTTGCTGATTGGGTAAATTTTGCATTTTTAAACTTTTGAAGTTATATTCGTACCATAATATTAAAAAAATATGAAAAATAATGCACGCAATACTAACTGGTGGCAAGGATAAAATCCCTTGTGAGCAGTATTGCTGTGTGTTTTGATATATACAAAAGGCTTGCTGTTCACAGTAAGCCTTTTTGTTTTATCTTTTCCAAATAAATATGTCAACTGTACATACATTTCCAGTAAAAACGAGCCGCCAACAATTGTTGGCCGATACCCTCACTCCCGTAGCAGTGTTTTTGCGTGTTCGTCACAATTTTAAAAATTCTGTAATTCTCGAAAGTGCCGATTACCATGGCAGAGAACACGGATTTTCTCACATTGCCTTTAATCCCATAGCAAGCTTTGAATTAAATGACTCAAAAGTTACTCAGGTGCTGCCTGATGGCACTCAAGAGGAATTTGTTTTAGAAAACAAAAAATTGGCTGTTCAAGCGCTCAAAAATTTTGCAGACCGATTTGAATTTCAAATTCAAACTGGGGATTCGCCAATGGCTAATGGTTTGTTTGGACACATATCCTATGATGCCGTGCAGTATTTTGAGGATATTCAAATTCAATCAAAAAATACTGAAACTGAAATACCTTCCATTAAATATTTGGTGTACAAATATGTGATTGCCATCAATCATTTTAACAACCAAATGACTTGCTATGCACATAGTTATGATGGTTCTGAACCTAATTTGGATTTTGTGAATCAATTGTTGAATGGCCCTCAAAATGCAGTTGAGCCATTTTCTATGGTTGGAGAAGAGAAAACAAATTTAACAGATGATCAAATAAGGGTTATCGTAAATACCTGTATCAAACATTGTTTGCGTGGAGATGTATTCCAAATAGTACCTTCAAGAAGATTTTCACAGGATTTTAAGGGAGACGATTTTCAAGTTTATCGCGCGCTTCGCTCGGTAAATCCTTCTCCTTATATGTTCTATTTTGATTACGAAAATTACCGAATTTTTGGAGCTTCTCCAGAAAAACAAATCAAAATTGACAAAGGCTTAGCTGAGATTCATCCGATAGCTGGCACCTTTAGACGCTCTGGAGATGATGAAAAAGATGCGGAATTGGCCAAGGCATTGACCGAAGATCCCAAGGAAACCGCTGAACATGTGATGTTGGTCGATTTGGCAAGAAACGATTTAAGTAAAAGTGCCGATGAGGTAAAGGTAGAAACTTTTAAAGAAGTACAATTTTTCTCGCATGTGATTCATTTGGTTTCAAAGGTGACAGGTAAAATGCATAAAGGCGTAAATCCTCTTCAATTGGTTGCGGATACTTTCCCTGCTGGTACTTTGAGTGGGGCGCCTAAGCACAATGCCATGACTATCATAAATCGTCTTGAACCTACAAATCGTCACATTTATGGTGGTGCGATTGGATTTATGGACTTTGATGGGAATTTCAATCATGCCATCGCCATTCGAACATTTTTGAGTAAAGGAAAAACCTTGTTCTATCAAGCTGGTATGGGTGTTGTGGCTAAGTCGAATGTGGATAGCGAAATGCAAGAAATTCATAATAAATTAGCGGCTTTGAAAAGGGCCTTGGATGTTGCACAAAATTTAAAATAAAGGAAAATGAAAAAGGTTTTAGTTGTCGATAATTACGATTCCTTTGTGTACAATTTAGTGTATTTGTTAAAGGAAATTGGCTGTGAAGTAGAAGTTCACAGAAATGATAAAATTACCTTGGAAGA
Source organism: Sandaracinomonas limnophila (assembly GCF_004005965.1). GTDB lineage: Bacteria > Bacteroidota > Bacteroidia > Cytophagales > Spirosomataceae > Sandaracinomonas > Sandaracinomonas limnophila. The sequence goes on along the minus strand of NZ_SACY01000002.1, from coordinate 442,087 downwards.
GGTCAAGAAATTTGATCATATTTTATTGTCTCCCGGTCCAGGAATTCCTTCTGAAGCCGGTATTATGTTGGACTTATTGAACGAATATAAGTCGAGCAAACGCATTTTTGGTGTTTGTTTAGGACATCAGGCAATTGCTGAATCTTTTGGGGCAAGCCTTTCAAATATGGGAGAAGTGTTGCATGGTGTAACCACGGAGTGTGTTGTTTCTGACCCCAATGAGTTGTTATTTCAAGGTATTCCTTCGCGTTTTGAGGTGTGTAGATATCATTCGTGGACAGTTTTGCCTGAAACGATGCCTTCAGGATTAAAGGTGACTGCCCTAGATGATAAGGGATTTGTTTTGGCAGAGGCACATGAAAAATATGATGTTCGTGGGGTGCAATTCCACCCAGAAGCATATTTGACGCAGCATGGATTGCAAATGATTAAAAATTGGATGAAATAAGAAATGAAAAATATATTAAAAAGTAGAATTGATGGTATTTCCTTAGACGAGCAATCTGCAAAAGAAATCGTTTTGCGAATTGGAAGGGGAGAAATAAATCCAAGTCAAATTGCCGCTTTTTTATCAAGTTACTGGTACCACCCAATTCAAGTTCAAGAATTGAAGGGATTTGTAGACGCTATGTTGGAATTGGCAGTTACAGTAGATTTGTCAGAGTTTGATGCTATGGACGTTTGTGGAACGGGTGGTGATGGGAAAGACACATTCAATATTAGTACAACTTCAAGTTTTGTAGTGGTTGGGGCTGGCCAAAAAATTGCTAAGCACGGAAATCATGGTGTTTCTTCTGCTGTAGGCTCCTCAACGGTCTTAGAATTTTTAGGAATAAAATTTAAAAACGACGAATCCTATTTGAAACGTAAAATGGAAAATGCAGGAATATGTTTTTTACATGCTCCCTTGTTTCATCCAGCAATGCGTTTTGTGGGTCCAATTCGAAAAGAGTTAGGGATGAAAACTTTCTTTAATTTATTAGGACCTTTATTGAATCCAGCTAAAGTTAATAAGCAATTGACAGGAGTTTATTCTGCTGAGGTATTCGATTTGTACCATGAATTTTTTAAAGAGAGTGGAAAGCAATTTGGGATTGTTTTTGGAGAAGATGGATACGATGAAATTTCGCTTACAAGTGGATTTCGATTGGCAACGAATGCAGGTCGTTCCGATTATGAGGCACACGATCTTGGCTTAGGCATAGCTTCGGCAGAACAACTATCTGGAGGATCAACTGTTGAGCATTCTGCAGATATAATGTATAAGATTTTGCAAAGAGAAGGAACAGAAGCCCAAACAAATGCGGTCTTAGCAAATGCAGGTGCAGCACTATGGGTGGCTCAAAAGGCAGGTACCTTGCAAGATGGTATAGCATTTGCGAAAGAATCTTTGGAAAGTGGAAAGGCCTTCCAAGCATTCAAGAAATTTATCATGGATTAAGATGACTATTTTAGATCAAATAATTGTTGAGAAAAAGAAGGAAATAGCCCTTTCTAAAGAGCAAGTTTCTGTAAAAGAATTGGAAAAGTCTGGATATTTTGCTAGAACCTGCCAATCTCTTTGTCTTTCTTTGGTAGAGCCAAGTAGTTCAGGAATAATTTCAGAATATAAGCGTAAATCGCCTTCAAAAGGTATTATCAACGATAAATTAAGTCCTGCGGAAGTAACTTCCGCTTATGTAAATGCTGGAGCAGCTGGATTATCAGTTTTAACAGATGAGCCATTTTTTGGTGGCACACGGAAAGATTTTGAAGAAGCTCGCGTTGCAAATCCTTTTACTCCCATGCTTCGAAAGGACTTTATGGTAGATGAATACCAGGTTGTTGAGGCAAAATCGATGGGGGCCGATGTGATTTTATTGATAGCAGCTGCTTTAAGTCCTGATGAAATAAAAACCTTAGGTACTTTGGCCCGTTCCTTAGGGATGGAGACGCTATTGGAGGTCCATGATGAGGAGGAATTAAATAGAAGCCTAGGTGATTATATTTCATTGGTTGGAGTTAATAACCGTAATTTGAAAAACTTTGCTGAGCAAAATGTAGAGGCTTCAAAATACCTATCAGATAAAATCCCATCTAATTTTATCAAAATCTCTGAAAGCTGTATTTCAAGTGCTGCGATTATCAGAGAATTGAAGGATTATGGTTATAAAGGATTTTTAATTGGAGAAAGCTTTATGAAAACTGATTCTCCAGGAGAGTCATTACGATCATTTTTAGCTAATTAAAAGATGAAATGGAAGGTGTGTGGCATGCGAGAAAGTAAAAATTGTGAGGAGGTAGCACAAGTAAATCCAGATTTTATGGGCTTTATTTGGGCCAAAAAATCACCAAGATATGTGGGGGAGGATTATGTAATTCCTGCAACCATTCCGAATCATATTCAGAAAGTGGGGGTATTTGTGAATGAAAAAGTTGATAAAATTATAGAATTGTCAAAATCAGCTGGATTTACATGGGTGCAACTACATGGTGAGGAAGGAGATGATGAAATTGATACCTTACATAAAGCTGGTCTGAAAGTAATAAAAGCACTTTCAGTTGCTACAAGGGCGGATGTTGATGAAGTGAATAAGTTTGTAAATTTACCTGATTATTTTCTGTTTGATACGAAAAAGGGAAAAGAGGTCGGTGGGACTGGTGAACGGTTTGATTGGAATATCTTGGAAAATTATAAGTTAAATGTTCCCTTGATTTTGGCAGGTGGCTTGGATGAAAATAACCTTCAAGAAGCCCTAACAATAAGTAAAAAATATCCAATTGAAGTGCTGGATTTTAATAGTAAGTTGGAGCTTAGTCCGGGGGTGAAGATAGTGAGTAAAGTGAGCCGAGTGAGCGAGAAATTAAAGTAGACCTCCCCCAGCCCCCTCCTTCGCAAGGAGGGAGTGGCGCAAAGCGCCGGGGGCGGTAAAAATATAATTGATATGAAATTTAACGTAAACGAAAAAGGATATTATGGAGATTTTGGGGGAGCATTTATCCCTGAAATGTTGTATCCAAATGTGGAAGAATTAAGATTGAATTACTTGCAAATTATGCAAGAACCTTCTTTTCAAAAGGAGTTTCATGACTTATTGCGTGACTATGTGGGTCGACCAACGCCATTATTTAAAGCCAACCGTTTATCTGAAAAATACCAAACCAATATATACTTAAAACGTGAAGATTTATGTCACACGGGTGCGCACAAGGTAAATAATACCATTGGGCAGATTTTGATGGCGAAGCGTTTGGGAAAGAATAAAATTGTAGCCGAAACTGGAGCTGGTCAGCATGGTGTTGCCACCGCAACGGTTTGTGCATTGATGGGTTTAGAGTGTATCGTTTATATGGGTGCCATTGATATTGAGCGACAAGCGCCAAATGTAGCTCGAATGCGTATGTTGGGAGCAACGGTGGTAGCAGCACAAAGTGGTTCCAAAACATTGAAAGATGCGACGAATGAGGCTATGCGCCATTGGATCAACAACCCGGTGGATACGCATTACATTATTGGTTCAGTGGTGGGTCCACATCCTTACCCGGACATGGTGGCACGTTTTCAATCAGTTATTTCTGAAGAAATTAAGTGGCAGTTGAAGGAGAAAGAAGGGAAAGAAAATCCAGATTATGTAATTGCATGTGTAGGCGGTGGTTCAAATGCGGCTGGAGCATTTTACCATTTTTTGGATGCCCCAGAAACTAAATTAATTGCAGCTGAGGCTGCAGGCCAAGGGGTTGCCTCTGGACATTCGGCTGCAACTACATTTCTTGGTAAAGAAGGAGTTTTACATGGCAGTAGAAGCTTGTTGATGCAAACAGAAGATGGTCAGGTGGTGGAGCCCTATTCTATTTCGGCCGGACTAGATTACCCTGGCATTGGACCCATGCATGCGCATTTGTTTAAAACAGGTAGAGCTCAATTCTTTGCCATTGAAGACGACGAAGCTTTAACCTCCGCATTAGAATTGAGTCAATTAGAAGGAATTATTCCTGCATTGGAATCTTCACATGCATTGGCGGTTTTGCCACATTTGAAGGCTAAAAAGGATGAAATTGTAGTAATTAATTTGTCGGGAAGAGGAGATAAGGATTTAGGAACATATATGAAACGTTTGAACTTGATATAGGGATGAACAGAATAGACAAAGTATTTAGGGAGGCAAAAGGACCTGTATTAAACATTTATGCCACAGCGGGTTTTCCTAATTTTGATGACACCATGACCGTAATAAAGGCTCTTTCTGAGGGGGGAGCAGATATTATTGAAATTGGAATGCCCTATTCAGATCCGGTTGCAGATGGAGAAACGATTCAAATGGCAAATCAGGTTTCTTTGGACCATGGGATGTCGGTTGCAAAATTATTTGAGCAATTGAAAGATTTGCGAAAAGAGGTTCAAACGCCGGTAATTTTAATGGGTTATGTGAATCCAGTTTTACAGTTTGGCATAGAAAAATTTTGCCAAAAATGTGCTGAAGTGGGCATAGATGGCTTGATTTTGCCAGACCTTCCTATGGTTGAATATTTGGAGGAATATAAATCCATTTTTGATCAATACGGATTATACAATATATTCTTAATTACCCCACAGACGAGTGATGAGCGTATTCGGTATATCGACGAGCACAGTCATGGATTTATTTACATGGTTTCTTCAGCAAGCACAACCGGCGCAAAAACAGGAATTTCTGAAGAGCAAGAGGCATATTTTCAGCGTATTGCAGGTATGAATTTAAAGAATCCAAGATTAATTGGATTTGGTATTTCGGATAAGGAATCCTTTTTGAAGGCCTCTAAACATGCATCTGGGGCAATTATTGGATCTGCTTTTGTGAAGTTGTTGTCAAAATCTAAAGACCTTAAAAAGGATATTGTTTCATTTACGCAATCAATTGTAGGTTGATTTATTTTTTAAATGGATTACTAAATTTAACTTCTGTTGCTAAACTAGGGTCATCTAAGGTTTTAATGAAATTGATTAAATCTTGTCGATCCTGCTTTGCTGGAATAGAGTGAAAAAGGACATCTCCGCTGAATAAGTCATCTAATGTACGATAGCTTCCATCATGCAAAAAACGAAGCATGTTTCCTGTATTTCTTAAGGTCCCGAATTTGAAATTACCCAATTCAGATTCTACGGTTTTAAATTGGGCATTCAGTTTACTGTTTCTAGATATCACATTGTTTACTGGGAAAAATGCAGGTGCAGTGTGGCAATTGTTACAAAAAATCCCATTTTGAACCGGGATATTAAAGAACAAAGAATCTCCTCTTGCTTCGCTTGCTGTATATTTATCTTTCCCAGCTTTTACCAAATCATATTTTGAATTGGTGGTAACAATTGATCTGACAAATTGAGCTAATGCTTTTGTAATTCTTATAGAGTCGATGGTTTCATTTCCAAATGCATTTTTGAATAGGGTAGGATAGTAAGGAAGCTTACTGATTTTTGCTATGGCAGATTTCAAACTTAAACCCATTTCAATCGAGTTGCTAATAGGTTGAGTTGCCTGGTGTTCTAAACTTGCCGCCCTGTTGTCCCAAAACATAGTTTTTTGTTCAAAAAAACGAATGTTTATCAAACGCATTGTATGCTTTGATGTTAATTTCCCTTCAAAACCTTGACTAAATTGAGTGGTATCGGAAAAGGATAATGTTTGTTTGTGACAACTGGCACAGCTTATGGTATTGTTTATCGACAAGTTTTTATCATAAAATAATACTCTTCCCAAGGTTGCCGTATGATTTGAGATTTGGTTATCAGATGGTGTATTGTCTCTAATTTTTAACTCTGCCAATAAATTACTTGGCAAATTGGTACTCGAATAGTCGAAAGGATTTGCTGGCAAATTTAAGTATTCATTTGGGATAGGTTCCTCTGTTGTACTTTTGCAGGAAAAAATAGAAATAATTAATGCTGAAAATAATATTTTCTTCATGATGGATTAATTAGTGGTTAATTTTTCAAAGGTAATAATTTTTTCTATATTGAGTTGTCAATCTATTTACTTATGAAAAAATTAGGCATTTTAGCCTTTGTACTTGTTGCATTTTCGTCGTTTGCTCAAAATATTCAATCAGAATTTGTATACGAAAAAGCCCCTTTTCCTTCTTGTCATGCCTCAACCTTAGCAGAAACTCCTGATGCTTTAGTTTGCGCATGGTTTGGTGGTACGGCCGAAAGAAATAAAGATGTAGGAATATGGGTTGCTCGAAAAATTGGTGAAAAATGGACGGATCCTGTAGAGGTTGCTAATGGTGTAATTAGTTCAACAGAAAGATATCCGACATGGAATCCTGTTTTATTTCAAGTACCGAACAAAGAGCTAATTCTTTTTTATAAGGTTGGGCCTAGTCCTTCCGAATGGTGGGGGGAATTGAAGCGGTCATTTGATGGAGGCAAAACCTGGTCTGCAGCAGAAAAATTACCTCAAGGAATTTATGGACCAATCAAAAATAAACCCGAATTACTTTCAGATGGCACTTTGCTTTGTCCTACAAGTTCCGAAGATGACGGATGGAAGGTTCATTTTGAAATGACCAAAGATTGGGGTAAAACCTGGACTAAAACCAATGCAATTAACGATGGGAAAGAGTTTTCAGCCATTCAGCCAAGCATTTTATTTTTGCCAAATGGCGATTTGAAAATTTTATGCAGAAGCAAAAATGGGTTTATTTTATCTTCTATTTCAAAGGACAAGGGAAAGACTTGGTCGCCATTAGTTGCAACAGATTTGCCCAATCCAAATTCAGGGACCGATGCACTTACCTTAAAAAACGGTAAACATATTTTGGTGTATAATCATGTGACAAAAGAATCAATGGAATGGGGCGGGAAACGCTCTCCTTTAAATGTTTCTATTTCAGATGATGCAGCGCATTGGAAGGAAATAGCAGTTTTAGAATCTGAACCCAAAATGGAGTTTTCCTACCCCGCTGTCATTCAAACCAGAGATGGTAAAATTCATATTTCTTATACTTGGAAAAGAAAGCTTATTAAACATGTTGTAATTGATTTAGGCAAATGAACGGCTTAGATTTATCTATAATTGTTATTTATTTGTTGGCCATGATTGGCATTGGGGTATATTTTTCATTTAAAAATAAATCTTCCAATTCTTTCTCAGTTACCGCGGAGGCGATACCCGGTTGGGCATTAGGTTTGAGTTTTTACGCTACTTTTTTGTCGGTAATTACCTTTTTAGGTGATCCAGGAAAATCGTTTGGAAGCAATTGGAATCCCTTCGTTTTTAGTATATCTATCCCATTTGCCTCTTTTGTAGCTTCCAAATATTTTGTAAAATTTTACAGGAATTCTGGCGAAATTTCAGCCTATACCCATTTGGAACATCAAATAGGCTCTTGGGCAAGAACCTACTCTATGTTATGCTTTGTACTTACCCAATTGGCACGCATGGGAACCATATTTTATGGAGTGGCCCTTACCGTGAATGCATTGACAGGTTATGATATGCGTTTGATTATTATCCTTGCCGGGATATGTATTATTTTTTACACGATTTTAGGTGGAATGTCAGCCGTGATTTGGACGGAGGTACTACAAGCGATTATTAAAACTTTTGGGGCCATTTTAATTTTATGGATTATTCTTCAAAAAGTTTCAATGGATTCAATTGCTCAAATAGGCCATGAAAAGGGAAAATTTGCATTAGGATCCTTTGACCTAGATTTTAGTACGAGCTCCTTTTGGGTCATTTTTTTGTATGGATTTTTCATCAACCTGACCAACTTTGGAGTGGATCAAAATTACATTCAAAGGTATCACTCTGCCAATAGCACCCAAGAAGCACAAAAAAGTATTTGGTTGTGCGCTATTTATTATGTTCCTGTTTCTGCATTATTTTTCTTTATTGGTACTGCTCTTTTTGTGTATTACCAAACTTATCCTGAATTAATTTTGGAACTAAAACAACAAGTCGGTGCAGAAAAAGGAATTGCAATATCTCAACTGAAGGAAAGCGATTTTGGCGATCGAGTCTTGCCATTCTTTCTTAAAACCCAAATACCTAAAGGTTTTTTAGGGCTTTTAGTAGCGGCACTTCTTTCCGCTGCCATGAGCACCATGAGTTCTGGAATGAATAGCTCAGCGACTGTTTTTTTAAAAGATGTTTATTTGCGTTATGTTCAACCCCAAGCTGATTCTAAAAAACAAATCAGAATTTTGCAATTAAGTACTTTGGGAATGGGTATTTTGGGCATGGGTTTTGGAATTGGGATGATTGGTGTCAAAAGTTTGTTGGACATTTGGTGGAAACTCTCCGGAATTTTTGCAGCTGGAATGTTGGGTTTGTTTTTAATTGGATTCCTGCTCAAAAATTTGAAATCTAATAAGGTTAAATTGGCGCTTTGCCTTTCCGTTATCCTTATTGCCTGGATGAGTTTTAAAGATTCCTTGCCCCAGCCTTTGCAATTGCCCTTCGATAGTAAAATGACAATTGTTTTGGGAACGGGATCCATGCTAATTATTACTTGGTTATTACATAAATTCGGGAAAAATGAATAATTGGCCAATCAAGGGATTTATTCCAGTTATGTTAACCCCATTTACCAAAGCGGGTCAGATTGATTTTCCATGCTTAGAAAAGTTGACTAATTGGTATATTGATAACGGGGCAGTGGCTTTGTTTGCCAATTGTTTGTCTTCTGAGATGTTTGAATTATCCGAAGCGGAGGCTTTAGCCGTAGTTCAAACTGTTGTTAGGGTAACGAATAAACGAGTTCCTATTTTAGCTGTTGGCACAATTCAAGGCGATTTGGCTGAAATGGTTCGATTTTCCACAAAATTAGTGGAGGTTGGAGTTGATGTCATTGTGGTTTTAAATAATGTTTTGTCTCACGAGGACGATTCTGAAGCCTATCTGATTGAAAAATTAGAAGAGTTTCAAATTCGATTCCCTGATGTTCCTCTGGGGATTTATGAATGTCCTGTTCCTTATAAGCGACTTGTTCCAAAAGAAACACTGCAATATTTAATTTCTAAGAATCGATTTGTTTATTTCAAGGATACTTCCTTGTCTTTGGAAAGCCTTTCTAGTCGAGTTGAGATGTGCAAAGAAACATCTTTAGGGATTTATGAAGCCTATTTAGGAAATTCTCGGGAAAGTTTGCGGGCTGGAGCTTCCGGCCTAACTTGCATTCAAGGTAATTATTTCCCAAGCTTAATAACTTGGTTGCATGGAAATTTTGAACACCCACGTGCACTGCAAGTAGAAGGCTTTTTTTGGAAGCATTTTTCCTTGATGCATCAGGCTTATCCAAGAGCTGCAAAATATTGTTTGCAAAAGCAGGGCATTCCTATGGATATTTTTACAAGAAGAAATGTTCCAGACCTCAGTTCAGAAATATGCTTACAATTAGATGAGATGCTTGAGGAGTATCATTGCCTGTTTAAAGATTTAATTTAAATTTGCAAGTCTAGTTTGTGAATAATAAAATTTCTTTGTAAATTCGCATCCCCATTTAAAAGGCTTTTGTAAAGATAAAGTTCTGGCCTCGTGGGATTGTTTCACAAAAACTGTATTAAAATGTACGCAATCGTAGAAATTGCCGGTCAGCAATTCAAAGTAGAAAAAGACCGTTACATCTTCACACATCGTTTAACTGGAGATGAAGGCGCTGAACTGGTATTCGACAAGGTATTACTTGTTGATAATGACGGAAAAGTTTCCGTAGGTGCACCAACTGTTGCAGGTGCTACTGTAAAAGCAAAAGTTTTAGCTCACGTTCGTGGCGAAAAAGTTCTTGTTTTCAAGAAGAAGCGTAGAAAGAGCTATCAAAAAATGAATGGTCACCGTCAGGATTTAACTAAAATCATGATTGAGGCGATCAACGTAAAATAAGGTTTAACTAGTCTAATAGACATAAATAAGAAAAAGAAATGGCACACAAAAAAGGGGTCGGTTCGTCAAAAAACGGTCGTGAGTCGCATAGTAAGCGATTAGGTGTTAAGTTATTCGGAGGACAAACAGTTATCGCTGGAAACATCATCGTTCGTCAGCGTGGTACTGCACACAATCCTGGTAAAAACGTAGGTATTGGTAAGGATCACACATTATTTGCATTAGCAGATGGTGTTGTGGCTTTCAAAAAAGGTTTCAAAGGCCGTTCTTTTGTAGAGGTTATCTCTGCAGATGCTGCTCCAGTAGCAGTTGCTCCAGCTCCTAAGGCTCCTGCAAAAAAGGCTGCTGCTCCTAAAGCAGAAGTTGTAGCAGAAGCTGCTCCAGCTGTTGAAGTTGCTGAAGAAAAAGCTCCAAAAGCAAAAAAGACTACTAAGAAAGCTGAGTCTGCCGAGTAATCTTATATTATTTAAAAAAAAAGACCCATATTTCTATGGGTCTTTTTTTTATAGCTTACTTAAACGATTTGCTGCTTCAATCAACACATCATCTGTTTTGGCAAAGCAGAATCTTAAAATTCTTTGCTCTGGCGGTTGTTCGTAAAATACCGAAATAGGAATAGATGCTACTTTGATTTCTTTGGTCAATCGAACCGCTAAGTCTTGGTCGAATTCTTGACTAATTTCAGAATAATCTACACATTGGAAAAAACTGCCTTGGCTTGGTAACAATCTAAATTTACTTCCTTTTAAAGCCTTTGCAAATAAATCTCTTTTTTGTTGGTAAAAAGAAGATAGTTCTTGCCAATATTTTGGCATTTTGAGCATATCTGTCAAGGCCCATTGTAAGGGAGTAGCACTAGAAAAAGTTACCCATTGATGTAATTTTCTGAATTCTGCTGTAAGATATTCTGGCGCTAAACAATAGCCCATTTTCCAACCTGTAATGTGATAGGTCTTTCCAAAAGAACCACAAACAAAACTTCTTTTGCGTAATTCTGGATGCAACAATACACTTGCATGTTGTTTGCCGTCGAACACAATGTGTTCATATACTTCATCAGAAACCAATAAAATAGCTGTTCCTTTGAGAATTTCTGCCAAGGAATTTAAATCTTCCATTTCCCAAATTGCTCCCGTAGGATTATGTGGTGTATTTACATAAATGGCACGGGTCTTCGGTGTTATGGCTCTAGCTAGTTCTTCAAAATCAATTCGAAACCCATTTTCTGTCTTTAAAGTTAAATGGATTGGGACACCTCCTGCTAGCCTGACAATAGGGTCATAGGCATCATAGGAAGGGTCAAACATAATCACCTCATCTCCCGGATGAACACAGCAATGAATGGCAGCAAACAATGCCTCTGTTGCCCCGGAAACTACCGTAATTTCACTTATCGGCGACAAGTTGACATCATATACCAATTTAGTCTTTTCAGCAATGCTATTTCGCAATTCTGGGATTCCCGCCATAGGGGCATATTGGTTGTGTCCCTTGGAATAATGTGCCAATAAATCTTGCAAGACTGGGTCACAATCAAATCCCGGAAAGCCTTGAGATAAATTCAATGCTCCCTCCTCAGTTGCCAAAGCCGACATCTTTGTGAAAATCGTTGTTCCTATATTGGGTTGTTTACTGGCAAACATTTTTTTAATTATGAATTATCAATTGTGAATTATTAATTGTGGTATCTGAACTCGACTCTATTTTGAAAATATCGCATTCAAGGCCGAGGCACCACTTACAATTACTTTTCCGGCTGGAATATCTTTTTCGGGACGAATACCAATGATTTCAGCGTTTGAATGTAAAATTTCAACAGGAATTTGTTCGATTTTTCCTCCTGCATTTTCAATATAAATGTAACCTCCTTTGCCATTTCTAGCAAAACCAGCTTGTGGGATGGTTAAAATTTTCTGATTTCCGACTAGGATTTTGGCATGTACAAATTGTCCAACTGTAAACATTTCTTCCTGATTTTCATTGGTAAAGTGGGCATGAACTGCGGCATTTCTTGTTTCTAAATCAATTTGTTTACTCACCAAAAAGACCTTTGCGTTGGCTTGAATTCCCTCCGATTCAACTTCCACATTTTGGCCAATTTTTATCAAATGCAAGTCTTTTTCAAAGGCTTTTAATTCAACATGTTTATGAGTTACTCCAACAATTTTTGCCAAAACATCTGTTGGGCTCACATACTTACCTAGTGCAATGTTTTGATCGGAAACATAACCCGCAATAGGTGATTTTACTTGTATTACCTTCTGAATGGTACCATTTTCTAAGGTTTTCATGTCACAACCCAATAATTCCAACTTCAAGGCCAATCCTTTGGCTTGTGCCTGTAAGGTGCCTAAATCAGCTTCAGCTTGTTGCAAACGTTTTTTAGAACCTACTTCTTCGGCATTCAAAGTTTGCTGTCTGTTTTTTTCTAAGGATTGATATTGTAGCTGACTTTTTGCCTGTAAGTAATCTTGTTGCATTTGGATGTAATCTAAACTAGCAATTGTGGCCAGTATTTCTCCAGCTGCAACCTTTTTACCTGGAAGTACCTCATTTGTGGTTTTAACATAACCGCCAATGGGTACCGAAACTGACGCAGAAGCTATTGGGGGCACATTCACAAAACCAGTAACTTTGATTTCCATCGGAATAACCTGTTCCTTAATTTCTCCATAGCTTATTCCCGCATTTTGTTTTTGCTCGGCCGTTAAAGAGATTTCCGTAATTTTTTGCGAGCCTTCCTCAGTAATTGTTTCCTCTTGTTTTTTCCCGCAAGAAACCAGAATTATGGCAGTTGCCAGGATGTTGATATATTTATTCATTTCCTAAAATCGTTTCTATTTGAATGATATTTTGATTGTTGTTTTGTACCTCCATCAGGTAGTTTTCACGAATGCTCCATGCCGATTGTGTGTTTTGTAGCATTTCAACATATTCAATTTCCCCTTGTTGGTAACTTTTCAGAGCTGTGGTTTCTAATAAATCTGCTTGCGGTAGAGCTGTAGCAATAAAATAAGTCAATGAATTCTGGTATTTCGAATTTTGATCTTTTAAATTATTGATTTCCACCTCCAATTGGGATTTATTTTGATTCAATTGACTTTCATAAGCAAGGCTCTGCTTTTCTGCGGCAGCAACTTTGGCTTTTTGACCTTTTGTAAATATTGGGATATTTAATCCCGCCTGAATAAAATTTTGTCCTCCCACATTTTCTATGCTTTGATTGGTAAGTCCGAATTTCAAATCAGGTTTTAACTTTTGCTTTTCTACCTCAGTTAAGAATTTCCCATGGGACACTTGTTCTTCCAAAAGTTGAATGCTGGGACTTGCTTGAATCGTACCCAGATTTTCAGGCAAATTCAAAGACAACTTTTCTTCCCCATTTATTTGAAAGCTTTCTTTTCTGTTGATCCAATAGGCTAAGGAACGGTAGGAATTTTGAATGTCAGTTGAAAGACTTAATTCTTTTTGTTGAAATTCTCTTAAACGAGCCTCTGCAGCCACCTGCTCTAATTTATTGGTTTCACCTTGTTTGAATTTTAGAGTAGCGGCCTTGGACATCATCGCGTAAATTCCTTCTTGCTTTTTCAAATAGTTCAAGTTTAATTCTTGAACCATAATCTGATAATACAAGATTTTTACAGCAGATTTTACCAAATTCTGACTAATTTTCACCCGTTTCTCGGCCATATTTTTCTGTGATGACAAAGCTTTGATCTGTGCCTTTAATTGTCCGGGCCAAGGTATATTTTGAGAAACAATAGCCGTATAATCCGTACTGTAATAGGTCTGCGTTTTCCCGTATTGAACATCAAAACCTGTTTTAGGTAATTCTTTTCCGGAAGCAACCAATGCCTCTGCACTTTGCAATTCCAATTGTGCCGTTTTCAGCAATTGGTTGTTATTTAAAGCCTCTGTTACACATTGATTCAAAGACAATTTTGTTTGTGCATTCCCTGTGAAACTACTTGAAAAAAACATTACCAAAAGGATAGTAACTGCACCTAGTTTTAAACTTCTTTTTCTTTCAATTCTCGACATAACCAATTGGTAAACTACAGGTACAACCACCAATGTTAAAAAGGTTGCGGTGATTAAACCTCCAATTACCACGGTAGCCAAAGGCCTCTGAACCTCTGCTCCTGGCGAGGTGCTGATTGCCATTGGAAGAAAACCCAATGAAGCAACTGACGCTGTCATGATTACTGGTCTAAAACGAAGCGATAATCCTTTTAACAAACTTTCTTTAATAGAAAGTCCTTCCTCTTCTCTCAATTGTTTGAAGACAGATAATAAAACAATTCCATTTAAAACAGCCACTCCAAACAAGGCAATGAAACCAATACCCGCAGAAACCGAGAATGGCATCCCTCTTAACCAAAGTGCCCAAATTCCACCAATGGCAGAAAGTGGTATGGCCAAGTAAATAATGGCCGCTTCTATCATCGAATTAAACGTAAAAAACAATAAAGCAAAAATTAAGGCCAAGGCAATTGGTACCACCAAATACAATCGATCTTTGGCAGCTTGCAGATTTTCAAAAGTGCCACCATAGGTTACGTAATAGCCTGTAGGGAGGGTAACTTTGGTTTTCATGACTTGTTGAATGTCTTTTACCACACTCTCTACATCTCTGTTTCGAACATTGATACCAATCGTAATTCTTCGATGTGTGTTATCTCTTGAAACTTCAACCGGGGCATTTTCGAAATTGACCGAAGCTACTTCTTGTAATGGAATTTGACCACCGTTTGGCAAATTGATATACAATTCACGTATATTTTGGATGTCTTTTCTGAAAGTGGAATCCAATCGCACTACCAAATCAAATCGTTTTTCTCCTTCCATCACCATGCCTGCAGTTTCACCCGCAAAGGTCATTTTTACCATGGAGTTGATATCTTGGATATTTAAACCGTATTGGGCTAATTTTTGGCGATTGTATTTGACTATTAATTGAGGAATGCCATCAATTTGCTGCACTTTTATATCGCCAACCCCTTCAATTTTTCGGATGATTCTGGCAGCTTCAGTGGCATGTTCAAACAATTCTTGCAAATCATCTCCAAAGATTTTGACTGCAATATCAGATTTTACTCCAGCAATTAATTCGTTAAATCGCATTTGAATAGGTTGCGTAAATTCAAAATTTACTTCTGGAAAAACATCCAATGCTTTGTCCATTTTTTCCTCCAGTTCATCCATGGTTTTTGCCTCAGTCCATTCAGAAGGCTCCTTCAATTGAATGATTAAATCGCAAGAGTTGATTCCCATTGGATCTGTTGGTATTTCTGAAGCACCAATACGAGAAACGATCTGCTTAATTTCATGAGGAAATTTCTTCATTAATAATTTCTGTGCCTCATTATTCATTTTAATACTTTGCGACAATGAGGCATTGGTTGGCAATAGGGTTTCTACTGCAAAATCGCCTTCGTTTAATTCGGGTATGAATTCACCCCCTAAAGTGTTAAAAACAAATGCACTTCCAGCAAAAAGTATAATTGATGCTAATACTACTTTTTTCGGATTCTCTAAGGCTTTTTTAACCACAGGGTGGTATTTCCCGTAAAGGAAATTCATGATTCTATCGGCAATGGTTACCTTATGAGAAATCTTTTTGCTAAGAAATAATGCCGACATCATCGGAACGTAGGTCAAAGATAAAATAAGTGCACCTAAAATAGCAAAACTTACTGTTTGGGCCATCGGTCTAAACATTTTTCCTTCTATGCCTCCTAATGCCATTATTGGGAAGTACACAATAAGAATAATGATTACCCCAAAAGCAGCAGATTTGAAAATGGCCTTGGCAGATATGGCTACTTCTTCATCCATCCCATGCTGACTCAAAACTTCACCCTTTTTGTGGGAATGGAGTCGATGGATAATTGATTCCACAATAATTACTGCGCCATCTACAATTAATCCAAAGTCAATGGCTCCCAAACTCATTAGGTTTGCCGAGACGCCAAAAACATTCATTAAAGCAAAGGCAAACAACAAGCAGAGGGGAATCATTGAGGCCACAATGAGTCCTGCACGTAAATTACCTAACAATAAAACTAAAATGAAAACAACAATTAATCCACCCTCAATCAGGTTTTTCTCAACGGTATTGATCGATTTTCCAATCAAAACGCTTCTATCTAAGAACGCATTGATGTGAATGCCTTGTGGTAAGGTTTTTTCAATTTCTGCAATTTGAGCTTTTACATCTTGAACAACTACATTTGCATTGGCCCCTTTTAAAAGTAACATAACAGCTCCCACGGCTTCTCCTTCTCCATTTCTGGCCATAGCCCCGTACCGAACTGCTTTGCCAAATTGTACCTTAGCCACGTCCTTCACATAAATGGGTAAACCACCTTTTCCCCTTTGTGATACAACTGTGTTTTCAATGTCTTCAAGGGAGGTAATCATTCCTTCCGATCGAATGAAATAAGCATCTGATCCTTTCTCTATATAACTCCCACCAGAGTTTGAATTATTGTTTTCCAAGGCTTTAAAAATATCTTGAACCGTTACGTTCATGGCTTTTAAATGCTCTGGATTGATAGCAACTTCATACTGTTTTAAATTACCACCAAAAGAACTTACCTCCACAACTCCTTTGATTCCTAATAATTGTCGTTTGATGATCCAATCTTGGTAGGTTCTTAAATCAGCTAGACTGTATTGATTTTTATAGGCAGGGTCAACTTCAAGGGTGTACTGATAAAATTCCCCTAGTCCGGTAGTAATAGGGGCCATTTCTGGAATACCTGCGCCTTTTAAAAGATAGGGTTCCGCTGCCTTAAGTTTTTCTGAAACCTGCTGGCGGGTAACTTCTGTGGCAATTTCATCTTCAAAAACTACAGTAATGATAGATAATCCCATTCGAGAAACTGAACGTATTCCTTTTACATTTGGGATGGTTCTAAGCGAAATTTCTAAAGGATAAGTAACAAATTTTTCTACCTCAGAAGCGGCTAATGCAGGGGATTGTGTAATTACCTGAACCTGGTTAGAGGTAATATCTGGTAAGGCATCAATGGGGAGTCGGGTAAGGGAATATCCACCCCAAGTGATAAGTCCAAGTACAAACAAACCCACAATAAGTTTGTTTTTGATACTAAATTGAATTATTGAATTAATCATAAAAGTTCATAAATGTCTAACAATGTAAATTAATGATACACTGCAATTGCTCGAGGAGGGGCAATTAGGACATTTATAATCGTAAATTGGTACAGATTTGACCAATTAATTTGTGTTCTTCTTGAGATTGATCGAATGTAGGCTGAAATAAAAAATACCATCAAGCCAGGTAAAACAAAGCCACAAATGCCAGAAAAATCGAGACTTGGCATATTCGGATGTTGAGATGTTTTGGGGTGTTTGGAATCAGCACTGTAATGCATCCAAAGAAAATCTATAAAACTAAAACCTTTTGGGGCTTGTTTTTTATGATCTTGAAAATGTTTTAGCAGCTCATGAGCCTTGAAAGATTGTTCTATACCAACTTTTGGAAGTAGGCTACCTCCAAAGAAAATACAGAACAAAATGCTAGCTAAAATGGTTTTCATCTTTCAAATGTAATCATTTTTGAAATTTTTCACAGATATTTATAATTGATTTTGAAATATTTGAGACAAAAGCTGCAAAAAATGAGTTAAATTGGCTTTTGATTATTTTTATGGATCAAATAAACCTCTTGTGGCACCAACTAACCGATTCTGAAACGATTATCCGTTCAGGACTTTTGGTTATTACTTTAATTGTCTTCGCTGAAAATGGTTTATTTTTTGCCTTTTTTCTTCCAGGAGATTATCTATTGTTTTTAACAGGTGTTTTTGGTGGAACGGGTGTACTTAAAGAGCCGCTTTCTCAACTATTACTTAGTATTTTTGGCGCTGCCGTCATCGGGTCCCTGGTCGGATACCTCACGGGGCGGTTTTTTGGAAAATCTATTGAAAATCGACCCGATAGCCTCTTATTTAAAAAGAAAAACTTGGATTCTACCCGAGATTTTTTTGATAAATATGGAGTCATGGCGCTTGTAATATCTAGGTTTTTACCTATAGTGCGTACTTTTACTCCCATATTGGCAGGAATCATTAAAATGTCTTGGTTTACCTTTGTTGGATTAAATTTATTAGGAGGATTTTTGTGGGTAGGTATTTTAGTTACTTCTGGATATTATCTTGGGCACGAATTTCCATGGATTATCAACTATGTACAATATATTATTTTGTTTTTCTTAGGAATTACAACTTTTACAATAATTCGTGGGTATTTTAAATTGAAAAAATGATAGAGTCGTTTGGCTATGTGTTGGCTTTTTTAGTTGCTGGAACAGGATTTATGGCCTTGGTTCTTACTTTAGCACGTTTTATTAGACCTAATCGCCCAAATGATGAAAAACTGAGCACCTATGAGTCGGGAGAAGCACCTGTTGGTAATGCCAATGTGCGTTTCAATCCACGCTTCTATCTTTATGCTCTCTTATTCGTATTATTTGAGATTGAATTAATTCTACTTTTTCCTTGGGCAGTAGTATTTGGCGACAAGCAGTTGGCAGCAGCCTCTGAAAATTGGAAACATTTTGCCCTATTTGAAATGTTAATTTTTATAGGAATTTTAGGCTTGGGCCTTGCATATGCATGGGTTAAAGGATATTTAGAATGGGAAAAACCCAACATTCAAGCCGAAGATTTCAAAAGTCCAGTCCCTCCAAAAGCCTACGAAAAGTTCAACTAATTATTTTTTCCAATAAAACATATACCCCAGCGTAAATTCACTGGAGCTATAAGCCGTTGAAAATGGACCAATCCCAGTATGGATGTCATAAGAATAATTTAGTGTCGTTTTAGGTCCTAACAATGCTCCTAAATGAAATCCAACTGCTTCTTTGAAGCGATACGAAACTCCAGCCCAGATTTTTTCCTTTAACATGGTTCGCAAAGTTCCTTCGGCGGTTAAATGACTTAAACTTGTGAATTTTAGCATTACGCTAGGATAAACTTTAATATCTTCCGAAAGGTCCCATCGGGTTCCGCCTTGCAAAATAAAAACTGTAGGCATTTGACCTAAACTGTTTTTAGTGATGGATATAGTATCTTTTGCAGTTTGGCTGGCATTAGGTAAAACCGAATACACACTATCTGATTTTGCACTGAAATTGAAGGATCCCATAATGGGTTGCCAAATGGCTAATCCTACATGTGAAGTTCTATTGTAATAGGTAACTCCCATGTTAAATAAATTTTGACTGGCACTTAATTTTCCCAATGAATTTAATAAAGGGTCGTTTGGATTTGATACATCATAATCTTTATACCCCAAAGAAATTGTTCTGTAATAGCTTCCCAATGAAAAGCCACCTGAAACCTTGTTTTCTCCACCAACCGGCAAATGAAAGGCATAGCTTGCAGCAAAAGATAAACTTTGTACTGGCCCCCAATTATCTGCCATTAACTGAAAACCAACTCCTTTATGTGTTCCAGTTCTATGTTCTTTTCCTCGAGTATACGTTTTTTTATAAGAATAGGATTTGGAGGATGAAATATTTGGTGAAGGACCATCTGAAGTATAATCCGTTTTTCCCAAAGGCATATTTCCATTGATATAAAATGTGGAATTTGTATTGCCAATACCTTGCCATTGTGAGCGATACCCCGATTTTATTTCTGCAAAATCTTCAAAACCAGCAAAGGCAGGATTGTACAAAAATTTATTAGCATAATATTGTGAAAACTGAGGAATTTGTTGCCCTAAAACCGAAAATGAACAGAAAAAGAAGAGAATTAGGAACCTTTGGTATTTCATTAACGTTGTTGGATGATAAATAATCCTATAAATATATTTAAAATCCTCCGATATAAGAGAATTTTATCCTTAAATTCGTGTTTGCCTTGTTGACTAAATGAAAAAAGAAGTAGTTCATATCTCTCAAATTAAGGGCTTTTCGCCTTTGTTAATTGATTATTTAAATAACAAGTCAAATTTACAACCCTTTTTTACAGCCCCACCAATATTATCATCATTTGAGGCTCAAATCAAATCTAAATCTACGTTTTCTGCAAAAAATCGGGAAGTTTTGGTGCATTGTTTGCAGCAGCAATATGAAAATATTGGAGAAAGAGAAGGGATACAATTGCTGGCAGACCCAAACACATTTACAGTTACAACGGGTCATCAGCTCAATATATTTACAGGTCCATTATATGTGATTTACAAAATAGTAAGCACGATTCAATTGGCTCGAAAATTGAAAAAACAATTTCCAGATAAAAACTTTGTGCCAATTTATTGGTTAGCTAGTGAGGATCATGACTTTGAGGAAATCAATCACTTCTTTTGGAATAATCAAAAGCACGAATGGAAATCTGACCAAAAGGGTGCTGTTGGTAGATTCCAAGTAGAAGATTTAAGTAAACTTGCCAATCAATTTCCCGAAACGGTTTCAATCTTTAAAAAGGCCTATGCAGCATCTAAAACACTGGCTGAAGCGGTCATTCGTTACATGGATGAATTATTTGGCAAGGAAGGCTTAATTTGCTTAGATGCCGATCACAAGGATATGAAGCAATTGTTTTCGGATGTGATTGCAAAGGATGTTTTACAGCAATCACATGAACAATTGGTTCAAAATTCTTCAAAAAAATTAAATGATTTAGGCTACAAAACCCAGGTCAATGCTCGATCGATAAATTTCTTTTATTTAAAAGATGGTTTAAGAGAAAGAATTCAAAAAAACGACAAATGGGAAGTTTTGGAAACTAATATTCAGTTTTCTGAAGAGGAAATTAATAATGAAATTGCCAGCCATCCTGATCGATTCAGTCCGAATGTTATTTTAAGGCCTTTGTACCAAGAAAACATCTTACCCAATTTGGCATATATTGGCGGTCCTGCTGAAATTGTCTATTGGCTACAGCTTAAAGCTGTTTTTGATCAACATCAAACGCCTTTCCCTTTGTTATTTCCAAGAAACTTTGCGACTATTTTGAAGAAAAATCAACGAGAAAAAGTAGCAAAAATCGGACTTGATTTAAAAGATTTGTTTTTAAACGAATTAGAAATCAAGCAACTTGTATTGAGCAAATTTGGGAGCGGGGAAGAAGATTTAAAACAGCAAAAAATAGAGCTAAAGCGGCTCTTTGACCAAATCAAGCAAAAGGCTTCTAAAATAGAAAAAACCTTAGATCAAAGCGTGGAGGCACATTTGAAAAAGGCATCAAATGCTTTTGATGATTTACAAAAGAAATTAGCCAAAGCAGAAATTCGTAACCAAAAGGAATGGTTGGATCAAATCTTACTTTTGAAATCTAAACTTTTCCCAAACGGAACCTGGCAGGAGAGAAGAGATAGCTTTTTAAATTATTATGCAGAGCATACTAATTTTATCCAAGAATTATTGGAACAGTTAGATCCATTTGCTTTTGAAATGAACTTTTTGACCCTGGAAGCCTAATGCCACAAAAATTAGTAGCTAAAGAATTTGTTGAAAAGGCGAAATTTATTCCAATTTTGGATGTTCGCTCACCAGGCGAATATAAAAAAGGACATATCCCAGGTGCAAATTCCATGTGCCTATTTACCGATGAGGAACGTGCAAAGGTTGGGACATGTTATAAACAGATTGGTAAAGAAAAAGCGGTTGAAATGGGTTTGGAGTTTGTTGGACCCAAATTGCATCAATTTGTAAAGACGGCTAAAAAATTCGCAGTTGATGGGGAAATTTTGGTGTATTGTTGGAGAGGAGGAATGCGCTCTGGAAGTATGGCCTGGTTGTTGGAAACAGCCGGATTAAAAGTTTATTTACTAGAAGGTGGATACAAAGCCTACCGAAATTTTGTTTTAAGTCAATTTGCACAAGATCTTAAATTATGTGTTTTAGGCGGTAAAACTGGAAGTGGAAAAACAGAGTTGTTACATGTTATAAAATCACATGGACATCAAATTTTAGATTTAGAAGGTATTGCCAAACATAGGGGATCTGCGTTTGGACATTTTGGAATGGAAGCCCAGCCAAGTTCTGAACATTTTGAAAATTTGCTTGCAAAAGAAATATTAGCTTTAGATGTTTCAAAACCTATCTGGGTCGAAGACGAGAGTAGGCACATTGGCAAGGTTTTTATGGATGTGGTTTTTTATAATAAAATAAGAAATGCTCCAATTCTGTTCATGGATATTTCGGTGGAAACTCGATTGCCCCATTTAGTCAAGGTTTATGCAGGTTATCCCAAGGAAGATATTGCGATGGCCTTAGGCAAAATTCAACGTCGATTAGGTGGAAATTGGCATCAGTTGGCATTGAAGGCACTTGATGTGGGTGATTTTGCAGAGGTAGCAAAAATCACTTTGACCTATTACGATAAAGCGTATATGTTTGGTTTGCATCAGAGAGAAAATCCTCAGATACGACCTATTGAAGTAAATACAATTGATCCTAATTTACAGTATGAGGCAATTTTGCCTTTGATCAAAGAATTTTAAAATGATGTTTTCAAAAGAATTTTTAAAGGAATTGTTTCAACGACACAACGAAACACATCCATTCCCTTCAACTTCCGAAATCCAAAAACTATTTACTAAAATCGTTTTGTCCTTGTTTCCAGAACAAACTCAAAAACGTGTAAAAAGTTTAGAAGATTTGGAATTGTATTGGGCGGGGATTGAAAATGGATTGGAGAGTCTATTGTATAGTATTAAAGAACAATGCCCAGGGGAAGTACCTGCCTTGACAAAAGCTTTTTTAAATAAAATACCTGAAATCTATCATTTACTTTGTACGGATATTCAGGCAATGGTAGATGGAGACCCAGCTGCTACAACCGATTTTGAGGTCGTGAGAACCTATCCTGGGTTTTATGCTTTAGCTTTTTATCGTTTAGCTCATGGATTGCATGAATTGAAAATACCGATTATCCCTCGAATTTTAACCGAATATGCTCATTCCAAAACTGGAATTGATATTCACCCAGGCGCAAAAATTGGGAAACATTTTTTTATGGACCATGGCACTGGAATTGTAATTGGAGAAACATGTGAAATTGGAGAACGGGTAAAGATTTATCAAGGAGTGACCCTTGGAGCGCTATCGGTAGACAAAAGCATGGCTTCTACCAAGCGGCATCCGACAATTGAAGATGGAGTAGTTATCTATTCTGGTGCAACCATTTTAGGAGGGGAAACCATTGTTGGGGCTAATTCAATCATTGGCGGAAATGTTTGGTTGACGAAGTCAGTTCCGGCTCAAACAAAAATTTATCACCAAGAAAACGTAAAAGTAATCAATGAGTAAGCTATTTAATTTATTGGATTTGGTGGGAAATACCCCTTTAGTTGAAATCAAAAACTTGAATCCAAATCCTAATGTGAAGATTTATGGAAAATTGGAAGGAGATAATCCGGGTGGGTCGGTAAAAGACCGTGCTGCCAAAAACATGATTCAATCGGCACTGGAAAGGGGAGAAATAAAAAGAGGAAGTCGGTTGATTGAAGCGACTTCTGGAAATACGGGTATTGCTTTGGCAATGATTGCCCGATTGTATGGATTAGAAATTGAATTGGCGATGCCTTCCAATTCTACTTTAGAAAGAATCCAAACAATGGAAGCCTTTGGCGCGAAGGTGACTTTGACAGAAACCATTGAGTCGGCTAGAGATTATGCCTTAGATAAAGCTGAGAAGGAAGGGTATTTTGTGTTGAATCAATTTGAAAATCCAGATAATTATTTGGCGCATTATAAAAGT
Source organism: Sandaracinomonas limnophila (assembly GCF_004005965.1). Lineage (GTDB taxonomy): Bacteria > Bacteroidota > Bacteroidia > Cytophagales > Spirosomataceae > Sandaracinomonas > Sandaracinomonas limnophila. Next base: position 418,503 of record NZ_SACY01000002.1, on the reverse strand, counting down.
ACCGGGCCAGAGATATATAAGGATACGGATGGTCATATTACTCATTTTGTGAGTTCAATGGGTACAACGGGTACCATCATGGGGACATCCATGTATTTAAAAGAGCAAAATCCGGCTATACAAATTGTAGGATGTCAGCCGACGGAAGGTTCAAAAATTCCAGGTATTAGACGTTGGCCAATAGAATATCGTCCCAAAATATACCAACCTGAGCGAGTGGATTTGATAATGGATATTTCCGAGGCGGAGGCAACTGAGACTACTCGGAAATTGGCAAAAGTTGATGGCATATTTGGGGGGATGAGTAGCGGTGGTGCAGTGGCTGCCAGTTTACGATTGGCACAAACCTTGGACACTGGACTTATTGTATGTATTATATGTGATCGTGGAGATCGGTATTTGTCGTCAGGGTTATTTGCTTAAAATCACACCTAAAATTTTATAGGTGGTAGGTTCAAGCCAGGCCAATTGCTGCTTTCCTTCAATTGAATAGGTTTGAATATGTCCTTCATGCAGGTTCATGTTCAGTTTTTTCTCTGTTTGAAAAAGGATGTTTTTTTCTTGAATGACAATTTCAATATTTTCAGGATGTTCAAAAGCATCTAGGTGAATAACCATTTTCTTTACAGGTAAATTTTCATCTGTTTTTAGTGAATACCATAAGATGCCATTTTCAGAAAGGTTATCATAGCTGTTTTCAAAAGCGGGCTTATTGAGGTCGGCATTAATGAACAGGGAGAGTTCGTCTGCAAGTTTGATTTCAGAAAGGATTTTGTCTTCCTTTTTTTGGTCTAAAATAATGGATTTTTGCAGTTTAAATCCTTGATTTTGTTGGTTTTGTATTTCTTTTTGTAAAAAATCTTTCAGATTAAAATAATTGTTTTTGCTGTTAGCTGGCGTGTTGTTGTTGCAGGAAAACAGGCCAATGGAGAGTGTAATCCCAATAAATGCGGCAAAAAGAAGAAAATGTTTTTTCATTGGGTTGATTTTTCACCAAAGGTACACATATAAATTTTGCTAAGTATGTTTGTAAATTAAATTTTTATTCCTACCTTTGCACTCCCGTTCGACTTACGTGGTTTTTTCAGTCGAAAGAGGTTGGCAGAACTTCTTTGATTATCTTAAAAAACACAAAAGCACGGTTCGAAAAAGGGTTAAAAATTGGTAAAGCCGATTTTTTTGTGACAGAACTGGTATTGGTTAATGTTTTGAATGCCCATCTCATTGATTGAATATTAAGCTGCACAAGGTGTCACTCGCTGATTTCAGCGCCCTCATCTTGTCCACTTTTTATCCTGTTCTGCCTTATTGAATTGATTCTATATCGTTTTTTGGAGCGATTTTGAATATAAAGTCTTACAACAAGCCACGGTAGCCTTGTAAGCGATAATTATTAAAAACAAACAATTATGTCTGGAATTATTGGAAAAAAAATCGGTATGACCAGCCTATACATGGAAGACGGAAGAGCTCTTGCATGTACGCTGATTGAAGCCGGACCATGTGTGGTTACACAGGTTAAGACTGTAGCAACTGACGGTTATGATGCTGTTCAAGTTGGTTATGGTGAGAAAAAAGAGAAACATACAACTAAATCGTTGTTGGGACATTTCAAGAAAGCTAAAACTACACCTAAGAAGAAATTGGTGGAGTTTCGTTCATTTGAGGGTACTTCAAACTTAGGAGATGTAATTACAGTTGAAGGATTTGAAGTTGGATCATTTATTGATGCAATTGGTACTTCAAAAGGTAAAGGTTTCCAAGGTGTTGTAAAGCGTCACGGATTTGGTGGTGTGGGTGGTCAAACTCACGGACAGCACAACAGGGGTCGTCACCCAGGTTCTATTGGTGCATGTTCATTCCCATCTCGTGTATTCAAAGGTTTGCGTATGGCGGGCCGTACAGGTGGCAATCGCGTTAAGGTTCAAAACTTAGAAGTTTTGAAAGTTTATCCTGAGAAGAACTTATTAGTTGTTTCAGGTTCTGTACCGGGAGCGAAGAACTCATACGTAATCATTGAAAATTAAAAAAAGAAAGCCAGTCTTTCGATAGACATTCGGAAATATGGAATTATCAGTATATAACATAGAAGGAAAAGATACCGGAAAGAAAGTTAAGCTTTCTGACGAGATCTTTGGAATTGTTCCAAACGAGCACGTTGTGTATTTGGATGTGAAGCAATATCTTGCTAATCAGCGCCAAGGAACACACAAGGCGAAGGAGCGTGCAGAAGTTTCACGTTCTACTCGTAAGTTGAAGAAACAAAAAGGAACAGGTGGAGCACGTGCAGGTTCGATGAAATCACCATTATTTAAAGGTGGTGGTCGTATTTTTGGTCCACGTCCACGTGATTACCATTTCAAATTGAATAAAAAAGTGAAGTCTTTGGCTCGTCAATCAGCAATTGCTGCGAAAGTACAGTCAGGCGATGTAACTATTTTAGATGCAGTTGCATTTGCAGCGCCAAAAACAAAAGCTTATTTGGCAATGTTAAAGGCATTTTCATTCGATGCTACTAAATCATTGTTGATTACTCCTGAAGTAAATCAAAATGTGGTATTGTCGGGTCGTAACATTCCAAAAGCTAAAGTTTCTACTGCAGCTGATTTGAATACTTACGATTTAGTAAATGCTTCCAAATTATTGATTACTGAAGCTGCGCTTCAAGCAATCGAGACTTCATTTAATAAATAAGATCAGAGAATCTGTTAAAACAAATATACAATGGGCATAATTAAGCGTCCGGCCTTGACTGAAAAGTCGCAAGCCATGCAAGAAAAAGGCAAGTATGTGTTTGTAGTTGATAATGATGCAAACAAGATTGAGATTGCTAAGGAGGTTAAGAAGATGTACGGAGTAAATGTTACGGATGTAGCTACTCTTCGTCAGATCGGAAAGAAGAAATCTAGAAGTACACGTACTAAGATTACTACTGGCCGTACTTCAACTTTCAAGAAGGCAATCGTTACAGTAGCTGCGGGAGAAGTAATTGATTTCTACCAAGGCATTTAATTTTAAAAAATAAGGGGGTTCATCCCGATAAATTGAACTTTTAAATGGCAGCAATTAAAAAATTAAAACCAACAACTCCAGGACAACGTCAGCGTATTGCGCCAACGTTTGAGGAGATTACAACGGACAAGCCGTACAAGCCTTTGTTGGAGGTTATTAAGCGTACAGGTGGTAGAAATGCAGACGGTCGTCGTTCGATGCGTTATATCGGTGGTGGCCATAAGCGTCGTTACCGTATTATCGATTTCAATCGTTCGAAGTTTGATGTATCTGCAACTGTTTTAACCGTTGAATACGATCCGAATCGTACTTCTCGTATTGCATTGATTGAATATGCAGATGGCGAGAAATCATATATTATTGCACCTCAAGGAATTCAGGTTGGGCAAACTATTATTTCTGGTTCTAATGTAGCACCAGAAGTAGGAAACACTTTACCTTTATCAAATATTCCTTTGGGTACTTTGGTTCACGCGATTGAGTTGCAACCAGGTAAAGGAGCTGAAATGGCTCGTTCAGCTGGTACGTATGCTCAGTTATTAGCGCGTGATGGAAAATACGCTACGTTAAAGTTACCTTCAGGTGAGATGCGTATGGTATTGGCACGTTGTTTAGCAACGGTTGGTACAGTATCAAACTCTGACCACATGAATGTTAACTTAGGAAAAGCAGGACGTAAGCGTTGGTTGGGTCGTCGTCCACGTGTTCGTGGTGTTGTGATGAACCCAGTTGATCACCCAATGGGTGGTGGTGAAGGCCGTGCATCCGGTGGTCACCCACGTTCTCGTACAGGTTTATTGGCTAAGGGTAAGAAAACTCGTAATCCAAAGAAACATACAAATCGTCTTATCATTAGTAGAAGAAAAAAATAGTAGATGGCACGTTCATTAAAAAAAGGTCCTTACATTGATTACCGCCTTGATATCAAGGTTCAGGCTATGAATGATTCTGGAAAGAAATCAGTTATCAAAACATGGTCTAGACGTTCGATGATTTCACCAGACTTCATTGGTCATACTTTCGCAGTTCACAACGGGAATAAATTCATTCCGGTTTATGTAACAGAAAATATGGTAGGTCATAAATTAGGAGAGTTTTCGCCAACGCGTAATTTCCGTGGTCACATAGCGAAAAAAGACAAAGGTAAAAAGTAAAAGAATGGTCTTAGGACCAGCTTAAACAGTAATCGAAAAAATGGAAGCAGTTGCTAAATTAAGAAATATTCCTACCTCGCCTCAAAAGATGCGTATTGTAGCGGATATGGTACGTGGACAAAAGGTATCCAAAGCATTTGGAATCTTAAAATTTGAGCCCAAAGTAGGTGCGAAAGCGATCGAAAAATGTCTTTTATCGGCGGTTTCAAACTGGCAAAATAAGTATGAGAATGCAAAGATTGAAGATGCAGATTTGTTCATCAAAACAATTTTTGTTGATGGTGGAGCTTCTTTGAAGCGTCTTCGTCCAGCTCCGCAAGGAAGAGGACATAGAATCCTTAAGCGTTCAAATCACATTACTTTGGTAGTAGCTTCTTCGGCAGCTCCTGCAATGGAAGAATCGAATTCAGCAGAATAATAAACTATTAGATAATATAAGAAATGGGACAAAAAATTAACCCCGTTGGTTTAAGATTAGGTATCGTAAGAGGTTGGGATTCCAATTGGTACGGAGGCAAGACTTTTGCTGATAAATTAGTTGAAGACGAAAAAATCAGAAAGTACGTTGCAGCTCGTATCCCGAAAGGATCTATTTCTAAAGTAATCATCGAGCGTACTTTAAAAAGAATTACATTAACAATCAACACGGCTCGTGCAGGTGTGGTTATCGGAAAGAATGGTGCAGAGGTTGATAAGTTAAAAGAAGAATTAAAGAGTATCACTGGAAAAGACGTTCAAATCAATATTTTTGAAATTAAGCGTCCTGAAATCGATGCAAAATTAGTGGGAGAAGCAATCGCTCAACAATTACAAGCTCGTATTTCTTTCCGTCGCGCAATGAAGCAAGCAATCGCTTCAGCAATGCGTGTAGGTGCTCAAGGTATTAAATTAAAATTATCTGGACGTTTAGGTGGTGCTGAAATGGCACGTTCTGAAGGTTACAAGGAGGGTCGTATTCCATTGCACACTTTACGTGCAGATGTTGATTACGCAATCTCAGAAGCTTTAACTGTATATGGTAAAATCGGTATCAAAGTATGGATTTTCCGCGGTGAAGTTTATGGAAAGCGTGACCTTTCTCCAAATGCGAACTTAGCTAATTTACCAGGTGGCAACGAAGGCCGTGGTGGAGATCGTGGACCACGTGGTGGCCGTGATGATGACCGTCGTGGTGGCCGTGACCGTCGCCGTGGTGAGGGAGCTGATGCTGGCGATCGCAATAAAGGTGGTCGTGCCCCTCGCAAGAGATAATTAGAATTCAATTAGAACAGACATTAGACTAATACTAAAATGTTACAACCAAAAAGAACGAAATTTCGTAAGCAACAAAAAGGCCGCGTAAGAGGACTTGCTACCCGCGGACACGAAATTGATTTTGGATCTTTCGCTATCAAATCATTAGAGCCAGGACGTATTACTGCTCGTCAGATTGAGGCAGCTCGTATTTCTGTAACGCGTGCAATGAAGCGTGAAGGCCAAGTATGGATTCGTATTTTTCCTGATAAACCTATTACAAAGAAGCCTGCTGAGGTTCGTATGGGTAAGGGAAAGGGAGCTCCAGAATATTGGGTAGCCAATGTTCGTCCTGGAACGATTTTATTTGAATCTGCAGGAGTTCCATTAGCATTGGCACAAGAAGCTTTGCGTTTAGCGGCTCAAAAATTGCCATTGCGTACCAAATTTGTAGTTCGTAGAGATTACCAAGAATAGTTTATCCGATAAGGATTATCCCGCATTGATATGAAAAACGCAGAAATAAATAAATTAGGAGTTGAAGAGTTAGCGAAATTAATCGTTAACGAGCAGGAAAATTTGGATCGTTTGAAGTTAGCGCACGCTATCTCACCAATCGAAAACCCAATGAGAATCCGCCAAACTCGTAGATTGATTGCTCGTTTAAACACTGTTTTGAACGTAAAATCACAAGCTTAATAATTTTTTAACCTTACAGGTCATTTCGATTTTGCTAATGACCAATTGTTTAACAAGTCCAACGATGGAAAGAAATCTAAGAAAAGTTAGGATAGGGAAGGTAGTAAGTGATAAGATGGATAAATCTATCACAATTACGGTGGAACGTAAAGTGAAACACCCCTTGTATGGAAAATTCGTACAAAAGACTACCAAATTAATGGCTCATGATGAAAATAATGAGTGTGGTATCGGTGATACAGTGAAGGTGATGGAAACTCGTCCTCTTTCTAAAAATAAGCGTTGGAGATTGGTTGAAGTAATCGCAAAAGCGAAATAACCAAACTTGTTAAATAAATATTCAATATTAAAGATATATAAGAAATGTTACAGCAAGAATCTAGATTGGGTGTAGCGGATAATTCTGGAGCAAAAGAAGTTTTGGTAATTCGCGTATTAGGCGGTACTGGAAAAAGATATGCTTCAGTTGGAGACAAAATTGTAGTTTCTGTAAAATCAGCTCTTTCTTCTTCAAGTATGAAGAAAGGAACTGTTTCAAGAGCGGTTGTGGTTCGTACGAAGAAAGAAATTCGTCGTAAAGATGGAACTTATATTCGCTTTGAAGATAATGCAGCGGTGTTGTTAAACAACAATGATGAGCCAAGAGGAACTCGTATTTTCGGTCCAGTAGCTCGTGAATTGCGTGAGGCAGGTTTTATGAAAATTGTTTCATTAGCACCAGAGGTTTTATAATAAAAGATGAATTAATGATGGGGTAACCCATTTTACGAATCAGACAATGGAAAATAAAAATAACAAGCAATCAAAATTGCACGTTCGCACAGGAGACACCGTAATGGTAATCTCTGGAAATGCTAAAGGCAAATCTGGTGTGATCAAAGAAGTGATTATCGAGAAATCTCGTGCGATTGTGGAAGGTGTTAATTTGCAAACTAAGCACGTTAAGCCATCTGCTAACAATCCACAAGGTGGAATCGAAAAACGCGAAGGTTCTATTCATATCTCCAACCTAATGGTTGTAGAAAACGGAAAGGCAGTTCGTACAGGTCGTAAATTGAATGACAAGGGTAAATTACAACGTTATTCTAAAGCGACAGGCAAATTTATCGGATAATTTAACATTAGGTGGGTCGGAAATCCACAAATAACAAAAAAATGGCAGTACCTAGATTAAAAGAACGTTATGTAAAGGAGGTTGTACCAAGCTTGAAAGAAAAGTTTCAGTACAAGTCCGTAATGCAAGTACCAAAGATTACTAAAATTGTAATCAATAAAGGTGTAGGAGCAGCTGTGGCTGATAAGAAATTAGTAGATGTAGCTATCGACGAAATTACATTGATCGCTGGTCAAAAAGCGGTTGCGACAATTTCTAAGAAAGCGATCTCTAACTTTAAGTTACGTGAAAATATGCCGATTGGTGTAAAAGTTACTTTACGTGGAAATCGTATGTTCGAATTTTTAGATCGTTTGACTACAGTTTCTTTAGCACGTGTTCGTGACTTTAAAGGTATCTCTGAAAAGGGATTCGACGGAAGAGGAAACTATACGTTGGGTGTGAAAGAACAAATTATCTTCCCAGAAATTTCTATCGATAAGGTAGCTAAAATCTCGGGTATGGATATCACTTTTGTAACTACCGCTCAAACTGATGAAGAATCTTATGCTTTATTAGCAGCGATTGGTTTACCATTTGCAAATATTAAACGATAACAATTACTAAACGTAGAAATAATGGCTAAAGAGTCAGTAAAAGCAAGAGAAAGAAAGCGCGAAGCAACAGTGGCTAGATATGCAACTAAAAGAGCTGCATTGAAAGCTGCAGGTGATTATGTTGGCTTGGATAAACTTCCAAAAAATGCTTCTCCGGTTCGTTTACACAACCGTTGCAAGTTAACTGGTCGTCCTCGTGGTTATATGCGTAAATTCGGAATTAGCCGTGTTACATTCCGTGAAATGGCTTCCAACGGATTAATACCAGGAGTAACTAAATCAAGCTGGTAATAAAAATTTGATTAATTAAATTCATTTTTGTAATTTTGCAGGCCTTTTTAAGAGGTTTGCGGAAAATTTAAAGACAATGACAGATCCTATAGCAGATTATTTGACCCGATTGAGAAATGCCCTTAAGGCTCGCCATAGGGTAGTTGAGATCCCTGCTTCTAATATTAAAAAGGAGATTACGAAGGTATTGTTCGACAAAGGTTATATCGCTAACTACAAGTTTGATGATAATTCCGTTCAAGGAACCATCAAAATTGCGTTAAAATATAACCCAGTTACTAAACAACCTGCAATCGTTAACCTAACTCGTATTTCTAAACCTGGTTTACGTAAGTATAAAGGAACAGAAGAGTTACCACGCGTATTGAACGGTTTAGGAATTGCGATTTTGTCAACTTCCAAAGGAGTAATTACGGATAAAGAAGCTCGTACTTTACACGTAGGTGGTGAGGTATTGTGCTACGTATATTAATAAATGTTTAACGCTGAAAGGAGCCTAGCTCGTAATTTAAGCACAAAAAATTTACAATGTCTAGAATAGGTAACAAGATTATTAACGTTCCAGCTGGTGTAACAATTGAAGTTAGTCCTGCTAATTTGGTGACAGTAAAGGGCCCGAAAGGAACTTTATCTCAGCAAATTGATGTGGATATCACTGTTGAACAAGAAGGTAACGTTTTAACTGTAAAACGTCCTACAGAACAAAAGCGTCACAAAGCTCTACATGGTTTATACCGTTCATTGATCAACAATATGGTGGTTGGTGTTTCTGATGGTTTCAAGAAAGAAATGGAAATCATTGGTGTGGGTTACAAGGCTGCTAATCAAGGAAACATCCTTGAGTTGAACTTAGGATATTCTCACGCAATTTTCATGGCTGTTCCTTCTGAAATCAAAGTTGCAACTGCAATGGAGAAAGGAAAGAATCCAATGGTTGTGTTGGAAGGTATTGATAAGCAATTAATTGGCCAAGTAGCTGCTAAAATTAAGTCACTTCGTCCAGTTGAACCATACAAAGGTAAAGGTGTACGTTTTGTTGGTGAGCAGGTTCGTCGTAAGGCAGGTAAAGCAGGTGGTAAAAAATAGTAATTAATTAGTGGGTCGGAAATCCACAAAATATAATTTAAAATGGCAACATTAAAAGATTCTCGTAGAAGTCGCATTAAGAAATCAATCCGTGGTAAGATCGCGGGTACTGCAGAGCGTCCACGTTTAACCGTGTATCGTTCTAATTCAGCAGTATATGCGCAAATTATAGATGATGCACAAGGAAAGACCTTGGCTGCTGCAACTTCTTATGTTAAAGGAAAAGTAAACAATAACATCGAAGCAGCTTCTAAAGTTGGAAAAGCAATTGCTGAAAAAGCTACAGCAGCTGGAATTAGCAAAGTTGTTTTTGATCGTAACGGTTATTTGTATCACGGTAGAATTAAATCATTAGCAGAAAGCGCTCGCGAGGGTGGCTTACAATTTTAATAAATATGTCACATTTACAAGCAAAACCTGTTAAGGTAAACGAGGGAGAATTGAAGGAGAAAGTTGTAGCTATCAATCGTGTTGCGAAGGTAGTTAAGGGTGGTCGTCGTTTCAGTTTCTCTGCTATCGTAGTAGTGGGTGATGGTAAAGGTATCGTTGGATTCGGTTTAGGAAAAGCGAACGAGGTTACTGATGCAATCACAAAAGGAATTGAAGATGCAAAGAAAAACTTGTTCCAAGTTCCTTTAATTAAAAATACTGTTCCTCACGAGCAATTAGGTAAATTCTCTGGTGGTTTCGTTTTAGTGAAGCCTGCAGCTCCAGGTACAGGATTGATCGCCGGTGGTGCGATGCGTGCTGTATTGGAATCAGCTGGTGTTCACGACGTCTTAGCTAAGTCTAAAGGTTCTTCAAACCCACACAACGTGGTTAAAGCAACTGTTGATGCCTTAGTTAAAATGAGAGCTCCACACAGTGTTGCATTCCAGAGAGGAATTTCTGTTGCAAAAGTATTTAATGGATAATCCGAGGTCCTGAACCTCTTAATACAAAGATTAAAATGTCGAAAGTTAAGGTTACTCAAGTTAAAAGCGCAATTAAGTGCCCGGAAGTACAAAAACGTACAATCCAAGCTTTAGGATTAGGAAAAATCCGTAAAAGTGTTGAGGTAGAATTAAATCCTGCTATTCAAGGTATGATTCGTGCCGTAAATCACTTAGTTGTAGTAGAAAATATTTAATTAATTTTGCGAGTTGTTTTTTAAACAGCGCTAAGCCCAATAGATATGAAATTATCAAATTTAAGACCTGCAGAAGGTTCAGTAAAAACAAGAAAAAGAGTTGGTCGTGGTCAAGGTTCAGGATTAGGTGGAACTTCCACTCGTGGACACAAAGGTGCTCAGTCACGTTCAGGTTATTCACGTAAGCGTGGTTTTGAAGGTGGTCAGATGCCTTTACAGCGTCGTGTTCCTAAGTTTGGTTTCAAAAACATCAACCGTGTGGAGTATAAAGCAATCAATTTGGATACAATCCAGTTATTGGCTGATACTTACAAGTTGAAAGTGGTTGATTTCGAAGCCTTATATACTCACGGTTTGGTTTCCAAATCTGATTTAGTTAAAATTTTGAGTCGTGGTGCTATTTCTTCTGCTATAGAAGTTCATGCAAAAGGATTCTCATCTGCCGCTAAAGCTGCTATTGAAGCTGCTGGTGGACAAGCTATTGTTGACTAATCTTCTTAAAAACAGCTGATGAATAAGTTATTTACAACTTTAAAGCATATTTTTTCTATCGAAGAATTAAAAGGACGTATCTTTAGTACGCTCCTTTTTCTTGCTTTCTTTAGATTGGGTTCTTACATCGTACTACCAGGTGTAGATGCAACGAAATTAACTCAAACTGGTGATGGTGGTTTATTTGGATTGTTGAATATGTTCTCTGGTGGAGCTTTAAGCAATGCGTCTGTATTTGCTTTGGGTATTATGCCATACATTTCAGCTTCAATTGCCATTCAATTGTTAACAATTGCTTTGCCTTACTTCCAAAAAATGCAGAAGGATGGAGAAGCTGGACGTAAGAAATTGAATCAAATCACTCGTATTTTAACCATTTTTGTTACTGCTGCACAAGGTTTTACTTACTTGCAGGTTACAATTCCTACTGAAGCTATTTTAGTAGATCCTTGGTTTTTCCGCTTGTATGGTGTTGCCATTTTAGTAGGAGGTACCATGTTATGTATGTGGCTAGGTGAAAAAATTACTGACAAAGGTATCGGAAATGGTATTTCAATGTTAATTATGATTGGTATCGTTTCTCGATTCCCTTCAGCATTAATTCAGGAAGCAACTTCTCGCGGAATGTCTGGTGCCTTGTTGTTTATCATTGAAGTTTTGGCTCTATTCTTTGTTGTAATGGGTGCTGTTATGGTTGTTCAGGCTGTACGTCGTATCCCAGTTCAATATGCAAAGCAAGTTGTTGGTTCGAATGCCAATGCGGTTGGCGGTGAGCGTCAGTATATTCCTTTGAAATTAAATGCTTCAGGTGTTATGCCAATCATTTTTGCGCAAGCTTTGATGTTTATCCCAGGATTAGCAGCACAGTCTTTCGCTGATAAAAGTGAATTTGCACAATCGGTGGCTCAGGCATTTGGAGATTTTACAACTTGGCAATACAATGTTTTGTTTGCTGTTTTAATTATCTTATTTACCTTCTTCTACACAGCAATTTCTATCAACCCGACGCAAATTTCAGATGATATGAAGCGCGGTGGTGGATTTGTTCCAGGTATTAAGCCAGGTGAAGAAACATCAAATTTCATTGCAACTATTTTAGACCGTATTACTTTGCCAGGTGCAGTAATGTTGTCGATCATTGCAATTTTACCTGCTATTGCCAACTTGTTTGGTGTAACGAGAAGTTTTGCATCCTTCTTTGGAGGAACTTCTTTGTTGATTTTAGTAGGTGTTGTTTTAGATACATTGCAACAAATAGAAAGTTATTTGTTGATGAGAAAGTACGAAGGATTAATGCAATCAGGAAGAGTGAAAGGTCGCTCTGAAGTGATTGGAAGATAATATGATTTATCTTAAGTCTCCAGAGGAATTAGCCATTATTAAACAAAATGGTGAAATTTTAGGAAAGTGCCATGCGGAAGTCGCTAAAGCAATTAAACCTGGAATTACCACTTTGGAATTAGATAAAATTGCTTTAGCATTTATTAAAGATAATGGAGCACATCCATCTTTTTTAAATTATAAAGTAGGTAGTAAAACCTATGCTTATTCTTTATGTATTTCAGTGAATGACGTGGTTGTTCATGGTTTACCTGGGAATTTAGTTTTAAAAGAGGGTGATACAATTGCCATTGATGCCGGAGTTTATAAGAATGGATTTCACGCGGATAGTGCTTATACCTACGGAATTGGAAATGTGGCGGAGGAAGCGCAAGAATTATTAAAAAGGACAAAAGAGTCCTTGTATGTTGGAATTCAACAGGCAATTGAAGGTAAAAGAACTGGCGATATAGGATCTGCTGTTCAAGTTTACACGGAAGCCAGAGGCTACGGTGTGGTACGAGAATTGGTAGGACATGGAGTTGGTAAAAATTTGCATGAAAGTCCTGAAGTTCCTAATTATGGTAGAAAAGGTGAAGGTTCTAAATTAAAGGCAGGAATGGTTATTGCCATTGAGCCAATGATTAATTTGGGACAAAAGAACATTGTGATGGATAAGGACGGCTGGACGATCCGTACACGCGATGGAAGACCTTCTGCCCATTTTGAGCATACAGTAGCTGTCGGAAAAGAAAAAGCGGAAATTTTAACGACTTTTGCTCCGATTGAAGAAGTTTTAAAAACATCAACAGTATTGTTGAATATTTAAATAAATTATGGCAAAACAGTCATCGATTGAAGTTGATGGAATTATTTTAGAAGCTCTTTCGAACGCGATGTTTCGTGTTGAATTAGAAAATACGCATCAAGTGATTGCGCATATTTCTGGTAAGATGCGAATGCACTACATTAAGATTTTACCTGGTGATAAGGTGAAATTAGAAATGTCACCTTACGATTTAAGTAAGGCGAGAATTGTTTACAGGTATAAATAAAAGATTAAAAATTAATAAAAATGAAAGTTAAAGCATCCATTAAAAAGCGTAGCGCCGAGTGTAAGGTGATTCGTCGTCACGGAAAACTTTTTGTGATTAACAAGAAAAATCCAAAGTTTAAGCAAAGACAAGGATAAGAATTTAATAGATAAATAAACAATAAATTACCTATATGGCTCGTATTGCTGGGGTTGATATCCCCGATAAAAAAAGAGGTGAGATTGCGTTGACTTATATCTTTGGTATTGGTCGTAGCACTGCTCAAAAAATCTTGACACAAGCTTCTATCTCATGGGACAAAAAAGCCGGAGAGTGGAACGATACAGAGGCTAGCGCTATTCGTGCTATCATTGCTGCTGAGTTCAAGACGGAAGGTCAATTGAAGTCTGAGATTTCATTAAACATTAAGCGTTTGATGGATATTGGTTGTTACCGTGGTTTGCGCCATCGTAAGGGTTTACCTTTACGTGGTCAACGTACTAAAAACAACTCTCGTACCAGAAAAGGAAGAAGAAAAACAGTTGCTAACAAAAAGAAGGTAACTAAGTAATAAACGAGGGTCGTGAGATCCGATTTCTAAACAAATAGTATGGCACAAGCAAAAAGAAAAGACAAAGCCAAGAAAAGGGTGGTTGTAGTTGAGCAAGCAGGTCAAGTACACATCAAGGCGTCATTCAACAACATTATTATTTCTATTACTAATTCTGCAGGACAAGTAATTTCTTGGGCTTCTGCAGGAAAGATGGGATTCCGTGGTTCTAAAAAGAACACTCCTTATGCTGCTCAAATGGCGGCTTCAAACTGTGCAGCAGTTGCAGTTGAGGCGGGTATGAAAAAAGCTGAGGTTTTTGTAAAAGGACCAGGTGCAGGACGTGAGTCTGCAATCCGTACCATCCAAAATTCTGGAATTGAAGTATCTATCATTAAAGATATTACTCCAATGCCACACAATGGATGTCGCCCACCAAAGCGTCGTAGAGTTTAATAATTTTTTAACGTTGGAGCAATTAGTAATTATTTCCTCCAATTATTTTTTCACAATTTAATTACTTCATTGAATAATAGGTTCAATGACTTTTTAACAAAATGGCAAGATATACAGGTCCAAAATCTAAAATTGCACGTCGTTTCGGAGAAGCAATCTTAGGTCCGAGTAAAGCATTAGCTCGTAAAAATTATGCTCCAGGTATGCACGGAAAAGGCAAGCGCGCTAAAGTTTCCGAATATGCATTACAATTGAAAGAAAAGCAAAAAGTTAAATATACTTATGGAATTTTAGAGCGTCAGTTCGAAAACTTGTTCCATAAAGCAGCTGTAAAAGAGGGTATCACTGGTGAAAACTTATTAAAATTGTGTGAAGCACGTTTAGATAATGTTGTTTACCGTTTAGGAATTGCTCCTACTCGCCGTGCAGCTCGTCAATTAGTTATTCACAAGCACATCATTGTTGATGGAGATGTAGTAAATGTGCCATCTTACTCATTACGTCCTGGACAATTAGTAGGTGTTCGTGAAAAATCAAAATCATTGGAAGTTGTTTCCAATTCATTAGAAGGTCGTTCTCCTAAGCGTTTTAACTGGTTAGAGTGGGACGGAGTTGAATTAGTAGGTAAGTTTACTCAATTCCCAGAGAGAGACCAAATTCCTGAAACCTTTAACGAGCAGGCTATCGTCGAATTGTATTCGAAATAATCTGTCTGAAAAAGATACATTTAGAGTAACAGTAAAGTTTTTTAAAAAACATTTTAAGCTACGAAATATGTCAATATTAGCATTCCAAATGCCCGAAAAAGTTGTAATGGAAAAAGCCGATGACTTCCACGGGTTATTTGAGTTCAAGCCACTCGAAAAAGGCTACGGTGTTACCATTGGTAACGCGCTTCGTAGAATTTTACTTTCCTCTTTGGAAGGTTATGCGATCACAAGCGTTAAAATTTCAGGAGTTTTACACGAATTCTCTGCAATTGAAGGCGTTCACGAAGATGTTTCTGAAATTATCTTGAATTTGAAAAAAATTCGCTTCAAAAAAGCACAAGAAATTTTAGATAACAAAGTAAGCATCAAAGTAAAGGGCCAAGAGGCTTTTACTGCTGGTGATATCGCAAAATTCACTCCTTATTTTACCATTTTGAATCCAGAGTTGGTAATTTGTCACTTAGATTCTTCCAAAGAATTAGAGGTTGAAATTATCATCGAAAAGGGTCGTGGATACGTTCCAGCTGACGAGCCAAGAGCTAACGAGTTAGCTTTCGGTCATATCGCTATCGATTCAATCTATACTCCTATTAAGAATGTAAAATTCAGTGTTGAAAATACACGTGTGGAGCAGAAGACTGACTACGAAAAGTTAATTTTAGATATTGAAACGGATGGATCTATCCACCCAGAAGATGCATTGAAAGGTGCTGCTCATATCTTGATTCAACACTTCATGTTATTCTCTGATCAAACGATGACTTTCGAAGCACCTAAGACGGAGGAAGATAACATTGTTGATGAGGAAATGTTACACATGCGTAAATTGTTGAAGACTTCATTAGCAGATCTTGATTTATCTGTTCGTGCTTATAACTGCTTGAAATCTGCAGATGTTCGTACATTAGGTGAATTAGCTGCTTTAGAAATTTCTGATATGATGAAATTCAGAAATTTCGGTAAGAAGTCATTAACAGAATTAGAACAATTAATCGAAGACAAAGGTCTTACTTTCGGTATGGATGTTGCGAAGTACCGTTTAGATGAGGACTAAAATTTAAACAAAGTAATAGGTGATTTGCTGAACAGTAAATTAACCGCAGCCTTCGTGCTTTTAACTTACGAAATATTATAATGAGACACGGTAAAAAATTTAATCATTTAGGAAGAACATCTTCACACAGAGCGGCTTTACTTTCAAATATGGCTTCTTCTTTGATCTTGAACAAGCGTATCGAAACGACTGTTGCTAAGGCTAAGGAATTACGTAAATATGTAGAGCCTTTAATCACAAAATCTAAAACAGACAACACAAACAATCGTCGTGTGGTTTTCTCTTATTTGCAAAATAAGGAAGCTATTAAAGAATTGTTTGGTATTGTTTCTGAAAAGGTTTCAACTCGTCCTGGTGGATACACACGTATCATCAAATTGGGAAATCGTTTAGGTGATAACGCTGAAGTTTGTTTCATCGAATTAGTTGACTTCAACGAGACTATGTTGGCTGCAGCTGCTGAAAAAGGAGCTAAGACACGTAGAAGCAGAAGAGGTGGTGCTAAGAAAGAAGAGACTGTTGCTGCTGCGCCAGCTGCTGAAGTAGTTGAAGAAGCTGCAGTAGTTGCTGAAGAGCCAAGTGCAGAAGTTGTAGAAGAGGTTGCTGTTGAGGAAACTCCAGCTGCTGAAGAAGCACCTGCTGCTGAGGAGTCAAGCGAAGAAAAAGGAGAAGACGCTTAATACGCATCCAACCATATTTTTTTAGAGGGCTTCAATTTTAGTTGAAGCCCTTTTTTTGAACTAAATTGCCCTTTAAATTATTCTATATCAAAATTTATGAAAAGCACCTTGTCTAAACCAGCTGTTCTTCTACTTCAAGATGGTACCATTTTCCAAGGAAAAGCCTTAGGAAAAATAGGTACGCATGGAGGAGAAATTTGTTTTAATACAGGAATGACCGGTTATCAAGAAATCTATACAGACCCTTCTTATTCCGGGCAAGTTATTATCAATACTACCTCACATATTGGTAATTATGGCGTAATGACAGCTGAAGAAAGTGAATCTTCAAAAGTTCAAATTGCAGGAATGGTTTGTAATGAGTTTGCTCCTTTACATTCTAGACATACAGCAGATGGTTCTTTGCAAGACTTTTTAGAAAACGCTGGTGTTGTTGGAATCTCAGGAATTGATACGCGTGCTTTAGTTCGCCATATTCGCACAAAAGGTGTTATGAACTGTTTGATTTCCTCTGAAATCTTCGAAATTGAAGACCTAAAAAAGGAATTGAATAAAATACCTTCCATGGAAGGACTTGAATTATCTTCTACCGTTTGCACGCAGGAGGCATATAATTTAGGTGAAGAAAATGCTGAATTTAAGGTTGCCGTTTTAGATTTGGGAGTTAAAAAATCAATTTTAACAAACTTTACTGATCGTAATTGTTATTTGAAGGTTTTCCCTGCAAAAACATCATTTGAAGAAATAAATGCGTGGAACCCAACGGGATTTTTTGTGTCCAATGGTCCAGGTGACCCAGCAGTGATGCCATATGCAGTAGAAACTGTTACTCAGATGTTGAATTCAGATAAACCGGTTTTTGGGATTTGTTTGGGGCATCAAATATTGGCTCAAGTTTGTGGTCTACATACCTATAAAATGCACAATGGCCATAGAGGTTTAAATCATCCTGTTAAAAATTTGATTACGGGACTTTCTGAAATTACTTCGCAAAATCATGGTTTTGCAGTGAAATTGGAGGATATTCAAGTTAGTGACCGGGCTGAATTAACACATATTAATTTGAACGACAACACAGTTGAAGGACTACGTGTTAAGGGTAAAAAAGCTTTTTCAGTTCAACATCACCCCGAGGCTGCACCTGGTCCTCATGACTCAAGGTATTTGTTTGATCAGTTTGTTGATTTATTGAAATAAAAAAGAGCCGGTTTTAAACCGGCTCTTTTATTTATTTTATTCCAAATAATTTATTCTTCTTAATTTGTGTTGCAACCAATTTGGGTACATACTTTTCCCATTCGGCATCACCATTCTCAATTAATTTCAATACTTGATCCGTATGAATATTCATAAGGCTTTTGTCAGACATTTCGATGTCTGCCAATTTGTTGTTATCTAATAAATATTGAAACAAACCTTTTAAATGTTCTTCAGGTTTGAAATTTTGTAAATCAATGACTTCTCCCTCTTCATCTACCGTAGGATACAGAAAAAGTTTAATATTTGAACCAAATAATTGGCCTAAGGCACTTAATATACCGCCCGGTAATTCTTTGTAATGTTTTTCTTCAAAAATATATTCCAAATTGGGCATACCCATGATGAGCGCCATTTTCAATTTGGTGAATTGGCCTAAGTAAGATACCAATTTGAAATACTCATGAAAATTTGAAATTAAAACTGTTTGTCCTAGTGAACATAAAATATCCACCCTGTCTAAAAAGTCTTTTTCATTGATTGTTTTGTGTCCGTCTGTTAAATTTCGTAAGGTTAATTCTGCCAATACACAAATTTTATCATCGTCCACGTCAGGTTCATTTTCAAACTGTCTGAGGCCCTTTTTCAACATATCTGAGAAGATGTTGGTTACGGGTCTAAAACGGCCTCTAATGGCAACGATATGTTTTTTTGCTAGGGCATCATAAGGTTGCATAACATTTCCATCAGGACCAAAAACCGCAGCTTGCGTATAGCCATATTTTACTAAATACAGAGACATCAATCGGTTATCTACTTCTTTGAAATCGGGACCAACAAAACGGATCATATCAATTTCAATTCTGTCTGTAGAAAGGTCATCTAATAAGGAAACTAATATTTTTTCAGGGTCATCTGAATAGTTGAAGCAGGCATGAAGCAAATTAACACCGATGATACCAATGGCTTGCTGCTGCAATACATTGTCGTTGTCTAACATGTTAACATGTATGACAACATCATTGAAGGGCCCGTTGGGAGTCAACTGAAAACGTAGACCAATCCAACCGTGGGGATCATTTGTTTTTTGAAAATTAAGTGCTGCAACTGTATTAGCAAAGGCAAAAAATCGTTTTTCATCTGCCGAATCCATCAAACGTACTTGAAGGAGTTTGAATTCACGATTCAGCATTTTCATTAATCGAGGTTCACAAACATATTTCCCAGAGGCTTCTTCGCCATAAATAGCGTCTGAAAAAGCCATATCGTAAGCAGATATCGTTTTGGCAATCGTTCCTGAGGCTCCACCCGCCTTAAAAAAATTTGCAGCAACTTCTTGACCGGCGCCTATTTCGGCAAATGAGCCATAAATACTACGATCTAGATTTATTTGAAGTGCTTTTTGTTTGGTCCCGATGGATTTAATTCTATTGCTCATCGCTCGAATAGTTTTAAGAAGGCATATAAACAAAGTTATATAAAACTACTCAAATAACTGATTTTTTCTTGAAAAGATTCAATAATTTACCCTTCTAGCTCTTTTTTGTGAAAAAGTGTAAGTCCAGCAATGGGGTTTTCACAAATAATACCACAAGCAATTTGATTTTCTGCCAAAACTGATCGTAAAATATCGCTAAAATAAAAGGCGACACTTCCCGTAAAATGAACTTTTGAGGATCTAATTTGTGGATATTTTACTAAATATTTTGAAACAAATTCTTGAAAGGAATTTTGGATAAGGTGATAGACAAATGGATGTTTTCTGTGGTCAAAAATGAATTTGCTAAAAGTGGCGAACCATCTGTTGGGGAATTCTTCTTTGTATGCTTTTTGTAGAATGTCGGTGCGTGTCATTTCCCCAAATCGTTTGTTAAAGAAACCTAACATATCATCTGGCATTTCCTTGTGTAGATAACTTAAAACCAAAGATTTTCCTAAATGGCCTCCGGAGCCCTCATCTCCAAGCCAAAATCCTAAGGGTGGCACTTGGTGAATTAATAATCCATTTTCAAAGTAACCCGAATTTGATCCAGTTCCTAAAATACATGCAATTCCCTTCTCCTTTCCAACACAGGAAATGGCGGCACTTTCTAAATCGTTTTTTATGACAATATATTGGCAAGTAGGTAAAAATTCGTTAAAGAGGGTGCTTAAGATTTGTTTTTCCTTATCGCTAGTTATGCCAGTTCCATAATAGTATATTTTTTGGACGGTATATTGTTTAATTTCTTCTAAAACCTTCAATTGCGAGGCTTTGATATGGTCAATGTTTTCGTAATAGGGGTTAATTCCTGATGAATGAAATTCAATTGGTTTGTTTACAGAATCTTGTAAGATTCTCCATGTAGTGTTTGTTGAACCGCTTTCAATTACTAAAATCATATTAATTTTCCGATAATGGTAAATTTTTTGAATACATTTTCTTGATGGGGAGCATCAGCTAATTCGGCAGTTAAATCTTGGCCTGCCCAATGCTCATAATGTTTGCCATTTTTCCATAATCTAGAAGAAGTCACATCATAAATAGTTCCTTGAAATGCCACCCAAATTTCGGGTTTATCGGTTCCGTTTCGCAAGGCCAATTGACTTTTAGTGTATTCTTTCAATTTAATTTTTTGTCGAAGCTACTTATAAAAATGTTCATTTTAGTTTTTTTCAATTAAAGATTTTTATCTTTGAAGATAATTTCTTTTTATGAAAAAAATAAACCTACTTCTGCTAATTATTTCTGTTGTTCTTGTTCAAGCATGTTCAAGTTCTTCAGGGGGGGGGACCACTCCACCAACGCCAGTTGAAACAGTGGCAACTACCATTAAAAAATCCTGGACAGTGTCTCAGGTCTCTTGGGATGGTGTTTCACAATTCGATAAAACCTCTACCACAAATTTAGTAAGTGGTTATTCAGGATTTAAATTAGATTTAAGTGTTGCCGGAACCGTAAAATTAACCGAATTTGATGGCAATGTTTTTACAGGAAATTATTCTATTTCTACAGATGAAACTACTTTAAAATTAAGTGGTCTAACTTCTAGTAGTGGAGTTCCTTCTGGAACCAATGGTAATTTAGATTTTACTATTCTTTCTAAACCTGCTGGCGGTGCAATGACCTTGGAAACAACAACTACTTATATCAAAGCCTCAAATAAAAAAGTAAAATTAATTTTAGCAGGCGCTTAAATTATGACTCAACGAACGGAGATTGGACAAGTGGGTGAGTTTGGACTCATTCAAATCATAAAAGAAAAATTTTCAAATAGAAATTCTGAAACAGTTTTAGGTATTGGTGATGATGCGGCGGTTTTGAAAAGCGCCGACAATATAGTTCATAGCACAGAATTATACATAGAGGGTATACATTTTGATTTGGCCTATAGCCCATTACCTCATTTAGGATATAAATTGATAAGTGCAGCGCTCTCAGATTTAGCGGCAATGAATGCCTTGCCCAAGCAAGTCACTTTGGGACTTGGTTTAAGTAATCGTTTTTCTGTTGAGTCAGTTGAATCTTTTTATGAAGGTGTACAACAGGCATGCGAAGAATATAAAGTCGATTTGGTTGGCGGTGACGTTACGGCATCTCCTACCGGCTTATTGGTTTCTGTAAATGTTGTTGGAACAGTTGACGAAGAGCATTTGGTTAAAAGGTCTGGAGCTAAAGTAAATGATGTAATTTGTGTTACGGGTGATTTGGGTGCAGCCTTTATGGGCTTGCAAGCTTTGGAAAGAGAAAAGCAAGTGTTTTTGGCTAATCCAGGAATGCAGCCAGAATTAGAAGGTAAAAGTTATGTAATCATGCGACAATTAAAGCCTTCTGCACGTTTTGATATAATCCATGAATTACGTTCTTTGGGCGTTGTTCCAACTTCTATGATTGATTGTTCAGATGGACTTTCTTCTGAAATTATTCATTTGTGTAATGCCTCAGGTGTAGGAGCTCGAATTTTTGAAAAAAATATCCCCATTGATGACGAGACGTATTTGGTAGCTACGGAATTTAATTTTAGCCCTTTAACGGCTGCTTTAAATGGAGGAGAAGATTATGAGTTGGTTTTCACCGTGTCTCAAAAAGACTATGAAAAAATATCCAAACTAGCAGATGTTGCTGCTGTTGGATTTATTACTAGTGACCCCTCTGAAAAAATATTAGTACTGAAATCGGAACAGGTTGTTCCATTAAGCGCCCCAGGTTTTGGACAATAATCAACAAAAGGTTGCAATTATGCAGCCTTATTTTTTTCCTTATATTGGTTATTTTCATCTGATTGCAGCATCAGACATTTTTGTATTTTATGATGATGTAAATTTTATAAAAAAAGGATGGATTCATCGAAATCAAATGCTATTGGGTAAGGAGGCCTATAAGTTTACTATTCCACTTTTGGCAGCAAGTCAAAATAAATTGATTAATGAAACAGAAATTTTTTGGGAGAGTGGTTTTGCTGAAAAATGGTTAAATCAATTGGAATCGAGTTATAAAAATGCTCCTAATTACCAGGAAGTACGACTTTTAATTGAAAAGGTTCTTTCTAACAAGGATCAAAATTTAGCAAGTTTAGCTATTCATAGTATTTTGTTAACTTGTGAATATTTGGGTTTAAATAAAGTTTTTCACAAAAGTTCAGATTTAGGAATTTCAAAGGATGCAGGTCGAGCCGAACGCCTGATTGAAATTACAAAGCATTTTAACTGTACACAATACATTAATGCCGTGAATGGTCAAGAATTGTACAATAAGCCCGATTTTAAGGAAATGGGAGTAGATTTATCCTTTGTCGCCCCAAAGATTATTTCCTATAAACAAGGAGGTCAAACTGAATTTATTCCTTATTTGTCTATCATTGATATACTAATGTGGAACAAAAAAGAGGAGATTTTGTCAGTTTTATTTGCCTTTGATATCATATGATTTTACATATTAATACATATAAATTACTAATTGCTTTTGATTTATAAGTAAATTTGCATTGAGAAAAAGCCACTCGTTAGATGTAAATTTATGACTATCAGTTCTACGAATTATTTTATTAGAAGGTTTTCAGACCGCTTCATTTCCAGGTGGTTGGTTCTAGCTGTAGACATTTCTGTAGTTGTTTTTTGTATTTTTTTTGCAACACTAATTAGAAGAAATTTTCGTATTTCCGATATCGATTTAGATTTATTGCGTTTTAATTTCTTTTTGATTTTATCTACACGCATTGTATTTTTCTTTCTATTTAAATCCTATGAAGGAATTATTCGCCATACAAGTATGGAGGATGCACTGAAAATTTTTAAAACAATTTTCTTGAGTAGTTTATTTATCCTTGCTATTTCTTGGGGCTATAAATTTCAATTTGAAACCTTAAATTTCATTTCAAATGCACTTGCAGTTTATATAATTGATTTTTTCTTAACCTTAGTATTTTTAATTGGTATTAGAATATTTGCTAAAGCGTTTTATGAATTTTTCAATGTAAATAATTTACCTGTTTCAAATGTTTTAATTTTTGGAGCGGGTTATTCAGGATTATTGACAAAAAATATTATTTCTGCAGATAGTAGAAGTAATTATGCTGTTTTAGGATTTATAGATGAAAATGAAACAAAGATCAATAAATCTTTAGAAGGTATTCGTGTTTATAATTTAGAGCAGGCAATAGAGAGGTTTGTGGGCCATTATAGGAATCTTTCAGTAATTATTGCTGTCAATAATTTAAGTAAGGAAAAACGAAGATATGTTTCAGATTTATTTTTGGAAAAGGGTATAGTGGTTAAGAATTTGCCACCAATGAATAAATGGGTTGACGGTGGATTTTCGCTTAATCAAATACATAACGTAAAGATTGAAGATTTATTAGGAAGAGAGGTTATTCAAACCAATAATTCAAGTATTTCTAGTGAGATTAATTCAAAAACAATATTCGTAACAGGTGCTGCCGGTAGTATTGGGAGTGAGTTGGTTCGACAATTGATCCAATATTTGCCCAATAAATTGATTTTAATCGATCAATCGGAAACAGGAATTTATGATTTGGAATTTGAATTGAAAGGGCAGATTCCACAAAATGTTAATGTGAATTTTATTGTTGGTAGTGTGACAGATAAAATTCGAATGGCGAAAATTTTTAAGAAATATAAACCAGATATCGTTTTCCACGCAGCAGCCTATAAACATGTGCCACTGATGGAGAATAATCCGTATGAGGCCATTCGCGTGAATGTTTTAGGTACTCGTTTAATGGCTGACCTAGCTATTGAATCAGGTGTTAAAAAATTCGTAATGGTTTCTACTGATAAGGCAGTGAATCCAACAAATGTGATGGGAGCCACTAAGCGTTTGGCAGAGATGTACACGCAGTCGATGAATCAATTGGAAGATGGTAAAACCAAATTCATTGCCACTCGATTTGGAAATGTTTTGGGATCAAACGGTTCTGTAATTCCTTTGTTTAAAAAACAAATTGAAAACGGCGGCCCATTAACAGTTACTCATCCAGAAATTACGCGCTACTTTATGACAATTCCTGAAGCTTGCCAATTGGTATTAGAGGCAGCTACAATGGGTGTTGGAGGCGAGGTTTTTGTGTTTGATATGGGAGAGCCGGTTAAAATTGTAGATTTGGCCAAAAAGATGATCACTTTAAGTGGCTTGACGATTGATAAGGATATTAAATTGCATTTTTCTGGATTACGCCCGGGAGAAAAATTATATGAAGAATTATTGAGTAACAACGAAAATACCTTGCCAACTCATCACCCAAAAATATTAATCGCTAAATTAAATACTCCTTCTTTTGCCTTTATGGAAATTCAATTGAATGATATTCAAACTATTTTAGAAATGGGTACGAATACACATTTAGTGGCAAAAATAAAGGAAATTATACCTGAATATCTATCAAATAATTCTGTATTTGAACAATTAGATAAAAGTACTATTCTTCGTAAGTAATCAATTTTTTGCTGATTCCAATTGAAAGTGCTGTAAAGAAAAATGCACCTAAAATATCAATGCTGTAGTGGATATGTTGAATTAATAATAAGGCAATTAAAAGCGCAGTTAATAGGTATGCTCCTATTTTTTCCCAAGGTTTAACAAGGAAATAGCAAACGAAAATCATAGTTGCAGTGTGTCCTGAAAAAAACAAATCTTTTGTGATGGCAAGATTTTCCCCGTAAATAAAAATTTCTGCTAAGGGGTCATGTAGATCCACTAAATTAAAAGGTGGATTTAAGGGAATGAAGTAAATGCACAAAAATCGAAAGGTTGTTTCAATATTGAATGCCCAAGCAAAAACAATAAAATCTTTGGGCCGTTTGATTAAACTAATTAATAAATAAATAACAGAAACATAAATGATACCAAAAATTAAATGCGAGTTATTGGAAGGTTCAATCGCGTTTAATATAAAATCATTTAATTGAATTCCGTTTCTTTGTTGAATCCATTGAAAAAAAGAGTCTGCCTTTAAAGGGAAAATTGAAAAATAAATCAATGAACTCAAAAACAAATACTTGAATTTGGGGTTTGAAAGATTTTTTTTCCAATTAGCCTTAAAATTTTGAGTAGTTTGACTCATTATAACAAAAGATTCCTTTTAAATTTGGGTGGCAAAACTATTAAAAAATGTCAAAACTATTCTGTCAATTTCAAAAAACTTTTATTTTCATCAGTATTTTGATGACATTTTTGGTACTTTCTTGTACGGGAAAGGTAAATTCTAAACAAAAATTGAAAGAAGATATGTCGATAGGAACAGATACTATAACATTTGGTGCAGGTTGTTTTTGGTGTGTGGAGGCGGTATTTCAGCAAGTCAAAGGTGTTACAAAAGTAACGTCTGGTTACATGGGAGGGAAATTAAAAAATCCTACTTATCGGGAGGTTTGTTCTGGTTTAACAGGCCATGCAGAAGTGTGTCAATTAGTATTTGATTCGAAGGTGGTTTCAGTTGATAAATTATTAGAAATCTTTTGGCAGACACACGATCCGACCACATTAAACAGGCAAGGGCATGACATAGGTACGCAATATCGTTCGGCTGTATTTTTTCATAATGAAGAGCAAAAGGCAAAGGCAACTTCATGGAAAAAACAGTTAAATGATAAAAAAGTGTTTCCAAACCCTATTGTGACTGAAATTACACAGGCTTCAACTTTTTACCCCGCGGAGGATTATCACCAAAATTATTTCCAGGAAAATGGGGAGGAACCTTATTGCCAGGTGGTGATTAAACCTAAAATGGATAAATTTTTAAAGGAATTTAAGTCGGTTTTAAAATAATTAAAAACCACCTTTGTCATAGAAACTTCTTCTGCGGGAGATTTTCAAATCTTGCAATAAAGAAGATTTGACCCTTAAATCAAACGAATAATTACTCGCTCTACCATAAAATGGACTGGCAATTGGTGTCCAATTGAAATTCATTTCCCAACAATGTAGATCACGATGGACGGAAAGGGTTGTGTAGGTTAAGCCTTTGAATTTGAAATCATAACCTGAATTAACCGATAATTTCCATTTTTCAGATAGACTTAAATCACCCTGAAAGGTCATGCCACTAATTACCTGAGGAGTAGCCAAACCGGTTTTAAACATGCTATATTGGTAACTAAATGAAAGAGTCCATGGGATGTTCCAATCTACATAATCTTCCAAATTTCTATTGATTTGGTTTAATTGCGCAGTGCTTCCAAATGAACTTTGTTTGGGTTTGTCGGATCCTTTCGGGGCAAATCTTTTACCAATGGAAAAATTGAAAGATTGTAGTCGCGCTAAACCTTCGCCAAGCTTAATCATCAAATCGGGAGTCCTTCTGCCTACTTGTGGGAAAAATTGGTCTTCAACATATAAATAGGGGTCAAGTGAGCCACCAAAGTTAATGTCAAATTTTTTAACGCGTGAAGCAGCATTAAATCCTAAATTGGAAAGGGGGTATTCCTTGGCCAATAAATTATAACTTCCATTGATGCCGAAATTGTCTAAGATGGAAATTTTTTCACTTTGCTTAGTCGCTGTATCGGATTTGGATTTAATTTTAGCTTCTAGAGTGTTTTGGAGTCCAAAGCTGATGGCACCAGATGCGCCACCATAACTTGTTATTTTAGGGTCAAACGTACTAATTCTTCTAATATCACCGATTTGTTCCACCCCATCTGCATTGATGAATTTTCGGTTATTTATACGTACATCTTGGAAAAATCCATACGTAGGGTCAGAATAATCTGGGGTATAACTAACACTTATGGAAGGAGCCATCGTATGTCTAATCCCTTCTAATCGGCCCTTTTTGATATTTAATGTTCCATACAAACGGGTATTCATACTTGCTGAAAACGCAATTTGTTGAGAAAACTTAGGCAAACCTCCAATAGTATCAATTCGAACGGTGGAGTCCGATTTCATGTAAGTGTATTTGTAACTTCTGGTGTACATATTTCCTCCCCATGATATACCAGGTGTTAAATTGATGTACCGATTGATTTTAATGTTTGGCAAGGAAAGTGGTATGCTATAGGTGAATTTGGTTTGCGCCTTCTCAAGTAAGGTTGGCAAGGTATTCAAATTTACAGGCAATACGCCAGGAGGAAGGTCATCTATTGACTTCGGAACATAAGGTTTTTGAATGGTACCTCGTAAATCATTGGAGGAACGAGGATAAACATCAAATTCGTAGCGAGTATATAGATCTGATACCTGGTTATTTAAACTAACGCTCCCTGAAAAGTCTAAACCAATTCTGAATTGATCGATGAATCGATCTCCAATAGATTTTTTCTTTTTGAAGGGTTGAAACTGGTTCATTCCAAAATTGAAATCTGTTCCCGCATCTAAAATTCTGGTAGTTGTATTTTGGTTAACTCGGAAAGATATACCTGTTCTTATATTTTGACCAAAGTTTTTAGCATATTGAATAGCCGAACTAACCGTGTTCGACATATATTGTTGCGAATTAAAGGTGTTAAATTGATTATAAGAGTTGGAAACTAAATTGACGGATGCGGAAAAAGAAGAGTTTCCGCGGGCTCTCGGACTGTGCGACCACTGAAGGGCAAAATCTGTTCTGTAGGTAGGGCTAAACTCTGCACCATTGGAATTTCTATTATAGGCTAAATTAAAATTACCACTATAGCGGTATTTTTTATTGTATTGCGAATTGGCGCCCAATCCCCATCCGCCTTTTGAATAAATTTGAGAAGTAAATCGGATTCCTATGTTTTCACTTGCCGCCCAATAATACCCTCCATCTCTTAAATAAAAACCTCTTCCATTAGGTTCTTCACCATAGGTTGGAAACAAGATGCCTGATTTGCCAGCCTCTTTGGGTTGAGAATAAGGGAAGAATCCAAAGGGTAGTCCAATGGGCAAAGGAATGTCGTTTAATTCAAAATTGAAGGGTCCTGAAATGATCTCTTTTCTGCCGACAACTTTGATTTTTCGCGCACGGATGTTGAAATGTGGATGAGATAAATTACAGGTTGTATAAATGGCATTTCGGATATACATGTTTTCCTCCTCATCCTTTTTAACATTACTTCCCTGAATAAAACCTTCACCTTGTTGGGTAACTATTTCCTTAATTATGGCTTTTTTCGATTTGAAATTGTAGCGAATTTCCCTGGAGTCGTATTTGTCAGAGCCTTGCATAAACAAGGGTAGCCCAATTTCTTTTTTTGAAGTGCTGTCGTAAGTTCCCTTGGCAAAAACTTCATTTTTAGCCCAGTCTAGTCGAATGTAATCTGCTTCTAAGCTGATTTGCCCATATTTTACTTTTGCTCCGCCGTATAAATTGACCACTTGATTTTCTGCATCCAAAATGGTAGAGTCGATTGCAGAGTAAAATACGGTAGTTTCTAATTGTGTTGTGGAAGAATCTTTTTTTACAACAACTTTTTGTGTACTATCTGTTGATATTACTTTTTGGGCAATTGCCTGTGTTGATAGGCTCCAAAAGAATAAAACCGAAAGCAGAAGAATGATATTTTTACCGATTGAATTCAAAAAAATCTAGGTTAAAAACGTATATTTGTTGTAAAAAGAATACAAAATTACATTATTGTTCGTTCTTACGCGTAATATTTTAACATTTATGTTTTCGTTGCGAATACTTTTTAACGTTTTATTGATCGGTTCTATTTTATTTTTCGGTTCATTTGATTTTGATGAGCCGATAAAAACATCTAAAAAGAATTTATTAAAAACAGTTTGTTTGGATGCCGGACATGGTGGGAAAGACCCTGGCTGTCACGGACCAAAGGGGAATCAAGAGGGGAAGGTTACGCTAAAAATTATTTTAGGTGTAGGGAGGATGTTGAAAGAAGCCTATCCCGATTTGAAAATTGTTTACACGCGGGATACAGATACGTTTATTGAGTTAAATGAAAGAGCAAACATCGCCAACAGAAACAAAGCTGACTTGTTTATTTCTGTACATTGTAATGCCGCTTTGAATAAATCGGCATACGGAACAGAAACCTATACCATGGGTTTGCATAAATCAGATGGTAATTTGAACGTTGCAAAGCGTGAAAATGCTGTTATTTTACAAGAGAAGGATTATGAAAATACCTATGGTGGCTTTGATCCAAATTCGCCTTTGTCGTATATAATGATGGTAAATTATCAGAGCGCATTTATGGCAAACTCTGTTAAATTTGCTTCCTTTGTAGAAAATAATTTTGCTAAAACCTATAACCGTAAAAGTTTTGGTGTTAAGCAGGCCGGGTTCTTGGTGATTTGGAGAACTGCAATGCCAAGTGTTTTGGTGGAAACAGGCTTTTTGACCAATCCAGAGGAGGAAGATTATTTATCCTCAGAAAAAGGACAGCAAGAGGTTTCAGATGCTATTGTAAAGGCTTTCAAGCAATATAAAGAAGACCTAGAAAAATAAATATGTTTAAGAGCAACGAGTTAAAGGTAGGTTTTTTGGCATTAATCACTTTTCTGATTATTTACTTCGGATTTAATTTTTTGAAGGGCAATGATCTTTTTACCAAGGCCAATATCTATTACGTTGAGTATGATAATGTAGATGGACTTTTGGTTTCCAATCCGGTGATGATGAATGGAATTGAGGTGGGAAAGGTAAAATCAGTTGCGCTTGAACCAGAAAAGGGGAATAAAATATTGGTTACACTTCGGTTAAATAAAGATCTTCATTTAAAAGACCAAAGTGTTGCGATTTTAGCAGATGGTGGTATTTTAGGAGGTAAAATTATCCGAATAGCCCTGGCTGGTACAAAAGATTTGGAGGAAGGTGTCTATATAAAAGGTATGACTGAAACAGGTCTAACGACCTTATTGAAAGAGCGAGCTATTCCAGTGATTTCAAATGCAGACTCTTTGTTGATTTCATTTAGAACGATCTCTAAAAAATTCGAAAACACGGGTACTATTTTAAACGAATTGCTGAAAAATTCTAATGCAACTGTAACTCATTTAGATGGTTCTGTGAATGGTATTTTGACAGATAATCGTGAGAATTTAGCTCAAATTTCTACAAATTTGAAATTGTTGTCTACCGACCTGGTAGAAACCGAAAAGCAATTAAAGCCCATGCTGAGCAAGTTTAATGTAATTGCAGATTCTTTGCAGGCATTGAAATTGGGAAAAACCCTACAGGAAATTAATGCAACCATGGTTTCTGTAAACAAGATTGTTAAATCTTTGGAACAAGGCCAAGGCTCAGCAGGTAAATTTCTTAAAAATGATAGCGTTTATGTTAGTTTAAATAAGACTTTGGTAAATTTGGATAAGCTTTTATTAGATTTTAGACTTCAGCCCAAGCGTTATTTAAACATTTCTGTTTTTGGCAAAAAAACACCACCGCCAACACCAAGCAATGACTGATAATATTCAAACGATTAAGGTTCATATTTCTGCTTCTGAAGAAATGTGTGAAATTTTAATGGCCGAATTCGCCGAAATTGGCTTTGATATTTTTGAAGAAAATCCCAATGGATTGGACGCATTTTGTGAAGAAAATTTGTTTGATTTGCTCCAAATGGAGGAAATAATTGCAAGATATCGTGCAGTAAGCCCCATTGAATATTCAATTGAGAAAATTGAAAAAGAGAATTGGAATCAGGTATGGGAATCTAATTATGAGCCCATTCGTATAGGCGATAAGGTTTTTATTCGCGCATCATTTCATCCAACTGAGCCTGGATATGCTATGGAATTGGTTATTAATCCTAAGATGTCATTTGGAACGGGTCATCATGAAACCACCCATTTAATGGTTGAAAATTTGTTTTCCTTAGATCTAAAGAATAAATCTGTTTTGGATGCAGGAACGGGAACCGGGATCTTAGCATTTGTGGCCCAAAAATTGGGTGCAAGTATAGTTCGTGGATTTGATGTAGATGCCTGGTCTGTTGAAAATTCAATTGAAAATGCAGCTTTAAACAACTGTTCAGATATTCCATTTGTACAAGGTACTATCCGTGAGGAAGACGATTTTTCCTATGATGTGTTGATTGTTAATATCAACCGAAACATTTTATTAGACGAGATGGGTGAATATGCTTCTCGATTGAAGTCTGGTGGATATTTGTTGTTGAGTGGGTTTTACACACAAGACATCCCTGCTTTAGAAAAAAAGGCAGCTCAATTCGGAATTCAAAAATTAAGTTTTTTGGAAAAGAATAATTGGGTATCCATGCTTTTGCAAAAAAAATAAACAATTTTCATTTTTTTTCTGTTATTTTTGGAAGTTTGACATATACTATCCATTAATTTGGGTAATTGTAAGATGAAAATTGTTCCAAGTAAACCCTTTCAAATTGTTTATTCCATTCTCTCACATGAATGCCTTGGGTATTTGTTTGAGGTGTTTGTTGTGCAGTTGAATGAAAAAAATCAACTTACTTGGGAGTACCAGACGCTTACTTCTCGAAATTTCAATGAATTTGAACACGGTTTGGAGGAAAAGGACAGGGCTGCCGTTGCTTTGATTGAGTCCATTAAGCCAACTATGATTTATGAGAAGTTTAATACGCAAAAAAAGCGCTTACAAGAAGAATTTTTCCTGAAAATATTTGACGCCGAAAAAGGTGAAAAGGATGTTGCAGATGCTATTTTACAAATAGTTGAAAAGAAGCGTGCCCAAATTTTCGAATTAATTTTTCCGGATAGAACTTTGTTTGTCATGGGAAATGACGGGAATCCGATGCGCCAAGCTGTTCAAATTCAGCCGGAACCGGTGGAGGTTCTTTTCCATTTTATGCGAAATGAGGAAAATACGCACTATTTTCCTACTCTTAAATACCAAGGAAATAAGCTTGAATTTCAATACAAAGATGCACTGATTTTGTGCGACGATCCTGCCTGGATGTTGTTGAACCAGAAATTATATCATTTCAAACCGGCCCTTGAGGGTAAAAAATTAAAGGCTTTTTTAAACAAAAAATTTGTAGTTATTCCAAAAAACATGGAGGAAGATTACTTCAAAAAGTTTGTTAAAAGCATGGTGGCACGATATCCTGTGCACGCTAAAGGATTTGATATTGTTAATTCAGAAAAAAATTGTCAGTATTTGCTTTCTTATGGTCCAATAGGTCCCAAAATTGAAGATGCAGATGCAGCGAAACCTGGCAAGAAAAGTCAAGCAAGTTTGGAAGCCGCCGATCGTTGGCAATTTGTACTTTCTTTTCAATATGGAAATAATCGATTTCCTTGGGATAATTTAGGTGCTGAGGCCAATGTTTTATTTGAGAAAAAAGGAGATTCTTATGCCTTTCAGAAAATAATGAGGACTTTGGCTAAGGAAAAAAGAGCCTTTACAACTTTAAAAAACATGGGTTTGCCCATGGATTTTGATGGAAGGGCTATGATTTCTAGAGGAGAGGCGGTTCAATGGCTCACTGTAAATAAACAGGCCTTAGATCAGGCTGGATTTTCACTCCAATTCAAAGGGGATGGTCAGGCACCAAGATATTTCTTAGGAAAGCCTGAAATAAAAATTCGAATTGGTGAAAAACTAGACTGGTTTGATGTTCAAGCAGTGATTTCATTTGGTGAGTTTCAAATTCCATTTTTGAAAATTCGTCAATTGATTTTGGCTAAAAAACACGAGTTTCATTTACCAGATGGTTCCATTGCCATGATTCCCGACAATTGGTTCCATGATTATCAAGATTTGTTTTACTTCTCAGAGACTCGTCCGGGAGACGATGGAATATATTTAAAGAAGCAACATTTTCAGCTGGTACAGGAGTGGGAAAATCAAGATTTGATCAAAACTGCCTTGCGACAAAAAACGGTTCAAGATTTAACCTTGATGACCAAGGAATTTCCTGTGCCAAAGAATTTTAAAGGCACGCTGCGTCCTTACCAATTAGAAGGGTACCGATGGATGCGGACTCGCCAAACGGCTGGATTAGGTGCTTGTTTGGCGGATGACATGGGATTGGGTAAAACAGTTCAGACTCTATGTTTATTGCAAAGTTTGAAGGAATCAGGCGAAACCTTGCCAAGTTTGTTGGTGATGCCAACTTCTCTTTTATACAATTGGGAAATGGAATCGAAGAAATTTACTCCTCAATTGCGTGTTTTGGTTTATAGTGGAAATCAAAGAGAGAAGCTTCAAAGTCAAATTGGGAAAGTGGATTTAGTCCTTTGCTCCTTTGGTATGGTTCGTTCAGATATCGATTGGTTTGAAAAACAAGCCTTTGCCTATGTAATTTTGGATGAGTCGCAGGCAATTAAAAATCCATTGGCAAATATTACTAAGGCGGTTCAGAAGCTAAATGCAAAGTTTCGTTTGGTAATGACTGGAACACCTTTGGAAAATTCTACACTCGACCTTTGGTCGCAAATGAATTTTGTGAATGCAGGACTTTTGGGTTCGCAAAGATACTTCAAAGATCATTTTCAAGTGCCAATTGAGAAAAAGGCAGATGTTGAAAAGAAAAAGCGCTTGTATCATTTGATTAAGCCTTATTTATTGAGAAGAGAGAAGCGACAAGTTGCTGCAGATTTGCCTGAGAAAATGGAATCTGTGACCTATTGTGGTATGACAGAGGAGCAGGAGAAATTATATGATAAGACTAAATCATTTTACCGAGATGCCCTTTTGAAGCAGATTAAAGACGAAGGTTTGCAAAAATCACGTTTCTCTGTTTTGCAAGGTTTGACCAAATTACGGCAATTGGCGAATCATCCTTTATTGGTTGATGAAAATTATGAGGGAGAGTCAGGCAAAATGGATGCTGTAATGGAGAAATTGGAGACGGTTTTGGAACAGCATCACAAGGTTTTAATATTTAGTCAATTTGTTCAACACCTAAATATAATTCGTAAAAAACTTGACAACTTGGGCGTTACTTATGCCTATTTGGATGGCGCAACCGGAGATAGAAAAGGGCAGGTAGAGAGTTTCCAAAAAGAGGGTGGTCAATCTGTTTTCCTCATTTCTTTGAAAGCTGGAGGGGTAGGATTAAACCTTACGGCTGCGGATTACGTATTTTTACTCGACCCATGGTGGAATCCGGCTGCGGAGGCACAGGCAATAGACCGTGCGCACAGAATTGGCCAAAAGAAAACGGTATTTACCTATAAGTTTATTAGTAAACAAACTGTAGAAGAGAAGATTCTCGCACTTCAACAAAGAAAACTAGACCTTGCAAATGAGTTAGTAACTTCAGATGAAAGTATTTTGCGTAATCTGAGCGAAGACGAATTGTTAGATTTGTTGAGCTAAAACCATTAATCTTATGAAAACAAATATCAAATTTGAATATTTTGTTTATAGTCTCCCAATTATATTATATTATTTTTTGTTTTTTCAATATGCGGTTAATGCACCCAAATGGGATGATTTTGCGATAATTCAATTCGTAAATGAAATAAGCAATGAGCCAAATTTAAGCAACAAAATTTCTTTTTTATTAAAGCAGCATAATGAACATCGCATCGTATTTACTAGGGTAATTGCTTTAGTTGATTATTATATTTTTGGTAAGGTAAATTTTATTCACCTTATGTTTGTTGGAAATTTGGCTTTATTGTTGATCGTTTTTTTGATTGTAAAAATGGTTTTTCAAAAAACTAAAAAATTTATTTTATGTTTCGTTCTTTTGCTATTTTGGCACTCTCTTTGCTTTTATGAAAATATTTTTTGGGGTATGGCCGCCATCCAAAATTTTTGGATAATTGCTTGGTTTCTTCTTAGCTTATATTTTTTATTAAATAATTCCAAATATCGAATTTTGGTATATTTTTTTACACTAATTGCTGTTTATACAAGTGGAAATGGGATTTTGCTTATTTCAATTTATTCTTTGTTTTTTTTAGTAAAACAAGATACTAGGCTTTTTTTAAAATGGATTATTTTTGGATTTATAATTCTCATTGCCTACTTTTTTAATTACCGAATACCGTCTCAAAATAATTTAACCCAATTTGATTTTTTAATTTTTTTGAAATCAGTATTTCTTTTAGCCGGCTCAATGACAGAAGGTTTGATTTTGCCAGTTAAGCAATATTTATTTGTAATGGTTTTTGGTATTATAATTTCATTATTTTCATTTTATAAAATCTTTATATTAGGATTTAAAATTTTTACTAAAAAGGAATTTTCAAATTCGGAACTTTCTCTGTTTGCCATTTTATTTTTTTGTTTTGGCACAATTTTTATGGTTGTATTTAGTAGGTGTGGACAAATAGAATTAGAAGGGTTTTTGTTAAGTAGGTATAAGGTTTATTCTGTATTGTTGGTTAGTGTGTTACTGATTTCTTTTGTTGAATCTTTTAATTTTGGAGGTGTTATACAACTATTTATTCTCATCTCAGTATTATTTTGGTTTGTGTGTATTCAACATTATTTTTTATTTTTTACAATAAATCAAAGACATTTTTTTACTACAATGGTATTCAATTGGGGAAATTTAAAATCTAATACTGGTGAAAATCAACTTCAGAGTTGGGAAGGAGTTATCCCTTTTGTTTATTCAAATCAAGTGAATAAGATTGATTCTACTAATTCAATTAAAATTAGGGATAAGGTTCATTTTGAAGTATCTGATTATCTAAATAATAATTTGTTAGATAATGGATTATATTTATTGTTAAGGAACAGGAAAAATATCTTTTTATTCCCTTTTATTCAGAATCCAAAACATTCTTATCGGAATTTATTTAACTATTCTGATTTTTATGAAATTGGAGCCTTATTTGATTCTAATTTATATGAAATGGGGGTTTTACCTGGGTATTATCAAGTGGAATTGTACGATCGGGGAGTTGTTCATTCTTGGAAAGGTCAAACAATATATATTCCAGATATTAAATCTAAAGAAGTAGAGAAAAATTGGTAATTATATTATTTTTACCAAAATATTTTTAGCAACTTCGTGGCTTATAAATACTGGAGTTTGGCCTTCAATGGATACCGATATGGAACGGTCAAATGAATTTATTTCAATTAAATTTAATTTTGAGCCTAATTTCAAGTCAAGCTTCGTTACCAATTGCAAAAAGACTGTAGAATCTTGAGCAACGCCCATTAAGGTGCAGGTGGTATTTGGTTTACAATCTGAAAGTAATTGATACCCAAGATCTGGGATTACCCCATCTTTATTTGGAATGGGGTCGCCATGGGGATCTACCTTTGGGAATCCCAAAAATTCATCCAATTTATTGATTAATTCTTCAGATTCGATGTGTTCTAGTTGCTCGGCAATGTCGTGCACCTGATCCCAATTAAAGCCCATTTTTTCTACTAAAAAAAACTCCCAAAGTCGGTGTTTTCTAACAATACTTAAAGCAATTTTTTGTCCCTTATCGGTCAATCGTACTCCCTGATATTTTTGGTAGTTGACCCAACCTTTTTCAGAAAGTTTCCTTAACATATCTGAAACAGAAGCAGCTTTGGTTTGAATCATTTCCGCTACCTCATTGGTAGATATCTCGTTTGGGTTGGATTCCGATAAACGATAAATAATTTTGAGATAATTTTCCTCGGCGAAAGATGTTGACATAGGGATTAATTTGCGTACAAATTACAAAAAAAATCTTCACATATTCAGGGCAAACAAAAGAAAAATTTAGACAAGTCTAAAAATTTGTTTTGAATTATCGAAAAAACAATTTAAATTGAATTTGAAAACTCCCCAACCACAACTAACAACTAACAACTAACAATTAACAATTAACAATTAACAATTGCCGTGGCTAATTGGAAATCAGACAGGAAAGAAAATACGCTTAGAGAAGTTTTTGCTTCAATACCTGTACCAGAGGGTAAAGGTTTTTGGCAAACTATCAGAGCTTTTTTGGGTCCAGGATTTATGGTGGCCGTGGGGTATATGGACCCGGGCAATTGGGCTACCGACTTGGCTGGTGGGGCATCATTTGGATATACCTTATTATTTGTTATCCTAGTTTCAAGCATTTTTGCAATGATTTTGCAGCATTTGGCATTAAAATTAGGCATTGCAACAGGTAGAGATTTAGCTCAGGCCTGTGGGGATGCTTTTTCAAAACCAGTAGCTATATTTTTATGGATTATTTGTGAGGTGGCCATTGCTGCCTGTGATTTAGCTGAGGTAGTTGGGTCTGCATTGGCCCTTCATTTGTTATTTGATATTCCTATTTTAGTTGGAATTTTTATAACTATTTTGGATGTATTTCTCATTTTATATTTTCAAAATAGGGGATTTAGGAA
Organism: Sandaracinomonas limnophila; assembly: GCF_004005965.1. Taxonomy (GTDB): domain Bacteria; phylum Bacteroidota; class Bacteroidia; order Cytophagales; family Spirosomataceae; genus Sandaracinomonas; species Sandaracinomonas limnophila. The sequence goes on along the minus strand of NZ_SACY01000002.1, from coordinate 381,050 downwards.
GCTTGAAGCAATTGTTATGGCAATGTTAGCCATTATTTCCTTAAGTTTTGGATATGAATTGATTGTTTCTCAACCTGAGTGGGGTGCGGTTGCTAAAGGATTATTACCTTCTTCAAGTATATTATTAGATTCTAAGCAACTATATGTTTCTATAGGTATTTTGGGGGCAACAGTAATGCCGCATAATTTGTATTTGCATTCTAGTATTGTTCAAACAAGAGCCTTTGGAGACAGAAAAGCAAATGCTATCAAGTTTGCGACTTATGACTCCAGTTTTTCATTAGGTTTTTCCTTTTTCATCAATTCTGGGATATTGATTTTAGCTGCTGCTGCCTTTCATGTGACGGGAAATCAGCAGGTAGCGGATATTCGTGAAGCCCATCAATTATTAAATCCTGTGTTGGGCGATAGGTTTGCTTCGGCTTTTTTTGCCATAGCCTTGTTAGCTTCTGGTCAAAATGCTACAGTTACAGGTACTTTAGCGGGACAAATTGTAATGGAAGGATTTTTGGATTTACGGATAAAACCCTGGATTCGAAGACTGCTGACTCGTCTAATTGCTGTAATTCCTGCCTTTTTTGTGACCTGGCTATGGGGTGAATCTAAGATAAATGATTTGTTAGTGCTTTCTCAAGTAGTCCTTTCCATGCAATTGAGCTTTGCTGTAATTCCTTTAGTCATGTTTACGAGTGATAAGGAAAAGATGGGAGAATTTGTCAATTCTAAGTTTTTACAATTTATTTCTTGGGCTATTTCTGCTTTTATTTTGAGTCTGAATTTATATTTATTAGCTCAAATTTTCGGATTCCTTTAAGCGATTCCAAATTTGCCACGTATTATTTGTGCCAAATGTTTTATTTGTTTGAAACCTAAGGTTTATCTGTGGTGCTTTTATGCCTTCTTGCAATTCGATTTCATTGTTAGTGATTTGAATTAATTCATCAAACAAATTACTTTCAATGAAGTTTTGTAAAGTTTGAGAGCCACCCTCTACTAAAATAGATTGTATATTTTTTTCAGTACAAAAGTTTAATACTTCTTGAAGAAACTCTATTGAATTTTCGGCAGAAATTTTCCACCAAAATTTTCCAAAACTTTCTTTTTGCAGAGTTTTATTGAAAATCCAAGTTGGGTTTTCATCTTTTAATAAGGTTAAATCTGGCTTTAATTTATTGTAGGGGTCTAAAATGATGCGCAAAGGATTTTTGCCAGGCCAATCTCTAGTGCTTAGAGATGGGTTGTCGTTGTTTGCTGTATTTACCCCAATTAAAATTGCTTGGTGTTCTGCTCGTAATTTATGAACCAATTGTTGACTTACAGAATTGCTAAATTGAACAGCATCCCCATTTTTTTTTGCTATATAGGCATCAGCTGAACAAGCAAATTTTAAGGTTATAAAGGGTCTTTTTACTTTATGAAAAGTGAAGAATTTTTGGTTGATAATTGTTCCTTTTTCACGTAAAATTCCTGATTGCACATCAATGCCGGCATTTTTAAGTTTTTCTATTCCTTTTCCGGCCACTAAAGGATTTGGGTCTACATTGCAAATATAAACTTTACCAACTTTGTGGGTGATTAGTAAATCAGCGCATGGAGGGGTTTTGCCAAAATGACTGCAAGGCTCAAGTGTTACATATACCTCGCTGTTCTCTAAATCATCGGTGTTTGAAACTGAATTAACAGCATTTACTTCCGCGTGTGGACCACCATATCGTTGGTGCCAGCCTTCTCCGATTACTCGATTATCTTTTACTATAACACAACCAACTAAAGGATTTGGAGCAACTTGGCCTTGTCCCAAAAGGGCGAGGTCAAGGGCACGTTGCATCCAAATTTCTTTTTTACCCATGGTTTACTAATTCCAGATTTTCAATTTCTTCTTTTTTGGCTTTCAGGTTTCTCGACAAATAACTGTAAATAGCTGGGATGATGTATAAAGTTAGAGAGGTTGAGAACAGCATTCCCCCTACCACAGCAATACCCATTGAAACCCTTGATTGAGATCCTGAGCCTAAGGCCAATGCAATTGGTAAAATACCTAAAATAGTACAAAGAGAGGTCATGACAATTGGTCGGAAACGAGCCACTGCAGCCTCTACTGCTGCCAGCTTCTTTTCGGAGCCAGCTTCTTTTCTTTGGTTTGCAAATTCTACAATTAGGATACCATTTTTGGTTACAAGACCAATTAAAACAATAATGCCAATTTGGGAGAAGATGTTTAAGGTTTGGCTGAAATCCCAAAGGCTTAATAAGGCTCCAGCTACCGCCAATGGAACGGTAAATAAGATAATGAATGGGTCAATAAAGCTTTCAAATTGTGCCGAAAGAATTAGATAAATTAACAAAATAGCCAAGGCGAACGCAAATAATAAAGATGAACTTGACTCTTTAAATTCCTTACTTTGACCATCATATCCAAAGGAGAAAGAAACGTCAAAAGTTTCTTTAGCCAATTTATCCATTTCATTTAAACCCTCTCCTAAAGTTACACCTTTGGCTAATTGGGCAGAAACGGTTGCTGCCACATAACGATTGTAGCGGAACAATTGTGGTGGTGTACTTTGTTCAGTAATTTTAACTAAGTTGTCTAGTTGAATTAAATCTCCTCTATTATTTTTTACGTAAAGCGATTTTAAATCGGTTACATCATTACGTTTTGGTCTATTGATTTGTCCAATAATTTGGTATTGTTTACCCTCCATTACAAAATATCCGAAACGACGTCCGGAAAGTCCTAATTGCAAAGTTTGAGCTATATCTTGAATTGATATTCCCAAGTTTTGCGCTTTTGCCCTGTCAATTTCAAGGCGTAGCTCTGGTTTTGTAAATTTCAAATTAACATCTGCCATTTCAAATTTGGATGATTCGCGCACTTTGCTCATAAATTGTGGAATCATTTTTTTCAAGGCAGGGAAATTTGGAGCTTGTACTACGAAAGCAACAGGAAGGCCACCGCCACCTCTTTGTCCGGTTGACAAAGTAGGTTCTTGAATGATTACAGATCTTGCTCCAGTATATTTTTTAATTTTTCCTTGTAAACTTTCTGCAATTTCTTGCTGAGACCTTCGACTTTTTTTGTCCTCAGTTAATAATACGCGCATATTTCCTGAGTTGAAACCACCATTTCCAAATGAAGGGGAAGTAAATGCATAAACAGCTGTTCTTTCTTTCGCTGGTACTTCATCCATTAAAAATTTGGAAATTGCATCGGTATAATTTAGCATGTAATCAAATGTTACCCCTTCTGGAGCCGTACTATTAATACGAATAGCTCCGCGGTCTTCTAAGGGTGCTAATTCGGAAGGAATAGCTTCGAATTTGAATAGGGTATAAATGATACCAACTAAAGAAATCATTAAAACCCATGCAAACCAGCGGATTCTTAAGAAGCCCTCTAATGAATTTTGATAAGCCTGGGTTAACCATACGAAGAAAGGTTCTGTTACGCGGTAAAACCATGGTTGATGGTGGCCACCTTTCAATAGCTTTGAACTTAACATGGGAGTCAAGGTCAAGGAAACAAAGGCAGATATGATCACTGATCCTGCTACAACAATTCCAAATTCTCTAAACAAGCGGCCAGTGATACCCTGTAAAAAGATAACTGGTAAAAATACTGCTGCGAGTGTGATGGTCGTTGAAATTACAGCAAAATAAATCTCTTTTGAACCTTCAATGGCTGCTTTCCACGGGGTCATTCCTTCTTCAATTTTTGAGAAAATATTTTCCAGAACAACGATTGCGTCATCAACTACAAGTCCAATGGAAAGAACTACCCCTAAAAGTGTTAGTACATTGATGGAAAAACCGACGGCATACATTAGGAAAAATACGCCAATTAAACTAACAGGAATTGCAGTAAGAGGGATAATGGTTGATCGCCAATCTCTTAAGAAAAGGAAAATGATGATTGTTACCAAGAAAATGGCAATCATGATGGTTTCTTCTACTTCTTCAATTGATCGTCTTACGAATTTTGTATTATCAAATCCTTCCTTCATAATTACATCCTTAGGAAGTGTAGATTGAATTTGTATGGTTTTTTTGCGGATTGCATCAACAATTTGAATTTGATTTGATCCTGGCTGAGGAATTACCGAAATAGAAACCATTTTTTGTAAGTCTCTCTTGAATAGAGTTTTGTCGTTTTCAGAAGCTAATTCGGCATATCCTACGTCTGAAAATTTAACAACTTTATCACCTTCTTCCTTGATAATCATATTGTTGAAGTCCTCAACTGTGGTAAGTCGCCCTTGAGTACGAACAGTAAGTTCGGTATTAGCTCCTTCAATACTTCCCGAAGGCAATTCTATGTTTTGTTTTGTTAGTGCATTTGCGATATCAGGTGCTGTTAATCTAAATGAAGCTAATCGTTCGGGGTCAATTCGTAAACGCATAGCATATTTTTGCTCACCCCACATTTGAACTGAGCTCACACCAGCTACTGTTTGAAATTTTTCTTTGATATTTCTCGTAGCAATTTCATTCAAACTTAAAATATCTCGTGAGTTTGAAAATACATTTACATTGTAAATTGGCATGGCATCCGCATCAGCCTTGGAAACGACTGGTGGATCTACGTCTTTGGGTAAAAGTGCCATGGACCGAGATACGCGGTCACGAACATCATTGGCAGCATCCTCAATGTTAACAGCAACATCAAATTCCACCGTAATGGTTGAACGACCATCACGTGAGGAGCTGGTCAAAGTTCTTACACCTGGAATACCATTGATAGATTCTTCCAAAGGTTCGGTAATTTGGGATTCAATAATATCGGCATTCGCCCCTGTATAGGCAGTTTGAACTGTTACTACAGGTGGGTCAACTGAAGGGTATTCTCGAATACCTAAAAAAGAATAACCGATGATTCCGAAAACGATGATTGTGATGGACATCACAACCGAAAGTACGGGTCTTTTAATGCTAATTTCTGATAAAGAGGCCATAATTTTTATTGTTCAAGCATTTCTACTTGGCTTTTTAAATAGGTTTTTTCAATATTTTTAAAAATTTCATCAACGGTATGTTCAGCTGGAACCTTTCCATCTTTGAAAAAAACTGTTGCAATATCTTGTTTTAAATAGGCTCCTGAATACACCATATATTCTTCAAAATTCTTGTATTTACCACAAATGATAAATCCAGGAATTTCAAAGGCATTGGCAATATGAGCAGGCCCAGAATCTACTCCAATATAAAATGAGGCATGCTGTATCCATTGCATACTAATTGGTAAATCAGATTTTCCTACCAATGAAATAAACCGTTTATCCTTAATTTCTAGACCGTTTTCTGTTCCAATTTCTACTATTTGAACATCAAATTTTTCCCATATTTTTGGAAGCAAATCCATCCATTTTTCATCTTTCCAATCTTTTTCATCTGAATTAGATTTTCTATGAATTATCCAATATTCGTGTTCTATTTGTTTTTTTTGAAGGGATGGATATAATTTGGGTGCTTCCTCTTTTAAGGCTAAGCCTGCTAATCGAGAAAACATTTCCAACAGGGTATATTTATTTAAATAATTTTTATAGGTTAATCCAAGATTGTCGGCCTGTGGATTTTCCAACCAGATTTTGTAAAAATTGTCATATCTAAGTTGATTCAAATGTAGATTATACAAATGATCGAAAGGATTCTTTTTCGTCAACCAAATGCTGGTTAGCAGATTTTTTTCTTTTATTATTTGATCCAAAAATGGATTGTTATCTAACAAACAAGCATAAGCAGGTTTGACTATCCAGGAAATATGTGCGCTTGGATATTTTGCTTTTAATTCCTTAAGGATAGGTGTTGCAGCAACGATATCTCCAAGGTGCTCTGCTAATAAAATTCCGATAAATTGTTTGTCGGGATTGGCGGACTTTTGTTTTTGAATGTCCTGCCAAATTTTACTATACGCTTTTAAAGCCTGCCAAGTGTAGGCAAGCTTTTGAAACTTAAATTTCCATATTTTGGGATTCAAAAAATACATGGCGGATTTATTCCACTACTTCTTTGATTTCTACTTCTCCGTCTGGTTTCACTTGAATGATTCCGTTTGTGATAAGAGTATCTCCTTTTGAAAGTCCTGACAGGATTTCAACTGTTTTGTCTCCTCTTGTTCCTAAAACGACCATTTGAGGGACCGATTTGCCATTTTTCACCAAAAACACTTTGTTTCCTCTTGCTTCCGGAATGATCGCTTCTGTTGGTATCATAATCGCAGAACCTTTGGATTTCAGGATTAAATCAATTTTTGCAAAGGCACCTGGTACCAATTTGTTCGCTGGATTAGGTGATGTTGCTCTGATTTGTAGGGTTCTTGTTTGCGGATCAATTTTTGGGTCGATTGCATATACATTTCCCTTATAGGTTACCTCTTCGTTTTCAGTTGTAAATTCGATTGTGTTTCCTCTGTGAATAGCATTTGCATATTTTGCAGGAATTGCAAATTCAATTTTTGCAGGATTGGAGCTGGTCAAAGTTGCAATTTTTGTGGAAGGGGTAATGTAACTTCCTAAACTTACGTAACGGAAACCGATTCTTCCCGAGAAGGGAGCCTTTACAATACATTTTGAAATTTGCACTTTTAGATCTTCAATGTCAGCTTGGATCGTATTGACTGAATTTACAGCAATGTCATATTCTCTTTGCGAAATTGCCTCCTTTTGTAATAAAACTTTTTGGCGGGCCTCATTGTCTTCTGCCAACTTTTTATTGAAACTCAGTTTGCGCAAACGAGCTTGCAAGTCATCGTCGTTTATTTTAAAAAGGATACCTCCTTGCTGAACGATATCGCCTTCCTTTAAATTTAGTTGGATGATTTTTCCTGAAATTTCAGCATGTATTTCAACCTCTTCATTTGGCAAAATACTACCTGTGGAACTAATCATGTCATCTAAACGGGTAGGCTTTACCACAGTTACTACTACGGCAGTTTTGCCACCTTTTCCTCCGGGACCACCCTTTCCTCCTTTATCTTTTCCTGCTTCTTTTTTATCTGGTTCGGCAGTTAATTTTTTGATTTTCGGATAAAAGGCTAATCCAACAATTAATAAAATTGCAAGGATTGTGACAAGTGTTTTTGTGCTTTTATTCATTTTCTGAAATATAAATAGGTTTTATTAGGCAATTTACTGTTTAATTCTTTTAATCTTATCCCATTTTGTAGGTTTTATGAAGGAAACCATGGGGAAAATGTTTTATTTTCTACTTCATTCATCACAAAATGACTTTGGGCATTCCCAATATTTTTAATACTTGCTAATTTATGCAAAATAAAATTTCGGTAATCATCCATATCGGAAACTACCACTTTTAGTAAAAAATCGCTGTTTCCGGACACGCAGTAGCATTCTTGAACCTCTGCCAGGGCCATAGCATCCTTTTCAAATTGGTTCAAATAATTGGCAGCATGTTCTTTAAGTGTTATTTCACAAAATACAGTTAAAGTTTTTCCCAATTTGTGGGTGTCTATAATGGCCTTATATCCCTTGATAACCCCATCACGTTCCATTCTTTTGATTCGTTCGTGGATAGGTGTGGGGCTCATTCCTAACCGAGTGGCCATTTCTTTGTTTGAAATAAAGGCATCCTCGTTTAGAAACGACAATATTTGCTTATCTATTTCATCAATTTTTGCCATCTTTATTGATTGGTTTTAAGGTGTATCCAACCGAAAAAATACCTTGTAGGGTATCTCGACGCATGAATTGGTTGATTTCAATAGTTAATTTTTCGCCTTTTTTAAAGCTTAATTTATCAAAAATCAAATAGGAATGGTTGTATAAATTTCCAGACCCTTCTCCCTTGGGTTTGCCTGTTTTGGGGTCATAAAAGATACCTTCTGCTAAGGTTCTTTTTAGAATTTTACCTTTACTGTCTTTTATTTGAGGAATAAAATAACAATTGTAGAAAGGATAATCTTCATTTTGTCTAATATTGACAAAAAGTTGATACTGTCCATTTTCAGGAATTTCTGGGATTTTAAAGGAAACAATTTGTTTTTCAGGCCATCCGTTGGTTCCCATAGATGTATTTTCCTCAAATCCAGGCTCAATTTGGCAGGATTGAAAGATAATACCCAATGAAAATATCAAAAGGAATACACGAAAATTATTCAGCAGACGGAGTGCTTTTGTCATTTCCTCCATTTGGTTTGGGTCTGAATTTCTTTTTAAATTTTTTCTTAGGCTTATTTCCTTCTTGACCTGCATTTGTATTTGCATTGTCAGTTTTTAACTCTCCCGGCGGATTCACACGCGGTCCTTGAACAGGTCGATCTTCCCTCGGTCTCTGGTCTCTCGGCCTCTGGTCTCTATTACCCTGTCTCTCGTCTCTAGGTCTCTGATCTCTATTATCTCTTCTTTCGTTTCTAAAACCTCCCTTTTGTTGCGAAGGATTTCTTTTTCCGCCTTTCGCATACTTTTTATCCATTCTTTCTAAGTCTGAATTCAACTCAGAAATACTAAGTTTTTCCACTACAGGACTATCAGGACTCAGATTTTCAAAAGATTCAGGAATGATTCCTTTTTTATTTAATTCGATAATTTCAGCCACTCTGTCACAACCTACTGCCACCCAATTGCTTTCTTCACCTTCTACTGCAAACCACATCATTCGTTTGAAAATGTCAGTTTTTTGAAGGCTGGCATTCCCTTTTCTAATCTTTAATTTTCCTTCAAGTGTTGGAATATGTTTGATGGCGTCCATGTAGGTCTCCAATTCATAATTCAAACAACATTTCAAACGACCACATTGGCCACTTAATTTTACTGGATTTAAAGAAAGGTTTTGGTATCTCGCTGCAGAAGTTGTTACGTTTTTAAAGTCGGTTAACCAAGTAGAACAACACAATTCTCTACCGCAAATTCCTATACCTCCAATTCTTCCCGCCTCTTGTCGCAAAGAAATTTGTTTCATTTCAATACGAACTTTGAATTCATTCGCTAGTACCTTGATTAATTCGCGGAAGTCCACGCGGTCGTCGGAAGAATAATAAAAAGTCGCTTTAACACCATCAGATTGATGTTCGACGTCCGACAATTTCATATTTAATTTTAAATCTCGAATAATTTCTCGAGATCTATGAATGGCAGCAATGTCTTTTGAAATAGATAATTCGTGTTTTTCTATATCTTTTTCAGTTGCTAGTCGAAGAATTTTTTTGATGGAATCATCATCTTTAATCCCTTTTTTGAGCAATTGCAATCGAACCAACTCCCCTTGAAGTGAAACAATACCTAGGTGGGCCCCCGTGCCAGTATCTACCATGACGGCATCACCAGTATGTAAAGAAAGTGAGTCAGCATTTTTGAAATACTCTTTTCTACCTCCTTTAAATTTTATTTCTACAATTGGGTAACGCTGGAACGTGGGTACGTCCACATCAGTTAACCAATCAAAAACGTTCATTTTATTGCAACCACCCGAGCCACAACCACCATTACTTTGGCAGCCGCTTACTTTTTGGTCTCCAGAAATGGAACCACAAGCTCCTGTTGAACAAGACTTACAAGCCATTGTATATTTTTTTTAAGGTTTGTACCTCAATACATCCAAACCTATATCTTTTCTAAAATGTTTGCCTTCGTATTGAATGGCATTTGCTGCTTTTTGGGATTTTTGAATTGCACTTTCTAAGGTGTTTGACATGCCCGTTAAGGCCATTACGCGTCCACCCGATGTAACAATTTTGCCATCCTGCTCTTTGGTGCCTGCATGGAATACAATTGCATCTTTCACTAGATCAAAGCCCGACATCACATCGCCCTTGCGATAATCCTCCGGGTATCCGCCAGCAACCAACATCGTGGTAACGGCAAATTGTTCACTCAATGCAATTTTTATGCCATTCAGCTTCCCTTTAGAAGCCGCAAACAACAAAGATAAGAAATCTGATTCGATTCTCGGTAATACTACTTCTGTTTCTGGGTCACCCATTCGGACGTTGTATTCAATTACAGAAGGATCTCCATTTTGGTTCATCAATCCGATAAAAATAAAACCTTGGTAAGGGATTCCATCTTCTTTAAGTCCTTTGATAGTTGGTTCAACAACTTTAGACTTTACCTTTTCCATGAATTTCTCATTGGCAAAAGGTACAGGAGAAACGGCACCCATGCCACCCGTATTTAAGCCTTCGTCATTATCTCGAATTCTTTTATAATCTTTCGCCTCGGGTAAAATAACATAGTTTTCACCATCGCTTAATACGAAAACAGATAATTCTATGCCATGTAAAAAGTCTTCAATAACCACCTTAGAACTTGCATCGCCAAATTTGGCATCCAACAACATTTCTTTCAAGGTATCTTGAGCTTCTTTTAAGTTTTGAGCAATAATTACCCCTTTTCCTGCAGCTAAACCGTCGGCCTTTAAGACGATTGGGAAGGAAACATTATTGGCCAAATAGGCCAATCCTTCCTCAATAGTATCTTTTATAAAAGTTTCAGATTTTGCAGTAGGGATTTTATGACGATTCATGAAATTTTTGGAAAAATCTTTACTTCCTTCCAATTGTGCACCTAATTTTCCTGGACCCACAATACCCACATGCGAAATCATTGCATCGGCCTCAATAAAATCTCTGATGCCTCTTACTAAGGGCTCCTCAGGACCAACAACTACCAACTCTATATGATGACTAATAATTGCACTTTTTATTCCCTCAAAATCGGTAACCGCAATCGGCAAATTCGTGCCAATTTCAGCTGTACCCGGATTCCCTGGGGCAATGTATAAGTTGCTTAAAAGCGGACTTTGGGACATTTTCCAAGCAAACGCATGTTCTCTTCCTCCTGACCCTAGTAATAAAACGTTCATAAATTTAATTTGCTAACTCACTTAAAAATTTAATTCTCATTAATCGAAGTTCCTCTTCCACTACATCGTCAATATCGCAATCTTCCAATGCTTGAGAAATATTGTCGGTATCAGCATTTAAGAAATAATCATAAATTTCATCCTGCTTGTCTGGCTCAATGACTTGATTGATATAATAATCCAGATTTAATTTGGTTCCAGAATAACAAATGGCTTCAATTTCGTTGATTAATTCCTCCATTGATAATTCCTTTTGTTCTGCAATCAAGTCCAAATCAATTTTACGATCCACTTGCTGGATGATGTAAATTTTTATCATGGATTTGTTTACAGTGGACTTAACTACAACCTCTTTCGCAGTTTCAATTTCGTTTTCTTCAACGTATCGGTTGATGACCTCTAAAAATGGTTTCCCAAATTTAACTACTTTTCCCATACCAACCCCATTTATTTGAGCCATTTCTTCTTGCGTGGCGGGGTATGTAGTTGCCATTTCCTCTAAGGAAGGGTCTTGGAAAATAACAAATGGGGGAAGGTTTTTTTCCTTCGCAATTTTTTTACGTAGATTTTTTAATACTTCAAAAAGCTCTTGGTCGTAAGCCTTTGCATTCATCCCTGCATTTTCCTCTTCGTCTATTGCATCTTGAACCTCTTTTTTATAATCATGATCTTTTTGGAAGGTTAGAGGATAGGAGTTTTGAATGAATTCTTCTCCTTTGGTACTGATTTTTAAGCAGCCAATGTTTTCAATATCTTTTTCTAGCAATCCAAAAATCGACAATTGCTTGATAAATGAAATCCAAGGTGAAACTTGAATAATATTCTCCTCTTCTTTTTTCTTCGATTTTAATTTTTTAGCTTTTTTCTTTTTGGTTTTCGGCTTTTCCTCCTCCTCATCATCAAAGTCATCATCTAACTCTTCCTCATCTTCGTCATCCTCATCTTCGTCTTCTTCATCTGTTTCAGCCTTTGCCCAGAATGGATTAGCACCTTTCCCAAAATATTCTAATTTGTCGTGTCCATAACTTTCAACAAATTGATTTTGTGTGCCGTCTAAAATGTCGGCAATGTGTTCAATGGTAAATTTTCCTTCTGTTTCTTGGATAGTTTTTAGAACCCAAACCGCCTCTTCTTCTGCCTTAAAACTTTGGGTAGGGTGTTGACAATTGTCGCAAAATCCACAATTTTCTCCTAAATATTCTCCAAAATAATGAAGTAATTGCCTTCTTCTACAAATTCCTAAATTGGCAAAATCTTCCATTTCGGCCAATAAAATTTTGGCATTTTCTTTTTCCGAAACCCCTTTATTTTTATTGAATTTGTCTAATTTTTCAATATCGTCATGATCAAAAAATAAGATGCAGGTTCCGTCTAAACCATCTCTGCCGGCTCTACCTGTTTCCTGATAATAACCTTCTAAAGATTTAGGAGCGTCATAATGTATTACAAAACGCACATCCGGTTTGTCGATTCCCATTCCAAACGCAATGGTTGCCACCATTACATCCACTTCTTCGTTTAAAAATGCCTCTTGGTTATTGATTCTAATTTGAGGGTCCAACCCAGCATGGTACGGAAGTGCATTAATTCCATTGACCAACAAAAGGTCGGCAACGTCTTCCACTTTTTTACGACTTAGACAATATATAATTCCTGCCTTACCTGTATGTGATTTGATATAACGAATCAATTGTTTATCAACCTCGTGTTTAGAACGGATTTCGTAATAAAGGTTTTTTCTATTGAAAGAGGATTTGAAAACCTTTGCATCTTCAAGTCCTAAGGTTTTTTGAATATCCTGTTGAACTTTAGGAGTTGCTGTAGCGGTAAGCGCAATGATAGGTAATTTCGGATTAACCTCTTCAATGATGGATTTGATTTTTCGATACTCTGGTCTAAAATCATGGCCCCATTCGGAAATACAATGAGCCTCATCTATGGCAACAAACGATATGTTTGCTTGTTTTAAAAACGATAGATTGTCTTGTTTATTTAGTGATTCTGGCGCAATGTAAAGTAACTTGACCTTGCCCGCCAAAATTTCCGTTTTCACCTTATTAATTTCTACTCTTGTTAGGGAAGAATTTAAAAATTGGGCATTGATACCAAAGGCCAGCATCTGGTCCACCTGATTTTTCATGAGGGCAATGAGCGGTGAAATAACAATGGCTGTTCCCTCCATTACAATGGCAGGCAGCTGATAGCACAAGGATTTGCCGGCACCCGTAGGCATTAGTACAAAGCTGTGGTTTCCTGCTAAGGTATTTTGAATGATGTGCTCTTGTTCACCCCTAAATTGGTCAAACCCAAAGGTCTTTTTAAGCTGATCTTTTAAAACATCATTTGAAATCGAATTAGGCATATATCAAAAACAATGGTTCAGTGTTCCTACTCTTTAATTTCTTTTATGGTATCTTTGTAGCACCAAAAACTCTGTAAATTGAAATTAAGCAAAAATATTGAATCTACAGCAAAAAAAATTTTGCAAGAAGAAGCGAATGCAATTCTGCGTGTAAGTGAATTAATTGATGACTCTTTCATTTCTTGTATTGAACATTTGTTGCATCAGGAGGGGCGAGTGGTTTTTACAGGTATTGGTAAATCGGCTATAATTGCCCAAAAATTAGTGGCAACTTTCAATTCTACAGGGACTCCCGCCTTGTTTATGCACGCGGCTGATGCCATTCATGGTGATTTAGGGATGATTCAAAAGGGGGATTCCGTAATTTGCATTTCTAAATCGGGAGATACACCCGAAATTAAAGTTTTGGTTCCATTGATTAAGCGGTTGGGTGTTACTTTGATTGCAATGGTTTCCAATTTGGATTCCTATTTGGGTCAACAGGCAGATTTTCGTTTGCATGCTTTGGCAGAAAAGGAGGCCGATATTCTTAATTTAGCTCCTACTACTTCAACTACCGTTGCTTTGGCTTTAGGAGATGCAGTGGCTATTTGCTTGTTGGAAGCACGTGGATTTTCTGCACAAGATTTTGCCAAATACCACCCCGGCGGCGCATTGGGGAAACGGTTGTATTTAAAAGTTGCTGACATTTATCCTTCACACGAATTTCCACAAATTGGTCCAAATGCTTCTATAAAAGACGCAATCCATGAAATTTCTTCTAAACGATTGGGTGCAACAGCAGTAGTTGATGGAGACAACTTATTGGGAATTATCACTGACGGCGACGTTCGCAGAATGTTGGAAAATCATTCCGATTGGTCTAAATTAACTATTCAGGATATGATGAATACCCATCCCAAAACAATAAATTCCAATGAATTTGCAACTGAGGCATTGGCAACAATGCAATCAAAAAATATCACACAATTGGTAGTATTAGAAAACCAAAAAGCCGTTGGTTTTGTCCATTTACACGATTTGTTGAAGGAGGGAATTGTTTAGAGTTATGAGTTATGGGTTATGGGTTATGAGTTATGGGTTATGAGTTATGGGGTTGTTTCAGAAATTAACAATTATCAATTAACAATTAACAATTAACAATTAACAATTAAAAATTTCTATCTCATCCTATCCGAGCTTCTCACTAACATTTCATCCTTTCTAATCAGTCTGTTGGCAATCATATTTCCTAAAAGGGCAATAACTAAGGCATAAAATCCTAGGTCATATTTTCCATTTTGCTCTGGAGCGAATAGAGGAATTGCCTGTTTGAAAATAATGAAAAAGGCATATCCAACCGTTCCAGCTATGAGCATGGAATTGATTAAACCCATCATCATTTGACGCATTCTGTTTTTAAAGGAAAATAAAATTCCGATGGTTAATACCAAGGACGCGCCTAATAATCCTGAAAGCGCAATATGAGATGTTTCAGCAATATCCTTCCCATTCAATACTTGTTGCATTTGCGTAATAGTAACAAAAACCTCTTGTCCGTCGATGTGAATTTTTGTCCAAATTCTTACACCGGTTAACACAAACACTTGGCAGACAATAACTAGGGCTAAAAATATCGATTGGGGTCTTTGAATCATTTGCTTAAATTTTTTGCAAAGCTATATAAATTCCCTTAATCCTTTAAAGATTCAGCTGCAATTTTTGCAGAAGATAGGCATAGGGGGATACCTCCTCCGGGATGTACACTTCCTCCAACCCAAACAATGTTTTCAATTGATTTTTTAAAGTTTGGATGTCTTAGGAAAGCAGAAAATTTATTATTAGATGAATTCCCATACAAGGCTCCGCCGGTGGAACCTGTTCGATTTTCAATTCGGATGGGGTCTAAATAATCCTCTTCCTCAATTTGATCTTCTATGTTAACTTTTAGAATTTTATTGATTTTGTCTATGACCTTTTGTCTGGTAATTCGAGCGAAATCCTCCCAGTTTTGTCCCGAATTGGCTGGTGTATTCACTAAAATAAACCAATTTTCAGCATTTTCAGGGGCATCGTTTTTTTCTACTTTGGAGGAAATGTGCACATAAACGGTGGGGTCAAGAGCAACTGTTTTTTCTTGGAATATTTCGGTGAATTCTTGTTGATAATTGTCTGAAAAAAAGATGTTGTGAACGCCCAATTCCTTGAAAGTTCGATTGATGCCCCAATAAAAAATAATTCCAGAGCTTGATTTTTCTTGGACTAATTTTGAATAATTTACAGGTATTTCGTTTGCTAAAATAAATTTTTTGTAAAAAAGCTCAATGTCTAAATTGGACCCAACCTGGTCAAATTCATACCTGTTTTTGGCAGTTTGAAATCCCAAAATTTTATTTTTTTCAATTAGTAGCTTTTGTACTTCTTCTCCCAAATGGAATTCTACTCCTACTTCTTGTGCCAATTTTACCAAAGAATTTACTATTTCAATCATTCCTCCCTTGGGGAAATAGGCTCCTAAATGATATTCAAGGTGCGGGATTATGCTTAAAGTTGCAGGAGTTTGGTAGGGGTCTGATCCATTGTATGTGGCATATCTATTGAATAATTGAACCGTTTTAGGGTTCTTGAATTGCTTTTTGTTAAATTGATTCATTGTAGAAAACAGTCCAAGTTTTGGAATGTTTGTGTATCCTTTCAAGGCTTCTTTACTTGTCCAGGTGCTGAATTTATGTAAAGATTTTTCAATGAATAGGGGATTCAGAATTTCATAATTTTGTTTTATTCGATTGAAATATTGTTTAAGTAGCGTTTCTTCTTCACCTAAAACACTGGCAAGTTCTTGGATTGTTTGGTCAATTTCTTGGTAGGTTTTGAGTTGAGTTCCATCTGTCCAGAAGTAATTACATATTTCTGGAAGTCTTTGATACGAAAAATAATTTCTTGTGTTTTTACTATGGAGTTCAAATAATTCTTCCACCAAATGAGGTAAGGTGAATAGAGAGGGACCCGCATCAAATCGGTAATTTTGCAGGGTAATTTGACTTAATTTGCCTCCTGGGTAGGGGTTTTTGTCAAAAACGTGCACTTTATACCCTTTTTTAGCTGCTCTTATTGCCAATGCGATTCCTGCAATTCCCGAACCAATAATTCCAAATTTTTTCATAAAAATTGAAAAAGTTGCAAAATCACAACTTTTCTTAAATTTCAGTCTTGTAATTTTGAAACATCAAAACCACTAATTGTTATAAAACCTAACCCTAAATTAAAAACCTAACCCCTTAAATTAAAACCTAACCCTTTAAATTTTTTGTTTTATTTTTTTGAATTTTTAAGGTGCTCAATTGGGCGCCTTTTTTTGTGTCTGATCTGAATCAATTTTTGTAAAGATTTGAGTGTTTATTTTTCTCTGCCCTGTATTTTACGTAATTTTGCATTTGTTTTTAAAAAAATAGAAAAATTTTATGTTTAGATCGCATACGAACGGTGAGTTGAGATTAGCAAATGTTGGGCAAGAGGTGACTTTGTGTGGTTGGGTTCAAAAAATGAGAGATAAAGGGGGTATGATCTGGGTGGATTTGAGAGACCGTTATGGAATTACCCAATTGATGTTGGAGGAAGGTAAAACAGATGCCAATACCTTGCAAATTGCACGTTCTTTAGGTAGAGAATTTGTAGTTCAAGCAAAGGGTGTGGTGGTTGAGCGATTGTCGAAAAATGATAAAATAGCCACAGGAGATATTGAAATCAAGGTTTCTTCTGTTGAAATATTGAATCCTGCGAAATTGCCTCCTTTCTTGATAGAAGACGAAACTGATGGAGGGGATGATGTTCGCATGAAATATAGATACTTGGATTTACGCAGAAATCCTGTTCGAAACAGCTTGCAATTGCGTCACCGAATGGCAAGAGAGGTTCGAAATTATTTAGATTCTTTGGAATTTATTGAGGTTGAAACTCCAGTTTTGATTAAATCTACACCTGAAGGTGCAAGAGATTTTGTGGTGCCTTCTCGTATGAATCCTGGAGAATTTTATGCTCTTCCACAATCCCCACAGACTTTTAAGCAATTGTTGATGGTTTCTGGTTTCGACCGTTACTACCAAATTGTAAAGTGTTTCAGAGATGAGGATCTACGTGCCGATCGTCAGCCAGAATTTACTCAAATCGACTGTGAAATGGCTTTTGTTCAACAAGAAGATGTGTTGAATGTGTTTGAAGGCTTAATTAAACATTTGTTTAAAACAGTTAAAAATATAGAAGTAGGCGAGGTGTCTAGAATGACCTATGCGCATGCAATGAAATATTATGGTTCCGATAAACCAGACATTCGTTTCGGAATGAAATTTGTGGAATTGAAGGGCGAGGAAAGAGATTTGACCAGTGGAAAGGATTTCCAGGTTTTTGATGCATCCAATTTGGTAGTGGGAATCAATGTAAAAGGGGCTTCTGAATATACTAGAAAGCAAATTGATGAGTTAACTGATTTTGTAAAACGTCCACAAATTGGTGCGAAAGGTTTGGTGAATGTGAAATACAATTTGGACGGAACAATTAAATCTTCTGTAGATAAGTTTTATACAGAAGAGGATTTAAAAGCTTGGGTTGCTGCATTTGAATCAGAGCCGGGAGATTTAATGTTGATTCTTTCAGGTGATGGCGACAAAGTACGCAAGCAATTAAATGAATTGCGTTTAGAATTAGGAAATCGTTTGGGTTTACGTAATCCAGATGAATACAGTGTACACTGGGTAGTTGATTTCCCCTTGTTGGAGTACGGTGAGGAGGAAAATCGCTGGTTTGCTATGCACCATCCGTTTACAAGTCCTAAGCCTGAGGACATCGACGCAATGATGTCGGGCGATTTAGGTAAAGTTCGTGCGAATGCATACGACTTAGTAGTAAATGGTGTGGAAGTTGGCGGCGGATCAATTCGTATTTTCCAAAAAGATTTGCAATCTAAAATGTTTGAGGTGCTTGGATTTACTCCAGAGGAGGCTAAAGCACAATTTGGATTCTTATTAGATGCATTTGAATACGGAGCACCACCACACGGAGGCTTAGCTTTTGGTTTCGACCGTCTTTGCTCATTATTTGGTGGAACAGAATCTATTCGCGATTTCATCGCATTCCCTAAAAATAACGCGGGTCGTGATGTGATGATTGATTCACCATCTCCATTGGCTGCTGCACAATTAGATGAATTGAAAATAAAATCAACTCTTTAATATGAGCAATACCACAAGTTTTAACATCGAAGGAGTTGAACGTAGCTTTTCTATTGAAAATGCTCCTGAATTTAGGTCTGGTAAAGATGAAGTACTTTCCAATGAAACCCAAGATATTGCTTTTCACCAGCCTTGGTACAATGAAGGCTATGTGGAGTCGGATTTTTTAAGTGCAGAAGAGTTTGAAGCTTTAATTGGTGGATTAACAGAAAGTGTTGCCCAATTAATTCAACAAGAATGTGGAATTGATACTACGGGATTTACACTCGAAAATTATCATCATTTTGTGAAAAAAGATGAGGATCATTATAAAGTTGTTAAACGTACCAGAGATTTGTTTTCAGGTGATTTTAGCTTTTCTGTAAAATCGTTAATTCCACGATTAGAAAAGATATTAAATTTCAAATTGACAGATCATGATCCGGTTGCCAATGAGGCGATGCACATCATTGTTCGAATTAATAGACCTTTGTCAACAGATTACAATCCGCCGCATAAGGATATTTACGAAGGTGTAGATAAAGGATTTATTCCTCAGTTTATTAATTTTTGGATACCCATTGCTGGAGTAACGGAAAAATCTAGTTTGCCATTGGCGCCCAAGAGTCATTTTATAAACGAAAAGGACATCGTACGGACGTTTGAAGGTGCCCATATTGAGGGAAATACTTACCGAGTTCGAATGATTAAGTCTTGGGAAGGTAAAAGTGATTTGGTACGTTCGAAAGTTGATTATGGACAAGTATTAATTTTTACATCGCATTTAATCCACGGTTTAGCCGTAAACGATGAAATGGATAAGTCGAGAGTAGCTTTGGAGTTTCGGTTATTTAAAGCATAAAAAAAGAGGCCGAGGCCTCTTTTTTTGTTAAAACTTGTAACTAAAAATCGGATTTTCATATTCACCTGCATTGATATTCACAATTTCTTTGATTTCTCCAACGTGCATATCAAATACCCAACCATGTAAATGTGGATATTGCCTATTGTTCCAAGCCTTTTGAACAATTGTTGTTTTTGCTAAATTGTTGACTTGTTCCAATACATTGATTTCAACTAATTTGTTAAATCGTTGTTTTTCGTCAGCAATTTGTTGTAATTCTTGGTAGTGTTTTTCATAGACTTCTTTGATATTTCTCAACCATTTATTGATCAATCCAAAGTCTTGATTGGTCATAGCTGCTTTTACTCCACCGCAATTGTAATGTCCACAAACTACAATGTGTTTTACCTCCAAAACCTCTACAGCATATTGTAAAACGGATAGCAGGTTGATGTCGGTATGAACCACCAGATTGGCTACATTTCTGTGTACGAAAATGTCCCCAGGATTTGATTGTGTAATTTCCTCCGCTGGCACGCGACTATCTGCACAGCCAATCCAAAGAAATAAGGGCTTTTGGTCAAGAGCTAAATCGTTGAAATACGATTCATTGATTTCTAGTTTTTCTGCTGCCCAAGCCTTATTGTTCAACAGTAATCTTTTATATTCTTTCATGTGTTTTTTGATAGTCTATTTCAATATTTTTTAGATTGGCTGTTTCCATATATTCTTTTAACATCAATTGAATGTCATGGTCCATAAAATGTGCTTGCTTAGCATCAATAAAGACTAAAGAGTTTTCCGGGATTTTTTGTAAAATGGTTTTTAAGGTCATTTTATGTAGAAAGGTCACATCCTTTTTGAAGCGAATTAAAAAAGAATTTTCTTTTTGGTGGACCGTAATAACAGATTCATAACTTGTAAAAATTACAAATAATAAACCGATACTCGTTCCAATAAATATGCCCCATAAAAGATCTACAAAAACTACTACAACAATAGTCGTTAGAAAGGGAACCCATTGTTTCCAACCTTCACTCAAAACCTTTTTGAATTCTTTTGGGTGTGCTAATTTATAACCTGTATAAAGAAGGACACTTGCCAAGCAGGCCAAAGGAATGAGGTTCATCCAAGAGCTTAGAAATAATACGGAAATCAATAATAATATACCATGGAGGATTCCTGACATTCTAGTTTTTGCGCCGGCATAAATGTTGGTTGATGAACGAACGATTACCGAGGTCAAAGGTATCCCTCCAATCAGTCCACTGGTTACATTGCCAATTCCTTGGGCCAATAATTCTTTGTCGGCAGATGAAATCCGTTTTTGAGGATCAAGGGAGTCGGTTGCTTCTAGGGACAATAATGTTTCCAAACTTGCCACAATTGCCAAGGTCAGAGCAACTTTGTAAACTCCACCCTGGTTCAGGGCAGAGAAATCTGGAAATTGGAAAACGTGCAAAAAATCGCCAAATGATGCAAAGTTTGGAAGATTAACCATGTGGTCTTTTGAATCTCCCAAATACCAATCAGGGATCAGTAGTTTAAATCCAAAATTTGCAAATATGCCCAACAATACTACAATTAAGGAAGCAGGAATATTTTTAAGAAACTCTAATTTTTCAGCAGCTTTTGTCCAATTACTTAGAATAAAAAGGCCTGAAATGGAAATAATAATGGCGCCAGGTTTAAAAGTAGAAAAGGCCGCCATTATTTCTCCAAATGTGTTATTCCCGTCTTGTTGAAAAAATTCAAATTCCCCTATAAAATCGAAATCGTCTCCTAAAGCATGGGGAATTTGTTTTAGAATAATCACAATTCCAATAGCCACCAACATGCCACGAATAACTGAGGATGGGAAAAAGCTACCAATTTTGCCAAGTTTTAAAAGACTTAATCCAATTTGAATCAATCCGGCCAAAACTACCGCCAACAAAAAGGTTGAATAGGAGTTTAAGCTTTGAATGGCATTGAATACCAAAATAGTTAAACCTGCGGCGGGTCCCGAAACTGAAAGTTCTGAACCAGATAAAATGGCCACCACTGTGCCACCTACAATTCCTGCAATGAGTCCTGCAATTAGAGGTGCACCAGATGCCAAGGCGATACCGAGGCAGAGCGGAAGTGCGACTAAAAATACCGCAATTCCTGATTTCCAATCAGTGGAAATAAATGATTTTAAATATTGATTTTTCTCCATAAAATAATTTTTGTACGATAATAAATAGCTTATTATGCACAAAAATCTGGAGGAGAAAAAGGGGCTGAAAAGATAGGTTGAGGATGATAATTTGGCGCAAATTCTCCCATTATTTTTTTAGGGGGGAAAAAAGCGAAAATTAATTCTTTGTGTTCTAATTCCGACTCTTCTCCTAAAAAGGGCTTAGCTGATTTAAGAGATTCTGAATCATCGTCTTCAGATTCGTCATCGTCGAAATTTACTTGTTCTAAATCAGTACTAAAATCAAAAAAAGTATAATTTGACTTTTCTGAAATATGAGCAGTATGTTGGGGATTGGCAAATGAGTTTACCGGAACTGCTTTAAAAATGAGTCCAATAAAAAGTAACATCAAAAAAAGTAATCTTTTTTGAATCATGTTAGTCCCACTTATCTGGATTTTGATAAATTACCTTGGCTTGGTTATCTCTCTCCTGTATTAAAACTGGTTTGAAATCTTCAAATTTATCTTTTCCAAAACGCCATTCTTTTTTCAATCTGCCCGAGGCTCCTTTTTCATGAAATTCTCTCCACCGGCCCACCTTTATACTATCGTCTAATTTACCCTCTTCAGCCAATAATCCATTGGGGAAAAAAGAAAGGTATTGGCCGCGAACCTTCCCGTATACTCTTGGGATAACCTCTTTTATTTTCTGTTTTTCCGCATCGTAATAATTGATGGTTGATTCCTTCGGGAAGCCCTTTTGATAGCTTATTTTGTCTAATAATTCGTTTTCAGTGCCATATTTTTCCCAACGACCATCTTTACCTCCTTGATAAAAAAAACCTTCTTCTACCAAAACTTGATTAACAAATTTTCTGTAGGGTCCATGGCATATTAATGGATTTTTAGCATCCTTTAATGGCGTATTTACAATTCGATTTTGCTGGGTATCAAACCACCAAATTTCTTGAAGGTATCCACTCACTTTTTCGTCTTCTACATATTTTATCACAGCAACTTCCTCAACCGTGGCTCGATTCCCACTTCCATAAGTGGAAATGCGATTGATTGTTTTAATACCCTCGTATTCATCTTTAGGTTGAAATTTCTTTTTTATATTTCTGGAAATAGATTTTCCAACTCGGTGAATACCTAGGTCATTTAAAATGTCTTGACTATCATTTTTGATTTTATTGAAATCTTCTTTTGCCTTTTTCACTTTCTCACCTGTACCCTCTAACCCAGTGCTTAGTCGCCCTCCCAATAAACCTTTTGAATGAACGGTTGTGTCTATTAATGGCTTTTTATTTGAGCTAAAGTCGATTTTTTGAGCCTGAATGCCCAGGTTCAATCCGATAAAGAATAAAAGTAAGAATAGCTTTTGCATTCGACTTTAACGACAGTTTTTCGAAATATTGTGCAAAATTAAACAAATAATCGCATACTTATTTTTGATTGCTTAATTTTGCATAAAATTGGCAATAAAATTGGAAAAGAACGCGAAAATATATGTGGCTGGACATCGGGGAATGGTAGGTTCTGCTATTTTAAGAGGTTTAGAAAAAAATGGATATTCAAACATTATTACCCGAACTTCTACAGAATTAAACCTTATAAATCAACAGGCAGTTTTTGATTTTTTTGAAGAGGAAAAACCTGACTATGTATTTTTAGCTGCGGCTAAAGTTGGAGGAATTGTTGCTAATAACACGTATCGAGCAGATTTTTTATACGAAAACCTGGCCATTCAAAACAATATTATTCATGCAAGTTATTTGCAGCAAGTGAAAAAATTGATGTTTCTGGGCTCTTCTTGTATTTATCCTAAATTGGCTCCGCAGCCTTTGAGGGAATCGTATCTGTTGACAGGATCTTTGGAGCCAACGAATGAACCTTATGCCATTGCCAAAATTGCAGGTATTAAAATGTGTGAGGCTTACCGCGATCAATATGGCTGTAATTTTATTTCTGTAATGCCGACCAATTTGTATGGTCCAAACGATAATTACTCCCTCGAGAATTCTCATGTTTTACCAGCAATGATTCGTAAGTTTCACGAGGCAAAACAAAAAAATCTTACACAAATGACGCTTTGGGGAACTGGTTCGCCTATGCGAGAATTTTTACATGCAGATGATTTGGCTGAAGCCTGCTTGTATTTGATGGAATCTTACAACGAAAAAGAATTGGTGAATGTTGGAACCGGAGAGGATGTTACTATTAAAGAATTGGCAACAAATGTAAAAGATATCGTTGGATTTGAAGGTCAAATTCATTGGGATACCAGCCGTCCAGACGGAACTCCACGAAAATTAATGGACGTTTCCAAATTACACGGACTTGGCTGGAAGCATAAAATTGAATTGAATGAGGGTATTCGATTAGCTTACCAAGATTTTTTAACGAATCCATCCATTCGAAAATAAAATGGAAGAGAAATCTGAATGGTTTTCAACCTGGTTTAATTCACCTTATTATCATATTTTGTATGATCAACGAAACGACCAAGAAGCTTTTGATTTTATTTCGAACCTTCAAAAGAAATTAAATTTGCAAGCAGGCTCCAAGGTTTTGGATGCTGCCTGTGGAAAAGGTCGACATGCTAAAACCCTTTTTGATTTAGGTTTTGATGTGGAGGCCTTTGATTTATCCTCTGCCAATATTGAGGAGGCAAAGAAATTTGAACAATCTGGTTTACATTTTTTTGAACACGATTTGCGAAAACCACTTGCTAAAGAACATCATTACCAAGTCATATTTAATTTTTTCACTAGTTTCGGTTACTTCGATCAACCCGAGGAAAATCAATTAGCCTTCCACCGTTTTTTTCAAGGATTGGATAAGAATGGATTGTTGATTTTAGATTTTTTTAATCCAGTATATGTAATGGCCAATTTGGTGCCATCTGAAATTGTACAAAAAGGAGATATTAAGTTTAAAATAGAACGTTTTGCCCAAAATGGATATTTGTTTAAATCAATTCAGTTTACAGATAAGGGGAAATCATATCATTTCGAAGAAAAAGTTGAAATGATTCAGAAAAATGATTTTTTGGCATACGCCGCACAAGCAGGATTCCAAAATATTGATTTAAGAGGTAATTATGCCCTTGAAGCATTTGATGAATTGACCTCGCCTCGAATGATTTTTTTCTGGGTTAAATAAGACTTAATTCTTAATAAATTTGATCGTTTCTGATTTTAACTCATTCAATATTCGGATAAAATAAACCCCAGATGATAGGCTGGAAATATCTAAAATTGAATTTGCATTCAAATTGTTGATATCCTTGGTTAATTTTTGCTGCCCTAAAATATCTAAAACTTCAATTGTAAAATTTGTACCTATAGGCAAATCGGGCCATTGTACATATAATTGGTTGCCAATGCTTGGATTTGGGAAAATTTTAAATTGGTTTGACTCTTGATTGCCTAAAATTGTAATCGTTAATCCTAAAGAGCTTCCAATACAACCATTAGCATCTAACCCTTTTACAACATAGGTGCCAGAACTTGTTGGCATATATGTATTGGTAGAAAGACCCGGAATTGCGTTTCCATTAAATGTCCAACTTATATTTCCACTGGCATTTGATTCTAAAATCCCATTTGAGTTGTAATACAAGGTTGGCACTGATGTTGTTAAGACCTTTAACTCAAAAGTAGAAGATGTATTTGCGCATCCATCTGCATTGGTAGCTTTTACTCGGTAGATTCCGGAAGTTGTTGGACTATACTTAGAGCTTGTTTGTCCCGCAATATCTACTTGGTTTTTTTGCCATTGGTATGCAATCGATTGATTTGCACTTGCTGTTAGGTTAATTGTTTCAGTTGAATTTGGGCAAATAGTTTTTGTTCCGGTTTGCGATAGTGTAATTACGGGAGAAACTATATCTTTTACTGGTACCGAAACTTTTTCTGAGGCACAGCCAAGCGATTTAAATTGCATATCATAAAAGTAATAATAGCCTGAAGTTATTACTCCGCCCTGGTACAAAGCACCCGTTAAAGAAATTAGATTGTCTGTTGAATTATAAGGGAAGCCAATATTTGTTGGAGCAGTTTCCGTATCAGTTTTTATACGATTGCTTCTAAAAATACTTGCTCCACCTTGGCAAACCTGCGTAATTTTATACTTTCCTACCTTGGGAAATTGTAAATTCAAATTGACCACAATTCCTTGGTCGGTTTTGTCGTCAGAAATTTGGGTTGGAGGGGCAACAATATTTTTTTGTATTCTGGTTGCCGGTAAATTGATGGAAGAATTAGAAACTAATTCACCAGTTGACATATCCGTCACATAAAAATCTATCGTTCCTGCGGTTCCTGTATAAATTCTTGCACTTTCCAAAACCATTGGAGTCTTGATTTCAAATATTGGCTCAGGTCCAAAATTGGAATAATAAGTTCCTGTTCCAAATTCATATTTAGTTTTTGGACCAAGGTTTTGACTTACACCCCCAATAGTTGCAAAATATGTATCTCCCTTATCGACAGAAAGTGTTGTCCCTGTGCCCAATAATGCATTTTTAGAATTGTACCAAAAAGAATTTGTGTTGGAGCTTAGGGCTACTAAACTTGACAACGAGCAGGACAATCCAGTTACACTTGGGCTTCCGTTTGGACTTAATAGTTGGTTTTGAGAAAGTTGGTTATTATTGCTAATTTGATCGTTTGCTGCAATTATTTTTGCTTCATACGTATAATTTTTCCCGTTGATCAATGGGACATCAATCGTAAAGCCAAGATCTTTCACTTGATTGGTTTGCAAAGAATCTACATTTTTTGTGATGGATTTTTTGAGAGCCCCCTCTTCAAAAATGTTAAAGATTACATCAAACTTTCCAAAGGTTTTCGAACCTTTATTCCGAATACTCGTATACAATAAATTTCCAGTGCCCGCACAGAAGGCTCCACCTGATTGGCTGATTTTTTCAAGTCCCAAATCATAACTAGACTCTAAAATTTGAAGACCAAAATCTTTAACTTCTCCATCTGAAATCTCCGAGCAGGCATTTGTTACATTTTGATTTGCTACAAATATTCGTAAACGATAAATATAATTTGTTGATAAGGAATTTGGAACAGAAAGGTCAAAATTATAAGTACTGGCAGTAAAGCTCCCTGCATTTTTAACCCATTCGTTTGCATCATCAAAATCGCCGTCCTTATTCCAATCAACAAATGCATTCACAAAACCTGAACTTAAATTAGCGATATCTAAATTTACTTGACTAGTTTTACCCATTTCTGCTGCCTGGCTTGTTGAATTATTGATTTTAACTAGTTTTAAAATGCCAGTTTTGGGAGAATTTGGCGAACAATAGGTTTTGCCATTGATTCCTGAAATGATTAACGTGAAATCTTGAGTGGCATAGGTTAGCGTTCCTTTGTGAGTAATTGAAATTTCATAGGTTTTCCCAGGTACTGCATTTGGGATTATTATTTTTTCAAAGTTATCCAAAATGTTGTCACCCGTTGCAGCCAATTTGTCTGGGAAATAAGGGTCTAAAATATAGGGACTGAAAGTGATAGTGCCATCTTTAATTCGAAGATCCAAATCATTAACTAATCGAGGCGTTCTATCATTTAAAATTTCTCCCTGGGTCTTTCCTTCGGGGTCGGTCCAACTGATACTGACCACCAATGGTCCATTTCCTGAAGCAGTAACAGAAATTTTCTTGGTTTCAGACTGACTTAATTTCAATTCGCTCAAAGAATAATTGTTGTTTTTATTCAATAAAACTGAACCCGCTTCTTCCATATTTAAAACACCCCAACCTGTTTTGTAATCGGGTCCTGCCACATCCAAATCCAATGCTGTATGCAAAGCAAGTCCTTTTAAGCTAGCAGAACGCATAAATTGGCCCTTGTTTGTGCGCGAGTACAATTGTTGTAACAAAAGTAAGGAACCTGCAACCTGAGGAGAAGCCATTGAGGTGCCCGAATTGTATTCGTATAAATTGGTTTGTGTACCTGTTGTACTGTTGGTTGAAGAGTAAATATTTGAACCAATCCCCATCAAATCTGGCTTGATTCGGCCATCATCGGTAGGCCCCCAGGCAGTATAGGAGGAAATATTAAATCCACTTGCTCTTTGTGGAATGGTTAGAGTTGACTCCAAAGCGCCAACGGTTAGAATGTTTTTTGCATTGGCATTGGTGGAAATAATGTCGTATCCATCATTTTTACTTCTTGGGAGAGAATCTAATGTTGAAGTATTACGTATGTAATATTTTTCGAGATAATTGCTGTTATTTGCGCTCACTGTCGGGCCATTTTCTGAACGTGAATTACCAGCAGATTTTACAATTAAATATTGCGGAGCATTGTAGGCAATTTGGTCTAATTGTCTGGAATTATCATCGTAATTTCCAAATTTATAATCTTCTGTTTTGCTCACCCGATCAAGTCCCCACCAAGTCCATTTGGAGCGGGTATCATCGTAAACCCACCCTGCCTGATAGCCATAAGAGTGATTTGAGACCAATAAATCTTTAGCTGCAGCAGCTATTTCAGTGGCATCGTTGTCGTAATCCCAAAATTTCAAATCCGCCTCAGGCGACATACCAATAACACTTGCATTTTTTCCTGCGGCAATTAGAATTCCTGCTACATGGGTCGAATGGCTGCTCAGTGTACTGGTTTGACTTGCCTGTTTAGTCGTTCTCCCAACTAATTCAACATGGTTTTCCAAAATGGAACCACCGTCCCACATGCCTAATTTGCCCTTTAAGGTGTCAGATTTGCCTGAAATGGAAACGCCCAAACTGCCCCCATTGTAAAGTGCATTTGTTTTCGTCATTTTACCTGCCAAGGTAGTGGAGTGGGTTGTTAGGTATAAAGGTTCTCCCCCCGGAGTAATTGATTGTAAGCTAATTATTTTATTCTTCCCTAATGTGTCTCTTAATTTATAACCTAATTTTTGAGCTAATTTTCGACCATTTTGAAAAGACGAATCAGAAGAAATAACGATTCGATTAAGGTTTTTTTGATGCCATTTTGCCTTTTCAATTGAGGTTGAAAAGTTCTGTGCTTCTAAGGACGAACATGTCATTAGAAGAATATAAAGCATTAAAAATAGTTTAAACTTCATTTCGAATTTTCAATTTTTAACTTTCAATTCTCAACTTTCAATTTACAATTAATAATTAACAATTTACAATTCTCTCCGAAAGGTCAGTCTATGCAATGGAGTTAGACCTAATTCAATAATTTTTTTTTTATGCAAAATTGTTGGGTAACCCGCATTTCGCTCCCAACCATAGCCTGGATAATCCAAAGCCAATTTTTCCATCAGCTCATCTCTGTAGGTTTTTGCCAAAACAGAAGCAGCTGCTATTGAAAAAAACTTTGTATCTCCTTTTACAATACAGGTGTGAGGGGTTAATGGGTAGCTGATAAACTTGTTTCCGTCGACCAAAAGGTGCTCTGGAATTACCTTTAAAGCATCCACAGCCTGGTGCATGGCTAGCATACTTGCCTTATAAATATTGATTTTATCAATTGTAGGGGCATCTACTTCCGAAATAGCGAAGGAAATGGCTTCTCTTTCGATGTCTAATTTAATGGTATTTCGTTGTTTGGCAGAAAGTTGTTTTGAATCATTTAATAAAGGATGGAAATAATCCTTGGGTAAAATGACTGCCGCAGCTACTACAGGTCCAGCCAAACAGCCTCTTCCCACTTCGTCCAATCCCGCTTCTATGGCATACTCGGAGAAATATGATTTAAGTGTAGAAGCTTGCCGCATAAACTAACGATTGAATAACATGCGTTTTCCTTGTGTGCCTTCAACGATTTTCCCTTCTGAATAGGCCAATTGTCCTGAAACAAAGGTTTTATCGATACTTGCTGAAAATGTGTGGCCTTCTAAGGGCGACCAAGCACAGTGATATAAAATATTACTTTTATTTACGGTATATGTTTTGTTTAAATCTACTATTGCTAAATCTGCCCAATAACCTTCTCTTATGTACCCTCTGTCGGCAATTTGAAAAATATCCGCAACAGCATGGGCTGTTTTTTGCGCAATTAATTCCAATGTAAATTCACCATCCTTGGCCAAATCTAATAACATCAACATTGGGTGTTGAACCAAAGGTAAACCCGATGGAGCTTTCCAATAACCTTGTTGTTTCTCCTCCCAAGTATGTGGTGCATGATCGGTCGCAATCACATCTATGGCTCCAGTTCGAATGGCCTCGCGAATGGCTTTTTTATGTCGAGCTTCTTTGATGGCAGGATTACATTTGATCAAATTTCCTTTGGTTTCGTAATCGCCAGCATCAAACCAAAGATGATGAACACAAGCTTCCGCGGTAATTCGCTTGTCTTTTGAGGCTTTTGTGGTATCAAAAAGAGCTAATTCTTCTTCCGTTGAAATATGTAAAATATGCAATTTAGTATTCCATTTTTTGGCTAATTCTACTGCCATTGAAGAAGAAATAAAGCAAGCTTCTTCGTTTCTAATAATAGGGTGGAGGCTTGCCGGTGCATTTTCTCCATATTGAGCCTTAAATTGTTCTAATCTTGTTTTTACTGTATGCTCGTCTTCACAATGTGTGGCAATTAAAATGTCAGCTTCCTTGAAAAATCTATCTAAAACTTCTTTTTTATCCACCAACATATTGCCAGTAGATGATCCCATAAAGATCTTCAAACCACATACATTTACCTTATTGGTTTTCATTGCTTCCTCAAAATTTTCATTCGAAGCACCCATGAAAAAGGAATAATTAGCTACGGATGTTTTGGCGGCAATTTGATATTTGTCTTCAAGTAAATCCTGGGTTAATGCATTAGGAACAGTGTTTGGCATTTCCATGAAACTCGTTACACCTCCTGCTACGGCTGCTCTCGATTCACTTCCAATAAATGCTTTATGCGTTAAACCAGGTTCACGAAAATGTACCTGGTCATCAATCATTCCAGGAAATACATGCTTTCCTGAAAGGTCTATGACGTGGTCACCTGCCTGTTCAGTGATTTCACTTGCAATTTTTTCTATTTTACCTTTGACAATACGGATGTCGGCAACAAAAATTTTGCCTTCATTTACAATTTGCCCATTTTTTAACACATAATTCATTCTACTCAGACTTTATTTCAGTTATTACAAATTCAGTTCTTCTATTTTGTTGATGCATTTCTTCCGAACAATTTACACCGTCTGCACATTCATTAATCAATTGAGTTTCCCCATATCCTTTGGCCTTAATTCTTGCTCCATTGATGCCATTTGAAGTTATGTATTTTACTGCAGACTCTGCTCTTCTTTGCGACAATTTCATGTTGTAATTTGCAGTTGCACGAGAGTCTGTATGTGAACCTAATTCAATGTAAATTTGTTCATTATCCTTCAAAAATTGTACAATTTTGTCCAATTCAATCGCGGCATCTGCACGAATATCCGATTTGTCTAAATCGTAATAAATTGGTGAAATTTGCAATAGTTGAGTCAGTTCTTTACCTACCTCTGGTTGCTCCATTAAAATTTTCCAAGTAAAGGACGTATCAGTAACAGCTTTTGTAAGTAATTGAACAGGAATGTTTCGCCCTTCCATTGAGAATTTCTCGGTCTTGGTTAAAAAGTCGTCCTTTTCAGCCAAAATTTCTAATTCATCTCCTTCCGATAATTCTAAAATTGGTAAATTCCCAATTGAGTCTGAATTCTCATTCGAAATCGTCTCTCCATTTTTTCGTAAACGATATTTCACTTTTGGTAACCCTTTGTTTTTTGAATCAACAAATTGGGCTTTTACGAAATAATGAACCAATTTTTCTGGAGAGTTTTCCTCCTTCACTTTTTCAATGATTTCATCAGACCACCATCTATCCTCATTCCCCTTTCCAACAAAATAATAAATATCATCATCACCCTTGCCGCCGGCTCTATTTGACGCAAAATAGCCTTTGTTTTCATCCGACATTATTAAACCAAAATCATCAGAAATACTATTAATGGTATTCCCAAGTGATTCTACTTCAATTGTATTGCCATCTCTAGTGGCTACAAAAATATCTAGTCCGCCTAATCCTGGATGCCCATTGGACGAAAAGTATAATTTTCCGTCTTCCGAAACAAATGGGAAAATTTCATCTCCTGGCGTATTAATCACTGAGCCCAAATTAATTGCTCGGCCAACTCTGCCTGAATTATCAATATTAGCACGGTATAAATCTAATCCGCCTTTTCCACCTCTTCTGTTGGAGGCGAAATACAAGGTTTTCCCATCAGCAGAAAACGTCGGACTGCCATCCCAAGCCAAAGAATCAGAAAGACTTAAAAGCGAAGGAGTACTCCAATTGCCATTATCTTTTTTTGAAATGTATAAATCTACATCTGGACTAATGTCATTTTTGCCACTATTCCCTTTTGCAAAAACCATGGTGTTGCCATCTTTTGTAAATGCTGGAGTTCCCTCATTTGCGTTTCCTTGAAAAATGGTACTAGAAAACAACTCAGGTTGCATTATTATTGTTGGTGAACTAAGTTTGGCACGATAGAGTCCCAAAAACGGTAGTCCATTGTTTTTATAAATTTCGGATTTTCTTGATGCGGAAATAATTAAATCGCCGTCCAAAATTCTGGGCGCAAATTCAGCCATGGGAGTGTTACCCTCTAGGTTTTGTATTTCTACAGGGTATTTCTTTTTGGATATTTCTGCTATTTTATCAATTTGAACCAATTCCAATTCAGCCCTTGTTTTCTGCGATTTACTGGGTTTCGATTTGATGAATTCTAGTAAATAAGACTTTTCGGAACTATAATCACCATTTGCCTTGGCTGCAAAAGCCATTTGAAACGGTATAGATTTGTCTAAATTCCCAGCCGCTTTGGCCTTTTCATAATAGGGGCCTGAAAATTGGATTCTATTAGATAAGCGATAAGATTCTGCAATCAAAAAATTAGTTTGGTTAGGATCAAATCCTCTGGCTGCCAGCGGTTTTAACGACTGAATTGCTAATTCATATTCTCCTTTTTCAAAATAAGTTTGACCTTTAGTAAATAAATGTTCATCTCCTTTACATGCTATTAAAAGCAGTGAGATGGCTAAAATCGAATATTTTTTTTTAAAAAAAGTGGCCATAGGGCTTTGTATGAATTACAGATTATCAAATTTAAGGATTTGTTGCAAGCTATCCACATCATTTTTCGTACCTTTGCATAAATTTATTAAATATCCTGAAAACGGTTTCAGGTGTAATACAGCAGTGATGTTGCATATTTTATGAGAAAAAGAATTCCAAACAACGAGAATCCTCGTTCAAATTCAGAAAACAGAGGTCCAAGACCAGAGAGACGAGAAGCGAGAGGCGAGAGACCAGAGCGTCGCGAATACAAACCAAGATTTAATTCAGAAAATAGAGACGAGAGAGGAGGGACGAGAGACGGAAGACCAGAAAGACGCGAGTACAAACCACGTTTCAATTCAGAGGATAGAGGTGGAGAAAGACGCGAGTACAAACCACGTTTCAATTCAGAGGATAGAGGTGGAGAAAGACGCGAGTATAAACCACGTTTCAATTCAGAGGATAGAGGTGGAGAAAGACGCGAGTATAAACCACGTTTCAATTCAGAGGATAGAGGTGGAGAAAGACGCGAGTATAAACCACGTTTCAATTCAGAGGATAAAGTTGGGGAAAGACGCGAGTATAAACCACGTTTCAATTCAGAAGATAGAGGTGGTGAAAAACGTGAGTTTAAACCACGTTTTAATTCGGAAAATGGTGACGAGAGACGAGAAACGAGAGACGCAAGAACAGAAAGACCAGATGCAAATGCGCGTTTTGAAGATAAGAAAAAGCAGTTTCGTGCGCGTGCAGATGAAAAATTTAATCGTGAAGAGTCGGGAGAAGGAAGAGGCGGAAAACGCTTTTCTTCGAGAGATACTTTCAAATCAAGAAATCGCCACGACGAAGGTCCGGGGTATTCTCCGAATTACCGCATTGATCGATTCAAAGAAAATGCGCCTTCCAAGATTCAGCGAAAGATTAAACAACAAGAAAAACATTCTGATACAATTCGTTTGAACAGATTTATTGCAAATGCAGGAATTTGTTCCCGCAGAGATGCAGATAAGTTGATTGAATCTGGTGAAATCAAAGTAAACAACAAGGTAATTACGGAAATGGGTTACCAAGTAGGTCCAACGGATGTGGTTCGTTACGGTAATAGAAAATTGAACAGAGAAAAACCTGTTTATGTATTATTGAATAAACCAAAAGATTTCATCACCACAACTGAAGATCCAAATGATCGCAAAACGGTAATGGAATTGGTGAAAAATGCTGGAGATGCTCGTATTTATCCAGTGGGTCGTTTGGATAGAAATACAACAGGTTTGTTGTTGTTGACTAACGATGGAGAATTAGCAGATCGTTTAACCCATCCTTCCTTTGAAATCGAAAAAATTTATCAGGCAGAATTGAATAAGCCTTTAGCGGAGGAAGATTTTCAGAAAATATTGGCAGGTTTAAAATTAGATGACGGCGAAATCAAAGTAGACGACTTGGCACGAATCACTCCAGATGGATATGTGATTGGTGTGAAAATTCACTCAGGTAAAAACCGTATCGTTCGCCGTATCTTTGAATCCCTAGGTTATGAAGTGACCAAGTTAGATAGAACAACCTTTGCTGGTTTATCTAAAAAAGATTTGCCAAGAGGTAATTGGAGATACTTGACGGAAAGGGAAGTGATTAAGTTGAAGTATTTATTATAAAAAAATCCCCGTCGAAAGGCGGGGATTTTTGTTTTATATATTCATCAATGATTCTCTTCGTCTCATTTTTCCTGCCGGAATGCCGAACATCATTTTAAAACGGCGACAGAAATATGCGGTGTCTTTGTAACCCACTTCTGCACCAATCGCACGAATCGATTTTTTAGTTGTACGTAATAAACCAACCGCTGCCTCCATACGTTGGTATTCTATATAATCTTGTGGATTGATACCCGTTAACATTTTGAAGTACTGTCCAACATAATCTTCTGAAACATTTGCAACGTTAGCCAAAACTTTGTTCGAAAGGTCACCACCAATATTGTCTTTAATAAATGCAAAAATATCTATTAAGCGAGGATCTTTGAAATAAGTTGAATTGGTTGCTAATTGCTCAACGAACAAACGATGCGTTATGATATAACGAATAATCTCAATTACGATTTCTTCCGTTTTAATTTTGATAATACGTCCTTTTCCAATAAAGTCGGACATATCTTCCGTTAAAATCTCGCGAATCGTTTGAGCTAATTTATCATCCTTCTTAATTATGAAAGGAGGAATGTCTAAGCTCGTAAAGAAATTTACCGAATCAAAAACTTTGGCTTCAAAAGATACCATACCAAAAGAATTCTCTTGGCTGCCAATCAATTGAGGGTCCATGTTTAAGTCGAAATACAACTCCCTATGTGTTAAAAACTCCTCGTTGTTTACTGGTTTTGGTTTTTCAGAATTACCATAAGTAACACTGATCATTTTACCCCCTGGAATAAACAACATATCACCCTCTTCTACATGGGTTTCTTCTTCACCAAATGAAACTTGCCCTTTGTACAAAATCAAGAGTGAGTTTTCTACATCATAGTAGTTTTTGATTTTGATAGGTTGTAATATTCTAATGTTTCTCGATTTGATAAACTTTACACCTAGGGATTCAATTATTTTGTTATAATCTTCCATTATTTGAAGAAATTTTGGATATATCCTTTATTTTGTTCTGATAAATTTGGACAAAACTAATAAAACACGTAGTAATTCCAAATAATTTAACAGGAAATTTTGTGTTAATTTTTAAAATTATTTTATATTTTATTTGTAATATACCTATAAAACGGGATAGGAGGAGTTTTATTTTATTTTTTTGGTACAATAAGTAAAAATTATAATTTTTTGAGGATTGTACAAATTTGAATGAAAAAAATCAATATGCTGGTAATATTTCGTTATATTTGTTATTCGACTAATTTTGTCGAAATCAAATCTAGATTTTTTATTTTCCGAACATGGGCTTCTTTAATTTTCTTACCAAGGATATCGCAATAGATTTAGGTACAGCAAATACCCTAATTATTCATAAAGATCAAGTTGTAGTTGACGAACCTTCTATTATCGCATTGGATCGTAATTCCAATAAAGTGATGGCGGTGGGTCGCCAGGCAATGTTGATGCACGAAAAAACCAATGATAACATCAAGACAATTCGTCCTTTAAAAGATGGTGTAATTGCCGACTTTACTGCTGCCGAATTGATGATGCGTGGTTTAATCAAAATGATTGATCGTGGAAATTCTTTCTTTTCACCTGCTCTTAGAATGGTGATTTGTATTCCTTCTGGCATCACTGAGGTTGAAAAAAGAGCTGTAAAGGACTCTGCAGAGCATGCAGGTGCACGTGAGGTTTATATGGTCCACGAGCCTATTGCTGCAGCTATAGGAATTGGAATTGATATTGAGCAACCGAACGGTACGCTTGTGGTTGATATTGGAGGTGGTACAACAGAGGTGGCCATTATTTCTCTATCCGGAATTGTAGTTGAAAACTCTATTCGTGTAGCGGGAGATGAGTTCACTCGCGATATCAAAGATTATTTGTTACGTGAACACAAATTAGTTATTGGTGAGCGCTCTGCTGAACAGATTAAATTGCAAGTAGGAGCCGCTTTGCCTGAATTGGATAATCCACCAGCGGATTTTGAAATTCGTGGTCGTGATCAAATCACCGGTATTCCTAAAGAAATTTTAATCAATTATTCAGAAATTGCTTACGCTTTGGATAGCTCAATTACCAAAATTGAAGTAGCAATCATGGAAACTCTTCAAAGAGCTCCTGCTGAATTATCTGGTGATATTTTCCATAATGGTATTCATTTAGCAGGTGGTGGAGCCATGTTGCATGGATTGGATAAAAGAATTGAGAAAAAGACTCAATTGAAGGTTCATGTGGCAGACGATCCATTGAAAGCTGTTGTTCGTGGAACAGGAGAAATCTTGAAAAACCTAGAAAAATATAAGCCGGTTTTAATTAATTAGGGTTTTAAAATATGTACCAATTACTACAATTCCTTATTAGACAAAGAGGGTTCTTTTTGTTTATTGTATTGGAATTAATAAGTATTGGGGCAGTTTTTACCTATAACAATTACCAACACGCTTTCTATTTTAATACAAGCAATTCTTTCGCAGCTAATTTGTTGAGTCAGGTTGAAAAAATTAAAACCTATCACAATTTATTAGAAGTTAATGAGGTCCTTTCCCAGGAAAATGCTCGTTTGCAAAATGAATTGTTTCAATTGCGGAACAAACAAAATGCTCCCAGCGAATTGCCCTATTTTGCTAGTCAGGCTGTTTTAAGGCAGTATCAGTTATCTGCAGCCAAAATAATTGTTCAAAGTACCCATGCGAGTCAAAACTACCTTACCATCGACAAAGGATTTCGTGATGGCATAAGGCCCGGAATGGCAGTAATTTCTTCTACAGGAATTGTTGGGAAAGTGATTTCATGTACCGAAAATCTATCATTAGTGATTTCTGTGTTGAACACTATCAATTCCGTATCTGGTAAAATCAAGAAAAATGGTGAATTAGGTTTCGTCAAATGGTCTGGATGGCAACCCGAAGTGGTTGACTTTATGGATGTTTCCAAATACAAAAAAGTCTCAAAAGGAGATACCATTGTGACATCCGATTATAATTCTGTATTTCCTCGCGACATTCCAATTGGGGTGGTTGCCAAATTGGGCATTAAAGATGATGGAAATTTCCATGATATAAAGGTGCTATTGTTTACCAAATTTAATACCCTTCAATATGTGTATGTTGTTAAAAATACGCTTATTTCTCAACAACAAAAATTAGAGGAGGCAATTCCTAAATCAGAATAAAATGGACTTAAAAGGAAATATAAAGAATATTTTGGTCTATTTGCTGGTGCTTTTAGCTCAGATTTTTTTATTGAGGGACCTTGGGATTGGAGGAAAGGCCTTTTTGTTTCTTTATACTTATATAGTTATCAAGGCGCCAATTTTTACCAATCGAAATTTATTGGTTTTTTTAAGTTTTCTGGCAGGTTGGTTAGTAGATTGGTTTTACGATACCCATGGTTTACATGCATTTTCCTTGGTGCTAATTGCCTATTTGCGACCACTTATTTTCAAAATGTTAACCCCTGCCAATGGCTACGACGAAAGAAGTAAGGTGAGTTTGCGCGAAATGACCTGGCTTTGGTATTTACCCTATGTAAGTATCATGTTATTCATTCACCATTCTGTTTTATTCATTTTAGAAGCCTTCGATCCTTCCTTGTTGGGTTTAAGTTTGCTTAAAATCTTTTTAAGTACATTGTTAGGCCTTGTGACCTTCCTTTTAATTGAGCTGTTTTCAACCGAATAATTAGCCTTTTTGTCAGTTATTTTTTATTTCTACCTTTGGGCATATAATTGCTAGAATAATTTCACGTTATTGTAACAAAGAAAATATAAATGGATACTCCGATAGACATTTTAGAAGTGGAAGAAAAATCCATTGCTCCTGAAAAGGCCAAAGCCTTGTTTGAAAAGGAGTTTATGCCTCATCTAGATGCAATGTATAATTTTGCCTTGCGTCTTACCAATGATGAGGAAGATGCACATGATTTAGTTCAGGATACCTGTTTAAAGGCCTATCGCTTCATTGGCTCTTTTGAACCTGGTACTTATGCAAAGGCCTGGTTGTTCAGAATTCTAAAGAATAATTTCATTAACGATTACCGCAAAAAGTCGCGAGGACCTTCAAAAGTTGAATTTGAATGGGTAGAGCAGGCTTATGTTGGAGAAGAAGATGCAGAACCTGCATTTCAGGCCGACTTAAAGGCTGAAACAGTAAATGAAATGATGGGGGATGAAATCACAAAGGCCATTCAAGCTTTACCTGTCGATTTCAGAATGATAATCATTCTTTGTGATTTAGAAGACTTTAGTTATGAGGAAATGGCAAAGATTTTAAATATCCCAATTGGTACGGTTCGCTCCCGTTTGCATAGAGGTAGAGCCATTTTAAAGGATACTTTGGCTTCTTATGCGAAGAAAAGAGGGTATCAGACTGACAGTTTGTCAGCCAACGGAACTTTTTAAACTTTTTGTATGTTGACTAATAAAAATCCAGAAATGAAAAAGCATTGTGAACATCAGGGAGACTGTATGCAATTGATTCAAAGGATCATTGATAAAGAAGCGACAGCAGAAGAGGAACAACTTTTTTTGAATAAAAAAGAGCAATGCTTGCCTTGCCAAGAAGGCTACCAATTAGAGCAATCTTTGAAAAAGGCCATAAAAGAAAAATGTAGATCTAAATGTCCTGATGAATTATTCAAATCCATAAAGGCAAAACTTTTTATTCTTCTTGCCATAATTTCCATTTTAATTCCTTTATTTTGCGACCAAAATAAATAACATTTGGACGGTAAATTAATTATTTTTTCAGCCCCTTCCGGTTCAGGTAAAACAACAATTGTTAGGGAGCTTCTAAGCAAAAATTCACATCTTGGATTTTCTATTTCTGCTTGTACGCGTCAACCCAGAGGTGCACATGAGCAGCATGGAAGAGATTATTATTTCTTGACCGCAGAAGATTTTCGTCAAAAAATTTCTGAAAATGCTTTTGCAGAATGGGAAGAAGTTTATCCAGGTACTTATTATGGGACTTTGAAATCTGAAATAGAACGTTTATGGTCTTTAGGAAAAACAGTTCTGTTTGACGTTGATGTTAAAGGTGGACTTGCCTTAAAAGAATAT
This sequence comes from Sandaracinomonas limnophila, assembly GCF_004005965.1. Taxonomy (GTDB): domain Bacteria; phylum Bacteroidota; class Bacteroidia; order Cytophagales; family Spirosomataceae; genus Sandaracinomonas; species Sandaracinomonas limnophila. The sequence continues at coordinate 341,912 of NZ_SACY01000002.1, read as the reverse complement.
TACAAAGATCAGGCATTAGCAGTTTTTGTCCGTGTACCAAGTGTTGAAGAATTGGAAAAAAGATTGAGAGATAGAGGAACTGAATCAGAAGAATCTTTAGCGAAACGAATTGATAAAATGAATTATGAATTATCATTTGCCCCTAATTTTGATTTGATTTTAGTAAATGATAAATTGGATGATACCATAGCAAAAGCCCAACAAATTCTAGAGGATTTTATACAAGACTAATGAAGATTGGCTTATTTTTTGGTTCGTTTAATCCCATTCATCACGGACATTTGATGGTGGCACAAGCGGTGTTGAACCAAACAGATTGTCAACAAATTTGGTTTGTCATTTCTCCCCAAAATCCCCACAAAAAATCTAGTTCCTTATTGCACGAGTTTGACCGTATGGATATGGTGGATGTGGCAATTGCAGATCAATACCAATTTAAATCTTGTGATATTGAATTTAATTTGCCCAGGCCGTCTTACACAATAGATACGCTTGCACACCTTTCTGAAAAATATCCCCAACATGAATTTCGACTGATAATGGGAGGAGATAATTTGGAAAGTTTTAAAAGTTGGAAAAACTTTGATAAGATTCTTGATTATTTTGGGCTAATCGTTTACCCACGCGGAGAGAAAAAACAGTCTGATTTGTGGGATCATTCTTCAGTTCAGGTCATTCAGGCGCCCTTTTTGCATATTTCTGCTACTTATATTCGTGATTGCATCAAGCAGGAAAGGTCTATAAAATATCTACTACCTGATAAGGTAATTGCGCTAATCAAACAGAAAAAATTTTACCTTTAGGCAAAATGCCTAACCGTGAAAAATCTCTTTATTTCCTGCCCCATGTTGCGGGTACTTATTGTTTGGATTATCGGAATATTTGCCTGTAAATTTTTAGATCAACTGGAATTATGGGTGATTCTTGGGTTCCTAACTTTCTTTATTTTGCTTTATGGGATTTTTTACAAACTTCTTTTTGAAAGTTTATTTCTTTTGTTGGGTTTGTTTATTCTTTCAATTATTTTCAATCAACCTTCTTTTGAAAAGAACAGATTAAGTCCCAAAGGTATTGATGCTTTGGTTATTCGGGTTGATGAACCAAGTAAAAGCAAACCAAAATCTTGGGAAACAGTGGCTACCATAACCCAGTATAGAAAAAATAAGCGATGGTTTTTAGAGGAGCGAGTATGGAAAATAAAATGCTATTTCAGTAAAAAAATCAAAGGGCCAAGGGTAGGGCAGATTTATTTACTAGCAGATACTATTCGCGATTTTGAAAAGCCTGTTTTTCCCTTTGAAAAAGATTGGGGCATTTATTTCAAGGATAAAGGTATTGTTGGTTATGTTTTTATGCATGCTAAAAATCAAAAAATTATTCAACCCCTTGAAAGGGTTAATTTTAAAGATTTTTTGAAAAAATACCAAAATTTTGGAATCTCCGCCTTATCTACAATGCCTACCATAGAAAATAGAGAGGTTGCAGAGGCAATGGTTTTAGGAGAAACGCAAGGGATTGATGCAGAATTACAAGAAGCCTATTCGTATTTAGGGGCCATACATATTTTATCTGTCTCTGGCATGCATTTAGCCTTGTTATTTGCCTTGTTGAATGCAATTTTTGCGGCTATTCAAAAGGTGTTTCCATCCTCAAAGTTGTTGTGTTTATTGTTTTTATTGGCTCTACTATGGTTTTATGCTGGTGTTACAGGATTTTCTGCGCCAGTTTTACGGGCAACTTCAACCTTTACCATCTTGCTTTTAGGAAAATATTTCCGGCAAAATATTAATAGTTTAAATCTTTTGGCAAGTTCTTGTTTTCTCTTGTTGCTATTTGAGCCCAAGGATTTATTCCAGACTGGATTTCAACTTTCGTATGTAGCCGTGTTGGGATTACTGCTTTTTCAAAAACCTATTTTGAATCTGTGGCAACCTCAAAAAACTAATTTATTAATTAAAATTTCCTATTTTTTTTGGGAATCTACTGCCGTTGGTATTTCCGCTCAATTACTTACCTTTCCATTGATTATTTATTATTTTCATCAGTATCCAAATGTGTGGATAAACCTTCTGATCAATCCTTTTTTAATGGTATTGTCCTCTTTGGCGCTTTTTATAAGTTTTTTTCAAGTGGCAGTATATGGTCCCTTTTTGTTTTTTAATTTAACTATTTTAAATCAGTGGATGGGCCTTGTTGCCGATTGGATATATGCTAAAATGCATCAATTTATGCTATTTTTTGCTCATTTGAAGTCAGCGGTGTATTCTTTTTTGGATATGGAAATACACGATGTAGTTTTTCTTTATTTACTTTTAATTCTTTTGATACTTTGGATTAAATTTAGAAAAAGCTATCTTTTGCTTTTGTTCAATTTAATGCTTGTATGCGTTGTCTTTACAAATGAATACAAGCATGCAGATCCAAAGCTCCAAAAATTTGTTGGGAAGTATGTATTTAGGAAAGAATTTGTTGAGGTTCAAATTCGGGGTAAACAGATGGCTGTATGGGCAACAAATTCTTTTGTAAAAGATAGAAGATGGTTTTCTTCTCATTTGTTGCCCTTTGCCTCAAAAATGCATATTCAGGATACGATTTTGTACACAATTAATCAGCCAAATAACCAAATTTCCCGTTCTGGAAATCGTTGAAGGCCTCCATTAATTCTTGTCGTGTATTCATCACAAATGGGCCATGCGCCGCAATGGGTTCATTTATGGGTTCACCGCTTAGAACTAATACAATTGCGTCTTCATTGGCTTCAATTGAGAAATCTTCTCCATCTCTTGCCATTAGCACAAAATGGTTTTCTGGGGCATGTTCCGTTTTATTTACTTGAATATCCCCTTCAATGACTAACAAACAGGTGTTGTAATTTGCTGGGAAATTGAAATTGGCTATTTCTTCTTTTTTCAATTTTGCATTCATCATGTGTAATGGTGTGAATGTTGAAGCGGGCCCTTTTTGTCCTTCATACTCGCCAGCAATTACCTCAACTAGGCTTCCATTTGAACCAACAGAAACCTGAGTCATTTGTTTGTTTTCAATAGCCTGATATTTAGGAGCACTCATTTTATCTTTTGCAGGAAGGTTTACCCACAATTGAACCATCTGGAAAATACCTCCTTTTTTTGCCCACTCACTCTCATGAAATTCTTTATGTAATACCCCACTTGCCGCGGTCATCCATTGCACATCCCCTTGTCCAATAATTCCTCCGCCACCAGCACTGTCATGATGCTCTACTTTCCCTTGATAGGCTATTGTAACTGTTTCAAATCCTCTATGTGGATGTACACCCACACCTCTTGGACGGTCTGTAGCTCCAAAATGAAATTTTGAATTATAATCCATCATAATAAATGGACTCATTCGTTGCATATCTAATCCATAATAACTTGGAATGAAATTATGAACTCTAAAACCATCTCCAACATAGTGCGGTTCGCTTGGAGAGGCAACCATTTCTACATTTTTCATTTTCATTGTATATATATTTAATGTAGCAACATTTAATTTTTAAATTTTGTTCCAAATTACATAAAAAAAACCCTGAATGTATGTTCAGGGTTTTTTTACTTATTCTTATTCCCAGGGTTTCACCCCGGGCTACTAAAAGTAAAGTCCTTCGGACTTTGTTGAACTTTCAACTTTTAATTTTTAACTATTCTTCTGCTCATATCTCTTTCTCTCATTTGCATCCAAATAGATTTTACGCATACGAAGAGATTTTGGAGTGATTTCAAGGTATTCATCTTTTTGGATAAATTCCATACACTCTTCTAAAGAGAAGCTCAATTTTGGAGCAATCTTCACGTTGTCATCTGAACCAGATGCACGCATGTTGGTCAACTTTTTAGAGTTTTGAAGGTTAACCTCGATATCGTTTTGGCGATTGTGCTCACCAACTACCATACCCGTATAAACTTCTTCTCCTGGATCGATAAAGAAAACTCCACGATCTTGTAACTTATCTATTGCATAAGGAACTGCTGAACCAGTGTTCATAGAAATTAATGAACCATTGATACGGCCAGGAATAGCACCTTTGAATGGTTCATAGCTGATAAAACGGTGTGCCATGATTGCCTCCCCAAAAGTTGCAGTTAATACTTTAGAACGTAATCCAATTAAACCACGAGATGGAATGTTGAATTCTAAATGTTGTAAGTCGCCTTTTGGCTCCATTATCAACAATTCGCCCTTTCCTTGTGTAGCCAATTCAATTACCTTTCCAGCAACCTCATCTGGTACATCAACTACAAGCGACTCAATTGGCTCTAATTTTTGACCATTTTCGTCTTCTTTGTAAATAACTTGTGGTTGTCCAACTTGTAATTCGTAACCTTCACGACGCATCGTCTCAATCAAAACTGACAAGTGAAGAATACCACGACCAAATACTAAAAATTTATCTTCACTTTCAGTAGGAATAACTTTTAAGGCTAAGTTTTTCTCAGTTTCCTTGAATAAACGGTCTCTTAAGTGGCGAGAAGTTACAAATTTACCTTCTTTGCCAAAGAATGGAGAGTTGTTGATAGTAAACAACATGTTCATTGTTGGCTCATCAATTGCGATACGATCCAAAGGCTCTGGGTTTTCAGCATCTGCTATGGTGTCACCAATTTCGAAATCTTCAATACCCGTAACCGCACAAATTTCACCTGCAGAAACAGACGAAACTTTCACTTTTCCAAGTCCTTCGAAAACATGTAATTCTTTGATTCGCATCTTTTTGATAGAACCATCAGCTTTACATAATGCAATTTGCATGTTTTCTTCTAAGGTTCCTCTTTCTACACGTCCTACAGCAATACGACCAACAAAAGAAGAATAATCTAGTGAAGTGATTTGCATTTGTGGAGTTCCTTCGCTTGCTTTGGCAGCAGGGATGTGCTCTACAATCGCATCCAATAAGGGTAAAATATTTTCAGTTTGAACTTTCCAATCTGTATTCATCCATCCTTGTTTTGATGAACCATATAAACATGGGAAATCTAACTGGTCTTCTGTTGCCTCAAGGTTAAACATTAAGTCAAATACTTGCTCATGTACCTCATCTGGGCGACAGTTTTCTTTGTCTACTTTATTTACAACAACAATTGGTTTTAATCCTAATGAAATTGCTTTTGATAAAACGAAACGTGTTTGTGGCATGGGGCCTTCAAAAGCATCTACTAACAGAATTACACCATCTGCCATACGTAAAACACGCTCAACCTCACCTCCAAAGTCGGCGTGACCTGGGGTGTCGATGATATTGATTTTTACATCTCCGTAACGTACAGATACGTTTTTGGAAACAATTGTAATACCTCTTTCTCTCTCTAAATCATTATTGTCAAGGATTAAATCGCCAAATTCTTGGTTTTCTCTAAAAATTTTAGAGGCGTGAATAATCTTGTCAACTAGGGTAGTTTTACCGTGGTCAACGTGGGCAATAATGGCAATGTTGCGTATGCTTTGCATAAATTTATTTGATAAAATTTAAAGTATTTGCCTTAGCTTCGGCAAATTAAGGTGCAAAGGTACGGAAAATTTCTTTGAAAAGTACTATTTCAATGTTAAAATAGTGTTGGCAATATTTTCGGCATCGATACCGCAGATTTTATACAATTCAGATTGCTCGCCATGTTCAATTACTTGGTCGGGAATACCTAAGCGAGTGATCGGTTTTGAATAGTGGTTATCAATGGCAAATTCAGCAACAGATGACCCAAATCCTCCAGTTAAACAAGAATCTTCAACAGTAATTATCTTTTCAAAAGTTGTGAAAATTTGGTGTAAAAGTTCTTCATCCAAAGGCTTGACGAATCGCATATCAAATAAAGCCGGGTGAACTCCTTTATCAGCAACCATTTCACAGGCTTTTAGGGCTTGGTTGCCAATGTGTCCCATGGTTAATATTGCAATTTTTTCGCCTTCTAAAACCTGAATACCTTTTCCTATTTCGATAGACTTGAATTCCGTTTTCCATTCGGGCATAACACCTTCTCCTCTTGGGTAGCGAATGGTAATGGCTTTTTTCAATTCTTTAAATGAATCTAAAGAAGCAGTGTACATGATGTTTCTTAACTCTTCTTCATTCCTAGGCGCAAAAACAATCATGTTTGGGATACACCTCATGTAAGCGATATCGTAGGCTCCATGATGCGTTCCCCCATCAGCTCCTGCCAACCCAGCGCGGTCTAAACAGAATATGACCGGTAGGTTTTGTAAGCATACATCATGAATGACTTGGTCGTAAGCCCTTTGCATAAATGAGGAATAAATATTGCAAAAAACAGTTAGGCCTTGTGTGGCTAATCCAGCTGAAAAAGTTACCGCATGTTGTTCAGCTATTCCTACATCAAATGCACGGTCTGGCATAGCCTTCATCATGATATTCAAAGAGGAGCCAGATGGCATTGCAGGGGTAATCCCCATAATTTTAGGATTTTTCTCAGCTAATTCTAAGATAGTATTACCAAAAACTTCCTGGTATTTCGGCGCTTGCGGCTTGTCAGAAACCTTTTTGTGGATTTCCCCAGTAATTTTATCAAATTTACCTGGAGCGTGCCAAAGGGTTTGGTCCTTTTCAGCAAGAGAGTACCCTTTGCCTTTGGTGGTAATGCAATGTAAAATTTTGGGGCCTGGGATATCCTTTAAATCCTTTAAAACGGTAACTAAATGTTCTACATCGTGCCCATCTATGGGTCCAAAATAGCGTAGGTTAAAAGACTCAAACAAATTGCTTTGTTTTAAAAGAGATGCCTTTAATCCATTTTCAAGTTTAGAGACAATTTCCTGTGCTGATTTGCCGAATTTCGACATTTTACCCAATAAATTCCACACATCATCCTTCATTTTATTGTAGGTATGTGAGGTGCGAATGTCAGTTAAATATTCTTTTAATGCACCAACATTTGGGTCAATTGCCATGCAATTGTCGTTCAAAATAATCAATAAATTATTCGGAATATCACCGGCATGATTCATGGCTTCAAAGGCCATGCCGGCTGTCATAGAACCATCGCCAATGACTGCAATATGTTGTTTTTCGAATTCTTTTTTGTAATTCGAGGCAACTGCCATTCCCAGCGCAGCGGAAATAGAGGTAGACGAGTGTCCAACCCCAAAAGCATCGTATGGGCTTTCTGAACGTTTGGGGAATCCTGAAATTCCTCCCAATAATCTGTTGGTGTGAAAAACGTCTCTTCTGTCTGTAATAATTTTATGACCATAGGCCTGGTGCCCAACATCCCAAACCAATTGATCTTCAGGAGTTTGAAAAACATAGTGGAGAGCAACAGTTAATTCGGTAACACCTAAAGAGGCTCCAAAATGGCCACCATTTACAGATACATTGTCGATGATGAATTGACGCAATTCTTTGCAGACTTCTGGTAACTCTTTAGAAGCTAATTTTCGTAAATCAGCTGGTGAGTTAATTTTTCCCAAAAGTGGACCTGCTTGAAATTGCATATAGTGTATCTAAATTCTCAAAGGGTACAAAGGTACTATTTTTACTTAATTGTTTTTCTGACTAGCTTTAAATAAGCGTCTTTTTTCAAATTTGCTCAGACTTTCATAACCAGATTTGGAGATTTTTTCTAAAATTTGATTAAGTTCATCTTCCTCAATTTCAGTATCTTCCATAGTAAGTTTTTCAAATTTTTGTGTAGTTTTTTGGGTATGTATTTCCACGAAAACGGTTTCTTTTTTCTTAGGGGTATTGTAAACTATCCAATTTCTTCGAAATTGATATCCATACAATCCACCTAAAATAGCCCCTCCTAAATGGGCCAAATTTCCTCCCGCATTTGCACCGGTTGTTTCAATAAATGACCAAATTACATAAAACAAACTGATGTATTTGATGGGTATCATTCCTAAAAAAGGAAAAGCTACTCGGTAATTGGGTCGGATGGTTGCCGCTGCAACAACAATGGCATAAATTGAAGCAGATGCGCCGTTTAATAAACCTGGGCCTTTTTGAATGAAGTAATTGAAACTATTTCCAATTAATAAATAAAAAATACCACCTGCTAAGCCTCCTAAAAAATACAATTGTACAACTTTTCTTTCAGTAATGAAATCGCTCAATATCGTTCCAAACCAATAAAGAATGGCCATGTTGAAAATGAAATGAAAGATTTCTAAATGGACAAAGAAATAAGTTAGAAGTGTCCAAGGCTTTTGGGCCACTTCAGCGTATTGATTGGACAGCATTAACCATGGTAGTAAGCCTTGGAACGAATCTATGTTTTGACTAATTAAGTAAAAAACTTTTGAACTTATTAATACTAAAAACAACAAGGTATTGGCCAAAATAATTTTCATCATCCCTTGTTGAGGATGATTGAAAATTGATTTTATGTCATACCATATCGAATTCATTAATAAAAATTATTTCTTTTGGTCCCCCAAATTTTTAAAAGTATTACTGCAAAAACCATACCCCCAATGTGAGCAAAATGGGCAACATTGTCGCCAGTTTGATTCTCAATACCCGCATACATTTCATATAAACCATAAAAAGTTACAAACCATTTGGCCTTTATTGGAATCGGAAATGGAAATAAATACATTTCTGAATTTGGGAACAAATAACCGAAGGCCATTACAATTCCGAAAATAGCCCCAGAGGCCCCACCTAAAATAGAAGAGGAAACGATTTCGTTATAATTTTGTTTGACCAGTAGTACATTAGGAAAACCGCCAGGTAAGGGTATTTTGCCAAATTTTGTCCAATAATCTACTAAGTTCTGGCTATTTGGGTCTGAAAGCGCCAAATTAGTGGCTCTTCTCAATTCAGCAAAATCGATATAGTACTGAATTCCCATATATAATAAACCCGCTCCAATTCCACAGAAAAAATAGAAAAAGGTAAACCGTTGTTTTCCCCAAATCTGCTCCAATAAACTACCAAACATATACAATCCAAACATATTACTGATCAGATGCATCAGAGATGAATGGACAAATAAATAGGTGATAATTTGGTAAAAATGGAAATCAGATGATTCAAAATAATGCATTGCCAACAGGTCAGCTGGAATAATGCCAGTAGAGGTTAGCAAGAAAATCAAAACATTGATTCCTAGTAATTTTTTAACGGTGGGTGATATTTGTCTGAACATATTATTCTTCGTAACCCCAATCGGTTGTGTTTTTTAAATCTTTTACTAACAATCCCATTTCTTTGAAATAAGTTCTAATTTCATCAACTTTTTCATAGTTTTTGTGGAATTTGAAATCTTTATATAAACTTAATAAACCTTTGGATAATGCTTCCCAATCAGCAGGCTTTTCTTCCTTTAGACCCAATACATCCTCCATTAAAGTGATGTAATTTGATTTTAATTTTTCAAAGCCTTCCTTACCTAATATAGCCAATGACAATTGTCCTGTATATAACTGATTGATTTTTTTCAACAAATTGAACAATTGTGCAATACCAATTGCGGTATTTAAATCATCGTTCATTCCATCATAAAATCCTTGAATCGCCTGATTGATTTCGATCAAATGCTTGTCATCAAATGCAAGGGTCTCATCTGAAACAAATTCCATTTTGCGAATTATTTTCAAACCGTTTGCCAGCCTTTTGTACCCTTTTTGTGCTGCTTTTAGGGCATCATTTGAGAAGTCTAAGGTACTTCTGTATTGCGATTGCAGCATGAAGAATCGAACCGTCATGGGGCTATAAGCTTGGTCTAATAAAGGATGTGACCCAGCGATTAATTCCGACGGCAAAAATGAATTTCCAAGAGACTTACTCATTTTTTGACCATTTACAGTCAACATGTTAGTATGCATCCAATATTTAACTGGAGCCTGGTCATAAGCACCTTTTGCCTGTGCGATTTCACATTCATGATGCGGAAATTTTAAGTCCATTCCTCCGCCATGTATATCAAATTGAGCGCCTAAATATTTGTGACTCATGCAAGTACATTCAAGGTGCCAACCAGGAAAACCATTTCCCCAAGGTGAAGGCCAACGCATAATATGCTCCGGAGATGCTTTTTTCCATAAAGCGAAATCCAATGGATTCCGTTTTTCACCTACCCCATCAAGATCGCGGGTTTCTGTTAATAAATCGTCTAAAATTCTTCCTGAAAGCTTGCCGTAATCTCCCCCTTGCTTGTTATAGGCTTCAATATCAAAATAAACTGAGCCATTAGACTCGTAGGCTAAACCCTTTTGCAAAAGGATTTGCGTGGTTTCAATTTGTTCAACGATGTGTCCTGTAGCAGTTGGTTCGATACTTGGGGGCAATAAATTGAAGGTTCTTAACACATTGTGAAAGTCGTTTGTATAGCGATACACGATTTCCATTGGCTCCAATTTTTCCAATTTGGCCATTTTGCCAATTTTATCCTCACCCTCATCACCGTCACCCACCAAATGTCCAACATCTGTAATGTTACGTACATAACGAACCTTGTAGCCAATATGGTTTAAATACCTATATAAAATATCAAAAGAAGTAAAAGTTCTGAGGTTGCCTAAATGAACATAATTGTAAACAGTTGGCCCACAAACGTACATCCCAACATGGGGTGCATTTAAAGGTTCAAATAATTCCTTTTCCCTACTTAACGTGTTGTAAATCTTTAATGCTTGCATGTTATTTTCTAAACCTTGTACCTAAATTAGGTGTACAAGAATTAAAATTAATTCATTCTTTTTACGTTGCCAAAAAATCAGCAGATAATCACTTATCTTTGTAGAATTATTCAGAAATATGCGTCTTCAAGAAATAGGTGATAATAAAAAATTGCAAGAAAAATTCATAGAATTCCCTGTGGAACTTTATGCAAATGATGCAAATTGGATTAGACCGCTGGATAATGACATTCAATCCATTTTTGACCCTCAAAAAAATCCACACCTTGAAAAGGGGGAGGCTATTCGATGGCTATTATTCGATGAAAATGAACATGTAATTGGTCGTGTAGCAGCTTTTCATGATGGCAAGGAGGCAAAAGTAGGAGAAATTCCTGTAGGGGGAATGGGTTTTTTTGAGTGTATTGAAGACGAAAAAGCCGCTTTTATCCTATTTGATGCCTGCAGAGATTGGTTAAAGGAAAGGGGAATGGAAGCCATGGATGGTCCGATAAACTTTGGTGAAAGGGATAGTTTTTGGGGATTGATGGTCAAGGGTTGGGAGTTTGAACCCACCTATAAGATGCCTTGGACAAAGAAATATTACATCGATTTTTTTGAGAAATACGGATTTAAAGATTATTTCCAGCAATTGGTTTTTGTTTCGTCAATTAGTCATCCGAATGTAACTGCCGCTGTTGAAGAAAAAGCAAGAAGAATTTTTGAAAATCCCGATTATTATTTTCAACAAATTGAGAAATCAAATTTGCCTAAATATGCAGAAGATTTTAAAATAATTTTTAATGCGGCCTGGGCAAAATTTCCTGGTGTGAAAGCCATGTCTTCCGAGCAGGCACAAAAACTGGTTAAAAAAATGAAGCCAATCATTGACGAGCAGCTTTTGTGGTTTGCCTATACCAAAGAGGGCGATCCAGTCGCATTTTTCATAGTTATTCCAGATTTGAATCAAATCGTTAAGCATTTAAATGGGAAATTAAATGTGTTTGGAATGATTAAATTTTTGTTGCTGAAGGCCAAAGGAGTGCTAACAAGAGCTTGTGGGGTTATTTTTGGAGTTGTACCCGAGCACCAAGGAAAAGGAGTGGAGTCGGCAATTGCATTGAGATTTCGACAAGTTGCCCGTGAAAATCCATATTATCCGTACAAAACTATGGATATGAACTGGATAGGCGATTTTAATCCGAAGATGTTACGATTTGTGTCGCAATTAGGTGCCACAAATGATAAAACATATATTACCTATCGTTTTTTGTTTAACCCCAACCAGGTATTTGAAAGATGCCCACGCGTTGGTTAATTTTAATTTTATGAGTTTATTATCAATTGGTACAGTTGCATTTGACGCCTTGGAAACACCGTATGGAAAGACGGATAAAATCATCGGGGGTTCTTGTACTTATATTGCCCTTTCTGCTGCATTTTTCGTGCCTCAAGTAAATGTTGTTGCCGTAGTTGGAGACGATTTTCCAGAGGAATACATGGATATGTTGAAGTCAAAAAATATTAATTTGGATGGACTTCAAATTAAGGAAGGTGAAAAGTCGTTTTTTTGGTCTGGGAAATACCACAATAATATGAATGACCGCGATACTTTAATAACGGAACTAAATGTATTGGCAGATTTTCAACCGGCTATTCCTACAAGTTACCAAGGTTGTGAATATCTGATGTTAGGTAATCTTACCCCTCAAGTTCAAATAGATGCGATTAACGGATTGGCTAAGCGCCCCAAATTAGTAGTGATGGATACGATGAATTTCTGGATGAACGTAGCCATGGACGATTTAAAGAAAGTTTTGAAACAAGTAGATGTCTTGTGTATCAATGATGAGGAGGCTCGCCAATTGTCTGAACATTATTCTTTACGCGTTGCAGCCAAAAGAATTATGGACATGGGACCTAAAACCTTGATCATTAAAAAAGGAGAGCATGGTGCACTTTTATTCCAAGAAAATAAAATGTTTTATTGTCCGGCTTTGCCCCTAGAGGAAGTTTTTGATCCGACAGGTGCAGGAGATACTTTTGTAGGGGGATTTATCGGATACCTTGCAAAGACAGATGATATTTCATTTGACAATATGCGTAAGGCAGTTGTTCATGGCTCTGCAATGGCCTCTTTTTGTGTGGAAAAATTTGGCACTGAGCGATTGTTGGAAATCACAGAAGAAGAGTTAGCAGGTCGTGTAAATGAATTTAGAGAGTTGGCACGTTTTTAGCCAACTCTAATATCAAAAAATTGATTTTCTTCCCAATAGGTATTGGCCAATTCAATTAGATCCTTTGAAGTGCAGGATAAAATTTGACTTTGGAATTGGTCGTAAAAATCATTGGGAAGATTTTCTAAACAAATAATTTTTACTTTTTCTGAAATTTCAAAGGCCTGAGTTAATTCCCCCACAAAACTTCCCATCAAATAGTTTTTAACCAAGCTTAATTCATCTTCACTTACTAGTTCTGTTTGCAGTTTTTTAATTTCTTTGTTGATTTCCTCAATGGTTTGGTTGGCATTTGTTTTATTTACATCTGTTCCAACAATCCAATAAGCAGCTCTTTGTAGGGCAACATTGGAGGATGAAATTCCGTATGTAAATCCTTTTTCTTCACGAATATTTTTTTGTAATCTTGAACCAAAAAATCCTCCTAAAACAGTGTTTAAAACAGCAAATTTGAAATAATCTGGATTGGTTCTTTGTACACCAATTTTCCCGAAACGAATGGAGGTTTGCAAGGCATTTTCTTTTTCTTGGTAAAAAACTTGATCCTTCCCAATTTGTAATTCAGGTGTTTTCAAATCTGTTTTTTGCTTGAAAGAAAGACTTTCAAAACTTTTTACAACTGCTTCTATTTCTTTGTTTGAAATTTTCCCAGAGAGAATAATGGTAGGTTTGCTGCCTTTCCAAAAATTTTCATAAAATAATTTTAAATCATTTACTTCAATTGCTCGAAGCGATTGCTCATTGGAAATTCTACCATAAGGGTCATTGGCAAATAAATGTTTTCGGAAATATTGGTTAGCTGCAAAGGATGTTTTTTCCCAATTATGTTTGTTTTTTTGAACTTCAATTTCAAGTTCGTTTGTAAATTCAGCCTCAGAAATTAAGCTGTTTTCTAAAATATCTAGCACCAATGGAAGTAAGTTGGGCAAATGTTTACATAAACTGTAAATGGTAAGTGTTGAATTGTCGAGCTGGTTACTTATATCCCAATAGGCGCCATAAAAATCAAAGGCTTCATTTAATTCAAATGAATTGAGTGATTGAGTTCCTCTTTTCATCAATTGAGCCGTTAGTCCAGAAATACCTGGCTTGTTTGCAAAAATGGCTCCAGCCGGAAAAACTAATTCCAATTTAAAGACTTCTTGGTCTCCCAATGAAATAATGTGTAAATCAATCCCATTGCTTAATTCAATCGTCTTTGGTTTCGGAAAAGCTACAGCTTGAATGGGGTGGGATACAGGAGGAACGCTTCGATTTAACATCTTGAATCTATTTAAAATACAAATGACACCCCAAGGGATGTCATTTGAAATCTATATTGTATTTATTTATTACTTAGTAGTATTTCCGCCACTATTAATAGCAGCAATTAAGGAAACACGTAATGTGTTTGATAATGGGCTATTAGATCCAGTTGGAACTAAGTAAGAAAAATCAAAATTGTATTTTTGGTCTAATTTAAAACCTACTCCGAAAGTAGCATATTTTCTATTACCTTTTTCTGCACTTTCGTTAAAGTAACCAGTTCTTAAAGCAAATGTATTTTTTAATAAATATTCAATACCTAAAGAAGTAGTAACCTCTTTTAATTCATCCCCAAAACCATTAGGCGAATCGAATAAAGAAGAGAAAATGCCACCAATTGCAGTTACATCTTTTAGGTTAGAGCCAGCAGCATCTTTTGGTGTTGGAACCATTAATTTATTGAAATCTAAGGCAACTGTGAATTTATTTCCTTCACCTAAATCCTTAGTGCTTGCCATTCCTAAACGTAAGTTTGTTGGAATAAAGTTTTTGTCAGATCCACCATAGGATACCTTACCAGAAATATTTGATAAAGTTAAACCATATTTAGTATTCCAACTTTTACCAGAATTCTTATTCCAGAACAAACCAATATCAGCTGCTACTGTCTGAGCTGGAGTCATTACTGTATTGCTTGATTGGAATGAACCCAAAAGGTTTGAATTAATGTATTTTAAATTTACACCTAGTGATAAAATCTTTGTTAAAACTTTAGAATAAGTTCCAGTGATGGCATATTCTTTAGAGTTGAAGTTACCTAAGCTAGTTCCAGTAGAAGAAGTTGCTTGAAAAGTACCTTGGTCAAAGTAAATGATAGAAAAACCAAATGCTTGGTCATTACCTTTTTTCTGATATCCAGATACATTATATAAAGCCATATCTTGAACGATATTCTTCAACCATGGAGAATACGAAACTGCAAATCCTAAATTATTTTCAGAAGTTGCTAATTTTCCAGGATTCCAAAAAATGGAATTAACATCTGTTGAAACCGCTACACCAGCATCTCCCATACCTGCTGCACGTGCATCTGGTGCAACATTTAAGAATAACATCGTAGGGCTAGGGATTAGATTTTGTGTTGTTTGAGCAAACACAAAACTTGAAACACTCGTGAAAAATACCGTTAGGAGTGAGCCAATAACTTTTGATTTATTAATCATATTGAATATGTTTTGAGAGAGTTTTATGCTTTTATTAGTAATCATTTATGTTCAAAGGTAATAAATTTTAACTTATAATTATAATTTTAAACAAATCTTTACTGACAATATCAATTAATTGGAAATATTTTTCCAAAATAACTTTTTGTAAAACGATTAACTGGTTCTAAAATTTCAATTTTATAAAAATAAATTTGTTTAGGTCGTAAATTTTGAGGCCTTACCACCTCATTGCCATCAAGAAAACGACCATTTATTTCCTCTACTTGATTACCTATTACATCATATATTATTAGTTTATATGGATAGTTCGTCCACAAATTTACACTCTTTAATTGAATTGTAAATTGATCTATATAAGGATTCGGATATACTTTCAATGGATTTTCGAATGACTTATCATAGGTAATTCTAAAATCTTTTTTAGTTTCATTTTGAAGTAAATCACTTACGTTGAAAATGATTTTATTTTCACCAACTGACAAAATTGATTCATCAATTTCAACTGACCATTGATTTAGTTGTTTGAAATCTTTTACAAAGGTATCAATTGGATATTGTAAACTGTCGTTAATAGTTACATACGATTTTTGATTCGTTGCCAATAGTTGACCTATGCCAGAGCTGTCCGAAATTGTAAAAAAATTGTCGTTAAATTTAGATTGTACAATATTAGGGCCTTCTTTGTCAATAACATTTTGAATACCTTTTTTAATTGGAAATTTCATTGTTCCCAAATAATTTTCATTGCTGTTATTACTTTTTGAAAACTGAATTGTGATTTCTTCTGATACCAACTCCTGTAAAGTAAATGCAGGTATATTAATTTTGTTGCTTCCTGGTTTTAAACTAATTTCCTTTATCAAAAGATCGTTTCCCGATTGAAGAAAATTGAATTTTGGGGACTTAGTCCCGAGAGTTTGTGTTGGAATATTACTTAAAGAAACCCTAAGATTCCCTGTAATTTCTGAATTTAAAGAATTATGGATGATAATTTCATTGGCTTTTCCAAGGGTGAAATCTGTTTTGTCAATGGTTAACTTTTGATAATTCCAAGGTATTGAGCTGCTTGGATCACCTAGAAGAACGATATTTCTATTGCCAATTTGTCCTTTTCCAGCATTTTTTGTGTCTTTTACTAAATCTCCAATTCTGTAGTTTTTTTCAGATTTATGTTGAGCAGCTAATTCATAAAAATTATTGCCAAAAGTAAAATTGTTACTCTGAAATACGGGTCTAGAAGTGCCAATAATTGCTTGGGATCCACCAGTATCGGAACATAATAATGCCTCTGCACCAGATAAGATGTAGGGGTTATCAAATTTTGCAAATTGACAAGTAGCCGTAAATAAAATGGGTAAGTTATTTTTGTTTTTTAGAGATACAATATCATTAATGGTTAAAATTTTTTCATCTGTCCATCCACTCTCTGATCCATGTCCCATGAAATGAATAAATCCTGCATCTTTATAAAATAGATCTACTAATTTCTTGTTTGCCTCTGGACTTGTATAAATTCCATTTGACTGTTTCATAGGGTATTCATCAATGTATAATTTTTGTATGGGTATTTCTGGCATATTAGCAGAAATCTTTTTTGAAAAACTTTCTGAATCAATGATGTGGATATTTGAATCTTCATCGTCTGCCACAAAAGTTAACTGATGATTCGGATGCTTTTGCCCTTCAATTAATTTATTGACCATCATTTCTGCCTCAGCAATAGATTTTGCTGGAATTCGGCCGATTCCAATTTCCATTGGACTAAATGAATTGAAATCTTGATCCCATTGGCCCAGTGAATCTGTTAAAATACCATAAAAATCATCACTTACATAGGAGTTTAAAGGATAAAGGGATTCAGTACTTTCAAAACTTGGGATTTTGGAAATACTTAAATCATTTTTGCTTAAAATATTTTTTTCTTTTACATCTACACTTGCATCGGAAAACAATAAGAGGTATTTAAGTTGGCTTTTCTTTATTTTTTTTTGCTCAAAAATATAATTACGGATGGCATTGGGATCTAATTTGCCAGCACTAAATGCTGTATAAATATTTTCCGGAATTCTAATTTCTGTTTTAATTCCTTTTTCAATTTTATAGGATGCCAGATTTTTTGAGGCGTTTTCAAATTCTTTTGGACAAAGGATTAATAGCTCGGTTCCTGTTGCTAAATCAGTATTAAAGTTTTCTAGTTTATTCAGAAACTTTGGTTCTGCTGCATTTTCTGAATTACTTGCAAGGACTAGACTAGTGGAATCGCCACTTATTTTAATTATAGAATTTCCATTTCCCCAATAATGAAAACCATCTTTTTGAAGGCTCCAAATCTGCGTGTTGTTGTTGGTGTTTTCAAGTTTCAAGTTTGGATTGAAATCATGAAATTCGTACCAAGTATTATTTTCAATTCCTGTTAATTTTTTTGGATACCAAAAATTTACTTTCCCAATATTTCCTGAACCCGCTTTTGATTCAAATTGAAAAGTAGTTTCAAAATTGGCAATTGAATTACTGGCCCTACCTGATTGGACTACCGATTTTTTCTCTGCTTTTTTATCATATCGTTCACCAGAAATGGGTTCAAATGTCTGTGTTATATTGCCTAAATTAGTTGTAATGGAAATTTGAGAGGGATAAATTGAGGAGGCAAATAAATCTACCTTTAAAATATTTTTTTCATTTGGTACAAAATCTTTCAAAGGGAAGTTTATTTTTTTTTGTTCGCCTTTATAAAATGGTTCAGATATCCAAAGTTGCCCTGATTGTAGAAAATTAAATTTTTCCTCTTTCCAGGTTAGTTTCTCGTAGGCGAAATTTGTCGAATTTCCACTGGCAGTAGATTTTTCTGCACTTGCCCAATTACTTATCGCTTCATCTAATTGGACATAACAAAATGTTGAATCGGAATAAATTGATTCAAAGGTTTTGATTGCAAAAAAAAGCTTATCCTCCGCATTAAAGATTTTGTCTTCAAGGCCTATTTGAAGGACTGGAGTTTTTTTTAGGTTTTTTAAATTTTTAGGGTCAATTGGCGAAATACCATCAACTTGATTTGAATTTTGTTCGGAATATATAGCTATTTTTTCTGTATTAAGGCTACTTAATGGGATATTATGTTGAATAAACCAATTTCCATCAATTTTTTGAAGGCCCTCTTTCGGTATAAATAACTTGAACCACCGCCCTTTAGAAAAATCTTGTGAATAAGAAGCAAAACTTATTATCAAGCCAAAAAGCTGAATCAGGAAAAACTTAGGAAGGAATTTCAACTGGTTGAATACTTGCATTTTTGGAAACTAAATATTTCTTCCCGGTTTTAGGGTCTATGCAAAAATAACGTGTTCTGTTGAGTTTTTGTTTGACAAGCAACAGGTTTTTAATTAAAAATGCTGCATTTTCTGGTAGATCTTTTAATAAAACTTTGTCGCTTTGGGGGTCAAATGTTTTTAGGATTTCTACTAATGGTGCATAGGTGGCTGATGATGCACTCGGATTTGCGAGGTATTTTTTTAAAATGTTAATTAAATTCTCCGGTAAAAGTTCTGGTTCTAAAATGGGATCAAATAAATCTTTGAATTCTTTTTTCCATTCGGACCCGTGCGGTTGAACTTTGTTTTTGAATTTTAAATAGGTGGTTAAATGAGCAACTTCGTGTATATAGGTTACTAAAAATGCGTAAGGGTTTAAGTTGTGATTTACTGTAATGCTATGTCCCTTAGTTGGATGGTATCGGTAATCTCCATATTTCGTATGTCTACTTTTGCTAACGATAAACTTAAAATCGTTTTCATGCCAAAGTTGAAAGCAATATTCAGCCACTGTAGGGGGAAAGTGGTCAAAAAATGATTGAATAGGTTTGCTTTTCATAGGGCATAAAAAAAGTCCTTCGGAAGAAGGACTCTTTTTTTCGAATTCGTAATGAATTACTTTGCAACAGCAGTATCAGCAGCAGCAGTATCTGCAGCAGCAGTATCAACAGCAGCAGCAGCAGCTGTATCAGCAGCAACTGAATCAGCAGCAGCTTCTGTTTTCTTCTCACCACAAGAAGCTAAAGTAACCATTCCAGCAACGAATGCTAAAGCGAATAATTTTTTCATTTTGTTTAATTTTTTAAGGTTTGAGCCACAAAGCTATTAGATTAAATTGGATATTGCAAAATTTTTTAAGTTTTTTTTAAGTTTTTTTTAAGTTTTGGCAAAAAAACTTAAAATTTACTTGATGAGGGCCTTGAAACGGTCGTAAAAACCACTGCTTTTAAAAGTAAAGGTTTTGTGCAAAATGTAATTGGAAATAAAGCTAAAGCCCATCCCAATTAGTGTAGAAGCATTTTGTGTAAGGTTTATTTTTTTGTGGGAGTATGGTATTACTAATTGGAAATCCTCAGTAAAAGAATTAAATAATTTATAGGAACCTACACTAAATCCCCAAGTTACAAATCCAGAGAAAATGGCAACGATGAAAAATTTAATCATTTCTCTTTGAGTCTTATTCGTATTACGAACATCGAATGCAAATAGTTTAGTTAAAATAAACCCAACAACTAAGGCAATTAAATAGGCTGGGAAAATAGATTTGTCATAACTTAGGGAAAACCAATCTTTAATAATAGATCCACTTACCAATTGAACAATTGCACCAGTTCCCGCCACGAAAAAATAGGCGATTAGGTCCTTTTTGTTAAAAATATTGGATTCAGTTTTAGACAATTAGAAGATCGATTTTAACAATGTTGGATAAATTCCTAAAACTAAAGTGCCAATACAAGCAGACCAAAGTGCAATTTTAAATAAAAATGAAGTTTCAATTTTTTCTATTTCACCTGAATTGAAATAGACTGAAATGATTCCTTTGAAATAATAATAAATACCCACTGCAGACATCAATACGGCAATGATAATTGGATAGGTTAAGTTTTTGTTGAACATATCTGTAAAGACAAAAAACTTTCCCCAGAATCCTGCGGTTAATGGGATCCCAGCCAAGGACAATAAAGCCACTGTAAATGCAAATGCTAAACTTGGATTATTTTTTGCTAAACCATTTAGTGCATCAAAATTTTCAGGTTTTTCAGTCCTACCTGTTTGGTATTCTGCAACTACCATTAATACAGCAAATGAAACCGCTGTTGCCAGGGTGTAAGCTAAACTGTAATATAAAATATTGGAAGAAGTACTTGGTTGGTTTGCACAAACAGTTAATAACATATATCCTGCATGCGATATACTTGAAAAGGCTAACATTCGTTTTGCACTTTGTTGATATGCTGCTGAAATATTACCTAAAATTAAAGTGATAATTGTGATAAAATAAACAGTGATGATCCAGTTTTTTTGAAATCCACCGAATGTTACATCTAAAATATGATAGATAGCAGCAAAACCTGCTGTTTTCACGACTGTTGACATAAACATGGTGAAAATAGTTGGCGCACCTTCATAGACATCTGGAGTCCAGAAGTGAAAAGGAGCTGCTGATATTTTAAACAATAATCCAATGCCCATTAGGATAATACCTGCATATAAAAAGCTTGGTAGAGATTCAGGAGCGGTATGCGATAAATTATATAAAATTCCTGAAATATAAAGGGAACGGGTTGAACCATAAACTAAGGCAATACCGAAAAGTAAAAATCCAGTGGCAAATGAACCCATTAAAAAATACTTAAGTGCAGCCTCATTTGAACGCAAATTTCTTTTGTCAGAGCCTGTTAAAACATACATAGCTACAGATAAAATTTCCAAACCAACAAAAAGCATGATGAGATTTTGGAACGATACCATTAACAAGGCACCGACCAAGGAGAAAAGCAATATTGCATAATATTCTGCTGGTTGGGTATATACCTCATCTTTTCCAAATCCATTTGAAAAAGCTACCACCAATAAACCAGCTAACTGAATAATCAAGCTAAAATTGATCGAAAGATTGTTTGTTTTCATCATATCGCCGAACCAAAGGTATTCGTGGTTCCAATCCATAGCTGTTAATGCCATGCTGCAAATGATGAATAATAGAGTAACTACTTGAAGACTTTGACGTTTGAACGTAAAACCTAAAAATAAATTAATTATGCCGAAAAGTGATAAAGCAATAACAGGCGTCATATCTTCAATTTTTTTACTTGATCCACTTAGATAATAAGTCAACAGCAGGTTGACTATAATTTAAAACAACTGTCGGGAAAATTCCTCCCAAAACCACTAAAATGCAAAGTGGGATAATTACTAATTTTTCTGAAATTGTTAAATCTTCAAAATTTATGCTGAATTTAGATGCATTCCCAAACATAGATTTTTGAATCATACGTAGGGTATAAACAGCGCCTAAAATA
Source organism: Sandaracinomonas limnophila (assembly GCF_004005965.1). Taxonomy (GTDB): domain Bacteria; phylum Bacteroidota; class Bacteroidia; order Cytophagales; family Spirosomataceae; genus Sandaracinomonas; species Sandaracinomonas limnophila. The sequence goes on along the minus strand of NZ_SACY01000002.1, from coordinate 320,283 downwards.
ATGGTAATTCCGGCGATAATGCCAATAGTTAATTGGTAATCGAAAACACTTTTAAGCAATAAAAATTCTCCCACAAATCCATTGGTTAATGGAAGTGCTACAGAACCTAAACTTAAAATAATAAAACCGATCGATAAAACCTTTGAGGCGCTTGTTATACCTCCTAATTGGTCTAAATCTCTCGATTGAGTCCTTCTTTCAATTACTTCAACAATAAAAAATAAACCAACAATGTTGATACCATGTGAAAGCATTTGGTAAAGAGCACCTTGAATTCCTTCATTGGATAGAGTTAACATACCAGCTGACATCAATCCAACGTGAGCAAAGGAGGAGTAAGCTAATAGGCGCTTCATATCTTTTTGTTGAATGGCAATTATTGAACCATATAAAACACCGATGACGGACAAAATAATTACCCAATTTCCCCAATTAGCGATACCTGCTGGAAACATTGGAACAATCATTCGAATCACTCCATAGGTTCCCATTTTCAACATGATTCCCGACAATAACATAGTTCCTTGACTAGGTGCTACTGTGTAGGTATCAGGCTGCCAAGTGTGGAATGGAAACATCGGCATCTTAATTGCAAAAGCAATAAAAAAGGCTAAAAACAAAAGACTTTGTTCTTTCGTACTTAAAACTGATGCTGTTTGATAAAGTGTTTCGAAATCTGCAGAAGGCGTATTTCCTGGAGTTCTTAGGTACACATAAATCAAGCCAATTAATAAAAACAAGGATCCGAAAAGGGTATAAACAAAGAATTTGAAAGAAATTTTTGTGCGGTTTTCACTACCGTATAAATTGATAATGAAATAAATTGGTAATAAAGATGCTTCAAAAAAGAAGTAGAATAAAAAGGCATCTTTTGCCAAAAATGCACCCATTAGGGCTGCTTGCATAGTTAGAATCAATCCTTGGTATTTTGCATCATTGGCCTTTTCACTACCAGCTGTTGAACCAATGATGAAAGGAACTAAAAGTGCAGTCAATAAAATCAAAATGCCATTGATTCCATCTACAAAAAGTGCAAATTTTAGTCCAGCTTCTGGAATCCAATTGCTAATAAACTCTGTAGGTAGTTTGCCTGTGTTTGCATCACATAAAAGAATGCAAGAAATAATTAATTCAATGATTGAACCTCCAAGCGCAAGTCCAAAGGCTTTTGCAGGTTTGGCAATTAATAGAAAACTGCCAAGTAATAGGGGAAATAAAAGTATAAATAATAAATACATTCCTTTGTGATTTCTAAATTAAAAGATCCAACTTTTCAATGTCCAAGCCAAAATAATTGCAATTGCAGCAACCATCATGAAAATATAAAATCCAATGTTTCCTGATTGTAGTTTGCGTAATTCGTTTGAACTGCTTTTTACAAACTTTCCAGTTGACTCCACCAATAAATCAATTATAAGGAAGTCAATAAATGAGTAGAAAAATTGGGATAAAAATTGAATAGGTTTTACAAATAAGAAATTATAGGCCTCATCAATGTAAAACTTGTCATAAATGATTTTTTGAATTCCTGAAATTTCTGCATCTGCAGCTGGAACTGCTTTTTTGCTACCATACAATTGAATGGCAAAAATTGCTGGAATAAAGGCAGCCGCTAAAGGAGCTAAAAATTCTAAACTTGCGAAATGTACTTCAAGCGCCTCATGTGAACCTTCAGGTAAGATTGGATTCAACCAATGTGCCAAAAATTCATTTCCACCAACAAAAGCTGGTAAATTAATAATTCCTCCAATTACAGATAAAACCGCCAAAACTATCAAAGGTAATGTCATGGCTATAGGTGATTCATGTAAATGATCTGCTTGGTGTTGTGTGCCTCTGAAATCTCCGTGGAAAGTTACTATAAACACACGGAACATATAAAAGGAAGTCAAGGCAGAACCAACAATTGCCAATGCCCACATCACGATATCGTGGTGATATAAATGTGCTAAAATTTCATCTTTGGAAAAGAAACCAGCAAATGGAGGAATACCTGCAATGGCAATAGTTCCTAATAAAAAAGTTATATAAGTTATTGGTAATTGCGATTTTAATCCGCCCATTTTACGAATGTCCTGCTCATCTGACATGGCATGAATAACCGATCCTGCCCCTAAAAACAACAAAGCCTTAAAAAACGCGTGAGTCATTACATGGAAAAAAGAGGCAGTGTAGGCCGATGCTCCTAATCCCATAAACATATAACCTAATTGAGATACAGTAGAATAGGCTAAAACTTTTTTGATGTCGTTTTGGAATAAACCAATTGCTGCACCTAAAAGGGCAGTTGCTAGACCAATCCATCCAACAAAGTGTAATACTTCTGGACTCATTTCAAACAGTACATTGGCACGAATAACCATGTAAATACCTGCAGTTACCATGGTAGCTGCGTGAATCAATGCTGAAACTGGGGTTGGTCCCGCCATTGCATCTGGCAACCATGTAAACAATGGAATTTGGGCAGATTTACCCATTGCACCAATAAATAAACAGAAAGCAATTAATCCTAAATTAGATCCATTACCTGCTTTTATTGCTTCAAAAACTTCTTGGTAGGTTGCAGTTCCAAATTCTTGAAACAATAAAAATATGCCGATTAAGAAACCTAAGTCACCAATTCTGTTCATGATAAATGCTTTTCTTGCAGCATCTCCATAACTATTTTTCTTGTTCCAAAATCCAATCAATAAATAAGAACACAATCCAACACCTTCCCAGCCGATAAACAAGGTAACGAAGCCAGAGCCCATTACTAACAGCAACATGAAAAACACGAAAAGGTTTAAAAAGGCAAAAAATTTGCCAAATCCTTCATCGTGTGACATATATGCACTTGAATACACATGAATCAAGGTTCCAACTCCTGTAATAATCAAAAGCATCAAAAGCGACAATTGGTCAATTTGAAATGCAATCGGGATTGATAATTCTCCAACCGAAATCCAATCCAATAAAGGTACAATTTGGGTATTGCCATCAAATTGTAAAAACAATTGTAAAGACAAAGCAAATGCTGCTAATGGTGGAATCGTTCCAATAATTCCCGCAACTGGGTTAGATAATTTTGGAAAGGAAAGACCATTGATCAAAAATCCAATCAATGGTAAAAGAGGTATAAATAGTATTGACGACATATATCAATAAATTAGGCAAATGCGATTTTAATTTCTCAATTTATTCAGTAATCCAATATCGATAGTTTGAATATTTCGATAAATCATTACAATAATAGCTAATCCAACGGCTACTTCTGCTGCTGCAACGGCCATAATAAAAAATACAAATATTTGACCCGCTGGGTCTGAAAAATAAGATGAAAATGCTGCTAAAAGTAAATTGACTGCATTAAGCATCAATTCAATCGCCATAAAAACGATAAGGGCATTTCTGCGGGTTAATACTCCTAAAACGCCAATTGCAAAAAGTGCAGAGCTTAAAAGTATGTAATGCGTTAAAGGTATTGTTCTTATAATTTCAGGTATTGACTGCATAAATCTGTCGGTTTTGGTTTCCATTTTAGAAACCTTTGAAAGCTTTTTTGCGTGGCAAAAATACTAAATAAAACGATAAAATCGAATAAAAATATGATTATCGTTTAAATCCACTCAATTTAATCTCTGTAAGTTTTCTCTTAGTATCTTCAGGAAACTCACCGTTTAAAATCCAATCATAGTAAGAAGGTTCTTTAGCTAACACTTCTGCAACCGGTTTTCCCATGTGTTTTCCAAAATTAAACACCGCTACTTGTTCTTTATTATAAACCATTCTTCCTGCAAAATCAATCAAATTATTGGTGGAGAGCTGATTTAAAACCGACATGTCATTTTGAATTGGAAAATATTCTTTATCGTTTTCATCCTTCAACGGTGTATTTTCGTAATACTTAACTTGTGCATTTAAAACCTCTAAAGTAGCTAATACATCTGCTTCTGCCGAGTGTGCATTTTTTAATTCTTTTTTGCAGTAAAATTTATAGGCTGCAGACAAATTTCTCGGTTCCATCAAATGATAAATACGTTGGGCATCAATCAATTTTCTGTTTTTTACCTCAAAATCAACACCGTTTCGAAGAAATTCTTCCACCAACATCGGTACATCAAATCTGTTGGAATTGAATCCGGCTAAATCGCAACCTTCCAAAAATTGAGCTAAAGATTTGGCCACTTGTTTGAAACTGGGCTCATCTTTTACATCCTCATCATAAATTCCATGGACTAAGGAAGCTTCAAGTGGAATGGGTATTCCTGGGTTAATTCTCCTTGTTTTTATTTCAATGCTTCCATCAATATGTGCCTTGGCAATTGCTATTTCAACGATTCTGTCTTTTTGAACCTGTACACCAGTGGTTTCCAAGTCAAAAAATGCCAATGGTTTTTTTAATTGTAATTGATGTTCCATAGAAATTTTATTATCCAACAAAGGTACATCTTTATTATTTTTGTTTTATGATTTTTCAACCGAAAGCTATTTTTTTTGATTGGGACCATACCTTATGGGACCACGATGCCAACGCAAGTCAATCCTTATCTGAATTATTTCATCAATTTGATTTAGATGCGCAACATCCAGGAGGTTTTGATTCTTTTTTCACATCTTATCAACTTATTAATAATTTTTTGTGGGAGGAGTACCAATTCGGAAGAATTAGTCAGGAGGAATTACGAGCTACTCGTTTTCAAAGAATTTTTGAGCAAATGAATTTAGAAGGAGATTATCTGAAATTTGGAGACCTATTTTTGGAAATTACTCCTCGAAAATCTCAAATGATTGAAGGGGCAATTGAAATAATTGAACGATTAAATTCAAAATATCCCTTATTTGTTTTAACAAATGGATTTTCAGATGTCCAGGATATTAAAATTTCTGGTTCAGGAATTAAACATCATTTTGCAGGAATTATCACTTCTCAAGAAGCTCAGGCAAAAAAACCTGATCCAGCTTTTTTCCAATATGCGCTAAATTTAGCCAATTCAAAAGCCGAAGAGGTGCTGATGATTGGTGATCACGAGAAAATTGATGTTTGGGGAGCCGAACAAGTAGGTATTCCCGCCATTCATTTGAATGAATTAGGGGTTGAAAGCCAAGCCAAAAGACAGATTAGGAAACTAAAGGAATTAGAAAACTGGATAGTTATTTAATCAAAAATTGATAATTGTTGGTCGTTTGATTTGCGGTCAAAGATTTTTTTATCTCGAATGAATTTTTTGTTTTCCTCTAAGAAATGTGTGAAAGATTCGATTTGATTGTATAAAGGATTAAAGTCAAATGTATTCAATTGATAACTTTCTACATAAACTTCTTTGAAATCAGTTATGATGTAATCTAATTGCTCAATTCCATATTTTTGCAAACCTAACAAATATAAGTTTTGGTGATTAGATGCGAAACGGTTTGGAGAGTAAAATGAGGTTGTCTTTAAATCGAAGGCAATATTTTCTCCAACGCCATCCACATACCCATAAATCAAACAGTTTTTGTGCCGCGACTCTAAATAAAACTGAGTTTTATATCTTTGAGGGATTAGGTTTCTTGCTTTTTCAATGACAGATTCTTCGAAAAATTCCTCTCCTTGTCCTAAAAATACTGCTTTTTCGAAATCCAAACCTTTTTGTTGGGCACCTGTGGTAGGCTTTTTGACACGATTGATGCGCTCAATCATTTCAATTTCGTCCACCATAATTTTCCCATTTGAATCTTTTGTTTGATTCAAATACATAGAATAGGAATTCAAAAGGGTTGGATAAATTCTGTAAATCATACCGCAATTTAGCCAATTTGTAACCTACTTACAATTTCATCATTTGTAAGGTGTTTCTCAACTATTTCTTGGACATCGCTGATTTGAACGTTCCCGTAAAATACACCTTCTGGATAAACAACCATTGCAGGGCCTTTTCCACAAACATCCAAACAACCCGATTTTTGTATTCGGATTTTTTTAGGATTGCCTGCTTTCTCCCATTCAGCTTTCATGGCATTAATTAATTCCATTCCATGGCCAGAACCGCAGCATTTTTTGGGTGCATCTTTGTCGTTTGTACAAATAAATACGTGTTTTTCGTAAATCATAACTAAAAATTTAATTCAAGTGCGATGGGGCAATGGTCGGAATGTACTGCCTCAGGGTGGATAGCAACGTTTGAGATGTTATTTTGTAGACCTTTGCTGACCATGTGGTAATCAATACGCCAACCTAAATTTTTACTTCTTGCACCCGCACGGTAACTCCACCAACTGTAATGATGTGCTTGGTTGTTTAGGTGTCTAAAGGTATCAATAAATCCAGTTTCCAAAAATTCACTCACCCAAGCTCTTTCCTCTGGCAAAAATCCTGAGCTGTTTGCATTCGATTTGGGATTGTGAATATCTATTGCTTGGTGGCAAATGTTGAAATCTCCTGAAATCACCAAATTGGGAAGCTTTTCCTTTAAATTATTTATGTAATTTGTAAAATCGCCTAGCCAATTCATTTTAAAATCTTGTCGGGCATCCCCCGTAGTGCCAGATGGCATATAAACGCTCATTACCGAGAAATTGTCGAAATCAGCACGGATGACCCTACCTTCATAGTCGTATATTTCTATTCCACAGCCAATTTCTACATGATTTGGTTTAATTTTGGTAAAAATAGCAACTCCAGAATACCCTTTTTTTTGTGCAGAATGCCAATAAATGAAGTAGCCAAGTTCCTCGAAAGGCGTCAGGTCAACTTGCTCAATTTCAGCCTTTAATTCTTGAAAACAAATGACATCAGGGTTGTTGAATTTTACCCAATCAACCAAGCCTTTTTGCATGGCTGCTCGGATTCCGTTTACATTATAACTGATAATTTTCACGAGAATATTTCGGTTGTAAAGTAATGAATAATATGTGATTTGATGAGAATTTCCTGTTCTTTTAAAGGTAAAGAGGGAACAGGTTTTATTAAATCCCAATGCGGCCAACCCTCTGAATCGCTTCCGATCAATTGATAAAATCCTGAATAACTAAGAACCTTGCAGGTTGCAATGTGCATTAGATCCTGTTTTTCCTCTTTGCTAAATTCCTTCGGTCCCTGCCCTAACTCTTGAATACCAATTAAGAATAGAACGGAATCTACATCCGAAGGTCTTTTTCCAAAAGATTTTTCTAAAAAATTCAGAATATGTTCCCAAGAAGCTTGTACACTTTCTGTTTCGAAATTCATATTAATTGATGGAAATGCTGAATTTAGCCGACTCTAAAACAGCCTGCACTCCCTGAGGATTATTTGTTACTAATATTAAATCACCTTCCACGAATTCATCGGAAATATTGGTGATATTAATTCTTCCTACGCCATTAAAAACTCCATCTGCATTGGGGAGTGAGGCAACGTAGAAATTATTTTTATCATTATAATTATTTAAATTTTTAATTAGATTTCCGATATTACTATTTTTTCCATCACCCGGAATAAAATAGGTCCCCGTTCCATTAACATCAAATAATTTAATAAATACCGATTCGAAATTTTTAGGCTCTGTAATTTTTAGCGTTAAAACTCGCTGTCCACCTTCCATGGAAAACTCTGCTGAAGCCTGTGATGTAATTAATTGATGGGCGTTTGTTTGTCCAAATTCAATTTTACCAGAAAAATGGGAGGTTAATTGTTTTTTCTTGCTAAACGAATTTTCATATGTAAGCAATAAAACAACAACCAATAGGCCTGTGTATAAAATATTCACAGGATTTTTTAAGAAATAATTCACCAATCTACTTAAAGTCATAGATTTAATTGTTACTGATGATTTCGAAAAAAATGAATACTTGCCCATCTTTTACGGCTTATTTAAATTTTAGTGGCTATTCTAGACTACAAAATTAGCTAATAGATTGAATAACTGAAATTTTTTTTAGTTTTTTTGTATGTTTATATATATAATTTTTTTTAGAACATTATTTTTGTCTAAAATTTAAAAAATGAAATCATTCTCTATTCCAAATCTTTTTAAAAGTGAATTAATTGGGAAAATAAAGGAAAAGAGGCGTGTGAAAGATAAACTTAAAAAAGATTTTTCACCAAGTTTTTTAGATTTTGGACCAGTCCAAATTTATCTATCTAGACATTTTGGGTTTTGCTATGGAGTTGAAAATGCCATTGAAATAGCCTATCAGGTAATTGAAAATCACCCGGACAAAAGAATTTTTTTGCTGTCAGAAATGATTCATAATCCTTCTGTAAATGAAGATTTATTAGATAGGGGACTCCGATTTATTCAAGATACGAAGGGGAATCAACTCATTCCATGGAATGAACTTAAATCTGATGACATTGTAATTGTCCCTGCTTTTGGTACAACATTGGAAATTCAAGAAAAATTAAAATCCATTGGGATAGATTCCTATGCCTATGATACCACTTGCCCATTTGTAGAAAAGGTTTGGAATAGGGCATCAGCAATTGGACAAAAACAATATACGGTCATTGTGCATGGGAAGCCTACACATGAGGAAACCAAAGCTACTTTTTCGCATTCAAAGGAGTCGGCACCTACTTTAATTTTAAAAAATTATGCCCAAGCTGAAAAGTTAATCCCTTATTTGCGAAAGGAAAAAAATAGAGCTGATTTTTTTAGTGATTTTCATGGGCAATATTCAAAAGGTTTTAATCCAGAAACGGATTTGCAAAAAATTGGTGTGGTAAATCAAACAACCATGTTGGCTTCTGATACGCAAGAAATTGTTGACTTGCTACGAAAAACAATGGTTGATTTTTATCAATTACAGCCTAATGAGGTAGTTGAAAGGTTTGCTGATACACGTGATACTTTATGTTATGCAACCAACGATAATCAAAGTGCAACTTATGGATTATTGACTCAGGAGGCAGATTTTGCTATAGTGGCTGGTGGATATAATTCATCTAATACTTCACATATTGTTGCCTTGTGTGAGGAGAAATTGCCTACTTATTTTATTAATTCAGAGGATAAATTGATTTCGAATAAAAAAGTTAAGCACTTTCTTTATGAATCTAAAAAGGAGAAGGAAACCTCTAACTTTATACCTGAAAAAGATAAAGTAATAATCATGTTGACGTGTGGGGCATCCTGCCCTGATCCCATTGTAGAAGGTATTTTGAGAAAATTAATTTCATTTTTCCCAACGGCACAAAATCCAGATGAAGTGGTAGAAAATTGGTTGAACCTAAATTAAAAAGGTTTTAAAATTGTTTCAATTGTTGGTATGTAACCTTCTCCAAATAAATTGACATGTACCAAAAGTGGATATAAATTGTAATACGGTATTCTTGTATGAAATCCTTTTTCTAAAGGAAAATGCTCATTATACGTTTTGTAAAACTCTTCTTCAAATCCACCAAACATAGTTGAGAAAGCGATATCTGCTTCTCTAAATCCATAATAACAGGTAGGATCCACTAAAGTAGCAAGACCACTTTCGTTGACCATCACATTGCCGGTCCATAAATCACCATGAATTAATGAGGATTTTTCTTGCGGGAAAATAGACGGCAATTCTTTGAAAAAGTTTTCAAATTTTTCAGCTAATTTCTTGTCAATTTTTCTGTCGTAAAGAGCTTTTTCAATTTGGAACAACAATCTATTTTGAATAAAGAAATCTACGCCGTTGGTATTCCACTCATTGGGTTGATGGCTTAGTCCTATGAAATTATCATAGGCAAGTCCAAATCCATTTGCATGTGTATTTTGATGTAATTTGGCAATTTTTTCACCCAAATCACTATTGAAATTGTTTGACTTTTCTATAGAATGTACACATTCCATTATGAGGAATTCCTTTTCTTGCTGAATGCCAAAAGCCAAAACTGATGGGACAGAAACAGTGGACGTGGAGGCCAACAATTTTAGATTTTTTGCCTCTGACTCCAATAAACCTTTATGCTCGCCCTGATTCCATTTGATAAAATATTCGCCTAAATCAATTTTGATTCTACCGGCTAAATTAAAGTTTCCACCATAGAAAAATTCAAATTCTTGGATTTTCCCCGCATTGCTTACATGTGCAGAAAGAATTTCTTCAATAAACTGATATTGTTCTTGGTTTTGATTCGACATAGTGAATTACTTTTTCTTAAATAATGGAACGGTACTGCAGGGTTCACCGAAAAATAAACTTTTGGCAATTGGCTGTAATTTTGAACTTAAATATACATAGGCAGCTAAAGGTACGGCCTCTTTTGAACAGCCTTTCACCACAATTTTCCCATCTTTGAAATCCTCCAAATTTAATTCATCAATTGCATTTTTCCAGATTTGCTTTTCCAAATCTTCCAAATTTCCTTCAATTATAGTCTGAGCAAAAGGCTTTAAATGAATACTTAGTAGCATAAATGCCCATGTAGGAATAATTGCATCAGCAGTGCAAGTAATTGCCACATGTGCATTTTGGTATTGCGACCAATCGTGTTGAACTAGAAACTCCCGAAAATCTTTTTCCTTTAATACTAATTCTTGAAATAAAAGGGGTTTTAAGTCAAATAAAGTGCGTGTTCCTGAGGGTTTGATTTGTTCTAAATCAAATTGAATTAATCCAGATTGAGCAACTTTATTGATAATTTCCATTACATGCTAGTTTTGGGTTTTGTTCCCACAAATTCCTTTAAATATAGGGGCTCAATTAAAACAAGGTTTTCGAATCTTTCGTTCAAAAAGGCCTCATGTGCTAATTTGCCCATAAAGATAGCGTTTGGATAATTGAAATCAGATGAAAAAATAAAATTCTTGTTTTCACAAATAGATTCCCATTTTGAACTACCATTTCCAAAGCAAACTACAGGATGCTCGATTTCTATAAAACTTTCATTCGATAAAATTTTTGCCTGGGTTTGTACCAACTCATTTCCTTGTTGATCAAGTAAACAAGTATACACCTCCATTCGGCGTGCGTCTAACATTGGACAAAAATAGTTGCTTGAATATTGTAATTTTGCAGCTTCCGTAAGAATATGTAAAGTCGGTATGGTAATCAAAGGTTTATCTAAAGCGTAACAAATTCCCTTTGCAGTAGAAAGTCCAATTCGTAAGCCTGTATAAGAGCCTGGACCTATGGAAACGGCAATCCCATCCAATTCATTTAGGCTAATTTGACTCTCTTCGCAAACCTCTTGAATTAAGATAGTTAGCATTTTGGAGTGTGAACCCTCTTCTGTAAGTAGCCTATTAGCTACCAATTGCCCATTGGTAAAAATTGCAACAGAGCAATGCAATGTTGAGGTTTCTATTCCCAAAATATGATTATTGGACATGCTTTTTAAGGATAGAATTATATTTTTCTTCTTGATTCAAAACCTTAATGCCTTCTAAAATAGCATCGTCCTTGTTAATAGACCATTCCTTGACACCTTTTCTGAAATAGTAATGTGCCGTAATTTCATGCTCAATGAAGTATTTAATGTCTTTTTGATTGTCCTTTAACAATTGCTCCAAACCCAAAGCCGAATTATTTTTTAATTTTTCTAAAGAAGTTAGAAGCTCAGGATTTAATTTTTCTGCTTTTCCTAAAATTTCCAATTCTTTAATTTTTTCAGAAAATGGACTTTGGTAGGTAAATTTTTTCAATTTTATGAATTCGATAAATTCATAAAAATCATTTTCTGAAAGTTGAAATTCTTTGGCAGATGCAATGTTTTTGTGTTTTTTATAATATTCAAGACTGAATAAGAAAAATAAATCCTTTTTGTATAAAGCGCTTAGAAAATCTCGTTCCAAATCGTCTTTGATGAGGATATCAGGTGCAATACCTCCCCCATCTTTAACTTTTCTCTTGTTTTGTGTTAGGAAAGTTTTAGTTGATGAGTCGGCCTTTGGCTTACTTTTTTCTTTTTTGTGTTGGTAATCAATTGCCTGAATACAACGCCCGCTGGGGATATAGTATTTGGCAGTTGTGATTTTTAGTTTGGTTCGGTAGGGGAGATCTCGTGTAATTTGAACGAGTCCTTTTCCATAACTTTTTTGTCCCAACAAAACAGCACGGTCATAATCTTGCATAACCCCTGCTACAATTTCTGCAGCGGAGGCGGAATAACCATTAATTAAAACAACTAAGGGGAGATTTGTGTCGAATCCTTGGTTCAAGGTTTTATAGGTTTTGTTCCAATCTTCAACTTTACCTTTTGTATCTACAATTAATTTATCCTTGGATAAAAACAAATTGCAAACATCCACTGCTTGGGTTAATAATCCTCCGGGATTATTTCGGATGTCTAAAACGAGTTTTTTCATCCCTTGGTTTTTCAATTGGATTAAAGCTGCTTTTACTTCTTTGGCTGCATTTTCATTGAAATCGTCGAGCTGAATATACCCTATTTCCTTTTGAATCATACCCGCATACAATACATTTTTTACTACCACGGTTTGTCGAGTAATTTCAATCGCCTTGGGAGAAATTTCATCGGGTTTTAAAATTTTTAAATGCAATATTGTGCCTGCCTGACCCTTGATTAATTTAGAAGGCTCTACGTCGTTGTTTTTTAAATCAAGACCATTGATTTCTAAAATTTGGTCTCCGGTTCGCACGCCTGCTTTAAAGGCAGGCTCGTTTTCTTCCACCTGTACGAAATAATAATTCCCCTCTATTTTATCTACAATGACCCCAATTCCTTGGTATTTTCCAGTAGTCATGCTTAAAAAATCATCAATTTCTTCTTCAGGATAATATTCGGTGTAAGGGTCCATTTGTTCCAACATGCCGTCTATTGACGATTTGATGGTACTTGCTGGATCGATTTCATCGACGTAAAACTTGTTTAATTCCTTTATTACCGAAGCGTAAATTTCTAAGTTTTTGGCTAGGTCAAATAATTTATTGTCTGTTGAGAAGGCGAATGCAATTCCCAAAACAGGGATGAGTAACCAAAGACTTGCTTTTTTAGTTAAAAGGTGCTTAAGCAATTTCATTGGGAGCAGCAATAGATTGTAAGATTTGGCAAAGTTTTTTCTCGATTTTATCAAAGGGTTCAATCGTTTTAGCAATATACATAAAAGCGATGTATTCTGGTAAATTATTGTATTTTCCTTTGTTTAAGCGGTAGGCCTCCCTTGTTCTTCGTTTGATAAGATTTCTGTCAACCGCTTTTTTATATCTTTTCTTTGATACCGAAATCAACATTTGAGGGGAAGAAAAATCTTCTGATTGGCTTAGATACAAAACACGAAAAGGATAAACAAATTGCTCTGACACAATTGGATTATCCTTTTTAAAAAGTATATCTATGACTTTTTTTTGGGTTAAACGCTCTGATTTAGGGAAAGTGAAGTTCACGGCATCTTATATTTAATAAGCCGAAAAAGCCTCTCCTGAAGCTAAAACAGCTTATTTACCTCTTTTTTCGTCAGATACAGACAATTTATGGCGTCCTTTAGCACGACGAGCAGTTAAAACTCTACGTCCGTTTGCTGTAGACATTCTCTCACGGAATCCGTGCTTGTTTTTTCTCTTTCTTACCGATGGTTGAAATGTTCTTTTCATTGCTTTACTTATTTAAACCTATTTTAGGTCTGAATTGGGTTTGCAAAGGTAGGGAAATTTTATAAAATATCAAACCTTACAAAAAAATAATTTTTACCTTTGTGCGTATGTTAAAAGTTTCCATCATTACTGCCAGTTATAACGCAGCTGAAAATATTCGTCAAACGATTGAATCAGTGCTTTCTCAGGATTATCCTAACCTAGAATATTGGGTAATTGATGGAGGGTCAACAGATGGTACTTTGGATATTTTGAAGGAATATGAAGGTAAAATTAATTACCTTTCTGAAAAAGATTCAGGTATATATGATGCCATCAACAAAGGGTTGGCTCGAGTAACCGGAGATATTATAGGATACATTGGTGCCGACGATTTTTATCCAAACCCCCATGTTTATTCTACGGTGGTTGAAACGATGGAATCTACGGGTGCTGAGGCGGTTTTTGGTGATAAACAATATGTAGATCCAATCAATACGGCCAAAGTAGTTCGTTATTGGCGACCAGGTAAAAACACAGATTTGAAGTGGTTATGGGGCTGGATGCCCACGCACATGACATTTTATGCCAGTAGAAAATTGGTGGAACGTAATGGGCCATATCGTACAGATTTTAAATGTTCAGGAGATTATGAATGGTTGTTGAGGGCCTTGTTTAGAAAAAATGTAAAAACGGTTTACATTCCTAAATTGTTGATCACCATGCGGGCAGGCGGAGTAAGTAATGCGAGTCTAAAGCACCGGTTTTATGCTAATATGGAAGATCGGAAGGCGTGGCGAGTAAATGGACTGAAACCTTATTTTTGGACCGTATCTATGAAGCCTATTCGGAAAATTTATCAATTGTTTGTGAAAAAATAAGATATAAAAAAAGGCTATTCTTTACAGATAGCCTTTTTTTATGAGTTTGATCAAAATTTACACTTTGATTTCAACATCAACACCTGAAGGTAATTCTAACTTCATCAATGCATCTACAGTTTTAGCAGAAGAAGAGAAGATGTCAATTAAGCGCTTGTACGTACATAATTGGAACTGCTCACGAGCCTTCTTGTTTACGTGTGGAGAACGTAAAACTGTAAATTTCTCGATTTTAGTTGGAAGAGGGATTGGTCCTGAAACCATTGCACCTGTAGCCTTCACGGCTTTCACGATCTTTTCAGCTGATTTGTCAACCAATGTGTGGTCGAACGACTTCAACTTGATACGAATTTTTTGATTCATAAAATTTTGGTTCGTTTAGTGAGAGCTTACTGAAAGAACCATATACTCCAGTAAACCAATTAGGTACAAAGTTAATATGATTTTGGTGAAATTGCAAAATGTCCTAAAATCTGCTTATTTCTTTTACTTTTTCCATCTTCTTCTCAAATCTTTTAATTTCCTTTTCATACAAGCCTAGATCCAATTGCTTCAATTTTGCCATAGCATCTTTGGCATAAGTTATTTCTGAAATTTCTAAAGCTTGGTGGGCATAAATTGGGTAATAGGTGGCAATGTTTTCATTGTATCTAAGTGAGGCCATTGCATACTGATAAGCTAATTTTTGTTGCTTATGTACATTTAAAATAGGTAAGGCTTTTTGTAAAACCTGCAAATTGAAAGGATGTGATTCCAAGGCTTTTTTTGCGGATCTCAAGTCTGTGAAATTTAAATTTGTATTACTTTTCAATTGTGTATCTTTCCAAAAACCTAAAATATTTTGCAAACCTTGGGTTTTGGCGGTAGTATCTTGTGCAATTATTAGTGATAATTGATCTAAGCCAATTAATGGTTTTTGCTGGTAATAATTGTGCCAAGCCTCTAGTGTTTTCAATTCTGGGAATGTGCTTGCTATGCCGTCATTATTGAGAATGCTCGTGTAATCTACGGCAGGCATTTTATCTTTTAAATACATTTCTGCATTATATAAATAAGCAAAATTTTGGACATTGTGTTCCATTTGAAAGTCTTTTTTGAATTCAAATGGTACAGTTTTTTGTTGTAATAAATAAAGGGCTATTCGGTTGGTCTGGGTGCCTAAATCCTCTTCAAATCCAGCCGAAATAGTTCCCTTGCCATTTTCAAATTGTGCTTGGGCATATAATTTATTGGCAAATAAACTGGCATTTTCAGGCGCTAAATCACTTGCCATTTGAAAATATTTTAAAGCATCTTTGGGTTGATTTAGTTTTTCAAATTGAATCGCAAGGGCAGTGGCCAATTCGGCTGATTCCGGAAACTTCTCAAAACCTTCTTGAAAGGTGAATAATGCCTGGAAAGGGTGGTCATTTTTGGCATATATAGTGCCTACACTCAAATAGGTAAGGAGATGTGGCTTTTTGCTGAGTGTATACGTGAGGTATTGTGCTTTTTCTTCATCTGATGTACTTAGTCTTGCTAATTCAAAATTGCTTTTTAAATTCAACCGACTATTTCCTTGCGCCATCTGGTAAGAGATTTTGGCCAGTTGTGGTTTGTTGGAAAGGATTTCTAAATCGCCAATTTGGTTGTAATATCCGGCTAAAAAGACATGGAAAAGGCTTGCGTTTCTGGCGAAGATCCATGTTAAACCAACAATCAATACACCAATTTGGTATAAATAAAGGGGAATTCTATGGGCTTTGAAAACAACCGTATGCAGTGCTAAATTTTTAGAAAAGATTTCCTTGAAATTTGAAAAAACAAACATGGGAAATAAAATGGCCATGATAAATGTGCATTTGAAATTCCACTCAAAGGCAAATCTGATAGCTGCATCGTTTTGATGAAGATAAAACCAGTAAACAGCAGGGATGGACAATAGATAAATTCCTGCAAATAAAAATTTATAGCCTTGTAAATTTGAATCACTACTGATTTGAAACCAAAATGCTGCCCATTGTAAACATAAAATGGTAATCATCAGTTCTGGTCGAAGGCTATTGCCAAAGGATTGTTGGTACAAACCAAAACCTAAATCGATTAGAAATACTAAATAAAGAAGTGTGTAGTTTCTTTTTGTTTTACTGAATGCCTTGTTTCTTCCAAATTGTAAAATAAGGTGAGGGATTGTTTGGGAAGATAGGATGGAAAGAGTGACTAGTGACAAGAGACAAGTGACGAGTGTAAAGTTTCCAATACTTGAGATAATTAGGTTTTTCTCAAAGGGAAAGAGTTTGATGGCGAAGATTAGAACCCAAATCCCGATACCTAAATAGAATTGTCGGGTTGAAATTTTTGACCAAATTTTTATTTCCCAAGACAAGGCAAGTATTCCTATTAGTGCAAAAACAAAAAAAATAAAAGTGAAAATGGGATTGATTTCTGTAAAATAGGGTACAATTTGTTGACGAATCAAGAAAATGGGCATTTCTAGTTGAAGTCCTTTGACCTGGTCTACTTTTGCAAGGGAGGGAATTAATTCGCTAGAAATACGTTGACTTATTCCAAATCCTTGAACCCAAAAAAAACTTAGACTTGGGGAAAGACATAAAAATGCTCCCAAGATAAAGTAGAAAATTGAGTAGCTCGATTTCTGGTTCATGGCTCAACAAATTTGTTGCGTAAAATTTTCTTCTAATTTCGGTTAAACTTTAATTCATTCAAATATTTTGGCAGAATTTGGCAAAAAATAACAAAAAAATCCAAAATCTTTTTTTGCTTTTTGCCTTTTACCCACTAATTTTGCGTTCCGAATGCGCATAGCATTTCGTGAAATTATTTTAATCGTAGTTTTTAGCTAGCAAATTAAATTTTCAAATGGCAAACCAAGTAAATAAAGGGAAGGTTGCACAAGTAATTGGACCCGTAGTTGACGTAAGTTTTGAGGGAGAAGGTTCTCAATTACCAGCAATTCTAAATGCCCTTGCAGTAATCAAGTCAGATGGTCAAGAGTTAATTCTTGAAGTTCAACAACACCTTGGCGAAGATCGTGTAAGAACAATCGCAATGGAAGGTACTGAAGGACTTCAAAGAGGACAAGTGGTTGTTGATAAGGGTGCACCGATGACAATGCCAACTGGTGAAGGTATCAAAGGCCGTTTGTTTAATGTAGTAGGTGAGGCTATTGATGGTATTGCTCAGCCAAAATCTGAGAAAGGAATGCCTATCCACCGTTCTGCTCCAAAATTTGAGGAGTTAGCAACTACAACTGAAGTTTTATTTACAGGTATCAAGGTTATCGATTTATTAGCGCCTTACGTAAAGGGTGGTAAAATTGGTTTGTTTGGTGGTGCCGGTGTAGGTAAAACAGTATTGATTATGGAATTGATCAACAACATTGCGAAGGCTTATGAAGGTCTTTCAGTATTTGCAGGTGTTGGAGAGCGTACTCGTGAAGGTAACGACTTGTTGCGTGAGATGATCGAGTCGGGCGTAATCAAATACGGTGAGGAATTTAAGCATGCAATGGAAGAAGGCAAATGGGATTTGTCTAAAGTTGATAATAATGAATTAGCGAAATCACAAGCTACCTTGGTGTTCGGACAAATGAACGAGCCGCCAGGAGCACGTGCTCGTGTGGCTTTGTCAGGTTTGACAGTTGCAGAACACTTCCGTGATGGAGATGGAGAAGGACAAGGTCGCGATATCTTATTCTTTATCGATAACATCTTCCGTTTCACACAAGCAGGTTCTGAGGTGTCTGCCCTTTTAGGTCGTATGCCATCTGCGGTAGGTTACCAACCAACTTTGTCAACTGAAATGGGTGCGATGCAAGAGCGTATTACTTCTACAAAAAGAGGTTCAATTACATCCGTACAGGCTGTTTACGTACCTGCCGATGACTTAACTGACCCAGCGCCAGCAACAACTTTTGCCCACTTAGATGCAACAACTGTACTTTCTCGTAAAATCGCTGAGTTAGGTATCTATCCTGCTGTGGATCCATTGGATTCATCCTCTCGTATTTTGTCTGCTGAAGTTTTGGGTGATGCTCATTATGGAACAGCTCAACGCGTGAAGGAAATTTTACAACGTTACAAAGAATTACAAGATATCATCGCGATCTTAGGTTTGGATGAATTATCTGAAGAAGATAAATTAGTCGTATCTCGTGCTCGTCGTGTGCAACGTTTCTTATCTCAACCATTCTTCGTTGCAGAACAATTTACTGGATTAAAAGGCGTTTTAGTTGACATCAATGATACCATTAAAGGATTTAATGCAATCATCGATGGAGCTTATGACCACCTTCCAGAGGCTGCTTTCAACTTAGTTGGAACTATTGAAGATGCAGTAGAAAAAGGAGAGAAATTATTGGCTGAGGCTTCTAAATAATAACATACTATGTTTGTAGAAATTATTACCCCAGATCGTAAAGTGTACTCCGGAGAGGCTTCGGTAGTAACTTTGCCGGGTGTTGATGGTTCCTTTCAGGTTTTAAATTCACACGCTGCCTTAGTAAGTACTTTGGCAAAAGGAGAGTTGTCGGCTGATAAAGAAACCTTTCAAATCGAAGGTGGAGTAGTTGAGGTTTTAAATAATCGCGTATTAATTTTAGCCGAAGGCGTTAACGAATAATGAAAAAAGGAATCTTATTTTTGGCGGCAGTTCTTTTCTTAACTTCTTGTTCAGAAAAAACTTACTTGACAGGTTCATTGATGAACGTAATCAAGGAAAATCAATTACCCCTAAATAAAATTCAGTTTTATAACGACAATCCGGTAAATCTTGAGCGTGAGTTAAACGCTTCGGATGCTAATGTGAAATCTGGAAAGATTGTTATCGTAAACGGAAAGTCCATTAATCAGATTGCCTTAGTTGAGCAAACTCCAGGCGTTTTAGTGAAAGAAGCCAACAATCAATTGTTAGTTTCTTTTGAGGAAGGTGGAAATGAGTCTAAGAGTCTTCATTTTGCCCCCGTACCCGGAAATGGAGGAGAATCATTTTATCAATTAGTTGATGAAAACGGAAGTCCTACTTTTTCACGTTTAAGTTATGATGGAAATAAATATTTGATGTATAGTACAAAAAAAGTACGTCTGATGATTATGAAATCAACTTTCTCTGGTCAACAAATATCGCGTAAAAAAATGAGCGGAAATCGAGTTAAATAGGTTAGCTCATTTAAACATAAGAAATAGGATGCACAGATTTGCATCCTATTTTTTTTTGTCTCATTTTTACAGAATGTATGCAAGCATACTATTTTTTAGATTCTTACGTTTATGAAAGCAGAAAATACAATTGATTTTCAAATTAAATCATCCTGGTATGCCATTTCTAGGATGTATAACAATTATGCGGCCCATTTTGATATGACCATGGCCATTGGGTATGTTTTGTTACATATAGATAAAGAAGGTACACCAGCCACCAAAATTGCGCCTGCACTTGGTTTGGAGGTTCGAAGTTTGACGCGTATGTTGAAGACACTGGAGGAAAAGAAGTGGATTAAACGAGAGGCAAATTATAATGATAAGCGAATAGTAAAGATATTTTTAACAGAAAAAGGCAAACAAAAGAGGGATCAGGCTAAACAAGGTGTTATTTTATTCAATGAATTAATCAAACAAAAAATTTCTGCTGAAAAATTAGAAGTTTTTTTTGATGTGATGAAAATAATAAATAATGCTTTAGAAGAAGATCCCAAATTAATATTAGAAGGCATTCAAAAACATATTAAATCGTAAACTTATGATACCTAACACAGCATTTAAAGGAGGTGAATTTTTAATCCGACCATTATTGAAAGAGGAATTGTTTATTCCTGAAGAATTTACTGAAGAGCAAAAAATGATTGAACAAACCTGCATGGATTTTGTTCGAACAGAGGTCATTCCTTATTTAGAAGAAATTGATCAAGCGAAAGACTCTTCCATGATGGTAGGACTTTTGGATAAGGCGGGGGAACTTGGACTTTTGGGAACATCTGTTCCGGAGCAATATGGTGGATTTGGTATGGATTTTAATACTTCCATGTTGGTTGCAGAAGCTGTAGGTTCCGGACATTCCTTTGCCGTTGCCCTTTCAGCCCATACTGGAATTGGGACTTTACCTATAGTATATTATGGAACCGAAGAGCAAAAGTCCAACTATTTACCAAAACTTGCCACTGGAGAATGGAAAGCAGCTTATTGTTTAACAGAACCCGATTCTGGTTCAGATGCAAATGCTGCTAAGACAAAAGCTAAATTGAACGAGGCAGGTACTCATTACCTTTTGAATGGTCAGAAGATGTGGATTACCAATGGCGGTTTTGCAGATGTTTTTATCGTTTTTGCAAAAATTGATCAAGATGCAAACCTTACAGCATTTATTGTAGAAAAATCATTTGGAGGAATTACGATGAATGAGGAAGAACGTAAAATGGGTATAAAAGGGAGTTCTACTCGACAAATTTTTTTCAATGATTGTCCAGTACCTATTGAAAATCAATTGTTCAAGCGAGAGGGAGGATTTAAAATTGCTGTAAATATTTTAAATATTGGTCGAATTAAATTGGCAGCTGCAGTAATTGGTGCAGGAAAGCGGGTAATTGATACTGCCATAAATTATGCAAGTGATCGAAAACAATTTGGCAAATCCTTACATGAATTTGGGGCTATTCAGCATAAAATTGCAGAAATGACCATTCGGAATTTTGCATCAGAAACGGCTTGTTACCGCGCTGGACAAAATATTGACGATGCTATTAAAAGTTTGAAGGCGCAAGGTTTGTCTGACGCTGAAGCAAAGCTAAAAGGAGTGGAACAATTTGCCATTGAATGTGCATTATTGAAAGTTCATGGATCCGAAACCTTGGATTATGTGGTCGATGAAGGAGTTCAAATATTTGGAGGAATGGGTTTTTCTGCGGAGGCTCCAATGGACCGTGCTTATCGTGATTCTAGAATAAATCGAATTTTTGAGGGAACGAATGAGATTAACCGATTGCTCGCCGTAGGTACTTTATTGAAAAGAGCATTAAAAGGCGAGTTAGATATTATGAGTCCGGCAATGGCCGTAGGGAAAGAAATTTTGGGCGTCCCAGATTTTTCTGCAAGCCTACCAGATGGTGAATTTGGAAAAGAGAAAAAGGTTATCGAAAATCTTAAAAAGGCTGTTTTATTGTCTGCTGGAGCCGCCTTGCAAAAGTTTACAACAGCCATTGAGGATCAGCAGGAGATATTAATGCAAGTGGCAGATATGATGATTGAGATTTATGTTGCTGAGTCTTTACTTATCCGCGTAGAAAAACTAGTAGAATTGGGTAAAGGCAATGAAGTGTCGAAAGATTGTGCCAAAGTATATTTACATGCAGCGGTTGACAAGGTTTCTAATGCAAGTAGAGAAATAATACAAGGATTTGCGACTGGGGATGAATTGAATGTATTATTATTGGGTGTGAAAAGGTTTACTAAAATTGATCCTATGAACCTGATTGAAGCAAGAAGAAGGATTGCTAAGGCCTCAATCGAAAAAAAATCCTATTTATTTTAAATATTTTTTAAATCAGGACAATTATTTTAGATTAGATTTATACTTTTGCAGTAACATTGTAAATTAATTATTTACTCCATTATTAAGATTTAAATTTATTATGAAAAAACTACTTTTAGTTTTAGCGCTTACTCCTTTTATTTTTTCCTGCGCTAGTAAGAAAAAGATTGCTGATTTGCAGTCACAATTATCTCAACTTCAAGCAAAAAGTGATCAATCTATTGGTAAAGCCAAAGCAGATTTATCAGATTGTCAATCTTTAACGGCAAGTTTACAAGGTGAATTGAAGAAACGTGATGCAGATTTAGAAACCAAAAATGGTCAATTGAAATCGTTGCAAGAGCAATTAGATTACATGAAAAAGACCAATACAAACTTGTTGGATCGTTTGTCTGATCTTTCTGTTATCAATAAATCAGGTGCTGAGAGTATTCGTAAATCTTTGGATGCATTGAATGATCAAGGAAAGTACATCAAGGATTTGAACTCTTCAATTCAACGTAAAGATTCAGTTAATTTATCATTGGTAATGAACTTGAAACGTTCTTTGGCAGATGTTAACGATGAGGATGTTAGCATTGAAGTGAAGAAAGGTGTCGTTTATATCTCAATTTCTGATAAATTGATGTTTGCTTCTGGTTCAGCAGTTGTTTCTAACAAAGCAGAGGTTGTATTGGCAAAAGTTGCTAAAGTAATCAACGATCACAAAGACTTAGATATCTTAGTAGAAGGCCATACTGATAGTGTACCAATTTCTACAGATTGTATCAAAGACAACTGGGATTTAAGTGCTAAGCGTGCGACTTCAGTGGTTCGTTTGTTGCAAACTAAGTTTGATGTTGATCCTGAGCGTATGACTGCTGGTGGTAGAGGTGAATTTGAGCCTCAGGCAAACAATAGTAGCCGTGCAGGACGTAAGAACAACCGTAGAACTGAAATTATCGTAACTCCTAAATTGGATCAGTTCTTCAACTTGTTAGCACCTCCAAGTGCTTCCAAATAATATTAAACAGTTTTGTTTGCAAATGGCTACCCCTTAAGGTAGCCATTTTGTTTTTGGTACTGTTCTAAAAGAATTTGAAGTTTTTGTCCAGCTTTTTCAGCTCCTCTTTCCCAAACGATTGGCAGAATCATTTCAAGTTCTTGGGTTGAATAGTCCATTCCAAATTTAATACTGTGGGCTTGTATTGCACCATTCCATTCTATTTCGATCAAGTATTCAGAATCTGAATATTTTTCGATTACTTTTTTTCTTAATTCGCCAATGTAATTAATGACTTCTTTTGCTTTCATTTCCATGTTAAAAATTATAGGTTAGGTTATAGGTAATTTGATTCGGGATGTTTGAAACTAAAGGAATACTGGGTTCTATGGTTTGAAGGCCTGTACTAAAGATTTTACCCAATAAAGACCTGGAATTTAATCCAACTTCTAAATATTCTGTCCAATGGTTAATGGTGTGATATCGAAATCCAATTTCAAGGGATTTCTTTCGTGTCAACATTATACCAAGATTTATTCCAGCGGTGTAGGAGTAGCTCGTAATCAGTTGACTGGCATTGTATTCTTCATTTTGAAGGGTATATTTTTTTTGAAATTCTTCACTTGGTGTAAAATTTTGAAGCCATTGAAAAGTTTTTAATTTACTTCTACCAATATTTGGGATGATAAACATTGGCCTATTTTTTTTATTGAATTTCAATTGATAGGATAGTTCTAAGGTATTTCCATTGAATTGATTGAATCCATAAAGGTTATTCATTACCTTTTCAATGTAAAAATTGAGGTTTTTATAAGCCAGACCAAAGCCAGCGTTATAAATAAGTGGAAATGCATCATTTAATTGATAATTTACATTAGCGACGGAATTCCAATAATTATTTAATTGAGTTTGGTTTGTTTGTGAAAATTGAAGTGGGGTTGAAAAGCTCCTTCTTCGTAAACCCAATTTAAAAGTTGAAAATATTTTACGAAATCTAAAGAGCGAATCTTTCGGATTATTTTTTATTGTTTCAACTAATTTTATTTTGTTTAATAAATTTTCATCTGTTTTAATGCTTGATGGAATCGCCATTTTAATCATAAAATCATCTTCATATACTTTTTGACTAAATGGAATGTTTCTTATTTCAGAATTTTGAACTATTTCAATATTTTGAAAATTTATCCAGGCATATCCGTAAATATTTTGAACTTTTGCTGCATGAGAAAAACTTAAATTATCTATAACCCATTTATTTGCATAAAGTCTATAGTTTACTTCTGCTATTACTTGAGTGGTTTTTTCTCTAAGTGTGTTTTTGGGATTTTCTATAAAATCAAACCGTATGATTGCTAGGGATTCTTCATCAATATATAAATTACCTTCTTCTAAAGTAGGATCGCTCTTTAATTTATATTGGATATGGTAGGTATCTCGCCCATTGATAGGTATAATATCTACTAACTGGTAGGAGTATTTTTTTAGTTTACCGATATTTAGAAAATCTTCTCTTCTTCTTACCAAGTCTAGTTTTTCTAAAATTTTTCCTTCTCCATACCAATTAACTAGTGCAGAGGTATCTAGGTTTCTTGCCATTGTTTTGGCATATTGAGTAATTTTATCTCTACTTTTTTGATTCTCTCCCTCCTTATATGAAAGTTGTGAATTTATTTGAAATGCTATTTTATAAGCGGTGTCAAATTTGTTTTTCATGATTGTTTCTACATAATTACCTGTTATAATTAATTTATTTTGCGGGTAATTACGGGGAATTGCCTCGATTGCTTTTTTTACTAAATCTCTAGCGCTGGAAGATACAATTACTTCTTGTAGGTCTTGACTTTGAGTTTTTAACAATATAGTCTCGTTGTTTTTGAACGACTTAATGGGAATTGAAATACCATGATATCCGATGTATGAAATATGAATGGTTAGGTTTTGCTGCCAGTCTGTCTCTTGCGTTGAAAGTGTAAATTTTCCTTCTGAGTCGCTTATCGTTCCTCTTTTACCAAGTTTTATGGATGCGTGGCTAAGGGGTTTATGGTCCTCCAAACTTTTAAGTATTCCATTTATTTGTTGTCCAAAACTATAATGAGCTACAAGAAATAGTAGCATTGATGAAATGATTTTTTTCATAGTAGTTAGTGTTAAAATTGGTGGGGAAACCCACCAATTTTGATATTTTAATTAAGCTTTTCGCATTTTACCTGCGATAGAAAGAATAGTAGCAATTTCTGCCGCTGCATCTTTTGCCCAATTCCAACCCTCCATAAATCCAGTTTTGAAATCTTGCCACCAGCCACCGCCGAAGGTTTCTGTTAATTCCGATTGATTCAAGGCAATTAGGCCTTCTGCAAGAATAATTTGATTATTTTTCATTTTGATTAAATTAGTGGTTAAAAATTAGATTATAATAAGGCAATAATGGCTGGGGCATACCAAATAATTGCAACAACAGCAGCTACGCCAACTATTTGGCCAACTGTTCTCCAAAAGCCACCGCCTTCGATTTGAATTAATTCATTGAGAGTCAATTCTATTGCTCCCAATTCCATGAAATTTATTGGATTATTTTTCATTTTGGTTAGGTATTTAAGTTATACAATATGTAATCGCGAATTACATTACAAAAGAAAGAAACAAATTATTAAAATACCAAAAAAAAACTGATAATCGGTTTGATTATCAGTTTTTAGGTAATTAGTTGTTACCACCAAGAATTTTATAAAGTTGGACACTATTTATCCACCGTTTTTTATAAATTTCAAGGAGCTCTAATTCGGATTTAAGCGTATTTTGTTGGGAGGTTAAAATTTCTAAATAATTCGCATTGTTGGTTCTAAATAATTCACCTACAGTTTGAATTGCATTAAAATTCAATTCTACTTCCTTTGATTTATGTTTAATTTGTTCATTCATTAAATCTAAACCCTTGATATTCGTATCCCACTCTAAAAAGGCATTGTTTAATGTTTGAATATATTGCAGTTCATATGCTTTAATTTTACTTTCTGCCATACGAATTTCTGCCTTAAGGAGGGATCTGTTGATTAATGGTTTGCTTATATTCCCAAGTAAATTATAGCTGAATGAAGCAGGAAGTTGGAATAGATATTGAGGTTGGAAACCTTGAATGCCAATGAAATTAGAAAGAATTAAACTTGGTTTAAGTGCTAATTCTGCAACTTTTTTGTCTAAGATTTGCGCTTCTAAATTTAACTGTGCTTGTTTTACATCGGGTCTTTGCGAGAGGTAGTCTAAATGAATATTTCTGTATTCTTTTGAAAAATCAGTGTCAATTGGTAAAAGTGTCCTTTCGATATTGAATTTTCGATTATTTAACAACAATCGAATTTCATTTTCCACACCTATTATTTCGGTTTGAAGGGAACCTATTTGTGCTCTAGAGTTTTCTAATTGAGCTTCTAATTGTAAAACCGCCATTTCATTTACAACGCCAGCTTCTTTTTGTATTTTAACTAATTCTACCGCTTTTCGTTGTATTTCAATATTTGATTTTAAAATCGATAATTCACGGTCTAAGGCAACTAATTCTCCATAGTAAATGGCTGTTTTTGCTATTAATTGGGTTTTTAGCCAATTGTAACCTTCTTCACTGCTCATGTATTTAATTGCTTGAGCTTTTTTCTTGGCACTTAATTTTCCCCAAATATCAACTTCCCAATGGGTTTGTAATCCTAATGGGAAATCTGGTAAATTTTCAGGAATTTTCATCTGTGAACTTATGTTTGGAGAAAATTGGGTGTCGTAATTTCCTACTCCATCCATTGTATATTTTCCAAACTTGCGCAGGCTGGGATTAAATTGAATGGATGAATTTGGTTTTAATAATCCGGCACTCATCACAAACTGCTCCTTAGCAATTTGTATTTGCTGATATTCAATTTGATAGGCGATATTACTTTTTAAAACAGAATCTATTAAAGCAATTAAATGCGGATCATTTTCCCAAATTTTCTTAATTGGGTTTTGGACCTTTACAGAATCCTTTACTACCTTAATCGTCTTATCCAAACTGCTAAAAGGAGACTGAATTTTGCAAGAGGAAGCAATTATTCCCAAACTTGCTATGCCAATTGAAATGATTATTTTGAGCTTATTCATGGTATTTATGTTGGGATCTTGAAAATATAACGTATAAAGCTGGAATGAGTAATAAACCTCCAATGGTTCCAATTAACATTCCTCCTGCTGATGCTGTACCAATTGTCCTGTTTCCAATAGCGCCAGCGCCATTGGCAATCATTAATGGGATAAGGCCTGCAATAAAGGCAAATGAGGTCATTAAAATGGGCCTTAATCTACTTAATGCACCCTGTTTGGCAGCCTCTATAGAATTAAGTCCAGCCTTTTGTTTTTGAATGGCAAATTCTATAATTAAAATGGCATTTTTCCCTAAAAGACCTATCAACATGACCAGGGCAACCTGTGCATAAATATTATTCTGGAGTCCAAAAACGTATAAAAATAAATAGGTTCCCAAAGCCCCAATGGGTAAAAACAATAAGATTGGTAAGGGCAGAATAAAGGACTCATATTGTGCAGAAAGTAGTAAATACACAAATACTAAACATATGATCAAAATGTAAATTGCCTGGTTCCCAGCCAAATTTTCCTCACGTGTCATGCCCGACCATTCGATGGTATACCCTTTCGGTAAATGTTTTGTAGCTGCTATTTTGATGACCTCTAAAGCTGTACCAGAACTGTACCCTGGGGCAGGTTCTCCATTGACCATGGCAGCTGTAAACATATTGAAACGAGTAACTTGCTCTGGTCCAAAAACTTTATTTATATGAATAAATGAGGAATAAGGTACCATTTCTCCACTTTTATTTTTAGTGTAAAACTTTAAAACGTCCTCAGGATGTACTCTGTAGCTTGGGTGAGATTGTACCATTACCTTATACATTTGCCCATACCTTATAAAGTTCGTTGCATAAAAACTTCCCAAAAGTGTTTGTAAATTATCCATTGCGGATTGGATATTGACTCCCTTTTGTGCAGCGGCATCTTGGTCAACCTCTATCAAAAATTGTGGAAAATTGGGGTCAAAACTTGAAAAAGTATTTTGTATTTCAGGTAATTTGTTCAGTTCTGATGCAAAATGATTGGTTACCTCGGATAGTCTTTTTAAATTTCCAGTTCCCGTGCGATCTTGAATTCTGAACTCAAATCCAGAGGCATTTCCAAAACCTGGAACAGCGGGAGGAGGGAAGTATTGAATATTTGCTTCTTTAATATCTTTGGTTTGTTTATAAAATGATTCTGCCAATTGGTCAACTGTTTGTGTCCTTTCTGTCCATGGTTTGAGTGTAATAATTCCCATTCCAAAAGATGCACCACCTCCGTCGGTTAATAAACTGAAACCTGATAAACTTGAAAAGGATTCAATAGAGGGGTCTTTTTGAATTCTACTATATACAGTTGAAAGTACATTTTCTGTTCGCTCGAGTGTAGCGCCGGGTGGTGTAGTTACATTCACATACAAAGTTCCTTGGTCCTCATTGGGAATAAATCCACTTGGAATAATTTTCGTTAAAAATGCTGCGCCAATTGAAAAAAGTAAAATTGTAAGCCAAGGGATTTTCTTTTTATTGATAATAATTATAACCCAATAGAGGTATTTTTTACTAAATTTTTCAAAGTAATTGTTAAAGCCGATGAAAAATCGGTTGATTAAATTATTGGGTTTAAGATGTTCCGGTTTTTTTAATAATAAAACACAAAGAGCAGGAGTAAGCGTCAGGGCAATGATACCTGAAAGAGCAATAGCGATGGCCATTGTGACAGAGAATTGACGGTAGAATACTCCAACAGGACCATCCAAAAAGGCAACTGGAATAAACACCGCACCCATTACGAGGGTAATTGACATAATTGCACCCGAAATTTCACTCATTGCTTCTTTTGTAGCCTGTAAAACAGGCATATCCTGTTCTTCCATTTTAGCAAAAACAGCTTCCACAACCACAATAGCATCATCAACCACAATTCCAATAGCTAACACTAATGAAAACAAAGTGAGGAGATTTATAGAAAACCCGAAGGCTAGAATAAAGCTAAACGTGCCAACCAAAGCCACTGGAACTGCAATAATGGGTACCAATGTAGCTCTCCAATTTTGAAGAAAAATAAAAACAACTAAGGCTACTAAAATAAATGCCTCGATCAGGGTTTTTATTACCTCATGAATAGAGGCATCTAAAAATCTCGAAACATCATAACTAATTGTATAGGTCATTCCTGGTGGGAATGTTGTTTTTTCCAATTGCTTTAGTAAAGATTTTACATTTGTAATTACTTCTGCTGCATTGGAGCCAGGTCTTTGTTTTAGCAAAATGGCTGCTGAGGGCTGTCCATTTTCTTTCGATAAAACATCATAATCTAAGGATCCAAATTCAATTGTGGCTAGGTCTTTTAATCGTAGTATTTGGCCATTTTCAGTCGATTTTATGACCAGATTTTCATATTGTTTTTCTTGGGTAAACTTTCCAGTGTACTTCAAAACATACTGCATGGATTGTGGTTTTTTACCAGAACTTTCTCCAATTTTTCCGGGTGCAGCTTCAACGTTTTGTTTACGTAAAGACTCGATAACTTCCTCTGGTGAAATTTTATAGGTAAAAAGTTTTTCTGGTTGTAGCCAAATACGCATGGCATATTCTCTCTGCCCCATTATGTCGGCAAATCCTACTCCATTGATACGTTTTAATTCTGGGAGTACATTGATGTCTGCAAAATTGAAAATGAATTTTTCATCCAAATCTTTGTCGGAACTCAATAGGTTGACATATAACAACATACTATTGATTTCTTTTTCTGTTATTATACCAGCCTTAATTACTTCTTCTGGCATTTCATCAATGACAGATTGAACCCTGTTTTGAACATTTACTGCAGCCACATCAGGGTCAGTACCCACTTTAAAATAAACCTGAATGATACTTGTTCCATCATTTCCTGACACAGAAGTCATATAGGTCATACCCGCAACTCCATTAATAGCTCTTTCGAGTGGAGTAACCACTGCTTTTGCACAAACTTCTGCATTGGCACCTGTGTATTTTGTGGTGACTGTTACGGCAGGTGGAACAATGTCTGGATATTGTGAGATGGGTAAATTATTTAGCGATATCAATCCTATGATTACGATAAAAATCGAAATCACAATTGATAAAACAGGTCTTTCAATTAATTTTTGTACCATTATTTTAAGTCGTTTACTACTTGGCGGATATTTATCAACTTTCCTTTGATTTTTTGCCCTTGTTTGATGCTTTGAACTCCTTCAATTAAAATATTATCTGAGGTGTTGAATCCACTTTTTACAAGATAAAAGTGCTCAATTCGGTAGGTCGGGATTAGTTTTTTCATCTTAACGCTGCCATCCTTTTCCATGGTGAAAACATAACTTTTCTCTTGAATTTCAAAAACTGATTTTTGTGGAATTAACCAAAATCCATTTATCTTTTTTTGCATTACTATTTTACCGGATGCACCATGTTTTAATAATTTTTCTGGATTTGAAAATCTTGCCCGGAAGGCAATGTTCCCAGTCGATTTGTCAATTTCTGCCTCAACCGTTTCAATTTGACCTTTAAAGGGGTAAGTTTCTCCATTGGATAATTTCAATTCTACGGGTACTGTTGATGCATTGGTTTTGCGATTTTTCGCAAATTCCAAATACTCATTTTCATTGACATTGAAATAGGCAAAAACATCTTTTGTGTCTGAAAGTGTTGTTAAAAGGGTTCCATCATCTATTAAACTACCTGCCTTAAATGGAATTCGATCAACTACCCCATCAAATGGTGCGCGAATCGTTGAAAAATCAACATTTAATTCATCGGATTTGACATGGGCTCTTGCCTCCTCTCTTTTCGCTTTCAGTGCATCTAATTTTGCCCTGGCAATTAATAACTGATTGGTTGAAATGACTTTTTTGTCAACTAATAACTTAGTATTTTGAATTTCAATTTCAGCTGCTTTTACCTCTGCATCACTTTGTTCTAAAATTGCCTTCGATTTTAATAGTTCGGTTTTGTACTCTAGATTATTGATCGTAAAAAGTACTTGTCCTTTCTTCACAGTTTTTCCTTCATCTGTGTTTACCTTTTCCAAATAACCCTTCACTCTGGCCCTTATTTCAACATTCTGAAAGGCATGAATATCTGCTACATATTCATTGGAAATCGAGGTGTCAATCTGAATAGGATTTGTAATCTCTAATTCTTCAATTTCAGTTTGCGATTCCTTCTTTTGGAAGGAATCGCATGAAATGGAACCCATTAAATAGATTATGCCTAAAAAATATAGAATAACCTTATTTGATTTTTGAGCTATTGGATGTAGCATGTTGTTTGTAATTTAAATGTTTGTTAGCCTTTTCTTCTATTTTTGAAATATTTGCCACCTTAATTCGATACTTGGGCGTCGAATTTTTGTTACTTAGAAGGTCTGGTAATTCTTTAATTTTAACTTGTTTTATATCTTTTATTTCTAAATTATTGTTCAATTGAGCCTTATAGTTAGGATGAAGGCTCTGGCCAAATGATTGTATATGCACAAACAAAAGGCCTATTGCTAGAACTTTTTTCATGTTCAAATCATTTTCAACAGCAAGCTGCTGATTTCAATAAATTTTCTTGTGTTTTGTTGAGTTTAATTCTTGAATGGAATTAAACTTGTGGAGGTGGGGTAATTTTATCCAAATAAATGGATCGTAAGGTTAAATCCTTGTAATTTATTTTAAATTTAATTGGATAGGACAAATTCAAAAAATTGAAAACCTGATTAGTCGCGAATGCCTCGAAGGTGTCTTCTGCACCTTCATCCTCGAAAGAGTCTTCTAAGTCTTCTGAAGTATTATCTAAGGCTTGAACCAAGGAAATAGATTTTTTAGCTAATATTTCAACATATTTTTGCGCATATAATTGTACGGCATCTTGACTAAACAAGATGGCCATAAATATTGCATAAATAGTTAAAACACGTTTCATAAAAGTAAAGACCTAATTTAAAACATTAAATTTAATCGTTAAGTTCTTCATAAAAGATATAATCATTTGTGTCATCACGATCATCTTTATTTTTCTTTTTGGAATGAGGTACATAATCCACATGAATCTCACCTTCTTTTCGTTTTTGAGCGGCCTTATTTCTGTACTCATTTTCAGATTGCTGGCGATGCACCTGAGTTATGATATAGCCCTTGAAAACCATTTTCAGTAAGGGCCAAATCACATAAATGAATAAAAAAATAAGTCCAAGTATTTTAAGCATTGCTTTTGTTTTTTTCTATTAACGACTTAAATACAAATTTCGTTCCGCATATACCTTTCTGAAGAAATCATCTTTCAAATCATCGATAAAATAAATTGCTTCTCCAGTGGATTTCATTTCTGGTCCTAGTTCCATATTTACATTCGGAAATTTGTTGAAAGAAAATACAGGAATCTTAATTGCGTATCCTTTCTTGGTCGGATTAAAGTTAAAATCTGTCACTTTTTTATCGCCCAACATCACCTTTGTTGCATAATTTACATAAGGTTCTTGGTAGGCTTTGCAAATAAATGGAACCGTACGAGATGCTCTAGGATTAGCCTCAATAATGTAAACAACCTCATCTTTAACGGCAAACTGAATGTTCAATAAACCAACAGTTTTTAATGCCACGGCAATTTTCTTGGTATGCTCTTCAATTTGTTTGATTACATTTTCTGATAAGTCAAACGGAGGAAGGACTGAGTGGGAGTCACCAGAGTGAATACCTGCAGGCTCAATATGTTCCATGATGCCGATAATGTAAACATTTTCTCCATCGCAAATAGCATCAGCTTCTGCTTCAATAGCATTTTCTAAGAAGTGGTCCAAAAGGATTTTATTACCTGGTATATCTCTTAAAATATCGACTACATGTTGTTCTAATTCCTTCTCATTGATAACAATCTTCATCGATTGTCCACCCAATACATAACTCGGACGAACCAATAATGGATAGCCCAATTCTCTTCCTAAAACAACTGCATTATCTGCATCTTCGCATACGCCGAATTTTGGATATGGGATATTCAAATCTTTTAACAAAGTTGAAAATGCACCTCTGTCTTCAGCTAAATCTAAGGCTTCAAATGAAGTTCCAATGATTTTGATACCGTATTTAGAAAGTTTTTCGGCCAATTTTAAAGCAGTTTGTCCTCCTAACTGAACGATTACTCCTTCTGGTTTCTCATGCTGAATAATTTCATACACATGCTCCCAGAAAACAGGCTCAAAATATAATTTATCTGCAATGTCGAAGTCGGTTGAAACCGTTTCAGGGTTTGAGTTGATCATGATCGTTTCATATCCTGCTTCTTTTGCGGCTAAAACTCCGTGAACGCAAGAGTAATCAAACTCGATACCTTGTCCAATACGGTTCGGTCCTGAGCCTAAGACAACAACTTTTTTCTTGTTAGAGGATACCGATTCATTGTCGTGAATGGCATCACTCTGTGCAAATGTTGAGTAGTAGTATGGCGTTTTTGCTTCAAATTCCGCAGCACAAGTGTCAACACATTTGTACAAACGCTTAATGCCAAGCCCGTTTCTTTTGTCAAAAACTTCAGATTCTAAACAGCGCAATGCATGTGCAATCTGACGATCGGCAAAACCTTTATGCTTAGCTTCTTCCAATAATTCTTTTGGAACATTTGCTAAAGTATATTTTTCTAATTCTTTTTCAACGCGTACTAAATCTTCCACTTGGTTCAAGAACCATTTGTCTATTTTCGTGATTTCTAAAATAGTCTTGAATGAAATACCCATTTTGAAGGCATCGTAGATATGGAATAAACGATTCCAGCTAGGATTGGCTAAGGAATGCAAAATGGCTTCTTGGTCTTTCAATTCTTTTCCATCGGCACCCAAACCATTACGTTTGATTTCTAATCCTTGACAGGCTTTTTGTAAAGCCTCTTGGAAGTTACGTCCAATACCCATCGTTTCTCCAACGGATTTCATTTGTAGTCCTAATGAACGATCAGCACCTTTGAATTTATCGAAATTCCAACGCGGAACTTTTACAATTACATAGTCTAAAGCTGGCTCAAAATAGGCTGATGTTGTGCCTGTGATGGCATTTGTTAATTCATCTAAATTGTAACCAATGGCCATTTTAGCGGCAATTTTAGCAATAGGGTAACCCGTTGCTTTAGATGCCAAGGCAGAGGAACGGCTGACACGCGGATTGATTTCAATTGCGATGATATCATCGTTTTCAGGATTCAAAGCAAACTGAACGTTACATCCACCTGCGAATTTACCGATAGCATTCATCATGTTGATGGCCATATCACGCATTTTCTGATAAACCGTATCCGGTAAAGTCATAGCAGGAGCTACCGTGATGGAATCTCCAGTATGAATACCCATTGGGTCAAAGTTTTCGATCGAACAGATGATGATAACGTTACCCAAATTATCGCGCAATAACTCTAATTCATATTCTTTCCAACCCATGATGGATTGTTCAACCAATACCTCGTGAACAGGTGAAGCGTGTAAACCTTTATTTAAGGCTGCATCAAAATCTTTTGGATCATTTACGAATCCACCCCCTGTGCCTCCTAAGGTAAAAGATGGACGAATTACCAATGGGAAGCCAGTTTCTTGTGCGATTTCTTTTCCTTCCAAGAAAGATTTTGCTGTACGTCCCTTACAAACACCCACACCGATTTCTAACATTTTCAGACGGAATTTCTCACGATCTTCTGTGGTTTCAATGGCTTTGATGTCAACACCTATGATTCTTACATTGTATTTTTCCCAAATTCCTGCTGCATCGCAATCGATGGCAAGATTCAAGGCCGTTTGTCCACCCATTGTAGGCAACACCGCATCAATTTTGTGATTCTCCAAAATGTGAATGATGGATGCTTTTTCTAAGGGTTTCAAATAAACATGATCCGCATTTAATGGATCCGTCATGATGGTTGCCGGGTTCGAATTGATTAAGATTACTTCAATGCCCTCTTCTCTTAAAGAACGCGCGGCTTGAGAACCAGAATAATCGAATTCACAGGCTTGACCAATAACGATGGGACCAGAACCAATAATAAGGACGGATTTGATGGAATTATCTTTAGGCACTTGATTGGATTTTATAAGTTTTTTAAATAAACTCTTTAGAGCAACTTGTAGGAGGCTCAAAAATTGTACAAAGTTAATAGTTGGAAGCCAAAAAATCCCTTATTTTGTGAAATTAAATTTATATCTGTGTTAAAAATTTTAGTAGCTACGGATGAAAAGGGGGTGATTGGTAAAAACAATACCCTCATTTGGCATCTTCCAGCCGATTTGAAGCGTTTTAAGGAACTTACCACCGGACAAGTAGTGGTGATGGGAAGAAAGACTTATGAGTCTATTGGCAGACCTTTACCCAATCGAATCAACATCGTTATTACTCGTCAAAATGATTTTCAAGCCGAAGGGGTAATAATTGTACATTCTTTAGAGGAGGCAATCTTGAAAGCAAAAAGTTTACATCGGGGAGATACCTTTATTATTGGCGGTGCAGAAATATATAATTTGGCTTTGCCTTTGGTAGATGAAATTGAATTAACTCTTTTACATGATATTTTTGATGGGGATGCATTTTTTCCAAAAATTGATACAAATATTTGGAAATTGGTTTCTTCAGAAAGAGGTTTGACAGATGAGAAAAATCCGTATCAGTATTCTTTTCAGAGTTTTAAAAGAATTGAAGAATATAAGAATTGAAGAATATAAGAATTGAAGAATATAAGAACTTAAGAACTTTAATAATTAACAATTTATAATTAACAATTGAATAGAAAAATAGCCCTTTCAGAATCCCCGCTTTCCATAGATGAGCAATACCAATTTCTTCGCGATGATGAGGTGGGTGGGATTTGTCTGTTTATTGGTACCATTCGCAATAAAAATCTAGACAAAGGTGTAGAGCGTTTGGAAATGGAGGCCTATCCTCCAATGGCAGTTAAGCAGATTGAATTGTTGTGCGACCAAGCTGAACAAAAGTGGAATATTAAAAAATCCGTAGTAGTTCATCGCACAGGTAAATTGTCTATTGGAGATATTGCTGTGATTATTGGGGTGGCCTCTATTCATCGACCAGAGGCATTTGAAGCTTGTCGTTGGTTGATTGATGAATTGAAAAAAGAAGTACCTATTTGGAAAAATGAATTCTATGAAGATGGTTCTTCTTGGTTGGTGCCCCATCCCTGAGCCACCATTAAATTACAGCCTCGCATTTCAGAATTATCAAATCGGCCCAAAACTTGGAAATTTTTGCCATCTGTTTCTAAGCTTCCCAAATCTTTGGTTTCAATAAAACTGCATGAGTCGATATTTCCTAAATCGATTACTTTGATTCCCCCAGCTTTTCCTGGTTTTTGAACCAAAGCAAATGGGTCGGTAATTTCTCTTAATAAAATTTTCATGGAAAATCCAGGTTGGAAAATTCCATTGGCGGGTGCATAAGCCTGAGAGAACAATTCGGTCATTCCATATTCTGAACCCACCTGTTGAACCCCCATTTTTTGTTGGATGATTTCGTGAACTTGTTGTCTTGTCAATTCTTCCCGTCTTCCTTTCATTCCTCCGGTTTCCATAATCATGAGTTGATTTTTGGCAATGGCTTCCTGTAAAAAGGAAAAATCGGTTTGGGTTTCTTGCCAATCGAGTAAGCCAAAGGTTACGCCCATCAACCAAATTTTGCGATCTGTTCGGATAGCCTCCTTTATTTTTTGTGTTAATTCTTCGTATTGATTTAGAAAAAATCCGGAAAGTTTCGATTTTGACTCTGCAATAAAATATTGCATCATATCTACCAATGAGGATGAATTTCTTTCCAAATAGGAGGGTAGGAGGGCAAATATGTGATAGTTTTCTAAGGATTCATATTGTTCCTCAAAAATTCGTTTAGCAACTTGGTGATAAAAATTTAGATCTGAAACGGGATGTTTGGATGGAATTTGTCCAGTGGTACCCGAACTCTCAAATTCTTTAATAATTGGTGCAAAACCTGTTTGGATGGTATAATTTTTAAATAATTCAATGGGCAAAAAAGGAATTTGAGAAATTTCATTTACCTCCTTTGGGTCTACATTCAATAATTTTAAATAGGTGGCATAAATGGGATTGAACTGACTTTGAAAATAAAATACTTTCAAAGCAATTTCATCGAATTGATTTTCTTGCATAGTCAGCACCTGCTTTTTTAAATCAAGCATAATGGGTTCACAAAATTCCGGTGCAAGTTCCATTCGTGTAAAAATTTTATACAAAATTAGAGCAAATCATTAACTTTACGAACTTATGTGTAAAGATGCCTAAATTCTATACTTTATTTATTGGATTTTCACTTTCGATTCTTGCTCTCAACTCTTGCGTGCAAGAACCTGATTATTCTACTACACCAGAAATTTCATTCGCTTCCATCCGAAAAATAAATAAAATTGCTTCAGATGGCTTCGGAGGAACCACTAAAATTGATTCGCTCATTATGAGTATCAATTTTAAAGATGGGGATGGCGATTTAGGCATTACTGAAGCTGAAGTAAAAGCCAATGCTGCCTATAAAGATTTCAAAAACTTTATTGTGGATGCCTACATCATTAAAAACAATAAACCGGTTGCTTTGAATTTGAATCCGGCTTTAGGTGGGCGAATGAATTTTAAATTTAACCAATCTGGAAAAACAAGGGCCATTGAAGGAACAGTCGATTACTCCTCCCAGTTTGCCTATGCTTTTTACAAGGGTTATTCGCCTTTATTTACTCCTAAAAATGACACCTTACAATTTGATATTAAAATAGTTGACAATGCATTTCATCAAAGCAATGTTGTTCGCACAGACCGCATTGTGATTTTTCAAGACTAATTCCTATGAACACCAAACATCAGCAATCTCTTACCTCTTACCTCTTACCTCTTACCTTTTACTTTTTGCTTCTTACCTCTTCTGCTTTTGCTCAAAAATCAGTAAGCCTAGAAGATATTTGGAAGACCTATACTTTCCGACAAAGCTCCATCCAAAACTTTAATTGGACAAAAGATGGAAAACATTATGCTGCATTGAAAGAGGGTAAAATTATTAAATATGATGCCATTGACCCGATGAAATTTGAGGTTCTTTTTGATCAAGAGAAAACCAAAACTGCAGCAGGAAAAACGATCCGAATGGAGCAATTTACTTTTTCAGCTGATGAGAAGAAAATTTTAATTGAAACTGAGTCCGAGCCAATTTATAGAAGAAGTTCTAAGGAAGAAAATTATGTTTTTGATGCCACAAATGGCAGTTTGAAAAAATTGTCTACCAAAGGAAAACAAATGCACGCAAGTTTTTCTCCAGACGGAAATTCAGTTGCATTTGTGCGAGAAAACAATATTTATGTGGTGGATTTGAAATCGGGTACTGAAAAAGCAATCACAACTTCAGGAAAATTAAATAAGATAATTAACGGTACTTGCGACTGGGTGTATGAGGAGGAATTCTCTTTCGCAAAGGCCTTTTTCTGGTCGCCAGATAGCAAAAAAATTGCTTTTTATACCTTCGACGAAACAAAAGTTCCTGAGTACAATATGCAAATGTGGGGAGATTTGTATCCGAAGGATTACCGCTATAAATATCCTAAAGCAGGGGAGGCAAATTCTACTGTAAGTATTTCGGTATTTCATTTGCCGACTTCAAAAACAGTGAAAGTTGATGTGGGTGCAGAAACGAATCAATACATTGCTCGTATGCAATGGACGAAAGATGCTAACATACTTTCCTTGATGAGGTTGAATCGTTTGCAAAACCATTTGGATCTTCTGCATGCAAATGCGAATACAGGAAAAAATTCTGTTATTTATCAAGAAGACAGCAAAACTTCCTTAGAAATTGAATCCATTGGAGATGATTTAACCTATTTGAATGACAACAAAAGTTTTATTTTCACCTCTGAAAAAAGTGGATTTAAGCATTTATATCTTGGTGATATTGCAAGTGGTAATTTAAAGGCAATTACTACTGGTAATTGGGAGGTTGCTAATTTATATGGGGTTGATGAAAAAAATCAAGTGATTTATTTCTCTTCCGCCGAGATTTCACCCATTCAACGTGAAGTATATCAAATTAATTTCGATGGGTCAGGCAAGCAAATGATTTCTCAAAAAGGGGGTACCAACTCGGCTAATTTTAGTTCAGATTTTTCATTGTACACCTTAAGTCACAATTCTGCGACAGAACCTCTATCTATTCAATTAAAAGAGAGATCTGGAGCATTGGTACGTGTGTTGGAAGAAAATAATAAGTTAAAGCAGCAGTTTAAAGAGTATGGATTTAACTTCCGTGAATTCATTAAAGTGCCTTTGGAAAATGGTGTGGAATTAAATGGTTACTGGATAAAGCCACGCAACTTTGATCCCGCGAAAAAATATGCAGTGTTGATGCATGTATATGGTGGTCCCGGTTCTCAACAGGTTTTAGATACTTGGGGTGGACAAGACTTTATCTGGTATCAACATTTGATGGATAAAGGGTACTTGATTTTCTGTGTGGATAATCGCGGAACAGGTGCCAGAGGGGTGGATTTCAAGCGAATTACGTACAAAAATCTAGGAAAATACGAGGTGCAAGATCAAATTTCTGCTGCCAAATGGATTGGTAAATTGCCTTATGTAGATGCAAGTAGAATTGGTATTTGGGGATGGAGTTATGGCGGATATATGTCGTCTAACTGCCTAATGCAAGGAGCAGATGTATTTAAGGCAGCCATTGCGGTTGCACCCGTTACCAACTGGCGTTTTTATGATTCTATTTATACGGAAAGATACCAAGGCCTACCACAAGACAACGCTGCCGGATATGATGACAACTCTCCAGTGAGTCATGTAAATAAATTGAAAGGGAATTTATTGTTAGTGCATGGCACGGGTGACGATAACGTGCATTTCCAAAACGCAGTTGCGCTTCAAGATGCCCTAATCAAAGCCAACAAACAATTTGAAAGTTTCTATTATCCTAACCGTAACCACGGCATCTCTGGAGGAGTAACCAGATTACATTTGTATCAGATGATGACGGATTTTTTGCTGAGGAAACTGTAGGGGAGGTAAGAGGTAAGAGGTAAGAGGTAAGAGGTAAGAGGTAAGAGGTAATAGGTAAGAGGTAATAGGTAAGAGGTAATAGGTAAGAGGTAAGTGAGTGTAAGATGTTTTGAAAATTATCAGTTTTTTGCATTGTAACATAACAAAAAATGATAAAATTTGAGAATGCCTAACTACTCCAATCTTCAAGAAAAAGCAATAAATTTTGCAATTCAAATAAAAGACTTAAATCATCTTTTAAAGTTCAAAAAAGAATTTGTAATCGCAGATCAAATATTCAGATCTTCAACAAGTGTTGGTGCAAATATTTGGGAAGCAAAATATAGTGAATCAAGAAATGATTTGATTCATAAATATGCCATTTCCTTAAAGGAAATTAACGAAACTCTGTTTTGGCTAGATTTATTATTTAAATCACAGGTTATTTCCCTTGAACAGTATCAAATCTTATTTGAAAAAGGCGAAGAAATTTTAAAAATTCTTATTACAATTATTAAAAAGCTCAAAGGAATTTAAAAACCTCTTACCTCTTACCTCTTACCTCTTACCTCTTACATATTTAACTTCGCAATCACAGTCTCTCCCCCAACCGGCTTATCATTTAAATTAACGCAGATTTCTGCGTCTAGGGGAAGGTAGATGTCAATCCTGGAGCCGAATTTAATGAAACCGAATTCATTTCCTTGAGTAACTGAATCGCCTTCTTTTACGTACCAGCAGATACGTTTTGCTAAGGCTCCTGCAATTTGACGGAATAGGATTTCAGTTCCCGCTTCGTTTTTAACTACAACTGTTGTACGCTCGTTTTCGGTACTCGATTTTGGGTGCCAAGCAACTAAATACTTGCCTGGGTGGTATTTAAAGTATGATACAATGCCTGAAATAGGATTGAAGTTTACGTGTACGTTTATGGGCGACATGAAGATGGAAACTTGTCTTCTTGGACCTTTGAAATATTCTGTTTCAACCGTTTCTTCAATAACCACTACCTTGCCATCTGCTGGAGCAATTACGTGATTTGGGTTGATCTCTGTTACGCGTTTAGGAACTCTGAAAAATTGCAAAATAACCAAGTAAAAAAGGGAAGTTATGATAATTACAATTTCTCTCGCCAAAGCCGACTCTGGGAAAAAATATGCCATAGCCGCGTTGATGGCTAAAACAATTAGTAAGGAACTGATTAATAAACTTCTACCTTCTCTGTGAATGGTCATAGGGCTAATTTTTATTTACTTGTTTCCAATAAACCTTCAAAATTACAAGATTTTTGGGAAAAATCCTATTTCAGTGGCTTTTAGAGGGATAACAACTCTTTGAAGCGGATGGATTGTCGTCTGGAAATTTCAATTTTTTCTCCTTTGCCAATCAAAGTAACTTGTAATCCGCCCGAAAACCAAGGCTCAATTTTATCAATAAAATTTAAATTGATGATGTGTTTTCTGTTGGCCCTGAAAAACACTTTGGGGTCTAGTCGCTCTTCCAAAGCATTTAGCGATTTAAGTACCAAAGGTTTTTGATCGTCGAAAAATAAACGGACATAATTGCCCATGGATTCACATAAGCGAACTTTTTCTAAACGTACAAACCAACATTTTTCACCGTCTTTGATAAATATTTGGTCTTGTGCTGTTAGGTAATTTTTTTGTCGAAGTTCAGAGATCTCATGTTGCGATTTTTGAAAGCCTAATCGCTTTTCTAATTTATAAATGGCTTCACTCAATCGACTCAATTCAATGGGTTTCAATAAATAGTCTAGGGCATTTACTTCAAAAGCTTTTAGGGCAAATTCATTGTAGGCAGTGGTGAAAATTACCTCGGGCATGAATCCGTCGTATTCCTCTACCCATTCCAAACCAGTTTTTCCTGGCATTTGAACGTCCAAGAAAATTACGTCGGGTTGGTGTTCTTCAATTAATTGTTCACCCTCAGTTGTATTGGAGGCCTCTGCAACAACTTCAATTTGTGGAAAATTTTCCAACAAATGTTTCAATTCGGTTCTAGCTAGTCGCTCGTCGTCGATAATGATTGCTTTCATAATTTTTCTTGATTTATGTTGGGTATAGTGATTAAAGCTTCAACTTTTTCGTTGGGTAATTGATGTAGACTGATTTCTGCCTTATCGCCAAACAGCAATTTGAGTCGGAATTTAGAATTTTCTAATCCAACGCCTTTGTCGTCTTCTAAAATATCTTCATTCAATTTGCCAGGATTTTGCACTGAAATTTCGGCATGATTTTCTTTACAAACAGCCTTGATTTGAATGGTGCCGCCGGCAATCGTTTGCGAAATACCGTGTTTGATGCCATTTTCTACTAAGGTTTGAATGAGCATTGGAGGTACTTGAATATTTTTACATGCGTCCTGAATCTCGATAGAATAAGTTAAACGTTCCTCGTATCTGATTTTTTCCAATTCCAAATATTCCACAATAGTTTCTATTTCTTCACTTAAAGGAATTGTCTTTTTCCGTTCAGTGAGTAATGAACTACGTAATAATTTGGAAAGGTTATTAATGCTTTCTCGAGCCTTTTTGGGATTTTCCAGAATCAATGCCTTTATGCTGTTTAAGGCATTGAATACGAAATGCGGATTCATTTGAGCCCTTAGAATTCTTCCTTCTGATTCTTGAACGGTCAATTCCAATTGATCATTTTTTCGCTGCATCACCAATTGTTTTTGAGAATTTTGGTAGAAATAATAAATCAAAATCCAAATGGAAACGGGTTTGCTGAAATTGAAAAATACTTGAAGCAGGTAAAAGGCATTCAAATACATTTGAAAATTGGTTTGCAGAATAA
Source organism: Sandaracinomonas limnophila (assembly GCF_004005965.1). Classification (GTDB taxonomy): domain Bacteria; phylum Bacteroidota; class Bacteroidia; order Cytophagales; family Spirosomataceae; genus Sandaracinomonas; species Sandaracinomonas limnophila. The sequence continues at coordinate 277,513 of NZ_SACY01000002.1, read as the reverse complement.
AGTGGTCGATAAAAATGTTGAACAAAGTCAAAAGAAAGGCAATACCCCCAATGGCAATTACTTGCGTGCGAATCACAAAGCTACTTTTTCTATTTAGCCACTGGTGTTTTTCGTTCAAATAACGATAATAATGCGTGATTGAAATACCGAAAATAACATTTAAAACGGCAGAAATCATCCATTCCCATTTCCAACCGAAAAGGTTAATGTAAAGTAAAGTTTCATTAGTCACCCAAGCACACCAGGCAATGATTTGAAACTTCCAATATAATTTTTGTCGAGCGGCCCGCATATAAACAATGAAGTTACGAAAGACCTAAAAATTACAAAAATATTTGTGTTGAAAGGATTAAACCGGGGAGAAAGTATCAGTTAAGTGTTTTAAATGATCAATGTTGCAAGCATCCAGCAATTTGAACTTACCCTCGTTGTAATTGTATTGGATTCTGTACAAGCACAAATTGGTGTGTTTGTATTCGTCCATGTGGTGTAAAGGTTTTTCAAATAAATGAGTTAACAAAACACGCATAGCACGACCGTGCATTGCGATTAATATATTTTCTTCTGCTTGTCGAGAAATCATTAAATCCACCACTGGTTTTTGTCGTTCCAGCACATCAATTGGACTTTCTCCTTCTTCTGATGGGATGTGAACATTACCAGCCCGCCAGTCACGAACAAGGTTTTTGTAATATTTTTGGTCCTCATCAGTGGATTCTTTTCCTTCCTTGTTTCCCCAAGAAATCTCGTTTAGACCTTCGTGTTGTTCCCATGCAAAGCCTTTGTCGATAAATCCTTGAACTGACTGATGTGTACGTTTCAGCTTGGAAGTATAGATTTTGTCGAAATTCAAATGCTTGTAAAATTCAAAAAAAGATTGTGCTTGTTTTTGTCCCAATTCATTTAAATCGCTATCGATGCCGGAGCCTTGGACAACGCCTTGTCGATTGAAATCGGTTTCTCCGTGGCGAATTAAATAAATTTCTTTGATGGGATGCAACATTTTTTGAGTTTGGGAGGTTTAAAATGTAAATTTATTCCGAATTTTACGAGGCAAAAATAATACAATTATGTTTAAGGTGGAAGGTAAATCGGTGGAACAATTAAATGCCCTGTGTAAGGGCAATATGTTGGAACATTTGGGAATTGAGTTTACAGAAATTTCAAGTGAATTTTTGAAAGCCAAAATGCCAGTGGATCACCGAACTAAGCAGCCTTTTGGACTTTTACACGGCGGTGCCTCCGTTGTTTTAGCTGAAACCTTAGGCTCTGTTGCAGCGAATTTGGCTGTTGAGGATTCAAACTCCGAAATGGCTGTGGGAGTTGAAATAAATGCCAATCATTTGAAATCTGCAAGGGAAGGATTTGTATATGGCGAATGTCGCCCTTTGCGAATTGGAAAGAATATGCATGTATATGATATTAAAATTTTTAATGAATTGGGAGAAATGATTTGTGCGAGTCGATTAACCGTTTCAATTATACGAAGAAAATAAAATGGCTGAGGGATTGGAGGATTTGGTTCTGGGATTATCAAATAAGTGGAAAATTCAGGAAGAGAATAAATTGGCGCAAGCCATTTGGCGACTTCCTCATGCAGAAACGTTTACCTTTATTCAGTCCAACAATGTTGGAAAAGAAGTTAGTGCTTTTGAGGTAGAAAATTTAGGGGAAGGATTTTTGACAGCACCTTTTCAAGGCGCTCCAATATTTATTTCTGCTGATGAAATTTTGGTCGGAAATTTACCAGATATTTCGGAAGTGAAATTTAATGCGGAGGTAGAAGTTTCGCAAAATGGGAAGGATGAATTTGTGAAATGGGTCGGTAAAAGTATTGAAGAAATTCAAAAAAACGTTTTTCAAAAGGTAGTGCTTTCTCGGGTAGATGTAGCAGAATTACCTAATAGTTTTGAATTGTTTGAAGCCTTTTTTAAGCTATCTAAAGCGTACCCTGATGCTTTAGTGGCAGCTTTTTATGTGCCTTTTCAAAATTCTGTTTGGCTATGTGCAACTCCAGAAATTTTGGTCGTTCAAAATGGGGAAGGAATATTTAAAACAGTTTCTTTGGCGGGAACACAGTCTGCATTGGGTGACAAAGGAAATAAAATAGCTGTTCAGCAGGCAAGTTGGACACAAAAAGAGATTGAGGAACAGGCTTTTGTGAGTCGTTATATTATTGAATGTTTCAAGCGAATCCGTTTACGAGAATATGTGGAAATTGGGCCAAAAACAGTTATTGCAGGCAATTTAATGCATTTGAAATCGGAATTTATAGTAGATACAAAGGCATTGGGTGTTGAAAATTTGGCTTCCACGATGTTGGATTTGTTGCATCCCACCTCTGCCGTTTGTGGCACCCCAAAAGAGGAGGCAATTCAATGGATTTCGCAGGCTGAAAAGCATGAAAGGGCTATGTATTCAGGTTATTTAGGCCCAATTGGCTTCCAAAACGAAATTCAATTATTTGTGCATTTACGAACAGTACAAATTCAAGGCAATCAAGCCATTTTTTATGCAGGATGTGGCATTACGGAAGATTCTATTCCGGAAAAAGAATGGGAAGAAACGAATTTGAAGTGTAAGACGCTGAAGGGGGTGTTAATGTCCTCTTAGTTTTTCCTCTTTTTTATTTTGAGGTTTGCCGGTCAAGGTTACTTTTACCAATTCGATTTTAGCATCTTTAGTGGTTAAAATACGGAAACTGAAATTGTCGAGCATGATGATTTCGTTTTCTTGGGGAATGTCCTCGTAAATGGAAAGTAATAATCCACCCAGAGTTTCATAATCGCCAATTGGTAAATTCCATTCGAATTTTTCGTTCAAATAATCAATTTCGTGTCGGGCAGAAAGGATGTAATTGTTTTCGTCAATAACCTTTTCTGTCCAGTCCTCCGAATCATCAAATTCATCTTGAATTTCTCCGAAAATTTGTTCCATAACATCCTCCATGGAAACCAATCCGGAGGTACTGCCAAATTCATCCACTACCAAGGCTAAGGACTTTCTTTCTTTTGAAAACTTAATCATTAAATCATTTGCGGGCATGGCCTCTGGAACGATTGGGATGGTGGTTAAAATGGACTGTATGTCCTTGGGTTTTTTGAATAGGGCTAAGGAGTGACAGTAACCAATGACGTCCTCCAGGTTTTCTTTGTACACCAAAACTTTGGAGTGACCACTTTCAATGAATATTTTTTGTAATCCTTCAATACCCTCATCTAAGTCAATAGCTGTGATTTCCGTTCTTGGAATCATGCAATCGCGCACGCGGACATCTTTAAATTCTAAGGCATTGTGAAAAATTTTGGTATCCACATCTGCTTCCTCTTCTGTAGAAACTTTACGATTTAGGTTTTGGATGTAATTGTTTAAATCGGTTAATCCGAAGGCAGGTCTTTCTTCCGAATAGGCTAAGCGAAGAACTTTGGTGATGAACCATTTAGAAAGTCCGACGGTTGCCCAAACCAAGGGAAACATAAGAGTATAAATTATCCAAATAGGTATTGCCAAGAATTCTAAAATGGCATCTGGATTAATCAAAAAGACTGATTTAGGTGTGAATTCTGAAGTGGTTAATATCAAAATAGTTGCCACTACTGATGCCAATAAACGTGCCACAATTTCATTGGTGATGAATGGCATGAGGTTCAAAATCAAATGATGCAAAAACTCCTCCATGAAAATACCATAGGCAACCAAGGAAAGAGTATTGCCAATCAACATGGTACCAATGAACCGAGATGGCTGTTGATTGAAATTGGCCATAATTTTGGCACTTAACTGATTTTGTTTGGCTTTTAATTCAAAATATAATTTGTTGCTAGAAACAAAGGCCATTTCAACACCAGAGAAAAATGCCGAAAAAATCATTGAAACAATGATGGCAATGACTTCTGACTGTTCAATGCTGATATTTTCCATTGAAATTATTTCTTTTTCTTAGGGATATTCGGTTTTTTATCTGAGGTTTCCTGATTTTTTACCCGTAAGTTTTTAAAGTATTGGAAGTAAAACAAACAACCCACAGAGAACATCAACCAATTGTAATGGTAAAAAAGTTCATGCCAAAATTTTCCTTGAATTTCTGCGGGAGTTGGGGCATTTAAATCTATAATCCAGATGATGAAAAATCCGATTCCAGCCGATAAACTTATGATTTCTCTAAAAGACATATTAGGTCGTTTGGGTTTTTAAATGTCTGACCATCGATAAAAATAATCCAACAAAGATTAAAATAGAACCTATCCAAACCAAATTTATGTACGGTTTTTCTAAGGCTTTAATAATGATTAATTCCTGTTGAGTGGTATTGACAGCAAAGCTAAATTGTCCAGTTTTTGGATTGATAGACGTAAATTTAATCTTAATACCTGTTTCTTCATTCTCAAAAGCTGGCATGGCCACCATACCTTCTTTAATAACAAAAACGGGTTTCAATACATGGTTTTCATTATTCTTTCCAAGCACCTCAATCTGTGCCTCCACTGCTGCATCATTTGGACCTAAGCTTGCTCCTTCAAAATTGTCCACACGACCTACATTACGTAAAACGGCAATGAAATCATTGATGTATAAGGTATCGCCAATGCTTTGGGTATATTCTTGTGTGGCAGACCACTGTTTTTCTTCTCCAGCCTCTGTTGCCAAACGCGGATCTAAAGAAACATAGGTGTAAATATCGTTGTTCCAGCCGTGTTTGATGTCTGGCGAAATGGCAGTTCCCATTTTAGGATTCACTTGCCAACGAGGGTATAAGGAAACGGTTTTTCCTTCTGCGTTTTTGAATTCTAATTCGTAATACGTGTTTTCTGGTTCAAAAAGAAGCGTGTCGCCTTTTTTGGCAATGGACTTTTCATTTTGAATGATATCTTTTAGGGCAATTGCTTTGAAATCACCTTCAATCACCTCAAAATCTTTTCTGTTGAAATAACCAGATTGCCCACGTAAAGCAATTTTTCTACCTTTATAGGTAACCAAATAATCTTGCATTTGCGCACCTTGACCTAACCAAAGAGGTAGATTTTCCTTGTTTTCTTTGTTGTTGTCTTTGGTGAAATCCTCCGATTTGTTGGAAATGGCAAAGCCAGAATTGTTTAAGGAAACGACTTTGGAATAACCTGCAGAAAATAAAATACCAATCAACATGACTGCCAGACCAAAATGGGAAGTTGCCCCACCAGAAAGTTTAGCATTTTGTTTCCACAAATGGAAAATGATTTGTCCGTTTGCAACTACAGCGAATAGCCCACTCCACAATAAAACGATGTATGGGATGGTGAAGATTTTGCCAAGATTAACAAATAACACAGTTAAAAATGTTGCTGTTAAAAGAGCAGTTTGCAATGCTTTCCATTGTTTGCCTTCTTTGATTTTTCCCCACCAAATAAATTGTGCGATTCCAGAAACGATGGCAACTACAATGTAAATCCAGATTTGAATTTTGCTGTAATGTTCCACCTGGTCCGCTGGTAGGGCAATGTTTGAAACAAGTCCGAAAAGTTCTGCAACTTTATTATAAACAGGGATGGAAGTAGTGAAGGTTAATTGGAATGCAGAAAGAGCTAAAATACTTGCTCCTAAAAATATCCAAAATTCACGATTGTAAATTCCTAATTCTTTTTCATCGGTACCTAATTTGGACCACTTCCAAATTGCCAAACCGATAGCTGCAATAAGAAAAGTTAACAAGTAAATTAACAATTGTCCGGAAAGTCCCAGGTCTGTAAATGAGTGTACTGAGGCATTTCCTAAAATTCCCGAACGATTCAAGAAGGTAGAATATAGAACCAAAATAAAGGTAGCAATTACCAAAATAATACTTGTTTTTAAAGCAGTACTTGAGGTTCTTGCCGAAACCATTGTGTGAATCGCAGCAATTAAAACCAGCCAAGGCACAAAAGATGCATTTTCAACTGGGTCCCAATTCCAATAGCCACCAAAATTTAGGGTTTCATAGGCCCAGTAGGCTCCCATCATGATACCAATCCCTAAAACAGCTGCACCAAAAGATGCCCAAGGCAAGGCTGGTTTGATCCATTCTTTGAATTGGTTCGTCCAAAGTCCTGCCATTAAAAATGCAAAAGGAACTAAGGTTAAAGCAAAACCAAGGAACAGGGTGGGAGGGTGAATAACCATCCAATAATTTTGTAATAATGGATTTAAGCCTCTTCCGTCTTTGGGAATAAAATTTGGTTGCATGGTCCAAACAGGTAGGTCGGGCTGCGCTTCTCTCAATAAAAGGAATGGCGAAGACCCAATTTTTAATTCTATGCCAGGAATGATAATTCCTAAAATCATGGAAGTTAAAAAGGTTTGCACCAAAGCAAAAACGGTCATTACTTGTGCCTCCCATTTCGGGTTTTTTACCATCAGGATTACCCCAATTATGGCTTGCCAGAAAATCCACAAAAGAAAACTTCCTTCTTGCCCTTCCCAATAACAGGAAATCATGTAATGAATGGGTAGTGCTAAAGAGGAGTGACTAAATGCGTAATGGTACTCAAAATAATGGTTGTAAATGATTACAAACAAAATTGCAGCAACAGCGACAACCGCAAAAAGGTGCGTTACAAAGATACTTCTAGCAAATTTTATCCATGAAGATTTTTCTTCAACCTCATTTGAAAAACTGGCTTTGATATAGGCGAACGTAGCAATTAGGGCCGTTACGAATGATGTAATGACCAATAAATGTCCAGCGGATCCAATGGTTTCGTGTAACATTTTGTTAATTTAAGGCGGCGGTTTTGGTTGTGTCTGCTGTAATTTTACCCTCTTGGTATTTAGATGGACACTTTAATAAGATTTTATCGCAATAGAATATATGATCGGATTTCATGTTGCCAACTAACACCAATTTCTCGGATTTTTCAAAATCTTGTGGTTTAGGGGCGCCATAAATAACCTGATTTTCTCTTCCCAAGCTATCTACTACTAAAAATTCTAAGCGGTTTGCATCCATTGCTGGATCAAAATGCATGCCAATGATATTTCCTTGTGCATCTTTTTTCAATTGTCCCACCACATGAACTTTTTGGTTAGGATTATCTGCAGCAATTTTCTCTGCCTCATCAAATCCAACGTAGGTGCTGGTGTCTGCAGTCGTGATTAGGATTATTCCAATAGCAATTGCTATCAGGATTAAACCAATGATATGTGTTTTTTTCATTTTTTTAGGCGTTTTTCCAGTTTACTTACTTTGTTATCTAATCTAAATAAGAAGGTAAATAATCCGATTAAAATAATTAAGATTACGGCAATTACTACATAAATTTTTCCGTCTGCACGGAATTTGTCTGCCATTTCAACTTCTTGCGAAAAAGCAGCAAAATTTATCAGGATAAGGAATAAAAAGCTTAATAAATATTTCATGTTATTCAGTTTCTTCAATTGTTTCTTCAATTTTCTTTACTCTAATTTTGATGTTGGCAATCCAAAATCCCAACATCGTCCAGCCTATGATTGCTGGATAAAATACCATTCGCATTCTATTATCAAGGTCCATGGAATTAAAACCAGGATTTCCTCCGTTTCCGGGATGTAGGGAATCGGTCAATCGTGGTAAGATCCAAATCAAAACCATGAAAATTACAAAGGCGAAAATGTTGTACACATTGCTAATTCTAGCTTTTTGTTGTTCATCTGGTAGGGAGGAACGAACTAATAAATAGGCCAAATAAATCAACATGCCAATAGCCACTGAGTTTAGTTTGGGATCATTAGTCCACCAAGCACCCCAAGTAAATTTTGCCCAAAGGGAACCTGTTAATAGGCCTAAAACTGCAAAAATCAAACCTGTCTCCACGTATGCATTGGATTTTTGGTCATGTGATAAGTCGGAGGTTTGTAGGTATTTAACCGAATGATATACAGAAGTACTTAATAAGAAAATCATGGAAAACCACATGGTTACGTGGAAATATAAATTTCTTACGGTTTCGTTCAAAATGGCTTGTCGAGGCACTTTTCCATAAAGTCCCATCACAACGGTGTAAATTAGAAGCAGTAGTGCAACAAACTTCCAGCTATGTTTTTTTAATGTTTCCATATAAAAGGAAAAAGTATTCCGGATAAGGCAATTACAATTAAGTCGAGGGCCACTAAAACGCCCAATTCGTCTATGTTTTCATCCAAACCGAAACCATCCATGGCCGATTTAGAAAGTTTTAATAACAATAAAAGTAAAGGTACAATGATGGGAAAGCTCAAAACTGCCATTAAGGTTGCAGTGTTTTCTCCTTGGGCAGCAATTCCCGCAATTAGGGAGAGGGTAGAGGAGAATCCCAAGGCTCCTAAAACTAAAGCAACCAAATAAAAAGGAAAATTTCCTACCGGATTTCCCATGACCCAGGTGTAAAATAATATACCTACGAGCGACATTCCAATGAGCATGATGCTATTGTAAATGATTTTGGAGAAAATAATACTTTCAGGCTTGAAAAGCTGGAAATAAAATAAATTTCTGTCCCTATGCTCCTGTGTGAAGCTTTTTCCCACCGCATTTACTGCAGTAAACAATAGGATTATCCAAAATAAGGTATTCCAGGTTATGGGTTCGATGCTTTGATTCTTGGCTTTGAATGAAAGATAACAAATGAAAATGGTGGAGGCCAAATACAAAATGAGTCCTTGGAGGGCAAATTTCTGCCTCCATTCCAGGTTTATCTCTTTTTTTACTAGCACAAAAATTTCGTTCGACTTCATTTCTATCCAAAGAACCTGCAAGTTACAAAATGATTAAATACCTTTTAGATTTTTATTTTCCTAATATTTATCATTTTTTGCCAACAAAATTTTACTACCTTTGTGTCTAATTTAAAATTATTCTAAATAAGTAAAGGTAGAGCGGTTTAAATGGCTACATTGGCAGAATTGAAGGTAGGTGATAAAGCGGTGATTGCTGGATTTACAGATGAATTATTGTCTTTAAAATTGTTGGAAATGGGATGTTTGCCTGGAACCATCGTTGAACTAACGCATACAGCTCCATTTGGCGACCCCATCGCCTTAAAAGTGTCTGGATACACACTTTCTATGCGAAAGGAGGAGGCTTCTACTATTAATATTAGAGAGTGTAAAAACATTTAGTTTTGGCAAATAGAGCAAAAATTGCATTAATAGGTAATCCTAATGCAGGTAAATCTTCATTATTTAATAGTCTGACGGGTCTTCGTCAGAAAACCGGAAATTTTCCAGGGGTAACTATGGATAAATTGACAGGTATTTGGGAATTGGAGCCAGGAAAGGAAATTGAAATTTTAGATTTGCCGGGTATATATTCTATTTATCCTAAATCTTTAGACGAAGAATTGGTGATTAATATTTTGGGAAATCCCAATCATGAGGATTATCCAGATATGGCCATTGTGGTGGCGGATGCCTCTAATTTAAAGAGAAATTTGTTGTTGTTTTCGCAGGTTCGCGACTTGGGAATCCCAACGGTTTTGGCTTTAAACATGATTGACGTGGCCGAAAATCAAGGATTTGTTATCAATTCTTTGAAATTAGCACGTGAATTAAATGTGGAGGTTATAGAAATCAATGCAAAAAAGGGAATAGGAGTTAATGGTTTAAAATTAGCAGTTGCCCAAACGCTAAAAAATAGATTTGCCTCCAATGATGCACTTCCCTTACCGGTTGAAGACCAATTATTAAAAGATATTGCTGCAAAATTTGGTGAAACAGACCCATATCGAGCTCTGCTTTGGTTGATGGAACATGATCGAATGAAAATGTTTACGCAAGCCCAAAGAGAAGCTTTTGATGGAATTATGGTGAAAAACCATTTTTTTGCCAAAACTTATAAATCCCGTGAAACGGTTAAACGATACGAACTATTGACCGAAATTGTTGATCGTTGCGTGATCAATTTGAATCGACAATGGGACGATGAGCCAGTTAAAACCTGGACAGATCGTTTAGATAAAGCCTTTTTACATCCTATATTAGGCTATGTGATTTTCTTGGGCATACTTTTTATAATGTTTCAGGCCGTTTTTACTTGGGCATCGGTCCCAATGGATGGTATTGATTCATTAGTAGCTCATATCAATGACTATTTGAAAGAAGTTTTGCCAGCCTCTAAATTAACAGATTTGTTGACGGATGGTTTAATAGCCGGTATTGGTGGAGTTCTGATTTTTGTTCCTCAAATAGCCTTTTTGTTTTTATTTATTTCGCTTTTAGAAGAAACAGGGTATATGTCGCGCGTGATGTTCATCATGGACAAAATGATGCGTCGATTTGGACTCAACGGTAAATCAGTTGTGCCTTTGATTTCAGGCGTAGCTTGTGCGGTGCCTGCTATCATGTCAACGAGGTCAATTGGTTCTTGGAAAGATCGCTTGATTACGATAATGGTGACGCCCCTGATGTCATGTTCTGCACGTTTACCAATATATACAGTTTTAATTTCATTGGTAGTTCCAGAAAAAAACACACTTTTTGGCTTGTTTAATTTGCAAGGTGTTGCACTTTTTGCCTTGTATTTATTAGGATTTTTTATGGCTTTGATTTCCGCTGCCTTGATGAAAAAAATCTTGAAGTTCAATGAGAAAAGCTATTTCATCATGGAATTGCCAACCTACAAGGGGCCTCGTTTCAAACACATTGCCATCAGTATTTTAAATTCTGTGAAGGCTTTTGTATTTGAAGCGGGTAAAATCATTGTAGCAATTTCTATTGTGTTGTGGGTGTTTGCAAGTTATGGTCCTGGCGATTCCATGACCCAAGCTGAACAAACGGTTAAACAACAATACCCAAGTCTAAGGGGAATCGATTTAGAAAACAAAATAGCGGCACAAAAATTAGAAAATTCGTATGCTGGTCATTTTGGGAAAATAATTGAGCCTGTCATTAAACCAATAGGATATGATTGGAAAATTGGCATTGCTTTAATAACCTCTTTTGCAGCCCGAGAAGTTTTTGTAGGTACGATGTCAACTATTTACAGCTTAGGAGGCGAAACAGATGATGAGAATGCAACCATCAAACAGCGTATGCGTTCTGAAATTAATCCAGATACAGGAAAACCCATGTATGATACCGCTTTGGGATTTTCTCTGTTAATATTTTATGCTTTTGCCATGCAGTGCATGAGTACTTTGGCTACTACCTACAGAGAAACCAAATCATGGAAATATCCAGTTATTCAGTTCGCTTATATGACAACTTTAGCTTACGTAGCGGCGTTGATTGTTTATCAAGTGTTGAAGTGAGCAGAGTGAGCAGAGTGAGCCAGTGAGCAAAGTGAGCCAGGGAAGCTAGATTTTAATTTTATTTGAAAGTCCAATTATAATTCGAATAACCTCATCTGCTTTTTGCTCTAAATCCTGAGAAAATTCTATTTTAATTACTCCAATTTCTCGACCTAAAATTAGCATGGATTTTACTTCATTTGCGGAGCCAAGTGCAATCATTATAAATCGCTTGAATTCTTTTTGAGAATTTCGTCCAAATCCTTCTGAAATATTGTTTGAAATTGATAGGCTTGCACGAAAAATTTGATCATAAAAGGAAACATTTTCTTTTTTGACAATTTTTGAACAAATTTCAACACAAAGATTTTTGGCTTTTTGCCAAGCAATAAGATCTTCAAATTTTTTTACCACCATAATATTTCAAATCTAAATATTTGGTGTTAATACAATTGAAAAAAAACTGATATTATTAACCTAGAAACTTATTTTTTTAAAAAATACCTGCTCACTGGCTCACTCTGCTCACTGGCTCACTCTGCTCACTGGCTCACTGGCTCACTCTGCTCACTCTGCTCACTGGCTCACTCTTACTCCCGTCGCTGCCAAATTACTCGTAGCCTTTGCAATCAATTGCCCATTAGCGTTGAATAATTTTGCCTCAACATTTGCGATTTTTTTGCCAACACGGTATACTTGAGAGACCGCTTTTAGTTTTTCCCCTAATTTGGCACCGAATAAAAAATCAACATGCAAATTGATGGTTACATACAAATGCTCAATTTCATAGGTGATTAGGGTTACACCCATCATTTCATCTAAAATAGTGGTAATGATTCCTCCGTGCATTACACCAGCATGATTTAATTGGTCTTGTCTGACTTCAAATTCTGCTGTTATACTTCCCATTTCAGCAGCTAATAAGGTTCCATCTAACCAAGTGGTTACTGGATTTGGATTTCCTTCAGAGAATTTTCTACCTATATTTTGATTTAAAAAGGCTAATAATTTTTCGTTGGCATTCATTTTACTTAGGCTTTAAGACCGCGTCCAGGTGCTGGTTCTTCCGAATAAAGAAACACCCACAAATCCGCGTATGTCTAATGTTTTATTTTGATTTCTTAATTTCAAGGTGCAATCATAGGTTTTACCCGAATGTGGATCGTAAATGGTTCCACTTTCCCAATGCTCCCCATTAAATTTAAAATTTTTCAAAATTACGAGTCCCAATAATTCCTTGGACCTAAGTGCAGGATCTGGATTTTTTTCATCCTTTGGAGAAACTCTTTTCGACCATGAAATCTTTCCAAAATATTTATCTCCTTGTTTGAAAATTAGGATTTTTCCGTCTTTTGGCTCACTTAACCATTCACCTAAAATTTGGTCAGAATGATTTTGAGAAAAGGCGAAAAAGGAAATAAAGGATAAGCAAATTGTTTTTAGAATGTATTTAAGCATAATGGTAATTTTTTACAAAGATACTAAATGCAAATTGGATTTATTTAATTGGTGGTTTTGGAATGTTTTATTTTGGCTCAATCAGAAATATCCGTATTTTTGTTGAATTGTAACCACACAAAACTTAATCAAGAACTACTTGAAGCAATCTAATATGAATTACGATTTATCCCAAATTCCTGAAAGAGCAATCAAGCCTCGCCAAAAGGGTTTAACCATGGTAATGGACAAAGGCCTTAGCTTACGTCAGGTGGAAGATTTTTTAGAAGTTAGCAGTCCATATACAGACATTGTTAAATTGGGTTGGGCGACTTCTTATGTAACTCCGAATTTAAAAGAAAAACTAGCTATTTATAAGTCTGCCGGTATTCCAGTCTATTTTGGGGGTACTTTGTTCGAGGCCTTTTACATCAGAAATCAGTTTGAAGATTACCTACGTGTATTAGATAAATTTGGCATGGAATATGCTGAGGTTTCTGATGGTTCTGTAGAAATGGAATCAGATGTAAAATGTGAGTTTATCCATCGTTTGTCAAAACATGTAACCGTTCTTTCTGAAGTTGGTTCAAAGGATGAGGCAAAAATTATTCCTCCTTACAAATGGATTAAATTGATGCGAATGGAGTTGGAAGCTGGTGCTTGGAAGGTAATTGGAGAGGCGCGTGAAGGTGGGAATGTAGGATTATTCCGCTCATCAGGTGAAGTTCGCCAGGGTTTGGTGGAAGAGATTTTAACTGAAATTCCAGAAGAAAATATTATCTGGGAGGCACCGCAAAAATCGCAACAAGTGTGGTTCGTGAAATTAGTAGGAGCTAATGTAAACGTAGGAAATATTGCTCCCAATGAAGTTATTTCGCTTGAAACTATTCGATTAGGTTTGCGCGGCGACACATTTGATCATTTTTTAGATAAATAAAATTTAGCCCGGTTCTCCGGGCTTTTCCTTTTCATGTTACAACTACTATTCGATTTATTAAAAGACCCACTCACTTTCTTAAGCAATTTCATTGCTGAAAATGGTTCTTTAACCTATTTTTTACTTTTTGCCATTGTTTTCGTAGAAACTGGTCTGGTGGTTATGCCCCTTTTACCTGGAGATTCCTTGCTTTTTTCTGTGGGATTATTAGCTGCTGCCTCCGGACAAATTGCCGTTGGCACAGTAATTCCCATGTTAATATTAGCAGCTCTTTTGGGTGACCAATGTAATTATTTTTTGGGCAGATTTTTCAGTGATTTCATTCGAGAAAAAGAACAAATCTTGTTTTTGAAAAAATCTCATATTCAACAAACAGAAGATTTTTATGCCAAATATGGCTCCAAAACCGTAATTTTAGCCCGATTTGTACCAATCGTTCGTACAGTAGCACCATTTGTGGCAGGTGCGGGACGCATGTCATATCCAGTGTATCTTTTATACGGATTTTTAGGCGCAACGCTTTGGGTGACTTCAATAACACTTGCTGGATTCTTTTTAGGCGATAATGAATGGGTGAAAACAAATTTTGAAAAGGTTGTCTTGGGAATTGTTGCCGTTTCCGTTTTGCCAATTTTATGGGGAATTATCAAAAGTAAATTTTCTAACTAATGGCCATCTCTAATTTGTTTGGATTAATCGGATATCCTTTAGGACACTCTTTCTCCAAAGGCTATTTTACCAAGAAATTTGAAGAAATGGGTTTGTCAAAAACGCATGCTTATGAACTTTTTCCAATTCCTCAAATTGAAGATTTACCGCAAATTATTGCCACTAATAAAGGTGTTTTGAAGGGGTTGAATGTTACCATTCCTTACAAGCAACAGGTAATTCCTTTTTTAGATACCATTGATGCGGCTGCAGAACGAATAGGTGCCGTTAACACCATAAAGTTCCTGCCAGATGGTACTTGTAAAGGTTTTAATACAGATTATTACGGGTTTCAAAACACCCTAAAAAAATGGTCAGGTTTTTCAGAATTTTCAAAGTATAAGGCCTTGGTTTTGGGACAAGGTGGGGCCGCTAAAGCAGTAATTGCAGCTATAGAAGATCTAGGAATTCCAGTGATTAAGGTTTCTCGAAATGCGTCGGAAGGAATTGTTTCCTATAATGACTTACCTCAACTAATGTCTGATGTTTCTTTGATCGTTAATACTACTCCACTTGGGATGCATCCAAATGAAAATACTTCACCGGAAATTCCATACGAATTATTGACGAAGCAGCATTATTTGTACGATATCGTGTACAATCCACTGCAAACCGCATTTTTGAAAAAGGGATTAGCCGCTGGTGTAGGTGGAGTACATGAAGGCTTGGAGATGCTGTATGGACAAGCCGATAAGGCTTGGGAAATTTGGAACGCTTAATTCCAGTTTTCCCAATTTTTTTCTACCAAAGAAATAATTTTTTCTAATCCTACTTTGTCAGTTTCTGAGAAATCATCCAATTGATCAGAATCTACATCTAAGACCAAAATTACTTCTCCCTTTTTGTTTTTTGCAGGTACTACAATTTCTGATTTGGAAGCCGAGGCGCATGCGATATGTCCTGGAAATTCATCCACATTGGGCACGATCACTGTTTTGCCTTCTCGGTAGGTAAATCCACAAACACCTTTTGAAAAGGGGATTCGTGTACAGGCAACGGGTCCTTGGAACGGTCCGAGAACCAATTGTTCTTGTTTTACCAAATAAAAACCAATCCAGAAAAATCCAAAGGTTTGGTACAATGCCGCGGAAATGTTGGCTAAATTGGCATATTTATCTGTTTCACCATGCAAAAGGCCTTCTATTTGTGGTAGTAGGTTGGCATACTTTTCTGCTCGAGTACCTTCTATAAGTTGTAAATCTTCTGCCATTTTATGCGTTCACAGATTGAAAATACTTTTTTAACCAAGAATCCTTAGCGAGTTCTGGCCATTTGTTTTGGTAAAATTCTAAATTTGGTACCTGAGGAGTTGCAACTAAACTATCTGATTGAATATTGCCTGATTCCACCTCCTTTTTACCTGCCAACATAGAAAATAATTGTAATGTATCGTTTTGCACTATGGCTATGGATCTGTCGAAGAAATCAATCTCCATTTTTTGTCCTAAATCCTTGAACCATCTGGTAGAAGAGTCGATTGAGCATCCTGAAGCTGCATGCTGGCCTTCGTCTGCAAATAAGGCAATGATTTGATTATAACGGATTTCAAAGCCTGCTTTTAAGGCAGCTCCATGAGCCGACCACTCCTCCATTTCTCTGCCCAAAAACTCCTCCAAATATTGAATTTCATCGGCAGTTAATTTCCGATTTGCCTGATAAATCCAAACCCTTGAATTGGGCGATAATTCTTCTACTTTAAATAACATATTTACATCGTTTGCTGAACTAATTCAGCCAAATCTATTAATTGAATTTCTTTTTCTTTTCCTGTTTTATTCAAACCATCTTGCAACATCACCATGCAAAATGGACAGCCTATGGCCACTTTTTTTGCACCTGATTCCACAATTTCATTAGCTCTTCTCACTTGCATATCTATTGCTCCGGCCTCTGGCTCCTTAAATACTTGCGCACCTCCTGCTCCACAACAAAGTCCATTTGTTTTACAACTTTTAAGCTCTTTTAGTTCCTTTTGTAAACCTAAAATTATTTCACGTGGAGCCTCATAGACCCCATTGGCTCTTCCTAAATAGCAAGAGTCGTGATAGGCAATTTCCTCAGATGTTCCGTTCGACTTAATTTTACCCTCCTGAATTAAGGTGGCTAGTAATTGCGAATGGTGAATGACTTCATAATTTCCTCCTAAGGCTGGGTATTCATTTTTGAGCGTATTGAAACAATGTGGACAAGTGGTAATAATTTTTTTGACCCCATACATATTTAACACCTGTACGTTCGCATTGGCTTGCATTTGGAATAAAAATTCATTTCCTGCACGTCGGGCAGGGTCACCTGTGCAAGCTTCTTCTTTACCTAATACGGCAAAAGTAATGCCTACTTTTTGCAAGATTTCACAAAAAGCACGCGTCACTTTTTTTTGTCGGTCGTCGAAAGAACCCGCACAACCTACCCAAAAAAGATATTCGGGACTTTCTCCACTTGCCGACCAGTCGGCCATTGTTTTAATTGCTTCCATGCTAAATTTCTTCTTTCGCTTTTGCTCTCATTTGTTCCACAGTTAGGGTGCTGCCATCTGGACTCCACCCAGGAGGTCCAAAAATGGTTTTAAACAAGTGTTTAAAATGGTATTTGCTTGTAATATCCTTGAAGATATTTACCCATTCGTAAATGGCTATTTTGGCGGGATTATAGCTTTCGATTTGCTTAGTTAATCCATAATGCGGATGTTCCTCTTCTGCTTGGAAAGTGCCAAAAAGTCTATCCCAGATGATTAAAACACCGCCATAATTTTTGTCCAAATATTTTAAATCAATCCCATGATGCACTCGGTGGTGGGAAGGAGTATTGAAGATGAATTCAAACCAATTGGGCATTTTTTTAACAAATTCTGTATGTATCCAATATTGATACACCAAACTGATTTGTTGAAAAGTAAATAGAACAAATGGGTGAATTCCTAAAAGTGGAACCCAAATGTAAAATAGGAAAACACCGGAGATGTTGCTGGTCCAACTTTGTCGCAAAGCCGCCGCTAAATTGTATTTCGGAGACGAATGATGGGGTAAGTGAGAAGCCCAAAAATACCGGATTTCATGGGCAAATCGATGCAGCCAATAATAGGTGAAATCTTCTGCAAAAAAAGTGAAAACTAAAATAGGTATTGACCAGCTTTCAAGGTTAAAAATTCTCCAATTTTCGTATAAATAAAAGAAAGATATCCAGACTAAACCTTTTGTTAACATGCCAATTCCTAAATTTCCGAGGCCTAAGGCAATAGAGGTCAAAGAGTCTTTAGTTTCCGTAAATCCTTTATGTTCTTTGGCAGAAAAGTAGGATTCCAAAAGAAGAGTTACTAAGAAAAATGGAATCGCATAAATGACTATTTGTGGATTCATATTCTTTTGAGTTTTACTGTATTTTCCAAATATTCTATGCTTTTTTGAGTAACAATCTCAACATGTTTTCCCAAAATTGGGGAAGTCATCACATGATAACCCGACAATGGAAATGCCTCTTCTTTTTTCAATGAATCGGCCGTACCAATTTCTGGAAACATTTCGCGCATGGCTTTTACAGAAACAACATCATCTTGATGCTGCTCATCCTTGTAATAATAAGTCAAATAAAGTGGAACCTTTACACCATTGAATACCTCTTTCGTCATGGTATGGCTCAAGAAATTTTGCATCGCCACTGGTCCTTCTAATCGGTAATGCAGCGACCAATATTGTTGGTGCAATGGATTTTTGGAAGGAATATCTCGATTTTCTCCTTTTAAGATTAATCGCGCTAGCTGTAATCCCCAGGGTTTGTCTAATACCACAGCGGCCGGATCAGCAATTTTTATGCAAGGTCCGTAAAGAATTAATGCCTTCATTTCTGGGTGATTTTTTGCCAAAAAGACCGACATTGCCCCACCAAATGAAGTCCCCAAAACGACAACCTCTTCTCCAAGTTTTTTAGCCAAAGCGTAATAATTTTCAACACTTTGGTACATGTCGTCGGCACTTGTTTTTTCAAAAATATGGTCAGATGTTTGCTCGCCATGTCCTGCCACGCGCGCTAAAACTAAATTGGCCCCAAATGCTTTTGCAACATTTCTATGCACAGGATCGCCCTCCATTTGAGAGGCAGAAAAGCCATGCACATACAGAAAAACTACTTTCGTTTTTTTGGGATGTGCAGAATCTGCAAAAATTACTCTGGCTTGGTTGTTCGGTTTTATGTTTTTATTTTGAGCTTCCACGCTATCCACAAAATGTGATATGGCCAAAGCTGAGTCTGGAATATTTTTCCAATTAGGCTCTGTCAATAGTTTGGGAGCTTCGGGCTGTGGCCCGAACCAATAGCCTAAAATAATTAATATAAGCAGCGTTAAAAATACTTTTTTCATTGTTCTGTTGCCCAGTTTAAACGGTCATTTGGATTGAATTTCCAAGGAGCCTGATTTGTTTCTAAATTATTGAACATCAAATTCCATTCATTGGGAGCATCAGAAAGCTCCATGATTTGAAATCTGCGCATTTGTAAAATGATATCTAAGGGATTGAGTTCTATGGGGCAAGCTTGCAAACAAGCCTGACACGTGGTACATGCCCTTAACTCCTCTCCCGAAATGTAGTCATTAAGTAAAGCTTTGCCATCATCTACCCAGTTACCCTTGTTTTGTTCTAAAACTTTGCCAACGTCTTCCAAACGATCACGAGTTGCCATCATGATTTTTCTTGGAGACAATTTCCGACCCGAATTGTTGGCAGGACATTGCTCCGTGCAGCGTCCGCACTCTGTGCAGGAATAGGCATCCAAGGCATTTTTGATATGTAAATCAAAAACATCCTTTGCACCAAATTTTTGATTGGGGTTTGGAGTGAAATTTGGGTCCGTTGGCAATCCCAACATATTCTTTACCTCAAATTCAACAGATGGCATGGATTGCATAGTTCCGTATTTCGACAAATTGGAAAAATAAGTGGCAGGAAAAGCGAAAAAGATGTGTAAATGTTTGGAATAAGTAACGTAAAGTGCAAAAGACAAGATTCCTGTAATATGAAACCACCAAGCAATTCGTTCAATTAAATGGATGGTTTCAATAGAAAAATGTGTAAAAAGAGGAATGAAATTTTGTGAAATAATAAATTGGCCAACAAGTGGATAATGTTCGTTCCCAGCTTGTTGGAGCAAGGCATCACATGCATTCATTGTCCATAATGCCAACATCAAAATCATTTCAATTCCTAAAATGGTGAATGCATCTTTTCTGGGAAATCCATTTAAATCGGGATGCTGAAATCGTTTAATTGGAAGTAAAGCTCTTCTTATAAAAAAGAAGATACAGGCCACAAAGACCAATCCGGAAAGTATTTCAAAAAAGTTGATCAGGAAGGGATAAAAAGAACCCAAAATGGAGGCAAAAATTCTATGGGTGCCGAAAATTCCATCGATGATAATTTCTAATACTTTAATATTGATAAGGATGAATCCGAGGTAAATAAATAAATGAAATAAGGCCACTAGCGGCTTATCGAACATTTTTTGTTGTCCGAAAGCCAGTCGCATCATTCGATTCAATCGCTCCTTCGGATGATCTTGAATATATAGAGGCTGGGTGAGATGAATCGTTTGGGCTATCAGTTTAAATCTTTTTACTATTCGCTGACCCATGCTCAAAAGCAAAGCGATAAATATAATAGAAGAAACCCAAGTGATCATAATTAGTATGTTAGCATACTAATTTACTAAATTAATGTTACATTTTTTAGCTATTTTCAACTATATATAAAATTGTTGCCATTCCATTGTTAAACATGTGAAAACAAGCTGTCATCCAAAATGCGTGTGATTTGTTTTTGAATTCAGTTAAGTTACTAAGGTAAATCCAGCCTAAAAAAAGACCCATAGGAAAAACTAAAATGGGATATAAATAATGATTATCGTAATGTGATACAGCAAATAAAACGCTTGAAAGGATAGTTGCCCATTTTGCATTTTGTTCAAATCCATAGCTTATTTCAAATTGTAATTTTTTGCCGATCCATTTACAAATGAGAAATGTCCAATGTTGAAAAAATAAGGTTTCTATGATTGGACCCAAAAGTATAACAAAGAAATAACTGAACTCCACTGGAATATGTCCTTTCTTTAATAAATCGTATACATCAGGGATTTCAATTTGTAATAAATCCTTAAAAATTAGCTCAGTCAGCATCCCCCAAAGGGCAATTGGGATACTACTCAATACAATTAATTTCAATAATCTTATTACAAAATTAGGGCTTGAATAATAGAATTCTCGACAAGCATTGATGAGCTTCTGCATGGTATTAGTGGTTTAATATTGAATAATTTTAAAGGCAAATTAAATTATTATTTGAATTTTTTCAAAAAATAAAATTAATTAATAAATTGATATGCAATAATCACTAATATGTCAGATACCCCCAATCTCAATTTTACCTTTTGTGAAGTACGAATCATTAGCCTGATCAAACAGGGATTAAGTAATAAGGAAATTGCCAATGAATTGTCTATTGAGGTTATGGCCGTAAAATTTCACAAAATCCTACTAAAATCCTACCTAGGTAGGATTGCGCTCCAATCACTAATCTGATAAATTTACCTCCAGATAAGCGCAAATCTAGGAGGAACCCGAAAAGCCTAAAAGAGTAGGGAGAAATATGTAATCATTAATGAAATGAAAAATTTCGAAGTAAATTCTTTAGGTCTGATGGAATTGGAGCGGCAGTAGCAGCATTAGTTGATTATGCAGTATATAAATTTGTGGATTGGTTAACACACTAAAATTTTTAAAATGGATTATTTGAAATTATTTTGGAAAAAATATGCCATTTGGACTTTTTTAGCAGGTATATTAATAGGGGCATTAGTAGCACATAACCAATTGAATAGTTAGGAATTTAGTTAGTGGAAGAAATCCACTAACTAAATTAGTTTGATTGAAAATATTCGTGATTTAATCCAACTTCCTGATAATCTTTTCCTCCCCCTTGTAAATCCCAACCAAGCCCCCTACCTTTCGAAAAAATTAACCACTAATGTATTCTTTTGACCTTGAAAATAGTGTCGAAAATCTTATTGCCAAAAATCAGGTAAAAAGCTTTTCGTTTTATGGGATTGTGTTATTGCTTTTGTTGGCTACACTCTGTTCCTTGCCCTTTATTTTTGTAGATGTGTCTTCTCAGGCTCGGGGAATTGTTCGACCAGCTGGAGATAATGTGCCCATCGTTTCTTTGGTGAGTGGCAACATCATTCGCCTACACATGAAAAATAATTTGCGGGTAAAAAGGGGAGATACGCTTCTGCTGGTAGATGCTCAATCGATTGATTCGCAAGTAGCCCTCAACAAGAATTTTCAAAGCCAGACACAACAAAACTTACAAGATTTAGAACAAATGATTTTGGGAGAGAAATCCCTTCATTTGCAACTCGACCACAACCAAGAAGATTTTGAAAAATATTTGTCGCAACAAAAGGAATTGGAAACAAAAATTCAAGTAGCCAATGCTATTTTTCAGCGAAATAAACGCCTATTTGCCGAAAAGGTGATTCCTGCCTCTGAATTTGAACGCTACGAAAGTGATAAGCAATTGGCTGAGGAGGCATTGCTAAGCTTTCAAAAGCAACAAAAAGCACAATGGCAGCGACAACGTAAGGAGCATTTAGACGCACAAAAAAACTATTTGGGTACCCTTCAAAAATATTCCATTGAAAAGAAAAATTATATTATAAAAGCCCCAATTTCAGGTACCATCACCAATTACAAGGGCTATGAATCTCATTCTTTCGTAGGTGCAGCCACCCAATTGGCAGAGATCTCGCCCGACAATGAATTATTGGTGGAGTGCCAGGTAAGTCCACGCGACATTGGTCTGGTAAAGATTGGCCAACAAGTGCGTTTACAGATGGATGCCTTTAATTACAACCAATGGGGATTTGTGGATGCAGAGGTTTGGGAAATCGATCACCAACCACAGGTTCAAAATCAAGATGTGTTTTTTCGGGTAAAATGCCTGATGAAGGAAAATGTATTGCAATTGAAAAATGGCTACAAGGCTGAAATTCAAAAAGGGATGACATTAACGGCCCGATTTATCATTACCCGTCGTTCCATATATCAATTATTGTTCGATAAGATAGATCAGTGGTTGAATCCTTCAATTAAACCTGCCTAGCCATGAAATCCATAAAGATAAAACAACATGATATTAAAGATTGTGGAGCTGCTTGTTTGGCTTCTGTGGGCAATTATTACAAAATTCATTTACCCATAGCCAAAATTCGACAATTGGCAAGTACAGATATGCGAGGTACCAATGTCCTAGGCATTATCCAGGCCGCAGAAAAAATGGGTTTTTCTGCCAAAGGGGTAAAGGGTGGGATTGATTCTTTAGCTAAAATACCTAAACCCAGCATCGCACATGTGGTCTTGAAAAATCAATTGCACCATTTTGTTGTGATTTACAAAGTGACTAAGAAACATATTGAGTTTATGGATCCTGCTCATGGTTCTTTAGAAAAATATACTTTTGAGGCTTTTCAAGAAATATGGTCCGGTGTGTTAATCTTGTTAGCCCCTGGTGAGCAATTCAAAACGTATAATGAAACAGTATCTCCATACCGACGGTTTTGGGATTTAGTCAAGCCGCATAAATTGGTTCTGTTGCAGGCGATGTTCGGCGCCATGTTGTTTACCATTTTGGGCCTTGCCATGTCTATTTATATTCAAAAAATTACTGATTATGTGTTGGTAGATGGCAATCGGAATTTATTGCATTTGATGAGTGTAGCGATGGTTGTAATTATTTTGTTGCAGGTCTTTGTTGGGAGTAAAAAGTCGGTATTGATGATGAAATCTGGGCAATTGATGGACGCTCAATTGATTTTGGGATATTATAAACATCTTTTGTATCTACCGCAGCGATTTTTCGATACCATGCGAATAGGGGAAATTACTTCACGAATTAGTGATGCCATAAAAATCAGAAATTTCATCAATGAAACGGCCATTGATCTGATCGTAAATGTGTTTGTAGTTATTTTTGCTTTTGCCTTAATGTTTACCTACTATTGGAAATTGGCCTTGGTGATGCTGATTTTAATTCCATTTTATGTAGGAGTCTATTTTTTGATGAACCGACTGAATAAGAAAGTTGAACGAAAAATAATGGAGGAGGCTGCCGACTTGGAAACCCAATTGGTAGAATCTGTAAACCAAGTTCGAACGGTGAAGGAATTTGGGATTGAAGAATTCATGAATTACAAAACCGAAAACAAGTTTGTGAAACTTTTATTCACAGGCATGAAATCGGGATACAATTCCTTATTTGCAGGCACATTTTTAACCTTTTTAGCCTCTTTGTTTACGGTAATTCTTATGTGGCTGGGGGCGGGGTTCGTTTTAGATCGACAAATTACTCCCGGGGAATTGTTCTCATTCTATGCAATTATTGGGTATTTCACCGGGCCCGTGGCATCTTTAATCAATGCCAATAAGGCCATTCAAAACGCCTTAATAGCTGCAGATCGATTATTTGAAATTATGGACTTGGAGAGGGAAAAAGTGGAAAACAAGGTTGAAATAGGTAATGATTTGCTTGGTGATATTGTATTTGAGCAAGTCAATTTTGCTTATGGTAGTAGGGTGCAGGTATTTTCAGAACTTTCTATGCAAATTGAAAAAGGGAAAATGACTGCAATAGTGGGGGATAGCGGAAGTGGAAAGACCTCAATTTTCTCCATTTTACAAGGATTGTACCCCTTAAACAGCGGAAAAGTACTTTTGGGGAACCTTGATTTAGGCCATATTAATCCGCATAGTTTACGAAAATTGATGGCGGCCGTTCCGCAACAAATTCAATTGTTTTCAGGAAATGTGATTGAAAATATTGCCTTGGGAGATTCTAGTCCAGATATTAAACGTGTGCTTGAGCTATGTCAGGAATTAGGCATTTCAGAATTTATTGAGAAAATACCAACTTCTTATGATACTCCCTTAGGAGAAAATGGGGCCATGCTTTCAGGTGGACAAAAACAACGTATCGCCATTGCCAGAGCCTTATATAAAAATCCAGAAATCTTATTGCTTGATGAGGCAACCTCTGCCTTGGATACCACCTCTGAGCAATTGATTCACCAAGTACTCGAAAAATATAGAGCCTTAGGTAAAACGATTTTGGTCATTGCACACCGTCTAAGTACCATCTTTAAGGCGGATCAAATTATAGTATTGAAAAATGGACAAATTGTGGAACAAGGTTCGCATCAATACCTCTTGGCCTTAAATGGGGATTATGCTGGGAAAGTAAATGCACAAACTCACGCTCAGCTTTGCTGAGTGTGGAATATGTTTTGAACTTGCAGTTCAAAAAACAATATGTTTTTTTTATTATAGTACACACTCGGCAGAGCCGAGCGTGAGAACACTGGACAATTCATAACTCAAAACTCAAAAATCATAACTCTTTTACCAAAAATCGTCCCGTATGACTTCCTTTAATTTTTGCGATTTGTTCAGGAGTGCCAGAACCTAAGAGAACCCCTCCCGCATTACCGCCTTCTGGACCCATGTCGATGAGGTAATCTGAAACCTTGATGACATCTAAATTATGTTCGATAATTAAAACCGTATTGCCTTTATCTACTAATTTTTGTAATACATCTAACAATAATTTTACATCTTGAAAGTGTAAACCTGTGGTGGGTTCGTCTAAAACGTAAAGTGTTTTACCTGTATCTTTTTTCGAAAGTTCTTCGGCTAATTTCACCCGTTGGGCTTCTCCACCGGAAAGAGTCGTGGCATGTTGTCCAAGAGTAATGTAACCTAATCCAACATCGGATAAAGTTTGAATTCTTCTGTGAATTTTTGGGTGGTGTTCAAAGAATTCTAGCGCTTGCTCTACGGTCATGTCCAAGACATCTGAAATGGATTTACCTTTGAAACGAATTTCTAATGTTTCGCGATTGAAACGTTTGCCTTTGCATGTTTCACACTCTACCAATACATCTGGCAGAAACTCCATTTCAATCTTTTTCCTTCCTGCACCTTCACATGTTTCGCAACGACCACCTTTTACATTGAAACTAAATCGGCCTGCCTTATAACCTCTAATTTTCGATTCAGGTAATTCACAATACAAAGTTCGAATATCGCTGTACATATTGGTGTAAGTAGCAGGATTCGACCTCGGAGTTCTTCCAATAGGTGTTTGATCTACTTCAATGATCTTGTCAATGTTTTCCAATCCTTCCATTTTTTTAAAAGGGAGAGGTTCTCGTTTCGCCCGATCAAAATGTTGTTTGAGTTTTAAAACGAGAGTATCGTGGACCAAAGTCGACTTCCCGGATCCAGAAACACCTGTTACACAAATCATTTGTCCTAAGGGAAGTTTAACTTGTACATTTTTTAAATTATTCCCCGTCGCACCAGTAATCGTTATTTCTTTTCCATTGCCTTTTCTTCGATTTTTGGGAACTTCTATTTCAAGTTTGCCATTTAAGAATAGCGCAGTTGGTGTTTTTAGTTTAAGGAATTCCTTTGGAGTACCTTGACCTATTACTTGTCCACCATGTCGACCAGCCCCTGGACCAATGTCTAAAATATAATCCGACTCCAACATCATGTCTTTGTCGTGCTCCACTACCAAAACCGAATTACCTAAATCACGTAAATCTTTTAATGCTTGAATCAGCTTTTCATTATCTCTTTGATGTAAACCGATACTTGGTTCATCCATGATATATAGTACCCCAACCAATTGGGTTCCAATTTGTGTGGCAAGTCGGATACGTTGAGCCTCTCCACCTGAAAGAGTTTTCATCGGGCGGTCTAAGGTCAAATAGGTTAATCCGATTTGACTTAAAAATCCAACACGTTTTCTGATTTCTTTGAGAACCTCTTGCCCAATTTGAACTTGTCGTTTTGAAATACGTAATTCCAAACCTTCCAACCAATTTTCCAAATCACGAACATCCAATTGGGCCAATTGCCCAATATGTTTATCATCTATTTTGAAATGAAGAGCTTCTTTTTTCAATCGGTAACCTTCACAATCTGGACAAGATTTGATAATCATATAATCTTTCAACCAATCCTGTGTTCTTTCGGACCCTGACTCTTGTTGTTTTTTCAAGAAATTGATAATCCCTTCGTATTTAGTGCTCCATTCGGTTCCTTCGTATTTTTTGGAAGGTACTGAAACAGGTTCATCCGTTCCGTAAAACATAATTTCTAATGCTTCTTTTGGGAACTTTTCTATTGGAGTAGATAAACTTATTTTAAAAGGTTTTAAAATGACTTCCAATTGTTTGAAAATCCACATATCGCGATATTCCCCAATGGGGGCAATGGCACCTCTAAGAATACTTAAACTTCTATCTGGAATAACGGATTCTTCTGTGATTTCTTCAATTTGTCCCATTCCATTGCAGGTAGGACATGCGCCATAGGGACTATTGAAGGAAAAGGTATTGGGTGCCGGTTCGTCATAGGACAATCCTGTTTTGGGGTCCATTAAGGTTTGAGAAAAGTAATGGATTTTGTCTTTATCATCTAAAACAAAAACTTGACCTTTCCCCAAATTCATAGCGGTGCTCAAACTTTGCGAAAGCCTTACACGTTCTTCTTTTTTGAGGATTAAGCGATCAATAACTACCTCAATGTCGTGAACTTTGAATCGGTCCACTTGTAATTTGGGGTGAATTTCTACAATTTCACCATCGATTCGGACTTTGGTAAATCCCCATTTTGCAATTTGAACGAAAAGTTCGCGGTAATGTCCTTTACGGCCTTTGACCACAGGAGCTAAAAGTATAGCCTTTTGATTTTCAAATTGCTGATAGAGCGTATCCATAATTTGGTCAGATGAGAATTTGACCATTTTTTCTCCACTTAAATACGAGAATGCTTCAGAAGCCCTTGCATATAACAATCGTAGAAAATCATAAATTTCTGTAGTGGTACCTACAGTTGAGCGTGGATTTTTGGAAGTAGTTTTTTGTTCAATGGAAATTACAGGAGATAAGCCTTCGATTTTGTCGACATCCGGTCGCTCCATATTACCCAAAAAGCTTCTGGCGTATGCAGAGAAGCTTTCCATGTATCTTCGTTGACCTTCAGCATAAATGGTATCAAACGCTAAGGACGATTTTCCTGAGCCAGAAATTCCTGTCACCACCACTAATTGATTCCTTGGAATGGATACATCAATATTCTTCAGGTTGTGCTCTCTAGCCCCTAAAATGTCAATATGCGTAAAGCCTGTCGAATCAATTTTTTCCTTCATCTTTCGATTTATTCCAAACAACAAATGTACAAAAAAAAAGGCTGCCTTGCAGGGCAGCCTTTTAAATTACTTTTTGAAATTTTATTTATTCAATAATTCATCAAAAGCGATACTAACATAGTACATGCTTCCAATCATTGGGTTTGCCCAACCTGTTGAATAAGCTGGACCAAATAAGTTGGTTCCTCCCACTTTGATGATAGACTTGATTTCAGAAACTTTCTTGCTTACCGCTAAGTCGAAGTTCGAGAATTTTGGAATGTAACTTTGTTGCAATTGGTTTACTGCTTGGTTAACAATGCTCGACTGCCAAACAAATCCTTCTTGGAATCTCCAAACTGCGTTTACGCCCCAACCAGAACCAGCAATGTTACGATTTCCCAATGTTACATTTGTTCTGAACATTGGTGTATTATAAGCCAATGTATAATTGCTCAAACCACCATTATCAGTAACATAATTATAGGAAGTGTTTCCTCCTAAATTCCAGTTGCCTGGTAATTTATAATCTAAACTTAAGCCCCAACCTGTTGTTTTAACTTCGTTGTCAACATTTGAAGGGAAAGAGAATACTTTATTTCCTAAAACTGAAGGATCCTTATGTTGTGCAGGAGTTTGAACTACTGCCATACCTGCTGAGAAGTTTATATACGTACTATTGTAGTAATAGAAGTCAGCTAACATGTTTTCGAATAATAAACCTTTGTATCCAAATTCCCAAGTTTTAACTTGCTCTGGTTTCCAAGATTTAGCAGTATAAGCTTCTGGTTTTCCTGCCAAAACGGATTGTAAGGTATAAGAATTTCCAGATAAGTTATATCTGTCTTGAACAACAGCTAAACCTCCTAATAGACGAGCTGAAGGAGTTAACAAATTGATGTACTGGTCTTGTGTAGTTGGAATTCTAAAACCCGTTTGGTAAGAAACACGGAAGTTAGAATTTCCTTCAGTGAATACTCCAGAAAGTCTTGGAGAGAACTGACCATCAAAATTTTCGTTTTTGTCGTAACGCATCGAAGCTGTAATTTTCAATTTGTCCTTGATGAATTTCTTGCCTGCCTGTGCATAAGCACCAAATTCATGAATTGAAAATTCATTTCCATTATTGTCTAATGCAAATAAAGTACCTTCAGAATTTAAGGCATAAATTCTGTAGTTGGCACCAGCAATCAATTCAAATTTATTGTTCAATTTCTCTGTGAAATTGTACATACCTTCGTAATGGTAAAGGGCCGATTTGTCTAAAAATTTAGCACCAGCAGGTAAAGCCTTGTTTTTAATTGCATCTACTGCAGCATTAAATGCAGCAGTACCTGGGTATAAACGAGTTCCACCATCCGCAACTGAACGAGCAGTTCCTAAATAATAAGGATAAGATGCAGTGTTTGTTGCTACTGCTGTACCTAAAGCAACCGCTGGAGCTAATCCTTTCGCTAAATTTGTTTGTAACTCGGTAGCAAATTTAGTGAAAGATAATCCCGCAAAAGTTTGGAAGAAAGAAGGGTACCAAGCGGTACTTGGTCTTGCCACTTCATTAACCAATTGTCCTAAAGTACCAGTTGCATACGCATCACCTGAATTTTCTTGCGTAGTATAGGCACGTAAGAAGAAATTTGAACCTTTTAATTCAGCCTTGTATTGCCCCATGCTGAAGTTCTTGATAGAATAACGGTCGGCGCCAGTATAAACTGTTGTACCTTGACCATAGTTTCCTTGCAAAATCAACTCCAACTTATCATTGAAACGGTAATGAATAGCCGCATTGAACTTCATATTTCTGTTCATATAAGAAGCTAAATCTGACTCCTTATATCCCTCACGCGAAATGGCAACATTCGGAACAAAATATTGTAACAAATCTTCTGGTTTTTTACCGAATAATTGACCGAATTTGTATAGTCCCATACCAAATGCATTGGCAGGATTTGTTGGGTCTGCTAATGCAGCAGTAACCATTCCAGGAATTGCTCCATAAAGAGATGAGTACATATTTACGTTAGTTTCATCTCCATAAACGTTTACTCCATTATATGCTAAATTTGTTAAACGGTCTGCAGCTCCTAAACCATAACCATTTAATAAGGATTGGTCACGATTATCAGTTGCTTGCCAATCTTCAGCACTTAACGTAGTAAAGTTGATTTTATAGGCAAATTTGTTGTTAATAGCCTTAGCATAACGTATAGAGAAATCGCTATAAGGAGTAGTAGTTTCAGTACGATTAGAAGCGTACATCAATCCAGTTTTTACCTGAGCGCTTAAGCCTTGGTACAAGAATGGGCTTTTTGAATTCATTAAAATCAAACCATTCATTGCATTTGGTCCATAAAGAGCAGAAGCTGCACCTGGCAACACATCAACTCCTTCTAAATCTAATTCTGTGATACCTACAATGTTACCTACAGAGAAGTTTAATCCTGGCGCTTGATTGTCCATTCCATCAATTAATTGAACCACACGAACGTTTCCGTTGGAACCAAATCCACGCATGTTAACTGATGAAAATGTTACCGATTGAGAACTTAATTCAACTCCTTTCAAGTTACGAAGTGCATCATAAAAAGAAGCTGATGGGGTTTCACGAATCGTACGAATATCCATTTTTTCTACCGTAACGGGAGATTGCATGACGCTTTCTTCAATTCTACTGGCTGAAACAACAACATCTTGTCCTAAAACAGTTTGCTCCTTTAAAGCAATTTGAAGATTTTTAGATTTTTCAGTCACCTGAATTTCTTGTCTTTCATAGCCAACCATTGAAACCGTTACCGTAAAGGGAGTAGGAGTAGAAGTGGTCAATGAAAAATTTCCGTTCCCATCCGTAATGGTACCAATTACTTTTCCTTTTACAGCAATACTTACACCAATTAAGGTTTCTTTAGAGCTGGCATCTACAACTTTACCAGTTAATTTAGTCTGTGCGATGATTGAAAAACTACAAAGTAATAGCACAACAAATGAGGCTAATGCTTGAGTAAAGAGTTTTTTCATAAGAATAATTTTTAGTTTAAAGTGCTTTGAATACGACACATAAGCAAAGCTAAACAAGAAAAATGTATTTTCAATGTATTTTTTATAGAAAATATATAAAAAAATCCATAATGTCCCGATAGCCGACTCAAAGCACATGCCAAGTAATTATTAATTGTTAAATATTAATTATTAATTGTGAGTTATGAATTATGATTTTTTTTCATTTGAATTCTTTATATTTTTGACAAATTTTTGAATTAGGAGTAATGAAAGATAATTATTTGGTCATCATGGCCGGTGGAATTGGGACTCGATTTTGGCCAATCAGTAGAAGTCATTTTCCAAAGCAATTTCATGATGTATTAGGAGTTGGTAAAACGATGTTGCAGCAAACCGCTGAGCGTTTTGATGGAATTATTCCTCACGAAAATATTTATGTAGTTACTTCTGAAGAATATGCAAACCTAATTCAAGAACAATTACCTTTTTTAAAGGATTATCAAATTCTTTGTGAACCTCAAAGACGAAATACCGCGCCATGTATTGCCTATGCGGCCTATAAAATTTCAAAAATTAATTCAAAGGCCAAATTAGTGGTAGTTCCCTCAGATCATGTGATTTTAAAAACTGAGGAGTATCAAAATAAGATTAAAATTGCACTAAAAGCGGCATCAGAGCCGGTAATGGTGACCTTGGGGATTATGCCAACTAGACCAGATACGGGCTACGGTTATATCCAATTTCAACCCAAAGCTGAAGATGTTTTAACGGTCAAAACTTTTACCGAAAAGCCTAATCTTGAATTGGCAGAAGCATTTTTAGATAGTGGAGATTATGTTTGGAACGCAGGTATGTTTATTTTCTCCGTAAAAACTTTCAAAAAAGAATTGAATAAACACCAATCAAGGTTAGCCGAACAATTTGAGGAGGGAATGGTTTTATACTATTCTGAAGGTGAAAGTGAATTCATTAAAAAGGTGTACGGAGTTTGTAAAAATATTTCTATAGACGTCGGACTCATGGAAAAGTCAAGGGATGTGAAAGTTGTGTTGGCAGATATTGGTTGGTCCGACTTAGGGACTTGGAAATCACTTTATGAGGTTCATGAAAAGGATGAGAACCAAAACGTGATTGATGGAAATGCCTTAACTTACGAAACTACAAATTCCATAATTAAATCCAGTTCGGATAAATTAATAGTTGTGAAGGGTTTAAAGGATTTTATTGTTGTGGAAAACGACAATGTAATTATGATTTGTCCTAAGGAAGAGGAACAGGCTGTAAAGCTGTTCGTGGAGGATGCAACGAGTTTTGGGGATCAGTATAGTTAATGGTTAATTGTTAATGGTTAATTGTTAATGGTTAATTGTTAATTGTGGGTTAATACCAATAATCCAATAAAAAACATAAACTGTAATAAGGCCACTAATCTGTATAAACTTGATTTTATATTTAATTCCATTTGTTGATAAATGAAATGGAAAACAAAAGCCACTAACCACCAAGCAGCAAAATTTTGTACAGGCACTTGATTCAGTTTCCATTGCCAAAAGTCCAAGTGGATTGCCACCGGCTCAATAAAAAGGTCTAATAAAGTCATCAATCCTGCGCCCAGGGCCGATTTTCCGAATATCCCCCCAAATCCCCATTCTTCTACAACGGCATTCGTACCCATTAGAAGTATTAACCAATTCATGCCAATGACTAGTGGAACGTTTGCAATTTGAAGTCCCAGGGTTTGTCCATAAGCATATTCACCAAATATTTTTCCAGATTTAATCCCTGCCAATTCAATCAAATATCCACTTAAAAATAGTAAGGAAAATCCCAAATAGGTTTTTAGATTTTTGTTTGGATAAAAATACAAACATATAAATCCTGTTATCCAAAGCGTGTAAGGGCATAAACTTTGAAATGTGGAACGATAATTAGGTAAACTCAAACCGACAAGGCCAGCAGCGTACAAAATAATCAAGAAGCGTTTGGTATATACCGGATTCATAATTATTTGTTTTGAGCTTTTGCCCAAGTATCTTTAAGGGTTACTGTTCTATTAAAAATCAATTGGTTTTCAGTGCTATCGGAATCTTTGCAGAAATAACCTTTTCTAATAAATTGAAGTCCTTTTCCAACTTCAACATTTGCCAAAGCAGGTTCTATGTAAACTTTTTCTAAAGTTTGTAAAGATTCGGGATTGATGAATTTGATGAAATCATCTCCCAAGTCTCCTGCATTTTCTACAATTAATAATCGGTCGAATAAACGAACCTCAGCAGTTTTAGCATGTGGGATAGAAACCCAATGCATGGTTCCCTTTACATTAATTCCGGATGTATCTGAACCAGATTTACTTTCTGGGATATAGCTTGCAAAAACCTCTTTCACTGAGCCATCTTCGTTCAGTGTAAAATCTTCCACTTTTACAATGTAGGCGCCCTTTAATCGTGCCATTAAGCCAGGACCTAAGCGGAAGAATTTTTTAGGAGGGTCTACCAAAAAGTCTTCTCTTTCTATATATAATTCCCTTGAAAAAGGCACTACACGTTTGCCACTTTCTGGGTCTTCTGGATTATTTTCTATGTGTAAATCTTCAGATTGGCCTTCTGGATAATTTGTCAGGGTCAATTTGATTGGATCTAATACTGCCATGAAACGTGATGCAGATTTATTCAAATCTTCTCGGATACAAAATTCCAATAAACTTACATCTATTAAATTCTCTCTTTTGGCAACTCCAATTTTATCACAAAATAAACGAATAGAGGCCGGTGTGTATCCACGTCTGCGCAAGCCAGAGATTGTTGGCATCCGAGGGTCATCCCATCCAGAAACTACTTTTTCGTTCACCAATTGCAATAATTTTCGCTTACTCATTACGGTATGTGACAAGTTCAAACGTGCAAATTCGTATTGATGAGAGGGGAAAATAGCTAATTTGTCAATGAACCAATCATATAAAGGACGGTGCACATCAAATTCTAAGGTACAAATGGAATGGGTGATTTCTTCGATGGAATCTGATTGTCCATGGGCAAAATCATACATTGGATAGATGCACCATTCGTTTCCGGTTCTATGGTGAGCCACTCTTCTAATTCTATACAACAAAGGATCACGCATGTGCATGTTGGGATGCGCCATATCTATTTTAGCACGCAAAACCTTAGAGCCATCTTCAAAAGCACCTTGTCTCATTTTTTGAAATAGGTCTAAGTTTTCTTCTACAGAACGATTTCTAAAGGGGGAGTTTGTGCCGGGTTGGGTTGGAGTTCCTTTTTGATTTGCAATTTCTTCCGCACTTGAGTCATCAACATAAGCCAATGATTTTTCTATCAATTTTGAGGCAAATTGGTACAATTGCTCGAAGTAATCGGAGGTGTAACATTCCTTCGCCCATGTAAAACCTAACCAGGAAACATCTTTTTTGATGGACTCTACATATTCCGTCTCTTCAGTTGCGGGATTCGTGTCGTCGAAACGTAAATTAGTTTTTCCGCCAAAATTTTCTGTTAATCCGAAATTTAAGCAAATGCTTTTTGCATGTCCAATATGCAAGTACCCATTGGGTTCTGGAGGAAAGCGAGTGGTAATTCCCTGCGGATAAAGCCCTTTTTCAAGGTCGTTTTGAATTAATTCCTCCAAAAAGTTTAGGCTTTTCTCTTTTTCGTTTTCCATGCTCGTGCGTTCGTTGAATTTGCTAAAATTAAGTTTCAAAATTACTCAAAAATTACTTGAATAAATAATTTTTCATTTTGTCAGTAAAATTTGTCGGATTGTCTATTAATATCGGCTTGTTAGTTGATTTATACAAATATTATTCATAAATTGCTCCAAATTAAAAGTCAAATAGCTTAATTACTAATCATCTACTCAAATCAAAATACATTCAAAATGAATAAATTATTCAAATTTTTTGCTGTAATTTTCTTCAGTATGTTTGTGGTTTCATCTGCTTTTGCGCAGGTTTCCATAAACGGGGAAGCAAGTGGTAAATATTTTATTGTAAAATCTGGGAAGCAGAATTTACTAACTGCGAGAGGTTGTGCGCCAGGTACAGTTACTTGGACATTAGACCGTTGGGTTTCAGCAGACCCTATGAACCCAGAAGTTCATACGATTGATTGGCCTCAAAATACAGATGGTCCTTCATATCCTTATACAATTGGGGGAACTGATTATAATACGACGGTAGGTTTAGGATTAGATCCTGCTGATATTGCAAACGGAATGTATTTCAAGTGTTATCAATATCAAATGACTTGTACTCCAAGTGGTGGTGGTTCTTCTGTTTCTAGAACTATTACATTTGTAGCAACAAAAAATGACGAGTTTAAGCCAGTACCAGAGGATGGATATTCTCCAAAATATAATAAATGTGGTGATCCTACAACCTTAGCGGGGTCTGATATCACAGTTAGTGCTGGTTTGACAAGAGCAAACAGTCTTTTTATTAAAAAACCAAGTGCTGGTTCATTTACCAATATTGCAAATTCTGCAAATGGTTACACAAGGATGAATTACACAAATGCAGCAGCAGAGACTGGAACCTACCAATTCAAGTTTGCATATTACAGTTACATTGAGAGTGGAGCTATTGTTTCAAACGATTTTTCAAATGTAACTTCTATGGAAGTGCTTCCAAAAACAGGTAGCCCTTTAGCCATTGGTGATGTTGCAAATATGTGGGGTTTAAGTTTAGTTGTTAATGGTAAAGATCCAAATAATGGAACTGTTAATGCTTGTGCTTCAGACAACGTAACCATTAGTTGGGCAAATTGGGATACCTACAGAAATGATCCGAGATTTAATGGCTATAGCTTCTATTGGTCATATGAAAGCAATGGAAACTATTTGGATTTTGCTGGTAGTGAAGATATTAATAACTATAATGTTGGTAAATATTTTGGCATTGAAAATAAGGCCAATACTGGATTTTATGAACCTAATTTTAGATTAAAATTCATGCCTAGAGGTTTAAATGTTGGATGCCCAATTGATGTATTAGATAATGTTACATTTACAGGGAATTCGAGTTTTTCTCCGGCCTACAATCACGAATTGATTTTAAATGTGAAGCCATCAGGTATTGCTATGATAACTAGCTTGGATAATAATTATATTTGTCAGGATGGTACCACAATCTTAACTTTAGCAAAATTTGAACAAACATTGCCAGCAGGTAATGTGGTTAATTGGTATTACAATGGTAATTTAATCACAGGTGCTAATAATACTGGAACTAGTATTACTATTGATAAAGCAGGTGATTATAGCGCTCAATATTTAGTGGATGACCCAACAGGGGTTTGGAAAAATTCAAATAACGAAACTTGTTATTCTGTTTTCGGGGCTTATGGTGTTCAATACTATAACCGTCCAAGTATTCCAACAATTACTTCATCAAGTAAGATTGTTGAATATTGTGATTACGCTAAAGTTTCTGATATTTTAACTGCTTCTTCTGGAACAGTAGCTTCTAAAGGTTGGGAATGGTTTACAAATGCAAAAACAGTTGGAACTTCAGTGAATGAAAAATATACGACAGCAGATTTTGGAACTTATAATGCTCGTTACAAGGATGCAAATGGATGTTGGTCATTAAAATCTTCTGATTTTGTAATTAGTCCAATCGCAAGACCTGCAACTCCTACTATTAAATTGACTGG
Source organism: Sandaracinomonas limnophila (assembly GCF_004005965.1). Lineage (GTDB taxonomy): Bacteria > Bacteroidota > Bacteroidia > Cytophagales > Spirosomataceae > Sandaracinomonas > Sandaracinomonas limnophila. The sequence continues at coordinate 241,338 of NZ_SACY01000002.1, read as the reverse complement.
AAGTGCTTTCAATTGTGCAAAAGATGAAGCAGGTAATGTGGTTTCAGTTAAGTTTGATTTAACTAGTCCTACTTTGACTGCGACTGGTAGTACGTATCAATGGTATATTGGATCTTCAACAACTGCAGTTCAAAACAGTGCATTGACTAGTTTAGCTGGAATTGTTGGTACATCGGATGTTAAACTTACACAAACAGATGGTAAAACAGGTTGTGTATCCTTGCCATCTGCAGTTGCTTCTGTTACCTTCCAGGCGAATCCAGTATTTGCTTCTGGTTCAATTACTAAAACAGCTTATACATTAAATGCAAAAGGATTTAATGGTGATGCTGGAAACTATGTTTGGAAATTAGGTAGTGTCGCTCTTGCAGGTACAACAGCTATTCAAAAAGTTCAAGGTGGCGCGGGTGAATATTCAGTTGCAAAATATGTAAGTTATACGTCTGGTTCAAACACAATCTCTTGTCTTTCAAATGCTATTAAATACGCTTACGTACCAGATCCAGAATTTAATGGTGTGATTGTATATCCAAATCCAGCAACAACTTCAGTTATCGTTGATGTTGTTGATACTGCAACATGGAATGGAGCTGATGTTTCAATCTTTGACATGTTAGGAAGAAAAGTTTATGCGGGTACCTACTCTACTGCTTCAGGTATCGATGTGAGTGGAATCGGTGTTGGTATTTACGTTCTTAATTTGAACGCAAAGTCAGGAAATACTTTCCAAACTAAATTATTGATCAATAGATAATTTTAGTTTTAAAATAAAAAAAAGGCAATTCAGAAATGAATTGCCTTTTTTTTATGGCCAACGTTCGATGGCCATTTGCAGGGAAAGAAGGATAATTATAATTGAAAGACTATATTTAATTATAAGATTAGCCATTTCCTTTAAATGTTTTCCCAAAGTAAAAATGCTGAGGATTATTGTAACCACAAGTATTTGAGCAATTTCTACGCCAATGTTAAAGCCTAATAGTGGAATAAGAATAGTTGCCTCTTGTCCCAACAAACTTTGTAGATAGTTTGAAAATCCCAACCCATGGATTAAACCAAAAGCCCCAATTAGAAAAAATTTTATTTTAGATTCATCTTTCTTTTGATTCACTATATTTAAAATTGCTGAAAGGGTAATAGTTAGGGGAATTAAAAATTCAATCCATTTTACGTTTATTTCAACGATTTTTAAGGTAGCTAATGCCAATGTAATGGAATGTCCCAAGGTAAAGGCAGAAACTAAGTAGATTGATTTTTGAAGCTTTGACAGATTGAGACCAATTAAAAAGGATAAGATGAATAGGAGGTGATCTAAGGCATTTAGGTTTAAAATATGACCTAACCCTAATTGAAAATAAAGTAAGAAGTCTGACATAGTATAAAAAAAATGGCTGCCTTATGAGCAGCCAAATTAGTGAATATTTTATGTATTAAAAATCTTCGTCAAGTGAGAATGACATTGCATCTTTGTCGGACATAACGCCTGATTTCTGATATTCAGCAACTCTTTTTTCGAAGAAATTGGTTTTACCTTGAAGGGAGATTAACTCCATGAAATCAAATGGATTGCTCGCGTTGTAAACTTTTTGACAGCCCAAAGAAACCAATAACCTGTCGGCAACGAATTCAATATATTGACACATCAATTCTGCATTCATACCAATTAAGGAAACAGGAAGTGCGCTAGTGACAAATTCTTTTTCAATTTCAACGGCATTTGTTATAATCTCGTTGATTTTATCTGAAGAGATTTTATTTACGATATGATCAGCATATAGATGGCAAGCAAAGTCGCAGTGTAAGCCTTCATCACGAGAAATTAATTCGTTTGAGAAGGTTAAGCCAGGCATCAGCCCTCTTTTCTTTAACCAGAAAATTGAGCAGAAAGAGCCTGAAAAGAATATGCCTTCTACTGCTGCAAAAGCAATTAATCTTTCAACAAAATTGTCACTTTCAATCCATCTTAAAGCCCATTCTGCTTTTTTCTTTACACAATCGATGGTTTCAATAGCACGCAACAATTTATCCTTTTCGATTGGATCTTTGATGTACGTATCAATTAATAAAGAATAGGTTTCGGAATGGATATTTTCCATCATGATTTGAAAACCATAGAAACATTTTGCCTCAGCATATTGTACTTCTTTTAAGAAGTTATTTGCAAGGTTTTCGTTTACAATTCCATCTGATGCTGCAAAAAAGGCTAACACGTGAGAGATAAAGTGACGTTCACCCTCATTCATTTTTTGCCAATCTGTTAAATCTTGTTGCAAATCGATTTCTTCGGCCGTCCAAAAAGAGGCTTCAGATTTTTTGTAAAATTGCCAGATGTCATCGTGTTTAATGGGAAATAAAACGAAACGATTAGGGTCTTCAACTAAAAGGGGTTCAATTTGGGTAGATTTAGACATGTTTGTTTTTAATGATAAATTTTAACCTAAATATCTTAAAAAAAAATGAAATTTCCTTACGAAATTGTCAGCTTTAATCAATATTTAATTCATTGGAATTTCCTCAATCACCTGGTATATTTTGTTGAGTTCTTTTTGTTGTATGACAAAAGGAGGGAGGATATATATTGTATTTCCTAGAGGTCTCAGTAGAACTCCATTTTGTAAACAATGCGTATAAATAAGATCTCTTTTTGAGTTTAAATAACCTGATTTTTCATTTGTAGTCAATTCTAAGGCTATAATTGTGCCTAAAATTCGAATATTTTTGAAATTTTGATTTTGTTGGATTTTATTTTTCCAATTTTGATGGGAATGATTAATCTTTTCAATTTTTTCGAAAATATTTTCATTTTCAAAAAGGTCTAAGCTTGCATTTGCAGCTGCACATGCTAATGGATTACCAGTAAATGAATGGCTATGAAATAGGGTTTTGCTTCTATCGTTCGATAAAAAAGCCTCAAATACTTGATTGGAACAAGAGGTGATTCCCATGGCCATCATACCACCGGTTAAACCCTTTGACATGCAGATGATGTCAGGTTTTTGGTTTAAATAATCAATGGCAAAGAATTTTCCTGTTCTGCCAAATCCTGTCATGATTTCATCAGCAATAGTGAATATTTGTTTGCTTTTGGATAATTGGATTAAGTCATTTAATAAATCAGGGGAATACATTTTCATTCCTCCAGCACCTTGAATTAAAGGCTCAAAAATGAAGGCTGCATAATTATCAGCATTATTCATTTTTTCTTTAAAAACCTCTAAACATTTTTCAGGTTCAGTGGGAGATGGTAAAAAATCAACTTCAAAGAGCATGTCTTGGAAGGGGGCATTAAAGGAACTTGGTGCACCAAGACTCATTGCTCCAAAGGTATCACCATGATAGGCGTCTTCAAATGCTAATATTTTTCGTTTTTCAGGTTGACCTATATTGAAAAAATATTGAAGGGCCATTTTGATGGCAACTTCTACGGCCGTGCTCCCATTATCAGAAAAAAATAGTTTTTCTGCTGTATTCGGAAGCTTTTTTAGAAGACGCTCTGAAAGTTTGATGGCTTGCGGATGCGTGAATCCCGCAAAAATTACTTGCTCTAATTGAATTGCTTGTTCATAAATTTTTTGTGCCAGATATTCATTTCCGTGTCCGTGAATGGATACCCACCAAGACGAAATGGCGTCGATGATTTCATTTCCGTTTTCATCAAATAAAAGGGCACCTTTACCCGATTGAATGGCAATCGACTGCGGTTCAATTTGGTGTTGAGTGAATGGATGCCAAATCACCTTTTGATCTCGTTGGCTAAGCGGGCCAAATGACAGATTTTGCATAGTTTTCAATTAATTCTGGGGTCCAGTTACTTTCTAAATTTATATCACAAATTATAGGCAAATGGGTATAATTTGAAATGAAGCGTTGTGCCGATTCGTTTTTTTCTCCGTTAACAATTAAGCCCATAATAGGAATATTGTTGGATTTTAAAATTTCAAAACTCAAAAGGGTATGATTAATGCTACCTAAATAGGTTTTTGAAACTAAGATTACTGGTAAATTCCATTTTTTTAACAAGTCTAAATTGGTTTCTTTTTTGTTTAGGGGAACCAAAATTCCACCTGCTAGTTCCACCACCAAAGAGTTGTTGGTGTCTGGCAAATTAAAGTTTTCAAGTATTATTTCCACCCCCTCCAATTCGGCAGCCGAATGTGGTGAAAGAGGGGCTTTTAGGTTGTAAATTGATGGATGAATGTTTGAATCCTTGGAATTGCTTAAATCAAGTACTGTTCGAACATCTGAATCTTCTGGAAAGCCCGATTGAATTGGTTTCCAGTAGTCGGCCTGCAAATTTTTAACAATAATAGCAGAGGAAATTGTTTTACCAATTTCTGTTCCTATTCCCGCAATGACAACCTTTCTATTCATTTTCTTCCAACAAATTTATGATTTTTTTGATGTCTTCTTGCTTTTGAAATGCATGTAAAGTGATGCGAATTCTTTCTTGGCCTTTGGGTACGGTTGGATACACAATTGGTTTTACTTTAAATCCTTTGGTTTGTAAAAGTTCTGCCTTTTTTCTTACGTTTTCGTTGCCTGGAATGATAAACGATTGAATGGCAGTATTACTTTTAAGCCAATTAGTACTTTTTTTCTGCTCGTTAAAAAAGTTGATTACTTTGTAAAGTTCTTTTCTTTTTGATGAAAAAGTGCTTTGAATGCTTAAAATACCCGATAAGTCAATTAAATGTTGAATGGTTGGGGCGGTGGAAAAAATAAAGGGTCTAGCAAAATTGATTAAATAGTTTTTTAATGTTTTGCTACCTAAAACTACTGCGCCGCTATATCCCCAAGCCTTTCCAAAGGTGATGATTCTTGCAAAAATTTCTTTTTCTAGCTCTAATTCAACGCATTTACCTTCTCCATTTGGTCCGTATATTCCTCCTGAGTGGGCTTCGTCCACTATGAGTTCAAAATTGTATTTTTTTGATAAATCTTGCAAAATCACAAGATTTGCCTCATCCCCATCCATGGAATAAATGGATTCTACTATGACCCATTTGGGTGTTTCTAGAGGGTATTGGCTTAGTATTTTTTCTAAATCGGCTAAATCATTGTGTTTGAAAATTCTTTTTTCTGCCTTGGATAGTCGCAGTCCATCCACCAAACTTGCATGGATTAATTTATCACAAATAATGACATGATTTTCTAATCCAATGGCCGCCAATAAGCCTACATTGGCTTCAAAGCCTGATCCAAAAAATAGGGCCGCTTCTGCTTTGTGAAACTTCGCACATTCTGATTCAAATAATTCAAAAATGGGGTGGTTACCTGAAATCAATCGAGAGCCTGTGGAGCCTAAACTAGTGCAGATATTTAATTTCCTTTTTAGGGTATTGGAAAAAGATGTTATTTTTTTCTCAATTTCCTGAGAGCCAGCAAGTCCAAGGTAATCATTTGAATAAAAATCGATTCCTTCTTCGAGTTGTGAAAGTCCCCGTAAAAGGCCCTCATTTTCTCTTATTTCGAGTAAATCTTGAAGGATTTGGATGTTTTTTTTCATAAATGTTTTGCAAAGCTACAAATTTTTAAAAAAATGCTTGACATTTCCGTTTAATGGATGTAGTATTGCGGAGCGTTTTCCATTCGTGGACGCTCCGTTAGTCATAACAGTTTCCTTTTATCCATCGTTTTGCTTTCCAAAATTTTTAAGCCAAATGTAGATTTCCGCCGAGGATTCCTGTTTTCAATTTGAAATATCAATTATCATCCCTTTATGGAAGAAAAACCAGTTCGCAGACCACGCAAAGGTAGAGAAGAAGAAAATCAAGCGCCTGTAGAAAGACAAAAAAGACAAAGAATTAAGCGTTCTGACGATGTTCAGGCTGAAATTCCCTTAGTGCCAGCTCCACAAGAAGAGCCTCGCAAGAAGAATTTTACTAAAAAACCTGAGCCTATAATGGAAGCTTCTGAGGATAATTCGGATGATTTTGAGCCGATTGTTCCACCAGATGATTTTATGGAAGACACATCGTTTATTAGCACAGAAGATGTGTTGGTAGATGAGTCAAAATTACCAAAAGAGGAGGTTCAAGCGCCTATATCAAATAATCAGTTCAAGAAAAACTACAATGCGATTATCAAAGAGCTTGATGGTTTAATTGAAAATGAAGGTGTTTTAGAAATTATGCAAGAAGGGGGTTATGGCTTCATGCGTTCTTCGGATTATAATTATTTAGCTTCGCCAGATGATATTTATGTTTCTCCAGCACAGATCAAAATGTTTGGTTTGAAAACGGGAGATACTATTAAAGGGAGTATTCGTCCACCAAAGGAAGGAGAAAAATATTTTGCTTTGTTGAAAATTGAAACGGTTAATGGTAAGTCAACTGATGAAATAAGAGATCGTATCAATTTTGAATATTTAACACCCTTATTTCCGGAAGAAAAATTAAATCTTTCGACCTCACCTGACAATTATTCAACACGTATCTTGGATTTGTTTGCACCAATTGGTAAAGGACAAAGGGGTATGATTGTTGCACAGCCCAAAACGGGTAAAACGGTGTTGTTGAAAGATATTGCGAATGCCATTTCTCGTAATCACCCAGAGGTTTATTTGATTATTTTATTGATTGATGAACGTCCGGAGGAGGTAACCGATATGCAACGAAGTGTAAAAGCTGAGGTTATTTCAAGTACTTTCGACGAACAGGCAGAGCGCCATGTGAAAGTATCTAGCATAGTGTTGGAAAAGGCGAAAAGAATGGTGGAGTGTGGACACGATGTGGTGATTTTATTAGATTCGATCACGCGTTTAGCGCGTGCCTATAATACTGTAGTTCCTTCATCTGGTAAGATTTTGTCGGGTGGTGTGGATGCAAATGCTTTACACAAACCTAAACGTTTCTTTGGTGCGGCAAGAAATGTTGAAAATGGTGGTTCATTAACCATTATTGCAACTGCTTTGATTGAAACCGGTTCTAAAATGGATGAGGTTATCTTTGAGGAATTCAAAGGAACAGGTAACATGGAACTTCAATTGGATCGTAAATTGTCGAACCGCAGAGTTTATCCTGCAATTGATGTTACTGCATCTGGTACACGTAGAGAAGACTTATTGATGGATCCAGGAGTACTTCAAAGAGTATGGATCTTACGCAAGCACATGTCGGATATGAACTCAGTTGAGGCAATGGAATTCTTACAGCAACAAATGAAGGGAACCAGAAACAATGAAGAGTTTTTGGTGTCGATGAACCGATAAATAAATTGAAAGTGGAAAGTGGATTTTTTTTTCAACTTTCAACTTTCAACTTTTCATTTGCAAATTTTATCTCCTCCTCAGAAATTACCAAAGGTGGTGCTAATCTGATTTTATTGCCGTGGGTAGGTTTGGCTAAAAGGCCATTTTCCATAAATTTCAAGCATAAATTCCAAGCAAGGTCACTTTCTTCGTTGGCGTCAATTTCTATGGCGCATAGAAGTCCTTTTCCGCGAACGTTTTTAATAAGCGGTGATTTTGCCTTTAATTCCATCAATCCTTTCATTAATTGATTGCCTCGTTCAATTGTGTTTTCTAAAAGGTTTTCCTCAGAAATTACATCAAGGGCAGCGCGAGTAACTGCAGCAGCTAATGGGTTTCCACCATAGGTTGATCCATGTTCACCTGGTTTGATGGTCAGCATGATTTCATCATTTGCTAAAACTGCTGATACAGGCATGAATCCGCCAGATAATGCTTTTCCGAGTAAAAGGACATCTGGTTTAACATTTTCGTGGTCGCAAGCTAGCCATTTCCCTGTTCTACCTAAACCCGTTTGAATTTCATCTGCTACTAGTAGCACATTGGCTTTATTGCAAGCTTGAGAGGCTTTTTGTAAATAGCCTTCAGCTGGAATAATTACGCCTGCTTCCCCTTGAATGGGTTCAACCATAAAGGCTGCCACATTTGGGTCTTGAAGAGCTAATTCTAGGGCCGGAATGTCGTTATAAGGTATTTTGATGAATCCAGGTAAGAAAGGGCCAAAATTTTCGAAGCTAGAAGGGTCAGTTGATGCAGAAATGGCGGCGAGAGTTCTCCCCCAGAAATTTCCTTCTGCTACAATTATTTTCGCTTGGTTCGTTGGGATTCCTTTTATTTGATAGGCCCATCTCCTACACAATTTCAGCGCAGTTTCTCCGGCTTCAACGCCTGTATTCATCATGAGTACTTTGTCGAAACCAAATAACTTGGCAAGCTTTTCTTCAGTTAAACCTAATTGGTCGTTGTAAAAAGCGCGAGAAGTGAGGGTGAGTTTTTGGGCTTGTTGGTAAAAAGCCTCTAAAATTTTGGGATGACAATGTCCCTGATTAACGGCTGAGTATGCAGAAAGGAAGTCGAGGTACGACTTCCCTTTTACATCCCATACTGTAGAACCTAGACCTTTAGAAAGAACAACGGGTAGCGGATGATAATTATGCGCACCGAATTGATTTTCTAGGTCTATGTAGTTCATTATTTTACTTCAAAATTGCCTGAACCAACTTTAAATCCTTCAGCATATAATTCTACGCTATATTTTCCTGGCTTGTAAACTACTCCACCACGAGAATAAACTACGTCTACCACTTGGTTGTCGTTAGAATATGTAACGTTTTGTTTGGTAGTGAAAACCATTTCTTTTCCATCTTGTACAAATTTACCAGAGCCAGAAGCATTGTCGGACACGATAGCACCTTCACCATCTAAAATTCTAACAATAATGGTTTTATTTTCCAATTTAGTGATTGGATTTGGAGCCAAGTTGAAAGATATTTTTAATTTCTCTAATTTCTTTCCGTTGAAACGAGCTTTTTCTGATTCTTTGCCATTTGCTTTGATTGAGGCAAAACGTAAGCCCTGCGCCTTTAATGCAGCTGCAATGCTAACTTTTCTAGCTAATTCTTTGTTTTTAGCTGTATAATCAGATAAAGTATCAGACAAGGTTTTGTTTTGCGATTTTAAACCTGTGTTTTCTGAATTTAAATTTTCGTTTTGAGTTGTTAAAACCTTATTGTTTTCAGTTAAAATACCGTTTTGTTTTTTCAATTCGGTGATTTCAATGTCTTTTTGGGCTAATACAGAATTGTATTCTTTGATTTTTGCTTCATAAGATGCAACAGCAGCATGGTTTGCTTTTTTCAAAGATTCTTTATCTTGTTGCAATTGTGTTTTTAAAGCCTCTAAGTCTGTTACTTGACCACCAAGAGCTTTAATTTCTGAAATTTTTGCATCCAATTGAGTTGAAATGGAATCTAATTGGGTACGCGTATTGGCTAATTCAGTGGCTTTTTCTTCAATGGTTGTTGCTTGATCTTTCGTCAATTGATACGAACGGAAGTACAGAACACCTAATACCGCTGTTAAAACGGCAAGGACGATTAATGCAATTTTTGAGGAATTGCTGTTAGAGTTTTCCATTTGGAATAATTTGATTTTTAAGGGTTTAATAAAATTCTTGGTCGCAAAGTTAATCAATTTTGAACAAAAAGAACTTTATTGATTAAATTGCATGAATTTATTTCCTTGTATGGCTAGTTACGATTTTGTTGTTGTTGGTTCTGGTATTGCAGGTTTGTCCTATGTGGTAAAGGTTGCTGAGCATTTCCAATCGCTGAAAGTGCCAGTTAAAATTGCTTTGATTACAAAGACCATTGCAGAAGAATCTAATACCAAATATGCGCAAGGTGGAATTGCTGCTGTTTGGGACCAAACGGATTCCTATGAGAAGCATATACAAGATACAATGGTCGCTGGTGATTTTTTGAGTGATCAAAAAGTAGTAGAAATCGTAGTGAAAGAAGCCCCAGAGCGTTTGAAAGAGTTGATTTCTTATGGTACTCAGTTTGATAGAAAGGAAGATGGAAGTTTTGACTTAGCGAAGGAGGGAGGGCATTCGGATAACCGAATTTTACATTACAAAGATTCTACAGGTAATGAAATTGAAAGGTCTTTATTGGAGAAAGTAAAGAGCTTTTCTAATGTAGATTTTTTCACCCATTATTTTGCCATCGACCTTATTACCCAACACCATTTAGGCGAAAAGGTTACTAAGGATACGCCTGGTAAAAAATGTTTTGGGATTTATGTGTTGAATAAAAAAACACAAAAAATTGAAACATTTTTAGCTAAAACTACTCTATTAGCAACAGGAGGAATTGGGCAGATTTATCAATCCACTACCAATCCAAAAATTGCAACTGGAGATGGTATTGCCATGGCCTACAGAGCAAAGGCATTTGTTCAAGGAATGGAATTTATACAATTTCATCCCACTTCCTTGTATCAACCAGGAAAAAAACCTTCCTTTTTAATTTCTGAGGCAGTTCGTGGACATGGTGGCATTTTGAAAAATGCTGACGGTTCTACTTTTATGGAAAAATATGATGAGCGGTTGTCGCTTGCTCCAAGAGATATTGTAGCTCGTGCTATTGATTCAGAAATGAAGAAAAATGGAACGGATTGCGTGTATTTGGATATTCGTCATATTTCCAAGGAAGAGATTTTGGGTCATTTCCCGATGATTTATAATTATTGTTTAAAAGAACTTGGGTTGGATATTTCACAGGAAATGATTCCAGTTGTTCCGGCGCAACATTATTTGTGTGGTGGTATTATTGTAAATGAGTTTGCCCAAACCAATATACAAAATTTATATGCTGCGGGAGAATGTTCACATACTGGATTGCATGGTGCCAACCGTTTGGCTTCTAATTCTTTGCTTGAGGCAATTGTATATGCCCACCGTGCCTTTCTAAAATCCGTTGAAGAATTTGGAACGCAGGAGCTTCCACTTGGTATTCCAGATTGGAATGATGAGGGTACAAGGCATCCAGAAGAATTAGTATTAGTGACAGAGATGGCCAAGGAATTGGAGTCTATCATGAGTAATTATGTTGGTATCGTGCGAACAGATAGACGTTTAAAACGTGCTTATGACCGATTAGAATTGATTTATTTGGAACACGAAGAATTGTACAGACAATCAAAAATTACGGTACCTTTGTGCGAATTAAGAAATATGATAAACGTTGCCTATTTGGTCATTAAACATGCCATAGCGCAAAAAGAAAATAAAGGATTACATTTCAATTTGGATAATATTCATCAAAACTAAATATGTCAGATTTTAAAAAACCCTTCATTATAGGGATTACGGGAGGAAGTGCGTCGGGGAAAACCTTATTTTTACAGCAATTGATGCAGTATTTTGAGGAAGATGAAATCTGTTTGCTTTCACAGGATAATTATTATCGACCTATTCAACAACAATTTAGAGATCATAACGGAATCGAAAATTTTGATTTGCCTGGGGCTATTGATGAAAGGGAATTTGCTAAAGACATTGAGGCCTTACGAAGAGGAGAGGTGGTTAGTCGTTTGGAATATACCTTCAATAATAAAACAAAAGTGCCCGATATGATGCATTTTCATCCCAGGAAAATATTGGTTGTTGAAGGTATTTTTGTCTTTCATTTCCCAGAGGTAGCAGATTTACTGGATCTGAAAATCTTTATAGATGCTAAGGATAAAATCAAACTAAAACGTAGAATTAAGCGTGATAATGAGGAGCGTGGATATGATTTGCAAGATGTGATGTATCGTTGGAAATTTCACGTGAAGCCAACCTATGAAGAATATATTCGACCCCATAAATTTCACGCTGATTTAGTTATACCTAATAATAATCACTTTGAAAAGGGTTTAGATGTAGTGGTTTCTTATTTGAAATCTAAGATTTAGAACTTTTCGAATCGAAGGTAGTTTGCTTTTTCATCTTTAGGTTCATTGGAAAGTAATTTGAATTTCTCGAAAAGATCTATAATTTCCTTTTCGAAAAATAAGGGTTTTAGGCATCCTTCATGGATTTTTCTTTCATTGTGAGATAATTCCTCCTCGATTATAATTTTCCCATTTGGCTTAAGTAAGCGAAAGCATTCCTGAATACTTTCTTCTAACCTGTCTATTTCGTGTAAGGAATTGTAAAACCAGATTTCATCAATTGATTTGTCCTCAAGCGGAATATTTACGGCCTTCTGTTGAAGAATTTGAATACTTGTGACTAATTCCTTTTGATATATTTTGGAGAAATATTGAACAGTTGCATACACATCTTCCGTATTGAGAAGTTCTTTGTTAGGATCCAAAAGGATTAGATTGCTTACTGGATTTTCAAACATTTGTTTGATTTCCCAGAGACCAGAACCGCAACCAATACTTAAGTGGAAAGTGGAGAGTGGAAAGTGAAAAGTGTTCATTTTTTATCTATTATGTATTAAGTTTCAACTTTCCACTTTCAACTTTCAACTTTCAATTTTTTACTTTCCACTTTTCACTTTTCACTTTGTTTTTGTTCCACGGTGCCGTAGTCTTACTGGCCATGTGAATGCCAAATCCGATCATGATTAGCGTGAAAATAATCAGAATCCAACGGAAAAGTTTATTGTTGCTATTGGGTTTATTTTCCATAAAAATGATAGTTTACACTTGCGGAAGCTTTTGTGATCTCTTTCCATGAATCGAGCTTATTCCATTGCAAATGTACAATGTTGCCTGGTTCCATGAAAATATTTGTATTGGATAAATAACTTGCCAAATAGGATATGGAAGGGTTGTGTGCTACTAAATAGATAGTTGTACAACTTTCTAATTCTAAATAATTTTGATATAAGGAGCCAGAGGCTTCATACCATTTGGGGTCGTTTTTTCGGTCTAAAAGTAAATTTGAATTTGATTCTAAAAGAATATCCGCTGTTTGATGGGATCTAATAGCAGATGAAACGAGCCAAAGACCTGGATTATGGTTTGAGTACTTTAAAACTTGTGCAGCTTGTTGTGCTTCTATTTCACCGCGAGAAGAAAGTTTTCTATCAAAATCGGGTTCAATGTGTGGACCCGCATGAGCATGGCGAATAAGAATAAGATCTAGCATTAGCCTAAGTCTTCTTGTTTAATTAAGGGGAATTCTCCTTTGGCATGTCGCTCTCCCATGGCTATATAATGAGGTGCCGATTTTTTTAACCATTCGATTTCCTCATCATTTAGAGTTCTGATGATCTTTGCAGGAATGCCAACAGCCATAGAAAAGTCTGGAATTTCCATGCCTTCCTTGACCAATGCCCCTGCGCCAATCAAACAAAATTTGCCAATTTTTGCCCCATTTAAAATGGTTGAATGCATGCCAATCATGCTTCCTTCACCAATTTGTGCGCCGTGGACAATAGCAGAATGTCCCACAGTTACATTTTTGGCCAATATCGTTGGATGTCCAGGGTCTGCATGCAACACTGCATTGTCTTGAATATTACTACCCTGTCCAATGTGAATTTTTTCAACATCAGCTCTGATCACAGCTCCATACCAAATAGAGACCTGTTCTTCAATAGTTACTTGCCCCATTACTGAGGCGTTGGGAGCGAGGAACATATTAATTGTTAATTATAAATTGTTAATTGTTAATTAAAATTATAAAGTGAAATTTGGAAATAAAAAATTAGTAGACAACCATTAACCATTAACCATTAACCATTAACCATTAACCATTAACAATTATTTTTAGGTGCTCCAAATGGTGTAAACAATGCCAAGCATAAATGCCAAGGACTTTGTCAAGTTTATAAGTGATTTGTCGGGTTGGGTGGAAGTAAGATTTTTCCCAATCTTCTTCTGTGAAGGTTTTCATCCAATAGGTCCAACGAGAGTGAAGAGCTTTAAGGCCTAAAATTGAAAATTCAATGGGTCCACTTTTTCCATCGGATAAATTGGCATAAGCATTTTCGTTATAATCTTTGATTTCCGGATTTTCACCTTCCGTCAAGGCAGCTTTCATGCGTACGTAACAATGGGTATGGCTGTCGTATAAATGATGAATGACTTGTCGAGCAGTCCAGCCCTCAGGTCTATAAGGTGTTTCTAATTGTTTTTCGGTCAATTGTTTGGCAAATGCCTCAAGTTGAATTGGAAAATTTTCAATTGTTTCAATCCAAATTTTTCGTTGTTCCGTATCGATGGTTTCGGGTGCCTTAAAGCGACCCATCGGGTATTTTAATGCTTCTAAATCCATAATTTTAGGTGTAAAATTCGGTTATTTCAATGGCATTTTGTCTAGTTTGTGCTATTAAGGGATGAATACCTTTTTTGATTGTTTCCAACAATTCCTTACCACTTTCTTTTGCTAAATGGGAGGTATGTAATGGAATTTGAACCAACCCTTCTTCAATTTCTAAGTCTATCACTACTTGATAGGCTATATTTCCTGCTGATGCGAGTTCTCTAACCTTGTCTTTTGCTTTTTGAAATGAATCTTCGATATTTTTCGGGTCAATTTCCAAAACAATATTTTCCTGTCTTGAATTGGCCGCTTTCAAATTTTTAATGTCATTGTCGAGCTGGTCTAATAAGAATTTGAAAGCCTGATAGTTTTTTCCTGATTTCAAACGTTCTCTTACCGATTGACGAATAAAATAGGTTAAGGAATCTGTTACATTCAATCCGATTTCAGCCGTTTGTTTGAAAATCAAGGAGCTTGGCGACATTCCTGGGATGGTATTTGGATCGTGTAAAATAACAACATTGTCTTTTCTTACGAAACCGTCAATACGAGTACATACACCAAATCCAAGGTCTTCAAAAGCCTTTTTCACCATTGCCTGAATGGTTTGTAAGTTATTCAAGCTGGTTTCCATTGGGATGCGCTTGCGTGTAGCTTTTGATTTATATTTGGCATTGAAATCGAAAACTTCAACTGATTCATCGATAACAATTTCTGTAGGTGGCAAGGCCACAGCCTCTCCGGCAGGTGTTTGAATTACGCCGCAACTAAATTCACTGCCGTCGACAAATGCTTCCAATAGAATAGCGTCTTCAGAGTGGATTGAATGGATGCTTGCTTTGGTAACAGAGTTTTTAAAATATTCTTCTAAATCAGCCAATAAGGTATTAGGATGCTGAATGATTTTACCATTGAAAGTTACTGGAAACCCAATTCCTTCGTCCAAATTGACCATTTTTTGAAGGAGTTCAATTTTGTCATCAGTTGAAAAGGTCGTCCAGTTTTCTCTGTAAATTTCTTGGATGAACAAGCATTTTTTAATTGCTTGGTCGAAGGTTTCTAAGTTGTCTTGTTTAACAAATGCCAAACCTATGGAACTCCCTTGATGAGGAGCTTTTGCCACAAATGGAATTCCGATTGCCTTTTTTACTTGTTCAAAAAGTGTTTCACGGCCATATTTTTCGTAATCGGCTCGTTGTAGAATGAAATATTTTTTTTCAAGGCCAACACTTTTTTCGAGCCATTCATTTTGTTTAGCTTTATCGATACCGATTGAGCTTCCTAGGATACTTGGTCCAGAATAGGGAATGCCGTACCATTCGAGGAGGCCTTGGATGCTTCCATCTTCGCAGCCTGGTCCGTGCATGGCAATAAATGCGAAGTCGAAATGATTTTTAAAATCTTCAGGCTTGATTTGGGAACCTACATTTTTTAGAATTTCTTTTAAATCAAATTTTTCAAGAGATTCTAAATAAACATTGAAAGGTTCTTTTTGGTAGGCTTTAGGTGGATAAAAATCTCTGATAGATTCAGAAAAAATAAGTTCTTCTTTGATCAGAATAAAATTACCAAGGCTATCTACAAAAACTGGTACAGGTGTAAATAATGATTTGTTGATATGTGCCATTGCGGTTTTCCCACCCGCAAAACTTATTTCTCTTTCTCTGGCTGCGCCACCAAAAAATATACCAATTCTCATCATTTTATACCAATTGATTGATTTCTTTTACGGAAATAATTTCAGGAACTTCTCTTCGAATGGCTTCCTCTACTCCAGCTTTAAATGTCATTGCTGACATATTACAAGACTTGCAAGCGCCAACTAAATTTAAGTAAAGTTGGTTATCTGCAGTTATTTCCGCAATTTCCACATTGCCACCATCGGCAATCAGATAGGGTCTAATGCTATCTAAAGCTGCTTGGATTTTTGAATAGAGTGGGTGATTTTCCATACTTAAAATTAGTTCACAAATTTGAATTCACAATAGCAATTCGTTGAGCCAGAGTAGAAGCTATTTCTTGAAAGGCTTTTGCTACAGGAACTTCCTGAGCTGCAATTGGTTTTCCTTCGTCTCCTGCCTCTCTAATGGCCTGTACTAAAGGAACTTCACCCAAAAATGGTATAAAGTATTTTTTAGCTAATTCTTTTCCGCCATCTTTTCCAAACAAATAATATTTATTGTCGGGTAATTCTGCTGGAGTGAAATAGGCCATATTTTCAATCAATCCTAAAATGGGCACATTGATTCCTGCTTGTTTAAAGAATTGTAATCCTTTTTGAGCATCTGAAAGTGCAACTTTTTGAGGAGTTGTAACGATTACTGCACCAGTAACTTTGATCAATTGTACTAAGCTTAGGTGGATATCCGATGTTCCGGGAGGAAGGTCTATTAACAAGTAATCCAAATCCTCCCAATGTGTGTCTCCAAAAAATTGGCGAAGCGCTTGGGTCATCATAGGACCTCTCCACGGTACTGGACTTTCCGTTGGCGCTAAAAAGCCCATAGATATCATTTTAATGCCGTATTGATTGATTGGCTGAATACGATTTTTCCCATTTACCTCTTGCACCAAAGGTTGCATATCTTCTGCACCAAACATTACAGGAATGCTAGGTCCAGAGATATCGGCATCCAAAATCCCAACTTTTGCCCCAGCATTTTTTAATGCAATCGCCAGGTTTGCGGTTACAGTTGATTTTCCTACACCACCCTTACCGGACGCTACAGCAATTACATTTTTTACACCAGGGATTAATGGGTCTTGACTTGCCAAAGAGGTCACTTCAGCGGTCATGTTAATGATGATTTTTAGGTCTGGGTGGACAATTTTATGGATTGCGTCTTCGCAATCTTTTCTAATTTTTTCTTTTAGAGGACATGCAGGAGTTGTTAGAACAACAGTGAAGCGAACTTCACCGATGCCCAATTCGATATCCTTGATCATGTTCAAGGTTACCAAGTCTTTCTTTAAATCGGGTTCTTGTACAGTGCTTAAAGCACCTAAAATAATTTCTTTTGTAACGGTTAACTCACCCATGTAATTCTTCAATTTGGGTGCAAATTACGGAAATTTTATCAGTTTCTTGAAGTTGTTTGGGTGTATTTTTATGGGACGGTTTAACCACTACATAAAATGGAATATCACAATTTGATTTATCTAAAGAAATTAAGAAGGACTTTAAGAAAATGCCAAACTGATGCTGAACAAATACTTTGGGATGAGATTCGTAATCGAAAATTATTAGGCAAGAAGTTTAGGAGGCAACATAGTTTTTCAAACTATATTTTTGATTTTTATTGCGCTGAGAAACAGTTAGTGATTGAGGTGGACGGTTCAATTCATTTGCTTCCTGAACAAAAGAGATACGATAAAGAGCGCGAAAGTATTCTACACGGATATGGATTCAATGTCTTGAGATTTTCGAATTGGAGGGTATTTAATGAATTGGAAAGTGTTTTAAATAAAATTTGTGCGGTTTTGACCTCCCCCCAGCCCCCTCCTTCTATAGGAGGGGGAGTTTGATTTTCTTTTTTTAGATATTTTGCATCACTAATTAGGACTCTCCTTTTAAAGGAGGAGGTAGGTATATTGTATTTTAAATTAAAATTTTTCATAAAAAAAGCCCCCTCCTTAAGAAGGAGGGGGTTGGGGGAGGTCAAAGATGGGTTTAGGGAGGTCAAATGTGACCCTTTCGCTTTTCCAATTTTTCTGAATCTTTTGAAGAAATTAGTAATTCCTCCCCAAACAAACTCTCTTTCATTTTCTCATACACAAACTCTTCTGCAATTTCATTGGGATGGATGAGGTCTTTTTTGAAATACCGATAATCTCTTAATTCATCTAAAATATACTCGTAGGCTGGGAAATACTGCGTATTTTTAGTGCTTTGGAGGATTTCGTGTATGGCCAAACGAAGGGTGGATTTAGAAATTTGATTGTTTTGAATTCCGTCTTTCGTGTGGCGAACAGGCGATAATGTAAATAGTATGTTCAAGCTGGGATTTTTTGCCATAAGTTCATTCGAAAATGAAATCCAAGGAGAAACAATTTCTTCCAATTTACTCAGTTTCTTCTCAAAACGTTGACCTGGTTGTTTGTGACAATTGGCCACATTGAGTTGAAACTCCTTATCGAAATAATAAAAGGCAGTGCCAAAGGTGATGATTAACCAATCTGAATTTTGCAGTTGTTTTTGGACATTTTCATGTGCAATTTTTAATTTTTCAATCAATTTTTGAGCAGTGGGACTCGCAAATTTGGAATGAAAGTGTGGATGGACAAAAAGCCCATCTCTACGATAAATCTGCGTTTTTTCAATGGAAAGGTCTTGTAGAAGTCGTAGGATGGACAAGGGGTGAAAAAGTGTTCCAAAGGGTTGAGAAATTACCTCTAATGGTAATTTACTCAGCTTTTCGCCCATTGTCTCAGCAAAACAAGAACCCAGGGAAATGATTTTTTGCCCTGGGTTGATGGTTTGTTCAAAATGTAATTCTTCTACTGGAGTAAAAAATTCCATTATTTTTTCAACATTTTTCTTTCTAACACATCTAAAGGCAAATTTCCATCCTCCAAAACCTCATCATGGAACTTAGAAATATTGAATTCTTTCCCTTTTTCTTGAGCTAATTTGTTTCTGATTTCTCTAATTTTCAAAGCTCCAATTTTGTAGCTCAAAGCTTGGGCTGGAATGGCCATATATCTTTCAATCTCCGCAGTTGCACCTTCTTCTGAAATTTGTTCATTGTCCATCATGAATTTGATGGCTTGTTCTCTGGTCATATTTTTTGAGTGCATCCCAGCATCTACTACCAAGCGTATGGCACGATGAATTTCATCACCAAGTGCACCCATGTATTGGTAAGGATCTTTGTAAAGACCCAATTCTTTTCCTAAGCTTTCTGTATAAAGGGCCCAACCTTCTGCATAGGCAGAATTTCCTCCAAAACGTCTAAATTTCGGTAAATCTTTGTTCTCTTGTTGTAAAGCAATTTGGTAGTGGTGTCCAGGAATGGCTTCATGCAAAAACAAGCTTTCCATGCCAGATGTGGTGGTAAATTTAGTTGCATCTAATATAGGAACATAAAAAATTCCAGGTCGATTGCTCTCCAAATTTCCTTGAAAATACTCTGCGCTGGCGCTGGCAGCCCTGAATGCCTCGGTTTGTCTGATCTCAAAAGGTGTTTTTGGCGTTTTACCAAACATTTTACTCAGTTGAGGTTTCATTCGCTCATGAATATTGTGAAAGGCAGCCAAAACATCTTTTGGAGTTTTATATGGCATAAATTGAGGGTCATTTTTTAAAAAATCAAAAAAAGCCTTCAAATCACCTTTAAATCCTACGGCATTTTTTGTATTTTCCATTTCTGATCGAATGCGTTTTACTTCAGCAAGTCCCGTTTCATAAATTTTTTCTGCGGGTTGGTCGGTTGTGGTTAATACCTTGATCAAATATTGATAATATGCTTTTCCGTTTGGAATACTTCCAATACCAGATGTGCTTCTTGCTTTGGGTAAATATTCTGTTTCAAGAAAAGTTGCTAAACGTTTATATGACGGTAGGACTTCAGTCGTCAAAATGTTCGTATATTCTTTGGTAAATTTTTCTTTATCAGCTGAACTGAATTCTTTTGGAAATTGCTTCAAGGGTCCATAGAATGTACTTTCTTTGAGGTCTTTTACATCAAAAGCTTTCAATTGGCTAATTACCTTTACCACCAATGCTTTTGGTAAAACAACATTCTCTTGGATTCCTCTTTTGAAATAAACCTGTGCACTGTCTAAATAAGCTGCACCTTTGTGTAATCTGGCTTCCCAATTTTGATAATCTTTTACATTTGCAAACGGCTGCATCACAGAACCGCTTCCTAGTTGTGCAAATGTTAAATGGAACCCATAAAACTGGTTCAAGGGCATTAGGTTGTCCTTAAATTGTAATCCTTCCTTTCCTAAGTCTAATTCTCTTTTTAAAATATCAAAGGAAATTTGATCATTGTCATTCAACTCGTCTCGGTTGAAGGATTTTAATTTTTCTTCGTATTTGTTTAAAAAATCAGCAAATTTTGCTCTTTGGCCATCTGTAAAGTCGATTGTCAATTGGTCATTGTAACGATTGTCGCCATTAAATGTTGCCGAAATAGGACTTAAAACAAGTTGGTCTTCGTAATAAGTATCCAACATTTTATTAAAATCTGCATTTGGATTTTCAGAAGATTTTTTGTCTGAGCAACTTGAAAAAATACAAATTGCTACGATTAAGGTAAATAGGTGTTTTGTCATAAAGTGTATTTGTAATAATTAAGATGCAATTTAAGGGAAATATCCATATTTTTGTTTTTTGGAAAATTGATTTTATATACTCTATGGTGGATATTGGTGCTGAGCGTGCTAGGTTAAAAACAAGAAACGATAATAAAGGTTGGAAAAAATGGGGTCCTTATTTGACTGAACGTCAATGGGGTACTGTTCGTGAAGATTATTCTGCTGAAGGAAATGCTTGGAATACCATTTCACACGATATGGCTCGTTCTAAAGCCTATCGTTGGGGTGAAGAGGGTATAGGAGGTATTTCAGACAATAAGCAGCATATTTGTTTTGCCTTTTCTTTTTGGAATCATCGGGACCATATTTTAAAGGAAAGGTTCTTTGGCCTGACAGGAAATGAGTCGAACCACGGGGAGGATGTAAAGGAATTGTACTATTATGAGGATTCTACGCCGACGCACTCCTACATGCGGATGTTGTACAAATATCCTCATCAAACTTTTCCATACCAAAAACTTATCGACGAAAGCAAAAAACGTAGCCGATTAGAGCCTGAATATGAATTGCTAGATACTGGAATCTTTGATAGAGATGAGTATTTTGATATTTTCATGGAATATGCCAAATCGGATGAACAAGATATTTGTATAAAAGTAACTGTTACAAATAAGTCGAAAGCCGCTGCTCCTGTCACGGTTTTGCCGACCATTTGGTTTAGAAATACTTGGTGTTGGGGATACGAAAATTATTCCTATAAACCTATGCTTACAGGGGTAGGTCACTCTTTTATCGAAATTGATCATAAGATTGTTGGCCGTTTCAAATTGTATGCAGAAAATGCAGACGAATTGATTTTTTGCGATAACGAAACAAATTTCGAACGACTTTATTCTGCTCCCAAATATGCTCAATACACGAAAGATGGTATCAACGACTATATTGTAAACAAGCAAAAAGACGCAGTTAATCCCAATCACATAGGAACAAAAGCATCTTTTAAGTTTTCAGATAAATTACAAGGGGGCGAAACCAAGGTTTATAAACTTCGCCTAAGTGCAAAAAGTTTAAAAACTCCATTTGCAGATTTTGAAGAGGTTTTTTCAGATAGAATTAAAGAAGCAGATGCATTTTATGATGATTTGCATGCCTCGTTAAAGGATTTCAAACTCAGAGATTTGCAGCGTCAGGCTTATGCCGGTATGCTTTGGACCAAGCAATGGTATTATTATAATGTACATGAGTGGTTGAAGGGGGATCCATCGATGCCTAAACCGCATCCTGCTCGTAAGCATGGTAGAAATAATTCATGGCGACATTTATACGCTGCCAATATTCTTTCCATGCCCGACAAATGGGAGTATCCATGGTTTGCGGCCTGGGATTTAGCATTTCATACGATACCATTGGCAAGATTGGATCCTGATTTTGCAAAAAGACAATTGGCGGTGGTTTTGCGTGAATATTACATGCATCCCAATGGCCAAATTCCAGCTTACGAATGGTCATTTTCAGATGTGAATCCACCTGTGCATGCCTGGGCAACTTGGAAGGTTTATGAAATTGATAAAAAAATTAATGAAAAAGGAGATATCGATTTCTTAGAAAGAATTTTTCACAAATTGTTATTGAATTTCACCTGGTGGGTGAATTTAAAAGACGAAGGTGGAAATAATATTTTTGGTGGAGGCTTTCTTGGGATGGACAATATTGGGGTGTTCGACCGTTCGGCTGAATTACCTACTGGTGGACATTTAGAACAAGCTGACGGAACAGGTTGGATGGCCATGTATAGCCTGAATATGCTTCGAATTGCCTGCGAAATTGCTATTGATAAACCTGTTTATCAAGATATGGCCTCCAAGTTTTTTGAGCATTTCTTACACATTGCTGGTGCAATGCAAGCCATTGGTGGAGATAAATTGAATCTTTGGGATGAAGATGATCAGTTTTATTATGATATGTTGCATCGAGAAGATGGGCAAGCAGAATTATTAAAAGTCCGGTCGATGGTGGGATTAATTCCATTGTTCGCAGTGGAAGTTTTGACTCCTGAATTGTTGGAAAAATTACCTCAATTTAAGCGCAGAGTTGAATGGGTGTTAAACAATCGCCCAGATTTGGCAGGCCTGATTTCTCGCTGGTACGAACCAGGAAAAGGGGAGAGTAGGTTGTTGTCCATTTTACGTGGCCATCGTATGAAAATGATTTTGAAGCGAATGTTTGATGAGGAAGAGTTTTTGTCGGACTTCGGTATTCGAACTTTGTCTAAATACCATAAAGAAAACCCATACAAGTTTGAATTAGAAGGAGGTACTATTCAAGTTGAATACAATCCTGCTGAATCAACGGGTGATATGTTTGGGGGAAATTCAAATTGGCGAGGACCCATTTGGTTTCCAATGAATTTCTTGTTAATTGACTCATTGCGTAAGTTTTCAGCTTATTATGGTTCAGATTATGAAGTGGAATTTCCAACCAATTCCGGGCAAATGATTAACATAAAGGATGCCGCCTCAGAGGTTTCTAAGCGATTATTGGCCTTGTTTCAGCAAGGAAAAGATGGTAAATTTCCAATGTATGGCGAATATGATAAGATTCAAAATGATGAAGAATTTCATAAGCATCATTTGTTTTTTGAGTATTTTGATGGCGATACGGGCAAAGGCTTAGGAGCAAATCATCAAACAGGTTGGACAGGTTTAATATCAGAAATAATACATCAATTATATGGAACAAAAGAGTCCTGAGGCGAATTTCGCCTCCTTGGGTTTGGAATTACCTCCAGCCCCCAAACCTTTGGGAGTTTATAAGCCCGGATTAAAGGTGGATCATTTTTATTATGTTTCAGGTCATGGCCCTGTTCAAACCAATGGAAAGTTAATCATTGGAAGAATTGGACAAGATTTGGACATGGAGCAAGGTAAATTAGCAGCTCAACAAGTTGGTTTGACTATTTTAGCCACTTTGAAAGCTCAATTGGGTAGTTTGAACAAAATCAAGCGCGTGATTAAGGTTTTGGGAATGGTGAATGGAACAAGTGATTTTGAAAGACATCCTTATGTGATTAATGGTTGTAGTGAACTTTTTGCCAAAGTTTGGGGAGAAGAAAACGGGATTGGGGTACGAAGTGCTGTGGGTATGGGAACGCTTCCAGATAATATACCTGTGGAGATTGAAGTAATATTTGAATTAGCTAATTAAAAAAGGGCTTCAATTTTGAAGCCCTTTTTTATTAATTTAAAAATCCAACTCCGACGGTTGAATTGCTGAATTCATCTATTAATATGAAGGATCCATTTGCAGGATTTTTTTCATAGGCGTCTGCCATAACTGGCTGTGCAGTGCGCAATGAAATGCTGCCAATTTCATTTAGTTTCAGTGATTGAATATCTGTTTCAACGGTTTGGTTGATAACGTCTAATCGGGATTCAATTTGACTGATTTTGGCTTTTCCTAAATGAACTCCATGTTGTAATAAATAAGTTTTTCCTGGTACTAAAGCTTGTTGATCTAACCAACAAATTTTTGCAGAAAATTCTTTCATTTGAGGTGCATCCAAATCATTTGCTAAAACTAAGGTATTGCCACGAGAAATATCGACATCTGTTGCTAAACTGATAACAACCGATTCACCGGCATCCGCCTTTTCTAATTTATCTTGGAATTTTTCGATGCTTGAAATGGTGCTTTCTTGTCCGGTTGGCAATACTCTAATTTTATCTCCCACCTTAAAAGTGCCTGATGCAATTTTCCCTGCATATCCTCTGTAATCGTGAAATTCCTCAGTTTTTGGACGAATTACCCATTGAACCTGAAATCTGGATTCTGCTTGTGATAATTGATTTGCAAATTCATAAGCTTCTAATTCGTTCAACAAACTTTCACCTGTATACCAGTTCATTTGATCTGATTTTTTTGTGATGTTTTGTCCAAATAAAGAAGATATTGGAAGGTAAGAAATTTCTTGTCCCTCAAATTGTGTGTTGGAAATCAAAGGTTTTAAGCTTTCAATGATTTCATTAAAACGAGCTTCGCTGTATTGCACCAAATCCATTTTGTTGATACACACAACAACTTTTGGAATTCTCAATAAGGATGCGATGGAAAGATGTCGAGCGGTTTGTTCAACTACCCCTTGACGCGCATCAATTAAAATCAAAGATACATTTGCTGTAGAGGCCCCTGTAACCATGTTTCTAGTGTATTCAACGTGTCCGGGAGTATCCGCAATTATGTATTTACGGTTGGGAGTTGAAAAATAAATATGAGCAACGTCGATAGTGATTCCTTGTTCTCTTTCCGCAATTAGTCCATCTGTTAAAAGGGAAAGATCTAAAAAGTCTAAACCTTTTCTTTTAGAGGCCGATTCTAATGCTTCGATTTTATCTTTTGTGATGGATTGAGTTTCATATAAAAGGCGACCAATTAAAGTGCTTTTCCCATCATCTACAGATCCAGCTGTTGCAATTCTTAAAATATCCATTGTGTTGTCGCTTAAAAATACCCTTGTTGTTTTCTTTTTTCCATGGCTGCTTCAGAGCGTTTATCATCAATTCTGGCTCCCCTCTCTGAAATCTCTGCTGCCAAAATCTCTTCAATGATGGTGTCTAAATCGGCTGCCTCAGAAGAAACTGCTGCAGTACAAGTCATATCACCCACTGTTCTGAAACGCACAGTTGTTTCAAAAGGAATTTCTTCTGCGTCTTTGTTTAAAAATTCTGAGTCTGCCCAAAGCATTCCGTCGCGTTCAATTACTTCTCGTTTATGAGCAAAGTATATGCTTGGGATTTCCATTTTTTCTTCTTTGATGTAATTCCAAACATCCAATTCTGTCCAATTGGAAATTGGGAAAACACGAACGTTTTCTCCAACAGCAATGCGACCATTTAACATATCGAACAATTCCGGTCTTTGTCTTTTAGCATCCCATTGCCCAAAATCATCACGAACAGAGAAGATTCTTTCTTTGGCTCTTGCTTTTTCTTCATCTCTTCTTGCGCCACCGATACATGCATCAAATTTGAATTCTTCAATAGTGTCTAACAGTGTTACAGTTTGTAAAACATTACGAGAAGCATATTTACCTGTTTCCTCTTTCGCTTTACCTTGATCTATAGAATCTTGAACATAGCGTACAATTAAATCAGCTCCGGTTTCTTTTGCCAACCAATCTCTGAACTCGATGGTTTCAGGGAAGTTGTGACCTGTATCGATATGCACCAAAGGGAACGGTATTTTTCCCGGATAAAAGGCTTTTTGAGCTAATCTTACTAATGTAATGGAGTCTTTCCCGCCAGAAAATAAAAGAGCGGGTCTTTCAAATTGGGCAGCCACTTCTCTCATGATATAGATGGATTCATCCTCTAATCTTCTTGGAAATTGCCCGATTTTGTCGTTAATGTTTGACATTTTACTTGTTTTATTCGTCATATATCCCGGAGCTATCGCACCGGGTTATTGTAGTCAACCCTTTCAGGGTTTGTTGTTTTATTCGTCATATATCCCGGAGCTATCGCACCGGGTTAAGCAAGTTAAGCCCTACGGGCTTGAAATATTCCACTTTCCACTTTCCACTTTTCACTTTCCACTTTTCACTTATTTGTGTAACCCACATTCCTTTTGAGACTCCTCCCACCACCATCTACCAGCGCGAGGATGTTCTCCCTCGGTAATGGCTCTTGTACAAGGTGCACATCCAATGGAAATGAATCCTTTTTTGTGTAGAGGGTTTTGCGGAATTTTATTTATATTTAGATAGTTTTCTAATTGTATAAATGTCCAATCGATCAAAGGATTGAATTTTACTAAATCTCTGCTTTCGTCTACTTCAAACATCGGCATTTGGCTTCTGTTTTCCGATTGTTCAGCTCTTAAACCGGTAATCCAAATTTTCACACCCTTTAAGGCTCTGTTTAAAGGTTCAATTTTACGTATTCCACAGCACTCTTTTCTGTTTTCAATGGAATAGTAAAATGAGTTAAATCCTTTTTCCTTAACCAGGCTTTCCACTGCTTCTGTTTTTGGAAAAAATGTTTCTAAATTAAGTTGGTATTTCTTGGTGGTTAAGTCAATCAATTCATAGCTCTCTTGAAATTGTCGACCAGTGTCTAAAGTGAAAATTCTATACCCCAATTTTTGAGTTGAAATGGCATGAGTTATGGCTTGATCTTCCTGCCCTAAAGAGGTGGAAAATGCAATTTCACTAGCTTGGGCAAGATTTGCAATTTGTGCTAATCTGTCCTCTAAACTTAGTTTTTGTAGCTCTTTTTCTAATTTCTGCCAGTTCATCTGCATTAAATTTTTACAAAAATACACAATGTCTATTGAATTACTATACTTTTAATTTAAAATTTTGAAATATGTTAATTTGAAAAAGGAATTTTGTAACTTCAACTATCAATGTTTTCTGTATGCAATCTGGATTTGAAACTCTTTTTCTGGATGATCAAAATGAGGAGTCCGCTCCCTATGAAATGCTTACTTTGCGGGACCTGAAACAACTCGTAAAAAAAGGTGAAGGTTATCAATTGGAATTTAAGATGAAGGTGAAATTTCCCGAAAAAATAGTTCGTGAAATGGTTGCATTTGCTAATTCAAATGGTGGTACTTTATTGCTAGGCGTAGGCGATTTAGGCGAAATTGCCGGACTTCAATTTCCAGATGAAGATCAATTTGTAATGGATCAGGCCATTGAAAAGTTTTGTTTTCCGGCTTTTTCATTCGTTTCATACAAAATCACCTTAAATGAGCAAAGGGCCATTCTTGTATATCAAGTTTTTCCAAGTTTAGAAAAGCCTCATTTTGTACAATTGCCAGAGGATGAGCATCCTAAATGTTTTGTTCGAAACAAGGATAAAAGTATTCAGGCAACCAAAGAAATGAAACAAATTCTACGCCGCTGGGATGAAGATGGGATTCAATTTACCTATGGAGAGGCCGAAAAATTGCTAATCACTTACCTTCAAAAGAATCAAAAAATAACCCTGAAAGAGTTTGAAAAACTTGCAAATTTGCCAACTTGGCTTGCTTCTAGGAAATTAGTCTTGTTGGTTTTGACGAACGTGTTGCATATTACACCTGAAGAAAATTTTGATACCTATTCCCTCAAATGAAAAATCCACTAATTAAAATCCTATTTTTATTTCAGCTAATTTTTGTTTTCTCCTGCTCTCGGCCAAGTGAAACAACTTTAAATCCAGCACCCATTGAGCCCAAGGCATCTTTTGCAATCATTCAAGAACAGATTTTAACCCCAACTTGTGCGACCTCAGGTTGTCATCTTTCTTCTGCAGATGCTAGTTATCTTCAGCATGGTTTAGTATTAGCTTCTTCCTCTCTAAGTTATGCTAATTTGATAGACAAACAGCCTAAAAATTTAAACGCATTAAATCAAAAATTGCTTTTAGTAAGCAAGTCAAATCTTAATTCAAGTTTTTTATACCATAAATTAAATTGGGATAATGCGCATCACGCTGGAATAGATTATGGTGCGTCAATGCCTTTGGGAGGGAAACCTCTAACGATAGGACAATTGGAATTTGTCAAGCGATGGATTGAGGCCGGTGCTCCTGAAAAGGGTTCTGTAGTTGATGAGGCTGTATTAAGTAATTCAACAACACATTATATTCCAGATGCGAATTTTGTTCCATTGGAAACCCCGCAAAAAGAAGGGAAGACTGGCTATCAATTGTCGATTCCAAAGTTTCCCATTCAAGCAAATTTTGAACGAGAATTATTCGTTCGATTACCCTTGGGGAATACACAACCAGTGTATATAAACCGGATAAAATTGAAATCAAGGTCCAATAGCCATCACTTAGTATTATATGATTTTAAAAATAAGCTCCTTGCACCTGCTTTGAATGAAATTCGAGATTTGCGAAATTCCGACAATAGTCTGAATGTTTTAACTTATTTGCAATTGGCAAATCATGTTTTTTTAGGTGGGGGCACAGATCCCAATTCCGATTATACTTTTCCGGAAGGTACTGCCTTAGAAATGCCTGTTCAGGCTAGTATAGATGTAAATCCACATTATTTTAATAGAACCACAGAAATTGCCTATGGCGAAAATTATGTGAATCTATATTCTATCCCTGCAGCTGAGGTTAAAAATATTGTTAAAATGATTGATTTTAATAACACGAATTTTGGCTTGCCTGCTAATAAAACAACTGTAATTACTACTGATTTTACCTTTGGGAAAAAAGTGGCCATCGTGGCATTAACCTCCCATTTTCACGAATGGGGAAAGAAATTTCAAATTAAAATTAAGGGAGGGGCGCGTGATGGCGAAGTTATTTATGAAAATACGGATTGGCAACATCCCAAAGTTATTAATTTCACAAAGCCAATTGAACTTGCTGCAAATGAGGGTTTAAGCTCTGTAGTAACTTATGAAAATAATACGAATCATTTAATTACTTTTGGTTTTACTTCCCAAGATGAAATGAATATAATCTTTGGTTATTATTATGAATTGAAGTAATAAAAAATTCTCTATATTTGTCCACTTTTCTTGGAATTGTTCAAGAAAACGCTTTGAAATAGTACAATTTATTTGAATAATTGCATTTTTAACATATACTCTATCGAAGATATTTTTACCCCATAATTTCTAATGGACCATAAACATAAAAGCCACGCCTCTGCTGCGGGAGTTTTAATTGCCTTAGGTATCATTTACGGTGATATTGGTACCTCCCCACTTTACGTTATGCAGGCGATCATTGGTAATGCTCCCATTTCACAAGAAACAGTGTTAGGTGGATTGTCATGTATCTTTTGGACATTGACCCTACAAACCACCTTAAAGTACGTAATCCTCATATTAAGAGCTGATAATAGAGGTGAGGGAGGAATTTTTGCCCTTTTTGCGTTGGTACGCCGACATGCAAAATGGTTAACGCTACCAGCTATCATTGGTGGTGCCACTCTTTTGGCAGATGGAATCATAACTCCTCCTATTTCCGTAGCATCCGCTATAGAAGGTTTAAAAATGCTTAAACTGAAAAATGGAAATCCGATGGTGACCGATACTGTACCCATCGTAATGATTATTCTGACTGTTTTATTTATCATTCAAATTTTTGGAACAAAAATAGTTGGTCGTTTCTTTGGACCCGTTATGACCATTTGGTTTGGTATGTTGGGTTTAACTGGTATTCTTTGGATTAACAACGATTGGAGTATTTTAAGAGCAATTTCTCCAGTCTATGCCTTTAATTTATTGACCACACATCAGGCAGGAAGTGCAGGATTTTGGACCTTAGGTGCCGTTTTTCTTTGTACAACAGGAGCCGAGGCCTTGTATTCTGATTTAGGTCATTGTGGAAAAGAAAACATCAGAATTTCATGGGTTTTTGTAAAAATAATGCTGATTTTACAATATTTTGGACAAGGTGCTTGGTTGATACACCACGAAGGAATGTTGTTGGCTGGTAGAAAACCGATTTTTGAAATCATTCCGCGCGAATTCTTGTTTTCGGGAATTATGGTAGCAACCGCCGCGGCAATCATTGCCTCCCAAGCTTTAATTTCGGGTTCATTTACCTTAATTTCTGAGGCTATTCGCTTGAATTTTTGGCCAAAAGTTCGCTTAGTTTATCCATCAAATCAGAAGGGTCAATTGTATGTGCCTTCGGTTAATATTTTCTTGTGGATGGGTTGTATGGGTGTAGTGATGTATTTTAAGGAATCGTCTAACATGGAAGCCGCCTATGGTTTAGCTATTACCTTGACCATGTTAATGACAACCACTTTAATGGCTTATTATTTACATATTAAGAAAATTGACCATTGGTTAATTTTGATTTTCTTCATTGTTTATGTGGCTTTGGAGGGTTCATTTTTGGTTGCCAACTTACAGAAATTCTGGCATGGGGGTTATGTGTCGCTTTTTATTGCGGGCATAATTATTTTCGTTATGTATGTTTGGTTCCGTGCAACTAGAATTAAAAAAGTTTTGACCGAATATGAAAAATTATCTGATTACGTAGAACCTTTGAAGGAATTGAGCAAGGATGAAACGATACCCAAATATGCATCGCACCTAGTATTTATGTCGAATGCCGGGAAAATGGGAGATATCGAATCTAAAATCATTTATTCTATTTTCCAAAGAAGACCCAAGCGTGCAGATATTTATTGGTTCGTTCATGTGGATACCATGGATGATCCGTATACAATGGATTACAAAGTGACGGTTATTGAGCCAGATGATATCATTAAAATTAACTTCAAATTAGGTTTTAGAGTTGAACAAAGAATTAATTTGTACTTCCGAAAAGTTGTAGAGGACATGGTGGCAAGGGGAGAAGTAGATATTACTTCCCAGTATAAATCTTTGAACGAACAAAATGTTATTGGTGATTTTAGATTTGTAGTTTTGGAGAAATTCTTATCGTATGATAATGAAATGCCTCTTTTTGATCGATTGATTATGAAGGCTTACTTCTTTATGAAACAGTTTACAAATTCAGAAGATAAGTGGTTTGGATTAGATAGTGATGCTGTTAAGGTAGAAAAAGTACCTTTAATTATCCGTCCAGTCTCAAAATGTAACCTAAAGCGTATCGAATAATATGAGCTCAATCTTTACAAAAATCGTAAACGGAGAAATTCCTTGTCATAAAATTGCGGAGGACGATCGTTTTTTGGCATTCTTAGATGTGATGCCTTTAGTAGAAGGTCATACATTGGTAATTCCAAAACAAGAAGTGGATTATATTTTCGATTTAGAGCCAGATGTTCTTGCCGATTTGATGAAATTTGCTCAATCTGTTGCCCCTGCCATCAAAAAAGCAATTCCTTGTAAGAGATTAGGTGTAACCGTTATCGGACTTGAAGTTCCTCATGCTCACATACATTTAGTACCTATGAATGTCATGTCTGATATGAATTTCAGCAATCCAAAGCTTAGACCAAGTCAAGAGGAATTGGCTATTACAGCGGAGAAAATTAGGAGGAGTTGAGAATTGAAAGTTGAAAGTTGAGAGTTAAAAGTTAATAATTTTCAATTTTCAACTTTCAATTATTTTAAGTGTCCCTTCAATCGCCCCATTTCTTCCTTCGGATTTGCCTTGCCGTAAACGATGTTGTAAACAGCATCTATGATTGGCAGATTTAAATCATGTGATTTGGAGATTAGGTAAATACTTTTTACCGCATAATAACCTTCTGCAATCATATTCATTTCCATTTGTGCAGATTTTACAGAATACCCTTTACCTAACATATTTCCGAATGTTCTATTTCTAGAAAATTGAGAATAGGCGGTTACTAGTAGGTCACCAAGATACCCTGAGCTATTTAGATCTCTTTCCGTTGCAGGATAAACCTTGTCTAAAAACACTTTGATTTCTTGCATGGCATTCGAAACCAAAACAGCTTGAAAATTGTCCCCAAATCCAAGTCCTCTGGTAATTCCACAGGCTATTGCAATTATATTTTTGATTACTGCACAATATTCTACTCCATATAAATCGCCAATGGCATGCGCTTGTAAAAATCGACTGTTTAGTAAATTGGCAAAGGATTGAGCTGTTTCAACTTTTGGAGATGCAATCGTTAAATACGATTGTTTTTCTAATGCAATTTCTTCTGCATGGCAGGGACCTGCAATCACACAAGAATTTCCAAGAGGTAAGTTGAAAGCCTTTTCCATCCAATCTGTTACCAATATATTTTCATCCGGAATCATACCTTTGATGGCTGAGACAATTTTTTTGCCTTCAAAATGTTTGGCATGTAAATCTTTTAAAGTACTTGGAATAAATGCAGCAGGGATGGCTAAAATAATATATTCTGTACCATTTAAGGCATCCGACATTTTGTGATAAGTTTTTACTTTTCGAGGATTAATGACAACGTCGGTCAGATAACTTGGATTGTGATTGTATTTTCGTATAAAATCAACATCGGATTTTCTACGTATCCACCATTTGATTTTAACATTATTTTCACATAAAATTTTAACCAATGCCGTTGCCCAACTTCCACCACCTAAAACCGTAATTTGAGTGGGTATTTTCTTTTTTAATTCCTCGAATTTTACCATATAACAAATTTAAAATTAAATTAAAAAGATTCAGATATTTTACCGATTTTTGTTGAATTGCACTCAATTATTTTCTATGAAAAATTTTAAGACCTATTTATTCAGTTTATTGTTTACAAGTTATTTCTTGCAGGCGCAAATGCCCTTGCCGGAACATCCACGTCCGGATTTTTATCGAGAGAATTGGAAAAATTTAAATGGCCAATGGGATTTTGCCTTTGATTCCTTAGATATAGGTCAAAAGCAAAAATGGTTTGCAAATCCAGCGAATATTCAAAAAGGAATTATCAATGTGCCTTTTTCTTGGGCTTCGGTTTTGTCGGGTCAAAAAGATTTGGCTGACATTGGTTGGTATCATAAAAAAATCAAGGTGCCAAAGGCTTGGTCGCAAAAAAGAACTTTTGTAGTTATTGGTGCTTCTGATTGGGAAACGCATGTATATTTGGATGGCAAATTATTAGGCTCTCACCAAGGTGGTTATACCCCTTTTTCGTTTGATTTAACCCCATATTTGCAGTATGACAAAGAACAGTCATTGGTGATTCGCGTGGATGATAAGCGTCGCGATTTTACCTTGTATGGAAAGCAAGGTTATGGAAATGCTCGTGGATTGTGGCAAACAATTTATTTAGAATCGCGTGGGGTGGATTACGTGGAGGCTTTTGAAATTTCTCCGGATATTGATAAGAATTTAATTCAGGTGAAGGCTATTTTTCCCCAAGCAACTTCAAAGGCTTTAACGCTCAAAACTCATATTCAGACGAAGGAAGGAATTACTTTTCAAAAAGAAGTACCTGCTGGTTCAAAGGAAATTAATTTTTCAATCGCAATTCCAAAACCACGATTGTGGACTTTGGAAGATCCTTATTTGTACGATTACCAGGTTCAGTTAGGGGATGCGGAGCAAATGGATCAGTTTTCGGGTTATTTTGGCATGCGAAAAATAACAGCAGATTTTCTGCCAAATTCTGATATTGCATACGTTTTCTTAAATAATAAACCCATTTATTTGAAATTAGCTTTGGATCAAAGTTATCATCCTGAAGGGTTTTATACGTTTCCAACTGACAAATTTATGTACGATGAAATCGTTCGTTCTAAAAAAATTGGTTTGAACGGTATCCGTACGCACATTAAGGCCGAAATTCCAAGAAAGTTGTATTGGGCTGATAAATTAGGCCTTTTAGTTATGGCAGATTTGCCAAATTCTTGGGGAGAACCAGGAGAATTGATGCGAAAGGAAGCTGAATTTACATTGCGAGAAATGATAAAAAGAGATTTTAATCACCCATCTATTTTTTCTTGGATTGTATTTAATGAAACGTGGGGCTTAACTACCAAGGTTGAAGAAAATGGGAAGAAAAAATCAAAATATTTGCCTTCTACCCAAAAGTGGGTTACAGAAATGTACCATTTGACCAAGGATTTGGACATGAGTCGTTTGGTAGAAGATAATTCAATTTGCTGCGGTTTCGGACATACGGAAACTGATATTCATTCTTGGCACTCTTATTTGCCAGGTTATGAATGGGATGAATTCCTGAAAAAACAATCAGATAGTACATTTGAAGGCAGTACCTGGAATTTTGAAAAAGGCTACAAGCAAGGCAAACAACCCATGATAAATTCTGAATTTGGGAATGTTTGGGGGTATAAAAATAGTACAGGAGATGTAGATTATACTTTCGACTACCACAAGGCCATGAATGCATTCAGAAATAATATCAAAGTGGCTGGATGGTTATATACAGAACACCACGACGTGATTAATGAATGGAATGGCTATTACAAATTTGATAGAACCGAAAAGGAAACGGGCTTGGGAGCTTTGGCAAAAGGGATGTCCTTGAAAGATTTACATGCTGACTTTTACATTTCTACTGGCCAGGAAATTACTTTTGCAGGAAAGGCAGGGGAAAAGTTAACTATTCCTTTAACCTTGTCTGCTTTAACGGATCAATCAAAATTAGGTCAAAATTTACATTTGAAAGTTATTTTTGAAGGTCAAACTGCTTGGGGGGAGAGGAAAACTTGGTGGGAAAATAATCGCTTAATTGATTTTAAACCGTGGTCAGTTCAAAAACTTCAAGATCTAACCCTTGAATTGCCAAAAGATCGTTCGATCAATACACTTCATTTGATTTTACAAGACGACAATGGTGCAATTTTACACCAGAATTTTGTGAATGTCATTGTTGAAAATGGGAATATTCAACCATCTGATCCTAAACAAAAACTTATTGAAGCCTCGCTAGAAAATCCAACTGCTTTGAAATGGAGTAAAAAAGATTGGAGGGCAGTAGATGGTCACAAATTAAATGGCGCGGGATTTGGATTTTATGAATATGAATTCAATTGGCCTTCCAACCTTAAGGAAGGAGATATAGCACAAGTTAGCTTTTTTGTGGAGGCTTCGCCTAAGCCACTTTTAGGAAAAGATCGTGTAGATTCTGGTAAAATGGAAGGAGATTATATGTTAGGTAAGGGTACCTCAGATCCTAGTAAAAATCCAAATTCCTATCCACAAACAGACTCTTACAAGAATCCAGGAATTGTTCAAATTTTTGCAAATGCCCAATTAGCTGGTACTGTGGATTTAGAGGATGATCCTGCTGATCATCAAGGAATTTTGAGTTGGCATTACCAGCCGAGAAATCATGAATTAAATGAGGCTGGCACGTATGGGTATTGGGTACAGGTAAACATTCCTGCACTTTCCATTCAGGAAGCAGTTAATACAGGCAAAATGAAAATCAAATTGGAGGTTCCTGAGGCCTTTTCAACCGGTTTAGCCCTTTATGGAACGAAATCGGGACGGTTTATGATTAACCCGAGTTTATTAATCAAAACAAAATAGAAAAGAGGCTGTTGGAAGACAGCCTTTTTTTATAAGTAATTTTTAACGAAATGTTGCTTTTGTCTAAAATGAATTTTATGAAGAATAGACTCTTTATTTTCCTGTTGCTTAGTTTACTTGTTTTTGCTTTCAAGCCCAATGAACCATTGCGTGTTTTTTTAGTTGGAGATTCTACAATGGCAAATAAATTGCCAGCGGATTATCCGGAAACTGGTTGGGGAATTCCATTTGCAGGACTTTTCAATGAGGCCGTAGAAGTGCAAAATCATGCCTATAATGGTAGAAGTACAAAAAGTTTTAGAACAGAAGGCAGATGGGCAAAGGTTTTTGATCAAATTAAACCGGGTGATTATGTGTTTATTCAATTCGGACACAATGATGCTAAACTTTCTGATACGAGTAGATATGCAGCTGCTCAGACAGATTATAGAAAAAATTTAACCCGGTACATTCAAGAAACTCGTTCAAAGGGAGGTATTCCCGTGATTTTATCATCCATTCAGCGGAGAAAATTCGATTCAACCGGACATTTTGTAGATCAACATGGAGATTATCCAAAGGTGGCAAAGGAGGTTGCTTTCAAAGAAAAGGCAATATTTATTGATATGGAAGCTAAATCAAGAGCTTTAATTGAAAAACTTGGTCCTGTAGCCTCTGAAAAAATCTTTTTGCATTTGCCAACAAATACTGCCTACAAAAAGTATAAAAAAGGGGTAGCGGATGACACGCATTTCACCTATTATGGGGCCTCAGTAATGGCCAATTTGGTCGCTCAAGCCATTGAGGAATCTACGGAACATTTGAAGAGCTTTTTGAAAAAATCTGATTTTAATGCTAAATACCAATATGAAATCCCGGTAGTTTCAAAGCCAGTATTTAAGTTAGATACTTTTGATATTCAAAAATTCGGTGCCAAAAATGATTTGAGTTTTAATAATGCAGTTGCAATTCAACAGGCTATCAACGAGTGCTCTAATCAAGGTGGTGGAACAGTATTGATTGCCAAAGGATTTTGGAGAACTGGTCCCATCGAATTGAAATCTAATGTGAATTTGCATTTGGCAGCAGGAGCATTGTTGCAATTTTCAGAACAATCTTTCGACTACCCTTTGGTGAAAACCTTTTGGGAAGGAGTGGAGGCAATACGGGTGAAATCGCCTATATCTGGTAAAAATTTACGAAAAATTGCTATTACTGGTACAGGAATAATCGATGGTGCAGGAGAGGCTTGGCGGCCTGTAAAAAAGCAGAAGTTAACAGTAGGCGAATGGGAAAAATTGATTCAAAATGGAGTTTTGAATGAGAAAAAAGACACTTGGTATCCCACCGCAGCAGCCTTAAAAGGAGCAGCTGACCCGAATGCAGGTAGAACTGATGCTGGATACACTCTTGCTAATACAGCCCAAATTAAGGAGTTTCTTCGCCCTAATTTATTGTCTTTAATTGAATGTGATGAGGTTTTATTGGAAGATTTTACTATTCAAAATAGTCCAGCTTGGACCGTACATCCATTGCTTTGTACACATGTTACTTTGCAAGGTTTAGTGGTTAAAAATCCTTGGTATGCACAAAATTCAGACGGTTTGGATATTGAATCTTGTGAATATGTGAATGTAAATAATTGCAAAATAGATGTAGGTGATGATGGCATTTGTTTGAAGTCGGGTAAAGATGAGCAAGGAAGAAAAAGAGGAAGACCTACTGCTTTCGTGAATATCAGTAATTCAACTGTTTTTCATGGACATGGAGGCATTGTAATAGGGTCCGAAATGTCTGGTGGAGTACACGACATATTTGCTCAAAATTGTCAGTTTTTAGGAACTGATGTTGGATTGCGCTTCAAGACTGCACGTGGGAGAGGTGGCATTGTGGAGAAAGTTTATATAAAGGATATTTCCATGAATAATATTGCTGGTGAGGCAATTATTTTGGATATGTATTACCAGGGTAAGGACCCGGTGGCTACTTTCGGAAACGGATCAGAAACCCCACAAATTAAATCGGAACCAGTTACAGATGGTACACCGCAATTCCAAAATATTTTCATGGAGAATGTGGTAGCGCAAAATGCTAAAACAGGATTAATGGTAAGGGGTTTACCTGAAATGACAATTAAAAATATTCAACTTGTAGATTCACAACTTTCTGCGGATCAAGCTTATCATATTCAGTTTGCCGAAAATTTACTTTTGAAAAGTGTCAAATTCTTGCAGACCAGTAAACAAGAAAACGTTTTTCAGTTTAATAAGGGAGTTAAAAAGCCTTAGGTTGAATAAGTTTATCGATTGATTGCAACCGTATTCAAAATAGTTTGAAT
Organism: Sandaracinomonas limnophila; assembly: GCF_004005965.1. Lineage (GTDB taxonomy): Bacteria > Bacteroidota > Bacteroidia > Cytophagales > Spirosomataceae > Sandaracinomonas > Sandaracinomonas limnophila. The sequence continues at coordinate 203,827 of NZ_SACY01000002.1, read as the reverse complement.
AATATCCAAGGTTGTGATATTTTCTGCTTCTGCTTCGTAAGATAGCATGATGCGGTGATTTAAAATATCTGGGGCAACTTCTTTGATATCTTCAGGTAAAACGTAATCTCGGCCCTCCAAATAGGCTGTAACTTTTGCAGCTAAATTCAATTGGATGGTTGCACGTGGGGATGCACCAAACTGAACATAGTTGGCCTCTTGCGTAAGTCCATAATCAGCTGGATTCCTGGTAGCAAAGATTAATTCAATGATATATCTTTCCAAAGTTTCAGAAATGGTTATATCATTGATTTCATTTTGAATTGTATAAATATCTTGAAGATTCATAACCGTTTTAGGGTCTGAAACGTGGTTGATATCAGACATCCTTCGCATTACTTCCAATTCCTCCTCTTTGGTTAAATAATTCAAATGAACCTTCATCATGAAACGGTCCACTTGGGCTTCCGGTAATGGGAATGTACCTTCTTGTTCAACTGGATTTTGGGTTGCCAAAACCAAAAAGGGTTTTTCCAGTAAATAAGAGGTGTCTCCAATGGTAACTTGTCTTTCGGCCATAGCTTCCAAAAGGGCAGATTGCACTTTTGCTGGGGCACGATTTATTTCATCCGCCAAAATAATTTGGGCAAAAATAGGTCCTTTTTTTACATCAAATTCTCCTTTTAATGGATTGTAAATCATTGTCCCTACCAAATCTGAAGGAAGTAAATCGGGGGTAAATTGAATTCTATGAAAATGTAAATCTAAAACCTTGGCAAGGGTGTTGATTGTAAGAGTTTTGGCCAAACCGGGTACCCCTTCTAAAAGCACGTGACCTCCAGAGAAAAGACCAATGAGAAGACGGTTGATAAGTCTTTCTTGCCCTACGACCACCTTATTCATTTCTGAAATTACTGCTTGAATTTTTTCTCTAGAGTTCATAATCGTTCAATTTACTTACCATTTTTTAAAAATCACATAAACGGCCAATAGGATTAGCAAAAACCCAACAATGTGGTTCCACGCTAATTTTTCATTTTTTACAATGAAAATTAAAAATAAGGTAAATGTAATTAATGAAATGGCTTCTTGAATGGTTTTTAATTCAAAAAATGAAAAGGGACCTCCGTTTTCTTTAAAACCAATTTTGTTTGCGGGTACTTGAAAAAAGTATTCTAATAGGGCTAATCCCCAGGAAAATAAAATAATTGTCAGTAAACCTGCATGCTTTAGCCAAGAGTTTTCACGCCATTGTAAATGCCCATACCATGCCAATGTCATAAAGATGTTGGAAAGAATGAGCAATACAACTGTGATAACTCCTTTCATTTAGTTGATATTTTTAAATTTAATTCTTCGTGGAGTAACATCTCCCAAGCGTTTTTTCTTCGCTTCTTCGTATTCTGAATAATTACCTTCAAACCAAACGACTTGCGAGTCGCCTTCAAAGGCTAAAATATGGGTGGCAATTCTATCTAGGAACCAACGGTCGTGGGAAATAACCACTGCGCAGCCTCCAAAATTTTCTAAACCTTCTTCCAAAGCACGTAATGTATTCACGTCCAAATCGTTGGTAGGCTCATCTAGTAATAAGACATTTGCACCTTCTTTTAGCATCATGGCTAAATGGACACGGTTTCTTTCGCCCCCTGAAAGCATGCCAATTTTCTTTTCTTGGTCTGCGCCGCCGAAGTTGAACTTGCTTACATAAGCTCTTGCATTGGATTGTTTGCCGCCCAACATGATCCAGTCGTTGCCGTCTGAAATCGTTTCATAAACTGATTTTTCGGCATTCAATTGATGATGTTCTTGGTCAACGTAGGCCAATTTAACAGTTTCTCCAACTTCAAATGTACCTGCATCAGGACTTGTTTGGCCGGTGATTAACTTGAATAAAGTAGTTTTACCGGCACCGTTTGGCCCGATAATACCGACAATTCCTGCAGGAGGTAATTGGAAACTTAAGTTTTCAAATAGTAATTTATCACCGAAGGCTTTTGAAACTCCTTGTACTTCAATTACTTTATTTCCTAAACGTGGACCCGCTGGAATGAATAATTCCAATTTGTCTTCTTTTTGTTTATTTTCTTCAGACAATAATTTTTCATAAGCGCCAATACGTGCTTTTGATTTTGCTTGTCGAGCCTTTGGAGCCATTTTAACCCATTCCAATTCTCTTTGAAGAGTTTTCTGACGTCTTGATTCGGTTTTTTCTTCTTGGGCCAAGCGATTTTGTTTTTGTTCTAACCAAGATGAATAATTACCCTTCCACGGAATACCCTCACCGCGATCTAATTCAAGAATCCATCCTGCTACATTGTCTAGGAAATAACGGTCGTGGGTTACTGCAATAACAGTTCCTTTGTATTGGCGTAAAAACTCTTCTAACCACCAAACGGATTCTGCATCCAAGTGATTGGTGGGCTCATCTAGCAATAATACATCAGGTTCTTGTAACAATAAACGACAAAGGGCAACTCGGCGCTTTTCTCCACCAGATAAATCGCCAACTTTCGCATCAGCAGGTGGACAACGCAAGGCATCCATTGCTTTTTCTAATTTATTGTCTAATTCCCAAGCATTTAAATGATCTAATTTTTCTTGAACATCTCCTTGTCGAGCCATTAATTTATCAAAATCTGCATCCGGGTCGCCAAAGGCCTCGTTGATTTCATCAAACTCTTTCAATAAGGCTTTTACGTTAGCTACACCTTCTTCTACAATTTCTAAAACTGTTTTATTGGGATCTAAAACGGGTTCTTGTTCTAATAAACCAACAGTATAGCCTGGTGACCAAACAACATCTCCTGTGTAATTTTTATCTACTCCAGCAATAATGCGAAGTAGGGTTGATTTTCCAGATCCGTTTAGACCTAAAACACCAATTTTAGCTCCATAGAAAAAGGATAAATAAATATTTTTGATGATTGTTTTTTGAGGTGGGATGGTTTTTGACACCCTTTCCATCGAAAAAATAATGGTTTCGTTGCTCATTTTGTTGGGATTATTCCCACAAATATCGGAAAATCCCTGCTATTAATTTAGTTTTTAAAAGGTTTCAGATTAAATTTTGCAAAATACAATGACAGTTTATTGTTTTTGAAAATTATTTTTCTATTTTTGAACCTCAATTTTTTATACTACTTTATTTAAAAACAATGAGTTAAGGTATTGCCAAACGCTCATTTATTAAAATTATGGAATCCTCAAACAATTTATACGGCTTTTGTCGCGATGGCAAAGTGTATATTAAATCTTACTTAAATTTCCCGGAGAGAGAAATTGGATTTGTAAGAACCACTGAAGAAGAAGCCCTTCAATATTTCGTAAAACGATTTGAATTGGCAAAAACTAAAGTTGATCAATTGGTTCAACAAATTGATGAAGTTCAGAACAAAGGATCATTTTTAACAAAGGTTTTACAAATGAAAACCTACCTTGCCGAATTTGATGGCTTAGGTGATTTTCTTCCTTTATTTGATCAATTAAACAAATTAGAGTCTTATTTGTCGGATTTAATTAAAGTTAATCAAGAAAAAAATCTTGAGATCAAACGTGCTTTAATTGAAGATGCAAAAGCTATTTTAGCTGAAGATGAAGTAGTAGAATCTACAGACCGTTTCTTGGAAGTGAAGGCGAAATGGTTAAAAACGGGACCAGTAGATCGTGAATTTCAAGATAAATTATCCAATGAATTTCAAGAAATTGTGGATAGCTTTTTCTTGAGAAGAAGAGCCTTTTTTGAAGAGAAAAATAGAATCATTGACGAGAAAATCAATACCCTGCAATCTTACGTGGACTCAGTTCACCAAATGAGAAAATCGGGTGATTTTGATGGTACCATAGAAAAAGTGAAGGAGATGCAAAAAGAATGGAAAACCATTTTGGGTCTTCCTCCTAAAAAGCAATCTCAATTGTGGAAAGCCTTTAAAAAGGCAAATGATATGTATTTTGATTCCTACAACCGCTCAAAAGGCATTGTAGTGAAACCCAAAATTGATCCTCGTGTGCAGGAAATGCAAGACATGACTCGTGAATTGGAAGAAAAATTCAAGAATCAGGAGGATATGGTAAAAACGGCAGAATTGGCAAAGGCAAATTTGATGAAATGGAAAGATTTGTCTGCGAAGGTAAAAATGGTGGATAGAGGTTTGTCAGAGCGTTTTAGAAATGTTTGTGACAAAATTTTTGAAATGAATTACCTTTTGCGTGTAATTTCTTATCGCCATGCCAATTTGAGTGAAAAACCTCGTTTAGAGCAATTGAAAATCATGATTAATCAGATGGATTACATGAGCAAAAAAGAGCGTAGCGAATTGGAAGTTTTTATTGCTGAAGTTGAGTCAGATGGTACAATTGCTGATAAGCCTATTCAAAGTAAAATCAATACTCAAAAGAGAAAGATTTCCATTAAAGAAATGTTATTGACTGGGTTTAAGGCGGAGTTGGATGCGATATTGAATAGTTAAAAGTGAGCAAGTGAGCCAGTGAGCAAAGTTTAGAATACTAGTTCACTGGCTCACTGGCTTACTACAATTCTTGGAATGAAATTCCATCGAAGGTCCCTGACGACATCATCAACAAATTGGCATTACTCCAATCTTTTGATATTAGATCTTTCTCAAGTTCTTCTCTATCTCTAATTACTGTTAATTTCGAGTGTTTGAAATAATTTTGAACAGTTTCTTCTTCAATTTTATCCATTCTTTTTATAGCACGAGCATGCTCACTTAAAAAGATAATTGCTTCGTCTGCTAAATTCAAAGTTCCTTCATACTGTGGCAAAAAGGCTGGATTTAGGCTTGAAAATGTATGCAATTCTAAGCAGGCAACTAATTTTCTTTCTGGAAATTGCTGTTTTACGGCTTCGGTTGTAGCTTTTACCTTAGACGGGGCATGGGCAAAGTCCTTAAAAACAATGCTTTTTCCATTATCTTTTACAATTTCAAGTCGTTTAGCAGCACCTTTGAAGTCTTGAATGGCTTGGTAAAATTCTGTTGCTTCAATGCCAATTTGTTCGCAAATCAAGCGTGCACCATTGATATTCTTTAAATTATGGTTACCGAAAACAGTAATTGGGTATTTTACACCATCATCACCTTTCAAGATCGTTTTTCCATTCTCTATTAGGGCAGGGTGCTCTTTATAAGGTTTTTTGATGACATCGTCCTGACTCAATTTTGGCATTTCCTTTAAAATAGGATCAGTTTCATCATAAATTAAGGTTCCTGCTTTGGGTAAATTCTTAATGAGCTCTTTAAAGCTTTCTTGGTAGGACTCAAAGGTCGGATATACATTCATGTGGTCCCAAGCAATACCAGAAACAAGGGCAATGTGCGGTTGGTATAATAGAAATTTAGCTCTGCGGTCGAGGGGAGAAGCCAAATATTCATCGCCTTCGATGATAATGATGGGGGCATCAGAAAGCTGGGCCATAAGTTCAAAACCTTCAATTCGAGCGCCAACAAGGTAATCAAATTTGCGATTTAATTTTTTTAATACGTGTAAAATCATGGATGTGATACTTGTTTTTCCATGACTACCTGCAATTACAATGCGTTGCTTGTTTTTACTGTATTCGTATAAAAAAGAAGGATAGGATTCAATGCGTAAACCTAATTCCTGTGCTTTTAATAATTCCGGGTTGTCTGCTCTTGCATGCATACCTAAAATAACTACATCCAAATCCTTGGAAATTTTTTCTGGATGCCATCCTTCAGAATCAGGTAAAAGTCCATTTTTTTGTAAGAGCGATTTGGAAGGTTCGTATATTTCGTCGTCTGAACCTGTGATTTGATGACCATTTTTTTGTAAAGCCAATGCCAAATTGTGCATTGCTGCACCACCAATCGCTATAAAATGAATTTTTAACATAGATCTAAGCAAGATTTTTTGCAAAGTACATACTTTTATTGCAGTTTTGCACAATTTTCTTTTGTCGTTTTATCGGCTATCTTAAAATTGGTTAGGCCTAATGAAAAATTACATCGATCTAATTGATCAAACTATTGAATTTCCAACGAGGGAATTTAACATTAATGAGGATAATGAATTGTTGTTTAACAATGTTCCTTTGATGGAAATTATTAAGCAATACGGCACACCCCTAAAGATTAGTTATTTACCAAAGATTGGTGAGCATATCGAAAATTCTAAATTACTTTTTCGTAATGCGATTAAAAAATACAATTACAAGGGGAATTACACCTATTGTTATTGTACTAAATCTTCCCATTTTTCTTTTGTTGTTGAAGAGATTATTAAGCATAATGTCCATTTAGAAACAAGTTCGGCATTTGATATTCCAATTATTCGCTCTTTATACGAAAAGGAAAAGATTGCTAAATCGACTTATATTCTTTGCAATGGTTACAAGCAACCTTTGTATTTGCAATATATTTCCGAATTGATCAATGATGGTTTCAATTGTATTCCAGTTTTGGATAACCTTAAAGAAATTGATTATTATTTGAATTCGGTTACCGCTGAAAAGGCGAATATCGCTATTCGAATCGCAACTGATGAAGAGCCTGATTTCTCATTTTATACCTCTCGTTTGGGAGTAAGATATTCAGATGTAACCTCATTGTATTTAGAAAAAATAAAACCTAATAAGCGTTTTAATTTAAAAATGCTTCACTTTTTCATCAATACGGGAATCAAAGATTCTGCGTATTATTGGTCTGAGTTAAGTAGATTTATTTACAAGTATTGTGAACTAAAAAAGATTTGTCCAGAATTAGATTCTATTGATTTGGGAGGAGGATTGCCTATTCAAACTTCTTTGCAATTCAACTACGATTATCAGGCCATGGTGGATGAAATTGTGGAATCGATTGCTTGGATCTGCAGTAAGAACAATGTTCCTGTGCCAAACATTTTCACCGAATTTGGATCTTATTCGGTTGGTGAAAGTGGTGCAGTTTTGTATGAAATCATTGACCAAAAATTGCAAAATGATAAAGAGCTTTGGTACATGATAGATGGTTCATTTATTACCCAATTGCCTGATTCTTGGGGAATGAACCAAAAATACATCATGTTGCCTGTAAACAACTGGGGATCACCCTATCAAAAGGTTAACTTGGGTGGTTTGACCTGTGATTCTATGGATTTTTATAATACAGAAGCGCATAGTGCCGACCTTTATCTTCCTATTTATGAGGAAGAAAAAGAGCGTCAATACGTTGGATTTTTCCATACGGGAGCTTACCAAGAATCTTTAGGTGGTTATGGCGGTATTCAACATTGTTTAATTCCTGCACCAAAGCATGTAATTATTGATCGATTAGAAGATGGGACGATTACAACAAAGCTGTTTTCCAATGAACAAACGAGCGATTCTATGTTGAATATATTGGGGTATCAGAAAAATGAGGTGGTTGAAACTCCCACCATCGAAATAGAACCTAAAGTAAAATCTAAATAGTAACAAAAAAGGCTGAATTTCTTCAGCCTTTTTTTATTGTTTATTTTTAGAATTATCAGTTTACTGTTTGGAACTTTGTAAACATTTTTTTAGGGGACAATGCCGCCCCTTTCCCCCTGCAATTTAAACCTTTGATTTAAAAGTTGTTTGATAAATTTATTTTAGTCAAATGATTTAGTTCCAATTGACTACTCCTCCTCCCAATCAAAACTCTTAGTGACAGCTTTTTTCCATTGGCTTTGAAGTTTTTCTTTTTTGCTCATCTCCATTTTAGGTTTCCAAGTGCCAGCAATCGCCCAGTTTTTTCTCAAATCCTCCAGATTTGCCCAATACCCAACAGCCAATCCTGCAGCATAAGCAGCTCCTAAGGCAGTGGTTTCAATGATTTTTGGACAAATTACTTCTTGGCCAATGATGTCCGACTGAAATTGCATCAATAATTGATTGACCACCATTCCGCCGTCAACTCGAAGTGAATTAATTGGTATGCCAGCATCCTTTTCCATGGCTTCTAATACTTCCCAGGTTTGAAAGGCGGTAGCTTCTAATGCAGCACGAGCAATATGTGATTTATTGATATATCTCGTCAACCCAACCAAAACCCCACGTGCATCAGATTTCCAATAAGGCGCATAAAGTCCAGAGAATGCTGGGACAAAATAACACCCGCCGTTATCTTCTACTTCTTTAGCTAATTTTTCAATATCCGGACTCGATTTTATGATTCCTAAATTATCTCTTAACCATTGCACCAATGCCCCCGTAATGGCTACAGAGCCTTCTAATGCGTAATGTACAGGCTCATCACCTAATTGATAGGCAACAGTAGTTAATAGACCAAATTTGGAAGGAATTGGTTTGGTTCCAGTATTCATCAATAAGAAACAACCAGTTCCATAAGTGTTTTTTCCTTGACCTGGATCAAAGCAGGTTTGTCCAACTAAGGCAGCTTGTTGGTCACCCAACATACCAGCTAAGGGAACATCATTTAAAACACCTTTTGCCGTGCCATATACTTTTGAACTCGATACAATTTGAGGGAGCATAGCTTTGGGAATCTTAAAGATGTCTAAAATTTCTTGATCCCATTGGCAGGTTTCCAAATTCATCAATTGTGTTCTGGAGGCATTGGTAACGTCAGTTATGTGTAAACCTCCCTCTATGCCACCTGTTAAATGCCAGGCAATGAAAGTATCCATTGTTCCAAAGAGGGCTTCTCCTTTTTCGGCATCTTCTCGTAAACCTTCACAATTATTTAATAACCAACGAAGTTTTAATCCGGAAAAATACGCCGCCAATGGAAGTCCAGTTTTGCCTCGAAAACGATCCATTCCACCATCTTTGGCCAATTCGGCTAATTCAGAACCCACTCGAGTATCCTGCCAAACAATTGCATTGTAATAAGGTTTTCCAGTTTTTTTATTCCAAGCGACAGTTGTTTCTCGTTGATTAGTAATACCTACCGCTGCGATATCTTTAGCAGAAAGGTTGGCTTTTCCCAGGGCTAATCCAATAACTTCTTGGGTGTTTTTCCAAATTTCTTCGGGATTATGTTCTACCCAACCGGCCTGTGGATAAATTTGCTCGTGTTCCTTTTGGCCCATCGCAATGATGTCGCCTTTTTTGTCAAATATGATGAATCGGGAACTGGTAGTTCCTTGGTCAATGGATCCTATATACATGTTGAATTATTTTAAACTTAAAATAAAAACGCCAATGGCAGCTCCAAGGCATGGACCTAAAACTGGAATCCATGCATATCCCCAATCATTTCCGCCTTTGTTTTTAATGGGAAGAATTGCATGCATAATACGCGGACCTAAATCTCGGGCAGGATTAATGGCATAACCAGTGGTTCCGCCTAATCCAAGTCCAACAGCCCAAACTAATATACCTACCAAAAATGGACCTAATCCATGTGGGACGCTTGAGAAACTTCCCAAAGCAACAATGGCAAAGGCAGAGGCGAAAGCCTCTGAAATAAGGTTGAATGGCGTAGTTTTAATGGCTGGATCTGTACAAAAACTGGCTTTTATACTTCCTGGGTCTTCGGTAACATCAAAATGCGGTTTATAATGTAACCAAACTAAAAATTGCCCTAACATTGCACCTAAGATTTGGGCTCCAACAAAAGTTGTAAAATTACTCCAATCCCCAGATTTTAAACATTCCGCCACAGTTACCATCGGGTTTAAATGTGCACCAGGACTACCGAAATAAGTGGAAATAAATATTCCAATCGTTACCGCAAATGCCCAGGCAGCAGCTATTGCCAATAATCCTGTGTTATTTCCCTTTGTGTTTTTTAGTAGCATATTTGCTACAACTCCATTCCCAATATAGATTAAGGCTGCTGTTCCGGCCAATTCGCCGCAAAAAATAGAACTCATTTGTTAAAAGGTTTAATTTTTCAAAGCTAAAAAATAATGAGAACAAAAAAAATGAATACAAGCGTTTGATTAAATTTTTATCTTTGTTTAAAGTAAATTTATGCGGGAAGATTATTTAAGCGGAGATCCAAGTTCCTTAAGTCAACAAGACAAGGATATCGACAAGGCCTTAAGACCTTTGTCCTTCGACGACTTTACGGGTCAGGGTAAAATTATTGATAATTTGCAAATCTTTGTAGATGCAGCAAAGGCAAGAGAGGAAGCCCTAGATCATGTGCTACTGCATGGCCCTCCTGGTTTAGGAAAAACCACTTTGTCACATATTATTGCCAATGAATTGGGTTCGAGTTTAAAGATCTCCTCGGGACCCGTTTTAGATAAACCATCTGATTTAGCGGGACTATTAACTAATCTTCAGCCCTATGATGTACTTTTTATTGACGAAATCCATCGTTTGAATCCCATCGTTGAGGAATATTTGTATTCCGCCATGGAAGATTACAAGATTGATATCATGCTTGATTCTGGACCTAATGCCAGAAGTATTCAGATAGGTCTAAATCCATTTACTTTGATCGGTGCAACTACTCGTGCAGGATTGCTAACATCGCCTTTGCGTGCTCGCTTTGGTATCAATGCTCGCTTAGAATATTACGATTCTAAATTATTGACTACCATTGTTACGAGATCTGCAGCCATTTTAAAAATGCCAATTGAAGAATCTGGTGCTTACGAAATAGCAAGAAGAAGTAGAGGAACGCCAAGAATTGCCAATAATTTGTTGAGAAGAACTCGCGATTTTGCCCAAATAAAAGGAGAGGGTATTATTAATTCACATATTGCTGAATATGCACTTTCTGCATTAGATGTTGATCAAAATGGGTTAGACGAAATGGATAATCGAATTTTGATGACCATTATTGAGAAGTTTAAAGGTGGACCCGTGGGACTTTCTACAATCGCCACTGCTTGTGGAGAAGAGGCTGAAACTATCGAAGAAGTTTATGAGCCGTTTTTAATTCAAGAAGGTTTTTTGAAAAGAACCTCTCGTGGTCGAGAAGCCACTGAAAAAGCATATCGCCATTTAGGGTTTGAACCCAATGCGAAAACTGGACAGTTATTTTAATAAAAAACCCCGCTTAGCGGGGTTTTTTATTGTTTAATCTATTTTCACGCGTCTAACCGCGCCATCGTTTCCTTGTACCACTCGAACAAAATAAACACCCTTTACAGATTTTTTAATATCTATTTGTCCCAAATATTCTCCTTGAAAATCTTTTAGCTGCTCAGTTGCCAATTCCTTCCCTTGTAAATCAGTTACAGAAATTGTTACAGTCCCCTTTTCTGGCGCTTTGAAATGTACATTGAATTTGCCATTGAATGGAGTATTTGGTTGAATGCGTAAAGCTTTGATGGTTGCAGAACCCATTTCATCCAATTGCATAATATCCGCATTAATCATTACATTTCTGTGGATTTTTCTAAATTCCTTATCACCCATAGGACCTGTAGGCATTCCAGGATCTCCCGGTCTACCAGGTAAAATGCGAATCACATCTTCTTCCCCTTCTTCTCCACCTTTAAACTTAAATACGCGCATTTCTTTTTGGGGACCTTCAATTATTTCCCTCTGTGGCGATTGCATTCTTCGGTCACCCCGCACATCCACAGTGATCATTCGTTTTTTACCATCTTTTGTTTGTAAAGTGTCTTCCATGATTTTAATTTCCTCAGAAATATCTTTTCCATCTGCAATCACCTTTTCAACAACCTTTTTCTGACCATTTTCAATGGTTACAATTCGTACTCTTTGTTCTTTTTTTTCTGTTTGTCCATAAGCAAATGTTGCCGAAGCAATCATTGCAAATAATAAAATAGATTTTTTCATAATGCTTGTTTATAGAATACAAACATACATAATTTTTGAATTGATACATGTTAAAGAGTGTTAACAGGATTTTTTAGTGGATTTATTCCAAAAGAATTCTTTTAATTTTGTAAACGATTAATTGTATGACAAAGCAAAAAATACGTTGGATTATCTTTTTGATGAGCTTAGCTCTTTTAGGTTTGATTGCCTTTCAAGCCTATTGGTTAGGATATATGCTTGTATCTAAAGAAGAAAATTTTGCAGCAGAAGTTCGTAGTAGTTTAGACCAAGTGGTACGAAAATTGGAAAAACAAGAGCTCCTTGTGTTGGCCGAGCGGAAAAAATCATTTGAATTCGAACAAGAAAAGGAAAGGGCTTTGTCTGCAAAGTTAGTAGGCAGCGAAAAGTTTAAAGTGGAAAGTGGAAAAGTAAAAGTGGAAAGTAGAAAGTGGAAAGGAGAACGTGGAAAGTGGAAAGTAGAAAGTGAAAAAAACAGGCAAAATTTGGAGCAATTTGTTGCCCCTTCAGATTTTGTGTGGGTTCAAAAGCAAATCATGCTTCCCAACGGACAAATAGCCGAAATAACGGAGGAGTATCAATTAGGTCCGGATTTAAATGAAATGGAGAGAAGGCTGCAAGAACAAAAAAAGTTGGATAAACTTATTGATGAAGTTCCTGTTGATCCAAATAAGAAATCCAAAGCCATTAAATTAAACATTAAAGTTGACCATAAAAAAGAATTAGCAAAAGAGCTTTTTTCTGATTTTTTGTTCAAGGAAAGACCTATTCAACAGCGATTTGCCCCAGCACTTTTAGATAGTTTGATTAAATTCGAATTGTCTTTGAAGGGAATTCGTTTACCTTTTTATTATGGAATTTTTGGCGCAGGGGCGAATCATAACAACTGGGTCTTCCTTTCAAATAAAAAGATTTCTAAGGTAGAAATAAGTCCAAATTTGTTTTCGACCAATTTATTTCCGAATGATTTGCATCCAACAAATCATCAATTAAAACTTTATTTTCCCGGCCAAAGAGCATTTATTTGGGAAACCATGGGATTGAATTTCGCGGCTTCTTTTATTCTTTTATTAATTGTAATGGTTTGTTTTTATTGGGCTGTTTCTATGATTTTAAAACAAAAGAAATTGGCAGAGGTCAAAAACGATTTCATCAATAACATGACCCATGAATTTAAAACACCTATTTCTACCATTTCTTTGGCAACACAATTGATTCAAGAGGAGCCAGAAATCTTGAAAAATAATTCGATTTTAAAATATTTGGGAATTATTCGAGAAGAAAATACACGTTTGGGAAATCAGGTAGAGCGTGTTTTGCAAACGGCCCAAATGGAGAAAGAAGAAATTGTTTTGAAGAAGAAAAATATTGATTTAAAAGCAATGATTGAACATATCGCTGAAGCTAATGGTCCAGTGATTTTTTCGAATCATGGCAAATTGCATCTCGATTTACCAGATGAGGAGGTATTTGTTCAAGCAGATGAGGTTCACCTTTCAAATGTTGTATTTAATTTGATTGATAACGCCATAAAATACTCAGAAAACCAACCCGATATATCCATTTCCTTGCAATTAACTGAAAAAAATATTCAAATTTTTATTCAGGATAAAGGAATAGGTATTTCAAAAGAGGTAATTAATAATATTTTTGAGCCTTTTTATAGAGTTCCTACAGGAAATGTTCACAATGTGAAGGGATTTGGTCTAGGACTAAGTTATGTAAAAAAGATTGTTGAGGCACACGATGGCAAGGTGCTTGTTAAAAGTAAATTAGGAGATGGTAGTACATTTGAAATTTCACTCCCTAAACAATAAAGATGAAAACCACAGCTATATTATTGGCAGAAGATGATCCTAATTTGGGTCTTTTGCTATCCGAATTTTTAAAGAAAAAAGGTTTTGAGGTTACATGGGCAAACAACGGTGATGAGGCTTTAGATTACTTTGTGAAATCACCTTTTGATTTGTGTTTGCTAGATGTTATGATGCCTAAAAAGGATGGATTCTCCTTGGCAAAGGATATTCGCGCAAATCACTTGGATGTCCCCATTATTTTTCTGACAGCCAAATCGATGGAAGAGGATACCCTGCAGGGATTCAAAGTTGGGGCAGATGATTATTTGACCAAGCCTTTTTCTATGGAAGTACTTTTGGCAAGAATCGAAGCAGTGTTACGACGTACTTCAGGTGAAAAAAATATTTCAAGCCTAAAAGAAGAAATTGAAATCGGAAATTATCTTTATTTGCCGAATAAAATGAAACTTGTTTTTAATGGAGTAGAACAAAAATTTACCCCAAAGGAAAATGAATTAATGAAAATTTTGTGCGAAAATTTAGGCAAACCTGTAAGTAGAAGTTTTGCGCTTAAACTCATTTGGGGCGACGATACCTATTTCAATGCGCGTAGCATGGATGTCTACATGACAAAACTTCGCAAAATGCTCAAGGAGGATTCTCGAATTCAGATTCAGAATCTGCACGGAGAAGGGTTTCGACTGATAGTTGAGTGAGCCGTGCCTTCGAGAGCCTCAGGCACCTAAAAGTAGGCTGAGGCTCTCGAAGCCTACTTTACTGGATCACTGAAAACCCACAATACGGAACCAATACCTCAGGAATCTTAATTCCATCTTTGGTTTGGTTGTTCTCTAAAATAGAGGCAACGATTCTTGGTAAGGCTAAAGCAGAGCCGTTTAATGTATGGCAAAGCACTGATTTTCCATCTACTTTCATACGTAGTTTCAAACGATTTGCTTGGAAAGTTTCAAAGTTAGAAACCGAACTTACTTCTAACCAACGATTTTGTGCACCAGACCATGCTTCCATGTCATATGTCAATGCCGAAGCAAATCCCATGTCTCCTCCACACAAACGCAAAACGCGATAATGCAATCCTAGTTTTTGTAAAAGTCCTTGAACGTAGGTCGACATCTCTTCAAGTGCCTGGTACGATTCTTCTGGTTTTCTTATTTGTACAATTTCTATTTTGTCAAATTGATGTAAGCGGTTCAAGCCTCTAACATGCGCCCCCCAGGAACCTGCTTCTCTACGGAAACAAGGTGTGTGGCCTACATTTTTTATGGGAAGGTCTTTTTCAGTTAAAATAACATCACGGTATAAATTGGTGATTGGAACCTCAGCTGTTGGAATTAAGTATAAGCCTTCTGCTTGTGTGATGTACATTTGCCCTTCTTTGTCGGGCAATTGTCCGGTTCCAAAACCAGAATCTTCATTGATCAAGATGGGTGGCTGAATTTCATAATAACCTGCCTTTATTGCCTCATCTAAAAAGAAATTAATCAAAGCTCTTTGCAAACGAGCCCCTTTTCCTTTGTATACTGGAAAACCTGCTCCTGTAATTTTATTTCCTAAATCAAAATCGATGATATCGTATTTTTTGATTAAATCCCAATGAGCCAATGGTTCAAAATCAAAACTTGGAACCTTTCCCCAGGTTAAGGTAATTTCATTGTCATCAGCAGTTTTGCCCTCAGGCACTGATGAATGAGGTAAATTGGGTAAAGTAACCAATACATCTTGCACATCTTGTTCGGCCTTTTTTGCTGCCTCCCCAAATTCCTTGATTTTAATTTTTAACTCTGCAGTTTCAGCTTTTTTAGCTTCAGCTTCCTGCGTTTGTCCCGATTTCATTAATCCACCAATCTCGCGGGCAATGGCATTGGATTTTTCCAAGGCCTGTTCTGCTTGCTGTAACAAGTTTTTGCGAACCTCGTCTAATTCAAGAATTTGCTTAACAATTGCTTCTGCATCTGCAAATCTTTTCTTTTTTAAACCTGCTATTGTTTGCTCGGTATTGGTACGAATAAATGGAATGGTTAACATAGTATTTTTAAAATAAACCTTCGTTCAAAGCGTTTAATGAGTCATTTTTGTGTTTTGCATCAACAAGTAATGAAATGTTGTGCTCAGATGCTCCATAAGAAATCATACGTATTGGTATGTTTCTCATGGCATCCAAAACCTTGATCGCAATACCTTCTTTATCTGCAAAGAAGTTTCCAACAATACAAATAATCACTTGATTAGCATCTGGATCTTCTAATTCAGCAAATTCTCTCAACTCACGCATAATGTCTTCAAGGTGAGCGGTTTGGTCAATAGTTACCGAAACAGAAACCTCGGAAGTGGTAATCATATCAACAGGTGTTTTGTATTTTTCAAATACTTCAAACACACGTTTTAAAAATCCATACGCATTCAACATACGAGTTGAGTGAATATAAATAGCTGTAATGTTGTCTTTTGCGGCAATGGCCTTAATTTCCGTATCCGTTGTTTTGTCTGAAATCAGGGTGCCATAGGCACTTGGTTCCATGGTATTTTTCAAACGAACCGGAACACCTTTCATTTTGGCAGGAGTAATGGTACTTGGGTGTAAAATTTTTGCTCCAAAATAAGCTAATTCAGCTGCTTCTTCGAAGGATAATTCGCGAATTGGAAATGTGTTTTTTACAATTCGTGGGTCGTTATTATGCATTCCATCAATGTCAGTCCAAATTTGAACTTCCTCTGCAGAAATTGCTCCGCCTATCAATGAGGCCGTATAATCCGATCCTCCACGTTTTAAATTATCAATCTCCCCAGCAGGATTTCTACAAATAAATCCCTGGGTGATATATATTTCTTTTCCGGCATTTGCTTTAAGAACTTTAGCAATGTTTTCTTCAATTTTTGCAAATACAGGTTCATTGTCTGCATCAATTACCATGAAATCTAAGGCAGGTAATAAAACAGAATTTACACCTTCTTCTTGTAAAAAGGCTTCAAAAATTTGAGTGGAAAGCAATTCTCCTAAAGCAACAATTTCTTTTTCTTGCTTAGCGCCATAATTAGGTGTGTCGATCAGTTGTTGAATGAAGTTGAATTCTTTTTCTACAATCGCCTGACCTTTACCTAAACCAGCAGGAGTCTGATACAATTCCGTTAAGAATTGATCATAATGTGCACGTAATTCGGCTGTTTTTGCCTTAGCTTCCGCCGTATTTTTATTAACTAATGACTCTGATATTGATAATAAGGTATTTGTGCTTCCTGAAAGTGCAGATAAAACAACAATTTTAGCTTTTCCGTCTTCCGTAATCAATTGTCGAATCGACTTCATGCGCTCGGGCTTTCCAACTGAGGTCCCTCCAAATTTCCAAACTTGCATAATTTTACTTTTAAATTGCTAACATTTTTATGGCTGTAAACGCAGCCTCATCACCTTTATTGCCATGAATTCCTCCCGCTCTATCCAATGCCTGTTGCATTGTGTTGGGAGTTAATACGCCAAAAATAACAGGTTTATTATACTTCAAACTTACTTCTGTGATACCATTGGCAACTGCCATACAAATAAAATCAAAGTGCTTAGTCTCTCCTTGAATAACACATCCCAAGGCAATTACCGCATCAATTTCCTCCTTTTGAGCAAATTTTTGCGAACCTAAACTTAATTCAAAACTTCCAGGAACCTCCGCCTTAATGATGTTTTCCTCCTTAGCACCATAAGCTAAAAGGGTATTGTAAGCACCTTCGTATAAAGCTCCTGTAATAGTCTCATTCCACTCAGAAACAACAATTGCAAATTTCTTGTTACTAATATCTGGCAAATTGTTTGCCACAAATTCACTTAAATTTTTATCCGCCGAAGACATATTTTATTATTTATATTACCTATTTACCTCGTCTCTTATCTCTCGTCTCTCGTCTTTTCTTTTAATAACAAAAGGGATAAAAGCCCAAGCCCTTACCCCTTATATTTTGAAAATTTAATTCTTATTCAGAGATAGAGCTTTCCAATTGAGCCTTATATTTCTTTGCAGGAATAGACTCGGATGATTGTGGATAGTTATCAGTTAATTTTGTATAAACCTCTAAAGCTTCTTTATCTTGCTTGTTTGCTTCCATTGCCAAAGCTAATTTCAACAAATACATTGGTGTGAAAAACTTATTTGGTTTGTAATCTGCTGCTTTTTGGTAATAAGAAATCGCATCAGCATAGGCTTTTTTCTCTGTATATGCATCTCCTATAAGCGAGTAAGCTCTTGCCTGAACTAATAAATCTTTTGAGCTAAAATTTTTCAATTTTTCAATTGCCTGATCAAATTTACCTTGCTTTAAAAGGGTTACTCCTAAATACAAGTCAGCCAAATTCTGTGTATTACCACCAAAATCATTAGCTATTTTATCAAAATCTTTGGATGCCGCAGATAAAGAATCACTTTCAAAAGCATATACAGCTTTAAATAATTTCTTTTCTCCTTCAGCATCTTGTGCAGAAACATAATATTGGTATCCAAAATATCCACCAATAACTATCACAACTCCTGCAATTACCGAAAATACTTTTGATTTGTTCTTTTCAAAAGCATTTTGGACTTTATTGAACTCTTGTTGTAATGCTTCCGGACTCTCAATGATCTCAATAGCCTCTTTAATATCTTTCTTTGCCATAATTCAATTCTTCTCGAATTTCTTTTTTCTTCCTTACGATTTGTTCAAAGGATTGCAAAATTAAAAAATCTCTTCATTTTTATCAATTTTTACAGAATCTTTTACATTATTTTTTTTCTAACTTAGTAAATTGTAGCCTAATAGTACTTTTTTGATTATTTAAAATGGTTTTCAATCAATTTCAAGTTTGGGAAGATATTAAGCGGAATGCAGAAATCGGTTATGATATTTGCATAGTTGGGGCAGGTGCCTCTGGAACTGGAATTGCTTTAGATGCCAGCTTACGTGGTTATAAGGTCATATTAATCGATAAAGGTGATTTTGCCTCTCAAACTTCTTCGAAATCTACTAAATTAATTCATGGCGGAGTTCGGTATTTAGAACAAGCTGTTAAAACACTTGATTGGCAACAATTTCACATGGTTTACAAGGCTCTTCATGAGCGTCGGTCGATGATTGATAATGCACCTCATTTAGCACACCCTTTAGCACTTTTAACTCCATGTTATTCGTGGTTTGACCGAATTTACTATCGGATTGGAATGTGGCTATATGACCAAATAGCAGGAAAAACAAATTTGCTGCCATCAAAAAGCGTATCCAATGAGCAATTGAAAAAGATTCTTCCCCATTTAAATGTAGATGGGATGAAGGGTGGTATTTTGTATTACGATGGACAATTCAACGATGCTCGATATGCGCTCTCTGTAGCCAAAGCTGCCGCCAGAAATGGGGCTCATGTCATAAATTACACCGAATTAAAAGATTTGGTACTAAGTCCCAAAAGTCTTAAAATTAAAAAAGTAATTCTCCAAAATAACCAGTTAGGAAAAACGCTCGAAGTACCTGTAAAAGCTGTAATTAATGCGGCAGGACCTTTCGCAGACCCTATAAGAAAAATGGCAAATCCTAAATTGCACAATCGATTAAAGGTTAGCAGGGGAGCCCATATTGTCTTACATAAATCTTTTTGGGAAAGTGAAAAAGCATTATTGATTCCTAAAACAGACGATGGCCGAGTGGTTTTTGTGATACCTTGGAGAGATTATGTGCTGGTTGGTACAACCGATGAGCCCGATAAATTAAAGGAAAGTCCTCCAATTTTGGAAGAGGAAAAAGTATATTTGTTAGATTACTTTAATCGCTTTTCTGCAAAAAAAGCATCATTGGAAGATATTTCTGGAGTTTTTGTAGGCCAACGTCCTTTAATTGAAGCCCAAATTTCTGAGGCCATGCCTCAAGATACAAAATCGATTGTTCGTGATCATGTGGTTGAAGTAGATTCGCGAAGTAAATTGGTGAGTATCTTGGGTGGGAAATGGACAACATATCGGGTTATGGCAAAGGATACACTTGATATGTTGGAGTCAGAAGTGTTTTCAGTTTATCAAACCAGATGCAAAACGCAGCATTATAATTTATTTACAGGAGTAGATTTTGATCCCAAAATATTTGACGAACTGGTTTCTAAAAATAGCATTTCATCGCATACCTTGAAACATTTACAAGAAATTTATGGGCCAGAAAAAGGTCTTGTCCTTAGTTTCTGCGAGTCGCAAAAAGACGGTTTGAAAGAAATTATTCCCAATCAGCCTTACCTATTAGGTGAAATTGAATATTTGAAAACATTTGAAATGGCCAATTCTTTAGACGATATCCTGGACCGTAGATGGGGTATAAGTCTTCGTGATACTCATTTGGCAAATGAAATAAAAAAAGTGGTTCAGTTTTGAACCACTTTCTATTAATATTCGTCCTTATTGAAGAAGAAATCTTCCTCAGTAGGGTAATCTGGCCAAATTTCTTCGATGCTTTCGAATGGCTGACCATCGTCTTCTAATTCTTGCAAGTTTTCAACCACCTCTAATGGGGAACCCGTTCTGATGGCATAGTCAATAAGTTCGTCCTTAGTCGCTGGCCAAGGAGCATCTTCTAAATAGGAAGCTAATTCTAATGTCCAATACATAATATTATTCTTAATTTGTGTGCAAAAGTAAAATAAAAAATAGTTTTTAAAAGTTTTCTTTATAAATTTTCTTAAAATATTCATTAATATTATCAAATCGTTAAATTTTTCAATGAATTCATACCTTCCCAAGCTTGAAGTTTGTGCCTATTCTTTGTTTTCTTGCGTTGCCGCAGATCGGGCAGGAGCCCACCGTGTCGAGTTATGCACTTCTCCTTGGGATGGCGGAACTACGCCTTCAACAGGATTAGTAAAAGCAGTAAAAGCTTCAACTTCAATTGAGGTTCATGCGATGTTGCGACCTCGTGGAGGCGATTTTTGCTATGATTCGATGGAAAAAGATACCATTCGGTATGAACTTGAAGCTTTGATTGAGGCGGGTGTCAATGGGCTTGTAATTGGCGCATTGCTTCCCAATGGCGATTTGGATGTGGCATTTTTAGAAGAAATTAAGAAAAATGCAGGAAACTTGCCTGTAACTTGCCATCGGGCTATTGATGTGGCCAGAGACACGATTGGTTCAGTAGAAATTTTAAAAGAAATTGGTTTTACTCGTATTTTAACTTCGGGTCAAAAAAATAAAGCCATTGATGGGTTGGAAACTTTGGCTCAAATGGTTGAAAAGTCAACTAATGAAATTGAAATAATGGCGGGAAGTGGGGTAAATGAGCACAATTTTCAACAGTTTTTAGCTATCGGTTGTCACGCCATTCATCTGAGTGCTAGAAAATCTAAACGTGGTTTAATGGAATTCCAAAAACCCGACATCTCCATGGGTGGTCTTGAAAGCGTTTCCGAATTTGATGTGTTTTATGCAGACCAAAAAGTAATTGCAGAAATCATGGAGAAATTAAAAATCATGAATTTCTACAATTAACAATTAACAATTAACAATTTACAATTCAGATTCCTCCCACTCTTCCTGTGGAATTTTACTAATATCGTAAAGAGGAATTTTGAATCTTTGGTAAGTTGGAATGTTGAAATCGGCCGACTTAAATCCGTCCACTTCATAATTTTCGATCATTTTCTCAAAACGAATTTCTTCGTTTTCAATATAAGCGGCTGCTGAATTTCCAAAATCATCTAAATCGATGGTTTGGCCAGAAGATATATTTGATGAACCTGTTTCGTAATTGCTCGTATCTGTTTTGAAATACTCATCCATCGCATTGTGCGTATGCTCGAAGGCAGCTGCAATAACTGTTAAGTAAAGGTCATCACCTAAGGTATCGTCCGTAGAAACACCGAACTTAACCATATCTGCTTGTTCATTCACACGTTGCATCAAGAAGTCAATTATGGCCGATTGTTCACTCATACGGAGTGAGTTTTCATTACTTGTAGAAACCGTAACAAGGATTCTTTTTGCTCCTTTGATTTCTTGCGCATTTAAAAGAGGCGATTCTAATGCTTCTTGAATTGCATTTAAAGCACGATTTTCGCCCGTTCCTGTGGCGGAACTCATCATGGCCTGTCCAGCTTTTTTCAATACTTTTTTCACGTCCATGAAGTCAGTATTTATTTCACCTGGTTTTGCAATTACATCTACCACAGATTTAACTGCTTTAGCTAAAACGTCATCCGCCTTTGCGAAAGCCATTTTTACGGGTAGATCTTGGTGAATTTGCGCTAATTTATCGTTCATTACAACCAAAACAGTATCGCAATGTTCCTTTAATTCCTCTATTCCGTTAGTTGCATATTTAATTTTGTCTTTACCTTCCCATGAATAAGGGGCAGTTACTACCGCAACAGTTAACAAACCTTTTTTGCTAGCTAATTCTGCAATTACTGGGGCTGCACCTGTACCTGTTCCACCACCCATACCAGCTGTGATAAATACCATCTCTGTATCATCGGTCAAGATATTTTCGACCTTATCTATACTTTGTTCCGCGGCTTTTCTGCCTACTTCAGGATCAGTTCCAGCACCTAAACCATGCTCACCTAACTTTACTTTAGCTTTTACCAAATTGGAGGCTAAAGCTTGTGAATCAGTATTACAAACCACCAAGTCAGCACCTTTGATGTTCATTTTAAACATGTGCTGCACGGCGTTTGATCCACCGCCTCCAATTCCAATTACCTTAATAATTGATTTGAAAGAAGTTTCAGGTACAAATTCCATATTGTGATCAAAAAAAGATGGATTCTGGATACTCATAAGGTTCGATATAATTACAATTAAGCAAAGTTAATAAATTATAGTAAATTAATCATTTCCCCATCGCCACTCATTTCCGAGTTCTAATTCACGACGTAGATTTTGTTTAATAAAAAAGTCTTTTGTAGAATAAAAGTCTAGTTTTTTTGCTGGGAAATTGGCTGTATTGGCTACCCCATAAAGCAACATGGCGGTATATTTTACAGTGTTTTCCATTTCCTTTTTATTGACTAACGAAAATCCATCACAATTGGCATGGTAACAATCTAAAACACCTTTTTCTAATTTTCCATTGGGAGTTCCTGCAGGTATTCCCTCTAAAAGGAAGGATTGATTGTCGGAATGCAAACCTGCTGCATTTGTAATTTGATTACCAAATTCAGGGTCAATAGCCTTTACTTTATCCCCCAAATCTTTAAACAATTGCAATAATTCATTTCTACCGCCAGCATTGAATCCATACACATTGTTGGTCATATCCAGATTAATCATGTAAACAACATCTTCTAATTCCCCTGTCTTTTTTGCACGTTCAATGTAGGCTTTCGAGCCTAAAAGGCCCTCTTCTTCACCCATAAAGGCAACAAATTCGATGGTTCTTTTACTTTTAAGTCCGAGAGCTTTAAAGGTTCTTGCAATATCAATGACTGAAAATGAACCAAGGCCATTATCGATTGCTCCTTGAGCTAAATCCCAAGAATCTAAATGTCCCCCAATAACTATTTTCTCATGTTTCAATTTGGAATTTTCTCCCTTTAAAGTAGCAACCACATTTCTTGCTTTAATAGGTTTACTCACATTATGCATTTCAATCATTGCCAAAAGTTTTGGTTGCGATTGAAGCCAATTTCTGATTTCCATTCCGCTTTCCAAGGAAACACAAACCGCCGGAATAGATATTAAATTTCCTGTTACAGAGGCAGTTCCTGTTAATAATACTTCTCCTTTTACGGTATTGGCAAAAATTACTCCAATTGCGCCATTTTTTATGGCTAATGCAGTTTTTTCTGAACGATGTAGGTTTTTTTGTCCGGGCTTAGCATCCAACAAACCAATATTCATTAATACAATTTTACCCGTAACATCATTTTTGATTTTTTCGAAATCCTCATCCAGTCCATTTCCAGCGTCTATGATGCTCCCATTGATATTTGCCTCAACGGGTGTCATGGCTAAGGAAACTACTTTTACATCCTTGATATTATCTGATTTGGGTGGACCAATTTGTAAGGTCACAGTATCTCTTGCCCAGGCTTCAACTTGAAAACCCTGATACTTGGTATCTCTAAAACCATATTTTTTAAACAAATTATATGCATATTCTTCCGCCTTTTTGCCATTTAAACTACCTGTCAGTCGATGCCCTAAAGTTTTACAAGCATTTCCTAAATTGTCGTAGGCTTGTGAATTACTTTCGACCTCATTTTTTATTCGTTTAAATACACTTTCTAAACTTTCCTCCCCAATAAATGGAATTGGGGTAAAGCTACTAGCAATAAGGATAATTGCTAAAAAAGTGGCTGATCTCAGTAGGTTTGAATTTTTCATAGGCTGATGAGAATACTAATCTTAAATTTACCGAAAATATTAGAGAGGACAAACTTTATGGGCAGTATTAAATTTTTTAAGTTCCCCACACCAAAATTCCTTTTCTCTAGATGGAATCGGCTTGCCCTCATAATAGGTTTTGATTCGTTTGGTCGCATTTGAAATATTTTTTGTTTCAAGGTCTTTTAATACTTCATAGTATATAAAACGAGAGTGGACGCTTTTTAAAGGAATTCCTATGGAAATCAATTCTCTTTTCATTTTATTGTACCTTTCGAAGGAAAAATTTTTCGCATTTTTTTGATAAAGAGCAATCATGATTACATTTTCAATGGCTCTTTTTATTTGATTTGCATCTGCATAGGATTCATATTTTGAAGTATGATTAACAAAATAATTAAATAAAGGATTTTGCTCATCCATCATCATTTTTGAAACAATATTGTAGGCAATTTCTGAATCATATTCAGATTCTTTTAAATTGTTGGTTAGTTTGTTTACTATTTCAATATTGTTCAAAGTATCACAACTCATTTTGGAATAAAAGGCAATGTCCTGTAAACTATTATTGTCAAAAATCCCTTTTTTATAATTTTCAAATCTAGCAAATTGGTTTTGCGTGGGAGATTTTGCCTTGTTTAAAAGCTCTTTTATGCCTTCAATGGAATTAAATTCAGGTTGCGCCTCTTCAATATTCATCAAAACGCCATAGTGATTGAAAACTAAAAAAGTTGGAGTGCTGTTGATTACAATTTTTTTCGACCTTAAAAAATCATTGACCTCTTTTTTAGACACATCAATTCGATAGGCTTGGAAGTTGTCATCTAAATATTTATTAATTTCAGGACTATCCAGATTTTTATTGTAAGCTATGCAATGTTGGCATGTGGGCAAAAAAGCCTCTAAAAACACTGGCTTTGCAGAATTATTTTCGTTTTTAAAAATATCTTCAATTGTTAAAGGCAAATTTAAAAATCCAATCGGCTTGCTTAAAGTTTGCGCAATGCCAGTTGAGAGGTTTGTAAAGAGAATAAATAGTACAATAGATTTAAAAGATTTCATTAAATTGATTTTTTCCAAAATTACATTATCCTCCCCAATTTTCTCTATCTAAATTTCGATAGGTGATCGCCTCCGCTAAATGAACTGTTTCAACTGCATCCTTTTTTTCTAAATCTGCAATTGTTCTGGCAACTTTTAATATACGTTCATAGGCCCTTCCTGAAAGCTGTAACCTTTCCATAGCTTTTTGTATTATTTGGTTGCCTGTTGAGTCAAGTTTACAGAATTTTTTTACTTGTTCTGAGTTCATCATAGCATTATTATAGACACCAATAGTTTTTTTATATCTATTAAGTTGTATTTGTCTAGCCTCCAACACCCTTTGTCGAATTAATTCACTTTTTTCACAGATTTCTGTAGAGGCTAATTCTTCAAATTTTACTGGAGTTATTTCTAAGTGGATGTCAATGCGGTCTAATAAGGGTCCTGAAATTTTATTTAAATATTTTTGAACTACACCAGGGCCACAAACACATTTTTTCATTGGATGATTAAAGTATCCACATGGACAAGGATTCATACTGGCTACTAACATAAAATTTGCAGGAAATTCCACCGACCATTTGGCCCTAGAAATTAACACCTTTCTATCCTCCAGCGGTTGCCTTAATACTTCCAAGGTGTTTCTTGAAAATTCAGGCAGCTCATCCAAAAACAACACGCCATTGTGAGCAAGAGAAATCTCTCCAGGTTGGGGATTAGATCCTCCACCAACCAAAGCAGCAGTTGAGGTATTATGGTGAGGGTTTCTGAAGGGCCTTTTGGCTACAAGTGCATCATGTTTTTTGAGTTTTCCAGCAACTGAATGAATTTTTGTAGTTTCTAAAGCTTCTGAGAGGGAAAGGGGAGGTAAAATGGTTGGGACTCGTTTAGCTAGCATCGTTTTCCCAGCTCCAGGTGGGCCAATTAAAATGATATTATGACCACCCGCTGCAGCAATCTCAAATGCTCTTTTGGCATTTTCTTGTCCCTGAACATTACAAAAGTCAATATCAAACTCAAATTTTTGCAAGTTAAAAAGTTCATTGGAGTTATTGGGAGTAGGAATGATCAAATCCTTTCCTTTAAAAAATTGAATGGCCTCCATTAAAGTATCTATACCATATACTTCTACACCGTCTACAATAGCTGCTTCCTCCGCATTTTCTTTTGGGAATAAAAATCTTTTGTGTCCACGCTTTTTTGCTTCTAAAGTCATTGGTAATGCCCCTTTGATGGGTCGAAGTTGCCCATCTAGCGACAATTCGCCCATGATTACAAATTCCTCAATCAATGGCAAATACAATTGTTCTGAGGCATGTAAAATTGCAAGGGCTATAGGGAGATCATAAGCCGAGCCCTCTTTTCGTATGTCGGCTGGAGCTAAATTGATAACAACTTTTTTTCTCGGGAAAAAATATCCAAAATGTTTTATGGCTGATTCAACGCGTTGGATGGATTCTTTGATGGTGGAGTCTGGGAGTCCTACCAAAAAGCATTTGGTTCCTTGACTAACATTTATTTCTATCGTGATTAAATGCGCAGTAACGCCAAAAACGGCACAGCCGAAAGTCTTTGTTAACATACCTAGTGGTTTTTTAACAAAGGAATGAATTAAATTTAAGGATTCGTATAAGTTAATTGGACTTCTGTAGAATTTATCAGCAAACTGATTTTTTGTCCCATCAAGAGAGGTTGGTTATTAGGAATATGACCAGCAGGAAAGTCGAAAGCGATGGGATAATTGAAATCTTGGGTATGTTCTGCAATAATTCCGTAAGCATCTTTTCCTATTTGCAATGATGCTTCCTCGCAATCAGTGAAGCCTCCAACAATCATTCCTGTAAGTTGTGAAAGGATACCTGATCTTTTTAATTGTACCATCATTCGATCCACATGGTATAATCTTTCGCCAATATCTTCTATAAATAATATCGTATTTTCTGGATTAGGAAAGCTTGGTGTACCTATTAAATGAACTAATATGGAAAGGTTTCCTCCAATAATTGGGGCTTCCACTTTTCCAAAAGTATTGTATGGGTGTGGAGGCGTTTTTAAATTAAATTCACCCTCAAAAAGGAATTTTTTGAGATTATTAAGTGCAATGTCCCCGCCGTTTTGCAAAAAATTATGAGGCATTGGCGCATGCAGGCTTGGGAAATCGAGTGCATTTAAATGCATTAAAAGTGTTGTGATGTCGGAAAATCCAACTATCCATTTGGGGTATTTTGCAAAATTTGAAAAATCTACTTGGTCTATGATTCGACTCGTTCCATATCCACCTCTAATTGGAAAAATAGCCTTTATGTCTGGTTCATTTAAAGCCCATTGTAAGTCACTTAAACGCTGCTGATCAGTTCCTGCTAAACCAAAGTGTGTGTTTAAGTGGTTTGGAGCGCAGATAACTTCTAGTCCCCATTGTTCTAAAACTTTTAAGCCTAATTCCCAATCTGTCGATTTAGGTGGAGAGGCTGGAGAAACAATTGCAACTTTGTCACCCGGTTTTAAACATGGAATTATGTGCATATTATAAAAAGATAATGTCTTTAACGATTTCTTTGTTTGCTGCTTGATTTATCAATTGAATTAATTTTTGTTTCGCCAAAAGTAATTCCTTTTTCAAGGGTGCTGAGTTAATGTTTACGAATAATTTCTCTTTAGAAACATAAACTTCAGTAGTCCTGGAAGAAATGGGTTTGCCTACAATTTGTTCCCAATTTGCCGAAATATATGATTCTTGAAATTTACTTTCGAGTTGATATACTTTTAGCAAAGATTCTATGGCATCTTTTAAACTTTGGCTATCATTTTTTCTAGCGTGCTCTTTCGAATTTTGGGATTTAAAAGGGGAATCCATTTTGTAAAAATTTGAATCAAAGGTATGGTTTTTCAAAAAAAATGAAAAGAAGGAAATAGAAAATTAAATTTTTTTAAATTTTTTTAAATTTTTTTATTCTCAAAAAAGTACTCTGATTTTAGGGGATTTTGGGAGAAAATATCAAGATAGTACAATGATTGAAAATTCTTAAGAAAAAATTTAACAGTAAGGATATTGTGGGTATATAAATTTTAAATTAGAATTGCATTACTTTTGTTTTCTGTCAAAGGCCAAAGGGTATAAAACTATGAAAACTACCACCCTTAGAAATTTGACAAAAAGTTTTGTTTAACAAATAATTCTTTAACCCCAAATTACCAAACTAATGAGTACACAACAACCAAAACCAGCTGCTGCAAAGCCAGCGGCTGCACCACAGAAAAAATCAGGCGGTATTCCTGCAGGATTCGTTCTAATCATTTTATTTGTCATCGCATTATTGATTTTCCTTTTTGTGATGGGAGATGGCTCTCACTTTGAAGGAGGCACTAATGAAGGTCACCCAATTGCCGGCGATTACTTCGGTATCGTTTACAAAGGTGGTATCATCGTACCTGTTTTGATGACATGTTTCTTAACTGCTTTAACTTTCTCTATCGAGCGTTTAATTACAATCGGTAAGGCTAAAGGAACTGGCGATGTTAACGCATTCGTACGTAGCATTCAAGCTTCTTTAGACAAAGATGATGTTGAAGGTGCTATCAAATCTTGTGAGAAGCAAAAAGGTTCAGTAGGTAACGTTACTTTATCTGCTGTTAAGAAATACAAGCAATTAACTACTGATGGTTCTTTAGACAAAGAGCAAAAATTAGCTGCATTGAGCAAAGAGGTTGAAGAAGCTACTTCATTAGAATTGCCAATGTTAGAGAAAAACTTAACAATCGTTGCAACTTTAGCATCTGTATCAACTTTATTGGGTCTTTTAGGAACGGTAGTTGGTATGATCAAAGCGTTCTCTGCTTTAGGTAACTCAGGTGGATCTACAGACGCTTCTGCTCTTGCAAATGGTATTTCTGAGGCCCTTGTAAATACTGCATTGGGTATTGGTACTTCTGCTATTTGTATCATTGCTTACAACTTGTTTACATCAAAAATTGATGAATTAACTTACAGCATTGATGAAATTGGCTTAAGCGTTAACCAAAATTACGCTACACACCACAATTAATATTTTGAAATTGAATACTCAGGAATTATTCTGAGAAATAAATTTTAACACTTTCAAATTTTAATTGTTATGCCAAAAGTAAAAGCCAAAAGAACCAGTGTTTCGCTAGATATGACAGCGATGTGTGACGTGGCATTCCTTCTTTTGACGTTCTTTATGTTAACCGCAAAGTTCCGTCCAGAAGAAGCTGTAACGATCACCCCTCCAAGCTCTATCTCTGAAACTGCTTTGAAAGCTAAGGATGGTATTATTACCCTTAGTGTAGCCAAAGAAGGTGGTGTTTATTTGGCAACTGACGACATGATGGCACGTGAATTTATGTTAGAGCGTATGGCCAACAAGTATGGTATTGCTTTAACAGCTGAAATGAAAAAAAACTACATGAGTTCAGAAGTAGTTGGCTTTCCAGCAGGTGCTATGCGTCAGGTGTTAAATTTAAAACCTTCTGAAGCAAAAAGTAAAGGATTTTTAAAAGGTATTCCAATCGATTCTTCAAACAATGAATTGTCGTACTGGGTTGGGTATGCTAAATTGTCAAATCCTTCACTTAAGATTGCTATCAAAGGAGATCAAAATTCTGATTATAAAGTTTTCAGTGATATCATTGGAACTTTACAAGCACAGAATATTAATATCTTCCAGTTGATAACATCTCCAGAGAAAAGACCTCAATAAGTAACGTTTTAACAAGAGAAAAAAATGGCAGAAATAGATAGCTCCGGTGGGGGTAAGAAAGGCGGGAAGAAACGTAGTAAAAAAATGTCGACCAAAATCGACATGACACCAATGGTGGACTTAGGTTTCTTGTTGATTACTTTCTTCATGTTGACGACAACGTTGGCAAAGCCCGTAACCATGCAGTTGAATATGCCTGATAAAACGGAGGACAATACCCAAACTTCACCTGTAAAAATGTCTGAAACCGTAACGGTTGTTCCAGATGAGTTCAAGGTGTATTATTACCAGGGTATTCCTAGTGAGTCAGCTACTGTATTACAGGTGACAGATTATTCTGAGACTGGTATTCGTAAAGTAATTGCGGATATGAAAGCTAAGATCGGAAATAACTTCACTATCGTTATGAAGCCTACAAAAAAAGCGAAATATCGCAATGTGATAGACATGATTGACGAGTGTGCAATTACTAACAATAAGCGTTATGCTTTATTAGAAATTGATCCAGATACAGAAGCGTTGATTAAACGTTCAGGTAAATAATAGGCACAAGCCTTTTTAGAAATTTAAAATTAATTTAAACTATGTCACAACAAGTAATAAGCCAAAATGCTACCTTAGATGACATTATCTTTAAGGATAAGAACCGAGAATTTGGCGCTTTCTTCTTAAGGACAACGTATCCGAAAGTTATCAAGAGGTCGGTGATCTTGGGTTCTTCACTTTTTGTTGGGGCTTTATTATTAGCTGCATTCTGGAAGCAGATCACAGCTGAAAATAAGGATAAGGTTGAAGTTGTTGCAGAAACAATGGATATTAAGCAACCACCTCCGGCAAAGAAAGTGGAATTACCTCCACCACCGCCACCTCCACCACCTAAGGAGATTCCTAAGGTAACAACTACTAAGTTCTTACCTCCAGAAATCAAACATGATGAAGAGGTAACAAAACCTGAACCTCCACCAGAAGAGGTAAAAGGAAATACTGCAAACGAAACAGTAAAAGGTGTTGATGAGTCTTATGAGGCGCCGGTTGATCCGGATGCTAAAGGCCAGGAAACTCCAGTTGAACCACCAAAACCAGTTGAAGAGGAAATCTTTACAGCGGTGGAGCAAAATGCTGAATTCCCAGGTGGTATTGCTGCTTTCGCTAGATATTTAGGACGTAGCTTGAAATATCCTGCTGCCGCGCAACGTGCAAACGTTCAAGGTAAGGTTTATGTTCAGTTCGTTGTAAATACTGACGGATCTATCCAAGATGTTCAAGTGATTAAATCGGTTGGATTTGGTTGCGACGAAGAAGCTATTCGCGTAATTAAATCTGGACCAAGATGGAATCCAGGTAAGCAATCAGGTAGAGCAGTTCGTTCACGCTTTACACAGCCAATTACATTCCAGTTATCTGAGTAATTAATTGGTTAAAATAAAATTAGGCCTGCCCAACAGCAGGCCTTTTTTTATTCCTTGTATTTTATTAATTTGAATTTTATTTCCTCCTATGAAAAAACCTTGGGCCGTTTATTTTAATTTGTTTTTTAGAACCTTAGTGGCAATTATATATATTGCCCTTGGATATTTTGTAGCTTTTGAATCTGATTTCGATTTAGGGTATTTAGGAGACGAAACTCCTGTCAAATTTTTACTCGGTATATTATTTATTGTTTATGGCCTGTTTCGTTTGTGGCGAGCCTATGTTTATTATAAAAATTCAAATGAAAATGAATATGGTACCTACTCCGATGAAGAATAATTTATTGATTTTGGTAGCTTGTTTTTTGATTTTATCCTGTTCCAAATCAGAAAAAAAGCAATTTGATGATACTCCTATCAAAGGTGAAATATCTTTAGGGGTTGATGATTCTTTTAGCAATTTGATGAACGCTGAAAAAACTGCATTTGAAAATAATGCACATTATGCCAAGATTAAATTGAATATACAGCCCGAAAATCAGGCAGTTGCTGATTTATTGAATGACAAGGTACGTGGAATTATTATTACTAGGGATTTGACAGAGAAAGAAAAGGAAACCTTTGTACGTGAAAATATAAGCTATAGAAGTTTTCGATTTGCTGCAGATGGGATTGCTTGTATTACCCATAAATCAAATACGGATACTGCTTGGGCTGTTGAAGATTTGAAAAACCAATTATTGGGTACAGGTTCGAAGCAAATAGAATTAGTAGTAGATAAAAATAATTCAAGCAATGTTAAATTTTTGGTTGATTATTTTAAAATTCCAGGTAATGCAACTTTACGAGTGCGTGAGGTAGGTGATAATCCGAAAGTGATATCCTATGTAAAGTCGCACAGCAATGCTGTTGGTTTAATTGGTTCAAATTGGATTAGTGATGGCGATAATCCTACTTCCTTGGGTTTTATTCGTTCTGTAAACGTTATTTCATTTGCCAAGGAAAAAGGTTTGAGTAAAAATGAATATTATCAACCTTTTGGCTATAATATTGCCTTGAAAAAGTATCCGTTCCGTAGAGAAGCCAAAATTGTTTTAAAAGAAGCACACTTGGGACTTGGTACTGGATTTGTTAATTATGTTTGTGGAGATATGGGTCAGTTAATTGTTTTGAAAGCAGGATTGATTCCCTTAACTCGACCAGTTACAATTCGTACTTTTGAGATAAATAAGAAGTAAAAATTCTAAAATAATGATGGAAAATTTGATTAAAATCATTATTTTTGTATTCTAAACCAATTAAACTTTTTTGGTAAATTGTTGAACTATTTCAATAAGCCTAAGAAAACAACATAGTAATTAAATTAAAACAATGAAGAAACTTAATTTGTGGATTTTAGGGTTGGCATTTTCTTTAGTAGCCAACTTTTCTTATGGTCAGACCGTTCAGGAAGGACTTCATTTAATTGATCGCCACCAACCAGGTAAAGCAAAGCAGGTATTTGAAGCACTTGTTGCTGCTGCTCCTACTGGAGACAATTATTTCTATTTGGGTTATTATTATTTGACCCGCAGAGATTTTGATAATGCAAAAGCTACTTTTGAAAAGGGTAAAGCAGCAGATCCTAAAAATTATTTAAACCAGGTTGGTTTAGGTAGTGTTATGGTTGGTCAGAAGAACTTGGCAGGGGCAAAAGCTGAATTCGATCGTATTTTGGCGGAGACCAAAAACAAAAACATAGACGTAATGTATCGTATTGCTGAGGCATATGAGATGTATTATGTGACTGGTCAGGATGAGAAAATTACAAACAACGATCCAGCTGAAGCTATTCGATTAATTGATTTGATTCAAGAAAAAACTAAAAAATTACCTACACCTGAGCAATATTTAGTGAAAGGTGATGCTTATTTAGTAAAGAATGATGGTGGTAATGCAGTTTCTGCTTATGAGCAGGCATTAATGCAAGATCCTAAGAATATCAAAGCTAAGGTAAAAATTGGAGTTGTTTATTTAAGAGGTAAGAACTATAAAGAAACTCAAGCAAGATATAAAGAGGCTTTAGATTTGGATTCAACCTATGCTCCTGCAATCAAGCGTTATGGTGAATATTTAATCGTTGGAAATCAATTTAAA
Source organism: Sandaracinomonas limnophila (assembly GCF_004005965.1). GTDB lineage: Bacteria > Bacteroidota > Bacteroidia > Cytophagales > Spirosomataceae > Sandaracinomonas > Sandaracinomonas limnophila. The sequence continues at coordinate 170,698 of NZ_SACY01000002.1, read as the reverse complement.
AATGCTTCACGTTATTTTAGAAGATATCTTGAAAGAGCTGAGGCTACTCCAGAAGTAACTTTAGAAACCGCAAAATTATTGTTCCTGTCTAAAGACTATGAGGGGGCAATGAAATTTACACAAGATGCAGAGCAAAAGGGCGTAAAAGATGATGATATTTTCCGTATGAAGGGTTATTCAAACGTGGAGATGGGTAATTTCCAATCAGGAGTTGATAACTTAGATGGTATGGTGAAGAGAGGAGTTAAGCCTTATTTCATGGATGACTTATATTTTGGAAAAGGTTACCAAGGTTTAGGGAAGGATTCTATTGCTATAACATATTTTGAAAAAGCAGCCCCTTTGGATACAAATAACAATATTTATTCAATGATCCATGACATTAGATACAAGCAAAAAAGATATATGGATGCTGCCAATGCTGGATTAAAAGCAATTGAGTGGAAAGAAAAGAAAAAGCAAACTGTTGGTTCAGGTGATTATTTCAAAGTTGCAATGGACTTTTATTTGACAGCAGCTTTTATTCCACGTGCTGACACAACTGCTCGTATGAACATGGCTATGCGTTCTGACTCATCTTTTGCTAAAGCAATTGCAATAAATGATAAATGGCCTCCATTCTACATAAACCGTGCAAGAGCCAATAACTTTATTGACTATGGTACAAAGGGAATGAGTACTCCTTATTACGAGAAATTCGTGTCTACGGTAGAAACGCTTCGTGCAGAGAAAAATACACAGTATAAAGAAGATAAAAATCAATTGTTTGAAGCTTATAAGGCAATCGGTGGTCACCACTTAACCTTTACAAAAGACGAAGCAAAAGCGAAAGAATTCTTCTTAAAGGCTCAAGAAATTAAACCAGATGATCCTGAAATTAAAGAATACTTTAATCCAGGGAGTACTGCAGCACCTGCAGCACCGAAAAAATAAAGAATAAAATGGCTGTCAATTGACAGCCATTTTCATTTAAATTTGTAAAAAAATTAAAGATGGCATACGCAGTAATTACAGGTGCGAGTAAAGGAATTGGTAAAGAAATTGCATTTATTTTGGCTTCTAAAGGCTATGATTTACTAATTGCGGCCCGTAATTCCTATGAATTGCAAATTGTTAAGGAAGATATTGAACGTAAATATCACCGTATTGTAGAATATTTACCAATTGATTTGGGTTTGGAAGATTCTTCTGAAAAATTATTTCAATGGGTGTTGGAAAAAGAAGTAGATGTCCGCATTTTAGTAAATAATGCTGGTTATGGATTAGTTGGACCCTTTGAGGATTATGATTTACTAGAGCATAAAAAAATGCTTCAAGTGAATGTAAATGCTGTTGTTGAACTGTGTTACAAATTTTTTCCAGTTTTATCTGGTAAAGGTGAAGCTTATGTTTTAAATATTGCAAGTTCAACGGCATATCAAGCTATTCCTTTAATGAGTTTATATGCAGCTTCTAAGGTATTTGTGCTAAATTTCTCACGAGGATTACACCATGAATGGAAAAATAAAGGTATATCTGTAACTTCCGTTAGCCCTGGGGCTACCGATACTAATTTTAACGACCGAGCAAATTTGCAAGAAAAAGCTCGTAAGGCTGCTAAAAAAGTAACAATGACTCCAGAAAAAGTTGCTCAATTGGCAATTGATGGTATGTTTGCTCAAAAACCGGAGGTGATTACTGGTTTTATAAATAAATTAGGAGCCGCCCTTGCTTGGGTAGCCCCTAAAAAGATAAGTGAGAAGGTTGCTATGGGGATTTATGAATAAGTAGTGAATTTAGATTAATTATTCATTTAAAAATATATGTTTCTGCCCAACCCATTGAGGTGTTATTATTTGTAAAAAATAATTGCCAGTATGTAAATTATGTAAGTTAATTTGAATTGGATTGTCACGGTTTTGTACATCCATTTCAAATACTTCTTCCCCCTTTAAATCTATTATTCTTAAAGTGCCTGTTTGAAAATCCACAGGAGTATTGATTTTTATCGTTTTATCTATACTTGGATTTGGGTAAACAAGCATGTCTAGGTAAGGTTCCAAATTGGCTATTTGTAATTTACTAAGGGGTGATTTGCAGGTAAGAATTTCACCTTGCTTATCCTCATAAGCTTTTGTGCTTTGCAGTCCAATTTCACATAATTCATTTATACGTAATTCTTCTGTAGAATTTTCTATGGATTTATTATTTATATACCACTTCAAGGTTTCTGTGGGACTTGATTTATGTCCTCTCAAAAGCCTATTAAAAGGGAATGTTATAATTGGTTGAGCCGGATTTTCTCTTTTAGTTAGTATGATTACATTGCTACTGTCTGACCAACAACCGTCCTTCGATTTTGTTTGTGCAAAAATTGTAACGCTTTCTGATACTTTTATAATTTCACCTAAATTTCCATTACTCCAAATAGTTTCCTGTTTTGTAGAAGAGTTGATTTGCACATTTTCTCCATCGCAAAATTGAAGAGTACTACTGCTTAAATGTGGTTTAATACCTTTTTCTAATTGTTTAAAAATCACTACATCACTTGGTTCTGACCAACAATCAAATTCATTTTTGACTCGTAAATTTAAGTTTTGACTCGTATCAATTTCAATATTTTGAGTTTTGGCTCCATTGGACCACAAATATTCTTTTTGATTATAAGGTGAGGAATTGATTTGTAGTTTTTCGCCCCTACAAAATGTATTTTTTGTATTTAAAATCTCTGGTTTATAGGGTTTGGGTTTAATTTCAATTGGTTGACTTGGGTATCTAAATACACAGTCATTTTTCCAATAAACTGACTCAATGGTATTGGAGTCGGCTTGTATTTGAAATTCATTTTGGTTCGCAATGATATGACCATTTTTTTCCCAATGCGAGAAATTACCATCTGTATTCGTTTGTGTTTTGTAGGTGATGTTGTCCTCAGGACATACAAATTTTTTATGATCCACAGTATTCAATACCTCTGGTCTAGCAATATTTGAAAGGCTAAATATAGATGGGTTATAATAAGTACTATTGCACTTTGCAATAACTTGTTGATTCAATTTTCCATTGATTTCAATGAAATCATAAGGGTCGCTACTTCCTAAATAATCTCCTGAAATATTTTCATAATAATCAACCTTTGTTGGACAATTAGTTGATTTAATTTCGAATATTTGTTTGTAACAGTTTTTGCGAATGTCTAGGAATAAATCTATCCAAACTGGTTCCGGAATTGGCTCTGGTTGTGGGTCAGGCATATTATCAGGAACAGGCGTCGGGGCAGGTATTGGTTCCGGATGGGGTACCGGTGTTGGGTTGGGGTCAGGAGTTGGTTCTGGGATTGGATTAGGTTCAGGAATAGGCTGAGGAGATGGGTTTGGATCAGGTGTAGGTGTAGGAACAAAATTAGTTTTTATCTTTACCTCAATAGGTATTTTTGGGCCTTCGCAATTATTTATCATTTGGCTCACCCAACGTGTTATTTTGATATCATTTTCAGTAGTATTTTCAACACTTTTAAGGGTTAAAGTTGAGGCAGTACTGATTGGATTTAGATCTGATTCGTTTAAATACCAAATATTGTTTGTGCCACCACTGGCCTTAAAAATAATACTACTTCCAGACGTTATAGAGCTGGGAGTGCCTATATTAGTTACAGCGTCTGGTTTATTAAATGCACTTACATTTATACCAGAACTCGGTAGACTTTCGCAAGAACTTTTTAAACATGTTGCTGTAAAATGATGAGTGTCAAAATCCGGTAGAACAAAGTTGGGCCTTGCACCTTCGGCAACTTTTTCGTTTTTATCATTGTACCAAATTGTTGTATAGGGGGAACAGCCTGTAGAACTGACAGGAATCTCTTCTTTTACACAACCTTTGTAAGAAGCTACACTATGGCTAGGGGTTGGAGATGTTTTGATGGTTAAACTTACCTCATTGGAGGTTCTTGGACAGGTGGGTGTTTGATTTAGATTACTTGTGGAGCCATCATTGTCATTGTTTCCACTTACCTCAAATTCAACCCTAATTTTAAATTTTTGACTTTGATTTGCTAAACTTGCATTTTTTAAGGTTAAATTCTGACTTTTACTCCCATCAAATTGTTCGCCATCAATTATATCTTGAAATGCACTTCCATTGACAGAGGTAGTCCATTGAAATGATTTTGCTCTCTTCAAGGAATTTTCAGGTAAATTAGCTTGTAAGATTCCCGAACTGCGTTCACAGAAAGTAGTATTCGTAATGTTTGTAATAGTATTTAAGGAAATGCTTGTCTCCTCAGAATAAATTGAACATGTTCCGATACTTAATTTTACTCGGTAAAGTGTTCCATCCGGATGTGTTGTTCCTCCACTTGGATAAATTTGATAATTTGATGCCGTCGCACCAGAAATTGAGGTAAATTTGGAATCTGTTGGTCGCTTCTTTTCCCATTGGAATGTCTTTGCATCTGATTCAACAATCATTCGAATGCTATTTCCTTCACAATCTATTTGACTTTGGGGTTGTTTGGTGACCTTGATGCACTGGGATAATCCGGCAGTGCGAATTAAAATTAAAATCAGAATTATATAAATATTTTTCATTGGACTTGTGGTTAGATTTATCAAAATAAATCCATACAAGTCAATTAAAAAAGGCAAATAAAAACCCTACCAATTAATTATCAGTAGGGTGATTATTTTTATTGATAACTAGTTGTTGATCAGCTATTTAATAAATTATCAGTAACTTGATTAAATATCACAAATCTTAACTGCCTGCTCTAAAGAGGCCATTTTGCCTGGTCTTGCCGGGATAAACTCTTGGCCGATATAGCCCTTATATCCTGTATCATAAATTGCTTTAATGATGGCTGCATAATTTAATTCTTGCGTTTCATCTATCTCATTTCTACCAGGAACTCCTCCGGTATGGTAGTGTGAGATGTATTGGTGGTATTTTTTGATGGTTGCAATTACGTCACCTTCCATAATTTGCATGTGGTAGATATCGTATAATAATTTAAATTTATCAGAACCAACCATTTCGCATAGCGCAGCACCCCATTCGGTATTATCAGCTTGATAATCTTTATGATTGACCTTTGAATTCAACAATTCCATGGTAACTGTCACATTGTATCTTTCAGCAGTTTTCATGACACGTTGAATACCTTTCTTGCAATTGATCAAGCCATCTTCATCGCTCATTCCGTTTTTGTTACCTGAAAAACAGATTAAGTTTTTAACGCCCATTTTCGCAGCACGGGGGATTAAATCTTCGTAAAAGGCCACTAATTGGTCATGGTTTTTAACCTCATTGAAAAAGCTTGGTATGTTCATGCCGGCCGGATATTTACCCCAACCAATGGCAGCGGTCATATCGTGTTTCTTCAAAATTTCCCATTCTTCGGGACCTGTTAATTCAATAGAAGTTAATCCGATTTTCTTTGCATTTACTACCAATTCTTCAAATGGAATGGATTGGTAACACCAACGACAAGTTGAGTGCTGTACGGTGCCTTTTAATGCAGCATTAGTTGCTAGATCGGATTTTGTGAATCGTTCTTCAAAATTAAAAAGTCCTAAACCGGCTAAGCCAGCAGAGCTTTTTAATAAATCTCTTCTTGAAAATTGGTTGCTCATATTTTTAAATAGGTTTATTTCGTTTAAAACAATTGGTTGATCAAATGACTGACCCAATTATCTGTTAAGTTAAATATTATCGATGGAAAAATACCTAATAGTAGGGAAGAAATTCCTAAAAAATACAAACTTAATTTTTCCTTCCTGGTTAAATCTGAAAGTAGCCATTCTGAATTTTTCAAATATTGTTTGCCTAAAAACATTTTTTGAAAGGTCCAAAGAAAATAACCTGCCCCTAAAATGATTCCAAGCCCACCCAGGATCGCCCAAATAGCTGAACTGTGTTGAGAGTTAAATGAACCCATTAAACTGAAAAATTCTCCAATAAATCCAGAAAAGCCTGGCAAGCCTAGTGATGCAAAAAAGGCTAGGCCGGTGATGAAGGTGTAGGCTGGCATTATTTGCGCTAAGCCGGAATAATTTTGGATACTTCTGTCGTGGGTTCTGTCATAAATTACTCCGACCAAAAGAAACAAAAGAGATGATAAAACTCCATGAGAAATCAACTGAAATATGGCGCCTTGCCAGCCTTCTGCTGTAAATGAGGCAATTCCAAGTAGTACAAATCCCATGTGAGAAATAGATGAATAGGCAACTAATTTCTTTAAATCAGTCATTGCAAGTGCATTAAAAGCACCGTAAATGATAGAAATTGCCCCAATTCCTGATAAAATATTGCTAAATTCTAAAGCTTCTTTAGGAAAAAATGGCAATGTGAATCGTAGCCAGCCATAAGCCCCTATTTTCAATAAAACCCCAGCAAGTAAAACCGAAACTGGAGTTGGCGCCTCAACGTGCGCATCAGGTAGCCAGGTGTGGAAGGGTACTATGGGTAATTTGATGCCAAATCCAATAAATAATAACCAAAATGCCCATTCTCTGGCAGAAAGATTTCCCAAAACCCAGGCAGAATCAGGATGTAAAATGCTTTTGTAATAACAATTTTTTAGGTCTGCAAACACAGCAGCATCAAAGGAATGTACCCATTTGTCTGAGGCAATTTCCCCATTTGCAATTGCGGTTTGGATCATTTGGGCATTTTCCGCAGAAAATGCTTGACCCGGTTGAATGAAATCTATCGCTAAGGCTGTTTCGTATGGATCTATATACGATGTGCCTAGGGCCAAAAGGGCAAGTAAAATAAATAAGGAGCCTGCAAGGGTATATATGAAAAATTTGATGGATGCATATTCTTTTCGTGGTCCGCCCCAAATACCAATTAAAAAGTACATGGGTAGCAACATGAATTCGAAAAATAAATAAAACAACAGGAAATCTTTTGCCAAAAAACAGCCCATTAAAGAAGCGTTCAATAGCATGATTAGAGCAAAGTAAGAGGAAGTTTTTTCCTTGATACTATCTGAATTCCAAATAGCTATTGAACTAATAATTCCCGTTAAAATAATTAATCCAAATGATAGGCCATCAATTCCCAGGTGATATTTCGCGACAAATTGTCCCAAAGAACCGAGTGAAAAATGTATCCAGTCGTGTTGTTCTACCCATTGAAAGGTAGCTGTGGAAGTTTGGTAGCCTAGGGCAAGTTTTATCAATAACCCAATTTGAATGAGAGATGCTCCTAAACTTATTTGTTGCGCATATCCTTTCAATTTTCCACTGGCTAAAACTAAGGCTGCCAGCAGAGGGATGCAAATGATAAGACTTAAAATAGGTAATGTCATAATAAAAAATACAATAGAAAAAGCCCAAAAGTTATGCTTAGCCAAGCCCAATAAGATTGCACTTTACCCGACTGCCATTTACTTAAAACGCTTCCCCAAATATATGAAATTTTTGAACTGCCTTTTACTAAAATACCATCAACCACCCATCGGTCAAGCCAAGAGATTAAATGGGCAAAAATTACTTGTAATTTGGCTAAATTATCAAAAAAGTAATCGAGGGTTCGTTCAAATTTACTTTGTAGAAAACTTGCGAATCGAACTCCAGTTTTAAATAATTTTGGCCAAAATAACTCTATAAATTGATAATTTTTAGCGGGAATTTTTGCTCTAAATTTAAAGGCAAGTAAAAGTCCGATTGCCCAAGCAAAAACACTAAATACCAACCAATAGGTAGGAGATTCCACTAATTCAATTCCTGAAAATTGGATCAACTTGGAAGTTGAAAGGTGTATTGGATTAAAAGAAAAAAGGAATCCACAACTTAATATGGCCAATAAAATGAGTGGAATTTGAAAATAAATTGGGGAATTTGATTTGGTGAATTCCAAATTGGATCTTTGTTGACCCCCAAAGATCAAAAGGACCTGTCGACTCGTATAAATAGTGCTCAAAATCACACCTATGCCAAGGCTTATTACCAAAAAGTAATACAAATTGGCATAGCTTGAGTTTTGACTTTGTTCAATCAAATAGCCTGCTAAATTTTCTTTTGAGTAAAATCCGCTTGATAAAGGAAGTCCAATTAATCCCAATGAAAATATAATATATGAAATTGAAATGACCGGTATTTTCCTCAATAAACCTCCTAAGTTATTAATATCCTGAGCATCTATTTCGTGTTTTTTGTCCTGCTCATGAACATAAAAGATAATAGCACCGGCAGAAAGGAATAGTCCTGCCTTGAAAAACCCATGCGTTAATAAATGAAATAAAGACGCGTCTGAACCCAAGCCCATCCACATTAAACCAATTTGCGAAATGGTAGAATAGGCCAATGTTTTTTTGATATCAGATTGGAATAGGGCAAAAATTGAGGCACTTAAAAAGGATATTCCACCGAAAATGCCATAAGTTAAATGCGTTAACTCTGATGTTAAAGGAAATACTTTTATAGCTAAAAATACACCCGCTGTAACCATTGTTGCTGCGTGAATTAATGCTGATGCCGGAGTTGGACCTTCCATTGCATCAGGTAACCACGACATCAAAGGGAACTGGGCTGATTTACCTGTTGCCCCCAAAACCAAAAGAAATCCGGAAATACCTCCCAAAAGTCCAAATGTTGAAACTTGCATTTGGGAGAATTGATTTACTCCAAAATGTTTAGAAAGTAAAAATAAACCAATTAAAAGTGCTAAATCACCAATTCGATTTAACAAAAATGCTTTTTTAGCAGCTTTTATAGCCGATTTTTTATGATGCCAGAAGCTTATAATGAAATAGGAGCTTGCGCCAACTAATTCCCAAAATCCATAAAAAATCCAAATTTGATCAGCTACCAAAAGTCCAATCATACTGCCCACAAATAGGTTTACCCAAATAAAATAGCGTGTTTTGTTGGACTCTTTTTCCATGTATTTGATAGAAAATACTTGGACACAAAAATTGGCAAGGCCTACGAGCAACAATATGGCTCGACTTGTGGAATCTATGTAAAAATTTAGGTCAAATAATTGTTTGCCGATGGAAAACCAGGGGAAGGAAAGTGATAAATCCTTTTCTTGTAACCATGAAAACTGCGCTAGTAAAACGAGTAGAACGGTTGAAAGGATTGTTGAAAACCATGCACCTACGTTATTCTTTTTATTCAAAAGCAACAATAATAAAATCCCTGAGATCCAAGGAAGTAGTAAGATGCCTAAAAATAAGGATGTTAAGCTCATGTTTTCTTATAGTCTACAAATATAGTCGATTATAAGTTAGTTTGGTGGTAAAAATAGGATTTTTTTAAGTTTAGCCACCTGAAACGGGAGGTATTAGGGCTATTTCCATTCCAGGTAAAATAAGATCTTCTGCTTCGGGAAATTGGTGATTGGCTGCCAAGCGCAAAGAAGGTAGATTTTGAAGAGCTGGATAGCTTGATTTTAAGTGTTTTAACAAATCACTGGCTGTAGGTGGCTCCGTTAATTCAAGGCTTATCGACTTTTCTTTTAATAAATCTCTTGTTATACCAAATAGTAAAACGGTGTAGATGCTCATTTTTGGTGTACGTTTTTGTACCTTTGTATACTTGCAAAGATACGAGTTTAAGGGATGAATTTGAATTTGTCGAAAGGATTAATTGACAATCATGGTAGAAAAGTAGATTATTTGCGATTGGCTGTAACTGATCGTTGTAATTTACGTTGTACGTATTGTATGCCTGCCGAAGGGATAGCTTATTTGCAAGAAAAGCAATTGCTTTCTTGGGAGGAGATGTCGCGATTGGTCAATGTTTTGGTCGGATTGGGAATTACCAAAGTTAGATTAACGGGTGGAGAGCCATTTTTGCGAAAGGGTATCATGGAATTTCTTCAAGAAATAAGTAAGCATCCGTCCTTAGAAATTTGTATTACAAGTAATGGGGTCTTGCTGGGAAATTATTTGGAGGAATTGAATGCTTTGGGTGTTCGGTCCATTAATTTAAGTTTGGATTCTCTAGATCCCATTCGTTTTCATGAAATTACTCGAAGAGATGAGTATGAACAGGTCATGGCTTCGCTGCATCGTATGTTGGATTTGAATTTTAAAGTTAAAATCAATGCCGTGGTGATGAAGGGCAAAAACGAACAAGATATTTTAGCCCTTGCAAATTTTGCCAAAGAATATCCTGTTTCTGTTCGATTTATAGAGGAGATGCCCTTTAATGGAGAAGGAGAGAAGGTGGAAACATTAAATTGGCTGGAAATAAAAGATCTTCTTTTTCAAGGTTTTGACCATATTTTCGAAATTCCAATGATGATGGGTGATACTGCTCAGCGATATCAAATGGAAGGATTTAAAGGGGATGTGGGAATTATTGCTGCCCATAGCAGAACCTTTTGTGGAACCTGTAATCGATTGCGCATTACAGCAAAAGGACAAGTGAAAACCTGTTTATATGATGATGGAGTTTTTGATTTGAAAACGTATCTTCGTTCAGGTGTTTCAGATGACGAATTGCGAAATATCTTGATAAACCTGAATCAAAAACGTCCTGTGGATGGATTTGAGGCAGAAAATAATAGAAAAAATACTATAAATGAATCAATGACCACCATTGGTGGATAATTATGTTGACAAAAGAACAAATTTTTCAAGGATTTACGAATTTGAATGTATTGGTCATTGGCGATTTAATGATTGATGCTTATACCTGGGGAAAAGTTACGCGCATTTCACCTGAAGCACCAGTACCCGTAGTTAATGCTACTAAAAAGGAAATTAGATTAGGAGGTGCCGGTAATGTGGTGAGAAATTTAGTCAGTTTAGGTGCAAAGCCCTATGTGGTGTCGGTGGTTGGTGCTGATGAGATGGGTAAATCGCTTAAAGATTTATTGCAAAATGAGGGGGTGGAGGTTCGTGGAATTGTTACGGATGCTACCAGACCCACTACAGTGAAAGAGCGAATTATTGCAGGTTCTCAGCAATTATTGCGTATTGATTCGGAAGTAGATTCTCTAGTTTCAGAGGAAATTGAGAAAAAATTATTGGAGGAGGTAAAAACTATTTTGCCAAAAATTCAGGTCATTATTTTTGAGGATTATGACAAAGGCGTGCTATCTGAGGATCTAATTCAGGCCATCATTTCATTGGCAAAAACACAAGGTATTCCTACTGTTGTAGATCCCAAAAAGAGAAATTTCTTTGCCTATTCTGGCGTAAGTTTGTTTAAACCCAATTTATCTGAATTAAAAGGTGGTTTGGGCTTAACTTCAGATGATTTGACCGATGAAAACTTGCCAAAAACCGTTAAAAAATTTAAAGAATCACAGCAAATGGAAGGTGTTTTTGTAACCCTTTCTGAGCGCGGTGTTTATATCGATTATAAGGAAGATAATGCAAAAATTCCTGCACATATTCGTCAAATTGCAGATGTTTCCGGTGCAGGGGATACTGTGATTGCCATTGCGGCTTGCGCCTTAGCACTTGGCTTACCAGCTCGACAAATTGCTTCACTAGCCAATTTAGGAGGCGGTTTGGTTTGTGAATCGGTGGGAGTGGTACCAATTTCTGTCGAAAAGTTAAAAAGTGAGCTAGTGAGCAAGTAAAGTTTACTCGCTTACTTGCTCACTAGCTCACTATCCTACTACTGCCGTAAACTCAATCTCAACCTTATATTTCGGGTCAATCAATGCCGAAATTTCATAAATACCTGTGGTTGGTTTTACGGAACCAAAAAATGCAGCATGTGCTTTGGCAATATCTAGGTTTTTAGAAATATCTGTTGTGAAAATTCTTGTTCTTACCACATCATTGATGGATGATCCAGCTTCTTCTAAAACTTGAGCTATGCGCTCAATGATGTTGTAAGTTTGTGCGTAAAAATCATCTTCCTTTACTTTGTCGCCATCTACTAAGGCAACCGTTCCTGAAATTTCTAATAAATTCCCTGATTTTACAGCACGGCAATAACCGAAAACGTCTTCAAATGGTGAACCACTTGAAATATTAACTCTCTTTGTCATAATTTTGAATGGATTTGTTTACATTTTCCCACCACTGCTTGTCGGCATATCGTACTACTTCACCAATAACAATTACAGCGGGATTACGAAGGTCGTGCTTTTGTGCGATTTTGTCAAGCTCGCCTGCATATCCAAATCCTGATTTTTGATTTTGTGTTGTGGCTGATTGAATAATCGCAGCTGCAGTTTCTCCTCTTCCGTTTTTTTGACAAATCTTTGAAATAGATTCCAATTGATTCATTCCCATTAAAATGATCAAAGTGGCATTTGATTGTAAGCCTAATTGTAAATCAGAGCTTAAACTTCCATCAGATTTGGTGCCTGTCATTACCCAAAAGCCATCAGAAACACCTCTTACTGTTAAAGGAATATTGGCTGCTCCGGGAGCTGAAATAGAAGAACTAATACCCGGAATATAGGCGGTAATTAATCCAAATTTTTCTGCAAAATCAATTTCTTCTTGTCCTCTTCCAAAAACAAATGGGTCGCCACCTTTTAAGCGAACCACATGTCCCAAGGCAAATGCCTTTTCAACAATTAATTGATTGATGACATCTTGAGAATGTGACTCTCCAGGTTTTTTACCAACATATATTTTTTCGCAAGTTTCTGAACAATGGTCTAACAAACTTTGATCTATCAAGGCATCATAGAGAACTACATTTGCAGAGGCAATTGCCTTTACAGCCTTAAGAGTAATTAACTCAGGGTCACCTGGCCCTGCACCTACAACGGTTAATCGAGGTTGGGGTTCTAATCCTTTGAAATGACAAAAATTTGCTAACATTACTTTTCTGTTACTAATTGGCGAAATTCTTTGGCTTGTTCTAAAAAGGCTTTTGCTTTTGCAATGTAGTTACTTGCAAAGGCCTCTGATGGTTCATTTTGGTTGATTTGCAAAACTAAATCTGCAAAAGAAGTATCAAAACTGAAATCACCCGATTGAACAAAGTTTTCATCAAATTTAGTTATGACCTGATTTTGTGTAGAAACTGTAACACTTTTGTCTAATAAAAGAGCCTTAGCAGCTGAAATATAGACTGAATAGGCGTGATAGATTGAATCTGCCCAACGCTTGTCTGCAAATGCAGCTTCTGTCCATTCAAATTTTTCATCCGCCTCAAATAATAGAGTAGCTACCAGGTCAATCATTACACCCGCACATTCTCCTACACCAATTTCTGTGACAAAGTTCTCTGATGCACCCCAATCGATGAATTCATCTTCTTGGATTTGACTTAAATCTGCCAATGGTTTCAATAATTCGTAGAAATATTTCTCTCCTTGTCGATCATAATATTGGTAAAAATATTCTCCCTCATTCGCATTTTCCTCGTAATTATTTAAAATGACACGCAAAGCTGCCGGACCTCTTTTAGACGGTACCTTGATGACTTTATCCGCAATTTTACCTTCGCCATTCCCCAAAGTTGCTCCACCTAAAAGTACTTGCAAAGCTGGTAAAACTCTTTTGTCTGGAGCCTTCAAAGACGAACCGTGGAAGCCAATTGAGGCCATTCCATGTTGTCCGCATGAGTTCATACATCCAGAAATCTTGATTTTTAACTCATTGTTATGAATCAATTCTGGGAAATCCTCGGCAATTACTGATTCTAATTTCGAAGTAATGTTTGTTGAATCTGAAATAGCTAAATTACAAGTATCTGTTCCTGGACAAGCGGTAATATTTGCCACTGAATTAGCGCCTGGACTTGCCAATTGGTGAGACTTCAATACATCAAAAACATAAGATAAATTCACTGTTGGAACGAATTTTAACATCAATCCCTGATTAATTGTCACTCTAATGTCGTTTCCAATATATCCATCCAAAGCTTGAATCAATGAACGAGAAGTGTCTGATGAAATGTTTCCATTTAAAACACGAACATAAACGGCATGGTATCCTTTTTGCTTTTGCTCAAAGGTGTTGGATTGTAACCATGTTTGGTATTCCTCACTTCTATTTACTTCCATAGATGAAGCCTTACTTGGAATTTCAACATCCCATAAGGCCGAATCTTGAATGCCAACTGAATGGTTTTTCAATGCCTTTGTTTCTGCTTCCACTAATTCAACAAATGCCTCAAAGCCAATTTTTTGAATCAAGAATTTCATACGCGCTTTGTGTCGAGAATTTCTTTCTCCGTGGCGATCAAAAACACGTAATACTGCCTCGATGTATGGAATTACTTTGTCTTCCGCTAAAAATTCATGTGCTACTTTTGCCAACATAGGTTGTGCTCCTAATCCACCTCCAACAACTACTCGGAAGCCTTTTTGGCCATTCTGGATCTTGGGAATGAATCCTAAATCATGTAAATAGGCCAAAGATGTGTCTTCGTCTGTATTTGAAAAAGAGATCTTGATTTTACGCCCCATTTCCTGGCAAATCGGATTTCTCAAGAAGTAACGAAAAGCCGCATCAGCATGTGGACTCACATCAAATAATTCCTTCGGGTCAATGCCTGAGGTAGGAGATGCCGTTATATTTCGAACCGTATTTCCACAAGCCTCACGCAGGGTGATGTCATCTTGTTCCAATTTAGACCATAATTCTGGAGTTCTGTCTAAGGAAACAAAGTGAATTTGAATATCTTGTCGAGTGGTTAGATGCAAATTTCCTGTAGAATATTCATCCGAAATATCTGAAATTCGTTTCCATTGATTAAAGGTAATTTTACCATAAGGCAATTTGATACGAACCATTTGAACTCCCTGCTGGCGCTGTCCATACACACCTCTAGCCAAACGAAGACTTCTGAATTTCTCTTCATGGATCTCTCCAGCCTTGAATTGCGCAATCTTTTTGGCCAAATCAATGATGTCTTTTTCTACTAAGGGATTCTCTATTTCCGAACGAAAACTTTGCATATACTTGCTTTTTATAAATCTAATTAGTCTATATAATATATAGATTATACAAAGTTAATACATATATTTTTATTGGCAAGAAAATATTTATATTCGTTCAAAATTATTTTACTATGAAACAAGGATTTTTAATTTTAGTGCTTTTGCTAAGTTTAAATTCAATTGCACAAAAAGGGGTACCAGTACCAGTGAAAGAAGAAGTTATACCTGCTGGCGTGAAGGTTGTTAAGTCAAGTCATAAGGTGACTATCGGTGGAAAATTGATCAATTACCAAGTTCAGACGGGTTATTTGGAGTTAAAAGCCGACACAGGCAAGGTCTTGTCAAAGATATTTTTTACCTATTATAAAAAGGATGGAGACGATGATGCAAAACGTCCTGTAACCTTTACCTTTAACGGTGGACCCGGTTCTGCATCTCTTTGGTTGCACATGGGTGGAGTGGGACCGAAACGAGTTGCACTCGACGACGAGGGAAATGCTTTGGCAGCCCCACATAAAATAATAGAAAATGAATATTCTTGGTTAGATAAAACGGATTTGGTATTTATTGATCCGGTAAGCACGGGTTTGTCGCGTGCTGTTGGAGAACCTGCTTCCAATTACCATGGATTTGAAGGAGATATAAAATCTTTTGGGAATTTCATACAACATTTTTTAAGTCGATACGAGCGCTGGGCATCACCTAAATATTTAGCTGGAGAAAGTTATGGAACTACCCGAGCAGCAGGATTATCCAAACATTTACAAGACGCCCATCGAATTTATTTGGATGGAGTGATTTTGATTTCAGCTGTTTTAAATTTTGGTACCAATGATGGAGCTATTGGAAATGATTTACCACGAGCTTTATACATTCCATCGTACACCGCTGCAGCTTGGTATCATAAGAAATTGTCGTCAGAATTGTTGAATAAACCCTTAAAAGAGGTGTTAAAGTCTTCGGAGGAATTTGCTTTGGGCGAATATGCCTCTGCTCTTTTAAAGGGTGGCTGGTTGTCGGAATCAGACAAAAATAAAGTGGCAGAAAAGTTAGCTTATTTCACTGGAATCGATAAGAATTTCTATCTATTAGGTAATTTACGTATCGATGAAAATCGGTTTTATAAAGAATTGAGAAGAAAAGATGGTTTGAGTATTGGTAGATTGGATGCCCGATTTACGGGTAGAAATTTTGATGATGCAGGGGAATATGTAGATTTTGATCCTTCTTTTGCTAATATAGATGGACCTTTTACTGCTACAATTAACGATTATTTGCAAAAAGAGCTGAATTGGAAAGATGAAAAAACTTATAATGTTTTCGGAAATGTGTATCCCTGGGATTATTCCAATGTGCAAAATAAATACCTCAATGTAGCAGAAAGTTTACGTGATGCAATGGCCAAAAATCCACACTTAAAGGTGTATTTGGGGGCCGGTTATTACGATTTTGCAACGCCGTACTTTACGGCAATGTATGATTTGGAACACATGTTCCTTCGTCCTGAACAAAGAAGTAGAGTAAAAGTGCATACCTATGAATCTGGACACATGTATTATATTCACAAGCCTTCATTAATTCAATTTAAAAAGGATATTGATGCCTTTTATGACTTGAAGAATTAATTAGAACTTGCAGGGCAAGGTAGATTGTTCTATCTTTGCAGTCCCAAACAGAGGGGTGTCCGAGTGGTTGAAGGAGCACGCCTGGAAAGTGTGTATAGGCCTAAAGCTTATCGAGGGTTCGAATCCCTTCCCCTCTGCTACTTCGAGAATCTGGGGATCGGTGAATATAAGAATATAGGAATATAAGAATATAGGAATATAGGAATATAGGAATATAGGAATATAAGAATATAGGAATATAAGAATCGGGGAATTTGAGAATTCAGGCAGGTGGCTGATGCCAAGCGAGGGAAATCGAAGCCTAGGTTTAGGAATCTAAATATTTACAATCCCAGCGGGATTGCACATCTATAGAAATTGAAATCGTTTCATTATTTTGTATGACCCCGCTGGGGTCATTTTTATTTTATCCGACCCCGCTGGGGTCGAAAAATCTTTGTCACAATCCGAATTGCTAGAGACGTGCCATCCCGTTGGGATGGATAATTTTTAGAATTTAGGAATATAAGAATTGGGGAATTGAAGAATTTTTAAAAAAGTCTCTCGACCTCAGCCACCAACCTTTATTCTCAGATTCTTATATTCCTATATTCTTATATTCTCAAATTCCCCAGTTCTCATATTCCCATATTCCCCAATTCTTATATTCCTATATTCTTAAGAAATCCTCACCGACGTCATCGTCAATGCCCCAGCCACCGGTTTGTCGTTGAAAAATTCGATGGAATCTTTCTCATCTTTCAAGGACAAGGTGTATAATAAAGGTAAATAATGCTCGGGTGATGGAATAGCTAATTGGAAGGGTTTTCCTTGTTGAGCGTAATTTATTAAGGACTTATGGTCGCCCTCTTTGATGAACCTCTTCATCTTTGTATTGGCCTCCTCTGCCCAATCATATGCATAGGTGTCATTCAATCGCTTCCAATCTACCATGCGTAAATTGTGTACCAAATTGCCACTTCCTACTATTAATACTCCTTTTTCCCGCAAAGATTTTATTTGTTTGGCCAATTCGTAATGATACTGCGGACCTTGGTAATAGTCCAAACTCATCTGAATAACTGGAATATTTGCCTTCGGATATAAATGTTTGATGACCGACCAAGCTCCATGGTCTAAGCCCCATTTGTCGTCTAAACCTACTTCAGTAGATTTAATTAACTCTTTGGTTTCTTTTGCCAACTCTGGACTTCCTGGCGCAGGATACTGAACTTCAAATAATTCTCTTGGGAATCCACCAAAATCGTGAATCGTGGGTGGATTTTGCATGGCCGTCACCATCGTTCCGCGAGTTTCCCAATGGGCCGAAATACATAAAATGGCATTGGGCTTTTGAATTTCTTGTCCAACTTTTCGGAAGCCTTTCACAAATTCATTTTCCTCAATGGCATTCATTGGGCTACCATGTCCTAAAAACAGCACGGGCATTTTCTCCGTGCTGTTAAAGGAACTTGTTAAATTATTTAGTTCTTTCATTTTAGTTTGTGCCAAAAATGGTAAAAGTGCTAAATTTTTAATAGCAATTTTTCTGTTCACAGATTATGCTTGCTTTACAAATTGAACATCTGCAGATAAACGAACCTCATCACTAACTAAAACACCACCTGTTTCTAAAGCTGCATTCCAATTTAAACCAAAATCACTACGCTTGATTTTTCCACTGACAGAAAATGCTGCTTTTTGATTTCCCCAAGGATCAGTCCCAATACCACCAAATTCAACATCCAAAGTTACAGGATTGGAAACTCCTTTGATTTTTAATTGTCCTAATAATTTGAAATTATCCTCGTCTATTACTTGAACAGATGTTGAAGAAAATGTAATTTCTGGAAAAGCCTCCGCATCAAAGAAATCTCCTGATTTTAAATGGCCGTCACGTCCCTCATCATTGGTATGAATTGAGTTGGTTGCAATAGAAACTGATATAGGAGCATTTGTAAAATCTTCACCTTCGATGTTTCCTGAAAAACTGGTGAATTGTCCTTTTACATTGGAGATCATCAAATGTTTTACTTTGAAAGAAATTTCACTGTGTGAAGGGTCTAAAACCCATTTTGCTGAATTTGCCATGTCTTTATTGATTCAATGTTTGATTTAAAATTTACACTGCAAAATTGCAACAAATCAAAAGGGGATGGGTAATAGTTTTCGGACAAGCTGTTGTAATTTTAGGAAACCAGCTGTTTCATTTCTTCCCGAAATTCACTTGGAGTTTGTCCAGATTTCTTTTTGAAAACGTTGGTGAAATACGATTTTTCGTTGTATCCCAATTCAAAACCTATTTCTGAAATAGTTTTATCCGTACTGACTAATAAATTTTTGGCTTCAATTAATTTTCTTGTTTCAATGATTTCCGAAACCGATTGCTGTAAAATAGTTTGACAAATTTTATTCAAATTTCTCGACGACATGAAAAGCTTTTCGGCATAAAATTCAACACCTTCTGGTCGCCTGAAATTCTCCTCCAATATCTTTAAAAAGTTTTTGAAGGTCTGACTCTGATTTTTTTGCAATACATTTTCTCCATCTTCTTGTTTTTTTCGTTCGGATTCAATCATTGTGAAAAGTGCACTCAGCAAATGTCGAATCACGGAATAATCCGGATTGGATGCTGTATATTCTTCGTTTATGATTTCACAAATATTAGTCAATCGTTTAAAACAGGTATTTGCTGGTAATATCAGGTTTGAGTTGTCGTGGTACAGTGAATACAATTGAAAAGTAGTTTCTGGTATAAATTCACTTTTGAAGCGAAGCACCCACATGTTACAATTATTGTCTTTTAGCAAAACTTTTACCCGATGCACTTTCCCTTTGGTAACAAAACTGATGAAAGGCGCTTCAACAATTGTCTCTTTGAAATCGATGTAATGCTCCAATTGTCCCTCTATTCCAATAATTAATTCTTCATACTGATGCGAATGGGGCTCATTGGCAGAAGCTGCAATTTTTTGCGCTTCTTCGGCATCCATTTGAAATATTTTGAAGGGTTCAACCATGAGGAATATTTGAATATAGGAATATGAGAATATATGAATTTAAGAATTTATTTATCTGTGTAATCCTTTTCATCAATGTAATCTGTGGTTAAGACAGATTGTGAATTTATTCATACCATTCTCATATTCATATTCAATTTTTGCCTGATGCAAATCTAAAATCTTTTTTACTAAAGATAATCCTAAGCCTAGGCCACGCGTTCCTTCACTATTTTTTCCTCTAAAAAAATCGCTAAACAATTGGCTTTGGTCTTCGGGGGAAATTGGATTTCCCGGATTTTCAAAGCTTAAATAAATATGCCCCAATTGTTTCTTTAATTTGATCTTCGCTTCTTTTTTATTGGAATAAGCCAAACAATTGTTTACTAAATTCTGAATGGCCATGCCCATCAAACGTTGATTGCCAACAATGGAAATGTCTTCTTCATTTTCAAAATTTTCATCAATTTCAAAATGTAAAATAAATGCAGGTTCAATTTTTTTCGAATTTTCTATACTCTCAAAAACTAATTCGTCGAGTCGAAGATTAGAAAAATTTAAATGGGTTTGGCTTTCAACTTTGGCAATGTCTAACAAAATGTTAATCATATCACCTAATTTTTTACTGTCGGCTTTGATAGCCTGCAATTCTGTTTTTATCTTCTCAGGATCTTTCTCCAATTCTACCATTTCCAAATTGGAAACTAAAACGGCAATGGGGGTTTTTAATTCATGAGAAATGTGATGAATTGCATTTTTTTGAAAATTATAGGAGGAGTGGAGACTATTTAATAATTCGTTAAATCTTTCAGATAACAAATAAATTTCATCTTTGATTTCAGGTGTAGGCAAATGTAAATTTTGCGTTTCAATATTAATGATTTTTAAGGCCGATGCCATTTGAACCAGTGGTTCTGTAATTTGTTTAGAAAGTAAAAAGGATGTTAATAGGATTAATCCTGAAATGACAAAAAACAAAACTATTAGAGTGACTTTTAAGAAATTTAATTTGGTATAACCAAAAACATCATGTGCCTTTGTAATTGCATAAAAGATTTTTCCATTGAAGATGTAACGCATTCCAATGACATCAAATTCATTTTCGCGCGATTCAACCACATCTTTTTTGTCATTTAATTCTTTTAAAATATCGTTTGAAAATTCAATGACTGTATCATCAATGGAAGAATAAATGAGTTTTTTGTTTTGATTAAAAATCAGGGTCTTTTCTTTGTACAAGCGATTAACAGAAACTTCATTTAATGCCTGTAAAATATTTTGATTGAATTTTTCGGATTCTCCTAAAGTGGTAATCGAAGAAATTGTGTGGTCTTTAATGCGTTGCTGAAATTCTTCTTGTCTGTAATTGTAAAATAAGGTGTAAATCAAAAAAAAGGACACAGCCGTGCTGGTCATTGATAATAAGGAGAAATACAATAAAATTCTACTTCGTATGTTCATTTTCTGAGAGGTAATATCCAAATCCTATTTTAGTTCGCAGTAAATTGGTTGAAAAGGGTTTGTCAATTTTTTTGCGTAAAAAATTAATATACACTTCAATCGTATTATTGTGTTCATCTAATGATCCTCCCCAAATTTCTTTATTTATTTCATTTTTAGAAACAAAATTACCTTTAGCCTGTGCGAGCTTTAACAATAAATTATATTCTCTTTGGGTTAACTCAATTAAAATATTGTTACGCTTAACTTGTTTTTTTTCTAAATCAATGTGTAAATCGTGCACCCAAATTTCTTTCTCAATAGTTTTGGATTTACTCGATGAGCGTTTTAAAATGGCCTTGAGACGAGCCACAACCTCTTTCATGAAAAATGGTTTTGTGATGTAATCATCTGCCCCCATTTCAAAACCTTGAATTTTGTCATCAAAATCATCAAAGGCGGTTAACATTAAAATTGGGCTTGTGTCTTGATTTTCCCTAATCTCTTTGCAAACCTCCCATCCATTTTTAATGGGTAAATCAAGGTCTAGTATTATCGCATCATAGGATTTTTTAGAGATAGCCTGGATGGCAGAATATCCATCGAAAACCGTATCTACATCAAATGATTCTTGAATTAAGTAATCTCTAAGGTTTTTGCTTAGGGTTTTGTCGTCTTCAACCAATAAAATTTTTTGCTTTTTATTCATTTGAAGTATTTAGAAACTTGGATTTTTTAAAGGTAGTAAATATTTATTTTAAAATAATAAAATTTAAGGTCATTTTAAGTTGAATATTTAAATCTTGCATCAAGTTTTCAAATTTATGAAGTTATTAAGTAGATTTTTAGGAGCTTTTTGTATGTTATGGGTTCATGTGGGGCTTTTTGCTGCACCTGATACTTTGTTTGTAAACATTCAACAAGCAGATGATATTTTTTTAAAGTCCAATTACCAATTGTTGGCATCTGGTCTAAACATCAGTAATCAAAAGGCACAATTGTTGCAGGCCTCTTTATATCCGAATCCCTTATTGACTGCAGAAATTAATGCCATTGATCCGGAAAATAATCAAATCTTTCATGTTGGAGGTTCTGGTGAGCAAAATTTTCAATTTGAGCAATTGATTTTAATGGGTGGAAAAAGAAAATCTCAAATTGATTTGGCAAAAAAAAATGTGGAAATGGCTGAATTGTCGTTTCAAGATTTAGTGCGACAATTGAAATACGAATTGCACACAGGATTATACCAACTAAACCAACAGCAATTATTAATTGGAAAATATAATCGCCAACTGAAAATGTTAGACGAGATTTTGAGCGCTTATGAGGAGCAATCCAAACGTGGAAATATTCCTTTAAAGGACGTTGTGCGTTTGAAAGGCGTTTATTTGAATCTAACAAATGAAAGAGCGCAAGTAACAGGCGATTACTATGCAACTTTATCTCAGGTGCAGATTTTATTACAAACCAATAAAATTGTGATGCCAAACATTGAAGATTCTCAGTTTACTAAATTAGTAATGCCCTTTAATTTGGATTACCTTTTAGAGGAGGCTTTGCAAAATCGAACTGACATCCAAATGGGTAAAAAGGATATGGACATTGCAAGTCAATACTTGGATTTACAAAAAAGATTGTCGAAAGCGGATATGACTCTTTATGCCAATTATGACCAAAGAGGTGGTGCATTTTTGCGACAATTTAACGTGGGAGTTCGTGTGCCCTTGATGTGGTTTAATCGAAACCAAGGAAATATTAAATCTGCTGAAACGCAGGTACAATCAAAGAATTTTTTATTTGATGCAATAAAGGTTCAGGTGCAGTCGGAAGTAAAGGGGAATTATTTGCAGTATCAACAAACTGTTTCTGAGTATCAAAAAAACAAAAAATTATACAATGAAGATTTTGAAATTACTTTAAAGGGAATTACTGAAAATTTCAAAAAAGGTAATGTGAGTTTAATTGAATTTGTTGATTTTTTTGAGTCGTATAACAATGCTTTGTCAGAAATGGCACGTTCTCAAATGCAATTGGCAACGTCAGCGGAGCAAATCAAACTAAGTACTGGAAAAGATTTATTTTAATATGAAAAAGATATTTATTTTAAGTTTTATAGGATTTTTTGGCATAATCTCTTGTAGTAAAAAAGAAGATGCAAATGCTGATAACGGAAAGGCATTTCGTTTAAGTGATACCATGATGGCTCGTTGCCAATTCTATACGGTTAAGGAAGAGGACGTAAAAAATGAATTGAAATTGTTTGGAAAAATTCAGGCAGATAACAACAAATTGGCTGATGTGTATTCTTTAGTTGGAGGTAATGTTATTAAAATTAATGTAGAGTTAGGTGATTATGTGAAGAAAGGGCAAGTTTTAGCGGTCATTCGAAGTGGTGAGGTCGCTGGCTTTGAACGCGACCGCTTGGATGCGATTGGTGATGTGGCTGTGGCAGAAAAGAATTTGCAAGTGGCAAAAGACTTATTTAAGGGAAAATTGGCCTCTGAAAAAGATGTAGTGGCTGCTCAAAGAGAGCTTGAACGTCAAAATGCTGAACTAAGCAGAATAAATGAAGTTTTCAATATTTATAATCTAAAGAAGGGCTCAATTTATAACATTACAGCTTCCATGAATGGTTTTATAATAGCTAAAAATGTGAGTCCAAATGAGCAAATCAGGGCAGATAAAGCAGATGC
The DNA here is from genome assembly GCF_004005965.1 of Sandaracinomonas limnophila. Taxonomy (GTDB): domain Bacteria; phylum Bacteroidota; class Bacteroidia; order Cytophagales; family Spirosomataceae; genus Sandaracinomonas; species Sandaracinomonas limnophila. The sequence goes on along the minus strand of NZ_SACY01000002.1, from coordinate 147,169 downwards.
GCTATTTTCAATAGCAGAAATTAATGAGGTCTGGGCAATTGCTAATATCAATGAAAGTGATGTTTCAAGGGTTCAAGTAGGATACGATGCAGAGGTTGCTACTTTGAGTTATCCAGATGATAAATACAAGGGTAAAATTGATAAGATTTTTTCTGCTATAGATCCAGATACCAAAGCTATGAAGGCAAGAATAAGAATTCCTAACGCAAATTATAAATTGAAGCCAGAAATGAATGCTACAATTACGGTGCGTTTTTCGGAGCATCAAAATATGGTTGCAGTACCTAATTCAGCAGTTTTGTTTGATAAAAGTAAGTCATGGGTGATGGTATTTAAAGATAGAACTACTATTGAAACCAGACAAGTTGAGGTATATCGTACCGTGGGCGATCTAACCTATATTTCACACGGCATAACATCAGGTGAGAAGGTGATTTCTGCGAACGGATTATTGATTTATGATGCGCTTAACGATTGAAATGGTTGTAAAGAAAATAATATTTGTATTATTTAGTTTGATGATGGTGAGTACTATATTTGCCCAGGATTCTCTGGGCAAATATTTCGTTCATTTCCAACAAACTGCCATATACCAATATCATCCAGCTTTTTCAGCCAAGTATTCAGGTGATAATTCATTGATTTCAAGTGAAGAAGGAGCTATGTCTATAACCTCCACTTTATTTTTAGATGTGCCTTTGAGTAAAAAGACACACTTTACCTTTAATCCAGAATTATCGGGAGGAAAGGGTCTTTCTGCTGCCAAAGGGATGGGTGGATTTACCAACGGTGAAACGTTTCGTATTGGAAATCCAGAGCCAGTGGTTTATGTGGCCCGTTTATTTGTGTCCCACCAATTTGATTTGGAAAAAGATGAAAGCCTTCAAGTGGTGGTTGGTAAGTTTGGACTAGCAGATTATTTTGATTTTAACACGTATGCGCATGATCCTAGAACGCATTTTATGAACTGGTCTTTGATGAGTTCAGGTGCTTGGGACTATGCTGCCAATACGAGAGGATATACATCAGGCATTTACATTGGATACTTTCAACCAAAATTTTCTTTAAAGTTTGCCTTTGCAGCGGTTCCCACCACTCCAAATGGCCCAGTTTTAGATTATCGCTACGACAAAGCGAATGGTATGAATTTTGAATTTACTAAGCCATTCACTTTGTCGAACAACTGGAAAGGAACTTTTAGAACCTTATTGTATCGTAACCAGGCACCTATGGGTAATTATGCATTAGCAAATTCCCAATCTGGTGTACCTAATTTGGGACCCACCCGACAAGAATACCGAACCAAATCAGGATTTGCTCTAAATGGTGAAATTGGATACAAGGATGAGTGGGGATTGTTCGGTCGATATAGTTGGAATGACGGTGAAAACGAAACCTGGGCATTTACGGAAATTGATGAATCAATATCTTTTGGGGTACATTTTGCCGGTCAAAAATGGAATCGAAAAAATGATTACATGGCCTTTGCCTTGGTTCGAAACGGACTTTCAAAACCACATCAAGAATTCCAACAAAAAGGCGGAATGGGATTTATGATTGGTGATGGAAATTTAAATTATGGAGGTGAGCAGATTTTGGAAGGATTTTATCAGTACCAAATCCATCCAAATGTTTATTTAACTCCCGATTATCAATTTGTGATCAATCCGGGGTATAACAAAGACCGCGGTCCCGTTCACGTTTTTAGTATTAGAGTACACAGCGAATTTTAATTGGATATGAATAAGTTTATCAAAAATTTATTGGCTTTTTCCCTGAAAAACAGATTTTTTACACTGTTTTGGGTAGGTTTATTGACCATCGCCGGCGTGGTTTCTTATGTCAATATTCCGATTGAAGCCTTCCCTGATGTTACAAATACACAAATCATCATTGTAACCGAATGGAATGGTCGTAGTGCCGAGGAAGTCGAACGGTTTGTAACCACACCGATTGAAATTTCCATGAACTCTGTTCAGAAAAAGACAAACGTGCGTTCCATAACTATGTTTGGACTTTCGGTAATTAAAGTGATTTTTGAGGATGATGTGGAGGATTTCTTTGCTCGTCAACAAGTAAATAACCTTTTAAATACAGTAACCCTTCCAGAGGGTGTAGAGCCTGACGTACAACCCCCTTATGGTCCAACGGGTGAAATTTTTAGATATACCTTAAAAAGTAAAGAACGTGATTCAAGAGAATTGTTAACGATTCAAAATTGGACCATAGACCGACAATTGCGAGCAGTACCTGGGGTGGCAGATATTGTTGCCTTTGGTGGTAGAGAAAAGACTTATGAGATTGCCATGGACCCAGTCAAATTGCAAAAATATGACCTGACCCCATTGGAATTATATACGGCCATTTCAAAATCTAATTTGAATGTGGGGGGTGATGTGATAGAAAAAAATGGGCAAGCTTTTGTGGTGCGAGGTATCGGGCTTTTGAAAACCATTGAAGACATTGAAAATACGATTGTTGATAATTACAATGGCAACCCATTAATGGTTAAAAACGTTGCAACGGTTGTTGAAAGCAATTTGCCACGTGTGGGCCAGGTTGGTTTAAATACAAATGATGATGTGGTGGAAGGAATTGTGGTTATGAGAAAGGGCGAAAATCCATCTGAAGTATTAGGACGATTAAAAACCAAAATTGACGAATTAAATACCAAGGTTCTTCCAAAAGATGTACAAATGGTAACCTTTTATGACCGTGATAATTTAATGGCTTACTGTACCAAAACGGTAATGCATAATTTATTAGAAGGAATTATTTTGGTTACTGTCATTGTATTTGTTTTTATGGCCGATTGGAGGACAACAGTTATCGTTTCTATCGTAATTCCTCTCGCCTTATTGTTTGCCTTTTTGTGTTTAAAATTAAAAGGTATGAGCGCTAATTTACTTTCCTTAGGGGCTGTGGATTTTGGTATTATTATTGATGGTGCAGTAGTAATGGTTGAGGGACTATTTGTGACCCTTGACCACAAGGCCCAAAAATTAGGAATGGAAAAGTTTAATAAACTCGCTAAAATGAGTTTGATTAAAAAGACAGGAACAGGTCTTGGAAAAGCGATTTTCTTTTCTAAATTAATTATTATATCCGCCTTATTGCCAATTTTCGCCTTTCAAAAAGTTGAAGGAAAAATGTTTAGTCCATTGGCATTTACACTTGGTTTTGCACTTTTAGGAGCCTTAATTTTTACACTTACCTTGGTGCCGGTTTTAAGCTCGATGCTTTTGAATAAAAATGTGAAGGAAAAACATAATTTCTTTATCAATTTTATTAATTCAAGGGTTGAAAGAGGTTTTCGTTGGACTTTTGCTAATAAAAAAACTACACTCGTTTTCTCAATTGTAATCTTTTTTGCTTCTATTTTCTCCATTAAATGGTTGGGTACGGAGTTTTTACCTCCATTAAACGAAGGGGCTTTGTGGGTTGAGGCCAAATTACCAATGAGCACTTCACTGCCTCAAACGGTAAAAATGGTTAAAACTTTACGAAGTGAATTGCGGAAATTTCCTGAGGTAAATGGGGTATTGTCGCAAGTGGGTAGAAGTAATGATGGTACAGACCCAAGTGGATTTTACTACGTTCAAATGCAGGTGAATTTAAAGCCTAAAGAAGAATGGGAACGCAAATTGACCTTGGATGAATTGGTAAATGAAATGGACCACCGTTTGAAAAATTACCAAGGAATCAATTACAATTATTCTCAGCCCATTATTGATAATGTAGCGGAGGCGGTTGCAGGTATGAATGCTTCCAATGCCGTCAAAATATATGGGGATGATTTGAATACCCTGAATGATTTGTCTAACCAGGTAATGAATCAAATCAAAAATGTGGAAGGGATAAAAGATTTGGGTATTCTTAGAAATGTAGGACAACCTGAAATGGAGATTTTATTGGATGAAGAGAAAATGGCGATTTATGGGGTCACCAAGGCCGATGCGCAAGCTGTAATTGAAATGGCCATTGGAGGAAAAACTGCCACCCAAAAATATGAAGGCGAAAAGAAATTTGATATTCGAATCCGTTTTGATAAAAATTATCGAACCAATGAATCGGATGTAATGCGTTTGATGATTCCTACAATCAAAGGGGAGAAGATTCCTTTGAAAGAAATAGCAACCTTGGAAGAAGCCACAGGTCCTGCTTTTATTTATCGAGACAATACCAAACGTTTTATTGGTGTGAAATTCTCAGTGCGTGATCGAGATTTAGGAAGTACCATTGCCGAAGCTCAACAAAAAGTAATTAAAAACATTAAATTACCTGAGGGATATTCCATCGGTTGGGCGGGTGAGTTTGAAAATCAGGTGCGGGCCACCAATCGTTTAGGTCAAGTCGTTCCTATAAGTTTATTGATGATTTTTGTCCTATTATTCATCATGTTTGGCAATGCAAAAGATGCAGGATATGTCCTCATCAATGTGCCTTTCGCATTGGTAGGTGGTATTGTGGCCTTGCACTTAACCGGAATTAATTTTGGTATTTCTGCCGGGGTAGGATTCATCGCCTTATTTGGTATTTGTATCCAAAATGGCGTGATTTTAATTTCAGAAATTCAAATTCAACATAAATTAGAACCCCATTTAGATGTAGCAATCTTAAATGCCGTAAAATTAAGAACCCGACCTGTTGTTATGACCGCGCTCATGGCTGCTATCGGTCTATTGCCTGCTGCCATGAGCACAGGTATTGGTTCTGAAAGTCAGAAACCTTTGGCCATTGTTATCATAGGTGGATTAGTTACCGCAACTTTATTTATCTTATTGGTATTCCCAATAATTTACCATGCGGCTATGTTGAAGCGATTAAGTAAAAGAAAATTGGCATAAAAAATTAATATTTTTTCATAAATTAGTGCAAAACTAAATTTTAACGATGAAAAAAATATTTTTATTTGCACTGCTATTACCCTTGTCGGGATTTTCTCAATCTAAAAAATGGATTGATTTATTCAATGGGAAGGATTTGAACGACTGGAAGATGTCTGACAATACCCAAACCTTTTCTGTTCAAGATGGCTTATTAATGGTTGAAGGGCCAAGAAATCATTTGTTCTACAACGGTCCTGTAGCAAATCACGATTTCAAAGATTTTGAGTTAGAAGCTGAAATTATGACTTATCCGGGGGCCAACTCGGGAGTGTACGTTTGTACGGAATTTTTGCCAAATGATTGGCCAAAAGCCGGATACGAAATTCAAGTGAATAATTCCCATACCGATTGGCGCAGATCTGCATCTTTGTACAATATTGTTGATGTGGCCGAATTGAATGTAAAGGACAATCAGTGGTATAAAATGAATATTACCGTAAAGGGCAATCGAATTGTGACTAAATTAAATGGAGTTACCGTTGTTGATTACACACAGCCTGAAACGCCTAATCGTAACGAGGGTAATAAATTAAGGGTCATAAAAAATGGAACCATTGCAATCCAAGGCCATGATCCCAAAAGTAAAATTGCTTATAAAAGTATAAAGGTTCGACTATTGTAGTCGAACCTTTATACTTTTATAAATCTACTGCTTCACCGTAGGCAGCTTCTGTTGCCCCTTTGAAGGATTCAGAAATGGTTGGGTGAGGGTGAACAGATTTCATAATCTCATGTGCAGTGGATTCTAATTTGCGAACCACAACTGCCTCAGCAATCATTTCCGTTACATTGTAGCCAATCATGTGGCAACCTAATAGTTCGCCATATTTAGCGTCGTAAATTACTTTTACAAAACCATCACGTGCACCTGCGGCTGTTGCTTTACCAGAGGCTACAAATGGGAATTTACCTACTTTGATATCGTATCCAGCTTCTTTTGCTTTTTTCTCTGTCATTCCCACTGAAGCAATTTCAGGAGAGCAATACGTACAACCAGGAATATTTGTATAATCTAATGGTTCCGTTTTATGTCCAGCCAATTTCTCTGCACAAATGATTCCTTCTGCAGAAGCAACGTGTGCTAAAGCAGGACCCGGAGTTACGTCTCCAATGGCATAATATCCTGGGATATTTGTTTCATAGTAAGCAGAAACTGGAATTTTACCTTTATCAACAATGATACCAACTTCTTCTAATCCGATATTCTCTAAATTTGAAATTACACCAGCTGCAGAAAGTACGATATCGCAATTGATCTCTTGGTTTCCAGATGGAGTTTTTACAGAAACTTTACATCCTTTTCCTTTGGTATCAACCGACTCTACACTAGAGCTTGTTAAAATTTCAATACCTAATTTCTTGTATTGCTTAGCCAATTCTTTGGAAACATCTTCGTCTTCAACCGGAACGATATTTGGCAAGAATTCTACGATGGTAACTTTTGTTCCCATAGCAGCATAAACATAAGCAAATTCAACGCCAATAGCACCAGAACCAATTACTACCATTGAATCTGGACGCTTTGAAAGACTCATAGCCTTGCGGTAGTCGATTACTTTCTCTCCATCAATTGGAATATTTGGCAAAGCACGCGCACGAGCACCCGTTGCAATCATGATGTTTTTAGCTTCATAAGTTGTAGCCTTTCCATCAGCATCTGTCACCTCAATTTTCTTTCCTGGCTTGATTTTACCAAAACCCATGATAACATCAATCTTGTTCTTTTTCATCAAGAATTGAACACCTTTGCTCATGGTATCTGCTACTCCTCTTGAGCGAGAAATTACCGCATTGAAATCCGCTTCTGCACCCTTAACAGTAATTCCGTAGTCAGATGCATGTTTAATATATTCAAATACTTGTGCAGATTTTAAAAGGGCTTTTGTTGGAATACAACCCCAGTTAAGGCAAATTCCACCTAAAGATTCCTTTTCAACTACAGCACATTTTAAGCCTAATTGTGATGCTCTGATTGCGGCCACATATCCTCCAGGACCGGAACCAAGCACGATTAAATCGTATTGTTGCGACATTGTCTTGCTTGAATTTAGAATTAGGGTGCAATTTACGAGAAAATTGTTAATTGTTAATTGTTAATTGTTAATTGTTAATTGTTAATTGTTAATTGTTAATTGTTAATTGTTTTTGCTTTGTTTGCAACTTTTAATAATTGATGTAATAATTTTGAGTAACTCAATTACTGATTTATTTAAATTTTCAATTCTTTCTTTTTCAACTTTTTCAACGATTTCTAAAATTTCCAACCAATAGATTGTTTCATTCGCTTCTTTTTGTGCGATACTCATTTTGTGAATGAAATCAGCAGTTGATTGCGCATGTTCGGCTTCTCTAATTTGAGCTCCAATACTTGTACCAGATTTTTTTAATTGGCCAGAGATTACATATTCTTTATTTTGAATAAGAAGCTGACAATATCTTACTATTTCTACTGCAAATAATATGGATTTGTCTTTTATTATATTTTGTTTCATATTTTTGTGGTTAGTGAACAAATTTATTTAGTTAATTAATTTTGGAGAAATAATTAACTTATAATTTGTATAAGTAAATTTATTTTTACTCAATTAACAATTAACAATTAACAATTAACAATTAACAATTAACAATTAACAATTAACAATTAACAATTAACAATTAACAATTAACAATTAACAATGACAAAAGACAGGTTCAATGACCTGAAAGCCAGAATAGAGGCTTTGAGGAGGTATCTTTGACTACGACAAGAAGAAATACGACATATCAGAATTAGAAACCAAAACGCTCGATCCAGATTTTTGGAATAATCCAGAGAGAGCTGAAACTACCTTACGAGAACTCCGTGGACTAAAATTTTGGACAGAAGGTTTCGACCAACTTTCTGAATACCTTGGCGACTTAGAAACCATTTGGGAGTTTTATGACCTCAATGAAGCCACTGAAGAGGAGGTAGATGCCGAAGGTAAAAAACTCGAAGACCTTTTAGATTCACTTGAATTCCGAAAAATGATGTCGGATGAGGGAGATAACCTTAGTGCTGTGCTTGAAATAAATGCAGGGGCCGGAGGAACCGAATCACAAGATTGGGCAAATATGTTGTTACGTATGTACAGCATGTGGGCTGAAAAAAATAATTTTAAAGTTAAGGTTGCTGACATCAATGATGGCGATGTGGCCGGAATTAAGTCGGTAACCATCGAAATTGAAGGGGAATTTGCCTACGGAAACTTGAAGTCCGAAAATGGTGTGCACCGCCTGGTGCGTATTTCACCATTCGACTCCAATGCGCGTAGACATACTTCTTTCGCTTCCGTTTACGTCTATCCTTTGGTAGATGATTCCATTGAAATTGATGTGAACCCTGCCGATATCGATTGGGATACTTTTCGTTCTGGTGGTGCAGGTGGACAAAATGTTAACAAGGTTGAAACGGCAGTTCGTTTGACCCACAAACCTTCGGGAATCATCATCGCTTGTCAACAAGAGCGCTCGCAATTACAAAATAAAGAAGTAGCTCTACGTTTATTAAAATCCAAATTGTACCAATTGGAAATTGATAAACGAAACGCAGCACGTGCAGAGGTTGAAGCCGGTAAAATGAAAATTGAATGGGGATCCCAAATTAGAAGTTATGTTTTAGATGACCGACGCGTAAAAGACCACCGAACCAATTACCAAACCTCCAATACAGAAGCAGTATTGGATGGCGATATTAATGAATTTATAAAAGCGTACCTAATGAGTAACTAATTTAGTTGAAAGTGGAAAGTTGAAAGTGGAAAACTATTGAACTATGAAAAAATTTGATGCAATTGTAATCGGTTCAGGTATATCTGGGGGTTGGGCCGCGAAAGAACTATGTGAAAAGGGACTTAAAACCTTAGTGATTGAAAAAGGCCGAATGGTGAAACATGTGGAGGATTATCCAACTATGAGCATGGATTCCTGGGACATGGAACACCGCGGAGCCATGACTTTGGAAGATACCCAAAAACATCACGTTCAAATCAGATCCGGATTTGTTGGCGATTCTACCAAACACTTTTTTACCAATGACCTCGAAAATCCTTACCAAGAAAAGCAACGTTTCGACTGGATTCGAGGCAATCAGGTAGGGGGCCGTTCCCTAACTTGGGGAAAACAAGTGTATCGTTGGTCGGATTATGATTTCGAATCGAATATTCGTGAAGGAATTGGAATCGATTGGCCTATTCGTTATAAGGATATTGCGCCTTGGTATTCCTATGTGGAGAAATTCATTGGGGTTTCTGGCGAGAAAATGGGGCTCGACCATTTACCAGATGGAGAGTTTTTGCCCCCATTTGAAATGAATTGTGTGGAAAAACATTTCCGCACTGAAATGGAAAAGAAATTCAAAAATAGACCGGTTACGATTGGTCGAATTGCACATATTACTAAAGCGCAACCCTGGCACATTGAATTAGGAAGAAGTGAATGTCAAAACAGAAATAGATGCTCTCGCGGTTGTCCGTATGGTGCCTATTTTAGTAGCAATTCTGCTACTTTACCTGCAGCCAATCGAACAGGAAATTTAACGATTCGACCAAATGCCATCGTTCATTCTATTATAATGGATCCAAAAACGAATAAAGCAAAGGGTGTTCGAGTGATTGATGCAGAAACGTTTGAGGTTGTTGAATATGCAGCCAAAATTGTTTTTGTATGCGCCTCAACTTTAGGGACAACACAGATTTTGTTGAATTCGAAATCTGCTCGTTACCCGAATGGATTAGGAAATGATTCGGGTGAATTAGGGCATAATTTGATGGATCATCACTACCATGTGGGTGCAACGGCAACTTTTGATGGTTTTGAGGATATGTATTACAAGGGTCGAAAACCCACTTCTTTGTTCATTCCAAAATTTGTTAATATTTCTCCGCAAACCAAAGTGCCAGAATTTTTACGAGGGTACGATTACCAAGCTGCCAATTCTGGTCGAGCCGATTGGGGAAGAGGCAACAGTATCGCCGGTGTTGGAGCCGAATTCAAGGATGGTTTAATGAAACCTGGCGGATGGTCTATGGGTTTGATGGGCTTTGGCGAAACACTTCCTTACCACGAAAATCAAGTGACTTTACATGAAACATTAAAAGATAAATGGGGAATCCCACAATTAGTATTGGATGCAGGTTTGAAGGATAATGAGTGGAAAATGCGCAAGCGGATGGCAACTGATGCCGCAGAAATGTTGGAAGCCTCTGGATTTAAAAATGTAGCTACATTTGATAATGTGGGTGGATTCGGAAACGGAATTCACGAAATGGGTACTGCTCGAATGGGTAGAGATCCGAAAACTTCAGTATTAAATGCACACAATCAAATACATGGTGTACCAAATGTTTTCGTTACCGATGGTTCTTGTATGACTTCAGCCAATTGCGTGAATCCAAGTATTACCTATATGGCCTTAACTGCAAGGGCCGTGAATTTTGCCGTTTCAGAACTTAAAAAGAAAAATTTGTAAGCCATGGACAGAAGAGAATATATCAAAAATAGTGCAGCTCTGTTAGGGCTTGCTATGAGTCAAACAAAAATTGGCAAAATTCTTTCCGATTGGGAAAAAACATCTGCAGACATACCTACAATTTTTAATGAATTTCAGTGGTCAATGGTGCAAGATATTGCAGAAACTATTTGTCCAAAAACGCAAAGTCCTGGCGCCATTGAATTAAAAGTGCCCGAATTTATTGCCTTGATGGTTAAAGATACCATGAGCAAAAAGGATCAAAAGGCTTTTCAAGAAGGTATTCAAGAGTTAGATCAGCAAGCGATTCTCCAGTTTACCAAGCCATATTTGAGCCTAGCTAAAGAACAAAAAGAAAAATTATTAACCCGATTAGATGCTGATTCCCCTCATTTTCCTCCTACTATGTGGGGTATAGTCTTAGTTGAAAATCCAGCACCGATTACCTTTTTTCGACGATTCAAAAGCTTAACATTAATGGGCTATTTTTCTTCCGAAAAAATTGGAAAAGACTTTTTAGTTTATGACCCAATCCCCGGCAAATTCATCGGCTGCATGCCTCTGAATGGGCAGAATGGGTGGACGGAGTAGTTTAATTGTTAATTGTTAATTGTTAATTGTTAATGGTTGATTGTTAATGGTTGATGTTTAATGTTTAAGATTTTTTTTGGAACTCTTTATAATTGAAGTTAAAATTTTTAATAATTCAATAACTGAATTCTGTAATTTTTGAATTTCCTCTTTATCTGTAAATTCTAGATTATATAAAATTTCCAGCCAATAGATCGTTTCATTCGTCTCCTTCTGAGCAATACTTAATTTATTGACAAAATCTGCTTTGGATTGTGCATGTTCGGCTTCCCTAATTTGTGCTCCAATACTTGTTCCTGATTTTTTTAATTGATTAGAAATTATAAATTCTTTATTTTTAAAAAGTATTTCGCAAAATTTGACTATTTCTATTGCAAAGATTGAAGATTTATCTTTAATTATATTTTGTTTCATATTTTTGTGGTTATACGGTAAAGGTATTTTATCCAATATTTTAAAAGAAATAAAAGACTTATAATTTGTATAAAAAAACTTATTTTTTATCTAATTAACCATTAACCATTAACCATTAACCATTAACCATCAACCATTAACCATCAACCATTAACCATTAACCATTAACCATTAACCATTAACCATTAACCATTAACCATTAACCATTAGCCATTAACAATCAACCATCAACCATCAACCATTAACCATTAACCATTAACCATTAACAATTAACAATTAACCATTAACCATTAACAATTAACAATTAACAATTAAATATGCGCCTTCTCTTCCTCCGTTTTTCCTCCATAGGTGATATTGCGCTTACAAGTGCCGCCATTCGCTGCGCTAAATTGCAAATACCAAATGTAGAGATACATTATGCGACAAAATTGTCGATGAAGGCAGTAACAGAGGGTAATCCCTATATTACTAAATTTCATTACCTAGATGATAGTTTCTCGGAACTTGTAAATTCTCTAAAACAAGAAAATTTCGATTATGTCATCGATTTGCATAAAAATCTGAGAACCTTACGATTGAAATTGGCTTTGAGAAAACCTGCTTTTTCTTATAATAAGGCAATTTTTCAACGTTTTTTATTGACAAAATTTGGGATTAATTTAATGCCCAAGCGACATATTGTTCTTCGTTTTGTGGATACGCTGGCACCCTTGGGAGTAAGTTATGATGGCAAGGGTCAGGACTATTTTATACCAAAAGAAACAATTGCTCCAGAGATTCCAGCACCTTTTCAAAAGAATTATGTTGCCTTAGTTATTGGTGCGACTTATTTTACCAAAAAACTTCCAACACATAAAATCATTGAACTCATTAGCAAAATTGATGCCAAAGTATTAGTTATTGGAGGTAAAAAGGAGGAAGAAGAAGGTCTAGAAATTGCAAAGCATTTCCCCGATAAGGTCTGGAATACCTGCGGACAATTTAATTTACATCAATCTGTCATGCTGGTTAGAGATGCTGCTTTGGTAGTAGCACATGACACCGGTTTGATGCATATTTCTTGTGCTTTTTCAAAAGACTTGATCATGCTATGGGGTGGAACTGCCCCTAAATTACAATTTTATCCATTTTACCCCGATAAGGCCCAAAATTTCAAATACGATGCCTTAGTTCCTGGTTTGTCTTGTCAGCCATGTTCCCATTTTGGATTAAAAAAATGTCCGAAAGGTCATTTTAAATGCATGAATAATCAAGATATACCTCAAATTGCTTCTGAAATTCAAGCATTTTTGAATAAATTGCAGTAATTATTCTAAACCTTAATATGAAAAAAATATCCCTAAGCATTTTGCTTTGGTTGTGCTTGTTTATATCCACTTTTGCACAGAAAATACCAATTTTACCAATCCCCCAAAAAGTTGAAGTTTCAAATGGCAGATTGCGATTCAACAAAAAATTAAATATTGTAATTTCTCAAGATCAATCGGAGAAGATACGTCAAGCAATCAATAGATTTCAATTCAATTGGGAGAAAAAGACATTGATAAAAGTATCTAATTTGTCTTCTTTACCAAGTGATTTGAATTTGCAAGTAGATGAAAAATGGAAGGGCCAATCGTCATCTTTAGAAGAATACGAATTAAAAATTCAATCGGATATTTCCTTAAAAGCAAAATCAGATGCTGGTATTTTACATGGATTGGAGTCATTAGCCCAATTGATTCAATCAGATTCTGTAAGCTATTTTTTACCTCAAGTTAAAATTTCCGATTGGCCACGATTTAAACATCGTGGATTAATGATTGATGTAGCTAGACATTTTATTCCATTGGATCGAATTCAAAGAAGTATTGATGCAATGGCTGCATCCAAAATGAATGTGCTACATTTGCATCTTTCCGACGATGAGGGCTTTCGGATCGAATCTAAAAAGTATCCTTTATTGCACCAAAAGGGTTCAAATGGGGAGTATTTTACGCAGGCAGAAATTGCAAAAATTGTTTCCTATGCAACTGAAAGAAATATTGAAGTAATTCCTGAATTTGATTTACCGGGACATTCAAAAAGTTGGTTTGTTGGTTATCGAGATTTAGCTTCTGAAGATAAGGAATACACCATTGGCCCTCGATTTGTTATTGAAGAAGGTGCGAAGGTAAATCTGATGTCGATTACTCAAATGATTAATTCGCAGGCTACACCTACCATTAATCCGGCAAATGAAAAGACCTATAAATTTTTAGAAGGATTGTTTAAGGAGATGGCTGCATTATTTCCAAGTCCTTATTTTCATATAGGCATGGATGAAAACAATGGCATTGCTTGGAAAAATAATCCTTCCATTCAAGCTTTTATGAAAAGCAAAAAGATTGCGAATGAACATGAATTGCAAGCTTATTTTGGAGAACGATTAAATCAAATCCTAAAAAAAATTGGAAAGAAAACCGTTGTCTGGGAGGAGGGTTTTCATCCAAATATGAGCAAGGATATGCTTGTGCAATTATGGAAACCTGCTATGATGGGAAAGGTTTTACAGGCTCATGAAGTAGCGAGCAATCAGCAGCAAACAATAATTTCTCGCGGTTTTTATCTGGATTATTTTATGTCTTCGGCCTTTCATTACATGAATCCTGAAATCTTAAATTTGAAATCCGATGAGGGTGTTTTAGGTGGAGAAGCAGCTATTTGGACCGAATTGGTTGATAAAAATAATTTTGAACTGCGTATTTGGCCTCGTGCAATATCAGTCGCCGCTCGTTTGTGGTCTGCAAAAGAAGAACAAAATGTGAGCTCTTTTTATCAGAATCTCCAAGCTTTCGACCAACATTTGATTAGTTTAGGATTGCAACATCAGGCCCAATCTGAAAATCACCTGCAAGTTTTATTAGGTGAAGCCCTCTCTGATACCGACAGAGAATTATTCGGAATCCTAACTCCTCTGAGAGGTTTTAAACGCTTGATGAATGTTATGACCCAACCTACATCTAATCAGTTTTCACATTTCGAGCAATTTGCAGATGCATTACCATCAGATTCTTATGCTAAAATGGAATTTAGAGATTTGATTCAAACTTATTTACAAGATAAACTAAATGTAGAGAAACGAAATCAATTGATTGCCCAATTGAACAAATGGGCATCTTTGTATACTTACGTTGAAAAAAAATCTAAAAAATCTATAAATCTGCAGCCTTTGCTACCTTTGGTCAAGCAGATTTCTTACAATTGTCAATTAGTTTCTAATAAATTGAACATGTTAGATGCTAAATCAGATGAAGAAATTTTACGTGAAATTTCCAAACTAAAGAAAACAGCTGTTTCGGATCTTGAATGTGTGATTTCAGATGAATTGGAGTCTATTGTAAATGGAAAATTAAAAGAAATTGACCTAAAATTATCCTTATTTTAACATGTATTATTTTCAAACTAATTCGCTCAAATATAGAGATTCAATTGCCATTATTTCTGACGGACAATCATTTACCTATGCCCAATTGTTAGATAAGGCTAAGGAAATAGCTGTTTCCATAAACTTATCTGCGTCATCTGCGGTCGCATTTATGGTTAACCCTGGTTTCAACTACGTAGCTACCCAATGGGGTATCTGGTTGGCCGGAGGCATTGCGGTTCCCATCGCGGTTGCTCATCCCATGGATTCTATTCAATATATCTTGGAAGATACAGGTGCTAAAACCTTCATTTGCTCCGAAAATTTTAAATCTTTAGTTGCCGACTATTGTTCTGCAAATAATATCCGACTAATCGTAATTGGGGAGGAAGTGGAAACTGGAAAGTGTAAAGTGGAAAGTGGAACGCTGCCAAGTATTGAAATGTCGAGAGGAGCAATGATCCTTTACACCTCCGGTACAACAAGCCTTCCAAAAGGGGTGCTAACCACGCATCATACCATAGAAGCACAAATAAAATCACTAGTTGAAGCATGGGAATATACTGCCAATGACCATACACTTTGTGTTTTACCTTTACATCATATCCATGGAATCATCAACGTGATTTCTTGTACCTTATATGTGGGTGGTAAAGTAGAATTTATGCCTTCTTTTAGTCCAGAAGGTATTTTTGCGGCTTTTGAAAAAGGACAATTGAATGTATTCATGGCCGTTCCAACCATTTATTTTAAATTAATTACTTATTTAGAATCACTTTCCGACGAAAAACGTACCTATTACAAGCAAATCATGTCGAAATTCAGATTAATGATTTCGGGTTCTGCTGCACTTCCTGTTTCCGTCATGGAAAAATGGGAAGCCTTGAGTGGACAACGTTTGTTGGAACGTTACGGCATGACAGAAATCGGAATGGCCATCTCAAATCCTTATCACGGAGAAAGAAGGGCCGGACACGTGGGGATGCCATTGCCGGGCGTACAGGTGCGTTTGGTAGACGAACAAAATAAGGAAGTAACTGGACAACCGGGTGAAATCCAAATCAAAGGTCCTAACGTATTTAAAGAATACTGGGGCAAACAGAAAGCTACTGAGGAGTCTTTTGTGGACGGCTGGTTCAAAACAGGTGACGTGGCGGAAATAGCTGACGGTTATTACAAAATCCTTGGCCGAAACTCCACCGATATCATTAAATCGGGTGGCTATAAATTATCAGCCCTTGAAATTGAAGAGGTCCTTAGAACACATTCGGGTGTTTCCGATTGTTCAGTCATTGGTTTACCCGATGAAGAATGGGGAGAAGTAGTAGCAGCCGTGGTGATTCTTTCAGATAAAAACACTTCTTCCGATGCATTGAATCAATTCATGCGGACAAAAATGCCCGCGTACCGTGTGCCCAGAAAATACCTATTCGTGGAGGAATTACCACGAAATGCCATGGGTAAGGTGACCAAAAATGAATTGAAAAAGCTTTTCTAAAAGAACATTTTTAACACCAAATAAAATACAGACGGACAAAGCAAACAGCCCAATCCAGTATAAAATGTGGCTGTTAAAGCCCCGTAAGGCACTAATTTCTGGTCGGTAGCAGCCAATCCCGCTGCTACTCCACTAGTAGTACCCATCAATCCGCCAAATACCATGGCCGAATGTGGATTGTCTAAATGAATCTTTTTCGCAATCAATGGAGTGAAAATAGTCACTCCAATGGCCTTCACCACGCCTGTGGCCACACTCAAGGCAATAACGTCTGAACTTGCCCCTAAAGCAGAACCGGTTACGGGACCCACAATAAAGGTCAATGTCCCTGCTCCAATAGTTGCCAAACTTTCGGCATCTCTGTAACCAAAGCCTAATCCTATAATTACTCCAAATACAAAGGTTACGGCTAATCCCATTGCCAAAGAAATAATTCCTGCTTTTCCTGCCTCTAAAATGACCGGAAAACTAACTCCCAAGGCCGTAGAAACAATGCAAAAATCACGAAACATGGAGCCACCCACTAATTTAAACCCGCCAAAAAACGGAATATCCGCAATTCCCTTTTCTCCTCCTGTCTGCATGCCGCCCCAATAGGCTAAAAACAATCCCATGACAATCGCTATGGCTGATCCGGGTATTTTTTTGTGCAAAATTCTTACTGAAATTTGTTCCGCCAAAAGCATGATTACCGCAATGACCAAAAATCCGGTCACCATTCCATTTTTCTCAAAAAATCCTAAAACATCCATCCTGCTACTATTTGATTTTTGAAACAACTGGAACCAATATAAACCCAAGCGCCACAATTCCAACACCCGCAATCAGGGGTAAAAAACCATTTTTAAAGGCTAAAACTGCGTTTTGACTCGCCGACATTGCCACAATTACAGGGATATACAATTGCGACCAAAAGCTGATGCCTTCATCGAATGAACCCTTTACCCAATTCTTTTTCTTGCAATAATTGTGCAATAAAACGAGTAACAACATGGCAAATCCAACCCCTCCCACATTCGCCTGCACTCCAATTAATTCTCCAAGGAAATCGCCAAACAATTGTCCAGCAATGTAACTGAAGGCCAAAAGGCCCAATCCGTATATCATCTTTAATAGGTTTAGAATACTAATATACAAATTACTTGTAAATTTTATTCAATAGTGTACCTATACTTAAAAACGCCAAGTGACTCACCAAAATAATTTTTTCCCATAAAATCAATTCCTGTATCGAATAAAAAAATATGGGTAAAAATCCCAAGAAAAACGTAGCACAAAAACAGCTAGATACAAACGACCATTCCCAAGCCTTGGCATTCTCTGGCTCGTCTGCCAAATGTAAAAATTGTACCAATCCAGCCGCAGCCTGAAAATAAATAGCCAAAATACCTGGTTTTTGCTTACTTCCTAAATTTTTTGCGTTCATAATTTGTATGATTTATTGATACAAATGTATCTTTGTAAACCGCCAAAATGTGGCGGTTTACTTGCAAATGAATACACTCGATAGAATTCGTGAATTGAACAATTGTTTGATGAAAAAGGGCTTTACGGTCAATTTTCAGTCTTTTTCTCACTATTTGACAGAAAAATTTGATTTGCCTTCCTATTCCGAACGAAGTTTTAATCGCGATATGCGCGATTTAAAGGACTTGCTCGCCGAACGTTTTCCCGATCTGGAAAAGGAGGGGGAGCTCATTAAATTCTCCCGTGCACGCAATGAATTCTACCTCATCCGTGAAAACCTCACTGCCTTTTCAGGATTCTCTCAGCAAGAAATGGAGCAATTGTCGCAGTCCATCGAATTGAACAAACACTTGTTTACCGATGGCACCGGAAAGGGTATTTTTCAGAAATTAGCAGCCATCGGTCTCGAAAACCGACTCTCCAAATACCACCAAGAGGTTACTTGGCCAGTGCTGCAATTGATTAAGGATGGTGAGCGATCGGGCGAACAATGGCTGGAGCCGCTCATGGAAAAGATTTATCGCTTGGAAGTGGTGGAACTGGTGCACAAGGGTTTGAAACAAAGTTCCGGACTGAAGCGTTTGAAGGGTTTACCTGTTTTGATTAAGGAATACAATAATGGCTGGTACACGGGTTGGTACCTATTGTTTTACCCAATTAAAAAGGATTCGCATCTGGTCCGTCCAAATGTAAATGACCTCTGGTGCTTTGCCTTGGACCGAATTTTGGAAGTAAACTCGCTCCCCGAAAAATATGAGGTACGCATCTCTACCGATTTTAAACCCAATACCTATTTTGACCATATTCTTGGCATCATTAGCCAACAAGCGGCTGGACAAAAACCCGAACGTATTGAATTAGCTCTGAAATCCAATTCTTGGCTGCTAAATTATTTGAAAAAATATCCGATCCATGCTTCTCAAAAATTGTCGGAAACAGAGGCGACTTATATTATAGAACTAAAAATGGAAATTAATCGCGAATTGGAAGATTTCATTTTTCAACATTTAGACGAGTTTCAAGTCCTATCTCCACAGCGTCTAAAGGACGGTTTGCGGAATCGCTTAAAACTTTTAATACCTTTGTGAAATATTCTATGAGCACTCACAAGTCTTTACTTCATTTTTGTTCTTACAGCTGGGAAACCGGCGGACCTTCTAGTTTTATCCTAAACCATTCGAAATTTCAAGTATCGAAAGGTATGCAGATTGAGGTGGCAAGTCCCATGTTCCCGGAACAGAATAGATATGAGCTTGCTACGGGTATGCGTGTGCACGAATTCCCTAAAGGTTTCCTGGCGCGAATACTACCCGATTTTTCGATGGTTATGGCTACCTGGTTTTGGAAAAACAGAAATGCCTACGATTATATACATATTCACGGCTTATGGCATTTCGGCACCATTTTGCCTTTCCTTATTCCCAATAGAGCCAAAAAAATTGTTACCATTCACGGATTTTTGGATCCTTTCATGATGCAGAAATCTAAATGGATTAAAAAGATATTCTGGCTCTTGTTCCAAAAGCGATGCTTAGCGCGTGCAGATATATTGCATGCCATGAATGATGAGGAATACGCTACTTTACTGCAATTATTCCCACATAAAAAGGAACAAATATTTTTTATTGGTAATGGCATCGAGGATCCTTTGGAGCAAAACTTCGGCGATCCAAATCCTGAATTTGTACAATCGATTGAACAATTTATTGGACAATCTGAACAGGTATTTTTATTTCTCAGCAGAATTTCCTTTAAAAAGGGACTGGATATTTTGCTTGCTGCTTTTCAAGAATTTTCCCAAAAACTGCCGGGTCAATTTAAATTAATTATAGCCGGACCAGAGGATGATTTTTCACCTCAATTAAATGAATATTGTAGCAATTATCCAAATAAGGACAGATTTGTCTCAGGTATGGTGCAAGGTGCCGAAAAAGATTATTTATTTAAGCGTTGCAATACCTTTGTTTTACCTTCCTATTCTGAAGGATTTTCAATTGCTGCTTTAGAAGCTATTGCTTATGGCAAATCTTGTATTTTTAGTAGTCGCATCGGTTTTGCTCAATCTGTAAAAGCTTATCAAGCAGGAATAGTTATTGATCCTGATTTTCAGGAACTTATAAATATTTTAGAAAATTTTACAAACTCGAAAAATAGCTTAATAAGTAATGCCAAAAATAGTAGAAAATTGTTTTTGGAAAATTTCACATCTCAAGAAATTTGCCTAAAATTGTACCAAATTTTAAAGGTATAAAAATATGTGTATATATGTAATAAACGTGTTATTTCTCATTTATTACTAAATTTTTATATTTTTTTGTTTCAATATATCACCCTATTTTGAAGCGTATGAGATACAAGATACTGATTATGTGTATGACTTTTTACACATACTTTTTAAATGCTGGCTCATTTCAATTTACCTATTTAGATTCTAAGTCTAAAACCTTTGAAGTGTTTAATTTACAAACACAGCAAATTCAAACCGAAAATTTTACCCACCAAGTTCTCAACACTCATCCCTTCAAATTAGTTAATTTTTCGGTTACAGATCTTTTTTCTTCAGATAACCTAGTGGTTAATGGGTTTCGTAAAAATGATTCTGAAGTGTTTTTTACGGTTCCTGGTACTGGATTTGTATTTCTATACAATAGAAAAGAAGCCACTTTTACACGCATTGATGAAACTTATTACAGGGGGTACAATTTTCTTGCTCTACAGTTTTACAGAAAAGAAAAACTTTTCTCATTAGGGGGTTCTGGTTTCTGGAAAAGCAATGCCACTTTAACATCTTACGATTTTAAAAAGAAAGAGTGGGAAATGGTGAATACGTA
Source organism: Sandaracinomonas limnophila (assembly GCF_004005965.1). Lineage (GTDB taxonomy): Bacteria > Bacteroidota > Bacteroidia > Cytophagales > Spirosomataceae > Sandaracinomonas > Sandaracinomonas limnophila. The sequence continues at coordinate 126,603 of NZ_SACY01000002.1, read as the reverse complement.
CGGTGAGGTGGTTCCAGATCGTATATTAGTTGATTTCGCGGGGTATGATGTTGAGAAAGATAAAATTTACGCCATTGAACCAGGGAAAGATTACGATTACTCTAAACAAGATTACGTACGTTATTTTGAATTGGATTTGAAAACCATGCAATGGAAATATTTAGGTAATGTTTCTACCTCTGTCCTGATGAAATACAACATGGCCTTAAACCATTTGAATTTTTTAAAGGAATTATTTTATGTAATCGATTCCTACCAATATGGGATTTGGATTGATCCAGTTTCCAATGAAATTTTTAGATATGATGGCCCCAATAAATTATTTTTTGGATCCGTTCAAGAAAATTATGCTGTTGGAAATATGATTTATTCATACCGCAAAGGTTTTACCAAAGGCAATGATAAGAAAATGTTGGATTCCATGTCCGTTGCTGATCTCCGTAAATATTCAGTAAAAATCTCTAATTTTTATGAGCCTCAAATTGTGCCTAAATTCTGGAGAGAGATTTTGATATTAATTCTAACCTTAACCATCGGTATTTTATCCTTTTTTAAATTTTCAAAATCTAGCAAAAATTCCCATACTCGGTCTTCCCATTCAACCAATGAAAATGACTCCATTTGGTCTTTATTTCCATCTGGCGGAAGAAGTTTAATGGAATTCGTACATATCAAAGGGCTAGATTACATGTTTACCACCGAAGAAATTTCTAAAATACTGGGTTGCGACCAAAAGGCTTTTGATACCCAGCGACAATACCGTTCCAAGTTTATTACTAATTTCAATAATTTTTACTTAGAAAATTTTGACCTACACGATGCCATTTTTAGGGTTACGCTCGATGAGGACAAGCGTTTTGTCTGTTACCAGCTTAAACCACAGGCATTTGAAATTTTCAATAAAGAAAAAACCGAGTAGATTTTTCATTTTTTTTCCTTAGTTTAGAAAATCAAATCTAAACCTCATGGAAAAAAATACAACTAATGCTTCTAGGCGCGATTTCGTCAAGAAGGCAACGCTTTTATCTTCTTTACCTTTTGTTTCGTCTTTCGGAATCCTTAAAAATTTTCAAGGCGAAAAAGTTCGACTAGCTTGTATTGGTATCGGTAACCAAGGCGGCAACGATGTGATGTCGATGTCGAAAACCGGCTTAGCCGAATTTGTAGCATTCTGCGATGTGGACATGGGTGCTTCTCAAACCCTGCCAGTTCTTCAGAAATTCCCAGACGTTCCTCGTTTCCAAGATTATCGCGTGATGTTCGATAAAATGGGAAAAGATTTTGATGCCGTGTTAATTGGCGTACCCGATCACTCACATTTCCCCATAACAATGCATGCCTTGAAATCTGGCAAGCACGTATTTGTGGAAAAACCAATGGCACGTACCTTCCAAGAGATTGAAATCATGATGGCTGCTGCCAAGAAAAATCCAAAATTAGTGACCCAAATGGGTAACCAAGGACACTCGGAAGGCAATTATTTCCAGTTCAAGGCTTGGAAAGAAGCAGGCATTATTAAAGATATAACAGCCATGTCGGCCCACATGAACTCACCACGAAGATGGCATGGATGGGATACAACTATTAAATCATTCCCAGCAGCGGAGTCAATTCCATCTACTTTAGATTGGGATTTATGGCATGGAGTGGTGCAAAAGCACGACTATAACAAAGATTTCGTCAATGGCCAATGGCGTTGTTGGTTCGATTTCGGCTTAGGGGCATTGGGCGACTGGGGTGCGCACTTGATGGACACCGCCCATGAGTTTTTGGAATTAGGCTTGCCAACCAACATCAACATGTTGCGTGCAGACGGGCACAATTCCTTCTTCTATCCGCAGTCATCCACCATTCAATTCAAATTCGCAGCCCGCAAAGACATGCCAGCCATGGACATTACCTGGTACGATGGCATCAATAATTTACCTCCATTACCTGACAACTTTGGCAATTCAGCCCTAGACCCGAACATCCCAGCAGCAAGTAATGGCAAGATTCAGTCCTCCAATTTGAATCCCGGCAAGATCATTTACGGCAAAGAATTAACCTTCAAAGGCGGTTCCCATGGCTCCACGCTCAGCATATTAGGCGATTCAGCCAAAGATTTGAAACTCCCAGAAGTTCCAGTTTCACCATCCAACCATTATGCCAATTACCTAAAAGCCTGCTTAGGACAAGAGAAGACAAGATCTCCATTTTCCATTGCTGGCCCATTAAGTCAGGTATTCTCTTTAGGCGTCATCGCTCAAAAGTTCAATGCCCAATTAGACTTCGACCCGAAGAAAAAGCAAATCACGAACCACAAAGAGGCGAATATGATGCTTCAAGGACCAGCGCCTAGGAAGGGGTGGGAGAGCTATTATGAGTTATGAGTTATGGGTTATGGGTTATGGGTTATGCGTTGTTGTTATGAGTTATGAGTTTTAGGTTATGGGTTATGAGTTTAGATTCAATTTGAATTCAAAAAAAAATTCATAATTCATAACTCATAACCCATAACTCATAACCCATATCCCATAACCCATAATTAGTAATAATATATATAATTACACATTTTTTACATAATTTTTGTTCCTAAACTGAAACAATATCAGTAAATTTACTACTCAATATTGTGTCATGCTTAGGAACATTTTTTATGGGACTGAGGATGGCGAAGCCGTGGAAGGCCTCTATTACTTTATTCATTGATCGATCAACTCTTTTCTGGCAAAATTCGCGCCAGGTTATTATTCAAGCTTTTTATTAATCCAGACTCCAGGGTCCATTTACGTGGACTAGAGAGAGATTTTGATGTCAGTTCCAATACGGTCCGTTTGGAATTGGGAAAACTGCGTGATATGAGTTTGATCAAAGAGACTGAGGAGGCAGATAACACGAAAGTCAAACAATACTCCGTCAATGACTCTCACCCCATGTTTCAATCGATCCGCGGTATAGTGATGAAATATGCTGGCATTGAAACGCTGGTAGAGGATATTATCAAGAAACTCGGTAACGTTCAAGAAGTGTACCTTACCGGAGACCTCGCCTCAGGTGTCGATTCGCCCTTGATTGACTTATTAATCATTGGCAAAATAGACAAAAACTACCTGATTCAACTCATAGACAAAGTAGAACCCATCCTCAACAAAAGCATCCGCTACGGAGTAGTTAAAGACATAGAACGCTTCAATGGTTTTGGCGGAAGCAAGGTGAGGATATATTAGTGTGGTCCATTCGGCTCACTCATATACTCAAATAATCGTAAATCATTAATTCGTTGATTTACAGCGTTAAATAGTTTTATTTAAAATTTCAGATTAACGCAAATCATCAAAAATAAAAAGGTTTGGTGCGCAGTTTGGTGCGCAAATACAGTAAAATGAAAATAGCAGTAATAGGTACAGGTTATGTAGGACTAGTTTCAGGAACTTGTTTTGCAGAGACAGGAAATACAGTCACTTGTGTTGATATTGATCAAGCTAAAATTGAAAGATTAGTTCAAGGAGAGATTACGATCTATGAACCAGGTCTGGAGAAGATGTTTCTTAAGAACCTGAGAGATTGCCGCTTGAAATTTACCACTGATTTAAAATCAGGTATTCAGGGAGCTCAAATTGTATTTTTGGCATTGCCAACTCCCTCAGGAGAAGATGGCAGTGCTGACCTAAAGTATGTATTGGGAGTAGCAGATCAATTAGGATATTTATTAGAAGACTATAAGGTCATTGTTGATAAAAGTACTGTTCCAGTAGGTACAGCCGATAAAGTTAGGGCTGCTATTGCAAAACATGCCAAAGTTGAATTTGATGTGGTTAGCAATCCTGAATTTTTACGTGAGGGAGTTGCTGTGGAAGACTTTATGAAACCGGATCGTGTTGTTATTGGGGCAAGTTCTGATCGTGCGAAAAAAGTGATGGGAGATCTCTATGCACCCTTCGTGCGTCAAGGGAATCCAGTCATTTATATGGATGAAAAAAGTGCTGAGTTAACCAAATATGCTGCTAATTCATTTCTTGCTACTAAAATCTCATTCATGAATGAAATTGCTCAACTGTGTGAGCGTTTAGGGGCGGATGTTGATATGGTGCGACGTGGTATTGGAAGTGATAAACGCATTGGTAAACGATTCCTTTTTCCTGGTATTGGTTATGGAGGATCTTGCTTCCCAAAGGATGTGCAAGCATTAATCAAGTCATCAGAGGAAGTTAATTACGATTTTCAAATTTTGAAATCAGTTGAAAGGGTAAATGAGATTCAAAAGACTCATTTGATTCCAAAAATTGAAGCACACTTTAATCATGATTTAAAAGGGAAACATTTTGCTCTTTGGGGCTTGGCTTTCAAGCCCAATACGGATGATATACGTGAGGCGCCAGCATTATATATTATTCAATCTTTACTGAATTCAGGTGCTACTATTTCGGCATATGATCCAGAAGCAATGAATAATGTGAAAGTTCTTTTAGGTGATTCTGTTAAATATTCAATGAATCCTTATGAAACATTGAAAGGGGCAGATGCTTTAATTATTGCTACAGAGTGGTCGGAATTTAGAATTCCTGATTTTGAAAAAATTGAACAAATTTTGAAAAATAAAGTCATTTTTGATGGTAGAAATCTTTATTCGCGTGATGATTTAAAGGAATTTGGTATAGAATATTACAGTATAGGTCGATAAATTTTATTAATTTGAAAAAGGCATTAGTTACAGGAATTACAGGTCAAGACGGAGCATATCTTGCTGAATTCTTATTGAAAAAAGGTTACGAAGTTCACGGAGTTAAACGTAGATCATCACTAATTAATACACAGCGAATTGATCATTTATATCAAGACCCTCATGTACCGGATCGAAATCTTCATTTGCATTATGGGGATTTAACTGACAGTACAAATCTTATAAGGATCATTCAGGAAGTTCAACCTGATGAAATATATAACCTCGCCGCAATGAGCCATGTTCATGTAAGTTTTGATTCACCTGAATATACTGCGAATGCTGATGGTATAGGTACATTGAGAATATTAGAAGCAGTTCGATTATTAGGACTGACTAAGAAGACAAAAATTTATCAAGCCTCTACATCTGAGTTATATGGTTTGGTTCAAGCTGTTCCACAATCTGAAACTACTCCATTTTATCCTCGGTCTCCTTATGCTGTTGCAAAGCTTTATGCCTATTGGATTACAGTAAATTATAGAGAAGCCTATGATATGTTTGCATGCAATGGAATTTTATTTAATCATGAGTCTCCACAAAGAGGAGAAACTTTTGTTACTCGAAAAATTACGAGAGCAACAGCAAAAATCGTTTTAGGACAGGAAGATTGTTTGTATTTAGGTAATTTAAACTCTGAAAGAGATTGGGGACATGCAAAAGATTATATTAAAGGAATGTGGTTAATTTTACAGCAAGATATACCAGAAGATTTTGTGTTAGCAACAGGAGTAACGACTACGATTCGCGAGTTTGTAAGAATGTCATTTGCTGAAGTAGGAATTGAATTAGGATTTAAGGGGGAGGGTGAAAATGAAGTTGGTTTTATACATAAATGTAATGGTGAATATCAACTTGAATTAGGGCGTGAAGTTGTAAGAGTTGACCCTAAATATTATAGACCAACTGAGGTAGATTTGTTATTAGGCGATCCAACAAAAGCAAAGTCTAAATTAGGATGGAAGCCTAAATACGATTTGCCTGCTTTAGTTAAAGAGATGGTTGAGAGCGATTTGATACTATTTAAAAATGTATCAATATAATTAAAAAGAAAATTTCAAATAAAAATTTTAGTTGGGGATTCAATTTCTAAATAGTTTATGTTTTTTAATTTCTGTTCATAGCTTTGTTTTAGGATTAAAGAAAAGATGTAATGAAATTAAATATACTTAACAAAAACAACTTAGGTGAACGAACTATTGGTCAATTAAATAACATTTTTTATTCAGCGATTTATAAATGCTTTGGTGTAGTTTTAAATTTTTTATCTGTACCAATATTTCTAAATTTCTTAGATTCTTCAAATTATGGAATTTGGCTAACGATTAGTTCTGTTTTATCTTGGATTTCCTTGCTAGATCTTGGAATTGGAAATGGATTAAAAAATAAATTATGTGAAAATATAACTCAAGGAAATATATTAACATCTAGGTCTTTGGTATCGACATCTTATTTTATTTTTTTTATTATAGTATTGATTTTAATTGTAATCTTTTTGTTTTGTAACATTTTTATAGATTGGGGTTTAGTATTTAAAACATCAAATGCAGATAGTGCTAACTTGAAAATACTAATGCCAACACTAATAATATTTTTTTCTGCTCGATTTATTTTGGATTTAATAAATTCGATTTTGTTTGCTCATCAAAGAGCAGATATTGTAGCCAGAAATAATTTTATAATTAATGCATTTGTATTTTTAGGATTGGTATTATTATCAAAAACTGTTACACAAAATAAGCTTTTTTGGTTAAATATTGTTTCGAATGGTATACCTATAATATTTTTGTTTTGTGTATCGATTTTTCTTTTTAAAAATAAGTTTAAATTAATTTCCCCAAATTGGGGGACAGTGAACTTTTCAAATACCGCTGATATTCTTTCAGTCAGTTTAAAGTTTTTTGCAATTCAAATAGCATCTCTGGTGATATTTTCATCAGATAATTTAATTATAAATTCATTGTTTTCTCCCAAAGAGGTTACATTATATAATATACCATATAAACTATTTAGCTCATTTATTTTTGCTTGGACAATCATTTTGACTCCTTTGTGGACTGCTTTTAATGAAGCATTCATAAGGGCTGATTTTACATGGATTAAAAAAGCTGTTTGGGGCTTGAATGTTGTATGGATTTTACTTGCAGTTGCAGTTTTAGTTACAATTTTTTGGTCTTCTGATATATATAAGTTCTGGTTGGGCACTAGTATTATTGTGCCACGTAGGCTAACTATTTTTATGGGAATTTTTATTTTAATTTCTACATACAGTAACATTTATGTCTATTTTTTAAATGGTATTGGTAAAATTAAAATTCAGTTCTATATAAGCTTAATGGCCTCTATTGTAAATATTCCTTTGTGTTATTTGTTTGTCAAGTATTTTGGTATGAATGTTGACGGAATTATACTAGCTACTTGTTTGAGTATTTCTGTAAATCCTCTAATTTCACTTTATCAATATTATCTAATTATAAACAACAAGGCAATTGGAATTTGGTTTTCCTAATTATACTCATATGAATAATTTTTTATACCCTGTTTATCGTCCAAGTTTAAATGGAAATGAAAAAAAGTACGTAAATGAATGTTTAGATTCTACTTGGATTTCTTCTAAAGGAAAATTTATAAATCAATTTGAAACGGAATTTTCGAAATTTATAAATATTGATTACGCTGCAAGTGTTTGCAATGGTACTGTAGCATTACATTTGGCATTATTAGCTTTAGATATATCATCAGGGGATGAAGTAATTGTACCTACACTTACATATATTGCATCTGTTAATGCAATTTCTTACACCGGTGCTAAACCTGTTTTTGTGGATTCACTTAAAAATAGCTGGCAAATTGATCCGGAAGATATTAAGAATAAAATTACTAGTAAAACTAAAGCAATTATGGTTGTTCACCTATATGGTCACCCATGTAATATGGATGAATTATCTAAAATTGCCAAGGAACATAATCTTTTTTTAATTGAAGATTGTGCAGAAGCAATAGGATCAAAATATAAAAATAGACATGTCGGAACTTTTGGTGATATATCTACTTTTAGCTTTTTTGGAAATAAAACAATTACTACTGGAGAAGGTGGAATGGTTGTTAGTAATAATAAAAAGCTGTACGAAAAAGTTGTTAATTTAAAAGGGCAAGGTCTGGCTGTCAATCGAGAATATTGGCATGATATTATTGGATATAATTATAGAATGACAAATATACAGGCTGCAATTGGACTTGCTCAACTAGAAAATGTTAATGATATTCTGTTAAAGAAGTCTGAAATTGCAAATTTTTATCAAGAATCATTTAAAAACACAGATTATATCTTTCATGAAAGTATAGGAGATGTATCTAACTCTTATTGGATGTGCTCTGTTCTAGTACCAGATAGAAATTTACGAGATGTAATTCGTTTGGAATTGAAAAACTTAGGAATTGAAACGCGACCACTCTTTTATCCTGTACATACTATGCCTATGTATTTAAATTCTAAAGATACATTCCCCATAGCGATTGATTTGGCATCAAGAGGAATAAATTTACCCAGCTATCCAGATTTAAGTAAGAAGGATCTAACTTATATTGTAACTAGTCTGTTAAATATTAAATTATGAATGTGATATTATGTGGGTATAATTGGAGTGGTTGCAAAGCCTTAGATATATTAATTAAAAGAAATTATAATGTATTTGTATATACTTGTGAATCCCAATATTACGTGCCAGATTTAGTGCAGTTGTGTAAAGATAGAAATATATCGTATTCGTTAGATAAAATTAACTCTGAAAATTTACCTTTTTTACCTGATATAATTTGCAGTATTTATTATCCGTATATTATTGATAATGGAGTGATAAGTTTGGTTAATAATAAAATATTTAATTTACACCCATCTTTATTACCAAATTATAAAGGCTGTAGTAGTTTAACTTGGGCAATGATTAATGGTGAAAATGAAGTAGGATATACTTACCATTATATAAATGAAAAAATAGATAGAGGGAATATTATTTTTCAAAAAAAAATAGTTCTTGAAGATTGGGATTTACAGGTTAATCTATACAATAGAGTTATGTTTGAGGCGATTTTGGAATTTGAAAATGTTTTTGACAGGGTAATTAGTGGATATGTTGGTGAACCACAAAACCAACTAGGTAAATATTACAAAAGGGGGTGTCCATATGATGGAGAAATAGATGAGTTGTGGGATGAAAATAAAATTAAAAGATTTATTAGGGCGATGATAAATCCACCTTTGAATCTTGCTCAATATAAAGGTATCACAATTAAAAACTTTAAAGAGTTTATAAATATTCGAGATGAAAAATAGAATTATTCAAATTGTACAAAGGTTATTTAGAATTCTATTTAATAGAATATTTAAGGAGAATATTGAGCAATTAATTTATAATCAAGGAGTTATAAATGCTAAGTTGCTAAAAATGAATTTAAATAATATTTCAAAACTTAGTGAGGCAGAATTTAAAGTTTTTTCACAATGGGGAGATGATGGAATTATTCAATATTTAATAAATAAACTAAAAATTGAAACGAAAACTTTTATTGAATTTGGTGTAGAGAATTATTTGGAATCTAACACTAGATTTTTGTTGTTAAATGATAATTGGACAGGACTAATAATAGATGGTTCTCAAAGCAACATTGATTATATTCAAAATGATACAATTTATTGGAAGCATGATATTACAGCAGTGAAGCATTTTATTAACACGGGAAATATAAATGATATTTTAACCCAAAACGGCTTTATTGGAGATGTTGGGATATTGCATATTGATATTGATGGAAATGATTATTGGATTTGGAAAGCGATTGAAGTTATTAATCCTGAAATTGTAATTATGGAATATAATAGTATTCTTGGTTGTGAACGTGCTTTGACCATTCCTTATGATCCTAATTTTGTTCGAGGTAATGTGCATTTTAGTAATTTATTTGCTGGTTCATCTTTATTATCTCTTTATGATTTAGCTTTGGAAAAGGGATACGAATTTGTAGGATGTAATTCAGCCGGGAATAATGCATATTTTATAAGAGCAGATATAAATAAATCTCAAATCCAAGCTCTTGATTGTAAAGGTGGTTACATTATGTCAAAATTCAGGGAAAGTCGAAATAGTGACGGAAGTTTAAATTATAATTCTTTTGCTGATAGACAGAAGATATTAAAGGATATGCAGTTTTTTAATACTAGGACTAATCAAATTGAAATTTTTTGATGAAAATTTTATTATATGTTCCAAACTTATCTCAAGATAGTGGCGGTACAAGGCAATATGCTTTAGGTTTACTAAAAGTTCTGGAGAAGGATTTGAGTAATCAATATTTTATATTGACAAATAATTTAGATCAAGAACTTCTCAATATAATTGAAAGTTCTAAACGGCTAGACTTTGTACTTATAAATCGTTCAATTAGTTTAGAATCAAAATTTGAGCGTTTTCTATTTAATATAACTCGGTTTATTAACTTTGTTTTAATTAGAGCACAAAAAAAATTCAGGGTTAGTTATTACAGTTATTTAAATAGAATAGTAAGGAAGTATAAAATTGATATTGTTCATTCTCCATTTCAATATACTCCATATGTAAATGTAAGGACTATTTGTACTATGCATGATGTACAAGAGCTACATTATCCAGAATACTTTTCTGCTTTTGACAGATTTGTCAGATCTTTCAATTACATGGATTGTCTTGATCGTGCTTCGCATGTAATTGTAAGCTATGAACATGTAAAGTTAGATTTACAGAAATACTTTAATCTTTCTCCTGATAAAATATCAGTTGTTTTATTAGATTTTAACGATTTTTGGTTTAGTAAATTCTTGAATTCCAATCATGAAATTGTTGAATCACTAAATGAAAGTATTCCATCTAAATATATATTGTATCCAGCAAATACTTGGCCTCATAAAAACCATATAAATTTATTAAACGCTCTTACTCAAATTAATGAAATCGAGATTAATTTAGTTTGTACAGGAGGAATTAATGATTATTATTATGATACTATTAGGCCACTTATTAAAAGTCTTGGTCTTGAAGGAAGAGTACATTTTGTCGGAATTCAAAATGAAAAAACGTTATTCTCATTATATCAAAATGCTTTATTTGTTGTCGTTCCAACTAAATATGAGGCAGGCAGCTTTCCATTAATAGAGGCAATTTTTATTGAGAGACCCGTAATTTGTTCAAATGTCACATCCTTACCAGATACTATTGGTGATCCTGAATTTCAGTTTAATCCTAATGATGTTTTAGCAATGTCATATTTGCTGAGAAAAATGATTCTTGATGAAGAGTTTAGAAATAAGGCGAAGTATAATTCTAAAATTCAAAAGCAAAAACTGATGTATAGTAATTGTATGAATAATATCCTTTCAGCATATAATCTAGCAGTTAAATGAAGATAGGTGTTTTATATGATTCTTGCGTACCCAATTTTAATTTTTTATCTGCCAACGATAGAAGAGTTATTAATATTTGTGAATCTTTGAATTTGGTGGGTATTGAAGCAGATATATTACAACCTAGATGGAGAAATGTTACCAATTATGATTTACCTCCATCATTTAAGTCTAAAATAATATCTTTTGGGAAAAAATATGATTTCCCCTTGTTAAGCCGATTACATTTTTATTTTGATTGTTTTAAAAAAATAAAAAAGAACAAATATGATTTTGTAATATTTTACAATACGATTATCGATAGCATCGTTTTGATGATTTTATTTAAAGTATTTGGTATAAAATTTGGATTAGAGATTTGTGATAAGCATTCTGAAAATAAGATAATGAGATCTGGTTTTCTTAATAAGATTAAACTTTTATTTATAGTTAAACCAACTGAAAGTATTTTAAATAAAATTACTGATTTCAACATTGTCATTAATCAATCATTAAAAAGAAGTTTACCTCTATCTACACCTACATTAATTTTGCCGGTATTAGTTGATAGTTTAAATTTTAAATGTAGCGATAAGTCTGCAATTAAATTTAGAGCTACAAATAATTTTTCAGATAAGGTATTGATTACTTTTTGTGGATCCTATTGGTATTATGAGGGTTCAGAATTACTAGTTGAGGCAATTAGGAATTTAAGTATAAAGTATAAAAATATTTTGTTATTATTTGTAGGCAATGTTTCGCATAATAAGTTTAAGCCTGATTTATATTCATTAGTTAAAGAATATTCTTTGGAAGAGTATATATTTTTTACGGGCAAATTAACAGAACAAGAATTAATTGAAACATTTTCTGCTACAGATATTTTCGCTTTGCCTCAGTTTAAAGATGGTTTTACTGATTATGCATTTCCGACAATAATTGGTGAGTTTGCTTCTATGGGTAAACCTATAATAGCGTCTAATACAGGTGAACTAGCAACAGTATTTACAGATCAAAAAGATGTTTTGTTTTTTGAAGATGGCAATGTTGAGCAGCTTACTAATCAGATTGAAAGACTAGTTTTAAATTTGGATTTAAGACAAAAGTTAGGCGACGGTGCTAGAAATATTTCTCAGAATATATTTGGTCTTAAAATTAACGGACTTAGATTATTTAATTTTTTTCATAATTTATAGACTTGGATCTAACTTTAATTTATTTAATTATTTTTTTTTTATCGTTCACTCTTTTTACTTTTTACAGTAAAAAGGCTGGTGAATTTAGTTTTTTTAGTCCTTTTTTTTTGTTCCCGTTAATTTATTTTATTTATTCATTTGCGGGCTTATTATACTTCTATGAAAATCAAGAGGATATTTTTGGAAATAGTTTTGGGTTTAATATAGGCTTAGAATATTTTATTACCTGTATATTGGGTTTGCTAGGATTTTATATTGGTTTTTTTTGGGTTATCAAATCGAAGGTTATTGTAAAGGTTATACCTTCTGTCAACCCTGTCACTTTTAAATATATAATATTTTTTTATATTTTAATCAGTGTTTTGGTTAATCCTACAGGTATATTTTCTCAATTTGATTTGTCAGACATTAAGTCATATGGTGAGGTTGCTTTTGATTCTAGATTAGAATATAGAAACAATAAAGAATTTGCACTTGTTGAGATTTTTTTTCAAACTACTCCTATTTTTCTACTAATTTATAGTTGTTTAGAACAATTTAAGAAATCAAAAAGTCTTCTAAAAATTATATATATTATTCCCTGTGCTCTGTTAATTGTTCATTCATTTCTATCTGGTACGAGAGCAGTTTTTGTTTCTTATTTTTTGTTCATTTTTTTCTATTTATATTTCACTACAAATATTTTTAAATCCATAAATTTTATAAAAGCTGTTTTTTTGATTGTAGGCTTTTTTTGGGTTTATGTAATTATTAATATTATCCCCATTGTTAGATCTGCAAGTGATTTTTCTCAAATGATTACTTTATTTGAATCATTTTATAATCAATATGGCTTTTCATTTTTAAAGTTGCAAAATAGTAGTGAACTGCAAACAAGTATTAATCTGCAAAAGCTTCAACATGAAATTATTAATAATGGCTTTGAATTTACATATGGGGTTAATTTGCTTAATGATTTTTTAGTTTTTATTCCTAGGATTTTCTATGATAACAGACCATTACCTACTTCTGAGTTATTTGCCTCTGTATTTTATAAAGATGTTTATTCCCAAGGGGGGGGGATGGGTATGTTTGTGTTAATAGATGGCTATTGGTCATTTGGTAATTTAGGTGTTCTAATAACTTCTATATTTTTTTCGGCATTTATTGCTGTCCTATATAGGTCAATTTTGGTTAAAATTAATTCTAATCCTACATCTATTTTCATTTTTGTTACATATTTTCAAGCGTTTATTGTTAGTGCAGTTCGGGGTGGAATGATATTAAGTTTGCGATCATTTTTTTTAGGTATTTTTATTTTTTATTTTTTGGCAATTATGTCCAAAAACTTGGTTTTTACTAAAGTAAACTGATGCAGATGAAAGATATTGTTTGGACACATTCGTTTAGAGATAAATTTGTTAGTTCAGGCGTTTTTATGTTTGTTCAACTAAACCAATTTTCTAAACGTGGTGTTGATATTAGACAAATATGTTTTAAAAAAATTTTCAATCCATTTTATTTTGTATTTCAGTTATTTAAATATTATAACTTGAATCCTGACATTTTGCATTCACAATATGGTTCTGGGAATGGTTTTTTAACATCACTATTAAAAGCTAAATTTAAAGTACTTTCAATCCGTGGTTCAGATTGGTATTATCATGTTAATCAAGGGTTTGTAGGAAGAATTAGGTCTTATATTGCTACTCGTTTAACTTATTTTTCTTTAGGTAGATATGATTCAATTATAGTAATGTCCTATCGAATTAAAGCTGAGCTTGTTAATAAATTTCCTGATTTGGAGCACAGAATCTCTGTCGTGACAGATGGAATTGATTTAGATAACTTTTATCCAATGGATAAATTTGAGGCAAAGAGTTTGATTGGAATTAAAAATAATACATTTTTAATTGGACTTGGTTCAATAGATTCTAATAATTCTATTAAAAATATACCTCTAGCACTTAAATCAATTGAAATTGCAAAAAAGAGTATTCCAAATCTTGAATTTATTTTTATATCAAATGTACCTCATCAAGATATTTTTAAATATTTATCTGCATGCGATGTTGTATTGTTAACCTCTGAATATGAAGGTTGGCCTAATATTATTAAAGAGGCACTTGCATGTAACACTCCTTTTGTTTCAACTGATGTTAGTGATTTGAAACTAATTTCTAAAAGAACTGAATTTTGTTTTGTATCAAAGCCAGACCCTTTATTTATTGCCAAAAATATTATTAAGCTATATTCCAAATTGTTGGTTGATAAACCAAAGGACTTAACAGTTATAGCTTCCGAATTTGCTTTAACTTCAGTATTAGATAAAATTTTAAACATTTATAAATTATGATTCCTAAAATTGCAATTATTGGTTGTGGACGTATTGCTCAACGACATGCTGAACATATTTTTAATAAAGCTACTTTAGTTTCAGTTTGTGACATTGTTCCAGAAAAGGCAAATGATTTAGCTAGTAAGTACTCTGCTCGTGCATATTATAATATTGATGATATGATTAAATCAGAATCTGAAATTGATGTTGTTGCCATATGTAGTCCTAATGGTTTACATGCAGAGCATTCAATAAAATGTTTGAATGCAGGATTGAATGTAATTTGCGAGAAGCCAATGGCATTGACCTCCACTGATTGCGGAAAGATGATTAGGACCGCTGAAAAGCACAATAAAAGATTATTTGCCATTAAACAAAATCGTTTTAATCCACCTGTTGAGGCTGTAAAATCAGTAATTGATCAAGGTGTTTTAGGTGAAATTTATAGTATTCAACTTAATTGTTTTTGGAATCGTAATTTTGATTATTACAAAAATTCATGGAAAGGGACACTTGACTTAGATGGAGGTACACTTTTTACACAGTTTAGTCATTTTATTGATTTATTATATTGGATGATTGGAGATGTAGATGAAATTCATTCATTTGTAAATAATTTTGCTCATAAAGACATTATTGAATTTGAAGATACTGGTGTTGTTATTGTCAAGTTTAAAAATGGGGCACTAGGAACAATAAATTATACAGTCAATAGCTTTGAAAAAAATATGGAGGGGTCTTTGACGATTTTTGCAGAAAATGGAACTGTGAAAATTGGTGGGCAGTATTTAAATGAACTTGAATATCAAAATATTAAAAATTATAAGATTGAAAATCTAGCAGAAGGTAATAAGCCTAATAATTATGGAACATATGTTGGCTCTATGAGTAATCATGATAAAGTATATGAAAATTTAATAGATGTATTGAATAATCGTGCCAGTATCAGTGCCAGTTTGTTTGATGGTTTAAAAACTGTTGAAATCATTGAAAAAATATACAATTCAGCTAAAAAATAAATTTAGATATGTCTGAAAATTTAAAGCTTCACAGAAACGGTATTATTAATGTAATATTTGGTGAAAATGTTAAAGTTGTTGAGCCGGTCAATTTATATGGATGCGAAATACATGATGATGTTTTTATTGGACCATTTGTTGAAATTCAAAAAGATGTAATAATTGGAAAATCTACTAAAATACAATCACATTCATTTATTTGTGAATTGGTAACTATTGGAGAAAACTGTTTCATTGGGCACGGTGTTATGTTTATAAATGATTTATTTGAAGACGGTGGGCCGGCAATGGGTAATAAAGCTAAATGGAAGAATACGTATATTGGGAATAATGTCTCAATTGGTAGTAATGCAACGATTTTGCCAGTGTCCATTTGTGATAATGTCGTAATAGGAGCAGGGGCAGTTGTTACTAAAAATATTGATTTACCGGGTATTTATTTCGGTAATCCAGCAAAAAAAAAATAAAAAGATCATGAAAGTAAAATTTGCAGATTTAAAGACACAATATCTATCATTGAAATCTGAAATTGATAGTGCAATTTTAGGCGTAATAGATGAATTAGCATTTGTTGGCGGTAAATACCCCAAAAAATTTGAAGAGGATTTTAAAGCATTATATAAAGTCCCAGAATGCGTTTCAGTTGCAAATGGAACTGATGCAATTTACATCACGCTTAAAATGTTAGGAATTGGGATTGGAGATGAAGTTATAACAACAGCTTCAAGTTGGATTTCAACTTCTGAAACTATTTCACAAACCGGGGCAAAACCTGTTTTTGTTGATATTGACGAATATTATACAATTGATCCAATTAAAATTGAATCAGCAATTACTAAAAAGACTAAAGCTATTATTCCTGTGCACTTATATGGTCAAGCAGCTGACATGGAAAGTATTATGAAAATAGCTAAAGAGCACAAACTTTTTGTAGTCGAAGATTGTGCTCAGTCTCATTTTTCGATGTTAAATGGTAAATATGTTGGGACTTTTGGAGATGCTTCTACATTTAGTTTTTATCCAGGAAAAAATTTAGGTGCTTATGGTGATGCTGGGTGTATTTTGACTAGTAATTCTAGCCTAAGTAATAAATTTAGAATGTATGCAAATCATGGGGCTTTAAAGAAACATGAACATTTAATGGAAGGGATTAACAGTAGATTGGATGGGATTCAAGCCGCAGTTTTAAGTGTCAAGTTACCGCATCTTAGTTCTTGGAATCTAAAAAGAAATAATAATGCAATGATCTATAATTCATTGCTCAAGGATTTAAATTCCGTACAAATTCCTAAAGTTCGAGCAAATTCATTTCATTCATTCCATTTGTATGTAATCAGAGTTAAGGAGAGGAATGAGTTGGTTTCATATTTGAGTTCTAAGGGTATAGAGACTGCTATTCATTATCCTACCCCGCTTCCATTATTACCAGCATATTCACATCTAAATACAGATCTAAGTTTAATTCCTAATTCAATAAAACATCATAAAGAAATTATATCATTACCAATGTATCCTGAACTAGATTCTACATCTATCGCGTATGTAGTAGATTGTATTAAAGAGTTTTATAAATCAAAATAAAATCAATGAAAATTTGGTTAGTAACTATAGGGGAACCAATATTCCATCCAGATAATAAATTAAGATTACATAGAACAGGGATATTGTCTAAGTATATATTAGAGAATAGAAAAGATGTTGATGTGACATGGTGGACATCAACGTTTAGTCATTTTACCAAGAAGCAGATTTTTGAGAATACTATCGATTGCAAAATTGGGACTAATTTCAAAATGATAGCTATTAATGGTGGAGGGTATAGAAAAAATGTTTCATTTGAAAGAATTAGAGACCACAATAATGTAAATGAAATTTTCAAAAAAAAAATATTAGAAGAGGAAAAACCAGATATAATAGTTTCAGCATTTCCAACAATAGGGCTATGTGAATCTGCTATTGCTTATGCTAAAATCAATAATATTCCAATTTTAATTGACTATCGTGATTTATGGCCTGAAGTTTATATAGATTTAATACCAAAACCTTTTAAATTCTTAGGAAAGATATTGTTATACCCTTTAATTAGAAGAGTAAATAATATATTTCTGAATGCAACAGGTGTATTGGGTGTAACAGAGGGTTTTTTGTCAATTGCTTTAAGGAAAGCTAAAAGAAAAAAAAATCAATATGACGCAGTCTTTCCACTGGGGTATTTAAAAAATCAATATAGTGAGGCAGAGTTAATAAAAGCAGATAACTATTGGGGAACTATGCTTTCTAATAGAGCCAAATTAAGGATATGTTTCTTTGGAGCTATTGGATATCAAAGTGATTGGGACACAATTGTAACTTGTATAAAAATTGCTTTTGACCAAAAATTACCTGTTGAATTTGTAATTTGCGGTTCAGGAGATAGATTAAATGAATTAGTTAGTAAAACTCAAAACCTAGATAATGTGCATTTCCCAGGTTTTGTTTCAGCATCTCAAATTTACTCGTTAATGAAACTATCCGACTTTGGATTATGTGCATTTTTATCGAAGGAAAATTATTTAAATGCAATCCCGGGTAAATCAATTGAATATATGTCAGCTGGGTTACCTATCTTAAATTCTTTAAAGAATAGTGAGTTAGGGCAACTAATTACAGATTTTAATATTGGATTTAATTATGATGATGCTGATTCGTTTTTATCAGTTATTAAACTTGCTCTTAACTCCAAATTTGATAAATCACAATTAAAAAATAACATTAATAAAATTTATAATAATAACTTTGACTCTACCACGGTATATAAGAATTATTTGAGTCATATTGAAAATTGCATTTCTTTTTACAGTGAGAAAAAACTTAAAAATTATTAATGGAATTAAATGATAAGTTGATTGAGCAAAATAGGTATAATTATTCTTCAAAAGAAAAACTTAATTCATCTTTTGGGATTACTTCAAATTTAGGCAGTCATGCATATCCAGCTTATTTACAAGCCCCATATGTTAAATACGAAAGTTTAATTGCAGAGTTAGCAGGTCAGAATAAAAATTTAAAACAACTTGATTTGTGTTGTGGAGATGGAGTTCACTCTTTTACTGCAGCTTCTTACGGTGCAAATGTGATTGCATTAGATTATGCTGAAAATAGCATATTAATAGCGAAAAAACGTTCTATTGAATTAAATCTAGATGTTGATTTTAGAACATGTGATGTTGAAGATTTACCGTTTGAAGATAATTCTTTTGATCTTATAACTTGTATTGGGAGCCTTTCTTATTTGAACCAGGAGGTGTTTTTATCCGAGGTTAAAAGAGTGTTAAAACCTGGTGGTGTTTTTATTTGTGTTGATTCATTTAATCATAATATTTTTTATAGACTTAATAGATATTATCATTATTTAAATAACAGGAGATCATTTAGTACTTTGAAAAGAATGCCCAATATTAAATTATTACAAAAAATAGATAAATTATTTAAAGAAATTAAAGTGAGCTATTTCGGGACATTTGTATTTATTTGTCCATTTTTAAAAATATTTTTTGATGACAATAAAGTTGCGAAGATAGTCTCTAAAATGGATTATTTATTTCCAATGCTCAATAAATTTGCATTTAAAGTTGTTATAAGGGTTGAAAAATAACTAATAAAAATATAAAATAAATTTAATAAAATTAAGATTATGAAAAATGTTCCTTTTTTTAATTACCCTCATTTATTCAAATCACATGAAGAAGATTTTGTAAGAATTTTTAAGGATGTCGGCTATAGAGGGGCATATATTCTTCAAAAAGATTTACGTGATTTTGAGGAAAATCTAGCAAAATTTGCTGGTACTAAATATGCTGTCGGTTTAGCGAATGGAACAGATGCAATCTGGATCGCATTAATGGCAGCTGGTATTGGAAAAGGTGACGAGGTAATATTTGCTTCTCATACATACATTGCAACTGCTGCTTCAATACATTTTGTAGGGGCAATTCCAGTTCCAGCTGATTGTAAAGAAGATCATATGATTGACCCAGATTCAGTTAGAAAATTAATAACTCCTAAGACTAAAGCAATATTACCTACACAAGTAAATGGTAGATGTTGTGACATGGATGAATTAATGAAAATTGCACGTGAATTTAACCTGATTATATTGGAAGATGCGGCACAAGGTTTAGGAGCAAAGTTTAAAGGTAACGGAGTTGGTACTTTCGATAAAGGGGGAACGATTAGTTTTTACCCTGCTAAGAATTTAGGCAGTTTTGGAGATGCTGGTGGTTTTGTTACAAATGACAAAGACATGTATGAGAAAGTAATGTTATATAGAGACCATGGAAGAAATGATGATGGTGTATTTGTTATGTGGGGATTTAATTCAAGACTAGATAATTTACAAGCTGCAATACTTGATTTTAAGCTTACATTTTATTCCAAGGAAATTGAAAGAAGAAGAGAAATAGCACAAATGTATCAAGATAGATTAGGGCAATTACCTCAGCTCAAACTTCCTCCAGCTCCAAATTCAAATCCAGATTATTATGATGTTTATCAAAACTATGAAATAGAAGCATTTAAAAGAGATGAACTTAAGCAGCATCTAAAAGATAATGGTGTTGGTACACTAATTCAATGGAGTGGGCAGCCAGTACATTCAATAACGAGTTTAGGGTTTACTGGTGTTGGACTTCCGTACACTGAGGAAATGTTTACTAAATGTTTGATGATTCCAATGAACACAGCATTGACAAATGATGATGTAGAATATGTTTGTGAACAAATTGTAAATTTTTATAATTAATGAAACAAGAAGTAAATGAATTAATTGATCCATCAAAATTTAGGGACAGGATTGACATTAAAGGTATTGAAAAGTCATTGCTTGTAGATATGCTAAGAAAGATGGTGCTAATTAGAAAAGCAGAAGAAAAGCTTTCAGAACACGTTGAATCTGGTAAAATAAAATGTCCCTGTCATTTGGGCATAGGTCAAGAAGCAATAGGGGTGGCAGTTTCATTAGTAATGAGAAAGTCAGATCGTGCTTTTGGGGCTCATAGATCTCATTCTCATTTTTTAGCGCTAAATGAAAATACTTATTCATTGTTTGCAGAAGTACTTGGTAAATATGATGGTTGTTCTCATGGTATGGGGGGGTCTATGCACATTGTCGATAATGATAATGGATTTAAAGGGTCGGTTCCAATTGTTGGAGCAACAATTCCTATTGCAACGGGTGCTGGTTTAGCAGCCAAAATGGATAAAGCTGGAGATATATCAATTAGCTATTTTGGCGATGGTGCTTGTGAAGAGGGAGTTCTACATGAGTCATTAAATATGGCATCAATTATGAATCTTCCTGTTCTATATGTTTGTGAGAATAATCTTTTTGCCAGCCATTTACACATTGATTTAAGACAGCCATCAAATTCCACTTCTAGATTTGCTAAGGCTCATCATATTAATTACAATACGGTAGATGGAAATGATGTAGTAGGAATGTATAAGTTGCTTAAATCTGAAGTTGAATCAATGAGGAGTTCAAACACACCATACTATCTTGAGGCATTTACTTATAGATGGAAAGGTCATGTTGGACATAGAGATGACATAGACGTTGGGGTGAAACGCGGTGCTCAACTGGATTCTTGGAAAAAAAGAGACCCTATCAAAAGATTAGCAGATTCGCTTATTTATGAAGGTGTTTTAACTGAAAGTGAATATCAGTATTTGAATCATGAAATTCAAAATAAAATTAATTCCGATTGGGAAAAGGCTGAACTTGCTTCATTTCCGGAAAATGAATTTTTAATAACACAAGTTTATTCTTAAACTGATGAAAAAAACAACAACATATGCAGCAGGCATCTTAGAGGCTTACGAGTACTTATTAACAAATCATCCCGACTTTTTTATTATAGGTCAAGGTTTGTGGAGCCCTTGGTATGTAGGTGCCACAATGACTGATTTAGATAAGAAATTTGGTAAAGATAGAGTTATTGATTGTCCTGTTTCTGAATTGGCAACAACTGGCGCGACTGTAGGTGCTTCAATTTGTGGCTACAGACCAATGATTGTACATCCAAGAGTTGACTTTATGTTACTTGCGGTTGATCAAATTGTTACACAAGCGGCAAAATGGCGTCACATGTTTGGCGGGAATTCTACTGCCCCTGCAACATTTAGAGCTATAATTAATAGGGGTGGAGAGCAAGGGGCACAACATTCACAATCGTTACATAGTTGGTTTGCTCATATTCCAGGATTGAAAGTGGTTATGCCTTATACAGCTAAAGACGCAAGAGATCTAATGATATCAAGTGTATTATCAAATGACCCTGTAGTGTTTTTAGATGATCGTTGGTTGTATGAAAAAGAAGAAGAATACACAGAAATTGAAATCTTAGATTTAAACGAAGTATTGCCACAAAAACTTAGAAATGGGGATGATATAACTGTTGTTGGGATCAGCTATACTTCATTGCTTTGTGAAAAAGCTTGTGAACATCTCGAAAACACACAAGGGATAAAATCAGATTTTTTTGATTTAAGAGTTTTGAATCCATTGAAATTGGAAAACATTATTCAATCTGTAAATAAAACTGGTAGACTATTAGTTGTTGATGGAGACTGGAGTTCATGTGGAATTGCGTCAGAAATAATTGCTTCAATAGTTGAGAGAGTGGACTTATTAGCTTTAAAAAGTTCTCCTAAAAGGATAACTTTGCCGGATTCGCCAGCTCCAACAAGTAAGGCATTAGAGCAATTATATTATATCAAAGAAGAACAAATTATTGAAACAATTATTGATTTAGTTAAATAAAAATGAAAAGGATATTTGATTTTATTTGTGCACTCATTGGTCTAGTATTGGCGTCACCTATATTAATACCAGTTATGTTTTTAGTTTGGATACAAGATTGGCACTCTCCATTTTATATTGCTCCTAGGGTAGGTAAAAAAGAAAAACTTTTTAGAATGATCAAGCTTAGGTCTATGATTGTAAATGCAGATAAATCAGGTGTGGATTCTACCTCATCAAATGATAAACGTATTACAGGAGTAGGCAAATTTATAAGAAAATATAAACTTGATGAGTTGACACAACTTTGGAATGTTTTATTAGGGGATATGAGTTTAGTTGGTCCAAGACCAAATGTCAAAAGAGAAACAGATCTTTACACATTAGAAGAAAAAAAATTATTAACTGTCAAGCCTGGCATAACTGATTTCTCTTCTATTGTTTTCTCAGATGAAGGAGATATATTGAAGGACCAAATTGATCCCGATATCGCATACAATCAATTAATTCGTCCTGGTAAAAGTATGTTGGGTATATTTTATATTGAAAATAGAAGTTTTCTTTTAGATATAAAATTGATTTTTTTAACGATCGTCGCAATAGTTTCTAAAGAAAAAGCATTAGTAAATCTTGTTGTAATATTAAGAAATTGTAAGGCGAATTCTTTGATTTTGCAAATTGCTTCTAGAAAGAAAAAATTATCACCATTACCACCTCCTGGGGCAAATAATATTGTTACAAATAGGGAAGGAAGAGTAGAATGAAAATCATCTTAAAAAATATCTTAATCCTAATTTGCCCCCAATTGTTTCTTTTAACATTTTTCCAGAATCCAAACCTATACCTAAATTTAACTTTATTTCTTTATTTAGAGTTTTTTCCAAATTTATTCCAATAGAAAATTGTTTCTCAGGATCAGTAGGTTCATCATAAGTCATATATTTTGATGGAGTGTAATAGGTGCCATGGCTAAATTTTATTAAATATCTTAATTTTATATTTTTTAAATATCCTATTGTATTTATACTAATGGCCTTTATTGCATTTTTATAAAAAAAAATATCATTACCATTTCCACTATCTGGGTTATAAATTATAATGGGTGTGCCAATACCTTTTCCCCAATATTGCCATGGGCCATATGAATGATTGAAATAGCTCTCTCTTTCGCCCTCATGTGTATCTTTCAAATTTAAAAATTTAGAAATACCAGAATCAAAATAGCCTTGATTGAAGGTGTAAATATATTCTATATTAAATTTTTCAATTATTTTATTTGCTCCCATTTTTATACTTATTCCACTAATTCCATCATTTGCAGTGGTTAAATTTAAAATTCTACCCGTTTCATACGCAAATTGTCTATAAATTGAAATTTCACCTATTTTTGATTTATATGATGCCAAAATATCGATTGAACCTAGATGATTTCCAAATTGATTTCCTAATTCGTCAGGATTTGAATTTTCATCAGGATTAACAAGATTTTTACTTTTAATTCCAGTAACGACATAAAAATACGATGCCAAACCACTACCATAGGTTGCATTAAGATTATTATTATCATCAAACCTTTGACCTCCCCAATATACTTGATGGTTAATACCGTAAAAGAGATTAAATTTATTATGAGGTTTTCCTAATCTGAAATAGATGCTTTTTTGGTGTAAAAAGCCATTTTTAATATACATTTGGTTGTCTCTCCATCCGTGAGCATAATTAAAAAACAGACCTATTTTTCCTTTGAAAATATTGATAAATCCGTTTGATCCTATTTGAATTTTTGGAATTGGTACAGCATTCCCACTCCATGCATAAAAACCAGATGTCAATAATGTGTCTCCCAAGCCAAATATTTCTCTTCTTCTTCCAAAATAAAGGTCAAATAATTTATTTTTTAAACCTAAATATCCTTGTGTTATCCAAAAATTGTTTTCTTGACCAAATTGTTTGGTTAATTCAATTTCATACTTTAAAATATACTTTGTGTTTCTTAGTTTGTAAACATTTCCCATCCTAAGATCAATAACCGTTGTTGGATTTTTTAATGGAACTTTGCCATATTGATTATTTCTTAACCAATAGGGTGTTATATTGTTGTTCGACACGTAAAAATCTATTCCACTATTCAAATAAAATGAATTAGATTTTTGAGCAAATATTGTTAAATAAGTACTTAAAAAGAGGCAAAAAGAAATTGTTTTAATAATTGTAAACATTATTTATTTTTTTTAATTATTTTCCGCCATTAAATGAAAATCTTATTATTGTCGCTAAAATTAATTTTTTTTTACTAATGTTTTTTGTGTTTGTCATTTTAAATTTTAATTAATAACGGAAAGTTGTGATTAACCATGATTATTAGTTGTAATTATACGAATTAATCTAAATGCCTGCTTTTTAGTCCTGATGAATATTAGCTTGCATAAATTGCCCTCTAAGCTATGGTTTAGGAGGTGAATTCCGCAGGGAATAGGTTATTAATAGGTTA
Source organism: Sandaracinomonas limnophila (assembly GCF_004005965.1). Classification (GTDB taxonomy): domain Bacteria; phylum Bacteroidota; class Bacteroidia; order Cytophagales; family Spirosomataceae; genus Sandaracinomonas; species Sandaracinomonas limnophila. Next base: position 101,688 of record NZ_SACY01000002.1, on the reverse strand, counting down.
TTTATGTGTTATAGCATATATTAAATTAGGATTAAAATGGGACTCTTGGTTAAATATAAATTAAAAACCTGTAGAATATAGTTTAATTAGAAATTAATTTCTCTAAATTTGATGTCCATAAAAAATAAGAAAAATACATTTAATAATGGGATTATGAAAGAGTCAATATTAATTCAAAATTTTGGTCCCTTAAAAGAAGTTAATATCGAAGAGATAAAACCATTTACAGTGGTTATTGGCGAATCAGGGAGCGGAAAGAGTACATTGATGAAATGCATTTCATTGTTTAGATATATTTTTAAGATGGAAAATATTCGTTCCTATCTTAAAAATAGTAAAATTTCTAAAAGTCCCTTTAGGTTCCACATTGTAAAACATTTTAAATATAGTGGATTAGAAGAATTTTTGGGCCCCAATACTCGGATAATTTATAAAGTTAAATTTGAAAGTGGTGAAGAGATAATAATTAAATATTCCGATAAAAAATTATATCGTTCAAATTTGATATCAAGTAAAAATTTGCATTTTACAAAAGTTAGCTTTATAACAGAAAATAGAAATATTATTCCACTTTGGGCAAGTAGAAGTGCATCACTTGCGGGGGCTTATTTAGGATTTTACTTTCATGAGGTTTTTAAAGATTTTGAATTAGCTTCAGACATTTTAAAGAGTGTTCAATTAAACCATGTAGGATTAAAATTTATATCTAAGAAAACGAATAAGGGAAAAGAATATAAAATTGAATCAATTAATAGTGATTTTGAACTTGAGTTTAAAAATAGTTCTTCAGGTATACAAAGCTCTGCACCAATCACTTTAATTTCAAAATATTTTGCTTCTAAATTTGAATTTGAAGATGCCTTTAATCGTTCTGTGTTGAGCTATTTATCTTCAATAGATAGCCTAACAGATTTTAGACCAACAAAGAATTTAAGTGAATTAGGTAAAAAAATATATATTCATATTGAAGAACCGGAATTAAGCCTTTTCCCAGATGCACAATTTAAATTAATGGAAGAATTAATAAGAGATTGTTTTATGAGAAATGAAAATGATATGAGTCTTTTTATATCAACGCATAGCCCTTATATTATAAATCATTTAAATTTAATGATAAAGTCATATGACGAAAATAGTGAAGAGTTCGCACAATATGACTATTCAAAATTGGGCGTTTATCAGGTTTCTGAAGGGCGGTTGCAAGATTTAATCATTCAAAATGAGAGATTAGTTAATACCAATTCACTTTCTGATACTATAAACGACATTTATAATTCATACAATTCGATTTCTAAAATAACAGATGAATATGATTGAGAAGTTTGTTAAATATTATAGTCTAATGAATCACAATGAGTTAGATGTTTGTCAAAAAACTAATAATTTAAACTTTGGTTTAATAGATGTTAATAAAGAAGTTAAAATTTCTAGCTTTGAAAAAGGAGAGGCTAAATATAGGAATGAAAAAAATAGTGAAGTATTAATATTTGATTATGATAGATTTATTTCAAAACAAAATAATGCATTTCAGCATGGTAAAAAGAGATGTGATGCGATTGTATTTACAACAAATAAGAGTGATTTTATTTTTAATGAAATAAAGAATCGACATGATTTTGCCTCAGCATCTTTAAAAGGTATTAAGCAATTGAATTCATCTTTGGAAACAGTTTTGGAAGTTCCAGTTATAAATCGATATATTAAAAGATTCAGATCAAAAAAATGTTGTTTTTGCAATTTTACTGCTTCTTCTCCTCAGAATGTAAATGCTACACAGGCATTTGGTAGACTTTGGGTTTTGTTGCCTCAAGGAGCAAATTTACCTCATCAAGAAATAAATGCCATGGGTTTTGAATTGTGGGAATACAGTGGTCTTCAAACTATAATATTGGGAAATTGAAACTTATGAAAATTTAATAATTATTTAAATCCTGCATGTTTGGTTATTATCTGATAGAATTCGTTACTTAAAAATTCAAGTTCAGATTTTTGAACGCAGAACACTTTACTGATGTAAGTGGCCCTAAATAGCAGAAAGTTTAAAATTGAAGAAAAAACCTTTAATTTTAAATTGCATATGAAGAATACCTGATTTACAGAAACACACATTGTTTCGATTTTGAAACAGCAAGAGAGCGGTAGAACCGTTCGAGATATTTGCCGAGAACATGCCATTGCCGAAGGCACATTTTATCAGTGGAAGAATAAGTATGGCGGAATGGTTGTCAGTGATGTAAAGCGATTAAAAGAGCTTGAGGAGGAAAATTTTAGGCTCAAGCGGATGTTTGCAGAGCTGAGTTTAGACCATTCCGTTTTAAAGGATGTAATCTCAAAAAAAGGTTGGGGTCCTGCCAACAAAGGGAATTAACTCAGCAAATTGTTGAGGAGTATGAAATACCTGTTAGCAGGGCCTGCAAGCTGACTAAATTACCTCGGTCACAGTATTATTATCAAAGTAAGAAAGATGATACTGAAGTGATTGAAGTCTTACAAGATTTAGCTTTCAAGCACCCTTCTTATGGATTTAGGAAGTTATTTGCTTACTCGAGGCGAGCAGGTAATGTTTGGAATCATAAAAAGGTTTACAGAGTCTATAAACTATTAAAGCTTAACCGTAAGCGTAAAGGGAAAAGAAGATTACCAGCTCGTGTAAAGCAGCCTTTAGCGACCCAGAAAAATGTAAATGCAATCTGGAGCATGGATTTTATGAGCGACAGCATAGTAAGCGGTAGACGCTTTCGTACGTTTAATGTAATGGATGATTGTTCAAGAGAAGCCTTAGCAATCGAAATTGATACTTCGCTTTCTTCTAAGCGTGTTATTAGAACTTTAGAAAGAATTATCGATGAAAGAGGAAAACCTGCTGTCCTTCGTTCAGACAACGGGCCAGAGTTTACCTCGAAGGATTTAGAGATTTGGTGTAATGTTAAAGAAATAACCTTACAATTCATCCAACCAGGACGACCAATGCAGAATGGATTTATTGAAAGATTTAATCGTCTTTACCGCGAAGCAGTACTTGATGCTTATCTTTTTTTTGAACTAAACGATGTAAGAAAATTAACAAATGAGTGGATTGAAGAATATAATTACAAAAGACCCCATGAATCTTTAGGGAATTTAACCCCTAAGGAATGGAAAGAAAAAGTACTTAAAAACCCCATATCTACAGTTTTGACTGTCTGTTAATTAGGGATACTTACAGGGGTACTTACACTTACAAATACCGGTAAACTTCGAAAATTCATTAATCTTTAAAAATATATTTAAATGCATATAATTTGATAAATATTAGTCTGATTATATGTTTAAGAATATAATTTCAAATTTAACCTAATGGTTATTTTGAAATTTTGTATTTTAAAACAAACTAAATGGTAGCAACTGGAGTGCCTTTCATTGTTTCATTTACTAAATGACTTATTAGTTCTACGAAAGGTTTTATATTTAAATTCACGCTAGCCTCTTCTAAAGAATTCATATATTTACTTCTTTCTTGTACGGGAATAACTGTCCAAGGATATCCACCAGATGCAAGCATTAAATTCATTATAAATCTTGCCATTCTCCCATTACCATCCATGTATGGATGTATGAATACAAAAATAAAATGACCCAATACAGCCCTTACCGATGCTTCACTTTCTTGTGCTAATAAATCCATTAATTCAGGCATTGCATCTCGAACTGCATCCTTATTTAATGGAACATGCATTGAATTGGTAATATAAACTTGATTATTTCTATAGCCGGCTAAATCAGAAGGTTTTAATATGCCAGAAATTACACTGGGTCCAAACAAAGCACGAAACCAATCGCTATGATCATCATTTAAAACCTCGCCTGCATTCGCTCCATTTAACACCTTCCTGATGCTTTTTTCTACCATCTGAAAAGCATCCCAATATCCCTTAGCAGCCATTGCATCTCTTTGTTTTCGGTCAGCTTCATTTTCTTTATGGTTCCAACTTCCATTTCTAACAAGTTCAATTAACTCCGGACTTACTTGATACCTTTCGATAGACAAAGAGTGGTAAGCGTCAGTAACATAATTTTGATTGATTGTACGTATGAAATTTTCTTTTGCACTTGGTAAACCTGGGGCCTTAGGGAAGTGATTAATTATTATTTCCCTAAAATTTGCCCACATTATTCTTATTCTATTTACATAAGGTGATGCGTCTTTTGATGAAATTGTAATTTTCAATTTTTGGTTGAATGGATCGCTTTCACGGACATCATATCCAAGTCCTTTCATTGTTTTGATAATTTCATCGGCAATTTTATCTTTATTATTATTTCTAAAAGCACCCGCTAATCGCCCTGCAATTGTTGATTGGCCTTCGTCCAACAATATGGCTAATATATCAGAAGATGATTTTATTAAAGATAATGCCGTACGTACATCTGTTGCATTTTGAGTGTATGTATTTGATGAGATAGTTGACAATGTACTCGCTAAACTCAATACTCTCAATCCATCAACCAATTCCACTCTTGTTTTATTAGGTAATTCCGATTTCATATGAAATAAGGACGTGCCAAATGGTAAGTCGGTTTTGAAATTATTAGCCTTAGGAGATTTTATAATTAATTGTTTAGGAACAGTCCAGTTTCCGGCATGGATCATTAAAGATTGTTCTGCAGACAAACACCACTGATTTTTATATAAAAAGTTTAAATATTGCTCACAGAATTTCCAATACGAACTATACCACGAGGTGCTTTCTCCATAAGTTAAATTAGGAGAAGAAATGATATACCAACCAGAATAAACTTCTTGAATAAAGCCATTTTTTAATAATCTTTCCCTATGTATTCGGGTTAATTCGCTATTTTTTATAGCAATTTTCCCTTTGTCCTGTAATATTTTCAAAACCTCTAATGAGGCGGCGAGTTTTTCTGATGGACTTGCCATATTCTTGTTGTTAAATTATAAAATCGTGCTGTGTCAAAATTATAAAATCGTGCTGTGTCAAAATTATAAAATCGTGCTGTGTCAAAATTATAAAATCGCGCTGTGTCAAAATTATAATATTTTGTTAATAAAACAAAAATAGATGTTGTTGTAAAAATTACTTGATCTGCAGTTTAATAAATCAAAAATCAAATTGATAAGAAATAGTCCTAAATAATTCTTTCATGAGTTTTTTTTAAATTATATTGTTTAGGTGAAATTTTAATCATCTAATTAAATATTTTTAAAATGGTGCAATATATTACATCTGTAGAGGTAGATATGGTTGAAGGGAAATTTAAAAAAATAGTTCACTTCAATTCAGGTCTTAATATTATAAGCGGAGAAAACGGGACATTAAAAACAAAACTTGTCCAGGCAATTGCCGTTTCAATGGCAAATAGGGGGAGTTCTCATCCAATGCGTCAAGAAATAGGTGATGTAAAGTTAAAGTTTAGCAATGCAGATGCCGAACTAAAAGCGATATTTATTAGTCCGAAAAGGAATTCTGAAAAACGCAACATAAATGCCGTTCTTGAAAGTTTAAAAAATCAGGTGCCGCAATCTCATATGGATATGTCTGTTTTTAATCAATTTGAAGACAATACTTATAAAACATATCCCTCAATAGGAGAATTATTTTATAGGTCATTTAATGAAAAAAATAAATTAGGTGGTGACCAGAAAGTCAATATGAATGAGGTTTCGGAAGAATTTAATCAAGTTATAAGTAAAATATTTGATGGTTATAATCTAATAGCAACTTGGTCATCAGAATTGGGACGGCCAGAGATAAAATTGGATAAAGGTAATCGGGGAATTGTTCCTATCGAATCTATTTCACTTGGAGAACAAGAAATATTATCCTTAATTTTAAATCTATATGATAATCGAAATTTATGCGATACAATTTTTATAGATGAGCCTGAAACACATTTAAATTGGCATTTGGAGGAGAAATTATTCAATTATTTTGTTGATTTTTCACAATCTTTTGGTAAACAGATAATTGTTATAACTCATAGTAGAATAATATTTTGGGAAAGTTTTCTGCAACAAACTCAATTTTTATATTGGAATGAATCTGGAGAAATTGATTTATCCAACAGACCGAATGATAAGATCAAAACAATATTAGCTGGAGAAATTACCGAAATTATTAAGCTTGGAGACTTTGATAGGTTGACTTTTTTCGTTGAAGATTCAACTCATGAATTGATTATAAGTTTGTTATCTAAGGAGATTGGAACTGAAGTAACCTGTGTAAAATGTGGAAATTGTAGTAATGTAAAATCGTTATTTAAATCTTCAAAAAAAATAGGGGAATGGGGCAAGACTATTTTTTTAGTAGATGGTGACAATCAGGGAAATGAATTTCCAGAGGAAAGAAATTTTATTCATTTAGATAAATATTGCCTTGAAAATTATTTATTAGACAGAGAAATACTTGAGATTGTATTAAATAAAAACTCTTCAGAAGTATCTGATTTTATCTTAGAAACAATTTTAGAAAACAAAAAGGATATATTAGGTAAGAACCAATTTTTGGAATTCCTATTGGATAAAGTTGTATCTACGGAATTAGACGATAGATTATTATCTAAACTCGATGCCTCGAAAATAATTCCAAATATTATAAAGAAATCAGGGATTAAGGATAAGGAGGAGTTTGTGAAACGATATATACATGAGGCTAATAAAAATGGAAACTTGGATAAGGTTTTTCCAATTTTTTTGGTTTCTATAATTAGAGCATATAAGATTTAGTACGCATTTCGGTGCGCAGTTTATCCAATAATCCTTTAAAATCAATCTAATCAGCGTAATTAGTGGTCAAGATTAGTGTGGTCCACACTGCACTACCTTAGGCTTCAATTGCCTTAAACTTTTTCTCCACAATATTCCAATATTTGTCTTTACTTTCCTTGCTCAAAAAGGACAAGTTTATATGATTTTGTATGCTAGATTTACTTGTTTCAAATCTTTTAAATACTCCTCGTATTTGTTTGTTATTTAGCCCTAAGTTTGCTCCAAATTTTTCAAAATGCACGATGGAAAATTTTCTTTTTTTGCCTTCTAAACTAAGAGCCAGCTCTTCTTTATCTTTTGGGTTGGCCAAATTTACATTCAATAAATCATAGGCCGGGGCCATATTCCATTTGCCGTTCGACAAGATCATAGAAAAATTCTTTAAATGCATATCATTGTTGCCTGTCAAAAAGCAAAAAATAGTTAATTCAAATAATTTTAATTTATCTAATAAGGTATCAGATGAATATTGTCCTATGGCCTTCCCAACTCGCTCCATCGTACTTTTGTATTTATCAACAGCCTCGGTAATTTGAAACATGTCGAGCATGTGAATCTTTTGGCCATCAATTGTTCGATCAATTCGTTTCGTGATATAGGCTAATTCACCCGAATTTAATCTGATTAAACTTGATGGCACTGTATAAATTCCTAGTTCAGAGGCAATTTTCATAGTTAAATGTTCGTTTTCGGGCATTTCTGGATAAAATTCAGAAGGCGGCTTGAAAATATAATTACCTCCTAAAGCGCCAATAACAGTTAATCGCTTTCGTTTTTCATTTGCAATGGTTTCATCCATTAATGAAAGTTTTGCTTGAACACCCGGTACAGCGATTTGATTTACTACAACTTCTTTGGCAAGCTTATGCATTTCATCTAATGAATAGTTTAATAAGGGCGCCTCAGGACTTCCGAAAAATGCATTACTACATTTTGGATGATAATCACCAAGATGGTTATCCAATAACTCCACATAACAGTATAAGCATTTTCTATTCATTAGTTTGTTCAATTGCTTTAACACTCACCGCTCCAATACAATTTTGGCAACAAGCTAATAATAAACCCATTCGATCGTTGGGGTTAATTTTATAATGCTCCTTTGCAACATCCAATAGCCAACCTTCAGGTATAAGTCCTTCGAAAAATGAAAATAAATATTTCTCACGATAAGAAAATTTACTAACAGGCATTGTAAAGGTTAAAAATTTCTTGGGATATTGTAACACGTATTGTTCGTCATATCGGAAGATAAAATAACCCTCATCCGTTTCTGTAAGGATACCGGCAAGTATTTCCTGATAATATATTTCTGCACTTCTCATCTGTTAGTTTCTACAGGGTCAATTTCTTTGTTTGAAATAGGAGCTAATATGTGTCCAAACATAGAAAGGACATGATTTACCTTTTCTAAATTCAAATTTCCTTTTCCTTGCTCTATCTTTCGAATGACAGTCAGCGCAACTCCTGCGCGTTCCGCAAATTCCATTTGTGTGAGTCCTGCTTGTTTGCGCTTCTCTTTTAGAAATGTATCTAATGTCTTCATTATATGCTTTTGCAGTCAATTTTTGTAAAATTAGTAAAATATATTTAAATACATATAATTTTACAAATATTTTCATTGTTATATTTTTTTGCATATAATTTAATGCTACAAAATGAAATCAGCGCAATCAGTTTCATCAGCGCCATCTGCGGTTATAATCTGTGGTCCTTTTTTATTAACTTGCAACATGTCTAAGAAAATTGCAATTATTGGTTTAGGGTATGTGGGTTTGCCTCTTGCCGTGGAGTTCGGGAAGAAGTATGATACCCTTGGATTTGATATCGATAAGGGGCGTATCCAGGAATTGATGCAGGGCGTGGACCGTACCTTGGAGTCTTCTTCGGAGGAGATTGCTGCGGCAAAACTCTTGACGTTTTCATCTGATGCCGAGGATTTGAAATCGGCTCAAATATATATCGTGACTGTGCCAACACCAATCGATCAGTTCAAAGCGCCGGACTTAGGTCCGCTGAAAAAGGCTTCTGAGATGTTGGGTAAGGTGTTGAAACGTGGGGACATCGTCATCTACGAATCTACCGTGTATCCGGGCTGTACCGAGGAGGATTGCGTGCCGGTGCTGGAAGCAGTGTCGGGACTTAAATTTAACCAGGACTTTTTTTGCGGCTATTCCCCAGAACGCATCAATCCGGGCGATAAAATAAATACCCTAACCAAAATCAAAAAGGTGACTTCAGGCTCTAATCTTGCCATTGCCGAAGAGGTGGATCAATTGTATGCAAGCATCATTACCGCCGGAACTTTCAAAGCCCAAAGCATCAAAGTGGCGGAGGCAAGCAAGGCGATTGAAAACGCACAGCGCGATGTGAATATCTCTTTCGTGAATGAATTGGCTCTCATCTTCGACCGCATCGGTATCGATACGCACGATGTGCTGGATGCCGCCAGTACCAAATGGAATTTCTTACCTTATAAACCGGGACTAGTAGGCGGACACTGCATTGGTGTGGATCCTTATTACTTGGCACATAAGGCAGAAAGCTTGGGCTATTATCCGCAAGTGATTTTGTCGGGCCGACGCGTAAACGACAACATGGGCATGTTCGTGGCCAATAAGGTGGTCAAGCTGATGATCCAAAAGGGTATTGCCATCAAGGGTTCAAAGGCTTTAATCTTGGGCGTTACGTTCAAAGAAAATTGTCCGGATATCCGCAACTCAAAGGTGGTGGATATTTTCACCGAATTGCAACAGTTTGGCTTAGAAGTGCATGGCTATGATCCACATGCCGATAAACAGTTGGTGAAGGAAGAATACGGCATCAATTTGTTAGATGCTATCCATACACAATACGACGCCATTGTCTTGGCGGTTTCTCACAAGGAGTTTCTCCAATTAAATTTCCCAGATTTTTCTAAAAGTTCAGTAGTTATTTTTGACATCAAATCCTTCTTGGATAGAGAGATGGTGGATGCGAGATTGTAAAGTTTAGGAATTGTTTTAATTAAAATATAGCTCAAGTGGTAGGATAATATAGCTCACATTTTAGTATATTTGAGCTTTATATTTAATTATAATGAGCTATAATATAAGGTCATGGCAAGAAATAAAAGCTTTTATTCAGATCAGGTAATTGAATTTATCAAAATAAATCCCAAGTGTACTTCCCAAGAAATTCTTTTGGGGATTGCTGAGGAGATTAGCATTGCAACCTTAAAAAGATTGCTTCAAGCCCTTATTGCAGAGGGTATAGTTTATTCCACGGGTAAATTAAAGGGGACTAAATATGAGATTAGCCCTGTTTTTGATGTTATTAGACCCATTGACCCATCGAAGTATTTTGAAAAGGAAATAGATGATCGAATCATTCAGAAAAGCTTTAATCTTGATTTAATTTCAGAAATTCTTGTTAATATTTCATTATTTACAAAAGATGAAATATTGAAATTAGAGGGTTTGCAAGAAAAATTTCTAAAGAATATATCTGAACTTTCTCCAAGCGAATATCATTTGGAGATGGAAAGGCTGGCAATTGATTTGTCATGGAAATCTTCTCAAATTGAGGGAAATACGTATTCCTTGTTAGAAACTGAACTACTTTTAAAAGAAAAGGAAACTGCTTCAGGAAAAACACAAGCGGAGGCCCAAATGCTTTTGAATCATAAAGAAGCAATAGATTTTATAGTTAGTAATCCTACTTATATTGAACCACTTTCGGTTGCAACCATTGAGGATATTCATACCTTACTTGTGAAAAATTTGGATATCAATAGGAATATTAGAAAAAGGAGAGTTGGTATTTCTGGAACAAATTATACTCCTTTAGAAAATGAATTTCAAATTAAAGAAGCGTTAGTTCAAATGTGCGAGTTAATTAATTCAAAGACAAATGTATTTGAAAAAGCCTTATTAGCTTTGATTCTGATTTCTTACATTCAACCGTTTTCTGATGGGAATAAACGTACAGCAAGAATAATAAGCAATGCAATCCTGATTTTCAACCATTTTTGTCCTATTTCCTTCAGAACTGTAGATTCGATAGACTATAAAAAAGCATTGCTTATATTTTATGAACAAACAAATATTAATTCAATTAAAAAAATATTCATAAATCAATTTGAGTTTGCTGTAAAAACCTATTTTTGATAATTCAAAATTACTTTAGAAGTACTAATTTATCCCAAATTCTTTGCAGTAGGACTCAAGGACCTATGGTTTGTCCAAAAAATTATATTTCTAAAATCTTTTCAATTTTTTGTTCAATCCCTTTTTTCAATTGGTAATGAATGATTCGTTTGTCATCTTCAGAAGGGATTCTTTCTATGGCCTGTTGAATTTGAAATTCCTGTTCTAAGAAATCATTTATTTGGTTGATGGTAATGTGTCGGGCCCTTCTCTGACTTTCTTGAGATTTATGGGCGCAGTCAAGTATTTCGTTCAAATCAATGGTGGTAATAGATTTGTTGGAAGATTTCAAAAAGTAATTCAATACCTTCTTTTCCGTTTCATCTAAAGTTTTATGTTTTTTCTTTTTCCATTTAATAAACAAAATAACGGAAAGGGAAATGAGGAGAATAATGAGGATGATTTCAAAAGTAAAATCCTTGGAATAAAATTCTCCAACATAGGTCGATTTTTTAAGTAACTCATTCACTGGAATGATGAATAAGGGACTGTTAAGGTTTTGTGGTTTGGTATAAAAAATGGTATCATTTTTTATAAAGTAATGATTGCCCTCCTCAAAATAGGTTGCATTGTCTTGGTAAACGAAAACTTTATTTTCTATTGGGTTGATCAAATAAACCTTATCGCGTCCAAATTGCACAAAATGTGTACCATTCCAAAAAATGGTGGTGGATTGTTTAACTTTTAATTTGGCATTTATTTCCCCTAAATTATTCCAGGATTTACTTTTGAAATCAAAGGAGTAAAAATCTTTTTGGTATTCAAATTCTTCATTTTCTAAGAAATTCTTTTTCAGTCCTCCTCCTGAAAAAAAAGCATCTGCCTTTTTGGAGTACCCTTGGTAACCCTCCTCAATAATAGCAGGGCCTTCATTTTTGGGCCTATACAATTCCCATTCTTTAGAGGTTTTATCATCAAAGTAGGTAATTCGTGGATTATAATTCCAAAAACCGCCTCCGCCTACAGAAAATAGGATATTATTTCGGTAAAATCTACTGGCAGAAAAATTGTAGCCACTGTGAATCGTTTTGTCAATCCGTTTGAGCGATTTACGAATAGTATCGTAGTCAAATACCATTCCAGTTCCTTGAATAACAAAGCGAATGGTATGATTTGTCAAGATAAATGGGTCACCAAAATAATATTTGGTTTTCAGTGCTTGTAATTCTTCTGAATCTATTTCAAAATTTGATACGGCTTTCCAATTGGAGGAACTAATTTCCATTTCCTCCTGTAGCGTCTCTAAGTTTAACCTACTACGTAAAAGATTTGCTCCTGCTGGTTTCCATTCAAGCGATTTTATTTGGGCATTCGTTTGCGTTCCGAATCCAATCAAAAATAAAATAAAGAGAAAGCAGGTGTAATTTTTCAAGTGTATTTCTTATTTCGATTGTAAATGTAAAGAAATATTTTATCCTTAAATTTCTTCCATCCATAATTATGTTATTATAACTCGAATAACATATTTGTAAGGCTTTTGGGGAGGTGAACTTTTTTGAAATTGGGTATATTTAGAACAAAGCAAATAAATTTCAAAGCTAATGTTAAATAGATTTTTTATTTTACTGTTACTAGTAACTATTCAATCTCAAGGTCAAGTCATTAAAGTCAAATCTATTGTACAAAATGTATTAAAATTTGATGATTCATCTATGCCATTTTTGGAAAATTTGGGAATAAGGGATCGATTTCATGTGAGTAGGTATTACGAATTTGCGGACTTTAATAATGATGGTCTGAAAGACCTGTTTATTAATTATGCTGGTAATCCTGAAAAGGCATACGTTTCTAGTGTTTTTTTTAATAATTCTGCTAATAAAAATAATTCGTTTATTGAAAATGTAAATTATCGACATGTTCAACATTCCGATTTTGGGTATGTGACAGAAATGTCAAAAGATTTTAATAAGGATGGATACCTTGATATATATCAATACACCCAAAATTATCATGGTCAGCCAGGTAATCAACCACCAAGTTATGCTCCGGGTAAAAATAATTTTCCAGATAATTTCTTACTAAATTCTGGTAAGGGTTTTAGTTATTTGTTGGGTGATGATTATTTTGGGTATGATTACTTACAACAAAAGGAGCCACGATTAATGGATATTGATCGTGATGGTGATAAAGAAGTATTGTTTATGACAATTCAAGGGTCTTTTGGGAATGAAATAATTCGCGAAGATTTAGGATATCGATACTTGTTTTATTCTTATAATTTGTCCAAAGACAATAAATGGAACAGACGTTTTCACTATAAAATTCCTTATACTCAAAGTGATCCCAACAGTTTGAATTATCGAGAATCTTTTCCGGAATCCATTAAAATAATGGGCGACTCTGTAGCTTATTTTATTTCTTATAAATCCAAAAATTGGAATAAAAAAACAGGTGCTGTTACTCCAATGATTAATTATCCCAGTCAGGATAATTTAGATGATTACATTATTCGTGAAAATACGATTCATAAAGTAAATTTAAAATCGGGATTTACTTATGAAAATACAATTGATCTGGGAGTTCTTCAAGCTGAAAAACCCTATGAAATCAACACGGATTGGGGTTTTTGGTGGGAGGATATCAATTTAGATGGCAAACTAGAGTTTATTTGTCTTCAGTGGGGAAATAATAAAAGTTCAGATAATCGAAAAAATAAAATTTCAATTTTTTCTCTCGATGGGAAGGAAATTTCCAATCAATTTTTTTCCAATAATGAAAATTATGACAACACTGATAGCCATGCAAATGGGATTCATGTAGTAGATTTAGATGCAGATGGCGATATGGACATTGTTCCCCAAGGTGGTTGGTATGAAAAATTGAATGGGCAGTGGGTATACTTTGTATTTATCAATGATAAAGGAAAATTCAAAAAAACACACGTGATTTTCCCAAATAGTAATAATTCAAATAATTTTTTTGAGGAAGTAAGTGGTAGATGGTTAGGTTTTAAAATACCAATTGATTTTAACGAAGATGGGATTTACGAGATCATGCAAATTCGCATGGATCAAAACATTGACATTGTCGAACTTAATTTGTCGGATCTTGATAAGGATGGCGTTACGGATGATGCAGATAATTGCCCCAAATCCTATAATCCAGATCAATTAGATACAGACAAAGACGGTATTGGAGATGTTTGTGATGAAATTAATTCTTATGCAGTTTCTCCAATTTCAATTTTTAAAAGTGATCAAGTTGAAGTTTTAGCCTTGAAAAATCCATTTGCCTACGAAAATGAAAAACAGCGAATGGTATTTGGATTAGAGGAGTTTCATCCGCCTTTCGACAGGGGAACCATTCCTTTAGATTTTAATCAAGATAAAAAAATGGATTTAATCCATTCTACAACCTACGTCAATGCATTAAATACTGATATTTCATTTGGACAATTGTCTCTCCCGATCTATTTTAAAAACAAGGGGAATTTAAACTTTGAGGTGTATAGAAATCCGAATTATTTGGATTATTCAATTTTTCATAACATTCAAAATTATGATTTAGTGGATGTTGATAAAGATGGGAAATTGGAGATTTTTCAAGGAGGAGAACACTATCATTCAATCAATAATGGTCCCGAAAATTACAAAAATTTGCAGTTGTGGTTAAACAAAAACAATAACCATAAAGTGGGCGATGATTATAATAAAGATGAGTTTAAATTGAATAGATACTATTCTTTAAACGATCAAACATATTTGAAAGATCAGGTCGGAAAAATTAATAGTACCAACGATAAAGACGCAAGTGGCCAAAAAGTTTTTTATTCCATTCACTCCATCGGTTCGGGTGATATAGATAATGACGGTGATGTAGATTTCGTTGAAATGGCACAATCAACTCAGGATTGGTGTTTTGTGGTAATGACAAACGATGGAAAAGGAAATTTCGATCTTAAAAGAATTAAAACGGATATTTTTTTTCCTGAGGGTCGTCTGATTTTAGACGATTTGGATAGTGATGGAAAATTGGACTTAATAGGAATTGGGAAAGTTTTAGATACGAAGAATTATTATTTGTATACCTATAAAAATCTAGGCAGCGGACAGTTTGATTTTTTAAATCCGAAGAAATTAGACATGGTATATGAAGCAAAAGATCCAATCAATCCCGGAAATCAAAGTTTAAGGGCATTTAAAAAACAAGACCTAGATTCGGATGGAAATCCGGAATTTATCATCTACATGACAAATCAATATTCTGGTTTAGGAAGTTTAGATCAACAGCCAGACAAATTGGTATTGTTAGAACCTCATAATCAAATTTTGGTGTTTACAAATACAAAGGGTGAGCTAAAAAATACTACATCCAATTTCATACCCGATCAAAAGAATTTTGGTAAATGGTTTACCAATGAGAGTAGTATGTATATAATAGATTTGGACTCTGATGGAAATTTAGATTTAGTTCCTTTTGTAAATACCCTAAGTCCCAAATATTTATGGAATAACACTTCAGATTTTCAATATTTTGCATTTAATCCAAACAGTAAAAAATTTGAATACAAATCAAAACCTAATTACCATTCCTTGTTTTCAAGTGTTGATAAAAATTATGGGTCAATTGCTAATAGTTTAAATCGGAATTACTACGATTATGTGGATTTGGATGGTGATGGGGCATTAGAGGTGGTGCATCCCTCAATTAAACTTGATTTAGATCCAAATACCAAAGGTCAAGAAAATTATATGTTAATTATTAAGGATAAATCTTTAGACAAAAGGCCCGATGATGATGGAGATGGCGTTAAAAATGAGCTTGACAAATGTGCCAATACTCCAGCAGGTGCAAAAGTAAATGCAAGTGGCTGTGAAATTGTTTTGGGAAATCAAATGGAGCCCACAGGTATTCGACTTATTCCAAATCCTACACAAGATTTACTTCGAGTGGAGTTTGAAAGTGCTTTTGCGAAAGAAGTTCAATTAGATATTTTAGATGTCTTAGGGAGAGTAGTCTTAAGTAAAAATCATTACGAATCTGGAACTACCATTTCCCTTAAATCCATGAATGCAGGTACCTACATTGTTAGGCTAAATGCATTAAATGACTCTGGGAATAGTGTTCATTTAAAGTTGATTAAATTTTAATTTTATAACATTGGGTTAAAAGAGGATTAATCAAAAAATCAATAATAATTTTTATCTTTCGATTACATTGATTTAACCTCTTTTTAATCTATGAAAAATCAAATCCTCTGCTGCCTATTGGCTTTGCTTCCTTTTATGGGAAATGGCCAAGATAATTTGCAAAATCAATTAAAATCCAAGCAGGTAACTTTACCCAATGGATGGAAATTGTCGCCTCATGGAAGTTCCATCGCTTTAGGAGACCTTCCTTTAAATGTAGTGGTTTCTCCCAACCAAAAATATATTGCTGTTACCAATAACGGTCAAAGTATTCAAAGTTTGCAATTGATTGATGTGGCAACAAAGCAGGTTTTGGATTCCAAAGAATTGCCTAAATCTTGGTACGGATTGAAATTTGGATCTGATAACAAAACCATTTACGCTTCGGGTGGAAACGATAATTGTATATTGACATTTACCGTTCAAAATAACCAATTAGTAGAGGGGGAGAAAATTAATTTAAGCACAGATCCGAAAGCAATTATTTCTCCCGCCGGAATTGAATTGGATGCTGAAACGGGCAAATTATATGTGGTTACCAAGGACAATAATTCCTTGTATGTGGTAAATACTAAAACGAAATCTGTTGAAGATGTTTTCAAACTTCCAGCAGAAGGCTTCACTTGTATTTTGCAAAAATCTACTTCCACTTTATACATTTCCGTTTGGGGTGCAAAGCAAATTTTACCTTTTAACATCAAAACCAAAACTTTTTCTTCCGCTATTCCTGTGGGCGACCACCCGAACGAAATGGTCATGACAAAAAATGGTAAATTTTTATTCGTGGCCAATGCAAACGATAATTCAGTTTCGGTGATCGACACCAAATTGGCAAAAGAAATTGAAGTCTTAAACGCTGCTTTGGTGCCTAATGCCTTAGAAGGTAGTTCAACCAATGGATTGGCCTTATCGAAAGATGAGGAGCGTTTATATATTTCAAATGCCGACAATAACTGTTTAGCTGTTTTTGAGGTAGAAAATCCAGGAAAATCACGTTCCATGGGATTCATTCCAGTGGGTTGGTATCCAACGGCATTGAAAGTAATTAATGGAAATGTTTTTGTCGCAAATGGAAAAGGATTTTCTTCTTTCGCAAATCCAGATGGACCTAACCCCATTGAAAAAAAGCAAACGGTTACTTATCAGCAATCCGATAACAACAGAAAAGTGCGCACGGGATATATTGGTGGATTAATGAAAGGGACGATGTCAATTTTCAAAGAACCAAGCGCAACAGAATTGCCCATTTTATCTAAAGCGGTTTATGAGAACACACCTTACACCAAAGAAATTGAAAACAATGCAATCGGTGAAAAAGGAAATCCGATTCCGATGAAGGTTGGTGACGCTTCACCGATCAAATATGTATTCTATATTTTGAAGGAAAATCGGACCTACGACCAAGTGCTTGCCGATGTGCCTGGAGGTAATGGCGATACAACTTTGTTGTTATTTGGTGAAAAATACACGCCGAACCAACATAAATTAGTAAAGGATTTTGTGTTGTTGGATAACTTTTTTGTAGATGGGGAAGTGAGTTCGGATGGACATAACTGGTCAACCTCTGCGCATGCAACCGATTATTTGGAAAAAACTTGGCCAACTTCTTATGGGGGTCGTGGAGGTAAATACGATGGAGAAGGAAACCGTTTGATCGCCAATCCAAAGAATGGATTTATCTGGGATTATTGTAAGCGAGCACGCGTTTCTTATCGTACCTACGGTGAATTTGCTGACAATTTCAAGCCGAATATTCCAGTGATTGCGGATCATTTTTGTCCAGATTTTGCTTCTTTCAATCAAGACATCATGGATACCAATCGTTTCCATGCGTGGAAACGTGATTTCGACCGTTTGTTAGCCAAAAATGAGGTGCCAAGATTTAACTCTTTACACTTTCCAAACGACCATACGGAAGGACAACGAATTGGCAAGAAAACTCCCTTCTCTTATGTAGCTGACAACGATTATGCGATTGGATTATTTGTAGAACATCTTTCAAAATCGCCAATTTGGAAAGAAACGGCCATTTTTATTGTAGAAGATGATGCGCAGAATGGTCCAGACCACGTGGACGCCCATCGTACCACAGCCTATTTGGCGGGAGGATTTGTGAAAAGAGGATTTATTGATCACACACCCTATTCTACCTCTTCCATGTTGCGCACAATCGAATTAATTTTGGGCTTGCCGCCAATGAGTCAATACGATGCAGCAGCAACCCCAATGTTTAAAAGTTTTTCAAAGGAAGCAAATGTGAAGCCTTTTGAAGCCTTATTGCCCAATATCAGTTTATTTGATGTAAACGTAAAAGAAACCCCTAGCGCCATCAAATCGGCCTCCTTCAATTTCAAAAAAGAAGATTCCGTACCTGATTTAGAATTTTCGGAAGTGATTTGGAAGGCTGTAAAAGGAGAAGATTCTGTAATGCCTGCGCCTCGCAGAGCTGCCATTTTTAATGCTGGAGAAGAGGACGAAGATTAGTCTAAACCAAAATACTTATAAAACGATTTAACCTATGAGCACCAGACGAACATTTATACAGAGTTTGGCATTACCCTTGTTAGCCAACTCATTTAAACCTCTAAAGGCCAAACCAGAAATCGCAGAAGGGTCTATTTTACGATTTGCCCAAATGGGTCTTGGATCTTATGCAGAAAGAGTAGGAAATGCTGTTAAGGAAAGCACAAGAGCTAAAATAACAGGACTCATCAGTGGGAGTCCGGAAAAGCTTTCCAAATTTGCTTCAAAATATGGTGTGGAGTCCGACTCTTTATACAATTATTCCAATGTAGCCTCTATAAAAAATAATGCATCAATTGATGCAGTTTATATAACCACTCCCAATGCATTGCATTGTCCGAATACGATTCAAATTGCAGAAGCGGGTAAACATGTGATTTGCGAAAAACCAATGGCTATCAATGCAAAGGAAGCGCAAAAGATGATCGATGCTTGTCAGCAAAATGGTGTAAAATTATTAATTGGCTATCGGATGCACTTTGAACCCATTACCTTAGAAATTGTTCGGATGAGGCAAAGAGGAGAATTTGGAAAAACACTGTTTTTTCAAGGGCTTTCTGGTTTTATTATTGGTGATCCAAGTCAATGGCGATTGAAGAAAGAATTAGCAGGTGGTGGAGCCATGATGGACATAGGTGTGTATTCCATCAATGGGGCTCGTTACATGTTGGGTGAAGATCCAATTTGGGTAACTGCTCAAGAAACAAAAACAAATTTCGAGAAATTTAAAGATGGGGTGGATGAAACGATTACGTTTCAGATGGGATTTCCGAGTGGTGCCACAGCTTCTTGTTTATCAACCTATTCCTTAAATTATTTAGATAAATTCTATTTAACAGGAACTAAGGGTTTTGCAGAAATGCAACCTAGTACAGGATATGGGCCAATCAAGGGAAGGACGCATTTGGGTGAAATTCAAAAACAGCATATTACGCATCAAGCAAGACAAATGGATGAGATGGCAGCCATTATTTTAGACAATAAAGTGCCAGAAATACCTGTGGATGGTCAAGAAGGTTTAAAGGACATGTTCATTGTGGATGCTATTTTTAAAGCAGTTAAAACCGGTAAAAAAATCAACATACAATATGAATTATAGTCGTAGATTGTTGCTCAAGCAAATGAGTATTTCTTTGGCTGCCATGAGTTTGCCCAATTGGGCACATGGGTGGAGGTCAGAAAATTTTCAGGGATCAAGTCAATTGATTTCAGCTTTAGTAGAGGCAATTCTGCCTGAAACGGATATTCCAGGTGGTAAATCAGTAGGAGCTGACAAATTTATTGAGCGCATGGTAAAGGATTGTTTTGATACGAAAACTCAGGAGGCATTCATGCAAGGATTAGCAAGTTTTGATGAACAATGTAAAAGACTTTTCAAAACTGGTTTTGAAAAACTTCCTGAGGCAGGGCAAATTGATTTTTTAAAAAATATTGAGGCAAGAGGAAGCTCAGAGGATAAGATGGTACTTCAAATCTTAAAAAAATTAACTATTCAGGCATATATAAATTCTGAATATTTTTTAACGAAACATCGTAATTATACGATTGCTCCTGGTTTTTATCATGGTTGTACCCCAATTAATTCCTAAGTAATGGCAAATTTTAATATAGATAGTAAACAAAAATCAACATTTGATGCCATCGTCATTGGTTCAGGTATTTCAGGCGGCTGGGCAGCCAAAGAACTTTGTGACAAAGGCTTAAAAACGTTGGTTTTGGAGCGTGGAAGAGATGTTCAGCATGTGGTTGATTATCCAACTACCATGATGGAACCTTGGGAATTCGAGCATTTAAATCAAATTCCAAAAGCATTGGAAGATGAAAATCCTATTGCAAGTAAATGTTATGCATTTAACGAAGATGCGCAGCACTTTTTTGTAAAAGACAAAGAACATCCATACATTCAAGAAGAACCCTTTCTTTGGATTAGAGGCTACCAAGTAGGAGGAAAATCATTGATGTGGGCAAGAGGCACACAACGTTGGAGTCGATTTGATTTTGAGGGTCCGGCCAGAGATGGTTTTGATAATCATTGGCCGATTACTTATCAAGACCTAGCTCCTTGGTACAGTCATGTGGAATATTTTGCAGGCGTCTCCGGAAATAAAGATGGCTTGGAGCAATTACCCGATGGTGATTTTTTACCTCCGCATGAGCAGTCTTGTGTTGAGAAACATTTTACCGATCAAATGGCAAAATATTACAAAGGTAGCAGACCAGTTATTATAGGCAGATGTGCTCATTTGACGGAGCCTCGTGAGATACATTACAAGCAAGGAAGAGCCAAATGTCAGCATCGTAATTTATGCCAAAGAGGCTGTCCGTATGGGGGTTATTTTAGTTCAAATTCTTCCACCTTGCCTTGGGCAAAAATGACTGGAAATTTAACTATGCGACCTGATTCAGTTGTGCATTCCATTATTTATGATGAGAAATTAGGGAAAGCAAAAGGCGTAAAAGTGATTGATCGCAACACCAAAGAGGAAATGGAATTTTATGCGAAAATAATCTTTGTGAATGCTTCAACAGTCAATACAAACCTCATTTTGTTAAATTCAAAATCTGCTCGTTTCCCGAATGGATTGGGTAATGACTCAGGAGTTTTAGGCAAGTATATGCACTTTCATAACTTCCAAACTGGTATGACCGCAGAATATGAGGGAATGAAAGAAAGTAAACCTGAAGGTATTCGTCCGAATGGCTCTTATATCCCAAGGTTCAGAAATGTGTTTAAGCAAGATACGCCTAATTTCTTAAGAGGATATGCTGCCGGATTCTCTGCATCAAGAGGCATTCAATTAAATCAGGAAGGGTTTGGAACGGAGTTGAAAGATCATTTGCTGGAAAAAAAATATGGCAATTGGACTGTTTCCTCTCATTTTATGGGTGAAACCATTCCAAAGAAAACCAATTATGTTCAATTGGATAAGAAATTGACAGATGCTTGGGGTGTTCCATTAGCACGATTACATGTTTTAAAAGATGAGAATGATCGTAAAATGGAGCAAGATTACCATGAGCAAATGACAGAGATGCTAACTTTGGCTGGATTTACGAATATAAAAATTAATAATCGGAAATTTTTCCAACCAGGATTAGACATTCATGAAATGGGTGGAGTGCACATGGGAGCAGATCCTAAAACTTCCATGTTGAATAAATGGAATCAGCTTCACCATTGTAAAAACGTATTTGTTACGGATGGTGCTTCAATGACTAGTAATTCAACACAAAATCCATCCTTAACTTACATGGCATTGACCGCAAGAGCAGCCAATTATGCAGTGAGTGAACTGAAGAAGAAAAATTTATAATCTTTTGAACCAGTTTCATTATGAAAACAATTCTTTGTCGATTTTTATTATTCTTTTGTAGTGTATTGTGGAGCACGTCTTTGAATGCCCAAGGCCCCAAAGTGTTAG
Source organism: Sandaracinomonas limnophila (assembly GCF_004005965.1). Taxonomy (GTDB): domain Bacteria; phylum Bacteroidota; class Bacteroidia; order Cytophagales; family Spirosomataceae; genus Sandaracinomonas; species Sandaracinomonas limnophila. The sequence goes on along the minus strand of NZ_SACY01000002.1, from coordinate 79,661 downwards.
TTGTTACTGCGCATCCCGACGATGAAACTAGTTTTTCGGTTTCCTTGTTTAAAATTACCCATGAGCTAAAAGGAATTGTCGACATGGCCGTGATGACAGACGGAGGAGGAGGATTTGCTGATTCTCAATTGGGTGCTATGTATTATGGTTTAAATTTAACGGATTCGTTAACTGCTCGTGATCATCTACCATTGATTCGGAAACAAGAAATTTTAGATGCTGCTAAAATAATGGGTATTCGAAATATCCATTTTATGGAACAACCCGATGATTGGTACACCACCGATCCTACGCCCTATATTTCCGGTAAAAATTGGAATATTCCCTTGATTGAAAGTCGTTTAGATAAAATCTTGCAAGATCGGTCGTACGATTTTGTATTGACCATGCTACCCCATGAAGGTCAACACGGTCATCACAAAACAGCGGTTCTGATGGCCTTACGGGCAGTTAAGCGAATGAAAAGTCCAAATAAACCGATCATATTGGCAGGTAGTCCGGCCACATTGGGCGCCAAGCCGCTAGAGTTTGTAGAATTAAAAGGATTTCCTGAGACAAAAATAAAACCAAATGTTCCATATTTCACCCTAAATAGGGCCTTTCGTTTTAAGGAAAATGATAAATTAAGTTACAAAATTGTGGCAGATTGGGTCATTTCAGCTTATAAATCGCAAGGGGCAATTCAAGAAAATGCCATCCATAAAACGGATCTTGAGGTGTATCGATATTTTGATATCAACAATTCGGATGGGGTTAACAAAGCAGAAAAATTATTTAATGATTTAGCGAAATCTGGATTTGCCGCACCTTAATGAATGATTGACTTAAGATGTGTTTGGTACTTTTGATTTAATACATAATTAACAAATCTTTTATCGGCTTCTGAGCTTTTGCGTTCTACTAAATTCTCACCCCCGTATTTAATTTGAAATTTGGAATTGATTTGTTTGATGAATTGATTTCTTTGATTTTTTTGGATGTCGATATTCTTTTTTGCGATGTCCAAAAATTGGTTCAATTCATCTGTATTCAATCCACATTCATTTTTAAGTAAAAGTTTCAAAAAATTTAATTCATTTGTATTGAAAAGTGAACTTTGTTTTTGGAAAAAATAATAGATTTTTTTTGAAAAGTAGATGCCTATTAACAGAATCAAAACAAGCAGCCAATTTGTTTTTGAAATTACAAAACTGGTATCAACAAATGATTCTTCAATGGGTTTAAAATGAGAAAATATTTCTTTAAAACTCATTTTATTGGAAAGGTATTTTTCGTAGGGATTTAATTCTAGCGGTTTATAAAAATATATACTATCCTGGTATTCGTAAATGTCATTTCCATTCCCCCAAAATCTACCTTTACTTAAATCGTTCACATAAATTTTATTATTTGTAGGGTCAACTATAAAACTTCCTTCTTTTTGATTAAATATAAAATGATCATTTGCCCAAGATGATTTATCTAAAGAGACGTTGTACTTATTGAAAGCGGCATGATTTATTCTTCCTTTTTCTTCCCAAAGTTTATCTTTAAAGGAATAAAAATAGAGTTTTTGTTCATTTTTACCTTCCTTTAATTGTTCTGGGCTTATGAAATTTAGTGTCCAAATACCATCAGACTTTACATCATAACCACAAACATCATAGGTAACCTCAGCAGGTCCATCGTTGTTGTATTTGTAGATTTCCCAACCCTTATTTTTTTCATCAAAATAGGTAAGCTCCTTTGAATAATGCCAAAATCCATATCCCCCAATACTATATAAGGTATCTTTTCTAACAAATTGATAGGCAAAAAAGTTGTATCCTTTGAAAGTAGATTTGTCTAAACGAATAAGTGTAAAAATATTATTTTGGTGAACAAACTGATAGACCAAACTAGTTCCTATGATACTTATAATATTTTTATCACCTAATTTAAATTCATTGATGTTAAAATAATTGCAATCAAGTGAAGTGATTTCTGGATGTGTTGTAGCTAATTTTCCAAAAGTGTCAAAACGTTTAAAAGTGGGATTTTCAATAAACACTTCTTTGGTTTGAAGGTCAATTTTAATCATTTTTTTAAACTCCAAACTAAACCATTTGAGTTCATGTGAATTTGCAAAGGTTTGACTATGCAAAAAAGCCATCAACAAGAAAACAAAGATAGATTTCAAATGGACTGTTTTTCGCATTATACTAAAAGATTTGTAAGAAAGAATTTATGGGCTTACAAGGCCTTGTACAAATATATCCTTTCAAGTGAAAACTTAAGAATAGGAATAGGTATAAATAGGTGAAATACCTATTTTTCATAATATAATTATTCTTCTACTGCCTACCTAAATAGATTTGTTTGGTAAAAGTGTTAATTATTAAAAAGGTTATAATTCATTTATTATTGGGTTTAATTGCAATGGTCACGAATTTGAAATTTTGTTTTTTAGTTATTTTCATTGTTTTTGGACATACTCTGATGGGGCAATCCAAAAAACCAACTATTATGATTTTACCGTCTGATAATTGGTGTATTCAACGCTACTTTATTACAGATTTTGATAATCAAGGGATGAAAATGAAAGTTCCTAATTACAAACAAGCTTTTCAAGAGGATACCGAAATTGGACAGGTTATCAGTAAAATTGGATCATTGATGATTGATAGAGGATTTCCCTTGAAGGATGCAGAGCAAGAAATAAAAGCGATTGAGGTAAGAAATGCAGAAAATAATCTAACTACTTCAAAAACTTCAGGAAGTTCAATTTCTGAATCTCCATTGGATATCTTGAAAAATCAATCCAAAGCTGACATTATTATTCAAATTTGGTGGAAAGTTAATAAAACAGATCAAGGAAAAATTATTTCATTTACATTAGAAGCATTTGACTCCTTTACAAGTAAAAGAATTGCTTCTTCCACTGGAAACGGTTTGCCTAGCTCTGAAATCACCCCAGTGATGTTACAAACAGCAGTAATGTCGCATATTGATAAATTTTCCGACCAATTAAATCAACATTTTAACGACATGAGTATCAATGGTCGTGAAATAAAATTGACAATTCGAAAGTTTGGGTCTTGGGATAAAGATTTAGAAACAGAATTTTCTGGTGAGGAATTGACCGATGTAATATTAGGATGGATGAATAAAAATACGGTTCAAGGAAAATATAATAATTCTGAATCATCTGAAAATTTATTGCGGCTTGAACAAGTTAAAATTCCTTTGCTTGATGACAAGTCCAACGGAATTGATGCAAGACAGTTTGCCAGAAATTTACAGAAATTTTTAAGAAATTCTCCCTATGGGATTGAATCTAAATTATTGAATAGGGGATTAGGGGAGGCAATTATAATTTTGGGAGAAAAATGAGAATTACGATAATTTTAATATTTATACTTTTTTGTTCCTTTAAAGGGATTTCTCAGCAAAAATTAGATGACTTTGGTAGAATTGTTCTGACTGCAGATTATCCTGAAAACAAAGATTTGCCCCATGAAGCAAGGCAATTGCTTTTGAATAAATTACAACAGGTAACAAGTAATTATGGTTTGGCAGGAACAAGTATAGATAGTCGATTTGTCATCACAGCCAAAATAAATGTATTATCAAAGGATTTAGTTCCTGGTCCACCTGCAAAAGTTTCTCAAAAGATTGAAATCAACTTCATTATAGCAGATCTTGTAAATCAAACCATCTTTTCAAATACTTCCATCTCAAGTCTTGGAATTGGTACTAATGAAAACCAATCTTATATCGATGCATTCAAACGAATAGATTTCAAGAATGTAAAATTGAAAGAATTAATTGAAGAAGGTAAAAACAAAATCATCTCTTATTATTTGACTAATTGTGATTTTATCTTAAAAGAGGCTTTAATTGATACGAAACAAGGGAGGTTTGATAAAGCAATATATGATTTATCAATTGTTCCAGAAGTTTGTCAACAATGTTATTTTAAGAGTTTGGATACGTTAGCCAAGATCTATCAAAGAAAAATTGATACCGAAGGTTTAATCATTTTCAAGAAAGCTAATGCTATTTGGGCATCCGGATTAAACATTGAATCTGCAGAACAGGCGACTGAATTACTTGGAGATATCCCTTTAAATTCTTCTGCACAAAAGGAGGCAAAGCAATTAGTTAAAAGAATCGAGCAGAAATTACGAGCTGATCAGAAAGCGAGATGGGAATTTAAATTGAAGCAATACAATGATAAAATAGCATTGAAAAAAGAATCTATGCGTATTGCTGAGGAACAATCAAAACGGGAAGCTATTGCAAATGAAAAATCAGCAAATAGGAACTTTGAATTAGATAAAATGCGCATAAATTCCTACCGTGAAGTAGCAGTTACTTATGCCAAAAATCAACCCAAACAAATTACTACTAATCGATTTATATTTTTAAGATAATGAAAAAAATACTCGTTTCTTTCCTATTAATTTTTAGCTTTTGTATTTCTACAATGGCACAAGAGGCAGACAAAACTGTTTCAATTATAGTAAGTGGAAGTGGTAAAACACAAGAGGAAGCCAAACAACAAGCTTTACGTTCTGCGATTGAACAGGCATTTGGGGCTTTCATCTCATCCAAAACTGAAATTTTAAATGATAAATTAGTTGCGGATCAAATTTCATCGGTCTCTTCCGGTAATATTCAATCTTTTACAATTTTAAATGAATCTCAATTACCTGATGGTGGTTGGGGATTGACATTAAATGCTGTTGTTTCGGTCACTAAACTTATTAGTTTTTCAGAAGCAAAAGGTTTAAATGTAGAATTTAAAGGTGCACTTTTTACTATAAATATAAAGCAGCAATTATTAAACGAGCAAGCCGAGATAAATGTAGTAAGTGAAATGTTTGGTTTTTTACATGAAAACATGCAAAAATCGTTCGATTTTTCTGTCCAAACTGGTGAACCTAAATCGCTGGATGAAAAAAGTGAAAAATGGGAAATTCCAATGATTATTTCATCTACAGCAAATAAAAATATGGATTTCTGTGCCAATTATTTCATTAAGACATTAGCTGCGATAGGTTTAACCGAAAATGAGGTTTTAAATTATAAGAATTTAAATAAGCCAATTTATTCAGTTATAATTAAGTACCAAGGAGTAGAAAAAACTATTTATTTAAGAAGGAAAGTTAGTTTTGGAATAATTAGGACTTTAGCTTCACAATGGGATTTTTACAAATCTTTATTTCAATTAGAATCAAATGTGGAATCAACTTTATTCCCAATACCCAAAAACTCTATTAATCTTCCATCTGGACGGGAAGGAATTTCTATTCGATCTAATTTTGCAAAATATAATGAATGGAATAGAGCAAGTACCAGGGAAATTAATTTCAATTTTTTAACAAATGGGGAGCTTGCTTCTAATATAAATCATAGTTATACCCTTACCATTGATCAGGTCAATAAATTAAATGGATTTAAAGTGATACCTAGAGGAGTTGTTTCAAATTTTAAACAAGGTGGTTTAGTTATTTTTGAAAAAGAGGGTCATGGTTTAGTTACATCAATTTTAGATTTAGGTGTGATGAAATGGAAAGAAGCAAATTCAGCGTGTAATGAACTTATAAGTAATGGCTTTGATGATTGGAGATTGCCAAATAAAAATGAATTAGATTCCATTATTAATTATTATACATCTTATGGTTTAGGTTTTCTACGATATTATGAACAAAATGGAGATACCCGAACTTTTAACAGTTATTGGAGTTCAACTCAAGCAGATAGGGATTATTTTATTTACATAAACACCCCTGCCAATAGAAATAAGTTTAATAATACAGATTCTGAAAATTTAGGCTATCTATTTATTGCTGTAAGAACATTTTAATTTTTATGAATGTAAAATTTAACCATTATTGGAATACGGAAAAATTAAAATTTACCTTACTAATTGGTTCAGGTTTTCATAAAGAATTCTTGTCGAATTTAAATCCTAAAGATTCAGATTTCTATAAGCTAAAAGATTGGCAATGTTTAATTGATTATATTAAAAATTTAAACAAAGTTGAATTTAGGACAAGCAATAACTTCTTAATTGATTTTGAACAAATAATTACGTTTAGTAGTAACACTCAATCAAAGCAGGGGCATGAATTGGAAAAGAATTTAACTGAAGATTTATCTAAGGAATTAGTACGATTAAGTAAAATAGTTGAGACTAATTATAATTCAGATATCCTGAAGATTTTCAACCCTAACCTCATTTCTGATGTAATTAACCTAAATTTTGATACCATTTTAGAAGAAAAATATGCTTCAACCTTCAATATAAAATTCAGTAAAAAAACAACCACTGATTACAATAAGAAAGGAAGTTTATTTAAAAAAATATACTCAAAATCAAATTTTAGGTATAGAGAATTAAATGGCATAAAATTTTGGCACCCGCATGGTGATGTTTATCATAATAAATCACTAATTCTCAGTACTCGTAAATATGGGAATCAATTATCATCTATTGAAATCTTAAGGCAAAATTTCAAAAAAGATGAAAAGAAAAATGGTTTTGATTTTAAACCCGAATATTCTTGGTTTGACGCAATAATAAATAAACCATTGATCATTTTAGGCGCGGGCCTAAGTGCCAATGAACAAGATATTTTATTTGCCATTTCTTCTAAAAAACGCAATTTTTTAAATAATGGTGAAAAGGAACATCCAATTTTTCAAATGTTGGAACCTGGTGAAAAATCTAATATTGGCGATTGGGCTAATCCAATATTTGATAATGCTGATTACAAAATTCAATGGGGACTTTTAATAAATCTTTTTTCTAAATATGAAATTTAGATATGTACTAATTTTCTTGGTATTATTTTTTAATAAGCAATATATATTAAATGCTCAATCTTTTGATGAAGAAAAAGTTGCTATGACCAATTTTGTCAAAAGGATGTATAGTGCAACACCTTTTGAGGGCGGTAAAATATTACAAGGAGAAGAACAAACTTATTATGTTGTAGCAATACCAGTTACATCTAATTCGATAAATCCTGATTCAAATTTAAAAGTTGTGCAAAATATTGCTTCTGATTCTTTTTCAGAGCCATTTATTAAGTTTGAATTTTTGGGACAAATTGATCAAGCCAATATCGTATCTAGGGTTTTATTTCTATGTCAGCCCCTCTCTAATTTTATTGAAAAAAAGTACAAAAAAGAGGCTTTTGAAGGAGCTAGAATCATTTCTAGCCCAAATAATAAATTTTTTGTTTCAATTGTTAGCTTAGATCCTCAAAAATATACCAATCAGTCATTAATGGATCGAGTTGCTATTATTAAAGCGAAACAACAAGCAAATACATTATTTAATGGGTCTACAATTAGTTCGGATATAATTATTACAACTGAAAAGAATGCAAGTGAATCAATTTCAAGTTCAACGGAAATTTTAAAAGAACAATCTTTTGGTTTTGTGGAAGGTTTAGAAAGTCTTTTGAAATTTGATTTTAATAATAAAAAAGTGTTTGTGTTTTATCGTGAATTAAATAAGTAAATAATATGAAAAATATCTTATGTTTCTTTGTCCTCATTCTTTTGCCATTTTCTAATGCTTTTGGTAAAAATATTGAAAATCAAGATGTTTATGTCACAGCAACTGGAAATGGGAAATCCATAGGCGAATCTAAACAATCTGCGCTTAGAAATGCTATTGAGCAGGCATTTGGAGTGTTTATATCCTCCAAAACTGAAATTTTGAATGATCAAGTAGTTGCAGATCAAATGGCATCAGTTGCTAATGGTAATATAAAATCTTTTGAATTATTAAATGAAACTCAATTACCAGATGGAACTTGGTCAACAACTATTAAATCTTTGGTTTCAGTAGGTAAATTAACAAGTTTTGTGCAATCAAAGGGTATTGAAGTTGAATTTAAGGGAGGGTTATTTGCTGCTAATATTAAACAGCAAATGCTTAATGAGATTGGAGAATCTCAGAGTGTATATGAATTAGTCGGATTGATGAATAAAGTTTTACTTACTTCATTAGATTATAAAATTAATTCTGGTAATCCTCAAGCTTTGGATTCTAAAAATACTAATTGGGCAGTTCCATTAACAATCACCTTAAATGCGAATAAGAATATGGATTTTACAGCCAATTATATGTTGAAGACCTTAAGGTCTGTTGGTATGACAAATTCAGAAATACAGTCATATAAGGCCTTAGGTAAAAACTTATTTAAAGTCTCTATTAATTATTTAGGTAAGCAAAATGATTTTTTTTTAAGGTCGGAATATAGTTTCAGCGCCATTCAAACTCTAATTGACTTTCAAAATATTTATTTTACCTCATTTAATATAAGCCCGGAAATAGTAAACGGTTATAATAAATCAAAATCTAATCTTAAATTAATTGGAGGTGGTTATTCTAATAATGAAGTTCGATTTGATTTTTTGACGAATGGTGATGAAGCAGGCAACTATTCCTTTTTAGATTATCGTTCTTTAAAGGAAATTGAACAGCTAAACGGTTATAAAATTAAATCAGCAGGCGAATGGTTAGAATATCGGCAAGGTGGATTTGTAATTGTATCAAATAATGGTCAGGACCTAATTCTTTCATTAGTTGATTTGGGAGAAGGAGATAAAAATGAATTGAAAAATAATTATAATTCCTTAAATATTGGCGGTTACCATGATTGGGAAGTTCCATCATTTGATGTGTTAGAATTTTGTGATAATTGGGCAAAACAATTAAATGTAAATTTATTTAAATCAATAGGGGGGCTTACAACTGATTCTGATAAAAGATTTTATAATACAAATGATAAATATGTTGAATCTAATGCAAAGTATGGAACTTGCTATTCTTGTAGAAATGCTAAGCCTACCACTCGTCTGATTAGAATCGTTTCAACAAAAAAGTAATTAAATATAATTTATAAACCTTAAATCAATTTTTTTATGGAAAATTCTTCAGAACAAAAATGGTATCAAAAGCCAAACGGTACAATTATTCTCTTAGTCTTATTCTTTCCAATTGGATTATACCAAATGTGGAAAAATGAATTATGGACAAAACAAACTAGATGGATTATTACTGCTGTATTGGCTGTTGTTGTACTTGCAAATGCTGGTAAAAATAAACCTCAGACAAGTTATAGTGGAAGTTCAAGTACATCTGCTAGTAATTTAAGCGCACCAGATATTTGTGATTGTGTTACTAATGCCCAATTAATAAATACTAATAATTTCAATAGTGAGCTTCAAAGAGATTGCGAAAATTATTCTCAAAGTATTTCAAAGTCTGAAAGGACTCAAAGGGTACAAGAAGCTATGAATAGAGGATGTTTGCGATAGATAAAATATTTTAATATAATTGGTCTAGAAGTTGTTCTAGACCAATTTCTTTCAATCTTCCTTTCTTATAAATAAAAGACCTCTGATTTTATAATCAATATTTTCATTAATTAAATCTTTTCATTTTAATTAATCGATTTTTTGTCTTTTACCACAGCATTTGGTTGAAATAACATTGCAATAATCCAACAATCTCACTGAAATTCGTTGAATATTCTGATTAGGATTTATTAAGTTAAAATAATAAAATCCATTTGCATCTTTTTTCAGCTTGAATTTTGGATCATCATTCAGTCCATCATTTAATATGAATCGGATGTTTTTTTCATCGTCAATAATTTTACCTAAATCTGGTGAAATTTCACAACCTAAAAATATCAACGAAAACAATCCAAATACTCCTGAAACTAATTTAAATATCTTAGATTTCAATTTTCTACAACAATTTTTAAAACAAATTAATTGTTATGGCCATCGTTATATCCTTCGCAAAAACATTGTTTTGACATTTTGCCATCATTATCCATCTCCCAAAAATAGTCGCAGTCTGCCACCATATTTCTGTTTGAGGTGCCTTCGTAGTGCCCTTTATCATATGCGTCCATGTCGTAACATTTTTTAGAAGTAGAATCACCTGACGAGCTTGAGGATGATTTTCGTTTGTTTAAGAAAACACCTCCTAAGATTAAAATTCCTACAATAATTAGAATTGTTTTTTTTGATGATTTTTTCTGATTTTCCATAATTTTTTTCGGATTTAAAACTTGATTAAAAAATTTTCTTAAATCTAAATTGTAATAGATGATTGAATTGCAATTTTTAAGTTTAATAGGTAATTAACCTTTTAATCTTAAAATGTTGAAATAAAATGACAGGATTGTAATAAAATTGTTTTTCCGATTTATGGGAGTTTTAACATGAAAATTTAACACAAATAACAAGATGAATATTAATAAACTATTTGAATTCGATAGGACGAATTTTTTTAAATTTTCTCTAAAATTTTCATTAACCTATTTTGTATTATCATTATTTCCTTTTGCTATAATTGATTATGTTATTATTGACGATGATTCGGTATTTATAGGTACATTTCTTATAAATGCATTTATTATTGGTTTGAGCTTTTATTATTATAGGTATATATATGACATAACTTTAACATGGAAAGGATATATTAAGTTAGGTGCATTAATTTCAATTTATTTGTCCATTGGATATACTTTAACCAATATGATTATTGGTGAATTATCTGTTTCTTTAAAGAGTATAACACTTATACCATTAATATTTTATGTGCCATCTTTATTGTCGTCTATTATCCTAGGTATATTTTTCGAAAAATCTCCAATGAACGTAAAAATTAAAAGAATAATTTCAGTTGTTCTTTTTGTGTGGGGTTTATATAAATTAATTCAATCATTAATTGATGGCTCAAGTACAAACAAAACGTCCTACGGTATAGATACAGATGGTGATGGGGTGGAAGATTCATTCGATACCAATAATGATGGAATAGTCGATACAGTTTTTATTGATAAGGATGGTGATGGATTATCTGATTTAGTAGCATTAGATACCAATCATGATGGTTTTATTGATAGAGTAGCTTCAGATATGGATCACGATGGAAAAATTGATACCGTAATTTCTGATGTTAATAATGACGGCAAAGCGGATTCTATCATTAGGGATAATATAAATAATCCACAAAATTCATAAAATGAAGCTATGAAATTAAAATGTCCTAATTGTAGCCAATTCAAGTTTGAAAAGGAAATAAGCTTGTTTGGAATAGGATTGTTTCTTGTTTTTGGCATCCCATTACTTGCCCTTTTAACCCCAGGTGCAAGTAAATACAATGGCGGTTCCGTTTCAGCTTCAGGATTAGGAACTATTTCGTTTATATCAATTATTTTGGGGATTGTTTTAATTATTTATCATTTTTTGTTTCCCTCAAAAACTGTAACATATAAATGTAAAAATTGTGGATTTAAACAAAAATATAAAAAGTAGAATTGATTTTTAACTGTATAATACTCATAAAATAATATATGAAAAAGAGCATATCTAAATTCCTAATTTTCTTTTTTGGAATTGTTTCTCTTTTCTTTTTAGCCTCATGCTCGAAAAAGAGTTTGAATGACGAAGAGAAAAAAGTAGTTGAAAAATTTTTAATTCAAAAATGGGGTGATATCCAATTTACTGTATTTTCTAATGAAACAATTCCGCATGAATTATATTTAACTTTTCATATAGTAGATTCAAAATTAAAATATAAACGAGAAGAAAATTATTTTGCTTCATTTGGTAATAAAAGTTTTTTAAATGAAGGCGATGTAAATCTTTTTTATGATACCAAAGAAAATAGGATTCAAATTGAATTACTAGGTGAAAATGGTGATGTTTTCCAAACTTGCCATATTGATGTGGAAAAGGAAAATTTGATTTCCAAATTAAATGAACAAATAGCTTTAAGAACCGTATTAAATACAGATTTAAATAAAAGATTAAATGATAACTATTCGTATGATGAATGGAGTCTAAAAGGTATATTTAATAGTAAGATTTCTCAAATGAGACAGTCAGAAGATTTGACGACCTTGCACTATTTTCATGTGGATGTCGACCATCAAAAAAAAATCACTCCTTTAACAATTGATGGTCTCACATCAAAATCAGGTAAAGAATTGATTTTTTGGCATTTAACTGAGGTTTACTCTGGGCCGAAACGCGCTCCTAAAATAGAAGATTCATCAGTCGTTTCAGCTGATACTGTTGCAGCAGATACATCTGGTTCTGAAATAAATAATCAACCTGAAAATTTGGAAGAAGAAGATACTGAAGAAGATAAATAGATTTTAAATTTCTTCGTATTTCGTTTAAAGCTAATGAACTAATTTATGAATTAGTCATTGTTTTCATGTATCTTGGTTTTTTAAAATCATACTACCTATTTAAACATGAAAACAAAAACATTTGTAAACAAAATGTATACCCTGGGTATGCTTTTTGTTCTGACTCTTACAGTCACATATTCTTACGCTCAAGAATTGGCAAATTTCAGACGAGCAGTTATCGTTTCACCGGAAATTGGAGAAAAAACAGTCACTTTTAGAATCTCTGCCCCAAAAGCCAAATTGGTTCGTTTGTATGGTTCTTGGATGAAAAGTTATGATTCTTCTACTAATATGTTGAAGGATTCACTGGGAACATGGTCTGTGTCCGTTCCTAAACCTGCTGCAGAATTATATACCTATAATTTTATTGTGGATGGACTTTCTGTTAACGATGCGAATAACATTTTTTTACAGCGTGATGGCGTTCGCTACCTAAGTGTTTTGTTGGTGCCTGGTGAAACTACTGCCAATTATGTGGAGGCCAACCAACGCGGAAATCTGAAAAAAGTTTGGTACGACAGTCCAACCATTGGCACCAATCGACAAATGTACGTTTACACTCCCTATGGCTACGAAACTTCCACGCAAAACTACCCTGTACTTTACTTGTTACATGGTGGCGGAGGCGATGAAGACGCATGGAGCACCATGGGTCGCGCGGTACAAATTTTGGATAATTTAATTGAGAAAAAACAAGCTGTACCCATGATTTGCGTGATGCCAAATGGTAATCCGGGACAGCAAACGGCAAAAACTGCCTTGATGGAAGAAAAAGTGTACGATCGCAATGACCCTAAATTCCAAAATTTATACATCACCAGTATTGTCAAAGACATTATTCCTTATGTAGAGAAAAACTTCCGCGCAATTCCAAATGCAGATAATCGCGCAGTTTCTGGACTTTCTATGGGAGGTGGGCATACGTTTAGCGTGACCAATGAATTCCCAGGAACATTTAATTACATCTGCCCATTGAGTATTGGCTTGCGTAATGTGACTCCAGAAATGGAAGCAAAATTACAAGGTGTAAAAAATGCAGGGTATAAATTGTATTGGTTCGCTTGCGGTAACGAAGATTTTCTATGGGATTTGGCTAAAAGTACGGATGCTTTGTTAACCAAAAACGGATTGCAACATACCTTTTTTGTGACCCCGGGCGGACACACTTGGGCCAATTGGAGAGTTTATCTAAATACTTTTGGAAAACTTCTATTTAAATAATCATCTGTCGAAATTTTAAAAAACGAATTCAAATGAAAAAGAAATATATATTATCTGCCATTTTATTGTTAGTCGGACTTGCCTCTTTCGCGCAAGAATTGGCAAATTTTCAAGCTCCCAAACCTATTATTTCACCAGAAATCAAAGGAAATGAAGTCTCTTTTCGCATTTCTCAACCTTATGCCGACACCGTAAAAGTGTTAGGCTCTTGGATGAGCAAGCCGAGTGAGGCAGTTTTACTGAAAAAAGATAAGTCGGGACTTTGGTCAGCAACTATTGCCAAACCCGCCTCCGAATTATACACCTATAGTTTTATCGTAGATGGCTTATCCGTAAATGATGGCAATAATATTTTAATGCAACGTGATGGAACACGTTATTTGAGTGTGTTGTTGATTCCAGGCGAGGCTACTGCCAATTACTTTGAAGCAGGCAAGCGCGGAAACTTATCTCAGGTTTGGTACGATTCTCCAACGATTGGAGTGAATCGTCGCATGTTTGTGTACACACCTTATGGCTATGAAACAAGTAAGGACAAATATCCTGTTTTGTATTTATTGCACGGTGCTGGTGGCGATGAAGACGCTTGGAGCACAATGGGCAGAACACGTCAAATCATGGATAATTTGATTGAAAAAGGTTTAGCAAAGCCCATGTTGGTAGTGATGCCAAATGGTAATCCGGGTCAACAAGCTGCTAAAACTACTATGCTTCCAGAAAAAACCTACGATAGGGCAGATCCAAAATTTGCTGATTTGTATGTGAATAGTATTGTAAATGATATAGTTCCGTATATCGAGAAAAACTTTAAAGTCATTGCCAATCCAAAATCAAGAGCAATTGCAGGTTTATCGATGGGAGCGGGTCACACCATTCGCGTAACCAATTTGAATCCAGGATTTTTCCAATACATTTGTCCATTGAGCAACGGTATTCGTATGCCAGATGATAAGTCGAAAGCGGAATACAATCAACAATTTCAAGGTTTGAAAAAAGCTGGTTATAAATTGTATTTCTTAGCCTGCGGTGATACGGACTTCTTGATTGAGCCTGCACGCTTATTAGACAAAACTTTGACCGATAATGGCTTAAAGCATACTTTCTTCGTAAATTCGGGTGGACATACCTGGGCCAATTGGCGCATTTATTTAAACAACTTTGCGCCATTGTTGTTTAAATAAGGGTATTTAGTCGAATTAGAAACTAAATGTATGAAATATTTAAGCTTAAAGGGTATTCTCATTATATTACCACTCGTAACCGCTTTGTTGTTAGGGCATTATGTTTTTATAAATTCCCTGTATTATGATGAAATAAATCCTTTGGCTTTTGTTTATAACACGGTACATTTCCCCAATTTAATTCAAATAATTGGGGAAATTTTCTCCTATCACCACGAGCACGTTTTATTTTTTGTAAAAATTGTATTTTTAATAGATTACTTTTTTCATCAAGCAATAGATTTGAAAGAAATAATTTATTTTGGAACGATTTTATTTGCCTATTTTTTATTTCAAATTTATAAGTCGTTAAAGCTGAACCTTAACGAATCCGTTTTACTTTCTCTTCTAGTATTTTTACCCATGTTTTGGGATATGTATTTGAATCCTCTTGCTATTCAAAACATTTTTGTACTCATTTTTGTGATTGGTAGTTTGCAAAAAATGAGAGAAAATAAAATAAATCTTTCGGGTTTGTTAATGGTTTGTGGATTTTTTAGCTCAGCTCAAGGACTACTTTTATTACCAATTTGGTTGTTTTTTGCCTTTCGCAAAAAAGCGAAGCTTTTGCAATTAATTGCCCCAACTGGAATTGCAATTTTATTGTTCATGTTTAAACCATCAGATAATAATGCTCTGAGTACTTCGCCATTAATTGAATTTAGTAATCACCAGAAAATGAAACTTTTGTGGACGTATTTAAGTCCGCCCTTCAATAAAGGCTATCTCATCTTGCAGGTTTTGAGTTTCCTTTTTTTTAGTGTTATTTCATTTAATTTTTGTAAAAATGTATTTAAAGAAAAATTAGATTTTACTTCTGAAAATCACAATGAAGTTATAATTGGTTTGATAGTTTGGAGTGCTGCTTGTATGTTGAGTAGCTTTTTCCTACGGCAAAACATGGAGAATAGATATTACCTCTATTCGGCATTAACGTTTTATCTATTACTCTTGATTTTTTTACGACAAAATGTTGGTGGAATTAAACGATTTACGCCCCTTTTGATACTCCTGGCACTCGTGCATTTTTTCTTTAATTTATACGTATCAATAGTACCACTAAAAAATTTGTATCTCGAAAGGAGATTTAATTATTTAAATTATAAATCAAATTACATGGCTAATTATTTTCCTAATGCTCATTTTAGAGAGAGGGCCAAGCAAATAAAAAATGGTAAAGTGGACCTAGTTAAACCCAAAATTTTTCATATTCCTAGTGGTATAACCGGTGCTATTCCTGAACATTTACAGGTATTTAACGAGTTTATTCCCTTTTCATTTCAAGTTATACAATTTGATCCTAACACAGATTTAAATTTATTGATTAAAAACTTGGAGGTCAAAAAGGAATATACAATTTCGAATACCCCCACTGAACAACTAAAAAAACTCATAGATATTAAAGTAAAAGGGGATTCTTTTCGAGATGTGTATTATGTTAAACTTTCAAATAATAAATTCACTTATTATTTTCAGTTGAAAGAAGAAGCAGATTCAATGCACCAGATTGAAATTTATTCCAACCAAATTCCTTTTGAAACATTTAAAGTTTCTTTTATAAAAGGAAAATTGGCTATAAATTAGTCTTATATTTTCTTTAAGTAATTTTTAATGAAATATTTTCAACTGCTACGGGTAAGTCATTGGGTTAAAAATTTGTTTTTTTTCCTGCCTATATTTTTTGCAGGAGATTTTTTTGGACCTTTACCTTTAGATTTATTTATTGGATTTTTCTTATTTTCTTTTGCTGCCAGTAGCATATATGTAATTAATGATTATCAGGATCGAGTTAAAGATGCGCAGCATCCAGTGAAAAAAAATCGACCTTTTGCAGCAGGGACAATTAATCCAGTTGTGGGTTTAGCCTTGGCAGTGGTTTTATTTCTTGTAGCTTTTGTAGGCGGATTTTTATTAAATAAAATCTTTTTTTTATACCTCTCGTTTTATTTTATATTAAATCTATTTTATTCTTTCGGCGTAAAAAATATTCCCATTATTGATGTGCTAATAATAGCCATTGGCTTTGTTATACGCATTCATGCAGGTGCCGTTTTGGCAAATGTTCCACTTTCAATGTGGCTAATTTTGATGGTCTTTTTATTGGCCTTATTTATGGCATTGGGCAAAAGAAGAGATGATGTTTTATTACAAATGTCATCCGGAATTGAAATGAGAAAGGCAATTGATGGCTACAATAAAGAGTTTTTAAATGTTAGTATAACCATTGTAAGTTCTGTTATTTTAGTATGTTACCTCATGTATTGTATCAGTCCGGAAGTGGTGGCACGACTTAAAACTCAGCATTTATTTTATACAAGTATTTTTGTATTAGTGGGGGTATTGCGCTATTTACAAATTATCTTTGTGCAAAATGATTCTGGGTCTCCTACAAAAATCTTATACAAAGATCGATTTTTACAAATTACACTCCTTCTCTGGATACTGAGTTTTTATTTACTTATCTATAAGAAGGATATTACATTTTAAATATGAAGAAAAGTATCAGTAACTGGGGGAATTACCCAGTGATACAATCAAACGAACAATCCTTTTCTCTAGTAAGTGAATTGGAGGAAAAATTGTCGAAATCCGAGGAAGTTATTGCTCGCGGAATGGGACGTTGTTACGGAGATGCTTCTTTAGCAAAAAATGTATTTTCTACCTTAAAATTTAATCATTTACTAGGTTTCGATTCTTCAACAGGCCTCATTGAACTAGAGGCAGGAATTACCTTGGAATCCATCTTGGATTTTGTTGTACCCCAAGGTTGGTTTTTGCCAGTAACACCCGGAACAAAATATATTACTGTTGGTGGGGCAATTGCTTCAGATGTTCATGGAAAAAACCATCATGTGGAAGGATGCTTTAGCAAGCACGTGCTTGAAATGGATGTGATGATCGCCTCAGGGGAAATTTTGACATGTTCGCCAACTCAGAATTCAGATTTGTTTCATGCCACTGCCGGTGGTATGGGACTAACTGGAATTATTACTCGAGTGAAGTTCCAATTGAAAAAAATTGAAACAGCTTATATCAAGCAAAAAATGATTAAAGCTAAAAATCTGAATGAAATCATCGAACTGTTAGATAAATATAGTTCATATACCTATTCAGTTGCCTGGATTGACTGTCTGAAATCGGGTGAAGGATTTGGTCGAAGCATTTTAATGTTGGGTGAGCATGCTAAAGTGGAAGATTTGCCAGAATCCTTACAAAAATCACCTTTAAAATTGCCTAAAAAGAAATTACTGACACTGCCATTTTACCTGCCATCATTTCTTTTAAACAAATTGACTGTATCTATTTTTAATTTTCTCTATTACAACAAAATGTTCAAACGAGAAATTAATAATGTAATATCCTATGAACCCTTTTTTTATCCCTTAGATGCCATTCAACATTGGAATAGGGGATATGGCAAAAAAGGATTTGTTCAATATCAATTCGTACTTCCACTTGAATCGCGTGAAGGCTTAGTAGAGATCTTAAAGAAAATTTCCAGCAATGGTCATGCATCTTTTTTAGCAGTTTTAAAAATATTTGGTGAAGACGAAAGCCTTATTTCTTTTCCTATGAAAGGTTACACACTGGCCCTTGACCTGCCGGTGCGTAAAAATCTGTTTCCATTTTTAGATGAATTGGATGAATTAGTTTTACAATATAAAGGGCGGATTTATTTATCAAAAGATGCACGCATGCAATCCAAAATGTTTTTTGAAACCTACCCCAATGCACAAAAATTTGTGTCCATATTGGGAAAATACAATCCTTCAAAATTCATTTCACTACAATCTAAACGACTTCAAATTAAATTATAATGGCAACAACTTTAATTTTAGGTGCAAATTCTGATATGGGTAGAGCCTTGGCCAGCAAATATGCTTCCAAAGGGTATGATTTGCTACTGGCTGCCAGAAATCCAAATGATTTAAACTCATTGCAATCCGATGTAAGTATTAGATACAACATAAATTGTACAACAATAGCCTTTGATGCTACAAAACTGGAGAGCCACATAGATTTTTGGAAATCACTTCCTACTGTTCCTGAAACAAGTATCTTGGTTTTTGGATTCATGGAAGAAAATGAAAAAGCAGTGACAGATTCTTCCATCCTCTTAAATACAATTCAAGTAAATTACACAGGAGCTGTATCGATTCTAAATATTATTTCTCGGACTTACAAAGAAAATAAAAAGGGACAAATTGCCGGAATTGCTTCAGTGGCCGGTTTACGAGGAAGGGGTTCTAATTACATTTATGGAAGTGCCAAGGCTGGATTAATTGCTTACCTTTCAGGCTTACGAAACGAGTTGTTCAAATTTGGAGTACAAGTTACTACCGTTTTACCCGGATTTGTGTACACCAAAATGACGGAAAATTTAGATTTGCCTGCAATTCTAACGGCGCAACCCATGGATGTGGCAAATTCGATTTACAATGCCTTAGAAAAAAAGCAAGACATTGTTTATATAAAGTGGTTTTGGAAATGGATCATGTTAATCATTCGATTGATTCCTGAAGGTATTTTCAAGAAACTGAGCCTGTGAAAAAACAAATTGCTTTTTTTGATTTCGACGGAACACTTACCCACAAGGATTCCATGTTTGCCATAGTGAAATATGTATATGGTAATGGGTATTTTTATTGGGGTATGTTTTTACTTTTACCAACTTTAATTGGTTTTAAATTAGGACTTATTGACCGTCAACTTACAAAAGAAAAATATTTACACTTCTTCTTTGCGGGAATGCCTGTTACTACCTTTCAAAATTATTGCGATCAATTTTCAGAGAAAATAATTCCGAAAATGCTCAGGAAAGAAGCCTATGAAAAAATGAAATGGCACCAGAAAGCAGGTCATGAGGTTGTCCTTGTTTCTGCATCTGCAGAAAATTGGTTGAAACCTTGGTGTGTTTCTCAAGACATAAATTGTTTGGCAAGTAAATTGGAAATTATACAAGGAAACATAAGCGGTAATTTAATAGGTAAAAATTGCCATGGAGATGAAAAGGTTTCTCGGATTTTGCAAGAATATAATTTAGACAATTATAAAGAAATTTATGCCTATGGTGACAGCTCGGGCGACAAACCAATGCTGGCTATTGCTAATCAGGCTTTTTATCAAAAATTCAATTAATTTTTAGCCTACAAAAAATCCCAATTTTACCTAAATTGGGATTTAATTTCACTCCGTTTTCTAAATTAATTTATGTGTAAATAAATTATTTGGTTGGTGGGAGCGATGCAGCTGAATCAGAATTCCAAATATCTCTGATTGAAATTAATTTGCCGTCAACATTTTTAAGGATTCCCATGTATTTACCCTTTTCTAAAGATTTTCCATCGGGTAAAAAGTGCTCATAGGTTCCAAAGGTAGTAATCGTATTTTCATCACCAATGGCATCTGTCATGGTAAGATTAGTTGAGCCAATAACTTTAAACGGTTCTACCACACTTCTTTGGATGGCCGCTCTTCCTTCCGTTGATGGAAAATTTGGGTTCATTCTTACAGCATCTTCTGAATACAAATTGGCAAAACCTACAGAGTCTTTATTTTTTACAATTTCTTCAAATTTTACATTCCAAGCTTCTACGGATGCTTTCAATGAATCGGCACTAACAGCTTCTTTTTTTTCTGCGGCTTTCTCGCAAGAGGTAAAAAGAATTGTTCCAAACAATAGGGGTAAGATTAATTTTTTCATAATGATATAAGTTTTAGTTTAATTGTACTTTAAATTTACAGCCTCTAACTTATTTAAAACCTATAAAATATTCTGTTGTTTAATTTTTAAAATGTTCCTTTTTGTGAAAATCGGTACAAAATTCATTTTTAATTTAAATTAGAATTAATCAATTTGATTGATCCTAAAAAAAATATCATGCGAATCAGACTAATCGGATTACTTCTTTTTATTTCTACAATTTCAGTCCTTGCACAAGAGGGCTATTTTATTAAAAGCAAAGACCAAACAGCTATTTTTATTGAAGAAAAAGGAACAGGAACACCTGTTATTTTGCTTTCGGGTGGACCCGGATTAAACCCAGATTATGTGTATCCGATTCATGAGTTTTTAAGTAAAAATTTTCGCTCAATTATCTTGCATCAAAGGGGGACAGGAAAAACCATCATGCCAAAAATTGATTCAACAACACTTTCATTGGAAAAATACATAGAAGATTTGGAAGCCCTGCGAAGTGAGTTAAAATTGAAAAAATTAATTTTAATCGGTCAGTCTTGGGGAGGAATGTTATCTATGGAGTATTGTGCGCAAAATCCAGAAAAAGTAGAAAAACTGGTTTTTGTGGGTTCTGGGAGTCCGAGTATGAAATTTGCCAATTATTTTTCAGACAATATCCAAATGAGACTTCGCCCCGAAGATCTTGCTGAAAAGCCTGGAATGAAGCAAATTTGGCCTGGGTATTTTTTCGATCGTGAAGCTGCGTTAAAGTCAAAGGCTGCAATAGATTTCTCCAAAATTCTGGACAGGCTGGAATAAATAAAATCATGGTAGCCGACTATGCTGCAAAAGAGAAACAACGAATGATAAATTTGAAAAAGTATAAAGGTCCAGCATTTATCATTCAAGGGTATCAAGACCCGGTTGGATTTGCTGCCTATGATATCAAATCCGTTATTCCACAGTCACAGTTTCTATTCATTGAGCAAAGTGGTCATTTTCCTTGGTTGGAAAAAGAGTCAACTCAAAAGCATTTTTATGAAAACCTGATGAAGGCTTTGGAGTAGAAAAAAGATTTATTTATTTTTTGGATTAACTGATGCCCCCAAACGATAGTTTAAAGCATCTTTTAGAAACGGTGCCTTTTGTCCAAAACCCAAAAAAGAAATGCCAAAGAAACAAATAATCAGTATTTTCATAAATTGAATTAAATAAGTAAAAAAAGGTGCATTATCTGCACCTTTTTCTTAAATATCAAATGGTTGACGATATAAGCGTTTTTTTGAAGCGGCGTATATCGCATTGGCCACCGAACCACCCGTTGGTGGTAAGGCCGGTTCTCCTAAACCCGTTGGCGCAATGCCATTGTCCACAAAATGTGCATCTATCGTAGGGATTTCATTTCCGCGAATTAATCGGTAGGAATTAAAATTTGATGGTGATGCCACCCCTTCATTAAAACGCAATTTGGCAAACATCGCATGACCGATGCCATCAATAATAGCACCTTTTACTTGATTTTCAGCACCACTTAAATTCACTACTTCTCCACAGTCCGTTACAGCTGTTATGTGTGTAATTTTCGGTTTTCCATTCACCATTACCGCATCCGCCACTTGCGCTACATAGGATAAATGCGAGTAATACACACTGAATCCTTGAGAAACTCCCGGTTTTTTCTTCCAATTCGATTTTTCAGCTGCTTGTTTGATCACCTCAATAAATCGATCGGGTTCATAAGTAATCTTACCCACTGGATTGCTCTTCACGCGCGCCAACCAATCCAATCGCATCTGAATCGGATCTTTACCCGCTGCTTCTGCAACTTCATCTAAAAAGGCCTGCTCTGCATAGCCTAAGAAATTAGTAATAGGTGCGCGCCAAGGTCCTGTGGTAACCGAAGAAACTTGATTGACCGATTCAATTAATACATTTTCAATGGCTCCTACCGGGAAGTTGTCTTGTCGAGTAGAATTGCCTGCATTTAATCCAACTCCGCGTAAATAAAAGGCAATCATATTTCCAGCAGCATCTAAGCCTGCCTTGAAATGATAGCGAACTGCCGGTCGATAAATACCTCCCATCATATCGTCTTCACGTGTCCACATAACCTTTACGGGTTTTTTGATGAGGCTCGACAATTCTGCTGCTTCTAGCGCATAATCATTGTTTAATCTACGTCCAAATCCACCACCCATTTTACTTAATTCTACTTCAATTTTCTTCTCATCACGATTCAGCAAAGTAGCAACAGCCTTTTGAGCAGACTGAGGCACTTGTGTTGGACCTGCCAATAGCACCGACCCATCCGAACGCACATCCGCAAAAAAGTTCATCGGTTCCATTGGAGAATGGGAAATAAACGGACACTCATAAGTCGCTTCTACGACCTTGGCCGCCTTTGCAATAGCTGCTTTGAAATCCCCATCTTTTCGATTCACCTGTGCATTTTCTGTTACCATTCCCTCATCAAACCACTTTTTATGAGTCGATTCGCTTTCTAAATTTTGTCCATCGTATTTACAAGATACAGCAGCACGTGCTTGCATCACTTGCCAAGTACTTTGGCCTACAATGGCAACTTTATTTTTGAATGATACAACATCAATAATCCCTGGCATTTTTAGGGCATCCGTTGCGTCGAACGATTTCAATGTTGCCCCAAATGGTGGACGAATGATTTGCGCAATCACCATTCCAGGCTTTTCAATATCTAAACCAAAAACTGGCTTCCCCGTAACCACATTTGCGTTATCTACGCCTTTGGTACGTTTTCCGATAATTTTATAGTCCTTTCTATTTTTATAGGTTGGCTCTGTCGGAACAGGTAGGGTAGCTGCCAAAGAAGCTAAAGAACCATAACTCGCTTTTTGGCCAGCAGGTCCTATCACAAAACCGCTTGCCGTTTTACAGGCACTCGGATCCACTTTCCAAGTTTGGGCTGCTGCTTGAATGAACATTTGTCGAGCCGTAGCACCGGCTTTTCGCAAGCGATCCCACGAATGTTTGAGGGCACCGCTACCACCTGTTAATTGTCGATCAAAACGTTGGGTATCCAAATTTGATTGACGCACCTCTACATCTTTCCAATCCACATCCAATTCCTCAGCCACCACAACAGGGAAAGCCGTTTTAATTCCTTGTCCAATTTCTGGATTGGGTGAATAGATAATTACTTTTCCTAGGGATGAAATCTCTAAATACGCATTGAATCGGCCTGCTTCAACCGTTGAAGCGACCATAGCGCCTGCCTTGCCCTCTGCTTTAAACCAATCGAAACCCAAGCAAAAGGCGCTGGTTGCCAAGGCGGTTTGCTGCAAAAATGATCTTCTTGAATTTTTCATGCTTTTGCCGATTTTTTGGTGGAGCTAGTTTTTTTCTTTGCTGCTATTTCAGAAGCCAATTTAACTGCTTCTTGGATTCGGTGGTAAGTGCCACAACGGCAGATATTTCCCGACATCCCATCTATGATTTCTGTCGTGCTTGGTTTCGGATTTTTCTTTAGGAAAGAGGCAGCGGTCATGATTTGTCCCGCTTGGCAATAGCCACATTGCGGAACGTCCAATTGGTCCCAAGCTACCTGCACCGGATGATCGCCTTTTTCGCTTAATCCTTCAATGGTGGTTACATCTGCATTTGCCACAGCAGAAAGAGGTAAAACGCAGGAACGAGTAGCTTCACCATTCACCCAAACGGTGCATGCCCCGCATTGGGCAATTCCACAACCATATTTGGTTCCTTTCAGTGATAAATGATCCCGTAAGGCCCAAAGTAAAGGTGTATTTGGATCGATATCCAAAGACACTTTTTTCTTGTTAATCGTCAATTGAATACTCATCGATTATAGGTTTAATAAAATTAGACATGAACATCAATTTAAAGTTATACTTTTTTTGGAGATAATGTGCCCTGCTTCAGTGGGTTAGGGGATTTTTTATTCCTCAAAATTAAAGGCATAAAAAAAACACCTTCCATTTGAGGTGAAAGGTGTTTTTGTGTTTTGAATGGTGGTCCAACTAGGATTCGAACCTAGGACCCCCTGCTTGTAAGGCAGGTGCTCTGAACCAGCTGAGCTATTAGACCATTCCGTTGAATTGGTCTGCAAAGATGGTAGATTTTTTTGTTTTTTGCAAGAGTTGCTTTTAAAAAAATATAAGTTTTTTTGAAAAATTTGTGCCCCCATTGATTATCTGCTTGAATTCCAACATCTTTGCAAGAAAAAATTATGAGTTCCATTTTTACACTAGACGCCATCGTCTCCTTAATCACTTTAACTTTTCTGGAAATCGTTCTCGGAATAGATAACATAATCTTTATCTCTATAGCATCTTCCAAACTTCCTAAGGAGGAACGAGGTAAAGCTCGTAATATCGGACTTTTCCTGGCCATGGGTTTTCGAATTCTTTTGCTTTTTGGAATATCTTTCCTGATCTCACTTCAAGAACCTTTTCTGCATTTTCATTCAACTTTTATACAAGCTGCCCCGTCTGGACAAGCAGTCATTCTTTTTCTCGGTGGATTATTCCTCATCTACAAGGCCACCAATGAAATCTATGAAAAAATTGAACATGTGGAATCGCCACTAGACCCGATTGAAAAACCAAATGCCACAAAAAAAATGATGAACGTGGTCATTCAAATTGCAGTGATTAACTTGGTGTTCTCTATCGATTCCATTCTGACTGCCATCGGACTTTCCGACCAAATCTTCATCATGATCATCGCCGTTATCCTATCTGCACTCATCATGATGCTTTTCTCTGGCCCCGTTGGCGATTTCGTAAACAATCACCCTTCTTTACAAGTGCTTGGACTTTCTTTCCTCATCATGATCGGATTCATGCTCATCGCTGAGGCTTCTCATAATTCAGAACTTAGCATCCTCGGCAACCACATCGGCGCCATCCCCAAAGGCTATTTGTACTTTGCCATTGCCTTTTCTGTAGGTGTAGAGTTTTTGAATATAAAAATCAGGAAAAGAAGTTGAAAGTGAAAAGTGAAAAGTTTAATTTAGTTTTTAGTTTTAAAATTTAATAAAAAAATAATTTTCCACTTTCCACTTTCCACTTTCCACTAATTAAGTATATTTGTACAGGTTCTATTTACAAAAAATTTACGCTAAAATATTATGGCAGCCGAGGAAAAACAACGTTATTCCGCAGAGGAATTGAAAGAATTTGAGGAAATCATTTTAAAGAAATTAGAGGAAACTAAATCTGAATTAAACTATTTGATGGCAACCATCAGTAAAAAAAATGATTCGGGTACCGATGATACCTCGGGAAATTCAAAAGTTTTAGAAGATGGTGCAGATACAGCTGAAAAAGAAAATTTAAACCAGTTGGCTGGTAGACAACAAAAGTTTGCCCAAAATCTTGAAAAAGCTTTAATGCGTATTAAAAATGGAACGTATGGAGTTTGTATCGAAACAGGTAAATTGATTTCTAAAGATCGCCTTCGCTTAGTTCCTCATACACAACATTCTATTGAGGCTAAATTAAAACAAAAATAAATGGGACTTTTTGACAATAATCGAATAGTTGATTTATTGACAAATTACCTGCGAACCCAATTTGAATTGATCAAATTGGATGTTCAAGAGGCAATTGAAGCCTTTTTGATTAAGGTGGTAAAATTTATTTTCGCCGCCTTTGCCTTGGCCGTTGCCTTTTTGTTTATTTTATTCGCACTCGCATTTGCCATTAACGATTATTTTCAAAGTTCTTACCTTGGATTTTTATTGATGGCCGTTTTAAGTTTATTGGTTGGACTAATTTTATTTTGGTCTTTCCAAAAACAACCGACTTTCAAGACCTCAGAGGAGGCGGAAGAATCTACCAAAGAAATACACTATGAGCCAGAAGCCGAATAGAGAAGAGTTGGAAGCCCAGGCTCAAACTTTTCAGAATGAATTGAATCAATCCATAGAGGACCTTAAAGAAACTGCCAAGGTGCGTGGTACCCAAATTTTAGTTGCTGGTGCTGTTGTGGCAGGTGGTTACTTGCTTTATTCTTTATTGTCTGGCTCCGATAAAAAAGAAAAAAACGAAAAGTCAGAATCCAAAGAAGGCTCTGCCATCGGTTCCGTTCTAACTTCTTATGCCATTGCCATCGCTCTTTCTTTGGCTAAGGATAAGTTGATGGAATACCTAGATAAAGTGGAAAGTTGAAAGTGGAAAGTGGAAAGGTGAAAGTTGAAAGTTGAAATGGGATTGCATAATTTTTCACTTTCAACTTTCCACTTTCCACTTAAAAAGTCCTCTCCACGCCAATACCACAAATAATCCGTATAGGCCTGCTGTTAGGTAAAGGTCTTTATAGATATACATAAGGACATAAAGGGCATCAATTACCATCCAAATAATCCAATTTTCTCGTTTTTGATGTGCAGCTAGGTAAGTTGCCCAAATGGATGCTGCCGTTAAAATTCCATCAAAATAAGGGAAGGATACGTTTTGGGTGAATTGTTGATGAAAATATCCCAATAGACTTCCTGTACTAAGAGTTAAAATAAATCCAATGGCTAAAGACTTAAATTGTGAATTGGTTGCCTGCCAATTTTTTTGATTTTTAGACCATTGAAAAATGCCATAAATGGCGGAGCCTATAAAAAAAACTTGCAACTCTGCATCCGCATACAAATTCGCTTCATAAAATATATATCCATACACCAAGGAAGCCAAGATGTTGATGTACCATGCAATCATCTTTTTTTGGGCTGTAAAAACTACGCCCAAGATCGATAAAATAACTCCTATGATTTCAAGGGTACTCATTTCTTGCCTTTTGTTTTCTCAAAATATTGACAAAAAGTTGTGATTTTGCAAGATTCACATTTCGGACTTCTTGCCAAACAAACGTACCTTCCGTGTAAAATAAGCCAATGATGTGCTTTCGGAATGATCTCTTCTGGTAAATGTTTGACCAATGCTTTTTCTACTAAAAGAGGCGTTTTGGCCGTTTTAGGAACTAGTCCCAGTCGGTGCGAAACCCTGAAAACGTGTGTGTCGACCGCCATGGCGGGTTGGTTGTAGATTACCGAAACTATCACATTAGCCGTTTTTCGCCCAACACCCGGTAGGGTTTGCAAATCTTCAATGGTAGATGGTACTTCTCCCTCAAATTGATCTACTAATTTTTGCCCTAAACCCAACAAGTGCTTTGCCTTGTTATTAGGATAGGAGACGGAACGGATGTATGAAAAGATTTCATCCACTGAGCTGTCGGCCAAGGCTTGTGGATTCGGAAAACGCTCAAATAATTTTGGTGTAACTTGGTTGATCCGCTTGTCGGTACATTGGGCAGATAAAACCACTGCAACCAATAATTCAAATGGATTGGAATAATGGAGTTCTGTTTCTGCCTCAGGGAAATGGGTTGAAAAATGATTTACAAGTTCTGCAAAACGTTCCTTTTTGTTCATTACCATTCTAATTGAAGTCCAAGGCTGAAATTTCTTCCCATAGATACATTGTAATAACGTCCTCCGACAGCGTTTAAATCGGGACCCGAGCTGTAGTTTTCGTTCAAGACATTGTCAAGATTTATCCAAATTTTTGTCCCGAAATTCCTAATTTTCTTGGAATAGTTAAATTTTAAATTCCAATATCTTGAAGCTGGAAGGAGGTCTGTATTTGCGTCATTTAGATACAAGGCATCGGTATAAATGAATTGAGGGATGATGTTGAAGTTTGGATGAACTTGAACAACTCCAACAAAAGATTGAACAAAAGGTGCGGTGCCCGTTAATTGATTGCCACTGTAGTTAGTGTTTACACTTTTGTAATTGATGAAGTGAAAATCTTGCAAGGTTGTGGCAGCGGTTAGTGTTAATAATTTATTTAGCTTGTAATTGAAGGTGTTTTCAATTCCTTTTTGTCGGGTTTGTCCAACGTTTTCAAAATAATCTGCACCATCTGCGGTACGTCTTAATGAAATACTTTCTTGCAGTTCAAACCAATAGGCAGTTAATTCCCAATTACCTTTTGTAAAATTATTTCGGTAGGTTAATTCGTGATTCCAGCCTTTTTCTGCTTGTAAGTTGGGATTCAAAACCGCGCTTGACGGTCTAATTTCTGCAATGCTAGGAGGTGAAAATCCATGGGCTATTTTGCCCAACAAATATTGATTTTGTCCTATTTTTTTACCAATTGAAATGCGGGGAGAAAATACCGTTTCTGGATTGTTTAAATTGGTCCAAAGTTTATTTAAACTACCAGAAATAGTAAAATTCCAATGGTTTTTAGTTTGGTAGTCGGTTTGGAAAAATGCTGTATATTGTTCTATTTGCGCATTTTGTTCCACTTGTAAAGCTCCTTTTTCTCCTAAATTATTGGCATAGGTTGAGCTATTGAATTTTCCGGATAAAAACTCGTAACCGGCATCCCAAGAGAAATTATTGGCATCGTTTTTGAAATGGAGAACCCCTCTTGAATTGATATTTGGCTCGTTTCTAATTTCGTAATTTCTGATACTTGGGTTCTGAATATCATTCTGTTGGTATCCTAGAGAAGCATCGTATGCCCAATGATTATCTATTTGGTTTTTTATGGATAAGGCTGAGAAAAAACTTTGTATGTAAAAGGTTGCTTTTTGGTCGATGGCACCTTTTGCAGTACCTACCGTAGGACGAGCCTGTTTGGGATTAGCCAAATATTGGGTGAGCGTTAGTCCACCAGGTGTTTGATAGCGTAAATTGCCATAATAACTTAAAAATTCAATTCTTCCCGCATCGCCAAAGGATTTTTGTGCTTGGAAACTAAGGAAAGTCTTTTCCATATCCGATTGTTCCCGGTATCCTTTTTGATTTCTGTAGGAAACGTAAACCCGGTTTTGGATTGATTTGTTTCCAAAATTCAGGTCGAATGTATGCTTGTTTCCCCCCAAAGAATTATATGAATTGTTAATTGTTAATCGGTCCCTGAGCTTGTCGAAGGGTGAATTATTAATAATTGAGTTCAATTGCATCGTTCCACCCGTACCAGCGCCGTAAAGTCCGCCAGAAGGTCCTTTAGAAATAGTGGCTTGATGGAAAAAATCGGGTTCAAATAGTTGGAAATAGGTATTGTTCCCAGCATCTGTTAAGGAAATATTATTCCAATAAATTTTCACGTTGCGAACGCCAAAAGGTGCACGAAGCGAACTGCCACGAATGGCTAGTCGGTAGCTTCCTGGCGAGCGTTCTTCCATTTTCACTCCGGTGATAGCATTGAAAACATTGACAAAAGATGTGCCAGAATTTATGCGCAATTGCAGGGAGTCGAGATGAGAAATAGCATCAGGATTGCTTAATTTTTTTCTATTTTTCTCAAAACTATGAACTACCACATCGGGAAGTTCAGTACTTGTATTTTGTGAAAAAGCGGAAAAGGAAATTGCAAATAATAAGGGTAGATAATAGGCTTTCAACACTTAAAATAAATAATTTATATAGACGGATAACATTTTATTCTGACTATTGAAAATAGTTTTTGATTTTAAATTTTCTGTACCCCCCAAATTATACAGATCATAGTCAATTCCAAAATTGAATTTTTTAATATCAACTTCTACTTGGTTTCTCCAACTAACTTCATTTTTTTGAGAGCTTGTTTCATAAGGAACCCCAATATATCTACCGTACAGTGTAAAATTTGTTAAGATTGGTAAAAATGCCTTAGTTGAAAAAATCCATTTTGCTTTTCCTGGCAGAATTAAATTTAATCCGGCAGATAATCCATGTAAAGCATATTTTTCTTCCTCTACATATTGTGTGATGTCGGTAGATATTTTTCTAGCCAAAGAAATACTGAAAAAACTTACCTCTGGCGATAGAAAAGGTTGGGATTTACCTCTAGTTTGGTTAAATAATACACCAATTTCAGCACTTCCTCCTCTATAGGTTGCAGATAATTTATTGATGTCCAATTCCATGGGTTGAGTTTGTCCCTGCATTTGGTATGGAATAAATTCATAATGAGCAGGATCAACCTTTGAATTGGCAATGTTACCAAAGGTTTTCACTTCACTAAAAAAAAGCTTGCTTGAGTTGGGTTTTTGGTAAGTTAATTGAAAAGAAAAATTAGCTGTTGATTGGTTTTCATACCAATTTAAACTGCTTATGCCTACACCGGAACGCAAATGAAATTTCTGCGCATTAATTATAAATGTTGATGCAATCAAAAAAAAGATGGCTAAATAATTCTTCATATTTATTACCAATATTTGCCCTTTTTTTGAAAGGCAAAAATTAATCCTCTAAATATAATAAATAGGTGATGGAAAATGGTAGGTATTAAGCCAAAATGTGATTTTAATACCTCGAATCTTTCCTTCCAAGAATCTTTTAGGTTTTGTACGGAGGCTCCACCCATGAGGTAATTGGAAATCGGATAGTCTGTTTTTTGGATTTTATTTGAACGTTTCAAGCAATTAATTTCCCAATCAACGTCGGAACTCAAGCGATATTTTAAATCAAATAAGGGTGCAATGGTTTTTTTTGCAATGAAGGATTGGTGGCAAATTACCATGCCAAATTTAAAGTCTTTCCAAGTAGCTTGAGTGGGTAATTTTTGGGGAGTTAGGTCCGAGCGGAGTCCTAAAATTTCATGCTTTAGGTTGATGAATTGAGCCTCGCCGTATAATACATCGGGTTTGCCTTCTAAGTCTTTTAAGATTTTAGAAAGTGTTTCAGCGTTTGCAAAGGTGTCACCAGCGTTTAAAAAAAGCACATATTCTCCAGTTGCCATTTGCAAGCCTTTGTTCATTGCATCATAAATTCCTTTATCTTTTTCAGAAATTTTTTGTTGAATTTTGTCCGAATGATTTTGGATAATTTCCCAAGTGCCATCTGTAGAAGCGCCATCGACTACAATATATTCAACAGCTTGTAAATCTTTTTGTTCAAACACAGATTGCAAGGTACTATTGATATAGTCTTTGGCCTGGTAGGTGATAGTGATGATGCTCAATTTATACTTCATTGTTCAGCGCATTTTGATAGACTTCCAAATGTTTTTGGACAATGATTTTTTCTGCATATTGTTCTTCAACTTTTACTCTGGCTAATTTGCCCCATGATTCTTTATTTTTTATTGTTTCAAGAATGCCATGGGCAAAGTCGGCCGTATCAAAAGCTTTGGCCACATATCCATTTTTTTGATGGTCTATCATTTCTGGTATTCCGCCTATTTCAAATCCAACGCAGGGAGTTCCACATGCCATGGCCTCCATGATGGTATTCGGTAGATTTTCCTCCAAAGAGGTGGTGATATAAGTATCGGCCGCTTGATAAATCATTGCCATTTTTTCAAGCTCTGAAATGTGTCCAAAAAAATGTATTTTTGTTTTTATGGACTCAAAAACAGATTTATCTATTACGTTTCCAACAATTCCGATTTGAAAATTTGTTTGAGATTCTAGGATTTTTATTGCCTCTATAAATTGTTTGAATCCTTTTTTGATTGCGTTGGGTCTGACAGCTACAAACAACAGCAAGGGGAGGTCAGTATTTAAATCTAGTGCTTTTTTAGCTTTCTCTTTAGGATTCGGGACAAAAATTTGATGAGAATCTAAAGTGTTTGGAATTGCAGAAATGTTGTGATTTTTGAGAATACTACTTTTTTGTGCTCTTTGTTTTAGCCAATTTGAGCAAGTAATTACCTGTAAATTTGGTGCTTTGAAAGCCTTTAATTTCTTCTGCCATAGTTGATTTGATAAATCATTTTTGGCTGGTTTTTTTATAAATTCTTCACAAAAACCACATTGCGACTGGTAATTTTCGCAGGTTCCCGAATGGTGACAACCACCGGTGAAAGCCCACATATCGTGTAAAGTCCAAAACACAGGCTTGCCTAAGGCTAGCAGTTGTTGAATATTTTGAATGGACAAAAACCCAAAATTGGTAAAATGCAAATGAATGATATCTGCTGATTGAATGGATGGATGATGGCTTAGGTTTTGTCCAAATATGCCTGGATTGAAAAGAAATCGGATAGATTTATTTTTTTCGAATGGTAAGAAGTAAAGTCGCTCAGCTACAAATCGTATGTAATTTCCAATTTTTTGAAAAAATGTGTTTCCTAAAGAATCATATTCTTTGGATATTCCTCCTTCCTGAACGATCCAGTGTACCTCATGTCCATTTTCTCTCAATGCCTTCACCAATCGCCCGCAAGCAATTGCAGCCCCCCCATTGTTGTGGTGAAAAGAAAGCATTGCTATTTTCATGGGATTCATCAATTACCAATTACCAATTACCAATTACCAATTACCTATTACCAATTACCTATTACCTATTACCTCTAATCTTGCTCACTATCTCAATCGCAGTTTTATTCTCCATCACTCCAAACCCATTTCCTTTCAAAATCTCTTCATAAGATTTGGTATGTAATTCTGTAAAACCATCTGAAAATTCTATTTCTTCCCCTTCAATTGTCAGGGTTCTGTAAGTTCTTTTTCCTTGCAAACGGACTTGTTCGGGGATTTCGTTGTAGTCTATGCTCAGTGACCAATTTACATTGGCTTGTTTTAATTTCAAATTCCCTTTTGCAGTTTCGGAATTGATAGAAGTCACTAAGTTTTCTTGAACTTCTCCAAAAATCCAGCTCAACATATCAAAAAAGTGTACACCAATATTGGTTGCAATTCCTCCTGATTTTTCTAAAACCCCTTTCCAGCTTCTATGATACCATTTGCCGCGAGAAGTGATGTAGTTTAGATTGATATCATAAACCTTATCTTTCGGGCCGTTTTTAATTTTTTCTTTTAAAGCAATGATACTTGGGTGTAAGCGCAATTGTAAAATAGAATAAACGCGTTTGCCTGTTTCTTGTTCAATTTCTGCAATTGCGTCCAAATTCCATGGATTGAGCACCAAGGGTTTTTCACAAATTACATCACAACCACTTTTTAATGCAAAGCGGATATGGGCATCATGTAAATAATTGGGAGAGCAGATAGAAATGAAATCAATGGGATTTCCTTGTCTTCTTAATTTATCAACATGGCGATCAAAACGTTCGAATTCTGTAAAAAAATCGGCATTTGGGAAGTGGCTATCCATGATTCCAACTCCATCATAGGGATCAAAGGCCGCAACTAAATCATTGCCTGTATCTTTGATGGCCTTCATGTGTCGAGGTGCAATGTACCCCGCTGCACCAATTAATGCAAAATTTTTCATTTAACTCGTTTTACTGTATTTTGATCTAATTTGTATTCTTGTTGAGATTCAGGACAAATAGCAAGTCCTGATTCGTCAAATTGTAATTTATGTCCGTATTCACTCACCCAACCCGTTTGTCGGGCTGGATTCCCAATCACCAATGCAAACGGCTTAACAGGTTTTGTAATTACTGCCCCAGCACCAATTAATGCAAATTCTCCTATTTCATTTCCACAAACAATTGTCGCATTTGCGCCAATGCTTGCCCCTTTTTTAACTAAGGTTTTAATATAGGAATCTCTTCTAATGACGGCAGAGCGTGGATTTAAGATGTTGGTAAAAACCATGGAAGGTCCCAAAAATACATCATCTTCACAAATCACTCCTGAATAAATGGAAACGTTGTTTTGAACCTTAACGTTTTTACCCAATATTACATTGGGCGATACAACTACGTTTTGTCCTATATTACATTGTTCCCCAATCACAGCACCTGGCATGATATGAGAAAAGTGCCAAATTTTGCTTCCATTGCCAATTTGCGCACCATCGTCAACTACTGCAGTTGGGTGAATAAAAGGATTATTGTTGTTTGAAGAATTCAATGATTTGTTCAGTTATGTAAGTTAATTGCTCTTCATCCATTTCTGTATGAATGGGCAAAGAAAGGACTTCCTTGCAAAGTTGTTTACTTTTCTCCAAATTACCAACCACTCGACCAATGCTGCTGAAGGCTTTTTGCTCATCCAAGGGCATTGGATAATAAATCATGCTGGGAATTCCTTTTGTTGCTAAATAGTTTTTTAATTCATCTCTACGCCCCCCAATTTCCACTCGATCACTAATCACTCGCTCACTCTTCACTAGGATAGTGTATTGATGAAAAACATGGCTGGATTTCGGGTTTCTGAAAGGTGTGCTAATCTCTGGGATTTTACTTAGTCTTTGGTCGTAAAAATCCGCTACATTTCTTCTTCTTTCGTTGAAATCATCTAATTCAGGCAATTTTACACGTAATATAGCAGCTTGAAGTTCATCTAAGCGTGAATTTACCCCAATGATTTCATGAAAATATTGTTTGGCTTGTCCGTGATTGGCAATCATGCGTAAGCGCTCTGCTAATTCTGTATTTCTAGTGAAAATAGCGCCACCATCTCCAAAACAGCCTAAATTTTTGGAAGGAAAGAAGGAAGTAGTTCCTATATCTCCCATACAGCCTGCAAATTCTTTTGTGCCATCTGAAAAGGTATAGGTTGAGCCAATTGCCTGAGCGGTATCTTCAATAACATACAGATTATGTTCCTTGGCAAATTTTAAAATACCTTCCATTTCTGCACATTGTCCAAATAAATGAACCGGTACAATGGCTTTTGTTTTGGAAGTAAGTGCTGGTCGTATATTTTCAACTGTTAAATTAAAGGTTTGTGGATCAACATCTACCATAACAGGCGTTAAACCCAATAAGCCTATGACTTCTGCCGTTGCAGCGTAAGTGAACGCTGGAACGATTACCTCATCACCTTTTTCAAGGTTCAGCGCCATGAAAGCGATTTGAAGGGCATCGGTCCCATTGGCGCAAGCAATTACGTACGCATTGTTTAAATAAGCTGATAATTCCTCTTGAAATTTAGTAAAATTGGGACCCTTGATGAAGCGGGTGTTGTCAATTGTCGATTGAATGGCCTCATCAATTGGACCTTTCAAGCGATTGTATTGACTTTTCAAGTCCACCATTTGAATAGTTGCTCCCATATTTTTAAAAATTTTCTTCGCTTCTAGCTTCTTTTAAAGCTTCTAAATATTGTTTGCCAAATCGTAAATCGGGTTCCATATAATTTCCTTCCGCCCACTCGTTCCAAGATCGAAGGAAAATAACTTGATGTGGTGGATTTTTCTTTTTTGTTAATCTTAGCACTTCTTTAACGTGTTTTTTAAATTTTGCAGGGGTAGAATTGTGCAAAATATGTCCGCCTCTACCTGAGCGCGGGGAATGGTCCCAATTGGGGAATATACTTGGATAAACATGTTCGGATTCGTCCTCTTTGCCCGAAAAGAATTTGGCAGCCTTTGCGTAATCAACCACTTGTCCTTTTTTTAAAAGTAATTTGCCAATTTTTGATTTCAATGCGGAAAGGAAGTCATTTTCTTT
Organism: Sandaracinomonas limnophila; assembly: GCF_004005965.1. GTDB lineage: Bacteria > Bacteroidota > Bacteroidia > Cytophagales > Spirosomataceae > Sandaracinomonas > Sandaracinomonas limnophila. The sequence goes on along the minus strand of NZ_SACY01000002.1, from coordinate 44,041 downwards.
TTTGAAAATATGAAACATGCGAACCGTATTGACTGCATCAAACCCCATTTGTAAAAAGACCTCAATATCCTCCATATTATAGGTATTGGCAACAAAATGAATTCCTTTCAATCCATTTTCTTTTGCTAATTCCTGCCAAGTTTGAAATAAAACCTGAATGTCGGGAATTCGATAAGGTGAATGGATATAAAAGACAGGTTTGTTTTCTATTTGAATATATCGAGGATCTTTAAAAGCTTTTAGTAAGGAATTGAAATGTAGAATGTAATCTTCCTTACCTGGATATTTTTGTTCAATTAATAGCTTGGAAGTTCCCTCTGCATTAAATTGTTTGTCTTCCCAACTATGATTTGCCCATCCTAAACAAAAAGGGAAATCAGGTTCTCCTGAATGAAGTACCTCCTCAAATGGTTTTTCGATTAATCGTTTGCCATTGCCAAACCAATAATGCCAATAACAAAATCCATCTACTCCATATTCTTTTGCCATTTTTGCCTGAGCAATTCTCGATTCAGGCAAACGTAAATCATAATATCCTAAATCGGCTGGTACGCGGGGTTGGTAATGTCCTTTAAAAAGTGGTTTTGCCTTACCCACATTTGTCCATTCCGTGAAACCCTCTCCCCACCAAGCATTATTTTCTGGTATGGGATGGAATTGGGGAAGGTAAAAGGCAATTATTTTGGACATTTTTTTGAGTTATGGGTTATGGGTTATGAGTTATGAGTTATGGGTTATGAGTTATAGTTTTTTAACAATTAACAATTAACAATTAACAATTAACAATTAACAATTAACAATTAACAATTATTCTATTTAATAGGGTTTTTAAGTCTTCTGGGGTTTTAATTTCTTTATAAATTTCTTGGATATTGTTTTTGATTTTATCAAGGGGAAAATCCTTCAAATTTACCTTATTTAGTTCAGAAATTACCTCTTCTGAAAAGCGATATTTGATAATTTTTGCGGGATTGCCTCCCACTATGGCATAATTGGGGACATCTTTGGTTACCACAGCACCCGCGGCTACAATGGCACCTTTACCGATTTTAACACCACTTAAAATTAATGCATTGGTGCCAATCCAAACCTCATCTTCGATAATAATTGGGCCTTTTGTGGTAGAATCGATGGGATTGTATGCGATAAATCTAGACCAAAGTGGGTAGCTTGTCAGGGTATTTGTTTGATGATTGTTTCCCAAGATAAACCAAGCACCTGGAGCGATTGAAACAAAATCTCCGATTTGTAAAAATTCACCTTCTTGCTCGTATAAACTTTGTACATTGAGTTCCCCGTAGGAATGAATTCCTACTTTGACATTGTTGATTGGAAAGGGTCTGTCGCCCGGAACCGTATAATTATGAGTGTTCATTTTTCTCCAATTTTTTTTGAATTGAGAAATCTCAAATTGTCGGACAAGCTCTCTTAAGATGGGTATTTTGGAGAATAATTTTTTCAAAATTTTGTCAATTAAAATCCTAAATTTTTACGAATATAATTTTTCTTAAAAATATTTCGAAGTAATCCGTTTTTGGAAAATATTTTTTCATCCACTTCCGGAATAGGCTTGATAATTTTCAATAAAATTAAAAATAAAATCACGGATAAACTTCCTTTTAAAATGAGTTCTAAAAATGCATTTAAATTAGTCTGCATCCAATAATTTAAACTAGACAAAATGATTAGTATGAGTAATATTTTGAATGTAACTTTTGAAAAAGGATTTAGATCGAAACTTATTTTTAGAAGAATGAATTTAAGTAAATTAAATAGTGTAATAGAAATCAAAATACTTAAAGCTGTTCCTGTGATACCATATTTTGTGGTAAAAAAATACGTCAAAAATACATTGAAGATCGCAGAGATAATAACAAAATATAAATTGTAATGGTATAATTTTGAGTAACTAATCGCATGTGTGTTGAGGCTTGTTACCATATCGACTAATTTGGCTAAACCTAAAATTAAAAATACATTTATTCCTTTATTGAATAATTCGGAATGTCCTGAAATATCTCCCAAGTTTTGAAAAATACTTCCCAAAACTACGAATAAAAAAGTTCCAGAAAGGAATAATGTGTTTGACACTTTTTTAAGCAATTGGTTCAATTCAGCATATTCTTTTTCTTCTAAGTGTTTGGCAATAATCGGTGCCGAAATACTTGAGATGCCAGCCATTGGAATTTCAATAAAACTTGCAATGAAAAATACAATGGAATATTTTCCTATGTCTTCTAAACTTCCAAAGCCGGCCAAGGCCAAAATATCTAATTTGCTTGCCAGTAAATTGGCTACTCCTGTAAATCCGGAAATGAAGGTAAAGGTAAATAGGCTTTTGGGGATCGACTTAAATTTGAATTTTTCAAAACTAAAATCTCTTTTTTGTCCTATTTTGTAGGTATAAAAAAAGAGAAATAATAAGGCTAAAACATAATAGGTAATGAGAATCCATGAAACTGAAGTTTTGGAAAGTATAGCAAAATAGGCCCCAAGAATTAATAGGGGGAATACTAATTTTACACCTAAATTTAGAATTAAATTTGGTACGACTGTTCGTTGAAAATTTGCAGAAAGATTCGTTAGAAGTGAGATAAAGGCCAAGGCAATTCCCCCAATAAGGATGTAAAACAGATTCTCCTCCAAAAATAATGTATTATAACCTGATTTTTGTAAAATTTGAAAAATTGGTTTTTGTGCAAAAAAAACGAATAGGCTTAAACTTATTGAAAATAGGCTAGTGAAAACAAATGATAGGGAAAGGGTTTGGCCAGCATTTAGGGATTTGGAATGAAAATACTTGGTCAGAATGGCATTGCTGCTGAATCCTAAAATTGGTGCCGAAAATACAATTAAACTATTGATTCCATTGGCGTATCCATACAGTGAAAGATCTAAGGGGTAAATGAAAAGCACACTTAATGCTCCAATCAACGAGCCAAAGGCACTTAAGATTGAGTATTTGATGCTTTGTCTGATTACAATCCCCACTTTTAAATATGTTTATGAATGATTGAAACTAAATCTTGCACTCGATGTTCCCATAAATGAGAACTGAAAACCTTGGCTTTACCGGCCTCACCAATTTGGTGAGCAATTTGTGGATTATTTTCCAAGTACTTTAATTTATCAATGAGGTCATCAATATGGTCGAAAGTTAGAACTTCCTCATCTTTTTTGTAAAAATCTTCCAAGCCGGGTTTGTTATCGGTTACCAAACAAGTTCCAAAACCTGTTGCTTCAAATAAACGGATATTGCAAGCTTTTTCCACCTCATCTCCGTGGAAATTGAGAGTAGAAACAGATCTTGCTAAAATTTTATACATTTCTAATCCCCAACCGCCCTTGTTGTTATTTGCCTGTAATTGGAAAATTTTCAACAAATTTCTACTGTTTTTGTTCTGAATGATTTCGCGCAAAATGGTTCTTGAAAAAGGATTTAATCCAGTGTCGTAATTTCCAAGGTACAGGTTGAAATCTAGTCCAGATTTTGTTAATTTATGTAAGAAATTCAATCGCGATTGATGAACGGCGGAAATACTTCCACTAAAAGTACAAGTTTCTGTTTTAGTGGAATCTACAAAATTTAAAACTCGAGGGTCAAATGCAAAAGGAAGTAAGGCCGACTTGGTTCCTATTTTTTCAAATTTATGTTGAATGGAATCTAGGCAAGTTAAAATGAGGTCGTACTTTTTATTTTGCTGCAGTAAAGGTTTGACAAAACCATCCCAGGCCATGATAAAACATCCCCTGGGAGCCATAGCTCTAATTTCAGTTTCTTGAATGAGTCCGGTATTTACCAAAATCACATCTGGCTGGTAAAAATTGACTTGTTCATGGAGAATTTCCAAAGCATTCAAGTTCGTTTTTTGGGAATTTTCCTTTAACCAAAATTCTTGTAATTGCGTATGATTAATTACTACTTCAATTGCTTCAAAATCTTCTAATTTGTTTAATTCGAAAGTTATTGCATCTGAAATTGCAATGAAATTGTCAAAAAATAAGCGGTAAGCCTCCTTGAAAGTTGTAGGTTTTTTTTCTACAAATTGATGTTGAATAAATGGGACAATTTTGGGCGGTATGTAAGAAATTCGAAGTAGTTTAAGCATTTCAAATTATTTTTTTAGTCGCTCCAGCTCCTCTAAAGAGTTTTTATATTCAACAAAATTTTCCGCCAAATGTACATATTTTTTGGCAATGGATTTTTGGTTTTTCTTCAAATGAATTCGGGCAAGTCCTAGGTAACTTAATCCTCTGATATCTTTTGTAAATCGCTCTTCAAATGGGAAAAATGTTGATTTTAAATAAAAGGCCTCTGCTTTTGTGTAATCTTTTTGTGCTTCGTATTTCATTCCCTCCAAGGTGTAATAACATCCTTGAAAATATTTATTTTTCGATTGTAGTAATTTTTCACAAAAATCTTCAGCAGCTTCAAAATTTTTAGTCAAGGTCAATAATTCTGCCCTTTGCAAAATGTAAATTAAATTATTCGGATGGTCTTTGATTAAATTGGCTGAAATTCCTAGTCCAGCCGCTGGAGTGCCTTCGTATTTATTCAGGATATAAGGTAAATAAAATTGAGCCTCGTTTTGAACGAACACAGTTTCTGAGCCAGCTTTTTCTAGTTGGCTTAATCCTAATCGTTTATTGCCATCCTTAAAAAACCACATAAACGGTTTGATGATGGGATGCAATTCGGGATAGGCTATGCGGTAATAATGGTAAATTCCAGTTGCATATAAAAATTCAGGTTGCAATTCTACTTTATCTATGCCAATTTTTAAAAAACCGTAGGCATTTTTGGCATAAGATACTGCTTTCATGAAATTTTGACTGTCAGCTTCCTGAGCTGCTAAAAATCCCAAAGATGCCGAACAAAAAAATGCAGCTTCTAAATCTTCCTCATTTTTTTCGTATGCGTTTGAGGCTAAATTATAGGACTTTTCAAGTAATGACTTGTAAGAATTTTTTTGATTTGGATGATCCTGTAAGGGAAAATATTGCCATTCCATTTGCATCGCTAACAATAAATAGCTGGAAGGATGGTTAGGGTATTTTGTCTTTAATTGATTGAAAGTAGCATTTGATTCATTGAAATCAAAGCTATACATGGCATCTAAGCCCGACTTGATTGTCTTGCGGGCCCATGCATCTTTAAGCAATTGAGCTTGCCCTACAAACGAAATCAGTAAAAAAAATAGGATTTTTCTAAGAATCATTTAATTGATAATCTACTACAAAAATAAGGTTTTTCGAGCAGAATGATTATTTTTGTCAATATTTTTTAGTTTATGATACAATTTGAGCAGTTTCAGCTGGATAATGGATTGAAGGTTATTGTTCACGAGGATCCAAGCACCACCTTGGCCGTTTTGGATGTTATTTATGATGTAGGTTCTCGGGATGAAAAATCTAGTAAAACTGGCTTTGCTCATTTATTTGAACATTTAATGTTTGGAGGTTCTGAAAATATCCCCGAATTTGACACGCCCCTTCAGCGAGTTGGTGGTGAAAATAATGCCTTTACAACACCAGATCTAACAAATTATTATATTTCTGTTCCCTATCAAAATTTGGAGACAGCATTTTGGTTGGAATCGGATCGAATGAAGCAATTGGCTTTTAATCCACAGTCTTTGGAAGTGCAACGTAAAGTGGTGATTGAGGAATTTAAGCAGCGTTATTTGAATCAACCTTATGGAGATGTTTGGTTGAAATGGCGACCTATAATTTACAAAAAGCACCCCTATCAATGGCCAACCATTGGGGCAGATATCAAACATATTGAGGAGGCAACCTTAGAAGACGTTAAGGAGTTTTTTAATACGTTTTACAATCCGAGCAATGCTATTTTGGTGGTAGCAGGTCGAGTAAAATTGGATGAGGTTAAGGTTTTGTGTGAAAAATGGTTTGCGCCAATAGATGCAGGTAAAAAATTAGAAAGAAAACTACCTCAAGAGGAGGTGTTGTCTGAAAATACTTTTTTAGAAATCAAGGGAAATGTGCCTGCAAATTGTTTGTACTTGGCATTTCCTGTAGTGGGTAGGTATGAAAAACCTTATCACTCAATTGATTTAATTTCGGATCTTTTAGGACGTGGTGATTCGTCTTTTTTATTCATTGAATTGGTGCAAAAATTACGGATATTTGATTCAATCAGTGCCTATATGACGGGTTCAATGGATCCAGGATTGTTGGTGATTCAAGGATCAGTTTGTGAAGGAATTACTTATGAAAAAGCAATGGCAGAGTTGTACAATACTCTTGATAGATTTTTAGTAGAAGGTATTTCTGAAAAATCTTTACAAAAAGTGAAAAATCAAGCGGAATCATCTTTGGTATTTATGGAGGTTGAGGTGTTGAATAAGGCTATGAATTTAGCCATTGCGGCACTTGCCGGCGACGCCAATGGTGTTAATTTAGAATCTGAAAAAATCAATTCGGTTACGCTTGATGACATTCGTTTTTGGTCAGATAAATTGATAAAAAAAGATAAGCATCATGTGCTTTGGTATCAAAAAAATCAATAAATTACTGTATGAAAATTCGGGTTGGACAAGGCTATGATGTGCATAAATGGGTGGAGGGTCGCCCTTGTATTTTAGGTGGAATTCAAATTCCATCTGATAAGGGTCCTCAAGGACATTCAGATGCGGATGTGGTTTGTCATGTCTTGTGTGATGCACTTTTGGGCGCTGCGAATATGCGAAATATTGGCTATCATTTTTCCGACAAAGACCCACAATGGAAAGGTGTTGCCTCAACTGAATTATTGAAAAAAGTAATGGAAATGATTCGTGAAAAAGGTTTTGAGTTGTCTAATGCAGATGTAACTATTATTTTAGATACACCCAAATTAAATGCACATATACCAGCAATGAAAGAAAATTTAGCGCAAGTCATGAAGATTGACGTTGAAGATATTTCCATCAAAGCAACCACCTCAGAAGGGATGGGATTTGTAGGAAGGGGAGAAGGTATTGCAGCGACTGGAGTAGCGCTTTTAGTTAAAAGTTAAAAGTGATGCTTCGACAGGCTCAGCAACCGACTTTACAAAGTCCGAAGGACTTTACTTGCTTAGCCCGGTGCGAAGCTCCGGGATATAATGAGCAATTACAACGAACCCTGCAGGGATTCAATTTTAAATAGCCCGGTGCGAAGCTCCGGGATATAATGCGCAATTACAACGAACCCCGCAGGGGTTCAATTTTAAATAGCCCGGTGCGAAGCTCCGGGATATAATGAGCAATTACAACGAACCCCGCAGGGGTTCAATTTTAAATAACCTGTGGTGAAACCCCAGGACAAACCATGCAAAAATCACCAGAAAAAGAACGTGAAGAGATTTTAAAAAGGTATCGTAAATTATTACGAACAGCAAAGCCGTTTTTGAAAGATGACGATGCCAAGCAAATTAAAAAAGCCTTTTTGATGTCGATGGAGGCGCATAAAGACATGCGTAGGAAATCTGGTGAACCTTATATTTACCATCCATTGGCAGTTGCTCAAATTTGTGTGGAAGAAATTGGTTTAGGTACAACTTCTATCATTTCAGCTTTATTGCATGATGTAGTAGAGGATACCAATGTGACGCTTCAAGACATTGAAAAGCAATTTAATCCCAAAATTGCTTCCATCATAGATGGTCTTACTAAGATTGCTGGCACATTTGAATACGGTACTTCCCAACAAGCAGAGAATTTCCGAAAGATGTTATTGACACTTTCAGATGATATTCGGGTAATCTTAATTAAGTGTGCAGACCGATTACATAATATGCGCACTCTTACGAGTATGGCTAAGGAAAAGCAAATGAAAATTGCCTCCGAAACCATCTATCTGTATGCACCATTGGCTCACCGTTTGGGTTTAAATGCGATAAAGACCGAGTTAGAGGATTTAGGTTTGAAATATACTGAGCCTGAAGCATACAAGGAAATTGCGAATAAATTAACCGAAAATAAGCGAAGCCGAGAAAATTTTGTGGATCATTTCATTCGTCCAATAAAAAAATCATTGGATGAAAAGAATCTGAATTACACGATTAAAGGTCGTCCAAAATCAATTTATTCAATTTACAATAAAATAAAAAAAAGCAATACACCGTTTGAGAAAATCTACGATTTATTTGCCGTTCGAATTGTATTGGATGTGCCTTTGGATAGGGAAAAAGCAGATTGTTGGGAGGTTTATTCAGTTGTGACCGATCACTATCGTCCCAATCCAAGTCGATTAAAAGATTGGGTTTCTACTCCAAAATCAAATGGATATGAGTCCCTTCACACCACTGTGATGAGTTTGCCATTTGGAAATGACAAGGAAGGTCGCTGGGTGGAGGTTCAAATTCGTTCCAAGAGAATGGATGAAATTGCAGAGAAAGGTGTTGCGGCTCATTTTAAATACAAGGGAACAGATACCAGAACTTCCCAGGCCTTTGAGTCTTGGTTAAGTCAAGTTCGTGAGGCATTGGAATCGAATGACCGGGGACAATCTGCTGTTGAATTGGTAGATGATATCAAAAATTCACTGTATCATGAGGAGATTTTTGTGTTTACACCCAAAGGTAAATTAGTAGTTTTGCAGGCGGGATCAACCGCTTTAGATTTTGCTTTTGATATTCACACTGAAGTAGGTGCGAAGTGTATTGGTGCTAAGGTGGGGGGCAAATTGGTGCCCTTATCGCACAAATTAGCCAATGGGGATCAGATTGAAATTTTAACTTCTTCTAAACAAAAACCTTCGGAAGATTGGTTGAGAATTGTTACAACCACAAAAGCTAAATCGAGGATAAAAGAATTTATCAAGGAGGAAAATAAGGTTTATGTCGTTCAAGGTCGAGATATGATTGAAGCACGACTGAAGCATTTTCAATTTTCAGCTTTGACCTTAGAAATCACCAATCAATTGCGTGCTTATTTTAATGCAAAAGATGCCAATGATTTGTTTTACAGATTTGGTAAAGGTTATTTGTCAATTGACCAATTAAAACATTGGAAATCTGCCCGTGAATTGCAGGAAAGGAAACAGGCAGAAAAGGCTATCAAGGCTCCAATTGTGGATACCAAGACCTTTAAAAAAGAAATGCAGCGCATTGAAGAAGGTCGGAAGGAATCAGATACACTCTTGATTGGCGAGGATATGGACAAGGTGGATTACACCTTAGCCAAATGTTGTAACCCAATTTCAGGTGATGAAGTGTTTGGTTTTGTGACAATCAATGAAGGGATTAAAATTCACAGAAATGCCTGCCCTAATGCAACAGAGCTGCTTTCTAGACATGGTGATCGCGTAATCAAAGCCCAATGGACGAGTCAAATTAAGATGTCTTTTGTGGTTGATTTAATCATTAGAGGAATCGACCGAGTGGGATTAATCAATGATGTGACCAAATTGATTTCATCAGAATTGAAAGTAAATATTACTGGACTTACGATTGGTGTAAATGAAGGATTATTTGAAGGAAAAATATCACTTATGATACAGGATACTCAGCACCTAGATGAGCTGGTGCATGAGTTGGAAAACGTGCCTGGAGTAATTGAGGTTTCGAGGGAGAATTTTTAGTTTTTTACAGAAAATTTGCCTTATTTTACGTGATTTTTATAGTAGATGTCTCAGGAACAAGATAAGTTAGATTCGGTCAAGAAAATTTTCACTGCCTATTTGGAAAACAAAGGTTTGCGAAAGACGCCTGAGCGCTTTGCCATCTTGGAGGAAATCTATTTGAGAGACGATCATTTTGATGTGGAGGAGCTCTATATTTCCATGAAAAATAAGAAATATCAGGTTTCTCGTGCTACCGTTTATAATACCTTGGATGTGTTGGTAGAATGTGATTTGGTAGCTAAGCATCAGTTTGGGAGAAATCAAGCACAATTTGAAAAGTCCTTCGGTCGAAAACAGCACGACCATTTAATTTGTACCGATTGTCACAAAGTAACAGAATTTTGTGATCCTCGCGTTCAAACAATTCAGAGTTTAGTAGGTGACATGTTACAGTTTAATGTCATGCACCATTCATTAATATTTTACGGTTCCTGTACCCGAAAAAATTGCGAGTTTAAGGCGCAGTATCAGGCAAGAAATCAAGATTAATTATGGCAGTTGATGTATTATTAGGTTTGCAATGGGGAGATGAGGGGAAAGGAAAAATTGTTGACGTATTGGCCCCACGTTATCAGGTTGTAGCACGTTTTCAAGGTGGTCCAAACGCAGGACATACCTTAGAATTTGACGGATTTAAGCATGTTTTACACCAAATTCCGTCAGGGATTTTCCGTCAAGAGGTACAAAACATCATAGGAAATGGAGTTGTTTTAGATCCGATTATTTTCAAAAAGGAAATAGAAGGCCTTGCCAAATTTAATTTAGATTTAAGAAAAAACTTAGAGGTGTCTAAAAAGGCATCAATCATTCTCCCGACGCATCGGTTGTTGGATGCTTGCTACGAAAAAGCAAAAGGAGATGCGAAAATTGGAAGTACCTTGAAAGGAATTGGTCCAACTTATACGGACAAAATTTCTCGCCAGGGATTACGTGTGGGCGATATGGTTTCGGCTGATTTTTCAAAAAAATACAATGCTTTGGTAGAACGTCATAAAGCAATTTTAGATGTTTACCAATTTGAATATGATTTAGCAGCTGCTGAAAAAGAATTTTTTGAGGCTGTAGATTTTATGAAAGAATTTGCTTTGGTAGATTCTGAATATTCTATCAACAAAGCCCTTACAGCAGGTAAAACCATTTTAGCTGAAGGTGCACAAGGTTCATTGTTGGATGTTGATTTTGGTTCTTATCCATTTGTTACATCCTCTAATACAGTTACAGCTGGTGCTTGTACTGGTTTAGGAGTTGCTCCAAAGAATATTGGGGAGGTTTATGGAATTTTCAAGGCTTATGCAACTCGCGTAGGTTCTGGCCCATTCCCAACAGAATTGGAAGATGAGGTAGGGGAGAGAATGCGTCAGGAGGGTAGAGAATTTGGTTCAACAACTGGTCGCCCTCGTCGATGTGGTTGGATTGATTTGCCGGCATTAAAATATGCAATGATGATTAATGGAGTAACTCAATTAATCATGATGAAAGTTGACGTATTGAATATTTTTGAGGAAATTAATGTTTGTGTGGGTTACAAAATGCCCGATGGTTCGGTAACTGATCAAATTCCTTATGATATATGTGATGTGAAGGTGACTCCAATTTATGAAACCTTAAAAGGATGGAATTGTTCCTTGGAAGGTATGCGTAAGTTTGAAGAATTACCAGCTGAATTAGCTACTTATATTGCATTTTTAGAGAAACATTTGAATTTACCAATCAATTTTATTTCTACAGGACCAGACCGTGAGGCTTGTGTCTTGAGAGGAAAGTTAGCTTAAAATGGAGAAGGTTGATCTGCAAGCGCTGTATCAGTTTGATGAGATCTATAGGATTTCAAGTGAGCAGAGTGAGCAGAGTGAGCAGAGTGAGCAGAGTGAGCAGAGTGAGCAGAGTGAGCGCGTAGAGGACAAGTCCGAAGGACTTGAAATTCAAGTAACCGGCAGTGAAACTACCGGAAAAAATGAAAACGAATCTTCTAACAAGTCCGAAGTACTTGAAATTCAAGTAACCGATGGTGAAACCATCGGCATCAAAACCGAATGGTTAATAATAGGTGAAGAGGCGGACAGAAAAAGTGTACTAGCAATTTTTACTTCTGCACCATTTAGTTTCCCTGAAGAAAAATTTACATTTCAACCAGCTGAGGGTTGGAGTATAGAACAAATGAGAGATTTTGTTAAAAAATCTACTTCATCAAAAATGGTATTTTTAGGTCACGCTTTTGAATTCTTGAAACTTAAACCTGAGCCCATTGAAAAGGCAAATAGATTTTTCTACTATTTTCCAAAAACATTAAATAGTTTAACAGATTCGGATAAACAGCTTAAAATCCAATTTTGGAATAATTTGAAAAAGATGTTGTGAGAACCACAACATCTTTTTTTTACCTTTTTGAATACGCTATAATCTTGCTAATTATAGATTCGGAAGGCTCCAATAGCTCATCATCTAATTTTTTAAAAATTTCATTAGCAAATAGTTCATCTTCTAAAGAGGAAATATTCATTTGTAAAATTTCTGAATTGTTTGATTTACTGGTGGTTTTTTCATTTGGGGTAAAGTTTTGCGTCATAGGCAAGTTCTTGTTGGTTTAACATTTTTCTTAGGTTAATTAATGCATATCGCATTCTACCTAAAGCTGTATTTATGCTCACTTGGGTTAAATCGGCTATTTCTTGAAAACTTAATTCCTCATAATGTCTCAAAACAAGGACCTCACGTTGCTCATCTGGTAGCCTTTTTACTAACTCTCGTATATTAACGATCTGATCTTGTTTTAATTGTATATCCTCGAAAGAATCTTCTGAAAATTCAAAACTATTGAAAACCATTGAACCATCTTCTAAAATAATTGTTGGATATCTTCTATCTTTTCGGAAATAATCAATGGCTAAATTATGGGCAATTCGAACAATCCAGGGCATAAATTTTCCTTCCTCGTTGTATCGGCCCGACTTCATTACATCAATGGCCTTTATATAGGTTTCCTGCAAAAGATCTTCGGCAATGTAACGGTCTTTTACAATTAAATAAATAGTAGTGTAAACTTTAGATTTAGATTTTTTTACAAGAGTTTCAAAGGCTTTATCATTCCCTTGAAGATAGGCGGAGATTAACGCTGCATCGCTAACTTGATTCTTAATAAACATAAAAATTAAAAATTGGTTAACGTAGAGGTTTTTACATGTAATTTCTCCTTCCTAGGTTTTTGGTGTATGAATAATCTGTCTCAAATGTAGGTAAAACTTTTTAAAAACAAAACAAAAAAGTTGAAAGTTGAGAGTTAAAAGTTAAAAATTGTTATATTTATCCTTCGATTATTCATAATTCATAACCCATAACCCATAACCCATAACCCATAACCCATAACCCATAACTTATAACTCAAAATGAAACATTCCCTTCTTTCAATTGCTTTTATCTTATTTGCAGCCTTTGGTCTTTCTGCTCAAAATCTTTCTGATTATCCTGGAACCTTTAATTTAGAGGATAATCCTTATGTAAAAAAAGTGAAAGTTGAACTACGTGATGCCAAATTAATGGTGATTGCCGAGGGTTTTCCAGATTCAGAATTAACTGCAGGGAAGGCTGTCGATCAATTTGCAATTGGATCAGGAGATTTGTCCATTGAATTTTCTCGAGCAAATGGTAAGGTAGTGGGCTGTAAAATTATGGGTTCCGGACAAGAAATAAAAGGAGTTTTAGCCATAGAAAATGGCTTAAGTTCTTTTGCAGGTACTTTTAAAATGATTGAAAATGAATATGTAAAGAATTTAGTTATCAGTTATGCAGAAGGACAATTGTATTTAACTTCCGATGCAAATGATGGACAAAAATCATTGCTTTCCTCAACTAAAGATGTTGGATCATTTACTACGAATGTACGAGGATATGATGCCGAAGTGACCTTTACGAAAGCAAATGATGCGGTAAAGTCGATCAAACTTTCAGTTGCTGGAGGGGCTGTGGTGTTGACTGGGGAGAGGATTTAGGAGGGATAAGGGATAAGGTATGAGGGATAAGGTATGAGGTAAAAAATATATCTATGAAAAAGTTTTTAAAAATATTTTTTGGGACAATTTTAGTTTTGATCGTATTGTTGGTAGGTGTTGGTGCTATGTTTTTCTATAAAGTAAAAAATGGCTTTCCAGTATCTTATGAAACAGAAAAGCCCGTTTTGTCTATTCCTGCAAACAAATCTGCCATTTTGGTCTTTTCTAAAACTACAGGATTTCGACATGCCGAATCGATCGATGCATCTATTCCCGCCATTAAGAAAATGGAGGAAAAAAATAATTGGTATGTTTATGCAACGGAGCAGGGTGGAGTATTCAATGCGGAGCAATTGAAACAATTCAAGGTGGTTGTGTTTAATAATTCTACTGGTCGAGTTCTTAGTGATGAGCAGCAAAAGGCCTTACAGGAATATGTAGAAAATGGTGGTAGCTTGCTTGGAATTCATGGGGCAGGAGATAATTCGCATCATGCTTGGGATTGGTATACCAATGAATTTTTAGGGGCTGTATTTTCTCACCATTCCATCAATCCACATTTACAAAAAACTGAGGTGAAATTAGAAACAGATATTGATACCTTACTTGGAAAGAATTTAGCTAAATCGTGGAATAATACGGATGAATGGTACGTGTTTTTGAGTCAGCCCAAAGGTGCAAAAGTATTGTATTATATCGATGGAGATAAAATTATTCCAAACGGAAACATGCTTTGGATAAAGGATAAAAACTTTGGAATGGGTAAATATCACCCCGTGGCATGGTATCGTCAAATGGGAAAAGGAAAGGCATTTTATACCTCTATGGGACACTCTAAAGATGTTTGGACTAATCCAGATTATTTAAAAATGATTGAAAATTCCATTAATTGGACAATAAAAAAATAATATGTTATCTCCTATTAGTCACACTGCAGTTTTAAAATTCAAACCGGCAGTTTCTGAACAAGAAAAACTGGAATTTTTCAAAGCTTTGAAGAATTTGGAATCAATTTCAGGTGTACAAAAATTGGAAATTTCTAAACAAATTAGCACTAAAAATCACTTTGAATATTTTTTCTCAATGATTTTTGATACACAAGAAATTTATGATGCTTATTCTAATCATTCTCTACACAATGAATTTGTCCAAACATATTGGATTCCACTTGTAGAGGATTTTATGGAAATAGATACAATTAAAATCTAATTAAACCTTACACCTTATCCCTTATACCTAATCCCTAACTAAGCTGCCTTTTATACAACTGAATCGTATTCTCTAATCCATAATACAAGGCATCGCAAATGAGTGCGTGACCAATAGAAACTTCATGTAGAGGATTTACATTGGCTTTGAAAAATGCTAGGTTTTCTAGGCTTAAATCGTGGCCGGCATTTACTTCTAAGCCCAATTGGTTTGCTCTGAAGGCTGCCTTTCTGTAAGGGGCAACGGCAGTCGTTGGATTCGTTGGAAATTCTGTTGCAAAGGGTTCTGTGTATAATTCGATACGATCAGTACCTGTTTCAGCTGCGGCTTCTATCATTTCTAAAACAGGGTCAACAAAAATAGATGTTCTAATTCCGGCAGACTTAAATTGGTCGATTAATTTAATTAGTAAATCTTTGTTTATGATGGTGTCCCAACCATGATTGGAGGTTATTTGTCCTAATGCATCAGGCACTAAGGTAACCTGGGCAGGTTTAACTGCCAAGACTAATTCACAAAATTTATCCTCCAAAGGATTCCCTTCAATGTTAAATTCAGTTGCGATTACTTTTTTTAAATCATAAACATCTTGGTAACGGATATGTCGCTCGTCTGGTCTTGGATGAACAGTGATACCCTCTGCCCCAAATCTTTCGCAGTCTAAAGCAACTTGGATTAAATCTGGATTATTTCCACCTCTAGAATTACGAAGGGTTGCTATTTTATTGATGTTTACGCTTAATCGAGTCATATCAAAAAGAAGGCCGGATGAACCGGCCTAACATATTTATTAAATCAAATTATTTTTGGCCAAATATTCAGCAATTTGAACTGCATTTGTGGCTGCTCCTTTTCGCAAGTTATCTGCTACAATCCATAGGTTTAAGGTTTTTGGCTGTGTTTCATCTCTACGGATACGACCTACAAAAACTTCATCCTTACCGTGTGCTGTAATTGGCATTGGGTAAACAAAATTCTTTGGATCATCTTGAACGATTACGCCTTCCTCAGCCTCTAACATTGCACGAACTTCAGCTAAATCAAATTCGTTTTCAAATTCAATATTCACCGCTTCTGAGTGTCCACCGATGGTAGGGATTCGAACTGTTGTTGCAGTTACAGCAATGTTGTCGTCCATCATGATTTTCTTGGTTTCCAAAATCATTTTCATCTCCTCTTTCGTATAACCATTATCTAAAAATACATCGATGTGAGGTAATACGTTCAAGTCGATTTTATGCGGATACACTTTTGCATAATCTTCTTTGCCTGCTCTTTCATCAAATAATTGATCAACTGCTGCTTTACCAGTACCAGTTACCGATTGGTAGGTAGAAACTACTACACGCTTAATTTTATATTTTTTGTGCAAAGGATTCAAAACAACTACCATTTGAATAGTTGAGCAGTTCGGATTTGCAATGATTTTATCTGCTGGAGTTAAAGTACTTGCATTGATTTCAGGAACTACTAATTTTTTAGTTGGGTCCATTCTCCAAGCAGATGAATTATCAACCACTGTAATTCCCGCTTCTGCGAATTTTGGAGCAATAGCCAAGGATGTTCCTCCACCAGCGGAGAAAATAGCAACGTTTGGTTTCATCGCAATTGCAGTATCATATCCAACTACTTCATAGTCTTTACCCTTGAAGCTTACCTTTTTACCAATTGAGCGTTCAGACGCTACTGGAATTAATTCTGTAACTGGGAAATTTCTTTCCGCCAAAACTTTCAAGATTTCGCCGCCTACCAAACCTGTGGCGCCTACAACTGCAACTTTCATTTTTTTTGTTTTAAAATTGATAATTTATTCCAAGTTGTGGATTTATCCCATTCTGAGACCTACCACCTGAAACTTGAAAACTTATTTTACTAGGTACTAAACTATTATACTTCTTTAAAGCCTTATTTAGGTGTTTCATACTCACAGAGGCCAATATCACATTGCCCAATGCTGCTGTACCGGCTACCGACCAGTAAAACCCATCTGACACCCGGCTGCTCTCAAAAACTGAATATAAAGCAAAAGCCGTCGTCAATCCTGAAATTATTCTCATAGTCTTCCTCTGACTTTTAAATTTCAGGAATTCATATGAAACTTCTGGGTCCTTGGCCTCCAAAAGTGGAATTTGTAAAGCAAGCGGTTGGTCTATAATTTGATTTTTGTAAATAAATTTTTGACCCCACCAATTTAGTCTGGTTTCAATCGGTTCTAAGGCAGAATTTTGAATACTTTGACCTAAAATTTGCTGCCCAAAAACAACGCCGAAAAAAAAGACTAAATGCTTGAATTTCACAATGCCAAAGGGTTTAAGAGTGTAAAAATAATAAAAAAAGATGTAAGATGTAAGATGTTGGATGTAAGATGTAAGAGAAAATTTAAATCAACATTCTTTTACCTTTTATCTATTACCTATTACCTTATAAGGAGTTATGATAACATCTAAAGGTATATCATTTGCATGTAAATCATCAATTTCAACTGGTTCACTAAATAAGCTTAATCCTACCTTTATTAAATTTGAATTACACTTTTCTAAATATCGATCATAAAAACCCTTACCATATCCAACGCGTTGGCCATTTATATCGAAAGCCAAAAGTGGTATAAAAAGTAGGTGTAGGGATTCAGGACTCAATAAATGTTTTTCAATTGCCTTGGGTTCTGGAATTTTCCATTGGGAAAGTTCTAAATCATTTTCAGAAGAAATTTTATAAAAAGTCATTTGATTGTTTTCCGCTACTCTTGGAAAGCATAATGAATGTAAAAATGGAAATCCTTCTAATTGTGAATGGAACAAATGGGTTGAAATCTCTTTTTTATGCTCCATCGGTAAAAAAGAACCGACGTTTAAATTTGATGGTAAAGTTTGAATATATTGAATAATATTTAATGCCAATTTGTTGTTCAAATTGTTCCATTCTTCCTCGCTTAAGGCCTCTCGTTTGGCAAGAAATAGTTGTCGAATTTCGGATTTTTGCATTACATAAATAGGTGATGTAAACCAATTACAATTCCCCGGGTTGCCACCCCGAGCTATGAAAGTAAAGTCCTTAGGTCTTTATTTAATTAACCAATTAACAATTAACAATTAACAATTATAATTTTTCAAACACCCCCGCTACCCCTTGTCCTCCACCAACGCAGGCTGTAACTATGCCATATTTTTGGTTTCTTCTCGACATCTCATTGATTAATTGAATCGAAAGTTTTGCCCCAGAACAACCCAGTGGGTGACCGAGAGCAATTGCTCCCCCGTTTACATTTACGATTTCAGGATTAATATTTAGGGTTTTTATGACAGCCAAGGCTTGAGCGGCAAATGCTTCGTTAAGTTCAATTTGTTCAATGTCTTTCAATTGAAGTCCCGCTTTTGATAAGGCTCTTGGAACTGCTTCTACTGGCCCAATACCCATAATGTTTGGTTCTACTCCATAAGTTGAATAGCTGGCCATGCGGGCAATTGGCTCTATATTTAACTCTTTCAATAATCTTTCAGAAACCACCATTACGAAGGCTGCACCGTCGGAAGTTTGGGATGAATTACCTGCAGTTACACAACCATTCATTGCAAAGGCTGGTTTTAATTTAGCAAGGGCTTCCAAAGATGTATCGGCTCTAGGACCTTCATCTTTTGTTACAATCCATTCTCTGGTAGCTTTTTTGCCAGTATTTTGATCAAAATAGTTTTCTGAAACCTTGATAGGAACAATTTCCCCATCAAATTTCCCTGCTTTTTGGGCTGCGATGGCCTTTTGGTGAGAATTAAAGGCAAAAGCATCTTGATCTTCTCGAGTAACCTGGTAAATCTTGGAAACCTCCTCAGCAGTTAAACCCATTCCAATATAATAGTCTGGGGTATTGTTTGCCAAATCATAATTTAAAACGGTTTTATGTCCCATCATGGGCACCATGGACATTGATTCTGTACCACCGGCAATGATACAATCAGCCAAACCTGAAGATATTTTTGCGGATGCCAAAGCAATGGCCTCTAATCCCGAGCCACAATACCGATTGATGACGAATCCGGGGACATTTACAGGTAGCGACATCAAAGATATATATCTACCCATCTGCATGCCTTGTTCAGCTTCTGGTATGGCATTTCCAACAATTAGATCCTCCACTCGTGCTGGATCAAGGCTTGGAATTTGGGCAACTAAATGTTTGATAACCTCTGCGGCCAAGGTGTCAGGTCGCATGGTTCTAAACCCTCCTTTTCCGGCTTTGGCAACTGCTGTGCGGTAACCGGCTATGATATATGCATTCATAAGCTTATTAATTTCTAAGTGGTTTTCCTCCACCCAATAAACTGGAAATTCTTTCTAATGTTTTTGGTTCTCCGGATAAGGATAAGAAGGCTTCTCTTTCCAAATCCAATAAGTACTGCTCACTCACAAACTGAGGGGCATCTAAATCGCCTCCACAAATAGCAAAGGCTAATTTATTTGCAATTTTTGCATCGTGATCGGAAATATAGTTGCCTTTCCTCATGCCATGAATACCTGCTTTGAAAAGGGCCAATCCTTGTTTTCCTTCCACCCAAACGTCATTTCTTGGTTGTTTTTGAACATAACCTGCATTGGCAAGGCCTAATACTTCATTTTTTGCTTCGGTGATCAGTTGACTTCTATTCAATACAATTCTGTCGAAACTTCGTAAATACTGCATTTCTTTCGCCTCATGAGCAGAAGTACTAACTTTAGCAGTTGCAATATTCATGAAGGCATTTTGTAAACGATTCAATTCGATGTCACCTTTTTGGCGGGCATCGCCCATTCGTAAGGCCATTTCTTTTGTTCCTCCACCTGCAGGAATTAAGCCAACTCCAACTTCCACTAAACCCATGTATAATTCTGCATGTGCCACTAATTTGTCGGAGTGCAAACAAATTTCGGTTCCACCTCCAAGTGCAAGAGTGTGAGGAGCAATCACAACAGGAATGGATGAATACCTCACACGCATCATGGATTGCTGAAACAAGGCAATCATATGATTGACCTCGTCAAATTCTTGATTGGCTGCAAACATGAACAACATGCCTAAGTTTGCTCCAGCTGAAAAGGCTTCTATTCCTTCATTTCCAACAACCAAACCTCTGTAATTTTTTTCGGCTAAATCAATAGCCTTTTGTAATCCCTCCAAAACCCCTTGTCCCATGGTATTCATTTTGGAATGAAATTCAAGGCATATTACCTCATCTCCAATGTCTATAATGCTTGCATCATCGTTTTGGAAAACGACTTTTTCTGGCTTCAAAATATTTAGAGAAATAGTGGATTTAGAGCCAGGAATTTCTTGATAGGTTTTAGTTTTCTGGTCGTAGAATAATAAACTTCCATTTTGACTTTTGTAAAAACTTTCATTTCCTGAAGCTAGCATTTCCTTTATCCAAGGGGCAGGGGAAAGTCCATTTGCTTCCATCAGCTCAACCCCTTTGGCTACACCAATGGCATCCCAAGTTTCAAAAATGCCCATTTCCCATCCAAATCCTGCACAAATGGCTTGGTCAATCTTGTACAATTCATTGGCTATTTCGGGAATTCTGAATGAAGCATATCGGAAACCATCTAGGAAGGTTTTTCGATAAAATTCTCCAGCTAAATCTTTGCCTTCCAGCAGATATCCAAATCTTTTAGGCAAAGAATCTATGGCTTTGGTTCTTTCTAAAGTCTCAAAGGAAACTTTTTGTGTTGGTTTATATTCAAATGATTTTAGGTCAAGTGCTAAAATTTCACTTTTGCCTTTTTCATTTTTTACTTTCTTATAAAACCCTTGTCCAGTTTTATCGCCTAACCAATTATTTTCCATCAATTTTTGAAGCATCGATGGTAATTGGAAAATTTCGCGACTTTCGTCTGTTGAAAGAGCTTTGTATAAATTATTTGCTACATGGACAGTAGTGTCGAGGCCAACCACGTCTGAAAGTCGGAAAGTACCTGATTTTGGTCTACCAACAACTTTTGAGGTTAATTTGTCAACTTGTTCAACGCTTAATCCTAATTCTTCCACCACTTTCATGGTTTGCATCATGGAATAAACGCCAATTCTGTTGGCGATAAAAGCTGGGGAATCTTTACATATAACAGTAGTTTTTCCTAATTCATTGGTTCCATATTTTTGAATAAAATCAATGATCTGAGGGTCAGTATGATCTGTAGGAATAATTTCTAATAATTTCAAATACCTTGGGGGATTGAAAAAGTGTGTCCCACAAAAATGTTTTTTGAAATCTTCTGTGCGACCTTCCGTCATTAAATGAATAGGAATTCCAGAAGTATTGGAACTTATGAGTGTACCTGGCTTCCGGAATTGTTCAACTTTTTCATAGATCGTTTTTTTGATTTCCAGGTTTTCAACAACTACTTCAATGATCCAATCTGCAGTAGTAATGTCTTTCAAATTATCGTCAAAATTACCGAGTGTAATTTGATTTGCAAATGAATCCAAATATAATGAAGCAGGTTTTGCTTTTAAGGTCTGTTGAAAGGCATTGTTAACGATTCTATTTTTAACTTTTTCAAGGGATAAACCTTTGGCAGATTCCTCAGCAGTTAATTCTTTGGGAGCGATATCTAATAAAAGTACTTGCACACCGATATTAGCAAAGTGGCATGCAATTCTTGAACCCATTATTCCAGAGCCTAGTATAGCTACTTTTTTGATGGAACGATTCATTGGTAGGTAGTTTAGGTTTTATTGAGAACCTAATTTACCAAAAATTATGAAATGTTATGCAAGCATACTATTTTATTTTTCTCCCCCGGCTGGGGGAGAAAAAATTTATGCATAAGAACTTGTTGGCTCGCAAGCACATACAAGATTTCTATCTCCGTGGGCAGAGTTGATTCTTGAAACGCTAGGCCAGAATTTATTGGCTTTTATATATTCCAATGGAAAAACAGCTTTTTCGCGCGAATATGGACGAGTCCATTCACCAGAAATAACAACCGATTGAGTATGCGGAGCATTTTTTAAAACATTATTTGCTTTGTCGGCAGAACCATTCTCAATCTCTTTTATTTCCTCACGGATGCTTAATAAGGCATCAATGAATCGATTCAATTCGTCTAAATTTTCAGATTCTGTTGGTTCAATCATCAAGGTGCCAGCCACAGGGAAGGATAGGGTAGGTGCATGGAAACCATAGTCCATTAAGCGTTTTGCGATATCTTCGGCTTCAACACCAGCAGATTGTTTGAAAGGTCGACAATCTACAATCATTTCGTGAGCACAACGTCCTTTAGATCCAGTATATAGAATTGAAAATTCTTTTTCAAGTCTTGATTTGATATAATTGGCGTTTAATATAGCAGTTTTTGTTGCTTGGGTTAATCCATCTGCTCCCATCATGGCAATATAGGCATAGGAGATAGCCAGAATATTTGCTGAACCTACAGGACCAGCAGAAACTGCACCATGTTTTTCTGCATCAACTGAATCAGTCATTACGTGTCCTGGTAAGAACGGAACTAATTGCGGAGCTACCCCAATTGGACCCATTCCAGGACCACCTCCACCGTGAGGAATACAGAAAGTTTTATGTAGGTTCAAATGGCAAACGTCCGCTCCAATGGTTGCTGGGGAAGTAAGCCCAACTTGTGCATTCATATTAGCACCGTCCATGTACACTTGTCCACCAAATTCATGAATCATTTGGCAAATTTCAATGATGGTCTCTTCAAATACTCCGTGGGTACTTGGATAAGTAACCATTAAACAAGAAAGATTATCTTTATGTTCCTCGGCTTTTGCGCGTAAATCTGCTACATCGATATTACCATTTTCATCACAAGCAGTTACTACCACTTTCATTCCAGCCATTACTGCCGAGGCAGGATTTGTTCCGTGTGCAGATGATGGAATTAAGGCAATGTTTCTATGGGCATCTCCTCTAGATTCGTGATAGGCACGAATGACCATTAGTCCCGCATATTCGCCTTGTGCACCGGAATTAGGTTGCATTGACATGGCTGCAAAGCCTGTAATTTCACACAACCATCTACTCAATTGAATGATTAAATGTTGATAACCTTTGGTTTGATAAGCAGGCGCAAATGGATGAATGTTTCCCAATTCAGGCCAAGTTACGGGTATCATTTCTGAGGTTGCATTTAATTTCATGGTACAAGATCCCAAAGAAATCATAGAATGCACCATGGAAAGGTCCTTGTTTTCCAAAGATTTTAAATAACGCAACATACCATGTTCTGAGTGGTATGAATTGAAAACTGGATGAGTTAAAAAATCAGA
This sequence comes from Sandaracinomonas limnophila, assembly GCF_004005965.1. Classification (GTDB taxonomy): domain Bacteria; phylum Bacteroidota; class Bacteroidia; order Cytophagales; family Spirosomataceae; genus Sandaracinomonas; species Sandaracinomonas limnophila. Next base: position 20,983 of record NZ_SACY01000002.1, on the reverse strand, counting down.
AGTTCTAATTTGATTAGGAGCTAATGGATTTTTAAGTTCCAATTCTTCACCAATTATTCCTTTGCCTAAAACACGTTGGAAGATTGCTAAAATATCTGTTACATCCTCTTCAGAAGTAGTCTCATCTAAAGAAATGGATAATTTTGAGCTGTCTTTTTTATAGTAGAGAAAATTGCGATTTTTCTCTTCGGCAATTTCCCTAATTTCTGCTGTTAAATCTCCAGTTTGAACAGTTAAGGTGTCAAAATAGGATTTATTTTCTGTTATAAATCCAAGTTTATTTAACCCTGCAGCAAGTAAAGTGGTTAAGCCAAATACTTTTCCAGATATATTTTTTAATCCTTGAGGACCATGGTACACAGCATAGGCGGCTGCCATGATCGATAATAAAACCTGAGCAGTACAAATATTAGAGGTAGCTTTTTCTCTACGAATATGTTGTTCACGTGTTTGAAGGGCCATTCTAAGTGCACGATTACCTTCGGAATCTACTGATACACCAATGATTCTGCCAGGTAAAAAACGCTTGTATTTATCTAAAGTTGCAAAATAAGCAGCATGCGGACCACCGAAGCCCATCGGAACTCCTAAGCGTTGTGAGGTACCAATTACCACATCGGCTCCCCATTCACCCGGAGGAGTTAATAAGGTTAAAGCTAATAAATCAGCGGCAACAATTGTGGCAATTTCTTTTTCTTTGGCTTTTCCAACTAAATCTTGGTAATCAAATACTTCACCATTTGCTGCTGGATATTGAACTAAAACAGCAAAATATTTTTCATTATTCAATTCAACTTTTTCATGATTCCCAATTTCGATCTGAATGCCGATAGGCTCAGCGCGAGTCTTTAATACATCAATAGTTTGCGGTAAACATAATTCAGAAACAAACAAGGTTTTTGCATTTTCTTTGGAAGATGGGCGTTGGTGATACAACATATTCATCGCCTCTGCCGCAGAAGTTCCTTCGTCTAACAAAGATGCATTTGCAATTTCCATACCCGTAAGATCAATGATCATTGTTTGGAAATTCAACAACATTTCTAATCTTCCTTGTGCGATTTCAGCCTGGTAAGGAGTGTAAGCAGTGTACCAAGATGGATTTTCTAAAATATTTCTTAAAATTACTGAAGGTACAATTGTGTTATAATAGCCTAAACCAATGTGACTTTTGGCAACAATATTTTGTTGTGCAATCTGTTTGAAATCTTGTAGAAATTCAAATTCAGTTTGCGCTTCAGGTAATTGAAGTGGACGCTTCAAACGAATTTTTTCAGGAACAGTTTGTTGAATTAACGTATCGATGCTATCTACTCCAATGACTGAAAGCATCTTTTTAATATCATCTGGATTTGAATTATTGTGACGTAATGAAAAATCCTCGCGATACTTAAAATTAGAAATCATAATTGATGAAAAATGTAGGTGAAATTCAAGCGACAAATTTACGCATTTTATGTGATTTATCACGGAATTGTTATCTTCGTTTTTTAATATTTTAATCAACAAATAATTATCTCTAAAAATGAAGAAATTTAGCTTGTTTTTGCTGGTGTTTTGTGCTGGTTTCGGACTGTTCGCACAAGATCTGGCAGTACAATATGCTGCTACCATCAAAGCAAAAGATTTAGAAAAACATTTAACCTTTATTGCTTCGGATAGCTTAAAAGGTAGAAATACCGGATCCAAAGAGCAATGGGTAGCAGCCCAATATATTGCGAATCATTTTAAATCAGTTGGTCTAGCTCCTGTCAATGGTAGTTATTTTCAAAAAGTTGATTTGGTGAATCGCGCATGGACAAAGGTCGAATTGCAATCCAAAGGCAAGACATTTGCTTATTTAAAAGATTTTATGGCAAACGCCTTGGCACCTGTTGCAGCCAATTCGAAATTCAAAGTAAATTTTATTGGTTTTGGGATTCAGAAAGAAGGATTTCAAGATTTTAAAGGCTTAAAGGCTAAAGGAAATTTACTTTTAGCGTTTGAAGGCGAGGCAAAAGATGCCAATGGAAATTATGTTCTTTCAGGAACAAAAGATCCATCAGCCTTTGGTAAAGGAGATGGTTGGAAGGAAAAAATGAAATATGCCAAAGAAGCTGGAGCGAAGGGATTAATATTAATTACGGATCGCGATGAGGTGGCTTTCGGAAATTTTGTTCGTCAACGCCAAGTGATGGCTCAACGTTTTGGCAATGAACGCATGGTCTTTACGGAAGATACTAAAGATGCCTCAGCGGAGTTTCCAGTTTTGGTAATTTCAACCGATATGGCAGCTCAATTATTAGGAACAGATGCTAAAACTTTGTTGGCATTCAAAGCTCAATTGGGCACTGAAAAAAAATCAATAGCATCTAAATTTAATCCAAGTTCTATCGAGGTAACAATTGAGCGATCAGAAAAGCCAGTGGATACCTATAACGTAGTTGGATTTTTAGAAGGAACCGATAAGAAAGACGAAGTAATAGTAGTAACAGCACATTATGATCACATCGGTATTTCATTTGATGGACAAATAAATAACGGAGCTAATGACGATGGTTCTGGCACTGTAACTGTAATGGAATTGGCAGAAGCTTTTGGAAAAGCGGCTGCAGAAGGCAAAAAACCTAGAAGAAGTATTTTGTTTATGACAGTTACTGGTGAAGAAAAAGGATTGTTGGGATCTGAATATTATTCACGCCATCCTTTATTTCCTTTGGCCAATACGGTTTGTGATTTAAATATTGACATGGTAGGTCGTGATGATGATGAGCACGTGGGTAAACCAGATTTTATTTATGTAATTGGTTCAGATAAATTATCTTCTCATTTGCATCAAATCATGGAAGATCAAAACAAAAAACATACAGGTTTAGATTTGGATTATAGATTCAATGACCCAAATGACGTGAACCGTTTCTATTATCGTTCAGACCATTACAATTTTGCTAAGCACGGAGTTCCTGTTGCCTTTTTCTTCAATGGAGTCCATGCCGACTACCACCAACCGACAGATGATGTGGATAAAATTGAGTTCGAAAAAGCCCAAAAAGTTGGTCGATTAGTGTTTTATATGGCTTGGGATATTGCGAATAGAGAGCAAAGGTTGCCAGTGGATTCTAATAAGCCGTAGGCTTGAGTGAGCCAGTGAGCAAGTGAGCAAGTGAGCTAGTGAGCAAGTTACTTTAAAACTATACTTGCTCACTGGGTCACTTGCTCACTTTTTACTTTTCATACCAGCAAGTTCATGCGCAGTGTCATAATAACTCCGCAGGTTAGACCAATCGAAAGTATCTGCAATAGATTCAACACGGTTTCTTTGAAGAATTCGTTCTCTTTGACCTTGTTGTACAAATTTGAATAATTGATTAGCCAATTGTTCGGCGGCCTCGTCGTACGATTGGCTTTTTCTATTGACAACACTTACACCCCATTGCTCATAGTCGCGCATAATTTGCATCATGTAATCTCCAAAACCTGATAAATCTGAGGTTACGGTAGGGACACCGCGTGCCATACATTCCAATGGAGTATAGCCCCATGGCTCGTAGTAGCTAGGGAAAACGCCTAAATGACAACCTCGTACAAATTGTCCATAATCTAAACCAAATAAGGGATTGGTTGAGACCACAAAATCTGGGTGATAAACAATTTTCACCTTGTCATCTGGTTTATTGAGCAATTGAGTTCTGTGTAAATTGCGGATGATATCGTCTTCGTTTTTCAATAAATGCGTTACTATTTTAGGCAGCTTGTTGGTTTTCCACGTTTGAACGGTTCTCCGCAAACGCATTCTCCAATATTCATCTACAAACTGGTTTAAATCGGGTAAACTTAAGTCGTTTGAGGAGGCCGATGCCAGAAATAATTTATCACCCACTTCCTTTTCAATCGCCTCACAATTTTCCCTAATTTCATCTAATACGGCACGAGAATGCAAAACTTCGGGGTCGATAGAATGATAAGGTTGTCGAGTAATGAAAAACATGACCACGGTTTTTTTCGAACCAGACTCCTTCATTTTATGGTTTAGTCGCGCCAATGCATCAATGCACAAGTCATATCCTTTGTTGCTGTATTCAAATCTGCCAGAGGTAAAAAAGTACAAGGTTTGGTCTAATTCGAACGGCTGATTCTGGAAAAAATGACCCATCACAAATTCAGAAATACTTTTCTTGTACTTTGAATGCAAGTTTTGGTGCTCATGTAGGGCTGCAAATCTTTGAATGTTTAATCCGTTTGGAAGGATTAATTCAGGGATTCTGCCTAAAAAATATTGGCATTCTTTGGCAGTAATATCACTTACCGTGGTTAAAACATCTGCTTTTTGGGCAGCCATTCGTTCAAAAGTTGCTTGAGCCTCTATTCCATAATGAATAGCTTCTTTATGCCAATTGAAAGTATCAATTAAATCATAAAAATTGGGGACATTTCCAGCCAAATACCTACCCAACATGGTTGCGTGCGTGGTAAAAACAGTTGAGATTTTAACCTTTTGTTTCTTTAAATCAGGCAAACAAGTGGAGGCCATCCATTCATGGAAATGTACCACTAAATCTGTTTTTCCGTTGAATTCAATGGTTAATTGACTTAAAAAATAACGTATTAATTCACCAAGCGCAATGGTTTGATTGACTAATTCTTCAGCACCTAAAGTAGAAATTTTGTGATCAAGCCATAGTCGCCCTTTGATATCATTAACCTTATCAATAATGCTGTTTATATCAAATAAAATAATTTTAGGTTTGCCGGTAATAAGCCAATAGCCATAATGAACATCAAAGCCTTGTTTACGAACAAAGCTTACCGCACGTTCTAAAGGAGTTTCATCAGTTACCTTCAAGGGTTCAAATTCAGCGGCAGCGGTTTGTGGGAAATAAGGTCCAATTAAAGCATAATCATCCCCCCATTTTTCCACCATGGCAGGAACTTTTGTTCTTATAACCGTGTAAATTCCACCTACTTGGTTACACGTTTCCCAGGCGGCTTCAATAAGAAACTTCTTTTTTGTTCTGCTTTTTTTTACGGCTTTTTCCATAAATCCAATATTAACTCATGTAGGAGGCACTTTCAATTACTTTAGTTTGCCCATTTTTTGTAATAGTGAAGTTAAAACCTTTTTGAATAGAATAAGCTCCTACATCACCTTTTTTATTGATTGCAAGGTATCCAACCTGAAATTCCTTGTAATTATAACGTTTAACAATACGCATAATGGCAGCTTCACAAGCTTGTTGAGGGCTCATGCCATTTCGCATGAATTCTACAATTAGGAAAGAGCCAAGCGTTTTCATTACAAATTCTCCTAATCCTGTGGCACATGCTCCTCCGACCTCATCATCACAAAAAACAGCACCTCCTATGATAGGGGAGTCGCCCACACGGCCATGCATTTTAAAAGCCATTCCACTAGTAGAACAAGCACCAGCGATTTCACCTTCTTTACCCAGGGCTAATAGGCCAATGGTATCATGTCGCTCAATATTTACTTTGGGTTCGTATTTTGATTTAATTTTCCATTCTTCCCAGGCTTTTTTTGCCTTTGGAGTCAGTAAATCCATTTTTTTAAATCCTTGCGAAAGGGCAAATTGTAATGCTCCTTCTCCAGAAAGCATTACGTGTGGCGTTTTTTCCATAACGGCACGAGCCACCGAAATTGGGTGCATAATACCTTCCAAAAATGTAACGGATCCTGCATTTCCCTTGTGGTCCATGATACATGCATCTAAGGTTACATGTCCATCACGGTCTGGAAAACCTCCATAACCCACGGTTGTTTCTTCAGGATTTGCTTCGGGAATCCACGCGCCAGCCTCAACGCCGTCGAGTGCTTTCCCAGTTTGTATAATTTTATCAAAACCTGCTTTTGTTGCACCTTCATTTTTCCAAGTGGCAATGATAACAGGTTCTGGGTTGCCTGAATGGATTGTATTATTGGGAACGGAAAAACTGCTAAGTCCTAAGAAGCCAGCTTGTTGGATGAAGTTTCTTCTTTTCATAAGGAAGATAAAATTGGTTTTGATTTTGAAATTATATAAATTGTCAACTAAAAGTTATAAAAAATCTTGAGAATTTACTGCATTTCATCATCATTCTATGAAAATAATTTCTAAAATTTTCCCGCTATTTTTTGCCTTTGTAATAACCTATCTGTTAAATAGTTCATTGGGCTCTGTGCCCCCAATGGGTAAATTGCTAAGCCCTTTTCAAGGTTTTTGGCAAAATGCTGAACGAAAGCAGACAGCTGGTTTAGAAGAAGAACTAAAAATTCCCGGCCTTCAAGCAGAGGTTCAGGTTTTAGTGGACGAAATGGGTATTCCACATATTTTTGCTCAAAATGAGCACGATTTATACCTCGCACAAGGCTATTTAACGGCGCGAGATCGTTTATGGCAGATGGAATTTCAAACGCATTTCGCGGGTGGCAGAATTGCAGAATTGGTAGGAGAAAAAGGTTTAGAATCAGATAAATACCAAAGAAGAATGGGTGCGGTTTATGGGGCAGAGCAATCGCTTGAAGGTATGAAAAGTGACCCCAAAGCACAAGTCGCAGTTGAGGCATATTCCGAAGGAGTTAATAAATATATCGAAAGTTTAAGTCCCAAAGATTATCCTTTAGAGTACAAATTATTGAATTATGCTCCTGAAAAATGGACTCCTTTGAAATCTGCTTTGTTTTTGAAAAATATGTCATTCGTTCTGGCCAGTGGGACAGATGATCTTAAAATGACCAATATCCTTCGAGTTTATGGAAAGGATGTCGCAGAAGATTTGTTTCCTAATTATCCTTTTGAAGAAAGTCCAATTATTCCAAAAGGAACTGCTTGGGATTTTAAGCCTTTGCAAACTCCGGAAGGGCCTAAAGATTTTGTAGGGTTGGGCAGTGCCATAAATCAAGCAGAAAAGGATCCAAATTTGGGTTCAAATAACTGGGCGGTTGCGGGTTCTAAAACCTTTTCAGGAATGCCCATTTTAGCCAATGACCCACATTTAACTTTGAGTTTACCTTCAATTTGGTATCAGATTCAATTACATGCACCCGGAGTAAATGTTTATGGAGCAACCATGCCTGGCGCCCCACATGTAATTGCTGGATTTAACTCAAATATTGCCTGGGGTGTGACTAATGTGGGTTCCGATGTATTAGATTGGTACCAGGTTAAATTCAAAGATGCTTCTAAAAAGGAATATTTTCATGATGGAAAATGGAAGAAAACAACTTTGAGAATTGAGAAATATAAGATTAAGGGAGGTAAAGAGGTAGTTGATTCTATTTATTTTACTCACCATGGGCCCGTTGTATATTTGACAAATGATAAACCATTTAAGTCTAATATTCCAGTTGGACATGCTTTGCGATGGACTGCCCTTGAGAAATCGAAAGAAGTTAGTATGTTCTATAATTTAAATAGAGCTAAAAATTATGACGAGTATGTGGATGCTTTAAAAGATATGTCGGCTCCTGCTCAAAACTTCGTTTTTGCAAGTAATGAAGGCGATATTGCACTTTGGGTAAACGGTAAATTTCCCCTTAAGTCACATTTGCAGGGAAAATATTTATTAGATGGTACAGATGCAAAAGCTGATTGGGTGGGTTATATTCCACAAAATCAAAATCCACATGTGAAAAATCCATCTCGACAATTTGTTAGTTCAGCAAATCAATTTTCAACGGATCCGAGTTACCCTTATTATTTAGGCTGGCAATTTTCACCATCAGAAAGGGGAAGAAGAATTAATGAACGTTTAGAGGTGATGCAAAAAATAACAATTGATTCCTTACGTAATCTCCAAAACGATAATTTCAACATGCGTGCTAGAAGATGGATTCCAATTTTATTGACCCATTTGGATGTTGAAAAAGTGCAAAATAAAAAAGCATTGGAATTGTTAAAAAAGTGGAATTTAGTAAATGATCCTCATCAAATAGCACCTACAATTTTCGACAAATGGATAGATGTTTTAATGGATACGATTTGGAATGATGAATTTGCAGCAGATGAGCATATTCCGATGAATCAACCTTCCATTGATAGAACCTTGCTCATGTTTTTGCAAACTCCTGGTGCTAAATGGTTTGATAATATAAAAACTAAGCAAATTGAAACGATTAATGAGGATGTTACTGCAGCCTTTAATCAAGGAATGAAAGATTTACAAGACAAAAATGGTGCTTTGGGTGAAAATTGGGAATGGTACAAAGCCAAAGAAACTGGGGTTCGCCATTTAATTCCAGGCATGGATGCATTGAGTAGATTGAAAATTCCGATAGGAGGAGGTAGCGGTATAGTAAATGCGTCTTCTACTAAATCAGGGCCTTCTTGGCGATTGGTAGTAGAATTGTCAAAAAAAGGAAATCCAAAAGCATATGGTGTTTATCCAGGTGGACAATCGGGCAATCCAGGGAGTTCCCATTACGACGATTTAATTGATACTTGGGCGAAAGGAGAGTTGAAAGAATTACTTTTTTTGAAAGATGTGAATCAAAATTCAAATAGAATTAAAAAAAAGTTGTTTTTGTTGAAATAATTGACCGCCCTCGGCGCGTTGCGCCACCCCCTCCTTCGCAAGGAGGGGGAAGGGGGAGGTGAAAAAATAATTGTTATGAAAAAAAGTGGAATCTTATTGTTATTAATAATTTTTTTTAGCGTTGGGATCTTAACCAGCCTATATTTTAATTGGTATGCCTATGGCATTGCTTTTGGGGTTTTGTCCTATTTGATTAAATTAGATTTTAAACCCTTTTGGCTTGGATTTTTGTCAGGGGCTCTCGTATGGTTGATCTCGGCTATATGGATGTCTCAAACGCATCCTAGTACTCTTCCAGAAAAAATGGCATCAATCTTGCCTTTGGGCGGAAATGTAATACTTCTTTATGTATGCACATCAATTGTTGGCGGGCTAATAGGCGGAGTTTGGACGCTAGCAGGGGCAAAATTAAGAGCCAAATAAAAAAATTTAGGACAACTCAATCATTTATACTATTTTTGCGAACATTAATAATAATATACTAAACGTGAAAAACTTACCCTTAATTTGGTGCGCAGTATTAACCCTTGTGGTTGGATTTTTAATTTACAAACAAAATGGTGGATCTAGTTCTGGAGCTGGAATTGTTGCTGCAAATGGAAAACATATCGTTTTTGTTAATACAGATTCCCTTTTAACTAAATACGATTTTTACAAAGATGCTCAAAAAGAGTTTGAAAATAAAGGTTATCGTTTACAAGTTGATTTGGGTCAAAAAGAAAGATCTTTACAAGGAGAGGTTGCTGCTATTCAACAAAGAGCATCAGCTATGACTCAAGCAGAATTGCAGGCTGCTGATTTGACTTTGAAGAAAAAAGGTGCAGAATTGCAACAATATTCTCAACAAAAACAAGCTGAATTAGGACAAGAGCAAGCAAAGAAAAACGAAGAGTTATACAACAACATTCGTGAGTATATCAAGAAAATTAACAAGGACAATAAATTTGAATTTGTGTTAGGATATTCTAGAATCGGTGGTGGAATTTTATTCGCTGACGAATCGGTTGATGTTACTGAAAAAATTCTTGATGGATTGAACAAAGAATACGCGGCTAAGAAGTCGGGAAAATAAAAAAATAAATTACAATGGAGCCACGCAGTTTCCTGTGTGGCTTTTTTTTGGCTAATGGCAAAAGATAAAATTCAAAAAACACTTGAAATACACAACCGAAAGGCTTCCTTTGAATATCATTTTTTGGAAACTTTTACGGCTGGCTTGGTGTTGACAGGGACTGAAATAAAATCCATTCGCCAAGGTAAAGTGAATCTTACCGATGCGTATTGTTTGTTTTTTCAAAATGAACTGTACATTAGAAACCTTCATATTTCTCAGTATGAAGAAGGTACTCATTACAATCATGAGCCCTTACGCGATCGCAAATTATTGTTAAGTAAAAGGGAGTTGAAAAAATTACAAAACGAACTTAAAAATGTTGGATTAACTATTATTCCAACCAAATTATTTATTACTGACAAAGGATTTGCTAAAATCAATATAGCGCTTGCTAAGGGTAAAAAGTTATATGATAAGCGAGAGGATATTAAAGAAAAAGATATTAAACGTGGGATGGAGAGGGAGTAGAAGGTAAGAGGTAAGAGGTAAGAGGTAAGAGTTTTTAACTTTTAACTTTTACCTCTTACCTCTTACCTCTTTCCTCTTTACTGCCTTTACTGCTACCATAATAACTACTGCAAAAAGTATAAATCCGACCAGTCCATACACCCAATCTATGGTGTTTTTTCCAACAACAAGAAAGACTACCGCCACAAGAAGTATTGTTGCTATTTCATTGAATAATCTGAGGAATGAACCCGAGTGAATAAAGTTTTTAGCTCTAAATTGTTGGATTACGTATCTGCAGTAAAAGTGGTAAATTGTGATACAAATCACAAATCCTAGTTTTAAATGTAGCCAAGTTAAGCTAGCAAATGCTTCCCAATAAACTGTGTAGATCAAACTTAGTCCTGTAATCCATGTGAGGACCATGGCAGGAACCATAATTGCATTAAATAATAATTTTGCCATTTTTTCAAATTGGGTAGAAAGAATATTTCGTTCCAATTCTGGTTTGTCCTGTGACTCAACATGGTAAACTAAAAGACGGGGTAAATAAAACAAACCTGCAAACCAGCTGATGACAAAAATAATATGAAGCGATTTAAGGACTTCGTAAGACATAATTAGGCTTGATAGCTTTTAAATAAACTACTAATTTTCATTTGAATTACACCAAAAATGGCCTCTTTGAAAATATTGGCAGACATCTTGCTTTCCCCTTTGGTTCGGTCTGTGAAAATAATGGGAATTTCAATGATTTTAAATCCGTATTTCCATGTAGTAAATTTCATTTCTACCTGAAAGGCATAACCAATGAATTTGATTTGATCTAAAGGAATGGTTTCGAGAACTTTTCTGCGATAACAAACGAATCCAGCAGTTGCATCTTGAATTTTCATGCCAGTAATAAATCGAACATAAAATCCGGCGAAGTATGACATCAAGACGCGTCCAATGGGCCAATTAACCACATTTAATCCTTTGATGTACCTAGAGCCTACCGACATGTCTGCACCTCCATTGGAGCAAGTAGCATATAGTTTTACCAAGTCATTTGGATTATGAGAAAAGTCGGCATCCATTTCAAAAATAAACTCATAGCCTTTTTCTAGGGCTATTTTGAAACCTGCAATATAAGCAGTTCCTAGGCCCAATTTGCCTTTTCTTTCCAGTAAATGAATTCTGTTGGGAGTGTCAGTTTGTAAAGATTTTACAACGTTTGCTGTGCCGTCTGGAGAGCCATCATCTACAATTAAAATATCAAAAGCCGGTTCAAGATGCAAAACGGCATGGATGATTGCCTCGATATTTTCGATTTCATTGTAGGTAGGAATGATAACAATCCGGTTGTTCATTTAGTATAAATCACAGTTTTTTGTGTGGTCGTTTACGAGTCCAGCGGCCTGCATAAACGAATACACGATGGTAGGTCCCACAAAATTAAATCCATTTTTTTTCAAAGATTTACTTATTTGGACAGATAGTTCTGTCTTGGAAGGTAATTCTTTACTAGATTGGAAATGATTTTTTATGGTTTGGAAATTTACAAATTCCCAAATGTAATTATCAAAGCTACCAAATTTTTCCTGAATTTTTAAAAAAGCAATCGCATTTGCCCTTACTGAATATACTTTTAAACGATTTTTAACAATTTTTGGGTTTTGAAGTGCAATTTCCAGCTGCTGATCGCTCCAATTTGCAATTTTTTTGTAATCAAAGTTTTCAAAGGTACTTCTGAAATCTTCTCTTTTTTTTAGAATTGTTATCCAACTTAATCCCGCCTGAAAGCCTTCTAAAATAAGTAATTCAAATAGAGCCCTTTCGTCATGCAATGCAACACCCCATTCGGTATCGTGATAGTTTTGATAAAGTGGGTCATTGGAAACCCATTGGCAGCGGGGCATGGTTTGAATTATGAGTTATGAGTTATGAATTATGAGTTATGAATTATGAATTTCAAAATTGTAATTAACAATTAACAATTAACAATTAACAATTAACAATTAACAATAATTTCCCCTTAATTCATAATTCATAACTCATAATTCATAATTTTGCAGAAGATTTCGGTGTTTGCAGTTTTCAAAGCTGTTAACTTAATAGGGAATTTGGTGAGATGCCAAGACTGTCCCCGCAACTGTAAGTTTTTAAAATACTTTTCATTAATGTCACTGGCAAAAGCTGGGAAGACGAAAAGGAAGGAAAATGAGTCAGGAAACCTGCCCAAATCAATTCTTGGTCAAAATTCACGGAGGATGAGTTCGGATTGAGCGTTCGAGTATTTTTTATTTTTTATGCCGCAAGGCCGTTTTATGAATTATTTTTTTTCAAAAAGCTGTTTTTTTACAGTCTTTTTCAGTTTTTCCTTTTTTCTAAATTATGCGCAAAAATCTGTTGAATTGTCGGAAGTATTTATTTCTGCTCCCAAATTTCAGGAAAAGTTGTCGCGTACAGGAAAGGTCGTATCCATCATCGATTCTGCCCAAATTGCACAGGCGCAGGGAAAAAGTATTGTAGAGTTACTGCAAGCCCAAGCAGGTTTGCAAAGTGTGGGTGCAAGAAGTGCCTGGGGGGCAAATCAAGAATTGTATATGCGTGGCTCAAATACTGGTCAAGTATTAATTTTAGTAGATGGTTTTCCTTTAAATGATCCTTCACATATTTCTCAGGTGTTTGATTGGAATTTGTTGGATTTAAGTCAGGTAAGTCGAATTGAAGTGCTGAAAGGGGGGCAATCTACTTTATATGGCTCAGATGCTATGGCCGGAGTGATAAATATTGTAACACATAAAAATTCTAACAAAAAATTGGAAGCCTATGCCTCAATTTCTGCAGGAAATTTGGGATATTTTTCACCCAGTTTTTCTATTCAAAATAAATGGAAATCTAATGTTGTGGCTTTGTCGGGTTCTCTCCTCAAGGCAAATGGGTTTTCAGCAGCCGATGTTGCCAATGGAGAGGCAGATGGCTTTCAACGGGAACAATTTAGGTTTGCATGGACCTCCTTCCTAACAAATCGTTTGGAATTTAATACACAGGTTAATTGGTCACAATATACCGGTAATTTAGATGCAGGACCCTTTACGGACGATTTAGATTATACCAGCAAGGCGCATGCTGTTTCAGTAAATGGACAATTGAAATATGTAGGTAAGTTGAGCGATTATTATCTTAGATTTTTTAGCGATTTTTCAAAAAGAAGATTTCAGGATGATTCCACTTATGTGCCTATAAATGCTTACAATAGCTATTACTTTGCAGAATATTCTGGTTTGAGTCAAGGCCTTGAAATGTATGCAAAATCTAAAATTAGGGATCTTTTTCAATTAGTTTATGGAACCGAATATAGATGGCAGCATACAGCACAATCTGATTTCTATTATGGATTTGGGTATGGATTTTCTTCTCCTGAAATAAAACCTGAATTAGCTAAGCAATCTATTTGGGCTACTTATTTGACCTTGCAAAAGGAATGGGCAAAGTTTGGAATTGAAATTGGAGGAAGAATTAACAAGCAATCTACCTTTGGGACCTTTTCAACGTATTCAATCAATCCTTATCTAAAACTGAATACCAATTGGAAGCTGTTTGGAAATTTGAATGCCGGATTCAAGGTGCCATCCTTATATCAATTGTTTTCGGCCTATGGCAATGAGAATTTATTGCCCGAAAAAAGTAAAACAACTGAACTAGGAGTTCAGTTCAAAAAAGGCACTGATTTTTTCCGCGCCGTATGGTTTAATCAAGAATTAAAGGATGGTATTGGATTTCAATCGAAAAACGAAGCACCCTATGGACAATACTATAATATTGCTGCACAAAAAAGTTCGGGATTGGAAATTGAGGCATCAACAAAGATAAAATCAGTGAAATTTTCAGGAAATTATACCTATTTAGTAGGTTCTACGGAACTAAAGGAAAATGGCGTATGGAACAAAAAAGACTTTTTAGTTAGAAGACCAACCAATCAGTTGACTATTCAAGCAAATGTTCCGCTTTTCCAAAAAATAAGTACGAATTTGACCTACCAATTTGTAGATAAGCGCATTGATTTGGTTTACGATGATGCAACATTTACTACTGTTCAAAAGGATTTAAATTCTTATCATTGGATGGATGTGTCTTTTTCTTATCAGGTTCATCCAAAAGCACGAATAAATTTATTGTTTAAAAACGTACTGAACCAAAAAATTACTGAATTGTATGGGTATAGTGGGGTTCCGGTGATGGGGCAAGTGGGAGTTGTGGTGAGCCAGTGAGCCAGTGAGCCATTGAGCAAGTGAGCAGAGTGAGCAAGTGAGCAGAGTGAGCAAGTATATGTATACTTTTTTTTTCATAACTAGCTCACTCTGCTCACTTGCTTACTTGTCTACGGTTTAAACCTCTCAAAAATGTCTTTCCCAGTAACCACATCTTTACCAAATAGATCAATGTAGTTTACAGATGGCATAAAGCCAGATTCGTCAACACTAACGAATACGCGTTTAAGGATTTGCATTTTTCCGTTGATGGGAAAAAGCGCTACTGGTCCATCTGGAGTAGTTTTGACAATGAATTTTCGCTTGCGATAGGCTAAAAAGTAGCCTTCGTAGGCGTCTTCGTTGGTGTTGATTTTGTTGGTGTAAAGTCCGTAGGCTAAAGTTCTTTGGATGGTGGTCAGCTCCTCTTTTTCTCCTTTGTCGGCAAATCTAATCCAATACGTATGGACAGGGTCTTTTCCTTTTAGAAGTTTACCAGTCAAATTTGCATCATAAACTACGCAATTTGCGTTGTTGGACCTTTGGATAAAAAAGAGTCTGTTGGGTGAATCTGGTGGAAATGGAAATCGGTCTCCATTGTTAGTTATGCCAAAAATAAAATTTGAAATGGTGAGGCAAAAAATAAACAATAAAGACCGAGACATAGAAATCAAAAACTATTAGGCGTTTTTAGATTCCATCAATTCAACAATATCAGCAGAGATACCCACAGAAGAGAAGCCTCCATCGTGGAATAAATTCTGCATAGTTACCTTTCTTGTCAAATCTGAGAATAATGAAATTACATAGTCTGCGCAGTCGTCTGCTGTAGCATTGCCAAGTGGCGACATTGAATTAGCATATTCATAAAATGCATTGAAACCACTAATACCTGTACCTGCGGTTGTTTTAGTAGGCGATTGAGAAACCGTATTTACACGAACACCTTTAGCTTTTCCGTAGTGATATCCATACGAACGAGCGATAGATTCAAGCATTGCTTTTGCTTGAGCCATGTCTGTATAATCTGGGAATGAGCGTTGTGCTGCAATATAAGATAAAGCAACAACTGATCCACCTTGTGCAATAGCATCTTTTTTCTGAGCTACTTGCATCATTTTATGGAATGAAAGCGCGGAAACATCCAATGATTTCATGAACCAATCGTAGTTTAAATCGCCATATTCACGACCTTTACGAATGTTAGTACTCATTCCGATGGAGTGAAGTACGAAATCTACTGGGCCTCCTAGGAATTCCATCGATTCGTCGTATAAGTTTTCTAAATCTTCGATAGAAGTAGCGTCAGCACCAATGATTTTTGCACCACAAGCTTCAGCTAATTTATTTATTTCGCCCATACGCATAGCGATAGGCGCGTTTGTTAAAGTGAAAGTTGCTCCTTCTTCATGAGCACGTTGTGCAATTTTCCAAGCGATAGAATTTTCGTCTAATGCTCCTGAAATAATTCCTTTTTTTCCTTTAAGTAATTGATAAGCCATAATGAATGAATAGCTGAAGGTTAAAATTTTAAATTGTTCCAAAGTAACAAAATTTTTGTCAGAAAACGGGAATTATCTTGTAATTGGGAGGAAATAATATGTTTTTTCATTGAAATTCGAAAAAATAATGGTAAATTGCAGAGATTTATAGCAAGAAGAGGGGTTTTGAATCCCTCTTTTTGTTTTTAAAATTGAATAAAATGGCTGATTTGTCTGAAAGAATTAAAGGTTGGGTATTGAATTATGTAGGGGAAGGGCCTTTGTTTTTGGTGGATATTCAGGTGAGTCCTGGATTAAAGAGAAACCAAGTGACCATTTTGATCGATACAAAAGAAGGTGTTACAATTGATGAATGTGCGCTTTTGAGTCGTAAGTTGTCATTTGTAATGGAAGAAGAGTCATGGATTGAAGGGGCATACAATTTGGAGGTTTCTTCTCCTGGAGTTGATGCGCCATTGAAATACGATTGGCAATTTGAGAAGAATTTGGGTAGAAAAGTTAAGGTTTGGAGAAAGAAATTGGAGAGTTTGGAAGGTGAGTTGAAGGGCTTTAAGGATAATGAGGTGGAAATATTGCCTGAAAAAACGGTTAAGCATAGAGTAATACAAGCAAAGGAAACGGTTAAGATTCCGATGCTTGAAATAGATAAAGTAAAAGTTCAAGTTTCATTTTAAAAATAGATGCAATGAATAGTGCAGAATTGATTTCCTCTTTTGCAGATTTTGCCAAAGAAAAGAACATCGACAAACCAACGATGATTTCGGTTTTGGAGGAAGTATTTAGAACAATGATTCGCAAGAAGTATGGTTCTGATGAGAATTTTAGTGTAATTATCAATCCGGAAAGTGGTGATTTGGAAATGTGGCGTACACGTGAGATTGTAGATGATAATTCAGAAGATATTTGGGATTTTGATAAAATTCCATTGGCTGAAGCAAAGGAAATTGAGCCGGATTTTGAAATCGGAGAAGAAGTTGCAGAGTTAATTAAACTAGAAGACTTTGGTCGCAGAGTGGTACAAACGGCTCGCCAGACTTTGATTCAAAAAATCAAAGATTTGGAGAAAGAGAGTTTGTTCGACAAGTATAAAGATTTAGTAGGAGATTTGGTGACTGCAGAGGTTTATCAAACTTTAGGTCGAGAGTTAATTTTGATTGATGCAGATGATAATGAATTGATTTTGCCAAAATCAGAAATGATTTCTAAAGATCGTTACAAAAAAGGAGATACAATTCGTTCTGTTATTCACAAAGTTGAAATGGTGAATGGAACGCCGAAAATCATCATGTCAAGAACTTCGCCTGTATTTTTAGAGCGATTGTTTGAGCAAGAGATTCCTGAAATTTACGATGGAACTATTACAATTCGTAAAATTGTTCGTGAGCCAGGTGAAAGAGCAAAGGTTGCCGTGGAATCTTATGACGATAGAATTGACCCAGTTGGAGCATGTGTGGGTATGAAAGGTTCTCGTATTCATGGAATTGTTCGTGAGTTACAAAATGAAAATATTGACGTAATTAATTTCACAGATAATTTGGAGTTATTGGTAACAAGAACTTTGAGTCCTGCGAAATTAAACTCTATGAAAATTGATAAAGAGCGTAAGAGAATTGCGGTATACTTAAACTCAGATCAAGTTTCAATGGCTATTGGTAGAGGTGGTCAAAACATTAAATTGGCAGGTAAATTGGTTGGATACGAGATTGATGTATTCAGAGATGTACCAAAAGATGAGATGGATGACGAGGATGTAGAATTGAGAGAATTTGCAGATGATATTGATGAGTGGATTTTGGATGAATTGCACAAAATTGGTTTAGATACTGCAAAACAAGTTTTAGCCCTTTCCAAGGAAGAATTGGAGCGTAGAACTGAATTAGAAGAAGAAACCATAGAGGAAATCTTAGGTATTTTAAGAGCGGAGTTTGAATAAAAATTAAATTGAAATTATAAAAATATATGGCAGAAGAAAAAACAATGCGATTGAGCCTTGTAGCAAAGCAAATTAATGTAGGAACGTCTACGATTCTACAATTTCTTTCTGCTAAAGGGCATAAGGTCGATAACAATCCGAATGCTAAATTAAATTTTGAACAACTGAGTTTGTTGGCCAATGAGTACGGCGCACACCAAATCTTAGATGCTTCTGAGGCTCCTAAAAAAGCTCCTGAAGTTGAAGTTCCTGAAGAAAAACCGGTTGAAAAGGTTGTAGAACCGATCATTGAAAAGGCACCAGAGCCCGTAGTGGTAGAGGTTCCTAAAACGGTTGTGAAGGAGGAAGTGCAAGTTGAAAAAGAACCTGTAGCTCCAATTGAGGAGAAGGAAGAAGCTAAAGATGCTCCAGGATTAAAGATTTTAGGGAAAATAGAATTGGATAGCAAAGGTAATCCTGTTCGTAAAAAAGAAGAGCCTAAGAAAGCTGAACCTGAAAAGCCACTTGAAAAAGTAGTTGAAGAGGTTAAAGCGGTGGAACCTGTAAAGGAAGAAAAAGTTGAGGTGGCGGCTCCTGCTGAACCCATCAAAGAGGAGGAGGTTGAATTGATTGAGGCTAAAGGTGAAACTTTAAAAGGATTAACCGTTTTAGGTAAAATTGAATTGCCTACCCAAGCAGAACGCGGAGGCGATCGCAAACAAAAGAGAAAGAGAATAATCAAGGATGAGAAACCTCGTCCTGCCAACCAAGATCCAAGACCACAAGGTCAGGGAGGTGGCAATGATAAGTTCCAAAAAGGTGGTAAGGACTTCAAAAAAGGAGGACAAAACCAAAATTCAAATCAGAAGGTTGCCCCTAAAGAGGAATTATCTGACAAAGATATTCAAGAGCAAATTAGAGCCACAATGGCTCGTTTGCAAAATACAAGTGCCAAGCAAAATTTTGGTGCCGACAAACGTAGAGAGAAACGTCAACAACGTGCTGAGCAAGAAGAATTGCGTCAAATGGCACAAGATGAGGAGTCTAAAATCTTAAAAGTAACTGAATTTATTTCAGCCTCAGATTTGGCTTCATTGATGAATGTTTCTGTAAACGAAGTTATTTCTACTTGTATGAGTTTGGGAATGTTCGTTTCAATCAACCAACGTTTGGATGCAGAAGCTATCACCATCATTGCTGATGAATTCGGTTATGAAGTGAGTTTTGTTTCTGCAGAAGAAGAAATTGAAGCTTCTGAATTAGAAGAAGAAGATAACGAGGCAGATTTATTACCAAGAGCACCAATTGTGACTATCATGGGTCACGTTGACCACGGTAAAACTTCCTTGTTGGATTATATCCGTCGTTCAAAAGTTGCTGCTGGAGAGGCCGGTGGTATTACTCAGCACATTGGAGCTTATTCGGTTCAGACAGATTCTGGAAAGAAAGTTACGTTTTTAGATACTCCTGGTCACGAGGCATTTACCGCCATGCGTGCTCGTGGTGCAAAAGTGACAGACGTTGTTATCATTGTGATTGCAGCAGACGACTCTGTGATGCCACAAACTAAAGAGGCAATCAATCACGCAATGGTAGCTAATGTTCCAATCATATTTGCATTCTCTAAAATTGATAAGCCTGGTGCTAATGCAGATAAGGTTCGTGAAGAACTTGCTGGAATGAATATGTTGGTAGAGGATTGGGGTGGAAAATACCAGTCACAAGAAATTTCATCTAAATCTGGTTTAGGTGTTAATGACTTGTTAGAAAAAGTTTTACTTGAAGCAGAAATGTTGGATTTGAAAGCAAATCCAAACAAACGTGCAACAGGTTCTGTGATTGAAGCTGAATTGGATAAAGGACGTGGTTATGTAACTACTTTATTGGTGCAAGCGGGTACATTGAAAATAGGTGATATGATGTTGGCTGGCGACAATTATGGTCGTGTGAAGGCAATGTTTGATCATTTAGGTAACAAAGTAACCAAGGCAGGTCCAAGTACTCCTGTTCAGGTTTTGGGTTTGAACGGTGCTCCTCAAGCAGGTGATAAATTAATCTGTTTGGAAAATGAGCGCGAGGCAAAAGAAATTGCAAATAAGCGTGAGCAAATCTTGCGTGAACAATCTTTACGTACGCGTAAACACATTACCTTGGAAGAAATCGGTCGTCGTAAGGCAATTGGTACTTTCCATGAATTAAATGTTATTATCAAAGGTGACGTGGATGGTTCCGTGGAGGCGCTTTCCGATTCCTTATTGAAATTATCAACTGACGAAGTTCAAGTTAGAATTCTTCATAAAGGGGTAGGGCAGGTATCTGAATCTGACGTTTCATTAGCCATAACATCTGATGCGGTAATTATTGCATTCCAAGTTCGTCCTTCTGTAAATGCTCGTCGTTTGGCAGAAACTGAACAAATTGAAATTAGAACGTATTCGGTAATTTACCAGGCGATTGATGATATCAAAGCCGCAATGGAAGGTTTATTAGCTCCTTCGTTTGAAGAAGCAGTAACTGCGAATATTGAGGTTCGTGATGTATTCAAGATTTCAAAAGTTGGTACAGTTGCAGGATGTTACGTTTTAGATGGTACCGTGAAACGTGCCCATAAAATACGTGTAATTCGCGATTTCGTGGTTGTTCACGAGGGTGAAATCTCAGCACTTAAGCGTTTCAAAGACGATGTTCAAGAAGTTAAATTCGGTTACGAATGCGGACTTTCTATCAAAGGATTCAATGACCTTCAAGTAGGTGATACGATTGAGTGTTACGAAATGAAGGAAGTGAAGAGAACGCTGAAATAGAACTTAAGAACTGTAGAACTGTAGAACTGTAGAACTGAAGAACTGTAGAACTGTAGAACTGAAGAACTGTAGAGCTTTAGAAAATATGTTTTAAAATTCAAAATAGTGAGGGTTTCGACTTTCACTATTTTTTTTATTTGTTAAATACAAAAAAAAGACCCCGCTGGGGTCTAAATACTTGGGAATATTTTTAATTCTATAGATGTGCAATCCCTAAGGGATTGTTTTAAATTCAAATTTGCATAGAAGGTCCCCAATTCCTCAATTCTCCAATTCCTCAATTCTCCAATTCCTCAATTTTCCTATTCCTCAATTCTCCAATTCCTCAATTCTCCTATTCCTCAATTTTCCGATTCCTCAATTCTCCGATTCCTCAATTCCCCAATTCCTCAATTCTCCAATTCCTCAATTCTCCAATTCCTCAATTTTCCTATTCCTCAATTCTCCAATTCCTCAATTCT
>NZ_SACY01000029.1 GCF_004005965.1 Sandaracinomonas limnophila | reverse complement strand
AATTCAAAGCAGAGAAATCGAGAGTAGATGCAAAAGAATTGGCAACAGACAAGTCGATTGCAGATAACGACAAGCGTGCCCAAGATGCAGAGAAGTCAATGCGTGATGATTTCAACACAGAGAAATCGAGAGTGAGCGACAAAGAAGTAGTTATGGAATCAAAAATTGACTTAGAAATCGCTAGGGCTAAGGGTGAGGAAG
>NZ_SACY01000028.1 GCF_004005965.1 Sandaracinomonas limnophila | reverse complement strand
GAACCACGGACCTCTACATTATCAGTGTAGCGCTCTAACCACCTGAGCTACAAGCCCCTTTTTTAAATTGTTAATGGTTAATGGTTAATGGTTAATGAGATTGCTTAAAACAACCTATCATTAATCATTTACAATTGATAATTAACAATTATCTTGATGTGTTTGATAAAAGTAGACTCTTAAATAGCTTCTCCAGAAAGGAG
>NZ_SACY01000027.1 GCF_004005965.1 Sandaracinomonas limnophila | reverse complement strand
GCGCCAAAGAGGAAGAAGAAAAAATTAAGCAAAGTATAGTAACTGGAAATGCGAATACTTTGGCTTTAGAGGAAAAATTGTCAACAGCTGATAAAAGAGCCAAAGATGCAGAGAAAGCAATCGATGACAAGTTTACAGCAGAGAAGTCGAGAGTAGATGCAAAAGAACTGGCAACGGACAAAGCGATTGCGGATAACGACAAGCGTGCCAAAGACGCAGAGAAAGCAATCGATG
>NZ_SACY01000026.1 GCF_004005965.1 Sandaracinomonas limnophila | reverse complement strand
GCAGAGAAAGCAATCGATGACAAGTTTACAGCAGAGAAGTCGAGAGTAGATGCAAAAGAACTGGCAACGGACAAAGCGATTGCGGATAACGACAAGCGTGCCAAAGACGCAGAGAAAGCAATCGATGACAAGTTTACAGCAGAGAAGTCCAGAGTAGATGCAAAAGAACTAGCAACGGACAAAGCGATTGCTGATAACGACAAGCGTGCCAAGGATGCAGAGAAAGCAATCGATG
>NZ_SACY01000025.1 GCF_004005965.1 Sandaracinomonas limnophila | reverse complement strand
CAACGAACGACGTGGTAGCTGGTGGCGGAACGTATGGAACTCCAGTAGCTGCAACAAGCAACCCAACAGGAGCAACCTTCACGGTGAATCCAGACGGAAGCTACAGCTTCACAGGTACACAACCAGGAGTTTACACGTACAATGTACCAGTTTGTCCTGCGGGTCAGACAACTAACTGTCCATTATCTCCAGTGACCTTCACTGTCGTGGATCCATTGGCAGCTAACGTTGCACCAGCAGTGAATCCAG
>NZ_SACY01000024.1 GCF_004005965.1 Sandaracinomonas limnophila | reverse complement strand
AATCTTCTCTGCTTCTTGATCTGGTAATCTCTGAATTCAAATTCGTTTCAATGGTATTTTCGCGACTAATCGCTCGATTTCTTTCTCTGGTAATCCATGCTGAGGTTGAATCTGATGTACTCAATACCGAAACTGCGCCATCTACATATCCTTTAATAGCCTTTACTGTCGGATAATTCGTATCATTATTAGTTGCATCTGTAATGCCTGTTGCTTTATTAGCCAATAACTCTTTTAATGCCTCTGATTGTGTTG
>NZ_SACY01000023.1 GCF_004005965.1 Sandaracinomonas limnophila | reverse complement strand
GACTAATCGCTCGATTTCTTTCTCTGGTAATCCATGCTGAGGTTGAATCTGATGTACTCAATACTGAAACTGCGCCATCTACATATCCTTTAATAGCCTTTACTGTCGGATAATTCGTATCATTATTTGTTGCATCTGTAATGCCTGTTGCTTTATTAGCCAATAACTCTTTTAATGCCTCTGATTGTGTTGCTCTTGAAATTTCACGATCCAAACGACCCACCAAAGTTGTATCTTGGTTAGTTGATCTTAATA
>NZ_SACY01000022.1 GCF_004005965.1 Sandaracinomonas limnophila | reverse complement strand
CAAAAGTGATTCCGTAAGTAGTGGCGAGCGAAAGCGGATTAGCCCAAACCAGTATTGTTTAGGCAAGACTGGGGTTGTAGGACTTCGATATCTGTACATAAGAGGAACAAGAACTGTCTGGGAAGGCAGGCCGAAGGAGGTGAGAGCCCTGTATTGGTAAGACTTGTGTATAGTAGGAGTATCCTGAGTAGGGGGGAGCTGGTGAAACTCCCTTTGAATCTGCCGGCACCATCCGGTAAGGCTAAATACTACCAA
>NZ_SACY01000021.1 GCF_004005965.1 Sandaracinomonas limnophila | reverse complement strand
ATAACGGATTCGAACCGTTGACCCCCTGCGTGCAAGGCAGGTGCTCTAGCCAGCTGAGCTAATCCCCCAAAATTCTTTTAAGGTCTTGCTCTTTTCTTTCAACAACCACAAGGGTTGTTGCTTGCTCTCTATTCACTTCAATAACCACAAGGGTTATTGCTGCTCGCTCACTTTTATTGTGGGCCTGCGTGGACTCGAACCACGGACCTCTACATTATCAGTGTAGCGCTCTAACCACCTGAGCTACAAGCCCCT
>NZ_SACY01000020.1 GCF_004005965.1 Sandaracinomonas limnophila | reverse complement strand
TTGGTAGTATTTAGCCTTACCGGATGGTGCCGGCAGATTCAAAGGGAGTTTCACCAGCTCCCCCCTACTCAGGATACTCCTACTATACACAAGTCTTACCAATACAGGGCTCTCACCTCCTTCGGCCCGCCTTCCCAGACAGTTCTTGTTCCTCTTATGTACAGATATCGAAGTCCTACAACCCCAGTCTTGCCTAAACAATACTGGTTTGGGCTAATCCGCTTTCGCTCGCCACTACTTACGGAATCACTTTTG
>NZ_SACY01000001.1 GCF_004005965.1 Sandaracinomonas limnophila | reverse complement strand
TTATGGAGCCGATAGGACGGGTGTTCACCTCTTCCCATCTCGAACAGAGAAGTTAAGCCCCGCACCGCTGATGATACTGGGATCAAACCCGGGAAAGTAAGTAAGCTCCAAAGTATTATTCAAGGCCAATCCGAAAGGGTTGGCTTTTTGTGTTTATAGAATCGAGGAATTGAGGAATCGGAGAATTGAGGAATCGGAGAATTAACAATTAACAATTAACAATTAACAATTAACAATTAACAATTAACAATTCCTTTCCCATACCTCTAAATTCCTGCCTTTCGTCTATTATTTTCGTATTCAAAGTTTTATGTTATTAGATTTGGTAAATTTCTAATTCTATGACAAATTTCGCTTTATTAGCAGCTTCATTGCTTAATCTTGTAAACAATCAATCAGGAACTCTTGTTTCCCATTTTGAAAATGTGTTGGGTACTTCTCTTTCGCTTAAAATTAAAGCTGATAATCAGTTAATGGCAGATCATGCCGAAGAGCAAATAATTGATTACGTCAAGCAACTTCAAAATAATTTGGGAAGTTTTTTGCCTGGCCAAGGTTTATATGAATTTAATAATAGTTCTTCTAAACAAATTGTGAATAATGATTTGAAGGAAGTAATGGTTCTTTTTGATAATTGGTCGGAGTTAACTAATGGAACAATTGCTTCACAAACAAATTCATTGAAGAATTTATGGCTTTCTGCTGAAGAGAAACAAATTTTACCCTCTGAAACAGATTTAAAAAATGTAGTAGCTTCAATTTCTTCAAATGCATGGGAGTTTGATGGTGAATATGTTTCTAAGTTAGCTGCAGGTGATATTCGTTTACATAGTTTGGCCAAAGGTTACGTATTAGAAAAAGCTGCAGAATTTGCGCTTTCTATAAATGGTGTTACGGGAATCTCTTTGAATATTGGTGGTGATATTTTGGTCAAAGGCGATATGTCAGAGTTTGTGAAAATTGCCAATCCTTCTAATTCTGAAGAAAATTCAACCTCTTTAGGTGTAGTTGAATTAAAAAATCAAGCTATTGCAAGTAGTGGTAATTATAAGGATGGTTTTGATATCAATGGAGTTCATTATTCACATATTTTTGATCCAAAAACGGGTTATCCAGCAGATCAAATTATTGGTTCTACTATAATTCATGAAAATGCAATTACAGCTGGAGCTATAGCAACAGCAGCAAACGTGATGAGTCCTCAGGAAACTGAAGAATTGGCTAAATCGATAGGTGAAGTAGAATATTTACTAGCCGAAAAAGATGGTAATATTATTACAAGTACTAATTGGAATGCAAAGACTGAAAATGTGTCATCTTCTATTTCTTTTGTGAATTTGAAAGAGAAATCTTGGAACCCCAACTTAGTGCTTCAAATTAATTTGGAATTAGCTGATTTAGGAGGTTATGCTCGTCGACCTTATGTTGCAATTTGGGTAGAGGATGAGGATCATAAGCCGGTTCGTCGATTAGCGGTGTGGTACCGTAAACCAAGATGGCTTCCAGATTTAAGAGAATTCTCTAATTCATTACGAGATGTAAATATGGATGTGTATTCTATCACTTCTGCAACGCGATCAGCTGGACAATATAATTTAATTTGGGATGGTAAGAATGATCAAGGAGAGTTTGTACCTCAAGGGAATTATACAGTTTTTATTGAATCTGCACGTGAACACGGTCCGTATGAATTAATGAAGCAAGTTGTAAAATGTGATGATAAATTTAAATCAGTTGCCTATCAGCCGAATGGTGAAATTTCGTCCGCTTCATTGGTATTAAAAAATAAATAAGATGAAGTTGAAAACAAAATTAGCTTCTTGGTCTAGATGGATCCACATCTATCTTTCCATGTTTAGCTTTATTGTAGTTCTTTTTTTCTCAGTAACAGGACTTACGCTTAATCATTTGGAATGGTTTCCAGAGAAAGAGGTTATTACTGAATTGAAAGGTAATATAGCATCTAATTGGGTGAATATTTCTGATACATCAAAAATTGATAAGCTGAAAATTGTTGAATTTTTACGAGAAAAGAATAAAGTCAAAGGGCTCGTAAATGATTTTAGAATTGATGATTCTGAAATTTCAATTTCGTTCCAAGGCCCTGGTTATGCAGCAGATGCTTATATTGATCGTTTAACTGGAAAATATGAATTGACAACAAATGAAATGGGTGCAATTGCCCTTTTAAATGATTTACACAAGGGAAGAGATACTACCCAATCATGGAAATGGGTAATTGACTTGTCTGCAATTTTTTTAATTGTAATTTCTCTAAGTGGATTAATTTTATTGTTATTCTTGAAAAAGAAACGATTAATGGGTTTGATATTATTACTAATTGGAGGA
Source organism: Sandaracinomonas limnophila (assembly GCF_004005965.1). Taxonomy (GTDB): domain Bacteria; phylum Bacteroidota; class Bacteroidia; order Cytophagales; family Spirosomataceae; genus Sandaracinomonas; species Sandaracinomonas limnophila. The sequence continues at coordinate 799,016 of NZ_SACY01000001.1, read as the reverse complement.
ATAATTTTATATTTTTTTATTTAAAATTAATAACTCATAACCCATAACCCATAACTCATAACCCATAACTCCTAATTCATAATTATAAATTAAACAACTCCATCCGAATAATTCAACAAGTGATTGTTGCCATCTTGCCAATTTGGGAAAATGGTAAAATGTTTTTCCTTGATTAATTCTAATAAAACAGATCTAAGTTCCTCCAAATTAGACTTTTGTTCTGCGGAGATGAATACTGTTTTTGGGGTATTCGTTTGCCAGTGGGTATTTTTTAAGAATTCAGTAACTCGTTCAATTTTACTTTTTTGAATTTCTCCGTTTTCATCTATATGACTTCCTTCAAAAAAGACGTCTTCTACGTTATATAAATCTATTTTGTTGAAAACTAAAATAGTAGGTTTGTCGCCAATACCCATCTCATTTAAAATCCCTTGAACCACCTCAATTTGTTCTTCAAAATTGGGATGAGAAATATCTACCACATGCAATAAAATATCAGCCTCCCTTACTTCATCCAATGTTGATTTGAAGGATTCAATTAATAGAGTAGGGAGTTTTCTGATGAAACCTACTGTATCCGTTAAAAGGAATGGAATACCTTCCCAAGATATTTTTCTTACGGTTGAATCTACTGTCGCGAAAAGTTTGTTTTCGGCAAATACATCGGTTTTAGACAGTTTGGTCATAAGTGTCGATTTACCTACATTGGTATATCCTACCAATGAAACTCTAACCAAACGGTCTCTGTTTTTTCTTTGTGTAAATGATTGCTTGTCAATTGCTACCAATTTGTCTTTTAAAAAGGCAATTCGGTCATTAGCTATACGGCGGTCTGTTTCTAATTCTTTTTCCCCGGGGCCACGCATACCCACACCACCACGTTGTTTGGAAAGGTGGGTCCACATTCTGGTTAATCGTGGTAACATGTATTGGTATTGAGCCAATTCAACTTGAGTTTTCGCTTGAACTGTTTGTGCTCTTTGTGCAAAGATGTTTAGGATCAATAAACTTCGATCTAAGACCTTTATTTCTTTTTTGTACTCTTGGATAGCAAACTCGATGTTTCGTACTTGAGAAGGGCTTAAATCGTCATCAAAAATAATCATGTCTACATCTTTCATGATTACATAAGAAATGATTTCTTCTAATTTACCTTTGCCTACGTAAGTTTTATTGTCTGGACGAGTAAGATTTTGGGTAAAACTCATTAAGGTCATTACACCTGATGTACTAGCCAAAAAGGCTAATTCGTCCAAATATTCTTTGGTTTTATCTGTCCCTTGCTTTTGGGTACTTACCGCAACTAATACGGCGGTCTCTTGTTCTTTATCTGTACTATGCACGTTCTAATATAAGACAAAAAAGCCTTTCCGTAAAGAAAGGCTTTTCATTTCGTTTGAATACTTTTACAAACTATTGATTAGCTTTTCATTTAAAGCCACATAATCATCATTTTTTCCAGCTTTCGCTAATTCAATTGATTTTAAAGCTGTTGCTTTTGCACCAACTTTGTCACCTAATTTAGCTTGAATTTTTGCTTTTAAATGGAATTGCCAATAGGCATTTGGATTTGCAGTATTTGCTTTATTGACCCATTCCAGGGCTTTATTTAAGTCTCTACCTGTTTCAAAATAATAACTTGCAGCTTCAAAATAAGGTCTAGTGTCAACACTCATAGCCTTATCTATAGAAGATATTATTTTTGAATCAATATCTACTTCAACTGGAATATTTACAAGTGTTTTTTCCCAAGATAATTGAATGTCCATTTTATTTGCTGAAATATTCGCAAACTGAATGGTGAAATTTTCAATTGAATTGGAAATAGTTTGACTAGCAACTGAAACCTTTAAAACATCTTCTTCCGGATGGTAATTGAAAACACCATCTTTACCTTTATTGAACAATATCTCCCAATTCCCATTGTTTGGAATTGTCATCACTTGGTAAGACCCAGCTTTAAGGTCTTTTCCTGCAATTTTAACATCTTCTCCAAAGGTAATTTTAGTAGGAGAGTTTGCTCCTGTTCTCCAAAGTTTTCCGAAGGGAACTATATCTCCAAAAATCTTTCTACCTTTTGTGGCAGGTCTTGAATAATTAATTTCAACACTTGCTAAACCAAAGTCTTGTTTAATAGTCTGGGATGGACTAGGAGCAGGGGTTTTCACTCCTTGGGAAGTTCCTAAAAAACTCAAACATACAAAACCAATTAGTAGAAAAACCTTTTTCATTTAGTTAATTATTTAAAGCCTCTGCGCCACCTACAATTTCAAGGATTTCCTTGGTAATTGCTGCCTGACGAGATCTGTTGTATTCTAATTTCAATGCTTTTAATAATTCGCCTGCATTATCAGTTGCTTTGTCCATTGCAGTCATTCGTGCACCATGCTCAGAAGCATTTGATTCTAATAAAGACTTAAACAAAGATAATTTAACAGATTTTGGAATCAATTCGTTGATAATTTCGGCTTCATTAGGCTCAAAAATATAATCAACTGAAGATGCTGTAGATGCATCTGAATCTTTCTCAGCTAAAGGTAATAATTGTTCTGTACGAATTATTTGCGTCGCTACGTTTTTAAATTCGTTGAAAACCACTTCAACTACATCGTATTGTTGACTAGCGAACGCATTCAATACTTCTTCCCCAATTGAACGAACATTTGTGAAATTCAATTTAGAGAAAATTTCAGTATGCGTACCGTCTATTTTATAGCCTCTTCTTCCTAAATATTCTGCACCTTTTTTTCCAAGTGTTAAAATTGTAACATTTCCTGCTTGGTTTTGAGCCTCATATTTTTCTTGAATCAAAGCGATAGTTGCTTTACCAATGTTCGCATTGAAAGCACCACATAATCCACGGTCAGAAGTAATAGAAACGATTAATACGTTTTTAACTTCTCTTGCTTCAGTAAATGGATTTTCTTTTCCAGCTTCTGTTTTAGAAGAAACTGTAGAAATCATTTCAGTTAATTTCTGAGCGTATGGACGCATTTGAACAATCGCATCTGTAGCCCTACGCAATTTCGCCGCAGAAACCATTTTCATGGCTTTTGTGATTTGCTGTGTAGAGTTTACAGATGTGATTCTATTTCTTACTTCTTTTAAGGAAGCCATAAATTCTTAATTTTAAACTTCGTATTTAGCAGCTACTTCTTTACCAACACGCTTAACTGTTGCAGTTAATGTATCATCAAATTTACCTTTAGATAAATCAACCAAGGTACTCGCTTCAGTTGCTTTTAATACATTGATGAAATCTTTTTCAAACTCACGAATTTTATTTACTGGAATTTTATCCAATGCTCCTTGAGTTGACAAATAAATCATTGCAACTTGGTCTTCAACTCTTTGTGGAGCAAATTGAGGTTGCTTTAACATTTCTAGGTTACGACGACCACGCTCAATCGTTAATTTCGTAGAAGCATCCAAATCAGAACCAAACTTAGCAAATGCCTCCAATTCACGGAATTGAGCTTGATCTAATTTTAATGTACCTGCTACTTTCTTCATCGACTTGATTTGCGCGTTACCACCCACACGTGATACTGAAATACCTACGTTAATGGCAGGACGAATACCTGCGTTGAACAAGTTAGTCTCTAAGAAAATTTGTCCGTCTGTAATTGAAATCACGTTAGTCGGAATATAAGCAGAAACGTCTCCAGCTTGAGTTTCAATGATTGGAAGTGCAGTTAAACTACCGCCACCTTTCACAATTCCTTTGATTGATTCTGGTAAATCGTTCATGTTTCTTGCAATCTCATCTGAAGAGTTAACCTTTGCGGCACGCTCTAATAAACGAGAGTGAAGATAGAAAACGTCTCCAGGGTATGCTTCACGTCCTGGTGGACGACGAAGTAATAAAGATACCTCACGGTATGCTACAGCTTGCTTTGATAAGTCATCATAAACTACTAAAGCCGGACGACCTGTGTCGCGGAAGAATTCACCAATAGCAGCTCCTGTAAATGGTGCATAGAACTGCATTGGAGCAGGATCTGATGCAGAAGCAGAAACGATAACAGTATATTCCATTGCACCAGCTTTACGCAGAGTTTGTTCTACTTGCTTAATCGTTGATGCTTTTTGTCCGATGGCTACATAAATACAGAAAACAGGCTCTCCCTTATCGTAAAACTCTTTCTGATTGATAATTGTATCGATACAAACGGCTGTTTTACCAGTTTGACGGTCACCAATAACCAACTCTCTTTGTCCACGACCAACTGGAATCATTGCGTCAATCGCCTTGATACCTGTTTGCATTGGCTCAGTTACTGGCTCACGGAAAATTACACCTGGTGCTTTACGCTCCAATGGCATCTCATATAAATCTCCAGTAATAGGACCATTTCCGTCGATAGGCTCACCTAAAGTGTTAACCACACGACCTAAAATGCCATCACCCACCTTAACAGAGGCAATTAAATTAGTTCTTTTAACGGTATCTCCCTCTTTTACAAGGTTCGAATCGCCTAATAATACAGCTCCTACATTATCCTCTTCTAAGTTCAAAGCCAATGCCTTTAAACCGTTTTCGAAAACGATCAATTCACCTGCTTGTACGTTTGAAAGTCCGTAAATACGAGCCACACCGTCACCAACTTGTAGTACAGTGCCTATTTCTTCTAATTCTGCCTGAGTTTTAGCTTGAGATAATTGCTCTCTCAAAATCGCTGAAACTTCATCGGGTCTTACTGATGCCATATATGAATGGATTTACTGAAATATGATTATAGTTTGATTAAATTTCGGGTGCAAAATTAGTCAGGAAATTTGAATATTCCCATAACTTTTGCAAAAAATCGCTCAATTTGTAAGACTTTTTTTAGAATTGACCTCGGGGAAATTAACTGCCTTGTTAATTAACGTTAAAATAACCTTTGAAACGCAAATTTGTGTATATTCGAAGTTTATTTTACTACTAACAAAAATTAAATGAAAAATTCAATTTCAAAAATTGGCGGTGTGCTTGTGTTAACGGCTGTTTCCTTGACAGGTATGGCACAAACCAAAGCAAAACCTAAAGTATCAACTGTTAAAAGCCCTGTTGCAATTCAGGCAAAAAAAGAAGTCAAGTTATCATCAAATATCGACTCTGTAAGTTATGCAGTAGGAGTTTTAGTGGCTCAGAATTTTAAGTCCCAGCAGGTTACCTTAAATCATGAACAAGTAGCGAAAGGATTTGAATCTGTAATGAAAAATTCTGCTCAGTTGATGGATGTAAATACTTGCCAGTCTGTTGTGAATTCTTTTATGATGAAAAATCAGGAAAAGATGCAAGCAGAGGAAGCTAAAAAGTTTGAACCAAATCGTTTAGAAGGGGAAAAGTGGTTAGCCGCAAATGCTAAAAAACAAGGGATTGTAACTACAGCTTCTGGTTTGCAATATGAGATTATTAAAGCAGGTGATGGTCCAAAACCTACTGCAAACGATAAGGTTAAAACACATTATCACGGAACTTTAATTGATGGAACAGTGTTTGATTCTTCGGTAAATAGAGGGGAGCCTGTTACTTTTCCTGTAGGTGGCGTGATCCCAGGTTGGGTTGAGGCTTTACAATTAATGCCAGTGGGTTCGAAGTGGAAATTGTATATCCCGCAGAATTTAGCCTATGGTGCTAGAGCAGCAGGAGAAAAAATTAAGCCCTATACTGCCTTAGTTTTTGAAGTAGAATTGCTTTCAATTGAAAAATAATACGATGAAGAAAATATTGCCTTTTTTAATACCATTCACCTTTTTTGCCGTTATTTTATTGCATGGCAGAGAGCGTGTGTCTTTTTTACAAGATAGTTCTGTTGCTGTACAAGAAGGAGATATTACTCCAACTGATTTGCAGAAAAAGGTTGAAAGGCTAGTTTTTGATATTTTAAGTAATTACCATTACCGTAAAGTCCCCGTAAATGATTCTCTTTCTGAGCGAATTTTGGAGGAATATATCAAAAATCTTGACCCCAATAAGGCATATTTTATTGCATCAGATATTAAGAATTTTGATCAATTTAAGTTCGAAATTGATAATGAATTAGCTAAGGGCGACTTAACTGCCGCCTTTAGCATTTATAATACCTACCAAAAGAGATTAAAGGAACGATTTGAATATGTTAAATCGGTTCTCGATTCACCACAAGATTTTACTGCGGACGATTCTTATTCTCCGAATCGGGACAAATTAAACTGGGCAGAGGATGTTTCAGCCTTAAATGATTATTGGAGAAAGGATTTGAAACGTCAAATTTTAGACGAAAAAATTAATACAAAAAAAGCAGATACTACCATTGTTCGAGAATTAAAAGACCGTTTCAAGCGTTCTGAAAAATACATGACTCGAGCAAAATCTGAGGATGTTTTTCAAGCTTTTATGAACGCCTACACAGAAAGTATAGATCCGCATACTTCCTATATGATTCCTAAAACTGCCTCAGAGTTTAACAAAGACATGGCACAAAGTTTTGAAGGAATTGGGGCAACACTTCGTTTAGAAGGAGATTATGTGACCATTATGGAGTTGATACCTGGCGGTCCTGCATTTCGTTCGAAACTTATTTCTCCTAAGGATCGCATTGTTGGAGTAGCACAAGGTGATGAGGGAGCATTTACAGATATTATTGGTTGGTTTACAGACGATGCGGTGAAATTAATTCGTGGACCTAAGGCAACTGTAGTGCGTTTGAAAATTCTTAAAGGTGGGGCGGCAACAGGTACTCCGCCAATAGAAATACGTTTAGTACGTGAAAAAATTAAAATTGAAGAGCAGACTGCTAAAAAGGAAATAATTACCCAAGGAACAACAAAAATTGGTTTGATTACCATTCCAATGTTTTATCGAGATTTTGAAGGAGCAAGAAGTAAAGAACAAGATTTTAAATCAACCTCAGGAGATGTCAAGAAATTCTTAAATGAGTTTAAAAAAGAAGGGGGAGTAGATGCTGTATTAATTGACTTACGTAATAACGGTGGAGGTTCTTTATTAGAAGCTATTGATTTAACAGGTTTGTTTATCTCGAAAGGTCCTGTTGTTCAAAGAAAAAACTCCGAAGGTCAGATTTCAACGGAAGAGGACAGGAATGCTGAAGTGGCTTATGATGGCCCTTTGGCAATAATGATAAATCGTTTCTCAGCTTCTGCTTCAGAAATTTTTGCTGCAGCTATTCAAGATTATAAAAGAGGTATTATCATAGGAGAACAATCTTATGGAAAAGGTACTGTTCAATCGGTTGTTGATTTAACTCGCTACATGGGTGGAAATGAGCCTGCAGGACAATTGAAAATTACTTTAGAAAAATTCTATCGAATTACGGGTAGTTCTACTCAACACAAAGGAGTTAGTCCGGATTTCTCATTACCTTCTGCATTTACTGCTGAAGAATACGGAGAAAGTTCTCAAAAATCAGCTTTGCCTTGGGATAAAATCTCAACCTCTAATTTCCAAGTTTTACAAAATGTAAACTCAACTTTATTGAATAAATTGAATGCAAATTTCCAGGTTCGACTAAAAACTAATGCCGAATTGGTGAAGTTAAAAACTGACACCGAGAAATTTAAAAAATTCAAAGAAAAGAATATCATCAGTTTGCAATGGGATAAGCGTAAAAAGGAATTAGAAGAATTGAAAAAACAGCCCGATGAAACAGAATCTATCGTTCAGGCCATGGGAGGTGCTGCGCAAATTGATTCAGATTCAACAAAAACAGCTTTAGCAAAAAAGGAAGATAAGCATGCAAAAGATGTTTATTTAAAAGAATCAAAACAAATTGTGGCAGATTGGTTACAATTGTTGGGCAATAAACCACAAAAAGCTATTACCAAAAAATGAATTACGCCTTACTCCTGGCACAAGCAGGACCTTTAGTTAGAGAAACCGGACAGTGGATTCAATCTGTGGTGAAAACGATTGATCAGAAGGATATTATATATAAAGGTAAAAACGATTTGGTTTCTTATGTTGATAGAGAAGCCGAAGCCCGTTTGAAGGATGTATTAGCTAAATTCTTACCTGAAGCTCAATTTATTGCAGAAGAAACAGCAAACGATTACTCAGAGATTGGTGAAGGATATTATTGGGTGATTGATCCACTCGATGGAACAACTAATTTTTTACATCAATTGCCAGCATACGCTGTTTCTGTTGGTTTAATCCTCAACAAGCAACCTGTTTTGGGGATGATTTACGAACCCAATAGAGATGAATTATTTTGTGGAGCAAAGGGTTTGGGGGCAACTTTAAATGGTCACGACATTTCGGTTTCTCCACAGGAAGATATGGGAAAAGCACTATTGGCCACCGGATTTCCGTATCATGATTTCACCTATCAAGATCGATATTTGAATTTGTTAAAGAATTTAATGAAAAAAAGTCATGGACTTCGTCGCATTGGTGCTGCTGCAATTGATTTGGCCTATACGGCTTGTGGCCGATTTGAGGGTTTTTTTGAGTATAATTTAAAGCCTTGGGATGTTGCAGCAGGAAAAATAATTTTGGAAGAGGCGGGAGGAACTGTAACGAACTTTTCAGGTGGAACAGATGTTGTTTTTAAGGGAGAAATAATTGGCGCTGGTCCAATTTTTAAAGAATTTTTAGAAGAATTACAATTGCATTGGTTCAACGAAAAATAATGGAAAATTACATCATTTTTGCTGTTTTTTTAGTTTCTGCTTTTTATTTAATTCGATTGGTTTATAATCAATTTTGGGGCAAAAAAGTAGGTTGTGCAAAAGGTTGCGGTGGTGCATGTTCTAACATGACAGATTCTACTGATTTGTTGAAACAAAAATAAATGTCCAACGTAAAATCAAATTCTGGGAAAATTATGGATTGGCGAATCATTCGCCGATTGTATGGATTTGCCAAACCCTATAAAACCCAATTCTGGTTTCTGGTATTTTTGATTCTTTGTCAAGCCGGTGCCTCCCCAATGATTCCCTTATTGATTCGTTACACACTTGATCATTATGTGAGTTTTGCATACTATCAAGATTTAATTAGAATGTTTGCCATTATGATGGGCGTGTTGTTGATGCAAACAGGATTACAATTTTCTACCAGTTATTTGGCAGGACAATTGGGACAAACTGTAATCAAGGATATCCGTGTCATCCTTTTTGATAAAATTTTAAAATTGAAATTAGCCTTTTTTGACCATACACCTATTGGTCGATTGGTGACTCGTACTGTTTCAGATATAGAAACGTTGAATGATGTATTTTCGGAAGGATTGGCTTCAATTGCGGGTGATATTTTGCAATTATTTCTAATCATCATTGTCATGTTTGTGACCGATTGGAAACTTACTTTGATTATTTTGGCTACTGTTCCCTTTATGTTGGTTTCTACATACATATTTAAAGAACATATTAAAAAGTCATTTAATGAAGTTCGTTTGGCGGTAGCCAATTTGAACACCTTTGTACAAGAGCACATAACTGGAATGCTAATTGTTCAATTATTTCATGCCGAAAAAAGAGAGTATGATAAATTTGTTCAAATTAATAAAGAGCATAGAGATGCAAATATTAAAGGTATTTTAGCCTACTCTATCTATTTTCCTGTGGCTGATGTGATTTCTGCAGTAGGTACTGGAGTGGTGGTTTGGGCAGCTTCTACTTTTATCTTAAAAGAGCAACAATCTGTAGGTACTTTAACTGCATTTTTGATGTTTATTAATTTGTTTTACCGACCTATTCGAATGTTGGCAGATCGATTTAATACACTTCAAATGGGAATTGTTTCCACGGAAAGAATTATTGATTTATTGGATTCTGAAGATTATATACTAAATAATGGTACTGTTCTTGCGGAAGATTTAAATGGAAATGTAGAATTTAAACATGTGAAATTTGCCTACAAAGAACCTGAATTCGTAATAAAGGGCATTGATTTTGAATTGAAAAAGGGAAAAACATTGGCCATAGTGGGTGCCACGGGTGCTGGAAAATCGTCTGTAATCGGATTATTGAATAGATTTTACGAGCCACAATTTGGTGAAATCCTTGTAGATGGGGTCGAAATTAAACAATACGATATTCATAGTTTGCGGAAAAATATTTCAGTTGTCTTGCAAGATGTATTTTTGTTTAGCTCTTCCATTGCATATAATATACATTTAGGAGACTCTTCGATTACTCAAGAAATGATAGAGAAGTCGGCAAAGGCGGTTGGAATTCATGATTTTATTATGTCCCTGCCTGGGGCTTATTCTTATGAAGTAATGGAAAGAGGTTCTACGCTAAGTGTTGGACAAAGGCAATTGATTTCCTTTGTGCGGGCCTTAGTTAGAAACCCAAAAATTATTGTTTTAGACGAGGCCACATCGTCTGTTGATTCAGAATCTGAGTTGATGATCCAAAAAGCAATTTCAACCTTGTTGAAGGGAAGGACATCTATAGTTATCGCCCACAGATTATCTACCATCAAAAATGCAGATCAAATTTTGGTGATGGATAAGGGAGAAATAAAGGAACGAGGTACACATGATGAATTATTATTAAAAAAAGGTTTATACGCACAATTACACGAATTACAATTTTCAAAGCAGTTGATTGCTTAATTAATTGCTTATCTTTGCGAATATGAAATTAAATTATTCTTTTGTTTTAGGTCTATTTTTGATTTTTGCTTTAGGTTCCTGCGGGAAGTTTGAGAAATTTAGAAAATCGGCCAATTTGCCTACCAAATACAAAGCGGCTGTTGATTATTATAAGAAAAAAGATTTTGATAAGGCAGGTATCTTATTTGATGAGATTTTACCTTTGATGAAAGGCGATTCCACGCAGGAAATAGCCACTTTTTACCAAGCTAAATGTGATTTTGAATTAGGGAATTATACTTTGGCCGGTTCTCATTTTAAGAAATTTGCAGAGATTTTTTCCCGCTCAGAATTGGCAGAAGAGTCGATCTATATGGCAGCATATTCCATGTTTAAAGATTCACCAAACTATAATTTGGATCAAACAGGTACTTTGTCGGCAATCAATGAATTGCAAGGATATCTTAATAATTATCCAGAATCTCAATTTAGGGAAGAATGTACCAATATGATTAAAAAACTGCGTCAGAAGCTTGAGAAAAAAGCTTTTGAGAAAGCAAGGTTATATTATAAGACATCTCCATTTAATGTTGCCGCGTTGAAATCTGCAGTGATCGAAGCAACTAATTTCCAAAGAGATTTTCCAGATTCCGATTTTAATGAGGAGGTTGCCTTTTTAAAGTTGCAATCGCAATTTGCCTTGGCAAAATCTACCATAGAGTCTAAACAAAGAGAACGCTATGAAGAAACTGGTAAATTTTATTTAGAATTGTTAGATAAATTTCCGAAGAGTAATTACCTAACTGACGCAGAAAAAATTTATACAGAAAGTCAGAAAGAGGCAGAAAGAATTGCCAAATTAGAGGCTGAATACAAGGCTTTGCAAGAAAAAGAGAAATCAAATACTTCCAAAGTTGCGGCTGAGCCTAAATAGTTTTATTCAAAAAAAATAAGTAACTTTGCAAAAAAAATAAAGAGACGATGTCAAAGATTCAAACAAATCCTTCGATTATAACAAGAGATTCTGATAAGATTGCCGCTAAGACTGGTAATGTGTATGAATCTATTTCAATTATAGCTCAAAGAGCTCGTCAGATTTCTAGTAAAATGAAAGAAGAATTGTCAGGTAAATTATCTGAATTTGCTTCTTCAGTAGATAATTTAGAGGAGATTTTTGAGAACCGTGAGCAAATTGAAATCTCTAAATATTATGAGCGTTTACCTAAGCCAACTTCATTAGCAATTGATGAATTTATGGCAGACAAGGTTGATTTTAGAGAAAGAGAAGAGGAGTCTTCTAAATAAAATAGCATTCAAAAAAAATCCCGATTTCTAAATTTAGGAGTCGGGATTTTTTTTATATACGAAAATCAAATAATTTCGTTTTAGTCTTTAAAATTCCTCATGAAATACATAATTGCCACTTTTGTCTTTTTTATAAGTTTTCAAATAGCATCTGCGCAAGAAATTAATTGTACAGTGAGTATTAATACAGAACAATTACAAATTGATCAACAAAGAGGAGGGGGGCAAATTTATCAGGAATTACAAAAAGTCATGCAAGATTTTATCAACGGAAGAAGATGGACAAATGATACCTATACTTCTGAAGAAAAAATTAAAATGAACATCAATTTGATTTTGACAAAGGCCACTTCTCAAGGCGAATTTGAATCTAATGCACGCATACAAGTATTCCGTCCTGTTTTTGGAACAAGTTATGAAACAGTGCTTTTGAATGTGATTGATAAGGCTTTTAATTTCAAGTATCAATCGGGTACACCTATTACCTACAACGACAATAGTTATATTGAAAACTTAGGATCTCTTTTGGCCTATTACGCTAATTTATCCTTGGTTTATAGCTATGATTCTTTTGGAAAATTGGGAGGAGATATGTATGCCCAAAAGCTTTACAATTTAACTAATTTGGCACAAACGAATGCTGGTGGATGGGGTACTGCAACAGATATTCGAAGTAAAGTTGGTATAGCAGAGGCACTCATGAATCAACAATTAAAGGGAATTAGGGAAGCAACCTATACCTATCATCGATTATTGTTAGATACCTTTAAAGACAAACCCGACGAAGCACGCGAAGGAATTGTAGAAATGTTTTTAAACCTTCGACAAATCAATCAGATGCGCCCAGGTTCTGCTACTATCCGATTATTTTTTGAATCCAAAGGAGATGAAATCTATAGCATCATGGACGAGGCTTCTGCCACACTTCGCCAACAATCTTTTGCTTATTTAAGTATGTTGGATCCAGGGAAGACGGAGATGTATAGGAAGCTGATTAGGTAATAGGTAATAGGTAAGAGGTAATAGGGAATAGGTAATAGGGAATAGGGAAAATATAAACTCTTACCTCTTACCTCTTACCTATTAACTCAAGTATATACACCTCCTCAGTCTTATCCGTCACCTTAAATCTATTGTCAATTCGATGCCCTATAACCCATACTATTGAACCTTTGGAGAGCAAAACGTAGGTTTCTTGTTTTTTGAGTAGCGGGACTTTTTTGTCGGTTAAAAAATCAGATATTAATTTCTTTTGGTTCATGCCAAGTGGACAAAACCAATCACCTTCTTGGTATTTTCTAATTTCTAAAGGAAATTCTAATTTTTCGGCATCCAAACATGCAATTTTAGGTGAATTAGGAATTTCAAAATCTTCCGTTTTTTCCTCAAAATATAAATTAATTGTTTGGGAACTCAATTGTACCTCCTCCATTTCTTCCTCAATCAGTATGGGCCTAAAATCTTGTTGATTTTTTAACTTAATAATCCACTGATTTCGGTCGATATTCAAAACATGGGTAGGAGATTCAAAGATTTTTCCGACTGCATTTATTTTAGTAGCTTCCTTGATTTGCTCAATTTGATCAAAGTGAAAATGCTTGCCTGCTAAATATTTTGCAATTAATACTTTGTTTTTGGGTGAACTTATTTGCGGGTCTTTAATGTTTTCCGATTCTTCATTGTCAGGAATTACAGAATTTTTAAGCCATTCTGAATATTCTGCCTCAATCCAGTTTTCAATATCAATGATTTTTTTTGCATTCTCAGCTATCGTTTGGTCGATAGAGGGATTTAATTCCATCAATTTGGGCATAATTTCATGTCGAATAAAATTACGTGCATATTTAGTGGATTGGTTACTAGAATCTTCTCTCCATGCCATTTTGTATTGAACAATGATGTCAAACAATTGATCCTGACTTGCGAATGCCAAAGGACGTATGATTTTACCTGCTGAAATTGGGATGCCATGGTATCCAGCAATGCCTGTACCACGACTTAAATTTAAAATAACAGTTTCAGCGCTATCCATTAAGTGGTGTGCAGTTGCAATTTTCTGGTAGTTTTCCTTATGAGCAATTTCTTCAAACCATTGATACCTCAACATGCGTGCGGCTTGTTGAATGCTAATTTTTTCCTTTTCAGCAAAGGCCTTGGTTTCGAAGGTGATGGTATGGTAAGGTACTTTTAATGACTTAGCAAATTTTCTGACAAATTGTTCATCCGCACTCGATTCCTCCCCTCGAAGTCCAAAATTTACATGGGCAATTCCAAAGGAAAAGGAGGTCAAAGAAAACAATTTGGCCATAACCATACTATCCATTCCTCCGCTAACAGCGAGTAGGACTTTGTCTTCCTTTGTAAATAATTGATGTTTTTCAATAAATTGGTTGAAATCTTCCAGCATAAAATTGGTAACTTGCAGACTAATATTTTTGCGAAATTACAAATTCGCCTTTGGAATGACCTTAAAAAAGATAATATTCCTTCTGATTTTTATTTTTAGCAGTTTGGGCATTTTTGCTCAAAACCAGATTTTTATTATCCATTCGGATAGTTTGAAAGGAAATAATGAGTTTAAAGAATTAATGGGAAGGGTCTCTTTGCAGCAAGGAACAACCATTTTACATTGTAAACAGGCTATTTTTAATAGTTTAACTAATAATGTGCTCGCATACGGTAATGTAAAAATTATCCAAGCCGATACTGTTACAATTACTGGTGATACCGCAGTTTACAATGGGGATATGAGGCAGGCATTCGTGTCTGGGAAGGTGAAATTAGATGACCACACAATTGTCCTAAATACCCCAAAGCTCAATTATGATTTAAATTCTCGCTTTGCAACTTATGATGCGGGTGCAAGAATTTTAGATAAAAAATCGACCTTAACGAGTAGAGAAGGAATTTATAATACCGTATCTAAAAATTTTACATTCAAGAAAAATGTGCGTGTTTGGGATAAAGAAGGGGGATTGTTGAAAGCTGATTCTTTGAAATACAATACATTATCAAAAGAAGCCTATTTCATTTGTCCGACTCAAATTATTAATAAAAAAGACACAGTTTATACTTCCTCAGGATTTTACAATACTCAAACTAAAGTTTCCAATTTTACGGGTAGATCCACCGCAATTATGGAGGATTTTACATTAACTGGGGATACTCTTTTTTATGATTCCCCTACCAAAATTGGTGTTGCTAGGGGAAATGTTGAATTTGTAAGTAAGAAAGATAAAGTAATTTTAACCGGTGATCATGGTCGATATGCAGGCAAATCAGGAATAACCCGAGTGTTTGGTCGGGCACTGATGCGAAACATTTTAGAAAAAGATACACTTTATTTAACTGCAGATACATTGGTTTCTTACGAATCAAAAAAAGACTCTGTAAGGAAACTTTATGCGTATAAAAACGTCCTTATATATAAATCTGATCTCTCAGGGAAATGTGATTCTTTGGGGTATGATGTGAAAGACTCCGTTATTCATTTTTACCAAAAGCCAATTCTTTGGACGCCAGATTCGCAATCTACTGCTGATTCTATCTCTATTTTTATGGCAAACCAAAGTGTTAAACAAATGCGATTAAGGGGACATTCGTTTGTTATTTCAGTAGATTCTTTGGGACAATTCAATCAAATGAAAGGGAGAAGAATGAATTTACATTTTAAAGCTGAATCTAAACTGGAACAAGCGATTGTGGAAGGCAATGGGGAAAGTGTTTATTATGTAGTGGATGATAAAAAGAAAACAACAGGATTGAATCGAGTGGAATGTAGTCGGATGAATTTATTTTTGGTGGACAACCAGGTTAAGAAAATAAAGTTTATTACCCGACCTGAAGCCAAGTTTGTGCCACCCAAAGAATGGAAAGATGATTTGCAGAATTTGGATGGGTTTAATTACCGAGTAAAGGAGAAAATTACCTTGCCTTTGCTTACAGAAAAGTTAAAAGTTCTTAAAAAATAGCCATTTGTCCCAGAAAATAGCTAGTTCGACTATTTTCATTTTCTGATATACTTTTTTGCTTGTAATTTCGTTTCATCGATTTATGAGAAAAAGAATCTTGCATATTGCCACTAGTTTATTTGTTGTTATAGCTACAACTTCTGCACTTGCAGGAACGCATGGAAAGCAAAATGCCTATTCTCATGCTATTCAATCCGCCTTTAATTTAAAATATGAAAACAATCCTGGGGAAGAAACTTATTTGTTCCGTAACGACCGCTTAACTGTTAGTCAATTGTATCCAAATCCAGCGAGTGACTATGTTCAAATAGATGTGAGGTCAACTGGTAACCTACAAGATTTGAAATTAGTTATTTTTAACATCATTGGTCAAGAAGTAAAGACTGTTTCATTAGACCCAAATGAAAAATCCCAGCGTATCAACCTAAGAGATCTCAACCCTGGGATGTATCCATACCAATTAGTGCTTGATGGCAGGTCTTTGGTAACTAAAAAGTTAATAATTAACAATTAACAATTTACAATTTACAATTCATTAACGTTTCTCTTAATAAACGCCGTTAGCTCTGCACCAGTCAAAAGATTCTGAGATAACAAGGCCAAGTCAGCAATTTGTTTAGCTAAAGCATTTCGTTTTTCTTCATCAGATTCTTTAGCTAATTTTTCTACAACTGGGTGATTGCCATTGATGGTGATGTTGTATGTTGCGGGCATTCCTCCGAACATCCCATTTCCTCCATTTTTCTGCATTTCATTCATTCTGCGCATGAACTCGTTTTGGGTAACGATTGCAGGTAATTCCTCTGCCGACATACCTTCAATAGCTACAACTTTACTTGGATCTGCTAAAACAGATTCAAAAGTTGATTTTACAACTTCTTGTTGTTTTTTAGATAATAAAATTTCTAATTTATTTCCAGTATCAATTAGTTTGTCTAATGCGTCAGAATCTACACGTTTCCATTGGATGTCCTGATTTTTGTATTCTAATTGATTAATAAAATGGCTATCAATCATAGAATCCATTTTTAAAATAGAATAACCTTTTGTTTTGGCGGATTGAATAAAGGCATCTTGTTGCTGAATATCGGTAGCATATAAGAATATTTTCTTGTTGTCTTTATCGGTTTGAGCCGCTTGAATTGATTCTTCATATTCTTGCAAGGTAAAATATTTGCCATCGGTATCTTGTACTAAACAAATGTCTTTAGCTCTTTCATAGAATTTTTCATCCGAAATAAGGCCATATTTTACAAATAAGCCAATGTTATCAAATTTTTCCTCATAACCTGCACGGTCTGCTTTGTATAAATCATGTAATTTATCAGCAACTTTTTTGGTTATATGCCCAGTAATTTTCTTAACATTTGAATCAGACTGCAAGAAACTTCTTGAAACGTTCAAAGGAATATCTGGAGAATCAATTACTCCGTGTAATAACATTAAGAATTCTGGAACTACGTCTTTTACCTCGTCGGTAATAAAAACTTGTCGAGAATACAATTGGATTTTCTCTTTTTGTACCTGGAATTCGTTTTTGATTTTAGGGAAATAGAGAATACCCGTTAAATTAAAAGGATAATCTACATTTAAGTGGATCCAGAATAAAGGTTTTTCTTGGAATGGGTACAATTCATCGTAGAATTTCAAATAATCTTCATCTGTTAAGTCGGCAGGATTACGTGTCCAAAGTGGACTCGGGTTATTGATGATTTTATCTCCAAATTCAATTTCAACAGGTAAGAACTTGCCATATTTTTCTAGGATAGATTTTAGGCGGAATTCCTCTAAAAACTCTTCGGAATCTTCTGCAATATGTAAAATGATGTCAGTTCCTCTATCAGCCTTTTCAGCTGAGGAGATTTCAAATTGCGTACTGCCGTCACAAATCCAGCGAGCTGCTTCTGAGCCTTCCTGGTGAGATTTGGAAATGATTTCAACTTCTTTGGCAACCATAAAGGCAGAGTAAAAACCAAGGCCAAAGTGTCCGATAATTGCTTGCTCATCTCCTTTGTCTTTGTATTTTTCAACGAACTCAGTGGCTCCAGAGAAAGCAATTTGGTTGATGTATTTTTTAATTTCTTCGGCAGTCATACCAATACCCTTATCTGAAATGGTGATGGTTTTGGCTTCTTTGTCGAAACTTACTTTTACTTTTAATTCTCCTAATTCTCCAGAAAATTCTCCAATAGAGTTTAATCTTTTGATTTTTTGAGTGGCATCAACTGCATTAGAAACTAATTCTCTCAAAAAGATTTCATGATCTGAATAAAGAAATTTCTTAATGATTGGGAAAATATTTTCGGTGTGAATGGAAATGTTACCTGTTTCTTTCATTTGATTTTTTATTATAATTTTGGTTCCTTATAACAAATTAAATACCAAGCCAAAAAAATGTGTCATATTGTCAGAATGAAAAAAAATAAAATAGCCTCGACTTCGAGTTTCCTTGCTTCGCTCGGCCTCAGGCACCGGCTTTTACCTCTTACCTCTTACCTCTTACTTCTTACCTCTTACCTCATCCCTCATCCCTCACTCGCTCAACAAGAATCTTTGCGGATGATGTATCCCAATATGCCATTAAGTATAAATCCGGCAAGGGCAGGAGCAAGTAAGGTTGCGTCGGTAACGGGATTTTATAGAAAGAAGCCCTTGTTTACGGTGCCTGGCTTGTCGAATTTTTCTCAGCAATATTTGAGTTTTGATATGCCCATTAATGATGAAAATTGGGGGATTGGATTTTTGGGTTTTAATGGAAATACCTATGGAACATCTGGTGGTATTGCTTCTAATCTAGGTTTGGCGGTAGTTGTTTCCAAACGAGTATGGAACTCAGATGATAGAGAGTTGTTTGTTGGGGCAAATATTGGAACCAATCAAATTCCAGTTATAACCAGTTCAGGCAATACAGATTTGCAAGGTAGTTATGGGGTAGGTTTGTATTACCAAACACCTATTTTTCAGTTGGGGATTTCAAGACCGAGTGCCTATTTTGGTACGAGTTCAACTGTGCCTATTTATGGGCAGGTGCAGTTTTTGAAAGAAATAGGAGATGGAGTATTGCGGGTGGGTTCAGTGCTCAGGTATCAGTCGCTTGGAGCTACTTCTGAGTATAAAGCAGATGTTTATGCAATTTATTGGGTTAGGCAAACTGTTGGATTTGGTATTTGGTCTCAAAATACGGGAGCAGAAATGGGAAATCCTGCCTTGCTGGGACTTGTACAAATAGGACTTAGTAAAAACTTTATGCTTACCTACGGTTATGACTTTTTAGGAAAAAGTCTTTCGAGTAGTAGTTCAAGTATTGTTTCGTCAACTTCTACTCAAAATGATTCAGGTTCTGGATTTCATCAAATTGGTATTCGCTATGATATAGATTTAGGGAATGGAAAGTCGAATGGTTTTAGGCCTTAATAGGTTTATTTTTAATACTAATCAAAGAAAATATTTCCCTTTTTCAAGATTTGCATTGCATTCAAAAAGTGTAGCCTAAAACCTGAGAAATTTGTGCTTATTTTCTTAAAAAAGCATTGTTTTTTTTATGGTTAAATAATATTTGCTTTGTAACTTGCAAAGATATTTTAGTTAGAAAGATAGACTCTTAACCCAATTTATAACATTTGAAACTTTTCCTACCTGGTAGGATTTTAACTTATGGATTCATTTTCCTTTATAGCAAATGCAGATACACAGGTTATTTCGGACCTGTACGATGCCTACAAGCAAGATATTAATTCAGTTGATTCTAGTTGGAGAGACTTTTTTAAGGGTTTTGATTTTGCACAAACCTGGCAAGAAGCTATGGGCGGTGGTGTTGGGAATGTGGAGGCAACGCATGTTCAAAAAGAAATGGCTGTAATTAGTTTAATTAAGGCTTTTCGTTCACGTGGACACCTGTTAGCCAAAACAAATCCAGTACGTGAGCGCAAAAATCGTGAGCCAAGGTTGAACATTCAAGATTATGCTTTGAGCGATGCAGATTTGGATACTGTTTTCCAAGCAGGTTCTTTTATGGGTTTAGGTCCAGTTAGTTTGCGAAAAATTGTAGATGCTTTAAACAAAATTTACGCGGGTTCGATCGGATTTGAATATTCGTATATCCGTGAAATGAAGGCAAAGGAATGGTTGCGAAATAAAATCGAAAAGGAAGCACTTTCTTTTCAACCTAGCCTAGACGAAAAGAAGCAAATTCTTCAAAAATTGAATGAGGCCGTTGTATTTGAGAACTTTTTAGGTACAAAATATTTAGGACAAAAACGTTTCGGTTTAGAGGGTGGTGAGAGTACAATTGCAGGTTTAGATGCAATTATCAATAAAGCGGCAGAAGGTGGAGTGAAGGAGGCAATGATTGGGATGGCGCACCGCGGTCGTTTGAATGTTTTGGCAAATATTATGCATAAATCTTACGAAGCCATTTTTGATGGTTTCGAAGGAAATGTGCCAAATGAAATACATGGTGATGGTGACGTTAAATATCACTTAGGTTATTCTAGTAAACACGTTTCTCCCTCAGGACATGAAATAGCAATTAAGTTAGCACCCAATCCGTCTCACTTAGAGGCCGTAAATCCATTAGTAGAAGGTTTTTGCCGCGCTCGTGCAGATGCTTTGTATAATGAAAATTATGATGAGGTTTTACCAATTTTAATACATGGAGATGCAGCTGTAGCTGGACAAGGGATTGTGTATGAGGTAACTCAAATGGCTAAATTGAAAGGGTATCAAACTGGTGGAACCATTCACTTTGTTATCAATAACCAAGTAGGTTTTACAACTGATTTTGAGGATGCACGTTCAGCCATATATTGTACAGATGTTGCGAAAATTATTGATGCACCCGTTTTTCACGTAAATGGAGATGATCCAGAGGCAGTAGTTTTTGTATCAAGAATGGCCGCTGAATTCCGTCAGGAATTTAACCGTGATGTGTTTGTGGATATGGTTTGTTACCGTAGAAATGGACATAACGAGTCAGATGAGCCTCGTTTTACGCAGCCCACCTTGTACGCTAATATTGCAACGCATCCAAATCCAAGAGAGATTTATACGCAAACCTTGATTAAAAGAGGGGATATTGATGCGAAATTAGCTGAACAAATGGATAGCAATTTCAAAGCTGAGTTGCAAGCTCGTTTGGATATGGTGAAGCAAAAAGTTCGCCCTCCTTATATTCCATTAAAATTGGATAATCGTTGGTCTGAGCTTCGTTATGCTGAAGCGAAAGATTTTGAACAATCACCTGAAACGGGAATTGACCAAAAAGTAATTGATAAGGTTTCAAAGGCATTAACTTCCTTACCTAAAGGATTTGTAGCCTTAAAGCAAATTGAAAAGGTAGTTGCAGATCGTAAGGTGTTTTTTGATAAAGGACAATTGAATTGGGCAACAGCAGAATTATTAGCCTATGGTTCAATTTTGACCGAAGGGAAAATCGTTCGTTTATCGGGACAAGATGTACAAAGAGGGACATTCTCTCACCGACATGCCGTATTACATGATGCCAATACCAATGAAAATTATTGCAATTTGAACCACATTGAGGAGGGTCAAGAGAAGATTAGTATTTACAACTCTTTGCTTTCTGAATATGGTGTATTAGGATATGAATTTGGATATGCTCTAGCTAATCCAGATGCTTTGGTTATCTGGGAGGCGCAATTTGGTGATTTTGCCAATGGAGCGCAAACAATGATCGATCAGTTTATAAGTTCTCACGAATCTAAGTGGGGTACGCAAAATGGATTGGTGATGTTGTTACCACATGGTTACGAAGGCCAAGGTCCAGAGCACTCAAATGCTCGTCCCGAGCGTTTCTTACAATTAGCTGCTGAAGATAACATGGTGGTTGCAAACATTACAACACCCGCCAATATTTTTCATGCATTGAGAAGACAATTGATTTGGGAGTTTAGAAAGCCATTAGTTGTTATGTCTCCTAAGTCTATTTTCCGTCATCCGAAAGTAGTTTCACCAATTGCTGATTTCAAAAAAGGTAGATTCCAAGAGGTTATTGGAGATGAATTTGCTGATAAGGCAAAAGTTAAGCGTGTTTTGGTATGTTCCGGTAAAGTTTTTTATGATTTAGAAGAGCGCCAAGAAAAAGATAAGCGTAAAGATGTCGCAATTATTCGTTTAGAGCAATTGCACCCATTCCCAGCTAAGCAATTAGATAAGGAATTGGCAAAATATAAGAATGCAGAAGTATGTTTTATTCAGGAAGAGCCTGAAAATATGGGATATTGGTCGTATGTAGTACGCGAGGCAGGATTCAATAAATTCAAGTCGCTATTTGCTCGTAAAAAATCGGCATCTCCTGCAACTGGATTCTTGAAAGTACATGGGCAAGAACAAGCTGCCCTTATTGATAAAGCGTTTGATTTAAACAAATAAAAGCCTAGTAATATGGCCATAGAAATGAAGGTGCCTGCCGTAGGCGAATCAATTACGGAAGTTACAGTTGCCACTTGGAACAAGAAGGATGGCGATTTAGTCAAATTAGATGAGGTGTTGTGCGAATTAGAGTCGGACAAAGCTACCTTTGAATTGCCAGCAGAAGCCGAAGGTATTTTGCGAATTGTGGCAAAAGAAGGAGATGTTTTACCAATTGGTGCTACCATTTGTACCATCGAGGCTTCTAGTGCAAGTGCGACAGCATCCGCAGCTCCAGCAGTTGAGCCAGTAAAAGAACAAGCTGTTGCACCAGCACCAGTTACTTCATCTGCTCCAAGTCAGGTTTTGGAAATCAAAGTGCCACCTGTTGGGGAATCAATTTCTGAGGTAACTGTAGCGAATTGGAATAAAAAATCAGGAGATTCTGTTGCATTGGACGAAGTACTTTGTGAATTAGAATCAGATAAAGCAACTTTCGAAATGCCAGCCGAAGCTGCAGGTGTTTTACAAATTGTTGCAGAACCAGGTTCTGTAGTGCCGATTGGAGGTTTATTAGCAACTCTAACAACAGGTGGTGCAATAGCAACTCCAGCTCCTGTTGCTCAGGCTGCAACTACTCCAAAGATAGAGGCTGCTCCAGTTTCAGGAAATTACGCTGCGGGACATCCGTCGCCAGCAGCTGCTAAAATATTAGACGAGAAAGGTGTTTCTGCCGCTCAGGTTGCTGGAACAGGTGTGGGAGGTAGAATTACGAAGGAAGATGCACTGAAAGTGGAGAGTGGACAGTTGAAAGTGGAAAGTGGGAAGGAAGTGGAAAGTGGACAGTTGAGAGTTGAAAGTGAGGGAAGAGGAAAAAGAAGAGAGAAAATGACTTCTTTGCGTAAAACTGTTGCTCGTCGTTTAGTAGCAGTTAAGAATGAAACTGCCATGTTAACAACCTTTAATGAGGTTGACATGAAGCCAGTGATGGATTTAAGAGCTAAATACAAAGATAAGTTTAAAGAGAAGCATGGTGTTGGTTTAGGCTTTATGTCTTTCTTTACTAAAGCAGTTTGTGTGGCTTTAAAAGAATATCCAGCAGTTAATGCTCAAATTGATGGAGAAGAAATAATATATCACGATTATTGTGATGTTTCCATTGCAGTTTCTGCTCCTAAAGGATTAGTAGTTCCAGTAATTAGAAATGCTGAAAATTTAAGTTTAGCAGGAATCGAGGCAGAAGTTGTTCGTTTGGCAACAAAAGCAAGAGATAACAAGTTAACCTTAGATGAAATGTCGGGCGGAACATTTACAATCACCAATGGTGGTGTATTTGGTTCTATGCTTTCTACACCAATCATCAATGCGCCACAAGTAGCCATTTTAGGTATGCACAACATCGTTGAGCGTGCTGTAGTTGTAGATGGACAAGTAGTAGTTCGACCAATCATGTATCTTGCTCTTTCTTATGACCATAGAATTATTGATGGTCGCGAGTCTGTTTCATTCTTAGTTCGTTTGAAGCAATTATTAGAAGATCCAAGTAGATTATTATTAGATGTTTAACAATTTTGAATAGGCCCAAGTGGCCTATTCTCTTTTTTTTATAAAATTATGCAAGAGTTTGATGTTGTAGTTATTGGTTCAGGTCCTGGTGGATATGTGTCAGCTATTCGTTCTGCGCAATTAGGTTTTAAAACAGCCATTATTGAAAAATATTCCGTTTTAGGAGGAACTTGTTTAAATGTGGGTTGTATTCCATCTAAAGCCCTTTTAGATTCCTCAGAACATTTCCATAATGCGGTTCACAATTTTGAAGCACATGGTATTTCTGTAGGGAAGCCTAAGGTTGATATTGCTAAATTGATTGAGCGTAAGGCAGGAGTGGTTAGTAAACTGAATGCAGGAATTAGCTACT
The DNA here is from genome assembly GCF_004005965.1 of Sandaracinomonas limnophila. Taxonomy (GTDB): domain Bacteria; phylum Bacteroidota; class Bacteroidia; order Cytophagales; family Spirosomataceae; genus Sandaracinomonas; species Sandaracinomonas limnophila. The sequence goes on along the minus strand of NZ_SACY01000001.1, from coordinate 774,924 downwards.
TGATGAAGAAAAATAAGGTTACCGTTTTTAATGGTTTAGGATCTTTTGAAAGTGCTAAAACAGTTAAGGTAACTAAAGAAGATGGTTCTTCAGAAATCATTGCTGGTAAAAACATCATAATTGCTACAGGATCAAAGCCAACTAATTTGCCTTTTATTCCAGTAGATAAAAAACGAATCATTACTTCTACAGAGGCTTTGAAAATGTCAGAGATTCCAAAGCATTTGATTGTGATTGGAGCTGGCGTTATCGGTGCTGAATTGGGATCTGTTTATGCTCGATTAGGAGCTAAGGTTAGCTTTGTTGAATTTGCGGATTCAATGATTCCAACCATGGACAAAACGATGGGTAAGGAGTTGCAAAAAGAAATTGCCAAATTAGGCGCTGATTTTTATTTATCTCATAAGGTTTCAAGTGCTTCAACTACCGGAAAGGAAGTAGTTGTAAAAGCAACTAATTCAAAAGGTGAGGAGGTTGAAATCAAAGGAGATTATTGTTTGGTTTGTATCGGTAGAAGACCTTATACAGACGGTTTAAATTTGGCCGCAGCGGGTCTAGCAACTGATGAGAGGGGTCGAATAGATGTTGATGATCATACACTTCAAACAAAGGTTTCCGGTATTTATGCAATTGGAGATGTGGTTCGTGGTGCCATGTTAGCCCACAAAGCTGAGGAAGAAGGTGTATTTGTTGCTGAAACAATTGCCGGACAAAAACCGCATATCAATTATTCTTTAATTCCAGGTGTTGTTTATACTTGGCCAGAGGTTGCAGCTGTAGGAGCCACAGAGCAAGATTTAAAGAATGCGGGTATTGCTTACAAGGAAGGTTCTTTCCCATTCAAGGCTTTAGGAAGATCAATCGCTTCTATGGATGAGGCAGGATTGGTTAAAGTACTTGCAGATGCCAATACAGATGAAATTTTAGGTGTGCACATCATTGGTGCTCGCGCAGCTGATTTAATTGCGGAGGCAGTAGTTGCTATGGAATACCGTGCCAGTGCAGAAGATATTTCTCGCATGTCGCATGCTCACCCAACCTACACTGAAGCGATTAAAGAAGCTTGTTTGGCAGCTACGGCCAAGAGAGCGATACACGCTTAAATAATTGTTAATTGTTAATTGTTAATTCACAATTAACAATTAACAATTCAAAACTCCCTTCCTACACTAACTCGAATACCACTTAAATTGCCATTTCCGGCAGGGAAAATGATTTTGGTTACCAAATTATAATAAGTGACTAGATCGAGGCCGATACCATAGCCATATAGGAGTTTTCCGCCTAATTTACTATTGAAATAGTTTTCCTGTCCAATATTTACATACCCAAAGTCAATAAATGCAGTAGGGTAAACACTTAATGGAACTTGATTAATTTGTTTGTATTTTAAAAATGGGACATGGTAAATTTTATTGATCAATTGGAATTTGAAAGTGTTTCGATTGATGTAAAAGTTATTTCCATCTATCACATTTAATTCATAACCTCGTACCACATTGGAACCATATCCAAGGCCTTGGGTTAAAAAATAAGGTACTTCTTTTCCATATTGGGTGAATTTTAATTTATGGGTACTGCTCAAGTAAAAATTATTCCCCAAAGGAAAGTAACGTTCATAGCCAATGCCAAAATCATAATAATTAAATTTTAGGTTTCCCGTTAATCCTGTGTAGTTTACCAAAACATCCACTTTTCTGCCCCTTAATGGATAAGTCGCAAAATCTCTGAAATCATACGAAAACCGATAACCTAACTGAATGAAATCACTTCTCTGAGTTCTATTGGGTAGATAATGTGGATTTAGTGCAAAAACTTCATCATTGATTCTAATATTATGATACCTCAATTCCAAGCTTTGGAAATCATAAAATCGAATTCTTTTTCGAAAACCTACTACTCCCGACCAGCGTTCTCGTAAAACCTGACTAGAATTCAGGTATAACAAGGTGTCGTTTCTTGAGCTGTAGGCAAGATTTTTGCTAGTTTGGTAGGTGAAAGAAGTGAATATGCCAAATCGCTTTTTTGCATCTATATATGGATTCGAAAATGAGAGATCTATTCGTTGAGTAAATCCTGTTTCTAAATTAATGGCAATTTTTTCATTTCTTCCTGTTAAATTATTTTGAACCCCATTGATTCCAAAAATGATTCGCTGGGATGGGGCACCTTTATTTAACCAATCGCTTAAATTGCGATCTGCGAGAGAAAAAATAGGAAAAACTAATGTGTATAATTGCTCTAAGAACTCGAATTGAACTATTAAATTTCCATTTTTATTTATTTGATAATCGTATTTTACCCAAATAAATAAATTAGTATTCATCAATTTCCTCCGATTGAATTCCAATCTTTTGTCCAAATCCTCAGTGGAAAGACTGTCTTTTATTGAGAAGTCTAATTCCCTATTTAAAATGCTAATTTTTGTTCGATCATTTCCTTTAAATACAATACTATCCACTCTAATTTTTTGAGCAGTTAGTACATTTGTTTTAAATGAAACTAAGGCGATTAATAGTAAGAAATTGGCAATGAACTTCCACATTCTTGGAAGATACGTAAAATTTAGGAGCTTGATTTTATTTTAAGAATAAATTATCAGATTTTTATGCTTAAACCAATCTTCAAAATGCCTTTGATAAATTTTTTCTATTTCAAGTCGTTTGATTTTCAAGGTAGGTGTCATGCAATTGTTTTCAACTGTCCATGGTTCAGTAAGTACAACGAATTTTTTAATCATTTCATAATGTTTGAACTTCGGAATTAAATCCTGATGGATTTCTTCAATTCCTTTTTCAAGATCCTCTTTTGCTAATTCTAAGGCCAATGGAGAAAGGATAATCAAGGCCATAGGCTCTGGTAAGTCTGCGCCAACCACACATACTTGATCAATTAATTGACTGGTTTGAATTTCATTTTCCAAAGTGGCTGGGCTTACATAAAAACCTTTACTGGTTTTAAAATTATCTTTGATTCTACCAATTATTTTCAAATATCCATCGGAATCTAATACTCCAGAATCTCCAGTTTTTAACCATTCATCTGTGTAAATTTCTTGAGTCGCTTTTGGATTTTTATAGTAACCAATGGTATTGTATTTTGACTTTATTTGAATTTCGCTGTCTTCAATTCTTACCTCACAAATGTCCCATGGTTTACCCACAGTTCCCAATTTGATTTCATTTCTTGGCATTACGGCAATTAATCCTAAATTTTCAGTCATTCCATAGGCTTCCTGAATAAATAAGCCCATGCCTTGGTACCACTGTAACAAATCAGCAGAAATGGGTGCAGCGCCTGTTACAACTAATTTGGCCTTCGATAAACCTAATTTTTTGACGATCAATTTAATAACTAATTTGCCTACAATGGGTATGCTTTTTATTCGATCTAAATTCTTTTGGCCTTTAAATTTCAATAAGATGGTCTCCTGAAATTTCAACCAAATTCTTGGTACCGCCAAAAAATGTGTTGGTTCGGCTGCTTGTAAATTAGCCGCAAAGGTTTGTAAATTTTCTACAAAATAAATAGTTCCTCCAGATGCCGTTGCTGCAAATTCTACTAAATTCCTTTCTGCTACATGTGATAGTGGCAAATAGGATATGAATCTATTGTTTTTTTCGTTTAAGAAGGCAATTTCTCTGGCTGCTTCTAGGCCAATTAACACCGAACCTGAGGTGATCAAAACCCCTTTTGGTGTTCCTGTGGTTCCTGAAGTGTATATAATTGAAATTACCTCATCTTTTTGAAAGGAGTGAGGTTTAACTATTTTTTTCTCCTTTAAAATGATTTGTTCCCAGGTGTTTTGTTGTTCATTGGGTTGGTCCGACATGTGAATCACCACTGTGCCTTCCGGTATAAATGTCTTTATTTCTTCCCAATTATCTAATTTTCCAACAAATAAAATTTGACAATCTGAATGGATATAAACATCTTTAAATTGCTCCCCCGTTAATGTTGGATAAAATGGTACGGAGACTCCGCCTGCATATAAAATGGCCAAATCTGCCAAAACCCAATGTGCACAATTTTTTGAAATGATTCCAACGTGTTTTTTGTCATCATTAAAATTTCTTCTTAGGTAGGTCCCCATTTTAGAAACCTCCTCTGCAGCTTGTGCAAAAGTGTAATCTTTGAATTGGTTTCCCTTAGGTTGCTTTAAAAAAATGTTTTTAGGAGTATTTTCTGCCCAATGTAGAAAATTTTCAATGTGTCCTTGGTAGGTATTTATCACAGAATTGTACTATTTTTTTATGGAAAAATAAAAATTATTTCTTTTAAATCATAGAGTTTGTATCCATTTTGTTTTTCCATCAACAATAATCCTTGCTCATTTACTTGTAAAATTTTACCATCAAAAATTTGATTACTTTCTACTTCTTGGTATAAATTCCACTCATTCAATCGGAATAAATGGTCATGATAAAAAGTTTCAATCTCTTCGAATTGATGAGTTTGACAAATTTTGAAATATTTTTCTATCGATTGGCAAATTGCATGAAAAACGTGCTCTCTTGGAATATGCTCCGATTTATTTAGAAATTGTTTGAGGGAATTTGCTCGTAAGTCACCAAATTCTTCTTGGTTAATATTTAAGCCGATGCCAACTATCGAATGGGTCCATTGGCTACCAGCCCATTGATTTTCTATGAGAATTCCACCCAGTTTTTGCTCGCCAATATAAATATCATTGGGCCATTTTATTTGCAGTGGTAATCTTTCATTGGACCAAACTTGAAGCCCTTCAATAATTCCACAAGCTATTGCCTTGCTGAAATAAAAATGAGGTTGGTTCTGAAGCTTGGGTTTTAAATAAATGGAAAACAGTAAATTGTCGCCCTTTTTAGATAACCAGGTGTTACCCCTCTGCCCTCGACCTTGGGTTTGATGGTCTGCAATCCAAGTAAAGCCTTCTTTAATATCCTCTTCCAAACATTCTTTCAAAGCCAAGGTATTGGTTGAGTCGCAAGTTTCCAAATATTTGATTTGTTGGCCAATAAACTCTGTCGGGGCTTGATACTTGTTCAAATTTTATTTGTAATTTTATAAGATTGAACAAAATTAACGTTAATATCGTTATACTTTTTATTTTAGATACTTTACTTATTAAAAATGGCCAAAAAAAATTCTAAATCAACCCTAGAGAATACTTCTGAGGAATTGGTGAAATGGGTTGTAAAAGGAATGCAAGAAAAAAAGGCTCAAACTATTTCCATTCTGGATTTACGAGGAGTTCCCAATGCGTTTACTGATTTCTTTGTGATTTGTTCGGGTTCTTCTGATACTCAAATTGATGCTATAGCTGATTCTGTAGATGAGGAAGTTTGGAAAGGAATGCAGATTAATCCACACGTTGTAGAGGGAAAAGCCAATAGAGAATGGATTTTGATGGATTATTATGATGTAGTTGTGCATGTTTTCCATAAAGAAAAACGCGAATTCTTTAAGTTAGAAGATTTGTGGGGAGATGCCGTATTTACCAATATTCCTGATTAGGAATTGAAACTTTTTTCACTTCGATCGAGTTATACGCTTAAAATATTTACTAATGGCAAAACAACCAAATCAGCCTAAAAACAACAAAAGACCTAACTTCCAGCCTAAAATGCCCAAAAAAGGTCCAGCAGGATTCCAAAATTGGATGATCATTGGATTGATTATCGTGATTGTTAGCGGACTATTCTTTTCTAATTCTCCAACTTTACAAACGATTTCCCAAAAACAATTTGAATCGATGTTACTTCAAAAAGAAGTTGGTTCGGTTGCCATTGTTAATGATAAAACGGTTGAGGTGACTTTAAAACCTCAATTTGTAAATAAGTATTTCAAAAGCAATTCGCCTGCTCTTTCTACAACAAATAAGGGCCCACATTTTGAATTTGACGTGATTTCAAAAGAAGGATTTGAGCATTTTTTAGAGGATAGACAAAAAGCTTTTCCAAGAAATGAGCAATTAATGGCCACACCAGAAAATAGAACAAGTCCTCTAGAATGGTTCTCTCAATGGGGATTTTTGATATTAATGGGACTTAGTTTCTACTTCCTTTTCTTCCGAATGGGAGGTGGTGGCGGTGCCGGAGGACAAATCTTCAACATCGGTAGAAGCAAGGCGACCTTGTTTGAAGGGGAATCAAAAGTTCGTATTACTTTCAATGACGTTGCCGGTTTAGATGAAGCCAAAGAAGAAATTCAAGAAATTGTTGAGTTCTTAAAATTCCCAAAGAAATTTACCGATTTAGGAGGTAAAATACCGAAAGGCGCTCTATTAGTTGGCCCTCCAGGAACGGGTAAAACCTTGTTGGCAAAGGCTGTTGCAGGAGAAGCGGGTGTTCCATTTTTCTCTCTTTCTGGGTCAGATTTCGTAGAAATGTTTGTGGGGGTAGGAGCTGCTCGTGTGCGTGATTTGTTTAAACAGGCCAAAGAAAAAGCACCTTGTATCATTTTTATAGACGAAATTGATGCAGTGGGTCGTTCTCGTGGACGTGGTTCAATGCCAGGCGGGAATGATGAGCGTGAAAACACCTTAAACTCATTATTGGTTGAAATGGACGGTTTTGCAACTGATTCAGGAATTATCATTATGGCGGCTACTAACCGTCCAGATATTTTGGATCCAGCCTTATTAAGACCAGGTCGTTTTGATCGTCAAATTTCAATTGATAAACCAGATATTATTGGTCGTGAAGCAATTTTCAAAGTGCATCTTAAGCCTTTGAAATTAGGAAAAGATATTGATCCTAAAGAATTGGCCGCACAAACGCCTGGATTTGCCGGTGCAGAAATTGCCAATGTGTGTAATGAGGCTGCATTGATTGCCGCAAGAAGAAATAAACAAGAAATTGATATGAATGACTTCCAAGAGGCTATGGATCGTACCATTGGCGGTTTGGAAAAGAAAAATAAATTGATTTCTCCTGAAGAAAAGAAAATTGTAGCCTTCCATGAGGCCGGACATGCTATTGCTGGTTGGTTTTTAGAGCATGCAAATCCATTGGTTAAAGTAACTATTGTACCGCGCGGAATTGCCGCTTTAGGATATGCACAATATCTTCCTAAAGAGCAGTTTTTGTACCGTACGGAACAATTGATGGATGAAATGTGTGTGACTTTGGGTGGTCGTGCGGCAGAAGAAATTGTTTTCGGACAAATTTCTACCGGTGCTCAAAATGACCTAGAGCGTATCACAAAATTGGCCTATTCCATGATTACCATTTACGGTATGAATGATAAATTAGGAAATATTTCTTACTACGATTCAAAGGGTTCAGAATACCAATTCAATAAGCCGTATTCAGAGGAAACTGCCCGTGAAATTGATGAAGAAGTTCGTAAATTAATTGCTGAGGCTTATAAGCGTACGAAGAAATTATTAACCGAAAAGAAAGCATCCTTAACCGCATTAGCAGAAGCATTATTGGAAAAAGAAGTACTTTTCCAAAATGATTTGGAAGCCTTAGTTGGTCCTCGTCCGTTTGAGCAATTGACAACTTATCAAGAGTTTATCAAAGGCGAAACTGAAAAAAAGAGAAAAGACGCGAAAGAAGAAAGAGCTCAAGCTGAAAGTGAAAAAGTAGCGGAAGCAAAACCTAAAACTACTCGAAAAACTAAAAGTAAGAAAGAAGATTCCGCTGAAAATAAAGACGCAGAATCATCTCAACAAGGATAATAATTTGTAAATTGGGTGGATTTTCCACCCTTTTTTTTGATGATTAAGCTTCAAATTCCCAATAACAAAAAGGTTTATTTTGCTTCAGATTTTCATCTGGGCTTTCCAGATCCGGCTTCAAGTTTAGATCGTGAAAGGCATTTGAATAAATGGTTGGAGAAAATTGAATCTGATGCATCGCATTTGTTTTTGATGGGAGATATTTTTGATTTTTGGTTTGAATATGGCAAGGTAATACCAGCTGGATTTACCCGATTTTTGGGAAAATTGGCTCAGATTTCTGATGCCGGTATTCAATTACATATCTTCATTGGAAATCATGATTTGTGGATGTGGGATTTTTTTGAAAAGGAAATGAATGCCATAATCTATCGCGAACCTTGTCATTTAAAACTTCTATTTCCCAATTCAGAAAAAAATTTATGGATAGGCCATGGAGATGGTTTGGGTCCTGGGGATGCTGGATATAAATTATTGAAAAAAGTTTTTACCAATCCGCTGGCACAATTTCTGTTTAAATGGTTACATCCAAATTTAGGTATGGCTTTGGCGCATTTTTGGTCTGAAACTCGAAAGAAAAAGGCTCTTTCAAAAGGAGAGGATCCTTTTGACGAAAAAACCGAATTCATTGTCAATTACATAAAGGAAATTAAACCAATTTTAGATCAGAAAAATTTAGGAATTGATACCTATGTGTTTGGACACAGACACCTACCTATTCAGTTTCCCATTGATTCAACGACAACTTATTACAACTTAGGCGATTGGTTTAATCCCAAGTATAAAAACGCATATTATCTTTCAATTGATGAAAATACTATCCAGTTTAAACACTTTCAAGCTTAGTATTTTAGGCTTAATTCTTTTGTTTTCAAATCTTGTGGACGCCCAGCATCCTACAGAGCAATGGAGACCTAAAGTTCATTTTTCCCCTCAAAAAAATTGGACAAATGACCCCAATGGCATGATTTATTTCAAAGGGTATTATCATTTGTTTTTTCAGCACAATCCAAAGGGAAATGAATGGGGGAATATGAGCTGGGGACACGCTCGTTCTAAAGATTTATTGCATTGGGAGGAATTGCCTGTTGCCATTCCTAATGGAAAAGAATATATTTTCTCGGGTTGTGTGGTTTGGGATAAATACCATGCTTCTGGACTTGGTAATCCTCAAAAAGATTTATTGATAGCCATTTATACGGCAGATTATCCCTATACTAGAGAGGAACAGCACCTGGCTTTTTCTAATGATGATGGTCTTACGTGGACTAAATATGAAGGTAATCCGGTATTAAATATCAATTACAAAGATTTTCGGGATCCTAACATCTTTTGGCACGAAGAAAGTAAGCAATTTATCATGGCGGTTGCTAAACCTTTTGAATACAAGATTAGTTTTTATGGTAGTAAAAACCTTATCAAATGGGAATTATTAAGCGAGTTTGGTAAGCAAGGTGATGTAGGAATGATTTGGGAGTGTCCTTCTTTGCAATATCTACCAATTGAAGGCTCCACTCAAAAAAAATGGGTGTTGTTTGTAAGTTCTCAAGGTCCATATAAAGATTATGTAGGGATGCAATATTTTATTGGTGATTTTGATGGAAAGAAATTTACGAATGAAAACGATGAAGACACTAAATTGTATGTCGATTTTGGGAAAGATTTTTACGCTGCAGTTCCCTTTTCAAATGCGCCTAAAAACCAAAATGTTTGGTTAGGATGGATGCTTTCTTGGAAGTATGCAAAAGAACAACCTACTTTTCCATGGAAAGGGCAAATGTCTTTAGCGCGTAAATTGTCTTTGGTCGAAAGTAATCAGGGCTTGCGATTGCAACAAAAATTTGTTCCAGATTTTGACCGAATGGCACCAAGTTTTGAGGCTTCTAATTTTGTAGTAAAAGATTCCAAGTTTAAACAAATTAGCGGTATGAAGTTTTTAAAAGACAAAACCTATGCCGTTGATGTTAAAATTTCAGGGTCAAAATCTCATTTTTCGGGCCTACTAATTAAAGGGAAAGCAAATGAGCAAGAGTGGATAAAAATAGGTTTTGATGAGAAAACGATGAAATGGAAAATTGACCGTTCTCATTCCGGAAAAATAATTTCAGATTTTTTTGATGGTCTACAAGTCGCTCCAGCAGTTGACGGTATGCCTAAGAATTTCAAAGTGGTCATTGATCGTTCAACAGTAGAACTTTTAGCACAAAACGGTACAGTGGCTATTTCTGCCTTACGATTTCCCCTAGATATTGAAGAAAATGTGTATTTGATTTCCGAAGGTGGAAACACGCAAATCCAACAAATTAAAATTTGGGAACTTAAATGATTCATAAAAAATTAGCATTAGAGGAGTTAAATAGATTAAGTGCAGAAGAGTATCAAAATGCGCCTAAACAAAAAGCCATCTTAGTTTTGGATGATATTCGAAGTATGAACAATGTCGGTTCTGCTTTTCGAACAGCCGATTCCTTTGCTTGTCAGGAAATTTGTTTAGTAGGTATTACTGCCCAGCCACCACATCGTGAAATTCATAAAACGGCCTTGGGAGCAGAGGAAACAGTACAATGGAGGTATTTTTCTACTCAAAAAGAGTGTATAGAATATTTGAATGGATTAGGTGCTAAAATTGCCATTATAGAACAAGTGGAAGATTCCATGATGTTACAAGATTTTAAGGTAAATTCTGAGGAATTATATGCCTTTGTGTTTGGCAATGAAGTGTTTGGAGTTACTGAAGAGTTTATTGAAAATGCTGATTATTTTCTGGAAATACCTCAATTTGGGACCAAGCATTCCTTAAATGTCTCCGTTACTATGGGGATAGTTGTTTGGGATTATTTTTTGAAATTGAATCGTCAATATTAAATTTTTCAGGTCTGGCTAAAATTTAACACAGTTTATTCTTGTTATTCTTAAAAAATAAATATGTTTACATTTCAGTTTTAAATAACCAAAAATATGAGTCAAGCAGTTGATATAGCCCTAGGCCAATTATTGCCATCTTTTGCAGGATTGAACGAGAAAAATGCAAAAAAAATTGTTAAATCTTCAAAGAAATCTTTGAGCAAATTGTTTAAGGAATTTAATGATTTAGTGAAAAAGCAAGAAAAGGAATTGGCTAAAGAAGCTGCTAAAAAAGCTAAAAAAGAAGGGAAAATTGCTGAGAAAATTGCAAAATCTATTTCTAAAGAGGCTAAGGAAAAGAAAAAAGACGAAATGGTACAATTGGTAGTCGATGGAAATAAACCTGCAATTGTAGCCAAACTAGTTTCAAAAGCTCCAGCAAAAAAGAAATAATTAGGTTAAATTATCATATCAAGGACAGCTCAGCTGTCCTTTTTTTTTGCCGTTCAACATTTAGAATTGATTTTCGTAATTTTTTTGTGTTGTTTGCGAAAAAAATAGAACCATGATATTAAAAATTAAGGATGTTTCTAAAAGTTACGCTAACCACACTGCTTTAAAAAACATTAATCTCGAAATTCCTCAGGGAAAAATATTTGGATTATTAGGTCCAAATGGTGCAGGAAAAACCTCTCTCATTCGCATTATTAATCAAATTACAGGGCCTGATATAGGGACAATTCTATTTGATGGAGTTGAATTAAATCCTTCCCATATTGAACAAATTGGTTACTTGCCTGAAGAGCGAGGCCTGTATAAAAAAATGAAGGTAGGGGAGCAATTACTTTACTTGGCTCAATTGAAGGGAATGAGTAAATCCCATGCCACAGAACAATTAAAAAAATGGTTTATCAAGTTCGATATCAAAGATTGGTGGGAAAAGCCAGTCGATGATTTATCAAAAGGCATGCAACAAAAGATTCAATTCATTAGTACCATTGTGCATGAACCCAAATTGTTGATTTTAGATGAACCTTTTTCCGGATTTGACCCAATTAATGCCAATTTATTAAAGGATGAAATTTTGACCTTAAAAGAAAAGGGGACAAGTATCATATTTTCAACTCATCGTATGGAATCTGTTGAAGAGTTATGTGATGAAATTGCCTTGATAAATAAGTCGGAAGTTGTTTTGTCTGGGAATAAAAATGAAATTCGAAATCAATTTAAACAACACAAATATAAACTTGAATACAAAGGGGAATTGAAAAGCGGATCAAGCTTTGAATTGTTGTCTAATTTCAATGGAATCGCATCTATACGTATGAATCAAGGTGTTTCATCGAATCAAGTGCTTCAAGAATTGATTGGAAAAGTTGAAGTTTTGGCTTTTGCCGAAATCATTCCAAGTTTCAATGATATCTTTATTGAAGTAGTTTCTAACCCTAAAAATTAAGCAAATGAACAAGATTTTACTCATTATTCAACGTGAATATTTAACTCGAATTCAGAAAAAATCATTTTGGATTTCTTCCATTTTAACTCCTTTGATTTTTACTGCTATATATGCCATTCCCATTTGGTTAGCCACTCGCGACAAGGAGGTGAAGAAAATTGAGGTGGTAGACCAAAGTGGCTTATTTAATCAAGAGAATTTGAAAGATAGGGAACTTGAATTTGTCTTTGTCAATAAGTCGCAAAATCAAATTCAAAAAGCTGGTATTCCAGAAGATGTTTCCGCAATTATGTGGATATCTAAGGATATTTTGCAAAATAATACAGGCCTTCAGTTTTATTCTCAAAAGCCTATGAGCCTAATTTTACAAGAAAATTTGGAGGATTTAGTACAAAGTAAGGTTCGACAAGAATTGCTCAGTAAGGCAGGTATCAATAAGACTATTTATGAAAATACCCAAGTTAAAATAAAAAGTAAATCTGTCGTAATTTCTGAGGAAGGAGCCGAAAAAGATTCTAGTTCTGGAGGAATCATGATACTTTCAGGTATTTTAGGTTTTATTCTGTATCTGACTGTATTGATCTATGGTTCCCAAGTTATGAATGGAGTGATTGAAGAGAAAAGTAGTCGAATTATCGAAGTACTAATTTCATCTGTAAAGCCTTTTCAATTAATGATGGGTAAGATTTTGGGACTTGGATTGGTCGGAATTACTCAGTTTTTATTGTGGGCAGTTTTGACTTTTTCATTTTCTCAAATAGCTACTCAGATAAATGGTACAAACCCGAAAACTCAGGCAGTAATTCAAAGTATGCCAAAAGAAAAGCAACAAATTGTTCAAAATGAAATGGCTAATTCAGATTCATTGGACGTAATGAAGGTGGTGGATAATGTGCTGAATAACACCAATATTCCATTGGTTTTGTTTTCCTTTTTATTTTATTATCTCTTTGGATATTTGTTGTATAGCTCCATTTTTGCTGCCATTGGTTCGGCTGTTGAATCACCTGCAGAGGCGCAGCAATTTACAATGGTTGTTACTATTCCTATTATCATTTCCTTCTTTTTAGCACAAATTACCCTGCAAGAGCCAGATAGTACTTTGGCTTTTTGGGCTAGTATTTTCCCTTTAACAAGTCCCGTGAATATGATTGTTCGTATTCCTTTTGGTGTTCCTGTTTGGGAATTAATTCTTTCGATGGCCTTATTAATTATAGGGTTTTTAGGTATTTCTTGGATTTCCGCTCGTATTTACCGCGTAGGTATATTAATGTACGGTAAAAAAGCCTCCTGGAAAGAATTACGCAAATGGATGTTTTATAAAATTTAGATAGTTAGCCAACTATCTAAATTTACTGAATCAAACCCAGCCATAAATTGCCCATTTTGTTCTAAAATTGGTCTTTTTATGGCTGATGTTTTTGTAAGTAAAAATGTTTTTAAGGTATTTAAATCATTCAAAGATTGCTTAGTCGCATCGTCTAACTGTTTGTAGGTTAAACCTTGTTTATTTAGGACAACTTCGGTTCCTAATACCTTAATAAATGTATCTAATTGCTCCTTTGCAAGACCTAATTTTTTATAATCGTGGAATTCAAAAGGTATCCCTTTTTCCTTTAAATAATCGAAGGTTTTCTTCATTGTGTTGCAGTTGGCAATTCCGTAAATTTTAAGCATTATTTTTTTGGTTTTATGGGTAAAATAGGGATTTTGAATGTAATTTTGTGTTTTACAAAATTATAGAAAAAATAATTCATGGAATATAGAATAGAAAAAGATACAATGGGAAAGGTGCAGGTGCCTGCTCATGTGTATTGGGGAGCACAGACTCAGCGTTCAATTGAAAATTTTCCAATTGCACAGGATATCAATAAAATGCCAAAGGAGATTATTAAGGCCTTTGCTTATTTGAAAAAAGCAGCTGCAATTACCAATTTTGAGGCAGGTGTTTTAGAGGAAAGTAAGAAGAATTTAATTGCTCAGGTTTGTGATGAAATTTTAGAAGGACAATGGGCAGATCAATTCCCATTAGTGGTTTGGCAAACAGGTTCAGGAACACAGTCGAATATGAACTGTAATGAGGTGATTGCCTACCGTGCTCACGTTATTAACGGCGGGAATTTATTAGATGAAACAAAATTTGTTCATCCGAATGACGATGTAAATAAGTCGCAATCGTCTAATGATACCTTTCCAACAGCAATGCACATTGCTGCATATAAGATTTTGATGGAAACTACTATTCCAGGAATTACGAAATTACGTGATACCCTGGCTGCGAAGGCAAAAGCCTTTAAAGATGTTGTTAAGATTGGTAGAACGCACTTTATGGATGCTACGCCATTGACTTTAGGACTAGAGTTTTCGGGCTATGTTTCGCAATTAAATCATGGTTTAAAGGCAATAAACAACACATTAGAGCATTTATCAGAACTAGCATTGGGTGGAACTGCCGTTGGAACTGGAATCAATACACCCAAAGGGTATTCTGAGAATGTTGCAAAGCATATTGCCGCTTTGACAGGTTTGCCTTTCCGTACAGCTGAAAATAAATTTGAGGCATTAGCAGCCCATGATGCGATTGTTGAGGCACATGGTGCTTTAAAAACGGTTGCGGTTAGTTTAATGAAGATTGGAAATGATATTCGCATGCTTTCTTCTGGACCTCGTTCAGGTATTGGTGAGATTTTTATTCCAGATAATGAACCTGGTTCATCCATTATGCCAGGTAAAGTTAATCCAACCCAGTGTGAGGCAATGACCATGGTTGCTGCTCAAGTGATGGGAAATGATGTAGCTATTAATATTGGTGGATCAAACGGTCATTTTGAATTGAATGTTTTCAAACCAGTTATGATTTATAATTTCTTGCATTCAGCTCGATTGATAGGGGATGTTTGTGTGGCATTTAATGATAAATGTGCTGTTGGTATTGAGCCTTTGTATGAAAACATTACCAAGCACGTAAATAACTCATTAATGTTGGTTACGGCATTGAATACGAAGATTGGTTATTACAAAGCTGCTGAAATTGCTCAAACTGCACATAAGAACGGATCTACCTTAAAAGAAACAGCCATCGCATTAGGCTATTTAACAGCTGAAGAATTTGATCAGTGGGTACGTCCTGAGAATATGGTAGGCGAAATTAACTTATAAGAAGTACAGAATAATCGATTCTCGTCGATTGTCAAGCAAAAGGGCTCAAATCTTAGATTTAAGCCCTTTTTTTGATCTAAATGAGCTCTCGTAGCTCTAATGTGTAATAAGTACTAGGAAATGGGAAGGAATGTGCAATTTTTTGAGCATCTTCCCAAGAATGTAAGATGAGCGTAACTATTTGAGAAATTTCTCCGCCATCTATAATTTTCAGTAAAGTGTTTTCAATTGTTCCGCTTTGACTAAGCACCTGTTGAGGGGCACCTAATTTTTGAAAAAGCATATCTTGGTAGGTTTGTTTTAGTCCCTTGAGCCACTCCCTAATTTTTTCTAATTCCTGCTCATTGGCAAGAATTTCTTCTGTAGAAATTCCTTTAACAGGCCCTCGAATAATGAAAACAAATCGTTGCATAAAATTGTATTTTTCTAATATCAGAACTCGCTCTGAAATTTATCAAAAGTATTTTCTTTTTTGGGAGGTCGGGGAGAAGTAGCTCTTTCTGTACGTTCTTGCTTGACTTTAATTTTAACTGGAACAAAAGCTTCTAGCCATTCCTCTAACTCCTTAAATGTCTCCTTGTTTAAGCTGTAATAAATAAACACCCCCTCCCTGCGGGTATTCACTAATCCTGCTTCCTTCAACACGCTTAAGTGTCGAGAAATGGTAGGGGCAGCATACTCAAATTGCTCAAATAGGGCAGTGGCGGGTAATTCGCCCACTGTCAGAAGATCTAGAATTTTCTTTCTAGATTCATCCCCAATTGCCTTTGTTATTTGTTCAATCGACATAGCTAATTATCTATTTAGCTAAGATAGGGAAAATTAATTATAAATTATAAATTATGAGTTATGAGTTATGAATTATAGGTTATGGGTTATAGGTGAAGTCTTTGATGATTAAATCATATTTCAAATTATTAATTACTTTTTTGGCTAAATATAAATATGTTAAATTAGTATTTTTGCTAAATATAAAAAATTATTAATTAGTTAAAATGGTAAATAATAATTTTGGTATAAAAAAAGTCTGAATTTCTTTTCAGACTTATAGTAATTTATCGGGGATCTAATTATTCATTCTTCAACATGCTCTGGAACCATAACACATAACTCAAAATTTTTCAGCAACCACTAGGGTTGTATTTTTTTTAATGACAACCACAAGGGTTGCCACTAATTTTTCACTTTTCACTTTCAACTTTCAACTCTCCACTTTTCACTTTTCACTCCCTCACATACACCCTCTTCACCCGATCACTAATTCCTGTCATCAATTCATAGGGGATTGTTTCAGCTTGTTTTGCTAAATCATAAATTTGTACTTTTCCGCCAAAGGCAATGGCCTCATCACCTTCTTTTACTTTGGGTAAATGAGTAATATCGACCATACACATGTCCATACAAATAGACCCTACAGTTGGGCACAAAATACCATTAATTTCAAAGTGTCCAATACCCATTCCGAGTTTTCTCGAGTACCCATCTGCATAGCCTAGGGCTAAGGTTGCTATTCTTCCCGCTCCTTCTAATTTTCCTCTTCTACCATAGCCTATCGTTTCCTCCTCTTTGATGTTTTTTATCTGTGATATGTATGTTTTTAGTTTCAAAACTGGTTCTAAAATCTTTTTTTCTTCCTCTTTGTAACTAATACCATATAAACTAATACCTAAACGGACCATATCAAAGCGCGCATTTGGGTAATTCTGTATTGCAGCAGAGTTGGCAATGTGCATCAAGGGTTGATAACCAATTGCTTGAGCTATTAAATTACCTGCTTTTTGGAATAAATTGATTTGTTTTTCGGTGAAATCTCGATGTTTTTCACTTTCTGAACCTACTAAATGACTTAAAATACTTACCACCCATATTTGTGGCATTTGTTGTAATTCGTAACATAAATCTTCGAATTGATCTTCGTCAAAGCCTAATCGCTTCATTCCCGTATCAATTTTTATATGGACTTTTATGTTTTTTCCTGTACTTGTACTATACTCATCAATAGCTCGTAAAAGTCCAAAATTGTAGATTTCTGGTTCTAAACCATATTCGGTTAGCACATCAAAGTCGTTTACCTGTGGATTCATCACCATAATGGGTGTGTAAATGCCATTTTTTCTTAGTTCTACGCCTTCATCTGTGTACGCAACTGTTAAGTAATCAATTCCTTGATTTTGAAGTATTCCTGCTATTTCTACAGAGCCAGTGCCGTATGCAAAAGCTTTGACCATTCCCATCAATTTGGTTTCTTGTCCAATGCTTTCTTTGTAATACCTTAAATTATGTTGTAATGCATTTAAATTTATCTCAAGTTGCGTACAATGAGTCTTTTTTTCTAAAAGATTGCTTAATTTTTCAAAACTGTATTTTCTTGCTCCTTTAATTAAAATGGCTGAATCATGTAATTGATTCAAAATGCCATTGGAAATGAGTTCTTGGGTTGTTTGAAATACTTTAATCGATTTAAATAGTTTTTGAAATTTGTATAGTTTTTCACCTACGCCTATTATTTGATCTATCGTAGTATTTGAAAGCTGTTGAGCAATGGTTGCATATAATATCTCATCCTTTAGCCCTGATTCAAGTAAGTCAGAAAAAATAATAACTTTTTTCTTTTTATGCGTATTTTGAAGTAGGGGTAAAGCTAATTTGAAACCATCTAAATCGTTATTATACGAATCATCAATTAATTGATTATTTCGAAGTCCTTCTTTGAGCTCTAGGCGCATTGAAATGGATTTGATTAATCGGAATTGTTGTTGGATTTGTTGTTGATTTAATCCTAAATAATGTGCCAAAATTGCACAATGGCAGCAGTTTTCAATGGATGCTTCATCTATAAATGGAATACTCAGTTCAAGAAAGACCTCGGTTTGAGTGGCTTTTTTGAAGCGCAAATGACAAAGATTTTTTTCTAATTTTCTATGGACATAAATTCCATTTTGCGGATCTTCTGTATTCCAACTAATTAATTCTAATTCGGGATTTTTATCTTTGAAAAAGTCTTTAATTTGGTTTTTAAGGCCATTTTTATCTCGGAAGATTAATTTTTTTGAATTGGTAAACAACAATAATTTTTCCTGAAGTTTTTCTTTTTCAGACTTGAAATTTTGGCCATGCGCTTCACCAATATTGCTTAAAATTCCCCATTCCGGATGTAAAATTTCTTCCAAATGTGCCATTTCACCAGGTTTTGAAATACCTGCCTCAAAAATCCCAATGTTGTGTTCTGGTTTAATATTCCAAACAGATAAGGGAACTCCAATTTGCGAATTAAAGCTTTTGGGATTTTTAATTACCGAATAATTTACGGCTAAAATTTGCCCTAACCACTCTTTAATTGTGGTTTTTCCATTAGATCCAGTAATTCCTACAATTGGTATGTGAAAACGATCTCTATGATTTTTGGCAATTTGTTGTAGGGCTTGAATACTATTTTCTACTACATAAATTGAAACCCCTTGCCATTTTTCTGCCTTTTTGATCAGATTTGAATTCCATGAATCCTCCTCAACCACAAACTCACGAACTCCTCTTTTGTATAATTGTTCAATAAACTGATGTCCATCGTGATGTATCCCCTTAATTGCAAAAAATGCCGTTTGTGCCGGGTCATTTATTTGTCGGGAATCTAAGCTTATGAAGCGGGAGAGGAGATGCATTTACTAATTGTTAATTGTTAATTGTTAATTGTTAATTGTTAATTGTTTTTGAAGAATTTCAATTAACAATTATGGTATTCAATTTACCTAATTTAATAGTAAATAAAAAAAGTGGAGCATAAATACCCCACTTTCACAATTATTTTTTATAAACCATTAACCATTAACAATTAATAATTAACAATTAACCATTAACCATTAACAATTAATAATTAACAATTAACCATTAACCATTAACAATTATTCCAAAGCTGCTACCCCTGGCAATACTTTACCTTCCATGTATTCCAATAAAGCACCACCGCCAGTTGAAACATAGGAAACACGGTCGCCATAACCAGCATTGTTCACTGCAGAAGCTGAGTCGCCACCACCAATTAAGCTAAATGCGCCATTTTCTTCCGTTGCTTTAACTACAGCATCTGCAATAGCGTTGGTTCCAATCGCGAAATTAGGGAATTCAAAAACACCCATTGGACCATTCCAAAGGATTGTTTTTGACTCAGCAACTACTTTTTGGAATAATTCTACTGATTTTGGACCGATATCTAAACCTTCCCATCCGTCAGGAATTTCACCTGTAGTAACTGTTTGGCGATTTGCATTGTTGTTGAAATCATCTGCGCAAACATTATCAACTGGCATATATAATTTTACACCTTTAGCTTTTGCTTTTTCTAGTAATGATTTTGCTAATTCAACCTTATCGGGCTCGCAAATTGATTTTCCAATTTTACCACCTTCGGCTAGAGTAAAGGTATAAGTCATACCTCCGCCAATGATTAAATTATCTACTTTATCTAATAACTGCTCAATAATTAAAATCTTATCTGAGATTTTAGAACCTCCCATAATAGCTGTAAATGGTCTTTCTGCGTTTTCTAAAATTTTCTTCGCATTGTCAAGTTCAGCTTGCATTACATAACCACTAACTTTTTCGTTGAAGAATTGTCCAACTACTGCCGTAGAGGCGTGTGCACGGTGTGCAGTACCAAATGCGTCATTAACCCAAACATCTCCCAAACGAGCTAATTTCTTAGCAAAATCAACATCACCTTTTTCTTCTTCTTTGTAAAAACGAAGGTTTTCCAATAAAAGAATCTCTCCTGGTTTTAAAGCTTCTGCTAATTCTACTGCATCATCTCCAATACAATCTGTCGCAAATTTTACCTGTACTCCAAAAACAATAGAAAGTGGAGTAACTAAGTGTTTCAATGAATATTTTTCAGTTGGACCATCTTTTGGTCTGCCTAAATGTGACATTAAAATTACTGAACCACCATCTTTTAAGATTTTCTCAATGGTTGGAATAGTAGCTTTAATACGCGTATCATCTGTAATTTCGAAACGATCGTTTAATGGAACATTGAAATCTACACGAACTAAGGCTTTTTTGCCAGAAAAATTGTAATTAGAAACCGATTGCATAGTATTTTTGTTGCGTTTGGATTATTTAATGTTAACAAATATAAATTAATTTCAGTAATTATTAAAATAATCTAATTTTAGTATCGATTTAAACGATTGCATATTGAAATAATGCAAATTTTTACAAATAATGGATAAAATTGAGCCGAATGAATTGCCAAAATTTTATTATTGGAATTATTTTGGTTTCATATTAAACTTTATTAAAAAGCATTATGTCAATTTATTGAATGAAGATGAGCTTCATTTTTTATCAATTTACGAAGGTCTTCCTTTTACTGCACAATGCTTGCTGATTCGTTTAGGCTCTCGGAAACCGAATTGGTTTCAGCAAAATAAATTACACTATTCCGAAATTGAAAATTTAAGTCAAGCATTTGAGGATTTAAAGACCTTGAATCTAATTCAATATATAAAGGATGTAAATGCTATTGATTTACAACAATTATTTCAAGAATTGACAAAGGAGGAATTGTTTCTTATCTGTAAAGATTTTCCACAAGATTTAGGAGTTAAAAAATCTTATTCCAAAGAGGCTTTTTTACAAATTTTGCTTGAAATTGAATCTGATATCATCAAAAAAATACTTGAAAAACTGTTTCCTGATCTTTTCAGGTTGAATTACAGAGTTTATTTCGATTTCTTTCAATTCTTGTTTTTCGGTAGCAAGGCCAGAGATTTGACCGAATTTGTAGTAAAAGATTTAGGATTCAGACAATTTTTTGAAATTCAAGAGGAGGATTTAATTCCCTATTTTTCCAATCGACAAGAGGCGATTGAAAAATGGAAAATATCCAATTGGAATGAGGCTTTCCTATTGGCCATTAAACAAAAAGCTAATCCCATTTACTGGATTCAGTCCTGGAATGAAGAAATATTGCCTCTTTTGGAAGAATTGACTGAACTAAGTTATGGCAGTTTTGAGCGCTCTGTAATGGCCTTGGGTCGGAATTTAGAACGTAGTGGATTTTCTGAAGAGGCACTTGAAATTTATCAATGGGGTCTAGGCTCCCAAAGTTTGGAACGTAGAATTCGTATTTTGCAGAAATTGAAAAGAACTCAAGAGGCAATTACCTATGCACGATTGGGATTAGAATTGTTTACTCATCCAAATGATCGACATTTTTATCAGGATTTTCTAGGAAAGTTTTCAGAAGAAAAGGTTATCAAACAAGTAACTCAAAAACTCAAAAAAGCTGAAATTGTCGAAATTGAGCAAGATATTACTCTTTCAGTTGAGGCTCAGGTTGCTAATTATTACATTTCAGAAGGTTTTCAAGCCGCCTTTACAGAAAACAGAATTTGGAAAAACTTGATGGGAATTTTGGCATGGGATATTTTGTTTGATGCGCAAAATCAAACTTTTTCTCATCCATTTCAAATGGCACCTTCTCAGTATCGTTTGGAGAATTTTGGATTGAACTCTTTACACGAATTCCG
This sequence comes from Sandaracinomonas limnophila, assembly GCF_004005965.1. Taxonomy (GTDB): domain Bacteria; phylum Bacteroidota; class Bacteroidia; order Cytophagales; family Spirosomataceae; genus Sandaracinomonas; species Sandaracinomonas limnophila. The sequence goes on along the minus strand of NZ_SACY01000001.1, from coordinate 753,272 downwards.
CAAAAAATTGGATTTATTACAAGATTTAAATCATTTTTGGGATGATTTCAATCAATTAAAAGCCTTGCACGAAGGTACTTTAAACCCTTTGTTAGATTGGCAAGATTTGGACGAGGAGCTTTTGAAAGTATTTTTAACAGGTTTGCCAACAGATGCATTAATTACAATTTTAGAACAAATGTGGTTAAATATTTCAACCCATTCCAAAGGTTTTCCTGATTTGATGGTTTGGAGTGAAACCAATTTGTTTTTTGTAGAGGTAAAGTCGCCCAATGACCATTTGTCGCCCATACAGTTCTTTTGGAATGAACTTTTGAATGAAGTTGGAATTGAATCTAAAATTGTTCGAATAAAATGGATTAAAAACTGATTAAAATTTTGTTAAAATAGTTGACAAGACAAATTTTAATTTATACATTTTCGTAATTATTTCACCATTTAAATTTTAATATTATGAAAGTGCAAGTTCATGCGATCCATTTTAGTGCAGATTCTAAGTTGATTGATGTTATTCAAGCAAAATTGAACAAATTAGACACTTTTTACGACCGAATCACTGGTGGGGATGTTTTTTTAAAATTAGAGCAAGGAGAGGGGAAAGTCAAAGAGAAATTATTAGAAATTAAATTGGCTGTTCCAGGTGCAGTGTTATTTGTAAAAGAAAGAGCAAGATCCTTTGAAGAAGCCTTAGATTTGGCATTGAATGCCTTAGCTGAGCAAATTAAACGATTCAAGGAAAAAGTAATTCAATCAACAAAATCTCGAACGAAATTGATTGAAGAATAAATAAAAAAGGCTGCCAATTGGCAGCCTTTTCTTTTATATCCCAAACGCTGATTTGACAGCATCTACATAATCTAGTTTTTCCCAAGTAAATAATTCAACTTCCTTGGTTACTTTTTGGCCATTTGGACCGTGGAAGGTTTTTGTAACTACTTCGTTCTTTCTTCCCATGTGTCCATAAGCAGCAGTTTCCGCATACATCGGGTTTCTCAATTTCAAACGTTGTTCGATGAAATATGGACGCATGTCGAAAATACTTTCTACTTTGCGAGCAATTTCTCCATCAGATAAGCCAACTTTTGCTGTTCCATACGTATCAATGAACAAACCACATGGTTTAGCCACACCAATTGCATAAGAAACTTGAACCAATACTTGATCGCATAAACCTGCAGCTACCAAATTTTTAGCAATATGACGAGTTGCATAAGCTGCTGAACGGTCAACTTTGGAAGGATCTTTTCCAGAGAAAGCTCCACCACCGTGAGCGCCTTTTCCGCCATAAGTATCCACAATAATTTTTCTTCCAGTTAGACCGGTATCTCCATGTGGACCACCAATTACAAATTTACCAGTAGGATTAATATGATAGGTGATAGCATCATTGAATAAACCTTGTAATTCTGGCTTTAATTTTGCCTTTACACGTGGAATAACGATTTCAACAATGTCTTTGTTGATCTTAGCCAACATATCCGCTTCTGTTCCGAAATCATCATGTTGGGTAGAAACTACGATGGTATCAATTCTTTGAGGCTTGTGGTCATCAGAATATTCAATCGTAACCTGCGACTTTGCATCTGGACGCAAATAACCAATTAAGTTAGGTTCGTTGTTACGAATGTAAGATAATTCTTGTAAGATTTTATGAGCTAAATCTAAAGCCAAAGGCATATAGTTGTCAGTTTCTTTAGTTGCAAAACCAAACATCATTCCTTGGTCACCAGCACCTTGCTCTTCTGGATTTTTTCTTTCTACACCTTGATTGATATCCGCAGATTGTTCGTGAATAGCCGACAAAATTCCACAAGAATTTGCCTCAAACATATATTCAGATTTGGTATAGCCAATTTTACGAATTACCTCACGTGTGATATTTTGAACGTCTAAATAGGAATTCGTTTTTACTTCTCCTGCCAAAATAACCTGTCCGGTTGTCACTAAAGTTTCACAAGCAACTTTTGAACTTGGGTCAAAAGCCATGAAATGGTCAATAAGTGCATCAGAGATTTGATCTGCTACTTTGTCTGGATGTCCTTCTGAAACTGATTCAGAGGTAAATAAATATGCCATATAAGGTGATTTTTTTAAGAAGCTACAAATTTAAGCTTTTTTTAAAACTTTAAAAAGGGAGGATATACCTGCTTTCATGAAAGTTAGTTTAGGAACTGACAGCATAACGCTTAGGTCGTCTGAATTATCGCCATCTCCTTGTAAAAATTTTAAAAGTATCTGAGGATTATTTTTTTCAAACAATTGTAAAAGGATTGGATTAGATTCGATCGTTGGATTTCCCATCACGTCTAAAAAGGTAGCATCCAACCAACGTTTAAAGAAAGGTTTTGAAATAAGTTCGGCCTTGTAATTTTTCGAGGCTAAATTTTTAACCATTTCTTTTAAAATTTGTTGAGTTTGATAGAAACTATATCCAGTTGAAGATTTAACAAATCCACCTGCAGTTCCAATTTTAATCCATTTTTGGTATAAATTTTGCGGAATATTCAATTCAATCATTGGGATAATTCCTTCCTCTTTTTCCAGGATACGGTAATCATCTTCTCCTAAATTAAAATTGGCCAACAAATAATTTTTGATTTTTTCCTCATAATAATCTTTAGGTTTCAATTCACCTGAAAACAGCGTATGTTCAACCAATGCTGTGTGCGAATTGGTTGGTAAAAAATAGATGAACTCTGCATCCATTCCCATACCTACTCTAAAATCAAAAATCTGGGCAACATCTGCTTTGAAAGCAGGAAAATTACTTTCTATCGTCCATCCAACAAAATGTTGTTTTAAATCATCTGGATTTTCATTTTCAAAAGGAAAGGGACTTATGCTATCAAAAACCTTTTGATTTGCCATAAATTTACCCTTGCTTGTATTGACCATTACGCCAAGTCCAGCATAGAAAATGTCTTCAATGTCGGCTTGCAAAAATTGAAAATTAGGGAAATTTTTCAAATGGTTTTTGATAAATTTATACCAATCTTCACTTTTGATTTTTTTGTATTTGTAGGGATCGATTTCAATAACTTGTTGGACTTGATTTAGGCCTTGAACGCCAATTTTCGACCATTCCTTCTCAACTATCTTGGAAAAATCATCTTCATCTTCTTCTGACCAATAACACCAAGTTTTATCATTTGTATTTTTGGCTGAGGAATCAATTATCAGAACGTCCTTTGAACTAAGGGGACTATTAGAAAGGTGATAAGCTAAGCTCAGTCCAGCCAATCCGCCTCCTGCAATGATGTAGTCAAATGAAGTTTTCCCTGTTTTCATTTTTAAATATGTCTTTCTGCATGGTAACTTGAACGAACCAATGCACCTGATTCAACGTAATCAAATCCTCTTTTAAGCCCTTCTTCTTTGTACCATGCAAAAGTATCTGGATGTATCCATTCGATAACCTCATGATGCATTTTAGTCGGTTGTAAGTATTGACCTAATGTCAAAACATCCAAACCATGTTTTGCTAAATCGTCCATAGCTTGCAAAACCTCATCTTTCGTTTCTCCAAGTCCCAACATTAATCCCGTTTTGGTTCTCTTTCCAAAATCTTTCGTACGTTGAATTTGCTCTAAACTTCTTGCGTATTTTGCTTGTGGACGCACGTAACGGTATAGTCGTTCCACTGTTTCCATGTTGTGGGAAACAACTTCCTGTCCGCCTTCTATCATACGTATTAAAGCGTCCCAGTTTCCTTTTGTATCAGGAATAAGCGTTTCAATGGTAGTTTGAAGGTTTTCTTCCTTGACAGCACGAACAGTCTGGTACCAAATCTCTGCACCTTTGTCTTTCAATTCGTCTCTATTAACTGAAGTAATAACTGCATGTTTTACACCCATCAATCGAATGGCCTCAGCCACACGTCTAGGTTCATCCTCGTCATATTCATTGGGTCTACCTGTGGCAACTGCACAAAAAGTGCAAGAACGCGTGCAGGTATTTCCCAAAATCATAAAGGTTGCTGTACCTTCTCCCCAGCATTCGCCCATGTTTGGACAATTGCCTGATTGGCAAATGGTGTGCAATTTATAATCATCCACAATTTTGCGAACCTTTGTGTAGCTTTCTCCAATGGGTAATTTAACGCGCAACCAATCGGGTTTACGAGGAGAACTTGCCGGGTTAATTTGTGGTAATTCAATCATAATACTATTTTTTACCTAAATAAAATGTTAAATATGCGGCGGTGTAGGTATTTCTGCCGGCATTGTCATAAATTAATTCCACGGGTTTGGCATAAATATCCGCTAATACACCAAACTCCAAGGATATATAATTGTTTTTTACAGAATTGAAATCGATTAATAATCCCGATTTAAAATGCCAACCGGGCTGAATTTTACTTTCTGAAAGTCCTTTGAACATGCTTGCTGCCCCAACAGGAATTAATGTTTGTGCGGAACTATTGAAAATATCAATCATTTTTGCAGTTACAATTTTCGAATACCCTGAGGCACTCGAAGTAACATTTACATAGTAGGGACTTAAAAGACCAATGCTGGGTCCGGTAGCTAAAATAGCTTTTAATTGAGGTCCAGAATTTGAGCTTTTTTTCAATAAAGTAAACTCTTTTCCCAATTCAGGCCTTATGGTAAATAAATGGTTGATTTTGCCATCTTGGTAGGAAAAATTATTGATGGGGTCGTAATAACTATATTCTTTATAATCTTCTGTTTTTACTAAATCTAACTCAAAAAAAGTTAGTTTATTTTCATTTTTTCCCCAAGCTTTTTTGAAGTTTAATCCACCAATAATACCTGCATTGGTATGTGTTGTTAATCCAAAGGCCCAATACCCATTGCCTTTTTTGGCTAATGCTGTTGGAGTCGAATTTCTTTTATCGATTGCTCGAGTTGTAGAAGTTTTATTAGTTGTTGAACTGGGCGGTTGTAGGGTGCTGCTAGTATTCGCGGTGCCTCTTCTTTGGGCAAAAACGCCAAAGTTTAGGCAAAAAAGCAAAAAGAATACTAGTTTTTTCATGCGGTTTGTGCCAAAATAGGTTCAATAGTGTCAAATGAAATTTCCCAATGGCTTTCATCAAAAATGGATTTTCCATTGGAAATGATCATCACCTGTGGTGACTGGTGCTCCACTTGAAATGTTTCTGCCAAAGCATTTGAAATATCTCGGTGGGCGATTAAATCTAAATAATAAATATTTTCGTGATCGATATTCCAGGCTCTTTCTAATCGATTTAGGGCTGTAGAAGAAATGGAACAACGCGTTGAATGTTTGAAAATCAAAACAGGTGATAGTTTCGAAAGTTCAATGATTTCATTTATTTGGGAACTATTTGTCAGATTTATCCAATTCATTTTGCGTAATTGAGCAAAGTATTTTTTGTAATTTTAAAATTCAAATCAAATTTACGAAATTTTGGGTGTTTGGCTTTATTCTTTTGGATTGTTTTTATATAAGCAAACGATAAAATTTGCAGCATTGTTCCATGCGAAAGCAAAATTAATGGTTGAAGGGTGGTCTCGCTCACTGGCTCACTCTTCAACCACAAGGGTTGAAGCTTTGGGAAAAATAAACGTCTGGTTTCATGTGGCTTCTTTGGGTGAATTTGAACAGGGTCGACCGATAATTGAGGCATACCGAGCGAAATATCCTACACATCGGATTGTTTTGAGCTTTTTTTCTCCTTCTGGTTATGAGGTACGAAAGAATTACGATAAGGTGGATGAGGTGGTTTATTTGCCTTTGGATTCCAAGAAAAATGCCAAAGCTTTTTTGGATTGGGTTCAGCCCGATTTAGCGATTTTTGTGAAATACGAATATTGGTATTTTTATCTTTCTGAATTGAAAAAACGCAATATTCCTACTTTGTTGGTTTCAGCCATTTTTAGAGAAAATTCCGTATTTTTTGGCATTTTTGGTTCCTTTTTTAGACAAATTCTAAACAATTTCACTCGCTTGTATTTGCAAAACAAGAAATCAGCGGATTTGTTGGCAGCTCATGGAATTTCGCATTTTGAGGTGGTTGGAGATACTCGTTTCGACAGGGTTTTGGATTTATCGCAGCAAATAGAACACTGGGAAATCAAGGAGTTATTTGTTGGGAAGTCGGAATTTGCTGTTGCAGGCTCTGTGTGGGATGTCGATATGCAGGTGTTGATACCGATAATTCAAAAAAATGATTTCAAATGGATTATTGCTCCACATGAAATGCACCCAGAGGAAATGAGTCGCTGGGCCAATGAATTGGGGCAATCTGTTGCCTATTCAAAAGGGTCTACTCAATCGGAAATTGAAAAGGCAAAAGTTCTATTTGTAAATGAATTTGGCCGTTTAGCTTCTTTGTATCAATCCTGTAAATATGCCTATATTGGCGGTAGTTTCGGGGCTGGTTTACACAATACCTTAGAAGCTGCGGTATTTGGTCCACCGATCTTTTTTGGCAATAAAAATTACCAAAAATTTCAGGAAGCAGTGGATTTGATTGAAAAAGGAATTGCTTTTGTTATTTCCTCTACCGAGGAAATGGAAATTTTGGTAAGCGATTTTGAAAAAAATGCGGATAAACGATTAGCAATTGAAAAGGCCTCAACGCAATTTGTAAAGGAAAATGTTGGGGCAACTAAAAAAATTATGACATTTATTAATCAATTGGAGGGATGGAAAAAGGCTTAATCATGCGTTCTACAGGTTCTTGGTACGAGATTCGTTCAGAATCTGGGAAGGTTTTTGATGGCCGACTGAAGGGTAAATTTAAAATGAAGGGACTTCAAACCTCTAACCCTATTGCCGTAGGGGATTGGGTGATGTTTGAAATGGAGGACGAGGGAAATCAGAAGGTAATCATTGATGAAATTTTACCCCGCAAAAATTACATCATTCGCAAATCGGTTCATAATGCCCACCACGGACAATTGATGGCCTGCAACCTTGATCAAGCATTGTTTGTGATGACCTTAAAAATGCCGAAAACCTCTTTGGGATTTTTAGACCGTTTTTTAGTAAGTGCGGAGGCATTTCGAATTCCTGTGACGATCGTTTTCAATAAAATGGATTTATTGAATGAACATGAGCAGGAAGAAGTATTTGAATTAGCAGGATTATACCAAAGTTTAGGGTACGGAATTTTATTGACTTCCGTAGATAAAAATCAGGGATTGGAGGATTTTAAAGAGCTTTTTCAAGGTAAAATTACGCTTTTGGCGGGACATTCTGGAGTAGGTAAATCCAGCTTGATGAACGTAGTTTCACCCGGATTGAACATCAAAACTAACGAAATTTCAGATTTTGCTAAAAAAGGAGTGCATACGACTACCTATGCAACGATGTGGGAGTTAGGAGAAGGAACTTTTTTAATTGATAGTCCCGGCATTAATGAAATGGGTTTATTGGACATTGAAGAGGCAGAATTGAGCCATTATTTCCCTGAAATGCGTGACTTGTTGGGGGAATGCAAGTTTAACAATTGTCGACACATTAAAGAACCAGGCTGCGCCGTTATTCGGTCTATGGAAACAGGAGAAATTGCTGTTTCTCGTTATTTGAGCTATTTAAGTATGATGGAAAACCATGATAACAGAAGATAAAATGGAATTACTTTGGGGAGTAGATTTAGGAGGTACCAAGATTGAATTGGCGGTTTTGGACAAACAAAATCCGAAAAATGTCTTATTTCGTGAGCGTTTGCCCACTGAATCGGCCAAAGGATACGAACATATTTTAGGGCAAATAAAAAAGCTGGTAGATCAGGCTACTGAATTTTTCCAACAAAAACCACAGCGAGTTGGATTTGCAACTCCAGGGGTCTTGAATCCGGCCACTCAAACCATGAAAAACAGTAATACGCAATGTTTGAATGGAAAGGCCTTGGCAAAAGATTTGGAGGAGATTTTAGCTTGTCCTGTGAAATTAGCCAATGATGCCAACTGTTTTGCTTTGGCGGAGGCTTTGCTTGGGGCGGCTCCCCAAGTGAATCCCAAAGCCGAGATTGTATTTGGGATTATTATGGGTACGGGAGTGGGCGGTGGATTAGTAGCGCACAATAAAATTATCAATGGATTACATGGCATTGGAGGCGAGTGGGGACACAATATTTTGGAAGAAGGAGGAGTGGACTGTTACTGCGGGAAGTCGGGCTGTGTGGAGCAAGTAATTTCGGGTCCGGCCTTGCAAGATTATTACCAAAAGATTTCGGGGCAAGAGAAGAACATGAAGGAAATAGTGGAGGCTTATAGAAACAATTCCGACGAATTTGCCATGGCGACCATGGAGCGTTTGTTTGAATATTTTGGTAGGGCCATTTCAACGCTTATTAACGTGATGGATCCCGACGTGATTGTCATTGGAGGCGGAGTAGGCAACATAGACGAGCTATACACCATTGGGTACGACCGCATCAAAAAATATATTTTCAATTCAGGCGAAGTGCTCACACCGATTGTCAAGCCAATACTGGGAGATAGCGCGGGGGTGTTTGGGGCAGCGGTTTTGGGTTATGAGTTATGAGTTATAACCCATAACCCATAACCCATAACTTATAATTTCAAAAACACCTTTCTCTTATAAAACACCCAACAGAAGCTCCAGCAAACTAAAACGAAGGAAATGGCATAGGCCAGGGAGCCGTTGTATTTGCCGAAAAGGGGTTCAAAAACGTGCCAATAGAGCCAGTCGGATGAGTTGATTTCACTATCGCCTGAAGGTAACATGAAATGACCCATTTGAATGGCTAAGACTTCTGAAAAGGCATAGGCTAAGATGGCATTTTTGCCAAAAACAAGAAAGAACTCGTTCCAAAGTGTTTTGCCTTTTACGTCTACAAGGTGATAAATTGTCCCTAAAAGTAGCATATCTAATCCGGCACATAATAACACAAATGAGCTACTCCATATTTTTTTATTGATGGGGAAAACACTGTTCCAGGCTAATGCCAGCATAATTAAAAGTATACCCCAAATCCATAGGTTTAACAAAACGTCTTCTTTTTTGTCTTTCTTTTCGTCTAAAAATAAGGCCACTTGGTAACCAAATAAACAAGTAGATAGGGCAGGTAAGGTGCTCAAAAGTCCTTCTGGATCAAATGGAATACCATTGCCGTGGTACAGGTGGTCGGGACCAAAAAGGAATATGTCTAATTTTCCGATGGCGTTGGTGGCTAATTCATAGGGTACTCCCGGGTCTCCAAACATCCATAGGATGAACCAGTAAACGACCAAAATACCTACATTGATATAGGTTAAATACTTGCTTGGGGTTTTTAAAATTAAGAAGGAAACAAAGCAATAACTGAGCGCAATTCTGGGTAAAACGTTTAAATAACGCAGTTTATGGATATCAAAATTGGTGAATGGAAAATAAAATATGATGTAATTCACCAAGAAAATAAGCAAAGTTCGCTTAATGATTTTATTTCGCAAACTGGGCGTTAATTGAAAATCAAAATTTTTAAAGGCTTGTCGAATAGCTACCCCAACGATGAATAAAAAACTTGGGAAAACTAAATCGGTTGGTGTGAATCCATGCCATTTGGCATGTAAAAGCGGAGCATAAGAGTATTCTCCATTTCCGTTGTTATTCACTAATATCATTCCGAAAATGGTAAGTCCACGGAAGATGTCCAAGGATAAGATTCTATTTTTCATTAAAATAGGATTTAATAAACAATAATTGGAATTATTCGAAGCAAAGATGCAGATTTTATTTGAATAAAATGCTTGCCAGGGGCAATTGGTCCTAAAGAAATATTTTTTTCTTCTCCCTGCCAATTGAAATTTTGCAGAATTTGACCGTTTGTGTTGATGATATTAACTGAATACTCTCCTGCAATGGAGCTACTTAAATGAAAGCTACTTCCTATTTCTACCGGATTAGGATATGCCTTGAAATCTGATTCGGAATTGTTTTTTGTCGCCAAAATAGGGGTTAAAATTTCAACTGCTTTTTCATACGATGGAACGCCATACCCCATATTGTTATTCGGTGTAGTGTATAAACTTGCCGATTTTTTAACCGCTAATTTGATTTTTTGTGCAGTTTCATTGGGAAATTGTTCCACGAGTCCGGCAACTAAACTGCTTACCAAAGGTGCTGCAAAGGAGGTGCCGCTCAAAAATTCATAGGAGCCATCAATTTGTAGGGCTTTTACCCCTGTACCCAAGGCGCAAATATCTGGTTTAATTCGTCCATCAGAAGAGGGACCATAACTTGAAAATCCGATTTTCAACAAACTAGAACTCACTGCCCCAACAGTTAAAATGTCTACAGCATCTGCCGGTGCAGAAATGTATTTCCAAGTGCTTGTTCCTTCATTTCCGGCGCTAATTACACAAATAATACCTTTATCTGTTGCCCAATTGGCAGCTTTTGTGGCAATACTCGTATTGCCATTCATTTGTACATAGGTATGATTGTACAAAGGTAAATCAAACTCTGTATAGCCTAAGGAAGATTGAATGACGTCTGTCCCCAAACTATCGGCCCATTCAGCACCACGTAGCCAATTTACCTCTTCTACCAATTTTTCCCATTCACTTTCTTCTGTTTGTGCTAGAGCAAAATAGGAATTATAAGCTCCTCCAATTAGGTTATTTTCTGAATAATTGGCCATTACACTCAACACATTGGTGCCGTGACTTCCTTTTTCAAATACCGATTTTCGATCGGGGGTGGTAGCTAAAGTGGCAATGATTTTTTTCTCGTCGATGATTTTTTTTAATCCGGAAAGGCTTGGAACATTCGTAAAACCATCGTCTAAAAGTGTAACCAACACATTATCACCCTTGATTCCTGCATTGTGCATGTGGTCTAGTCCAATATGTACAATTTGGGTGGTTCCTGTGCCGTAAACCTCTGTTCCTGAACCCGTTTTTTCTTGAGTTCCGGTGGCGGGAAGGCTATTGTTGGTCACAACTGAAGAATCGATGGCAAAAGGGTAATAAAATCCTTTGACATGTTCGTTGGCCAATATTTTTGATTTAGAACTAGGAGTTATTTGAATCAGTGCACCATTAATCCATTTTAAGGGATAGATAATTTTGGCACCTAATTGACTTAATTCCTTTAAATAGGTAGAGTTTACGGGTATATCTTGTTCATTATAAGCAACCTGATTTTTTTGTCGTCTTTGAATTGATTTGGCACTTAAAAATTCCTCCGGATGGCTTAAAGAATAGGGCGAATTTGATTTGTCTTTAAAGAGGACGAGGTAGCGATACTTGTCCTGCGCAAAGGAAGTATAAGTTGATAAAATTAAGAAAACGTATAGTAGTAAGTTTTTCAAATGTTTAATTTGAAACTAAATTTAGTAATTTTACGTTTAATTTCTATGCAAGCTTTGAAACGATTTCTTGTTTTATTTCTAGCTTTTTGGCTTTTTACCTGCCAAATAGGGCTTGCATGGTCTGTTTCTACTTGTTTAATTACAGGGGCAAAAAAGGTACAATACAATGATCTGAAGAAATGCTGCAAAATGCCTCAAAAGTCTATTAATGAGGGATTTACGAAGCATTTTGAGAAACAATCATGTTGTAAAATTGACCAACATTTATTGAAATTAAATTCTTTTGCTGAAAAGAAATTTCAAGAGAAAAAAATATTTCAAAATTTTATAAAAAATATACAATTTTTTGAAAATTATTTTACTAAAAAATCATTCAATTCTAATTTTAGAGGTTTTTTAAGAAAATTAGAGGTCTTACAATCGCTTAAAATTCACCTATCTTTTCTAAAAGTTTTTCAAATTTGATGCCAATATTTTTTTATTAATTTTTAAATTTTTAAAACGATATTGAAATGAAATTTTATAGCATTTTGCTTGGGTTATTCTTATACCTAGCAATTAATTTAGATAGTAAAGCACAAGTAATTTCTGGCAGAGTGATGAGCCTTGATGCCCAAGGAAATATGGCCGATTTAGTTGGGGCAGTGGTTAATCATCCCCAATTAAAAAAGGGTACAGTAACTAATAAGGAAGGAAGGTTCACCTTGGATCTTCAGGGATTTCAGGGATTTCTTCGATTTTCTTACACAGGTTTTCAAACAGATTCACTTTTTGTGCCTACAAATAAACCTATTCATGTGCATTTAATGCCTTTGGAAAAAGAATTGAAAGAAGTGGTGGTTTATGCAGGTTCATCTCCTCACGACAGAACATCGCCTTTGCAAACAGAGGTTTTAACCGTAAAAACTTTGGCAAAGGCAGCCTGTTGTAATTTGTCGGAAAGTTTTGAAACGAATGCCTCTGTTTCTGTAAATTATAACGATGCAGTAACGGGTTCCAAACAAATCCAATTGTTGGGTTTGTCGGGCATTTATGTGCAAACCAATACCGAAAATATGCCTTCTATTCGTGGCTTAAAAACTACGTATGGATTAAATTATTTACCCGGAACCTGGATACAATCGATTGATTTGTCGAAGGGACAATCGTCTGTGGTGAATGGGTATGAGTCGATTGCCGGGGCCATAAATGTTGAATTGGCAAAACCGGATACAACAGATAAGTACTATTTGAATACTTACACGAACTCCCAAGGCCGTTTTGAGGTGAATCAGCAAGGGGCAAAGAAATTTGATAATCATTTGTCGACAGGTTGGTTTGCCCATTATTCCTCTCAGGCCTATCGTTTTGATGGTAACGGGGATGGATTTTTAGATGTTCCCTTGTACCAACAAGTGAATTTGTTGAATCGCTGGAAATATAAATCGGATCTTTGGATGGTGCAGGGTGGGATAAATGTTTTATATGAAGATCGATTGGCTGGACAAAAGAATTTTTATGCCAATAGTTCAGATAGAAATTTAATTTATGGTTTTGGAAGTAAAACGAATCGGATAGAGGGTTTTGCTAAAATTGCTCGTCTATTTCCTGATAAACCTTACAAGGGGATTGGATTAATTTTAAATGGGTATAATCATGATAATTTGTCCTACTTCGCAACTCGAAATTACATTGGAAATGAGCAAAGTTTTTACGCCAATTTGATTTATCAGTCTATCATTGGCAACACCAATCACTCCTGGCGTGCAGGAGGAAGCTTTTTGTTAGATAATTTTAAGGAAAGTTATGTGGGTCAAATTTTGGACAGGAGAGAAGTGGTGCCGGGTATTTTCTATGAATATACGTACACTTATCCCGAAAAGTTTACCTTCATTTTAGGCAATAGACTTGATTTTCATAACCAGTTAGGGACACAATGGGTGCCAAGGATGCACTTGAAATGGGATATCAATGAGAATTTAATTTTCCGTTTTTCGAGCGGAAAAGGTTGGAGGCGAGTGAATTTCTTTGCGGATAATTTTGGATTTTTTGCCAATCAAAGAAGTCTAAACATTGCTTTGAGTTCAGGTTCACCCATGGACATCGCTTGGAATACAGGAGGTAGTTTGAGTTATGATTTTTTTGTGAATAATAGAAAAGTAAATCTTGTTTTAGATGCCTATCAAACCAATTTTGAGCAACAATGGCTATTGGATATGGAAACGGCCCATGCGATTTATATCTACAAGAGTCCTGGTAAATCTTTTGCAAATTCCTTACAATTGGAGTTGAATTATAGTCCAATCAAGCGAATGGATGTAAAAGTCGCTTATCGAATTCAAGATGTTCAGGCAGATTATAAGTTAGATTATGGGGATATTGTCCGATTGCAAAAGCCATTTATCAACAAAGAAAGGGTTTTGGTGAATGTTTCCTATTATACTCCTTACGAAAAATGGAAGTTTGATTACACCTTCCAATGGAATGGTCCGAGGAGAATTCCAAGTACACTACATTTATCTCAAAATGCTGATTTCTTTTTGAATAATCAGTCGCCTGCCTTTTCCACTTCTTATGCTCAAGTTAGTCGAAAATTTAAAAAGTGGGAAATGTATGTAGGAGCCGAAAATATGTTTAATTTTAAGCAAGAAAACCCAGTAATGTATGCCAATAGTCCCTTTTCATCTGGATTTGATGCCACAATGGTTTGGGGGCCGGTTACGGGGTCAATGTTTTATTTAGGTACACGTTTAAAAATCAACTAATCATGAAAAAAATCGTTTTAATGAGCGCAATTTTGTTGGGAACAATGAGCGCATTTGCACAGCACGAGCAACATGCTACTGCTAAAAAAGAAGAGGCAACTAAGAAAGAAGAATATCAGTGCCCAATGAAATGTGAAGGCAAAAAGACCTACGACAAAAAAGGCAAATGTCCTTCATGCGGAATGGATTTAAAAGCTGTTAAAAAATGAAAAAACTAATGTTTTTGTTTCTTTTGGCACCTGCTGTATTAATGGCAGGTCCAAAAGTAAAGATCAAAATTAGAACTTCTGCCATTTGTGAAATGTGCAAAGAGCGCATTGAAAAGAATTTGACGCTGAGCAAAGGTGTAAAAAGGGCGGAATTAGATTTGAATGATAAGGTGGTGACGGTAACCTACGATGTTTCTAAAACCACTTTTGAGGCAGTGAAAAAAGCAATTACAGAGGTTGGGTATGATGCAGATGAAGCTGTTGCGGATGCCAAGGGGTATGAAAAATTGCCGAGTTGTTGTAAGAAGAAGTGAAATTTGAGAATTGGGGAATATAGGAATTGGGGAATATAGGAATTGGGGAATATTAGGAATTGGGGAATATTAGGAATTGGGGAATATTTCGAAAAACAATCCCGGAGGGATTGCACATATAGCCGAAAATTCTTCCCAATGTTTTTTGACCCCAGCGGGGTCATTTTTTTATTTAATTCGACCCCGCTGGGGTCGATCAATCTCTCTCACAATCCGAAATGCTATAGATGTGCAATCCCTCTGGGATTGTTTATTAAAATATTTCTCAAATGCTATAGATGTGCAATCCCTCTGGGATTGTTTATTAAAATATTTTCAAATGTTATAGATGTGCAATCCCTCTAGGTTTGTTTTTTGAAATATTTTTCAAATTCCCCAATTTCTCAAATTCCCCGATTCTCAAATTCCCCGATTCTTTTATTCTCCAATTCCTACATTCTCCAATTCCTATATTCTCCAATTCCTATATTCTCCAATTCCTATATTCTCCAATTCCTATATTCCCCAATTCCTATATTCCCCAATTCCTATATTCTCCAATTCCTATATTCCCCAATTCTTATATTCTTCATTTCCCCGATTCGAACCCTAATGAAACAGAATTCACACAATAGCGTAAACCTGTGTCAGTAGGTCCATCGTTGAACACATGTCCGAGGTGGCCACCACATTTGGCACAGGTAATTTCAATTCGGTCCATGCCATGGGAGAGGTCGCGCGTTTCTTTGATGACCCCGGCCTTGATTTCTTTGTCAAAACTTGGCCATCCGCAATGAGAGTCGAATTTGGAGTCTGATGTAAATAAATGGGCTCCACAGCCTTTGCAGGTGTAAATTCCTTTTTCTTTGTGCATTAAAAATTTACCTGTGTAAGGACTTTCGGTGCCTTTTTGTCGAAGAATGTAAAACTCCTCAGCACTGAGTTTCTTTTTCCATTCGGTTTCGTTTTTCGGTAAATTTTCCATACTTGCTTGAGAATTTTTTGTTTTTTGTCCACAGGAACTAAAACCAATGACCATAAATAGACTATAAATTAGAAATGATTTTAAAGTTTTCATGGTGAATAATTTTCTATTTAAACGTAAATTAAAGCAAATTGTTTTAAAATGTGTTATTATACTGATCAGCAAAGTTCAAAAAAAGCTTTAGAAAGTAGATTCAAGGCAAAGGGAAAATTTGCTGAAGAGCAATTGGTCAAAGGTAAGGTTTCTGGATTTACTCAAGCTGCTTTGCCATTGATTACGCAAGGAAAACCTGAAGAGATACAATTGATTCCATGGGGATTAATTCCAGCTTGGGCGGATGAAGATCAAGCCAAAGATTTTCCGAGTAAAACATTGAATGCTCGTACGGAAACCGTTTTTGAAAAACCAACCTTTGAACCGTCCATTCTCCGACAAAGATGTTTGGTGTTAGTGGACGGTTTTTTTGAGTGGCAACACCTTGGGAAGGAAAAGACCGAATGGGAGATCAGCTTGGTAAGTGAAGGTCCATTTGCTCTGGGTGGTATTTATGCTATTTGGACGAATCCTAAAACGCAAATGAAGCAAGCAAGTTTTTCAATTTTGACAACTCCTGCTAATGAGTTGATGGAGGAAATTCACAATACCAAGAAAAGAATGCCATTGATTATTCCCTTAGAAAAGGAAGCCGATTGGGTACACGGAATGCCTTTGGAGGATTTGAAAGGGTATTTTAAGCCCTATTCGTCGGAAAAAATGAAGGCTCGAAAAGTATTTCGAGCCCAAGATCAATTGCGATTATTTTAATTCGTTTTCGGGGAAAAGTCCCAATTTTTTCCATTGCAAATTCCCATTTTCGTAGCGTTCCACATAAGGAATAGCTTCAATTTTAAGAGCTTCAGCGAGGGCAGGATTTTGGTCGACGTCTATCTTAATTAATTCAACTTTTCCTTTTTGTTCCTCTACAAATTTCTCTAAAATAGGACTTAGTTTTTTGCAGGGGCCACACCATTCTGCATGAAAATCTACTATTACTGATTTTTTAGATGCGACCAGTTTTTGGTAATCAGACAGACTCATTCCTCCTGCCATTTGGGCTCCTGATGTTGTACTTAAAGGTAATTGAGCTGCATTCCAGGCTAAAATACCTCCTTCTAAATTATAGATTTCTTTAAATCCATTTTCTTTTAAAACCTCTGCAGCAGAAGATGAACGACCACCCGAAAGGCAATAAACAAAAACAGGCTTTGATTTATCTAATTTAGCTAGTTGAGTTTGGAAATCTCCCAAATTAATATCTGCATTGATGGCGCCTTCTATATGTCCTTTGGCGAATTCATCTGAAGTTCTTACATCCAACAATTGCTGATGCTGGGCTTTCGTTTCTTTCGATTGAAAGGTAGCTGCATCAATTGATTGAATGCCTTCAGGTTTGTTGCAGGCTATTAAACTTGCTGAAATGGCCAAAATGGCTAATAATTTTTTCATTTTGAATATTGTTTAATCAAGTTTTCTAAAACATGTGCCGGTTGGACGCCCGATTGTCGCCAAACAGATTTTCCATCTTTGAATAAAATCATAGTAGGTACCGAACGAATTTGGAATTGATCGGCTACTTTTCTGTTTCTATCCACATCAATTTTGACAATTTTTGCGGTTTCTCCAACTTTAGATTTCACTTGTTCCAAAATTGGGGCCAATTGCTTGCAAGGTCCGCACCATTCTGCAGAAAAATCTACTAAAACGGGTTTATCTGAGGATATTATTTCTTTGAAGTTCATCTTATATGTTATGAGTTATGAGTTATGGGTTATGGGTTATGGTTACTTTAAACTTAACCAAGCACCACCGTTGTGTGCATCAAATCCATTGCTTTTTAATAGTCTTTTTGCTGCGCTGGAACGCATGCCGGAGGCACAGCAGGTGATTACAGGTTTATCTTTTTTAATTTTGGAAAGGTTATTTCCAAGGGTTTGTAAGGGGAGGTTAATGGCACCTTTTAGGTGTCCACCAGCAAATTCGGATGGCGTACGAACATCAATTATTTGTGCACCATTTTTCATTAATTCTTTTAGATCCACTTTTGGACCCATTCCTAATAAATTCTTCAGTAAGTTTAACATATTTTTTAAATTTTAGTTCCAATAAATTGTAATAAGTCTGCTTTTCCTTGGTGAAGGGGGCCTTCGTTAAGGTTTCGACTTGTTTCTTGCAAAAGTTCAATTTTTAATTCTTTGAAATCTTCTGCAATTTCTTCTTTTGAATAAAGCAAATTCAGGTCTTTTGGGCCACCGGAGGTGTTTTTGATTTGATTTTTTGTAAACGCTTCAAGTATAATTTTCCCACCTGGTTTAAGCCATTTTATACATTTTAAATGAAAATCCTTGCGTAATTGTTCAGGTAAATGAAAGAAAATGGGGGCAATTACATCAAAGGAATTTTCGGGATAATTAATTGATTGCACATCTGCCACTTCAAAGGAAATTTCTACCTTATTATCTTTTGATAAAATTATCGCTTTTTCTTTTGCCATTTCTGATAAGTCAAAGGCTTCGACTTCCCAACCCATTTTTGCAGCAAAGATTGCATCCCTTCCTTCTCCAGCTGCTGGAATGAGAACTCTTCCTAATGTTAAATTATTAATATTTTTTTCGAAAAAATCATTGGGAGATTTACCATACTGATAATCTTCGTTTTGATATCTTTCATTCCAAATGGATTTCATATAATTTTTATTAATTTAGGTTTTAATTTTTTATACTATGAAACGATTTACTTATTTTCTTCTTGCAATTTTATTTGTTTCTTTTGCTGGTTTCTCAAAGCCAAAGCATCGTGTGGTTGTACATTTAAATACAGCTGATACTACAGCTTGGCATGGTGTTGTTCGTAATGTGGGTAATTTGCAAACTGCTTTGGGTGTTGATACACAAATTGAGGTTGTGGCTCATGGGGCAGGAATCTCTTTTTTAATTGATTCAAAAACAACACAAAAAGCAAAAATTGAAGAATTAGCATTGTCGGGTGTTAAATTTATGGCATGTGAAAATACAATTCGCGACCGTAAAATTGACCGTAAAACGATTCTTCCTATTGCCAATTTTGTACCTTCTGGGGTAGCTGAAATTGTGTTGAAACAAGAAGAAGGCTGGTCTTATTTAAAGCCTTAATGATACAAAATTAGTAGGTTGAAGAAGGGTTTGGCGTGACTTTAGTCGCAAGATTATTGGATCCAATCCAAAAATTTTGGTTCGATTTTGATTAATTGAGGTGGTGTTTCATTCAGCTTTTGCTGATTTAATACCATCTCATATTTTTTCATATAGTTTTTTGCCATTTCATCCGAATTGAAAACATCTCCTGCATACTCATGGCATTTAATTTTAGAATAGTTTTCTGCGTCTTGAATAGCCTGTGCTAATTCATCTTCTTGATTAGATAAATAACCAAATTCATTTGAAACTAATTCTGGAATGGCACCGTAGGGGGTTGCAAAGATTGGACAGCCGTAAAAAAGGCTTTCGGTAATGGCTAAACCAAAGGGTTCGTGCCAGCGAACGGGGAAAATTAAACCTTTTGAATAATTTAATAATTCACATTTTTGGGCTCCACCCACCATCCCATAAAAGGAAACTTTCGGGCTAAAAGTGAATCGAATACCCATTTTGAAATTAAACCTATTACCTCCTAAAACGGCTAATTTTTCTCCTTTAACTTTATTGATGATTGCGATAGCACCTTTTACATTTTTTACTCTCCAGGCAGCATTGCCTAAAAAATGAAAATGTTTTCGAGGAATGGTTAAATCCGGTTTTTGATAATCTTCCCAATCCAATCCATTGTGAACAAAAGAATCGGAATTGTATCTATTGGCATGATTTTTTGAAACAAAAACGGCATTTGAATCAATAGGCCTCTGTTCGTTGATATTGCCATGAATGGTAACTAAATAGGGTTTTGTCAAAGGCTCTTTTGGTTCTTTCTGTAAATGAACCAAATCAATATCTTCTGGAATTTGCTTATTTATGGAAAGCTCTGGATTGAAAATTAAAACCTTTGCAAAGTCGCAGGAGGAGCCTTGAGGAAGTAAAAAACTAACCTGATGACCTAGTTTTTTAAGCGATTTTGCCAATCCCCAGATCACGCGCTCAGTTCCGCCATAGGTGAAAACGGGAAGTTTTTGGTCGTGAACGATAAGGATATGCAAGTGTTGGGCTTTAATATTCAAATGTACAAAAAAAGGGGATAAAATCCCCTTTTACATCTTTCCTGGTAGTATTTGTGTCCAATATAAAAAGGGTAGAATGTATTTTTTGAGGAAATACATGCTGTATCTTTCTTTTGATTGGTCAAAAGGGAAGGTTTCAGTGGGTTGGTTGTCGTAGTCGAATTCAGCTAAAACCAATTTGCCATATCCTGTGATAATTGGGCAAGAAGAATAGCCATTATAAGATTCTGTTGCAGAATTCCCATTCATAACCTTCAATAAATTTTGAACCAATACAGGGGCTTGTTTACGGATGGCTGCGCCTGTACGTGAAACGGGTAGTCCGGCAACATCGCCACAAGAAAATACATTTTTAAATTTGTTGTGTTGAAGTGTATGAATATCTACATCCACCCAGCCTCCAGCATTTACTAAAGGACTATTTTTTACAAAATCTGGGGCAGATTGTGGGGGAGTAACGTGAATCATGTCAAACTCAACCCAATATTCTTGATCTTTATTTGCTTCACCAATACCAATGAATTTTGCTTTTTTATTTTGGACATCAATTTCATCCAAACGAACAAAAAATTGGGTTTTGATTCCATAATTTGCAATGACTTTTTTCAAGGTATTCTCGTATTTTTCTACTCCAAAAACACGTGTTCCCCCCGACCAAAATTCTACTTGATTGGCTGCATGGTGTTTTTTAAAATAATCTGCTGCCAAATACATGATTTTTTGTGGTGCTCCACCACATTTTATTGGGGTATTCGGATTTGTGAAAATAGCTTTTCCTTTTTTTGTATTTTGAAGACACTCCCAAGTATAAGGTGCCGATTCAAAACTGTAATTGCTGCAAACACCATTTTTACCCAAATTTTCTTGTAAACCTTTGATAGCTGACCAATTGACCTGAATACCAGGAGCTACAATTAAATAGTCATAATATACTTTTTCACCCGTTTTAAGAGTCACCTGATTTTCTTCTGGTTGAAATGATTCACAAAATTCTTTGATCCAATGAACACCTTTGGGCATTACAGATTGTTCCTCTCTGACTGTATCATTTATATCAAATTCACCTCCGCCTACCAAAGTCCAAGCTGGCTGATAATAATGTTTTGCGGAAGGTTCAACAATTGAAATGTCTAAAGATTTATTTTTTCTCAATAATTGAGCAGCCACAGAAATACCCGCATTACCGCCTCCAATGATTAAAATTTGATGTTTCATAGTATTATTTGTTAAATTGGATGTTTAATATTAGGTAAGTTTTTTAGGTTGCGAAGTGACAATAGTCACATGTAGAAATAACCTGCAATGTAATTTTGTTTGAAAATTTTTGGTATGGGATTTGATCAATCGAAGAAAATAAGTGTTTTAGGGCTATTGCTAGGCTTTTTATTTTTTTTTATTTTTCTGTGGAATGTTCTTCCAAGCAGTAAACAAAAAATTAAAGTAAATGGAGATAGCGTTGCCATTGATTCTAATTTTACACATTTGTGGACTGCTCCATCTGATTGGCGGATGATGTATTTAGATTCTACTGAAAAGGATTTAGTACTATATGGTAAAGAATTAATTGCACATACTTCAGATTATTTAGGTCCTAGAGGGTCCGTGAAGGCTATTTCAAATGGAATGAATTGTCAAAATTGTCATTTGGATGCAGGCACAAAGCCATGGGGGAATAATTATTTTGCCGTACAGGCCAATTATCCAAAATTTCGTGAGCGTTCTGGCACTAAAGAAAATCAGATTAAGCGGGTGAATGATTGTTTTCAAAGAAGTTTGAATGGTAAAGGATTGGATTCGACTAGTAGAGAAATGAAGGCTATTTTGGCGTATATCAAGTGGGTTGGACAAGATGTTGAGAAGAAAAAAACGCCTAAAGGTTCAGGAATTTTTAAGTTGAAGGGCTTGAAAAGGGCATGTGATCCAATGAAAGGAAAAGAAGTTTATATGGCCAAATGTCAATCTTGTCACCAAGTTGATGGACAAGGAGTTTTAGCTGAAAACAAGAAATCTTATACCTATCCACCGCTTTGGGGGGCAAATAGTTACAATATAGGTGCAGGTTTGTACAGAATTTCAAATTTTGCGGGATTTGTAAAATACAATATGCCCTTGGGTGTCAAGTATGATAGTCCGCAATTGACGGATGAAGAGGCATGGGATGTTGCGGCCTTTGTGAATTCGATGCCTCGTCCTAGTAAGGATTTAAGTGCAGATTGGCCAAGAAGGAGGGGGAAGCCTTTTGATCATCCTTTTGGACCGTATGATGACCCATATTCGGAGCAGCAGCATAAATATGGGCCATATAAGCCGATTAAGGATTTTTATAAAAAGTAATTACATTTTCATACTTAAGCCAATTCGTTTTCTTGGTTCGTCAATTTCAGTAACAGTTACCATTACTTTTTGTTGGACTTTTACAACTTCATTGGGGTCTTTGACGAATTTGTTGGCTAATTGACTCACATGAACTAAGCCATCTTGATGAACTCCAATATCTACAAATGCACCGAAATTGGTGATATTGGTAACAATTCCAGGTAATTTCATGCCAATTCGAAGGTCTTTTATTTCATTGATGCCATCTGTAAATGAGAATGCTTCAAATTGTTCACGAGGGTCGCGACCTGGTTTGGCTAATTCGTTTAGGATGTCTTTTAAGGTTGGTAAGCCCACATTTTCACTTACATAATTTTGGATATTTATTTTAGCTCTTAAATCGGCTGATTCTAATAAATCGCCAACCTTGCAACCTACATCTTTGGCCATTTTTTCTACTAGGTTATAGCGCTCCGGATGGACTGCTGATGCATCTAATGGGTTTTTAGCTCCTCTGATGCGTAAAAAGGCAGCGGCTTGCTCAAATGCTTTTTCTCCTAAACGTGGGACTTTTTTAAGTTCAGTTCGTTGCGTAAATTTCCCATTTTGGGAACGATAATCAATGATGTTTTGAGCTAATTGAGGCCCTAGTCCAGAAATATAACTAAGTATTTGTTGAGATGCGGTATTTAATTCAACGCCCACGGAGTTTACGCAAGAAATAACCGTGTCGTCTAATGAAGTTTGTAAAAGTTTTTGGTCCACATCGTGTTGGTATTGTCCAACACCGATGGATTTGGGGTCAATTTTTACTAATTCAGCCAAAGGGTCCATTAATCGGCGACCTATGGAAACGGCACCGCGGACGGTTACGTCTTTGTCTGGAAATTCTTTTCTTGCCAATTCGGAAGCAGAATAAATGGATGCACCGCTTTCATTGACCATGATGATGGCAATGTCTTTCAGTCCCAGGCTTTTCACAAATGCTTCTGTTTCTCTGCCTGCGGTTCCATTTCCGATTGCAATTGCTTGAACCTGGTATTTTTTAACCCAATTTTTTACGGTTTCACCTGCTTCAATGGCAGCATTTGAACCATTGTGTGGGTAAATAGTGTTATTTTCAATTAAATTTCCTTGCTCATTAAGAAATACCATTTTGCAACCTGTTCTGAATCCTGGGTCCAGCGCAAGAGTTCTTTTTTGTCCAAGGGGTGCAGCCAATAATAGTTGTCGGACATTTTCTGCGAAAACTCGAATGGCTTCTTCGTCTGCTTTTTTCTTGATAATTCCGCGGAATTCTGTTTCCATTGAGGGTTGCAACAAGCGTTTATAGCCATCTTTTATGGCTAAAGAAACTTGTTCGGCGCAGGCATTTCTGCCCGATAGAAATTTGTTTTCTAATCGATAGATGATGTCCTCGTCGGGTCCTTGAATATTTAGAGAAAGAATTTCTTCATTTTCTCCACGCATGAGTGCCAGAACTCTGTGAGAGGGCGCTTTGTTGAGATCCTCGTTCCAGTCGAAATAATCTTTGTATTTGATTCCCGATTCTTTTTTGCCCTTCAATACTTGTGAGTGAATTGTGGTGTTTTTCAGAAAGGCCTCTCGGGCAATTTCTCTAGATTTGATATGTTCGGTGATTTCTTCAGCTAATATATCGCGCGCGCCAGCAAGTGCTTCTTCTGTGTTTTTGACACCTTTTTCGGTGTTTATAAAGGTTTTGGCCAATTCATTGGGATTTTGGAGTCCTTGTTTGAACAATGAATTTGCTAATTCTTGCAATCCTTTTTCGCGGGCGATGCTTGCTCTTGTTTTGCGTTTTTGTTTGTAGGGCAGATAGAGATCCTCTAAAGTCTGCAAGTTGTCTGCAGCTAAAATGGCTTTTTCTAATTCAGGAGTAAGTTTTTCTTGCTCTTTGATGGACTTTAAAATTGCCTCACGTCTTTTTTCTAAATCGATTAATTGTTGATTGAGGTCGCGGATGGCAGCAATTTGAACTTCGTCTAATGAGCCAGTTATTTCCTTGCGGTATCTTGCGATGAAGGGCACAGTGGCACCTTCATTTAATAAATCGATGGTTTTTTTTACTTGTTGGGTGGTGAGGCCCAATTGGCTTGCTATTTTTTGTTGGCTCATTGTTATTATTCGTTCCCGGGTTGTCACCCTGCCCTGGGTTGCAACCCAGGGCTATTTAAAATTGAACCCCTGCGGGGTTCGTTGTAATCGTTTTGTTTTGCCGGGGTTGCAACCCGGGGCTATGGAAGTAAAGCCCTTTGGGCTTTGTTGTTGCTGTGCCTTCGAGTTTCTTCGCTTCGCTCAGCCTCAGGCACCGGTTTTTACCTCTTACCTATTACCTCTTACCTATTACCTATTACCTATTACCTCTTACCTCAATTCGGAAATTCTTCTTGAAAATATCCGGCGAATTTCCAGATTTCTTGGATTTCAGAGCCTAGGATAGGGTATGGGTCAAATAGGGTATTGGTGGAGTTGAGGATTAATACGTTTTTTTCGGCTAGGTGATTGTTAATTTTTTTCAGAACCACGCCGTCTTCGCGAGTGACAACGATGCAGATGGTGCCGTCTTTGATGTCGTGCCAATTTTCAATGTATTCGGCAAAGACTAAAGATCCTGATTGGAGTGGCAACATGGAGTCTCCTTTTATAGGGAAAACTCGATATTTTTTGTCACTGGATAAAAAAGGTACTTGGAAGGTGGGTAATTCTTGGATGAAATCCACGTCGTCGTACGATGCCGTATAGCCTGCAAGGGCTTTAATGGGCACAAATTCAATATTTTCGTTATTTTCAGAGTCTACGGTGGTGGCTAAAATTCGTAGGTTGGAGCGACGAATTCCGGCGGGGCGCTTCGATAAATCTTCTTTGAGTAATTCGTCAATTTCGACATCGAAGAATTGTGCGATTTTGATTAAATCTGCGTATTTAGGCTCTGCGCGGCCAGATTCGTAAGATCCTAGAGTTGGTTTTTTGATTTCTAGCAATTCGGCCAATTTTTCTTGCGAAGTTTTTTCTGGCATTCGATTGCGTAATAATCGTAGATTTTGACTGAAAAATGTATTCATTTTGTTGTAAAATTCGAAAATATGAATAAAATTAGTATGCTAATTTGTGGTTCATTAAGAATCTAAATTACAAAATGTATTCAAATAAAGCAAAAATCTAGTTTTTTTATGCAGAATAGATCAATTGTGCACATGGATTTGGACAGCTTCTTTGTCTCGGTGGAGCGATTGCGAGACGATCGGCTGCTGGGTAAGCCTGTTATTGTGGGCGGGATGTCGGACCGGGGAGTGGTGGCGGCTTGCAGTTATGAGTCGCGAGTGTTTGGGGTTCACTCAGCAATGCCGATGCGGATGGCGCGCAAGCTTTGTCCGGATGCTATTGTTTTACGTGGTGATTTTGAGGCGTATTCGAAGTATTCGGATGGTGTTACGAAGCTCATTACCGAGCGGGCTCCGGTGGTGGAAAAAGCTTCGATAGATGAATTTTATTTAGATATGACGGGTATGGATCGGTTTTTTGGCACCTATAAATTTGCTTCAGAACTCCGGGAAACGATTCAGAAAGAGACGGGATTGCAGATTTCGTTTGGTCTTTCTGTTAACAAAACAGTATCTAAGGTGGCTACCAATCACATCAAGCCTGCTGGACAAATGCAGGTACCTATCGGCGAAGAAAAGGCTTTTTTGGCCCCGATGCCTGTGGGTAAGATTCCGATGATTGGCACGGTAACCGCTCAAACCTTGCGAAATATGGGAATTTCTCAGGTGGGTACCTTAAGTCAGATGCCCATGCGGGTGCTGGAGCGCACTTTCGGGAAATCGGGCGTGATGCTTTGGGAGCGCGCCAATGGGATTGATTTGTCGCCCGTGGTGCCGTATCACGAACAAAAGTCGCTCTCCAAGGAAATGACTTTTGATAAGGATACAACGGATGTGAATAAGCTCAGGCGTTTGTTGATTTCGATGACTGAGCAATTGGCCACCGATTTGCGACAGAAAGGGCAATGCACTTCCTGCATAACGGTCAAATTGCGCTATTCAAATTTTGATACACATACGAAACAGCAAGTATTACCAGCCACGGCATCCGATCACCTGTTGATGCCGGCGGTGTTGGATTTGTTTGAGAAATTGTATGATCGCCGGCTGCTCATTCGCCTCGTCGGTATTCGTTTTTCGAAACTCTTGCAAGGTCAAGAACAACTCAATTTATTTGATGATAGCGCTAAATTGGCTCCTTTGTACCAAGCGATTGACCGTATCCGAAAAAGGTATGGGGATTATGTGTTAGGGAGAGCCGTATGATTTACCTCCCCCTTCCCCCTCCTTCTGAAGGAGGGGGTGGCGCAAAGCGCCGGGGGCGGTCCACCTAACTATGTTCACTCACTCCTACTACAGCCTACGATACGGCACTGTTTCTCCCTCAACATTAGTGGAGAAAGCCCATGTGCTGGGAATCCAGACATTGGCATTGACCGACATCCATCGGGTGTCGGGGGTGTACGACTTTGTCCAAGCTTGTGAAAAGTGGGGAGTGAAACCGGTGGTGGGGATGGAATTCCGTTCAGGGGATGACTTGAAGTATAATTGTTTGGCGCGGAATCCTGCTGGTTTTTCGAAAATCAATGCGTTTGCCACTCGGTATTTGTCGCAAAATTTGCCTTGGCCAGATAGGCCTGATTTGGGAGATGATGTGTGGGTGATTTATTCCTTCGAGCAGCGTAAAAAAATCCAAGATTTGGGTACTTATGAGCGAATTGGTGTACAAGCAAAGGATAAAAAACAGCTTTGGCAGGAAAAAGATTTGAGTCGATTTGTGTGGGCACATCCAGTTACTTTTTTAGACAAAAAGGGTTTTTCGATGCACCGTTTGCTGCGTGCCATTGATAAAAATACTTTGCTCAGTAAATTGCCTAGTCAATCCCAGGCTTCCCATGATGAGTTTTTATGGAGTCCCGAGCAACAAAAAGATTTTTTACAGGATTATCCAACTTTACTCCAAGCCACCGAAGAGATGTTGGCTGATTGTCATTTTTCCTTCGAATTTTATACGTCTAAAAATAAAAAAATATTCAGTGCAAGTGAGGAAGATGATCGTGAATTACTTCAAAAGTTAGCTTTTGAAGGGGTGAAGTATCGCTACGGGCGAACAGATAAGCAAGCGATGGAGCGTGTGAAAAAAGAGCTCAAGGTGATTCATGAATTACATTTTAATGCCTATTTTTTGATTACTTGGGACATCATTCGCTATGCTCGATCGCGAGGATATTTTCATGTGGGTCGGGGTAGTGGAGCGAACTCCATTGTAGCCTATTGTTTGGGTATTACAGATGTGGACCCCATTACCTTAGATTTGTATTTCGAACGATTCATCAATCCGCATCGGACAAGTCCGCCCGATTTTGATATTGATTTTTCTTGGGATGAGCGCAACGAAATCATCGACTATATTTTCAAACGGTATGGGGCGAGTCGGGTTTGTTTGTTGGCCACCTACGTCACTTTTCGTGATAAATCTATTTACCGAGAATTAGCCAAGGTCTTTGGCCTGCCGAAGTCTGAAATAGATGCTTGGTTGGAGCCAGATTCGCTCATTAGGAAAGAAGGTGGGGATGAATTACATCGTTTGATTGTCAAATATGGCAATTTATTGCTCGATTTTCCGAATTATTTGAGCATCCATGCGGGCGGAGTATTGATTTCGGAAGAGCCCTTGTCGAATTACACCGCTTTAGAACCGATGCCCAAGGGATTTCCGATTTGTCAGTTCGATATGTATGTGGCCGAGGAAGTAGGTTTTGCCAAGTTTGATATTCTTTCGCAAAGAGGATTGGGGCATATTAAAGAGTCGGTTGACATCATTCGGGAAAATAGAGGTATTGATGTAGATGTGCATCGGGTGCAGGATTTTATGAAAGATGAGCGGGTACGTATGCAGTTGGAGAGCCATGAAACAATGGGCTGTTTTTACATTGAATCGCCAGCAATGCGACAATTGATTAAGAAATTGAATTGCAATAATTACTTGACCTTGGTGGCAGCGAGTTCCATTATTCGTCCGGGTGTGGCCAGCTCAGGTATGATGAAGGCCTATATTGACCGACACCATAATCCGGATTCTTATGAGCCTACGCATCCCTTGATGGGTGAGTTGATGCAAGAAACCTATGGAGTGATGGTTTATCAAGAAGATGTGATTAAGGTGGCTCACTATTTTGCGGGTTTGAGCTTGGCTGAGGCTGATGTGTTGCGTAGAGGGATGTCGGGCAAATACCGTTCTAGGGCCGAATTTGAAAAGATTCGGGAACAGTTTTTTGTGAATTGTGCTGAGAGAGGTTATGCGCCAGAGGTGTCGAAAGAAGTGTGGCGACAAATGGAAAGTTTCAGTGGGTATTCGTTTAGTAAAGCCCATTCGGCCAGCTTTGCGGTGGAAAGTTATCAAAGTCTTTATTTGAAGACCTATTTTCCTTTGGAGTTTATGGTGGCGGTGATTAACAATTTTGGCGGATTTTATCGAACTGAGTTTTATGTGCATGAGGCACGAAGGGGTGGGGCGCAGATTGAAGCACCCGATATCAATGAAAGTCAGTATTTAACCAGCATTCAGGGCCATACCATTTATTTAGGTTGGGTACATATCAAAGGTTTGGAGAAACGTGTGGTGCAGTGTTTGATTGAATCGAGGACACAAGATGGTCCATTTCTTTCATGGGACGATTTTGCTCGAAGAGTTCCCATCGGACTTGAGCAAGCCATTTTATTGATTCGTGTTGGGGCTTTTCGTTCCTTACATCGTTGCAAGAAAACCTTACTTTGGGAGGCTCATGCCCGTTTTTGTGGTAAGAAAGCAGAGCCAGTGGCACTGGAAATGTTTGAGCAATCGACTTGGGATATAGGCACCCTACCCACTTTGGTTACTTATCCTTTGGAAGACGCCTATGATGAGTGGGAGTTGTTGGGATTTCCCTTGTGTAACCCTTTTGATTTATTAGCAGAATTGCCGGAAACCAATTTGGATGCTCATTTGTTGCTAAACCAGGGAAGTATTTTAGGATATTTGGTGACGCTCAAACCTACCCGCACCAAGAAAGGAGATCGGATGTATTTTGGATATTTTTTAGATAGTAATGGGGAGTTTTTTGATACAGTTCATTTTCCTGCTGACTTGCAACGATACAGTTTTCGTGGTTCAGGCATCTATTTCATGCGCGGTATCGTGATGGAAGAGCATGGACATCGAAGTTTACGGGTCAGAGAGATGGAGAAGCAGGGGTGGAGAGTGAAAAGTTGAAGTCTGGCGCGAACGCGGCGTAAAATTATGAATTATGAATTATGAATTATGAATTATGAATTATGGGTTATGAATTATGGGTTATGGGTTATTAAATTGTAAATTAATCAGTTTATTGATAGGGAATTCAATCGTTTTTTTGTTGGGGAAATGCATTCCCCTTACCCCCTGCAATTTACCGAATTAATATAAAAGTAAATTGATAAAATTTATTTAGGAAAAATCAGCTTTCAAAAACTTGAAAATAATTACATAACTCATAATTCATAATTTATAATTCTTAATGTGGCAATTTATCCCTCAACCAACCGTACGTCCAAGTGCCAGCGATAGCGCTTAAAATAACGATAGAGATAGATAAAACGCCTGAGCCTAATTGAGCAAATAGGGGACCTGGACATGCTCCAGTGATTGCCCAGCCAAAGCCGAACATCAAGCCACCGTAGATATTTCCTTTGTTGAATTCCTTGTCAGCAAAAGTTATTTTTTCTCCGTGAATGGTTTTAATACCCAATTTTTTAATTAAAAATACAGAAATGGCTCCTACTATAACTGCTGTACCAATCACACCATACATGTGAAAACTTTGGAAGCGAAACATTTCTTGAATTCTGAACCAAGAAATGATTTCTGCCTTGATAAATACGATACCGAAAACAACTCCAACAACTGCGTATTTTAAATTATAATACCATGGATGTTTTAATTCTGATTCATTGACACACATGGCGTCTAATTCGCGTGCTTTTAAGTCGTCTAATTCTTGTTGAGTAGCCATGTAATTATAAATTTAAAATGTAAGGTAAAATGAAATTTGCCATGATTATTCCACCAATCATAAAGCATATAGTTGCCACTAAAGATGGCCATTGAAGATTGGAAAGTCCCATGATGGCATGTCCAGAGGTGCAACCACCTGCCCAACGAGTACCAAAACCTACTAAAAATCCACCGACAACCATCATGATAAATCCTTTCAGGGTAAACAGACTTTCAAAATTGAACAATTGAACAGGAACAATTTGTGAAAAATCAGTGATGTTATAAGTCGCCAATTCTTCCACTAATTTGGGATTCACCTGAATAGGATCACCTGAATTAAGGTAAAAAGCAGCAATAAAACCGCCTAACATGATTCCGCCTACAAAGTAAAAGTTCCAAATTTCTTTTTTCCAATCGTACTTGAAAAATTTAATATCAGCAGGAAAACAAGCTGCACAGATGTGTCGCAAATTAGATGAAATGCCAAAATGCTTATTACCAAGTATTAATAGAGCGGGTACAATTAGACCAATGATTAGTCCGGCCGTGTACCATGGCCAAGGGTGTGTTAAAAGTTCCATTTAAGATTTGATAAATTTATCTTTTACAAAATTAGTTCCTAAATATCCTAAAAATGCAAAATATATAATACTATTTAATGGTTTGGAGGTAATTGGACAAGTTCCAGTAGAACATCCTATTTCTTTCCAATAAAAATAACCAATTATTCCTCCAAGGATAATTCCAATGGAATAAATTAGCAAGGTTTTATTTGACTTCTTCATACGTTACCTCATCATCTTCTGTTGATGTATGATTTTTACGGGGAGCGGGAATTCCACATCCTTGTGCACCACATCCTACGTTAAAAATGGCCATAGCAATTAAAATGAAGGCCATTGAACCTAATAGGAAGTCGGGGGTTTTTATGACTTCATAAAAAGCGTATAATCCAACTGCAAGTCGGATTATACGCATTGTGCCCCAATTTTTAAGAAAAGTTTCCATTATCTTGAAGCGTATTGTAACATTTGCATGATTCCACCTCCGTTATAAACTTCCTGGATTCCTGCTTGCTTTAATAAGGTCAAGGCCATACCAGAGCGATTTCCACTTCTGCAATACACAACAATAGGCTGATTCATTGACTTTATTTTATCTAAATTATTCGGAATTGTACCTAAGGGAATATTAATGGCCCCTTCGTAATGCCCGTCTTCAAATTCAAATGTTTCCCGAACGTCTATGACTGTTACATTTGGATTGTCTAATATTTCTTCCATGATTATAATAAAGTTGTTGGACAAACGTAATCTGTTACTTTAAATAATTCAGATTCTTTAATTGCTTTGAATCCTCCATCAATATCTACTAAGTTTTCGAACCCCCTTGCTTTTAAGATTGATATGAAAATCATGGAGCGATAACCACCTGCGCAATGTACGTAAGTTGTTTTGTTTTTGTCAACTTTCAACATACTATCATTGATGAAATCCAATGGTGCATTTTCTACATCCACCACATGCTCACTAAGGTATTCACTTTTCTTACGAACATCTAAAATTTCACCTTCACCTTTTGCTAATCTTTTGGATAATTCAGCTGCAGAAATGGATTCTACTTGATCAATTTCTTTACCTGCCGACTTCCAAGCTTCGATTCCTCCTTTTAAATATCCAATGGTGAAATCATATCCCACACGAGCCAAACGAGTAATGACCTCTTCCTCTTTTCCTTCATCAGTTACCAATAAAATCTCTTGTTTGATGTCAGGAATTAAAGTACCAACCCAAGGAGCAAAACTGCCTTCTACGCCAATGTTGATTGAATTTGGAATAAATCCTTTGGCAAAATCCTGTGCTTTTCTGGTATCTAAAACAATGGCCCCAGTCTCATTTGCTGCTGCTTCAAAAGCCTCTGGAGAAAGTGCTTGTTGACCTCTTTCCATTACTTTATCTATGCTATCGTAACCTTTAATATTCATCAAAACATTTAAAGGAAAATAGGATGGAGGTGCAACTAAACCCGTCAAAACTTCTTTTACAAATTCCTCTTCAGTCAAAGCCGGATTCAAGGCATAATTTGTTTTTTTCTGGTTTCCAAGTGTATCTGTAGTTTCTTTACTCATATTTTTACCACAAGCAGAACCTGCTCCATGAGCTGGATATACGATGATATCATCAGCTAATGGCATGATTTTATCTCGCAAAGAATGGTACAAATGAGCAGCCAATTTTTCTTGTGTTAATTCAGCTTTAACCTTTTGTGCCAAATCCGGGCGACCTACATCTCCAATGAATAGGGTATCACCAGAAAACAAAGATGTTGCTTTACCTGTTTTGTCAATTAGCAAAAAGCAAGTACTTTCCATGGTATGTCCAGGCGTGTGAATCACTTTGATTTTCGAATTTCCTAAAACAAATTCCTGATTATCTTCAGCTGTAATATGATCAAATTCTGCTGCGTTTGCCATAGGACCATACACAATTTTTGCGCCTGTTTTTTGAGCTAAATCGATATGTCCCGAAACGAAATCGGCATGAAAGTGTGTTTCAAAAACATATTTAATTTTTGCGCCATTTCTTTCTGCCTTTTGGATATAGGGCTCAACCTCGCGAAGTGGGTCAATTATGGCAGCTTCCCCTCCACACTCTATGTAATAGGCTCCTTGAGCTAAACAACCGGTATAAATTTGTTCTACTTTCATTGTTTTTTTATTTAATAATTTTAGAAGAAAATTTGTTGAATTAAAATATAAAGACCCATCACTAATACAAACCAGCCAAAGCCGACCTTCAATTGTGCTGAGTTGATTTTTTTACTAATTACATCCCCGATGAAAATACCTACAATGGCTAATCCAGTTACAGTTAACAATAGGGTCCAATCGATTGTTTGATGTCCTAAATCCCCTGTAAATCCGATGAGCGATTTTGCCGCAATGATTAATAGGGAAGTACCTATAGCTTGTTTCATGGGTAATTTAGTCAGCATTACTAATGCAGGAATGATTAAAAATCCGCCTCCAGCACCAACCAAACCCGTTAAGGTACCAACAACTAAACCCTCTACCAAAATCATTGGATAATTGTAGGAGATTTTTGCTAATTCCGTTTCGTCCTTATCGCAGTTTTCGCAGGTTCCTCTAATCATTGAAATAGATGCGGCAACCATTAAAACGGCGAAAAGCAACATCATTAAAATTGCTTTAGTTACCAAAAGGTTACCAATGGTGAAAATCTCGTTGGGAATAATGGGTACTAAAAATTTACGTGTCGCATAAACAGCGATGATCGATGGAATTCCAAAAATGATTCCCGTTTTTACATTCACCAATCCTTGTTTGTATTTTGGCCAAGCGCCTACCAAGCTACTGGTTCCCACCACAAAAAGAGAATAGGCCGTAGCCAAAACTGGATCAACTCCAAACAAGTACACTAAAACGGGAACAGTAAGAATGGAGCCTCCTCCACCAATTAGTCCTAAAGAAACTCCTATAAATAAGGATGCGACGTAACCAATTATTTCTATCATTTGCATTAATTTCATTACAAAGGTCTGAAAAGATTTAGTGCAAATTCGTGATAAAAATCACAAGGGGAAATATTTATGAGTTATGGGTTATGAGTTATGAATTATGTTGCATTTAATTAACAATTAACAATTAACAATTAACAATTATCAATTAAATAGGTAATTGAATAATCTCTATCTGATTCTTATGCAATTTAACTTGTCCTTTATCAGCCAATTTTTTCATTAATCTTGAAATAACTTCTCTTGAAGAATTTAATTCAAGTGCAATTTGAGTAAAAGGAATTTTTAAAACATTGGAATGTAAACTTTTTTGATGTTGCCTCAAATACCAAAGTAATCGCTCATCCAAATTTTTGAACGCAATTTGATCCAACATTTCCAATAATTCTTCAAAACGATTTCTGTAAGTACCTAATACAAATTGATACCAAGATTTGTATTTACTTGCCCACTCATCCATTAACTCCATGGGAATTGCAATTACTGTGGTATCAACTAAAGCTTTTGCCATAACCTGACTATTTAAATTTTTAGCCGCACAAGTCATGGAAATAGCACAAGCTTCCCCCGGATGTAAATTGTACATAAAGATTTCGTTGCCTTCATCATCCTCTCTAAACACTTTTATAATGCCATCTACCACCAAAACTGCTGAGCGAATGGGCTGACCAGTGTACATCAAATACTCATCTTCCTTAAACTTTCTTACCTGTCCAACTTGCTGCAATTTCTTCTGTAATTCAGGTTCAAATTGCTTGAAAAGATCTTTGGCTACTTCTTTGGGACTCATAATTCTATTTTTTTACCTTGTTGGTGACTAACAAATGCCGCGTCAATTATAGACATACTGTTTATTCCAGCATAAACATCCACAATAGCCTTTTGAGTTCCACAAAGGGTTTGATAAACGTTTTCAAAAAAGTGCATGTAATTCCCTTTTTCTGAAGGAATTCTTACTTTTTCATTATTTGTATGCAATAAACCAAATTCAGATTCGGGTTCAGTTCCCCAATTTTCTCCTTGAGGAATAAGTCCAGCCACTAATTCAGGTTCTTGTTTATCTGCCCTTGATTTTAAAAAGCTTCCTTCAGTTCCAAAAACTTGAAAGGAGGGAACCAATTCTTTGTAAAAATACCCAGCCTTTAATCGGACTCTGAGTTTTTTATAAAATAAAATCAGCTCAAAATAATCTTCTACAAGTGTATTTTCTCTCATAAATCTTAGATCCGCAAAAATACTTGTGGGCATTCCAAAAAGCGATAAAGCTTGATCCAAAATATGAGGACCTAAATCTCGTAAAATCCCCGAACCAGCATTGACTTCTTCCTTATGAACTTTGGGAGAAAGGACTGGATTGTATCTGTCAAAATGAAATTCTGCCTCAACAATTTCACCCAATTTACCAGATTCAACCACTTTTTTTACCGTTAAAAAATCAGAATCCCAGCGGCGATTTTGAAATACAAAAATGTTTAAATTTCTTTCTTTAGCTATTTTTTCTAAAATTTTGGCCTCCTCTGAAGTGTTGGTAAATGCCTTTTCAACGATTACATGTTTACCTGCCTCTAAACATTTTTTTGCATATTCAAAATGGGTGTAAACAGGGGTATTTACTACCACTAATGGTATATCTGCTCGTTCCAAAATGGATTCCATTCTCGAAAAACTTTCTGTTTCCGGATAAGCTTTTTGTATATTTTTTGTGCTTCTTTCCCAAGAGCCGATCAATTCGAATCCAGGATGTAAGTGTAAAAATGGGGCATGAAATACTCGACCCGACATGCCAAATGATAAAAGAGCTACTTTAATTTTTTCCATATTCAGATATTTCGGTAAATTTAAGAGAATTAATATGCTTAATACAAACCTATTTAGAATGAAAAGACTTTTTATCTGTTTTTCTATGCTTTCTTTTGCAGCTTTTTCTCAAGTTAAAAAGGAACCTATATCACAACCTTTAATTACTGACCAATATTCGGCGGATCCAAGTGCGCATCTTTTTAAAGGAAAAATTTATATTTATCCTTCTCATGATATTGATGCTGGGATTAAAGAAGATGATTTAGGAAGTCATTTTGGTATGCGTGATTATCATGTGTTTTCGCAAGAAAATCCTTCTGCAGCTATTACAGATCATGGGGTTGCTTTAAAACTAGAAGATATCCCTTGGGCCGGAAAAATGCTCTGGGCACCAGATGCAGCAGAAAAAAATGGAAAGTATTATTTGTATTTTCCTGCAAAAGATAAAGAAGGAATTTTTAGAATTGGAGTTGCCTCTGCCATAAAACCTGAGGGGCCATTTAATGCTGAACCAAGCTACATGAAGGGTACTTACAGTATCGATCCGGCTGTTTTTAAAGATAAAGATGGAAGTTATTACATCTATATTGGGGGTATTTGGGGTGGACAATTACAACATTGGAAATCAGGAAAACATGAATTTGATGAAAAACAACCAGCTGATAACCAACCTGCCTTAATGCCTAAAATGGCAAAATTAAGTGCTGATATGAAAAGTATTGAGTCACCTCTACAGAATGTTCAAATTTTGGACAAGGAAGGCAAACTATTACTTTCTGGAGACCACAATAGAAGATTTTTTGAGGCTCCATTTGTGCATTTTTACAATGGAAAATATTATTTTTCGTATTCAACAGGAGATACTCATTTCATTGCCTATGCCACGGGGGATTCACCCAAAGGTCCATTTACCTACCAAGGTGTAATTTTAAATCCAGTACAAGGGTGGACCAACCATCATTCAATCATTGAGCAAAATGGAAAATGGTATTTGTATTACCACGATGTGCAGATGTCGGGTAAAACACATTTGAGAAATATTAAAGTAACTGAATTAAAGTATAATACAGATGGTACAATTCAAACCATCACAGCCTATAAATAACAATGAAAAGAAACGAATTTATTAAAAAAACTGGTTTAAGTTTATTAGCCCTAGGAGTTTTCAAATGGCCTGCCATGGCTCAAGCAGAATTAGAATCCAATTGGGCAGGAAATTTAACTTACCATCGCAAAGAATTGTTTGCCCCTAAAACTCGAGCCGAGTTAATGGATGTGGTGAAAAAGATTAAAAACGGAAAGGCCTTAGGATCTAAACATTCTTTCAATACGGTTGCCGACACTACGGAATCGCATATTTCTTTAGTTTATTTGAATAAGGTTTTGGAATTGGATGAGAAGAATGGATTGGTGTGGGTTGAATCAGGTATTCGTTATGGTACATTAGGTAAATGGTTGGATGCAAGGGGATATGCTATTCATAATTTAGCTTCTTTGCCTCATATTTCAGTAATGGGAGCCTCATCTACAGCAACCCATGGTTCGGGAGATAAAAATGGAAACCTATCTACCGCAGTTGCTGCTATTGAGCTAATCAAAGCAGATGGAACCGCCGTTTTATTGGATGAGAGTAATCCAAAATTTTATGGAGCTGTTGTAAGTTTAGGAGCCTTAGGTGTTGTTTACAAAGTTGCACTAAAAATTCAAAAACGATTTGATGCGACTCAACATGTGTATGAAGGATTACCGATGTCGGCCCTAAAGGATAATTTTGATAAAATTTTTGGTGCGGGATATTCGGTTAGTTTATTTACGCATTGGTTGGATAAAAATATCAATCAAGTTTGGATAAAGAGAAGAACGGATCAAAACTATGAGGCTTTACCCGCAAAATTCTTTGGTGCAATTCCTGCAACCACCAATTTACATCCGATTAAGGCAAATTCTGCTGTTAGCTGTACTGACCAAATGGGGGTGCCTGGACCTTGGTATGAGCGTTTGCCTCATTTTAAAATGGAATTTACGCCTAGTAATGGAGCAGAACTGCAATCGGAATTTTTTGTTCCGAGAAAACATGCATACCAAGCAATTATGGCAATAGAATCAATGCATAAGGAAATTTATCCACTCTTGTTTGTAACCGAATTGCGCAGTATTGCTGCAGATAAATTTTGGATGAGTACGGCTTACGGACAGGATATGATTGCCATTCACTTTACCTGGAAACCTATAAAGGATGGTGTAATGAAGATTTTGCCAAAAATTGAGGCAAAATTAAAACCATTTGGAGGTAAACCGCATTGGGGTAAAATTTCAACGATCAAGAAAGAAGATTTGGCTAAAACCTATCCAAAATGGAATGATTTCAAACAATTAAGAAAAGAAATGGATCCAACAAATAAGTGGACGAACGACTTTTTGAGAAATTTAGGATTGGTCTAAATGGTTCATTTAATTGACGATTTTTATTTTCAACAACATATTCATCCAAGAAATGAAATAGGAAATAAATACTCGTTCGGAAATATTATTATCATAGCAGGCTCCACAGGAAA
This sequence comes from Sandaracinomonas limnophila, assembly GCF_004005965.1. Lineage (GTDB taxonomy): Bacteria > Bacteroidota > Bacteroidia > Cytophagales > Spirosomataceae > Sandaracinomonas > Sandaracinomonas limnophila. The sequence continues at coordinate 715,281 of NZ_SACY01000001.1, read as the reverse complement.
ATGGGGAGCCTCTTTGCTTGCCTCTAAAGCGGCACTTCGAGCAGGTTCAGGATTAGTTACCGCAATAGTTTCCGAAGATTATGAAGAGTCCTTTTTGTCTTTTTGTCCTGAGGTAATGCATTTGAGGGAATGGAATTTATCCAAAATTCTATCCTATGATGCAATTGGGATAGGGCCGGGAATTGGACTTGATGATGCTACTAAGCATCATTTGAAGGAATTAATGAGAAAATATGAAGGTCCTATGGTATTGGATGCCGACGCTTTGAATATTATTTCAACAACTGAAAACTTAAAAGGCTTCCTAAAACCTCAACATGTTCTAACTCCACATTATGGAGAGGCAAGTAGATTGTTTGGTAAAAAGGTAAGTGATTCTAATGCTGTTCAATTGGGATTAGAATTTGTGCAAAAATACCCTTGTACCTTAATTTTAAAAGGCCCTAATTCAAAAATAATCTCTTCAGAAGGAATTGTGTATCAAAATACCTCTGGAAACGATGCCTTAGCCACTGCTGGAAGTGGGGATGTTTTAACAGGAATTATTACATCTTTTCTGGGTAAAAAATACGACCCAATTCAAGCAGCTAGTTTAAGTGTTTTTGTACATGGAAAATTGGCAGAAATTTGTTTGGAAGAGCAATCCAAATCTAGTGTGATTGCGAGTGACTTGATTGAAAAGTTAAAAGGATTTGAACTTTAAACTCACGCTCAGCTCTGCTGAGTGTGGACAATGATACTCGGCTCTGCCGATTTTACCTTATCATTCAGCAGAGCTGAATTTTATATTTTCCACTCAGCGGAGCTGAGCGGAAGCAAAAAAGCTCGGAAAATTTTCCGAGCTTTTTTATTTTATGAAAGTAATAATTTCTTTGCGTAATCGATACAAATCTTAACTTCTTTCACTGGATCAGAATCTTTTGGTACATCGTATTCCAATTCGACAGTTACAGGGAATTTGTATTTTTTGTCACGCACCAAATGTAAAATTTTTTCAATTGGTGTATCACCTTTTCCCCATGCCAAATTAGCTCCGCCATGTTCTTTATTTTGACGGTCTTTCATGTGCATGGAAGTGATTCTATCGTGCTTGTTTTCGATTAATTTTAACAAAGTATCTACTGTATTCGGACCACCTGCAGCAATGTAGTGACCGCAATCTAAATTCAAAGAATTATAAGGCGATTGTGCCAATGCAGTGTCCCAAGCCGTATCAGTTGCCTGTAAATGGGCATGATAACCAAAATATACCTTATGTTTTGCACCTAAATCACCCAAACGCTGAGTTTGTTTTGGATCAGTAGGTAACTCAACTGTTACCGAATTTGCACCTAAAATTTTGGCAACTTTTAAGCCCCATTCAACTTCAGCATCTGAGTTATTTGGTCCAAAAGCATTTGGTTTGAAAGCATATACTGAAATGCCAGCTTTGTCTAACATCTTACGGGCTTCTTGGAATTTCTCCATACCTACTGATTCTCTCCAAGCAGCAGAATCTTTTTGGTATTGTGCCATTTGTGCTCTTTGTTCGTCTGTAAATGTTGGACGTTGTCCGGGTACAAATCTGAACTGAACTGGATTTTTAGGCTTACCTGCAAATTCTTCAACTGCATCGCCCATTAATTCAATAGCATTAACTCCTGAATCCACACAATATTGAATTACTTGCTCTAGGCTTCCAGGTAAACTTCTAAATGAATAGGTAATAGTTCCCATTTGCACACCAGCAAATTTTGAATTAGGTTTGGCTGCCAAGAAATTAAAGTCTTTTCCAAGGGTCAATAATCCCAAAGTTGCGAAAGAACTTTTTTGTAAAAAGGATCTTCTCGATTCCTGAATTTTTGATTTCATATAATAAATAGTTTAGATTCAATCTTTAAGTTTACGGATAAAATTTTAGTTTTTTGTCCTTTTGCGACAAAATCCTAAAACTTGTCCACAATCAGGCTCCTTTAATCAATATTGGATGTATTTTATCAAAAGAATTTATGACTTTTAATTCAAAACCCGCATCGAAAGGTCGAATTACCCAATCCCAATGGTGTGGACTTTGGTAGTACCTCAAAGTAATTCCAAGTGTCCCATCTGCATTCCAGTAATATGAACCACCAACCTTATAAGGATTTATTCCTTCTAATGCATGTTGAGCTGAACGCAATAGGTAGGGTCCTTTGAAATTTGTTTCAGAATATTCAAATTTTCCATTTTGTAGAGGAATGCTGAAACTATTTTGGTTTGTGTCTTTTAAGATAAGATTGTATCCCATTTTAGTTTCTTCTAATTTCAATGTTTCCAATTGCAAATCATTTGAATTCAAATGGATTTCATTACCTAAATGTAAATTTGCTTTGTTTTCATTTCCAGTTGAAATAGGAGAGGATAATTTCAAATTTTTTAAATCATTGGTCAATAGTCCTAATTCTAATTCGTTTTTTGCTAATTTATTGTCTAAGAAAGCTGGTAATAGGTGTTGCCAAATATTGTTTAAATCCTCCGCCAAATCCATTGATTCAGAGGTGATAATTACCACTGCATCTTTTTCTGGGAAAACAACTATGTATTGTCCAAAAGCTCCATCAGCTCTAAACGCACCATTTCTGCATCTCCAAAATTGATATCCATATCCTTGTAACCAATCTGAAGAATCTTTTCGTGCTTGTGTAGCGGATGGATCTTGTTCAATTTGCTTACTGGTAGCTTCATTTATCCAGGATGTAGACAAAATCTGTTTTCCTTTCCATTTGCCTTTTTGCAAATACAATTGTCCCAATTTAGCCATATCTTCAGTTTTAACTCGAATTCCCCATCCTCCAGTATTAATACCATCAGGATCAGTTTCCCAGTCAATCTCTGAAATTTCAAGAGGTTTTAACAATTTGTCATTTAAATAATCTAAGGTTTTTTTACCAGATATTTTTTGTACGATTGCACTTAACATGTATGTGGCACCTGTGTTATATAAAAATTTACTACCTGGTTGATTATCAATTTGTGCTGCTAAAAAAGTTCTTTTCCAATCGTTTTTAGAACTTACAACACTTCTTAAGGGTTCAATTTTATGACCAACCGACATTGTTAATAAATCTTTAACGCTTATGTCATTTAAATACTTATTTGTTTGAATATCCTTATACTCCGGAAAAATATCAATGACCTTGTCTGTTACTTTTAATTTACCTTCATCCACTAAAAATCCAATGGCCGTGGAGGTCCAGCTTTTACTGACCGAGTACATGGTATGCTTTTCATTAGCTGCATAAGGTTTCGCCCAACCTTCTGCAATTACTTTTCCATGTCGTAAGACCATGATAGAATGCAATTCATGTTTAGGAGTATCATAACTTTTTATCCAATCTCTAATAGCCTTACTTGAAACACCCTCTTCCTCAGGAGTAGAACGAGGTAAGGATTGAGCAAAAGAAGTGAAAAGTGATAAGTGAAGAGTGAAAAGTGATAAGAGAAAGATTTTTTTCATATTTAAAGGTTTAGAATTTAAATTTAAAGATCCTTTTTAAATAAATTGGTTTTTTATTTTTAATTTGTTTGTTAAAACCTATTTAATTAAAAAAGAATGTCAAAGAAGATTCAGATTGGACTTGTCATAGTCCTTACATCGCTTTGTGTTTTAGGATTTTTTCAACCGAAATCCTCTTTTTTGTTACCCATTGAATCCAATACACATATTGCCTTAATTGGCGGAAATTTGGGATCTCGAATGATCAATTTTGATCATTTTGAAACGGAACTACATCTTCGATATCCGGAAAGTAATTTACGTGTTCGCAACCTGTGTGATGGGGGTGATACTCCTGGATTTAGGCCACATTCTGCTCGGAATCAACCTTGGGCTTTTCCAGGGGCCGGAAAATTTCAAGATGAATTTGCAAACCCTTCGGAAAGTGAGGGACATTTGGAAACGCATGACCAATGGCTGACCCGTTTAAAAACTGATATTGTGATTGGTTTCTTTGGATACAGTGAATCGTATGAAGGAAAAGCAAAAGTTCCAAAATTTAAGGCAGAGCTAACTGCATTTATTAAACATACCCTTTCTCAAAAATATAACGGAGCAACGGCACCTAAATTAGTTTTAGTTTCCCCCATTGCCTTTGAAGATTTATCTGCTCAATTTGATCTTCCCAATGGAAAGGTTCAAAATACAAATTTGGAACTATATACCGAAGCAATGAAAGAGGTGTGCGCTGCCCAAAAGGTTTATTTCGTAGATGCATTTAATCCTTCCAAAAAATGGTTTAATGAAACCAAAGAAAATTTGACAATCGACGGATTTCAATTGAATGATTTAGGGTATCAGAAATTATCTCAAATGTTGATTAATCAAATATTTGGAGAAAAAAGTTCTACAATTGAATCTAAAAGAAAACAAGTTTTTGATGCCGTGGCAGAAAAAAATTGGATGTGGCATACCGATTTTAAAATCCCTAATGGAGTGCATGTGTATGGTAGAAGGTATAATCCCTTTGGTCCTGATAATTATCCTGCAGAGATCGAAAAGATTCGTCAAATGACTGAAAATCGGGAGAATGCTATTCAAGCGGTGTTACAGGGAAAGATATTTGATTTGGCAGGGGCCGACGCAAAAACAAGAAAACTAGAACCAGTAAAAACAAATTTTAATCCAGATAAAAATGGAAGTTTGACCTATTTATATGGACAAGATGCCCTTAAAGCCATAAAAGTGGCCCCTGGTTATAAAATTGAATTATTTGCCTCTGAACAAGAGTTTCCCAATTTGGCCAAACCTGTTCAAATGACTTTTGATAATAAGGGTCGACTTTGGGTTGTTTGTATGCCATCTTATCCACATTACAAACCAGGTGATCCTAAACCAAATGATAAAATTATTATTTTAGAAGATACTAATAATGATGGAAAAGCTGACAAGGAAACCATTTTTGCTGAAGGTTTACACGTGCCGGTTGGAATGGAAATAGCCCATGATGGAGTCTATGTATCACAAGGTACCAATCTTGTAAAATTGCGAGATACCAATGGGGATGACCATGCGGATACCAAAGAAATAATTTTAAGCGGTTTTGATGACCATGATACACACCATGAAATTAGTGCCTTCGTTACAGATGAATCAGGTGCAATTTATATGGGAGAAGGTGTATTTTTACATACAAACGTTGAAACTCCTTATGGTACCGTTCGTGCAACGAATGGAGGTTTTATGCGATACAATCCTGCTAGAAAACATCTTGAAAGGGTAGCTCAACTTTCCATCCCAAATCCTTGGGGAATTGCATTTGATAAATGGGGACAAAATTTCTTTGCTGAAACTTCTGGTCCAGATGTTCGCTGGATGATGCCCGGAACCACTAAAAATAGGTATGGACAATATGGCCACAAATCATTTACCTTGATCGAAGAAAAACATTTGGTCAGACCAACATCTGGTTTGGAATTTGTTTATAGTAGACATTTTCCAGACGAGGTTCAGGGTGATTTTTTGATCAATAATACCATCGGTTTTTTAGGCATGAAACAGCATATTTTAACAGATGAGGGAACAGGTTATAAATCCAAACACAGACAAGATTTAATCGTTGGAGAAGATCGAAATTTCAGACCCGTGGATATGGAATTTGCCCCAGATGGTTCTTTATATGTGATTGATTGGCATAATATCTTAATTGGACACATGCAACACAATGCACGTGACCCTTTGAGAGATCATACGCATGGTAGAGTTTATCGAGTTACCTACCCATCTAGACCCTTACTTAAACCTGTGAAGGTATATGGCGCCTCGATTGATGAATTATTGGATCATTTAAAATTACCTGAATACAGAACAAGATATCGAGTGAGAAGAGAATTGAGAGGGAGAAAAGCATCTGATGTTTTACCTAAAATTACAGCTTGGGTTGCCAATTTAAATAAATCGGACCCTAATTACGAACATCATGTATTGGAGGCACTTTGGGTAAGTTGGGGATTAAATAAAGTAGATCAAAAATTGTTGAACGAATTATTAAATGCAAAGGATTATCACGTTAGAGCAGCCGCTGTTCGAGTTTTAAGATATACAGGACATCAAGTAGTCAATCAAGCACAATTATTAGCAAAAGCAGTACAAGATCCTCATGGACGTGTCCGAATGGAGGCATTTGTGGCGGCTTCTTGGTTGCCTAAGGAAAAGGCATTACCTATTTTAGCCATTGCAAAAAAATATCCAATGGATGATTGGATGAAAGAACCCTATGAAATAGCACTTGCTCATGCATCGGGACTTAATGTAGTTCGAAAAAATACCGAAAAAGTTGAAACTGATTTGCAGGAGGCTGATTTGATTCAATTTAAAGAAGGTCAAAAATTATATGCCAAAGATGGATATTGCAATACCTGTCACCAAACCAATGGAAAAGGTTTAACCAATTCAGGTTTTCCTCCTTTGGCAAAATCCAATTGGGTTACAGGTAATGAAGATCGATTGATTAAATTAGTCTTAAAAGGTTTAATGGGGCCTATAGAGGTAAATGGAGTTAAGTATCCCGGACAAGTACCCATGACTCCATACGGTGGTTTAATGTCTGATAAAGAAATTGCCTCGGTATTGACTTATGTTCGTAATTCTTTCGGAAATAAAGCTTCTGCCATTAAAGCTGAAAAAGTTAAGGCGGTTAGAGCCTCAATTTCAGAAAAGAAAGATTTTTATAACGTTTCAGAATTGTTAAAACTTCACCCATTTGAAAATTAAATGAGAAATTTTATCTACGTACTTTTAGGTGTGTTTTTTCTGAGTATTGCCCCATTGGCTAATGCACAAAAAAAAACGAAAAAGCCTTTAATTGTTTTTGTCTGTGGTGACCATGAATACAGTGGTGAGCAGACATTACCTTTGCTGGCAAATTTTTTAGAAAAGGAATATGGATTTGAGACAAAAATTTTAAAATCTTTTCCAGATCAAAATGCAGAAAAAAATATTCCTGGATTGGAAATCTTAAAAGATGCCGACTTGGCTGTATTTTTTCTTCGTTGGCGTTTGTTACCTGCAGATCAAATAACTCCCATTGAGGCTTATTTAACATCTGGAAAGCCTATTATGGGATTTCGTACAAGTACCCATTCGTTTAATTATCCGAAAGGGGACCCCTTAGAATCTTATAACGGATTTGCAGAGCGTGCTTTTGGGGCTCCTCCGGGTTGGGGTGGTATAGCCCAGCATACCCATTATGGACATAATGCCAGTACAGATGTTCGGATAATTCCTGAAAAAGCTAAACATCCAATTTTAACTGGAGTATCACCTGATTTCCATGTTCGTTCTTGGTTGTATCGAGTATTACCGGACTATCCAAAGAAAGGTACAGAATGGCTGTTGATGGGTAAGGCGGTAAATCCAGATAAGGTTGCTGTAGATCAGCCAGTGGCTTGGACCTGGGAAAATGAATACAAAGGAAAGGTGTTTTTTACCACAATGGGACATCCAGAAGATTTCTCCGTAGAACCTTTTCAACGTTTAATTGTCAATGCAATCCATTGGGAATTGGGCAAAGAAGTACCTAAAAAATGGAAAGGTAATTTAAATATTAATGTTCCTTACAGAGGAATGGTAAATTCTAAATAGAAGACGATGAAATATAAATTAGCAATGAATACGCTGGTTTACGGACCAGATATGAACGAGTCAATCATTAAACATTTGGCTTATATTAAGGAAGTTGGGTATGAGGGCGTAGAAATTCCAATTTTTGAAACCGATTTGGCCTATTGGGAGCCATGGAAAAAGGAGATAGACCGTTTGGGTTTAACTGTGTTTACGGTAACTTTTTTAGGGGCTGATAAAAATACAATTTCTTCAGATCCGGCAATTAGGCAAAATGGAATTGATTTCTTGAAAAAGGCAGTCGATGTTACAGCCTATTTAGGAGCTAGTTTTTTGTCAGGGCCCTATCATTCAGCGCTTGGTGTATTTTCAGGTGCTGCACCAACTCAACAAGAATTAGATTGGTCAAAGGAAAGTATGTTAGCTGTTGCTGATCATGCCGATAAAATGAATGTTACACTCGGATTGGAATATTTGAATCGCTTCGAAAACTATGTGGTAAGTTCTGCAGATCAATTATATAGTTTGGTGAAGGCAATCAATCACCCCCGTGTCAAAATTATGTTTGATACCTTTCATGCCCATATTGAAGAATTTAATACAGGAAAAGCGATGGTACGAATTGCCGATGAAATTGTTCATGTTCAATTATCTGAAAGCACAAGAGCAACCTTAGGCGAAGGACAAGTTCATTGGGACAACGTATTTGAAGGATTAAAAGAAATGAATTACCAAGGTTGGTTGGTTGTAGAGGCATTTACCCCATTACTTCCGGCAGCGTGTATTTGGAGGAAGAATTATACCACAGAAGAGGAATTGATTTTGAAGAGTTATGAACACATAAGGAGGTGTGAGGGATGAGGTATGAGGGATGAGGGATAAGGTATGAGGGATGAGGTATGAGGGAAAAGGGATGAGGGAAAAGGGATGAGGGATGAGGTAAAAGTTATGAGGTATGAGGTATAAGGCTGAGCGAAGAAACTCGAAGGCGTGGCAATTACAAAGCCCGAAGGGCTTTACTTACATAGCCCGGTGCGCAAGCGCCGGGAAATTATGAATTTTTAATTAACAATTAACAATTAACAATTAACAATTAACAATTAATGTTATTAAAAGTATCAGGTTTAGGGGTAGGTTATGGAGCAGAAAAAATTCTTTCGAGCATTAATTTTTCCATAAAAAATGGAGAAAATTGGGCAGTGGTAGGAGCTATGGGCTCTGGCAAAAGTACCTTAGCAAAGGCATTATGCGGTAGATTATTTCGAACCGGCACTGTCAATTATTTTGGTTCAGATAAACATGTCAATGTTTATCTAGTTGAACAGCAACATCAATTTAAAAATCGATCTAATGTCAATGAATTTTATTTGCAACAACGATTTAATTCATCTGACTCAGAAGACTCCTATACCATTCGTGAAGAATTAGCTAATGAAAATCAGCAAGAAGCTCAGCGCTGGATGCAATTATTTTCCATGGAATCTCATTGGGATAAACCGATTTTGCAATTATCAAACGGAGAAAATAAGCGCTTGCAAATGGTGAAAGCACTTTTGAAAAAGCCTGACTTTTTGTTATTTGATAATCCCTTTTTAGGATTAGATACCGATGGTAGAAAATTACTCAATGAAGCCTTGGAGGTCATCCAACAACAAGGAATCCCTTTTTTATTGATCAATTCCCCCATTGAATTACCTGCAATTATTACGCATGTGATGGTTTTGCAAGGCGGAAAAATGGTTTGGTCGGGACCAGCTGAGGATTATAAAGGGGAACAATTTACCCAACATAATTTTGAAGGTTTTGAAAAGCATTTGGATGAATTAATTCAAACGCGTTCTGCATTTGCTGATTTTGTACAAGCTGTAAAAATGGAAGATGTACAAATCAAATATGGCAACAAAACAATTTTGAGTCATCAGAATTGGGAAATCAATAATGGTGATGCTTGGGCCTTAAAAGGACCTAATGGCGCGGGTAAATCTACCATGATCAGTATGATTACGGCGGATAATCCGCAAAGCTATAGTCAGAAATTATGGTTGTTTGATCGACGTCGAGGAACAGGGGAGAGTATATGGGAAATCAAAAAACGAATAGGTTTCGTGAGTCCTGAGTTGCATCTGTATTTTAAAAATACTGGAAAATGTTTATCTGTTGTTGGTTCTGGTTTGTTGGATACTTTGGGATTATTTAAGCCTTTAACTGAAGAACAAAAACATCGTTCTATGCTTTGGTTGAGTGTTTTAGGGATTAATCATTTGGCGGATAAAGAGTTTTATAAAATTTCCCAAGGAGAGCAACGTATGGTACTTTTAGCCAGAGCATTGGTTAAAAATCCACCTTTATTGATTTTAGATGAACCTTGTCAGGGTTTAGACGTTGGACAAATTGAGCACATTAAAAAAGTGCTCAACTATCTAGTAGAGCACTCCGATACAACCTTAATTTATGTAAGCCATTATGTTAGTGATATTCCTTCTTGTGTAAAACAAACAAAAGAACTTACTCTTGCGCCAGCAAACCTGCAGCCCATTGGGTAGCATAAATACTTTTAAAAAATTTTGCCTTTGTATCGATCATTTTTTCTAAACTTTCCAAGGTTTTTAATTCTCGAGAATTGATCATAAACAAGGAGCCTTCACCATTTTCTAGACGTAATTCTTCTGATTTGGTCAATTTTCTATAATTTTCAACCAAATTTTGTTGAATTGAAACTTGCCTTTTTAAATTTTCAAATTCGGCATGGTATTGCTTGATTTTAACTTGAATACTGTTTTTCTTCAGTGTTTGGTTTATTTGCTCCTCTTCTATTTTAAGTTTTGTCTTGCTATATTCAGCTCTTCCAAATCGAAAAGGAATAGGTAATTCAAGTTTTAATCCCGCTATGTAATTTTTTCCTAAGGAGTTTTCATTGAAGATATTGGTAAACTGATTGCCAGGATTGAGTTGTTGATAATCTAAATTTATTTTAGGCAATAAATTCTGAAATTTCAATTGCTTTTCGATTTGTAAAGAGCCTAATTTAAAATCATAGGACCTGATTTCTGGATGCAATTCTTCCGCTTTTTCAATCAAAAAAGGTAAATTGATATCAAAGCCTTGCCAGGCTTTTTGATTATTTATATCCGTTTCCGGAATAATATTTTCTTCTAATAAAATGTTTTCACCTCTTTCATTCCATAAAAAACTTGATAATAAAATCTGATTTTTTTGAAAATTTAATACTGCACCTTGCTTGTAATTTTGGTAAAACTGAACTTGAGTAAAGGCCTCCAACGTATCAATAGCAGGACGTTCGCCCAACTCAAAAGATTTCTTGACCAATTGAAATCTATTTTCACTGATTTGTAATGTTTGTTGAATGGTTTCAGTTATTTGAAAAGCCTTTAGCCATTCCCAATAAGCATTTGAAGCCTCAAAAAGTAAATTGTTCAATACGATTTTTTGCTCCTGAAGACTCATTTTATTCATCATTTTAGCCTGATTCAGGGCAGCTCTCCTTTTATCAATTAAGAAATCTTTAGCTAGAGGTATACTAACACCAATAAAGCTACTGGCTCCGAAGGTCTTTGTTGGATCTACTTTTAAACCTTCGTAATTTTCAGTTCCAATAGAAAACTCAGTTCCAAACCAAGTTGGAATAGTTAATTCAGGGGAGCTATATGCATAATAAACTTTTCCATCAAATGATTTCTTTGAATAGTAATGGGTGAAAATAGGGTCGAAAGCACCCCTAGAGGACCGAATTTCTTCCTCAGACCTTCTGACGGTTAAATTGCTTTGCTTGTAAATCGGATGGTATTTCTTAACAATTTCCAAGTATTGAATAATTGAAAGATTTTTGGTTTCACCATAAAGGAAGGCAGCCAACAATAAATTGAAAAGAAGTAAGCTGTATTTTTTCATTTTATTTATTTTTCTTTAATGTGGTTTCTTCTGTTTGGTAATAATCAGGTGGAAAACCGTTAATATTTCGCCATAGCTCATAACCTATCATCACATCTTTTAGCAAAGCAATTCCTTGCGCTCCCATGCCCAATGTGAGTTCCTTGGGCCAAGGTCTATCCTTGGGATCAGGTGCCACTAAAACTCGGTACATCCCATTGTTACTCACTGATGATTCGATGGCAAAAACCTTTCCTCCAAATGTTCCATAGCTTGTTTGTGGCCAACCCGAGAAAACAATTGCCGGAAATCCATCAAAAGTAAAGCGAACCTTTTGGCCTTTCGACAATAAGGGGAGGTCCATTGGTCTCACAAACATTTCAACTGCTAAATCATTTTGCTTAGGTACAATTTCAGCAATCGATTCGCCTTCTTTTAGGATTTCCCCAATTCCCGATTTTTTCGCTTGCACAATTTGTCCTTGTTGAGGAGCAATAATGTAGTAAAGACCTTGACGAATGCTGTAATTGCTTAATTGATTTTCAATTTTTGCTAAATCTCCTTCAGCAGACGACTCCATACTCAAGGCACTTAATTTGTCACCAATCGCCTTATTAACCTTATCTTGGTATTCTTGTTCAATGCCCTTCAGGTCAAGTTTTACGTTTTCAATTTCTTGAAGACTTACCTTAATTTTATTTTCAATCACAGTTTTCTTCGCCTGTGAATTTCTGAAACTTGCTAAACGCTGTTGGTATTGGGTTTGTGAAACTAATCCTTGTTGGTACATTTTTTCTTGGCGTTCCAACTGATCCTTTGCCAATTGAAATTCATTGTCAATAGCAATTAATTCAGCTTTATCCCCAGCCAATTTATTTTCAGCTTGTTGTAATTTATTTTTTGTTTGAATTAATTTGATGTTTTTGGCACGATTGATTGCATCCACTTGATTTTGACTTGCACCAGCTTTTTGGTGATAAAAATCGATGGTTTGTTGTTTTACATCTAATTGTCGTTTGGTTCGTTGCACCAATTGTGGGTCTAAATATTCGGTTTTAACCTCAGAAATTAAGGCTATAGTATCTCCAGCTTCTACAAAGTCACCTTCTTTAACCCACCATTTGCCGATTTTCCCAGCAATTGGAGAGTTTATTTCTTGGGATCGATTTTCTTGTTTGATGGTCGTTACAATACCTTTCGATTTAATATTCTGTGTCCAGGGTAGAAACAATACAACTACCAAACCAAGTAAAAGACCATAAATCCATGGTTTAATGACTTGGTTGTTTTCTATTTGGTAAATTTTTTGATACGATTTAAATTCCATTGGATCGTTTTTTTTAAATTCTTCCATTGATTAAATTCAATTGCTTGTCACATTTCAAAGCAAAATCAGCGTCATTTGAAATGATGATGCAAGTCGTATTTTTTAATGTTAAAAAATAAGTCATTACTTTTTCTTTCAAATCCTTTCCAAGGTCATTCCAAGGTTCTTCCATTAGCAGTAATTTAGGTGAATTGATCAATGCACGAAGCAATAAAATCTTTTTAGTATGCGTAAAAGGTATCTTTTTGCCGGTAGGATCCAATTGCGTATCAAAGCCATTGGGAAAATGTTCAAGGAAATTTTCAAAACCCAATTTTTGCGCTAATTCAATAACATCCTTAGGTTGAATTCCTTTTCTACCCAATTCTATATTTTCCCATAAAGTACCTTGGAAGATATCTTGCTGTTTCAATAGGACTCCTATTTGCTCCCGTAGACTCATTATATTGTAATTTTGGATGGGAATATTATTGATTAAAATGTTTCCCTGAAAATCTGAATAATTTCCACTTAATACCCGAATTAAAGTCGATTTTCCACTTCCATCTCCACCAGAAATGCATATTTTTTGATTAGATTCTACTTTAAATGAAAGATCATTTAAAATAAGGTTGTTATCATCAAATCCAAAATCCAAATTTTTAACCTCCAATTGATGTCCTTGGTTGTTTTTTTCTAAGGGAATACTACCGGTATGCTCCAAGGGCGAATCAGTTATTAATCGAATTTTTTCAATACCTGTGATAACATCATATAAGCTGTCTAATGAGCTTATTAACTTTGAAACAGCTCCTATAACCATTAAAATAACGATTTCTGAGGCTATAAATTCTCCAATATTTAATTGTTGGCTCAATAATAAGTAAGAACCAATGCTTAACATGGAAAAGGTAATGATCACCTTTGAGCTAATTAAACTTTTAAACTGAATTAATAATATCTCAAAATGCTTGGTTCTTGCTTCTAAATATTTCTCTACCTGTTGGTCCGTTTTAGCTAAGCTAATTTCATTGATTTTACCCAATTTGAAGGATTTTATGGTTCTTGCAACTTCCTCAAACCAAGCCACCACTTGGTATTTGTAATTACTTTCCTCTAAAGAGGTTGAAATGCCACTTTGAAAAGTTATGCGAAAAATTAAAAATAAAATGATAAGCAATAGAAGTCCCAAAGCCATGAAAATTGGATGATACAAGGCTAATAGTAACAAACCTAAGATGATTTGAATACTTGCAATAGGAATATCCAACAAAATTTTCGACATTCCCTTTTGTATGTTTAAGGTATCGAAAAATCGATTTACCTTTTCAGGTAAATACGATTTATCCATTTTCTTTAAATCGAATTGAGGAATTTTACTTCCAAATTCAAAGGCAATGTCGGTAAATATTTTTTGCTGTACCTTCTCAATTAATTTCATTTGGTTTATCTGAATTTTCCCAGAAAAAAATACACCTAAGGTTACTAAACCTATTAAAACATAAATAGAAGTAATCATTTGTGCTCCCATGACCAAGCCAATGATGGTTTGCACGCCCAGAGGTAAGGACAATTCAACAATTCCGCTCAATATCGAAAAAACGTAGATACCCTTGATTTCCTTTTTGTATTTTAAAACAAATTCTGACAAGGGATCAAAATAATTTTTCATCTTCATTTTTGATTTTTTTGCAAGTTATTAAAACTTTTTTAAATAATAGTAATACTATTATAAATTAATGTAAAAATTTTATTTAATATATTATTGCTTTTGTGTTTAAAATATAAGTAATTTTGCAAAGAATTATATTAGCATGGATTTATTATTACAGTTTAAGGTCAATAGCAACCTTTATTTAAGAGATCCCGAATCATCAATTCTTGGGAAACAGATTGTTCGTCGTTCGATTGATTTAATCGATGAATTAGGATTTGAACAATTTACCTTTAAAAAATTGGCTTTAGAAATAGGTACCACAGAAGCCTCTGTGTATCGATATTTTGAGAATAAACATCGATTGTTATTGTATATTTTAAATTGGTATTGGTCGTATGTAGAATATTTATTTTTAGTCCATTTACAAGGAATTAAAAGCCCGAAAGATAGATTAATTAAAGTATTGGAAATTTTATCAGAACCATTGCCAATTGGTTATGGTGAAGTTGATTTTGAAAAGAAAAAATTAGTTCAAATAGTTATCAAAGAAAGCAGTAAAGCCTATTTGGTTAAGGATATTAAGGAAATAAATAATGAGGAGGCCTTTAAACCTTATAAAGAATTGTGTTCAACAATTGCGCAATTGATTATGGAAATAAAGCCAAATTATGCATATCCGCATTCATTGGCAAGTACCATGATTGAAACCGCGCATCATCAAACGTATTTTGCTCATCATTTGCCTAAATTGACAGATTATTCAAACCATAAAGGAAAGAATTATACCTTTGATTTTTTAACCCACTTAGTTCAATCCATACTAAATTTCAATTAATTGCTCAGCTGGTTTTGAGAACCATTGAGGACCATTTTCGGTCATGTAAACACAATCCTCTAAACGTACTCCGAATTTTCCTGGAAGGGCAATGGTGGGTTCAATGCTAAAACACATGCCAGGTTCTAACAGTGTTTTGTTGTTTTTTACCATGTAAGGCCATTCATGCCCATTCATTCCAATTCCATGGCCGGTTCGGTGGGGTACGCCGGGTAATTTATAATCAGGACCTAAGCCAGCATCTGTAACTACTTTTCTCGCTGCAAAATCTACATTTTCGCAAGGTGAACCTAATTTTGCTGCCGCAAATCCTGCCTCCTGTGCTTTCTTTTCTAAATTCCAAATATGTTTTTGTTCATCACTAGCCTTTCCAAAGACAAAGGTTCTAGTAATATCTGAGCAATATCCACCCACTCTGCAACCGACATCTACCATTACGGTATCTCCAATTTTCAAGGGTGCACGTTTGGAACTTCCATGAGGGAAGGAGCTTGCAATGCCAAAATTCACATCTGCAAAATCGTGTTGCGCTCCCATTTTTTGATGGGCAAAGGCTATTTTTTCTGCAATTTGGGCCGATGTAACACCTTCTTTCAAAAATGTAATTGCATAATCGATTGCATTGAGGGTAATATTTGAAGCGATTTTCATCAGTTCAATTTCATGTGCAGATTTTATCGAGCGACAAGGAACAATGATTTCATCACCTAAAACAAAATTATATTCTTTGCCTATTTTTTTCAAACCTTCGCTGATAAAAAATCGAGCTTTATCTTCAATGGCAATTTTACCCTTTTTGAATCCTTTTTCTTTCAGTTTTTTTAAAGTTAATTCAAATGGATTTTCGTGTTCCTCCCAGGTAAAAATATCTCCAGCAACCTTGTTTAATTCTACTAATCTATCTTCTTCAAAAGCCGGACAAACGTAAAAGATATCACCTTTTGAAGGAATAATGGCGAGCAAAGAGCGTTCACTCGGGTACCAACGAAGACCCGTAAAATATTCCATACTTGTTCCCGCATCTAAAACTACTGCTTGAACAAATTCCTTTTGCATTATTTGTTGAGCCTTTTGAATACGAACTTTACGTTCATCTAATGTAATAGGCGAAAATTTGAACTGTTCAAATTGTGGATCTTCATTGAATAAAGATTTAACGGAAAATGTAGAAAGGCCCAAAATAAGACCAGAATTTTTCAAAAATATTCTTCTATTTGTCATTTTTTAAAATTGAAATCCTAGGTTAAAACCTAATCCTCTTAAACCTGGTGCCAAGGAGTTCGCAGAGATGTTTACCTTGTCTTGTGAAACGGTATAGGTAAATGGGACAGGAGAGTCGTTACTCGCTTGTTCCAATTGGTTGCTTAATTCTCTTTGGTAAATTGTATTTAGGTATGGATTTAACGTTGCTAATACATTTGCAGTTGCATTCCCAACTTGTCCGCCCACTATCCATATATCTAAAATAAATGTTTTAGATAAATGTTTTTGAACACCTAATAGAAGTCCACCCGAAATAGCAGCATAATTTCCAGAAAAATTAGCCTTGATACTTTGTGTGATTTTTGTATTTGGATCTTCTAAATCCAAATTAAGGGGCACTGAAAAATCATATTGAGCCTTTCTAATATAAGGAGCGAAATAAAACCCGTTTTGAGGTTTTTTCCCAAGATAATATCTGAATTCAGCGGTAAAGGCGGTGTTTCCCAGATTAAATTGATTAAAATCGGGGCCATTGGTACTATTACCTTTCATATTTTGTAATTGACTTGCAAAAGGAATTTGGCCATTGGGCATGATTCGGGCATTTAACAATAGTGTGGAATGTTTTGATAAATAATGCTCATAACTCACACTATAATTTTTTAGTAAAAGAGAGCTTAAATTTACTTTAATAGCATTTTTTTGTGCCCAAAGGGATGTAGAAAACAGAAGTAAAAGAAATGTATTTTTCATAAGTTTTAAATTTTGGATATTTTCTATAAAGTTAATTGATATTTGTTTTATTTGTTTAATTCAATAATTTAAATTGATGTTATATTTGTATGATTTATTTAATGACCTAAAAACTATTTAAATGGCAAAGTATTCACTCAATATTAATGGAAAAATTACCCAGGTTGAAGCAGAGGCAGATACCCCTTTATTATGGGTTATTCGTGATTTAGTTGGATTAAAAGGGACGAAATTTGGTTGTGGAATGGGTTTGTGTGGTGCTTGTACCGTCCATTTAGATGGAATGGCTATTCGTTCTTGTCAAACACCTATAAGTACAGTTAAAGCAAGCTCTAAAATTGTAACAATTGAGGGAGTTGCTAGTTTAAATAAGGTTGTTCAAGAGGCATGGATTGAAGAACAAGTTCCTCAATGTGGATATTGTCAATCAGGACAAATCATGTCGGCAGTTGCCTTATTGAAGGAAAATCCGAATCCAACGGATGAGCAAATTGAGCAATATATGAGTGGTAATATATGTCGTTGCGGAACATATAATCGTATTAGAAAGGCGATTCATCGCGCAGCAAAAACGGCCAGCATAAATAAATCATCTAAATCAACTTCAAAATCTTAAAGTCATGTCAAATAATTCAACTGTTAATCGCCGTGATTTTATAAGGTATTCTGGACTTTCTGGAGTAGCCTTGGTTTTGGGTTTTTCAAGTGCACATGGAGCTTCCAAAATTGAAAATTTGAGTGCTTTAGTTGGACAATCTTTTAATTTGAGTCCATACGTTATTATTGAAAAATCGGGAAAAATAACCCTTATTAATAATAAGCCAGAAATGGGTCAAGGGACGCAGCAATCTATTACGGCATTAATTGCGGAAGAATTAGAGCTTGGACCAGATCAGTATGTGATTAAGCAATCAGGTGGACAAAAAAAACACGGCAATGCGCAATTTGCTGGAGGTAGTTTTTCTGTTCGCAATAGTTACGATGAAATGCGTAAAGTGGGTGCCTCAGCCAAGGAAATGTTGCTTTCTGCAGCAGCAAAGGCATGGAATTGTTCCATAACAGATTGCTATGCAGACCGTGCAAAAGTTTACCATCGTCCAAGTGGAAAATCTTTGCCTTATAGTGATTTAGTAGAAACTGCTTCTACATTAGAAGTACCCAAAAGTCCAAGTCTAAAAAATCCAAAAGATTTTAAAATTATTGGAAAGGAAGTTAAGCGCCAAGATATTCCTACAAAAGTGAACGGAACAGCAGTTTTTGGAATTGATGCTGTATTGCCTAATATGGTTTATGCATCGGTTGAACGTTCACCTGTTTTTGGTGCAGCTTTGGTAAAAGTAGATAAATCTGCCACGGAAAAAATAACTGGAGTTTTGCAAGTTGTAGAAATTGAAAGAGATTTAGGAGCTTATAAATATCCGGGAATTGCCGTTGTCGCAACCAATTATTGGTCGGCTTTGAAAGGGCGAAAAGCTTTAAATGTTACTTGGGATTATAGGGGTAATAATAAATTTAATTCTAAAGATTACAATCAATCCTTGCGTGATTTAGCTAAAACGGAGGGTGTAGTACAACATTCCAATGGCGATTTTGACAAAGTATTTGCTGAATCAAAAGATCAAGTGGAGTCTTTATATGAAACACCTATTATTTCTCATTCTCCCATGGAAGCAATGAATTGCACCGCACATTGGAAGGAAAATAATACCTTGGAAATTTGGGCTTCTACTCAGGTTCCTTCCTGGGTTATAGGTGATTTGACCAACCGATTTGGATTAAAGGAAGACGATATCAATTTGAATGTATGCTTCAATGGTGGTGGATTTGGACGTAGATTAGCAACTGATTTTATTGTGGAAGCCGTTAATTTATCTAAAGCAATCAAAAAACCCGTAAAATTAGTTTGGACTAGGGAAGATGATACCCAATTAGGACCTTTCCGTCCGCCTACCTTCTCAGCCATGAAAGGTACAGTTATGGATGGTAAAATTGATACTTTTCAGCATAAAGTTATTTCACCAACTATCGTGCCTTTGCAAGACAAATCGAAAGTGGATACCACAATGGTTGAAGGAATCAGTGAGCAAAAATATGAAATTCCGAATATGAAGAATATGTATGTTTATTCGGATGTTCATATTCCATTTGGTTATTGGCGATCTGTTACTTCATCTACGCTTGCATTTGCGCATGAGTGTTTTATCGATGAATTAGCAGCAAAAGCAGGTAAAGATCCAATGGAATTTCGTTTGGGAATGTTGAACAAACCAACAGATACCAAGCGAGTGATGGAAAAATTAAAAGAAGTTTCTAATTGGTCGAAACCCTTACCAAAAGGAAAGGGACGAGGTGTTGCGCAATATGAGTTTTTTGCTGGATTAGCAGGTCAAGTGGTAGAAGTTTCAAGCATAAACAATGCTATTAAAATAGATAAAGTGTATGTGGTAGTTGATTTGGGGGTAGTTGTCAATCCAGATACAGTGAAAGCACAAATGGAAGGTGCAGTAGCAATGGGAATTACAGCAGCTATAAAAAATGGGATTACATTTGCTGGAGGTAAAGCTGAGCAAAGTAATTTTCATGATAATCCCGTTATTCGAATCAACGAAATGCCAGCAGTAGAAATTCACATTTTAACACAAGAAGGTGGAAGAATGAAAGGGGTAGGTGAGCCAGGACTTCCTCCATTGGCACCAGCCTTAGCTAATGCAATTTTTGCCGCTACCGGTAAGAGGTTGCGTAAATTACCTTTAGAAATTGATTTTGTTTAAATTGAGAAAGTGATGGAAATGAATTTACCTTGGGTTGAATCCCCATTTTTTGAAAGAATATTACAGACAAAAGATTTCTCAGAAGATGAATTAAAACTTGTTAGGGATTTTAACCAGAATGGTTTTGCAGTTATAAAAAATGCATATTCTGATGAGGAGATAAATGCCGTAAAAAAAGAAATGGATGAAAAGGCATTTAATCCCCAATTTAATTATGAAAATATGCGCGATGAGCGCAGAAGTCAAGACCTTTGGATGTATTCAGAACCAGTCCGACAAATGTCTTGTAAGCCTTCTATATTATCAGTTTTAGAAAAACTGTATGATCGCGAAGTAGTCCCTTTTCAAACCTTAAATTTTAAATTTGGTTCCCAACAAAGGGCACATTCAGACACAATTCATTTCAGTAGCTTACCACCTAGATTTATGTGCGGTGTATGGGTGGCCCTAGAGGATATTACAGAAGAGAATGGACCTTTATTTTATTACCCTGGATCTCATAAAACACCAGAATTTAATTTTAATGATTTTCGTAGTGATATGTTGGATAGTTCCTATGATAATTATACTCAATATGAAGATTTTATTGAAGATTATTTAAGTGTTACTGATTTCAAGAAAAATGTTTTCATGGCAAAAAAAGGTGATGCACTTATTTGGTCTTCAAATATTATACACGGAGGTTCGCCTGTCTTAAAAGAAGGTACTTCAAGATATTCTCAAGTTACTCATTATTTTTTTAAAGATTGCTTGTATTACACGCCTATGAATTCCAATACATTAACTGGCGAATGGGCAATGAGAACAAGCCTGAAAAATATGCGAAATGGTAATATTGAGAGTACCACTTATAACGGTATCCAACCTAATTTAGTGCGATCTTATAAAAAATTATATCTAATAAATAATCATATTTTTTATCCAAACTTTTTGCGCAAGATTTCTGATGTTCTTTTTGTAGTTAAAAATTTTGGTATGAAGGAGTTAATCCGATTAGTAAAAATTAAATTATTTAAATGAAAAAACGCAGTAAGATTCTTTCTGCGTTTTCAATACTCCGTTTTCTAAATTGTAATCTTAAAAAATATTTGTAAATATTTCAGATATATTAATCTTTAATGTATTTGCAATCAGGTAAATGTGATAAATACTCGTATTTATTTGTCCTAATTCAATTCTCCTTAATTGTTTGGGATCCATGTTAGCCTCATGAGCTAATTGTTCGATACTTTTTCCTGTAGATTGTCTAATATTCCTAATATTAGTTCCAACTTTCTTAGCAAAATCCGCCTTTTCAATAATCATGCCACAAATTCATAATTATTGTAATGCTTAGCAAGGTCAAATTTGACCTAAAACAGATATAATAGGATAATTTTGTTCTTATTTTTAAAATAAGTTACTCTAATTATTTTTTAGACTTACCGCATTAAAGGAATTTTTCCTTGTAAATAATAAAGCTTTTCCTCAATTGATTTTTCTTTTTGGAAAGTAGTTTGATAAATATAATCTGTGGGTAGTTCTTCAGCCATTCTGAAATCTGCCATTTTGCCATTAGTTTCCATGGAAAGAGGATTTAATAGGAGTCCACTTTGGGTACAATAAATGATTGATTGAGGTTTTAAAATAGAACTTAATTTTGAGTTTCTGTAATAGCAGTTGATGAGTCCCGGAAAATCCAGCATTACTATCGAAGTGTCTGTTGTGGAATGAATGAATTGAATAGGGTTGAAGCCTACATTTTTTCCGCTAATGTTTATCGTTGCATAAAACCCTTGTTCCTCCAAATTATTTGCGACAAAAGCTTTTAAAAAATGTCGTAAAGATCCTTCATAGGCAAATCTTCTTTTTCGAATCCAACGAACCAACTCTTTTAAATCTTTTGGCTCCATCGGTTCGAAATAACCAGAAAGTGTATAGCGCGTTTGTTTATTGGTGATTTCAAATTCCGTTAAAAATCCCTTGTATAAATACCCCAAAACATTGTTTTCAATCAATAAAGCATCTTTTGCCTTTGCTTTAAAATTTCTTTTAAGGTTTCCATTGTTTTCAAATTCAACAATTTCTCTATTTCGAATATTTATTTCTTTTTTAGAATACCCTCTACCCAACAATTCCCTTTCAAAGATTTTCATACTCCGTTCCCAGTTAACATCTTTTCCAGCACTAACCTTAACTTCAATTAAGTCTTTTGAACTTTCGTTTAAAAATAGAAGTAGATTCGTGTGATTTTCTTCAATTTTTAGAGAATAAATTTTGTTTTCGTACCCGATACTTGAAACATGAACCTGGTATTGTCCGGGATAAATTTTTGAAATACTAAATTCACCAGATTCATTTGCTTGTGTTCCATACGAAGTATTGTTGAAAAATATATGGGCAAAAGGAATAACCTCTTTTGTTTTTGAATCCATTATTTTCCCCATATAGGTATACCTTTCCTGAGCCCAAGTCCCAATTGAAACCAGCATAAATCCAATAATGAGAAATCTCCTTGAAAGTGTATATTTTAGGCTAAAGAGTATCAAATGCAAATATTAATTAGTTTAATTTACAAAAAAAAATACTAATGCCATCAACAAAAAAGCCCAACATTTCTGTTGAGCTTTCTGAGCCTCCTATCGGGATCGAACCAATGACCTACTGATTACAAGCGAGTAGCTTCAAAAATGATATATTATTTAAATTGCTGATAGTCAATTGTTTATATTTTATAAATTACTCAATTTTTACTTGTTTTTGGGTTTATACACATCACTTTGTACATCACTTTGTACATCACTTTCTTGTTTTTTAAATATTGAAATAATTCAATTTACTGTATAACTATTTATAATAGGATTACTTAAAATGTTCTTTAGTTGTAATGCAAATTAAAGAAAATTTTTTCATTGTATTGTTAACGACTTGAAAAATTAAAAGCCTTAATTATTAAGTTAAATGCACTTTTTAAGGTGCTAAAATATAAATTATCAATATTTGAGGAATTAGTAATTTTTATAATTTTAACTCGTTTTATGTTTTTTATTCATTCTAGCAGCTTTGAGAATATTGAAATAGTGATAATGTATGTGTTAAAATGTTATCTTAAAAGTTGTTGAATTTTATAATTATTTGAAATAAAATGTTGGGTTTAGATTAGAATTTTTAAAATCTTGAATTGAGTAAATTTTGTCATAATAAAATGTCAATAAAATGTTTAATAATAATTCTATTAAACAATATTTAATAGTTTTGTTTTACTAAAAGTCCTAATTACTATTATTTTCACCTACTATGTACAAAATAAACAAATTATCAAATAATGTTGAAAAATTAGAGCAACGCCTATTTAGAGATTTAAATATAAGAGAAAGGCAGCATTTACAAGAGTGGATTGCAAAGAATCCAGAGATGTTAGGTGAAGATTTGCTTATCATTCAAAAGGAATTTGATGGATTTAACGATACAAATGAGCGATTGGATTTGTTGGCAATTGATAAAAATGGTGGTTTAGTTATCATTGAAAATAAATTGGACGATACTGGTAGAGATGTTGTTTGGCAAGCATTAAAATACGCCTCTTATTGTTCCACTTTAACAACTTCTCAAATAATAAAGATTTTTCAATCGTATTTAGATAAATGGTCAAATAATGAGGATGCCAAACAAAATTTGTTAGATTTTTTAGAAAAGAATGATGATGAATTGTTGTTAAATAAAAATGATCAAAGAATTATTTTTGTTGCTAATAATTACAGAAAAGAGGTTACTTCAACTGTATTATGGCTACTCAGACATAATATTCAAGTTCAATGTTTCAGAGCAACTCCTTATTCAATGTCAGATGATGTTTTTTTGCAAGTGGAACAAATTATTCCTTTGCCAGAAACCAAAGAGTTTATGATTGATGCTCAGGAAAAAGAAAAAGAAGTTCAAGATAAAAGTAAGAATATCCAAGAGTCAGAACAACGCTTAGTTAAATTTTGGAGTCAATTTAAAAGTAAATTAACAGAACAAAAAATTGATTACTTAGATCGCGTAGCTTCAAAAACAGAATATAGTATAGGGTTTTGGAAAGGGCCTAGTAAATTCGCATTTTGTTTAGGTAAAACGAATTTTAGAGTAGAATTATATATACCTAATGACACTAACAAAATATATTTTGATGCAATATTTCGACACAAATCTGAAGTTGAGAGTAGTTTTGATGGAATTATAACTTGGGAACGATTAGATACGAAAAAAGCCTCAAGAGTTAGATTTGATATGCCCAATGAACTTTTAAATAAATTAGAAGGAAAGTTTAATGATGAAATATATTGGGGTGATTTATTTAATTGGTACATAGATGCAATGCAAAGATTTTTCAGGGCTGTAAATCCCGTATGGGAGAGGGTGCTGAAAGAAGTATGATTTTTTTCAAATTTTATTTTATGGTTTTTTAAAAAATATCCGTCATTTCAATTTCACCACTAATTTTTTATCCATTATCACGTCAAAGAATAATCTAGAAAGTTAGAACTTCATTTAGAATTTTCCATTGCACCACAGATGCATATTTTAAAAAAGAACAAAAATGTGGCATCCATTTCTGAAAGTGACTTAGCTGACAATTTAAGAACCTCGATAGATGAAGCCCTCATGATATCGGATGATTTAATGGAATTGAAGGCCGAATTAAAGAAACGGTAAATTAAGATGCAGTTAGGAAGAGGAATATCTTTCATGATAGAGGGAAAGGGGGTAACCTTCAAAGGTTCAAAATTAGGCAGAAATTATTCCTTGATGAATTTAGAACAAAGAATTATAGCAAGGAAAGAAATAAAAAAGGTGGAGCCAAAAGTTCAACAAACCTACAAAGCCCCCATCATCACAGAAGAAGAACAAATTAGAAAACCAAAACAATTTAAATTAAGATAACTATGGATAATATGTTTGCAGATATGGGTGATTTTTTCTTTGAAAATGAAGACCTGATTGAATTATATGAAAGGAAAGAGGAGGGGATGGTACCTATGAGAAAATTGCAAAATATTTCGATACACATATTCCCGATTGGAGAAAGAAAAAAGGGTTAGGTCAATGGGCCCCAGAGTATATCTCAGGTTATTGGGATCAGTATGAAAGCTATCAAGAAGAAATAGATGAACTAGAAGAGGAATACGAAGAAGAGGAGGAAGATGAAGATGGGAATCAGGAAAAGTCTGAAAGAGCAGAGCCAATGAGTTTATTTGAGTGGTTAGAAGACATGAAAGAGGATATTCTGCGGAGCTATGAACGGTCTCAAAGTTCTTACCAGATTGTTCGAAATGACCTTGAATATGACCGATATTTAGAAGACAGTGGTTTGGAAGATACCGATGAACTAAGAGCTGAATTTAGTGAGGCAGATGATGAAGAGGTTTATTTGGGGTTTTGAGGGCTTATTTTCCATTTCTTAATATAGAATAATTACGGTTTTTGTAAAATAGTTTAATTGGATATTTATTGTACAATTATTTATTTTTGAATAATTGTACAATAAAATAAATTTTAATATTTGATTTTTTTTGTATATTTGAATTTATAATGAATAATATTACAAAAATATATTATGCAAGTAAAAGTAAAGGAAATTGCAAATATTCAATTTGGCTACTATGGTCAGCCTAGTAAAGACGGTACTATTTCGTATTTACAAGCTAAACATTTTAATGAATTTGGTCAATTTATTGGAGATAATGATACCTTTTTAAAGGAAGATTCAAAAGCTATTGGAAGTCTTTTGCAGGATGGAGATGTTTTATTTGTTGCAAAAGGGTTTCGTTTTTTTGCTACATTATATAAAGAAGAGTTTGGAAAGGCAATTGCCTCTTCTATTTTCTTTATTTTGAGACCTAACAAAACAAGAGTTATTCCGGCTTATTTAGTTTCTGTTTTAAACCTTCCAAAAAACATACTACATTTTCAACAATCGGGAGCGGGAAGTTCAATACCATCAATTCGTAAAAATGAATTAGCAGACTTTACATTTAATTTGTTGTCATTAGAGCAACAACAAAATGTAGTACAATTGCAAGAACTACATCTTAAAGATATGAGACTAACAGAGAACTTAATCAATGAAAAGCAAAAGCTTTTTCAAACAACAATTTCAAAAATCATAAAATAACACAGTCATGGCGAAAAAGAATAATGATGCTCCCGGAATGAGAGGAGACAGAAGTAGAAACGATGATGGGCAATTAAGACAAAAGAGAAGTGATACGCACATCGGAACCATCGAAAAAAAGTATGATATTGATTTAGGGGTTAGAAGTGATATGCACTTAGGAACCTATTTAGAAAAGAATAATATTGCTTCTTTGAATGATTTAATTAAAGACAAAAAAACGGACAAGTAAAAACAATTATAAGTTATGGTAGAAAATAAAATTACACAAAGAGATATTAATAATATTGTTTGGAAAGCTTGTGATACGTTGCGCCCAGTTATGGGAAGTGAGCAATATAAAGATTACATACTAACATTGTTGTTTATAAAATACCTATCCGATGTTTGGAAAGACAAAGTGGAGCAATATCGCATTAAGTACCCGGATAATGAAGAAATGGTAAAACGGCAATTGCAAAGAGAGCGTTTCATATTACCCGGAATAAGTAATTTTGATTACCTCTTTCAAAATCGTAATGAAGCCAATATTGGCGAAATTATAGATATTGGTTTAACAGCTTTGGAGGATGCAAATCGCTCAAAATTAGCAATGGTATTCCGAAGCATTTCTTTCAATTCCGAAACAGTATTTGGTCAAACAAAGCAGCGTAATGCCATTATGAAAAATTTATTGGTAGATTTTTCAGCTTTAGATTTACAACCATCGCATTTAGAAGGCAATGATATTATAGGTGATAGTTACGAGTTTCTAATTTCAAAATTTGCTGGGGAAAGTGGTAAGAAGTCTGGTGAGTTTTACACGCCTAGTGAAATAAGTACTTTGTTAGCAAAATTAGTTGACCCGCAACCCGGAAACAGAATATGCGACCCTACTTGTGGTTCAGGTTCATTACTTATAAAAGTAGCCAATGAAGTTGAAGGTAAAAACTACTCCTTGTATGGTCAAGAAAATAATGGAAGTACTTGGGCATTATGCCGAATGAACATGTTTTTGCATGAGCAGGATAGCGCAACAATTGAATGGGGAGACACAATCAACAATCCAAAACTATTGGAGAAAGACAGTCTTATGAAGTTTCATATTGTTGTAGCCAATCCTCCTTTTAGTTTAGACAAATGGGGAGCGGATACAGCTACAGCAGACCAATTCAACCGTTTCCATAGAGGTATTCCGCCAAAAAGTAAAGGGGATTATGCTTTTATCAGCCACATGATTGAAACTACTTATGAAGACGTTGGTAAAGTTGGTGTAATTGTACCTCACGGTGTATTGTTTCGCAGTAGTAGCGAAGGACAAATCCGTAAAAAATTAATTGATGAAAACTTATTGGAAGCTGTTATTGGTTTGCCAGCTAATTTGTTTTTTGGCACAGGAATTCCGGCAGCAATATTAATTTTCAACAGAGGTAAAGGTGCAAATAAAGACATTCTATTTGTGGATGCCAGTAGAGAATTTGAGAGTGGTAAAAACCAAAATAAATTTAGAGATATTGACATTGAGCATATAGTAAGTTCGTTTAAGGCATTCAAAGAGGCAGCACCGCTAACAACTAAAAAAGGAGCTGTTATAGAAGATAAATACAGTTACCGTGCTACGATTGCTGATATTATTGAAAACGACTATAATTTAAACATTCCTCGTTATGTAGATACTTTTGAAGAAGAGGAAGAAGTAGATATTAAAGCAACTCATCAAAATATTACAGAGCTAAAAAAACAACTTTCCGAAGTAGAAATCCAAATGGAAAACTACTTAAAAGAGTTAAATTTAATTTAAAAACAAGAAGTTAAAAGGTAACAATTTAAACTATGCACGTAAGCAAAATACAATATGCATCCGACCTTCATTTAGAATTTCCTGAAAATAAGAAATTCTTTAAAGCCAATCCTTTAATTCCAAATGGGGATATATTGATATTGGCAGGTGATATTGTGCCTTTTGCTGTCATGGATAAACACGAAGATATTTTTAATTATTTGGCAGATAATTTTGAAATGACCTACTGGATTCCGGGTAATCACGAATATTATTACTTTGATGCGATTAATAGAACAGGAACATTTTTTGAAAAAATCAGAAGCAATGTAATTTTGTTAAACAATTCAGTCGTACAGTACCAAGATACCAAGTTGATATTTTCTACTTTATGGTCTAAAATTAGCCTTGCTAATCAATGGAATATAGAACGAGGGCTAAGTGATTTTCATGTTATCAAATACAACGGTAATAGATTTACTGCGGAAGCTTATAATCAGTTGCACACTGACTGTATCAATTTTCTCAATCAAGAATTACAAGTAGATAAGGTGGCTAAAAATGTAGTGGTAACGCATCATGTCCCTACATTCAAGAAGTATCCTAAAATATATAAAAACAGTACATTAAATGAAGCTTTTGCCGTAGAGCTTTTTGATGCAATTGAAGCGTCTAATGTAGATTATTGGATTTATGGGCATAGCCATCACAATACTTCCGATTTTAAAATTGGCAATACACAAATGCTAACAAATCAATTAGGCTATGTACAACGGAATGAAAATGGGAGGTTTAATATAGAAAAGTGTTTTAATATATGATTTTCAATATAATAAAGTTATATTTGCACAATAAAGTTAATCGCTTTATTGAAAATTTTCAACTTTATTAAGATATAAGTTATGAGAAAAGCTATTAATTACATCAACGAAACATTGGGCACAAATGCTGTAGAAATCCCAATTCACAATAGGGATTTTGGCAATTTACCTATATATATTTCCCAAGCATATAAACTATATGAGGCTAGGATTTTTTTCAAAGACATAGTGTTGGTAGAATTAAAAAATGAAGATGATTTGAGTATTTTACAAGCAGACAAACACTTGCAATTGCTTAGAAACACTTTCAATAGAATAGTTGTATTAGTATTGGATAATTTGCAATCGTATAACAGAAAACGACTAATAGAAAAAGGAATAAACTTTATTGTGCCGGGCAAACAAATTTTCTTGCCGGAACTCTTAATCCATTTAAATGAAAGCTTTACGCAACCAAAACCTAAACAGCGCAACGAAGTCTTAATGCCGTCAGCGCAGTTTTTGTTACTATACCATATCATTCACAGATACCAAAACTGGAAACTTGAAGAGCATCCATTCAAAGGAATTGCCCAAAAACTGAAATATACACCAATGGCAATTACTTATGCTGTAGAGGAATTAAAACAGAGAGAGCTAATTGAAGTTTACGGAGAAAAAGAAAAGTACATCAAGTTCAATTTAGAAAGAAGCGAATTATGGTACACGGCTCAAGAACAAAAACTCTTGTCAAGTCCGGTACTAAAAACGGTATATGTTGATGTGTTGCCTAGCAATGTTTTTATGCTAAAAGCCAATGCTTCGGCATTGCCCGAATATACTAGCTTGAACCCAAGCAAACAACAATATTATGCCATTGAAAAAAACGCATTTTATTTCTTGCAAAAAAATAACGGTTTAGTAAATGCAAATGACCGAGAAGGACAATATGCCATAGAAGTATGGAAATACAACCCAGAAGCTTTAGCGGAAGATATGGGAAATGACAATGCAGTAGTTGACCCATTGTCATTATATCTATCTCTAAAAGATAGCCTTGATGAACGTATAGAAATGGGCTTAGAACAAATAATAGAAAAATATATATGGTAGTAGGATTAGACACTTTTAGCGCACATTTCAAAGATTTTCAAGATAGCTATATAATTATTGGCGGTACAGCTTGTGATATTATTATTGAGGAAGCAGGTTTTACGCCTCGTGCTACCGATGATATTGATATGATATTAATTGTTGAAGCTTTGTCGCCCGAGTTTGTGGCTAAGTTTTGGGAGTTTATCAAACAAGGAAAATATACCATACAACAAAAGAACCAAGAGGAAAGAAACTGTTATCGTTTTGCAGCTCCGGAAAATCCGGATTATCCAAAACAGTTAGAATTATTTTCAAAAGTTCCGGATGTTATTGATGCCAATGAAGGAGCGCACCTAACACCTATTCCGGTAGAAGAGGGCTTGTCAAGTTTGTCAGCAATCTTGTTAGACGAGACCTATTACAAATACACTATTGAGAATAGCGATATAAAAGAAGGAGTACATTTTGCTGCGCCACACACTTTAATTTGTCTAAAGGCATTTGCTTTTTTAAACAATACCGAAAGAAAGGCTGCAGGACAAAATGTACGTTCGGTGGATATAAAAAAACATAAATACGATGTATTCAGGATGGTAATGATGCTTACCGAAAACAGTCAGTTTGATTTACCACAAACCATAAAAGCGGATATGCAGAAGTTTATTGATACTGTCAAAAACGAATTGCCAAGCCCAGAAATTTTTGCAGCAAACGGGTTTGGAAATCAAGATATGGGAGCCATTTTTAACCGATTAGTAAAAGCGTTTCAATTAACTGCTGAATAAAATACAATGAGTAACACTACTACATACAAACAAACTGCAATTGGTTTAATTCCTATTGATTGGGAAATTAAGAAACTTGGTAAAATTGCAAAAACTACAGCAGGTGGTACACCTTCAACTCAAAAAAAAGAATACTGGGGAGGAAATATTAAGTGGATGAGTTCAGGTGACCTAAATTTAAAAAAAATATTTGATGTTGAAGGCAGAATAACAGAATCTGGTTTAAAGAACTCAAGCACTAAATTAATTCCTGCGAAATGTGTATTAATCGGGTTAGCCGGTCAAGGTAAAACAAGAGGGACAGTAGCGATGAATTTAATTGAACTATGCACAAATCAATCAGTGGCAGCGATTTTGCCCTCGAATGAATTTAATGAAGAATATCTGTATTATAATTTAGATTTTAGATATAATGAATTAAGACAACTCTCGACAGGTGATGGCGGAAGAGGAGGGTTGAATTTAAATATTATTAATTCAATACTAATTCCGATTCCTCCCATTCAAGAGCAACAAAAAATAGCAGAAATACTAGGTAGTCTTGACGAAGCCATAAACATTTCAAAGCAAATTGTTGATAGTTTGAAAAATAGAAATATTGGGATAGTACAACAACTACTTTCTGGCAAAACTCGGTTAAATGGTTATGAAAAATCGCAATGGCATTTAAAATCACTAGAAGAAGTGGCAATTTTTAAAAATGGTAAAGCGCATGAGAATTCTATTGATGTAGAGGGTGATTATATAGTAGTCAATTCAAAATTCATTTCAACTGATGCTAAGATTTCTAAAGCTTCAAGCGAAAATTTGTGTCCGCTTTACAAGAACGAAATTGTTATGGTTATGAGTGATATTCCTAACGGTAAAGCATTGGCAAAATGTTTTTACATCGATGCTAATTATAAATACACGCTAAATCAACGAATTTGTGCATTAACAGCAAAAAAAGGGACTGAGAGTAAGTTCTTGTTTCATTTACTCAATAGAAACAGCTATTATTTAGCCTTCAATAATGGTGTTAGTCAAACCAATCTTAAAAAAGATGAAGTCTTAGAATGTCCTCTATTAATGCCGGATATAGAAGAGCAAAAGCAAATTGTAAAAGTAATAGATACTGCCATCAAAGAACTCAACCAATATCAACAAAAACTGGAAACTTTGCAGTTGCAAAAAAAAGGATTGATGCAGCAGTTATTAACCGGGAAAACTAGAGTAAGAATTTAACATACGGAGAAACTATGCCAAACCTTAATCAAATTTATGAATTAAAAAAGCAATACTTCAGTCTTAATAGGGCAGACTTAAAAGTCAAAGAGTATTTAGATAATACCGAAGCTAAAGATGTAATTAGAAAAGCATTTAATTCAGGTAATCTAAATGAAAGCGCTAGTGAATCACGAATGTTTTCAATGTTAACCGAAAGTTTAAACGTTCAAAAACCTGAAATTGTAGAATACTTTGACAATAGTAAAGAAGAAGATGTTGCTTTGCTTTTCATTGATATTAATTCCTTTTCTAAAACTATTCAGGGTTATTCTAATGCAAGGATAAAAACCTATTTGGATGATTACTATCAAAAAGTTATTCCAATTATTTATGAGCATGGGGGAGAAATTGAAAAATTAATGGGAGACGGTATAATCTGTGTTTTTGGCAGACCTTTTTTAGATTTAGAAAACCCACATTATGTTTACAAAGCAGAAAAATGCGCAGAAGCTGTGATTAAAGAGTTTTATGGTTCGGATAAACATGTAAAAGTAGCTATCCACAAAGGCTTAATTAATTATTATAAGGTACCCGGAGAACACTATGGAGAATATACGATTATTGGTCAGCCAATAACTGATTTATATAGATTAGAAAGTGTTTCAAAGCCAAATGCAATTAATTTTTATACTGGTTCAACCTATGACCGTTTAGGTTGGTTGTATAGCATTTTTGATGATAAGATAGTTACTTGTAGAGGTTTTGAAGCTAATAATTTACAGGGTATTGATTTTAATGAAATTAAGTATATGACGTTTAAAAATATTACATAGATTAATATGCCAATAAAAACAAAACTCCAAGAAATTGAGAATGATGTAATTGATGTCATCAATACTGATTTTGTTTATTACATAGCTACAGAAGTTCCTCAAAGAAATGATGCCCAACTAACTTTTGAAAGTGGCATTCAAAAGAAGGGAAAAGTTATAAAAACGTGTGTTTTATATGTAGATATTAGAAACTCTGTTGGTTTAACAGAGAAGCATCATAATATCACTATGGGTAAAATTTATTCTGCTTTTACTAAAGCAGTTTTGAAAGTTGCAAGACATCATAATGGGCATGTTCGTAATATCATCGGAGATAGAGTAATGATTGTGTTTCCTGTAAAAGATTGTTTTACAAATGCGGTTGATTGTGCAATTTCAATAAATCATATTGCTCAATATATTATAAACAATCAATTCAAAAATGTTGATTTCAAATGTGGTATCGGTATTGATTATGGAGATTTAAGAACAATCAAAGTTGGTATTCAAAGGAATGGTAATGAAAATGCTGAAAACAAAGGTCTTGTTTGGGCTGG
Organism: Sandaracinomonas limnophila; assembly: GCF_004005965.1. Taxonomy (GTDB): domain Bacteria; phylum Bacteroidota; class Bacteroidia; order Cytophagales; family Spirosomataceae; genus Sandaracinomonas; species Sandaracinomonas limnophila. The sequence goes on along the minus strand of NZ_SACY01000001.1, from coordinate 682,145 downwards.
TTATCCGGCAAATATTGCTTCTCGTCTTACTGACAGTGCAAATAAGGTGATTAAGGAGACTTATTTTGAAGTAAAAAGAAACCCACTAAATTATTTATCAATTTTTGGTGGATTGAGTTTAACTCCATTTTCAAACCCAGTTCCGGATAATCAACCATTATATTCAAATAAAGTTGAAACAGTAGAAATGTCAGCAGAAGAATTTGCAAATAGCATAACCAGTTATAGAGTAGGAGAATTAGGAATGTCAGGTGGTAACTTTATAAGTTTCGCAAAAAAAGAAAGAGTATATGATTATCCTCCAATTCTAATGACAGAAGCTGTTTATAATGGTTTTAAAAGCAATAATCTAACTAGAAATGACATAGTAAAAAATTATTGGAAAGAAAAAGCACATCAAATAAAAAACTATAAGGGCAAATTATTTGGTGGCAATGTACATTGGACTATAAATTAAAATAAAAACAAATATGAATAAGTTAAATTACGAAGAACAGCTTTACAAAATTTTTAATAATGAGAATGATTGGTTGAAATTTGCAGAGGCAAAAAATTTTGGTCTATTGACTTTAAATGCAGCAATAGTATTTGGACTAACACAAATTACGTTTAGCAATGACAGCGTTATTAAGATGGTTGCGTTTTGTGTTTTTGTGCCATTTTCAATTCTATCATTTATTCCTTGCTTAATTTCTCTTTTCCCAATTGTAACGAAAATTGAAAGTAAAAATAAAAAGGGAGAAGTAAGAAATTCTATGAAGTTTATTAATTATCTAAGTAATAAAATAGATAAAGATAAATCATTTGAGAATATTCATTTTTATGGATATTTAAAAGACTTAAAAGAAGAAAAATTTGAAAAAGAGTTTCTTAAAAAAACAGGTTCAAAAGACGAATTTACTACTTATGAAAGAGAATTAGTTACTCAAATACTTTATAATTCAAGAATTACTTCATTAAAATATAAATTTTTTAAAATCGGAGCTTTTCTATTCCTAATAGGAATTCTGGTTTCTGTTTTTGCTTTGCCAATATTTAAATTATTAATGTAAGATGAAAGTATTTAGTTATGAACCCAAGTTTATATTAAAGACCGCAACAATATGATGTTCTGACATTGCGGATGCAAAAAAATCACAACACTTTTTATACTAAAGTGAAAATTTAATAATTTATGGATAGTGATACAAAAATAATAAAAGTGCCAACGTTTCAGTACCACTGCTTTTTAGACGAGGCAGGTGATACCACTTTTTATGGCAAAGGTAAAACCCCTTTAATTGGTGCTGATGGCGTTTCTAACTATTTTATTTTAGGTATGCTTACCATCAATGAACCTATTCATGAGGTTAGAGAAAAAATAATTCAGTTACAAACTACCATAGCAAACGACCCTTATTTATTGGAGGTTCCCAGTATTCAGAAAAAGAAATCAAAGATGGGATATTTTCTTCATGCCAAAGACGATGTGCCGGAGGTTAGAAAGCTAGGATTTGAATTGATTAAATCAATTGATTGTCATTTCGATGCAGTCGTAGGAAGGAAAGACTATAATGTTTATGAAAAGAAACATAACGGTAATCAGGCAGAATTTTATGCCGATATGCTTTCGCATCTGTTACACACGAGTATAAATGGATTTGATAAATTGGTACTAAACATTGCGCATCGCAGTCGATGTACAACCCACACCAATCTCGAAAAGGGATTGCAAAAAGCCGTTGCCATTGCAAAACACAAATATCCGGAAGCCTGTAATTGCTGTGAAATGGTATTTAATGTGCAAAAGCCAACTACTGAACCAATCATTAATATTGCCGATTATTTTTTATGGGCATTGCAACGTAAAATAGAGAGAGGCGAAAATAGATATGTTGATTTTTTAGATACGAAAATCAATTCTGTAATAAACCTTTATACTAATGAAGAAAATAAAAAATAAAGGCATAAAAAAAGCCCATCTTCACACTAAGAAGGATACCCTTCAACGGCATGGAGCCGACCTTTATGTGAAATAGGCACTGCAAATATATAAACATATTTGATTTTTAGCATACTTATTAACATTTTTTTGTAAATAACAATTTTCTAAATGAACACACCATCCTACATAGAAGACCATATAAGTCAAATTCCGGCATTGCAATTATTGATAAAAATGGGCTACCAATACTTGTCGCCAGAGGAAGCTATGGAACTACGAGGCGTTAGAACCAGTAACGTGTTATTGGAACCAATTTTAAAAAAGCAACTCGAAAAAATAAATAGTATTCAATACAAAGGCAAAGAGTTTTCTTTTTCAGAAAGTAATATCAATTTGGCTGTTATTGCTTTACGGGAGCTTCCAATACAAGATGGTTTTACCAAAGCAAATCAGGCATTTTTTGATTTAATTACTTTGGGCAAAAGTTTAGAACAAAACATTTTAAACGATAAAAAAAGCTTCTCTTTTCAATACATTGATTGGGAGAATATAGAAAACAATAGCTTTCATGTTACAGAAGAATATACTGTATTGCGAAGCGAAAGAAATGATACTTATCGTCCCGATATTGTGTTGTTCATCAATGGTATTCCAATGGTCGTAATTGAATGCAAAAGCAACGTTATAAAAGACCCAATTAACGAAGCGATTTCTCAACACTTGCGTAATCAACAAGAAGATGGAATAAGAGGTTTATATCAATATTCTAATTTGGTAATGTCATTAGCTGTCAATGAAGCAAGATATGCCACTACAGCTACTCAAAAAGAGTTTTGGAGCGTTTGGAAAGAAGTATTCAGAACTAAAGAAGAGGGTATCCAATATGCTGATGCCATCCGTCAACTGAAAAATAGTGAATTACCCAACACCGAGCGAACAGCAATTTTCAATCAACGTTTCAAAAATGTATTGCATTATTTCAACCAACTTGAAAAAGAAGAGGTAATCGTTACCGAACAAGACAAACTAGTATTTAGTTTATGTCAAAAAAAGCGACTTTTAGACTTAATTTTCAATTACATTGTCTATGATGATGGAATAAAAAAAATAACACGATACCAACAGTATTTTGCCATAAAAGAAACACTTAAAAAAATTAGTGTTCCCGATGTGAATGGAAAACGCAAAGGTGGTGTAATATGGCATACACAAGGAAGTGGAAAATCGCTTACTATGGTAATGTTGGCACAGCTTATAGCAACCGAAAAAAGTATTAAAAACCCAAAAATTATACTGGTTACAGATAGGATAGATTTAAACACTCAAATTACAGAAACATTTCAAAAATGCCATGTTGATGTTGAAGAAGCACAAACAGGAAAACATTTAGTAGAGTTAATAAACAGCCCAAAAGATGCGGTAATAACAACGCTAATTCACAAGTTTGAAGCAGCTATAAACCAATCTAAAGAAGGATTTACATCACCCAATATTTTTGTGTTAATTGATGAAGGACACCGCAGCCAATACGGAACATTTAATGTAAAAATGCAAAAGGTTTTTCCAAATGCTTGTTTTGTTGCTTTTACCGGAACTCCTTTGATGAAAAAAGAAAAAAGCACAGCCAATAAATTTGGTGGTTTGATAGACGTTTATTCTATTACTGATGCAGTCGAAGACAAAGCAGTAGTGCCATTATTATATGAAGGACGGCATAATTTAATTGAAGTTAACGAAAAGCCATTAGATACTTTTTTTGATAAGGTTTCTGAACCGTTAACTCCTTATGGTAAAACTGCATTAAAAAGAAAATACAGTACTGCCAATCAACTAAACAAAGCCGACCAAGTAATTTATGCTAGAGCATGGGATATAAGTGAACATTTTGAAGCTAACATACAAGGTACTGGTTTCAAAGGTCAGTTGGTAGCTCCAAATAAAACAACTGCTATTAAATACCGAGAGAATATCAAGGAAATAGGAAAAGTGAGTTGTGAAGTTTTAATTTCTGCACCGGATACAAGAGAAAATTATGATGATGCTTTTGAAGAAAATGAAGATGTAGTACTAAAATTCTATAAAGCCATGATGAGTAAATATGGTAAACAGGAAAACTATGAAAAATCAGTAATCAGCGCATTCAAAAAACAAGAACAACCCGAACTCATTATTGTAGTAGATAAACTGTTAACTGGTTTTGATGCACCAAACAATCAAGTACTCTACATAACACGAAGTTTAAAAGAACATACCTTATTGCAAGCGATAGCAAGGGTAAACAGAGTTGCTCCGGGAAAAGAATATGGTTTTATTATTGACTATTACGGTAATTTAGAAAATCTTGACAATGCACTTAATACCTATGGTGGATTGAGTGATTTTGATAACGAAGAACTATCAGGAACAATAACCAATATTAATGCTGAAATAGAAAAATTACCCCAAGCACATAGTGAGTTATGGGATATTTTTAAATCCATAAAGAATAAATATGATGCTGAAGCTTATTCCGAATTATTAAATGATGTAAGTATCAGACATCCATTTTATGAAAAGTTATCTGCTTTTATTCGTTTGTTTAAACTGGCAATGGCATCATTACAGTTTAATGATATTAAAAACGAGAAAGTAATTGACAAGTATAAAAAAGACAGTAAGTTTTTCTTGCAATTGCGAGTAGATGTAAAACGACGATATTTTGATGATTTAGATTATGCAGCATACGAGCCTCAAGTTCAGAAGCTAATTGACAAACACATTACTACGCATGGTGAAGTTTTAAAAATAACTGAACTGGTTAATATTTTTGATAAAGACAAAAGAGAAGCAGAAGTAGAAAAGATTACAAGTAAAGCTGCAAAAGCTGACCATATAGCCACTAGGACGATTAAAGCAATTAATGTCAAAATGAATGAAGACCCTATCTTCTACAAAAATTTATCAACTTTAATCAAAGAGGCAATTAACGATTATCATCAGCATCGAATAGATGAGGCTTTGTATTTACAAAGAGCAAAAGAATACGAAAACCAATTTCTTACCGGAAAGCAAAATAATGTCCCAAAATCCATCGAGGAAAAGCCGAATGCAGTAGCGTTTTATAACTTGATAAATGCGGTTTTAGAGAATAGTTTTAGTAATACGCCCGAACCAAAAGAAGTACAAGCCATTACTGCAATAGAAATTGAGGAGTGCATAAAAAGTATAATTTACGAAAACGAAACACTCATAATTGATTGGCAAACCAATACAGAAATTGAAAAGGAATTGAAAAACAATTTAGATGATTTGCTTTTTGAGAAACAACAGCAGTACGATACTCAATTCTCTTTTGATAAGATAGATGAGTTGATAGAAGAAGTTATCAAGATTGCTAAACTTAAATACGTTTAATGTTACATTCAATCCAACAAGTAAACTACGGTAGCAAAAGTATTCAGTATAAATTGTCTTTTGCAGCAAGAAAGTCATTAGGAATAAAAGTTTTACCCGATGGCTTGGTAACTGTTGTGGCTCCAAATGAAGCAAGCATTGCAGAAATCAATAAAAAAGTTAAATCCAAAGCCAATTGGATAATAAAGCAACAAGCATTTTTTTATAGTTACTTGCCAAAAACGCAAAAACGTCAATTTGTTAGCGGAGAAACACATTTGTATCTAGGAAGACAGTATAAAATGGAAATCTGTAAAGATAATTTCAATGAAATTAAGCTATACAGAGGAAAAATGATAATTACGACAAAAAAAATCAACCCAGAATATTTAGAAAAAAAACTCAACGAATGGTATAAGGAAAAAGCCTTTATATTATTTGAAGAGTTAGTAATAAAGGCATTAGAAAAATTCACAAAATACAACCTAGAAAAACCCGAAATTGAAATTCGCCAAATGGAAAAACGTTGGGGTAGTTGTACTAAATCGGGAAAAGTAATCCTAAATACTGAATTAGTCAAAGCCCCAAAGGCTAGTATCGAATATGTGGTCATTCACGAACTATGTCATTTAATACATCATAATCATAATAAAGCATTCTACGAACTGCAAGAAAGAATTATTCCCGACTGGAAAAAATGGAAAGAAAGATTAGAGCATACGTTGTCTTAATGAAATGCTTTCCTAGGTTTAGGTTTGTACTGTGTATGGCACTATCCCATAAACTGTGTAAGTAGTAAATAGGGGTTGGTACAAGAAGCCATTCTAATATTTTCAATTTCTACACATGGATAGCTAATTGGTTCTGTATAGTAAATATCTAATTTGATTGTATTTTTTTCATCCGCTCCAATGATGTAAGCTTTGCCTAATGCTGGTGGTAGCTGATTCGTTGATACATACTTGAAATTTTGTTTAAGAAAATTGTCAATTTCTTCAAAATTAATGGATTTGTACTCCTGGTCGCTAAATAAATCTATATCAACTGATTCTCTATGGCCTATTTGCAAACTAAGTGCCGTACCACCTACTAATCTAAAAGGTTTAAAAATAGCAGAATTCATTAAAATGTACAGGCTATTTTTTAAAAGCTCGTTAATTGTGTTATAATACAGCATTCTTTTTTTCGGTTTTTGAATAAACTGTATATGGTTCTACTACAATCTTTTTCATTGCCTCATTGATGGTGGCCGTACCATAGAAATGTTTAATTTCATTGATTTCAAGCTCATTTCCTCTTTCAAATACTCGTTGAATTACCGCTTTAGATTGCTTAATCCAGTCTATTTTATTAATGTCTGTATCCCAAAATAATGAGCTCCTTATAATGGAAAGGTTAGGAGTGTTTTGCGGTAGCTTTTTCTTCTCTTCATTGATATCAAAGTAAGTTTGCAAAATCGCTAAAGTGCCTTCATCTAATCCTAATTTTCTTTCAATTTTTAAAGCAATGGATGTGTTTAAATTACGTTTACCCTTGGTAATGGCATTTAGTGTTTGTGGATGCTCCCCGATAGAAAGAGCAAAGGGTCTCTGAGAAAGGGCTCTTTTTTTTAATTCCCTATCTAAGATAATTCCCGGATGTATACCTTTAAATTTTTCAATGTAAGATTTCATATAGCAAATATAAACATTTTTGTTTACAAATGTATAAATATTTACCGTCCAACCTTTGGTGATAAACTGAACCATTTTTGAATAAAAAAAGAGCAGGAATTTCCTGCTCTTTTTAAGAATTTAACCTTTGTGTTAATTATTTATTACTGTTTATTATTGTAAAAATCAAAAGGATGAATTTATAAAAATATAAGAATTATTTTACGGATTTATAAAATTATATTAGGTCCTTCATTAGTACGACATAACAGCCATTGTATCAGCAACAGCTGTATCAGCATCATTAATAGAATTGTTATAAATATTTTTATTTTGACCGATTAAAGTATAATCCAAAGAAGAGATCACAACTAAATCATTATTTAATTTAAAATATTTTTTTGTGAGAAATCTTTTATTTTGATTATTTATTAGCCGAAAAGAATGAAACATTTCAAATTCTAATGCGTCTAATTTAGAAAATTGAATTATTTTGTTTTCACTAGAAATATCTGGCAGATTATTTGAATTAATCTTTCTGTTTTTTGTAGGTGAATCATAGGCTACCCAATAAAAATTTCTTGAATTATTATCAAATAGTATAATTTTATTTTTATACCACAACAAACTATGAAATGAAAAATCAAAAAGCAAAATATCATACGTTTGTTTGTTAAAAAAACCTAATTTTTTATTGCTTTCATTAGAAACAAATATCAATGGCTCATTTAGATTTTTTATTTTTATTATATTTCCTTGAAAAGAAAAAATAGTGTCTAATTTTCCAAATTTTACAGGTTCATAAGTAGAAATATCATCCAAGTTTTCGTTCAAATAATTACGAATTGATTCTTTCGCTATTTCTTCATTTGATTTCTTGCAGCTAATTATAAAGATAGAAAAGATAAAAATAATTTTTAATGTAGTTTTTGTCATTCTTTTTGAATTACTAGTTAAAAAATAAAGTGATTTTACTTTAATTTTTTATACTAAAGCTTAATTTTTATGATTAATACTAAGTTTAATCTAATAAAATATTTTTACATTTATATACTGGACTATTATTGGGATCTCGGTTTAATAGGCCATTAACCAATTTTATACCTTGAGGATATTGGTTTTTTAATCCTTCAATAACACATTCACTAAAGTTTTTTCTTTTTTGTGAATCAATTGATTTAAGTTCTTCAATATCATATAATTTTGAAAATAACATATTTTCTAAAAAAGGTGTCCACCTGAAAGATAAATTCAACCCATCAATGTTTATACATTGATTAGAATATAATTTTGAAAGCGATTCTATCTCCTTTAATTGCGAATTTTTTATTCTTTTAGGGAAATTTGGATATTTATTTTTAATTTTTTTTAACAAACATTCAGTGAGTTTATCAAAATCATCACCACCAACTCCCAAGTAAGAAAATGTAAAAGAAATTTGTTTTATTAATTCCTTCTCTGAAATAATTTGTGATTGAGAATAACAGTAAAAAGAACTTGATATTAGTAAAAAAACTAACATTATTGTTTTTTTTATCATGAATTTTAATTTTAGAAAATAATAAGGTATAATATTAAAGTTAATTATGTCGAATTTTTGTTTTTAAATTATATTTTGTTTTTGTTAATCAGTTTATTTTTTAAGATTATTTTGAAGTTCTAAAAAATCCAAATAATTAATTGATTTTAATATATCAATATTAAGTTTCTTATAATAATTATTTTCATCTAATTTATAATCTAATAACGATATCAGGGTTGGAATTAAACTAAAAAACGAAAATAGAAGAAATATCATAAATCCTATAAATAATGGAATAATTGAAATTTCATTTAATATTTTAATTTCAAAAAATGAACTTATTGAATTTAAGATTAAAAAAGCAATAATACAGCATCCAACTATCTTTAATATAGACAATTCAAATTTAAAAGTTGCTTTGTAATTGAAGCTTGGTTTGATTTTGAATTTTGAGTTTAATTTTAAGTTTTGTTTTATTAGCATGTATTGATGTTTTTCCAATTGATTGGGTTTATAAAAACTGAATTTTTTATAAGGGATTTTGTGTGTCATATTTTATGTTAGTGATTTTTTAAGTTAAAATATTCTTGTTACTTAAATTTTTGCTTATTAGGTTAATATGTTGGTTAATTATAGATAGAAACATATAATAGGAATTAAAATTAATCCTAAATAAATGAAAAACAATGTAATTGGACCTAGAATTTTATATGCCAAAATTTGTCCAATTATAGAGTAAAAACCTATCCAGCCAGTCAGAAAAATTAATATATTCTCCTGCCAATTTAGGTCAATTTTTTTATTGACTAAATACAAACCGAAAAGTTGTATCGGGATAGTTAATTTAGTATAAGTTTTTATTAATAAAAAACCATATCCAGATGAAAGTAAAATACCGCCAAATCCTGCATTTATTCGCTTGTATTCAAGATATATAAAGCTAAATAATATCCAATTGATCATATATAAAAAAATAGCCTTCTGAAAGAGATGTTCCATAGTGAAATTATTTCAAAGTTTATTTATTATTACTTTGGAGTAAAGGAAACGATATATTTATTGAAAAGAACAATTTGATTTAAAGTGGTTAATTTTTATTAGTGATTAATTAATAAAGTCAAATTACATAAAAATGATAAATTTACCAGCAAAATTGGTGAATTTTAATGACAATATTTTTATTAAATTGTAGTTGATTGATTATGTGTCATTGGATCTAATTGTAATCAATTGCTCTATTATTTTTTTTAAAAAATGCTGAATAGGGCATTTAAATGCAGATTATGTAAATTAGATTGGAGTAGATTTAAACAAAAAAGCTCAACATTACTGTTGAGCTTTCTGAGCCTCCTATCGGGATCGAACCAATGACCTACTGATTACAAGTCAGTTGCTCTACCAGCTGAGCTAAGGAGGCGATTTGGTGATGCAAAATTAGTAAATTAGGGGGAATTTGCAAATAAATTTTTGAAATAATTATTAATTGTTAATTGTTAATTGTAAATGATTTGATTCTCAATATTTTATGATTGAAAATTTTAATTAACAATTAATAATTAACAATTAACAATTAACAATTAACAATTAACAATTAACAATTAACAATTAACCCCTCAACTTCCCCAACTCTTTCTCTGCACTGGCAATCTTCTTTTCTACCTCTGCAATTAACTTATCAGCATTTTTTGATTTTGCGAAGAATTCTAAGTTGTTACGTAAAGTAGCTATTTCATTTTCCAAGGTCTGAATTTTTTTACGAGCATCTCCTGATACAGGTTTTCTTTCTTCCTGTTTAGATTCAGAGGGTAAACCTTTTAACTCAAATCCCCAAGCAGCTAATTGTTCTTTAGGTTGAGTCTTGGCCAAATCAATGACCTGATTCCAAGTATTTCTGAATTCGTCTTGAATTTCCTTTAAATTCTTTTTCGGTACAAAACCAATAGCATCCCAGGCTTCTTTTTTTGCTTTTAAACTTGCCAATAAACTCGGGTCACTTAGCATCGACTTTAATTCTTCAATAATTCCTTTCTTCGCAGTTAAATTGCCCTCAAACTCCGCATCTTTTGCACCCTTACTCTTTTCTCGAATTTGATTGAAAAATACATCACAAGCTTCTTTAAATTGCTTATAGATTGAATCTTTCTGTTTTTCTGGAACATGTCCAATGTCTTTCCACTTTTTCTGCAATTCAATTACAGCTTGTGTGTTATCAGCTGCATTTTCAGATTCTGTTAAAGTTTTTACCTGATCAATTAAACCTTGTTTTGCAGCTAAATTTGCTTTTCTTTCAGCATCTATTTTGTTAAAGAATTCACTTTTGTTTTTGAAGAAGGTCTTTAAATTAGCCCAGAATTGGTGGCTAACATCTTTTCCGGCCTCACGTGGCACTCCACCTTTTAATTTACCCCACTGTTCTTGTAGGGCTAAAACGGCTTTAGATGCTTGATTCCATTCAGAAATGCTGCTAGAAACAAACCTAGCATGGTGGGCCATCAAATCGTTTAATTCTTTTTTGATTTTTAAGTTCTCTTCAAAAACAGCTTTTTGTGCTTCTTGTATTTGTCTTTTTTCAGCAAAAAGTACGTCTAATGCCTTTTTAACTCTTAGCCAAAGTGCTTCATTAATTTCTTTGTGTGCTGGACCAATGTGCTTATATTCTTCAAATAATTCCTCTGCTTCTTTTAATAATTTAGGTAAAGGACCTTCGTTTACTTTTTTAGCTAAAGCTTCTAATTTACTTGCAATGATATCTTTAGCTTGTAAATTTTTCTTACGATCCAACTCCAATAATTCAAAAAAGATACTTCTATTGCTAAAGAATCGATCCACCAATGCATGGTAACTTTCCCAAAAGGTTTGATTTTGGGGACCTAAAATATTTCCCAATGACTTCCATTCTTCCTGAATCTTTTTAAATGCTTTGAAACTTGCATTTACATGAGCAGGATCTGAATTTTCATCAGCATCAACTAATTTCCTTAATTCATCTAACAAACGAGTTTTACCTTCTAAAACTTTTTCTTTTTGTTTTTCTAAAGTTTGAAAGAAGCTTTGACGAATCTCACGAATTGAACCTAAAACGTTTTCTATTTTTTGATCAATTTCATCTCCTTTAAAATTAAATCCTTCTTCAGCATTTTCATTTTCCTCTTTGAATTTTGCTAAAGCTGCTGTTTTTTCCTCTGAACGAAGATTGACAAACAATTGTCTTGCATCTTTTATTGCTTCTTCAATTTTCTTGAAATCTGCTGCAGTCTTACTTTCAGAAGCTATGGATTTGATTTTTTCAAAAAATCCTAACAAGTCAGATTTATTGGCAGGAAGGTCAAGACTTGGAATCTCTACGATTTTTTCTTCCGTAGCAAAATTCTCCGTAATTTGAGTTTGCTCTTGGTTTTCTGCTGGTAAACTTGTCGATTCTTCGGTCATCGTACTCATCGTTGTTTGCGTTTTTAAATTAAACTAATTTTTCAAAAATACGCTCCATCGATACAGCATGTCCTAATTTTTCTTTTAGGTCAGCTATAGAAATGCGCTCTTGTTCCATAGAGTTTCTGTCGCGGACAGTAACTGTTTGGTCTTCCATGGTTTGATAATCGACAACTACACAATAAGGAGTACCTATTAAGTCTTGTCGAGTATATCGTTTGCCAATTGCACCACTTTCATCGTAAGTTGTGTTAAAGGCATGTTTAAGTGAATTGTAGATTTCTTGTCCCTTTTCTGCCAAACCATCTTTTTTAACCAATGGTAAAACTGCAACTTTAACTGGTGCAATTGCAGGGTGTAGATTTAAAAAGACTCTTTGTTTTTGATTTTCTCCTTCGCCAACTGTTTCTTCTGTGTAGGCATTACAAAGTGTTGCCAAAAATAAGCGATCGGCACCAACTGAGGTTTCAACTACATAAGGTATGTAACTTTCGTTGATTTCAGGATCAAAATATTGTTGCTTTTTCTTCGATAACTCTTGGTGTGCTTTTAAATCAAAGTCCGTTCTTGAGTGAATTCCTTCAATTTCTTTAAAGCCAAATGGGAATTCAAATTCAATATCAACAGCCGCATTTGCGTAATGGGCTAATTTTTCATGGTCATGGAATTTTAACTTTGCTGCCGGTAATCCAATTGCTTGGTGAAATTTCATGCGTGTGTTTTTCCATGTGGCATACCATTCCATTTCAGAACCCGGACGAACAAAGAATTGCATTTCCATTTGTTCAAATTCACGCATTCTAAAAATAAAGTTTCTTGCGACAATCTCATTACGGAAGGCTTTTCCAATTTGTGCAATACCAAATGGAACTTTCATTCTCCCCGTTTTTTGAACATTTAAAAAGTTTACAAAAATTCCTTGTGCAGTTTCTGGACGAAGATAAATCAAACTTGCATCTTCTGAAACGGCACCAACTTGGGTAGAAAACATCAAATTAAACTGTCGAACTTCGGTCCAATTAGCAGTTCCAGACACAGGACAAGTAATATTTTCATCAATAATAATCTGACGAACTCCTTCCAAATCTCCTGCATCTAAGCATTTTGCCATTTGTTGTAAAAGAGCTTTTCCCTTAGTTTCATTACCTTCAGCATCATATTGTGCAGCTCGATCCTCTAATAAAGTATCAGCACGGTATCTTTTTTTAGAATCCTTATTGTCGATCATTGGGTCGTTGAACGAATCAACGTGACCAGATGCTTTCCAAGTTAATGGATGCATAAAAATGGCTGCATCAATACCTACCACGTTGTCGTTCAACATGGTCATAGCTTTCCACCAAACTGTTTTTAAATTATTTTTAAGCTCAACACCGTTTTGTCCGTAATCGTAAACAGCTTGTAAACCATCATAAATTTCTGAAGAGGGGAATACAAATCCGTATTCTTTAGCGTGGGAAATAATATCTTTTAAGGCAGAGGCGGTATCTTGCTTTTTGTTTTCCATTTGTAATTTTACTGTATTAGAGTGCAATTTACCGAAAAATAGGAAAGATTTAGGGTAAATTGCCTTTTTTTCTAATTTTGCAAGGAAATTTTAATCAATGAAGAAGATTTTGTGTATTTCTTTGGAAAATCTGGGCGATGTCTTAGTCTCCCTGCCGGCTCTTTCTGCTATAAAAAGCTCTATTCCAAACCTTGAAGTTCATTTTTTGACGAAATCTTCTCATCAGCAATTGGAATCAATTGTTTCTCAAGTTGATCAATGGCATTATTTTAAGGATAATTTTTTTGCCACAGTAAGTAGTTTGTGGAAAGAAAAATTTGATGAAATTATCGACTTTAGCAATTCCTTTCAGTCAAAAGCTATTTGTTTTTGTTTATTTCAAAGACGAAAGGCCATAAATCCTTTTGATTTTCCAATACAGATAAATGATCAACTGATAAAATGTGAGGAAGAATCAATAAATGAGTTTTCACTTCCTTCCAAATATTCGGTTTTTGCTTTAGGGGCAAGGCGTGTGGTTCGCGTGATTTCCTATCCTAAAATGATTGAATTAGTAGATAGATGGGAAGGAATTTTGGTGTTAATTGGTGATGAATGGGATAAGAATTTTGGAGACCGCTTAGAGATTTTGTTTCCTGAAAAAGTGATAAATTTGTGTAAAAAAACAACTTTAGAGCAATCAGCAACTATTATAAATAAAGCTGAAAAGGTAATTACTCACAATTCGGCTATGCTGCATTTGTCTGTATTATTAGGCAAACAACCTGTAGTTTTATATACAAATACTGCTCCTACAGATGGATTTTTACTGAAAGGGGCACAAATTAAGCCGATTGAACTACTAGGATTAACCTGTAAACCTTGTCAAAAAATTGAAACAGACGTTTGTCCCTTATTTCATTTTGATTGTGGGATGAAATTGGATTTAGACCCTATCTTTGAATAATTATGAGAAATGTACAATTTGCCTTGCTGCAATTAACTTGTTCTGAAAACCCTACTGAAAATTGGGATAAAACTATTACTTCCATACGTGAAGCTGCTACCAAAGGTGCTCAGGTAATTTGTTTGCAAGAATTATTTCAATCGGTATATTTCTGTTTCGAAGAAAGTCAAAACCACTTTGAATTAGCTGAACCAATTCCAGGAAAAAATACTGACATTTTAGGGGAACTTGCCAAAGAATTGAAAGTGGTTATTGTAGCTTCAATGTTTGAAAAAAGAGCGGCTGGATTGTACCACAACACCACAGCTGTGATTGACGCAGATGGTACTTATTTGGGGAAATATCGTAAAATGCATATCCCAGATGATCCTGGATACTATGAAAAATACTATTTTACACCTGGAGATTTAGGTTACAAAGTTTTTGAAACACAATATGCCAAAATTGGTGTCTTAATCTGTTGGGACCAATGGTACCCGGAAGCGGCTCGATTAACGGCTTTGAAGGGGGCTGAAGTGTTAGTTTATCCAACGGCAATAGGTTGGGATTTAGAAGAAAAGGATGGAGAAATAAATCGTGAGCAATATCAAGCTTGGCAAACTATTCAACGCTCACATGCAGTAGCCAACGGAATTCCAGTGGTTTCAGTGAATCGGGTAGGGGTAGAAAATGGACAACAGTTTTGGGGAGGGAGCTTTGTTTCCAACGCATTCGGACGGGTTATTTTCCAAGGTTCACACCACAAAGAGGAAATTTCCGTAATTGGAGTTGATATGGATTCCGCAGAATATTATCGCAGAACCTGGCCGTTTTTTCGAGATAGACGAATTGATTCGTATGGCGCCATTACTAAGCGTTTTGAAGACTAAAAAATTGAAAGTTGAAAATTGAAAGTTGAAAGTTGAAAGTGGAAAGTGGAAAGTGGAAAGTGGAAAGTGGAAATCTTTATCAGTTTCTAGTTAGGATTTTCAATTTATTTTAAGTTTGGGGAAATGCCGCCCCTTATCCCCTGCAATTTAAATTATTTTTTTAAAAGTTGTTTGGTAATTTTAACTTTCCACTTTCCACTTTCCACTTTCCACTTTCCACTTCTAATGCGCTTCTAGCCAGTTATTCCCTAATCCAATTCCGGTTTCAATTTTAATGCCAAGGTCTAAGGCATTGCACATGATGTGATCGATTTTGTCTTTTACAAATGAAATTTCATCCTTATGTGCATCAAAAACCAATTCGTCATGTACGGTTAAAATCATTTTGGTTTTTAATTTTTCTTTTACCAAAAAGTCATGAACTTGAATCATAGCTACTTTAATCATGTCAGCCGCTGAACCCTGAATAGGGGCATTGATGGCATTTCGCTCAGCAAATCCACGTTCATTCATGTTGGCAGACAATATATCACGTAAATAGCGCCTTCTACCCATCACAGTTTCCACATATCCGTTTTCTCGAGCTTGATGTATAGATTGGTCCATAAATTGCTTGACCTTCGGAAATTGTACAAAGTATTGCTCGATAATTTCTTTGGCTTCTGTTCTTGAAATACCAATTTGTTCTGCTAATCCAAAAGCTGAAACTCCGTAAATAATACCAAAATTTACAGTTTTCGCTTTTCTTCTCATGTCGGAATCCACATCTTCTAAGGCAACTCCAAAAACTTTAGCGGCAGTTGCTTTATGTACATCTTGACCCTTGTTAAAGGCATCTAACATGGAATCATCTTGAGAAAAAGCAGCCATTATACGCAGTTCAATTTGCGAATAATCTGCAGAAAGAA
This sequence comes from Sandaracinomonas limnophila, assembly GCF_004005965.1. GTDB lineage: Bacteria > Bacteroidota > Bacteroidia > Cytophagales > Spirosomataceae > Sandaracinomonas > Sandaracinomonas limnophila. The sequence continues at coordinate 666,016 of NZ_SACY01000001.1, read as the reverse complement.
TTTGGTAATCTTCATTTCTTGGGATAAATGCTTTTCTAATTTCTCGACCTCTCGCTGTCCGGATAGGTATGTTTTGAAGATTTGGGTCTTTAGAAGATAATCGGCCCGTTGCAGTTACTGCTTGCATAAATGAGGTATGTATCCTTCCCGTTTTGGCACAAATCAATTGAGGTAAAGCATCTACGTAAGTCGATTTTAGCTTCTGTAGTTCTCTGAAATCTAAAATTTTGGAAGCAATTTCATGCTCCGCATCCATTTTTGATAGGATTTCCTCCCCAGTCATATATTGACCCGTTTTGGTCTTTTTAGCCTTTGGGTCTAGTTTTAACTTTTCAAACAAAATTTCACCCAATTGCTTAGGGGACGCGATATTGAATTGTTTACCTGCTAGTTCATATATTCGTTCCTGTACAATCTTGACATCAGATTCCAAGGTGTTAGACATTTCTTTTAAGAAGGGGATGTCCAAATTTACACCTTCGCGTTCAATGGCTGATAAAACTCTAGTTAAGGGCATTTCAAGCTCATGAAGAAGTGTTTTTCCTTTTGGATTTTTGTCCAAAACCTTATCTAAATGCGGTTTCAGTTGCAAGGTGATATCCGCATCTTCTGCGGCATATTCTTTGATGAGGTTTAATTCTACATCCCTCATATTGCCTTGTTTTGCTCCTTTTTTACCTATTAACTCTTCAATAGAAAGGGGCTCGTAATTTAAATAGGCCAAGGATAATGCATCCATATTATGACGTTTTTCAGGCTCTATCAAATAATGAGCCAACATGGTGTCATAAATTTCTCCCTTAATTTCAATTCCGTAATTGGCCAAAACACTCATATCATATTTGATATTTTGGGCAATTTTTTGAATTTTCTCATTTTCAAAAACCTCTTTTAAAGGCTCAAGAAGTTCTTTTGCTTCCGTTTGGTCAGCTGGAAAGGGAATGTAAAATGCTTCTCCTGTGCGATAGGCAAATGATATACCAACCAATTCTGCCTCAACTGCTAATAAACTTGTAGTTTCGGTGTCGAAACAAACTGAAGTTTGTCGGGTAAGGTATTGAATTAATTGCTTAACAGCAGCAAGTCCTTGAACCAAATGGTATTGGTGAGCCGTACTTTGAAGATTTTTGTGATTAGTGAAACTAGGTTCTGGGCCTGTTTCCTCCTCAATTGAAGATGCAAATAAGTCAATTTGGTTACTTGCAACTTTAGGGGCCTTAGATTTAGTAACTACAACTGGGGATTCTTCTCCTAGGATTCGTTTTTTTAGTGTTCTAAATTCTAACTCTTCCAAAAGGGGCTCTAATAAATCCCTTTTTGCCGGTGTTGCAAGTAGGCGTTCTTCTTGGTAGTCAATGGGTACTTCACATAAAATGCGTGCCAAATGTTTCGACATCCGACCTTGTTCAGCATAGTTTTCAAGATTTTCTTTGAGTTTTCCTTTTAAATCGGCTGTATTGGCTAATAAATTTTCTAAAGAACCGTATTCGGCAATTAATTTTTGTGCGGTTTTTTCCCCAACTCCTGGAATTCCTGGAATGTTATCTACAGCATCTCCCATCAAACTCAACATGTCAATTACTTGGTCAACGTTTTGGATGTCCCATTTTTCACAAACCTCCTTTGGTCCTAAAACTTCAACTCCTTTACCCATAAAGGCAGGTTTGTACATTTTGATGCGTTCTTCTACTAATTGTCCATAATCTTTATCTGGAGTCATCATATAAACCACAATTTCAGGATTGGCCTGAACTGCTTTTTTTGCAATCGTTCCAATGATATCATCTGCTTCATAACCATCTAATATAAGTAATGGAATATCCATTGCCTCAACTAATTTCTTTACATAGGGAATGGCAACGGTTATATCTTCAGGTTGTTCTTGTCGCTGTGCTTTGTAGGCAGGAAAGTCAACGTGTCGAAACGTAGGAGCAGGTGTGTCAAAGGCAACTCCCAAGTAATCAGGTTTTTCCTTTTGGATGACTTCGAGAATTGTATTGGCAAATCCAAATACCGCACTGGTATTTAAACCTTTGGAAGAAATTCTCGGAGTTTTAGCGAATGCAAAATGTGCACGATAAATTAATGCCATTGCATCGAAAAGGAACAATTTTTTCATAAATTTATATTAGATTTTGATTGCCAAAGCAACAAGATGTAAAGATAAAGAATTTAAAGCTGTAAAAATGAATTTAGCTGAGTTAAGAGAAAATTATCAAAAGGGTGAATTGTTGGAGTCGATGGTGGACCCGAATCCATTGGAGCAGTTTAAAATTTGGTTCAAACAAGCCCAATCGGCTCAGGTACCAGAACCCAATGCAATGCATTTGAGTACTTTAAGTAAATCCGGGCGAATTTCAGGTAGAATTGTCTTATTAAAAAGTGTAGGAGAGGGCTTTTCATTTTACACCAATTATTTATCACACAAGGGAGATGATTTAGCCATTTATTCAAATGCAGCCATTACCTTTTTTTGGGTAGAATTACAACAACAAATTCGAATTGAAGGCGAAGTGAGAAAATTATCCAAACAAGATTCAGATGAATATTTTAAAGTTCGACCGCGTGAATCCCAATTAGGAGCTTGGGTATCCAAACAAAGTTCTCGCATAGATTCACGTGAATTTTTAGAAGAAAGATTTAATCAATTGGTAAAAGAATTTGAAGGGAAAGAAGTACCTAAACCTGATTATTGGGGTGGATATGAATTAATTCCGACTTATTTTGAATTCTGGCAAGGCCGACCGTCTCGTTTACATGACCGGGTAATTTATCAGTTAATAGATGGGAAGTGGGAGATTGGGCGTCTAGCGCCATAAAAAATTGTTAATGGTTAATTGTAAATTGTTAATTAGAAAAATAAAATTACAATAATCAACCATTAACAATTAACCATTAACCATTTACCATTAACAATTTAAAATTCAAACACCTGCAAGGTTTTTTGCGTCTGAAATCCTTCTCCATAAACAACTCCTATTTTATGTCCCATTTCCATGGCACGGGCTTTGATAAAGTTTAAGAATTCTGGAGAGGAAATGTATGAAGCTGGTTCTTTGGAATTTGGATCAAAGAATTGACTTTTAAAGGCACGAATGGAGGCTTCTTTGGTGTCCCAAAAAGGAGTTATATCGAAAACAAAATCGGGTTCTAGGTAACGATCTTGGATGTAGTGATAGACATTTCTTGGTCGCCAAGCAACTTGTTCTTCACCGTTTACTTCGGTTTTAATTTGTCGCAATCCAGCTAAAAAACAAGCATCGATAGCTAATTTGGCACCTTTTCCATGGTCAGGATGTCGATCTTCCAAGGCATTGGCTAATACCACATCTGGTTGGTATTTACGTATTACCTGTACCAATTTCAATTGTGTTGCTTCATCGTTTTGAAAAAAGCCATCTCTGATTTCCAGATTTTCTCTTGCATGAATACCTAATATTTTAGTTGCTTCCGCAGATTCAGCTAATCGAATTTCAGGGGTACCCCTTGTTCCTAGTTCGCCTCTGGTGAAATCTACGATTCCCACTTTTTTACCTTGAGCGATCAAAGCTAAAATTGTACCCGAACAGGCTAATTCAGCATCATCGGGGTGGGCGGCCATCACTAAAACATCTAGTTTCATATTATCTTAATCTTAATCTTCTGCCCGATCGAATGGTGGAACTAAGTTTTAATCCATTTATTCTAGCTAATCTACTTGCAGAAATTCCAGCTTTTTGGGCAATTGTGTACAGGGAATCACCAGAGCGAACTTTGTACCAATATTTTCTACGACTTTTGATTTTTTCACCAGATGCACCAAACTCGTTACGAAGTCCCAAAGAACGGCGATCAAACGTTCTTGCTGTTAATACAATATGATCAGAAACAGGTTCTGCTTTGCCAAAATCAAATACATACATTGGATTGAATGGATTTCCTTCAAATCGAGTTTCATAATGTAAGTGAGATCCTGTACTTCTACCCGTATTTCCACCTAAACCAATTTCATCTCCAGCTTTTACTATAGCTCCAGATTCCAAACTTTTTTTGGATAGATGGCCATAAAGGGTTTCTAGTCCGTTATAATGTCTTACAACCATGTAATTTCCATATCCACCGTAATCAAATCCATTGACTCGAACTATTCCATCAAAGGTGGAATAAACAGGATAACCCGTTTCTAAATCCAGGTCTACACCCGCATGTAAACGGCCCCAACGTGGACCAAAAGGACTAGTCAATTTTACGTTTGCCAAAGGATTTGCCCAATTTTTGCCAGCAGGAATATTGTATAATTCAATATCCACTGGTTCGTCAAAATCCTTTGCATCAATATCGTAGGGGTCAATATTTTTAGTATCCCAAATTGAATAATAGGAGGCAACAGTTACAAATTCTTCAGTACCTTCTGGGGCAGCTTCTTCTTCAATTTCTACGACTAAATTCTCGCCTTCATCAATTGAAGTTGTATCAAAATTACTGATAGAATTATTGACAATTTTTATGGGTTCAAATTTTCTTTCCTCCATTTCAGATCCAGCAATTTTTCCTGAGGTTTCAGTTGTCTCATTTCTAAACTGTAGAGGTGGTAGCTCATCTAATTCCTCCCGTTTATTTACAGAGGGGGTATTGGGTTTGCTTTCAATTTTTGTGCTTTTTTTGAACAAATTTTTCTCCTGCGCAAAGGAATTGTTTGCGAATAGGATTGAAAAAATGCTAAAAAATAAAATTATATATTTCATAAATTTTTAATGTAATCCTGTTGCAGCCAACCATCTTTCTGCATCTAAAGCTGCCATACAACCACTACCTGCAGCAGTAATTGCTTGTCTATAAATTGTATCTTGAACATCCCCACAAGCGAATACTCCTTCTACATTTGTTTTTGAACTACCTTTTTCAGTGATTAAATACTCTTGAGCATCCATTTCCAATTGTCCTCTGAAAATAGCGGTGTTTGGTTGGTGACCAATGGCAACGAAAAATCCAGTTAAGGCTAATTCGCTTGTTTCGCCTGATTTATTATTTTTGATTCGAATGCCTGTAACTCCACTTGCATCACCCAAAATTTCTTCGGTTTCAGTGTTCCAATGAATTTCAATTTTGGGATTATTTTTTACACGCTCCTGCATGATCAATGAGGCACGCATTTCATCTCTGCGAACAATTAAATGTACTTTTTCACATAAATTGGCCAAATAAGAGGCCTCTTCAGCAGCAGTATCCCCAGCGCCTACAACTGCTACTGTTTGGTTGCGATAAAAGAAACCATCACAAACTGCACAAGCTGAAACTCCTAAACCATTAAAAGTTTTTTCTCCTTCTAAGCCCAACCATTTGGCTGAAGCACCGGTAGCAATAATTACTGCATCGGCTTCTATTTCATAGGATTCGTCAATCCAAACTTTTTTGGGAGAACTCGTAAAATCTACCTTGGTAGCCATTCCTGTTCTTACATCAGTTCCAAATCTTTTGGCCTGATTTTCTAAATCAACCATCATCGTTGGACCATCAACTCCATGCGGATAGCCAGGGAAATTATCAACTTCTGTAGTTGTTGTTAATTGTCCACCCGGTTGTGCACCTTGATATAAAATAGGTTCTAAACCTGCTCTTGAAGCATAAATTGCAGCTGTGAATCCCGCAGGACCAGAGCCGATAATCAAGCATTTTATTTTTTCTGCCATTTTTTAATTTTGTTCCTAATCTTTAACAGAACCAAACTGTATTCAGTTCCACAGCCTACAAAATTCGGTAAATCTTCCTACTTTCCCAAACCTAAAATCAGGATTTAATCTGTACATTTGTTTTAAACAATCTAACATTAACGTATGAAAAAACTAAATATTACACACAATCTGACATTTTATGTACTATTATGTGTTGTTATTGGGGTATTTATAGGTCATTTTCATAAGGATTGGGCACTTTTTAAAGTGTTTGAAGAAAAATTCACTTATTCATTTTTAGGGGCGGAGTTAGCGGTTGGACCAAGCGTTTCGGAAGTTTTTTCAGGTGTTTTTATCAGTTTAGTGAAATTATTTATCAACCCAATTATTTTCTTGACGATCAGCCTTGGGATTGTTAACATGGGCAATTTAAAGAAAGTTGGAAGAGTGGGAGGCAAAGCTGTTTTATATTTTGAAATAGTGACCACTTTTGCTTTATTGATTGGGATTTTAGTTTCGCATATCTTAGAACCTGGAGTTGGAGTCATCCGTTCAGAAGTAGCAGGTGGAGATATTTCAAAATACACAGCAAAAGCTGCAAGTTTTAATTGGTTAGGATTTTTCAAAGAAAATTTCACCATTCAAGTCTTATTTTTTTCAATCTTTTTTGGCATATTTTTAAATCAGGTAAGAGCAAAAGCACGTATGGTGGCGGGAATGAATCAGGCCTTACAATGGATTTTTAAAGGATTGCATGGGGTTATGATTTTAGCACCCCTAGGTGCTTTGGGGGGAATGGCATTCACGATTGGAAAATTTGGCATCCATTCATTGATTCCGCTCGGTAAATTGATGATTTCAGTTTATGCAACCATGGGAATTTTTGTTTTCGTGGTCTTGGGACTTATTTTACGTACTTGTGGAGAACGTATTTCTAGTTTTTTGAATTACATCAAAGCAGAAATATTGATTGTATTGGGGACTTCCTCTTCCGAAGCTGGATTACCTTCCCTTATGCATAAATTGGAAAAAATGGGATGCTCAAAATCAGTTGTTGGTTTGGTGGTTCCTGCCGGATATTCTTTTAACTTAGATGGCACAAGTATTTATTTGTCCATGGCCATCTTGTTTTTGGCGCAGGTGTATGGAATTGATTTGACCATGGGACAAATGGTAACTATTTTGGGCGTTTTAATGATAACCTCAAAAGGGGCTGCAGGAGTTACAGGAAGTGGTTTTGTGGTCTTGGCATCTACTATTTCAGCCTTACAGGTCATTCCGATGGAAGGATTGGCTTTACTTTTGGGTGTAGATCGTTTTATGTCGGAAGCTAGAGCCATTACTAATATTATTGGAAATGGAGTGGCAACCGTATGGTTGGCAAAACACGAAAATGAATTTAAGAAAGAATAAACATCAACAAATTATAAAAAATGTCCGTATCTAACATATTAAAACAAGATGCATTAGAATATCATTCGTCTGGAAAACCAGGTAAAATTGAAGTTAAACCCACCAAATCTACTGCTACACAACGAGATTTATCTTTAGCTTATTCTCCAGGAGTTGCCGAACCATGTCTTGAAATTGCCGAAAATGTAGAGAAGGTATATGATTACACTGCTAAGGGTAATTTAGTAGGTGTTATTTCAAATGGCACAGCTGTTTTAGGATTAGGAAATATTGGTGCTGAGGCAAGTAAGCCTGTGATGGAGGGCAAAGGAGTCTTGTTTAAGATTTTTGCAGATATTGATGTATTTGATTTAGAATTGAACTGTACCGACCCAGATTCATTTGTAGAAACGGTGGTTCGTTTAGAGCCTACTTTTGGCGGTATTAATTTGGAAGATATCAAATCACCCGAATGCTTTGAAATTGAAGAAAAATTGAAGCAAAGATTGAAAATACCAATCATGCACGATGACCAGCATGGTACAGCAATTATTTCCTCTGCTGCTTTGATTAATGCCTTGGAGCTAGTCAAAAAGGATATTACCAAGGTCAAATTTGTGATATCCGGCGCGGGAGCGGCGGCCATTTCTTGTATCAAATTATATCTACAGTTAGGTGCAAAGATTGAAAATTTTACCATTTTTGATAAAGATGGTTTGGTTTCCGAAGCTCGAACTGATTTAAATCCATACCTAAAACCTCTCGCTTGTGTGGCAACTAAAAAATCAACGCTTGCTGAAGCGATGGTTGGAGCCGATGTGTTTTTGGGTTTATCAGTTGGTAATATATTATCTAAAGAAATGATTGCCTCTATGGCAGCGCATCCAATTGTTTTTGCAATGGCTAATCCAACCCCTGAAATTGCCTATGATGTGGCAGTTTCAGTGCGTGAGGATATAATTATGGCCACGGGTAGATCCGATTACCCGAACCAAGTGAATAATGTATTGGGCTTTCCATTTATTTTTAGAGGTGCCTTGGATGTTCGTGCGAGGGAAATTAACGAAGCTATGAAATTGGCTGCTGCAAAAGCCTTAGCAGAGTTGGCAAAAAAGCCAGTTCCTGATATTGTGAATTTGGCCTATAATGAAAAGAATTTAAGTTTTGGTCCAGAATACATCATTCCAAAACCCATGGATCCGCGATTAATAACTACCGTTTCGATGGCAGTTGCCAAAGCAGCCATGGATTCTGGAGTTGCAGCAGCACCCATTAAAAATTGGGAGGCGTATGAATTGCAATTAGCAAAACGATTGGGATTAGACAATCAAGTGATGAAATTCATCATGAAACGTGCGAAAAGTAATCCCAAACGGATTGTGTTTGCTGATGCCGAGAATTTGAAAGTGTTGAAGGCCGTACGTGAGGTAATGGATGAAGGGATTGCCAAACCTATTTTATTGGGAAGAAGAGCCAATATTGAAGCTATTGCAGACGAGCATCATATTGATTTAACAGGCGCGCAGATTATGGATTTGCGTGCCCCTGAAAACGCTGACTTATTGAAGAAATTTGGTGAATTGTATTACGAGAAAAGGAAGCGTAGGGGCACCACGCGTTGGGAAGCAGACAAGGAAGTGCGTAAAAGCAATTATTTTGCCTCGATGATGCTTGAAACCAAAATGGCGGATGGTGTTATTTCTGGTTTGACCAAAAATTATCCGGACGCGATTCGTCCTGCACTGCAAATCATCGGAAAGAAACCCGGCGTCAAAAAAGTAGCCGGAATGTATTTGTTGTTAAGTGATAAAGGTCCCTTGTTCTTTTCTGATACTACCATCAATTTTGATCCAAGTGTTGAGGATATTGTAGAAATTACCGAATTGACGGCGAAGTCGGTGGAACAATTTAACATTAAACCACGCATTGCCTTATTAAGTTATTCCAATTTTGGCTCTGCCGATGGGGAAGACTCAGTTAAAATGCGTGAAGCCACACGAATTTTGCAAGAGAAATTTCCTAATTGGTTAATAGAAGGAGAGATGCAGGCGCATTTGGCATTTGATAAAGAATTAAGACAACAGAATTATCCGTTTGCTCAATTAGGTAATGAAACGGCTAATACTTTGATATTTCCTAATTTATCGGCCGCTAATATTGCCTATAATTTATTGAAAGAAGCTGCCAATATTGAATACATTGGTCCGATTTTACTCGGACTCAAAAAACCAGTACACGTATTGCAATTAGGTGCTTCAGTAAGAGAAATTGTGAATATGGTGGCTATTGCTGTGGTGGAAGCTGGGGAGACAGTTAGCTAGTATGTGAGTGAGCAAAGTGAGCCAATGAGCAAAGTGAGCCAGTGAGCAAAGTGAGCCAGTGATTTATGAGTGTCTTTGATAAATTCCGTTGCTTTTTCTAACAATAATGTTTGTTCCAACGAATTATTTCCCAATGATAGATGATTTTGTGATGTGATATTTTACCTTCACCTCCCCCCCCTTCAAAAAGAAGGAGACTAAATTTTTTAGTAAAAATTGTCATAATAATTATGTAAAATTATTGCTTTTGATTTGTAAACTTTTTGTGACAATTTTTCTAATTAAATCATAGGAACACTGGGTCACTCTGCTCACTGGCTCACAGGCTCACTTGCTCACTAATTTACTCCCTAAACCTAATCGCCTCCAGCGGACTAATCTTTTGAATATAAAGCGTAGGAATACTTAAAAATACAGCCACTAAGGCGATAGTGCCTATGTTTGTAAGAAGCCACGATTGGGAGGACCAAGCAATTGGTACGGAATTCATGTAATAAGTACTTGGATCTAAGGGAATCAAATGATATTCGCCTTGTAAATAACAAAATACGAGTGCAAATAAATTACCAATAATAAGTCCCCAGATAAGAATGAACATGCCATTCCACCAAAATATTCGTCTTATTTGTGTATTGCTGGCACCCATGGACTTGAGTAGGCCAATCATCGGAATACGTTCCATAATCAATACCCATAAGGTTGCAATGATGTTGAATCCAGCTACAACCAAAAGCAATGTGATTAAAATTACAATGTTTCTGTCGAGCATTCCTAGCCAATCAAAAATGGCAGGGTCCAATTCTTGAATGCTTTCAACTTTGACGGTTTCTGGTAATGATTTTTCTAATTTTTGGTAAATGTCTGTTTGGTGCTCCTTAGTATGCACTTCAACAGATGTATATAAATTTGCTGGGACTTGAATCATTTCCTTCACCCAACCTATATCACAAAAGACAGTGTATTGGTCTATTTCCTCTAAGCCCGTTTCAAAAATGGCCTGAACGGTAACTTTTCGGGGTCGATTGGCTGCCTGTAAATAATATAAAATCAATTTGTCGCCAACTTTGACTTGACATTTTTCTGCAATTGTCTTTGATATAATTATAGAAGATTTTGTTAAAAATTTGGACCTTCCACCTAACAAATGTTGTGGTAAAATGGTGCTCAAAAATTCTTTTGATTGAGTTCCTTTGATGATAATACCACTAAGCGATTTTTTACCAACTACCAATCCCGGAGTTTGGACAATTTTATGCAGAAATTTAATTTCTTGATTTTGTAAAATACTAGATTCCCAATTTGGGGGAACTTGTATAAAGGAGGCACTTTGGCTATGATTTTCAGATACTTTTGAGATTTTATAATCTCCATAAAATCCACTAATCTTGTCAATGATTGCTTGTTTGAAACCAAATAAAATGGCAAATGATATTAAAATAATTGAAACTCCTAAGCCTATTGTTCCTATTCCAACATAAGTCACCGTTCGAGAAAAGGAGGCCTGTTCCGTATGGCGAATTTTTTTGGCTACAAACAAAGAAAAGTTCATAAGACTGTGGAGAAAATCTGAAAATACCCGATATTTGAAATCTTACTCTAAACCGCAAAGTAAATAGGATGCTTCGATACCTCCAAATGATTGTGATTTTCCTCGGATTATCTACAGCAATTTTTGCCCAAAAATATAAGACTTTTTTGCCGGCTGCCGCTCATTTTGAAAGCTATTTGCCTATTATTAAGGATAAAAAAGTAGGTTTGGTGGTCAATCAAACTTCTATGGTTGGCAAAAAACATTTGTTAGATACGCTACTTTCTCGTGGTGTACAGGTTACAAAAATATTTGGACCAGAACATGGATTTCGTGGAAAGGCAGATGCTGGGAGTCATTTGGAAAATGAAATAGATGCATCTACAAAACTGCCTATCATTTCATTATACGGAAAACATAATAAGCCTAGTAAAGAGGATTTAGCTGGTTTGGATTACCTAATTTTTGATATACAAGATATTGGAGTTCGATTTTATACCTATAGCTCAACTTTACATTTGGTGATGGAGGCCTGTGCTGAAAATAAGATCCCATTATTGGTTTTGGATCGGGCAAACCCACATGCAAACGAAGTAGCAGGTCCTGTCTTGAATCGTAAATTTTCTTCCTTTGTGGGTATGAATCCTATTCCTTTAATTTATGGATGTACTTCCGGAGAATTAGCTCAAATGATTAATGGGGAAGGTTGGTTAAATAATGGTATGAAATGTCAATTGACGGTAATTCCTGTCTCAAATTATAAACGAAAAAGTAAGGTTCATCTTGAAGTTGCTCCTTCACCAAATTTGCCAAATGATGTTTCCATCGCCTTGTATCCCTCTATTTGTTTGTTTGAACCAACTTTAGTGAGCGTTGGCAGGGGAACCGAATTGCCTTTTCAGGTTATAGGAACTCCAGCTACTAAAATTGGAAATTATGAATTTACGCCTCTGCCTAAACCGGGTGCCATGGATCCTGTGATGAAGAACCAATTGTGCTATGGCTATGATTTTAGAAATGATTTAGCACTCCAAGAAGGATTTTCCTTGAAATATTTAATTGAGTTTTTTAATAAAATTAATCAAGGCGACAAGTTTTTTACCTCACCATCATTTTTTGATAAATTGGCTGGAACAGATCAATTGCGCTTACAATTATTACAAAATATTTCAGAAAAGGAGATTGAAGCCTCTTGGGAGAAAGATTTGAAATCCTATTTGGTATTGAGAAAAAAATACCTACTTTACAAATAGTTTTTTGGATTTTTTTGATAAAAATTGCCTGAAATTTACGACCTTTGCCGTTTATTTTTGACAAAAGCTACAATGGCAGAAAAAATTATTATTCTCGATTTCGGTTCTCAAGTAACTCAATTAATAGCACGTCGCGTACGTGAATTGCAAGTATATTGTGAAATTCATCCTTACAATCATATTCCAGAAATTGATGAGTCGGTAAAGGGAATAATCCTTTCGGGTTCTCCTTGTTCTGTTCGTGAAGAGGATTCTCCACGAATTAATTTAGCTGCTTTTGGGGATTTGCCTATTTTAGGTATTTGTTACGGTGCTCAATTATTGGCCTATTTAGGTGGTGGATCCGTGGAGGCTTCCCAGCATAGGGAATATGGTCGCGCCCATTTAAAGAGTGTCAGAAATAGTATTTTATTTCAAGACGTTTCCGCAAATTCTCAGGTTTGGATGTCGCATGGTGATACCATTATGGAATTGCCTGCTGAATATGAAGTAATTGGATCAACTGAATCAGTTCGTGTGGCGGCTTTTGCCAATCCTTCTAAACCCGTTTTTGGTATTCAATTTCACCCCGAAGTAACGCATAGCACAGAAGGAAAGCAGATTTTGAAAAACTTTGTGGTTGGTGTGTGTGGATGTTCAGCTTCTTGGACTTCTGATTCATTTGTTGAAACGACAGTTGCCGATTTGAAAAAGAAAATTGGAAATGATAAAGTTGTGTTGGGACTTTCCGGTGGAGTGGATAGTTCTGTGGCTGCAGTTTTATTACACAAGGCCATAGGTCAAAATCTTTATTGTATTTTTGTTGACAATGGTTTATTGCGAAAAGGCGAATTTGAGGAGGTTTTAGAATCCTACAAGAGTATGGGTTTGAATGTGAAAGGGGTTGATTCTAAAAAACGTTTTTATGATGCCTTGGCTGGTTTATCTGATCCAGAATCAAAGCGTAAGGCAATTGGAAAAACCTTTATTGATGTGTTTGATCACGAAGCACATTTGATTGAAGGAGTGAAGTGGTTAGGACAAGGAACGATTTATCCGGATGTGATTGAATCGGTATCTGTAAAAGGGCCTTCGGCAACAATTAAATCGCACCACAACGTGGGTGGATTGCCAGATTTTATGAAATTGAAAGTGGTTGAACCATTAAATACTTTGTTTAAAGACGAAGTTCGTTTGGTTGGAAAGACATTAGGTATTGATCAAAAGATATTGGGTCGTCATCCATTTCCAGGACCAGGATTAGCTATCCGTATTTTAGGTGATATTACGGCTGAAAAAGTTGATATTTTACAAAAAGTGGATGCTATTTTTATCAATGGTTTAAAATCGGAAGGACTTTATGACCAAGTTTGGCAAGCTGGTGCAATTCTTTTACCAGTACAATCTGTTGGTGTAATGGGTGATGAGCGTACCTACGAAAAAGTCGTAGCATTGCGTGCTGTAACTTCCTTAGACGGCATGACAGCCGACTGGTGTCATTTACCTTATGATTTCTTAGGTAAAATCTCCAACGAAATTATTAATAAAGTGAAAGGCGTGAACCGTGTGGTGTATGATATTTCATCGAAGCCACCAGCTACGATAGAGTGGGAGTAGATTTAAGTTGAAAATTGAAAGTGGAAAGTTGAAAAATGTGAATAAATAAATGTAACTTTCAACTTTCCACTTTCAATTTTCAACTAACACATTGAATTGCAATTCTCAATATAACCTCTACCGCCTTTTCCATATCCTGCACACTTACCCATTCTTGTTTGGAATGAAAGGCATGTTCTCCGGCGAAGATGTTGGGGCAGGGAAGTCCCATGAAGGTCAATCGAGAGCCGTCTGTTCCTCCGCGAATGCTTTTTAGTTCAGGGTTTAATCCAGCTATTTTCATAGCATCTAAAGCCAGTTGGGTGATTTCTGGTCGATCTTTTAAAACCTCATTCATGTTTCGATATTGCTCAGTTTGAACATAGGTAAAACTTGATTTTGGATAGCTTTTCAATACTTTTTGAGTTATTTCTTGAATCAATTCACCTTGTTTAATTAATTGATTTTTATCAAAATCGCGTAAGATAAATTCTATTTTGGCTTCTTCCACGGAACCGGAAATTTCAACAGGGTGGATAAATCCTTCCATTTCTTCTGTTGATTCAGGCGAAAGATAATTCTTTGGAAGATTAGCAACGATATCTGCTGCAATTTTGATAGCAGATTCCATACGGTTTTTAGCAAATCCAGGATGCTGAGAAACACCATGAATTGTCAAAACTGCTCCATCGGCAGAAAATGTTTCATTTTCTAAGTGGCCACGTTTTTCACCATCTAAAGTATATCCAAATTCAGCTTTGATATTGGATAAATTAATATGCTCTGTTCCTCTACCTACTTCTTCATCAGGAGTAAATACTACGGTTATGTCTCCATGTGGTACCTCAGGATGTTGCTGCCAAAAAGCCACGGCATCCATAATTTCCGCAAGTCCAGCTTTGTTGTCTGCTCCTAGAAGTGTTTTTCCTGATGCTGTAATGATGTCATTACCTATCTGTTCTGCTAAATCCGAATGTTCAGCTAATTTAATAATGACCGTAGGATCATCGGGTAAGACAAGGTCTTGACCCTGGTAATTTAGATGTACGATGGGTTTTACTCCTTCCCCAGAGCAATCAGGTGAGGTGTCCATGTGAGAACAAAAAAAGATACCGGGGATTTTTTTTGATTGATTTGATGGCAAAAAAGCGTAAACATATCCAAACTCATCCATGTGGGCATTTGCAATTCCTAGGGCTTGCAATTCTTCAACTAAAATTCGACCTAGATTCTTTTGTTTTTCGGTACTCGGAAAACAAGATGCATTTGGGTCCGATTGCGTATCAATTTGGACATAACGTAGAAATCTATCTTTGGAAGTATAGGAGTAAGTAGAAATTTTTTGCTTTAAGTTGTTCATTTAGCCAAATTTTATTGAACTTTTTTTAGAAAAAGTTGAAAATATTAAATTATTTTATTTTGGATTCATAAAGGTAAGCAAGGTTTCAAAATTCCGTAGTATCTTAGTAGATTGAATTTTGAAAACAGTGCCAAACTGTTTATACAAAATCATAGTTTCGATTAAGTATAATTTAAACAATTATGTCGCAAAACGCAATTATTAATGTAGATGGTAAAACATTTGAACTTCCTACATTATCAGGTTCTGAAAACGAAAAAGCAATTGACATTGCAAAACTTCGTGACTTATCAGGATATGTAACGTATGATCCAGGTTTTAAAAACACTGGGGCAACCAAAAGTGCCATAACTTTCCTAGATGGAGAGGAGGGTATTTTGCGTTACAGAGGTTATTCAATCGAGGAATTAGCAGACAAAGCTACCTTTTTAGAAGTTGCCTATTTATTAATCAATGGTGAATTGCCTACACAAATTCAATTAGATTCATTTGCTAATGCTATCAAAGCGGAGGCAGTTGTAAATGATTCCATTGTGAAGGTATCCAATGCATTCCCCAAAGAAGGTCATCCTATGTGCGAAATCGCAGCATTGGTGGGTTCTATGTCGGCATTTTATGATGTAGATGGCAACGAAGATCCTGAGAAAAGCATTCTGCGCTTAATTGCCCAATTGCCTATTATGGCAACATGGTGGTATAAAAAATCAATTGGAGAAGGTATCAATCAAGCAGATACTTCTTTAGATTATTGTTCTGATTTCTTGCAATTAATGTTCAAAACTCCTGGTTCTTCTTATCAAGTAGATCCAATCGTTTCTAAAGCTTTAAATAAATTATTAATCTTACATGCCGACCACGAGCAAAACTGTTCTACCTCAACAGTTCGTTTGGTAGGTTCTTCGCATGCTAGTTTGTATGCTTCTATTTCTGCAGGTATCAATGCACTTTGGGGACCATTACATGGTGGTGCTAACCAAGAGGTTATTGAAATGTTAGAGGCGATTAAGGCAGATGGTGGTGATACTGAAAAATACATCGCGATGGCAAAGGATAAAAACTCTGGCTTCCGTTTGATGGGATTTGGACACCGTGTGTACAAAAACTTTGATCCTCGTGCTAAAATCATTAAAAAAGCTGCAGATGATGTATTATCTGCTTTAGGCGTTAATGATCCAGTGTTAGGAATTGCTTCTCATTTGGAGCAAGCAGCCTTGAATGATGAGTATTTTGTTGCTCGTAAGTTGTATCCTAACGTTGACTTTTATTCAGGAATCATTTATCGTGCTTTAGGTATCCCAACCAATATGTTTACTGTAATGTTTGCCATTGGTCGTTTACCAGGTTGGATTGCTCAGTGGAAGGAAATGAGAGCTAATAAAGAGCCAATCGGACGTCCTCGTCAAATCTATACGGGTGCTACTGAGAGAGCATTTGTGGAGATTGCGAATAGATAGGTATAAGGTATAAGGTATAAGGTATAAGGTGTAAGGTGTAAGGTGTGTTTTTAAAGCAATCTTTTATACTTCATACCTTTTACCTTTCAACTAAAATTGTCTTTTTTTGAAAAAATAGGGCTACCTTTGCCCTTATGTTTTTAACAAAAAAGTATTTTTTCTGGTTTCTACTTGTATTTCTTTCACTTACTTTAAGTGTTTTTGAATCAAAATCAGATCTTCATTGGCATTCTGGTAAGGCATCTTATTATAGTAAAAAACTAAAGGGAAGGAGAACCTCTAGTGGAGAAAAGCACAATCCTAGGGCCTTTACCGCCGCACACAGAACCTTGGCTATGGGAACATGGGTTGAGGTAAAATCTACCAAAACAGATCGTATTACTTTTGTTCGTATTAATGATCGTGGTCCACATAAACGTTCACGTATGATTGATATATCTTACGCTGCAGCCAAAGAATTAGGTATTTTACGCCATGGAATTTCTGAGGTACTCATACGTCCGATATATAAAGAGGATATGACGGATTCATTGAAAAATTATCTAATTAAAACTGGAAAGTTATAAATTGTTATTAGTAAGTGTTTTTATCAATTTGTTGATAGTAATTTTAATATTTTTTTTGTTGGGGAAATGCATTCCCCTTACCCCGCCAGGGTGGCCCCCTGTAATTTACTAGAATTATATAAAAGTAATCTGATAAATTTTTAATTCTTAATTTTCAATTCTAATCTCAATTCTCCTGTTTTCCTTGTGGTTTTTCGATTTTGGTTTCATATTACCAAAACCAATGGTTGATATTTTATTCGTAGAATGACCTTGTTTTAATAAATACCATTTTACTTCATCAGCTCTTTTTTGAGAAAGAATTAGATTGTTTTTGGCATTTCCTGTTTCATCGGAATGTCCTTCAATAGTTATTTTTATTTCAGGATTTTCATGAAGGAATTGAGACAAAAGTTTTAAACTTTTAGGTATCGGAAGAGGTAATTCCCATCTATTATTTGCAAATAATACATCGGAAAAGGAAAGGTCTTTAAATTGAACTTTTTCAGGTTTAGGTGATTCTAAAATTGATTTTTGTTCGGATTGCAACCAAAGAGAATCTGGTAAAATAATTGAATAAATACTCTCAGATGGGTTATTGAAAGAATTACTTTCTGTTATAAAAAACTCATTGGGTAAAACTCCTTCACAAATTCCTGCATTATCTTCTTTGGAATTAATTAATTTTAAATTCTTTGAATTAGACCATTTTCCATTTTCCCTTAAACTTTGGTAAAAATCGAGTTTGCCTTTTCCTTCTTTCCGATCACTTGAAAAAAGTAAAATGTTTTTTGAAGCTAAAAAATAGGGGCCTATTTCATTTAATTTGGTGTTGATTTCGGGTCCGAGGTTTTTAGGTAAACCCCAAGCTCCATTTGCGTCCTTTTCACTAACCCAAAGATCTCGATTGCCAAATCCACCTTCTCTTTCAGAAGAAAAATAAATGGTTTTGCCTTGATTGGTCAAATGAGGTTGCCCATCCCATTCTCTTGAATTAATGAAAAATCCAAGGTTTTTGGCAGGTGTCCATTGATTATTGACCCAATTACTTTCATATAAATCACATCCTCCTTTAGAGTTTGGATAATCACATGCTGAAAAAATCATCGTATTTCCATTATCACTAAAGGAACAGGTGCCTTCGTTTAAAAAATTTGTATTTATTTGTTCGACTGGAGATGCCTGCAAGGCGACGCCTTGCACAACTTTAGAAACAAATAAATCTTCGCGATCTCCCTTGTTTTTTCGAAGCGTAAAGTAAATTTCGTTTTTTGCTTTATTATATTGTGGGAAATATTGTGAGTGGAATGTGTTTAAGGATGTAATGTCTGTTTTTTGTGCGATTTTTGTTGAATCGCTAAATGAAAAAAAACTTCCAAGAATGAAAAGTTTTATCATTTTACGGAATTTGTAAGTATTTGTGGGTTTGAATGGAAATATTCCATTGTGGATTATTTTTAACGAAATCCACTAGAATTGGACTTATGTCATCTCTTTTTGACCATTCTGGCTGTACTAATAATTTACAATTTGTTGGCATTTGACTTACAAATTGCTGTACCCATTCAATGTCAGAAGGATGAAAAACTACTAATTTTAATTCATCGACTTTAGGGAAAATTTCAGAGTTTGGTTTTTTGAATTTTTTAGGGGAGAAACAAATCCAATCCCAATACCCTGTAAATTCACCAACTCCCGATGTTTCAATATGTGTTCTGTAACCTGCAGCTTGTAAAACTTCAGTTAATGGATCTAAATTGTGCATAAGAGGTTCTCCTCCGGTTATCACAACAATTTGGGTCGGAGTGTTTTTGATGTCCTCCAACATTTGATGAATGGTAACTTGTGGATGGGTATCTATGGGCCAACTTTCTTTAACGTCGCACCAATGGCAACCCACATCACAACCTCCTAAACGTAAAAAATACGCAGCATGTCCTTGAAACTGGCCTTCTCCCTGTATTGTGTAAAAAGATTCCATCAAGGGATAGGTAATTGCAAAGGTTTCTGAAGGGATTTTTATATCTTTGAAGGTTTTTTCCACAAATTGATTTTTTGCAAAATTAACCCTTTGTACGAAATATAAAAAGGAAGAATTCGTTTAGATTCTTGTAATTTAATTTGATTTGTTTCAGGTTTTGAAAAACAGAATTTTTAATTTAGGTTTTTTGGTTGTTTTCCTTTTTGGAATCACATCTTGTTGGTCAGCTCGTTGTCCACGAGAATCTTGTCGAGTTCAAGTAGAGCATCGGCATG
This sequence comes from Sandaracinomonas limnophila, assembly GCF_004005965.1. Classification (GTDB taxonomy): domain Bacteria; phylum Bacteroidota; class Bacteroidia; order Cytophagales; family Spirosomataceae; genus Sandaracinomonas; species Sandaracinomonas limnophila. The sequence continues at coordinate 646,681 of NZ_SACY01000001.1, read as the reverse complement.
GTGAGCAGTACTTTAGACCTAGAGCAGCGTTTTCTTGGATGTATACTCCTCGTTACAAACACATTCGCAAAAGTCCAATTGCTGCTGGTCCTAATCAGCCAGCTGTGAAAAATCCTTGGTATAAATTTAAAAAGCCAAGTAAACCTGCTTCAAAACCAAGATAAAATGTCTTTTGTTTCCATTGCTGCTGTTACTTTAAACCAAATCCCTTTGGATTGGGATGGAAATCTATTGCGTATTCAAAAAGCCTTAAAGGAAATAGAATCACACGATATTGTTAATTTTCCAGAACTTTGTTTAAGTGGATATGGTTGTGAAGATCAGTTTTTAGGAACTTTTGTTTCTGAAAAATCCATTGAATCTTTGTTAAAGTTAAAGGAGCAAGTTCAAAATCAATTGGTTTTAGTGGGTTTGCCTATATGGTGGAAAGGAAAATTATTCAATGCAACAGCCATATTATTTCAAAAAGAAATTTTAGCCCTTATACCCAAACAATTTTTAGCCAATGATGGTGTGCATTATGAAGCTCGTTGGTTTACACCATGGCCTTCAGGAATACGGGATTTTGTTGATTTAGGTGGGACTTCGGTTCCTTTTGGAGATTATGTAGTTGATTTTTCTGGGATCCGCCTGGGTATTGAAATTTGTCAAGATGCATGGGAGGAGGAAAATCGTCCGGCTTATCAATTAGCTAAACGAGGAGTACAAATAGTCTGCAATGGGTCTGCCTCTCATTTCAGTTTTGGAAAAAATAGTATTAGAAGGGAAATTTCGCGTAAAGGTTCAGAAATTGTACAAGGGATTTATGTATTCTCCAATCTTTTAGGCAATGAATCTGGAAGAACTATTTTTGACGGAGATGCTTATTTGTGTCAAAATGGGAGGGTTTTGAAAGAAATGAGACGGTTTTCGTTTCAGGAATTTGCCATTATTTCTCAACAATTTCAAATATCATCTTCATATAATTTGGAGTGTGATGGTGTACTTTCTATCGATTTTAACTTAAACAAATTTTCACCAGTTGAAACAAATACGGATACTGAGGAATTACAGAAACAGGAAGAATTTGCCAAAGTAATCGCCTTAGGACTTTGGGATTATATGCGAAAATCCTATTCCAATGGCTGGGTTTTGTCGTTATCGGGTGGTGCTGATAGTTCAGCCATTGCGTCTTTATGTTATTTGGCTATAAAACTGGCAGAAAGGGATTTGGGTTTAGACGGTTTGAAAAAATCTTTGGGCTATTTTACGGGTATTCAAACTTGTCAAAATACGAACGAAGTACTTCAAAAGGCCTTAACTACGGTTTATCAAGGGACTAAAAATTCTTCAGCAAATACGCGGAATTCAGCAAAACAATTAGCCGCTAATGTAGGAAGTACACATTTTGAGATAGAAATTGATGAAATTGTTGCGCAGTATAGAATGTTAATTGAAAGTGCAATTGGTAGAGAATTAACTTGGCAACAAGACGATATTACCTTGCAAAATGTTCAGGCGCGCGTTCGAGCCCCGTCTGCATGGATGTTGGCAAATATTCAGAATGGGCTTTTATTGGCAACTTCTAATCGTTCTGAGGCAAGTGTTGGTTATGCGACGATGGATGGAGATACCTCTGGTTCAATTTCACCTATAGCTGGAATTGATAAAAGTTTTATTAGAGAATGGCTAAAATGGATGGAAAAGGAGGGACTTGGTTTAGATTTAAAGTTGCCTTCTCTCAAATTTGTAAATGCATTAGAACCTAGCGCAGAATTGAGACCATTAGATACCAAACAGGTAGATGAAGAAGATTTAATGCCTTATCCAATTCTTAATTTCATTGAGAAATCAGCATTTAGGAACAAAAATTCTCCTGAAATTGTATTTGATGAATTGAAAGTAGCTTATTCAGATAAATTTTCTGTAACTAAATTGTGGGAATTTGCCGATCGATATTTTAAACTTTGGTCAAGAAATCAGTGGAAACGGGAGCGTTATGCTCCTGGTTTTCATGTAGATGATTATAGTTTAGACCCGAAATCGTGGTTGAGATTTCCAATTTTATCAGCTGGTTTAGCAAAAGATTTACCCCAAAAACCATAAAATGGTCTTAGTAATTGATATTGGTAACACAGACATTGTTTTGGGTGTCTATAAAAATTCGGATTGGATTGAAACATTTCGAACTCGAACCCATCAGCCTTGGTCAGCCAAAAAGGTTGAAGATTGGGTAGCCAAAGGTTGGGCAGAAAGAGGATATGAAATGCCTAAAAAGGTGATTTTGTCCTCGGTGGTGCCTGGTATTTTACCCCAAGTACAAAAAGGAATTGAAAATTGGTTAGGTACAAAAATTATAATTCTTGGTAATGATAATTTTAGGCGATTGCCGATCCAATTAATAGCCCAGGATGAAATAGGAACCGATTTAGTGGCAAATGCTGTTTACGGTTATTTAAGGTACAAATCCAATGTCTTAGTTGTAGATTTTGGAACAGCTTTAACATTTACATTAGTCAATGAAAAAGGTGAAATTGAAGGAGTTTCAATTGCACCAGGACTAAAAACAGCTGTTAAATCCTTGTTTTCTCAAACTGCACAATTACCCGAGGTACCCTTAGAAATGCCTGAATTGGTTTTAGGTACAGATACCGTTTCAGCTATTCAATCGGGTATTTTATGGGGTTATGTGGGGATGGTCAAGGAAATGATTTTTCGAGTGAAAGAAGTAAAAGGTCAAAATTTAAAGGTCATTGCAACGGGTGGACTTTCCTCCATTCTAACACCTTTACAAGAATATTTTGACGAAGTAAATATGAACATAACAATTGAGGGCCTTCGCCTAATTGTAGAACACCTAAGTAATGAATCAAGCGAATAAAAAATTTTATTTTCCAGCAGAATGGCATCCACATAAAGCCACTTGGATTACTTTTCCACATAATGATCATTCTTGGCAAGGGGATAAATTGCAAGGAATGTATCCAGAATATTTTGCTTTGATTCGTGAGATTTCGAAAGGTGAAAAGGTATGCATTAATGTTAATTCGGAAGAATTAGAGATTTTTATTCAATCTCAATTGACCAAATACGAGATAGATGCTAATCAAATTATATTTCATCGACATAAAACGAACGATGCTTGGTGTAGAGACCATGGGCCAGCATTCCTAATTGACCGAGAGAATAAAGAAAAATTGATTGTTGATTGGGGTTACAATGCTTGGGGAGGTAAATATCCGCCGTACAATGATGACAATGATTTACCCAATGCAATTGCTCAATTTCTGAAATTGCCTTCGGTGAGTCCTGGTATTGTCATGGAAGGTGGCTCGGTTGAGTTTAATGGAAAAGGCACTGTTTTAACTAGTAGGTCTTGTTTATTAAATCCTAACAGAAATCCACATTTAAATCAAGCTCAAATTGAGCAATATTTAAAAGATTTTTATGGAGTTGAGCAGGTTTTATGGGTTTCAGATGGAATCGTGGGGGATGATACAGATGGACACATTGATGATACGGTTCGTTTTGTAAATGAAGATACAGTTGTGGCAGTTGTTGAAAATAATCCGAGTGATGACAATTACAAAGTTCTACAAAAAAACCTTTCTGAATTAAAGGAAATGAAATTATTGAACGGTAAGTCATTAAATATTGTTGAATTACCTATGCCCGATGCAGTAGTAATTGACGATTTTAGAGCACCAGGTTCCTATGCCAATTTTTATATCTGTAATGCAGGGGTTTTGGTTCCTATATTTGATTGTCCGCAAGATGAAATCGCACTGAATATTTTAAGGGGTTTATTTACCGATAGGCCTGTTGTAGGACTTTCTGCCAAACAAATTATCTGGGGGCAGGGGAGTTTTCATTGTTTGACGCAGCAGGAACCAGATATTTAATTGTTAATTGTTAATTGTTAATTGTTAATTGTTAATTGTTAATTATTGCGCTCAGCTCTACTGAGTACGTACTATTTGTTGAACTAATGTTCAATTTTTAAATCAAAAATGAAAAATATTTTTTTAAGTATTTTAGTTATGTTTTCTTTCATTTCCTGTCAAAAGAAACAATTGAACCAAGTTGTTTTTTTAAAGAAAAATCAGGATGTTGGTTTATATCGCGAACCAGAGTATTTAAAAAAAGTTCAATTGAAATTAGGAGATTTGCAGGTGAATGAAATTCAGGAAAAGTTGAATTTTCGGGATGAATTGTTAATTAATGCATCAATATCTGTTTTTGAAAAAGGAAAATTGATTCGGACAATCAATAAATCTAAATTTTTAATTGAGGTAAAAAAAGGAGATTTGATACATTTGGATAGTTTGTCATTTCCTGAAGTGGAAGTGAAGAAAAATCAACTTTTGGGTGTACAAATTTCTGTTTGGGAAGTGGATGATTATTCCAAGATTAATGAAAAGGTAACTCAAATCAATCAAGTGGTAACTTTAGTACAGGTACCAATCACCTTAATGGAATGGAGTTCTGTTTCAAATCCATTGGGTTGGTTTATGTGGGGTGTTCGAGTGGGAGGATTTGGGTTAAATTGGTTGTCTAAAAATGATAGAAATGATTTAATTGGTGTTTCAGAAATTCAATGGAAAGAAAATGACATGCCCAAATTTAATTTTACAAGAAGTAAAAAGGATATTTTTGTCAATTTGAAAAAGGGATTAACGAATTTTAACTATGTTTTAAATTATCAAATTATCAGTAAAGAGGTAATTAGGTGAGTTTAATTTCGTATTTTTGAGGGATTTTGATAATGGTACAGGAGAAAGATTTTAATATGATTAATAAAATAGTTCATTTGATATTCGTTTTAGGACTAATGTTGAGTGGCTTACAAGTTTTTGGGCAGTATCCCATTCAATTAGGACCTAAAAAGATTTCAGCGGAGCGTTTTTCTTCAGATTACAAACGTTTAGTGGAAAGTGATTCAATACGTCCAGACAATAAGGCAAAATTCTTAAATGATTATCTAGATTATCAATATAAAATATTATCTGCTGAGCAATCTGGTTTGATGCAATCTCCTGGTTTTCAAGAAGAATATCAAAGTTTTCGCAAAGAGTTGGCAAGTCCTTATTTGATTGATAATGATAAGGTTGAGTTTTTAGTTCGTGAAGCTTACCAACGCATGAAAGATGAAAAGCAAGTTTCACATATTTTAGTGAAATTGGGGATTAATCCTAGTCCTGGAGATACTTTAATCGCTTTTCAAAAAATTGAGAATATTTACAAAAAGTTGAAAATGGGAGAGGATTTTTCTCAAATGGCTGCTAAATATTCGGAAGATTCACAAACTGCTCCTAAAGGAGGCATGTTGGGTTATATAAGTGCTTTACAAACCCAATATCCTTTCGAGACAATGGTTTATTCTTTAGGTTTAGGAGAATTTTCAAAGCCTTTTCGAACGAAAACCGGCTATCATATCATTAAATTATTGAAAAGTAGACCCAATTCTGGTAAAATACGTTTGGCTCATATTCTTTCTTCAGCAGCAGTAGATGCTGCTACTAATATCCAAGTTGAAGCCAAGAAAAAGATTGAACAAGTAGAAGAATATTTAAAAAAGGGAGATTCGTTTGAAGAAATTTGTAAAACCTATTCAGATGATCCATATTCGAGAGGGCGAGGTGGAGAATTAAGAAGATGGTATTTTTCATCCGATTTAAGTGAGGAATTGCAGGATAAATTATTCGGTTTACAGCGTTTGGGAGATATTTCTGCACCAATTCGTACCAATTTAGGCTGGCAAGTATTTAAGTTGTTGGATAAAAAACCTTTGTTGTCCTATGAAGAAATGGCAGAATTTATACGACAAAAGGTGATGAGTGATGAAGAAAGGGGAGAGATTATTCGCCAATCCTTTATGAAAAAAGTATTTGCTGAAAATCATTTAAAAATTGACGACGTAAACAAAAAAGTAGCTTTTGAACGTTTTTCAAGAGATCGAATTGGAGATGAAGATTATTTGAAATTTAAATTGTTTTCTATTGGAAATAAGGAATACCAAATTCAAGATTTTTATCAATTTATTCAAGCACAACAAAAGCGAAAATTGAAATCTTTAGGTTATTTGCCAAGTGTTTCTGAAACTATTTATTTCAATGAATTTGTTGAAAATTTGACACTTGCGGCAGAGGAACAAAATCTTGAGGTTAAATACCCAGCTTTTAAGGAACAAATGCAGGAATTTCTGGAAGGTACTTTATTTTCTAAAATTACAGATAAAGAGGTTTATGAGCCTTCTTTGGATTCATTAAATCAAATTAAATATTATCAGGCACATTTGGCAGATTTTAAATTGCCTTCTAGAACTTTAGGAAAATATATTTCTGCAGATTCTCAAAAAACATTAGATGAGGCTTTAGCTTTATTGAAAAAGGCTCCGTATCCAATGAATAAGAGGTATCCAGATATAAATTTCAAATTGGGAAGCCTTGAGATGACGGCAAATGGAACTAAGTTGGTAAGCGATTTAGCCAATTTGATGGCGAAAAATAAGGACTATATCTTGGAAATATCGGGGCACCAAGATGCTTCCGAAAAAGATACTTTAAGCCAAGGGAGAATTAATTATTTGGTTCATTCTTTGAAATCGAAAGGTATTTTATCAACTCATTTAATAGAGAAAGATGAAGCAGCTTTAGTAAATTTATCAAAATCTGATAAAGCAAAGAATGCTCGATTAACTTTTAAATTGATGTCTTATTCTTTTGAAGATGTTGTAAAACGTTTCAATGCTGTTAAGCCTAATGCATTGGAAGTTAAAGAAGGGTATTTTTTGGAAGGTGAAAATAAATTTATTGATAGCAGTCCTGATTTGGGAAGTAAAATTTTAGAAGACGGAACTCGTAAAATCTATATTGAAATAACTAAAAAAGAACCAGAAAGAGTTAAAAGTTTTGATGAGGCAAGAGTCTCAATAATTAAGAATTTGCAAATTGAATTGGAAAAAGATTGGATGACAAAAGTTAAAGCTAACTATCCTGCACAAATTCAATACAGTGAATTAGATGGATTAATGAAATAATATTAAAATGAATAAAATTAAGAGTATTTTCCTGTTTTTGTTGTGTTTTTCATTGTTTAGTGCTTTTGCCCAAGAAGAAAAACAAGCCGAAAAGCAGGGTGAAGTGTTGGATAAAATAATTGGCAAAGTTGATAATTATTTTGTCCTTAAATCTGACTTAGAATTACAATACCAGCGTTATTTGGCATCGGATCCTGTTAATACACCAACTCGTTGTCAATTATTGGAGGGTTTAATTATCAATAAACTTTTATTAGCTAAATCTGAAATAGATTCAGTAACGGTAGAGGATAAGCGTATTGAACAAGAATTGAATTCTAGAATGGAGCAAATGGAAAATCAATATGGTTCTTCAAAAGCAATAGTTGAAGCTTTTGGTAAATCTATTGCAACTTTAAAGGACGATTTACGTGGTTCGATTAAAGAGCAATTGGTTGGTAGAAAAATGCAAGATAAGATTACTGAAGCAATTAAGATAACTCCCAAAGAAGTTAAACAATTCTTCAATTCAATTCCTACCGATTCATTGCCATATTTACCATCAGAAGTGGAAGTTGGGCAAATTGTTCGTTTAGCCCAGCCAAATAAAGAGCAAAAGCAGGAATTAGTTACCAAGTTAAATGACATTAAAAAACGAGTAGAAAAAGGCGAAAGCTTTGAAGAATTAGCGAAAGTTTTTTCAGAAGATTTAGGTTCAGGTAAACGTGGTGGCGATTTAGGATTTGCTAAACGTGGACAAATGGTTCCACCTTTTGAGGCTGCTGCCGTGAAATTAAAACCGAATCAAATGTCTGATGTGGTTGAATCTGAGTTTGGATTTCACTTAATTCAAATGTTGGAACAAAGAGGTCAAGAGTATCATGCTCGTCATATTTTATTGCGACCAGATTACCAAAAATTAGATCTAACCGAACCTACTAGGTTTTTGGATAGTATTCGTGTATTGATTCAACGAGATACCCTAAAATTTGAAAAGGCAGCGAAGGAGTTTTCCGAGGATAAAGCTACCCAAGATGCCGGTGGTATGATGATTGATCCTGAAACTAGAGGATTAAAAATGGCTTTTGATAGCACAATGGATCCTGCTTTATATTTCTCGCTTGATTCAATGAAAGTAGGAACAATTTCTGTGCCACAATCTTACCGTACAGATGATGGCCGTTCTGCAATGCGAATTATCTATTTTAAAGCAAAACATGCACCTCACTTTGCAAATCTTAAGGATGATTACCAGAAAATTTCAAGTATTGCCCTAAGTCGTAAAAGAAACACTGCTATCGATGAATGGTTCTTAAAGGCCAAAGAAGATGTATTTATCTTTGTAGATGAGGAGTATAAAGATTGTGATATTCTGAAAGCAGCACCCAATCAGAGGTAAGAGGTAAGAGGTTATATTTTTTAGACCTTGGGAAAAAAAATATCAGTTTTTTTTATTTAAAACTTGTAAATTGCAGGGGGTAAGGGGAGTGTTTTCCCCAACAAAAAAACATTTGAATTTCCTAACAACAAATTTATAAAATTAAGATTTTAGGATGGAATCAAATTTAAAATTTCATTTTACCTCATACATCATACCTCTTACCTCATACATCTTACACCGCAACTGGTGCTTTAATACCCGGATAAGGATCATAGCCCTCTAAAGTGAAATCTTCGAATTTGAAATCGAATATATCCTTAACATCTGGATTTAATTTCATTTTAGGTAAAGCTCTAGGTTCTCTGCTTAACTGAGTCTCCACTTGCTCCATGTGATTGGAATATAAGTGAGTATCGCCACCTGTCCAAACAAAATCCCCAAGTCCTAAATCGCAAACCTGGGCCAACATCATCGTTAGAAGAGCATAGGATGCTATGTTGAATGGCACCCCTAAAAATACATCTGCTGAGCGTTGGTATAATTGACAAGAAAGTTTCCCATTTGCCACATAAAACTGAAACAAAGAATGACAAGGCATTAAGGCCATTTTGGGTAACTCGGCTACATTCCATGCACTTACAATAATTCTTCTAGAATCAGGATTGGTTTTTAGAGTATGTATTACTTCTTTGATTTGGTCAATAACCTCGCCATTAGCACCTTCCCAGGAACGCCACTGTTTTCCATAGACAGGTCCTAAGTTGCCATTTTCGTCAGCCCATTCATCCCAAATACTTACTCCATTTTCTTTTAAATAAGCAATATTTGTTTCACCTTTTAAAAACCATAATAATTCATAAATGATCGATTTTAAATGCGTTTTTTTGGTGGTAACAAGCGGAAAGCCCTCTTCCAAATTGAAACGCATTTGGTAACCGAAAACACTTGTTGTTCCTGTTCCCGTACGATCGGATTTAAAAGTTCCGTTGGTTTTGATATGACGTAATAAATCTAAATATGCTTTCATTTATGCTGCTATAATTTCTCCGTTAATCATTAAAGAGTGAGTGATGTTTGCACTACTTTCCAATTGTGCTGTTGCCGAACAATACTTTTCCATGGAAAGTGTAATAGCCTTTTGGGCTTTTTGAGGATCCACTTCGCCTTTCAATTCAAATTGAATGTTGATGGCTCTAAAGGGAGTTTTTTCTGTACCTTCTATTTTTACCCGATCACCTGATAATCTTATTTGAAAATCCTCTACAATTTGTCTTTGTTTTTTTAATATCAAAATAACATCAATTGCTGTACAACCTCCTAATCCCATTAACAATAATTCCATGGGTCTGGCACCAGCATTGTGTCCGCCAATCGTTTCAGCAGCATCTAATTGAACAGGAATGCCAGATCCACCCACTGCCTCAAAATGGAAGGCATCGTCCACTCTTTTTAATAGTACTTCCATTATTTTAAATCGTTTGCTTTAAGTATTTGATTCCAAAGTTCTACACCTGTATGATCAAATAATTGAATTTTCAACTCTCTATTTTTTGCATCTCCACTAACAGATAACTTAGAAAACGCTCTTTTTGCAGTCATAGTTCCAGGAACTAAAACCGAATTTTTATCCAAAGCATGTACATCTGCTGGACCGGCTGTAAAAGGAGATACCGTTAAATCGTAGAGGGGATATGTCCCCGGTCTGTCTAATTTCCAAAAACTTGAAGTATGTCTGTCGCCTGATAAAAAGATTACTCCGCCAATTTTTCTTTTTTGTAATTCAGCTAATAATTGATTTCTTTCAGCCTCATAGTTCGACATATTTTCAAAAATCTTTGCTGGATTTAATACTTGTCCACCATTCACTACAATTTTGAATGGAGCCTTGCTAGTAGTTAAAGCATCTAAAAGCCAATTCATTTGCTTTTGTCCCCAATAATCTTTAGTTGCGTCTTCTAAACCATTTGGAGCCTTAAACCACCTGTCATCCATTAAGAAAAATTCTACATCTCCCCATTGGAATTGACCAGTCATTGCTTCATTCGGAAAGGTGAAATTTGGATTGCCCCAAAACAATTTGAACATTTCCAAGGTTGTATGTTTATTTACCCAAGAGCGATCAGAGTCGTTAGGACCATAATCATGGTCATCCCAAATGGCATAATGATGCGTATTTGCTAATAATGGTTGAATAGATTTTACAGAGCGTGAATGCGTATTGCGGTGCATCATGCCTGTTCTAGTGTTCCAATCGGCCTCGCGATAATAAAAGTTATCACCACCCCACAACATAAAATCTGGTTTGGCATCATAAATCGTTTTGTAGATTTCATCTGCTCCGCCATAGGGTCTTCCCGGACGATCAGTTGCCTCTTCATTGATGTAATTACAAGAACCAAATACGAAAGAAAAAGAAGGTGGATCGGTTCTGAATTGCCAAAGTTTTTGGGTTTGAAATTCTAAAGGATAATCAAAATTTATTTTTTTGCCATCCAACCAAACTTCATAGGTGTATTTTTTACTCATAGAAACTTGATCAGCAATTATTTTGGCAATGAAACCCGATTTTTTTTCAGTTAATACTGCATCGGAAGTGAATTTGGTTTTTCCATCAGACTCTTTATCCCAATATTTGATTTCTACCTTTGCAGCTTTTTCGGTTTGAACCCAAACCAAAACTTCTTTCATTTCAGAGTATCCCAACATGGGTCCACTTTTAATCTGAGCAGAAATTGAAGCGGATAAAAATAAAGCAAAAAGTAAGATTAGGGTGCTTTTTGTGTAAAATTTACGGTTCATATTTTTCAATTTGTGTATCTTTGTAGCTTAATTCAAAAGTAATGGCTTATTATTCAATTCAAGGTATTCAATTAACAGATTTAGCAAAGCAATTTGGTACCCCTTTATATGTGTACAATGCAGACAAAATTAGGGAAAAAATCTCGGTTTTAAAGAGCTGTTTTTCGAATATTGATTTGAAAATTAAATATGCATGTAAGGCAAACACAAATTTGTCGATTTTACGCTTAATGCGTGCCGAAGAAGTTGAAATTGATGTTGTTTCTCCTCAGGAATTAGAATTGGCTTTGTTGGCTGGTTATAATGGTTCTCAAGTTACTTTTACACCTTCTGGAGTAGATTTTTCTGAGATTGAATTTGCCGTTTCAAAAGGAGCCATTGTGAATTTGGATAATTTGTCAGTTTTGGAAAAATTTGGACAAAAGTATGGTACGAGCAAAGGTTGCTTAATTCGTATTAAACCTCATATTTTTGGTGGTGGGAATGAGAAGATCATGACCGCTCATCCAGAATCTAAATTTGGAATTTCTATTCACCAAAAGGCTGAAATTTTGGATTTGGTTAATAAATACGGGATTAAAATCATTGGTCTTCACCAACATACCGGTTCTGATATTAAAGACGGAAAAACCTTTATTGATGCAGCTGAGGCTGTTTTTGAGTTTGCAAAGGATTTTAAGGATCTAGAAATAATCGATTTAGGAGGTGGCTTTAAAGTGCCTTATGCACCGAATGATCCGGGTGTAAATATGGAAGAAGTGGGTGCTGCGATGTCGAACGCCTTTCAAGAATTTTGTCAAAAATATGGCAAGAAATTAACTCTTTGGGTGGAGCCAGGCAAGTTTTTAGTTTCAGAATCAGGTACATTTTTAACCCAAGCAACGGTTGTTAAAAGAGATCCTGTAAAGACATTCCTTGGTATCAATTCCGGATTAAACCATTTAATCCGACCAATGATGTACGGTTCTTATCATTACATATTCAATGCATCGAATACCGATGAGGCTAAGCAAGAAGAATACCGTGTCGTAGGAAATATTTGCGAAACAGATACTTTTTCTTTCGACTTCAAAGGAAAGCAAAACGAACGTTTATTAAACGAAGTCAAAGAAGGCGATATCATCGCTATGGCCAATGCAGGTGCATACGGTTTCACGATGGCCTCGCATTATAATTCTCGTTTTTTACCAGCGGAGGTGTTGGTTGATGGAGGTGAAGCGAGAATCATTAGAATGAGGGAGACAATGGAGGATTTAGTGAGGAATCAAATTTGAGTTATAGGTTATTAGTTATGGGTTATGGGTTATGGGTTATGGGTTATGGGTTATAGGTTATTAGTTATGGGTTATGAGTTATGGGTTATGGGTTATGGGTTATGAGTTATGAGTTATGGGTTTTTTATAGTTTTTAAACGTACTAATTCTGTTTTTAAAAGTTCGATTATTTGAATTTGAGATTTGATTATTTCATCTTTTGCATCAATCAGTTGTTTAAAGGTATCTTCATGTAATTTTTCTTCATGTTTTTCTGATGTAGAAAGTATATGTTTTCTTTTGCTAGGTGCGTTTAAGTTTTCAATGCTTGTACCTAAAATTTCTGCAATTTTTTGAAGTTTTTCCAAACAAGGATAGATTTTTCCTTGTTCAATTTGAGATAAATTGGCTTGGGTCATTTGACTTTCTGCAGCCAATGCTTCCTGTTTAATTCCTAATAAAAGTCGTTTTTGACGGATATTATGTCCGAGGAATAGTTTATTCATAATTAGTAGTTAGATTCTTAAAATTAACGATTTGTTTGCAATTCAAATCTATTTTTTACTTATAATTTATATAGAATTCGATATAATTTATAAGTAAATATAAGTAAACGTATAAGTGGGGGGTGTCAAAATTTGTATCAACAAATGAAACCCTAAACACTTATAAAATGCGTATCAACCACCACTATGGATCCTACCAATTTTTCTGATTTTCATTTTGTTTTCTTGTTCCCAAAATGAAGATTTGAACGTGATTGATAATTTATCCTCACAAAAGACAGATTTAAACTCGTTAGCTAATAAAAAGGGAATAACGAATGTCAGTTTAAATCATTTAAAGAATCTGGAGGCCACCATGTTAGATGAAGTTTTTTGTTATGCACCAACTTTGGGGCGAAATGTATATTTTATTATTCCAACAATTAGATTGCAAAATTTTGGATTTATAAATATTTCTTCATCAGATTTAATTTCTGGCGGAGGAGGAGGGGATTCAAATGAATTATTTTTGGCGCAAATCTCTGGCAAAGCAACTTTTGTAAATAATGAATTAAGTACTCCTTGTTTATCTAATGTTTTGGAAACATTATTACATAATAATGACTTATTAAATGAAATGACTTATATGTTACAACAATTTAATTTGTGTCGAACTATTCACTTGACTTTTTATGAAAAACCATTGTCTCAAAATAATCGATATGGAGAATTTGTAAAAACATCAAAAGAAAATGTTTATAAAATTTATTTAGATAATAATGAATTGCCAAAATTTTCAAAAGAAAAAATCATGTCCATTATTTTTCATGAGGTTATTCATGCACATTTAACTGAAATGTTTAATAACAGAGGGTCTGATTGGGAGCATGAACAAATGACCAAAAATTATTTATTTACTGCAGTTAATTCTTTAGTAAAATTTTATCCAAATTGTAAAGATTATGCAAATGATATTATTTTAAGTGGATTGACTGAAACTAATTATTTTAAACGAATTCCAATTTCAGATCAAAACGTAATTTTATTTAAAGCTAATCAATATAAAAATCATACCTATGGGGATTACTGCAAATAGATTTAGATTTTATTCTAAAATTTTTATGTTAGTTATTTTGAATTTAATTTTTCAGGATAATGTTTTTGCACAAAAAATTGACTTGTTTAACTTAAATAATTATCAAGTTATTTCACATAAAGAGGCATTTTATTATAATTATCAAAGAATTAATACTGAAAAATTTGATCATTGTTATAAATATTTAGAAGAAGATTTAATTAAAAATATTCCAATCCCCAAAGACATAAATTGTCGTTTAGATTTTGAATATTTTATTTTTAAGGTAAATAACTCAGGAAATATTTTAAATTTAAATAGCTACGGAAATATATCAGACACAATTCGTCAAACTATAAACAAAAATATTTTAGCTACAAAAGGAAAATGGGTATTGCCTAAAATTAAAAATAAAGAACAATTTCATTGGTTTATTGTGCCATTTTTTTCTTGGGGATTTGATGTAAACTTTTGTCGATCTGAAGGGGAAGTTCGAATGTATTTAAATCACATTAAAATATTTAATGAAGTTTTAAATATAAAATATAAAATTCTTCAGAATAATAAATCTATTACTGTTTTGAGAGGATTATCACATTTGCGTGAAATGGAAAAAAAAGGTCAAGTTATACATGAAGAAATGTAAGTTTTAAATTATTTTTATCCATGGATCCTATTGTTATTAAAAAAAATATATTATTCATTGTAATATATTTGATTTCTAGATCGATTGTTTCGGGACAAATTCTTGAATTTAACCTAGAAAAAGGTTTAGAAGATTTTAAACCTATATCTAAAAATTCGCCATTTTATTATAATTCCAAGGCAAATAATGAATTTGAAAACCATTGTTATGTTACATTAGAAAAAAATTTAGTGAAAAATGTCCCTATCCCACAGGATATTGTTTGCCGAAATAATATTGGTATTTTTCTTTTCAAGGTTAATAAATATAGTAAAATAGAAAAACTAGAATATTTTGGAGATTTGGATAGTTCAATTGTGAAGAAAATTAAATTTAATATCCAAAAAACTGAAAACCGTTTTGTGAAACCTAAATATAATTCTCAAGAACAATTTCATTGGTTTGTTTTGCCATTTAAATCTAATGGATTAGATATGATTGAGGAAAGTAGAAATTGTCCAAATTATGAGATTATAAAAAATGAAAATGATTCCGGTAATAAATTATTTGATATTATTAACAAATTAAGAATTGCCCTGCCAAATTTCACTTCAGTTACTATTTTAAGATATAAAGGACACTTAGATGAAATGGAAAGAAAAGGACTGATTTTGCATGAAGAAATGTAGGTTTATACATAAAATTAATTAGCTTGAAACAGTTCAATTTTTTTAGTGTCTTAATTTTTATAAATCTATTCACATTATCGGGGCAATCAAATCAGCCAATTAAAGGTAATAGTTTTAGTAAAATGAACAAATTTTCTCCGTTTTATTACAAGGGAAAACCTAATAATGAATTTGAAGACCATTGTTATATTACCTTAATGAATGATCTAATTAAAAATGTTCCTATCCCTGATAGTATTACTTGTAAAAATAATTTTGGAATATTTGTTTTCAAAGTGAATAGTTTTGGGCAAATAAAACAACTTGAATATTTTGGAGATTTGGATAAAATAATTGAAGTTAAGATCAAAGAAAACATTAAAAATACAAGTGGTTTATATACTATTTCAAAAAACAAAAAACTTAACCATTGGTTTGTTTTACCCTTTTGGTCCCATGGGGGAAATATGCCTGAATTTAATCAATGTGAAAATAAATTTAAATTAAATGCAGAAATAGAAAATTATATTAAATTTTATTATTTGTATAAAAATGTAAAATCAGTATTACCTAAAAGTTCTAATATTACTATTTTTGAACCCATGGGGCATTATTTTGAAATGCTAAAAAGAGGACTGATTTTACATGAAGAAATGTAGGTTTTAGATTAATTATTTTGCATGCTTGGAACCTATTGGTTTATATTGTAATTATTTTAAAGGTATTAATTTAGGAGAAATTGATTATTTAGAAAGTTCAGGTATTTTTGTAGCTTATGTTACAAAAAATATACTTTCAATCTCCCATCGGGATCATAGAAATACAATACACCGAAAAAGGTGTAAATTCTTTACAGTTTGTGAATCGAGAAACTGCCACTGAGAATCAAACTTTGGATTTTCTAGGATTTAAAATCACAAGTGAATTAGAAAAGTTTTTCGAAAATGGAGCTTATCAAATGGATTTGCCATTGGATATGACGGCCGGAACAGAATTCCAACAAAAGGTTTGGAAGGCACTGCTGGAAATTCCGGCTGGAGAAACAAAGTCTTATCGCGATATTGCTGAACAAATTGGGCAATCTCAGGCTTCTCAAGCAGTAGGAAATGCCAATGGTCAAAATCCCATTTTATTGGTTGTTCCTTGTCACCGAATCATTGGTAGTAATAACGCTTTAGTAGGTTATCGTGGTGAATTGTGGAGAAAAAAATGGTTATTAGAACATGAGGGAGCCCTTCAGAAATCAAACCAAATCAATTTATTCTAAATTCTATGGAAAACGAGTTCATTGTTGATCAATTAGAATTGTTGGTGAAACTATGGGATCTCCATGGAGTAAATGAATTTAAAAGTAAAAATTTAGCCTTTGCCACTCGAGCATTAGATAAATTCCCAAATTCAATTGCTAAGGCTACTGAAGATGAATTGTTAGCTCTGCAGGGTGTGGGTAAAGTTGTAATCTCAATCATAAGAGATGTTGCTCAAACGGGAACCTGTTCAGATTTAGAAGGCATATTGGAACAAACCCCAGCTGGACTTTTAAATCTTCTGAAAATAAAAGGACTAGGACCTAAAAAAGTTCAAGCTATTTGGCGCGATTTAGGAATTACTGAATTAGATGAGTTGTTAGCTGCCTGTGAAGAAGGGAAATTGGTTCAAATCAAAGGAATTTCAGAGGCTATTCAGTCGAATGTAATGCATTATATTTTGTTCCTAAAACAAAATGCAAGCAAACTTCGATTGGATAAAGGGCATCATTTGGCAGAAGATATTTCGACTTTATTATTAAACAAATTTTCAAAAGTACAAATCGTTGGAGAATTAGGTAGAAATTGCGAGATTATCAGTTCCCTGGATTTTATGTTATTGTCGGATGGTGGCTTTGGTGCGTCTTTAGTTTTGAGTGAAATAGAAGAATTAGAAGAAGATTTTCAAAATTCGAGTCCATTTGTCTGGAGAGGAAATCTAAAAGGCCATTTAATTCCGATTCAATTGTATTTTGTAGAGGAAAAAGATTGGGCTATTCAATCGTTGAAATTGACTTCAAATCCTGCTCATTTGGCTTTAATTGGTTTTGATGAAATGAAATTGCAGGGAGCATTTTCAACTGAACAATCCATTTATGATGCTTTGAATATTCCCTTCATTATCCCCAATATGCGTGAGGGATTAGAGGAATTGAATTGGGCCAGCAAATATCAAATTGACGATTTAATCACTTTTGAAGATTTACAAGGTTGTGTGCACAATCATTCAACTTATTCTGATGGGAAGAATTCTTTGTTGGAAATGGCTGAGGCCTGTAGGGAAATAGGGTTATCCTATTTTGGAATTGCAGATCATAGTCAATATGCAGCATACGCCGGTGGATTAAAACCGGAGCGGATTGCTGATCAGCATTTGGAAATTGATGCACTCAATAACCAACTAAATGATATAAAAATATTAAAGGGTATCGAAGCCGATATTTTGCCTGATGGATCACTTGATTATGATGCAAGCATACTATCTAGTTTCGATTATGTAGTTGCTTCCGTGCATGCCAATTTGCAAATGGATTTAGAAAAGGCAATGCCTCGATTATTAAAAGCCATTGAAAGTCCATACACTACCATATTAGGTCACCCAACGGGTCGCTTACTTCTTGCTCGAGAGGGGTATCCTTTACAAATGAGTAAAATTATTGATGCCTGTGTAGCTAATCGAGTGGTGATTGAATTGAATGCTAGTCCTTATCGTCTTGACTTAGATTGGCGATTTATTTATGAAGCTCAAGAAAAGGGTGCTATGATTTCAATTAATCCAGATGCGCATGAAATAAAGGGTATCCTGGATATGAAATATGGAGTGGAAATTGCCAGAAAAGGTGGCTTATTGAAAAAAAATACCTTTAATACTCTTTCAGTTAAAGAATTTTTAGGGTATAAATCCTAGAGATTGTACTTTTGTAAAAAATACGATTATGAATTCAACTATTACATTTGCCGTTGGAGGTGACCATGCAGGTTTTGATTACAAAGCCGATTTAATTCAACATTTAGCTTCTAAAGGAATAGAAGCGAAGGACTTTGGTACCTATTCAGCAGATTCAGTTGATTATCCAGATTTTGCTCATCCTGTGGCAGAGGCAGTTGAAAAAGGTGAATTTACTTTTGGAATGTTGTTATGTGGAAGTGCAAATGGTGTGGCTATAACTGCGAATAAACATCAAGGTGTTCGTGCAGGATTAGCTTGGAATACAGAAGTGGCTAAATTAGTTCGTCAGCACAATGATGCGAATGTTTTGTGCTTACCTGTTCGTTTTATTTCCTTGGAAGAAGCCAAAGCCTGTATAGATACTTTTTTAGAAACTCCTTTTGAGGGAGGAAGACACCAAGGAAGAGTGAATAAAATCTCTTGTTGTTAATCAACTCTTTTAAAAATATTATTACCAAATTCCCGATATTTTAAACCAATATTGGGAATTTTTGTTTGTATTCTTTTAAAAGTTTTCTCTGGATCAAAAATGTATGTTGGCGGGTTTTTTTCAAACAATTCAGTTAATGTTATAACCTTTTCGTAATCATTGATGTTTTCAAAAAGGCTTTTAGATAATTCCCAATTGATAAAGGGTCCCGACATTTTATTGTTTAAATATTCTTCAATTTGAGGACCTAAAATCAATAATTTTTCGTTTTTCAAGGGGAGTTTTCCTGGTTTTAAAAATTCTGATTTGTCTTGTTTAAATTCTATTTGTTGACTAATAAATAGCAATGAAATAGTAATCCAAATATTTAATTCTTGAGCCCATGGCTTTTTGAAAAGGAAAAAAATATGAAACCCGATTAAACAAAATCCTGGAATGAAGAAAACCAAGTTATACCTTGAATAATTGGGAAGGGTAAAAAGTAGAATTATACTTAAAATAATCCATGCAAAATTACTTTGCTGGGCTTTTTTAGCGTTTGTTCGAATTTTATTAGTGCTTAAAAGGATGTAGAAGCCCATTAAAGCTATGGTTAGTCCTGGCAAATAACTGATAAATATATGATATAAATCTTTTGATTTGATAACGTTAAAATGAAAAGCTGAGGCCTGAAATACTTGAAATAATGAGCCTAAATTTTCAGTATAATTTAAATAGGATATAGAAATTAAATAGGGAAAAATAAATCCTACTAAAAATAAGATAATTTGTCTAAAATTCACTCCTGTATAAGCAATTAAGGCATAAAGTCCCCACAATAAAAAAAATGCGTAACTAAAAAAAAACAAACTGGCAAGCCCTAAGTGAAGGCCAATCAGGAAAACACGATCATTCGCTTGTAAGCCTCTTTGTTGATAAACGATTTCATTCCAAGCTAAAATTAAAAAAGTTAATCCCATAAGGGCGGGAGAAAGACTCCATAATTCCATACTAATAAAGAACATGGAAACATAAAGCATAAAAGGTAAATAGCCCAATTTGGGTAATAAATCAAACTTTTGAATGGTAAGTTGAAAAATGATTCCTTGAATTCCTATAATACCAATAGCGATTAGGGGAGTTAATTTTAAAGGTATTGAAAATAAATGTAGCAAGGAATAGATGGCAGCTGAAGCAGGAGCTATATTTTCTAAAATATCTTGATACAATCTGAATCCTTGATTTAATTTTTCTCCCAAAAGGAAATATCTTAATTCCCAGGCAAATGGGATGGAGTGATTTTCTATTTTTGAATAAATAAAAAAAAACGAAGCGGCAATAAATAAAAGCAAGGAAATACTAGACCCTGATTTTAAAAAACGTAACATATTTTATATTTCAGACTGCTAAATTAATGGGAATCCAATTATTATTTAGAACTTTGTAGGATATTTGTTTGTAATTAGTGTAAAATGGAAAGCAAGAGACAACAGAAATTTGGAAGACAGCTTCAAAAAGATTTAAGTGATATTTTTCAAAAATCTCTTAAAGATGTAATTGGAAATGGAATGGTTACGATAACCGATGTGAAGGTGAGTCCAGATTTATCCGTTGCGCGTTGTTATTTAAGTTTTTTATTGGTTGAAAATCCACAGGAAATGGTCAATACCATTAACGACAAGCAAAAAATGCTTCGAAACGAATTAGCTAATAAAATTCGCCACCAGGTTAGAATCATTCCTCACTTGAGTTTTTTTATTGATGATACAGCAGAATATGCTGCTAAAATTGATTCACTTTTTGAAGGATTAGTGATTCCTAAAGAATCAACAATCAATGAAAATGAATACGATGATTTAGATGATTAGTTTATCCTTTTTTATTGCACGTAGATTTTTTACCACTAAAAGTAAAGCCAGTTTTATTTCCTTGATTTCCAAAATTTCGATGATTGGAGTGGGAGTAGAGGTTATGGCATTAGTACTTATTTTATCCGTTTTCAATGGATTAGAAAATTTTCAAAAAGATTTATTCAAATCTTTTGATCCTGATTTTAAAATTACAGCTAAAGATGGTCTATGGATTCAGCAAGATTCTTTATTTCTTGATAAAATAAAGGCCATAAAAAATGTCAATTTTGTAATTCCCATTTTAGAAGATCAAGGTTTGGTTAAATATAAGGGTAAGGAATTGGTGGTTAATCTAAAAGGGGTGGCCCCTTCTTTTATTCAATCTAATCGCTTATCTAAATCTGTAGTTGAAGGAGGATATTTTTTAAAGGATTCCACAGAAATAAATAATTTTGCTTTAGTGGGATTGGGAGTTTTTTTGAACCTTGGTTTAAGTTTTGAAGATGTTTTTGAA
This sequence comes from Sandaracinomonas limnophila, assembly GCF_004005965.1. Lineage (GTDB taxonomy): Bacteria > Bacteroidota > Bacteroidia > Cytophagales > Spirosomataceae > Sandaracinomonas > Sandaracinomonas limnophila. Next base: position 625,649 of record NZ_SACY01000001.1, on the reverse strand, counting down.
CCCATGGAGGTTTTATATCCTGACCATATGGCCCTAAAGAATTTTGCTCTTACACAAAATACAATTCGGTCTAATACTATTTTTCCATCGGGAGTTTTAGCTGTAGAAAATGGATTTGATCAACAAACTGTAGTAGTGCCTTTAGATTGGATGCAGGAACTTTGTGGTAAAAATCAAGAATTTAGCGCTATCGAAATTGAAGGCAAAGCTGGTTTCGATGAAAAACAAGTAAAAGCTGATTTGCAAAAAGTAGTTGGTGGTAAATTTGAGGTTAAAAGCCGAGAAGAGCTTCACGCAAGCCTGTTACAGGCGGTGCATATTGAAAAGTTGTTTGTATTTCTTATTATGGGTTTTGTGATGTTTATAGCCTCATTTACCCTTTTTTATACGCTTTCCTTGTTGGTGATTGAAAAGAAAAAGGATTTAAAAACTCTTTTGGCAATGGGAATATCTAAGCCACAATTGTTTAAGGTTTTCTTGTTCTTAGGCTTTCTGATAAGTTTTTCTGGAGCAATTGTGGGACTTGGTTTGGGGTTTGGTTTGGGATGGTTACAACTGACTTATGGCTTTGTAAAAATGGGTATTCAAAATGGTATTTTAGATGCCTACCCAATAAAAATGGCCGTGAGCGATTTTGTAGCTACGGCCATTCTTGTTGTATTTATAACTTTTTTGGCTTCTATTTTTCCTGCTAAAAAAGCTGTTTCTCAGACATTTGAAGATTGAGGAGTAAATTCACCTTCCCATTTGGATACAACGCAGGTTGCAACACCGTTTCCAGCTACGGAGGTAATAGTTCTACCCATGTCTAAAAATGGGTCAACTCCTAATAATAATGCAATTCCTTCTGCTGGTAAATTAAACATAGTTAAAGTACCTGCAATAATAACCAAAGAAGCTCTTGGTACTCCAGCAATTCCTTTGGAAGTTATCATGAGGGTTAATAACATGGTAATTTGTTGTTCTAAACTTAATTGGATTCCATAAGCCTGTGCAATAAATCCGGTTGCAAAGGTCATATACAACATAGATCCATCCAAATTAAAGCTATAACCTAAAGGTAAAACGAATCCAACGATTCGTCTAGAACAGCCAAATTTTTCTAAGGCTGCAATGGTTTGAGGAAAAGATGCCTCAGAACTCGCTGTTGAAAATGAAAGCATCAAAGCATCTTTCAATTCTCGAATCAAGGCCCAATAATTGATTTTATTTGCAATACAGATCGCCCAGAGAATAATTACAGTAAAAAAGGCTAATCCCCCAAAGAAACACAACATTAAATAGCCGTAGCTTAATAAAATACTTAATCCCTTGTTGGAAACAACAGTGGTCATAGCTGCAAATACAGCATAAGGAGCTAATTCCATTACATAATTCACCATTTTGAAGATTACCTCAGAAATGTTTTCAAATACATGTGTTAACTTCTTACCAACTTCTCCCACAGAGCCTAGGGCAACACCAAAGAATAAAGAGAAAATAACAATTTGTAAGATTTCATTTTCTGCTAAGGATCTAAAAAAACTATCTGGAAAAATGTGAATAATAAAATCTTCTAAGGTTTTAGTTTTTGAAGCATCAATACCCGTTTGAGTACCTGCATCTGGCTTAGGCCAACTTTGGATACTTCCTGGTTTTGTAATATTAACTACTACTAATCCTGTAACTAAAGATAAAATGGTTGCAAAGTAAAAATATCCTAGCGTTTTAAGACCAATTCTACCAACTGATTTAAAATCACCTAATTTAGAAATTCCTACAACTAAAGTGCAGAATACCAAAGGTCCTACAATCATTTTAATCAATCGCAAAAATACTTTTGAGAGTATTTGAACTTTTACAGCAATTGATTGGGCGGTTTCTGGACTTAAGCCTAAATAAAATATTTCACCTAAAATAAGTCCCAAAACAAAACCAATTATGATTTTATTTGTTAAAGTTAATTTCATATAGTTTTTAAAGAGTAAACAACTTGAGGAGGGAGGTTAAAATAGCTTTAGTTCCCAACAAGATAAAATAAGCTACTTTTGAAACTAAATTTATAGAGTTTGCTTTTTCCTCTTCTTGTTTAGGTTTGTTGATGGATTTATTTATAAATAACTTAGATTCTTTCTCCACTAAGCTCATGCTTACAGTTGATTGATTTTGAAGGGAATCTAATGGAATAATTTTTGAAGAATTTTTTATTAAATCTGCATGGTTAACAAGGCCAAAGCTTGATAGTCCAGCATAAGCAATACTAGCGAATAGGTAAATTTTGAAGTTTTTCATTTGATTTTTGATTTAGCGGTTTCTAGATTCTTTGTTTGCTGAAGAACAGATTCTTCAATTGTTTTTAAATCTAATTTATTTTGTTCTTGATTAGTGATTATTTTTTCTTTCTTTATTTTCTCTTCTTCTAATTTTTTAGTTAACATTTCTGTTTGTCTGGCATTGGCATCAAGTTCTCGTACCAATCGCTCACCATTTTTGATTATTTTATTTTTTTGGACCAAAACTTCGTTTAATTTACTTTGCTCAGATCGCACATTTTCTTCTAAGCCAAAATGTTTGGCAAAGTCTTCTAACCAATTACTTGCAGCACGATAATCACTATGTCCAGATTTGATAAATTCTTCTGTTGAATAACCAATAGAAACAAAAAGTTTATTTTTATTTCCTTCCGTAAATATTTTAGAAGAAATGGTGAATCCTTTTTTTTCAATACCTGGTATTTTACTATTAGAAGCTAAAATGGCTCCGTTTCGACCTTTTTCAACGGCTCCATATTCTTTTAAATAAGATTTCCAGCTTTCTTCTAGATCATTTGCATCTCCACCTGTATATAAATAAAAACCCTCACGTTTTGCACTTTCAATTTCAGCAATTCCAGAATAAACCTGTGCAAAGGAAAATTGTGAAAGAACCATTAAGAATAAAATGATTGCAACTTTTTTCATGAGATTCATTTAAATAATAACAAACAAAGTTATTGTTTTTTCGGGATTTAAAAGGAGTATTTTAATAAGTTTTTTGGCAAATTGCTAGCTCTGGAATGTTGTTATGGTTTTTGTAGGCAAAAAGGTAAAAATTACCACCTTCTTGATATTTTAATTTTTTCCGAATTTCCTCTGGTTTTAATGGGAAATTCCTACAGGAAATATTGATTTTACCTTCTGGAACAATTTTTTCAATCCATTTTCTATCTAAATTTCCTTTACCTAAAACTTTAAATTTTCTTCCTGGAAAATTTGAAATTTCTGAAGCTGAAGTGTATAAATGAGTGTTTGTTTGGATTTTTTGGATATTGTATAAATTCAACGATTTGAAAAAGCCTGCCTTTAAAATCCCTACATGAGGTTCATAAAGAAAGTCTTTAGTTTCGGAATAATCAATTTCTTGATTTTTTTCAGTAGACTTTTTGCCACAGAATACTGAAATTTCCGGAGAAGATAAATCCCAAATTTTTATTTCAGGGTCAAAACTTGAGATGCCCTTTTTTATAAATAGGAGTTCTTTTATTTCGTTTTGAATACATACAATATGAACCTCTGAAATTCCATTTAATTCTTTAATGCATAAATCAATATCTAGCATAGGAGAGACTTTTAAGAGCAAACCTGTGTTTTCTTTTAGGTAAGGAAGTGTTTCTGTAACATTAGGGGTACAATCTTTTAACAAAAAAACTTTTTCACCCTTAGGACCCCTGCGTGCTGGATCTAAGTAAATCCAATCAAATTTTTTGTAATTATCTTGGATAAAAGAAATACCATCTTGGTTGTAATGCTGAATGCTAGAAATATTAAGAATTGAATGATTTTCCTTCGTCAAGGCAGCTAGATCAGTATTTATTTCAAAATAGGAAATTTGATTTTTGGGATTTTGGGCAAATGCCCAGCTATCTATACCCATACCGCCCGTTAAATCGGCAATGTTTCCTGAAATAAATTGGGCTTTAAAAAGTGCAGTAGCCTCAGAAGAAGATTGTTCTAAGGAAAGTTGAACTGGCAAACAAATGGCTGGATTGGAACTCCAGATAGGCAATTTATTTTTATGCTTACTTTTTGATTGAATTTGGAAAATCAATTTGGGTAAATCCAAATTGGGGAATTTGCTTTTTTGAAGAGCCAATTGGAATAAATCATCATTTTGATGTTCTTGGATAAATGATATTTCTTCCTTTGAAAGCATCTACAAAGGTAAAATTGTTTTTTGTACTAACAGAAATTAATGTGTAAATTTCCTAAACCTATTTTCTATTTTATTTATGATTCACGGATTATTGTTAGCAGCAGGAGCTTCAAAACGCTTGGGTCAACCTAAGCAGCTTTTGGAAATTCAAGAAAAAACATTGTTGGAATGGTCGGCTTTGGCTTTGTTGCAAACCTGCGATGAAGTTACAGTAGTTTTAGGTGCTGAGGTAAGTGCTTGTCATAAAATTATCAAGCGATTGCAAAAGGATTTCAGTAATTTACATGAATATAAGTGCGAACAGTGGGAGGATGGAATGGGTTCTAGTTTGGCTGCTGGCCTTGAGAAAATTGGTTCAAATAGTCATGTTTTAGTGCATTTGGTGGATATGCCTTATATTAATGGCTTTCATTTGAAATATCTAATCAATCAATTTTTACAAAATCAAAACTTAGCAATTGTTTCAAATTTCAAAGGTCAAAATGCGCCTCCCGTTTTGATTCCCCAATCACTTCTTTATTTATTTAAAAATTGGAAAGGTGAAAAAGGGCTGGGTACTTTTTGGAAGGAGCATCCCGAGTTGATTCAGCCTGTTGAGTTGGGTCTTGCTTTTCAAGATGTGGATACGATGGAAGATTGGGAAAAAATGAAAAAACAATTTTGATTTTATCTGTTAATTATCTGTTTTTTACCGCTAAAAATTGTTATTTTTGTAGCTAAATTTTAATCAAAATACATTTTTAGTGGAATCTATCGAAAGTTTACCAACAGTAGATACGGCAAAGAAATTAGGTCTTTTGCCCGAGGAATTTGACAAAATCCAAGAAATTTTAGGTCGTAAACCCAATTTTACTGAGTTATCAATTTTCTCTGTCATGTGGTCAGAGCATTGCAGTTACAAGAATTCAATTGTTTGGTTGAAAACATTGCCGAAAGATTCTCCAAGAATGTTAGCAAAAGCTGGAGAGGAGAATGCAGGTTTAGTTGATATAGGGTCTGGTTTAGCTTGTGCTTTTAAAATAGAATCACATAATCACCCATCTGCCTTAGAACCATATCAAGGTGCTGCAACAGGAGTTGGGGGTATTAATCGTGATATTTTCACGATGGGTGCTCGACCAATTGCCCAATTGAATTCTTTGCGTTTTGGAAATATTAATTTGCCAAGAACCAAATGGTTGGTTAAAGGTGTGGTAAAAGGTATTGGCGATTATGGCAATGCCTTCGGTATTCCTACGGTAGGTGGTGAAGTGTTTTTTGATGATTGCTATACAGTAAATCCTTTAGTAAACGCGTTTTCTGCAGGTATTTTAAAGGTAGGAAAACAAGCTTCTGCTATTTCTTATGGAGTGGGTAATCCCGTGTTTATCGTTGGTTCTGCAACAGGTAAAGATGGTATTGGTGGTGCTAGTTTTGCATCAGAAGATATTTCTGAAAAATCTACTGAGAAATTGCCAGCTGTTCAGGTGGGAGATCCATTCCAAGAAAAATTATTGTTGGAAGCAACTTTAGAAATTATTGAATCAGGTTGTGTGATTGGTATTCAGGATATGGGTGCAGCGGGTATTATTTGTTCGACTTCTGAGATGTCGGCCAAAGGTGAGCATGGAATGGAAATTGATTTATCAAAAGTTCCTACTCGACAAGCCAACATGAAACCATTTGAGATTTTATTATCTGAATCTCAGGAGCGTATGTTGATTGTGGTGGAGCAAGGAAAAGAGGAGATTGCAAAGGATATATTTGATAAGTGGGATTTGAATTGTGAGCAAATTGGGGTGGTGACTGATTCGAAGCGTTTACGTTTTTACCAAAACGGAGAATTGGTTGCAGATGTGCCAGCAGATGATTTAGTTTTAGGTGGTGGAGCCCCTGTATATCATAGAGAATACAAAGAGCCAGCTTATTTTAAGAAATATCAAGAATTTGATATAAACTCAGTGAAAGATGTTGAGGAAAAGGATTTAGGAAAGGTATTGAATTTCTTAATGAATCACCCTAATATCGCTTCGAAAAAATGGGTTGCGCAACAATATGATTCTACGATTGGTCGTGCCAACAGAAATACCAATGCACCTTCAGATGCAGCGGTAGTAAAAGTTCATGGATCCGATAAATCAATCGTGATCACGGTTGATTGCAATGCAAGATATGTTCAGGCAAATCCTGAAGAAGGTTGTGCGATTGCAGTGGCAGAAGCAGCAAGAAACATTGTTTGTTCGGGTGGTGTACCAGTAGCTATTACCAATTGCCTGAACTTTGGAAATCCTTATATTCCTGAAGTTTATTGGCAGTTTGTAGGAGCTATTAAAGGTATGAAAAAGGCTTGTGAAGCATTTGAAACTCCAGTAACAGGTGGAAACGTGAGTTTTTATAACCAATCATCAGATGAGGGCCCAGTTTTCCCAACTCCAACTATTGGAATGTTAGGAATTTTGGAACAACCTGAATTAAAATTAGGTTTAGATTTTAAAGCTGAAGGCGATTTGATTTATTTGGTAGGTAAATCAGTGAATGATATCGCATCATCTGAGTATTTATATTCCTATCAAAAAGTTAAAGAATCGCCTTCACCTGCATTTGATTTAGCTTATGAGCAATTGGTACAAAAAGCAATTGCACAATTGAATATAGAGCGTTTATTGGTTTCTGCGCACGATTTAGCAGATGGTGGATTAATGGTTGCTTTAGTAGAGTCAGCTTTCCCAGGACAATTAGGATTTGATATTGCTGCAACTAATTTATCAGTTAGAAATGATGCTTTCTGGTTTGGTGAGGCACAAAGTAGAGTTTTGGTTTCAGTAAAACCTGAAAATAAAGATAAATTTGAAGCTATATTGAATGGACTGAAAGTTGATTCTCAATATTTAGGAACTGTAAAAGGTGCGGATGCAAAAATTAATGGAAATGTAATAAGTTCTATTAAAGATGCATACATCTCTTATGATACTGCCCTTGAAAAAATAATTAACAATTAATAATTAACAATTAATAATTAAAATGAGCCGCTATCTAATTCAATTTGCTTACGATGGTGGCTCATTTTCTGGTTATCAAATACAGCCGAATGCCCTAACGGTTCAGGAGGAATTGGAAAAGAAACTTTCCATTTTAGCGCAACGTAAAATAGAGGTAGTTGGTAGTTCGCGTACTGATGCCGGCGTTCATGCTAGTCAACAATTTGCACATTTTGATTGTCCTGTTCCTATTCAAAAAGATTGGGTATATCGACTCAATCGTATGCTTCCACATGCCTTAGCAGTTATTTCAATTGAGCAAGTTGCAGATGATTTCCATGCCCGATTTGATGCTTTAAGCCGCACCTATCATTATTGGATAGTTCGAAAAAAAACTCCTTTAAGACGTCATGATACCTATTGGTTTGAGGCACCTTTGGATTTAGAAGCCATGAATGCGGCTTGTCAAATTTTATTTCAATACATAGATTTTGAATGTTTTTCTAAAGTTAAAACGGATGTTTTCACCTTCGATTGTACCATTCAAAAGGCCATTTGGACAGAAGAGGGTGATTTTTTAAAATTTACCATTCAAGCCAATAGATTTTTACGTGGAATGGTTCGTGCAATTGTTGGCACACTTTTGGAGGTAGGTGAAGGAAAATTAAAACCAGAAGATTTACATCAAATTATTCAATCCAAAGATCGTAATCAAGCGGGGCGAGCCGTGCCTGCTCATGGATTGCATTTGGTGGAAGTGAAATATAAGTGAAAAGTGGAAAGGTAAAAGTGAAAGACGCTTAGCTCTGCTGAGTGTTGAATATTTTCAAAACATATGTTTTGTTTAATCTACAAGTTTTATTCATAGTATGCACTCAGCACAGCTGAGCGCAAGAACTTTCAACTTTTCACTTTCCACTTTCAACTTTCCTTATTACCTCAACAATATTACCTGCTTGTTTTATTTCAATTTTAGGTGATTTGGGTAAATTTCCTTTAGCGAATTTTGAGATCCAAATTTCTGTGAAGCCTAATTTTTCAGCCTCTGCAATTCTTGCATCTAATCGAGTTACTGTGCGTAATTCACCACCTAAACCAACTTCTGCCGCAAAACAGATTGTATTCGAAATTTGTTTGTCTTTAAAAGAGCTTACGATCGACATACATGCTGCCAGGTCAAGTGCAGGGTCATCGACTTTTATTCCACCTGTAATGTTTAAAAAAACATCTTGGGTACCTAATTTGTAATTGCCACGCTTTTCCAAAACAGCCAATAACATATTTAATCTTTTTGCATCAAAACCAGTGGCGGTTCTTTGGGCGGTTCCGTAATTTGTTGGAGTTACAAGAGATTGTATTTCAATTAGCAAAGGTCTATTGCCCTCCATAAGCGTACCTATGGCAATGCCATTGGATTGTTCTTCTCGGGGAGATAGCAAAATTTCTGATGGATTTTCCACAGGTCGAAGTCCTTCTGATAGCATTTCATAAATACCTAATTCAGAAGTGCTTCCAAATCTATTTTTAGTGGTACGTAAAATGCGATAAATTAAATTTCTATCTCCTTCAAATTGTAAAACAGTGTCTACCAAATGTTCTAATACCTTAGGACCTGCAATTGAACCTTCTTTGGTAATGTGTCCGACTAAAAAAATGGGTACACCTGATTCCTTTGCATATCGCATTAATTCAACAGTACATTCTCTGATTTGAGAAACACTTCCTGGTCCGGAATCAATTTGGTCTGAATATAAGGTTTGAATGGAGTCAATGATGATTAAATCTGGCTCTAAGTCAACCAGATGTTTGAATATTTGTTGTGTATTTGTTTCTGGGAGCAAGTATAAATTTGGGTTTTTGAAGTTTAGTCGCTCTGCTCTTAATTTGATTTGTTGCTCTGATTCTTCTCCTGAAATATATAAAATTTTAGGTCCAATTAATTGAAGAGCAATTTGAAGTAGGAGCGTAGATTTTCCAATTCCTGGTTCACCACCAATTAGCACCAAGCTACCTGGTACAATTCCTCCGCCTAATACTCGGTTAAATTCATTATCTGAACAATTGATTTTTGGAACATCCTCCATGGGCACCTCATCTAAAAGTCGCGGTTTGGGACTTATTCGAGGTCCTTGATTTTTTTTCCAAACATCAGCAGGATGCTTGACTGTTTCCACTAATTCTTCAACAAATGTATTCCATTCGTTACATGAAGGGCATTTTCCTAACCATTTTGGTGAGTTGTGTCCACAATTTTGACAAAAAAATGTCGTTTTACTTTTAGCCACTTTGTTTAATTAATTCTCAAAATTAATGTTCTCTGTGGTTTTTTTATTTTTTTCGCCTGAAAATGGCTAATTTTATAATTAAATTTCTAAAATTATGAGAAAACTGTTTAGAATTTTATCGATTTGTCTTTTGGCTCTTGTTTACTTTTTTGCAAGTTCACAACAAGTAATGGCACAAAAGAGTTTAGTAACTGGAAATATTTTTAGCCTACAAATAAAAGGGGGCTTGAATATGTCGCAGATAAAAACTGAAGCTGGTTCTTTTAGTAGTGTGATAAATGAAAGTTTAGCAACTAATCAAGGCTATGTTTTAGGAGCAAGTCTTCGATTAGGTCGAAAATTGTTTATACAGCCGGAGGTATTGTTTTCACAAAAAGGTGGTCAATTAAAAGTTAATCCCATTGGCGTTATGACTGGTAATGTGTTTGATATGAAATATACAACCTTGGATGTTCCTGTTTTAATTGGTTATAAAATGGGACTTTTTCATATTGTGGGGGGACCTTTATTTTCCAATTACATTTCACAAGATTCTGGTTTAAGCGACGCATTGAAGAATGCATATTCTTCTTATGTTTCTGGTGATGGTTTGAAAAAATCTACTTTGTCGTATCAGGTCGGAGCGGGTGTGACTTTATTAGGATTAACCTTAGATGTTCGTTACGAGGGAGGCCTTCAAAATATTATTAATACAAGTAGTTTACCAACCTATTTGGGTGATTTAAGTCAAAAGCCAAATGTATTCCAGGCAACCCTTGGAATTAAGATTTTATAAAAAAGATGAATCAAAAAATTGCAAAAATCAGAGAAGAGATTGAGGCGTTTGTTATTGAAAATGAACAAACTTTAGAACAATTTAGAATTCAATTTGTAGGAAGAAAGGGGCGTTTAGCAGAATTGTTTGAGGGCTTAAAAGATGTTCCTAATGAATTAAAAAGAGAAGTAGGTCAGGCACTTAATGCTGTCAAAAATGCAGCTGAAGAAAAGTTTCAAAATGCCCAGGAATCATTTAATTCTAAAAAAAGTAAGGTTGAAATTCCCTCGGATTTGACACTTTCTGGACCTTTTGCGCAAGGAACTATGCATCCCTTGACATTGGTTCGTGAGCGAATAATTGAAATTTTTAACCGTATTGGTTTTTCCGTTTCTGATGGTCCAGAAATTGAAAAAGATTTTTACAATTTTACAGCCTTGAACTTTCCGGAAAATCACCCTGCACGTGAAATGCAAGATACTTTTTTCATTGAAAAAGGTAAAGGAGCCGTGCAAGATGATGTTTTGTTAAGAACGCATACATCAAACGTACAAATTCGTTTGATGGAATACCAAAAACCTCCAATTCGTTCCATAATGCCGGGTCGTGTGTTTCGAAATGAGGCTATTTCAGCACGTGCTCATTGCTTGTTTCATCAAGTTGAAGGCCTTTATGTTGATAAAAAGGTTAGTTTCAAGGATTTAAAAGATACCTTATATCATTTTGCGAAGGAAATGTTTGGTAAGGATACAAAAGTACGATTCCGTCCTTCTTATTTTCCTTTTACAGAGCCAAGTGCAGAAATGGATATTACTTGTTTGATTTGTAAAGGAGAGGGTTGTAATGTGTGTAAACAAGCTGGGTGGGTAGAAATTGCTGGCGCTGGAATGGTTGACCCAAATGTGTTGGAAAATGTGGGTATTGATTCCAAAGAATATACCGGTTTTGCCTTCGGAATGGGAATTGAGCGTATCACGATGTTAAAATACCAAATCAAAGATTTACGATTATTTACAGAAAATGACGTTCGCTTTTTGAAACAATTTAATTAACGAATTTTAACCTCTTACTTAACATATTTAGCATTAATTTGCATCAAATTAAATCTTATGCAATCATTTCAACGATTAAATAACCTTACGGGATGGCTGGTTTTTGTTATCTCTTTAATCACTTTTACATTAACAGTCGAACCAACAGCCTCTTTTTGGGATTGTGGTGAATTCATTGCTTGTGCTTATAAATTACAAGTGCCTCACCCTCCTGGAGCACCCTTGTTTTTGTTGTTGGGAAGAATGTTTTCTTTGTTAGCACTTGGAAACCTGGAAAAAGTTGCCTTTTGGGTGAATATGTTATCTGTGGTTACCTCAGCTTTAACTATTTTGTTTTTGCATTGGACAATTGTAATGATTGGTCGAAAAATACTTAATAAGAAATTTGAAGATTTAAGTAAAAACGAAAGCTATATTTTATTGTTTTCAGGATTTGTCGGTTCATTAGTCTATGCATTTTCAGATACTTTTTGGTTTTCTGCAGTAGAGGCTGAGGTGTATGCAATGTCTTCTTTTTTTACGGCAATTGTTGTTTGGGCTGCATTTAAGTGGGAGTTACAAGAAGATGAACAAGTTGCCAATCGTTGGATTTTGTTTATTGCCTATTTAGTGGGTTTATCTATCGGAGTCCATTTATTAAACTTGGTAACCTTGCCAGCACTTGCCTTATTGTATTATTTCAAAAAGAATGCTAAGCCAAGTTTGAATGGCGGATTTGTTGCAAGTTTTGTAGGTTTAATTATTTTAGGAATTATCAATTCTGGAATTATTCCAGGCCTTCCAAGTTTAGCCTTTAAATTTGAATTATTCTTCGTAAATAGTTTAGGATTTTCTTATGGATCTGGTGCCTTAACATTCCTAGTTTTATTTATTGGTGCTATTGTTTTTGGGATTTACTATTCTTACCAAAAGCAAAAGTTGGTTTTGAATATGGCATTATTCTCTTTGGTGTTTTTATTGATTGGTTATTCTACCTATACAGTAGCCCTAGTTCGTTCAGGTTATAATCCACCTATTAATGAAAATGACCCTTCGAATATTTTAAATTTCTTAAAATATTTGAAAAGAGAGCAATATGGAGAACGTTCCTTAATTTATGGTCCAATATTTACTGCACAAGTTGAATCCTTTGAAAATGGGGAAGATGTGTATAAAATGAAGGATGGTAAATATGAAGTTTATACGCATAAACCTAAATATGTTTACGAGAAGGATCAACAAATGTTATTGCCTCGTGTTTATTCAAATTCTCCAGCGCACGTGGCCTTGTATCAAGAGATGTTGGGAATTCCACCGGGACAAAAACCTACTTTTGGAGATAACTTAAAGTTTATGTTTACGCATCAAATGGGGCACATGTACATGCGTTATTTGTTATGGAATTTTGTAGGAAGAACATCTGATTTTCAGGATGCTTGGGCAATCAATTCATTTGAGGATACATCTAAAATGCCTGAGGTTTTAAAGGATAACAAAGCGAGAAATAACTATTATTTCTTGCCTCTGATTTTAGTTTTACTTGGATTTTATTTGTTATACAATAAAAACGAAAAAGATTTTTTGATAACCATCATGATGTTTGTCCTGAGTGGTATTGCTTTGGTTGTGTATTTGAATTCACCCCCATCTGAGCCTAGAGAGCGTGATTATATTTACGTTGGTTCTTTTTATTTTATGGCTATTTGGGCAGGTTTAGGAGTGATGCAATTGTATGAATTTTTACAAAAGTTTAGAACGTCAAATACTTTACGTTGGGGTTTAGTTTCTATTTTTGGACTTTCTGCACCTGTTATTTTGGTTGCACAAAACTGGGACGATCACGACAGAAGTGGACGTTACCACCAAATTGATTTTGCCAAAAATATGTTGAATTCATGTGCTCCGAATGCTATTTTATTTACGGGTGGAGACAATGATACTTTCCCACTTTGGTATTTGCAGGAGGTTGAAGGATTTAGAACGGATGTTCGCGTGTGTAATTTGTCCCTTTTAGGTACAGATTGGTATATAGATCAGATGAAGCGTAAAACTTATTTTTCTACTGCTTTGCCAATTAAATTAAACAAAGAATTGTTTTTGGAGGGTGTGAACGACCAAATTATGTACAATGAGAATCCGGGTATTGCAGCAATGTCTTTACCAGATTATTTGGAATTGGTTCGAAACAATGATGAGCGTATCAAAGCACAAACACAAGCAGGAGAAATGATCAATACATTCCCATCTGATTCTGTGGTTGTTCCTGTTGACATTCAAAAGGTTGCTGCCTCTAAGTGGTTCCCAAAAGAATTTACTCCATTCTTGTCGGGTTCTTTAGCTTGGAAATTGCCACAAAAGAATATTTTTAAAGGTGAACTTATTCAATTAGAAATTATTTCAAACAATGCTTTAAATGGTTGGACGCGTCCAATCTATTTCGCAGCTACTTTACCTTCCGAGCAATATTTAGGTTTGAAAGAAAGTATGCAATTAGAAGGTTATGCTTACCGATTGATGCCTTTTAAAATAGCAGGAGCAAAGGATGGTTTTGTGAATACCAAAATCATGACAGATAACTTCATGCATAAGATGTATTGGAGAAATCTGAACAACGAGAAAGTTTATTATCACGGCGATTTCTATTTAGGTATTCCTTCAGTAACTGCTCGTTTAAATATTTATCGTTTAGCAGAACAATTGGTGCGTGAGGAAAAATACTCAGAAGCGAAAAAAGTTTTGGATCATTTAGATTCAGTTATGCCTGATAAGGTTATTCCTTATGATCAGTTCTCTGCAAGTATGGTTGGTCTATATTTGGCATGTAAGGATGAAAAGAAAGCCTTAGATATGGCAAATACTATTGTGAGGAGAAATAATAAGGCTTTAACTTATTATTTTGATACGAATGTAGGTCATTATCAAAGAGAAATACAGATTGGCCTATACGAAATGAATATGGTCGTTTCTTCTTTGAAAGAATACAATGTGGCCCCTGCAAAATATAAGGAGTTGGAAGCGATGTTCAATGAACAGATTGCTAAGACCAATTAAATTAAAAGGGCTGCAAACGCAGCCCTTTTTTTAACTAAACATATCTCTTACTTTATCAAAGAAACCTTTATCAGATTTTCCTGGATTAGGAATAAAATTCGGAGAGTCTCTTAATTTTTCTAAAGTTTCTTTTTCTTCAGAACTTAAAGTTTTAGGAGTCCAGATATTTACATGGATTAATTCATCCCCAGTAGAATAACCATTTAGTTCCTTAATACCTTTTCCTTTTAGTCGGAGGATTTTCCCACCTTGAGTACCAGGTTCTAAATTGATTTTTGCCTTACCACCAATAGTTGGTACTTCAACAGAGGTTCCAAGAGCTGCATCTACAAAATTTACATGAAGGTCGTAAATTACGTTATTACCATCTCTTTTAAGAAACTCATGCTCCTCTTCCTCAATAACTATTAACAAATCACCCGCAACTCCACCACGAGGAGGTACGTTACCTTTACCCGACATAGATAATTGCATATCATTGGCAACACCTGCGGGAATTTTGATTGGGATGATTTCCTCTTCTAATACTCTACCTTCTCCAAAACAAACATCACATTTTGCTCCTACACTTTTTCCTTCACCGTTACAAGTTGGACAAGTAGAAGTAGTCATCATTTGTCCCAACATCGTTTGTTGAACCCTACGAACCTGTCCTGATCCGTTACACGTTTGGCAAGATTTTAAATCTGTACCATTTTTAGATCCATTTCCCGAACAAGATTTACAAGCAACATGGCGTTTTACCTTGATTTTCTTTTCAATTCCGTTGGCAATTTCCTCTAAATTAAGCTTCAATTTGATACGAAGGTCACTTCCTCGGCGTTGTCTTCTTCCACCTCCGCCTCCGCGTCCACCGGAGAAAAAACTACCAAAGGGACTATCATCACCAAAAATATCACCGAAGTTGGAGAATATATCCTCCATATTCATTCCACCACCATTGAATCCGCCACCTGCAGCTCCTCCCATGCCAGCGTGGCCAAAACGATCGTATTGCGCTTTCTTCTGTTGATTGCTTAATACCTCATAGGCTTCTGCGGCTTCTTTGAATTTTTCCTCAGCCTCTTTGTTGTCGGGATTTTTATCTGGATGATACTTAATGGCCATTTTCCGATAAGCCTTCTTAATCTCCTCCTCAGTCGACGATTTTGATACGCCTAAAACCTCGTAATAATCTCTTTTTTGTGCCATTTTATTAATTTCCGACTACAACTTTTGCAAATCGAATCACTTTTTCGTTTAAAATATATCCTTTTTCTACCACATCCATAACTTTTCCTTTATCTTCTTCAGAAGGTGCAGGAAACTGCGTGATACAATCATGAAAATCTGCATCAAAAACCTCACCTTTGGCCTCCATTTCTTTTAGGCCTTTGTTTTGCAAAGTAGATTTGATTTTTGAAAAAATTAATTGAATACCTTCTGAAATTTCGCCCTCTTGTGAATTTTGAATCGCTCTGTCAAAATCGTCAATGACTGGTAATAAATCGGTAATTAAGTCAGCCGAGGCCGTTTGAATCAAATCAATTTTTTCTTTGGCAGTTCTTTTTCTAAAATTTTCGAAATCAGAATAAAGTCGTAAATACTTATCTTTTAATTCTGCTAATTCATCTACTGGAGCCTCATTTGTTGCCTCAGCTTGTTCTTGGGCATTTTCTTCGGTTCCTAAATTTGCTTCTTCTTGTTCGTTTAGTTCTTTTTCTTCCTTTTTCATTATGCAAAATTAATATCTCGCCTTGTAGAAGCAAAAACTATTCCAAATAAGTATTTCTGACAGTTTGACATATTCTTTTTGATGTGTAATTTTACGAATGCCCTTATCTAAAGCAGAAATCTCCCAACTCATAAAATCAAAAGCCCAAGAACATGGATTTACCTTTTGTGGTATTTCTAAAGCTGGATTTTTGGAAAATGAGGCTTCTCGATTAGAGCAATGGCTCAAAATAGGGTACCATGGAGAAATGTCTTACATGGAACGAAATTTTGATAAGCGTTTAGATCCTACACTATTAGTAGAGGGAAGTAAAACAGTGGTTTCATTGATATATAATTACTTTCCACCAGCTGAGGTTTTTCAAAATCCTTCTGCTTTTAAAGTTTCTAAGTATGCCTGGGGGAAAGATTACCATGAGGTAATCAAAGCAAAAATGCAATTTCTTTGGGATGAGTTGCAGACTTTAATAGGCCATTTTGAAGGTAGGATGTTTGTAGATTCTGCACCTGTGTTGGAAAAGGCTTGGGCGCAAAAATCGGGTTTGGGTTGGATTGGTAAAAACGCCAATTTAATTGTGCCTAAAAAGGGTAGTTTTTTCTTTATTTCAGAATTGATTATTGATATTGAGGCTGAGCCAGATGGACCTATAAAAGATTTTTGTGGTACATGTACGCGATGTATTGAGGCTTGTCCCACTGAGGCAATTACGCCTTATCAAGTAGATGGCTCTAAATGTATTTCCTATTTGACCATTGAGATAAAAGAAAATTTACCAGCCCATTTGAAGCTTGATTTTGACGATTGGATTTTCGGCTGTGACGTTTGTCAGGATGTTTGTCCATGGAATCGACATGCAAAATCGCATAATGAACCTGATTTTTTGCCTCAAACTAATTTTTTAGACATGTCTAAATCTGATTGGGAGGAACTTTCTGAAGATTTGTTTAAAGAAATGTTTCGATATTCTGCAATTAAGCGTACAAAATTAAAGGGGATCAAAAGGTCATTGGCCTATATAAATAAAAAAAATGAGCAATGAAAATCACTGCTCATTTAAGTAAAATTAAACCCTAAAGTGATTTTCTTGGAATGAATGAGATGGGAATTTCTTCATTAATACGTGTCATATTTTTAATGCCTTCTGCAGCTTTTTTAGCTATTTCGGTTTGTTGAAGTGAGATTACGGAAATGCCTCCCATCAAAATGGATTTGTAAGGAGAATCGTTAAAGGAAATAATTCCAATATCTTTTCCGATTTGCCAATTTTCATTTTCCGCATATTGGATGGTGCGAACCAAATCATTTTCATTTAAGCTTAAATAAATCTGATTTTTCTCGAAGTCCTCATCTTCTAAACCATCCAATACTTGGAAATCTAAACGGAGTGTTGCACAAAAGTTTCTCAAGGAGGTTATGATATCAGAATCTAAATAATCATCATCTGATAAAACCAATGAGAGCCCTTCGTATTTATTAAATAGGTTTGTATGAGGTTTAAAGACTGAATCTAAATTGAACACATTGGATAGTACCAATTTGGAATATTGATGTTGCAGGTTAGAGAATCCATTTTCTAAAACAATTAAACGATCTCCTGCAATTTTCTTTAAAGTTTTATAGGTATCTTCATTTTCTTCAACCAAATGGGGTAAAATGACATAATAATGGTAATTACCCAATTGTTGATTGATGGTTTCCTGGAAATTTTTGGTTTTGTAACCAAAAGTTAACATATCAACAGTGTAATTTTTTCCTAAACTTTCTGAAAGTGTATTAAATAGGATTTTGTTACTGTCAGTAATTTTTCCCACCAATAATAAAACCTTTGTCTTAACCTTAACTTTTGAATCAGATATAAAATAACCTTTTCTGAAGATGGAAGTAATTACCCCCATTTTATGTAATTCTGTATAGGCTCTTTCTACCGTATCTCTTGATAAATAACATTCCTCTGAAGCTTCATTAATAGAAGGCAGTCGTTCGCCAGCTTTCAATTCACCCATTTCAATATCTTGTAACAAGGAATTAATCAATTGCTGGTACTTCGGCAATTTATTATCCGGATTTTTAATTCCAATAGAAGCGGTAAATGTTTTAATCATTTCTAAACTCTGTTAAGAACTATAAAATTATATTTCAAATTTAGGATACATACAAAGGATGATATGGGATAAATCTTTCAAAAACTTGGATAAATGTTGCAGAAATTAAGTTTTGAAAGATTTTTCCCTATTTTTGAAAGATGAGAAGTTCTGGCTCAATTTTCTTGAAAGTATTCCTTTGGCAGGTTCTAATTCTGTTTTCTGGAAGTTTATTTGCCCAATACCAGCAACGATTTGAGCGTTTGACCTCCAATTCTGGACTTTCCCAAAACACGGTTGTTAAAATTATTCAAGACAAAAAAGGATTTCTTTGGTTCGCTACAGCCGATGGATTAAGTCGATACGATGGATATAATTTTAAGGTTTTTAAAAGTGATCCTTCAAATCCTAAATCCTTGAGTGGAAGTGATATTTTCAGTGTCGCTGAAGATGAGCAAGGAAATTTGTGGGTTGGAACAAGGGGGGCTGGATTGAATAAAATTATAAGTAAAACAGGGGAGATTATTCGATTAGGAAAAGGATATAATGGAGCTGATTGGTCTAATTTATCTGTTTCATCTATTGCAAGTTTAGGGGGTAATAAAATTTGCGTTGCTTATCCGGAGCTTGGTACTATTGTTTATGATATTCTTTCAAATCAAGTAATTGCTGAGGAAAGTTATATCAAGGACGCTAATGTAAAAAATGTTGCACGGGTTATTAAGCATTCCAATGGTTCTGTTTGGGTAGGTACTACCGACGGTCGATTGATTGCTTTAATTGGTAAAAAATCTTCCATACCTTTCGATTTAGGTCCTAATAAAACAAAATTAGGTTTCCGGATTCGTGTAATTTATGAACTTTCCAATGGAAATTTATTGGTGGGCACGGAAGGTGGAGGTGTATTTGAATTTAATCCTCAAAAGCAATGGATTAAACGAGTGTTTTACAATTCCGTAGAACCGAAATCGAGAGATAATAATGTGACATCTATAACTAAGGATGCCAATAGTAATTTATGGCTGGGGACTGATAATGGTATTTTCATTTTAAACAAAGAGCAATTTGGGAAGTATAAATATATTCCTTCCAATCCGGATGTAGAAAAAGGAATAAGTTCCTATTCCGTGACATCTTTGTTTACAGATAACAATTCCAATGTTTGGATTGGTACTTGGGAGGCTGGATTAAATATCAATTATTTTCAACAACCTCGTTTTTCTGTTTTTAGATACAAACCGAATACATTGCAAGGTTTGTTAAGTAATAAGGTTACAACCTTAACCGTAAATGATGAGCAAGGAGTTTGGGTGGGTAGTAATTTTGGTATTTCTTATTTTAATTACAAGTCGGGGAAGATTGAACATATTTTAAATAGCTCATCTACCAATAAATTAGGAACGACTAATGATTTTGATGTCAATTTAAATTATGCGGATCCTAAAACTAAAAGTATTTGGATTGGTGTTTGGCAAAAGGGTTTGATGGAAATAACGGCTCAAAAGAAAAAGGTTGAGTATCCCTATTTATTAGATAATTATTCAAAGAACTTGTCGGCTATTTGTGGAGACGGAGACCGGATTTTGTTAGGTACTTCTGGAATTGGATTGATTGCCTTCGATCTTAAAACTAAAAAATATTATACCCCTTATCCTGAATTGGGTTTAAAGAATTTAGCCGGTAAAAATATTACGAAGGTTTTTGTTGAAGACCATCAAAAAATTTGGATAGGTACTTCTGGGGCAGGACTATATATTTACGATATCCTCAAAAATAAACTTGAAATTTTAGAAAAAAATAATAGCCCAAATAGTTTGCGCTACAATTTTATAACCGGTATTTATAAAGATTCTAAAAAACGAATGTGGATTTTAACCAATGGGGGTGGATTGCATTTGTACAATGGTGAAGGAAAAGGATTTCGACTTTTTACTGAATCAGATGGTTTGGCAAGTAATACACCTAGGTCTATTTTGGAAGATTCTAAAGGGTTTTTGTGGGTAACAACCAATGGGGGTATATCAAAAATAGATGGAAATACATTTAAAATTATCAATTTTGACGAATCTGATGGTTTACAAGGAAAGGAATTTTTGATCAATTCTTTTGCAAAAAATTCTAAAGATTGGTTGTTTTTTGGAGGTGTGAATGGATTGAATTTTATCAAAGCTGATTCACTTCGAATGAAATTAGAGGTGCCTTCTATTTCTGTGACCAGTTTGAGAATCTTTAATAAATTAGTTTCTCCCCAAGATGAAAACTCTCCTTTGAAAGTGGATATATTATATACTGATCACTTAACCTTAAAACCTGAACATTCAGTATTTAGTTTAGAATTTGCCGCTTTAGAATATCAACGACCTAAAAACAATCGATATGCCTATTATTTAGAGGGTTTTGAAAAGGATTGGAATTACACAGGAACTCAACGAACCGCCACTTATACCAATTTAAGTCCGGGTGATTATATTTTTAAGGTAAAAGCCACGAATTCAGATGGAGTTTGGGGAGAAAAATATTTTGAATTACCTATCACAGTTTTACCGCCTTGGTATAAAACTTGGTGGGCCTATATTTTATATGTTTTGGCTTTAGCTGCAGGATTTTATGTTTTTATTCGTGAAATTAAAATCCGTGAGCGTTTTAAAACAGATTTACGCTTAAAAGAAATTGAAAAGGAAAGAATTAAGGAATTGGAACAAGTAAAAACTCACTTCTTTACTAATATTTCCCATGAACTTCGTACGCCTTTAACACTTATTATTTCTCCATTGGAAAAATATTTCTTGAAGAGCACTTCCATTTCAACTGAGCAAAAATCAAGAATAAGTTCTATTCACCAAAATGCAAAGAAATTATTACAATTGATAAACCAATTGTTAGATCTGTCTAAAATTGAATCGGGAAAACAGAATCCTGTTATTGCAAAAAATGATTTGATTCAACAGCTTGATGCCATCATTTCAGGTTTTGAAAGTTACGCTGTTCAAAAAAATATTGTCTTGAAATGGAAGCCTCCTGTTAAATCCTTATTAGTTTGGTATGATTCAGATATATTAGAAAAATGCATTAGTAATTTGCTTTCAAATGCTTTTAAATACACCACAGAAGAAGGGCAAATTGGAGTTTCTTTGCATATAGAATATGGTCCTGAAAAAGTGCCGTCTAAGGTTATTATAGAGGTAATTGATACTGGTAAAGGGATATCATCTAATCACCTTCCGCATATTTTTGATCGTTTTTATCAAATTCCTGATGATATTTCTATTATGGGTACTGGTGTAGGTCTTTCTTTATGCAAAGAATTGGTTGAATTGCACCGTGGTAAAATTGCAGTTCAAAGTACTTTGGGAGAGGGTAGTACCTTTACCATTGAATTACCAGTTCATGAAATTTCATTTGAGAAAGAATGGTTCATCAAATCTGAGGAGTTAAAAAATGTACAGCTTGTAGCAAGTATTTTACCAACTAAACCTAATTTAACTTCAGATAAGCAGGTAATGTTAGTGGTCGATGATCACTCGGAATTACGTTCGTTTGTAGTTGATATTTTCTCCAAAAAATTCCAAGTAATTCAAGCTGAGTCAGGTGAAGAGGCCATGGAGTTGGCTTTAGAAACAATACCAGATGTAATTATTACTGATTGGATGATGCCGGGGATGTCGGGTGTCAATTTATGTAAGGCATTACGCAATAATCATAAAACTAGTCATATTCCAATGATAATTTTGACGTCTAAAAGTTCTCAGGAAAGTCAAATTGAAGGAATGCAGTCAGGGGCAGATGATTTTATCAGTAAACCGTTTAATTCGGAAATTCTTGAAATACGCGTAAATAAATTGTTGGAAGCCAAAGAGCGTATGCGAATGAAATGGCAACAAACCTTGTTTCAAGAGGGCTTACAAAAGGAACAAAATTTGCCTGTATTTGAAGATGAGTTTTTGAAAAAGATTACCCAATTTGTCATTGAAAACATGTCGAATCCAGAACTGAATTTAGATGATTTAGAAAAGGGGATGGATATGAGTAAAATGCAGTTGTATCGTAAATTGAAAAATATAACCTCATTCTCTGGTAATGAATTTATTCGATCCATCCGTTTAAAAGAATCCAAAGATTTATTGCAAACGGGCGAATTTAATATTTCGGAAGTAGCCTACAAGGTTGGATTTAATGACCCAGGTTATTTTACTCGGGCCTTTAAAAAACAATTTGGCAAATCGCCTAAGGAATTTATACAAACTATAAACAATGAAAACTAAAATCTGTATTACATTTATTTTATTCGGAACTCTAATTTTAAGTTCCTGGGGATTTTTGGCCCATAAAACACTTCAACAACTTTCCATTTATACACTTCCAGAAGAACTTGGTGGATTTTTTTACCAAAATCAGGCGTATTTGGTAAAACATTCCGTCAGACCAGATTTACGTAGAAATGAGGATAAATCTGAAGATCCGAAGCATTATTTGGATATGGATGCCACTTTATTTGGTGCAGATTATTTGAACTCAATTCCTCACGATTTTAAAAAGGCACAAGCAAAATATACTTTAGATAGTCTGAAACAAGAAGGACTTGTGCCTTGGGAGGTTTTTATTGTTTATAAAAAAATGGTAAATGCATTTAAAACTGAACAAAGAGATTCAGTGATTTTTTATGCTGCCGATTTAGGTCATTATGTGTCGGATGCCCATGTTCCTTTACACACTACTAAAAATCATGATGGACAACTGACAGGGCAAAAGGGTATGCATGTGCTATGGGAAAGTTTAGTTCCAGAAAATGATATTAATGGATATGATTTGTCGAAACAACAAAAAGCGGAATACATCAAAAATCCACAGGATTTTATTTTTGAAATTTTAAAAGAAAGTCATGCAATGTTACCTGAAATGTTTCAAGTGGAAAAGGAGGTAACGGCTCAAATTGGCGCAGATAAAAAGACATATCCTGTGGTAAGAAATGGAAGAACCTCTCAATATTATACAAAGGAATTCATTCAGGCCTATAGCAATCGATTAGGAAAAAGTGTTCACAATAGAATGCTTCAGGCTTCACAGCGCGTTGCAAGTTTTTGGTATTCTGCTTATGTAGATGCAGGCAAGCCGAAATGGGTACAAAATGTACCTTCTTCTGTTGTTGAGGCTCTAAATGCTGAGAAAATAGAGTGGAAGGAAAATAAATTGATTTCCAATCAAAAATTAATTTCTCTTCATAAGGACAAATAGATGAAGAAAATTTTAATTGTTTCAGATACACATTCTTTTTGGGACCCTCGGTTAAATGAAGCATTAGATGCTTGTGATGAAGTTTGGCATGCCGGAGATTGGGGTTCTGAGCAAATTGCAGATTACATCATTGCTAAAGGTAAAATTGTTCGTGGAGTATATGGTAACATCGATGGTGCAATATTGCGACGAATGTATACCAAAATATTAAAGTTTCAGGTGGAAGGTCTGGTGGTGGGTATGACACATATTGCCGGTGCTCCTTCATCCTATAAACCTGATGCTATCGAAACTTTTTCAAAAGGTGCTGTAGATATATTTATTTGTGGACATTCACATATTTTACAAATCAAGCGCGATTTAAAAAGAAACAACATGCTTTTTATTAATCCGGGGGCGGCAGGACAACATGGATTTCATCCTGTTCAAACAGCTGTTCAATTAAAAATTGATCAAAAAAGGATTTTTGATGTGGAAGTTATCCAGATGGAACGGAAAAAATCATAGAATTTGCTTAATTTTGTAGGAATTCGTCAGGCATTCAACCTGAAAAGAAAAGCATGAGCACAAAAGGAAGAGTTTTAGTCGCCATGAGCGGCGGTATTGATAGTTCAGTTGCAGCGGTCTTGTTGCATGAACAAGGATATGAAGTAGTAGGCATGACCATGAAAACGTGGGATTATGCAAGTTCAGGAGGAGATAAAAAAGAAACAGGTTGTTGTTCCTTAGATTCTATCAATGATGCTCGACACATTGCGGTTTCCCTCGGTTTTCCACATTACATTTTAGACATTCGAGAGGAATTTGGCGATTCTGTTATCGATTATTTTACTAACGAATATTTAGAGGCTCGTACGCCTAATCCATGTGTGATGTGTAATACGCACATTAAATGGGATGCTCTATTACGTAGAGCCGACCAACTGGGCTGTGAATTCATAGCAACGGGTCATTATGCTCAAATTCGTCAAGAAAATGGTAGATACGTGATTTCTAAAGGGGTAGATGTGCTGAAAGATCAAAGTTATGTGTTGTGGGGTATTTCTCAGGAAAGTTTAGCGCGTACTCTTTTGCCTTTGGGTGGAATGACCAAACAAGAAATTAGAGAAGAAGCAAAACAAAGAGGATTTGTTCATTTGGTTAACAAATCTGAGAGTTATGAAATTTGTTTTGTGCCAGATAATGATTACCGTGGATTTCTGAAAAGAAGAGTGCCTGAGTTAGAAGAGCAGGTGAAAGGTGGAAATTTTGTAGATCAAGAAGGTAAAGTGATTGGTCAGCATGAGGGGTACCCGTTTTACACCATCGGTCAACGAAAAGGACTTGGAAAAGCATTTGGCTTTCCTGCCTTTGTGACAGAAATACGAAAAGAAACCAATGAAGTAGTAATAGGTAAAATAGAAGATTTGAATCGGACAGCTATGGTGGTTGGACAATTGAATCTACAGAAATATGCTGAAATACCTACTGGAGGACTTGATTCATTAACCAAGGTGCGTTACAAAGATTCAGGAACCATTGGACATCTTGTTCAAGACACTGATAAAATAAAAGTGGAATTTACAGAAGAGGTGGCTGGAATTGCGCCTGGACAAGCGGCAGTATTTTACGAGGGTGATGATGTAATTGGTGGTGGATGGATTTTAAAGTCCTACAAAAAGGGAAGTATTTGGGATAATTAATAAAGAAATGTTAAAAACAACAGTAAAGGTTACAGGTTTACAAAATTTGTCAGATGCTCGTTATTGTGCAGGTATGGGAGTAGAAATGTTAGGATTTCCATTTCCTGCGATAGAGCATGCTAAATTTTTGGAAATAAAATCTTGGTTAGCAGGAGTAGAAATAGTAGGAGAGATGGAAGGCTTATCAATTGATGCCATCAGACAAAATGTTGAATTATATCAGCCAGATAAGGTTCAGGTGAGTCAAAGTGTAAATTTAGATCAAGTAAAAGCCTTAGGATTACCCATTCTTCAGAAAATTGACATTTCAACAGCTAATTTACCAGCTGCCTTTGCCGCAAATGCACCTTATGTAGAGGCATTTGTTTTAACATGTTCTGATGAATTGGATTATGAAGGATTAAAATCATCTGTAGAAATTTGGGCTGCTCAATATCCAATCATTATCGGATTTGATGTGGAGGAAAGTGAATTGATTTCTTGGGTAGATGAAAGTTCTGTAAAAGGTATAGAAATTAAATCAGGAGAAGAGGATAGACCCGGATTCAGAGATTTTTCAGATTTAATGAGTATCTTAGAGCAATTAGAGATTGATTAAGCCTTAAAGAATATATGTTCAAGAAAATTTTTCAGTTCTGGAATAAAATTAAACAAGTTGTGATAAGCCTACTTGTTAAATTATTTTTTATTCTTTTGGCTGGCCTAAAAAAAATCTTAGGTGCATCTAAATTTTCAAAATTAGAAGCTAAATACCATGATGTTGAACAAATTGTACAATTAAATTGGCAAAAAGTAGAAGCTTGGTATGATTCTAAGGTAGATAAAGAATCAAAATATTATCGTCCAATTGTCAGGCTTTGGAAGATTGCAGGTAAAACAGTTTTATATATTGGAATTTACCTTTTTGTGATCAATACAAATTTTTTGTTTCTAACAGGCGAAATGCCAGGAGTTGATGAATTACAGAATCCAAAATTATCTCAAGCTTCAGAAATTTATGCGGCTGATGGTGTTTTGTTAGGGAAGTTCTTTGCTGAGAATAGAACTCCAATTCGCGACTTCAAAAAGATTTCACCTTATTTAGTTAAAGCATTAGTGGCCACAGAAGATTCTCGTTTTTATGAGCATACGGGTATCGATTTTCAGGCATGGGCTGGTGTAGCTGTGGGTATGATTAAAGGGGGCGATAGAGGAGGAGGAAGTACCATTTCTCAACAATTAGCAAAGAATTTATTCAAAACTCGTGTGAAGAAAGGATTCTTTAAGACGGGTTTATTGGGGTACATACCAGGATTGAGCAAATTGATTTACAAATCGAAAGAATGGGTGACCGCCATTAAATTGGAGCGTTTTTACACCAAGGATGAGATTATTTTATGGTATTTGAATACAGTAGATTATGGCAATAATGCTTACGGAATTAAAGTTGCTGCAAAAACCTATTTCAGCACATCTCCAGATAGTTTGAATATACAAGAAGCTGCCATTTTAATTGGTTTACAAAAAGCAACAACAACGTATAATCCTTCTCGCTACGAAGGCAAACCTTTGAATGAAAACAAAGCTTGGAAAAGAAGAAATGTTGTTTTGTCGCAAATGGTTAAAATGGGATATTTAAAACCAGCTGCTTATGATTCCATTTCAGCTTTACCCATTGTGTTAAAACCAAACTTGGAGTCGCCATTTGATGGGACAGGAAATTACTTCAAAGTAGCAGTTGCGAAATACATTCAAGAGTGGGCAAAGGAGAATGAAATGGAAATTGATTTGTATCGGGATGGATTAAAAATTTACACCACAATTGATTCCAAAATGCAAATGCATGCTGAAGAGGCGGTTTCAGATGGTATGCGAAATTTGCAAAAGACTTTTGATAACCACTGGGCAAATCAAAATCCATGGGTAGATGAACATGGTGTGGAAATTCCAGGATTTATCGACACGGTTGCTAAGCGTACAGAATATTACAAAGCCTTGAAAAAGCGCTTTCCTGCTCGAGAAGATTCTGTTTGGTATTACATGAAAAACGTGAAAAGAGATATGTGGGTGTATTCTCGAAATGCAGTTGGAGAAGAAAAGCGTACGATGAGCGCCATTGACTCGATTCAGTATTATAAAAAGTTTTTACAAGCTGGTATGATGTCGTTGGATCCTTATACAGGAGGAATTAAAGCTTGGGTAGGTGGATTAGATTTCAATTATTTCAAATATGACCACGTAAAGCAGGGAAAACGTCAGCCGGGTTCTACCTTCAAGCCATTTGTTTATACGGCGGCTATTGATGGTCCGAAGGACTTATCTCCGTGTTACATGATGAAAGATGAACCTTTCGAAATTGAAGTAGAAGAAAAGGGTGAAAAGAAAATGTGGAGGCCTAGTAATGCTGATGGGACTTTTTCATACTCCATGATGCCTATCAAGCGAGCATTAGCAAAAAGTATTAACTCAATTACCGCCAAATTAACCAACGAGGTGGGACCCGATACTGTAATGTATTATGCACAAAAAATGGGAATTAAGAGTCCATTGAAGGCTGTTGCTTCTATTGGTTTAGGGTCTTTTGATGTTTCCTTATATGAAATGATTGGGGCATACACTGCCTTTGTCAATGAAGGTATTCACGTTGAACCTATGTTGATTACTGAGATCAAAGACCAAAACGGTAAATCGATTCAGAAATTTGAACCTGTTTCTTATCGAGTAATTAAAAAGGAATCCGCACAATTGGTTCGTTCCATGTTGGAAGGTGTTGTGTATGAAGGTGGAACAGGTAGTTCCTTACTTTGGAATGAAGGAGAAGTTTTATATGACCGTAAGAATAGATACGCGCCTGCGCATGCTGCCAAAACGGGTACAACTTCCAATCATTCGGATGGTTGGTTTATTGGTATGACCCATAATTTGATAACGGGTGTTTGGGTTGGTGGAGATGATCGGTCAATTCACTTTAGGTCTGGTGCTTTGGGAGAAGGTTCTAAAACAGCCTTGCCTTTGTACAAAAGATATTTAGTGAAAGTAGTGAATGATCCAAGTTTATCAAATTATATCCCAGTTGCATTCGACAAATTGGATAAACGGGTGGTTAAAAAAGATTTTAATTGTCAAGGTTCTTACAGCACTTTGCCTGATTCTCTACAAGTTTCAGATTCTGAATTGGATTCATTGAATTCACTTTTAGAAAATCAAAATGGTGCAAATGCAGATTCTTCTGCTCAGAATCAACCCAAATAGTAAATATGAGAAAAGAGTTTTTTGCTGAGTATTTTAAAGATTTGCAAGATTCAATTTGTAAAAAGATTGAAGAAACGGATGGACAAGGTCGTTTTAAAGAAGATGCTTGGAAGCGTGAAGGTGGAGGCGGTGGACGTTCTAGAGTGTTGAAAAATGGAAATATTCTGGAGAAAGCTGGTGTAAATTTTTCGGCAGTATTTGGACCTTTACATCCTAAAATGGTGAGTAGCCTTCAGTTGAAAGAAGAAGTGGATTTTTTTGCCTCTGGAGTTTCTATTGTAATGCACCCGATGAATCCTTGGGTGCCAATTATTCACATGAATGTTCGTTATTTTGAATTGAGTAATGGCGAAAGTTGGTTTGGAGGAGGAATTGATTTAACACCTCATATTGTTATCCCTGAACAAGCAAAATGGTTTCATCAGCAATTGAAAAAGGTTTGTGATAAACATGATAAATCGTATTATCCAAAGTTTAAAACTTGGGCCGATGATTATTTTTTTAATACGCATCGTGAGGAAACTCGAGGCATAGGTGGAATATTTTTTGATTATGTAAAATCGAAAAATATAGAAGAAAAAATGAAAGTTTTTGATTTTGTGAAGTCGGTAGGAGAGTCATTTGCAGATATTTACTCCCATTTAATGGTTGAAAATGCTTTAAAACCTTTTGGAAAAAAGGAAAAGGATTTTCAATTGTTGCGCAGGGGCCGTTATGTAGAATTTAATTTGGTGCATGATAGAGGTACGAAATTTGGCCTAGAAACCAATGGGAGAACAGAATCTATTTTGATGAGTTTACCTCCATTAGCCTCATGGGAATATATGTATGATAACAAGTCATACCCAGAAGGTAAACAAACATTAGATTTATTAAAGAAAAATATAGATTGGATAAATTACTAGTATGAATAAGATTGATCAGGCGATGTTAGCCATTTTAGAGAAACGATTAGAGTTAAGTAAGTTGAATTACTCTGACGAAAATTATGATGATGTTGAAGAGATGTTACATGATTTAGAAGACGATTTTAATGAAACGTATGGAGATGAATTAGAGAAGATTTTAGAGAAGGTGCACGACAAGCATGCTCCAGAATCGGATGTATTGTTACCTACAGCTTATTTAGCAAAGAAATTTGTTGAAACGGAAGACGGTGAAATTGAAATTGGTAAAAAAGAAGGTGTGGAAGTGGAATGGATTGAGGATCCTGCTGCCGCTGCCCGTTTAGTCCTTCTTCCTGCTCCAGTGAGAGTTTTGTTGATTACTCCGAAGAAGATGGAGATTGTTTTTTCAAGTGAAAAGTGAAATCTTGCGCTCAGCTCTGCTGAGTGCATAATATGAATGAAACTATTAGTTTCAACAAAACAAAATGTTTTGTAAATAATCAACACTCAGCAGAGCTGAGCGTTAGCATAATTCAAAATTTTCCCTTTTGAAATTTGTAATGATGAAGAAAAGTTATTAGAATACAGCTTCCCTGTTCCAAGTCCTTGTGGCATTGTGATAGGGAAGTTTGCTGTAAATTGGGCTATAGCATTTAATCCATAATTTGATTCTAAGGCGGAAGTGATCCACCATTTGATATTTCTTTCTTCTGCTAATTGAATCCAGTCCTCAGTTTCGAAAAATCCTCCTAATAAACTTGGTTTTAAAATAATGAAAGGTGGATTTGTAGTTTCTAGTAATTCAATTTTAGTTTGTTTATTTCTTATGCCAATTAATTCTTCATCTAAGGCAATTGGTATAGGACTATTTTGAATTAATTCAGTCATTGCAGACCATTGCCCAGCTTTAATGGGTTGTTCAATGCTATGTAAATCAAATACAGCTA
The DNA here is from genome assembly GCF_004005965.1 of Sandaracinomonas limnophila. Taxonomy (GTDB): domain Bacteria; phylum Bacteroidota; class Bacteroidia; order Cytophagales; family Spirosomataceae; genus Sandaracinomonas; species Sandaracinomonas limnophila. The sequence goes on along the minus strand of NZ_SACY01000001.1, from coordinate 595,627 downwards.
ATTTTTGTAGCTTTTCAAGAGCTTCACTGGGTGCAAAAGCACCATTTGCATCTACGCGAAGTGTGATTTTATCTGAAGTATATTTTTCTCGAATGCTTTTTAGTATTTCCAATTCTTTTTCAAAATCTATTGCTCCAATTTTTAGTTTTAAACAGGTATATCCTTCGTTTAACTTTTCTGCAATTTGTTGAAGCATGAAATCAGGTGTTCCCATCCAAATTAAACCATTGATTGGCAAACTGCTTTTTCCTTGAGAAAATGAATTGTTGAAATATATTTCTTCTTCTTGATTAAAATAAGCTCTAAAGGCCATTTCAAAGGCCATTTGAAAGGAGGGTTCTTTAAAAGGATGTTCTGTTAATTGCCCTTTTAATTCAGCGCTTGTTTGCGGAATGCCAAGTTTTAATTGATTTTGAATGCTCAATTTAAACTCTTCCATTAAATCTTCTTGGAATTCAGGACTTAAGCCTCTTAAAGGTCCTGCTTCACCAATGTATTTTTTATCAAGATGTTGGATTTCGAAAAAATAAGATTTTTTGGAGGTTAAGATTCCTCTGGAGGTTCCTGCTTCAAAGTGAAATTGTAAATTTCTTTCAAAAAAGTTGAATTTTAATTCATTCATACTGCAATTTATCAATTTGTTATTTTGTCAACAAAATCATTCCTTTTACTTTTGGGACAATGAAAAGAATCCCGCTCTATTTATTATCTATATTATTTGGGTTAATTACTCAAATACGCAATTATTTTTACGATAAAGGCTGGTTTAAATCCTTTTCATTTCCCAATAATAAAATAATTGTTGTTGGAAACCTAGCTGTTGGAGGAACTGGAAAAAGTCCCGTAGTTCATTATTTATTAAAAAATTGGCGAGAAGTACAATTTCCTGTCGTTTTGAGTAGAGGTTACGGAAGAAAAACCAAAGGCTTTTTGTGGGCAAAAGCTGTTGAAACAGCTTCTACCATTGGAGATGAACCATTAACCTATCGTATGGCATTCCCCAATTTAGAATTAGCCTTAGGTGAAAATAGAGTAAAAGCTATTCAAAAAATTTTAACTGAAAAACCCAAAACTCAGTCGATTATTTTAGACGATGCCTTTCAACATCGTGCCTTGCGAGCCGACTTCAACATAGTTTGTACGACTTATCAAAGACCATTTTATTCAGATGAGTTACTGCCATTGGGTCGTTTGCGTGAAGATATTTCTGGATTAAATCGAGCCCAATTGGTTTTGATGAATAAATGTCCCAATGATCTCTCTCACCAAGAAATAAATGAAATAACCTTCAAAATACAACAGATTGCAGGTTGGGAGATTCCGGTTTTTTTTACAGGGATACGATATAGTGAGCCAGTGAGCCAGTTAGCTAGTGAGCCAGTGAGCCAGTTAGCCAGTGAGCCAGTGGGTAAGTTCTTCAATTCCCCAATTCTTCAATTCTACGCAGTAGCAGGTATTGCTCACCCCGAATTATTCTTCTCTGAAATTGCAAATAGGTTCGATTTAATTGGCTGTAAAACATTTCCAGATCATTACGATTTTACGGTAAATGATTTGCAGGAATTTGAATCAAAAGCGAAACAAATGTCAGATGTACAAGGAATCATCACTACCCAAAAAGATTATGTTCGTCTTTTGCCTTATTTGGATGAATATCCTCATTTAAAAGCAAAATTGAGCTATTTACCTATGGAAATGTATTTTATTCAACAGGAGGCAGAATTTTGGAAGGTTCTCGGTTTAGAAAGGAATTAAAATTTAGTACCTTTGTGCCGTGAAAAAATTGCTTGCGATTCTTCTTGTTTTTATTTCTTACCAGGCAGTATATGCTCAATTTACTTCGCAAGGAACCAATGGTTTTGGAAATTCTTCCATGAATAATTCAGGTTTTCCTGATCCTAAATCACCTAAAACTACGAATCAAAATTCGAAAAAAACGGGCAGAGCTGCTTTAGATGACAGCACTCGGCTAAAATATGGTCCCCATTCAGTTTATTCTTTTAAAGAGGATGAAATCTTGAATGGTTTAAATGCTAAAAATAGACCTGACACCAGTTTAACACTTTTCCAAAGATATTTATATACAGAAAAGTCTGGATTCCTTTTACAAGATTTAGGGAATCAAGGTACCGCTTTACGTTCTATTTTTTGGCAATCACCTGCAACAATAGGTGTGCAATCTGGCTATAATGCCTATTTGCCCTATGCTTTTCAAACAAAGGATATTAATTATTACAACACTAAATCTCCTTTTTCAGATGTTGAATATTATTTAGGTGCAGGTGGACAAACTACTCTTCGGTTTTCATTTGCTAGAAATGTTGATTCACTTTGGAATATCGGCTTTGATTTACAAAGGATGGTTTCTGATAAAAATTTAAGTGATGCAGCATATAAAACGGGTGATAAAACCTTAACAGGTCAATGGGGCCTGGTCTTGCATTCGAATTACCAATCTAAAAACAAGAAATACAGAATTTTAGGGCATATCAATTACTTTGATCAAGGCATTAAAGATCAAGGTGGGGTTAAATTAGGAAATTTAACGGCCTTGGATATTTTGAAATATAGCGACAATGCAGCCCTACTGGAGGATGGAGTTACAGAAAGTAATGATAAGTTTATAAAGTTTCATGTTTATCACGAATTCCAAGGGTTTAAGGGTTTGCAATTGTTTCAGATGATTGATGTAGAAAATCGAAAGATTCAATTCAAAGACATGGCTTTTCAGTCTAATTTGGCAAATGGTTTTTATCCTAAAACCTATATTCAGTACATTCAGGCACCTGATAAGGATTCTCTGTATAATGAAATTCAATGGAAGGAATATGCTCATAAAACTGGTTTAAAAGGTATTTATAGAGGATTTAATTACCAAGCCTATTTTAAACAGAGATATTGGTCGGCTTTTAATGCTGTTGAAAATGCCAGCAAAGATCGTTTTGAGCAATATGTTGGATTGAAATTAAAACAGTCCTTTGGTCAAAAATATGATTTTGAAGCGCAAGGAGAATATTTAATTGGTTCGGATTTCTTTTTGAATGCTAAATTAGAAACCCCATTGTTGTCAGTACAGGCCAAACATACTTCTGCAAGTCCGTCTTTCGTAAGTACATGGACGTACAATACCGCCTACCGTTGGGATAAAAAATTTGAAAATATTGTCAGTGATGAAATCGATGGAAGTTTCCATTTTGGAAAGAAAAGTACCTATTTTAATCCTGGTTTAACTGTTCAATCCATTACAGGAATCATTTATTTTGATTCCAAAACCAATCCAATTCAAACCAATGAATTGTTGGGGATTTTTAGACCAAAAATTGAAACTGGTGCCAGATGGAATAAATGGAACGTAATGGCCAATGTATATTGGAACAAGCAAACGGGTCCAGATGTATTTCGAGCGCCAGAATTAATTTTTCAAGGTAATTTGTCAGTGGATTTGCAATATAAAAAATTACTTTATACCCAATTAGGCTTAGATTTGCACTATAATTCTGCTTACAAAGCTCCAGCATATCAACCTGTCCTGCAACAATATTTTATTCAAAATGATCTAGAATTACCGGCATTTGCTCAGGTGGATGCTTATGTAAATATTCGTATCAATCGCGTTCGATTGTTTTTTAAATATGCAAATGCCCTTCAGGGCTTGCTAGGCAACAACCACTACACCGCCTATTTACATCCTGCCATGTATCGTTCTTTTGGATATGGGGTCCGCTGGTTATTATTCGACTAAATTTTGTCAGTAATTATCTGAAATGTAGTTTTTTATTTCTTTTTGAAAAACTAAATTTGAGCTCTTAAATTAAATTTATGCAGACTTTTTTAGGGAAAACCGCCGAATATCTTTTGTCTAAACACAATGTTTCAGATTTGAGAGAAATTGTTCTGGTTTTACCTTCCCAACGTTCTGCCTTGTATATAAAAAAGGAATTAGCGAAACAAATAAAACAAACATTTATAGCTCCTAAAGTTTTTGCTATTGAAGATTTTGTTTTGCAAATGTCGGGTGGTGAATTGATAGAGCCAATTGAGTTACTTTTCAAAGCCTACGATATTTTCAAGGAATTAGAACCCGAAATGAGTTTTGATAAATTCGTTTCCTGGGGAAATTTAATGCTTCGAGATTTTGATTTACTTGATATGTATTTAGTTGATCCGAATCAATTATATGATTTTTTGTCAGAAGTTAAGACCATCGAAAGATGGGGTAGGGAATACGGCGAGCAAGATTTGAATAAGTTTATAACACCTAATACCCAAAAGTATTTTCAGTTGTATGATCGACTAAGTCAAGTTTACCAACAATTGAAAACCCAATTAGAGTATGATGGAATTGGGTACCGTGGAATGTTTTTTCGCAAATTGGTCAATCATTTACAGGCTGGCAAAAATCTTCCAATTGACTATCAAAAATTGTATTTTATTGGATTTAATGCTTTATCCAAATCTGAAGAGGAATTAATTCGACTTTGTTTAGAAACAGATAAGGCCGAAACTCTTTGGGATGTAGATAAATTTTATATTGAAAATACGTACCATAGGGCAGGGAATTGGTTGAGAGATTATGCGAATCCGCTTTCAAAGAAATTTTTGTCAAAAGGACCTTTTCAATGGATTGAAAATCGTTTTTTAGAGGATCCAAAAACTGTAAATGTGTTGGGATATGAAAATCCAAGTGGACAGATTTACGGTGCATTGCAATTTATTGATCAATGGGCCAAAGAATACGGAGAAGAGGAACAAATAGCTTTGGTTTTGGGAGATGAGAATTTGTTGGAGCAGGCGCTGAATTATTTAGGTAAATATGCAGATCGTCTGAATATTACCATGGGTTTGTCGATTAAAAAGACGCATATTTATTCCTTGATAGAGGCAATTTGGGAGGTTATCCAGCATCAAAATAATCTGCGATATTCTATTCCTTTGTTGCAAAAATGTTTCGAAAATCCTTTAATAGTCCAATATTTTCAACAAATTAAATTTAAATATGGAAAGGATTTTCAATCAAGTTTTTCTTCATTAACTGAGAAATTTGATTTCCGAATTTCTTTTTCCAAATTGGAAACACTTTTTGGTGATTTTCCAATTTTCAAGTATTTAGTTTTTAAAGAAATCCCAGGATTTTCAAGCTATTTGCAGCAAACCGAATTTTTGATTCGTGAATTAGTTAACAAGGTAAACGATCAGCAATGGGATTATCAATACGACGCCTTAGCATTGGTTTCTGAGCAAATTCAATACCTGAAAAAGGTTTTGGAACATCGTGAAGATTTAAATTTGAAGTCGGGTAAAAAATTATTGCAACAATTGATTTTGCAGCAAAAAATAAGTTTTGAGGGCCCTGAAAGACGTACTTTGCATGTAATGGGTTTATTGGAAACAAGAAATTTGGATTTTGACCGAGTGATTATTCTGTCAGTTAATGAAGGGATTTTACCAGCCGCGCAAAAACGAAATAGTTTGATTCCTGCAGATATTGCACGCATGGCTATTTTTGACCTGCCCACATTTACACAGGCAGATGCTGTAACATCTTACCATTTCCATCGTTTATTGCAAAGACCTAAAGAAATCGTTTTATCGTATATTCAACCCACAGAAAAGTCGTCTGTTAAAGAAGAAAGTAGGTTTTTGAAGCAATTGCGCATATTTTGGAAGGATTCAAATCCAAATTTGACTTGGAAAGAATTGAGTGCTGAGTTTAAGGGAACTTTGCCAAGTGGAGCTCAATGGGGAGTAATTGAAAAGTCACCAGAGATTGTTGAACGCATTAAACAGAATTTATCGAGTGATAGCGGACTTTCTCCATCTACCTTAAATACCTTCATTTCTTGTTCCTATAAATATTACTTTTCAAAAGTGGTTGGATTGCGAACAGAAACGCAATTGCAAGATGAAATGGGTGCAAATGTTTTTGGAACCTGGGTGCATAAGGTTTTGGAGTTGATTGATGAGCAAATTTTGACAGATTTTCAAGGTGATTATTCTAAAGTTAATTGGTCAACTATCATAGATTCTTTGGAGAATACACTTGAAGTTGCATTGCTTAAAATTGAAGAGGAGGTTGGTGCTTTTGATGTGGAGCGGGGTTTTAATGTGATCCTGCAGGAAGTAGCAAAGAATATTTTAAACAGATATTTTACACAAATGCCTACTTGGACCCAAACGCCTATTAAGATTTTGAAACTAGAGGAAGGATTTAAATACCAAACAACTGTGCAAGTAGGGGGTACTAATTTGGAGGTAAATTTTCAGGGTAGAACAGACAAATTAGATGTTGTATCGGGTACCGAATTACGAATAATAGATTTTAAAACAGGAAAAGTAGAGGGGAGAGATCTTTCCTATAAATTGGCTGGAAATTTGTTAGAGGCCCTTACAAGCTATGAGGTTAAAGATAAACTGATTCAACTATGGCTTTACAAGGTATTTTTAGTCAATGAATTGCAAAAAGAAACTTCTGATAAAGAATTTTTAAATCCCTATAAAAATGCTATTAAAAGTATAAATCCAGGTATTATTTCATTTAGAAATTTAAATGCTGGGGTACAACAAGCTAATTTAGAATTTGAAGAAGGGGAGTCGAGAGAGCATTTCTTACGTAAGTCTAATGAAGTAATTCAATTTTGGGTGAATGAACTTTTACGTACAGATGTAGGTTTTGTTCAAACAGACGACCTAAACAAGTGTAAATATTGTGATTTTGCAAGTATTTGCCGACGTGATTAGGGATTAAATTGTAACTTTGTAAAATTTTAATTTATGACATTCAACGAAATCGACGAACGTATAAAAGCATTGGCTGCTTCTCGCGGCCCATTAGGAGTTTCTTTTAAATTTTCTTTTCCAGGAGGGATTATAGTGGTTAATGCCGACGGAACGGTAACTAATGAAAATGTGGATGCAGATTGTACCATTGCTGCTACAGAAGAAACCTTTTCGGATTTAATGGGTGGTAAAATTAATCCAATGATGGCCGTTATGACCGGAAAAGTTAAAATTTCTGGGGATATGTCGGTAGCCATGAAATTGCAAAATCTACTTTAATGAACATTTCTGATACCATTATTGCCTTGGCAACTCCTGCTGGAGTTGGTGCTATTGGTGTGATTCGCTTGTCGGGCCCCAATGCTATTGCAATGGTGAATGAGGTGTTTAAAGGAAAAGATTTAAGTAAGCAAGAGGGTAATACACTTCATTTTGGTCGTATAGAATACCAAGCCCAAGTTTTGGATGAAGTTTTGGTTTCTTTATTTAGGGCCCCTAAATCTTATACCAAAGAGGAGGTAGTAGAAATTTCTTGTCACGGATCTCCTTATATTTTAGAATCCGTTATTCAGTGCTTAGTTGAACAAGGAGCTCGATTGGCTCAACCAGGAGAGTTTACACAACGTGCCTTTATGAATGGCGCTTTTGATCTTGCCCAGGCAGAAGCTGTAGCAGATTTAATTGCTGCCGACTCCAAAGCAGCACAGCGTGCTGCCATGCACCAGTTAAGAGGAGGTTTTTCGAAAGAATTAGCACTTTTACGAGAACAATTAATTCATTTTGCCTCATTGATTGAGTTGGAATTAGATTTTTCGGAGGAAGATGTTGAGTTTGCAGATCGCGAAGATTTACAAAATTTAGTGCTTCAATTATTGGAGAAATTACAACCCCTTTTAGATAGTTTCAAAACGGGTAATGCCATTAAAAATGGGGTTGCCACCGTTATTATTGGAAAACCCAATGCAGGGAAATCCACACTTTTAAATGCGCTTTTAAAAGAAGACCGAGCCATTGTTTCCGACATTGCGGGTACTACACGCGATAGTTTAGAAGATGAGTGGTTGTTGGGGGGAGTTCGTTTCCGCTTAGTAGATACAGCAGGATTGCGCGAGACAACAGATGTAATTGAGGCCATCGGAGTGGAGCGTACCAATGCATGGGTTAAAAAGGCTCAATTGGTGCTTTACGTGGCAGATTTAAGCCAAGAAAGTCCAATGTCTTTGCAAACAGTTTTGTCGGAATACTCCGACTTAGAGGTGCCACTTATTTTATTGTTAAACAAAACGGATGAAGTGAATTTTAAATCATCTGATTGGGTAGAGTTAGCTGAGTACATAGTTCCCATTTCTGCCAAAAAGCAAGTAGGTTTGGATACATTAGAGCAAACTCTATTAGATGCTGTGGGTATCCACCAATTGAACGATCAAGGAACCTTAGTGACCAACGTTCGTCACTATCAAAAACTACTACAAACTAAAGAGACCTTAATTGAAGTCTTAAATGCACTCCGCACCGATCTTTCAGGCGATTTTGTTGCCCAGGACCTTCGCCATGCCCTTTACCACTTAGGGGAGATCACAGGAACTATCTCAAATGATGATCTGCTTAAAAATATTTTTGGGAAATTCTGTATTGGGAAATAGAAGAAATTACCTTCCTTTAATTATTTCCAAGATTCTCCAAGTATTGATTCGGTGTCATACCTGTTTCAGCCTTAAACGTGGCATAAAAGGTAGATCTTGAAGGAAAACCAGCTTGTTGACCGATGCCATCCATGGAATAGGAGTTGGCTTTGCCAGATTCTAACAGTTTTTTAGCATATTCCACCCGAAGTAGTGAACGATAGGCTGTGAATTTAATTTTTATAATTTCTGAGAAGCAATAAATGATGTGATGCTTGGGTATTTCAAGTTCATTTGAAATATCAATTACGTCAAAATCAGGATTTAAAAACGGTTTTTTTTCTTGAATATAATTAAGAATCATATTCGTTGTATCAACAAGGGGATCTGAGGAGATTTTGGATTGATTTTTTGATGATTTTTTGGGTTTAATATAGTTTGCTATTGGCATGCCATATAATATCTGAGGAAAAAATAATAATAAGGATGTAGGTAAGATAAAAAAAGAAACCCAGGCAATCACATGTGATAACGTTGATTCAATTTTTGGGATGGTTAATTTATGTGATAGTAAAAGTAAAGTTTGCGAAAAATAACTACTCATTGTTACCAAAATAATTACATGCATAACGATGAGCCATATAAATACTAAATTGTTTTGTTTTCCTACAATTTTAGATTTATAATATCTAATAAGTGAAAAACCACTTACTAGTGTATATCCAATTCCCAGTAATCCACGTTCTATGTGTGCAAATGTTGTTGAATATATAAATCCACCTCCATAAAATTTAATATTATCAATGTTTTGAATAAGTGATTCAGCATATTGATATTTTAATTCAAATGGTTTGATATAATAGGGTACCATATTGATGAAGTGGACCAGCATAGGAATCAAATGCCATATATCTGACTTTTTAATTCGCGTTTCATCGTTAAGGGTGTTTCGAGTATATAAGTAAACAGATGGACCAATTAAATACCAATAAGGCGTGAAATGACCTAAGAAGATTGCAATTAAAAAAGGATTTGTACTATAAAGACAAAGATAGTGTGTTACACTATAGGAGGCGAATATTAAAATAATATTTGAAATAAATAATGCATTTTTATTAATACGGTAATTATAAATTGCCATAGCTACTGATAATATCCCTGCGTAAATTGCTAAAATTACAATCATATTAAATTTATTATTTTTTAAAAATAACAGTATGAAATTAAAATATTTAGACTAATTTTTTTTAAAAATCATACTTTCAAAAATACTCTTGTCCAATTGTTTTTCAAAAACTGACTTGTCCAATATTTTTAAAACTGGACATGTGTAAACCTTAAAAAGTTATTTCTAATTCTAAATATTGACAATTTTGATGTGTTTAAGGTGATAAACCAGTTTCCTTAAGTGCTCTTAATTGTATCTATATGAAGATTTTTTTATTTGTTTTATTGTATCTATTTATTAATTCTACACTTCATGCTCAATCCTGGAAATGGAATGTCGGGATTAACAATTCATCCTATCAATTTGTCAATTCATCTGGACTTCAAGCAGATTTTATGAAACCTCAGGGAGGTATTTCAATTTCTTTTGCAAGGAATAATGTCTTGCTTGATACGATTCAAATGATTTCTAAATTTTCGAAATCTGCCTTTTTCTTTAATAATCATCCAGCAATTGGGAAAATTGCTAGTCAACTCCATTATGAATATGGAGTAGATCTCAAAGAATTCAATGCTGTTGGCGACTTCCAAACTGTTTCAGTAGCATACAATACACATTTTGCTGGAGCCTTTGTGGGGTTCGGTCCTGAATTTAATTTGAGTAGAGGGTATTATTTGAATTTTTTTGTTCGTTTGGGATTATCCAAAATGTTGTCTGGTACCCAGTTGCTAAATAATAAATATTTAGACCTTTCAGAAAATGAGATGTTCAAGCCTGTTCAATTTTTTACAGGATATTCTGTAGAAATAAATAAACGTCTTGCAGATCGTTTTTCTATGTTTATTCAATATCAAAAATCATCAACAAATCATCAAAATCCGACAGGACAAAGTTATTTGAATTTCAATTCTTCTAATTATTCCATCGGAATTCGATTATCAAAGTTTTAAAAAATAGGTTATCCTAGTTCTATTATATTATGAAAACGCTCATTAAAACGTTCATTTTTGGACTTATAACAACATTTGCTTTCGGTCAAAATAAAGGCTTAAATTATCAAGCTGTTATTTTAGATCCTAAACCGGTTGAGGTTCCAGGTTATTCGGCAAGTGGTCAACCTTTGTCTAATGGGTCTGTAACTTTAAAATTTATTTTAAAGGGTCCTGAAGGTGTAGATTATGAAGAAACTCAAAAAACCACAACGGATGAATTTGGTTTAGTGAATGTTGTAATTGGTGCTGGAACAGTTAACAAATCTACTAGTAAATATACCACATTTGATGCAATTGTTTGGGATGATAAAATTAAATCCTTAACCGTAGGAGTAAGTTTTAATGGTGGAGCATCCTTTACAACTGTTTCCAACAATCAACCATTAAATTTTACACCTTACGCGTTATACGCTTCATCGGTTGATTATAAGAATGTTCGATATGCACCTACTAATTTGAGTCAATTTATTAATGATCCAGGATTCCTAATTGATAAAGATTTGAATCCCATCCGTAGTGATATTTCGAATAATACCGCTGCTATTGTAGGAAATACAGCAAAAATTGATTCGAACCAGAAAGCTAGTTCGACTCAATTTGCAAGTATTAATCAAGGGATAGCAACCATTAATACAAAGATTAAAAGTGATTCCCTAAATTTTTCTTCTACGATTGCAACTATTAATACACGTGTTCTAAAAGACTCATCAAGCATTGTTGCGATTAATAACAGTATTTATGATGTTAATAATTCGATTGCGACTCAAACAGATCGAATCAATAATACGGCGAGTCAGGTGGCTTATGTTCAAAATTTAACGGAAGCTACAAATAATGCAATCAATAATTTAGGTACTACCTATGAAAATATTGGCAATAAGTCGACTAACATTGCTGCCGATAATGGTTCCAATACCAAATATCCTACTGTAGGAGCAGTGCAAAATTATGTTTTTGCCGCAACAGCTGGATTTCCTTCACAAGCTAATTTAAATACGAAGGAGAATTTAACGAATAAAAGTACAGACATTACAGCAGATGCTACTTCTAATACAAAATATCCATCTGTTAAATCGGTCAAAGATTATGTAGATGCGCAGGTTTCTGGAGGAGTTTCCATTGCAGATGGATCGATTACCGATGCAAAATTGGCCAGTGGTATTTCTGCAGTCAAGGTTGGTTTAGGAAATGTGGATAATACCTCAGATGCTAATAAGCCAGTGTCTACGGCACAACAAACTGCCTTGAATTTGAAGGAAAATGTTTCCAATAAATCGACCGACATCAATGCAGATGCAACTTCTACGACTAAATATCCATCTGTTAAGACAATCAAAGATTATGTAGATATCCAGGTTTCTTCAGGAACTGCTGACGCTACAAGTACGGTAAAAGGTAAGATTCAATTAGGGGGAGATTTAGCAGGAACCGGTTCAACCGCTGCCGCACCTGTGATTTCAGATAATGCAGTAACGACATCGAAAGTAGCCTCGGGTGCAATCACGGATGCAAAAATTGCCAACGGTATTTCCGCTGCAAAAGTTGGCTTAGGCAATGTAGACAATACCTCAGATGCGAATAAACCTGTTTCTGTCGCTCAACAGACAGCCTTAGATGCTAAACAGAGTTTGGCAAATTTAAGTACCAATCTTACGACAGACGCAGCCTCCTTGACTAAATATCCAGCCGTTAAGACCATCAAAGATTATGTGGATGCACAGGTTTCTTCGGGAGTTATTGATGCGACAAGTTCTGTAAAAGGAAAGATTCAATTAGGCGGTGATTTAGCGGGTACAGGTTCAACCGCAGCTGCTCCTGTGATTTCAGATAATGCCATTACGACATCCAAAGTAGCCTCAGGTGCGATCACAGATGCTAAAATTGCAACAGGTATTTCCGCTGCAAAAGTAGGCTTAGGGAATGTGGATAATACTTCTGATGCGAATAAGCCTGTTTCAACAGCGCAACAAACGGCCTTAAATTTAAAAGAGGATGCCGCAAATAAATCGACAGATATCACTGCCGATGCAGCCTCTACAACAAAATATCCAGCCGTAAAAACCATTAAAGATTATGTGGATGCACAAGTATCTTCAGGTACTGCTGATGCAACAAGTTCAATCAAAGGAAAGATACAACTAGGGGGCGATTTAGCCGGTACGGGTTCAACCGCTGCTGCACCTATTATTACAGATAATGCCATTACCTCTGCGAAATTAAAGGATGGAGAAATTGTGAATGCGGATATTTCCGGTTCTGCCGCCATTGTAGATTCCAAATTAGCAACGATTGCTACATCAGGAAAGGTAAGTAATTCAGCAACATCAGCAACGTCAGCTAATAACGCTTCTACTATTGTTGCCCGTGATGCCAGCGGAAATTTTGCTGCAGGTAACATTTCAGCAAGCACCATTAACGGATTAACACCAACCGCACAAGCTACAGGATTTACCATTGCAGGTGGTACAACCTCTAAAACCTTGACTGTAACTGATAATGCAACCGTTTCTGGTACAACAAGTGGAACGAATACCGGTGACCAAACGATTACACTAACAGGTGATGTTGCTGGATCTGGAACAGGAAGTTTTGCAACGACTATTCAAAACAATGCGATTACTACTGCAAAAATTTCAGACGCCAATGTTACCTATGCTAAAATTCAAAATGTTTCTGGGGCGGACAAGGTATTGGGCCGAGTTTCCAATGGAGCAGGAACCATTGAAGAAATTGCAACTACAGGTAGCGGAAATGTTGTTAGATCAACGAGTCCGACTTTGGTAACTCCCGATTTAGGAACTCCATCTGCTATAGATTTAACCAATGCAACCAATGTTCCATTAAGTGCAGTTACAGGTACTTTAGCAATTACCAAAGGAGGAACTGGAGCGACAACTGCTACTGCAGCGTTGACGAATTTAGGTGCACAATCAACAGCCAATTTAAGTACCGACTTATCCGCTGATGCAGCATCTACAAGCAAATATCCATCCGTAAAAACCATCAAGGATTATGTGGATGGTTCAGTGACATCTGGTGCACCTGATGCCACAACAACTTTAAAAGGTAAAATTCAGTTGGCAGGCGATTTAGGAGGAACAGGTACTACTGCTGGAGCACCTATTATTTCAGATAATGCTATTACTACTGCTAAAATCAATGCAGCAGCTGTAACAACTCCAAAAATTACTGATGGAAATGTGACTTATGCCAAAATTCAAAATGTTTCTTCCACGGACAAAGTGTTGGGTCGTGTATCAACTGGAGCAGGTGTTGTTGAAGAAATTGCAACGACAGGTAGCGGAAATGTGGTTAGAGCAACGAGTCCAACTTTGGTAAGTCCAGATTTAGGAACTCCTTCTGCAGTTGATTTAACGAATGCAACCAATGTCCCATTAAGTGCAGTTACTGGTACTTTAGCAATTACCAAAGGTGGAACTGGTGCTACAACAGCCACAGGAGCTTTAACAGCTTTAGGTGCACAAAGTGTTGCCAATTTAAGCACTGATTTGACAGCTGATGCAGCTTCTACAACGAAATATCCAGCCGTAAAAACCATTAAAGATTATGTAGATGGTTCTGTAAGCTCTGGTGCACCTGATGCCACCACAACAGTAAAAGGTAAAATTCAGTTGGCAGGCGATTTAGGAGGAACAGGTACTACTGCTGGAGCACCTATTATTTCAGATAATGCCATTACCACGGCTAAAATCAATGCAGGAGCCGTTACTACTGCTAAAATTACCGATGCCAATGTTACCTTTTCAAAAATTCAAAATGTTTCTGCTACGGACAAGGTTTTGGGTCGTGTATCATCTGGAGCAGGTATTATTGAAGAAATTGCAACTACTGGTAGCGGAAATGTAGTTAGAGCAACAAGTCCAACCTTAGTAACGCCAACTTTGGGAGTAGCCTCTGCCACCAGTATCAATGGATTAACTCCAACTGCCCTTACAACTGGATTCACCATAGCAGGAGGTAGTACCACTTCCAAAACATTAACCGTTTCAGGTGATGCTACTGTTTCTGGTACAACAAGTGGTACAAATACAGGTGACCAAACAATTACTCTAACAGGTGATGTAACAGGAACAGGAACAGGAAGTTTTGCAGCTTCCATCGCTTCAGACGCAGTTACTTCAGCAAAAATTAAAGACGGAGAAATAGCAGTAGGCGATTTAGCTGATAATGCTGTGGAAACTGCTAAAGTAAAGAATGCGAATATAACATACGCGAAAATTCAAAATGTATCCGCAACCAATAAGGTGTTAGGTCGCACAACAGCAGGAGCTGGTGTCATTGAAGAAATTGCGACGACAGGAACAGGAGATGTAGTACGTGCCAATACACCTACATTAGTTACACCTGAAATTGGAGCAGCAACAGGTACGAGTTTGACAGTTACTGGTCAATTAACTTCTTCGGTGGCAACTGGCACAGCACCTTTGGTAGTTACCTCCACTACTCCTGTTGCCAATTTAAGCATTGGTGGAAATGCAGCAACAGCCACCACTGCCACTACAGCAACAAATATTGCCGGTGGTGCTGCCGGCAGTATTCCGTACCAAACAGCTGCGGGAACGACAGGCATGATTGCTACAGGAACAGCGAACCAATTCTTGACTTCGAATGGAACAGGAGGTTACACCTGGACTTCTGCCTCAGGCATTACGGGTGTACCGTATACGGGTGCGACACAGGCGGTGAATTTAGGAGCTTATGATTTAACGGTGAATGGTTTGACTGTAGGTAGAGGTTTAGGGGCAGATGCTAGCAATACTGCTCTTGGAAATCAGGCCTTATCCAGCAATACAGTGAGTGGAGTTTCAGGAACAAATAATACGGCCTTGGGTTACCAAGGTTTAAAAGCCAATACCACTGGATATAGTAATACTGCCGTGGGAAGTGGAGCATTAAAAGCGAATATTGGTGGAGCTTGGAATACGGCTATTGGTTTATCTGCTATTCCTGCACATACAAACGGTTTTGGAAATACTTCAATCGGTACCAGTTCCTCTTTTTATTTAACTTCAGGCTCAGATAATATCGCTATTGGTTTAGGCGCTGGACGATATTATGGTCCCAATTCTTCCTCAAATTCAATGTTGACCACTTCGAATCAGAGTTTATATATTGGTAATGCAACCAAGGCAAAACTAAATTCAAGTACAAATGAAATTGTAATTGGTTATGACGTAAGTGGTAATGGATCGAATACCGTAACAATAGGTAATCCTTCTATTACCGACAATTATTTGACAGGAAACCTCAACGGTGCCACTTGGAAAGGTGCTGTAATTGGCAACAATTACGGAGGAGCCGGAACAAGCAATGGTATCTTAAAAGCGAATGGTTCAGGCGTGGTGAGTGCTGCTGCAGCGGGGACTGATTATCTCGCTCCCAATGCGGCTATCACAGGCGCAACAAAAACAAAAATCACCTACGATGCTAAAGGTTTGGTAACCGCTGGTGCCGATGCAACAACGGCTGACATCGCTGCCAGCACCGACAAAAATTATGTGACGGATGCCCAATTAACCTTATTAGGAACTACTTCGGGGACCAATACAGGCGACCAAACGATTACCTTAACAGGAGATGTAACAGGGAGTGGAACAGGAAGTTTTGCGGCAACCATTGGTGCTGGAAAAGTAACGACAGCTGCTATTGCTGACAATGCCGTGGAGACTGCCAAAGTAAAAGATGCTAACATAACTTACGCTAAAATTCAAAATGTAAGTGCGACAGATAAAGTATTAGGACGTGTGTCAACAGGTGCTGGAGTAGTAGAAGAAATTGCTACTACAGGAACAGGAGATGTAGTACGTGCCAATACACCTACATTAGTAACACCCGAAATTGGAGTAGCAACAGGTACAAGCTTGACTGTAACAGGTCAATTGACTTCATCGGTAGCTACTGGCACAGCTCCTTTAGTAGTTTCCTCAACTACACCAGTAGCCAATTTAAGTATTGGAGGCAATGCAGCTACAGCCACCACTTCTACTAATATTGCGGGTGGTGCGGCAGGTAGTATTCCGTATCAAACCGCAGCAGGAACAACTGCTTTGTTAGCTACAGGATCTGCAAATCAGTTTTTGACTTCAAATGGTTCAGGTGGTTATACTTGGACTTCTGCCTCAGGTATTACGGGAGTTCCCTACACAGGTGCGACACAGGCGGTGAATTTAGGAGCTTATGATTTAACGGTGAATGGAATAACGGTAGGTGTAGGAACAAATGGAACAAGCGTAACTTCTAGCAACACAGCATTAGGATTAAATGCATTGGCTGCAGCAAATTCAGGTACAGGTTTAAATACTGCCGTTGGTAATAAAGCATTAAATAAAAATACGACTGGTTTTAATAATACAGCAATTGGTGGATTAGCAATGTTTGAAAATACCAGTGGAACTAGTAACACTGCAATTGGCTCAAATGCACTAAACAAAAATACATCCGGAACAGGAAATACTGTTATTGGAAACAGCGCTGGCTACAATATTAATAGCAATTATAATACAGTCATTGGACTGAGTGCCGGTGGATTCATCAAAGGGATAAACAATATCGGTATTGGCTATGCTGCCCTAAACATGAATGGTAGTGTAACTAGTGGAGCAGATAATAATATAGCTATTGGTACAAATACATTATTCTCTGCAGTCAAACCAATCTCTAACGTAATAATTGGTTATGAAGCTGGAAGAAGTTTTACCAATGGATCATACAATGTGGTATTAGGTCAAAATTCCGCCTATGAATTAACCAGCGCAACCAATAATACAATTCTCGGAAATTCAAGTGGAAGAGGCCTTACGACAGGCTCTGAAAATACCATTTTAGGAGCCAATGTGGGTAGTACGGTAGCGTTATCCCCTACGCTCACTCGAAATATAATTTTAGCCGATGGACAAGGAAATATTCGTGCGCAACATGATGGTACGAATGGCTGGACTTTAGGAACAATTACAAGTGGAACATGGAATGGAACTGCGATCGGAGTCGCAAATGGCGGTACGGGTGCTACAACTGCTGCTGATGCTTTGACGAATTTAGGGGCACAAGCAACGGCTAATTTAAGTAACGACCTAAGTGCAGATGCTGCCTCTACAACGAAGTATCCAGCGGTAAAAACCATTAAGGATTATGTGGATGCCCAAGTGTCTCCAGCAACTCCTGATGCATCCAGTTCGGTTAAAGGAAAAATACAATTGGGTGGCGATTTGGCAGGAACCGGTTCCTCTGCAGCCGCCCCTGTCATTTCCGATAATGCGATTGTTACAGCAAAGATTAAAGATGCAGAAGTAACGTATGCAAAAATCCAAAATGTTTCTGCCACGGACAAGGTATTAGGTCGTGTGTCAACTGGAGCAGGTGTTGTAGAAGAAATTGGTACCGTGGGTACTGGAGATGTGGTTCGTGCTACCAATCCAACCTTGGTAACACCTAATTTGGGTATTCCTTCTGCTATTGATTTAACAAACGCAACGAATTTACCTATTAGTGCAGTGTCAGGTACCTTATCCATTTTAAAAGGTGGAACAGGAGCAAGTACTGCAGGAGCGGCTTTAACTGCATTAGGCGCACAAGCAACTGCCAATCTAAGTACCGATTTGACTACCGATGCAGCTTCTACTACTAAGTATCCTGCTGTGAAAACCATTAAAGATTATGTTGACGCAGGTGATGCTGCTATCAATACACTTGCAGATGGAAAAATCTATTTAGGAAATGCAAGTAATGTGGCAACTGAAGTGACTCCTTCAGGGGATGTTACCATGACCAATGCAGGTGTAACGGCAATTGGTTCTGGAAAAGTACTTACAAGTATGTTAGCTGCAGACGCAGTTACATCTGCTAAAATTAAAGATGGAGAAATTGTGGTAGGCGATTTAGCAGATAATGCCATTGAAACCGCAAAAGTAAAAGATGCAAATATTACCTACGCGAAAATTCAAAATGTATCCGCATCAAATGTTGTTTTAGGACGTACCACAACTGGTGCAGGGGTGATAGAAGAAATTGCAACTACAGGTTCTGGTAATGTAGTACGTGCTACATCTCCAAGCTTAGTAACACCAGTTTTAGGAGCAGCTACTGGAACGAGTTTAAGTGTTTCCGGACAATTAACCTCTACCGTTGCCACCGGAACTGCTCCATTGGTTGTTACCTCAACAACACCTGTTGCTAATTTAAGTATTGGTGGAAATGCTGCCACTGCCACTTCAGCAACCACTGCCACAAATATCGCAGGTGGTGCTGCAGGTTCAGTGCCGTATCAAACTGCTGCAGGTACAACAAGTTTATTAGCTAAGGGTACAGATGGTCAAGTGTTAACCTTGGCAAGTGGGGTGCCTTCTTGGGCTGCTCCAACAGGTATTACTAGTGTTGGTACCATTAATGCTTCTTCAACTGCTAATGGGGCAATTATTGCCTCTGGAGTTTTAAAATTAGCACCTGCTGATGGTACTAATGGAGGTGTGGTTACCACTACTACTCAAACTTTTGCAGGAAATAAAACCTTTAGTTCTGATATCATGATTGGAAATAATCGAGCTGGAAATGGTTCAGGTTCAGGCGCGACGTATAATTCTGGATTTGGTTCAAATACATTGGTAGCAAATACCTCTGGTAACTTTAATGTTGCGATGGGGGGAGCAGCCTTAAGTTCAAATACAACAGGTGCATATAATACTGCTATTGGTTATTCAGGATTAGGTTCAAATACTACAGGAAATAATAATCTATCTGCAGGTTTTTATGCAGGCGCTGATCTCCGTTCAAATAATAACGTTGCTCTGGGTTATTCTGCTATACGTTATGCAAGATCTGATAATAATACGGCAATCGGTTATTTATCGGGTGGAAATTTAGGCTATGGTCCGGTTACAGGGGGAGCTAATAATATCTTTTTAGGTTATCAATCTGGCCTCTATTACGGTACGGGTACTAACGGAAACAATACAACTGGATTAAATTCAGTATTGATCGGTTACGATGTACGTCCAGCAGCAAATGCGGAAACAAATGAAATTGTTATTGCTGGTTATAATGGAACAGCAGGTGCCGTAGGTCTGGGTAATAATACCACCTTATTGGGTAACAACGCCACCCAAAAATCTCAAATCATGGGTGCGCTAACGGTTGTGCCTAATACTGCGGCAGCTTCTACCGATGGAAACAGTTCTACGATTGCAGCACAAGACGCAGGAGCAGGTGGAAATAACAATGGGGGTAATATTAATTTAACACCAGGAGCCAAAACAGGAACCGGAACGGCAGGTATTGTTCAGGTTAATGGTCAAATTAAAATCACAGGAGGAACACCTGGTGCAGGAAAAGTATTAACCTCAGATGCCGATGGATTGGCTACTTGGTCTAGTGGAGGTTCAGGGGTTACCACGATGGCGCCAGTGGGAACAGCACCTAATGCCAATGGCGCTAGTATTTCAGGGTCTACCTTGACTTTGCAACCGGCTGATGGTACAAATCCAGGTTTGGTTTCTACAGGCGCACAAACTTTTGCAGGTGCCAAAACCTTAACGAGTGTTTTAACCGTTTCACCTACTGCTGCCGCTAGTGCAGCCGCTGGTGCGTCAACGAGTATAGCTGCACAAAGTGCCACAACAACAGGATTTGGTGGTGGCGGTGTGTCCATAACGGCAGGTAATGGTGTTGGTACGGGTTATGGAGGGAATATCAATATAATTGCTGGAACTGGAAATAGTACTGGTGGTGATATTAATTTAACCCCAGGAGCTTCTGGATTATATGGAAAAGTGAAAGTGAACAATTCAGATTTATATGTAAATTCAAATAGCCTTCGAGTTGGTGCTGGTAATTCTAATCTTATTTCTAATACTGGGGTGGGTGTTAGTGTTTTAAATTCAATCACCTCAGGAGGAAGTAATACAGCAATGGGTTATTATTCTTTATATTCAAATCAAAATGGTACTTCAAATACAGCAGTTGGAAATAGTACTTTAAAATTAAATTCAAGTGGTAGTCGGAATACGGCAATTGGCGACAATGCAATGTTCTCTAATACCTCTTCAGATAACACAGCATTAGGTGAATCTTCTTTAAAAAATAATACAAGCGGCATGTATAATGTTGCAGTTGGAAATTCATCAGGTTTTTATAATCAAACAGGTTCAAACAATACTTCCATTGGTTATCAATCTCTTTATGCTAGTACTGCAACTTCAACAAATGATAATACAGCAATTGGTTATAGAGCTTTATCTTCTGGTAACACTGGTGGATACAATACAGTAGTTGGATCACAGTCTGGATACAATATGACAACAGGTATTGGTAATACCGCCTTAGGATATTATTCCTTGTATTATAATACAGTAGGAAGTTATAATACCTCTTTAGGGTATTCTTCGGGTCCTACCTCCACAACTTATTATTCATCCAATAGTGTTTTTATGGGGTATAATGCTAAACCCCAAGGTACGGCAAATAGTTCAGATGAAATTGCTATTGGAGCCAATGCGATAGGTTTAGGGACTGGTTCAACAGTAATAGGTAGTACTTCTACCCAAAAATCACAAATTATGGGTGCATTGACGGTGGTTCCTAATGCCGCTCTCACTTCAGCTCACGGGAACAGCTCGACCATTGCTGCGCAGAATGCCACTACAACAGCATACAATGGTGGAAATTTGAATTTAACAGCGGGTAATGGGGTAGGTACAGGAACCGGTGGAAATGTAATATTGACACCGGGTACGGGTGGAACTGCAGGACAAGTACAAGTAAATGGGCAAATTAAAATAACGGGTGGTTCTCCAGCCGCTGGAGCAGTGCTAACTTCAGATGCAACGGGATTAGCTACTTGGGCTACTGCTGGAGGTATTTCTAGTGTGGGAGCGATTAGCGGAACATCTACTGCAAACGGGGCGAGTATAAGCTCGGGCGTTTTAAACTTAGCCCCTGCAGATGGAACCAATGGAGGGGTTGTAACGACTGCGGCACAAACTTTTGCAGGGTTGAAAACCTTTACCTCAGATTTAACGGTTAATGGTTTGACCCTTGGTAAAGGGGGAAATGGGGTATCTGACAATACCGCTATTGGAGTTTCTGCATTAACAGCGAATACGACCGGTTATTACAATACGGCTGTGGGTTATAATTCGCTCTTTACGGCATCAACATCTAAGCAAAACACAGCGATAGGGTATGCAACTTTAAAAATGAATACGGCCGATGCCAATACGGCAGTTGGTTACAATGCATTAACGGCTGCAACCACAGGAGCCAATAACTCAGGTTTTGGAAATATGGCTTTATTGAATACTACGACTGGAACCGAAAACACAGCGATGGGAACTATTTCTTTACGAAATAATACGACAGGCTCTTACAATACCGCTATTGGTGCACGCGCGGGGTATGCTATTAATTCGGGAGATAACAATACCTTTTTGGGGTCATCGGCGGGTACCAATTTAACAACAGGTTCTAACAATGTTATATTAGGAAATAAAGCGGGTGTTTATATCGGCTCTGGGCAAAATTTGACTGCTGGGAGTGGGAATGTTTTAATTGGTAACGAAGTTAGTACAGCTGATGATGGTGAAACCAATGAAATAGTAATTTCGGGTTATTCGAATACTGCCACGGCAGTAGGTTTGGGTTCTAATACTACGGTAATAGGAAACACCTCCACTCAAAAATCACAAATCATGGGTGCGCTAACAGTTGTACCTAATACAGCAGCAGCTTCTACCGATGGAAACAACGCTACCTTTGCCGCACAAAATGCCGGTACTGGTGGAAATAACAAAGGTGGAGATATAAATATTACCTCAGGTAATGCAGCAGGGTCGGGTTTTGGTGGAGATGTTGTTATTACCATGGGAACATCAACCACTTCTTCTAATAATGGTTCATTACTAATTAATTCTTCAACCAAAAAATTAATTTCATCTTATTCTACACCAACAGTTAGTGTATTATCTCCAAGTGGCCAAGATGGATTTACATTCAAATCAGAGGCAGGTGGTAATAATGTTTTTAATTTATGGTCAATTGGAACTGCTGGTAATAATATGATTGCCTTTCATAAAGGAGATTCACCCACTGTTGTAGGTACAATTTCTGTTACAACTACAGCAACTACCTATAATACAACCTCCGATTATCGTTTAAAAACAGATTTCAAAGATTTCAATGGTTCCAAATTATTAGATAGCATCAAGGTCTATGATTACCTATGGAAAGTAGATGGAAGTAGATCGTATGGGGTGAAAGCCCATGAATTGCAACAAGTGATTCCGTATGCAGTTACGGGTGAAAAAGATGCATTGAATACAGATGGTACCATCAAAGCACAAACCGTTGATTATTCAAAAATTGTACCGGTATTAGTAAAAGCTGTTCAAGAGCAGGAAGCTAAATTGAAAGATGTACAAAAAGAGAATCAACTATTAAAAGAACAACTAGAGCAACAAAACAAGCGCCTGGAGCGCTTGGAGAAATTGCTAGAAAGATAATTAATTTAGATACAAGTAGTACACAAAAAAGGTCGGGGTTTCCTGGCCTTTTTTTTCAAATTAATCAAAAAATTTTATAGTACATTCAACAAATCCCTAAACTGAAACCCATTCGTAAATCGCTCTTTGCCTAATTTGTTGTAAGCAACAAGCGCCCAAAGGATGAATTCTTTTAAGAAATCTCGATCTGCTTTGCCTGTGTTTTTTTGAAATTTTTCAATTAATTGATCCAACTCTTTCACACTTCCTAGGGTACTTTGGTATTCTTTTGCATCACATTCATCATATAATACCAATCCGCCTTCAGCATAAAGGGCGTCAATAAGTGCTGTGTAGGGGGTAGTTTCAATTTTCTTACTTAACTTTTCAATCTTTGGAAAAAGTGTGCTAAATAAACTTTTTATGGCTTCATGGATGAGCTCATTGGCCACAAAAGCTGCGCCTTCTTGCTCTCCTTCATATACCAATTCAACTTTTCCAGTAATGGCCGGTATCAATCCTAAGAAATCAGCCACTCGAACGGTCGTTTGTTTTTCTCCACAAATCAGTGCTCTACGCTCCGCTGTGCTGATAAGACTTTCCAACATACTGATGCTCATACGTGCACTCACACCACTTTTCAAATCAACGTAATCATTTCTTCTAGCTTCAAATACGATTTGTTCTAAGAGATTATATGCTAACTCAGGAACATGTACTTTCTCTTTTTGGGTTTTATTTAAATTGGCTTCTTGTGTAGAGATTTTACGTGCTATCTCAATCGTTTCAGGATAATGAGTTAATATTTGAGAACCAATACGATCTTTCAATGGAGTTACAATACTTCCTCGGTTGGTGTAATCTTCTGGATTAGCCGTAAAGATAAATTGCATATCTAAGGGCAACCTAAGTTTGAATCCTCGGATTTGAATGTCGCCTTCCTGTAAAATATTAAATAGGGAAACCTGTATTCTTGCTTGTAAATCTGGAATCTCGTTAATGACAAATATACAGCGATTCGCCCTCGGAATCATGCCGTAATGAATCACACGATCATCTGCATAAGATAATTTTAAATTGGCAGCTTTGATGGGATCAATGTCTCCAATCAAATCGGCTACGGTTACATCTGGGGTCGCTAATTTTTCTGCAAATCTCTCTGAGCGGTGTAGCCATGCAATTGGAGTTTCATCACCTTTTTCTGCAATTAACTCTTGTGCAAAACGAGAAATAGGATGGAAGGGATCGTCGTTAATTTCAGAGCCTTTTACATAAGGAATATATTCGTCTAACAGTCGAATCAGCAAACGAGCAAGTCGAGTTTTGGCTTGTCCTCTTAATCCTAAAAAATTTATATTGTGCCTACTTAATATGGCTCTTTCCAATTCTGGAATAACCGTATGTTCAAAACCATGTACTTCCTCAAATACATTGATACCTTTTTCTAAATTGGAGATTAAATTGTCTCTCAATTCATCTTTGATAGATTTGGTTTGGTAACCAGCCGCTTTTAAAGCGCCAAAGGTTGTAATGGTTTTACTTAAGTCGTTTCCTTCTATTGTTTTCATAATCTTTGAAAATCATTTCTCCTAATCCTCTTAGGCCTGTAAAATATGCTTTTCCTTGATTGGCTTCTGTGAATTTATCTACAAATTCTTGTAAATAGGAATCACGCGCAATCATAAAGGTTGTTATGGGTATGTGTAATTTTCGAGCCTGTGCCGCATGGGTGTAACATTTTTCGGTTACATACGGGTCCAAGCCGAAACTGTTTTTGTAATAGGTTCCGTCTTTTTCTCTGATACAGCTGGGTTTACCATCTGTAATCATGAAAATCTGTTTGTTGGTATTGCGTTTTCTACGCAACATATCCATTGCCAATTGCAGACCTGCTACCGTATTGGTATGATAGGGTCCCACTTTGACGTATGGGATGTCTTGAATGGAAATCGGCCATGCATCATTGCCAAATACCAACACATCAAGTGTGTCTTTTGGGTAACGAGTTGTGATTAATTCAGCCAGGGCCATGGCAACTTTTTTGGCTGGTGTTATGCGGTCTTCCCCATATAATATCATGGAGTGGGAGATGTCAATCATTAAAACGGTACTCATTTGTGATTTAAAATGAGTTTCTTCCACCACCAAATCGTCTTCTGTTAATTCAAAATTGCCTAAACCATGATTAGTTTGTGCATTTTTGAGACTTTCGGTCATCGCAATTTTTTCTAAGCTATCTCCAAAATGATAAGAGCGGAATTCACCCGTTTGCTCTTCTCCTCCACCTGAACCTTTTGTTTTATGATTCCCTGAGCCGCTTTTTTGTAAGTCGCCAAATATTTGATCTAGGGCATGTTGGCGAATAGCTCTTTCTGTTTTTGCAGTGATTACATTACCTCCAGCACCATTTTCATCAATCTCTTCTCGGATGTATCCTTTGGCTTTTAAGTCTTCAATGAAGTCTTCAATGGTATAGGTTGAATCGGTTAGCTCATATTCTTTATCCAACTCACGTAGCCAATCAATGGCTTCATCAAAATCTCCAGAAGTATGGGTAATTAATTCTTTGAAAATACCAAATAACTTCTCAAAAGGAGAAATATTTGGCGCTTCATATTCTTTGAAATAAAAACCTTTTCTTTGGGAACGATCCATAACTTTTATAACATTCTCCGAATCATATTTGTTTCATTAATCAATAAAATTTTTGTAAAAAATACACTTATCTTTGATTTATGCAACAAGTCTGTTTACGATTTTTACAATTTAATGGTTTTGATAATAAACGTAAAGCCTTAGTTTTCATGGGTCAAACAATGAGAAATCCTTGGCAGGCAGAGGGATTGCAGTTTGTGAAACACATGGGTGTTGGCAAAGGAAATGGATTTTCTATTTGGCCAGATTTTTCAACATATGCATTCATTGGTGTTTTTGAGTCGGAAAAAGGATCTAAAGATTTTTTTGAAAAAAATGTGCGTTGGGGTAAGTTAGCCTCTTTCGCTTCTGAAATTAAAGTTTTTGATGGATTTGCAATAAAAGGTCATGGCACTTGGAATGGCAGGCAGCCTTTTGAATTTAAGGAGTTGCCAGATGATTTTACGGGTCAAATAGCTGTAATTACACGCGCAAGTATTCGCTGGACTCAAGCTTGGAGGTTTTGGATGAACGTTCCGGAGTCATCCAAAAATATTGAATTACAAGATGGATTATTATTCGCAAAAGGAGTGGGAGAGTTGCCTTTGGTAGAACAAGCCACTATAAGCGTTTGGGAATCCAAAGAAGCATTGGAACAATTTGCCTATAAAACGCGACAACATGCGCAAATGATCAAAAAAACAAGAACTTTCAATTGGTACAAGGAGGAGATGTTTGTTAGGATTGCGGTTTTGAAGATGTAAGAGGTAATAGGTAAGAGGAATTTAGTTTTTTGAATTAAAAATTAAGAGTTGAAAGTCAGACATCATAACTCATACCTCATACCTCATACCTCATACCTCATACCTCATACCTCATACCTCATACCTCATACCTCATACCTCATACCTCATACCTCATACCTCCCTTATAAAAAAGCCCCAAGAGAAACTCCTGAGGCTTTAACAACACAATCTATTATTAATTCACTTTATCGTATAGCATCTCCTCCGCGTACTCTATTACGGATTCGGATAGCGTCTATTACATCATATACGAAGATTTTTCCATCTCCAGTATTGCCTTCAGAGGCATTGTCTAAAATGACTTCAATACATTTTTCAAGGTTTTCGTCACTTACCACACAAATAATCATGACTTTAGGTAATAAAATCATCGATTTTTCTGTACCTCTATAAATCTCTGAATAACCTTGTTGCAAGCCTGCTCCACGAACAGGTACAACCGTCATACAAGGGATTTTTGCATCTATTAAGCCTTTCTGAATGGCTTTTAATTTCGAGGGTTTTACAATCGCTTCTACTTTTTTCATGGTTCCTGTTTCTTAATTATTCAAAGGTTGTATAAGCTTCCACACCAAATTCAACGGCATCAATTCCAGCACTTTCTTCTTTATGAGAGATTCTAATGCCAATTGTGCGTTTCATGATGTGAAATAAAACGAAGGTTAAAACGAATGAGAAAATGCTAATTACACTAACTCCTAGGATTTGTGTAATTAATTGATCTGTTTGCCCGGTTGTAAACAATCCATTAGCTTCTGAAAATAAGCCAACTGCTACCGTACCGAAAAATCCGTTTACTCCGTGTACTGCAATTGCACCTACCGGATCATCGATTTTCATGTTATCAACAATTACAACAGCCATATCAACAATAGTTCCTGCAACAATACCTATTAATAGAGCAGAGTTTGCACTCACCACATTACAACCTGCAGTTATTGCTACCAATCCGGCTAAAACGCCATTGATTACCATGGTGATATCCACTTTCTTGTAACGCATAAACGTATAGAAAATAGTTGCAATTCCACCCATTGCCGATGCTAGGAAGGTGTTTGTAGCTACTTTACCAATTAAATCCCATTTTCCAACGGCAGCCATAGTTGAACCCGGATTGAACCCGAACCAACCAAACCATAGAATGAATGCACCTACAGCGGAAAGGGTTAAATTATGTCCTGGAATGGCATTGATACTACCATCTTCGTTGTATTTTCCAATTCTAGGTCCTAATACAATTGCACCAGCAAGGGCTGCAAATCCCCCCATTGCATGAACTGCTGCAGAACCAGCAAAGTCGTTAAATCCTCTTAAGAATAACCATCCATGTGGATTCCAAACCCAATTGGCTGCCAAAGGATACATGATCGTGCAAAATATAAAAACAAAAACTGCATAAGACCACATTTTCATTCGCTCTGCTACACCACCTGATACGATCGAAATGGCTGCAATGGCAAATCCCATTTGGATAAACCAGAAAAGCGAGTTGGAAATTGTTAATCCCAAACCTAAATCTTCTTTTGATATTCCAAAATCAAAGGCAAACCATCCATTAGATTTTCCGTACGCCACTCCAAATCCCACGATGTAAAAGGCAATTCCTCCAAACATGATGTCGATCATTACTTTGGCAATGATACTAACAGCGTTTTTAGAACGTACAAATCCAGCTTCTAATAAAGCGAAGCCTCCTTCCATTTGAAAAATTAATGCTGCACATAGAGCCACCCAGACAGAGTCAATAGCATGAGTTAACTCAACTTGCTGATTAGCAAGGTTTAACGATTCATTCATTGTGATTTTATTAGTATATTAAATGCTTGTAAAAGCAAATTTACAAAACCATTTGGAAAATTTTATATTTTCAAGCAACTTTAATAATTATTCACTATTTAATTATATAAAAATGCGATTTCTTATTTTAGTCCTATTATTTTCATTTACATGTAATTTGTGGGCACAAACACCTGCAATTATTCCAATTCCTGTAAAATCTGAATACCCTACGGGTAAATATCTTTTACCAAAGTCAATAATTATTGCAGCTCCAAAGGATGAGGCTTTAAAAACTGCTTTTAAAACATTGGAAACTAAATTGTCGAATTTGGGTGGTAGAAAAATTCAATGGATTCAGCCTGCATCAACTGCAACTGCACTTACCAATATCCGTTTGCAAATCAATTCTACAGCAAATGCTGAACTTGGAAAGGAAGGTTACAACATCCTTGTAGATACCAAAGGGGTACAAATTCAAGCAAATTCAGCTAAGGGTTTATTTTACGGAATTCAGACATTCTACCAGTTATTACCAAAGGAAGTAGAATCTGCTAGTCCAGTTGCTATAGCCACCATTTCTGTTCCTTTTGCAAAAATTACTGATTATCCTCGTTTCGAATGGCGCGGGATGATGTTCGACGTTGCGCGTCACTTTTTTACCAAAGATGAAGTGAAAAAGTTTATTGATGAAATGGCTCAGTATAAATACAATCTATTGCACTGGCATTTAACAGATGATGAAGGTTGGAGAATCGAAATAAAATCATACCCTAATTTAACAAAAAAGGGTGCATTTAATGTAAAAAAGGAAGGTCGTTTTACTACCTTTTCTAAACCTGGAAAAGATGAACCACGTACCTATGGTGGTTTTTATACCCAAGAAGATATCAAGGAGGTTGTTCAATATGCTAAAGAGCGTTTTGTAGATATTATGCCTGAAGTAGATGTTCCTGGACACTCAATGGCAGCCGTTGCATCTTATCCAGAATTATCTTGTACTCCGGAGGCTAAGGATTACCAAGTGATTTCTGGTGAGCCCTTTATAGATTGGTCACATGGTCATCCAGAAGCTTTACAAGACAATACACTTTGTCCGGCTAATGAAAATGTATATGTGTTTTTAGATAAAGTTTTTGGGGAAATTGCGCCATTATTTCCGTTTGAATACGTGCACATAGGTGGAGATGAATGTCCGAAAAACTATTGGGACAAAAATCCGCAAATTTTGGAGCTTAGAAAACGTGAGGGTTTGAAAAATTCGCAGGAAGTTCAAGCGTATTTTATGCGTCGTTTGTCAAAAATAGTGACCTCTAAGGGTAAGCAAATGTTAGGTTGGGATGAGATTTTGGAAGGTGGTGGCTTACCAAAAAGTACAGCGGTCATGTCGTGGAGAGGTATAGCTGGGGGTATTCAAGCATCTAACGAGGGACATGCGGTAGTTATGACACCAAATGATAATGTGTACATAGACCTAATGCAAGGAGATGGTTTTATTGAACCACCAGTGTACAGAGCAGTTCGTTTAAAAGATTCGTACGATTTTAATCCAGTACCTGCAGGTGTAAAAGCAGATATGGTTAAAGGTGGACAAGCAAATTTATGGTCAGAACAATTGTTCAACTATCGTCATGCCCAGTATATGACCTATCCTCGTTCCTTTGCAATTGCAGAATGTTTATGGTCACCATTGGCGAATAAAAACTGGAATGATTTTATCAATCGTACCGAAAAACATTTTGAACGATTTGATGTTGCTGAGAAAAAATATGCTCCTTCTATGTATGAGCCAATTTTTAAATTCTCAAGAAATTCTTTAGGTGAAATTATGGTTAATTTAACTCCAGAAACAGAAGGAGTGACCTTCCATTATAGTTTTGATTATTCGTATCCAGATAAATTCTACCCAATTGCTAACAATACACAAGTAATTGTTCCAAAAGATGCCGATTTAATGCGCATTATTTGTATCAAAAATGGGAAACAAGTAGGTCGATTTATTGACGTTCCAGTGAGTGGAATGGTGAAGAGGATTAAATAAGTTGAGTGTTGAAAGTTGAAAGTGGAAAATTAAAATTTAACAATTTTCAACTTTCAACTTTCAACTTTCAACTTTCAACTTTCAACTTTCAACTTTCTATTTTCCACTAAAATTTATGTTATTACTATTACTCCTTCTTCAACTTCAAGGTCTCCTAAATATCTCAGGAGCAACAACTGCTTCTACATCAAACTATTTAGAGGTTAAAAAAGGCTATATTATGTCTTACAACGGCAACGAAGGTCGGGCAAATTGGGTAGCTTGGACATTAAGTGCAACAGATATTGGACCCGTTCCGAGAAGCAATGATTTTAGAGAAGATAAGTACCTTCCAAGTTCATTTCAAAAGGCCGATTCAGATGATTATAAAGGTTCTGGATATGACAGAGGACATCTTTGCCCTTCAGAAGATCGAACGGCACAATTTTATTTGAATCAAGAAACTTTTTTGATGTCAAATATGATTCCACAAACTCCTGAAGTAAATCGTGGACCTTGGAAGTTTTTAGAAGAGTATTGTAGAAAATTGGCTAAAAAAGGCTATTTCTTAAGTATCTACACTGGAGGTATAGGTTCCAAAGATAGATTATCTGGAAACAATGTCCCTATTCCAACTTATTGTTGGAAAGTAGTTAAATATGACAATCAATATATTTGTGTTTGGATTCCTAATACGCATTCTCCGAATAAAAATTGGCGAACCTACGAAATAAGTATTGATGAAATGAAAAAAAGAACAGGATATAGATTTTAGTTATGAGTTATGAGTTATGGGTTATGAATAAAAAATATAACCCATAACCCATAACCCATAACCCATAACCCATAACTATTTCAACGCCCATTCCGCCAATTTCTTAGCTGCCTGGAAGTTCTCATAATCTAATGGAATTCTGCGATTGTTCGTGTATTCGTTGTACAACCAAGGATCTCCCACAGCAAATACTTTTCCTTTTCCTACGTTTGCGGTTGCAATAACGGAAACACCTTCGTGATCTACACTCGATTTAGCCGTTTTACTTAAATACAAGGTGGAGATTTCTTTGATGTAAATCTTTTGCATGTCTGAAAAAATTTCATGATTGGCTGGTATTGGTACTGCACCTTGGTGCCAGTTTTTTCCTTGAACCATGTTGCGATTTGGTCCACCGAATTCAATGCCAAATTCCTTCATCAAAGTATTCAAGTGAGTAATTTCACAGTTTGTCGTATCATTTGCCATGATGATTAAATGACCACCATTTTTCACCCATTGTACAATATTTTGTACATCTTTTGCTTGAATATAATTTGGATTAGGCGTTTCCTTTGGTGTATCAGGATCCACAATGATATACACATCAGCACCTTTTAAATTTTCTGCTGTTGGTGCTACTGGCAAACTATCTAACTCTGCCCCTAATTGTTCAAATTGAATTCCCCACAAATGCATTCCAGAGTCTTTACGATCTTCCCAAGTGTAGTGGAAACGTTCCGATTTCCCTTCTTTAGTTTTACGGTATTCTCGGTTGAAATAGTAATCCATTACCACTTTTTTACCTTTTCCTAAAGGTAATTCTTTGGCAACTTCCATTTCTAATGAAGCCAAAATGAATGGACCAGCACCTTTTAAATCATCCTGACGTAAAGGCTCACTTAAATAATATTCATAAGAACCATCACGATAGGGGGTGCCACCTAATCCACCAACTGTTACTGTTTTTTCCAAATGAATAAATCCATTTGCATCTTTTGTGATAAATTCCTTCAATATTCCTGCATAACCTTTTTGTGCTTTTTGATAAAAGTTACTTGGTAAATATCCTTTACGAACACCTTTTGCAAAAGCATAAACAAACATATTGGCACAAGAGGCTTCTAAATAATTTCCTTTTCTGCCAGGAAAGTTCGGCACTTGGTACCAAAGTCCAGATTTAGCATCTTGAATCTTAGCAACTGCGTTTGATAAATCATTTAACTGTTTAACTAAAATTCCTCTTTTCGGATGATTGGTTGGCATATAATCTAAAACATCAACTAATGCCATCATATACCAGCCAATCGATCTTCCCCAAAAATTTGGCGATTTACCAGTTTGTTTATCGGCCCATGGCTGCACTTTGGCTGCATCATAGGCATGATATAAAAGTCCAGTTTTAGGGTCTAAAGTACCTTGGTAACATAGTTGGAATTGTTTTACGATGTCATCCCAATTATCTTGCTTAAAAATTGTTCCATATTCAGCATAGAAAGGTTCTAACATATATAAACCATCTAACCACATCTGATTAGGGTATCGTTGTTTGTGCCAAAATCCACCTTCAGTAGTTCGTGGTTGGTGATAAATTTGCGAACGTAATTTTTCAGCCGCTAATTTGTATTTTTCATCCGACATCTCTTGGTACAAAAACAACAACATGCGTCCTGTGGTGATGTTATCAGAATTGTACTCATCCATTTTATAGGTACGAATATTTCCTTTTTCGTCTATAAAAGAATTGATATTTTTCTGAATGTAATTGAAATACTTCGCATCTCCAGTTCTTTGATATACCTTTTCTAATGCTTTTAAATACAATCCTTGCTCATAATCCCAACCAGCTGGTTTTCCAGGTTTGACAGTGATTGAATCAGGATGAGTATGCATCAACGATTCAGCCATTTGAACAGAAAAAGGTTTTTCTTGCGCAAAAGCTGAAAAACCTAAAAGACAAAGAACAAGTAATTTTTTCATTTTATTTCAATTCAATAATTTCTGAAAAATCCATATCAGTATAATCTTTATTTTCACCCGCCATTCCCCAAATAAAGGAGTAATTTTTGGTTCCGGCACCACTATGCACCGACCAAGGTGGTGAAATAATTGCTTGGTGATTATGTACCCAAAGGTGTTTAGTTTCTTGTGCAGGTCCCATTAAATGCAATACTGCATGCTGCGGATCGACATCAAAATACAAATATGCTTCCATTCTTCTATCATGCACATGAGCTGGCATAGTATTCCAAATAGAACCAGGCTCTAAAATGGTTAATCCCATCACTAACTGACAAGATTGTATGCCTTCGTTGTGAATATACTTGTAAATTGTACGGTGATTGGAGGTTTCTAAACTTCCTAAGGTAACAGTTACCACATCTTTTTTATCCAATTTTTGAGTTGGATATTCCTTATGCGCTGGAGAAGATAAAATGTAAAACAAAGCAGGGTTTTCTTTCGATTCCGATTTGAAAACCACTTTTTTGCTTCCTCTACCTATATACAAGGCACTTAATTTACTTAATTCATAAGAAGTTCCATCCACTTCAATACTTCCATTTCCACCTACATTGATAACCCCCATTTCTCTGCGTTCCAAAAAATATTCAGCTTTCAATTTATCAGGATTAGGCAATTCTAATGCTAGATTGATGGGTTTTGCGCCACCAATTATCATACGGTCATAGATGGTGTATGTTAATTGAATAGAATCGGCGTGAAAAATGGTTTCAATCAAAAATTGATCACGTAATTCTTGTGTTGTAAATCTTGAAACCTCTCTGCTGCTCGATTCAAAACGGTAATCCATAGTTTTATTCTATTTAGTTATATGTATTTTCAAAGTCGAATTGTGTCTATTTCTACTCAATTACAAGTATCTTTGTAAAATTTAATCGATATTTTTTGAATTCTTCTCTTGCAAATTTTTCGAAATTTTTAGAACAAAATAACTTTGAAATACAGGCTAATCAAAGCTTTTTGCATATAAAAGCCAAACTACTTGTTTTTTATGTAAGTTCTGAAAATACTACAAAAATTGCTGCACAAAAATTACAAAAAGAAGTATTAGAATTGCGTAAAAAAGGTTTTTCCGTTTTTGTTGTTCGAGAACAAGTATGGGAAAATAAATCTGATTTGATTCGCAAGATAATTGTTCATAAAACAACTAAACTTATTTCTGTTTTTGCAAGGGATTTAGTTGTTGAGCAAATTTCTGAAAAGGTAGCAAAAGATTTTTTGGAAACTAATCATTTATTAGGTTTTTGCAAGGGACGTAAATATTTTTCAATTTCTATTCCAGCACATCGAGCTTTTCGTTTTCAAAAATATAATTTTTCAAAAATTTTGGCTGTAGCCGTTTTTGGTAAAAATATTTCAAGAAAAAAAGTTGGATTTGAAGGAGACAAATCTATTGAATGGTCGCGTTTTGCTACCCTGCCTGAAATTAGAATTGTTGGTGGACTAACTAAAGTTTTAAAATATTTACAGGAAGTCGAACATTTTGATGATATAATGACTTACGTGGCTATTGAAACCAACGACTCTAAGGGGCTAAGAGGTATGGGTTTTGTGTTGGAAGAAATTACTGAACCTTTTCAATTGGGAGCGGAATTTAATTTGGGAAATTATAAATTGCGGTATGCCAAATCCTAAATTACCTTTAATTGTGCTTTTAGGCCCAACGGCTTCTGGAAAAACTTCTTTAGCTGTTGCTTTGGCTCATGCTATCGATGCTGAAATTATTTCTGCTGATTCTCGACAATTATACAAAGGTTTGGACATCGGTACAGGTAAAGATTTGAAGGAATATCAGCTAGCAGGTAATACAATTCCTTATCATTTGATTGATTCAAAAGAAATAGGAGTGGAATATTCCGTTGCTCATTTTCAATTTGATGCCTATCAAAAGATTCAAGATATTGAAAAAAGAGGTCATTCAGTCATTATTTGCGGTGGAACTGGTTTGTATATTGAATCTCTTTTAAAAGATTATACATTTTCTCGTTTACCACCTTTTTTAGAAAAATCCATTGAATTGAATAGAGAATTTATTGTATTTGGTCTTGCGCCTCCTTATGAAGAAAGGCGAAGTAGATGCCAGAAACGATTATTAAGTAGGATAGATGAAGGTTTGATTGATGAAGGAGAAAGGTTACTAAAACAAGGAGTAACTTTCGACCAAATGCGGTGGTTGGGATTGGAATATAAATGGTTGGCAGATTTGCTGGAAAATAAAATTGATACAGAAGAATTCATCAAAGGTTTGACCATCGCCATTCAACAATACGCCAAAAGGCAAATGACTTTTTTCAGAAAAATGGAAAAAAGTGGAATTAAAATACATTGGATTCCCTTTGATTATGAGCAAATTAAACGAATTGAATGGATGAAAGAGAAAATATTTTCAGAAAAGGGGACTACTTAGGTTTGCATAAATTTAAAATTTGCATTACTTTTGTATTCTCAAACGAGATAGAGAGTTGTCAGAGTGGTCGATTGAGGCAGTCTTGAAAACTGTTGACTGTAACAGGTCCGGGGGTTCGAATCCCTCACTCTCTACCAAAAGCGCATCAAACGATGCGCTTTTTTTATGTCTGTAGGGAGTCACTATTTTTTTATATTCCCGGGGTTGTCAC
This sequence comes from Sandaracinomonas limnophila, assembly GCF_004005965.1. Taxonomy (GTDB): domain Bacteria; phylum Bacteroidota; class Bacteroidia; order Cytophagales; family Spirosomataceae; genus Sandaracinomonas; species Sandaracinomonas limnophila. The sequence goes on along the minus strand of NZ_SACY01000001.1, from coordinate 559,950 downwards.
CCCGGGTTAAGCAAGTTAAGCCCTTTGGGCTTACATCAAATTAACAATTAACAATTAACAATTAACAATTAACAATTAACAATTAACAATTAACAATTAACAATTAACAATTAACAATTAGTACCTTTGAGTTATGAAACTCTTCCTCGTACCAACTCCTATCGGAAATCTTGATGATATTACTTTAAGGGCTATTAAAGTTCTGAAAGAGGTTGATGCAATTTTGGCGGAGGATACCCGCAATACGGGTAATTTGTTGAAACATTTAGGTATTTCAAAGCCCTTAATGGCACATCATGCCCACAATGAACACGCAGGAGTTTCCGGTGTTTTAAAAATGTTGGAGAGCGGAAAGTCACTAGCACTTGTTTCGGATGCAGGAACTCCCGGTATTTCTGATCCTGGATATTTATTAGTTAAAGCCTGTTTGGAGAAAGGTTTTGAGATTGAAACCTTGCCTGGGGCTACAGCTTTTGTGCCAGCTTTGGTTAATTCAGGGTTCCCAACAGACCGATTTGTTTTCGAAGGATTTTTACCTCACAAAAAGGGTCGACAAACGCGTTTTAAGCAAATGGCTGAGGAGGAGAGGACAATTGTTTTATACGAATCTCCTCATAGAATTATTAAAACACTTGAACAAATTATTGAATTTATAGATCCCAACCGACCACTTATGTTGGCTCGTGAGATTTCTAAATTGCATGAACAAATGCATCGCGGGACTGCAGAAGAATTATTAGCCTATTTTAAACTACATCCTGAAAAAGTGAAAGGTGAAATGGTATTGGTTATTTCAGGTAAATCAAACTAATGAAAAAATTTATCTTTTTTTTGTTGCTTTCTGTTCAAGTATTTGGACAATTAGGACCCCAATCAAGTATTTCCTTAATTACTGTAGCACCAGGGAAGGAATTGTATTCCCGATTTGGCCATAGCATGATTTTGATTCAAGATCCTGAAAATGGAATAGATAAGGCCTATTCTTATGGTACCTTTGATTTTAATACAGATAATTTTTATTGGAAATTTTTAAAAGGTACTCTGCCCTATACCATCAGCGCTAATCAGTTTCAGGATGTTGTCTATTTTTATTCAAATTATGAGCACCGGACTATGGTAGCCCAAAAATTGGATTTAAATCTTGTACAAAGAAATGAAATCTTTCAACGTTTAGAAACTAATCTCTTACCCCAAAATAAGGAATATCAATACAAATTTTTTTACGATAATTGTTCTTCTCGTATCAGAGATGTTTTTGAAAAACAACAGGGTATCCGGGTGCCTTGGGGACAAATAGATTCTCTTCAATCTTTATCATATCGACAATGGATGAATAAATATCTTCCATATAATACCTGGGTAACCTTTGGAATGAATTTAGCTCTGGGCTATCGTTCCGATGTAAAGGCTAGTGCCTCTCAATCGACTTATTTGCCAGATAACCTTTATTATGCATTTAATTTTGCCAAAAATGGAAATGCACCTTTGGTAAAAGAAATTGTTCCAATATATGAGGAAAAAGACACTTTGTTGGGTAAAATAAACCCAATGGGGCCTATAATTGTACTTTTTTTAGTTTCACTTTTTGTATTGTTTGTATCTATCAAACAATTTAAATTTCAATTCACTTTAGACAAAATTTTATTTACTGTCTATGGATTATTTGCCTGGCTAATTTTCTTTTTAGCAACAGGAACAGACCATGAGGTAATGTCGTGGAATGCCTCTTGTTTAATGTTGCTTCCAACAAATTTCCCTTTGGTATTTTGGTTTGCAAATTCAAAAAAGAAAGATATTTGGGCTGTTTATTTGAAATACGCATTCATTGTTTCTGCAATCGGGTTGATTATAGCTTCTTATTATTTCGCAGGATTGTTCTTGGTTGGCCTGCCTGTCCTGATACGAACTTATGCGCTTTGGATTCAGAAAAAATAGTTGGATTTCGTAAATTTGTTTATCATCCAAACTAAATAATTTTGAAGTTATATTTCTTAGTGGGCTTTTTAGCCCTTTTTACTAATTTTTCGTTTGCCCAAGCTGTTTTTATCCCTTCAGAAAAACAACAATCCGTAGAAGCCTATCCATTAAATAAATCATTAAAGATAGATGGTCATTTAGATGAATCTGAATGGAATTTAGCGAAACCTGTACATTTAAATTTTCAAGTTGAGCCATTTCAAGGCAATAAAGCAAGTTTTGAAACCCAAGTTAAAATTCTAAGTTCTCCTCAATTTTTATACGTTGGGGTGATTAATAAAGACACAATCGGAAAAAATAAATACCGAGCTCCTAACTTAAAACGTGATTTTATGTTCGGGGAACAGGATTTGTTTGGTATTGCATTTGATGCATTTAATGATAAAAGAAATGCAATTGTTATGCAATCGAATGCATATGGGGCTCAGCGTGATTTATTGTCGTTTGATGATTTACAATTTGATGTAGATTGGGATGGTTTATATCGCGTGCGTACGCACCGCGCGGATACTGCTTGGATAGCTGAATTTGCCATTCCCTGGAGTACATTACGATATCCTCGTGTAAAAAATAACGAAACCCAAAATTGGGGTATCAATTTTTTTAGAAATAGGAGAACCTCTAACGAATTAAATGTTTGGTCTCCTGTTCCTCGAGCATTTTCACCTTTACGAATGGATTATGCCGGACAATTAGTTAACATTACTCCTCCAGAACCATCCATAACAAATATTAGAGCCATTCCTTATATCTTATTTGCTGATGTTAATAACAATGGTTCTGAAGTAGGTTATAAAAATGTCTCAGAATTTAAAATGGGAGGGGAAGTGAAATGGGCAATTAATAATAACAATATTTTAGACCTTACCTTTAATACGGATTTTGCGCAGGCTGATGTCGATCGACAAGTTAATAACATTTCCCGATTTTCTGTTTTCTTTCCAGAAAGAAGACAGTTTTTCTTAGAAAATGCATCCTTATTTTCAGCAGGATTAGCACCCATTGATGAAGTAATGGGCGGTTCTATGAATATCCGACCTTTTTTTAGTAGAACAATTGGATTGGATAAAGACGTAAATCCAGTACCTATTATAGCAGGAGGTAGATATGTTTATAGGTCTGATAAAAACAATATCGGGGCTATTTTAATGCGACAAGGTGCTGCAGACGGTGCAGAATTTACTGATTTTGGTGTTGCACGATTGTCGCATAATTTTGGTAAGCAAAATCGTTTTGGGGGAATCATTACCAGTAAATTAAACAATTTAATTACTGAAAATACTTATGCAGCAGATGCTTTTGTACGTTTATCTGCTAAAATGTATTATGCTGGTATGGTATCTTTAACAAGTAATACGACTAATTCGAATACCGGTATTGCTCAATACAATCAAATAATGTACCGAACCAATTCTCTTGGTTTTTATTGGACCCAAACTTATATCAATGATAAGTACACTCCTGCCATGGGATTTGTTTCTAGGAATAATGTTTTATCAAATAGTCAGGGTGCCTATTACCAAATGAGAAAATCGTGGTATCCCAAATGGCTTCGTTCATTAGAACCAGGTATTTACACAGAAATTTATCATAGTGCATCTACAATGCATTTGTTAGAGCGTAGTGTTTTGGTTACACCAGCTTGGATAACCCTATCAAATGGTGGAATGATTGGATTTTTTACAGCTTTCCAACACCAAAATATTGAATCTGATTTTAAACCATTGGAAGTTCAAATTGCCAAAGGACAATATGATTATATTCGAAATGGATTAATGATTTCTTCTGACCAAAGTAAAAAGTTTTCCTATATGTTGAATGCTGATATAGGCAATTACTACAATGGTTCCACTCGATTATATTTAGTCAAAACCAATTTTGCACCCATTCCTCATGTGAATTTTGGACTTACCTTAAATAGATCAGAAATTAAAGATTTGGGAATTTTACGAGAATCAAAAAATATCAATCTTTGGATGATTGAAAGCCGATTGGCAATTAATCCACGATTACAAATGATTGGATTTTATCAGCAAAATGCACTAAATGACTTAAAATCTTTAAATTTACGTGTTTCCTGGGAGTACAAACCCTTGTCATACATCTATTTGGTCCTAAATCAAGTGGAACACATGGGAGATGATTTAACTCTACAAAAACAAAAGGCTTTTTTGGCTAAAGTGTCTTATTTAAAACAGTTTTAAAATGGCAATAGAACTTCGTTCCGATACATTTACTTTACCTACACCTGCCATGAAGCAGGCTATGTTCGATGCTCCATTAGGTGATGATGTTTTTAATGAGGATCCCACAGTAAAGGCCTTAGAACAAAAAGTAGCAAATCTTTTTGGAATGGAAGCAGCTTTGTTTGCCACCTCTGGAACAATGACCAATCAAATTGCCATTGCAGCACATATTGGAAAAGGCCAAGAAGTTATTTGTGATGCGATGTCTCATATTTATTTTTATGAGGGAGGTGGAATCATGGCAAATGCGGGAGCTTCAGTAAAATTATTAAAAGGAGATTTAGGGCGTATATCAGTTACGCAAATCAAAGAAGCTATTTCGCCAGATGACATTCATTTTTGCGAATCCGCTTTAGTAAGTTTAGAAAATTCTATGAATAAAGGAGGGGGGAGTGTTTATTCAACGGAATCTTTGAATGAAATTTCTTCCTTTTGTAAGGCCAATAAATTGCCCTTGCATTTAGATGGGGCTCGAGTTTTTAATGCAATGGTAGCAACAGGACAAACACCTTTACAATATGGACAATGGTTTGATTCTATTTCTGTTTGTTTATCTAAAGGTCTTGGGGCTCCAATTGGCTCGGTTTTGTTAGGGACCGAGGCATTTATTAAAAAAGCTAAAAGAGTTAGAAAAAGATTTGGAGGTGGTTGGCGACAAGCTGGACTATTGGCAGCTGCAGGTATTTATGCCCTCGATAATCAGGTTGATCGCTTGAAAGAGGATCATAGGCGTGCGCAAAAAATTGGCGAATATTGTAAAGATTTATCTTGGATAAAAAATGTTCTTCCTGTAGATACAAATATCGTAATTGTAGAATTAAGAGGTGATTTACTTGCACCCCAAGTGGTAAACGACTTAAAAAATAAAGGAATTTTGTGCAATGCATTTGGAAATCATTCCTTACGCTTTGTAACTCATTTAGATTTTACAGACCAACATTTACAAGAATTTATGGATATTTTGAAAGAGTAAGTTTTTACTCTTTTTTTCTTTTAAAAGAAAAAATTATGCAAAGAAAGGCTTTTAAAATGTATCTTTTTCCTGGATATATCGAGGAATATAAAAAACGCCACGATGAGATTTGGCCTGAACTCTCAGACTATTTAAAAACTTTCGGAATTGCCAATTATTCAATTTTTCTTGACGAAGAATCTCTCACGCTATTTGCTTATTTAGAAACACCCAATCTGGATTTATTAGCCGATTTACCTAATCACCCAATCATGAAAAAATGGTGGGCCTATATGGCTGATATTATGAAAACCAATCCGGATAATTCTCCAGTAAGCGATGATTTGACTTCCTTATTTTACATGCCATGAAAAAAATATTTTTTGTAAGCCTTATTTTATTAGCTCAAATTTCATTTGCCAAAATTCCAAACAAAGTTATTTTAGAAAAAATGCATTTGGCAAAATCCTATTTTCAAACTAAATGGCCAGATGTAGGACAAGTAATTGTAAGTCCCGATAGAACTCGTCCTTCCAACATTTGGACGCGCGCTGTATTTTACGAAGGATTGATGGAATTATACAAATTGGATCCCAAAGAATCTGATATGAAGTATATGATGGATTGGGGCAACTTTCATCAATGGGGATTACGTGACGGTAAAATAAATACACGTAATGCAGACAATCAGGCATGTGGCCAAGTATATATTGATTTGTTCTTAATGGGAAAAGGAGATTCTTCTTTGATTAAACCAATTAAAACTAATATTGATAATATGGTATATTCTACCAAGGCCGACGATTGGTCCTGGGTAGATTGTTTACAAATGAGTATGCCAGTTTATGCTCGATTGGCTAAAATGTACAAGGACAATGCCTATTGGGAAAAAATGTATGATTTATATGCATTTACTAAAAATAAGCATGCGGTTAATGGTTTGTATGACCCGCAAGAGGCTTTGTGGTTTAGGGATAAAGATTTTGTTTTACCTTACAAAGAACCGAATGGTGAAAAATGTTTTTGGTCAAGAGGAAATGCCTGGGTGTATGCTGCTTTAGTTAGAACTTTAGAACAAATGGAGGCAAATTCTCCTCATCGCGAGGAATATGTTACCATGTTTCAAAATATGTCAAAAGCATTATTGCCTTTACAAAGAAATGATGGATTTTGGACTGTGAGTTTAAAGGATCCAACTAATTTTGGTGGTCCAGAACTGACAGGAACTGCATTATTTGCTTATGGATTTTCTTATGGAATGAGAACAGGCTTATTAGATAAAAAAACATATACTAAACCATTAGAATCTGCAATGAAAGGACTATTGACCTGTGTTCACCCTAGTGGTTTTTTAGGAAATGTGCAAGGAACAGGGAAAGAACCAAAAGATGGTCAACCTGTAACTTTTAACTCAGTGCCAAATTTTGAAGATTTTGGTTTAGGTTGTTTTTTGTTAGCAGGTACAGAATATTTGAAGTTGTCCAAATAAGTACTAAAATGAAAAATTAGACAATTTTTAGTTTTTTTTTACTTAAATTGGCATACTTTGTTTTGTAAATTTAAAAAATCTTAAAAAAAACTATGAAAAAAATTCTACTTGGAGCATTGGTAGGAGGTTTAATTTTCTTTTTATGTCAGGCTGCCTCTCAAATGGCGCTCAATCTTCACGAACCCGCTCAACAATATTCAGCTAGTCAAGATTCTATTTTAAATTATCTTTCCACTCACTTAAAAGAAGGTGGAGGATATATGTTACCTCGTCCTAAAAATTCGGCCAATTTAGAGGAAGTTGAAGCATTTACTAAAAGTATTCAAGGAAAACCTTGGGCAAGAATCTCTTATTATCCAACTTATAAAATGAATATGGGTATGAGTATGGTAAGAAGTTTTCTGACAGATGTACTAGTTGTATTTCTGTTTTTACTTTTGGTCAATCGATTTAAATTTAAAACCTTCGGATCTATTTTTATTAGTGCATTATTTGTAGGAATTATAGTTTTTGCAAATTCTTTTTATACCTTACATGTATGGTATCCTTCTTATGAAATTAGAGCCGATTTGATTGATGCTTTGGCATCCTGGGGATTGTGTGGCCTCTGGTTGGGATGGTTAATTCCAGATAAAAAACGTTATTAAAATAAAAAGGGGCTTTTGCCCCTTTTTTTATTCTCCCTTGCTAATCTGTAAATTTCGATATTCTACTGGTCCATGATCTCCTTGAATCATTATCGGTCCTGGTTCTTCCTCATTTGCATCTAATGCACCACCCGTAATGCCTGGTATTTCAGCTTTGTAAATAACCGTTTTGCCATTTAATGAAATTGTTACTACTCGACCTACCAAAGTAATATCGTATACTTGCCATTCGCCTGCTGGTTTTATGGGCATTTCTAAAGGTTGAACAAATCCATAAACTGCTGCAGCTTGATCTTTTGCAGGTTGCAAACCATAACTATCAGCTACTTGTATTTCATATCTGCCTCTCAAATAAATTCCGGAATTACTTTCTGCTGGATATCTTACTTCTGCATGTAACTTGAAATCTTTAAAATTTTCTTTTGTTTTAATATTGGAACCTGATTTTGGACTTTTTAAAATCCCATTTGAATTCACCCATTGATTTGTTGATCCAAGTACCTCCCAGCCACTTAAATCTTTGGTATTGATAAGAGAAACAGGTTTAGACCATTTCGGTTCTTTGCTTGAAATTAATACAGGAGCTCTTTTTCCCGTAAATGGAACTAACTCATTCATAGATGTAACAATGGTTCCTGAAATAGTATTTCCAGTAATTGTTCCTTCAAAAGTTAAATCTTTGGTACTATTGTCCCATTGGGGTGGAATTGCAAATGAAATATTATTTTCCTTTACATGAACAATTGAAATGGGGCGCGAACTCCCATTAATACTTACAAAATGTCCTGTAAAATTTTTTAAACCTGAATGAGTTATTTCTAACCAAGAAGGTTGTTTCTTTTCCTTATTTTGTAGAGTTAAGTCCCAGCGACCTTCAATATCCTTAGCAGCATATTTGTGTTGAGCATATCCTATAATAGGAGTATAAAGTAATGCGATTAATAGTAGTTTTTTCATTTTAATAGTTTTATATAAAAAAGTATTCAGTAAATTTCTAAACGCAAAATCAAAACTATGAAAAAAATTATTGTCCTACTCTGTATGGGCTTTTCTTTTTTTACCACATTTGGCTCTTCTGGGCTAAAGCAAAGAAAATATTTAATAAATACTCTCATAAAAATTGCTGACCCTGTTTTAGTAAATCTCAGTCAAAATACTTTGAAGAAAAATATGCCTGTTGAAAGTAACAATGGGCGAGAATCTATCCACAATTCAACCTATTTAGAAGGATTCGGACGCTTGGTAGCAGGTATGGCACCTTGGTTAGAATTAGGTCCGGATGAATCTTCTGAAGGTAAATTAAGAGTCAAATACCTTGAGTTAGTTTTGAAATCCTTAAAAAATGGCGTAAACCCCAATTCCCCAGATTATTTAAATTTCCATCAACCTGGACAATCGTTGGTAGATGCAGCTTTTTTAAGTCAAGGACTCTTAAGAGCCCCCAATCAATTGCTTGCAAAATTAGATGCTGAAACTAAATCGAATTTGATAAAAGCCTTGCAATTGACTCGGAAAACTACTCCTGGACAAAGTAATTGGCTGTTATTTTCAGGGATGGTAGAAACTTTATTATTAAAATTAACGGGTACTTGTGAACAAAGTAAAATAGATTATGCCATTCAAAAACATGCAGAATGGTACAAAGGAGATGGGGTATATGGTGATGGTAAAGATTTTCATTTTGATTACTACAATAGTTTTGTGATTCATCCGATGTTATTTGAAATTTTGGAACAAATGAAAGCAATGAATGTGTCAACAAATTTGAGTTTAGAACTCCAATCTAAACGTATGGTGAGGTACGCAGAAATTCAAGAACGAATGATTTCTCCAGAAGCAACTTACCCAATTACAGGTCGTTCTTTGGCTTACCGTTTCGGAAATTTACAAGCCTTATCTTTGGTAGCTCAGCGAAAAATGTTGCCACATGGAGTTTCAGAAGGACAAGTGAGAAGTTTGTTATATCAAGTTATTAAACGACAAATGGAGGCATCCGGTACATTTACTAAAGACGGTTGGTTGCGATTAGGCATTGCCGGATTTCAACCAGAAATTGGAGAAGTTTACATTTCAACAGGTAGTTTGTATTTATGTTCAGAAGCTTTTTTGATTTTGGGATTACCTGCAAATGATTCCTTTTGGCAAGTTCCTGAGGAAGATTGGACTGCTAAAAAAACATACAAAGGACTTTCTATTCCAATTGATCATGCGATAAACGATTAATTCTATGAAAAAATATCTTTTATTTTTCTTGTTGATTACAATCCAAAGTTTTGGGTTTACTAAAAATGAAATTGATCATTGGAAAACACAAGCCAAACACGTTAAAATCATTCGCGATAAATTTGGTGTACCCCATATTTATGGAAAATCAGATGCAGATGTGGTATTTGGTTTAATGTATGCCCAATGTGAAGATGATTTTCAACGGGTGGAAATGAATTACATCACCATGTTGGGAAGAACGAGTGAAATTAAAGGTAAGGAGGGTATTTATGATGATCTTTTAGTTAAAATGGTCATCGATTCCACGGAATCTGTAAAAGATTATCATCGATCTCCCATTTGGCTTAAAAAACTTTTGAATGCATTTGCAGATGGCGTAAATTATTATTTGTATAAACATCCTGAAGTTAAACCTGCAGTTTTAGCTAAGTTTCATCCATGGTTTCCTTTGACCTACACCGATGGAAGTATTTCTGCTATTCAAACCAGTAATTTAAAGGCCTCTGATATAAAGAACTTTTATGAAGGTAAAAACTCTGATTTAGCCTATATGAATCAGAAATTAGAAGAAAATAATCTATCTGGATCCAACGGATTTGCTATTTCTCCTGCTAAAAGTAAAAGTGGAAATGCAATGTTGTATATTAATCCACATGTGACTTTCTATTTCAGACCGGAGGTGCATTTGGTAAGTGAAGAAGGATTAAATGCCTATGGAGCTGTTACCTGGGGACAATTTTTTGTTTATCAAGGATTCAATCCAAATTGTGGATGGATGCATACCTCAAGCAATGCTGATGTAGCGGATTTGTATTCTGAACAGATTCAACCCTTGGGGTTGAATAGTAATCAAGTGAGCAGAGTGAGCAAGATTCAACCCTCGTGGTTGAATTCCTATTTATATGAGGGCAAGCAATTACCAGTTAAGGAGAAAAAAACTCGCATTTATTATAAGAGTGCAAATGGCATAGAACATCAGGATTTCACCATTTATTCCACACACCATGGACCAATTATGGCAAAGCAAAATGATCATTGGATTTCCATGAAGTCGAATAACAGGTCTTTGAAAGCCCTAATGCAATCTTGGCTTAGAACAAAATCAAGATCTTTTGCTGAGTTTAAGAAAACCTTAGATTTACGCGCAAATGTGTCGAATAATACAGTTTATGCAGATAGGGAGGGTAATATTGCCTATTGGCACGGTAATTTTATGCCGAAAAGAAATCCAAAATTTGATTGGTCTGGGATAGTAGATGGTACAACAAAAGCTACAGAGTGGCAAGGTTTACATTCGGTAAAAGAAATAGTACATTTTGAAAATCCTAGCAATGGATGGTTACAGAACTGTAATTCAACTCCGTTTACTGCAGCTGGAATAGGGATGATAGATGCTAGTAAATTTCCAACTTATATGTCGCCTGATGTAGAAAATTTCAGAGGGATAAACGCGGTTAGATTATTTAGTTCGATTCAAAAAATTGATTTGGATGAATTACGTACAATAGGCTATGATAGACATTTAGCTGCATTTGATGTCTTGATTCCATCATTACTACAAACTATTGATCAAAAAAAGGAAATTAGTCCAGATTTATTTGATGCGTCTAAATTATTGAAAAATTGGGATAGAAATTCTTCAAAAGAATCCATTGCCACCACAATAGCCATTTTATGGGGCGAAAAAGTAATGAGTTATTTACTAAAGAGTAAAACAAGCCCGGTTGATTTACCTAAAGAATTACAAAGTATGCTTCTTTCTATCTCTAGTGAACAAAAATTAAATTGGATGAAAGAAGTAATGTCAACCTTGCAAACAAATTTTGGTACTTGGAAAGTTGCTTGGGGCGATTTGAATAGATTTCAACGAATTGAAAACAAATTGGATTTTAAATTTGATGATTTGCAGGAAAGTCTTGCTTCTCCATTTGCATCTTCCCAATGGGGCAGTTTACCATCTTTCAACAGTAAAACCTTTGGTACAAAAAAGCGATACGGCTACGGTGGCAATAGTTTTATTTGTGCGGTAGAATTTGGCAAAAAGATTAAGGCAAAATCGCTTTTGGCTGGTGGCGAATCAGGCAATATCCTAAATCCACATTTCAAAGACCAAGCTCAAATGTATGTGGATGGACAATTTAAGGAGGTGCTATTTTACAAGGACGATGTTTTGAAAGGGAAGGAGAAGGAATATTGGCCGGGGGAGGAGTTATGAGTTATGAGTTATGGGTTAATATTCAATTTCTTTTCTAATATTTTTTCCTGGTCTTTTTACCAAATCATCTCCGAGGTCTTCTCTTGCTTGTTCGGCAAAACCTAAGATGAGTTTTACTATTTCAGGATAATTTTTTTGCACATCATAAACAGTTCCAGGATCGTGAATCAAATCATATAATGCCATGGGTACTTTTATATAGGGTGTAGGGCCTGGTTTACCATCTTTACCTGGTTCCCCTGCAGAATAGGCTTGGGAGGTATGAGGAAGTACTAATTCCCAATTTTTATATCGAATAACTTTTAAATTATTTTGATCGTAATAAACATAAAAACGGTCTCTAGGTGATTTTGAAGTTTTACCTAAAAGTAATGGTAGAAAATTTAAACCATCAATTTTTTCCTTGGGAAGTTTTGAATTAGTTGCGGCAACAATAGTTGGTAAAATATCCATTTGAGTCAATAATTCGTTATTTATTTCTCCTAGCTTTACCTTACCCGGCCACCGGACAAAAAATGGTATCCTAGTCCCACCGTCCCATGCAGTACCTTTCCCTTCTCTGAGTCCCCCTGAAGAGCCAGCATGATTACCAAAGGTTAACCAAGGACCATTATCACTTGTTACAATAAGTAATGTATTATTAGATAATTTCGTTTTGTCTAATAAGTCTACAATTTGTCCAATTGACCAATCGATTTCTGAAATAACATCTCCAAATAACCCCACACCTGATTTTCCTTTAAATGCAGGTGAAACGGCTAAAGGAACATGTGGCATGGGGTGTGCCAAATACAAGAAAAAAGGATTCTTTTTATTATTTAAGATAAATTCCTTTGCTTTTTGGGTAAGGGTAGTAGTCAATAATCCTTGTTCTTCTAAATTAGTAATCGTTTTTACAATGGTATTGTCCTGATAAATAGGTAAAATGGGATATTTGGATTTCCAATTTGTGGTATCTGTAATTGGTTTGCCCTCATAATCAACAGGCCACATATCGTGTGAATAAGGAATTCCGTAAAATTGGTCAAAACCATAAGAAAGCGGTAAATATCCTGGTTTGCTACCTAAGTGCCATTTTCCAAACATCGCAGTAGAATATCCATTGTTTTTTAAAAGTTTGGCAATTGTTTCTTCTTTTGGATTTAATGCCTTTTTGGCCCAAGGCATCAAAGCTCCACCACTCATTCCGATTCGATTCGGATAACATCCTGTTAATAAGGCAGCCCGAGAGGGTGAACATACTGCTTGTGCGGCATAAAAATGGGTGAACCTTGTCCCTTCTTTTGCCAAACGATTAAAATTGGGTGTTTTGTATCCTGTACCTCCATAGGGTTCGGTGTCTCCATAACCCATATCATCCATATTAATTATGATTACATTCGGTTTCTTATCAGGTAATGTTTGACCATTAATTTGTATTGCAATACAAAATAGAGCTAATTGAAAGAATGTATTTATTATTTTTTTCATAACTAAAGATAAACAATTGTGTAAAATTTGTTATTATTATAATTAGAAAAAATAGGACAAATTGTTGTTTGTATAATGGAGCAATTAAATTCATTCTGGACAAAAATTGGTGAACTACATCCATTAGTAGTGCATTTTCCTATTAGTTTGCCTTTTGTCTTGGGATTATTGGAAATTTTATCTTTCAAAAAAGGAAAAGATGAGTTTCAATTAACAGCCCGCATTATTTTGTATGTGGCAGTTGGCTCATCACTTATTTCAATTGCATTAGGACTACAATTATATTGGGAGGAAGGTGATGAAGGAGTTTTAATTCAAAAGCACTTGTGGTCAGGAATTTCTTCTGGTGTTTGGATATTTTTTGCACTTATTGCCCATTTTTATAACGAGATTAAATCCTATCGAATATTTTTGGCTTTATCGATAATTAGCGTTTCATTAGCTGGCTATTTTGGTGGAGAATATGTTCGAATGCCTGAAGAATCCATAACCACTGATTTACCTGATTTAAAGGATTCCAAAGATTTTAATAATTTTAACGATTCCTTAGAGTTGCTTAGAAATCAATCACATAAAATACTTCAATCGTATTGTTTCGATTGCCATGGACCTAAAAAGTCAAAGGGTCGATTACGCTTAGATAATCTTGAATTTGCATTAAAAGGAGGGAAAAATGGTCCAGCAATTGTTCTTGGTAATGCCTCAAAAAGTGAAATGATTCGTCGAATAAAATTACCAAAGGACGACGATGATGCCATGCCTACAAAAGGCAAAAGGCCTACGGCAGCTGAAATAAAATTGTTAGAGGATTGGATTAATGCAGAAACTGCAACGAATAGTAAAATTCAAAACAAAGTTTCTCAAAAGAATGTTCAATCGAAAGCTATTTTAGATGAATGGATGGAATCTCCGGTACAGCCAGTTGTCAATTCATCCCTTTCTGAAGAACAAATTGTTGAATTAAATATCAAAGTTCGAAGCATTTTGGCGCATTCTTGCTATTCCTGTCATAATGCTACAAAAACCAAAGGGGGACTGCGATTGGATAAAAAGGAGTTCATCTTCAAAGGTGGCGAGGACGGACCAGTTTTAATTGCAGGATATCCAGAAAAAAGTGATTTGATCCGTCGGATTAAACTACCGGATGGTCATGATGATGCCATGCCAACCAAAGGGAAACGAGTTCCCCAAGAAGATATTGAATTACTTGAATATTGGATAAAAACAGGTGCAACCTGGCCATCTGGACCCGAGAAAAGTTTATATAGGGTAGCAGAATTAGCTCCAAGGAATCCAATTTTGCCTATCGTAAAGGGTATTAATCATCCGATTGATCGTTTTGTTTTTACCTATTTGAAATCATCTAATAATACTTTTAAACAATCCATTTCAGATGCACAATTCATTCGAAGAGTTTATTTAGATGTGATAGGGCTGTTACCAAGTCCCGAAGAAGTAAATCGTTTTTTAGCCAACATTAATCCTCATAAAAGAGAACAATTGGTGGATCAATTATTGAATCAAAATACAGCTTATGCCCAACATTGGTTGAGTTTTTGGAACGATTTGTTACGAAACGATTATGCGGGTCCTGGTTATATTGATGGAGGAAGATCTCAAATTGGACATTGGCTATATGCTTCTCTAAAAAATAATAAATCATTTGATGTTTTGGTAAGGGAATTAATTAATCCCCAAAAGGAATCAGAAGGATTTATCAAAGGAATTATTTGGAGGGGAACGGTAAATTCAAGTCAAAGTGCACCCATGCAGGCAGCTCAGAATGTGGCGCAGGTGTTTATGGGACTGAATTTAAAGTGCGCTTCTTGTCATGATTCTTTTATAAGTGATTGGAAACTTGAAGAGTCCTATGCATTTGCTAATGTTTTTTCTACCAAAGCTTTGGAGATTCATAAATGCGATTTGCCAACTGGTAAAATGGCTTCTTATGGTGTTTTATATCCGGCTTTAGGAAAAATAAATGCCTCTGTTTCAAAAGAGGAACGATTGAAACAACTTTCGGAAATATTTGTACAAAAAAAGAATGGTCGTTTGTACCGAACATTTGTCAATCGTATTTGGGCACAATTGATGGGAAGAGGTATTGTGGAGCCTGTTGATGCGATGGACAATGCGCCATGGTCGCAAGATTTATTGGATTGGTTGGCTTATGATTTCGCCAACAATGGTACTGATATCAAACGCTTAATTCGTTTTATTTTAAGTTCAAAAACTTATCAAATGAAAGCGATAGGGGTGAAATCCCAAGAGTTTGTCACTGCTTCTAATTTTGTTTTTAAAGGACCATTGAGAAGGCGCCTGAGTGCTGAACAATTTGCCGATGGATTTAGTCAGGTTTTTCATCCTTTGTACACAGATTCGATGATAGCCAAAAAATCTTTGCCCAAAGAAATATTTAAAGAAATTCCCTTTGCAAGGGCTTCTCTTGTTAAAAATGATGCATTTTTAACGGCATTGGGTCGACCAACACGCGAAAATGTTACAACCAATCGAAATGTGCAAGGTAATTTATTACAAGCCTTGGAATTGACGAATGGGGTAAAATTTAATCAAGCTCTATTGGATGGAGCCTCTCATTGGGTACAGCGATATCCTTTGAGCGAACAGTTAGTTCAAACCTTGTATCAACAATCTCTAGGTAGAAAACCTACTGTAAAAGAACTTGCAGTTGCTATCAAATACCTTGGAAAAAAGCCACAAGTTGCATCTGTGCAAGATTTAGCTTGGGCAATGTTTTTGTTACCAGAATTTCAATTTATTCCTTAGAAGATGATCCAGCCTTTTAATCGAAGAGATTTTTTAACTAAAGCTAGCCTTGCTAGTTTAGCCGCAATGGGTGCAGGTGCCCCCATCTTAAATTTTGGGAATAAAGCGGAACAGATGGTAGCCTCTGCCGACACCGTTATTTTGCTTTGGATGGCAGGAGGGATGGCACATACAGAAACCTTTGACCCAAAGCAATTTACTCCTTATGAAAAGGATATGGACGCGAATCGGGTATTGAGTACCTTTAAATCTGTTCCTACAGCATTAGATGGTATTCATTTTTCTGAAGGTTTGGAGAAAATTGGTAAGGTATTGGATAAAGGAACCTTGATTCGTTCTTATGTGGCAGCCGATTTAGGATTTATCTTACATTCTCGACACCAATACAATTGGCATACCTGTTACGAGCCACCACAAACGGTAGCAGCACCACACATTGGGGCATGGATTG
The DNA here is from genome assembly GCF_004005965.1 of Sandaracinomonas limnophila. Classification (GTDB taxonomy): domain Bacteria; phylum Bacteroidota; class Bacteroidia; order Cytophagales; family Spirosomataceae; genus Sandaracinomonas; species Sandaracinomonas limnophila. The sequence continues at coordinate 543,490 of NZ_SACY01000001.1, read as the reverse complement.
CCAAATTGAAAGGTCCTAATAACCCTGTAATTCCATCTTTTATAGATATTGGACAACGTTTTACCGTTGGGGAATCTGAAGAACTGAAGGCCTTCCATACGGCGGGATTTTTAGGAAATGAATTTGGACCTTTTTTTATTCCGGACCCAAGTCAAGGTTTAGATAGCGTTCGTCCTCCTATTGGTATGGATTTGAAACGATTTGAAGGTCGAAATCAATTGTATAAAAATTTAATTAACAAAAGTGCTTGGGGTGAAGTCGGCAGTGATTACCAGAAAGAATCCTTACAGCGTTCGATGGAACAGGCCTATATGTTATTGAATTCGCCTGAGGCAAAGGCATTCAATTTAAAAGATGAGCCAAAAGAATCGTATGATATTTATAATACTGGTCGATTTGGCCTGGGATGTTTATTGGCCCGTCGCTTAACTGAACAAGGAGCAAGATTTATCTCTGTTACCACCGAATATGAACCTTTTGTGGGCTGGGATACGCATGAGAACGGACATACCCGATTGGAAAAAATGAAAGCGATGATTGACGGTCCGGTGGCGCAATTGATTAAAGATTTAGACAAAACTGGCCATTTGGATAGAACCCTAGTGATTTTAGCCAGCGAATTTAGTCGAGATATGATGATGGAAGGTCGACCAGGGGCTACCGTAAAAGAACAAGTGGCGCAGCCAGATAAAATCAGTGAAATGAAATTCTACGGCATGCATCGACATTTTACAGACGGCTGTTCGATGTTAATGTTTGGTGGTGGAATTAAACGAGGAAATGTATATGGAAAAACCGCTGATGAACGGCCGTGTAAAACCATTGAAAATCCTGTTCGGATAGCGGAAATACATCAAACCATTTATCATACTTTGGGTATCAAACCTGATACGAATGTTGAAATTGAAAAAAGACCATTTTATACCACTCCCGATGGGAAAGGAAAAGCAGTGATGGAGCTATTTTGAAATTATTTTTTTAAAACATAAAAATTGCAAGCAGGTCCTATTTTATTAAGGGTGTTTTTTGAATGATATCTATAATTTAATGATAAAATTTTACCTAAAAACCTGTCTAGGTAAATATATCTTTTATCATTATAAGGGTGATTTTTAAATATTTTTACCCAAAATAAATCTAATGGTTTGGTAAAACAATACGAAGATTTTATTATCCCAAATCCAGATTCTATAATAATTTTATCAAATATTTTTTTAGGAATACCTCTTTCATTTTTAGTTAGGCCTGGTCTGAATTTTGTCCAATCTCCCATTGATTTGATTGGTTCTCGTATTAAAATATAACCGCCGGGCTTTAAAATTCTATATAATTCAGCCATTACATAGCTAACATTTGGAATGTGATGTAAAACCCCAAAGCAGGTAATTAGATCTACTGAATTTGATTCCAAAGGAATATTACCTTTAATACTTGGTTTAATGTAATTGAGTGGAATTCCAAAATTTTCAAGTTGAGTTAAATTATCAGAAGGTTCAATTACATATATTTTTTTTAACTTATTTTTTATTGGGGATAATTCTTCACAAAATCCACCTCCAAAACTTACAACCGTGTCAAAAGTTTGATTTGATGGTAAATAGTTAAAACCATTTAGAATGTTTAATTGATGGTAGGGGTATTCTTCAGATAAACCTTCATTAGGATAAAGTTTTGCGTATTCTAATTCTTCTTCATACCATACGGAGATTTGATTTTCATTAAAATCATCCCCGTATAGAAAATTCCCACTGAAGTAGTTATTCATTAAATTAAAATTAAATTTTTCACTCTTCACTTTTCACTCTTCACTTAATCTTGTGGAGTCGGAGGGATTCGAACCCTCGTCCAAACCTAACAATCCATAGCTTTCTACACGTTTAGTTGCTTTTAATTTTCGATTAACAGCAGGCCAGCAGCCAGCCACATTGTTAACTTATTCTTTGGATACTAACAAGTGTTTAAAGAAATCACACCTATCGACTCTGCATGTCGACGCTCAGATGCCCTCCTCGGCAGAGTTTGAAAGAGGCTGAACGATGGCTATTGGTTAATCTTCCTGATTAAGCAGCCATGGCATACGAAGTATTGCCAGCTATTGTTCGAAGGTTTTTTTAACAGGAAATACCTACAACTCCCGACGTGCTTACCATCAACCGTTTAAGCTGTCAAAACCGGTCGACCCCTTTTTTAATTGTTAATTGTTAATTATTAATGGTGAATTAATTTTTACAAAATTAACAATAAACTATCAAAAATTAACGATTAACAATTAACAATTAACAATTAAGAATTAACAATTAACAATTAACAATTAAGAATTAACAATTAACAATTAACAATTAACAATTAACAATTAACAATTAACAATTAACAATTATTTATATAGGTAGTTTCGTACTATTCTTCACCTCATTCATTACAAACAAACTATTGATGTGTGCCACGGAGGGCAAAGCCGAAAGTTTCTCTTGGTAAAATCGGTGATAAGAATCAACATCTGAGCATACAACAGTTATATGATAATCAAAGTTCCCGGAAATTAACTGACAGGCCGTAACTTCTGGAAATGCTTGTACAGCTCTCTCAAATTCATTGAAATTAGTGCGATTTTGTTTTTCCAAGGTGACCTGACAATGTACCATCAAACCCAAATTCAGCATCTTTCTGTTTAATAAAGCTACTTGCTTAATGATAAAACCCATTTCTTCCAAGTTTTTGATGCGTTCGTGCGTAGGACTTATTGATAAGTTTACCTCTTCAGCAATCTCTTTAGTTGTAATTTGACTGTTTTCCTGAAGAAGTTTTAATATTTTAATATCTAAGGGGTCAAGCAAATGTTTCATTTCTCAAAATTTTTTTCGGTTTGTACTTATTAAGTTTGTGTTATACAGAAAAATTTTCTGTCGTTTTTAAAATTACAGAAAAATATACTTATTTATTTTGATTCTTCGGAAATTTTTTAGGTTTGCTTACCTTTGTGTGGTATTATACTTCATCAATGGTAACGACCACTGGACTTTTTCCGGTGGTCGTTCTTTTTTTACTTCATCACTAAAACTAAAAACATCATGATCATTGGAGTCCCAAAAGAAATTAAGGTTCAAGAATATCGTGTAGGACTTACTCCTGCAGGTGTCCATTCTTTAGTTGGAAATGGACATTCAGTGTATGTTGAAACCCAGGCGGGTGTCGGTTCTGGATTTTCAGATGATGCTTATGAAATGGCTGGTGCTAAAATTTTAGATTCTGCAGCTAAGGTATATGCAATTGCTGAAATGATTGTAAAAGTCAAAGAACCACAAAATATTGAATTTCCACTTATAAAAGAAAATCAAATAGTTTTTACTTATTTTCATTTTGCTGCTTCAAGGGAATTAACAGAAGCTATGTTAGCCTCAAAAGCCATTTGTATTACTTATGAAACAGTTGAGAATGACGATAAAAGTTTACCGCTTTTAACTCCAATGTCAGAAGTTGCTGGCAGAATGGCTGTACAAGTAGGTGCCTATTATTTGGGAAAGCCACAAGGAGGGAAAGGAAAATTGTTGGGTGGGGTTCCAGGAGTTAAACCCGCTAATGTGTTGATTTTAGGTGGGGGAGTTGTTGGTACGCAAGCTGCAAAAATGGCAGCAGGTCTTGGTGCCAATGTGACAATAATGGATACCAATTTAAGTCGTTTACGTTTTTTAGAAGATACCTTACCGCCCAATGTTGATACCCAATTTTCGACTTCTTATGCCATTCAGGAGCATTTGGCAAAGGTTGATTTAATCATTGGTGCTGTGTTGTTGCATGGAGCAAAAGCACCTCATTTAATCAAAAAAGAAGATTTGCTTAGAATGGAGAAGGGAACTGTTTTGGTAGATGTTGCTGTGGACCAAGGTGGTTGTATCGAAACATGTAAACCAACCACACACGAAAATCCAATTTTTGAAATTGATGGAATTGTACACTATTGTGTGGCAAACATGCCAGGTGCGGTTCCGCAAACCTCTACTTTGGCTCTAACCCAAGCGACTTTGCCGTATGTGCAACTATTGGCGAATTTAGGATGGGAAGAGGCCTGTAAACAAAACAATTCACTCTCCAAAGGCCTAAGCCTTTCGAAGGGTGAATTGTTAGATGTACGTTTAATAGGTTAGAGGGTTACCAATAGGGGTTACTTCCAGAAAGTTTCCCCTATTATTTTTCTTAATTCTACCTCTTGTTTTTTGGCTTGATAATTAAATTGTACAAGCGACAATTGTGCCTCTTCCACTAAATTTTCAGCCAAATCTAATTCGATTTTTTTGATCAACCCTTGAGCATATCTATCAGATGCCAACTTTAAAGCATATTGTGCTTGTTGTACTGCTTTTTCCTGAGCATCAATGCGTTGCATCATGGTAATTAAAGTGTTTCTGGCACTTCTTTCAGCATAACTTAACTTTTTCTCAGTATCTGTTTTAAGGTATTGAATTCGTTCTTCATTTAATTTCGCAATTTGAGTTTGCATATCAGTTCTTTTGCCTGAGTAGATCGGGATGTTTAATTTTATACCTAACACCGAGTTTAAACGGAAATCATCTGAAAATGCAGGAGTTTCTCCATTTAATCTAGGAACATAGCCATTTTTCACCCCAATCGTGGCAATTCCTGCCAAAGATGGAAGATTGCCTCCTTTTGAAAACTCAGTTTCCTTTTTGGCTAATACTTCTTGTGCTGAATATGACTGCAAATCTAAATTATGAGTCAATGTTTGCTCGGAGATGTATTTTTTGTCTGGACTAATTGATTGGTCTTTCAAAAGTCCACTCGCGTCTTTTCCATAAAGGGTCGAAAGATAATCTAACAAATCAAATAATTGTCGTTCAATCTCCGCTATTTTAACCGAATGATTTTGATTTCGAACCTGCTGTGCAATTTTTTCATATTCTAAATTAATGCCAGAATTTACTTGTTTCGAAATGATATCCAATTGTTCTTCTAATCGCTTTTGTTGATTTTTTTGAACGAACAAACTTTTATTCAATAATTGGAATTGATAATACAGTTGGGTTATTTGATAGGCTAAATTTGACTCTTGACTTTCAATTTGAGCCGCAGTAACAGCATTCTCCAAACGTGTTTTTTCAATTGCAATTGCATTTTTACCCCAATCATAAATCACATGATTTGCAGAAAAACCCGTTGTATAATTCATGTTTGGTTGAAATTGCAAACTCATTCCATTGAAATTTGCTTTTGCCACAGGATCTATTCGCGTAACTCCCAAATCGGCTCCAATAACAGGTTTGGCCATAGACTCCTGAATTTGAGTTTTAACTTCTCCAATTTTTAATAGAGATTTCTGACTTTTCAATGCTGAGGAATTAGCAAGAATTCCGTTAATGAGTGTGTTCAAATCGGAGTTTTGTGCATTGCCTAAAAAGGATAATGCAAGGATTCCAGAAAGGATGATAAGTTTTTTCATATTAATGCGCTTCTTCTGCTGCTTTATTTAACTTGTTAATTTCTGCTTGTGACCTCTTAGGTGTTCTTAATAAAAACACAAAAGGGAAAATGCAGATGAAAATGATGGATACTAACCTGAATGTATCCAAATAAGCCAAATAATAGGCTTGCTTGGTTACAATTAGGTCAATATTCTTGTAGGCAACTTGCGTTGCTTGAAAGGCATCACCAGTTTTCTGTTGAATCATGGATGCAATTCCTTGAAAACGTTGTTGAAATAGTGGATTTTCTGGAGTAATATTCGCTAATAAATCACTTCTGTGCTGTGCAGCACGCGATGTGGCATAATTATTGGCAACCGCAATTCCAAAAGCTCCACCCAATTGTCGGATCATATTCGATATCGAAATACCTGAGCCAAAATCTTTAGGCTCTAAACCGGCAACGGCTTGATTAATCAGTGGCATTTGCAACATAGATACTCCTACAACACGCAACATTTGCATAGGGAAAAAATCTGCACTGCCCATATCAGCAGTGGAACTTCCACCGATAAATCCGAAAATCACATAAATACATATTCCTGCAACCATAAATGGAATAGGTTTACCACCAGTTGATAAATATTTACCAATGACAGGGAAGAGGAATACCCCTAAAAATGTAGGTAACATCAGCGACCATCCTGTTTCGGTAGGTGTCAACCCATTAATACGTTGAACCATTAATGGATAAACAAAAACTGAAGTAAACAAACCAAAACCACCTACTACCGTAAAAATAGAACTCATAGCAAATGTTTTGTTATTGAATACATTCAAATTTACTACAGGGTGTTCTGTTGTTTTTTCCCTCCAAATGAATCCGATTAATCCTAATATTGTGGTGATGGTTAATAGGGTAATAGTTCTAGATTCAAACCATCCCTCTCCTTCACCTTTTTCTAATATGTACTGAATTGAACCAACAAATAACATTAACAGTAAAATTCCGGGATAATCAATTTTGATTTTATCCTTATGCGTTCCTTCACCAGGTTTTCGTTCAATGAAAACAATGGTTAATACGGTTGCTAAAACACAAATAGGTATGTTGACAAAGAAAATGTCTGACCATTTTAAATTATCTACAATCCAACCTCCAAGTACAGGTCCTAAAGAAGGTCCCATTACAATTCCCATGGCAAAAAATCCAGATGCCAAAGGTCTTTCATCAGCATCAAATGCATCAAATAAAATTGCCTGTGAAGTGGATAGGAGTGCTCCTCCACCAATTCCTTGGATAAATCTCCACATGACAAGCTCCCATAGGCTGTCACTCATTCCGCAGAAATACGAAGCAATACCAAATATGATGATCGAAGTGGTATAATAATTTTTTCGACCAAAATATTCTCCTAAAAAGCCAGTCATGGGGATAATGATTACATTGGCAATCGCATAACTTGTGATTACCCAAGCAATATCTTCAATTGTTGCACCCAGTGAACCAGATATTTGGTTCAAGGCCACATTCACAATCGTGGTATCCAACAATTCCATGATGGCAGCGGTAATCGTTGTTAATACAATGATTACTTTCGCAAATCCTTGTGGTTTTGCCATATTACTTTACAGGAATAGAAACTTCTAATGACAAACCAGCTCTCAACATTGATTTTACTTTGGCTAAATCTTTGATTGCAATTTTAACTGGAACGCGTTGAGCTACTTTCACAAAGTTTCCAGAAGCATTATCCGGAGGCAATAAAGATGCCTTTGCTCCAGTTGATTCTGAAATAGAAACGATAGTTCCTTCAATTTTATCATTAGGATACGCATCTAAAACAATTTCAGCTGATTGACCCACTTGTAATTTTCCAACTTGTGTTTCCTTGAAATTAGCAACCACCCAATATTGCGAATCGTCAACAATTGTCATCAATGGTTGAGAAACCTGAATGAATTGTCCAGGTTCTACTGATTTTTTACCAATTTTTCCATTTTCTGGTGCCAAAACAACAAAGTAACTTAGTTTTAATTCTTGTTGTTTAACCTTGATTTCTTTTAATTTCAATGCATTTTCAGCTTTTCTTAAAAGTGAAGTTAAGATGGCTTTCTTTGATTCGGTACTTGCATATTCTGCTTTCGCACCCGTTAATTTTACGTCGGCTAAGTCTTTTTGGTCCTTAATCTCTAATAATTGTTGGTGGGTAATGGCCTTATTCTTTTCTAAAGTAGAATAAGTTGTAAAATCACGCTCAAATTTACTTGCTCCAACTTGGGCAGCAGTAACTTGTGATTTCTGTGCGATCAATCCTTTTTCTAAATTTGATAAATTTGCTTTTGCATTTTCAATTTCAATTTTAGCTTGTTCCACATCCGCTTTCATTTCCTCTAATGCCAATTGCGCTTCCGTATCATCAATTACTAAAAGCGTATCGCCTTTCTTTACTTCTTCAAAATCGTTTATGTGTACAGATTTTACATATCCTGAGGCTCTACTTAAAACAGGGACAAAATAGGTCTCTATTTGTGCATTATCCGTGTCTTCATGTGTACTTACATATCTGTATTTGTTGAAACCATAAATGGCTGCAACTAATAGGACTACTCCAAGAATGATTTTGGGTAAATTACTTTTTGCTTTTTCTGTTTTTGACATAGAGATTTTATTTTTTGACAAAATAACAAAGCTTTTTAAAGATTGTCAAGTAAGTTGACTAATATTTATTTTTTTTCATTATTTTTGTACAAAAATTAGATTTTTTTTGAAAAAAGCAGATTCAAAACATATTCTTGCCCGCTTATTGGTTCGTTCTTACCGATTTATCAAACACTTGAATGCTGAGTATTTGAAATCGAAGGGTTATGAGCATATTAAAATTGGACATGTAATGGTCATGATGAATTTGAAGGATGAGCCTATTGCTGTTTCTGAAGTAGTAAAATGCTTAGAAATGTCGAAACAAGCTGTAAGTGTTTTAATCAAAGAATTAATTTCCAAAAATTTTGTAGAAACCACTAAACATCCGAATGATTCTCGGGCAATTTTGATTGGAAAGACAATTGAGGGAGATAAGTTTTTAGAAATTTTAAAGGAATCTAGAAAGAAATTAGACGAAGAAGTAGGAGATATTTTGGGAGAGGAGCGTTTAGAAAATCTAAAGGATTTATTGGTCGATTTGGTTGATAATTTTGAAAAGCGTTGGGGAAAATTAAACGATTCTATTTCAAGTACTAAACTCTAAGAATAAAATTTCTCATTAAAATTAACCAAAAAAACTTCGTGAGTTGCACGAGTAATAGCAGTGTATATCCAACGAATAAACTCTGAATCAATTTGTTCTTCTTTTAAAAATCCTTGATCTACAAAAACCGCAGGCCATTGTCCACCTTGCGATTTATGACAAGTTAAAGCATAAGCAAACTTGACCTGAAGGGCATTCAAATAAGGATCTTTTCGGATAGCTTCATTTCTGTCTTTTTTCTTTCCAATGTTTGCGTAATCTTCGCAAACAGAATCGTAAAGTTTTTTCGATTGTTCTTTATTCAAAGAGGTTTCTGCTGAATATAGTGTTTCAAGAAGTATTTTAGCTTCTACGGGTTCATGTCCCTCATAATCTAATAATCGCAATTCGACATTCAAAAATCGAAAGCCATGCATTTCTTCCTCTCGCTTAATTTTTAAAATCTCGGCAAAATCACCATTGGCCAAAAATCCGGCAGGGGAGTCTTCATCTAACCAAAAATAATTGTTTCGAACAATCATGATCAAATCTCCAGCAGAGATTTCATCTTCTTGGTACAAAATGGTATTTCTTATATATCTATTGTATTGAACAGCATTTTTGTTGGATCGGGTTAAGACGATGGTGTTTTCTTTGCCAAATTTACGATACGCATAATTCATTCCATCTTCCATTTTCTCTCCATTCATTTTAAAGAAATCCCTAAATGCCTTGGTTTGAAATTGTATGGTGTTCGATTGCTGATTCAATAAATTACGCAATTGAGTTGCATTGTAAAGAATGCCAGAATGTAATTCCTGACGCATCACATCCGTTAGCTCATGTTCATCTACTTCCATATGGAAATTCGAATGAATATAATCCTTGGAAAGGGCAGGAGAAAGTGGAGTTCCTACTGGCGGTAATTGGGCCGTATCGCCAACAAATATTAGTTTATTTCCATTGTGTCCATTTTCAGGATTGGTAAAAACAAATTCAATTAAATCACCCAATAAACTATTGCTACCAAATTCTTTTTCATCGGAAATCATTGAAGATTCATCAACAATAAAAATGGTGTTTGTGGCGTAGTTCGGAATTCTTTGAAAGGATAAGTTGCCTGTATGTGAGTTACTAACTTGTCGGTAAATTTTTTTATGTATCGTACTGGCCTTTTTCTTTGAATAATTGGCCATAACCTTTGCTGCTCTGCCTGTGGGGGCAATTAATTGTGATTTATAGCCAAATTGAGGTAAGATTTTTATGAGGGTTGAAATGAAAGTTGTTTTTCCCGTTCCAGCATATCCTTTAATGATAAATGTCAAGGCCGACCATTCATCTTTATTTTGGATAAATTTTCCTAATTTTTGAAACAATGCCGCTTGCGAGGGTGTTGGTTCAAAAGGAAATTTTTGATGCAATAAAAAACTGGGAGATTTTTCTGAACTCATTTCAGTTCAAAATTAAACAATGCAATCTGTTAGCGAAAGTGAATTTTCATAATTCAATTCTCTAAATACATTAATCAAGCTAATTCGCTCAAATTCGTGGATTTGTTTCACAAAAATATCAATTTCTTGGATTTTATTTTCTGTCAATAGCCTAGTTCTAGTTGTTCCATTTAACAAAGGTTGTTTGGGAGTATATGCTTTTTCACCTTTCCAAAAAACCAAATTGGCAATGGTGCAATCTGTGATCAAACCATTTTTATGAAATATAACTTCATCTACCTCTGGATTATTTTGTAAATGAAATGCAAAAAAACTTCTGTCTGCCCATTTGTAAGGATATTCATATTCTTCTACATCTATCAACGTAAATGTTTTAATTATTTTTTCAGTATATGGTAATATCTCAAAAGATTTGATTTCCTCTTCATAAAGTAATCGCCCTCGAAATATTCCTTCTGAAGGTAATTCCTGTTGTTCGAAAAAATCTTTTAAAGAAAAGGCGTTATCTAATTGATATAAATCCAAAAATGCTTCATTTACCCTTTTTTGATGGTAATGAAGATGTTGGATTGCTCCATTTTTAATTTGAAAAGTTTCTAGTAAATCAAACATTAAAAAGGTAAATATATTTTATCAATTAATTCCTGGTACTCTTTCTCTACTTCTGAAAATATAGTTATTCCTCCACCACTTTTAAAAAATAGTTGATTTCCACGTTGTTCTATGAATCGAATCATAACTGCTGAATCCAAATTTTTACCATCAAATGTACCCATTATTCCCGTATAAAATCCTCTTTTATAGCCTTCTATTTCTTCAATTAAATCGCAAGTAGATTTCTTAGGTGCGCCTGTTATGGAACCTGCAGGTAATAGCTCTCGTAAAATACTTCCAATTTTGTTTTTAAAATTAGGAAGAACTTTGCCAGAAATTTGTGAAGACATTTGCCATAAATCGCCCTCGTGAGTTTGTACTTTTTCTATGTATTTAAAATGGTCAACCTGAATAGGGAAGGCAACTCTGCTTAAATCATTTCGTATCAGATCAACAATAGTTGCATGCTCTGCATTTTCCTTTTCATTTGCCAAAAGTTGTGATTTTGCAAGTTCACTAGCACCTTTTTGGGTACCCTTCATCGGAAAAGAAAAAATGATATTTTCTTTTATTTGAATAAACGTTTCTGGAGAAAAAACAACAAATTGATTGGGAAATAAAAACTTATATTTTGCTTTAGCTTTTTGGTGAATTTGCTCCAAACTCAAATTGGTTTCAATTTCCGTTTCTTGGGTTAAATTCAATAAAAAGGATTTTCCCAATCGCAAAGCCGACTGAACCTGATCAAATTTGACTTTATATTCTTCAAAAGGAATGACCTTTTTCTTTAAATAATATTCATCAGTTTCATTAGTGGTCTCATCAGCGTAATCTGTTGTTCTAAGTTTTGTGGTTATCGCAGCATTTTCCCCTTTATAATCAATTATAAATGAAAATTCTTGCCCATCCTGACTCATTTGATCCATTACGGGTACTAATTCGTCGAAAGGCAAGAATTTCATAAATTAAAACTATAGATACTGAATAGCTTTTGTTAATACATTTGGAAGACCAGCTGGGTTTTGTCCACCCGCTGTAGCTAAAAATGGTTGGCCTCCTCCGCCACCTTGTACTTCTTTGGCCAATTCTCTGATGATATTTCCAGCGTTTAGTCCTTTAGCATCCACTAAATTCTTTGAAATGGCTAAAGCCAAACTTGCTTTTCCTTCTAATTCAGCTACTAATAAACAGAAATGATTATCCTGATTACCTACAATATCAAAAACTAAATTCTTCAAGGCATCTGCATTTGGTACATCAATTTGTTTCACTAAATAGTTAATACCATTTTGTTCTTTTATTTGAGATACTAAAGATGTCTTTAAAATTCCCAGTTCTTTTTGCTGAAAATTGCTCACTACTTTTTGTAAACTAGAATTAGTTTCAACCAATTGTGCCACTGCTTTAATTAAATCTTTTGGAGATTTTAATAATTCATTCAAATGGTCAATGATTAGTTCCTGCTCACTCAATAATTCATAAGCTTTTTGAGAAGTGATTGCTTCTATTCTTCTTACGCCAGTTGCCACAGAACTTTCAGAAATAATTTTAAATAAGCCAATTTCACCCGTTGCTGGCACGTGTGTTCCTCCGCACAATTCAACAGAGAAATCTTTTCCAAAGGTAATTACACGAACAAAATCGCCATATTTTTCACCAAATAAGGCCATAGCACCTTTTGATTTAGCATCTTCTATAGCTACGTTTCTTTCTTCAAGCAATGGTATATTTTGAGCTATTTTTTCATTGACCAAACGTTCAATTTCCAAAATTTCATCCTGCGTAACTTTTTGGAAGTGGGAGAAGTCGAAACGCAGGATTTCTTCATTCACCAAACTACCTTTTTGTGCAACGTGTTTACCTAAAACCGATTGCAAGGCAGCTTGCATTAGGTGTGTTGCCGAATGGTTTTGTGTAATGGCTCTTCTTCTTTTCTGATTGATTTTAGCTACTAAAGGTTCCTCAGCTACTTTTTCAATCATTGGATTATTCACCATGTGAACCACCAAGTCATTTTCCTTTTTGGTATCTATAACTTGGATGATTGTATTGGAATTTTGGAAATGTAAGGTTCCAATATCTCCAACTTGTCCTCCCGACTCTGCATAAAACGGTGTTTCTTCCAATACCACTTTGTATTGAATACCTGCTTTATTTTGAATTTTTTGGTACTTTAAAACTTGTGTAGATGTTTCAAATAAATCATAACCTACAAAACTCGCTTCTTCCTCATCATTCAAGATAACCCAATCTTCAGCACTTGCATTGGCATCTTTACGTGAACGATCTTTTTGTTGTGCTAAAGCTTTTTGGTAACCTTCTTCATCAATTGCTAATTGATTTTCACGTGCAATTAAGGCTGTTAAATCAACAGGAAATCCATAAGTATCATTTAATTCAAATACATCTTCACCAGATAAAATAGTTTTATTGGCAGCTTTTGTGTCTTGCATCAATTTGTCTAAACGAACAAGCCCGGTTGACAAAGTTCTTAAAAAGGATATTTCTTCCTCTTGAATAACTTTTGCTACAAATGATTCTTGAGAAGATAATTCATCAAATACTCCCGCAAATTGTTTTGAAAGAAGTGGCACTAATTCGTACAAAAATGGCTCCTTGAAGTTTAAATAGGTATATCCATAACGAACCGCTCTACGTAAAATTCTACGGATTACATAACCAGCTTTTGCATTAGATGGTAATTGTCCGTCTGCAATGCAAAATGCAATTGCTCTAATGTGGTCTGAAATTACACGCATGGCTATGTCTGACCAATTATCTTTTCCGTAGGCTACCCCACATTTTTTTGATAAATATTGAATGGTCCCTTGGAACACATCTGTATCATAATTGGATTGTTTCCCTTGAATTGCCATACATAAACGCTCAAATCCCATTCCCGTATCTACGTGTTTTTCTGGAAGTGGTACCAAAGAACCATCTGCCATCCGTTCAAACTGCATAAATACATTATTCCAAATCTCTACTACTTGCGGATGATCCGCATTGACCAAGGATTTACCGGGAGTTTTTGCGACCTCGTCTGCATTTCGCAAATCGATATGAATTTCTGAGCAAGGACCACATGGACCCGTTTCACCCATTTCCCAGAAATTATCTTTTTTATTTCCTAAAATAATTCTGTCTTCCCCAACAATTGCCTTCCAAATATCAAAGGCTTCTTGATCAAATGGAACACCTTCCGCCTCAGAACCTTCAAAAACAGAAACATAAATTCTATCTTTGGGTAGTTTGAAAATCTCAGTTAAAAGTTCCCAAGACCAGGTTAAAGCCTCTTTTTTGAAATAATCTCCAAAAGACCAATTGCCCAACATTTCAAACATCGTATGGTGGTAGGTATCAAATCCTACATCCTCCAAATCGTTGTGCTTTCCTGAAACGCGTAAACATTTTTGTGTATCTGCAATTCTTTTAGAAGGAGGGGTTCCATTTCCTAAAAAGAAATCCTTGAATTGTGCCATACCAGAGTTGTTGAACATCAGGGTTGGGTCATTTTTTGCAACAAGGGGTGCAGATGGGACGATTAAATGTCCTTTCGATTTAAAAAAATCTAAAAATTGCTGGCGGATCTCTGTAGAGGTCATTGGGTAATCGTTGAAAATATTGTAAATTGAGTCTTGTTCTTTTTCAAACCCCAAAAATACGGCTTTTTTTGGAAATTATGGAGTTAACTAAGCAATATTATATCATTTCTGAAGTTGCTGATATGTTTGGTGTGAAGACATCAAAAATTCGTTATTGGGAATCACAGTTTCCTCATTTGAGTCCGAAAAGAAAAGCATCTGGAACAAGAAAATATACTCCAGAAGATATTCATAAAATTAAATTGCTGGTTGAGTTAATAGATGAAAAGGGATTAACCATTGAAGGGGCTAAGTTGGCAATCAACAAAAAAGGAGTGCCTAAAAATGAAAATCAAAGCATGATTAATCAGTTAACTGAAATTCGTGATTTTTTACAAGTTTTAAAAGACAATATTTAAAAGGTTTAGCTTAACTTAGCTAAATGCTAACCACTACTTCTGAAACGCAATATTTTATTGCCTTAACTTTATTGAAAAACGTTGGGTCTATTACTGCCCGAAAATTAATTGCTCATTTTGGAACTGCTCAGATGGTTTTTGAAGCAACTACCAAGGAATTGTTAAAGATCCCAGGTGTTGGACATTCTTTTATTAGAGAAATTAAAAATGCTCTTTATTTACATGAAGCTTTAAAAATAATCCAAATTTGCCAAAAGCAGGAGGTTTACATTATTATATACTCAGATGACAATTACCCTCATCGTTTAAAATCGCTTTATGATGCTCCTTTGGTTTTGTATTTTTTAGGAAGTGAAATTCCAAATTCCAATAAAACGCTTGCAGTGGTGGGTACTCGAATGGCAACAGATTATGGAAAAAAAGTGGTTGGACAATTGGTCAGTGAAAGTAAAAATACCAATGCTAATTTTATAAGTGGTTTGGCCTATGGAATAGATATTTGTATGCATGTAAATTGTATTGAAAATCAAATTACAAATTATGCTATTTTAGCTGGTGGTTTTGACCACATCTATCCATTCCAACATAAAAAGTACATAGACCGTATTTTGCAAAATGGTGGACTTATTGCAGAACATCCACCTAGCATAAAACCAGATGCGCGTTATTTCCCCATGCGTAATCGCATTATCGCTGGACTTTCTGATGCTTTAATCGTAGTAGAAGCAGCTCAAAGAGGTGGAGCATTAATTACTGCTGATTTTGCAAATAATTATCACAAAGAAGTATTCGCTGTTCCGGGGAATTTGGATAGGCCTTTTTCGATGGGTTGCAATCAATTAATTGCGAATAATAAGGCAATTGTATATTTAGGTTTTGAAGAATTAATGAAGCAAATGAATTGGTCTAGAGAAAATGATTTAAATTTTTCTAAGCAAATTGAATTAGATTTCTCAAAATTTACACAAAATGAATCTGCTATATTGGCGGCTATTCATCAATTAGGAGATTTATCCATAGATGAATTAGTATGGAAAACTAATTTGACTTCAAAAGAAATTGCCTTAATCTGCCTTTCGCTTGAATGCGATGGACTGATTAAGGCAATACCTGGGAATCGATATATGTTAATTTAAATTTCCTTTCTCCATTCTGATGGATTTACACGCCAATCCTGAAGTGTTACCAATTGGGGTTCCGTAACATAATTTAATTTTACAGCCTCCTCAATTAACACATCATAATTACTTAAAGTAAAAAATGGAATATTTTTTGATTTAAAATTCTGATCTGCAATTTCAAAACCATAAGAAAAAATCGCCACCATTCCCAATACCTCTGCACCTGCTTCAATCAAAGCCTCAGCAGCTTTTAGGGAACTTCCACCAGTTGAAATTAAATCTTCTATTAAAACTACTTTTTGTCCTTTTTCAATTTTACCTTCAATTTGATTCCCCATTCCATGTTTTTTGGGCTCCGGGCGAACATAACAAAAAGGTAAATCTAAATAATCAGAAACTAATGCCCCTTGTGCAATACCTGCAGTTGCAACACCTGCAATTATTTCAACCTCTGGAAAATAACCTTTGACAGCGGCTGATAGAGCATTTTTAATGTAAGTTCTTGTTTTCGGATAAGAAAGTGATATTCTATTGTCGCAATAAATTGGTGAATTCCAACCTGAAGCCCATTTAAAGGGTTGATTGGGTCTTAATTGGATTGCTTTAACCTCTAATAAATGTTGGGCAACTTCTTGTTGAATACTTATATTTTCCATTGTTGAATTAATCACTTTACACACAAATTTAAAATTTAATTCCTGCATTTTGTAAAGAATTTTTATTTTTGCTCACAAATAAATCTTTTGATGGTAATTTTTATCGACGACCGCCCGGTTCGTATTCTTAAAAAATCTAAAGCTAAATCTCTACAACAAGATGAAGATTTTGATTTAATCTTAGACGCTCGTTTACAAACAATTCGTGTGGAAAAATTCATTGGCCATACTTGTTTATTGAATGTTACCGCTAATCAATTGGAAAAGGTTGTTTTACAATTGCACGAGAAATCTGATTTAAAGTTTAGCTCATTATATGTGATTTGTGAGAATAAAAAGGAAGCTAAATCTAAAGTAAAGGCATTGTATCAAATGGTTGAAGCAGCTGGTGGTGTTGTTGTAAATGAAGAAACAAAGGTATTGTGGATTCACCGTTTAGGAAAATGGGATTTGCCTAAAGGTAAATTAGAGAAAGGTGAGAAGTTTAAAGTTGCCGCAATTCGTGAAGTGAAAGAAGAATGTAATGTAGATGCTAATCTGATAGATAAAATTTGTTCAACTTACCATACCTATACCCATAAGAATCAATTAGTTCTGAAAAAGACCAAATGGTATTTGATGAAGTCCAAAGATCAGAATAATTTAACGGCTCAAACGGAAGAGAATATCGATAAAGTGGAATGGCAAACAGTTCAACAAATGAATAAAAGTATGACAAATACCTATTCATCCATTCGATATGTAATTCAAAACTTTCAGTTGTTAGGATTTTAATTTATAAGGTAAGTATTCATCGATTGGACTTCCGTATTTGTGTAAATCGCGGATAATGGTAGATGAAATAGGTGCTAAATGTGGTGAGGTAATTAGGAAAATAGTTTCTAAATCTTCGTTGATATGTCTATTTACCTGAGAAATTGAGTTTTCGTATTCAAAATCCGTAGTATTCCTTAATCCTCTTAAAATATATTTAGCTCCAACTTGCTTTGCCACACTTGCAGTTAAACCTTGATAAGAAATAATTTTTACAGGTTTTCCTTTAAATGTTTCTTCAATATAGGCTTGCATTTCCTCCAATTTGAAATATCTATTTTTGTTAGAATTGTGCCCAATCCCAATTACAATTTCATCGAATAAACCAATGGCCCTTAAAACAATATCTTCATGTCCTTTGGTAAAGGGGTCAAAGGAGCCTGGGAAAAAAGCAATTTTAGGACTTTTCATAAGAATTTGTCGGTATAGAATACTTTAAAAGTTCGTTTTTAAATTCATTACTTAAACTTTCAGACCCATAAAAAGTGAAAGTTTCCTTGTTTAAATTCACATCAAAGGTGTCACGGATTGAATGCAAATAAAAGGCCAATTCAATAGCAGATTTTACTTCGAAAGCATTAACTAATTGCAATTTGCTATTTTTTCGAAGAATGACATAAGCAATATCGTTTGTAAACCATACATGGAACTGGTTTCGCATGAATTTCGACAATTGGTTTAATTGATTACCTATGAAATGGTGGTAATTAATTTTAGCCAAAGGAAAATGAAATGATAAATAATCCTTCCATTTGGAAGAAACCAAAAAGGCTAATTGACTTTTTTCCTTTTCTACCTCTTGCGAATGTACTTCCATGTTATCCAATTCGTTCTTTCCAAAAGAAATCTCTAAAAATCTTTTTAAAAATAAGGTAGAATAATAGGTAGTGGGAATTAATAAAAACAAAGAATTTTCAATTTCAACCTCTAGTTTTTGGATAGATAGGGGCGAGATTCCGAATTTGTTTTCAAGTATTTGCTTAACATTTTCTGAATTTTTCCAGGAAATAAATTCTTGAGTCAAACTTTCATTTGTTTGATTTTTAATTGTTATTCCGGATTCACTTAATCGAATTTGTAATTGCACTTTTCTTTGAATTGCGGTTCAAGCCAAGGTAAATTGACCTGTAAATTGCAAAATTTTATTCATAAGGAATAATTTTTCGATTTTTTCTAAGTAAAAATTGAGTAATTTTGCACCTTAAATTTTCAAAATATGTTATCGGTTTCAAATATTTCCCTACGTTTTGGGAAAAGAGTATTGTTCGAAGAAGTAAATATCAAATTTACTGAAGGCAATTGTTATGGTTTGATTGGTGCAAATGGCGCTGGAAAATCTACTTTTCTAAAAATATTATCAGGAGAATTGGAATCTCAAACGGGTTCTGTTTCAATGAATTCGGGAGAAAGGATGTCTTTTTTAAAGCAAAATCACTTTGAATACGAAGAGGTTCCTGTTTTACAAACTGTAATTATGGGTAATAAGCGTCTTTACGATATCATGATTGAAAAAGATGCCATTTATTTGAAAGAAGATTTTACCGAAGCTGATGGAAATCGTGCTGCCGATTTAGAAGCTGAATTTGCTGAATTAAATGGTTGGGAAGCTGAATCTGAAGCTGGTTCATTATTGAGTGGATTAGGTGTAAAAGAAGATTTGCACTATTCGCTTCTTAAAGAATTAAATGGTTCAGATAAAGTAAAGGTTTTATTAGCTCAAGCCCTTTTCGGTAATCCAGATATATTATTACTCGATGAACCTACCAATAACTTGGATATTGATTCCATTTTGTGGTTAGAAAACTTCTTAATGAATTTTAAAAATACGGTTATTGTAGTTTCCCACGACCGTCACTTCCTTGACAATGTTTGTACCCACATTGCGGACCTTGATTTTGGAAAAATTCAATTATACGGTGGTAACTATACTTTCTGGTATGAATCTTCTCAATTGGCGGCTCGACAAAGATCTGACCAAAACAAGAAAACGGAGGAGAAAAGGAAAGAATTAGAAGAATTTATTCGTCGTTTTTCTGCAAACGTTGCAAAATCTAAGCAAGCAACTGCTCGACAAAAAATGTTGGATAAACTACAAGTTGAAGATATTCAACCTTCTTCAAGAAAATATCCATTTATCAATTTTAAGCCTGAAAGAGAGGCAGGAGATCAATTGTTATCCGTTGAAAATCTTTCAGCTACTACTGATGAAGGAGTTACATTATTTAAAAACTTAAGTTTTACCATCAATAAAGGAGATAAAGTTGCTTTTTTAGCAAAGGATTCATTAGCAATCACAGCTCTATATGATATTTTAATGGGTGAAAAACAGGCAACAGGCGGTGAATTTAAATGGGGAGTTACAACTACTCAAACCTATTTGCCAAATGATAATGCTAAATACTTTAAAGAAGATTCATTGAATTTAGTTGATTGGTTAAGACAATATTCAACTGAAAAAGATGAAAGTTTTATTCGTGGTTTCTTAGGAAGAATGTTATTCTCAGGTGACGAGGCATTAAAGAAATGTACTGTTCTTTCAGGTGGAGAAAAACAAAGATGTATGTTTTCTCGAATGATGTTGTCCGGTGCAAACGTACTTTTATTCGATGAGCCTACCAATCACTTAGACTTAGAATCTATTACTGCTCTTAACAACGGAATGATAGAATTCCCTGGTACTGTTTTATTCACGTGTCACGACCATCAATTAACCAATACGGTAGCCAATAGAATTATTGAAATAGGATCAGATCGTCATCTTGATAAATTAATGACCTACGACGATTTTATTACCGACGCAACTGTTAAAAGTCAACGCGCCACATTGTAAGTTGAAAGTTGAAAGTTGAAAATTATTTTTTTTCAACTTTCAACTTTTAACTTATAATTTATTTATCTCCTCCTTCAAATTCGCAATCCTTCTCTCGTGACTTGGGTGTGTGCTTAAAAACTCAGGAACATCAGATCCTGATGATTTCTGTTCCATTCTTTCCCAAAATTTGATGGCTTCTTGTAAATTGTAACCAGCTTCTTTCATAAGAATTAATCCTATTTTATCTGCTTCAGTTTCGTGAGAACGACTAAATGGTAACATAATTCCTACTTGAGTTCCAATTCCGTAATATTGTTGCCAAGTGTTTTGAGTACTAGTATCTTTTTTGGCAGTTGCTATTGAAATTGCCAGTGCTCCATATTGTTGCAATTCAGATGCTTTCATGCGTTGCCCACCATGATTGGCCAGGGCGTGTGCAATTTCATGCCCCATTACTGTAGCTATGCCAGCTTCAGTTTGGCAAATAGGAAGTATTCCCGTGTAAAAAACTATTTTTCCACCGGGCATGCACCAAGCATTTACTTGTTTGTCATCTACTAATTTACTTTCCCATTTATAATCTTTTAAATAATCTGGAAACCCTTTTTTTGCTAAATAAGATTGGGCGGCTTTTACCAATTTTTCTCTTACTAAATCTATTTGCTTAGCTTCTTTGGTGTTTTTAATGACTTTTGACTCTGATAAAAACTTATCATATTCCTGAAATGTTAAGGGAAATAATTCTTGGTTTGAAACCCCTAGAGTCTTTTGGCCAGTAAATGGATTTAAAGTGGTACAAGATATTAGGGCTAGAAAGGCAAATGGAATTAATTTTAGTAGTTTCATTAATGTTTGACTTAAATTGATATGATAGTATAAAAAAAGAGGAGAATAAATCTCCTCTTAAAATTAATCTATAATTATCAATTAACAATTTACAATTAACAATTAACAATTATAATATGAATCTCGTCGATAAGAAATTCGACTGCTGATTTTCCACAATCTGATTCACGATGTCTTTATTCAACTGATTTGCCTTTGTTGCAACAACAGTTCTAATTGAGAAAGAGCGCAAAGCAGCAGTTACTGATAATGTTCCTTCTGCAGAATCTTTTCTTCCTGTGAAAGGGAAGGAGTCAGGTCCTCGTTGACATTGTGCATTTACATTTACACGAGATACCTGATTTACTGTTTCATCAATTAAAGAAGAAATTTGATTAACATCCGTTCCAAAAATTGCTACTTGTTGACCGTGCGAAGATTCGTGGATGTAATCAATTGGCTCCATGATATCATCAAACGGTACAACTGGTACCACTGGACCAAATTGCTCTTCCTCCCAAATCTTCATCTTATTGTTCACTGGGTACAATAAGGCAGGGAAAAATAAGGATTTATAGTTTTCTCCTCCGTGTGGATTCAAAACCTTTGCACCATGCAATTTAGCATCCTCAATTAATTCTTTTAGATACGCCGGCTTGTTAGGCTCTGGAAGTGGTGTGATTTGGACACCTTTATCCCATACCATACCTACTTTCAATTGTTCAATTTTCTCTGCTAAGCCTTTATTAAATTCATCTACTAAAGAACGATGTACAAAGATAATTTTAATGGCAGTACATCTTTGTCCGTTAAAAGATAAAGAACCTAAAGCACATTCATTGATAGCGTTTTCTAATTGCGCACTTTCGGTAACAATTGCAGCATTTTTAGCATCTAAACCTAAGATTGCACGTAAACGATTTACTTTCGGGTGCATTTTCTTTAATTTATCAGCTACCTTAGAAGATCCAATTAAAGTCAAAACATCTATTTTGCCTGACTCCATCAATTGAGGAATAATGTTGTTTCCTCTTCCATACAAGGTATTAATAACACCAGCAGGAAACGAATCTTTAAATGCTTCTAATAAAGGATAATGCAATAATGTACCATGTTTTGGTGGTTTGAATAAAACCGTATTTCCCATTATTAATGCTGGGATTAAAGTTGTAAAGGTTTCATTTAAAGGATAATTAAATGGACCCATACACAAGACAACTCCCAATGGAGAACGTCTAACTTGACCAATGATTCCTTCTTCAATTAAAAAAGTAGAGGAAGTTCTATCAATGTCTTTTAAAGCACCAATTGTATCATAAATGTATTGAACCGTTCTATCAAATTCCTTTTGAGAATCAGCTAAAGATTTACCAATTTCCCACATTAATAATTTGACAACTTCGTCTCTTTTTTGGATCATCTTTTGTGTGAATTTTTCCACACATTCAATACGCTTTGAAACGCTCATGGATGGCCATTCTCCCCGACCATTTGAATAGGCTTTTACTCCAGCATACAATACCTCCATGGCATCGGTAGCATCTGTAATTGGGTAGGAGCCAATTCTTTTTTGCTCCAAACCTTTGTCAGTTTTAATATAAATAGGAGACCACACATCTTGGGTCTTACCTTTCCATTGTCTCATTTCTCCATTAACCAAATATTCTCTTTGTTCAATGGGTTTTTCTAAAGCATATTCCTTAGGAATTGCTCCTTCCGCCGGAAATAATTTTTCTAATTCACTCGATTGCATAAATTGATTTTTAATGTCACAAATTTCAAACTTTTGTATTATTTGAAGAACATCCGATAAGAATTATTCATAAAGTAATACGATTACTAAAAATAATACAAAAAGTTGAAACTTGTAATCGTTTACGGATTTTTATTTTAATGTCCAGTTGCTGGCATTTAATTTTAAAACAATTAGAGAAAGTAATGCTAGTAGTCCAGAAAGGAGAAAGGGTAGTGGGGTTTTTAATAAATCTCCTTGGTAAATATAACCACTGATATAAGCGCCAATTCCTATACCTGCTTCTAAAGCTATATACATCGTTGCCATGGCTCTTCCCATGTGTTTTGCATCTCCCAAGTCATTGGTCCAAGCAGCAAGTGTAGGGGTATTGAATCCCCAGGAGATTCCATAAAATATGGCAGATAAAATTAATGCGATAGGCGTTGGATTACTGACCAACAAAAACATTCCTATAGCTAAAGAAATACATGAATAGATTAAAACGGGTATTCTTCCGTATTTATCAGATGATTTTGAAAAGAAAATGCGAACAACAATGGAGGCAATGGTATAAATACTGAAATATAGTCCTTTGTTATTGATACCAACTGATTTTGATATATCTGGAACTAGGGTTAAAACTGCACCTGAGGAAAATGAAACCAAAAGCATGATCCAAAAAACTGGGGCAACTTTAGGTTCAAATACATCTGACCAATTGATTTTTAATAATTTTAAAGAAAATTTACGCTTCATCGTAGGAGGTAAAGTTTCTTCTAATTTTAATAAGATTAAAATGGATAATAAGGCAAAAAGACCTGAAATGTAAAACATGGGATCTAAACCAAAGGAATTTGCCAAAAAACCTCCAATGGCTGGTCCAATAGACATTCCTGTGGCAGTAAAAATCCCTAAAGTTCCTTGTGCTTCACCTCTTCGATCTTCCGGTATGACATCAGCTACATAGGCAGCTGTTGCAGTTGGTTTGGTGCCTGTCGACATTCCATGTAAAAATCGAAGCAATAAAAATCCCCAAACACTATGTACAACTGTATAAAAACCACTTATAATAAAACAAACAATCGAACCCAATGCCATTATGGGTACTCGACCCACATGATCTGTTAACTTACCTGAAAAAGGTCTGGATAATCCTGCCGTTAAAGTAAATAATGAAATGATAAATCCAATATATTCCTTTCCGCCCATTGATGCCAAATAATCGGGCAATTCGGGGATTATCATAGAAAAACTTGCTGAAAACAAGAAATTACTTGAACATAAAAGCCAAAAAGGTATAGTATAAATGGAGCTAGATTTTTCAGCTATCATATTTCTTCCTTAATGATCGATTCAATTTCTTTTTTATTCAAGCTCATTAAAAATGATGGTAGTAAAATCAAATTACAAACCATAGCCATCAGAAGGGTAATAGAAACTAGTATACCTAATGCCTGGGTTCCTTTAAAGGTTGATGCAGTAAAAATGAAAAATCCAAAAAATAAAATCATGGCTGTATAAAACATTGATACACCCGTATTTTGTATGGTTAACTGAATTGCCTTTTTAATATCATTTGAGTTTTTAGCAAATTCTTCCTTGTAGCGGGTCAGAAAATAAACTGTACCATCACTAGAAATACCAAATGCAATTGAAAATATCAAAATGGTGCTAGGTTTTAGAGCAATATTAAATAGGCCCATTAGTCCGGCAGTAATGACTAAAGGAATTAAACTTGGTAGTGTACTAATGATAACCATTTTCCAACTTCTAAATAAAAAGGCCATCAAAAGACAAATCAGTAAAATGGCAGTAATGGTACTTTCTATCAAGTTCCTTTGTAAATAATCGTTTTGGAAACTATTTACAACCGCATTTCCTGTGATTTCTGCATGGTATGCTTTTGGATTATTTTCTGAAAGGATTTCACCTGTTTCTGAATCTGTCCTAAATATGGAATCTATTTTGGGTTGTAAAATTTCATATAATTCCTTTGTTCGAACAGTTCCTGCATCGCGCATTTGAAAACTTACACGAGTGTACCTTCTGTCTTTATCAATAAAACCGGAAAACATATTATCCTTTCCTTTCAAACTAGATTGGAAGTCTTTCAATTTGGCTAATTCATCAATTCCAGGCAAAATGAAATATTTAGGATCTCCACCTCTATATACCTGGTACAAATATTTAGTTGCAGTTAAAACGGAAAGACCGTTGGTGAATTCTGGATATTTTGCAATGAGTTTTTCTGTTCTTTTGATTTTCGTTAATATTTCAGTACTCAATGCTTGTCCATTTTTTCTAGAATCAATCGAAATTTCAAAAGGCATTACACCTTTGAATTTTTCTTCAATGTATTTTAAATCTGTATAAATGGCATTTTCTTGAGGTAGGTCATCAACAATATAACCGATAGCTTTTATTTTTGTAATCCCATAAATTCCGATTAGTACAATTCCGAAAACTAGTGCATAAATGCCTTTTCTGTTGTAAAAAACCCATTTTTCAACATTGGTTAAAACCTTTGTTACCTTTTTGCTTTCAAAATGTGCTAAATCTTTTTCTTGAGGAACTTTCAAAAAGGAGAAGAAAATTGGAATTAAAAGCAAGGAAATGGCAAATGTTATCATAACATTTAAAGAAGCTACAATCCCAAATTCCACTAATAATGCTGAACCTGTAAATGCAAAAACTCCAAAGCCAATGGAAGTTGTTAAATTGGCTAAAAACAAGGTTCTTCCAACTTTTGAAGCACTTTCCTTTAAAGAAAATAATTTATCCTTGGTTTGTAAATAGGTTTCGTGGTATTTATTCAATAAGAAAATAACGTTGGGTACTCCAATGATTACAATCAAAGGCGGAATTAAGCCAGATAACAGGGTGATTTTATAATCAAATAATACAATGGTTGCCAATGAGGCAATAATGCCAATTAAAATGACGATTAAAGCGAAAAATACAACTTGGAAAGATCGAAAAAAATAGAAGAGAATTACAGAAGTAACTAAAATGGCTAATCCCAAAAAGATAAATAATTCATTGGTTACTTGGGCTGTTAATTCCGTTCGAATATAGGGCATTCCAGAATAATGCAAGGTATGTCCAGATTCTAGAGAATAAGCTGAGCCTAGTTTTTTAACCTTTTTAACGAGTGTTATTCTGCTTTTATCATTTATCGTTTTTTGGTCGAGCGTAACAAGCATTAAATGATTTTCAAAATCTTCAGTGAAAAGGAAGTTTTTGAAAATTGGAAGTCTTTCTAATTTGGATTTAAAATTATCTAAATGAATTTGGTTGATAGTTAAGTCTTTACCCCAAATACTTTTTGTTTGAAATGTATTTGTACTTGAATCTATATATACTTCTGGGATATTACTTAAGGAAACAACATTTTTAATTCCTTTTTGATTTTTTAAAGAATCATTTAAGTTTTTCCAAAGACTAAATTCTTTCGGTGTAAAAAGATTTTTATTTTCTAAACCAATTACAATTACACTACCATCTTCACCATATTTCTTTTTAAAACTTTCATACAATTGAAAGCGAGGGTCTGTTTTTGGAAGAATTTTAGCTAATTCATAACTCAGTTGAATTTTACTGGCAATAAACCCAAATCCTATACTTGCAATTGCAATAAGAATGAGAATTATTACTTTATGTTTTAAAATTCTTTCGCCTATATTAGGCCAAAATTTATCCATTTTTTAATTGTTTTTTAAAATAACCTCAGCCAATAATAAATCTTCTGGAGTTGTTATTTTAATGTTTTCATAATTTCCTTCAATTAGATGAATCTCTTCGCCATTGTTTTCAACTACACTTGCATCATCTGTGTAAAAAGGTTTATATCCTTTATTAAACGCCTCTTGAAGGCTACTTAGTTTAAAGATCTGAGGTGTTTGAATAATTTTTATTTCTTCTCGTTTTACAGCCTCAAAATTTTGTTTGTTTGCATTCCATTTTCTAATGGAATCTTTGCTGTCTACAGCAAATACCGCATTTCCTTTTTCTTCTGCTTGTTGAAATGCATTCAGAATAGATTTTTCAGAAGGAAAGGGCCGTACACCATCATGAATAGCCACAAGTGCCTCATCTTCTTGAATCGACAAAATCCCATTGTAAGATGAATGAAATCTGGTTTCTCCACCAGTTACAATTTCATGCGCTGGTATATGGATTTGTTCAGAACATAAATTGATCCAATAGGAAATTTGACTTTTGGGTAAAACCAATACAATAGAAATTTCAGGTACAGTTTGTACGAATTTTTCTATTGTATGTAGTAAAATAGGTTTATTTTGAAGCATCAAAAATTGTTTGGGAACATCTGTTCCCATTCGAGAGCCTGAGCCCCCAGCAACAATTATGACATACTTTTTCAAAATAAACCTTTGTTTATTAAATGATTAACATAACATCTCCGTAAGAGAAGAATCTGTATTTTTCTTTAATTGCTTGCTTATAGGCCTCCTGTATTAACTCATAGCCACCAAATGCAGATGCCATCATTAATAATATTGACTCAGGTAAATGGAAATTGGTTAATAGAGCTGTAGAAATTTTGAATTCATAAGGAGGGAAAATGAATTTATCCGTCCAACTATCAATTGGTTTTAAATGTCCACTAGCAGAAACTGAAGATTCCAGCGCTTTTAAAACAGTTGTTCCAACAGCTAAAACTTGTTTTTTATTATCAATAGCCTCATTTACTAATTCACAGGTTTCAGGCTGAATCATGAATTGCTCAGAATCTGTTTTGTGTTTAGTTAAATCCTCAACATCAACTTGTCTAAAGGTACCTAAACCAACGTGTAATGTAATAGGAGTGAAGGTTACACCATTCAATTCCATTCTTTTCATTACAATTTTTGAAAAGTGTAAACCTGCTGTTGGGGCAGCAACCGCTCCAATATGTTCTGCGAAAATGGTTTGAAAACGCTCTCTGTCATCATCATTTGCTTCTCTCTTCGAACGAATTTCATCAGGAAGTGGCGTTTCTCCTAATTCATGAATCGCATTCATTAAAGCTTCATGATCTCCATCATATAGGAATCGAATGGTTCTACCACGAGAAGTAGTGTTGTCAATTACTTCAGCAACTAAATCAGATTCGCCAAAATATAATTTATTACCTACACGGATTTTACGAGCTGGATCTACCAAAACATCCCATAAACGATGTTCGCGATTTAATTCTCTTAACAAAAATACCTCAATTTTAGCACCAGTTTTTTCCTTATTTCCATACAAGCGTGCAGGAAAAACTTTTGTGTTATTGGTAACCATTACATCACCTTCGCCAAAATATTCTACGATATCTGTGAATTTTCTATGTTCAATCGTTTTATTTTTACGGTTGATAACCATCATTCGAGCATCTTCTCTATTTTCAGCTGGATGTAGTGCAATTAAACTTTGGGGTAAATCAAATCTGAATTCAGATAATTTCATACGTTTTGAAAATTAAAACTTGGATGTTTTTTATATAAGCTACAAATATACAATTTCAAAGGGGGGCTTGTCAAGCTATTTTTTTAAAAGCGATTATTTCAGAACTTAGAGGCATGAAAAAAGATAAAATAGTTGTTTTTTGGTTTCGAAGAGATTTAAGATTAGAGGATAATCACGGATTATTCGAAGCATCTAAGTTGGGTCTTCCTATTTTGCCAATTTTTATTTTTGACCCCAATATTCTATCAAAATTACCTTCTAAAAAAGATGCTAGAGTTGAATTTATTCATCAGCGTCTTCAACAAGTAAATTCACATTTACATGAATTTAAGTCTTCCTTAAAAGTATTTTTTAAATCGCCCATTGAAGCCTATCAAGAATTAGTGAATGAATTTGTTATAGATTCAGTTTACACCAATCATGATTATGAAGGGTACGCTATCGAACGGGATTCTTCGATTAAAACTTTTCTCGAAACACAAAATATTTCTTTTCATACATTTAAAGACCAAGTTATTTTTGAGAAAAATGAGGTTTTGTCAGGACAAAATACTCCTTACACAATATATACTCCTTATTCACGTAGATGGAAGAAAGCTTTACAAGAAAATCCAATTATCCATTATCCTTCTGAAACCATTGTAAACTTTTTTCAATCAGATTTTGAATTTCCAAGTTTATCGGACATCGGTTTTGAAAAAACTAATTTATCGTTTCCTAGTTCTGCACTTAATTTGGAATTGTTGCCAGGTTATGGTGCAAATCGAGATTTCCCTTCTTTAGATGCCACAAGTCATCTATCTGTACATCTTCGTTTTGGAACTATATCTATTAGGAAATTAGTTGCAATAGCCTCTAAATATTCTGAGGTTTATCTGAATGAATTGATTTGGCGAGATTTTTATTTCAATATTTTATTTCATTTTCCACATATTTCAAACGGCAAAAGCTTTAAACCCGCTTATGATTTTATAGAATGGAGAAACAATGAAGTCGAATTTAAAGCGTGGATGGAAGGTAAAACTGGCTATCCAATTGTTGATGCAGGGATGAGAGAGTTAAATTCTACCGGATTTATGCACAATCGTGTACGAATGATTGTTGCTAGTTTTTTAGTTAAACATTTGTTAATTGATTGGAGATGGGGTGAGGCCTATTTTGCTGAAAAATTACTTGATTTTGATTTTTCAGCAAATAATGGTGGTTGGCAATGGGCATCTGGATCAGGTTGTGATGCTGCACCCTATTTTAGAGTATTTAATCCAGAACTTCAAACCAAAAAGTTTGATCCAGATTTAAAATATATCAAAAAATGGGTTCCTGAATTTCAAGAATTTAATTATCCTAAACCTATAGTTGTACATGAATTTGCACGCACTAGGGTTTTGGAGGTTTATGCGAAGGCCTTGAAAAAAGATTAATAAATTTTTTTATCATTAATTTGGTAGTCAACCAAATCGATGCTTAAATGCCCAAATTTTAATTGAACCTCTATTTTGTAAGGAACCTGATATTTGTCATCGCTGATCCAAATACGAATGGCATCCTGATCTTCAAATAAATTGTTTTTAGGTAAAACCATTGATGCCCTAACGCAATTTCTTTTGCCTAAATTATTTTCAATGGTATCGTTTCCTTTAACTATGACCCATAAATCATAGATTTTACTATCCATTAAAATCTTTGCAGTAAATTTTTGTCCAGCTTTTGCTTGATTAATATTTTGATTTCTTAAAAAGAAATAACCAGAAATCAGGTCTCTACATGTTTTGGAAATTTCCTGAATTTTGTCAGTGGGATTATTTTGCTGAGAATGTATTTTAGCAATTTCTTTTTCCGGTAAAAATTGAACACTTTCTTGTTTTCTGTATCCAACTTCTCTTTTCCTGAATTCCGTTCTCAAAGGTAGTAAATCATCAGCCGTTAAATTGGCAGACCAATAATCTTCAACTGGAGTTAAAAGATTGAAAATGCCTAAGGTTTTGCCAAATACTTCAATTTTATAAGTTTTTTTATTAGAAATGGTTTCGGATTGTCGGGCTGTTTTTATCGTTGCTTCCGCAGCATGAATAAAACCCAAGTGGATTTTGTAGGTTAATTTTTCACCAGGAAATAATCCCTGTACCTCCTGAGAATATAATTTGGGAAGTAGGCTAAATAATATAAATAGTAAAAGTGAAATTTGTTTCAATGGGTAGAAATATTGTCAACGAAATTATCAATTAAACAGAATATAATATCAGTTTATTGTTTAAAAATTTAATTTCTATTCCCTATTTTTGTTCAACTCAAATTTAGAGAACAATTATATGGCAA
Organism: Sandaracinomonas limnophila; assembly: GCF_004005965.1. Classification (GTDB taxonomy): domain Bacteria; phylum Bacteroidota; class Bacteroidia; order Cytophagales; family Spirosomataceae; genus Sandaracinomonas; species Sandaracinomonas limnophila. The sequence goes on along the minus strand of NZ_SACY01000001.1, from coordinate 513,072 downwards.
AACAGACAGGCGAGCAATCCTCAATTGCTTCAGAAAAATTAAAAGCTCTACAAACAACTTTAGAGAAGTTAGATAAAGCTTATGGTAAGGGAACAGTAATGCGACTTTCCGATAGCAAGGTGATGGATGTTCCAGTAATTTCTACAGGTTCATTAGGATTAGACCTTGCCTTAGGAATTGGTGGGGTTCCACGGGGAAGGATTGTTGAGATTTATGGCCCAGAATCTTCAGGTAAAACTACTTTGACCATGCATTGTATTGCTGAGGCGCAAAAAAATGGTGGTATTGCGGCTTTTGTGGATGCTGAACATGCTTTTGATAAATCGTATGCTGAGAAATTAGGAATTGATACCCAAAACCTATTAATCTCTCAACCAGACAATGGAGAGCAAGCCTTGGAAATTGCAGAACACTTGATTAGTTCTGGTGCAATAGATATTATCGTAATTGACTCCGTTGCTGCCTTGGTTCCTAAAGCTGAAATTGAAGGGGAGATGGGAGATTCTAAAATGGGTTTACAAGCTCGTTTGATGTCACAAGCCTTACGTAAATTAACGGGTACTATTAATAAAACAGGTTGTTGTTGCATTTTTATCAACCAATTGAGAGATAAAATAGGTGTTATGTTTGGTAGTCCAGAAACTACAACTGGTGGAAATGCCTTGAAATTTTATGCTTCTGTTCGTTTGGATATTCGTAGAGCTGGACAAATTAAAGAAAGCGCTGACCAAATTACGGGTAACAGAACCCGCGTAAAGGTGGTTAAAAATAAAATGGCTCCTCCATTCAAAGTAGTAGAATTTGATATTATGTATGGTGAGGGAATATCTAAAGCTGGTGAGATTTTAGATTTAGGTGTTGATTTAGGAATAATTGATAAATCAGGTTCATGGTTCTCCTATGCTGGAAATCGTTTAGGTCAAGGAAGAGATTCAGTAAAAGATTTGATTAAGGATAATCCTGAATTGATGGATGAACTTGAACTTAAAATAAAAGAAAAAGTTAAAGGAGATGATTCCTTATTACTTGATAATGAGAATAGCGAAGATTGATACTAACAAAAATGGTTGCTGAAAAGCAACCATTTTTGTTTTAATGAAATCTACCGTACAACTTTCTGACTGTTTTCTCAATGGATTTATCTGTTTCCATTGCTTCTGAAACTGCCTGTACCGCATGAATAACTGTGCTGTGGTCGCGGCCACCAAAATGATATCCAATTGATTTTAATGGTAGGTTAGTTAATTCTTTTAAAAGGTACATTGCTACTTGTCGAGGAAAAACATTTTCCTTTTTTCTACACTTACCTCTTAAAGTATCCATGTCTACTTCAAAATAAGTGGTAACCACGTCAAGAATATTTTCAACACTTAATTCCTTCTCTTGTTCATTTACAATTGATTTTAGAGTTGATTTGGCTAACTCTAAATCAATGTCTTTTCTCGTTAAAGAGGCCTGGGCCATTAGGGAAATGATTACACCTTCCAATTCTCTAACGTTTGTTTGAATTGTATGGGCTAGGTATTCTAAAACTTCAAAATCAATTTGTATGCCATCATCTTGTAATTTCTTTTGAATGATTGCAATACGAGTTTCGTAATCTGGTTGTTGTAAATCAGCTGTTAATCCCCATTTGAAACGAGATAACAAACGATCTTCCATTCCATTCAATTCGCGTGGTGCTCTATCAGAGGAAAGAATAATTTGTTTACCAGATTGATGTAGATGATTAAAAATGTTAAAGAATGTTTCTTGGGTTTTTTCTTTTCCAGATAAAAACTGTACGTCATCTATAATTAATACATCTACTTGAAGGTAAAAATTAGTAAAAGATTCAATTGAATTATTTCTAATTGCATTAACGAATTGATTCGTGAATTTTTCTGTAGAAACGTATAATACAAATTTACCTGGATAATCACTTTTAATTTGATTACCAATGGCTTGAATTAGGTGGGTTTTACCTAAACCAACTCCACCATAAATCATTAAAGGATTAAAAGATGTTAAACCTGGTTTATTGGCCACAGCTAATCCCGCTGCTCTACCCAAACGATTACAATCTCCTTCAATAAACTTATCAAATGTATATTTAGGATTTAAATATGATTCTAATTCAAGTGTCTCCGTTGGAGTAGTTTGAAAAGGACTTTTCGATGGAACCTCAATTTTTTTATTCCCAAATGTATTATTCGAACTAACTTGATTCGGAATATTGAAGGAAATCGGAGGGTTTTTCTTATCGCCTTTATCTACAACTATTGAATATTCAAGCAATCCATGGCGTCCTATGGCTACATCAATGGCTTTTCGTAAAACATTTACATAATTATCTTCAAGCCACTCGTAAAAAAATTGGGAAGGAACCTGAATGGTAAGTGTGTTATTGACAAATCTTAAAGGAACTATTGGAGCAAACCAAGTCGCATAACTGCTTTCGTTTAGATCACTTTTGATGACACTTAAACAGTTGGCCCATACTTTGTTTAACTCAGATTGCATTTAAATTTTTTAGACAATATTATTCTAGGCAAGAAGATTTCGATCTTTTTGCTGGATTTCAAATCATTTATTTTGTTGGGGTAGGTAATCCAAAAAAAACGTAACAGTTTTTTTAGTGGGGAGACAAAAATAGTAAAATTTATAGATGCTGCAAATTCTAAAAAAATATTTATTTTACTTTTTTTATAAAAAAAAAGGTCCTAAAATTTGCACCTTAAAATTGTGCAATTAAACCTCCTTAATTTAGCACTTTGGCTTGAAAAAGTATAAGAAAAAAATATTGATTTTTTTTGAATATTTTTTTTATTCAATAGTTTGGAATAATTACAAATAACTCGTAAAGTGTTAATAGTCAGCGTTTTGTATAATTTTAATTTGGGATGATGATTTTTAATGCCTCTGATTGGATGGAAACGTTTAGTTCTAAATTTTCCCAAGTACCTATTTCGCCATCTAAATGATAAAACCCATTTCCTTTAGCTTTTAATTTGCAATTTGAAGTAGAAGAAAGTTCTACAAAATTCTGATTTTCAATGGTTTTTAAAAATAGACTAATTCCAAGTTGAATTTTTTTGAAGAAATTGATTGGCTTGATTTTTATAAGCTCAAAATTTTGATCTGTTAGATTAGAACCTGGAGAAATATAAGCGTGATTTCCAAATTGGTTTGCATTGGCAAAGGTTATTGAAAAATAGGGTTCGAAGAATTTATCATTTTCAAATTTTACTTCAATAGATTGATAAGAATTATTAATTCTAAAACTTGAAATGATATAATTAATAAAACCTCTTGTTTTGCTTTTTGAAAAATCATTTGCTACTGCCGCATCAAAACCTATGCCGGCAGTACAGAAAAATGGTTTATTATTAAAATAGGCTACATCTGAGTTTATAAAATTTTGACTTTTCAAAGCAATTTCTAAAGCCTGATCAAATGGTTTATATAAATCTAAATGTCTAGCTAATCCATTTCCTGAACCTTTTGGTATAATCCCTAAGGGAATTTGTGTTCCAATTAAATTTTTAGCTACTTCATTAATTGTTCCATCTCCACCTATGGCAATGATTCTTTCGGGATTTAAAGGAAGTATTTCATTTACAAATTCTGTAGCATGGTTTGGATATTGGGTTATTAATACCTTAGAATTAGGTATTTTATTCAGTTTTGATAAAATTTGTTCTGAATTCAATGTACCTTTACTGCCCGAATTAGGATTGTAAATAAAATAAATCATTCAATACTTTTTTTACAAAGTTCGTTAATTATACTAATATTATGTTATCTGTTGGATCAAACTTCGAATTAAAATTTTCCTTTAATCAAGAAAATGTAAATGACTTTTGTAAAGTAAGTGGTGATTTTAACCCCTTACATTTTGATGAAGAATTTGCAGCAACTACACCATTTAAGAAACCTATTGTTCATGGTGCCTTGGTTAATAGTATATTTTCTAGAGTAATGGGAATGGATTTTCCAGGCAATGGTTCTGTATATTTGAAACAAATGACAGAATTTAAACGTCCAATTTATGTAGGGCAGGAGTATAGAGCTTATTTTGAAATTTTATCTATAGATGAAAAAAAACATTCTGCAGAAATTTCCACCCAAGTGTTTGAATTAGAAAGAGGGAAGATTATGGTAGATGGAATTGCAACCGTTTCAAATCAAGAATTATTTTAACATAAAAAAAGCCTGAATATTTCAGGCTTTTTTTATTGAACAATTCCTTCGAATTATTTACCAGCGTTCTTCTTATTTTGAACTTCTGTACGAATTTCTTGTGCTAAAGTCTTCAATGACTGTAAACCACCTCTTACGCGTGTTCCAGCTGCTGAATTTCCTTTGTCATAGAATTTTTCGAAGTCAGCCTCTAATGACATAACTAAGTCTTTTACTTGTGCAAATCTGCTCATGTTAATTTGAATTTTTAGGTTGTAAAAAATAAGATTGTTTAAAAATGCCCCCTTAAAAGCATTAATAAGCGAAATTTAGCAATTTTCTTATTACCCACAAATTATTTTATTTAAAAAATTCAAAAAAAAGTAAAAAAATAACAAAAAAAGGGGAAAAGCTGTTAAAAATCACTTAATCTTGGCGATAATAGCCATTTTTTAGACGATTTTGTACTTCAGCAAAACAAGTTGTAGTGTATTCAATATCTTCCTGTGTATGTGAAGAAGTTGGAATGATACGCAACATGATTTGTCCTTTAGGAACAACTGGATAAACTACTATTGAGCAGAAGATTCCCATATTTTCACGTAAATCACGAACTAATGCAGTTACTGCCTTGATGTCATAATCTCCATGTAAAAATACAGGTGTGACTGGCGAAGTTGTTTCTCCAATATCAAAACCTTTTTCTTTTAATCCTTTTTGTAAAGAACGAACATTTGCCCATAATTGCTCACGTAATTCAGGATGTTTTTTGATAAGTTCTAATCGCTTCATTCCACCTATAACAAATGGCATAGGCAATGCCTTGGCATAAGTTTGGGATCTCATGTTATATTTTAAATACATGATGATGTCTTTTGGTGCGGCAATAAATGCACCAATCGCTGCCATCGACTTAGCAAATGTTGAAAAATATAAATCAATGCCTTCTTGACAATTTAAATGCTCGCCAACTCCCTTGCCATTCGCACCCATTGTTCCAAAACCGTGAGCATCATCCACTAACAAACGGAAATTGAAATCTTTTTTCATTTCAACTATTTCATCTAAAGAACCAACTTTGCCGGACATCCCAAAAACACCTTCTGTGATCACTAAAATTCCACCACCTGTTTCAGCTACAGCCTTTGTTGCACGTTCTAGATTCTTTCTAAGAGAATCCATATCATTGTGGTTAAATTTATAATATTTTCCCATTTTAGCCTTGTGTAAGCGAATTCCATCGATCAAACAAGCATGAGATTCAGCATCGTAAACAATAATATCCTTGTGGTCAACCATGCATTCAATTACAGACATTACTCCTTGGTAGCCGTAATTCAACAAAAATGCATCTTCTTTTCCTACGAATTCTGCCAATTGTCTTTCAAACTCTTCGTGCTCATCTGTATTTCCTGACATCATACGTGCACCCATTGGGTAGGCTAAACCGTATTTTGCCGTTGCTTCTGCATCAGCTTTTCTTACTTCTGGGTGGTTAGCTAAGCCTAAATAGTTGTTTAAGGACCAATTAAGCATTTCTTTGCCCATAAATTTCATTTTAGGCCCTAATTCGCCTGTCAATTTTGGGAAAGAAAAATAATGATGAGAATAATGTGCATGAGAACCGATTGGCCCCATATTTTTTACTACTTTTTCAAAAATATCCACTTTAATAATTCGATTTGTTAGAAACAATATAAAATATCGACAAAGTTAAGGCTATTTCTTTAAATTTGTTTCCTTATTCCTTATTGAATTATGAAAACTATAACATTTACACTTCTTAATTTATTTATTTCAACTTTTATTTATGCACAAACTACTGTTAAGCCTTTGATTGAAGGTAAAAACGGAATGGTGGTATCAACTCATCCCGTTGCAAGTCAGGTGGGTTTAGATATTCTTAAAAAGGGTGGAAATGCAATTGACGCAGCCGTTGCCGTGAATTTCGCTCTAGCAGTTTGTCATCCAGCCGCCGGTAATATTGGTGGTGGTGGATTTTTAGTTTACAGAGATAAATCGGGTAAGAATTATGCATTAGATTATAGAGAAAAAGCTCCTATTCAGGCAAGTAGGGATATGTATTTAGATGAAAAAGGAAATATTATTCCAGAAAAATCACAAGCAGGGATTTTATCGGTTGGTGTACCAGGTACAGTGGCTGGAATTTTTGCAATGCATCAAAAATTCGGAAAATTACCTTGGAAAGAATTAGTGAATCCAGCTATTGAATTGGCAGCAGCTGGTTTACCATTAACTGAAAAAGAAGCTCGTGGATTGAATAGACAAAAAAATGATTTTTTGAAATATAATCCTGGTAAAAATTATATGCTAAAAGATTCTGGTGATTGGCTTAAAGGGGATTTGTTCGTTCAATCTGATTTGGCAAAAACCCTAGAACGTGTTGCAGAAAAGGGTTGGAGAGGATTTTATAAAGGGAAAACCGCGCGCTTAATTGCTAAAGAAAATCGAAAATCTGGAGGATTAATACGAAAAAAGGATTTGAAGGCCTATCAAGCAGTTTGGAGAAATCCAATAGAAACCCATTACAAAAATTATAAAATTATTGGTATGCCACCACCATCTTCTGGTGGAGTGGCATTGGGGCAATTATTAGAAATGGTTGAAAGTTATCCATTAAAAAAATGGGGTTCAAATTCGGATTCTACACTTCAGGTTATGATTGAGGCAGAGCGACGTGTATATGCTGATCGTGCCAAATGGTTGGGTGACCCTGATTTTGTGAAAGTTCCTGTTGAAAATTTATTGGATACAAATTATTCAGATTCTCGAATGAAAAATATTTCTTTTGAAAAGGCTAGTTTGAGCACTGAAATTTCAAATGGATCATTTCCAGGATATGAAAGTCCAGAAACTACACATTATTCTATTGTAGATGGGGAAGGAAATGCAGTTTCAATTACCACAACTTTGAATAATTCTTATGGCAGTAAGGTGTTTGTAGGAGGTGCTGGATTTTTATTAAATGATGAAATGGATGATTTTTCTGCAAAGCCTGGATCCCCTAATTTATATGGATTAATTGGTTCAAAAGCCAATGAGATTCAACCCAATAAACGGATGTTGTCTAGTATGACTCCAACTATTATTGAAGAAAATGGAAAATTAAAAATGGTTGTGGGCACTCCAGGTGGATCTACAATTATAACCTCGGTCTTTCAAACAACATTAAATGTTTTAGAATTTGGTAAAAATATGCAAGAGGCCGTTGAATTTCCACGATTCCATCACCAATGGATGCCTGATAAGGTCACTTTTGAGAAGGGACGTTTAAATGATGAACAAATACAACGCCTTACCTTAAAAGGATATAATTTCACACCAATTGGAGGAATTGGTTTAGTGGAGGGTATATTGGTTTTACCTAACAAAAATTTACAAGGTGGCGCCGATTCCCGCGGAGACGATACTGTTTCAGCATATTAACAATTAACAATTAACAATTAACAATTAATAATTAATAATTAATAATTATCTAATTCCATGCATCATTCGTTTCAATGGTCCAATTGATAATAAATAAAGTGCAATTGCTGCTACTCCAGATAAAATCACAAATACCATAAAGAATTCATATAAATTATGGATTTGAAAACCTGCAAAGGAAGGAAAAATAGTGGATGAATTGATTTTTTGCGGTGGTAATAATGCTCCTAAAGTTCCAGAAAGTGCATAACCTGCTGCATTTGCTAAAAACCAAACCCCCATAAGTAGGGAAGAAAATCTTTTAGGTGCTAATTTTGAAACCAATGATAAGCCTATTGGCGATAAACATAATTCACCCATTGTGTGAAATAGGTACATAAGAATCAACCAAATTACATTCATTTTTTCTGTTCCCAAATCTTTTACTCGAAAGGCTATAATTAAATACCCAATTGAAAGAAGTAATAATCCGATAGATTGTTTAGTTGGAGAATTGGGTTCTAAATTTCTTTTTTGAAGTTTCATCCATAACCAACTAAATGGAAAGGCTAAGAAAATAATAAAGAATGAATTTGCGTTCTGAATGGAGCTTGGAGGTAATTCAATTCCAAAAATATGAAGGTCAGTTTGCTGATCTGCAATGAAAGTTAAAGAGGAACCGGCTTGTTCGAATGCTGCCCAAAAAAATATAACAAAGAAGCAAATAATATAAAGGACAAACATTCTGTCTCTTTCTACCTTTGTGATTGTTTTGTCGGTCATTATTAAAAATGCTAAACTAATTCCTGCAGAATAAATTACAGGATAAATCCAATCTTTAATTACATTAGGCTCTGCTGTTTGAAACATCAAATGGAAAAATGTAACAAACCCACTAAAAACTAAAAGAGTAATAATAATAGATTTTGTTCCAAAATCGGCTTTTTCTGTTTCTGATTTTTCAATTTCTGTTTCGGAAAATTGTGGTCGGGTACCAATGGCTTCACCTTTAGGATTTACTATAAATTTATTTTTTAAAAAGTAAAAACTGATAGTTCCAATTAGCATTGCCATTCCTGCTGCTAAAAATCCCCACTTAAATGCTTCTACTACTCTAGTGCCGTCAGCATTTTTCACATCTCCTAAAATTGGACATATTAACATGCCCAAAAAGGCCCCAGAATTGATTCCCATATAAAAAATGGTAAATGCAGCATCCAATTTTGAATCCCCTTTTTCATATAAGTGCCCAACCATTGAAGAAATATTTGGTTTGAAAAAGCCATTTCCAAATATTAAAAAGGCCAATCCTGTCCACATTAAATTGGTGGCAAGTGAAAGGTCTATAGCAAATGTGCTGGCAGAACTGAATAAAAATAATTGTCCTGTTGCCATCACTAAACCTCCAATAATGATGCAAATTCGATTTCCTAAATACCTATCTGAAATAAAACCACCTAGCATAGGAGTGATATAACTTAAACCTAGAAATCCACCATAAAGGATGGAAGATTCATCTTGTCTGAAAGCTAAAGCATTGACTAAGAATAGGGTAAGTAGGGCACGCATGCCATAAAAATTGAAACGTTCCCACATTTCTGCGGAAAATAATACATAAAGGCCTTTGGGGTGAGAAGTATTAGTTTGTGTCATTAAATCAAATTTTCCGGCAATTTACAATTTAATATCAATATGTTTCTATTTGATAGAAGTAGATAAAGAAAATAAATATGTTAAAATTCGGTAATAGCCTCCAAAAAATTCCGAGGAATTTTGTAATATTGTTTCCTCGTTTGAGCCAAATCATAAATCAGTAATATGGGTAAGATCATTGCAATTGCTAACCAAAAAGGAGGCGTTGGTAAAACCACCACAGCCATAAATTTGTCGGCAAGTTTAGCAGCTTTGGATTATAAAACACTCATAATTGATGCTGATCCACAAGCTAATTCCACTTCTGGTTTAGGTTTGAATCCCAAAGAAGTTAAAAATAGTATTTATGAGTGCATGGTGGGACTTGCAGGTATTTCTGAAAGTATTATCGCAACCGAATTGCCTAATTTAGAAATTATTCCTTCTCATATTGATTTGGTTGGTGCGGAAATAGAAATGATTAATTTGGCTAATCGTGAAGGTAAAATGAGGGAAGTGTTGGAGCCTATTCGCAATCAATATGATTTTATCATTATGGATTGTAGTCCTTCACTCGGTTTAATTACTATAAATAGTTTAACTGCAGCAGATTCTGTAATTATTCCTGTACAATGTGAGTATTATGCTTTAGAAGGCCTAGGTAAATTGTTAAACACGATTAAAATTATTCAATCTAGATTAAATACTAAATTAGTAATTGAAGGGATATTGTTGACCATGTATGATTTACGACTTCGACTTTCCAATCAGGTGGTTAATGAGGTGAATTCACATTTCAAAAACATGGTATTTGATACAATAATTCCAAGAAATATTCGTTTGTCGGAGTCCCCAAGTTTTGGAATTCCTGCTATTTTACATGATGCAGAAAGTAAAGGTTCCATTAGTTATTTGAATTTGGCAAAAGAAATAGTTAGAAAAAACGGGTTGTTAGAAACCGTATAGTATATGAGCGCAAAACAAGAGGCAAATTCAAAGAAAAGAATTGGATTAGGTAGAGGATTAAGTGCATTGTTGGAAGATTCTAGCAGTGTTTTGGGTTCTAATTTGAACAATGAATTAGGAAATGGGATTGAATCAATTGGTATGATGGAAGAAATTCCATTGAATTTTATAGAAACTAATCCATATCAACCAAGGGAGCATTTTGAACAAGAAGCGCTACAAGAATTAGCAGAGTCCATTAGAGTTCAAGGTATTATCCAGCCTATTACAGTACGTAAAATTGCACCTAAGAAATTTCAATTAATTTCAGGTGAAAGACGTTTACAAGCCTCAAAAATTGCTGGTTTAGATAAAATACCTGCTTATGTTCGTACAGCAGACGAACAACAAATGATTGAAATGGCTCTCATTGAAAATATTCAACGGGAGAATTTAAATGCCATGGAAATAGCACAATCCTACAAATTATTGATGGATGAGTGTAGCTTGAAGCAGGAGGAACTTGGTCAACGTGTAGGTAAAAATAGATCAACGGTTACTAATTATCTTCGATTATTAAAATTGCCAATTGAAATTCAAATTTCAATTCGTGACGGAAAATTATCTATGGGGCATGCAAGATGTTTGGTTTCTTTAGATGATTCTGAACTTCAGATGAATCTTTTTGAACGTTGTATTGCAGAAGAGTGGTCGGTTAGGAAATTAGAACAAGCAATTCGTGAGCCTAATTCACCTAGTATTTTACCTAAAGGAGGAGATTTTAATGCAAACGATGTAAAAAAATATCAAGCTGCTTTTGCACAATTCTTTCATGCGAAAGTTAGTTTCAAAATTAATGAACAGGGAAAAGGTGAAATTAAAATTCCTTTCAATTCGCAAGATGAGTTAAACGAATTGTTGAAAAGTATTCAAAAATAGATGATTTCTCGTTCAAGTTTCTTTTTTTTGTTTTTATTCCTTTCTCAATCTTTGCTTTCAAAAGATATTACTATTGACACGCTTCAAAAAAGTAAAATGGATACTATTTCGTTATCCAAAATACCAAAACATAAAATTATTCCACGTGTTGCTACAATTCGTTCCTTAATATTACCAGGGCTGGGGCAAGCCTATAATCGTCAATATTGGAAATTACCTTTGGTAGCGGGTGCATTTATAACCTTGGGTTTAATTGCAAAATATAATAATGATAGATATCAAAAATATAAAGATTATTACTGGATAGTTTCTCCACATCCAGAAGATACAAGTTATTCACCGCCCTCTACCGTATCTGTAACTTATGAAGATGGAGTAGCAAGGGATTTGGATGCCAATCAACTTAAAAGGATTGTAGATGGATTTCATCGAAATCGCGACTATACCTACATTGGAATGTTTGTTGCCTGGGCATTTAACGTTGTAGATGCAAATGTTAGCGCACATTTGCGTACATTTGACATTTCAGACGATATTAGCTTGAAATTAAAACCTAAATTTGATTTTAATCCATATCAAAATAATTTGATGGCAGGAATTAACCTGACATTTCAGTTAAAATAAATAGCATGAGAATAGTATTAATTGGATACGGGAAAATGGGTAAGGAGATTGAGAAAATCGCCGTAGAAAGAGGTCACTCAATCGTTGCTAAAATCGATGTTGATAATCAGGATGATTTAGATCAATTGTCTATTCAGGACGTTGATGTAGCCATTGAGTTTTCAAATCCTATTTCAGCTTTCGGAAATTTAGTTAAATGTATTGAAAAAAATATTCCAGTGGTTTGTGGAACTACGGGTTGGTTAGAAAAAAGAGCAGAAATAGAGGATTTAACAAAAGTTAACAACTCTACTTTCTTTTATGCTTCTAATTATTCCATTGGCGTTAATTTATTCTTTAAATTGAATAAGTTTTTAGCTGGTTTAATGAAAAATCATTCGGAATATGATATTTACACCAACGAGATTCATCACTTAGAAAAAAAGGATAGTCCAAGTGGAACTGCTATTACAGTAGCTGAAGGTATTATTGATGCTTATCCAACTAAAACAAAATGGGTAAATAATGAAATTCCTGAGGAAAATGAAGTTGCAATTTGGAGCCAAAGAGAATCGATTATACCTGGAACGCATACAGTAAAATATATATCAAAAGTCGACCAGATAGAAATCACACATGAAGCCTTTTCTCGAAAAGGTTTTGCTTTAGGTGCAGTAATCGCAGCAGAATGGGTAAAAGATAAAAAAGGTATTCTTGGAATGGAAAACCTTTTGGAATTATGAGTTATGAATTATAAATTATGAATACAAATACCAAACCTAAAAAACAAAAATCGCCATTTAGAGAATGGTTAGATTCTGTAACATTTGCTGTAGTGGCAGCAACTTTGATTCGTTTCTTTTTATTTGAGGCTTATACAATTCCAACACCATCCATGGAAAGCTCATTGATGGTTGGTGATTTTTTGTTTGTGAGTAAATTGCATTACGGAGTCAGAACACCTAAAACACCTTTGCAATTGCCATTAACTCACCAAAAAATATGGTTTACTGATATTCCAAGTTATTTGAGATGGTTGAATTTGCCAATTTATCGTTTACCAGGTTTTTCTTCCATAAAATCAGGAGATCCTGTAGTTTTCAATGTGCCTAATTACGAAGTAGATGGTGATGCACCAGTGGATTTACGTACGTTTTATGTAAAAAGATGTATTGGTACTCCCGGAGATGTTTTAGAAGTGCGTGATCAACAAGTTTTTGTCAACGGAAAAGCAATGGCTAATCCTGAGAGAATGCAACATCCTGTTTTTATTAAAACCAAAGAGGTTCTTGATGATGCCTTTTTTGATGAATATGGAGTTAGAAACGCCCCAGATGTGTACAATAATTTAGAAGCTGCCGATTGGGCTCCTTTGGCTGATTCAACTAATTCATTAGTAGGCTATAAGGTGAATGCAAGTAAAACTGTTGTAAATGAAATTGTAGCTCGATTAAAAGGTGCTACAGTTGACTATAATTCATTTAAAGACCCAAAAGGTTTGACAGCTCCAGATTTCTTTCCGCATGATACTACTAATTTTAAATGGAATCGTGATTTTTATGGTCCATTAAAAGTTCCAGCTAAGGGAATGAAAATTGTTTTAACTCCTCAAAATGTTTCTACTTATGGAGAAGCAATTCAAAAGTATGAATCTAATGAAGGAATTACAATTGAGGGTAGTAAAATCAAAAAAGATGGTGTTATTTTAACAGATTACACCTTTAAACAAGATTATTATTTCATGATGGGTGACAATCGACACAATTCGGCAGATTCACGTTTTTGGGGATTTGTTCCTTATGACCACGTAGTTGGTAAACCTGTATTTATTTGGATGTCCTTAGATCCGAATAAAGGATTATTCTCTGGAAAAATCAGATGGAGTAGATTATTTAGATTTATTGATTAAATCCCTTAAGTTTTTAACAAAAAAGGAGGCAATGGCCTCCTTTTTTTATTTTATTCGTAATACAAATCCTTTTAAATAATGACTTTCTGGATGGTAAATATTTACTGGATGATCAGCCCCTTGATTCATTTGGTGTATGACTTGAATTTCTCTTCCACATTGAATAGCAGATGCCACCAACATATTATAAAATAAATCTCGAGTAATTACTTGGGAGCATGAAAAGGTGAACAATAAACCGTTGGGTTTAATTTGTTGCATAGCTAATTCATTTATTCGTTGGTATCCTTGTAATGCCTTGTGTTTGGTATTTAATGATTTGGCAAAAGCAGGAGGGTCTAAAACAATGATGTCGAACAATTCTTTATTTTGACGTAAAAAAGGTAGTGTTTCGCCCACAATGGCTTCGTGATTGAATTTCTCAAAATGATTCAGTTGAATGTTTTCCTTTACTAAATCAATAGCCTTTGCCGATGCATCTAAAGAAATTACTTTATTTGCACCAGCTTGTAAGGCATAAAGGCTAAATCCTCCAGAATAGCAAAAGGTATTTAACACATCTTTCCCTTTTGCAAATCGTGCTAAAAGTTCTCTGTTATCCCTTTGGTCTAAGAAAAATCCAGTTTTTTGACCAGTTACCCAGTTTATAGCAAACTTAATTCCATTTTCTTTTACGCTAAAAGGAACATCTGCACTTCCCACCAAATAATTATTACTAATGCCAGAGGCATATTCAGTTGGCAAAGTTTCCTTGCTTTTGTCAAAGATTGCAATAACATTTTTTTTGCCAAATACCTTTAAAATAGCCTCCTTAATTAGTTCAATGTTTTTATGAATTCCTATGCTATGTGCTTGAATAACAAAAACCCCATTATAGAAATCTATAATTAAACCTGGACATGCATCTCCTTCTCCATGAATTAATCTATAGGCATTCGTATCGCCAATGGGGAGTGATTCTCTTAAATTTTTAGCATTTTGAATTTTCTCTGTCCATAGATTTTCAAAAGATTCAATAGGGGTAAAGGAAATTACTTTTACTGAAATACTTCCAAAATGAAAATGTCCAATTCCTAAAAAATTGTTTTTGAAATCCAACACCTCTACCCAATCTCCATCTACTAAATCTTTGCTTTGTTGTTGGATAGCACCCGAAAATACCCAAGGATGAAACCTTTTAAGAGGTCCTTCTTTGCCGGGTTTTAATTTGATAAACTTTTCTATTTTCATTTTACAAAATTGCAAAAATTAATTCAAATTTGGTTGTCCCGCTTCTAACCAAGCAGAATACCAAAGGCTAGAAACAGCTAGAACGGCTGCTGAAAATCTATTTTCAATGCTTCTATTTAATAATTTGTGGTAGGCGAGAGAATATTCTTTTGAATAGGTTTTTATCAAGGTTTTGCCTTTTTGTTCAAATGTATATTTTTTACTAGCTGCTGTATTATTAGAAAGTTTTTTTTCGGATTCAAGTAGTTTATTCACAAGGACGTTTGATCCTAAAACATACTCCCAGGCTTCTTGCTGTACGTTTGAAATATATTTTGCTTGGCCTAACCATTCTTCCAAATCTTGATTTAAAATTTCTGGAATTCTTGATTCCCAGAAGCTATGGATACCTGTTTGTCCAGTTTTTTGTCCATCATAATTAGAGGTGGTATGAAGCGGAACGTGCGCATCTGCCACATAATGTCCCAATTCTGCGGCGTATTTAATAATTTTTTCTATGTTTTTTTCGGCTAATGCAAATTTTAATTTTTCATAAGCAATGGGTATATGCCAAACTACAATTCCATGTGCAGATAAGCTATCCTTATTATATTTACTTTCTGCCTCTTTAAGATTCAAAAATTTAATTTTTGTTAAATCATAATGGTCTAAATCAATGTAATGTCTTTGGGCTTCTTCTTCCATTATGTAGCGGCGCTCATCAGGTAAAACTGCATATTCTTGCAGTAGGAGAGAATGTTTTTTTAGAAATATGTTGAAGGGCGTGGGGACAGAATAAATGGCCAACTGATTGATTTTTTTATGAGCAAAAAATCCCCAAGGTGCTGAAAATAGGATCATTGGAATTAAAAGTAAAGCCAAGAGAAATAGAATTGTAGATTTCATTTGTATTTTTTTGTGGTTAGTATTGATATTTATTTAAAAATTACTTAATTTTGCATTTCAATTTTAGAAAAGAGAAATTATTTTTTAGCAATGGCAAATCATAAATCAGCAATTAAGAGAATTAGAGCAAATGAAGCAAAGCGTTTACGCAACCGTTATCAGCACAAATCAACTCGTACATTAATCAAGAAATTAAGAGCTACGACTGATAAATTGGTTATCGTAGATTTATTCAAGCAAGTTTCTTCTGCTTTAGATAAATTAGCAAAGAAGAACATTATCCACAAGAATAAAGCTGCCAACCAAAAATCTAAATTAGCGAAATTAGTTAATAAATTAGCTGCTTAATTGTAGATTACCAAGATACTGATAAAAGCCTGTCGAAAGATGGGCTTTTTGTTTTTTATGCCTATCTTGAAAAGAAAATGACCACTAATCAATATACTTATAAACGGGTTCAAGATTTTCGGGTTGAGGACCGCCCCAGAGAAAAACTAAAAAATATTGGAAAAGAATTTTTAAACAATTCTGAATTGATTGCCATTCTTTTAGGCTCAGGAATTCCTTCGAAATCTGTTTTAGTTTTATCCTCAGAAATATTAGAATTTGTACAAGGAGATTTAACTTATCTTTCCCGACTTCAAATTGAAGATTTCCAAAAATTTAAGGGGATTGGCGTTGCCAAAGCAATTCAATTAGCAGCTTGTTTTGAATTAGGAAAGCGGATTGCATCTTTTGAGGCAAAAAATACATTGACTAAAATTCAATCAAGTGCTGATGCTTTTCAGTTGTTTCGACCCATTTTTCAAGAATTAAATCATGAAGAATTTTGGGTGCTTTATCTCAATCGGGCGTCTCGAGTTTTGAAAATAGAAAAGTTAAGTCAAGGTGGGGTGGCAGGTACTCTAGTTGATTTAAAGCTCTTATTTAAGGCCGCTGTAAATTACCTAGCATCTTCAATAATCGTGGTGCATAATCACCCCTCTGGAAATTTAATTCCAAGTCAGGCGGATAAACAATTAACAGAAAAAATCAATGAAGCTGGGAAAAACTTAGATGTAAAACTTATTGACCATTTAATAGTAGGTGATAATAAGTATTTAAGTTTTGTAGATGAGGGATTTTTATAAAAAAAGAGAGGATTACTTTCCTCTCTCTTTATAAATTTTCTGAAGTTTTGATCCTATAACAATTGAAATTGCAAATAGTACAATAAAAAATGCTGCTCCTGAATATCCCATGTGTTTTTTAATTTTTTACAAAGTTAAATAATTTTTTAAAGTATTCCTTTGGTACTCGGTAAAGAATCTAAATTTTTTAAATCTCTTTGAACAGCTAATCGAATTGCTTTTGCAAAAGCTTTAAAAATGGCTTCAATTTTATGGTGTTCATTTTCTCCTTCTGCCTTGATATTTAAATTAGATTTAGATGCATCAGAAAATGACTTAAAGAAATGATAAAACATTTCTGTTGGCATTTGTCCAATCATTTCACGTTTAAATTCTGCCTCCCAAACGAGCCAGTTTCTACCACCGAAATCTAGGGCTACTTGAGCCAAACAATCATCCATTGGTAGTAGGAATCCGTAGCGGTTAATGCCTTTTTTATTACCTAATGCCAATGCAATGGCTTCACCAAGGGCAATACCAGTGTCTTCTATGGTATGATGTTCATCGATATGTAAATCACCTTTAGCTTGAATAGTTAAATCAATAGAACCATGTTTTCCTATTTGTTCTAACATGTGGTCGAAAAAAGGAATTCCTGTTGAAATACTACAAACTCCTTTTCCGTCTAAATTTAATTCAATCTGAATTTGAGTTTCATGTGTAATGCGTGTATGAATTATTTTTCTCTCTGGTACACGAAGAAAGAAATAAATTTCGTCCCAGTAGTTTGTTTGAAGTGCCAAATAGGGTTTCAAATTAGTTGGGACTTCCATATTACCAATGATAATACCTTTCGCACCAAGATTTTTTGCTAACTCTAAATCGGTCAATCGGTCACCAATTACAAAAGAATTAGCTAAATCATAAGTTTCCCCAAAATATTCACTTAGCATCCCTGTACCAGGTTTTCGGGTAGGTTTGTTTTCTTCTGGAAAACTTGAATCGATGTGAATATTGCCAAATTGAATGTTTTCAGAATGTAGGATAGAAATCATTTTATTTTGTGCAGGCCAGAATGTTTCTTCAGGAAATGAATCGGTTCCTAAACCATCTTGGTTCGTTACCATGACAAATTCAAAATCTGTTTCATTTTGAATTTTAGCGAGATTTGAGATGGATTTTGGAACAAATTCTAACTTTTCTAGACTGTCAACTTGGAAATCAATAGGCGGTTCAATAATAATTGTTCCGTCTCTATCAATAAATAAAATCTTTTTCATAAAGTAAAGTTAAAAAAACAATAGTAGTTTTGCGAAAAATTTATTTTAGAAATGATTGTTACTATTGGGGAAGATGTTTTAAAACTTGTAAATCAGCGAATTCAAGTTCTTACGAGAGAGAAGGAAGGAGAGGTAAATAAATTAATCCCAATTTTTCAGTCTATTGCCGTTGGAGGAATTCTAAAACTTATTTCCAATCGTATTCGCTATAATGCTTTGATTAATTTTTTGAAGCATAAGGTAAAAGCTGATATTTCAATTGAGACAGCGGAGAGTATTGGTAAGCAAGAAGGCACAATTGTAGCCTATGGGGAATCAGTTATGGGTATTTTATTCCCTGATAAAAAAAGTGCATTAGCCCTTCAAATATCCCAAAAATTGAATTGCAAAAGTTCAGTTGTAATGAAAGGGCTAGCTTTTTTCTTAGGAGTCTTAGTTATTGAGTTTAAAAAAGAAGAAGATACTCTTTCGGATTTTACTGCTTTTTGTCAAAATGTAATACAATCTAAATCTCAATTCTCAGATCATATTTCTCCAGAAATTCAGAAAGTAATTATTGATATTTTATTATTAAATGATGTACTTAAAGTGGATTTAGATTCATTGAATACGTCTAATGAAGATGTTGAGAAATATTCGGAGACTAATTTTTCTGCTATATTAAGTGCAAAAAATATTGGTATAGCTTTGGTTATTTTAATATTTGTTGGAATTTCCTTGTTTTTTCTGGTTCGAAAATCAAACGAGGAGGAGGTTAGTTTTGAATCGGAGGAAATAATCCCTTTAGATAGTTTAAATAAATTAAATGATAGTCTAACTCAAGCTGTGGTAGATTCTGCCAAATTAGATTCGGATTCAACACAAATACTTGCTTGGCCAGGTGGTAAGGATTTTGTTTTACCTAAACAATCCGCAATTGTAACTTTGCATTCATTTTTAATGGATTCAACTCAAACTGAAAAGTTATTACTTCCTACTTATGAATTTTCTTTTGATAACTCGAACGATCAAATAAGTACTACTAAAGATTATTTTTTCAAACGATTCGTTGAGGGTTTACAAACGAATAAAAATTCTAAGTTAGAAATTTTTACTTTTTCAGACCAGGGAACTAAAGCTGCTTTAAAGCGGGGTTTTATTTTGAAAAATCGATTAGTTGGGGAAGGATTGTCACCAATTCGAATTGAAGTTAAATCGGGTACCTTGGAGGTGAAACCCGACAATTCAATCGCATTAAATGCGCAAGTTGTATTTAGGGTCTCGAAGTAAAATATTAAAAAAATACAATTTTCTTGCTATTCTAATGAAAATGAAGTAGTTTTGCATTTTATTTGTACAAAATACATCCGCGAAACTCTTTTTGTTTATATTTATCCTTTTGGGATTTTAGGTCAAGAGTTAACTACGGATGTGTTTATCACCGTAATTAATTATTGATATGAGTCAAAAAGTTCGTTTTGATGAGCTCTCTTTATCTGAGGGTATCATGGAAGCAGTAAAAGAAATGGGTTTTGAATTTGCTTCACCCATTCAATCAGAAGCAATTCCTTTCGTTTTGGAAGGAAGAGATGTAATTGGTCAGGCCCAAACGGGTACTGGAAAAACAGCAGCATTTGGTATTCCTTTAATTGAGCATGTTGTTCCTTTTGAAAAATATGTTCAAGCAATTATTCTTTGTCCTACGCGTGAACTTGCATTGCAGGTAACAGAGGAAATGAAGAAACTTTCTAAGCACATTAAAGGTGTTTGGGTGACAACTGTTTATGGTGGAGATTCCATTGAGCGTCAAATTAAGTCTTTAAAAGCCGGAGCAAACATTGTTGTGGGTACTCCTGGTCGTGTGATTGACTTAATTGAGCGCAGGGCTTTAAAATTAGAGCGTGCTACTAAAATCGTTTTAGATGAGGCTGATGAAATGTTAGATATGGGATTCCGAGAAGATATTGAAAGTATCTTGGAAGAATTACCTGATGAGCGCCAGACTGTATTATTTTCTGCTACAATGTCTAAGCCTATTATGGCTTTAACAAATCGTTATTTAACTAATCCAAAATTAGTGAAGGTTGTTAAAAACGAAATCACAAATGATAATATTGAACAACTTTATTTTGATGTAAAAGGAAAAGCGAAAATGGAAGTTACCACTCGTTTAATCGACTTTTACAATTTAAAATTGTTATTGATTTTCTGTAATCAGAAAAAACGTGTGGATGAGGTTGTTGAAGAATTAATGAATCGTGGATATGCTGCAGAGGGTTTGCATGGTGATTTAAGACAAAATCAACGTACGCAGGTTATGAACCGTTTTCGTTCAGGTTCTGTAAATATTCTCGTTGCTACAGATGTTGCTGCACGTGGTTTGGATGTTGACAATGTAGATGGAGTTATTAATTACGATATTCCTTTAGATGAAGAATATTATGTACACCGTATTGGCCGTACAGGTCGCGCAGGTAAATCGGGTAAGGCATTTACTTTAGTGGTTGGTTCTGAAAGAAATCGTTTGCGCGAAATCATGAACTACACCAAAGTGAAAATTGAAAAAGGTGTAATTCCAACCTTTACTGACGTAGTTGGTATTAAAAAGGGAATGTTCATTGAAAGGGTTAAAGAAACTATTGAGGAAGGTGGATTAGAGCTATTTGATGATGTTTTAGAAGCTTTACACCATGCAGGATGCAGTACGGAACAAGTTGTTTCAGCATTGGTGAAAATGAACATGGGGGTTGCAAAAAATGAATTTGCAGATGAAAACCTTGATGGAGAGTTAGATCGTCAATCTAGAAAATATGGTCGTGATCGCGATGATCGTGGGGGTAGAGGTGATAGAGACAGAGATCGCAGAGGAGCTGGTCGATTTGAAAGAGACCGTGGTGGAGATAGAAGAGGAGGAAGTTATGGTCGAGATGACCGAGGAAGAGATCGTGACCGCGGAGGAGATAGAGGTCCACGTTTCGACCGTGAAGGAAAACCATATCGTTCAGATGATAACATGGTTCGTTTGTTTGTAAATATTGGTTTCAATGAAAAAATTAGCCCTTCAAATATTGTTGGTGCTTTTGCTGGAGAAACCGGTATTCCAGGTAATGCATTAGGACATATTCAAATTGAAAATAGACATACCTATGTAGATGTACCGAAAGAATATGTGAAAGACGTTGTTGATAAAATGGTTGGGGCAACAATTAAGGGTAGAAGAGTGATGGTGGAAGTTGCGAAAGGAAAATAAGAAAAAGGGCTTCGGCCCTTTTTTTATTGCATGTGTTTCAAATAAAATGTTTGTCGGGGTGCCAATTCGCTCGAAATAAATATTGACCCATGGAAAAAGTGAATAATGTAATTAAAGAATTCATTTTGAGCTACTAATTCTACTTTTTCTTTAAATAGCTTATTTCTAAAGGGTTCATGTATTAAGACCACCTGATTTTTAGTAGGATTAAAATTATTTAATTCATTTATGTTGTTGATTTTTAATAACTTAAATGATTTTAATTCGAATTTACTTTCAATAAATTTTTCGAGTTCAACATCAAAAATGTCTTTTTGAAACGGCCATAAATTGGGGTTGATTACCTTTGTATATAAGTCAAATACTAAGGGGGAATGCAATCCATGTGCTGTTTGAGCTTTTAAAAAAAATATGATTCTTTGAATTAACTGATACATTAATTTAATAAGTTATTCGCTATTAATTCAAAAGGTGGAATTTTTACCAGAAAGTTTTCACCCGATTGTACATTAGTAAAGCTATAATGCCCCGACATTTTCCCTAAATTTGTGGTAAGTGGACATCCAGAAGTATAGGTAAAAGAAGTATTGGGTTCTATAATGGGTTGTAAACCTACTACGCCTAAACCAGAAACTTGTTCAATTTTTCCACCCATTTCCCATATTTTCCAAAATCTACCAATTAATTTTGCAGGGAAGGGATTGAGGTTTTTTATGGTAATTTGATAACTAAAAAAATGAATAAAAGGCTTTTGTATTGCTTGGTTCAACAATTGTGTTGTTTCTACTTTTATTACAAAACCGTTTGAAATTGCCTCGCTCATGAATTCTATTAATACAACAAAGTTACAAGATTTGTTTACAAATGATTGGAAAAATGTTCTTTTACCTTTGTCTTTAAATGCGTTTTGGGATTCTTTGAATACCATTTTACAGGTAGAAATTGATAAGTATATTATTTATCCTCCCATAGAAAAAATATTTAATGCCTTTAATCTTTGTTCTTTTCATGAAACCAAGGTGGTAATTATTGGACAAGATCCATATCACCAAAAAGGTCAAGCTGAAGGGTTATCTTTTTCTGTTGCAGAAGGTGTTGCCTTTCCACCCTCTTTGAAAAATATTTTTAAAGAAATAGATTTAGAGTATAATCAAATAAATTTTAGACCTTCAGGTAGTTTAGTTAATTGGGCTAAGCAAGGGGTACTTTTATTAAATGCTTGTTTAACTGTTCGAGAATCTGAGCCAAATTCACACGTAAATTTAGGTTGGCAAGAGTTAACAAAAAATGCTGTTCAAGTATTGAGTGATCGAAAAGAAAATTTGGTATTTCTGCTTTGGGGAAATTTTGCGCATAAATTTGAAAATTTAATAGATGCACAAAAACACCTTATTATTAAAACGGCACATCCTTCACCATTAGGAGCCAATAAGGGTGGGTGGTTCGGTTCAAATTGTTTTAAAAATGCCAATGAATACTTAGAAAAAAACAATATTAATCCAATTGATTGGAATATTTAAGACTTAATTGGCTTGAGAAATAGACAAATTGATTTGGGAATTCAGCCTGAAAAAAGCCGTTTATTAATTGAACAATTTTATCCTGTATCTCTTTCTCTTTTGAATTTGGTATAAGGCATTGAATACTTAAACCTATCGAATCCTTTTCTTGATGCGAATCAATCGAAAATAAATGAGTAGCCTTAATATCTTTCCATTTTTTTAATTCAGGTAAAATAATTTTGGTCAAAGCAGTAATCGCCTGTTGCTCAATTTTATTATCTATAAATAAGGATAAATTAAATTGTATCATTTTTTTAGTGCATCAAATAAAATTTCTACTGTATGTTTGCCTTCTAACTTTAGTCCATCCTTAATTTGGTGGCGACAAGATGTACCATTACTTGCAATGATTTCACCTTTTTGTATTTTTCTGAGGCTTGGAAACAAAACCAATTCAGCTATTTTTTGTGATAAATCAAATTTTTTTGCCTCATACCCAAAAGAACCAGCCATTCCACAACATCCTGAAGGAATCAATTCGGTTGAATAATTTTCTGGAATTTCCAAGGCTAACCTTGTTTTACTTAATCCTAAAACAGATTTTTGGTGACAATGTCCATGTATTTTTATTTTTCGGGATTCTTGAGTGAAATTTGATTTTAAAATTTTCCCCTTTTTGAATTCATCACTTATAAAATCATCAATTAATAGGGTTCTACTTTTAATTTCTAAAGCAATTGCGTTAAAATTTTTAGAAACTATTTTAGGACCTTCATCTTTAAAAGTTACCAATGCACTTGGTTCTATTCCAACAATAGGTAAATTAGAGAATTCGGGATTGGAAAGAGTATCATAATTATCTTCCATCAATTTCTTGGCTGTTTTTACCATACCTTTTGATAAATAGGAGCGACCCGAAACAATATTTGAAGGAATTAAAACCTCGTATCCTAATTGATTTAAAAGTTTAACAGCTTTTTGTCCAATTTCTACATCATTGAAATTCGTAAATTCATCAGCTAATAAAACTATCTTCCCATTAGAAAAATTCTGATTTTGGTTCCTATTTGTATAGGAATTAAACCATGATTCTAAGGTTTGAAAATGTAATTTTGGCAAACTTCTTTTTTGAGAAAAGCCTAAACTTAATTTGATTAAATTGGAAATAATAGGTAAGGAAATAGCCAGATTATATAGTGGTGCAATTGGGCTGAAAAATGCTTGAATTTTAGGAAAGTGCCCAATCATTTGAACCTTGAAAGGAATTCCTTTTTTCTCATATTGTTGAGCTAGTACTTCAGCTTTTAATTGTGCAATGTCAACTCCAGAAGGACACTCTGTCAGACACGCCTTACAAGATAAGCACAAATCTAAAACTTCATTTAATTCTTTATTTTCAAATCCGTTTGTATTTGATTCTGTTAAAATTTGTCGTAATACATTGGCCCGTCCCCGTGTGCTATTTTTTTCATTTAGGGTTGCCATGTAACTAGGACACAAAGTGCCACCCGATAGATGTGATTTTTTACAATCACCTGAGCCTGAACATTTCTCTACTAATCGTAAAGGATTATTTATTTCGCCATAATCAAAAATTAGATTTTCAAATTTGATTGATTTGTTAATTTCAAATCTGAAATCCTCATCCATAGGAGGGGTGTAAACTATTTTTCCGGGATTTAATATATTTTTTGGATCAAATAAATTTTTAATGTCTTTGAATAATTGATATACTTTTTCTCCCATTAGTTGAGGAATAAATTCACCTCTTAAGCGACCATCCCCATGTTCTCCACTTAATGCACCTTTGTATTTTTTGAGTATTTCAACTGTTTCAGAAAGAATCTCTCGAAATTTTCTTCTTCCTTCTGTAGTTTTTAAATCCAAAAATGGCTCAATATGCAATTCACCTGCTCCTGCGTGAGCATAAAAGGCAGCTTTTACTTCATGTTTTTTAAGTAAGTTTTCAATGTCTGCAACGTAATAAGGTAAATCCAGTGGATCTACCGCACAATCTTCAATAAGATTTACTGCTTGTTCATCAGCTACTAAATTTCGAATTAGACCCAATCCAGCTTTTCTAATTTCCCAACCATGTGCAATCGCCTCATTAGATAAAATAGGATAAGCATATCCAATGTTTAATTCTGATAATTGTTTGATGAGGCTATTTACTTTTTCTGTGAGTTTACTTTCATCCGAATTTCTAAATTCTACCATTAAAATTGCAGCAGGGTCACCCTGAATAAAATCTCTATCTTTTTCAAATAAAGGATGTCCTTTTGTAAAGGACAATATGAAATCATCAACCAACTCTGAAGCTAATGGTTCTAATTTTAATGCTTCAATGTTAGCTAGCATTGCTTCTTGAACAGAATGGCAATGAATACATAAAAGTTTTACTTCTTTTTCTGGACTTTCAATTAAATTTAATTTGGCTGAATGAACAAATGCCAAAGTTCCTTCAGAGCCAGTTAAAAGGGCAGAAAGATTGAAATTTTTTCCATTGGGTTTAAAGGGTTGCATCTCTAATAGAGCGTCCAATGAATAGCCAGAATTTCTTCTTTTGATGGATTTTTTGGGAAAATTTTGTTCAATTAATTCCTGAATTTCTGGATTATTTAAAAGCCTATGAATTTCAGAATATATTTTTCCTTCTAAATTTTTCAGTTGAGTTTTAGCATAGAACTCTTCTAAACTTAATTCTTTAGTGTGGATTTCTGAACCATCACTTAAATATGCTTTTAATTCTAATGCATGATCTCGGGTATTTCCCCAAGCTATTGAATGTAATCCACAGGAATTATTTCCTAGCATTCCACCAATTTGTGCTCGATTAGCAGTAGAGGTTTCAGGACCAAAAAATAAGTTATATTCTTTTAATTGATTATTTAAATCATCTCGAATAATTCCTGGTTCAACCCAAACTGATTTTTCTTTTGGATTTATTTCTAAAATCTTATTGAAATTTTTTGATACCTCAACAACAATATCGCTGCCAACAACTTGACCTGCCAATGAGGTTCCAGCTGCTCTTGGAATTATTTTGTTTTCTGTTTGATTGGCAAATTGAATAATACGCTGAATATCCTTTTTAGTGTACGGTTTTACTACACCTTTGGGTTTAACCTGATATACCGATGCATCAGTAGCATAAATTCTTTTTTGCAATTCACTTTCGGGAGAATTATCTAAATAAACCTCTCCTAAAAAGGTTTCTTTTAAGGAAGTTATATTTCTTTCTGTAATACTCATTAAATAAATTATTAATTATTCTCCAATCTTACAAAGATACATCCACTTAGCCTTGTATATGTACTTTTATCCGAATTTTTCAAAACTTTAAAACAATCTGTGTAATTTAGGAAAATTTAATTTATCCTTGTGCTTCGACAAATTTTTGAAAGTCTAGTTTTCGCATATCAAGCTTTAAAGTCCAATGTAATGCGCACCACCTTGTCTCTTTTAGGAGTAAGTGTAGGTATTTTTGCTATTGTGGCGGTTTTTACTGCAGTTGATTCTTTAAACAAAAAAATTCGGGACGACATAGATTCATTCGCTGGAACTGGAGTTATCTATGTAGGAAAATGGCCTTGGATTATGTCGAATAATTATCCATGGTGGAAATATTTAAATAGACCTGAAATGAAATATTCAGAATTTAAGTATTTGAAAGAAAATTTAACTAAAGCTTCTGCCGTTGCAATAATTGATGGAGGTCGAACCATTAATGTTTCTAATGGGAGTAGTAGTATGACAGTTAATTTGAACAGTGCTTCTTATGACTACAATCAAATTACTTCTATTCCGGTTTTTACTGGAAGATACTTTTTACCAATTGAATCCGAAAATGGTTTAAATGTAGTTATAATTGGTGCTAAAGTTGCAGAAAATTTGTTTAATGGTCTTCCTGCAATTGGTAACACGATCCAATTAAATGGGATTAAATTTCAAGTTATTGGAATTTTGGAACGCAAAGGGGAGGATGGTTTATCTATGGGAGGTTCACCTGATGAAAAGGTTTTTATTCCTTATACAACGTTTGCCAAGTCTTTTCAAAAATTTCAACCTTCTGCAGATTTTGGATTTAAGGCTTTCGATAATGATAGCCACCAGGAAGAATTAGAGGCTGAAATCATTGGTTTATTACGAAGTTTACGTTCCTTAAAACCAAAGGAAGAAGCAAATTTTTCCATCAATAGATTGGATGGTATGAATCAATTTTTTGATTCCATTTTTACCACTTTAAATTTAGCAGGTGCTTTAATAGCTGGATTTTCCTTATTAGTTGGAGGATTTGGAATCGCAAATATTATGTTTGTTTCAGTTAAGGAAAGGACAAATATTATTGGAATTCAAAAGTCATTAGGGGCTAAAAACTATTTTATATTGTTTCAATTTTTATTTGAAGCAGTATTTTTAAGCTTGATAGGTGGAGTAGTGGGATTATTTTTGGTGTTTATGATAACACTTATCCCTCAAGAATTTTTACCTATGAGTTTAAGTATTGCCAATATGGCAAAAGGTTTAGTGATTTCAAGTATTATTGGAGTTCTATCTGGAATTATTCCTGCTTGGTTTGCAGCTAAATTGGATCCTGTAATAGCGATTAGAGCAAAATAATTGTTAATTGTTAATTGTTAATTATAGGTTATATAAATTTATAATTAACAATTAACAATTAACAATTAACAATTAACAATTAACAATTAAAGAGAAAGCGTATCCAACACCGCATTCATGTTTCTTACTGCATCTGCAGATTTATTGAATGCAGCTTGCTCGTCGTCAGTTAATTTATAATCAACGATTTTTTCCCAACCGTTTTTACCTAAAACAACTGGAACGCCTAAGCAAATATCCTTTTGTCCGTATTCTCCATCAAGAGAAACACAACAAGCCATGATTTTTTTCTCATCACGAACGATAGCTTCTACTAATGCAGCACCAGCAGCACCAGGAGCATACCAAGCTGAAGTACCTAATAAACCTGTTAAAGTCGCACCACCTACCATTGTATCAGCAGCAACTTTTTGTAAAGTATCTGCATCTAAGAATTGAGAAACCGGTACTCCGTTGTATGTAGCTAAACGAGTTAAAGGAATCATTGTAGTGTCGCCATGTCCACCAATAACTGTTCCAGAAATATCATTGATAGAAACATCCATTGCTTTTGATAAATAACACTTAAATCGAGCTGAATCTAAAGTTCCGCCCATTCCGATGATACGGTGCTTGTCTAATCCTGCTACTGATTTTGCAAGATACGTCATGGTATCCATTGGATTTGAAATGATAACAATAATTGGGTTTTTAGAGTATTTTAAGATGTTTTCAACAACACTTTTTACGATACCTGCATTAACACCAATTAATTCTTCGCGTGTCATACCTGGTTTTCTTGGTAAACCAGAAGTAATTACAACAACATCTGAGTTTGCTGTTTTAGAATAATCGTTTGTAGAACCGATTAATTTTGTGTCGAAACCCATCAAAGAAGCGCATTGGAACATATCTAATGTTTTTCCTTCAGCAATACCTTCTTTAATATCTAATAATACTACTTCATCTGCCAATTCTTTTCTGGCAATGTTGTCTGCACAAGTTGCACCTACTGCACCTGCTCCAACTACAGTTATTTTCATTGTTTATATGTATTTAAAAAATTTTTCAATTCACAAAAATAATAATAATGGGAATAAATTGTTATATTTATTTTTATTCTGTGATACTATGAAACTATTAGACCGCGTTATTGAATCAAAATACTTCAAAGAAGCCTTGGAAAAAGGAGAGGTATTGTTGAAAAATGATAAACTTGGTATGTTGAAATTGGTCAAAGTTAGTGTAGAAAAAGTTGCTGAATTGGCCTCTGAAAAAAACATGACCATTGTTAATCTTTTAAATCATTACGTTTTGTTGTTTTCTGAGATGATTAAAGCCTACATTCAAGGGACTTATCGTAAAATACCCACCAAGACCCTGATAAAGATTTTGGCAGTTTTGGCTTATTTCGTATCGCCATTTGATTTTATACCAGATGTGTTGCCATTAATTGGTTTTACAGATGATTTGGCACTTGTTCTTTGGTTATTCAATTCTATCAAACAAGAGGTGGATGAATTTGCAAAAACTAGAGAATAATGCCTTTAAATTGGATTTTTTTTAATAACTTTACATAATTTAAATTTAAAATAAAATGAACTTAGCAAGTATATTATTGTTTTTGGGAAACATGGGCGGAAGCGAAATGATTTTGATAGGTCTTGCCTTATTATTATTCTTTGGTGGAAAGAAATTACCTGAATTAATGAAGGGCTTAGGCAAGGGTATTCGTGAATTTAACGATGCTAAAAATGAAGTGAAAGATCAAATTAATAAAGAATTAGACGAGACAAAAAAATAATCATTTTTGTTTTGATAAATGCATAGTTGGAGAAATTCAACTATGCTTTTGTGTTTAAAATAGTCCCTGTTTTGATGAATTATATTCCTGTTCCTTATACTGAATTACGCAAGCAATTATTCCAAGGTTCTATAAGCTGTTTGGAGGTAGTTGAATCTTTTTTAAATAGAATTGAGTTAAATAATAAAAATTTAAATGCATTTTTGGAGGTATATGGTGATGAAGCGAAGCAACGTGCAAAAGAGGTAGATAATAAAATAAAGTCAGGAACAGCAGGTAAATTAGCAGGAATGGTAGTGGGAATTAAGGATTTACTTTGCTACGAGAACCATCATTCTTACGCAGGTTCCAAAATCTTAAATACCTTTAAATCTACTTTTTCGGCAACAGCTGTTCAACGATTGTTGGATGAGGATGCAATTATTATTGGTCGCCAAAATTGCGATGAGTTTGGAATGGGCTCTACCAATGAAAATTCAGCTTATGGACCCGTTTTGAATTTTCAAAATCAATCTAAAGTTGCAGGAGGTTCATCTGGTGGTTCTGCTGTAGCCGTGCAAGCAGATATGTGTCAGGTCTCTCTAGGCACGGATACTGGTGGGTCTATTCGAATGCCAGCTGCTTTTTGTGGTGTTGCTGGATTAAAACCAACTTATGGCAAAGTTTCTCGTTGGGGTTTAATTGCTTATGCCTCATCATTTGATACGATAGGTCCAATGGGAAAGTTTGTTTCGGATTTGGACCTGGTTATGGAGGTAATTGCTGGGGAAGATGGAAACGATAGTACACTTTTTGAAACAGCAAGAAATTATACAAAAACACAGAAAGTAGCATATATTAAGGAAATAGTTGAGCATTCAAGTTTACAACCTGAAATTAAAAATGCTTTTTTTGATCGCTTGGAGCAATTGAAGAGTTTGGGTTATGAAGTTAAAGCAGTTGATTTTCCTTATTTGGAACAATTATTACCGACTTATTACGTTTTGACCACAGCTGAATCAAGTTCTAATTTGTCAAGATTTGATGGTGTGAAATTTGGGCATAGAACGCAAAATCCACACAATCTAATAGATATGTACAAAAAAACACGATCTGAAGGCTTTGGAGAGGAGGTTAAGCGACGTATTATGTTAGGAACTTTTGTGTTAAGTGCAGATTATTTTGATGCCTATTATACAAAAGCACAAAAGGTTAGAAGATTGATTAAGGATTACACAGATACTATTTTGAAAGATTGTGATTTTATAATTTCTCCTACGACCTCATCAACAGCTTATTCGATTGGAGAAAAAACCTTAGATCCCATTCAGATGTATTTAGGTGACCTATTTACCGTTCAAGCAAACGTTACAGGATTACCTGCTATTTCTATTCCAATGGGAAACGATGATTCAGGTATGCCAATGGGTTTTCAAATTATGGGTAAGGCTTTTGATGAAAAACAAATAGTAGCATTAAGTAAGGAATTAGTTTAATGAAGAATTTTAAATATTTTTTTGGGCTATTTTTTTATTTGCTGTTTTTGCAAAATGCAAAGGCACAAGTATGGAATTCCTATCAACCTATATTAGATTCAAAAGTAATTGACTCACTCGCCCAAGTGGAACAGGGAGGACCAACAAATTGGATGATTGATCCTGGAATTATTCAAGCACGTTTGAAACAGATGAATAATCAAATTCCTTTGGATTATAATTTTCAAACACATCAGTTTGTTGAATATTTTGCATTTAAAAAATCAGAGTTTACTCAAAGAATGCTTGAAAAGAGGGATTTATATTTTCCTTTGTATGAAAAGTATTTGAAGCAATACAATTTGCCTGATGAATTAAAGTATTTGTCCTTGATCGAATCTGGCTTAGATCCACGAGCACTTTCAAATAAAGGGGCAGGAGGTTTATGGCAATTTATGCCTTATACAGCCACAAAGGATTTTGGTTTACGAGTTGATCCTTTGATTGATGAGCGATTTGATCCAGAAAGAGCAACGGAAGCCGCTTGTAAATATATGCGGAGATTGTATAGTATTTTCGGTGATTGGCATTTAGTTTTAGCAGCCTATAACACAGGTATGGGTAATGTAAAAAGGGCAATTCGAAATTGTAAAGGAGATACTTTCTGGGATATTTATAATTGTCTACCTAAGCAAACTCGCGCTTACGTTCCTCAATTTATAGCAATCACCTACATGATGAATTACAATTGGGACTATGCAATTCATCCCGAAAAAGAGAATTATTTTATTCCTTCCGATACGCTTATTGTTTCAGGATATAAAAACTTAGCAACATTTACACAATTGTCAGGGTTTGGATTAGATACTTTAAAACATTTAAATCCACAAATTTTAACAAATTTCTTGCCTCAAAATTCTAAAAATTATGTTTTAAGAATTCCAAAATTTAAATCAGAATTCATAAAAGCAAATCGTCAGGCAATATTAGATTCTGCATCAAGCGACGGAAAAGGATTGGCTACTAGCTTAACAAAAGTTTTACATTTTGAAAAAGTACGTTATAAGGTAAAAAAGGGAGAGAATATCTATGAAGTTGCTAGAAAATTTGATATTAGTTTATTTGATTTAAAACGGATTAACCACATACGCAGAAATAAGGTTAGAAAAGGCCAATTAATTTGGGTTTTAGAGAAAAATTGGATTACGGTTGAAGAATTAGCCAAAAATGATTCCATTAAAAAATCATCCGAATTAATCAGTCAATATGTTGCTCCCAAAAGTTCTAAGAAAAAAGTTAAATTTCATAAAGTTAAGCCAGGAGATACCTTGTCGGATATCGTAGCAAAATATGATGGACTTACAATGAAAAAATTAAAGCAATTAAATCGATTGCGTACCCTTGTTATTAAACCTGGTATGAAACTTAGAATTTCTTAATATGATTGCTTATTTAAAAGGTAAATTAGCTTATAAAGATAGAACCCAAGTGATCATTGATGTTAATGGGGTTGGATATGAGTGCAAAATTTCTTTACAAACTTTTGATGCCCTCAAAGAAGGAGAAGAGGCTATAAAACTATTTACACATTTGCAAATTAAAGAAGATGCTCACACTTTAGTGGGATTTTCTGATTTGAATGAAAAAAATATGTTTTTAGATTTGATTTCTGTTTCAGGAGTAGGTTTAAGCACAGCTTTAGTTATGTTATCTTCATTTTCTGCAGAGGAAATTAGAGCTGGGATTGCAAATGAAAATGTTACAATGATTCAATCCATTAAAGGGATTGGTTCAAAAACTGCGCAAAGAATTATTTTAGAATTAAAAGATAAATCAAAGAAAGATAGCCTTTTAGCAAATGTAGATCTTCCAAAAGGAAGTTCAAGTTTGGTAAGACAAGAAGCATTAGCAGCCTTAGTAACTTTAGGAATTCCTAAAAGTTCTGCTGAAAAGAGTATTGATTTGATTTTGAAAAATAATCCATCGTGTTCTATAGAAGATTTAATAAAATTAGCCCTTCGTTAAATTAATCTAAATTGTTTATCTGTGAACCACTTGATTAAATTTTTAAGTAAAAATGTTTTCTTTTTAAATCTAGTACCAATATTACTTTGGGGACAATCTACAAGTATTGATACAACTGTTATTAAAAGTGGGAGGAGACCTAACTATCAATTTAAAAGCAAAAATTCTACATTTAGTAATCAAATTAAAGGTAAATCTCCTTTTAATTATTATTCTAATGAGTCACTTAAAAAGTCTATTCAGGTAAATAAGGGGAAGGTTGTGTCCCAAGAAAAAATAGGGAAATCAAGTTTATCTAATCAAAGTTTTACACAGTTTTCGGATTTTAATCAACAACAAAATAGAGAGGTAAATCGGAGTTTTTGGTCTGCATATTCAAAATCATTGGATGGCGATAATTCTATGAAATCTAGGGGCTTGTTTCCAAAAATTGAATTGCCACCTTCAATAGATCGTATTTTTGGAGGAAGTGAAATTTCTATCAAGCCCAATGGAAGTTTATTATTGGATGTAGGATACATGAGTCAATTTGTTGATAATCCTGCAGTTCCAATTCAATTACGAAGAATTAGTAATTTATATTTTAATGAACAAGCTCAATTTAATTTCCAAGGTAAAATTGGCGATAAATTAAATTTGAATACCAATTTTGATACCAAGGCTAGTTTTAATTTTCAAAACCAATTAAAATTAAATTGGAAAACCCAAGAGGAAGATATTTTACAAAATATAGAGGTTGGTAATACCTCATGGACGCTAAATTCTCAATTGATTCCTGGAGTACAAAATTTATTTGGAATTAAAACATTAATGCGTTTTGGTAACCTAGATGTAACAT
The DNA here is from genome assembly GCF_004005965.1 of Sandaracinomonas limnophila. GTDB lineage: Bacteria > Bacteroidota > Bacteroidia > Cytophagales > Spirosomataceae > Sandaracinomonas > Sandaracinomonas limnophila. Next base: position 479,499 of record NZ_SACY01000001.1, on the reverse strand, counting down.
TAGTTGCTGCCCAACAGCGCTCAAAGCAAGATTGTATTAATTTAAAAGGAGGTACCCAAGGAAGAGGATATGAGATTCGTGCAGAGCAATATGATGAAAATCGAAATTTCTTTTTGTCTAAATATTTTAGAGATAATTATGAAAAAAATCTTAGAAAGCTTCCTGTTATATTGAGTGGAGTTCAAATTACCCGAGTTGAAGTATATGTAACAAATCGTACACAGAATACTGAAACACTGAGGAACTTGGCGGCATTGTATGATATTGACAAACAAAGTAATAATGCTCCTGCGGCTAATAATGAGAGCTTTACGAAAATAGTTCAAAATTCTGAAAGAAAGGCCAATGAAATAGCAGAGGATATTCAGAAGAATTTTCCATCGTATCAGCGTGGGTTGGATTTTGATATTATTCGTGGGGCAAAAAGATTGTCTGAAAGAGAATTTAAATTTCATCCCCAACTAGGTTATATTTCCTTAATTGCACCCCTTAGAAATGATGAGGTTTTGGCTGTTGCTTATGAATATACGGTTAATGGTCGTAAATATAAAGTTGGAGAGTTAACAGAAGATTACCAAGCCAGTAAAGATGATCAAGTGATCTTTTTGAAATTATTGAAATCATCAACCTTGAGGAATCAGTTAAAAGAGTCGAAGGGTAAGGAAATGTGGGATTTAATGATGAAAAATATTTATTCATTAAATACAAATGCTATTAATAAGCAGGGTTTTCAATTAAAAATAGTTTATAAAGATGATAAAACAGGTATTGATAATACCAATATGATTGAAGGTATTGGTATTTATAAGGATGTACCGTGGGTAGAGGGATTAGGATTTGATAAATTGAATTTTGCAGGTGATTCTCAAAAAGATGGTAATTACGATTTCGTTGATGAAATTACTATTGATTCTAAAAATGGTAAAATTATTTTCCCTGTTTTAGAACCATTTTCATCCAATTTTCTAAAATCGAAAGTAGATGTAAATAAATACGGATTCGATGAATTGTATACCAATACAATGACCGATGCAGCACAAGTTACGACCAAGAATAAATTTTTTATAAAAGGTTCTTATCAATCGGGTATAGGTGGAGATATTAGTTTACCCTTTGGTGTAGATCCAAAATCAGTTACTGTTACAGCAGGGGGGCAATCCTTAAGTCAAGGCTCTGATTTTATGGTAGACCCAACAGGTAAGGTAAAAATAATTAATGAAAGTGTATTTAATTCTGGAAGGGAAATAAGGGTTTGTTACGAAAAGCCTGATTTATTTTCTAACCAAGTTAGGACACTCCTAGGTACAAGATTGGATTATTTTGTAAGTAAGGATATGCGTTTGGGAGCTACTGTACAAAACATGAGTGAAACGCCTCCGGCATTTTTTAGACGAGTTGCCATCGGAAATGAACCTGTAAATAACACTCTTTTAGGGGTAGATGCATCATTTGTGAAAAAATCAAATTTCATCACTAATCTATTTGATAAATTACCTTTTGTTTCCACAAAAGAAGCATCAATTATTGATTTTCAAGGGGAATATGCAAAATTAATTCCTAATGTAAATGATCGAGTGCAGGGAAATGCATTTATTGATGACTTTGAAGCAACTCGCGTTATTTATAATTTTAATTCCAATCCAACGGCTTGGAAGCCAGGTTCTGTACCTGAAGATTACTTAAGAAGTAATTCTTTGACTAGGGGTAATTTGGAATCAAATTTTAATCGCGCAAAAATTTCTGCATATACCGTTGATGCGTCCATTTATGGGCAGGGAAGTTTTGGTATTTCTGTACCTGGGGTTGAGGATGTTTCTTCTTTTGCCTATGAACGAAGTGTATCACCTAAGGGATTATTTCCTGGAAAAGATTTTGCAAATAATATAACTGGTTTACCATTAGGAGTTTTAGATGTATCCTATTTTCCTTCTGAAAGAGGTATTTATAATTTTAATCCAAACCTAAAGGCTCAAAATGGTTTAGTCGTATTAAATCAAAATCCAAAGAAAAATTTTGGTGTAATAACTAGGGCCATAACTTCAGATACTGATTTTGAAAATGCAAATGTAGAAACATTAGAATTTTGGTTGATGGATCCATTTATTTCTGGAGAGGCAGGTCGAATTCGAGATGGAAATACAAATCCATTGGCTGGAGGGTCTTTAGGAGGAAAGTTAACATTCCATTTGGGTGACGTTTCTGAAGATTTCATTCCTGATTCCTATTCCAATTTTGAAAATGGTATTCCATCGAATGAAATTTTACAAAAAGATGTAAATTATTATGATACTAAATTTGGTATTGCACCTAAACGACAATTTGTAATTAATGCGTTTGATAATTCAGGGAGAGATAAACAAGATGTTGGACTAGATGGATTGCCTAATAATTCTTCAGATAATTCGATACCTTCTGAACTAACTAAATTTTCAGATTATTTAAATAAAATTACGGATGGTACAGCTAAGTCAATATCTACCTTAGACCCAGCCAACGATGATTACCAATTTTATTTAGATGAAAAGTTAAATACAAAAAAAGCAAGTATTATTGAGCGTTATAAAAATTATATGGGGCTTGAGAAAAATTCCCCCAACACGGATAATCCAAATTCAAATAATGTTTCTCAAGCCAACACAGTTCAACCCGATAGAGAAGATTTAAATAACGACAACACAGTAAATGAAGTTGAGAATTATTATTCTTATGAAATAGATTTACAAAAAAATACATTAGATAATAACAAATATGTAGTTGATAAGGTAAATGATGGTAATGCTACTTGGTATTTATTTAGAATCCCATTAAAAGAAAACTATCCAGGAAAATCTTTTAAATCCATTCGTTTCATGCGAATGATGTTAAGTGAATTTTCAGATCCTGTTATTTTACGATTTGCACAACTACAACTTTCAGGATATTCTTATCGAAAATTTGTCGGAAATTTAGATAAAACAGGTGGTATTAATAATGAAGCAGAAACTGATCCTGAGACTAAATTTATTGTAGGAACTGCTAATATTGAAGAAAATAGCGTTTCTGCTGGTAATGCCATTCCTTATATTGTTCCACCAGGTTTTGTTCGTGATCAGGATATTACAACTATTAATAACGCAAGATTAAATGAGCAATCGCTAAGTTTAAAAGTTGAAAATCTTAAAAATGGTAAATCACGTGCTGTATTTAAAAATACAATCGTTGATATGTTAAATTACAAACGCTTGAAAATGTTTGTATCCATGCAAGAGCATCCAATTACTAAGCAAGGTGATTTATCAAAAGCAGCAGTTTTTATGCGTTTAGGAACTGATGTGACAGATAATTATTATGAAATTGTACAAACGAATTTGACCTTGGCGAAAAAATCTGCTGTCGATGTAGATGTTTGGCCTTTGGAGAATGAGTTTGATATTGATTTAGATTTATTGAAAAAAGCCAAAACAGCTAGAAATAGTCAACAAGGTAGGGGATATCAAGAAAAGTATAGATATGAAATTCCAAATTCCAATTATGTTATTTATGTACGTGGTAATCCAGACCTTAGCGCTGTAATGAATGTTGTAATTGGAGTAAAAAACCAAGGTTCAGAAGTTCCATTAAATTTCAATGTTTGGTTTGATGAATTAAGAACTAATGGATTTGACCAAACATCTGGTGATGCAGCTATTGGAAAAATGGCAATTAAGTTAGCAGATCTGGGTACTGTTAATTTGAATGGGGCCTTTAAAAATTATGGATTTGGTGGAGTTCAAACAAAGATATCCGAACGATCTAGAGATAATAATATTGAATATGGAATTTCAGCTTCTTTGAGTCTAGAAAGATTTTTACCAAAGAGTTGGAACTTAAAAATTCCATTTTATATAACCTACGACAGAAAAAATATCAGTCCAAAATTTGATCCCTTTGATCCGGATATTTTTCTTGAAAATTCAATCGCTTCTTTGCAGAATTTTAAAGGGGGCTTAGATGCAAATAATTTACGATTAACAGCTGAAGATAATACTGTTAGAAGTGGTTATAATTTTTCTAATGTTAGAAAAATTCGATCAAATACGGCAAAGCATAATTTTATTTGGGATTTGTCAAATTTTACCTTCAATTATGCTTTTTCTGAAATGATTCGCACGAGTCCTTTAATGGCTGATTTTCGTCAAAGTTCATACAAGGGAGGTTTCATATATTCTTATTCTGCACAAACAGGTTATGTCGAACCCTTTAAAAAACTAAAAGGTACTTCAAATTTTGCACCACTCATTAGGGATATTAACTTTAATTTAGTTCCCTCTTCTATTTCTGTTCGAATGGATATGGATAGGAGTTTCTTAAAAACACAAATGCGCGATGAAACCTTTGCAGCGGCTACTCCTCAGTTTGAAAAGTATTGGTATTTTAATCGACAATATGCTTTAAATTGGAACTTAACTAAAAGTATTGTTGCTAATTATTCCGCAATGGCTAATTCAATTATCGATGAACCTTTTGGCGAGGCGGGTTCAGAGAAATGGAAAGATTCGGTTATGATAAATATTCGAAATCTTGGACGTACCAAAAGTTTCGATCAGCAAGCAGGATTTGTGTATCGTTTGCCTCTTCAAAAAACACCATTGACCGATTGGATGAATTTAGATTATTCACATAAAATCAATTTTAACTATATGGCAAATAGTTTTGATTTACGTGATGATGCGGGTAATTTATTTGGAAATATTATTAAGAATGGTCGCGACAGAACTGTAACTGGTAAAGTCGATTTTGTATCACTTTATAATAGAATCCGTGCATTACGGTGGGCAAGTTCTCCTAAATATTATAGCAAAGATGTGGCCCGAAGTCCTGGAGATGATGAAGAACTTGAAATTCCTCAAAAAAATGTAGCTAAATCTTTGACTCGTTTATTATTAACCCTTCGAGGAATTCAAGTGAATTATTCAATCAATGAATCAACTACCTTACCAGGTTTTTTACCAAATTCAGGTGTTTTGGGAATGAATGGTAATTGGGGGGCACCTGGCTTTGATTTTGTAAGTGGTAGTCAGGATTTTGGAATATTAGATAAGGCAAAAGCCGGCGGTTGGTTGACAAAGAGTAAAGAGCAAAATATACCATTTACTCAAATATCCAATCAACGATTTACTTATGTGACTCAATTAGAACCTAATAAAGATTTAAAAATTCAGGTAGAAGGAAATTATACAAGAGGGGATAATTACCAAGAGTTTTTCCGACCAGATAGTACGGGTGTTTTTCAGCATCAATCTCCTATTCGTTCGGGTAATTATTCAATGTCTTTTTTATCCTTTATGACAGCCTTTAAAGATCCGAATGTAGTATTTGAAAACTTTAGACAAAATCGATCTATTTTACTTGAAAGATTACAAGCTGCCTATAAAAATACTATGGGAAATGAAGGAGGAATTGGAGAATACAATATTAATTCGCAAGATGTATTAGTACCAGCATTTTTTGCAAGTTATTCCGGTTTAGATCCTCGTAATGTTAAATTTAGTCCGTTCTATGATTTACCACTTCCTAATTGGAGAGTTGATTATAATGGATTAAATATTTTTCCTTTTATTTCTAAAAAGTTTAGTTCATTTAGTTTAAATCATTCCTATACCTCTACTTATTCTGTTGGTAATTTTGTTTCCTCTTTGGATTATGGAAGTTTTTATAATGATTATTTAAATTTGACTTTAAAATCTTTATTATATCCATTATCCACTCGTTTTGAACAAAAACAAGTAATGGTAGAGGGTACTAAGGTTACAGTTAATACCTTAATTCCAGTGTATGTAATGAGTACCCTAACATTTACAGAAAGGTTTGCTCCACTGATAGGATTTAATGCTGTTACAAAATCAAAAGTAAGTTTACGTTTTGAATATGCTCAGGATAGAAGTGTAGGATTGAATTTATCGAATTCACAGGTAGCAGAATTGTCGAATAAAGATTTAACTGTTTCAATTGGCTTTACCAAGGCTAATTTAACTTTACCTATTACGGTAAATGGCAAGAAGGTGAAATTACCGAATGATCTTCGTTTCAATTGTAATTTAACAATACGCGATACAAGAACACTTCAACGAAAATTAGATGCTGAAACAATTGTTACCCAAGGATTTATTAATTTTCAATTTAGACCGCAGATATCTTATAATGTGAATAATAAATTGTCGGTAACAGCCTATTTTGATAAGATGTTTAACAATCCATTGGTTTCTAATTCATTTTATCGTTCTACTGTAGCAGGTGGATTTCAGATTAGGTACAGTTTAAGTGAATAGATTAAATTGAAAGTGAAAAATGCAACGAACCCCGCAGGGGTTCACTTATTATAACCTGGAGTGAAACTCCGGGTTATATATGAAATTTGATTTGCAAAAAATAGAAGAAATATCGACCTTTGTATCAAACTAAAAATTATGGATTTTAAATCAGACGTAAAGTATTCCCAGGAGCATGAGTGGGTTAAAATGGATGGGGGGGTAGCAATTGTTGGTGTAAGTGATTTTGCTCAAGGAGAGTTAAGTGATATTATCTATGTAGATGTCAATTCAGCTGGCAAAACATTAAATAAGGATGCAGTATTTGGTTCCTTAGAAGCTGTTAAAACTGTTTCAGATTTGTTTATGCCAATTTCGGGAGAAGTTGTTGAATTTAATTCTGAATTGGAAAATTCACCGGAATTAATCAATTCAGATCCCTTTGGAAAAGGATGGATTGTGAAAATAAAACCATCTGATGTATCTGAACTAGATACTTTAATGGATGTAGCGACCTATAAAGGTTTTGTAGGACATTGATTTGAAGCCCTGTTTATCAGGGCTTTTTTTTGAATATATGGCAACAATATATAAAGCAATTACGGTATTATTTAATCAATCCAAATCATTTGGAAAGAAGGTTGACCTGAGAATTGAAAAAGGTAAACTTTTGGAAATGGGTGATAACCTTCCCATTCAAAAATCTGACACATTAGTGGAAGGTAAGGATTTGGCCATTTTACCTGCTTTGGTTGATTTACGTGTGCATAATACCCTTCCAGGAAATGAACATCGAGAAACTTGGACTAGCCTTCAAAATGCATCAATAGCCGGAGGAATTCATTATGTTCAATTATTACCAACAGGGCAATTTCCAACCCAGACTGTAGAAAGTGTTGAATATATTAAAGGTATAAATAAGGATTCCTTTCCAAGGTTTATACCAATGGCTCCATTGACGGTTGACAACAAGGGTGAAAATTTTGCCGATTTAATGGATTTGGCAAGTGCTGGGGTGAAAGGTTTTTCACATAAAGATTCAACCCTTCAAAATGCAGACCTGTTTTTAAAATGTTTGCAATATTTGATGACAAAGGATGTTGTTATTTATTCACAGCCAAACAATGATAATTTATCAATGTTTGGACAAATAAATGAAGGTTTACAAAGTACATTAACTGGATTGAAAGGTATTCCAACAATAAGTGAAGTATTATCCATCAAACGCGATTTGGATTTGTTGGAATATGTGATTAAACATTCTTTTGGAAATTTAAATCCAAATTTTGGTTTACATTTTTACTGTATTTCCTCAAAAGAATCTGTGGAATTGATCAAAGAAGCGAAATTTAAGGGTTTGCCTGTAACATGTTCAGTAAGTAGTCAACATTTGTTATTTGATGAAAATGCTGTTTCAGATTTTGATTCTAATTTTAAAATAAAACCTCCATTACGCACGATAGAGGATAAAATGGCTCTGAAGGCCGGAGTTTTAGACGGTACAATTGATGCAATCGTCTCTGACCATCATCCGATAGAAGTAGAGTTAAAAGAAATCGAATTTGATTTGGCATCCTTTGGTGTGATTGGTATTCAAACCTTGATGCAAAGTGCTTTTGAAGGATTTAATTCAAAAGATATTAAAACAGTAAGTTTAGCATTAAGTTCTAATCCTAAAAAATTGTTAGGAATTAAGGATGATGATTTAGAAATTGGTAAATCAATTGTTGGTTCAATTGTTGACTTAAAATCTTCTGTCGAATTCAAAGAAAGTACTAATTTAAGTTTATCTAAAAATTCGCCCTACTTTGGCTTTAATTTTAAAACCCAAATTATTCAAGTATTTAAATAGTTTATGAAGGATTGGAATTGGAAAAATTTGGGCTTATTAACGTTTGCAGTTTTGTTACTAAGTGCGATTTATTGTTATGTTTTGTATCAATTAAATGTAATTCCTCTTGGTGGTAAAAAAGCACCCACTTTTGTATTTTTATTAGTCGCACAATGGTTTTTAGTATATAGATATTCAAAGGATCATTCTCAAGAAAAATACCATTTTTTAAAATTATTTGCCTATCAATATGCCTTAATTGTTTTAGTTGGTGGATTTGGAGCCTATGGTTGGCATTTATTTTATGAATCATTTACAGGAAAGGAAGTTTTACAGCAGTTTGTAATACAAAGTATTGCTGAAATTCAGAAATATTCTCCTCAAATTGAATCTCGAGAGGGGAAGGAGTACTTAATTCAATTGGTACAAGGAGTGCAAGGTATCACGGCAGGAAGTATTGCAAAAGATGAATTTGTACAAAAAATTGCTTTAGGATTTTTACCTAACTTATTAATCTCACTTTACTACAAACGTTTGTAATATGGAATCCGAAATTCAACAGACACCTTCTTATACTTTTATAGCCTTAAAATGGGGTTTAATTAATGCTCTTGTTAGCTTTTTATTTACAGTTGTTTATAAATATTCAGGTTCTTTAGATCAATTTCAAGAATCATATGCTTGGGTTAGTTCGATTTTGAGTTTAGTAATTTCCGTAACATTTCTTGTTTTGGCAATTCGTGAATTTCGTGAAGCTAATAAGGATGAATTGAAATATAGTACTGGATTAGGTTTATCTACACTTTTAGGGGCAATTTCTGGATTAGTTTCTGGTGGATTTAATTACATTTATTTAAGCTTCATAGACGATAGTTCCACAACCAAACAATTGAATATGATGATCGAAAAGTATGAGGAACAAGGAATGTCTCAAAGTCAAATAGATCAAGCTGTTAAGATGACCAAACTATTTATAGGTCCGGGTGTTCAATTTGTCGCAATTGTATTTATGTCGGTAGTCCTGTATTTTATTTATGGATTAATTGTTTCAGGTATAATGAAAAAGGAAAAATCTATTTTTGAATAATGTACAGTATCATCAAAAAAGAATTTGTTCAATTCTTTTCTTCCTTTTTAGGTGTTGGAATTTTGTTAAGTTTATTTATCCTTTTGGGATTATACACTTGGGTTTTGGAAGGTAATTTACTGGAATTCGGTTTTGCTGAAATGACAATTTTTTTCAACTTTTTACCTTGGTTTTTATTGGTTTTTATACCCGTTTTGGTGATTCGCTTGTTTGCTGAAGAGGAAGAAAATAAATCAATGGATTTAATAAGGATTTTACCTATTTCTTATTTAAAAATATATTTAGGTAAGATTTTAGGAGCATTTGCTGTTTCGATAATTATTTTGTTTCCTACCTTATTATATGTTTATTCTATTAAAAAATTATCAATTAATGGTGAACTAGATTATTATATAGTATTTGGACAATACATTGCCATTATGTTACTCAGTTTAACCTTTATTCAAATTGCTTCTGTTGCTTCATTATTTACGAAAAAACAATCTGTAGCATTTGTTTTAGGCTTAGCAAGTATTTATATTTTTTGGCAATTGCCCTCAGAAATTAAATCCTTAGTTTCGGTGGATATGGAGCAATTTGGACTTAAAACACATTTTGATGGTATTGGCAAAGGAGTATTAACTCTTTCAGATTTACTATATTTTATTGGAATTAATTTGATATTTTTAACATTAGGGACAAAAAAAATATCAAAATTTTTTATTTAAAATCCAATATTGATAATTGATTTTTACAGAAATTAATTTCCTCCTCCTCATTTGAAGCTATAATTATTAGCTTATTTTCATTTTCTGATAATTTCTTGAAAAACCAATTTTTTGCATGCCTGTCAAGATTTGTACAGGGTTCATCTAAAAGGAGGATTGGTCGATTTGATATTAAAGCCAAACCTAATTTTATTTTCTGACGCATCCCAGAAGAGTAATTTTGAATGTATTTATTTCTATCGGGTTTTAGTTCAATAAATTCTTCAAATTTCTGGATAGAATAAGTATTTGGGATGTAATTTAAGGGAAGAATAAAATCAATTAGTTCTTCTAGGGTAAATTCTTCAATTAGTTGGGTATACGGTGCCGCAAACGAAATGTATTGATGCTGATGATCTGGATTTATTAGTTCTTTAGTTTCATTAAAAACCTTTAGGGAACCTTTTGTGGGAAGGGAATATGTTGATAAAATCTTCATTAAAGTAGATTTACCAGATCCATTGGGTCCTGTTATTGCATAAGAATTTTCTGAGTGAAAAGTGTACGAAAAATTTTGAAAGATATATTCCTTTCTAAATTTTCGTTCCAAATTTTCTGCAACAATATGCATTATCCCTTCATGATTCCTCTTTCTGAGGAACGAATAAATTCCAAAATTTCGTCTCTTTCAGGTGATGCCGGAAGATTTTCTTCAATTTTACCCAATGCATCGTTGATATTTAAACCCTTTAGATAGACATAACGATATATTTCTTGTATCTCAGCAATTCTCTCATCAGTAAAATTTCTTCTACGTAAGCCAATTGAATTAATTCCAGCATAGGTTAGAGGTTCTCTACCTGATTTCGTATAAGGAGGCACATCTTTTCTAACTAAACTACCTCCTGAAAGCATACAATGTGCTCCAATTTTACAGAATTGGTGAATTGCGGATGAACCACCAATAATGGCATAACTACCCACAGTAACATGTCCGGCCATTTGTACAGAATTAGCAATAATTACATTGTCGCCTACTATACAATCATGAGCAATATGAACATATGCCATGATTAGACAATTTTTCCCAATTACAGTTTTATTTCTATCAGAAGTACCTCTGTTTAAGGTGGCACATTCTCTTACAGTTGTATTGTCACCAATTTCTAAAGTAGTTTTTTCTCCTCCAAACTTTAAATCTTGAGGAACAGCTGATATTACAGCCCCTGGGAATATTTTTACATTTTTGCCAATTCTAGCTCCAGGGAAAATAGTGACATTTGAGCCTATCCACGAACCTTCCCCAATTTCTACATCCTCGTGTACAACGGTGAAAGGATCAATTTTAACATTATCAGCAATTTTTGCTAAAGGAGATATAAAAGTTAAGGGATGTGTCATGTTTTTAAGATTTTCTTACCAAACTTGCTGTCATTTCTGCTTCACACACTACATTCCCTGCAACGTATGCCTTACCAATCATTTTTGCAATTCCTCTTCGAATAGGTGCTGTTAGTTCACATCTGAAAATAACAGTATCACCAGGAATTACACTTTTTCTGAATCTGCAATTTTCAATACCTACCAAATAGGGCCAATAATTTTCAGGGTCTGGTACTGAGCTTAAAACTAAGATTCCACCTGTTTGAGCCATCGCTTCAACTTGCATTACCCCTGGCATAACAGGATTGTTCGGAAAATGTCCCATGAAATAATTCTCATTCATTGTAACATTTTTAACTCCAACTACCGAGCTATCATCTAAATAAATGATTTTGTCAATCATTTGGAAAGGATATCTATGGGGTAATAATTCATAGATTCTTTCATGAGAGCAAATAGGAGGTAACTTAGGATCATATACTGGAACTGCGTTTTTCTCAGTTTCCAACATTAATTTTTTGATTTTTCTAGCTAATTCTACATTGGAAGCATGTCCAGGACGCGAAGCTAAAATTTGTGCCTTAATTGGTCGGCCCACTAAAGCTAAGTCTCCCATCACATCTAACAATTTATGGCGTGCCATTTCATTGGTAAAATGTAGGTTTGTATTATTTAAAATTCCGGCTTCTTTAGAAACCGAAACTTTTGGTTTACCAATTACTTCCGACAAATGAGCTAATTCAGTTTCCGAATAATCTTTGTCTGCTATAACAATCGCATTATTTAAATCCCCACCTTTAATCAAACCTGCCTTGTATAAGGCCTCCAATTCATGCACGAAACAAAAAGTTCGGCACATTGAAAAATTCTTTTCAAATTGGCTAACGTGTGAAAGATTAGCGTGTTGGCTCGATAAAAATTTACTGTTATAATCTACCATTACAGCAATTCTGTAATCATTTAACGGTAGAGCAGCTAATTCAATATCTTTGGAAGGGTCTTTGTATCTTACCTCTTGTGTTAATTCAAAAAACTTTCTGGCAGCTTCTTGCTCCTCTAATCCAGCTTCATGCAAGGCTTCTACAAATTTGATTGAACTGCCATCCATAATTGGAGGTTCTGGTCCATCTAATTGAATTAAAATATTATCAATTTCTAAACCAACCATTGCAGCTAAAACATGCTCTACAGTGTTTATTCTAGCACCATTTTGTTCAATTGTTGTACCTCTTGATGTATCAACAACATTATCTACATCTGCATCAGCGATAGGTTGACCCGGAAGATCTATACGTTGAAATTTAATTCCATAATTAGCAGGAGCAGGAACAAAAGTCATATTTGCTACTACGCCAGTATGTAAGCCGACTCCACTAAGACTTACAGATTTTGAAATGGTATGTTGTTTATTATTCATATTTCTTATTCTTCGGAATGATCCAATTGCTTTAATTTCTCAAATATTTCAGGCAATTGACGAATAAATGCATTAGATTTTAAAAATTCGTGGTTGATAGTTGCAGGATTACCACCTAAAGTTAATCCTGAAGTTTTAAAGGATTTGGTTACTCCGGATTTGGCTGTTACAATAGTTTTATCAGCAATTTGAATATGTCCTGCCATTCCAACTTGTCCGCCTATCATACAATATTTTCCAATTTTGGCAGAACCTGATATTCCAGCTTGTGCTGCAATAACTGTATGATCACCAATTTCTACATTATGTGCTATTTGAACTAAATTGTCAATTTTTACTCCATTACCTATCAGAGTAGAACCCATTGTAGCTCGATCGATACTCGTATTTGCCCCAACACTAACATTATTTCCTAACACCACATTTCCTAATTGAGGAATTGAAGTATAAGATCCATCAGACTGGGGAGCAAATCCAAAGCCGTCAGAACCGATTACTGCATTGGAATGTATAGTACAATTATCTCCAATTTTCGCATCATTGTATATCACTACTCCTGGGAAAATTTTACAATTTTCTCCAATACTAACATTGTTTCCAATGCTTACTCTTTGACCAATTTGTGTATTATTTCCAATCGATGTATTTTTCCCTATTGAAGAAAATGCTTCTACTAATAAATTGGTAGGTAATTGTGCTGTTTCATCAATATCAACCTGTTTATGTATCCCAAATTCCTTTTGAGATGACATTTCTTGGTATTTTTGAAGCAACACGGTAAAGGCTAAATAGGGGTCAGCAACCCTAATTAAAGTTGTATTTACTTGATTTTTTAAGGCTAAGTCAGAGGCAATAATTACCGCTGTTGCCTTGGAGTCATATAAAAATGATTCGTATTTGGGATTTGCTAAAAATGAAATACTGCCTGATTTACCTTCTTCGATTTTATCAAATTGCGAAATGATAGCCGAACCATCACCTTCAACTTTTCCTGAAATTAATTGTGCAATTTGATCTACTGTATATTTCATTAAGAGACGAAATTAATTTTAATTTAGCATAATTCGCCTTGCAAATATACGCTCTTTGGACAACAAAAATAGTATTTTTTTACAATCTTACTCAATGCCTGAATAGTTGGAAGATCGGATGCTTCGGTTAACTCGACAACTTGACCTAGTTTATCGACAATTTTTATTGTATTATCGCCTTGAACATAAGCTGCATTACTTGTGCTACCTTCAATTAAAAAATAAGATAATTCTTCTTCTGATAAGCCCCAGGATTTTTTAATATCATCAAAAATTTCACTTTTCTTAGATTTAGGTATGGGTTGAGTACCTAATTTACAGGTAAATAATTTACGCTCTAAAAATTGTTTACTAAGATTTTTTAAAATTTTGTCTGATGAATGTTTCCAACTTTTTATGGCAGCCCAAATGTCGTGATCATCCAATTCTGCAAAAGTTTCTACATATTTTGGGTCTGAAGAAAATTCTTCCCAGCTCAAATTTTTACTTAAAAAAAGCATTAAGGGTTCTGATCCCCAAAGTTTTTCCCCTTTATCTATTAAATGTTTTGCTCTTTGTAAGATTTGAATGAGCATATTTTCTGCGGCAATGGCTGTTTTATGCAAATAAACTTGCCAATACATTAAGCGTCTTGCCATTAAAAAATTTTCAATAGAATATATTCCTTTTTCTTCTAATACTAATTGCTCTTCATGTAAATCTAGCATAGAAAGTAATCTTTCTGAACCAATGAATCCTTCACGAACTCCTGTGTAAAAAGAATCGCGAGAAAGGTAATCTAAACGGTCAACATCTAATTGACTAGAAATAAGTTGATGAAAGAATTTTCTTGGGTAATTTCCAGTAAACATCGAAATGGCTAAATCTAATCTGCCCTTGAATTCCTTGTTCAATAAATGCATTAGGAGTAGAGAAACCTCCTCATGTTTAACTTTTTGCAATAAGGTATATTCTAAAACATGTGAAAATGGGCCATGACCTATGTCGTGAAGTAAAATAGCAATTTCTGCAGCTTCACGCTCTGCGGCTGAAATGGTGTACCCTTTGGCAATTAAATTATTTAATGCTTGATCCATTAAGTGCATTGCACCTAATGCATGATGAAAACGGGTATGATGAGCACCTGGATAAACGAATTCAGCTAAACCCAATTGTTTAATTCTCTTTAATCGTTGAAAAAATCGATGGTCGATTAATTGTAAGATAAAAGGATTATTGATTTTAATAAACCCATAAATTGGATCATTGATAATCTTAGTAGGGTACATGAAGGGCTTACAAATTTTCCGAAAATTAATAAAATTCTATTCAAATTAGCATATAAATGCTTTTTTATTTAATTTTGCAGCACATTAACGCAATAAGTTGATGAGGACTTGTAGCTCAGCTGGTTAGAGCACCTGACTCATAATCAGGGGGTCCATGGTTCGAGCCCATGCTGGTCCACTTGAAAAAACACCTGAGAAATTGGGTGTTTTTTTGTTTTTACAGTAACTTGTATGGCGACCTATTTATAAATGGATAATCATATAGTTTCAGTAATTTCTTTAGACGAATTTTCGTCAACTCCAAAATATCGACAATTAGCCGATTCTATTATAGATGGAATTAGAAATAAATCTATCAAAAAAGGGGATGTCTTACCCTCAATTAATGAATTAAGTTTTGAATTATTTGTTTCTCGAATAACTATAGAAAAAGGATACAATTATTTGAAATCAAAAGGTATAATTGATTCTGTTCGTGGAAAAGGTTTTTTTATCAAAGTTGATAAAATATCAGACGATTATCGGATATTTTTATTATTTAATAAATTGAGTGGGCACAAAAAAATAATTTATGATTCCTTTGTGCAAGCAATGGGTGAGGGAGCTAGTATAGATTTTTATGTGTATAATAATGATTACAATCTATTTAAACGAATAATTGAATCTCGCGACAGGGATTATTCTCACATTGTAATTATTCCTCATTTTTTGGAAAGTGACGACATTGCTTTTCAATTAATTAATAACCTCCCAAAAGAAAAGTTGATTTTGATGGATAAATTACCTGCAGGAATTGATGGTGATTTTGGTGCTGTGTTTGAAAATTTTGAAAAAGATATTTATAAAGCACTTTTAGAAATAAAGGAATCATTGACCAAATATCAGGTTTTAAAGATGATTTTTCCTAATACAAGTTATTATCCGCATGAAATCGTAGAAGGGTTTACCAATTTTTGTAAAGATTTTGCCTTTGATATGGAAATTTTAAATTCAAGTAAAGATATTAAAATTAGAAAGGGAGATGCTTTTATAACTGTGATGGAAGATGATTTGATTCCAATTTTGGAAAACGTTTTAGAACAAAATTTTCAATTAGGAAAGGATGTTGGATTGATTTCTTACAATGAAACTCCCATTAAACGTTTATTATTTAGTGGAATAAGTACAATTTCTACAGATTTTGAATTGATGGGGCAAACTGCAGCAGATTTAATTAAATCAAATTCCAAACAGCAAATTGAAAATCCATTTAATCTTATAATCCGGTCTTCCATCTAACTGTCCTTGTTATTTATAAGGATAGATTTTATAATTGTTAATTGTAAATTGTTAATTATCAATTATGGAAAGTATCAAACAATTAAACATTAACAATTAACAATTAACAATTAACAATTAACAATTAACAATTAACAATTAACAATTAACAATTAAACATGGGTGCAATTTTAGGATTACTTTTTCATAGTTTAGGTGGCTTCGCCTCTGGAAGTTTTTATATTCCCTATCGCAAAATACAGGTTTGGTCCTGGGAAACTGCATGGATTATTGGAGGTGTTTTTTCATGGATTTTAGTGCCATATATAGCGGCAGCTATTACAGTGCCTGGATTTATGGATATAATTTCTCATGCAGAAGGTACAACTATTTTCTGGACCTATACATTTGGTGTTTTGTGGGGTATTGGTGGTTTAACCTTTGGTTTGGCTATGAGATATCTCGGGATGTCGCTTGGAATGTCAATTGCGCTAAGTTTATGTTCTATTGTAGGTTCTTTATTGCCACCAATATTTAGAGAAATCACTGGAATTGCTGGCGGTGATACAATTTCTCAAATTTTTGCAACAGATGGTGGTAAAATTGTTATACTTGGAATTTTTGTTTGTATCCTGGGTATTATTCTTTGTGGAAGAGCTGGTATGATGAAGGAGAATGAACTTTCTCATGAGCAAAAAGCTGAAAGTATCAAGGAATTTAATATTGGTAAAGGAATAATTGTAGCTGTAATTTCAGGTTTATTATCAGCTTGTTTCAATTTTGGAATTGAGGCAGGAAAAGAAATGGCCCACACGGCAGTTGCTAATGGAGCAGATCCATTGTTTCAAAATAATGTAATATTCGTCGTAATTTTATGGGGAGGATTTACAACCAATTTTATTTGGTGTATGTATTTGAATAATTCGAATAAAACATTTGGTGACTATACAAATTCTGAAAGTCCTTGGAAAAAAAATATCCTTTTTGCAGCAATTGCTGGAACTACCTGGTTTTTGCAATTTTTCTTCTATGGAATGGGTGAAAGTAAACTTGGAAATGGTGCCTCTTCATGGATTTTACACATGGCAACTATTATTTTAACAAGTAACCTGTGGGGTTTATATTTTAAGGAATGGAAAGGTGTATCATCCAAGACTATGCGCACAGTTATAGGTGGTATTTTGGTTATTTTACTTTCTGTATTAATTGTTGGTTATGGAAATTCGTTGAAATAAGAATCTATCTACAAAAAAATTCAAGCCCTGATGTTTACATTAGGGCTTTTTTCTTTGTATTTTAGGGAATTTTATGCATTTTTGTAGATTGATAATTTGAAGTATTAATTAGATATAATGAGCAATTCCCCAAAAACATTATTTGATAAAGTCTGGGATTCACATGTTGTTAGAAACATTGAAGATGGTCCAGATGTTTTTTTTATTGATCGCCATTTTATTCACGAAGTAACATCGCCAGTTGCCTTTTTAGGATTAGAACAAAGAGGTATTGGTGTATTATTTCCTGAAAAAACGTTTGCAACTGCCGATCATAACACTCCTACAATCAACCAACACCTACCTGTTGAAGATCCACTTTCTGCGAATCAATTAGCGCAATTGGAGAAAAATTCAGCAAAATATGGTATTTCTCACTGGGGTTTAGGTAATCCTAAAAACGGTATCGTTCACGTCGTAGGTCCAGAAAATGGAATTACCCTACCAGGTATGACTATTGTTTGTGGCGATTCTCATACTTCTACCCACGGTGCTTTTGGTGCCATTGCATTTGGTATTGGTACTTCAGAGGTTGAAATGGTACTTTCTTCGCAATGTATCATGCAACCTAAGCCTAAGAAAATGCGTATTAACGTTAATGGACAATTAGGCAAAGGTGTTACTCCCAAAGACGTAGCCTTGTATATCATTTCTAAATTGACTACTTCTGGTGCTACAGGTTATTTTGTAGAATATGCTGGTGATGTATTTGAAAACATGACCATGGAAGGTCGTATGACTGTTTGTAACCTTTCGATTGAAATGGGTGCACGCGGTGGTATGATTGCTCCGGATCAAACTACTTTCGATTACATCAATGGTAGAGAATTAGCTCCTAAAGGTGCTGATTGGGATAAGCAATTGGCATACTGGAAAACTTTGAAAACTGATGCAGGTGCTTCTTTTGATAAAGAATTGACCTTTAACGCTGCTGATATTGAGCCAATGATTACATATGGTACCAATCCAGGTATGGGTATAGGTATTTCAAAAAATATTCCTTCTGCAAATGAAGTAGAAGGTGGCGCTACAACCTATGCTAAATCTTTGGATTACATGGGATTCCATGAAAACGATGCAATGATTGGTAAAAAAGTCGATTACGTGTTTATTGGTTCTTGTACGAATGGTAGAATTGAAGACTTTAGAGCATTTGCTTCTATTATCAAGGGACATAAAAAAGCTGATCATGTGACTGCATGGGTAGTTCCAGGTTCGCACATTGTTGAGGCTCAAATTAAAGAAGAAGGTATTTTAGATATTTTAACTGATGCTGGATTTGAATTACGACAACCAGGTTGTTCAGCTTGTTTGGCAATGAATGACGATAAAATTCCTGCAGGTAAATATGCGGTAAGTACTTCAAACAGAAACTTTGAAGGTCGCCAAGGTCCAGGTTCTAGAACTTTATTGGCTTCTCCCTATGTTGCTGCAGCTGCAGCCATTACAGGAGTTGTTACTGACCCTAGACAATTTTTATAATCTTTAATTTGCTAAAAAATGGCTTACGATAAATTTACTATATTAAAAAGTTCGGCAGTTCCAATGCCGATTGAAAACGTTGATACAGATCAAATCATTCCAGCACGTTTCTTGAAGGCAACAGAAAGAAAAGGATTTGGAGATAATTTATTTCGCGACTGGCGTTATGATTCAAATGATCAACCTAAACAAGATTTTGTATTGAATAATCCAATTTATTCAGGTAAAATTTTGGTAGGGGGTAAGAACTTTGGTTCTGGTTCATCAAGGGAGCACGCGGCTTGGGCTATTTACGATTATGGTTTTCGTTGCGTAGTATCATCATTCTTTGCAGATATTTTCAAAGGAAATGCTATCAATGTAGGAATTTTACCTGTTCAGGTAAGTCCCGAATTTTTGAACCAAATTTTTGAAGCAATCGAAAAAGATCCTAAATCTGAATTAGAAGTTAATTTAGAGGATCAAAAAATTACTATTCTTTCTACTGGAGCTTCTGAGTCATTTGCTATAAATGGTTACAAGAAGCATAATTTGTTGAATGGATTTGACGACATCGATTATTTACAATCAATGAAGTCTGAAATTGAATCTTTTGCTGCAAAAAAGTAATTCTTTTGAAAAGATATATTGAAATAATGGATACGACCCTCCGCGATGGTGAACAAACCAGCGGAGTGTCTTTTTCTGCTGCTGAAAAGTTGCACATTGCTCAATTGTTGTTAACTGAATTAAAAGTTGATAGAATTGAGGTCGCTTCTGCGCGGGTTTCTCAAGGGGAATTTGAGGCTGTAAAGAAAATTACAGAATGGGCAGAACAAAATAATGCAATTGATCGAGTAGAGGTTTTGACTTTTGTTGATGGTGGAACTTCGGTCGATTGGATGCAGAAAGCAGGTGCAAAGGTGATGAATTTGTTGACGAAAGGTTCTCTAAACCATTTGCAATTTCAATTAAAAAAGACCCCAGAACAACATTTTTCTGAAATTGCAGCTACTATTTCATTGGCAATTTCTAAAGGAATTAAGGTGAATGTATATTTGGAAGATTGGTCGAATGGAATGCGAAATAGCAAGGAATATGTATATCAATTTCTTGATTTCCTAACGATACAACCTATTCAAAGAATTCTTTTACCAGACACTTTAGGTGTTTTAAATCCTGCAGAAAGCTTTGAATTTATTGCTGATTTAATTCAACGATATCCGAAATCACATTTTGATTTTCACGCCCACAATGACTATGATTTGGGTACAGCTAATGCCTTAGAAGCTGTAGGAGCTGGAGTTCATGGATTACATGTGACAGTCAATGGAATGGGTGAAAGAGCTGGAAATGCACCTCTTGCCTCAGTAATAGCTTGCTTGAAGGACTTTTATAAGGATATTGAAACCTCTGTAGTTGAAGAATCTTTATTTTCTGTAAGTAAATTGGTTGAAACATTTTCTGGATTTAGAATTCCAGTAAATAAACCTGTTGTGGGAGAAAATGTATTTACCCAAACAGCAGGTATCCATGCAGATGGAGACAAAAAGAATAATTTATACTTTAATGATTTAATGCCAGAGCGTTTTGGAAGGATCCGAAAATATGCTTTAGGTAAAATGAGTGGTAAAGCCAATATTGAAAACAATTTGGCTGCTTTAGGTATTCATTTATCAGATGAAGAACTTAAAAAGGTTACTCAACGAATCATTGAATTAGGAGATAAAAAGGAGGTAGTTACCCAAGATGACCTGCCTTATATTATTTCTGATGTTTTGGACTCAAATTCCATCGAGGAAAAAGTTCAAATTATCAATTATGTTTTGACTCATTCGAAAGAATTAAGACCTTCTGTGACTTTGAAAATATCCATAGATGGAAATTTGTTTGAGGAACATGCGCAAGGTGATGGTCAATACGATGCCTTCATGAAGGCGCTTGAAATAATATTTAAAAATAATGGTAAATCTTTACCGCAATTAAAAGATTATGCGGTGCGTATTCCACCTGGTGGTGATACAGATGCATTGTGTGAAACGATTATTACTTGGAACAATGGGGTGAAAGAATTTATCACCCGGGGTTTGGATTCTGACCAAACGGTTTCAGCGATTAAAGCGACTCAAAAAATGTTAAATTTGATATAAAAAATGGCAAAAAAACACATATTAGTAGTGCCTGGGGACGGTATTGGGCAAGAAGTTACAGCAGTAGGTAAAAAAGTTTTAGACAGAATTGCTGCGAAATATAATCATGAATTTACGTATGATGAAGCTTTAATTGGTCATGTGGCTATTGAAGCAACCGGAAATCCACTTCCTGATGAAACATTAGAGAAAATGAAAAACTCTGATGCCGTTTTGTTTGGTGCAGTAGGACACCCGAAATACGACAATGACCCTACAGCTAAGGTTCGTCCTGAGCAAGGTTTATTAAAAATGCGTAAGGAGTTAGGATTATATGCAAATTTACGCCCTATCAAATTATTTGATGAGTTATTAAGTGCATCTTCTATTAAGCCTGAAATCTTAAAAGGTTCTGATATTTTATTCTTCCGTGAATTAACGGGTGATATCTATTTCGGTGAGAAAGGAAGAAAAAATAATGGAGATACAGCTTATGATGTTGCTGAATATTCTCGTTATGAGGTACAACGTATTGGTCGCAAGGCTTTCGAAGCTGCTCGTACAAGAAACAAAAAATTAGTTTCGGTAGATAAGGCAAATGTATTGGAATCTTCACGTTTATGGAGAGAAGAAATTCAAAAGTTGGCTTTGGAATATCTAGATGTAGAAGTTGAATACCAATTTGTAGATGCAACTGCAATGATTTTAATAAAAGACCCTAAGCGATTTGATGTAGTGGTTACTGCAAATTTATTTGGCGACATTTTAACAGATGAGGCATCTCAAATTGCAGGATCTATGGGAATGTTAGCATCAGCTTCAATTGGTGATGGAACAGGAGTTTATGAGCCAATTCATGGTTCTGCTCATGACATTACGGGTATGGGCTTAGCTAATCCAATGGCTTCGGTATTATCTGCTGCTTTATTGTTAGATATTTCATTCGGATTAAAGGAAGAGTCTAATGCAGTTATTAACGCAGTTGATCAAGTATTGAAAAAAGGATTCCGTACCAAAGATATTGCTGATGCAAATACACCTAAAGATATGATTTTAGGAACTGATGCAATCGGAGAAGAAATATTAAAAATGATTTAATATTTTTAAATTTATTGTAAATTAAAGTCCCAAGTTTTTGGGACTTTTTTTTTATCACAAATTAAACTTATGAAAAAACTATTCCTATTTTTTGTCTTCTTGGTAGATTCATTTTTGATTTATTCTCAAAAGGAAAACATTTTAGTTACTGATTTATTACAAATTAAAACGGGGACGAATCCACAATTTTCTCCAGACAAACAATTTGTTTTATACCAACAAAATGGAACAATTGTGAATAAAGAAAATGCAAATGAATTTGACAATACCAATCAATTAATGTTGTATTCTATTAAGGATAAAACTACAAAAGCATTAACCGATAGTAGAAAAAATGTAAGTTCAGCAACGTTTAGTCCAGACGGAAAATATATTTCGTTTATTCGCACGGAGGCAGGAAAAACCCAATTGTATCTTTTAGATCGAATGGGAGGAGAGCCATTCGCAATTGGTAATTCAAATATTGCTCCTGCTGCTTATGAATGGACAAAGAATGGTAAATCAATCTATTTTTTAGCTTCATTTTCTTTACAAAAGTTAGTGAATGACTCATTATTAAATCCAATGAAACTTTTACCTGCTTTAAATCTTGAAAAGGCAGGAATAAATAGTAATCAATTTTTACAAAATAATAAGCTTAAAAAGAATCCAAATGGATCAATAGATGAAATAAGGGCTTATTTACAATTAAATGAAATTGATAAAAAAGCTAAAGTTTTTAACAAGTTAAATTTCCAAGATGAAACAACAACTAATTCTGATATCAGAATTAATCAATTGTTTAAAATTGATTTAGAGAAAAATCAAGAAGCTAGTTTAGTGAGTCCAATTTTTGAAAATTGGTTAGATTTTCAAATAAATAAATCTTCAACCAAAATTTATGTGATTAGAGCTGTTAATAAATTGATTCATCCCGACAAAACTCAAGAAACTGAAGTGATTGAATTTGATATTTTAAGTCAAAAAATAACAGTTTTAAAATCTAAGGAAGGAATCAGGTATAGTAATGTTTTAATTTCTCCAAATGAAAAGCAATTGGTTTATTCTCAAAGCAAAATTGGACAAGTTCAAAATGGAGTTTATGTGGTTTGCGATTTAGAAAAAGATTTACCTGAAAAAAATATACCAGTGGATCGTGTGCTTACTCAAATTCAATTCAATGAAGAAGGATCTAAATTATTCTTTACCATTCAAGATCATGGGGGTGTACCTTTAGTAGCTTATAATTTAAATTCTGCCATTCTCACTAATATTAAATCTGATATATCAGAAGGGATTTTAGGATTTGATGAAATTGAAAATCAGTTTGTATATAATAAAACTAAAATTTCTGATCCTTCTGAAGTTTATTTATTTGATGGAATTAATGAAAATCAGATTTCTAATTTGAATACGGATTGGTTGAAAACAAAAAACATTTCAAAACCTGAGAAATATACCTTTAAAAATTCTAAAGGAATGGAAATAGATTATTGGGTGATGAAACCAATTAATTATGTTACTGGAAATAAATATCCATTATTACTTGAAATTCATGGTGGACCTACTGCAATGTGGGGAACGGGTGAATTAAGTATGTGGCATGAGTTTCAGTATTTTGCAGCTAAAGGGTATGGAATAGTCTATTCGAATCCACGTGGTTCTGGTGGATATGGTACACCTTTTATGGCTGCCAACGTGAACGATTGGGGTAAAGGACCTATGGATGATGTGATGCAAGCCCTTAATTTAACGATTAAACAAGGCTGGGCGGATACAAGTCGTTTAGCAGTGACAGGAGGATCCTATGCAGGATATTTGGTGTCTTATATGGTTGGACATACCAATAAATTCAAAGTAGCTTGTGCTCAAAGAGGTGTGTATGAATTGACAACATTTATGGGGGAGGGGAATGCATGGCGTTTGGTTCCTAATTATTTTGGAGGATATCCTTGGGAGAAAGCAACTAAAACTATTTTGGATCGCGAATCACCTTATTCCTATGTTCAAAATATTAAAACTCCATTAATTATATTTCATGGTGAAAATGATTTACGAACAGGTGTAATTCAAAGTGAAATGTTGTATAAAAGTTTGAAAATTTTGAATCGAGAAGTTGAATATGTTCGTCACCCTGGAGCTTCGCATGAAATTACACGTTCAGGAAACAATCGACAAAGAATAGATCAGATGCTTCGTACGTATGAATTTTTCACACGATATATTAAATAAAAAAAGGGGCTTTCGCCCCTTTTTCTTTAAGAAAAATATCTCCAATCTTCATTTCCCTTCAGCTTCAATAGACATTCAAAAATTAAATCAATTACTGCCTCCATATCTGAAATAGCAATTGTTTCAACAGTTGTATGCATGTATTTCAAAGGTAAACTGATTAATCCAGAAGCTACACCTTCTGTCGCATAGGCAAATGAATCTGTATCAGTTCCAGTAGAACGAGAAACTGCTTGGCGTTGAAATTCAATATTTTTTTCCGTTGCTGTATCAATGATAAAATCTCGTATTTTGTTTTGAACAGCCGGACCATAACAAATGACTGGGCCCTTACCACATGCCATATCACCTTGTGTTTTTTTATTATACATAGGCGATTGCGTGTCGTGAGTTACGTCTGTAATAATTGCTACATCCGGTTTTAATCGACGAACAATCATTTCCGCACCTCGTAAACCTATTTCTTCTTGAACTGCATTAACTACATAAAGGGTAAATGGAAGTTCAATCTCATTTTCTTTGATTCTGCGAGCCACTTCGGCAATCATATAACCACCGATTCGGTTGTCTAAAGCTCTTCCAACTAAATATTTGTTGTTCAATTCCATTAAACCATCTTCGAAAGTAACAACAGTTCCCACATGGATTCCCATTTCTTCTACTTCCTTTTTATTAGCTGCACCACAATCAATGAATATTTCTGAAACGGAGGGAGTTTTGTCTTTCGTCGTATCTCTTACATGTATAGCCGGCCATCCAAATATTCCTTTAATTACTTTGTCTTTCGTATGAATGTTTGCTCTCATAGATGGAGCAATTAATGCATCTGATCCTCCATTTCTACGTAAAAATAGATAACCATTTTCGTCAATATAATTTACAAACCAAGAGATTTCATCGGCATGTGCTTCAATAACTACTTTGTAGGGTTTACCTGGATTTATAACGGCTACGGCAGTACCATAGACATCTACAATTGTTTCATCAAGGTAGGGTTTTAAATAATCTAACCAGATTTTTTGTCCAGATTCTTCAAAACCAGTAGGAGATGCATTGTTCAAATATTCGTACAAAAACTTTTTAGCGGATTCTTTTTTCATATTTAATTCTTTCTTAATCCTGCAAGTTAATGATTATGAATAAATTTATATTGAAATATAAAAAAAATGAGCTAATAAGTTTTAAAAGCCATTTTTACACTTAAATTTGTAGATTAATATAAATTTAGACCAAAGTAAGTTTTATTTGGTCCTTTTAGCTTAAGAAAATTAAATTTGATGAAGAAAATAGCTGTTTATACATCAGGAGGAGATGCCCCAGGAATGAATTCTTGTATTCGTGCAATTGTACGTGGTGCTGCCCATCATGGTGTTGAGGTATATGGAATTGTTAGAGGTTATAATGGTATGATTAATGGAGATATCATTCCATTAAACTCACAATCAGTAAGTAATATCATCCAAAGAGGAGGAACAATATTGAAATCTGCTCGTTCGAAAGAATTTATGACTGCTGAAGGTCGTAAGAAAGCTTATGAGCAATTGAAGGCTAGAGGAATTGAAGGCTTAATAGGCATTGGAGGAAATGGTACTTTTACGGGTGCTGAAATTTTCTACAATGAATTCAAAATTCCTGCTGTAGGTGCTCCTGGAACTATTGATAACGATTTGTACGGTACTGATTATACTATCGGTTTTGATACTGCCGTAAATACTGCATTAGATGCAATTGATAAGATTAGAGATACAGCTGACTCACATGATCGTGTATTTTTTATAGAAGTAATGGGAAGAGACTCTGGTTATATCGCAATTCAATGTGGGATTGCAGGTGGAGCTGAGGCGGTGATGATTCCTGAAAATTTAACTCCTGTGAGTGAAATTGTTAATACCTTAGAAAAAGGTTTTGCGAAAGCTAAATCTTCTTCAATTGTTGTAGTTGCAGAAGGAGATGAAGAAGGTAATGCACAAAAAGTTGCCCAAAAAATCAAAGGAATGATGAAAGCTGAAGTAGATATTCGTGTTACTACTTTAGGACATATTCAACGTGGTGGTATGCCTACTGCCTATGATAGAATTTTAGCTTCTAGATTAGGTTTGGGTGCATTAGAAGGACTTTTGAGAGGGGAGAAAAATGTAATGGCTGGTGTAATTAATAACCAATTGGTTTACACACCTTTCCACGATACTATTACCAAGAAAAAACCAGTTTCTGAAGATTTAATCAGAATGGTTGAAATTTTAAGTACTTAGCAATAGTCCATTAGTTTATACACGACGTATCCAACTATTTCATGTATTAATTGCGAGTTTTTGTATAAGTTTTCCTCATCAGGAATAAAGTCGTTAAGGATACCAGCATTGGTATCCTTTCCTGCTTTTATAGCAGGAAAGACATCATGAGCTACACCTGCTTTTGTAAAACAAGCAGATGATCTTTTCATGTGAAAGGCTGATGTAATCAATAAGATTTTTTCTTGTTGTGCATTTAATTCTGTTAATTTCCTTTTGGTGAATTCTGCATTTTCATGCGTATTTCTCGATTGATTCTCCATAATGATAGACGAATCAGGAATACCAATCAAACGTAGAAATTCAATTGATTTTTCGGTTTCCTTAGTGTTATCTTTAATTAATCCCCCTTGAATACTCACATTTCCTCCAGAAATTAAAATATGTTCAATAATTCCTCTTTTATATAGGATCACAGCCTGCATTAAACGGTCTGAATGGGAAGAAAAATGAATAAGATTACTGTTTTTCCCTAGATCAGAAATGATACCACCAGTCAACACAACACCATAGGAATATTTTTGATTTGGAAAAGGTTGATAGGGAGGTTCCCATAAGTTATAAACCCAATGCGTAAATCGACCATTTGAGAGAATTAGTAGAAAAAACAATTGTCCCCAAATTATACATTTTCTGATTTTTTCCGATTTAACAAATTTTAATATAACTATACTGATTATTATCCAAAAAATGGGCAATAGGAAAAGGTCAAGTATTTTAGAAAGGACAAAAAACATGTATATTTAAAGGTTAATTTTAGCCTATGAAAAAAGTAGTTTTATTATTTAGTTTATTGTGCAGTTTGAATTTGGCTTTTGGCCAAGACAAAGGTACTTCGAATTCCTTAAAGTTTGAGATTAAAGGTCAAATTAAAGGATTAGGTAAATCTGAATTATATTTTTCGCATTATTTTGGTTCTACACAACAAGTTATAAAAGATACAGCACAAGTAGATGATAATGGAAATTTTACCATTTCTGGAACCGACGAATTGCCTAAAGGTTTATACTTTGTAAATTTTTCAAAGAATAAACTTATAGACTTTGTTATTGGAGATCCTTTTTTTAGTTTTTCTACGGATACTTTGGATTTGATTGGAAACATGAAAATAGTTAATTCTAAAGAGAACGATGCTTTTTTTGGATTTCAAAAAAGAATGAATGAATTGTTTGCACCACTTCAAAAAGATAGAACTCTCGCAAATAATAAGCAAGCATTAGATAAAATTAGAACACAGGTTAAAGACTACCAAACAACTTGGCTGGCTTCTAATCGAGATTTATTTGTATCAAAAATTATAGGTTCTTCTTTAGATGTTGATGTCCCAAGTAACAAAAAGATTTTACTAACTAAAAAAGATACCCTAGATAATAATAGATTTCAATTCGCGTATTACAAATCACATTATTTTGATCGTATTGATTTAAATGATGAACGAATGTTGCGTACTCCATTTTTACAAAAGAAATTAGATAAATATTTTGAAGATTTAGTTGTTCAACAAGCAGATTCTATAGCCAACGATGCCGACCGTTTGTTAGCTAAAATTTCTCAACCCGATATTAGGAAATACGTGATTTATAAAATTTCTAATACGTATGAAAATTCTAAAATTGTTGGAACCGAGGGTGCATTTGTGCACATGGCTGAAAAATATTATATCAATGAACCTGCTTTGTGGGATACCTCAACGGTTCGACAATTAAGAGATCGCATTAAAATAATCAAACCCCTACTGATAGGTAAAAAATTCCCAGAAATGTATTTGACTAACCAAGAAGGAAAATTGGTAACGGTTAATAATTTACCTGGAAAATACACCTTGGTTTTTTTGTATGATCCAGAATGTAGTCATTGTCGACAAGAAACTCCGAAATTAGTTGCTCAAAAAGATTATTTAAAATCCAAAGGGGTTTCTGTAATAGCAGCTTCTATTGTTCGGGAAAAAGATAAATGGAAAAAATTTATTGCAGAATTTAAAACGAATGATTTTTATAACGGTATAGATATACACAAAAATCAAGTTACTGGGAAAGAAGAATATTATACAGATTTTTTAAAAACCTTTGACGTATATTCTACACCTGTTATTTATTTACTAGATGCCAAAAAGAATATAATTGTTAAAAGAATTGGAGTAGAAGATATTAAGCCTTTTTTGGAGTATTATGAAAAAAGAAAATAAGTGATAAGTTAAAAGTATTTTTTATGCCTAATCCTTTTCTTTAATCGATATTTCTTTTTAAAGCGTAATTTAGTTTTTTGGTAAAATTTCCTAGAGAATTTTGGAGGGCTATCCATTACGATGTGGTCGTAAGGTATCAACATTAATTCTTTTTCAAAACCCACTATTTTGATTCTTACACGGGTTAAACCTTCTTTTTTTAAACCTAATTTTTTGGCACCTATTTCTGTTAAATCAACAATTCGTCCTCTACGATATGGACCTCTGTCGTTGATTCGAACAATAATTGAACGTTTATTTTTTAAATTGGTTACTTCGATTAAACAATTAAAAGGGAGGTATTTATGGGCGGCAGTTAACTCCTTTTTTTTTAATGATTCATTATTAGCAGTTTTTTTATGGTAAAAACTTTTGGAATAAAAGGAGGCGATACCAATATCCTCATCACCTAATTTTTGTGATCGAACCTGATTGGGCTCAAGTAACGCAAATAAAAGGCATAATATTGGAAAGATTGAAAGAAAATAAACGGTGAAGTTTTTCTTCATGCCTGCAAGATAGAAATATTATGTGATAAATAAATTTTGTTTTTTATTTAGAATTTATTTTATCATTTTAAGATTAACGATGAGCTTTTTTTAAAATTTACATGAGAATTATTTTAATAACTAAGAAGAAAATATTAGCTTTGAGTTATATAAATAAATTAAAATCGTTTAAAAGTGGAAGAAAGAGACAGAGAGGAATTGTATTCCAAGAGAATTAGAGCAGGAAAGAGAACTTATTTTTTTGATGTGAAATCGACGCGTTCTCAGGATTATTACATCACAATTACAGAAAGTAGAAGACATCAGAAAGAAGATGGATTTGTTTATGAAAAGCATAAAATGTTTTTATATAAAGAAGATTTCGACAAATTTGTAGAGGGTTTACAAGATGTTGTAGCTCATGTGAAAACAGAATTAATGCCTGATGTGGATTTCTCACAATTTGCAAGAGATGAAGAGGAGTATGGATCAAATTCCGATTTAAAATGGGAATAAAATCTTAAATATTATAAAATGAAGCCTCTGTTAGACCAGAGGCTTTTTTTATTATCTTTGTAGTTTAATTAAAAAATATTTCAATGGGATTAACTTGTGGGATCGTCGGATTACCGAACGTAGGAAAATCAACTCTATTTTCAGCCATTTCTTCAAATAAAGCAGAAGCTGCTAATTATCCATTTTGTACTATCGAGCCAAATGTTGGGGTAGTTACAGTGCCAGATGAGCGTTTAGATGTTTTAGCTGAGTTTGTTAAACCTCAACGTATTTTACCAACTGTTATTGAATTTACAGATATTGCAGGTTTAGTAAAAGGTGCTTCTACCGGTGCAGGTTTAGGTAACAAATTCTTAGCTAATATTCGTGAGGTTGATGCAATTATTCACGTGGTACGTTGTTTTGAGGATGAAAATATTGTCCATGTTGAAGGTCGAGTAAATCCTGTTTCCGATAAGGAGATTATTGATATGGAATTACAATTGAAGGATTTAGATTCTGTTGATAAAAAAATAGCTAAATCAGAAAGAGCAGCTAAAGCTGGAGATGCCAAAGCAAAAGCTGAAGTTGCAGCTTTGCAACAGTTTAAAGCTGCACTTGAAACAGGTCGTTCAGCACGTTCAGTCCAAATGGATGATGATTTAAGAAAAACAGCAATTGGCGATTTATTTCTTTTAACCGATAAGCCTGTTATTTATGTAGCTAATGTGGATGAAAGTGCATTGGCAGAGGGTGGAAATCAATATGTTGATCAATTGAGAGAAAATGTAGCAATTGAAAATGCTGAAGTTATCGTAGTTTGTGCAGCTATTGAAGCTGAAATTGCTGAAATTGAAGATTTAGATGAACGTCAAATATTTTTAGAAGAGTATGGTTTAAAAGAATCAGGTTTATCTAAATTAATTAAGTCTTCCTATGCCTTATTAAATCTAATTACTTATTTCACTGCAGGAGTACAAGAGGTAAGAGCATGGACTATTCAGAAAGGGTGGAAAGCACCCCAGGCAGCTGGAGTTATTCATACAGATTTTGAAAGAGGATTTATTCGTGCGGAAGTAATTAAATTTGCCGATTATCAAACCTATAAGTCGGAATTAGCTTGTAAAGAAGCTGGTAAGATGTCAGTTGAAGGAAAGGATTACGTTGTAATTGACGGTGACATCATGCACTTTAGATTTAATGTTTAGGGAAATTTAATTTCCTGAAAACCAATTAAAGCATCATAACGAGTACCAGGTTGTTTGAAGTAGATCAAAACCTCGTACTCGTTTTCTGTTTGAGAGAAGTTGCCTTCCAAATAATTAAATACGTCTTTAGTACCCGTAAATTGATAATTGTAAATTCCCTGTTTCACTAACTTTTGTATACGATATATAGAAGTAGATTCATCAAAGACTAATTCATTTTTATTTTTGTCTTCCATTTGGGTAAATCCACCACTTAGGTAAATTTTATTATCTAGGATTTCTTTAGTTTTCAATTGAAAATCACAGTATACATAATCTGCGTAAAGATTATTAGATTGATTTTCATAATTCTCTATGAAATAATTCCCATTCATATCATTTTTTTGGGTATAAGAATAATTTCCCTGCGGACTTTCAGGAAAAGTACTTATGGAAGTAATAGATCCCTCTTGGTTTAAGCTAAAAACAAAACTTAACCGTTGTTGAGCACTTCGTAAATCGATTATTCGATATTCATTAGTGCCTGGAATTAGGCCTTCAGTTCCGAAAAAAGGATAATAAAAAGTTTTGTCAGATGCATTATGAATAGGGGTGGGAAGTTTTTTGATAAGGTTTTCACTTGAATTTACTCTTCTGTAGGTCAAATGCAAATTACTTTCGTCGTTTATAATTAATTGATCTTGATATTTAAATCCTAATGAAACGGATTGGTGTGTTTTTCTATATTCATTTTGATTTGCAAAATTAACTTTAGAAAAAATCGATGTTTTACGATCGACTATGGAATATCTTATCGAAAATACCGTATCTCGTGTATTTCGATTGGCATATAATATGGCTACATAATTCCCTGAAATCTTGCCTTTCGGTATTTCAACGGTATAATGATTGTATGGAACCTTAGTTCCTAAAGAAGTTCTAAAATCACGAATGGGTTGATCATTAAAATCTTGTAAATATTCAATTTCATTTAAATTAGAATCTTTCCAATTTGCATCACAATGAACAATTCGAAGGAAATAATTTTTATATTTTAAATCTAAATCATCAAAATTTATAAACCATTCAGATTGATTTTCTAACGGAATTACAGGATTTTGTTTAATTAAATAACGTTCAGTATTGGGAGCTAGATAGACGGTATGTATGCCTGGATATTTTTCAAAATACTTGGATTGTATTTGTCCAAATGATCCAAATGAAAGCAAATACAAGCCAAATATGATTATTTTTATGAAAGAAGTCTTTCCCATTCCGTCGTTAAATTAGTCAGTTCTAAATTAATATCATTTAAACGGATTTCCTGTTGTTTTAATTCTTCAAATTTAGAATTTTGTGCTAATTCAGCCATTTGGTGTTGCAAATCTTCCTTTTGAGTTTCAAGATTAACAATTTTATCTTCTAATTGTTGAATAAGTTTTTCATTAGTAGGAGAGGATTTTACAACTTTAACTGGCTCACTCTTTTCTTTAACTTTTTCAATTATAGGCTTCTCATCTGATTTTTCTCTAGTTGCTTGCCATTCTTCATATTCATCAAAAGTACCTGGGTATTCCTTGATTTCTTGATCTTCGATGAACCAAATCTTGTTAGCAATATTCTCTACAAAATATCGATCATGTGAAACAACAATATATGTTCCTTCATATTGTTGAAGAGCCTGTATAAGAATGTTTACCGATTGCATATCCAAGTGGTTGGTGGGTTCATCCAACAACAAGAAATTGGCTTCTGAAATTAACACTTTAGCAAGAGCTACACGTGATTTTTCTCCTCCGGAAAGTACCTTAATCTTTTTAAATACCTCTTCACCAGAAAATAAGAAACATCCTAAAATACTTCTCAATTCCATTTCGGTTTTGTTAGTACCTGTTTCTTTTAATTCATCTAACAGGGTATTATCCACATTTAGGCTTTCAAGCTGATGCTGTGCATAAAATGACTCGATTACGTTATGGCCTGCTCTTCTTTCTCCTTCAATTTTTTCGGTCCCCGAAATAATCCGCAAAAGTGTTGATTTACCTTTACCATTAGCACCAATTAAAGCAATTTTATCACCACGATTGATAGTAGCTGAGGTATTTTTTAAAATTACTTTTTCTCCATAAGCTTTAGAAACTTGTTCTAAAAATAAAATGAATCTACCAGGCTGAGTTCCAAAATTAAATTTGAAATTAACCTTTGCTTTTTCATCAATTACATCATCAATTAATTCTAAACGGTCTAATGCTTTTACTCTTGACTGAACTTGTCTTGATTTAGATGCTTTCGCCTTAAAGCGCTCTATAAATCTTTCTGTTTGTCTGATTTGTGCCTGTTGGTTTTCAAATGCCCCTTTTTGAATTTCATTGCGAAGGGCTTTTTCCTCCATGTAATAAGAATAATTGCCAGGGTAAAGTGTAATTTTAGCTCCAGAAACTTCAGCTATATGGTCAATTGTTCTATCTAAAAAATACCTATCATGGGATACAACAACAATAGCACCTTCATAATTTTGAATGTATTTTTCAACCCATTCAATTGAAGGTAAGTCAAGGTGGTTGGTTGGCTCATCTAGTAAAAGTAAAGCTGGTTTTTGTAAAAGTAATTTTGCCAACATTACGCGCATTCGCCATCCTCCAGAAAATAGTTTCAAGGGTCTATTTAGGTCATCTGTTGAAAAACCTAAACCCTCCAAAATCTCTTCAGATTTAGATTGAATTGTATATCCATCCAAATGTTCAAATTCTTCTTGCAGAGTTGCTAAGGTATCAACGTCTTTATCTTCATAATTTGTTTCCATTTTATGAAGAACCTTATCTATCTTTTTTTGAAGTTCCAATTGCCTTTCAAAGGCCTGCATAGCCACCTGAAGGATACTTTCATCTGTTTGGTAGGAAAGTAAATCCTGATTTAGAAAACCGATTGTACAATCTCCCGATTTAGAAATATTTCCACCATCGGGTGAATATTCGCCAGAAATTAGTCTAAGTAAAGTCGATTTTCCTGTTCCATTGGCTCCAATGAGTCCAATTTTATTTTTAGGCTTGATGTGTAAATTGGCTCCCTCGTATAAGGCGCGACTACCGAAGTAGAAATTTAAATTTGAAATGGATAACATCCCACAAAATTAATTGAATTGACGGAATTATGGAACTTTAAAAATGAATTCTTGATCCAATGCCACCAATATGATCACATTTTATAATTTTTTCAAATCCATCAAATTCAATTTTTGTTTTGTGGTAACCTAATGCCTTTGAAATGGCAATGGTTCTATTGTTATCACCCATTGAAAATTCTAAATCATCCATGGAAATTTCACATGGGTGTTCATAACCCATGGCATGGGTGATTTCTGATATTTCTTTGACCAAAGTATAATGGTATCGATAAAAACGCTCACTTTTTAAGGTAATATCAATTCCAGATTGCAACCATTTGTTTGATGTTGCGATTCCTGTTGGGCAGTGGTTCGTATGACATTTTTGCGCCTGAATACAACCTATCGATAACATTGCCTCACGTGCAATATTAATTGAATCGGCTCCCATTGCAAAAGCCATCAATGCTTTTTCTGGGAATCCTAATTTTCCTGAAGCAATAAAGAATATTTTATCAGTTAATTCTTCTCTTTGAAAAATCTGATACACCTTGGCAAATGCAAAGGTGAAGGGCATAGAAACGTGATCTGCAAATGCGTGGGGAGCTGCTCCCGTACCACCTTCTCCTCCATCTATAGTTATAAAATCAGGTCCTTTACCTGTTTTATTCATATACTTTGCTAATTCTTCCCATTGTTCTAATCTACCTATAGCAGATTTTATGCCGACGGGTAATCCTGTAGCATCTGCAATTTTTTCTATAAACCCTACCATTTCAGGTATTGTATTAAATTCCTTATGAAAAGCAGGGGAGAAAGCATCTTTCCCAATTTCAATTCCTCTAATTGCCGCAATTTCAGCATCTACCTTAGATCCAGGTAGCATTCCACCTTTTCCTGGTTTGGCTCCTTGAGATAATTTAACCTCAATAGCTCTTAGTTGAGGTAAGGAATTAACTTTTTCAAGCAATTTCTCCATTGAAAAGCTGCCCTCTATATCTCTTACTCCAAAATAGGCAGTACCAATGTTTAAAACTATATCTGATCCAAAAGTATGATAGGGTGAAATAGAGCCTTCACCTGTATTGTGATAACAGCCAGCCTGAAGCGCACCTTTATTCAATGATTCAACAGCTTTTGCAGACAATGAACCAAAGCTCATTCCAGAGATATTTATAATTGAATGAGGTCTGTATGGTCTTTTTCTATTGTGAAAAGTTCCCATGACTTTTGCTGCAGGAATTACTCCAGGATTTTTCTTTGAAAAGTGGTCTTTGGGAGGATTAAATCCCATCATAGCATTTTTAATAAAAATATAACCTGGAGAATTAAAATCTTGATCACTACCAAAACCTTGTAAATTGTTCTCATTTTTGGAAGAGGCATAAATCCAAGAACGTTCTTGTCGATTAAATGGTAATTCCTCCCTGTTATTTGCTACAATATATTGTCGTAATTCCGGACCTATTTTTTCAATCCAATACCGTATATGTCCTATAATTGGAAAATTATGTGTTATTGTATGTGATTTTTGAATGAAAACATCCCGGATAATTACAGCAAGTAAGAAAAATCCAAAAAGAAGCCAATAAAAATAAGTTTGTGTAAATAAATTTAGAATTGTTTGCATATTTATGATGAAGATAATGTTGTAAATGTAACGGAAAATTAATGATTAAATTTTATCCGATTCTTTATTTTATCTTTGTACTTTGATTTTAATATGAAAGTAGATCATAACAAATTAAAGAAATTTGTTGTTCAAATATTCCAATCGATTGGTTGTAAAGAACAGGAAGCTCTATTGGCTGCTGAAGTTTTGGTATCAGCCGATTTAAGAGGTATTGATTCTCATGGGGTTGCGAGATTAGTAGGATATGTTCGTTTGTTTGATAATGGGCGATTAAATCCTAAACCAATATGTAAAATAATACACCAAACCCCATCTACTGCCACAATAGATGGAGATAAAGGTCTAGGATTGGTAGTTGCACCATTTGCAATGGAAATTGCTATGGAAAAGGCACATAAGGTAGGTACGGGATGGATAGCAGTTCAAAATTCCAACCATTTTGGAATTGCAGGGTACCATGCGATGAAAGCCTTACCTGAGAATATGATCGGTTGGGCAATGACTCATGCAGCACCTTTAGTTACTCCAACTTTTTCAAAAGAGAAATTATTGGGCACAAATCCAATCGCTATTTCTATTCCTGCTTTAACAGAACCCGCTTTTGTTGCCGATTTTGCTTCTACAGCGGTAGCTTATGGGAAATTGGAAATATTACAAAGAAAAGGATTGGACACGCCCGATGGTTGGGTGCAAGACAAAGATGGTAAGCCTTGTAATGATGCATTTGCCATAAAAAATGGAGGAGCTTTATTGCCTCTTGGAGGAGATAGAGAACATGGTTCCCATAAAGGTTATGGATTAGGAGCAGCTGTAGATATTTTGTCAGGAGTTTTGTCTGGAGCTAATTTTGGGCCTTGGGTACCACCTTTTGCAACCGCAGGATTTATGTCGGCTGGTGATTCTGTAGGAAACGGAACAGGTCATTTTTTAGGTGCCATGCGCGTTGATGGATTTAGGCCTATTGAGGAATTTTTAGCGGATATGGATAAATGGATTCAAAGATTCCGTTCTGCAGAAGCAGTTGAAGGTCAGAAAGTTTTAATACCAGGAGATCCTGAAAGAATTTTAGAAGCTGAACGAAAAATAGAAGGTATTCCTCTTTTGGACCCCGTTTTAAAAGATTTGGAAGGTTTAGGAACTCGTTTTAATATTAAATTAGATTTATAAAATGTTCAATAAAAGAATAAAAATAGCAATTTTAGTATTTGCCTTGCTATCTGCCATGTTTTCTTACTATGCTTGGCAAATTTTCAAAACGCCCAATTTCAACGTTAAAAAAGGTGAAAGTTTTGAATTATTAATTCCTCAAGGTGCTACTTTTAAAACTTTGGAAGATACTTTAAAAAAACATGATATAGTACGAGATAATCTTTCTTTTCGTTTCCTATCAAAAGTATTAGGAATACAAGAAAAAGTTCGTCCGGGAAGGTATTTGATTCATGAAACCTCAAGCAATTGGGAGCTTATTCGAAAAATTAGAAATGGTCGTCAGGATGCTATTAAAGTTGTTGTCAATACCTGGCGCTTAAAGGAAGACATAGCCGGAAAATTAGGTAAAGTTTTACCATTTGACTCAGTTTATATTTACAAAAGATTAGATTCAAGTGAATATGTGGCTTCTTTTGGGTTTACAAAAGAAACTATTCCTGCAATATTTATACCTGATACCTATGAGGTATTGTGGACATCCAATTTTGATTCATTTATGCAGAAAATGAACAAACAAAATAAAAAATTTTGGAATAGTACAAGAATAGAAGAATCTAAGAAATTAGGTATGACACCTGTTCAGGTTGCTACATTGGCTTCAATTGTGGAAGGGGAGAGTAAAAAAAGTGATGAACAAGCTCGGATTGCCGGAGTATATTGGAATCGTTTTCAACAATCAATGCCTTTACAAGCAGATCCTACGGTGGTTTTTGCCTGGAAAGATTTTACAATTAAACGAGTAACTGGTAAGTATACTGCATTAAATTCACCATACAATACATATAAAAATATAGGCTTACCTCCAGGTCCAATTTCGATTCCGAACCCTAAGGTTATTGATAAAGTACTTCATTTAGAAAAACATCAATATTTGTAT
Organism: Sandaracinomonas limnophila; assembly: GCF_004005965.1. Classification (GTDB taxonomy): domain Bacteria; phylum Bacteroidota; class Bacteroidia; order Cytophagales; family Spirosomataceae; genus Sandaracinomonas; species Sandaracinomonas limnophila. The sequence continues at coordinate 441,593 of NZ_SACY01000001.1, read as the reverse complement.
TTTTGTGCTAAAGAAGATTTTTCTGGGTACCATTCATTTGCCAAAACCTATGAAGAACATTTGGTGAATGCAGCTAATTATCAAAGGGCTTTGGATAAAAATAATATCAACTAATGCTCCAATTTGAATTAAAATATAGGGTATGTTATGCCGATACAGATAAAATGGGTTATATGTATTATGGTAACTATGCTCGTTTATATGAAATTGGTCGTGTAGAAATGTTAAGAAGTTTGGGGGTTTCTTACAAAGATCTTGAAGATTCTGGGGTAGGCTTACCTGTATTTGAAAATTATTCCAAATATCACCAACCCGCAAAATATGATGATTTATTGACGATCAAATGTCAAATAAAGGAATTACCTGCTGTTCGAATTGTTTTTAATTATTTAATTGAAAACGAAGAGGGTGTATTAATCCATGAAGGAAAGACTTCTCTTGTCTTTATGCAAATGGAAACACAAAAAGTTATTCGTGTTCCTGCGAATGTATTAACAGCAATTGAAAGTAAATTTTAATGAAAAGAAAGAAATTACTTCATGAATTGAAATTGTTTTGGAAGGAACTTGAAGAACATTATGTTTTTTTCAGAGTAATACGAATTTTGTACAGTAAACTATTTTTAATTGATATAGATGTACGCGCAGCTGCAGTAGCCTATAATTTCACTCTGGCTGTTTTTCCTACTATCATTTTTTTGTTTTCTTTATTGCCTTATTTACCCATAGAGCATTTTGATCAAAAGGTCATTGGATTTTTAAAATCGACGGTTCCTCCCAACTTACGTAAAGATTTGACGTCGTTGGTTTTAGAAATTGTGACACAAAAACGAGGTGGAGTACTTTCTTTTGGTTTTATTTTGGCACTTTATGCAAGTACCAGTGGAATTATGGCTTTGATTAAGTCTTTCAATATGACCTATAAAACTAATGAAAATAGAGGATGGATGAAGGAAAGAGCTATTGCAGTTGGTCTAAATTTTCTTTTAACCTTTGTTTTGCTAGTCGCAATCTTAGTTTTTATTGTTGGAAATTTTTTAGTGAAATATCTAGCTCAGAAAGACCTTATTAATTATAATTTCAATTATTATTTGGTTACTTCCATAACATATTTTGTTACATTTTCGGTTTTCTTTTTCACAATTTCTATTATTTATTATTACGCACCGGCTATTCATAAAAGATGGAAATTTTTTAATGTGGGATCTATCACAGCTTCAATTTTAACGATCTTAATTACCAATATATTTTCCTATTATTTAGTAAATTTTGCAAATTACCATAAGGTTTATGGATCTATTGGTTCATTAATTGCGCTTATGGCTTGGTTGTATTTTATAGCTTTGATTTTAATCGTTGGTTTTGAAATTAATGCGAGTATAGATCAGGTAAGGGAAGAAGAAAAAGAAAATATGGAATCAAATTATTTTGAATAAATGGAAATCATTAAAATTTATCCAAAAAATAATAAAGATGAGGTAATTCAGAAAATAGTTTCAGCCCTAGAAAAAAATGCTGTGATTATTTATCCCACCGACACCATGTATGCAGTAGGTTGTTCTATTAAATCTGTCTCTGGGGTTAATCGTATTTGTGAATTAAAAAATGTGAAGGTCAATAAAAATCGATTTGCTTTTATATGTCCAGACCTTAGTAATATTTCACAATATGCAAAGGTTTCCAACTTTGCTTTTAAAACTTTAAAACATTATTTACCAGGCCCTTACACTTTTATACTTCCAGCAAGTTCTGAGGTTCCTAATATTTTAATACAAGGTAAAAAAACTGTTGGGGTAAGAATACCTGCTTATGATCCAATTCTTGAAATTGTAGAAAAATTAGGAGTGCCTTTGATAACCACTACATTACCATTTGATGGTGTTGAAATTGAATATTTTACAAATCCTGAATTGATTACAGAAAGATATGGTCACCAGATTGATATTTTATTAGATGGTGGCATTGGCGGATTTCAGCCATCTTCAGTCATTGAGATTCTTGATGAAGATTTTGAGGTTATCCGAGAGGGAGTAGGTGACTGTTCTGGTTTTTATTAATTCCATTTCAATTTTAATTGTTCGGGCTTTTTGTGTTTCCACCTTCTGTGTGACCAAAGGTATTGTTCTGGAAATTCATTTACAGATCTTTCTAATCGTCTAGCAAAGCGTTCAATTATTTCACCATTTGAAATGTTTGAAAGAGGTAAATCGGCTAATAATTCAAAACGCATTTCATATTGACCTCGTTTTATTTTAACCAATTCTATGTAAAAAACAGGATAATTATAGTCTCGTGCGAATCTTTCCATCCCAGTAAAAAAGGCAGTGTCTTGATTCATAAATGATGTCCAATAGGCACTTTCAGGTTTTTGAGGAGCCTGATCTGATAATAAACAAACAGCCCTTGGTACATCCTTTCTATCCTTTGTTAAAAGAATAGATTCCCGCTTTTCCATCATTAAAATTCCTGGAAATTTTGTACGAAGTTGTAAAGTGAAATCATTAAATTTTTTGTTATTCAATTTTTGGTAAATAATGTCGCTTGTATAATTAGTAAATGCTAAACGATGTATTGCCCATTCCCAATTACCTTGGTGCCCAGCTACTAAAATAATGGGCTGTTTATTACTAATTCTTTTTTGAACCTCTTCATCGCCAATGATTTTAACTCTGGAGAGAATTTGTTCCTTTGACATTGAATATCCTTTGACAAATTCAATAAAAAGATCAGTGAAATAAAGATAAAACCTATTTCTTATTTTATTTAGTTCATTTTCTGATTTTTCAGGAAAGGAATTTTTCAGGTTTTGATCAATAACTTTTTTCCGATAAGGAAAAATATAACAAAGTATAAAATGGCAAAAATCCGAAATGCCATAAAGTACAAATAGAGGTAATTTGCTCAGTAATTTGATGAAATTTATCATCCTTGAAAATTATTTAATAATTTTACAAATATCCACTTTATTTTTGGGAATGCATATTGAACTTCATTATTTACCATCCATTGAATATATTTCGTTGATACTTCAAAAAGAAGAAATTATATTCGAAATTTTTGAAAATTTCCCAAAACAAACTTTTCGAAATCGATGTGAAATTTTAACTTCAAATGGAAAATTGACCCTAATTATTCCTCAGGTTCATCAGCACGGAATCAAAACCCTAACAAAGGATATTCAAATTGATTATTCACAAAATTGGCAAAAACAGCATATAGGAGCATTTCAGGCAGCTTATGGAAAATCTGCTTATTATGAATATTTTGCACCTTATTTATGGAATATTTTTTCAAAAAAACAGAAATTTTTAGTAGATTTAAATATTGAACTTTTGGAATTAATATTTAAATTTTTGGGGAGTAGTTGTCAGTTTAAATTTTCTTCTGACTTTGAATCTAAAGATTCTATTTATTATAATTTGATTCATCCGAAAGTTCAAAAAATTAATGTGTCAGATTATTCCTATCAGCAATGTTTTGGCATGGAATTTGTTGAGAGTTTGTCAGTAGTCGATTTAGTTATGAATAGGGGGCGAGATAGTTTAAGTATATTGAAGAGTTTGAATATTGAACAAAATGCCTAACATTGTTGTTGTGCTTTAAAATTATATTATTATGGAAGCGAAATTTTCCAATAAAGTGAAAGATGTTATTACCTTCGCAAGAGAAGAAGCTCTTCGTCTGGGTCACGATTATATTGGTACCGAACATTTAATGTTGGGTATGATTCGAGATGGGGAAGGACCTGGTATTAATTTACTATTACGTTCAGGAGTTTCTTTAGAACAATTAAAGCAAAATATTGAAAACTCAACAGTTTTGACTAGCAAAGGTTCTGAAGCAAAAAGTTTGCAAAATATCCCTTTAACAAAACAGGCGGAGAAAGTATTACGATTGACCTATTTAGAGGCCAAATATTTTAAAACCAATTTGGTTGAAACAGATCATTTGTTAATGGCCATTTTGCGTGATGAAGATAATGTAGCTACTCAGATTTTAGAAAAATATCAAGTTTATTACGACTTGATTAAAGAAATGGTTGAATTTCAAGGAGGAAATCCAAGTAAATCTGAGAAACCAAGTGCATCAATGGATATGGAAGATAATGAGGACGATAGCCGAATGTACTCGGCTGGGTCGGGTTCATCTGCCGGTTCTACAGGCACAAAATCTGCAGAAAAAAGCAAAACACCAGTTTTGGATAATTTTGGTAGAGATTTAACTAAAATAGCAGAAGCTGGTAAATTAGATCCAATAGTAGGACGCGAAAAAGAAATTGAACGTGTTGCCCAAATTTTATCTCGTAGAAAGAAAAACAACCCTATTTTAATTGGAGAACCAGGGGTTGGTAAAACAGCAATTGCTGAAGGTTTGGCCTTACGAATTATTCAAAAAAAAGTATCGCGTGTTTTGTTTGGAAAACGAGTTGTTACCCTTGATATTGCCTCTTTGGTTGCGGGTACTAAATACCGTGGACAATTTGAAGAACGCATGAAGGCGGTAATGAATGAGTTGGAGAAATCTACTGATGTTATTTTGTTTATCGATGAATTACACACCATTGTAGGTGCAGGGGGAGCATCAGGTAGTTTGGATGCTTCTAATATGTTTAAACCTTCTTTAGCACGTGGTGATATTCAAGTTATTGGTGCAACTACTTTAGATGAGTATCGCCAATATATCGAAAAAGATGGAGCATTGGCTAGAAGATTTCAAACTGTAATGGTTGATGCAACTTCCGTTGATGAAACGATTGAAATTTTACATAACATTAAAGAAAAATACGAGGAGCATCATCATGTAAACTATACTGATGAATCTATTGTTGCCGCAGTAAAATTATCTGATCGATATATTTCAGATCGTTTTTTACCTGATAAAGCGATTGATGTGCTGGATGAAGTTGGTGCTAGGGTACATATTTCAAATATTTCTGTACCTGAAGATATTGTTGCCTTAGAATCACAAATAGAATTGGTTAAAAAAGAGAAAAACCAAGTGGTTAAATCTCAGAAATATGAAGAAGCTGCTCAATTAAGAGATCGAGAAAAGAAATTAATTGATGAATTAGAGCGTGCAAAGCAATTGTGGGAAGAAGAATCTAAACAGAAACGATTTACAGTAGATGATGAGCATGTCGCCGAAGTAATAGCGCAGATGACAGGTATTCCTGTTAAACGTGTGGCAACAAAAGAAGGAGAGAAACTACTTAACATGGAATCCGAAATGACTAAACAAGTAATTGGTCAGGATGATGCCATTAAAAAGTTAGTGAAGGCCATTCAACGAACCAGGGTTGGTTTAAAGGATCCTAAAAAACCTATTGGAAGTTTCATTTTTTTAGGTCCTACGGGTGTTGGAAAAACAGAATTAGCCAAGGTTTTAGCAACTTATCTGTTTGATAAAGAAGATGCTTTGGTTAGAATTGACATGAGTGAGTATATGGAGAAATTCTCAGTATCTCGCTTAGTGGGAGCGCCTCCAGGATACGTTGGCTATGAAGAAGGTGGACAATTGACTGAAAAAGTTCGTAGAAAACCGTATGCGGTTATTTTATTAGATGAAATTGAAAAAGCCCATCCCGATGTATTCAATTTATTGCTTCAGGTATTGGACGACGGTATTTTAACTGATGGACTAGGGAGACGAGTTGATTTTAGAAATACCATCATCATTATGACTTCCAATATTGGAGCTCGTGATTTGAAGGATTTTGGATCGGGAATTGGATTTTCAACTAAATCTAGATTGGATAATCAGGAAGAACATGCTAAATCCACTATTCAAAGTGCCTTGAAGAAGGCTTTTGCACCAGAATTTATCAATCGCCTTGATGATATTATCGTCTTCAATTCTTTAGAAAAGGAGCACCTTCATAAAATCATTGATATTATGTTGCTTAAGCTAAAAGATAGATTATTAAATTTGGGTTTTGAAATAGAATTATCAGAAAAGGCAAAAGATTTAATTTCAGCAAAAGGCTATGATCCACAATTTGGTGCTAGACCTTTAAACAGAGCGATTCAAAAATATGTAGAAGATCCTTTGGCAGAAGAAATTCTTAAGGGAGCTTTAAAAGAAGGAGAGTGTATTTATATTGATTTTGAAGAAGGTCAGGAGCAGTTGAGTTTTAATAGAAAGAAGAAAAGTAAGTAGTGGGTATTGGGCAGTGGAAATATTGAATTTGAAAATTAAAAGTTTAAAGATGAAGTTAGTTGAAAATCAAGTTGTTTTAGTGACCGGTGCGTCAAGAGGTATTGGTAGGTCAATTGCTACCACATTTGCTCAATCAGGGGCGAATGTAGCTTTTACCTATCTGTCATCTGTAGAAAAAGGACAAGCATTGGAAAAAGAATTAGAGGCATTTGGTGTTAAGGCAAAAGGCTACCGTTCGGATGCTTCTAAATTTGATCAAGCAGAAGAACTTATTAATCAGGTGATGGCTGATTTTGGACAAATTGATGTTTTGATTAATAATGCGGGTATTACCAGAGATGGTTTATTGATGCGAATGAGTGAAGAACAATGGGATGAAGTTATCGAGGTTAATTTGAAATCTGTTTTTAATTTGACTAAAGCCTGTATTAAACCAATGATGAAGGCTAAATCAGGTTCTATTATTAATATGACTTCTATTGTTGGTATTAAGGGAAATGCAGGTCAAGCTAACTATTCAGCCTCTAAGGCTGGTATTATCGGTTTTACGAAATCTGTTGCCTTAGAACTTGGATCAAGAAATATTCGTTGCAATGCAATTGCACCAGGATTTATTGAAACTGAGATGACAGAAGAGTTAGACGCTGCTACGGTAGAGGATTGGAAGAAAAATATTCCGATGAAAAGAGGAGGAGATTCTAAAGAAGTTGCAAACGTGTGTCTGTTTTTAGGCTCTGAATTGTCTTCTTATGTTACTGGTCAAGTTATTTCTGTTAATGGAGGTTTATTAACCTAATGGAAAAAAGAATTATTTTTCCCAGATTAATGTTTTTCATTGGTCTGGGATTTTTTTTGTTTTTAGGTTCGTGTGCTGTTCACAAACCTAATCAGCCAGAAGGTAAGCAAATGTCATTTACTGATGGCACCTTGGGATTACAGCCCACTCGTTTGTTAGTTCGAATACACTACAGCTACGATTCGCTTTTACGTCGTTTAGCCTTCGTCCCAGGTAAAATATTAGCTGAACAAAAAGAAAATGATCCCTTTTTGATTCAATTGAATAATACGCCAAAGATCGAATACCGAAATGACAAAATATTTATTTCAGATTTACAATTAATCTTCAAAGCCAAGCCTAGTGTTTTAGGAATGAATGCAGGTTGGTTTCAGGGGACTATCAAAGCACAGGTAAGTTTTCCAATTAGCTCAAATGTTGGGCCGGATATTTATTTTGAAACATGTGATTATAGTTATGATTGGCTTCAAAAGCCTAGCATTAAAGTTGCTGGTTTTTCTGTAAATGCAAGTTCAATTATTGATAAATACATTGAAAGTAAAAAGGAGTTTATTTCTAAAGGAATTTTGGATAATTTAAATGCTGTGGTTTCTGCAAAAAATTGGTTACCAAAGATTCAACAGGAAATTATATCTCGTAAGAGTGCTCAATTTGAATGGCTAAATGACAAATTTAGTATTATACCCAAAAGTTTTTCATTTGAAAATAGAGCTGTTACGGGGGATTTTGAATTGCGAGGAAATTTAGGGATTTCTACTGTTGGGGGAGAAAAAGCAAATTTTAAACCTTTAAATGGATTAATAGATAATCAGTTGGTGTTTTTTACCGGTAAATCCAGTTTGTTGGCAATGTTAACTAATTTAAATAAAGGTAAACTTCAAATTGATAATTTAAGTATTGAAAAGGAAGGTTTATACGTTGAAACCAAAGGGTTGCTGGGTAAAAAATCAAAGATAAATTTTACTATTCAAGTATATAATGATTCCCAATTTTTGTATTTGACTTGTAAAAATATTGAACAGGAAAAGTTGAGATTTCCTTATAATTTAATGCCAAAACGGGTTGAAAAGAGAATTAGCGAAAGCATTGAGAAAAACAAAATTGATTTTTCTCAAATGTTGGTTAATAGTGGAATGACTGACCAAATTGGTAATATTCAATTAATTAATTTACAAAGTCAACAGGAAGGTATTTTCATAAGAGGAAAAATTTTAAATCCGATATTGCTGATAAATCCTTAAATTTGCATCGGAGAAAATAAAAGTCTTATCGCTTTTTAAAGAGGAAAGTCCGAACAACACAGAGCAACGTGCTTCCTAACGGGAAGGGGAGAAATCCACAGAAAGTGCCACAGAAAATTACCGCCTTCGGGTAAGGGTGAAAAGGTGGGGTAAGAGCCCACCGCAAATTTGGTGACAAGTTTGGCTAGGTAAACCTCACGTGTTGCAAAATCAAATAGGTCGGTGCAGTAATGCACAGGTTGCTCGCCTGATGCCGATGGGTAGATTGCTAGAGACTTTCAGTGATGAAAGTCCAAGATAAATGATAAGAGAGCTTTTAGCTTACAGAATTCGGCTTATATTTTATTTTCTCCTTTTTTGCATTAAAGGATAATTATCGTTAATTTTGCAGACATTTTTTATAACGAGGGACGAGATCCCTCACTAAATCCATATATAATGGCAGTAAAAATTAGATTAGCGCGTCGTGGACGTAAAAAGTTAGCAATGTATGACATCGTAGTATCGGATGCACGTGCACCGAGAGATGGACGTTTTATCGAGAAAATCGGAACATACAATCCTAACACAAATCCTGCAACTGTAAATTTGAACGATGCGCAAGCATTAAAATGGTTGATGAATGGAGCTCAACCTACAGATACAGCAAATGGTATTTTATCTCAAAATGGTATTTTGTTAAAGAAACACTTACAAGTAGGGGTAAACAAAGGAGCAATCACTCAAGAACAAGCAGACGCTAAGTTTGAAGCTTGGAAGAAAGAGAAAGATGCAAAAGTACAAGCAAATTTAGATAGCATTTCTAAAGGTAAAGCATCTGCTAAAGCAGATCGTTTGGCTGCAGAATCTAAAGTTTCATCTGCTCGTGCAGAGGTTATTGCTGCGAAAAACAAAGCTGCTGATGATGCAGTAGTTGCAAGCGTTGTAGAGGCAATTCAAGAAGCTGAAGAAGAGGCAACTGGTGTTGAAGTTCCAGAAGTAGAGGCTGAAGTAGCTGCAGAACCTGCAGTTGAAGAGGCTCCAGCTGCAACTGAAGAAACAGAAGCTCCTGCTGAAGAATCAGCTGAATAATTTTAAAAATTCCTTAAAATCATACAAATTTGTTTTCAAGTTTGTATGATTTTTTTTTGTATATGGCTAAGCAAGAATATTTTGAATTAGGGGCAATTGCAAAACCTCATGGTATAAAAGGAGCTTTACATGCTTTTTTGGATGTAGATGACCCTTACGAATATGATGAATTAACCTCTGTTTTTGTACAAGAAGGACACGATTTGGTTCCTTATTTCATAGATGATATTCAAATTAAACCCAATTTGAATCTAATACAATTTGAAGGAATTGATTCAGTTGATAAGGCAAAAGAATTGGTTGGTAAAAAATTATTTTTACCCATGAGTTTTTTACCAAAATTGAAAGAAAATCAATTTTATTTTCACGAAGTCATCGGATATCAGGTAGAAGATGTCAATTTGGGACTTTTAGGTTTAGTTAAAGAAATTGTCTCTTTAGGTGCTCAAGATGTACTAGTAATGATGTATAAGGAAAGAGAAGTGTTAATTCCTTTGACAGATGAAATTGTACCCAAGGTTAATAAAAAAGATAAAATAGTTAATACCGTTTTGCCTGAAGGTTTATTAGATATTTATTTAAATGATTAGAATTGACATCATTTCTGTAATACCTGATCTCATGAAGAGTTTTTTTGAACACTCGATATGTAAACGTGCGCAAAAGAATAATTTAGTTGAAATTCACTTACACGATTTGCATGATTTTTCTTCCAAAAAACATCGACAAGTTGATGATTATCCATTTGGTGGTGGGGCAGGAATGGTTTTGTCGCCTGAACCCTTATCCAAGGCTATTGAAAGTCTACAGGCAGATAGACTCTATGATGAGGTGATATTTTTTAGTCCAGATGGGCAAACCTTACAACAAAATATAGTTAATGGTTTGGCAAATAAAACCAATATGATCTTTATATGTGGCCATTATAAAGGGATTGACGAGCGAATTAGGGAAAAATATGTAACCCAAGAGATTTCCATTGGCGATTATGTTTTATCTGGTGGTGAATTAGCAGCAGCGGTTACAGCTGATGCAATCGTTCGATTAATACCAGGGGCCATAGGTGATGAAACTTCAGCTTTGACTGATTCCTTTCAAGACGGACTTCTTTCAGCACCAGTTTATACCCGGCCTGCAAATTTTGAAGGAATGGAAGTGCCTGCAGTTTTATTATCTGGTCACGACAAAAAAATCTCTGAATGGAGATTTGAACAATCTTTATCACGTACCAAACAACGAAGACCCGATTTACTAACAAATGAATAAAGCCTTAAGACCTTCTCTATTACTAGCATTAGGCCTGCTTTATTTAGTATGGGGAAGTACCTTTTTAAGTGTTCGTATATTACTTTCCTATTTACCTCCATTAATGATTACCTTTTCTAGAAATTTTTTAGCAGGTTCACTGTTAGGAATAATTTCTTTGCTAGGAGGATATTGGAAAAAAATGGAAGCCAAGCATCTTAGAACACATTTGATGGCCGGGTTTTATTTAATTCTCATTGGCAATGGCTGTATGGCATTGGCAGGTTCAATTGTACCATCCGGATTTTCATCAGTATTTATGGCATTAGGGCCATTACTTTTGGTTATTTTCTTTTGGATAGATGGTAAAAAACCTTCTAATAGAAAATTGATTGGAACTAGTTTAGGTTTAATTGGTATTTTAATAATGACAAGTTCTAAGTCATTGGCAATTCCGGGAAAAGAATCAGATTTTTTACAAGGAATTCTTTATTTGGTTCTTGGAGTTTTAGGTTGGAATTATGGTGTATTTAGAATTCAAAGCACCGGGGCAAATGTGTATCACTTTACACAAACTAGTTTTATTCAAATGTGTACTGGGGCAATATTGGCCTTGATTGTTTCCTATTTTAGAGGAGATATTCAAACATTAGATTTAAGTATTTTACCTGCTAAAGCTTATTATGTTTTCTTTTATTTAGCTTTGATAGGTTCAATGTTTGGATTTTCAATATTTGCCTATTTATCAAAGGAATGTGATGCAACTTTGGTAGCTACCTATACCTATGTCAATCCGATTTTTGCTTTAATTTTAGGAAATATTATTTTGAATGAAAGTTTAAGTCCCTTATTATTGTTAGCAAGTTTGTTCATACTTACAGCTGTTGTTTTAATTACAACCGATAAATCTAAATAACATGAAATTTTTAACCTTTATTTTACTGCTAATGGGAACTTCAATAGTAGCACAAGATTTTACACCTTTGTATGTTGGCGAAATTCCAAATTATATTCAAGGACCCGATTCTTCTAAATATGTTGTCACAAACGGAATCTTAAGAATTTCTAAAGTTAGTATCCCTAAATATAAATTTTTTAAAGCTGCTAAAGCGAAAGAAAATGCTCCTTGTGTAATTATTTGTCCTGGAGGTGGTTACACCATTTTAGCGGCTTCGCACGAAGGGGCTGATGTGGCATTAAAATTTAATGAATTAGGTATTCATGTGCTTTTGTTACATTACCGTTTACCAGATGTAAAATCACAGAAAAACAAATCGATAGCTCCAATTCAAGACGCTCAACAAGCTATTCGGATTGCTCGTAAAAATGCAAATGCATGGGGTATTGACGTCAATAAAATAGGAATAATGGGCTTTTCTGCTGGTGGACATTTAGCTTCAACTGCCTCGACACATTTTGAAACCGATTTTACTGAATTTGGGGATGGGATTTCATTACGTCCAGATTTTCAAATATTATTATATCCAGTGATCACAATGAAAGAATTTGGACATCAAGGTTCCAAAAATAATTTAATAGGAGCAAAGGCAAAAATTGACTCAGTCGATTTATTTTCAAATGAATTACATGTTACCTCAACTACACCTAAAGCATTTATTGTTCACGCTTCTGATGATGGTGCTGTTCCATTAAAAAATACATTGGTTTACGCAGATGCATTAGCTTATCATCAGGTACCCCTTGGAATGTATATTTATCCTAATGGTGGACATGGTTTTGGTTTAAACAACAAAACCAGTCAAGAACAATGGTTCGATAGACTGGTTATATGGCTGAAAGATCAGAAGATTCTTTAATTAAGACTTCTTTTAAATATATAATAGACTGGAATTCCAGAAAGGACAATTATCAGTCCTATACTTGATGTAAAAGTCTTTGCAAGTAATAAATTTCCTGCAATTGCAACCAAAATTGTTAAATAACAAGCAAATAATAATTTTTGATTTAGATTTAATTTGTTTTGGTAAATTTTTTGATTGAATAAAATTAATACAGTTAAAAAATAAAAAATAAGAATAGCAAAGACTGTAAAATCAAGTAGGTCATTGTAACTTCCGGAAAAGCATAAAAGGCATGCCCAAATGCATTGAATTACCAAAGAGTATTTGGGTACTCCATTTTTGTTTTGAATAGCTGCATTTTTAAAGAATAACTTGTCAATTGACATTGCTTCAAATAAACGGCCTCCAGATAATATTATGCCATTATTGCAACCAAAGGTTGAAATCATAATCATAACAGCCATTACCACAGCACCAATGGGTCCCAGTGCCACTTCTAAAGCAGCTGAACCAATTCGGTCTTGTTCAGCAAACATTATTCCTTTTGAAAGGGCATCAGTACCATTTGGATTTCCCTCAAATGGTAAAATACCCAGATAGGCAATATTTGTCAGAAAGTAGATTAAACAAACCAAAACGGTCCCATAAACTAGGCCTCTTGCTACGGTCGTTTTAGGATTTTCAAAATCTTGAGATGCAAAGGTTAAATTATTCCAAGCTGATGAACTAAATAAAGGACCAATCATTGCAGCTCCAAAAACAGAAAGAGTAGTTAATCCACCTATATTGGTGAAATTGTTAGTAGTAGGAATAAAAGACTTAGGTGTTTGCCAAATATTTTCAAGATTAATCCAATTATTTTGAAAGCCAATATAAATTCCTAATCCCAGTAAAAATATAAGTGATGCAATTTTGGTAAATGTAAAAAGGTTTTGTACCAATGATGCCATCGTTACTCCTCTCAAATTAATCAAGGTTAATATTATAATTGAAAAAACTGCTAGTAAAGTTTGAGTATTTATAAATGTTCCGGCAATGGAACTTGTATTAATCAATTCAGGGAATAAATATCCTGTATATTTTGCAAAAGCCACAGCAACGGCAGCGATTGTACCTGTTTGAATCACTAAAAAAGTAGACCAACCAAAAAGAAATCCCATTAATGGAGAATATGCTTCCTTTAAATAGATATACTGTCCACCCGTTTTAGGAAATTCAGTTGAAAGCTTGCTATAGGCATATGCACCTGTAATTGTAAGAAAAGCGGATAAAATCCAAGTTGCTAATAATAGGGAAGTTGAACCTAATGAACGAGCAATATCAGAGCTTACTAAAAAGATGCCTGATCCAATCATTGATCCCATTACCAACATACTGGCATCTAAAGTATTTAACTTTTTAATATTCATAAATCTTCTAATAATTCAATTCTTTAAAGCTCCTTTTTTATTTCAATTTTTCCAAAAAAATGTTCAAAAACGTTTATTTTTTTAGGGTTTTGAAAAAACTTTAGATTGTAAACGTTTCCGTAAACGTTTACGGAAATAATTTATAGTTTTTCTTTGTTTTTTTATAAAAGTGATCCTTATATTACACAGGTTAATACATCACAGAGATCTGTTGAAATAAAAATATTACAAGTTTTCAAATGAAAAAGGCAATTGATGAAGTAAAACTTTGGGATTCTTTAAGAGGAGGGGATCAACAAGCTTTTGGCGAGTTATATCAATATTTTGTACAGCAATTGTATTCGTATTGTTTAAGTATGACAGCTGATAAAGAATTGATCAAAGATTGTTTGCATGATTTATTTGTTGAATTATGGAAAAATCATCAAAACCTAGGTCCAACTACTTCTGTTAAATTTTATTTAATGGCTTCTATCAAAAGAAAATTAGTGCGTCATTTAGAAGGATCTATGAAAATGGCCTCAAATGATTTTAATTACGTTATTCATCAAACTGAATTTTTTCAAAGTGCTGAAAGTAAAATGATTGAAGTTGAAAGTGAAAAAATTAATAATCGTTTGTTAGAAAACAGTTTATGTAAATTAAGTAAAAGACAAAGGGAAGCAATTTCTTTAAAATACTTCCATAATTTAGATACTGATCAAATATCTACCAAAATGCAAATCAACCCTCAATCAGTTTACAATCTGATATTTGGGGCATTAAAAAGTTTGAAAACTAATCTTGGTTCAGACTTTGCCTATTGATTGTGGTATTTTATTTATATTTTTTTGAGTAAAAAGTATTTTTGTACTGCTTTATAGGGTAGTTTCTATAATGCAATGAAAAATAACAAGGGAAATATTCAAAATAATAAAGGAATTGAAAGTCCCTTGTCAAACATCATTAATGAAAAAAAAGATGATTTATCTTACTGTTCAGATAATAATCTTAAAAATAGTAGCACCGAACAGCTAAGTATAGAGGAGGTAGCAAGACTCTGGCTTAGAATAAATCAAACTTTGCAATCTTTTAACTAATTTTTTACCTATGAGAAAACAATTACTTTCTAAGGTCCTGTTTAGTTTCATTATGTTACTAATTGGAGTGCAGGTATTTGCACAGGATCGAATGGTTTCTGGTAAAGTTTCATCTTCAGAAGATGGATCAGGTATCCCAGGTGCCAGCGTTTCAATTAAAGGTACTAGTAAGGGTACTACTACCGATGCGAATGGAAACTTTAAAATTTCTGTTTCAGGATCTAATGTTTTGATCTTTTCATCAGTTGGTTTCAATAACCAAGATGTATCTGTTGGAAACAAATCTCAGATCAATGTTTCTTTAAGTGTCGACAATAAAGCCCTTTCGGAGGTAGTAGTTGTAGGTTACGGTACACAAAAGAAAAGTCAAACAACAGGTGCTATTTCATCTGTAACATCAAAACAAATTACAGAAATGCCAATTACGAACCTTGGACAAGCGATGCAAGGTAGGGTAGCGGGTGTTGACGTTGCTCAGTCAGGTTCTAAGCCTGGTACTGTGCCAAAAGTTTTGATTCGTGGTCGTCGTTCATTTAATGCGGGTAATGATCCATTATATGTAGTGGATGGTATACCTCTTTCAGGTGGTTACGAAGATATGAATCCAAATGATGTAGCTTCAATGGAAATCCTTAAAGATGCAACTGCTACTGCAATTTATGGTGCTCGTGGTGCTAATGGTGTTGTTTTGATTACCACAAAAAGAGGTGCTAAGGATGGTAAAACAACTATTTCTTACGACACGTATGCGGGTTCAACTCAATCTTTAGATAAGATTCAATTATTCAATGGTGCTGAATATGCTGAGATGAAGCGTGAATCGCGTCGTACAATCGGTACTTATAAGGATGCTAATGGAAATATCGTTCCAACTGGTGTTATTGATGCTTATGCAGATTCAAAATTATTTACTGCAATTGAATTGGATGGTATTTCTAAAAATAGAACGACTGATTACCAAGATTTAATGGTTAGAAAAGGTTTCCAACAAAATCATGCTTTAGGTGTGCAGGGTGGAAATGAAAAAACTCAGTTCTCAATTAATGCGGGTTATTTTTCAGACCAAGGAATTATTGCTGGATTAGACTTTACTCGTTATTCAGTACGTGTAAATGTTGATCATCAAGTGAATAAGCGTTTGAAAGTTGGTATTTCTTCTTACGGAATGTATTCATTAACAAATGGTGCGAACTTAAACCCTTATGGTTATTTATCTTCTCAAAATCCATTAGCTCGTGCGTATGATGATGCTGGAAACTTAATTTTCCAACAAACTGATGATGCTTTATTGACTAACCCATTAAATGAGGTAGTTCCTGGAGCTAAAATTGATGAGACTAAGAAATATCGTATTTTCAATAGTATTTATGCTGAATACCAAATTGCTGAAGGTTTAAAATATCGTGTAAACTTTGGTCCTGACTTTACTATTTCTAGAAATGGTCGTTTCAATGGTGCATTAACAAATGATATCAAAGGTGGTAACCCAACTGCTACTACTGACAACCGTTTTGGATTTAACTATACTTTAGAAAATATCTTGACGTATAACAAGCAATGGAAGAATCACAACTTAGGTGTGACTTTGTTACAATCTATGCAACGTGATAATTTTGAGCAATATACTCAATCTGTAATGGGTGTTCCGGTAGAAACTCAAGCTTTCTACAATTTAGCAAATGCTTCTTCAATCCAAGGAGTAGGTTCAAACTTAATTCAGTGGACGATTGCTTCTTACATGGCTCGTGTGAATTACGATTACAAAGGAAAGTACTTATTGACTGCAACCATGCGTCGTGACGGTTCTTCTCGTTTCGGTGAGAACTCTAAATGGGGTAATTTCCCAGGTGTAGCTTTAGGTTGGAATTTACATCAAGAAGATTTCATGAAGGATTTAACTTGGTTAGATGAATTAAAACTTCGTGCTTCTTACGCATCAGTAGGTAACCAAGGTTTATCTCCTTACCAAACTCAAGGTTTGGAAAGTAGAACTTCTTATGCTTGGAATAACACAGCTGCATACGGATATCGTCCAAATACAATTGGTAATGCTGATTTGAAGTGGGAAACTTCAACTTCTCAAAACATCGGTGCTGACTTCTCTATTTTAAGAGGTCGTGTTTCTGGATCCTTAGAATATTACCAAACAAATACAACGGACTTGTTATTGTCTGACCAATTACCAACTTCAACTGGTTTTGCTGCAGTAACACGTAACGTAGGAGAGACTAGAAACCGTGGTATTGAAATTTCCTTATCAACTGTAAACGTTGATGCAGCAAATGGATTTAAGTGGTCAACAGATTTTACATTCTACAAGAATACGGAAGCTATTTTATCATTATATAATGGTGCAAAAGATGACGTAGGTAACCGTTGGTTTATCGGTCAACCATTGAACTCATATTATGATTATAAATATGCAGGTATTTGGCAAGAAGCTGAAAAAGCACAGGCTGTTGCAATGGGCTTTACAGTAGGTCAAATTAAGGTTGCTGATTCAAATGGTGACGGTAAAATTACTGCTGATGATCGTGTGTTATTAGGTTCTGACGTTCCGGCTTGGACAGGTGGTATCACAAACCGTTTCTCTTTCAAAGGTTTCGATTTGTCATTCTTTATCTTTACTCGTCAAGGACAAATGATTATGTCTAAATTCCACCAAAATTCTAACTACCTACAAGGTCGTTATAACCAAATTAAGGTTGATTATTGGACTCCAAATAATCCGAATGCATATTATCCTCGTCCGAACTTTAACCAAGAGTTTCCTGCTTATAATACAGCTATCTCTTATTTTGATGGTTCATTTATCAAGGTTCGTAATATTAACTTAGGCTACACTTTCCCAGCTAAAGTTGCTAATAAGTTAGGATTATCTTCTTTGCGTGTGTATGCGAGTATTCAGCAACCATTTATCTTCTCGAAATATCGTAGCAAAGATAATGGTGTAGATCCAGAAACTTCTAATGGTAACGTAGAAAACAACGTTACTCCTGCAACAAGTGTTAGCACTTTCGGTTTAAATATTAAATTTTAATTCGACGAATAATGAAAAGTTTATATATGAAAAATACACTAAAAGCACTAGGAATGGCCTCAGCTATT
The DNA here is from genome assembly GCF_004005965.1 of Sandaracinomonas limnophila. Lineage (GTDB taxonomy): Bacteria > Bacteroidota > Bacteroidia > Cytophagales > Spirosomataceae > Sandaracinomonas > Sandaracinomonas limnophila. The sequence goes on along the minus strand of NZ_SACY01000001.1, from coordinate 423,687 downwards.
ATGTTGGGAACCTCTTCGTGTAGTGATATGCTAAAGGAGACCGTAGTTTCAAATATCAGTAATGATTATATCGCTACAACTCCAGGTTTTATTGCTGCAACTAATGCGGCATACACTCCCTTGCGTTCTTTTTATGCAACTGAACGTGGTTTAACTATGTCTGAATATGGTACCGATATTTATAGTGCTGGTGCTGACGGTTCATACAAGGGCTTCCATTTTTATGATTCCCAATTAACATCATCAGTTGATATTTTGGCACAACTATGGGATGACACGTACAAAGGTATTAATACAATTAATGCTGTAATTGATCGTGCACCAACTGTTACAGGAATTACTGATGCAGTTAAAGCTCAGCGAGTAGGTGAAATGAAATATTTGAGAGCTCATTATTATTTCATTTTAGTTCAACAGTTTGGCCCATTAGATTTACGTTTAAAGGAAACTACGGGTCCAACTAAAACTGCTACACGTACACCTGAAAAGGATGTATATGCACAAATTGTAAAAGATTTGTTAGAAGCAATTCCAGCATTGGAAAACAAGAAGGCATCTTCAGACTTCGGTCGTGCAACGAAGGCAGCAGCAGAAAATTTATTAGCAAAAGTTTATTTAACTCGTGCTTCTTCTAAATTTGCTGAGGCAACTGATTATGCAAATGCAGCTACATTATGTAATAACGTAATCAATAACTATGGTTTCAAATTATTAACTGATTTTGCTTCAGTTTTTGACCAAGCGAATCAAATTAATGATGAGGTTATTTTCTCAGTACAATATACTTCAGATCCATTGACTAATGGTTTTGTGGATAACCAAGGAAATAAGTTACACTTATACTTCGGTATGCAATATGACGTTCAACCAGGTATGCAAAGAGATGTGGCGAATGGTCGTCCATTTAAGCGTTTGAAACCAACTCCATATTTATTAAACACAGTTTTTGCGGATAGAGTAAATGATACTCGTTACAACAAAACGTTTAAGGATACTTGGTTGTCTAACAAACCTGGTACTTACAACACCACATTCGATAATTCAAAAGCTTCTGTAACTTACAAGGCCGGAGATACAACTATCTATATTCCAGGTGTTGAGTGGACTAAAGAGCAAAGAGCAAAGAAACCGTACCAAGTATTGGTGCCATCTCTTTACAACTATGCATTGTTCCCAACTTTGAAGAAATTCTTTGATCCACTTCGTCCAGATATGACGTATGAAAATGGTAGTCGTGATTATTTCGTTCATCGTTTAGCTGATACCTATTTAATGTTGGCTGAAGCTCAATTTAAGTTAGGTAAGCAAGATGAGGCAGTTGCTGCCATTAACATGGTTCGTGTTCGTGCAGCTGCTGCTGGAAAGGCTGAAGCAATGAAGGTTACTTCTGTTGATATGAATTTGATCATGGAAGAAAGAGCTCGTGAATTAGCTGGAGAGCAAACTCGTTGGATGGACCTAAAAAGATGGGGAAATTTAATCGAGCGTGTTAAAGCCAATAATACAGATGCTGCAGTAGGAATTACTGATAAACATTATGTTCGTCCAATTCCTCAAAAGCAAGTTGACTTATCTGAAAATGGTGGTTTTCCACAAAATACAGGTTATTAAAATTTGATTTCTTTTATTTAGTAAAAAAACCGAGGAGATTTCCTCGGTTTTTTACTTTTATACTAAATTTGAATTATGAAAAAACTTATTTTAACTATCGGTATACTGTCTGCTTTTTCAACTTTTGCTCAAAAAGAAAAAGTCAGCTTCGTTGAAAAAACATCTGAACATAAAATTGATATCCTAGTAGGAGGTAAATTCCTTACGAGTTATTTTTATCCTGGAGAATCAGTATTAAAAAAGGCTGTTTTATTTCCAATTGTTTCTGCTCAAGGAACTACAATTACTAGGGGATACCCTGTTGCTCCGCGTTCAGGTGAGCGTGTAGACCACCCACATCATGTGGGAATGTGGTTAAATTATGAGGATGTGAATGGATTTGATTATTGGAATAACTCCAATAACATTGTAGCCTCTCTTCAAAATCACAAAATGGGAACTATTGTTCATGAAAAAGTAGTCTCAAAAAAGATTAATAAAGATTCTGGGGAATTGCAAGTAACTGCAAATTGGATTGACAATGATGGGAAAGGTTCAACAGTTTTAAATGAAAAAACTACCTATACTTTTTCGGGATCAAAGGATATTCGAATTATTGATCGGATTACAAGTTTAACAGCTTCAGCTGACCAGGTTGTATTTAAAGATGTAAAGGATGGAATGTTTGCTATTCGTGTGGCTCGACAATTAGAAATGCCTTCTAATAAGCCAGATGTGTTTACCGACGCACATGGTGTGGAAACTAAAGTTCCCCAAATGGACAATACGGGAGTTACCGGAAATTATATTAGTAGTGAGGGTATAACAGGAGAAGCTGTATGGTCAACTCGTGGTAAATGGATGAATCTAGAAGGACAAATGGACAACCATACCATTAATGTAGCTATTTTAGATCATCCGAAAAATGTTTCTTATCCAAGTTATTGGCATGCAAGAGGTTATGGATTGTTTGCCGTGAATCCTTTAGGTGTTAAAGTATTTTCTAATGGGAAATCAGAACTTAACTATACCTTGAAAAAAGGAGAAACACTAACATTTAGATATAGAACTATTGTTGCAGATAAAAATTTAAGTAAAGTAGAATTAGATAAAATGCAGGAAGATTTTGCGAAAGAGGTAAAATAAGTAAAATTTTGTTGTATTTTTGTGGAATAAATAGGGGGACTTTTGTCCCCCAATTAGTTTGATATGAAATTACATTTTCTGGGCGCCGCCAGACAAGTTACCGGTAGTATGTTTATGCTGGAACTTGAAGATTATAAGATTTTAATTGATTGTGGGACCGATATGGAACGTACAATTGATTATTCACAACCAGCAGAACCTTCAAAGACATTCTTTCCTTTTGATGCATCGTTGATAAATTTATTGATATTAACGCATGCACATATTGACCATTCTGGAAATATACCCATGTTGTATCGAGAAGGTTTTGAAGGACAAATCCTTTGTACATCTCCCACTGCAGATTTAACTGAAATTCTTTTATATGATTCTGCTAGTTTAAACCTTCGCAAATTAAAAGCTGCGCAAGGTGATAGCCGAAAAAAACAAAAGAAAATGGATAATCTTCTTAAAAAAGGAGATTTATACTTAAATAAAGATGTAGATGATGCAATTAAAAATTTTGTTTGCATTCAGTTTAATCGAAAATTTCAAATAATTGATAACGTCTGGATTACTTTTTATCCTGCCGGACATTTATTAGGAGCTGCTCATGTAGTACTCGAGGTTTTGGAGGAAGGAGTAACTAAAAAAATTGGTTTTAGTGGAGATATTGGTAGAAAAGATTATCCATTACATGTTGATCCTGTGGCTATTCCAGAGGTTGATTATCTAATTTGTGAAACCACCTATGGTAATCGTGTGCATGAAGATATTGAATCTCCTATTGAATCCTTGGGTAGAATAATTCGTGAAACTTGTGTAGATAAACCTGGAAGATTAATTATTCCTGCTTTTTCTGTAGGTAGAACACAAGCTGTATTATTCACCTTGAATCAATTGATTGAAGAACATAATTTGCCATCTATTAGAGTATTTACTGATAGTCCATTAGGTAGAAGTTCAACTAAAATATATTCGAAATATTTATCTTATTTAAATCCAGAGGCAAAAGACTTTGCTAAGGAAAACGATAGTCTTTTTGATTTTGACAATTTAGTTTTTCTTCAAACAGAAAAAGAAAGTGAAGCAATTAAGAATTATCGTGAACCATGTATCATTATTAGTTCTTCTGGTATGATTTCTGGTGGTAGGGTTGAGCAACACATTGCCAATAATATTGAAAATTCTTATTGTACTATTTTATTAATTGGTTTTGCGGCAGAAGGAACGCTAGGAAGAGAATTATTGGGAGGAATGAAAACCCTTCAAATTAAAACGAAAGAGTATCGTGTAAATGCCCAAATTCGTAAAATAGATGTTTTTTCTGGACATGCGGATCAAAAAGGTTTAATTGAATTTGTACGTCACCAGAATCCAAAAAAACTTAAAAATATATTTTTAAGTCACGGTGAAGAGCAAAGTATGTTAGATTTTAAACATAAATTAGAAGAATTTGGTTTTAATCAAGTGATTTTACCAGAAAAAAATCAAACATTCGATCTTTAATTATAATTTTGTAGCATTAAATAATCATTATGAAAACATTATTAGAATTTGAAAAGCCAATAGCTGAGTTAGAGGATAAGTTAATTGAAATGAGAAAACTGGCTATTGAAAATAATGTGGATGTAACTGAAGCCGTAAAGTCATTAACTGAAAAAATATTAGAATTGAAACAAGAAACTTTTTCAAACCTAACTCGTTGGCAAAGAGTTCAACTTTCTAGACACCCAGATCGTCCTTATACTTTAGATTATATTGAAAAGATATGTTCGGAATTTATTGAAATTCATGGAGATAGATCTGTTGCAGACGATAAAGCCATGGTAGGTGGATTTGGAAATATTGATGATGAATTTTCTGTGATGTTCATCGGACAACAAAAAGGAAGAAATACGAAACAACGCCAATATCGTAATTTTGGAATGCCAAATCCAGAAGGTTATAGAAAGGCATTGCGATTGATGAAAATGGCAGAGAAATTCAATAAACCTGTCGTTTGTTTAATTGATACTCCCGGTGCTTTTCCAGGATTAGAAGCTGAAGAAAGAGGTCAAGGTGAAGCAATTGCACGTAACATTCGTGATATGTTTATGTTGAAAGTGCCTGTAATTTGTATCATCATTGGCGAGGGTGCATCTGGTGGAGCTTTAGGGATTGCAGTAGGGGATAAGGTTCTAATGATGGAAAATACTTGGTATTCTGTTATTTCTCCAGAGTCATGTTCTTCAATTTTATGGAGAAGTTGGAATTACAAAGAACAAGCAGCAGAGGCTTTAAAATTGACAGCAAATGATATGCTTAGCAATGGTTTGATTGACGGTATTATTCCAGAACCTTTGGGTGGAGCTCATTTAGATCACGATGGAGCCGCAAAAACCCTAAAAGAAGTTATTAAAAGAGAATTAACAGCTTTAAATAAAGTAAATCCTCAAGTTCGAATTTTAGATCGTATTGAAAAATTCAGCAAAATGGGGGTTGTTCAAGAATAAATGACAAATTCAAAAGTATTATTATTTGATTTAGGAAATGTTCTTTTGCCAATCGATCTAGATTTGACATTTAAAGGATTTGCAAAGTATTCAAGTAAATATTCTTTTGAAGAGATTAAAAAAATTACACACGAATTAGGACTTTGGGAGGCTTATGAAAGTGGTAATCAATCTGAGGATGAATTTCGTTCGTTTTTAAAGAAAGAACTACATCTTATATGTACTAAAGAACAATTTGATGAAGCTTTTAATGCTTTGTTATTAGATATACCAGTTGAAAGCTACCTCACTTTACAACAATTTAAACCTAACTTTAAAAGTTTAAATTTACTTTCTAATACCAGTTCAATTCATTCAAATATTTATTTTAAAAATAATATAGGTCCAAACGGAGAAAATTTATTTGATCTTTTTGATCAAATATTTCTTTCTTATGAATTGGGTTTGGTTAAACCTGATGCATTAATTTACCAAAAAGTAGCTGAAAATTTACAAGTAGATTATAAAGATATTATCTTTTTCGATGACAATGCAGCTAACATAGAAACTGCATTAAATCTTGGAATCCAAGCTATTTTGATCAATCCTAATACATCTTTATTACAAATAACAAATACACTTTCGAACTATGTGGATGAGTAATTGGCTATTTGATTGGCTATTTAAACTTTCTGGCTGGAAAGTATCGGGAAATATTCCATACCATTTAAAAAAGTGCATTATCATCGTATGTCCTCATGCTACCTGGGTAGATTTTCCAGTGGGTGTGGGTGTACGGTCTATTCTTAAACGCAAAATATATTTTTGGGGTAAAAAAGAATTATTCCAAGGTCCTTTTGGTTGGATATTTAAAAAATTAGGAGGATATCCGGTAGATCGAACTAAACATACAAATTTGGTAGATGCTATTGCAGAAATATATAATTCAAAAGATGAATTTTACGCTGGATTGGCCCCTGAAGGAACAAGAAAAGACGTGAAAGAACTAAAATCTGGTTTTTATTACATCGCGCAAAAGGCCAATATACCAATTGTTATGGTGGGTTTTGATTTCGTAAATAAGAAGGTAATGCTTAATGAGCCCTATTATCCGAGTGGTGATTTTGAGAAAGATAAAATAGATATTGCTAAATTTTACCAGACGGTTCCTGGCATACAAAAATCATGGATTAAGAATTATTTGAAAAATTCTTAGCCTTTTCAATTATTATTTGAGCGGCTCGATCGGATGCCCCTTTTTCTCCAACTAATTTTTTTAGTGTTTTAAAATCTTCTAATTGATTGATTCTTTCAATTGAATTTTCAGGAAATAGACTTTCTATATGCTGTGATATTTTTGAAACATTAACCTCATTTTGTAAGAGTTCAGGAATAGCTAACTTATCCAAAATGATATTTACCAATGAAATATACTTTAGTTTAACTAGTAACTTAGCTAAGTTGTAAAACAAATTATCAGTTTTATAAACTACTACTAATGGAGTACCTAATAAGGCTGTTTCTAAAGTGGCAGTACCCGAACAAACGATTGCAATTTGAGATGCAGTTAAGAGGGAATAAGTATTATCATATACGGCTTGAATACCCGTTTTTTCAATCAAATTTTTAAACTCCTTAACCCCGCCAATAATAAAATTATATTGGGGTAAAGTTTCTTTTAATTGCTTAAATACAGGTAATAAATAAGTTAATTCTTGTTTCCTGCTTCCCGGTAAAAGTGCAATAAAAGGTTTTGAGATATGGTTTTCAGCTAAGAAATTTTTGTCTACTTTAAACGCTGAAAGTTCATCCATAATAGGATTGCCTACATAGTGTGTACTTATTCCTTCATCTTCAAAAAGCTTTTGTTCGAAAGGAAAAATTACATATAATTCGTCAATCCATTTCCTGATCGTTTTAACACGAGAATAATTCCAAGCCCAAACTTTTGGTGCAATATAAAATTGAGTGTGGAATCCAGCTAATTTTGCAATCTTAGCAGCTTTCAAATTAAACCCTCCATAATCAATAAAAATGATTGTATCAGGTTTAAAATCATTTATTTGGACTTCAAATGTTTTGAATAATCTTTTTAATCGGGTAATGTTTTGTAAAACCCCGATAAGTCCCATGATGGCTATATCCTTATGATGAATTAATAAATCTCCTCCTGCAGCTTGCATTTCATCTCCTCCCCAAGCCAAAATTTTTGCTGTTTTATCCTGTTGGTGTAAAGCGCGAATTAGATTTGCCCCATGCAAATCGCCTGATTTTTCACCAGCAAGGATAAAATATTTCATACCTATTCACCAAAGTATTCAACCGAATTCTTTTGAGTTTCGATTAAATGAATTTTGTGCAATTTAGCATTTGATGAGCTTGATGCAATTTTAGGAGCTAAAATTTTCCAAAATTCTACTACTAAAATTTCACAACTGCACATTTTACCAAACATAAAATCTACATCTACATTCAGATTTTTATGATCTACTTTGTCAATGATTTCCTTTTTAATCAAATCTCCTAATTCCTTTAAATCATAAACAAAGCCTGTTTCAGGGTCAGGTTGGCCCTTTACAGTTACTATAAGCTCAAAATTATGCCCATGCCAGTTTTTATTCGCACAAGGTCCAAAAACCTCATCATTTTTTTCTTCTGACCAGTTGGGATTAAATAAGCGGTGAGCTGCGTTGAAATGTTCTTTACGAATGACGTGTACCATTTGTTTTCAGTTTAAAATGAAAAGTCTGGGAAAACATTAGCAGACTTTAAATATTTACAAATTTAAGGATTCTTCCTGTCTTTATTGTAATTTTGAACTTTAAATATTTCAATTTATGATCATTGTCACTGGCGCTGCAGGATTTATTGGTTCTTGCTTAATTAGTAAATTAAATTCATTGAATTTTAATTATATTATTGCAGTGGATGATTTTTCAAATGAAGAAAAAAATAAAAATTTAGTTGGAAAAAAAATCAAAGAATACGTTAATCGAGACAATTTTTTTGAATGGATCGATAGCAATTATAATGAAATTGAATTTTGTTTTCATATAGGAGCTAGAACAGATACAACGGAATTTGATAAATCAATTTTTGACAAGTTAAATTTCAATTATTCTAAAACAGTTTGGAATAAGTGTATTGAATATCAAATTCCATTAGTTTATGCTTCTTCTGCTGCTACATATGGCCTAGGAGAGTTAGGATATGAGGATAATGAGTCTTTGATTCCACAATTAAAACCTTTAAACCCATACGGGGATTCTAAGAATGATTTTGATGTTTGGGCATTACAGCAAAATGAAAAGCCATTTTTTTGGGCTGGATTAAAGTTTTTTAATGTTTATGGTCCAAACGAATACCACAAAGGCAGAATGGCTTCTGTAATTTTTCATACATTTAATCAGGTAAAAAATACTGGTGCCATGAAATTATTTAAATCGCATCGATCTGATTTTGCAGATGGTATGCAGGCGCGCGATTTTATTTATGTGAAGGATTTAATTGATGTTTGTATATTTTTAATGTACCATCGTAAAAACTCGGGCATTTATAATTTGGGTTCTGGAAAGGCAAGAACCTTTTTAGATTTAGTTAATGCAACATTCAAGGCAATTAACAAAGAATCTAATATTTCATATATTGATATTCCAGAAGATATTCGCGAAACCTATCAATACTTTACCGAGGCGAATATGAATAAATTAAAACAAATTGGTTATATCAAAGCGTTTACAAGTTTAGAAGATGGGGTAGAAGATTATGTAAAGAATTATTTAATTCCGACTACTTATCTTTAATTAATCCAAGTTTTTCTTTTACGAACCCGAGGCCATAGGCAGATAATTGAATATTTGCCGCAATTAAGGCTAAAATTCCAATTTTTATAGATTTGTAGATTCTGGTAGCATCAATAAAAATACCTAAATTATATAAGACCCATCCACCAAAAAGAATTTGTGAAATGGGAGAATTTGAAAAAAAGGTAATTGAAATTATTGCAAATAAACTTCCCATTAAATAGGCTAATGGGAAATAGTGAACCAACTTTAACTCTTTGGGAAAAAATCTACCAATATTTATACGAGCTCTGCCAAAAAAATGCAATTGCTTATAGAATTGGCCAAAACTTGTTCTTCTTTTGTGATAGATAAAAGCTTCAGGAATCAAACCTGATTTAAAGCCTAATGAGATACATCGTATGGAGAATTCAATATCTTCACCCATTCGAGTTATTTTGAATCCCTTAGTCACTTCAAATACCTTTCTAGAAATTCCCATATTGAAACTTCTGGGATGAAAAGTACCAGCTACATTAGATTTTTTGCCCCTTATTCCACCGGTGGTAAACAAACTAGTCATTGAATAAGAAATAGCTTTTTGAATAGCTGTAAAGGAAGGATGATCTTTATCTGGTCCGCCGAATAAATCCAATTTTTGCTCTGTAATTTCCTTTTCTACAATTTGTAAATAATTGGGCTCAATTAATGCGTCAGAATCCAAAATGATAAAAAAATCTCCTTTAGCTATTTTGAATCCATCATTACGTGCAAAACCTTGACCTGCATTATCTTTTTCTAAGTAATTTATTGGTAATCCGCAGGATTGATATTTTGAAACAACATCTTTTGAAGTATTTTTTGAACCATCTTCAATTATAACAATTTCAAAGTTTTTTTGCGTTTGATTCTGAATGCAGAATAATAATTCATCTAGTTCATCAGGACGATTATAAACGGGTATGATGAAACTGAATAACATGCTTATTTTTTAAAGTTTTCTAATACTTCAAATGCAGAATCAATGATAAATTGAATTTGTTCATCTGAAATAACTGTACTTAAAAACCAAGATTCATATTGAGAAGGGGGTAAGTAAATTCCCTTATTCAACATTCCATGGAAAAATTGACCAAATAAAGTTGTATCAGATGTTTTTGCATCTGTAAAATTATTTACTTCTTGTGCTGTAAAGAAAACTGTAAACATGGAACCCAATGACTGAACAAACATTGGAATGTTCAAATCTTTAGAAATTTTATCAAACCCTGCTTTTAATTGTGCTCCTTTTTTAGCCAATTCTGTATAAATATTTGGATTATTTTCAATTAATTCCAACATAGCTAAACCGGCTGTTGTTGCTAATGGATTTCCAGACAATGTTCCAGCTTGATAAACAGGTCCTGATGGTGCTATCATAGACATTATATCTTTACGACCTCCATAAGCTCCAACGGGTAAACCTCCTCCAATAATTTTACCTAGTGTGGTTAAATCTGGCTTAACATCAGTTAATCCTTGATAACCCGATTTTGAAAGGCGAAAGCCTGTCATTACCTCATCAAATATCAATAAAGCATTATTTTGATTACAAAGGTCACGTAATCCTTCAATAAAGCCATTTTTGGGTAAAACCAAACCCATATTTCCTACTACAGGTTCTAAAATTATAGCTGCAATTTGTTTTGGATTAGCTTCAAATAATTTTTTTACAGATTCTAAATCATTATAAATTGCGGTTAAGGTATCATTTGCAGTTGATTTAGTAACACCTGGACTATCAGGAGTACCTAAGGTTGCAACACCAGAACCAGCAGCAATTAAAAAGGAATCACCATGTCCATGGTAGCAGCCTTCAAATTTGATTATTTTATCCTTTGAAGTATAAGCACGAGCCAATCGAATAGCTGCCATTGTTGCTTCGGTACCAGAATTAACCAATCTGACCATTTCTATGGATGGTACCATTGAAATGATTTTTTCAGCCAATTCAATTTCTTTCAGGGAAGGGGCACCAAAAGAAAAACTGTTTTGAATGGCTTCTTGTAATTTTTCTTGAATAAATGGGTGGGCATGTCCAAACAACATGGGTCCCCAAGAACCAATTAAGTCAAGATATTTTTTACCATCTACATCAATTAAATATTCTCTTTTTGCAGAAGCAATAAATTTTGGTGATCCTCCAACTGATTTAAAGGCTCTAACTGGTGAATTTACTCCACCGGGAATTACTTCCTTTGCGCGTAAAAAATATTGTTCGCTTAATGTCATTTTTATCTAATTTACCAACAATTTCATTGCCGGCTATTTAAAATTGAACCCCTACGGAGTTCGTAGAATAGCTACCACAAGGGTTGCAACTAACTACTACCTTTTACCTTTTCCCTTATTAGCTTGTTGGCTTTTCTGTGCTTCTTCCATCGCCTTCATTTGGTTGGAAAGATATTGGCTAAATTTCGATTTTTTTCCTCCGCCAGCAGCTATTTTCTTACGATTTTCATCTAAAAGTACTTTGATTTTATCCTCATTTACAAATTTTCGAATAGCTAATTGTTGGCCGATTGTAACCAAGTTAGAAACAAAATAATAGAAACTTAAACCAGCTGCGAAAGAGTTCATCACAAACATAAAAATAACAGGAGTGATGTAGGCCATCTTTTTCATATCGATAGGCTGCCCTGGCTGATCTGGTGTAATTTGATTATTATAATAACCATAAGCCAATTGCGATGCAGTCATCAATAAACAAAACAAACTTACATGAGAACCATAAAAAGGTATTTTAAATGGCAGATTGATAATAGAATCAAATGTTGAAAGGTCATTTGCCCAAAGAAAAGATTGCTGTCTAAGATTTATTAAATTGGGAAATAACAAGAAAACTGCCATCAAAATTGGCATAGTTGCTAAAACCGGAATACAACCACTTAAAGGATTTACACCAACCTCTTGATAAAGCTTCATCGTTTCTTGTTGAACTTTTGCTGCATCGTCTCCGATACGCTCCTTAATTTTAGCTATTTCTGGAGCCAAAATTCTTGTTTTAGCCATTGAAACATACGATTTATAGGTCAATGGTAAAAGTGCCATTTTAATGATAAGCACAAGAATAACAATTAAAAGTCCATAATTTGAAATGATACTTTCTAAGAAATCAAATAAGGGAACATAAATGTATTTAGTAATAGGCAACAAGAAATCGTAACTCAATTTTACGTTTTTACCAAATGATGGAGCTATATTTTTGATTTTAGAATAATCATTTGGGCCAAAGTATAACTTGAAATTCAAAGGTCCTTTTTGTAAATCAGAAGTATTACCAATAATCTTTGCATCTAATGTCTTAATATTAACTGAATCACTCAAATTAGGAGTAGCATTTAATTCTGCTTTTGAAAATGTAAAGTTTTGAGGAATGATACTACCAATAAAATACTTCTTTTTAAAAGTAATCCATTCTAAAGATTTAGCAATAGTTTCGGTTTCTTTGTTGGAAGGATTCTCTGTCAAATTATCAAATTCTTCATCTTCTTGCATCAAGTAATTAATCGTTGCCTTTCTTTCCTCGTTAATATCCTTTTCTGTTTGTTGAATATTTTCAACCCATTTAATTGAATATTCAGATCCATTTATTTCAGAAGAAATTTCCTTCGTATCTATTGCATAATTTAATTCAAAACCTTCGTTAGCTAATGAATAAATTTGTTTTATACTTTTTCCGGAAGGAAGGGAGCCAATAAAAGTGATTTTTCCATTTTGAACTCCTTCTGTTGAATAATTGATAGAGTTTAAAGAAACCTTTTTACCAGCAATAGGTAAACTTAATTCTAATTTATCTTTCTTTGATTCAAATAAAACTAAACCAGATTTTAACTTATCATTGTAATTTTTGTAAGTTTCAAAATTCTTAAGTTTGATTTCTTTGATAGCCCCTCCAATATTGGTTAAGGTAACTTTTAAATCCTTGTTTTCTAAAATAAAATCCTGTGCTTTTACTTGAACAGAATCTGATGCAAGAGCTTTTGAAATTACTTGATTAGTGACAGAATCTTTTTTTACAGATACCTTTGATACAGCTTCTGTTTTTTTTGTTTCTGGAGCGGGAGTCTTTGATCCGAAAAAATATTCGTAACCTAAAAGCATTCCGACAATAATAACTATTCCGGTTATTGAATTTCTATCCATGGTTAATTTTTTGAATTCTTAATTAATGGCAATGCATGTTGGTATGCTGCCTTGATGAAATGAACGAAAATAGGAGAGGGAACCTCTACCGTTGATTTATATTCTGGATGGAATTGTACTCCAATAAAAAATGGATGATTAGGTAATTCTACAATTTCTACCAAATTTGTATCAGGATTTATTCCAGACATCTGCATTCCTGCTTTTTTGAATGCATCCATATACTTATTATTAAATTCATAACGATGTCTGTGTCGCTCCTGAATATTTGCTTTACCGTAAATTTTATAAGCCAATGTTCCTTTTTCAATTTTACAAGGATATGATCCTAAACGCATGGTCCCTCCTTTTTCAGAAACATCTTTTTGAGATTCCATAATATCAATAACGGCATTGTCTGTATCGGGATTCATTTCAAATGAATGAGCATTTTCAAGTCCTAATACATTTCTTGCAAATTCAATCACAGCACATTGCATTCCTAAACAAATTCCCATAAAAGGAATTTTGTTTTCTCTTGCATATTTAACAGCTTCAATTTTACCTTGAATGCCTCTTTCTCCAAAACCAGGTGCTACTAAAATGCCATCTAAATGCTTTAGCGTTTCATCCATATTTTCAGGATCCATGGTTTCCGAAGAGATCCAATTTACATTAACCTTAATTTCATTGGCCGCCCCCGCATGTATAAACGCTTCTGCAATTGATTTATATGAATCTTTTAATTCAACATATTTACCTATTAAGCCGATATTAATTTCAAATTTGGGATTTTTTAATTTCCCTAAGAAATTATTCCATTGCGTTAAATTGGAATCTTGATCGTTGTAGATATCTAATTTGTAAAGAACACGACTATCTAATTTTTCTTCCTTCATTAATAGTGGTACATCATAGATAGTTTCAGCATCCATTGCTTCAATTACATCTTGTTCCGAAACATTGCAAAATAATCCAATTTTACGCTTCATATCCTGAGGTAGCGGATGTTCTGTTCTACAAACCAAAATATCAGGTTGGATTCCTGATTCGGAAAGTGCCTTTACAGAGTGTTGGGTTGGTTTTGTTTTTAATTCACCTGCAGAAGATAAATAGGGTACCAAAGTTAAATGGATAAAAAGTGTATATTTTTCACCCAAATCCCATTTTAGTTGTCTTGCAGCTTCTATAAATGGTAATGATTCAATATCACCCACACAACCGCCAATTTCTGTTATAACAATATCGAATTTGCCTGTCTCACCTAACAAAAGAACATTTCTTTTGATTTCGTCAGTGATATGAGGCACTACTTGAACCGTTTTACCTAAATAATCACCTTTTCTTTCTTTGGTAATTACATTATGATAAATACGACCGGTAGTAATATTATTGGCTTGACTAGTCGGAACATTTAAAAAACGCTCATAGTGTCCTAAGTCTAAATCTGTTTCAGCTCCATCATTTGTTACATAACATTCACCATGTTCGTATGGATTCAAAGTACCAGGATCGATATTAATATACGGGTCAAATTTTTGGATAGTGACACTAAGTCCGCGAGCTTGCAATAACTTAGCTAATGAAGAGGCAATAATACCTTTTCCTAATGATGATGTTACTCCCCCCGTAACAAATATATATTTCGTTTTTTTGCTTGTCGCTTTGGCAGACATTGTATTGTAGAATTATTCGTTTACGGGATACAAAGTTAATGAATTTTCCCTATTCCTTTTAATCCTATTTTTATTTTAAATTGCATAAATATTAGAATTTGATGAATAAAAGGCCCTTGAAACTCTTTTCAGCCTCTGCTGGTGCTGGAAAAACCTATACCTTAACCATAAATTATTTAACATTGGCCTTGTCTGAGGTTGATCCCAAAGGGTATTTTCGTAAAATTTTGGCAGTGACTTTTACTAACAAGGCTGCTGAAGAAATGAAAAAAAGAATTGTAGAATTTTTGTTTTCAATAAGTCAAAATAAGTTTTTTGAAAAAACAGATGTAAAAAAATATGAGAAATCTGAAGAAATAATTACTAAAATTTTGTCAGAATTAAATAATGACAAAATCTCAAAGGATGAAATAATCAATAGGGCAAATCAGACCCTTCATCAAATGCTTCAAGATTATGGTTTGTTTTCTGTAATGACCATAGATGCCTTTGTTCAAAAATTAAGTCAAAGTTTTATTGAAGAATTAAATCTACCCGATCAATTTGAGGTGGTTTTAGATAATAAAAAATTATTAACTGATTTAATTGATGAAATTTTAGATAAAATTAATCAATACCCAGATTCATCGCTTAAACAAGCTTTTATTGATTTTTCGATGAAAGAAGTGGAAGATGAAAAATCATGGAATAATCTTCGAGAAAGTTTACAGAAATTTTTACTGATTCTTTTTACTGAAGATTACATGGCTATAGAAAAGGAACTTGCCTCATTCAGCACAGAAGATTTCATACAAATTGAAAAGCAAATCATTGCCTTTGAAAAGCTTTCCCTAAAATATTTACAAGATTTAACAAATTCAATTATTGAATTAATTCATTCCAATGGATTAAATTTAGAGGATTTTGTACGAGGGAAAACGGGACCTGTTAACGATATTTTCAAGTATTTTGAAAATCCACAATTGGAAGCAAAACCCTATTCCTACATGAAAACTGCGATAGATACAGAAACTTGGTATTCCAAATCAGCATCTGCAGATATAAAAACTTCCATTGATACAATTTCAACAGAATTAAATCAATTTGTTTCAGAATTTTACAATTCCTATCAGTTACATTCTCAAAAATTTATTTTGCTCAATTTGATAAAAAGAAATTTGAGGAAATATACTTTATTGACCTTTATCCAAAAAGATTTGAATGAATTTCAAATAGATAAAGGTCTAGTCTCTATTTCTGAGTTTAGTAAAAAAATAAATCAAATTGTTGCAGCAGACCCAATTCCTTTTATCTATGAAAAATTGGGAGAAAGATATATACATATATTTATTGATGAATTTCAAGATACTTCTATTCTTCAATGGAAAAACTTTATGCCTTTGTTAGATAATGCAATTTCTTCTAATAAAAACAGTTTAATAGTAGGCGATGCAAAACAATCTATTTATAAATTTCGTGGAGGAGAGGTCAGTTTAATTGCTGCTTTAAACGATGCTAATTTAGCACTTGTTGAAAATCGAATAGGTGATAATGAGTTTGACCTTGAACGATTTGAAAATATAA
Organism: Sandaracinomonas limnophila; assembly: GCF_004005965.1. GTDB lineage: Bacteria > Bacteroidota > Bacteroidia > Cytophagales > Spirosomataceae > Sandaracinomonas > Sandaracinomonas limnophila. The sequence goes on along the minus strand of NZ_SACY01000001.1, from coordinate 407,313 downwards.
TAAATTATGTGGAATCTGAAAATTTGCCTAATAATTTTAGGAGTTCAAAGGAAATCGTAAAATTTAACAATAATTTTTATGAATGGATTAAGGAAAATACTTTTCTTTCCCAAACCTTTCCACTTATTGCAAATGTTTATAATAATCAACTCAAACAAAACGCTAGCTCACAAATTGAAGGATGTTCTTCTATTGAAAGTTCCTTTTATTTAAAGCCAAAAAATTCGAGAGGACGCAGTCAAGAGGAATGGAATTGGCATTTTCAAAATGTATTCGAAACAATTCAGATTTCTAAGTCTAAAGGGTTTAAAAACAAAGATATTGCCATATTAACTAGAGGGAATAAAGAAGCAAACTTCCTAGCGCTACAATTGACTCAATTGAATGATCCAACGATAACAATCACCTCTGCAGATTCATTATTATTACATTTTTCACCTGCTATTCGATTTGTGATTAGTTTTTTAAAATTTTTACAAGAAAGTAAATTACCTCTAAATTCTTATACTGTTTTAGCTAATTACCATATTTTAATTGGTTCCACTGAATTTAATTTTGACAAAAAAGATTCTTTACAAAATCAATTTTTCGCCTTGAATTTTGATATCAGTAATTGTATGCAAACTATTGACTCCAAAGCAGTAATTATTCAGTTAATAGATACATTCAAACTTTTATCCTATCAATCAGAAATTCCTTATTTATTGAAATTACTTGATTTGATTGATGAATATCAATTAAACAATTCTAATAGTATTGAAGCTTTTGTAAGTTATTACGATCAAAATATTGATAAATTTTCCATTAATCCGTCAGATGATTCAGATGCAATTACTATTTCAACCATTCATAAAAGTAAAGGATTAGAATATTCTGTTGTGATTATGGCCTTTGCCGATTGGGATTTTAATTTGACAGATTCACCAAAATGGTTTGATTTTAACCAAGTTTCAGGTTTTGAGGAGTTAGAAGTCTCCAATAAATTCTTGGGGAATCATTATTTGGCAGGTAATTCAAAGGCATTGGTAGAATTCGATTACCTAAAAGAACAATATGAATCAGAAAAAGAATTAAATGCTTTGGATTCTTTGAATATGTTATACGTGGCTACTACTCGTGCTAAATATGATTTGTACACTTTTAGTACTTGGGTTTCAACAGATGAATTAGAAAATGTAGCTACTTTATTATATAATTTTTCAAAAAAAGAATATAAATCTTTTAATGAATATGAAAATTCTGTTCAATATATTTTAAATGACAGTAAGTCAACAAATGAATTTAAAGATACCTTTAAAAAGAAAGAAAATTTTCAAATTCAATTAGAAAGAAATTTGGAAAAAAGACCTTTGTTGCGACAGAAAGAATCTAAAGAAGATTTCTTTTCACAATCTTTAGAGAAACGTAAATTTGGAAATTATATTCATCAATTATTATCAAATTGGGAGTCTGATGCGATCAAGGATAAATTACACAAGCTACCTGAAGAAATATTTGAAGCCAATAAATCTGCTATTGATGGTGTTTTAAACTTATTGGAAAATCAAGATTATTTAACTTTGGTAACAGAATTTAATACGTTTATCAATGAACAAGAAATCATCAAGGATGATGGAACAATTATTCGGCCTGATAGAATATTTAAAAAGGGAAATCAGTTTGTAATTGTAGATTATAAAACTGGTAAATCTAAAGAATCACATCGAGATCAAATTTTAAATTATCAATCACTGATGAAAGAAATGGGGTATATAGATGTTAAATGTAAATTAATTTACTTTGAAGAAAGTACTATTGTGGATGTATAAGAATTCAATACAAAAGCCTCTATTTTTTTTAATATTCTGTGTAGGATTAAGTTCTTGTGGTATTTGGCATAAGGTTAAACAATTTGTGGGTTTAGAAAAATCAGAATACATTCAAAATTATTCTTTTAGGGAAATAAATTCAATTATTGATCGGTTGAAAACTTTTACGGGAGTACCGTACAAAACAGGAGGGATAGATGAAAATGGAATGGATTGTTCTGGTTTATTATATACAAGCTATAAATTAGAAGGATTTGAAATTCCTAGATTATCAAAAGATCAATCTAATTTTGGATTGCCTGTTTCCATAGATCAAATAACAATTGGAGATTGGATTTTTTTTAAAACAAATGGTAGCACCATTATCAATCATGCGGGTATTGTCACAAAAAATAAAGGAGGATTTGACATTACCTTTATTCACTCTTCTACTTCAAAAGGGGTAAGGGAAGATAACTTGACAAATAAATTTTGGAATAAATCATTTGTAAAAGTAATTAGACCTTTTAAAAATTAAATAAAATATAATTTATTCAGTCTTCTTTTTTTGTATTTTTGCGTTCATTTTTAAAAATAGGTATGTCTAAAAAGGTTGTAATTATTGGAGCAGGTGGAGTTGGAAATGTAGTTGCCAAAAAATGTGCAATGAATCCTGCATTTTTTTCAGAAATAGTTTTAGCATCTAGAACATTAAAAAAATGCGATGCGATTGCTCAGGAAGCAAAAAACATTGGTTTGCCAACTGAAATAAAAACCAGACAAGTTGATGCAGATAATGTACCTGAATTGGTAAAATTATTGAAAGAAGAAAAACCATTTTTGGTCATCAATGTGGCACTTCCATACCAAGATTTACCTATTATGGATGCTTGTTTAGAGGCTGGAGTCCACTACTTAGATACAGCAAATTACGAACCTAAAGATGAGGCTAAATTTGAGTATTCTTGGCAATGGGCCTATCAAGAGCGATTTAAAAAAGCTGGTTTAATGGCTCTTTTAGGTTGTGGATTTGATCCAGGGGTTACTGGTGTTTATACAGCCTATGCCAATAAGCATTATTTTGATGAAATGCATTATTTGGATATTATTGATTGTAACGCAGGTGATCATGGAAAAGCCTTTGCTACAAATTTTAATCCAGAAATAAATATTAGAGAAATTACTCAAAAAGGTAAATATTGGGAGAATGGCCAATGGGTTGAAATAGAACCTATGTCTATTCACAAACCTATTGATTACCCAAATATCGGTCCAAAGGAGTCCTATTTGTTATACCACGAAGAATTAGAATCGTTAACGAAAAACTTTCCAACTTTAAAGAGAGCAAGATTTTGGATGACTTTTGGTCAACAATATTTAACACATTTGGAAGTATTACAAAATGTGGGTATGACTTCTATTCAGCCAATTAAATTTAACGGAATGGATATTGTTCCTTTAGAATTTTTAAAAGCAGTTTTACCAGAACCTGGTACATTGGGTGAAAATTATACTGGGCAGACTAGTATTGGTTGTCAGATTAAGGGGATAAAAGGTGGAAAAGATACAACCTATTATGTTTGGAATAATTGCCACCACTCCGATTGTTACAAAGAAGTTCAAGCACAAGGTGTATCTTATACAACAGGTGTTCCTGCAATGATTGGTGCAGCCTTAATGACTTCAGGCGAGTGGTTTAAAGAAGGTGTTTATAATGTTGAAGAGTTTAATCCAGATCCGTTCATGGAATTGTTAAATGTTCATGGATTACCTTGGAATGAATTAAAAAATATTCAACTTCCTCACGAATATTAATATGCAAATTCAGTACCCAACAATTCCTTCCCCAGCTTTTGTGTTGGAGGAAAATTTATTGATTAAAAATCTTGAGTTATTAAAAAGGGTACAAACCGAGGCCGGGATAGAGATAATTTGTGCCTTAAAAGGATTTTCCTTTTACCATGAATTTCCATTGCTCAGAAAGTATTTAGCAGGAGCAACTGCCAGTTCTTTGCATGAGGCTAGATTAATTGTGGAGGAAATGAACGAAAAGGCACATGTTTATTGTCCAGCCTTTCTTCCTTCAGAATTTACTGAAATGTGCCAATATGCATCACATATTACTTTTAACTCCTTAAATCAGTATAATAAATACATTTCTCAAGCAATTTCTTCAAATATTTCGTGTGGGATTAGAATTAATCCGGAATACTCAGAAATTGAAACAGATATGTATAATCCATGTGTTGCAGGAAGTAGGTTGGGGGTTAGGAAATCTGATTTTAAAGATGGTTTACCTTCCCATATTGAAGGTTTACATTCGCATACGATGTGTGAAAATGATTCTTACGTGCTGGAAAGAACCTTACAAGTGATTGATGAGAAATTTGGAGATTTCTTACCTCAATTAAAATGGTTGAACTTAGGGGGTGGGCATTTAATAACTAGTGAAGACTATGATGTGGATCATTTAATATCAATTTTAAATGAATTTAAATCTAAGTATTCTAATTTAACAATTATTCTTGAACCTGGATCTGCGGTAGGTTGGCAAACAGGTTTTTTAAAATCGACAGTTTTAGATATTGTTCATTCGGCAGGTATTGATGTGGCTATATTAGATATTTCTTTTGCAGCCCATATGCCAGATACGCTTGAAATGCCTTATAAACCAAGGATTAGAAATGCTTCAATAGAACCTCAAAAAGGTGAATATGTCTATCGTTTTGGTGGGATGACTTGTTTGGCTGGCGATTATTATGGCGATTATTCCTTTAAAGAACCACTAAATATTGGTGATGAAATTATATTTGAAGATATGATACATTACACTATGGTAAAAACTACCACTTTCAATGGAGTTAATTTACCAAGTATTGGGAAAATAAATACGGTCGGAAAATATATCAATTATAAGTCCTTTGGATTTGAATCCTTTAAGGATAGATTATAAAAAAGGACCTTAACGGTCATTTTTTGTGGAGAAGATGGGGCTCGAACCCACGACCTCTTGCCTGCCAGGCAAGCGCTCTAGCCAACTGAGCTACATCCCCTAAAAATTCACTCTGGTTCCTATGCCACCTTGCGGATGTGTAAAAAAAGGATTAGGAGATATTTCAGAATAAAATCCAATTTCGGCAAAAAAAGATAAATTAGGTGCATCTATTGGAAAATATTCTATACCACCTATAACTGCACCACCTAAACCCTTTCTAACTTCATCTGCTATTTGCACATTTGGTGAATAATAATCTCTGACAGTATATTGCGGACCAAATCCATAATAGGTATGTAAATTAGGATTTAATATCGTTGGATGATGCCATAAATATAATGCACTAATAGTAAGGCCAATGTTTTGAAAAGTTCCAGCTTTGTAATTTCTATGAGTACCCCAAAGTCCACCATAAGTACCCATACTTACTTCAATGGCGTTTAAACCATTTGGTAGATATTTGCGAATCATAAAACCACCAGGTTCACCAACTCGTAATCCTGATCCCCAATTTTTTAACTGACTTTGAGCCAAAAAAGGAATTAGAAATATCAAACAAGAAATTATACCCTTTTTTAACATATTAATGATTGTAAAATTCTTTTATATTTTGAATTAAACTACTATTCTCTAATTGAGTACCAATAGTTATTCGAATTGTATCTGAACATAAAGGTACACTTGAACGGTTACGTGTAATTACCTTTTGTGTAATTAAATAATCAAATAACCTATTTGCCTCATTAAATTTAACTAATAAAAAATTAGCATCGGAAGGATATATTTTAATTACATTAGATATTAATTCTAATTCTGAAATTAAATATTTTATCTGGCTTCTAATTTCTTTTATTGAATTGTTTACAAAATCCTTATTATCTAAAGCTACTATAACTTGTTCTTGGGTAGCACCACTAATATTATAAGGTGGTTTTATTTTGTTAAACAAATTAATAAGTACCTCATCTGCAAATGCCATTCCTAAGCGTAAAGAGGCAAGTCCATAGGCTTTAGACAATGTTTGTAAAACGATTAAATTGGGAAATTGTTTTAACTCCAATAAAAAACTTGGTTCATCTGAGAAATCGATGTAAGCCTCATCAATAACTACAAAACCTTCAGTAAAATGATTTAAAATTTGGTAAATATCTATTCGATTAATTTTATTACCTGTTGGATTATTAGGTGAACAAATAAATATCAATCGAGTTTTATGATTTATTGCCTTGACAATAGTTGGTATATCTAATTGGTAGTTGTCTGTTAAATCAACTTTTACCAAATCTATATTATTAATATTTGCACTTACCTCATACATTCCATAAGTAGGAGGACAAATAATTATTTCTTGTTGTCCAGGAGTACATGTCATTCGAATTAATAAATCGATTGCTTCATCTGAACCATTTCCTAGAAATATATTTTCCTTTGGACAATTCTTGATTTTTGAAAGCTTTTCTTTGATTTCTAATTGATATGGATCAGGGTATCTATTCCAATTATGTGTTGTAGGAGAACCTAATGGATTTTCATTTGCATCTAAAAATATTCCCTCATTACCTTTAAATTCATCTCTTGCTGAAGAATAAGGTTTTAAATTCCAAATATGCGGTAAAATATATTTTTGATAATCCATATTATTTTAATCGTATTGAAACAGCATTGGCATGTGCTTGTAAAGATTCTGCATTTGCCATGGTAATAATTGTTTCACCTAAGTTTTGTAACCCCTCTTTGGAAATTGCTTGTAAGGTAATTTTCTTTACAAAACTATCTAAATTTACCCCTGAATACGCCTTTGCAAATCCATTAGTAGGTAGGGTATGATTTGTACCCGAGGCATAATCTCCCGCAGATTCTGGTGTATAATTTCCTAAAAATATGGAACCTGCATTAATAATATGTTCAGAAAATTTCTCAGGCTCAGCACATGCCAAGATTAAATGTTCTGCTGCATATTCATTTAAAAAGGTGATAACTTCAATTTTATCCTTTAAAATAATGGCTTTAGAATGCTGTAAAGATTTTTTAGCAAACTCTTTTCGATCCAAAAGTTCCACTTGTTTTTCTAATTCAGATATTACTTTTGTTACTATTTCTTCGTTTGTAGTTAACAAAATTACTTGAGAATCTGCACCATGTTCAGCTTGAGATAACAAATCTGAGGCAACAAAAGCAGGATTACATGTTTCATCTGCAAATACAGCAACTTCAGAAGGTCCAGCAGGCATATCAATAGCAATACCCATTTTATTGGCATACATCTTAGCGGCAGTTACATATTGATTTCCTGGACCAAATAATTTATGAACCTTAGGGATACTTTCGGTACCTAATGACATAGCCGCAATTGCCTGTGCACCGCCAATTTTAGTCATTTTTGTTACACCACATAATTGTGCAGCATAAAAAATAGCTGGATGATTGGCTGGAGTTGATAATATTATTTCTTTACAACCTGCAATTTGTGCAGGTATTGCCAACATTAAAATAGTGGAAAATAGGGGAGCAGTACCTCCAGGAATATAAATACCCACCTTTTCGATTGCTACACTTTTTTGCCAGCAAATGACACCAGGACTCGTTTCTATTTTTTTTATTTCTAATTGTTGTCCTTTGTGAAATTTGAAAATATTATCGTAAGCTTTTTTAATTGCAATTTTTAATTCATTAGTAATTAAACGAGCTCCTTCATTTATATCTTCTGCTGTATAAAGAACCTCTGAAATTTCACGATTTTCAAATTGCTTTGTAAACTCAATTAATGCTTTATCCTTATTAAATGCAACTGAGTCAAATATATTCTTTATGGTTAATTCTAATGAATTAGAATCTAAGGAAGGTCTTTGGCAAAGACCTTCAAATTCTGATTTATTAGGAAATAAACTAATTTGTAGCATTTATAAAATCATTTTTTCAATAGGAAGTACTAAAATTCCTTGAGCACCAGCTCCACGAAGAGATTCAATGATATCCCAGAAATCATTTTCAGAAATAACAGAATGCATACTATACCAACCTTCCTGTGCCAAGGGTACCACAGATGGTGCCTTCATACCTGGCAATAAACTCTTTACTAAATCAATATTTTTTTCCTCAACATTCAATACCACATATTTAACATTTTGTGCTTTTTGAACAGAATCTATTCGGAAAAGTAATTTGTCTAAAATTGCCTTCTTTTCTGAATTTAAAGAAGAATTTGAGATCATAACAGCTTGACTTTTAAACACTTCTGCTACCTCTTTTAAACCATTACTTAACAGAGTTCCTCCGGTAGAAACAATATCACAAATTGCATCAGCTAAGCCAATACTTGGTGCAATTTCAACTGATCCAGAAATCTCATGGGTTTGAGATTTAACACCATTTGCTGACAAAAATTGATTGGTTAAATTTGGGTAGGAGGTGGCAATATTTTTACCTTCAAAATAATTTAAACCCGTATAATTTTCATTTCGAGGAATTGCTAAAGAAAGTCGACATTTAGAAAAACCTAGTTCCTTTACAATATCAACCTTCTTTTTATTTTCTTCCAAAACATTTAACCCAATAACACCAATATCTGCTACACCATCTTCAACATAACCCGGAATATCATCGTCCCTTAAGAACAAAAATTCCAAAGGGAAATTAGAGGAAACAGATCTTAATTTTGAACTACCAGATTCAAATTTAATTCCACATTCTTTGAATAATTTTAAAGAATCTTCACTTAATCGACCTGATTTTTGAACAGCAACACGTATTATACTTTCTGACATTTTTGTATTGAAAAAATCAAGCCCCGAATTTTCGAGGCTTGAAGAAATTAAATAAACATTCTAATTGGATCCTCGAGATATTGTTTCAAAGTTTGTAGAAATGCAGCACCGGCTGCACCATCTACTACTCGATGGTCACAAGTTAAAGTTAACTTCATAATATTAGTTGCAAAGAATTGTCCATTCTTTACACCAACTGTTTCTTTTATACCACCTACAGCCAAAATACATGATTCTGGTGAGTTAATAATTGAAGTAAATTGGTCTATTCCAAACATACCTAAATTACTTACTGTAAAGGTATTGCCCTCCCAATCTTTTGGTTGTAATTGCTTGTTTTTTGCTTTGCCACCTAAATCTTTAGCTTCTGAAGAAATTTGTGCTATCGATTTTTCATTTGCAAAACGAATTACAGGAACCAATAAACCATCTTCCACAGCAACAGCCATTCCAATGTGAACATGCTTGTTTACACGAATTTTATCTTCCATCCAATAAGAATTTACTTTTGGATGTTTGGTTAATGACAAAGCTGTTGCTTTAATAACCATATCATTAAATGAAATCTTAACAGGTAAGGTATCAACTAAAGTCTTTCTAACTTCAATTGCCTTATCCATGTTAATTTCCATGGTTAAATAAAACTCTGGCGCTGAAAATTTAGATTGAGATAATCTTCTCGCAATTGTTTTACGCATTTGAGAGTTTGGAATATCTTCATACGATTCTTCACCTGAAACAAAATTTCCCATTGCACCACCACCAGCATTCGGATTATAATTTTCAATATCTGATTTTACAATTCTTCCGCCTTCTCCAGTACCTTGAATCCATTTTAAATTTAATCCTTTCTCATTTGCCATTGCACGAGCAAGAGGAGAGGCCTTTAATTCTCCTACAATAGATGGAGCTTTAACTTCTTCAACTTTCTCAGTTTTTTTAGGTTCAGCCTGAGCCACAGGAGCTGGAACTGCAGTTGCTACAGGGGCAACTTGTGGCGTAGCAGGAGATTTTAATAATGGAGCATAATCAGCTCCTGGTTCACCAACTACCATGATTACACCATCAACAGGAACACCTTCTCCTTCCTTTGCACCTATAAATAAAATGGTACCATCTTCATAGTTTTCCAATTCCATTGTTGCTTTGTCTGTTTCAACTTCAGCAATAATATCACCTGATTTAACTACATCACCCTCTTTTTTAAGCCATTTAGCTATAACACCTTCAACCATTGTATCGCTCATTTTAGGCATACGAACAGCTTTGGCATTAATTTTGCTTAAATCTACAGAAGGTTCTGCTGCTACTGCAACTGGAACTGGAGCTGCATCGCTTACAACTTCAACTTTAGTTTCTACTGATGCACTTGCTGCTGGGGCTGAAGGGTTTAATAAACTTGAATAATCTTCACCAGGTTCACCAACTACTGCAATAATTCCATCTACAGGAACCGCTTCACCGGCTTTTACACCAATATGTAACAAGGTTCCATCCTCATAATTTTCTAATTCCATTGTTGCTTTATCTGTTTCAACTTCAGCAATAATGTCACCAGATTTGATTACATCTCCTTCTTTTTTTAGCCAATTTGCGATAACGCCCTCAAGCATTGTATCACTCATTTTAGGCATTCTAATTACTACAGCCATTGTATTATTTTTATAAAACTTAAAATTACGGCTTAAAAGCCTGTTTTTAAAACTTTTTCGTATTTTTTTTCGATTAATCTAACTTTAAAACAGCCATAAATGCTTCTTGCGGAATTTCTACATTTCCAACCTGACGCATTCTCTTTTTACCTTTTTTCTGTTTTTCCAATAATTTACGCTTTCTTGATATATCCCCACCATAACATTTTGCCAATACATCTTTTCGCAATGCTTTTACGGTTTCTCTTGCTATAATTTTTTGACCAATTGCTGCTTGAATGGCAATTTCAAATTGTTGGCGTGGTAATAACTCTCTTAACTTTTCACACAATCTTTTTCCCCATTCATAAGCCTTGTCTCTATGTACAATGGCAGACAGTGCATCTACTTTTTCCCCATTCAACATGATATCCAATTTCACCATTTCGCCTTCTTCATAACCTTTAAACTCATAGTCAAGTGAAGCATAGCCTCTTGAAATGGTTTTTAATTTATCAAAAAAGTCAAAAACAACCTCTGAAAGTGGCATATCAAATTGTAATTCAACACGGTCTGTAGTTAAATAAATTTGGTTCTTTAACAAACCTCTTTTATCCATACACAAACTCATTATGGTACCCGTATATTCAGATTTTGTAATTATTTGTGCTTTTATATATGGTTCTTCAATATAATCAATCAAATTTGCTTCAGGTAATTCACTTGGTGCTGAAACCCACTTTTCTTCTTTTGAGGTAGTATGCACTTTGAATTTTACAGAAGGAACGGTGGTAATAACTGTCATATCAAATTCCCTTTCTAAGCGCTCCTGAACAATTTCCATGTGAAGCATGCCTAAGAATCCGCAACGAAAACCAAAGCCTAAAGCCATTGACGTTTCCGGCTCCCAAACTAAAGAGGCATCATTCAATTGAAGCTTTTCCATTGCATCACGAAGGTCTTCAAATTCGGTAGTATCGACCGGATAAATACCTGCAAAAACCATTGGTTTTACTTCTTCAAAGCCTTGAATTGCCGCCGTACATGGATTGGCAACTTGAGTAATTGTATCACCAACTTTTACCTCCTTTGCATCTTTAATCCCTGAAATCAAATAACCCACATCACCAGTTTTGATGATATTCTTAGGAATTTGTTCCAAACCTAATGTTCCAATTTCATCAGCAAAATATTCTTTGCCGGTATTCATGAATTTTACACGATCTCCTTTTTTAATTTCTCCATTATAAACACGGAAAATAACCTCTATGCCACGATAAGAGTTGAATGTAGAATCAAAAATTAATGCCTGTAATGGTTCCTCTGGATTACCTTTGGGAGCTTCAATACGGTCAATTACCGCATCTAAAATATCTTTAATACCAATTCCTTCTTTACCAGATGCATGGATAATTTCTTCTTTTTTACAACCAATTAAATCGATAATTTGATCTGAAACCTCATCAGGCATTGCCCCAGGTAAATCAATCTTATTAAGTACAGGAATGATTTCTAAATCATGATTTATAGCTAAATATAAATTTGAAATAGTTTGAGCTTCAATACCTTGAGATGCATCAACAATTAACAAAGCCCCTTCACAAGCTGCAATTGAACGTGAAACTTCATAAGAGAAGTCAACGTGTCCGGGAGTGTCAATTAAATTTAAAGTATAAACCTCTCCATCTTTTTCATAATTCATTTGAATAGCATGAGATTTAATGGTTATACCTCTCTCTCGCTCCAAATCCATATCATCCAACAATTGATTTTTCATTTCTCTTTGTTGAACCGTATTGGTAAACTCAATCAATCGATCGGCAAGTGTACTTTTTCCATGATCAATATGAGCGATGATACAAAAATTCCTAATATTCTTCATTTATAAATCTTTTCTACTAATCTACTTTACTAATTTTCTATGTTCCTAAATTCTTATATTCTTATATTCTTATATTCTTATATTCTTATATTCTTATATTCATTAAACTTTCTATCTCCTCAATTTCAATAGGTATATTTTTCATCAGATTTATATTACCAGTTTCAGTTACTAATAAATTGTTTTCCAATCTGATTCCAATTCCTTCCTCCCTGATATAAATTCCAGGCTCACAAGTCAAAACCATTCCCGCCTGGATAGGTAAATATTTATTCCAAACATCATGCACATCTATTCCTAAATGATGCGCTACACCATGCATAAAATATTTCTTAAATAGGGGAGCAGTTGGATCTTGGTTTGCTACATCTTCTTTAGTGAACAATCCCAAACCAATCAATTTACCTTCCATAAATGTTTCAACCGCCTTCTGATAATCAACCCAAAAGATTCCAGGTTTCAAATAATCTGTTGCGAAGTTAAGTACATCCAATACAGCTTGGTATACTTCTTTTTGACGTGGACTAAACGTTCCGTTTACGGGAATAGTTCTTGTCATATCGGCATTATAATTACCATATTTTGCACCAACATCTAATAAAAGTAGATCTCCATCTTTACATTGATTTTCATTTGAAATGTAGTGCAAAACATTTGCATTGGCCCCAGAAGCTATTATTGGAGTATAGGCAAATCCTCCTGATCGAGATTTGGTATACTCATGAATAAATTCCGCTTCAATTTCATATTCCCAAACGCCAGGCTTAACGAAATTTAAAATTCTACGAAAACTATTCTCGGTAATATCAATTGCTTTTTGAATTTGATTTATTTCTTCTTGCTCTTTCACCATTCGTAATTCATTGGTGATAGGGGCTAAGCGTTTAAAATCAATTGTTTTAAATTGATTTTTTAAAGAATTAATAAATCGATCGTTCTGAGTTTCAACAGCTGAACTATTTCGAATGTGCTCATTTTCTAGAACAAAAACATGCTCAGCTGTGTACATTAATGTTTTTAAAAATTGAGGTAAATTATCAGTCCATTGAATATTCTTAATTCCCGATAAATCTTTGGCTTCTTCTTTTGTATATTTTTTACCTTCCCAAATGGCAATTAATTCAGATGTTTCACGTACAAAAGCAATTTCTTTATACTGTTCTTCGGGAGCATCAGGAAATAACAACAAATATGTTTCCTCCTGATCCAAACCACTTAAATAAAACAATTCTGAATTTTGTACAAATCCCATCGTTCCATCTGCATTGGTAGGCATGATATCATTTGATGCGATTAATACGATGGATTTAGAAGGAAGTTTTGCATATAACTTCTCTCTATTTTTAATATAAAGTGCTGATGAAAGTGGAGTATATCTCATTATTTTTTACACAAATAAATTGTTTCTTCTAAAGGTAAACACATTTTTTTACTAGCTTCTAAACCTATCTTATCAACCATTTGATAATTAACTACTGTAAAACCAGATTTCTCTAATTGATTTCCATAATCCCTTCCATAAATTCGTAAATGGTCATCTTGCAAAAAGTGAATTTCTCTTTGTTTAGGATCGGTAATTGTTGCATCCTCATAGGTCGTTTCTAAATCATACCGCTGCGGAGATTGGCATAAAGCAAATCCAGTGGGCTTTAAAACCCTTCTTATTTCCCTCATACATTGAAAATCGTCCTTAACATGTTCTAATACATGGTTACAAAATACCACATCAAAGGTATTATCTTCAAAAGGTATTTGATGCAAATCCATTTTAACCTTTGCTAAAGGTGATTCAATATCAGCCGTAATATAATTTTCACCTAATAAATTCTCAAAGCGATCAATGAAACAATATTCTGGAGCAACATGTAAAACCTTTGGATTGGAAGTAAAAAAATCAGTTTCTTTTTGCAAAAAAAGATACATTAATCGATGTCTTTCCAAACTCAAACAAGAAGGACAAAGTGCATTCTCTCTTGGATTTAACCTTCCATAGGGTAGAAAATGAGAAAAATGACCATTGCAAACTGGACATTTAACTTTGTTTCCCTTTAAAATAAATGCATAAACCTTTAAAGCTTGATGTGCAAATAATTGAATATACTTACGAGGAATATTCCTCAAAACCCATGAAATAATTTTCTTCATAAAATAAAAAAGGAAGGCTTCTTGTGAAACCTTCCTGCAAATTTACAATATTATTCCTACATTTCACGAATCCAGATGTTTCTAAAACTTACTGCATTTCCATGATCTTGTAAAGAAATTGGACCAGGGCCATGAACTGGATTCAAAGGCTGTCCAATATACTCTGTTGTTCCTTGAATTTTAGTATGATTTTGTACTACCACACCATTAAAAATTACCGTAACATAAGCTGGAGTTTCAATGCCACCATTTACTGTAAAGCGTGGAGCCGTATATATAATATCATACACATTCCATTCGCCCATCGGACGAATTGGATTTACTAATGGGGCAGATTGCTTATAAATAGCACCTGCTTGTCCATTTCTGTAACTTCTATTTTGGTAAGAATTTAAAACTTGAACCTCATACATACCTTGCATGAAAATACCTGAGTTACCTTTTCCTTGACTTTTTAAAGTTTCTGGTTCAATAGGAGATTGCCATTCAATATGCAATTGATAGTCTGTAAATTTTTGCTTTGTAGAAATATGCCCGGTACCCTTTACTACAGTCATTTTTCCATCTTCCACTTTCCATTTTGCCTCACCACCATCTTTAATAGATTCCCACTTATCTAAATTTTTTCCATCAAACAAAACAATTGCATCTGAAGGAATAGCTCCTGGAGTAACTAGTTTTACTTCTGGATCCCAATATTCTGTTACATCCGGTTTTGTCGGATTGATTTGAACATGGCGATGATCTTGCGAATAAGCTGCACTTGCAGTAAGTAATAAGCCGAATAAGATAAGTTTTTGTTTCATGTTAAAAATTATTTTTTTTCTAATTTCAGAAATTTTAGGCAATAAAAAAACCGGTATTAACCGGTTTTTAATCTCTTTAAGCAGAAACTACTTAACAAAAGAAGCTTTAATCGCTTCGATATCAATTAACTTGATCTCTGGAGTTTGCTTTAATCTTTTGATAGTCGCTACTTTATTGTTAGCTACTGCTTTATTTCTTCTGTCTTTACGTTTTAATCTTGTTACAGCCATATCTTTTATTATTTGGTTCGCAAAATTACAAATATTCTTCTATTTTTCAAATATATGATACAATAATATTAATTTTGTTTTTTAATTTTTTTATGTCGAAACCAAGTAACGCCAGAGGAACACGTGATTTTGGGCCCCTTCAAATGTCCAAACGTAAATATGTTTTTAACATTATTCAAAAACATTTTGAAGAATTTGGTTTCCAATGTATTGAAACACCTGCCATAGAAAACCTTTCTGTTTTAACAGGGAAATATGGTGAAGAAGGTGATCAATTATTATTTAAAATTCTTAATTCAGGAGATTTCTTAAAGGATATTCAAGCATCAGATTTAGAAAAAGGATTCAAAAAAATCACTTTTGATATTTCTGAAAAAGGACTTCGCTACGACCTAACTGTACCATTTGCACGATTTGTTTCCATGAATCGAAATGATTTGGTTTTTCCATTCAAACGTTATCAAATGCAACCCGTGTGGAGAGCGGATAAACCTCAAAAAGGGAGATATCGTGAGTTTTACCAATGCGATGCAGATATTGTTGGTTCTACATCTTTAATCAATGAAGCAGAATTAATTAGTTTATTTCAATCCATTTTTAAATCACTGAATTTAAAGGTTAACTTATTAATTAATTCAAGAAAGATTTTAACAGGAATTGTTGATAAATTAAATAAACTTGAATTATTTACCCCATTTGCTGTAATTCTCGACAAATTAGATAAAATAGGCTGGGAAAAGGTATCAAATGAATTATTGGAAGCTGGATTTTCTCAAACTGATTGTAATTCAATAAAGGATTTAATTGAATTTAAGGGTGATAATTTAGCTAAACTAAATAAATTAAAATCATTCTATGGTTCCAATGAAATAGGATTAGAAGGACTTAATGAAATTGAAACAACCTTAAAATTCGTTGAAACCAACGGTTTTAAAAACCAAAATATTTTATTTGATTTTACTTTAGCTCGTGGATTATCCTATTATACCGGACTTATATATGAGGGTAAAGCAGATGAAGGCTCCTTTACTTCGTCAATAGCAGGAGGGGGAAGGTATGATAATTTGACAGCAGCCTTTGGAATGCCAAATATGTCGGGGGTTGGAATTTCTTTCGGAATAGAAAGAATTATAGATGTGCTGGACGATTTAAATAAATTCCCTGAGATTTCAAGCAGTGCCTCGAAAATCTTATTAACCTATTTTGATGAGGCGGGTCAAATTGAAAGTTTAAAATATGTTAACCAATTTAGAAAAGCAGGAATTTCAGCTGAGGTATATTCAGAACTTGGAAAAATAAAGAAATCATTTGAATTTGCCGATAAAAAACAAATTCCATTTGTTGGGGTAATAGGAGATACTGAAATCGCCTCCCAAAAAATCATGATCAAAGACATGAAAAAAGGAGAACAAAATTTGCTCTCCTTCGATGAATTTATTGATCAATTGGACTAATTATTTCCAATTTTTATACAAATTAATTAGGCCATTGGTTGAACTATCGTGAGAATCAATGGCTTTTTCATTTTCCAATTCTGGTAAAATCGAATTAGCCAATTGCTTTCCTAATTCAACTCCCCATTGATCATAACTAAAAATGTTCCAAATTACACCTTGTACAAAAATTTTATGTTCATACATCGCAATTAAAGAACCTAAAACTTCTGGGGTAATCTTTTTGGCTAAAATTGAATTAGTAGGTTTATTTCCTTCAAAAACTTTGAATGCTGCCAATTTATTAACCTCTTCAGCTGATAATCCAGCTTTTACTAATTCTGCTTCTGCAACATCCAAGGTTTTACCGTTCATCAATGCTTCAGTTTGAGCAAAAAAGTTAGACATTAATAATTGATGATGATTTCCAATTGCGTTGTGACTTTGAGCCGGAGCAATAAAATCAGCTGGAATCATTTGAGTTCCTTGGTGAATCAATTGATAAAAGGCATGCTGACCATTAGTTCCTGGTTCTCCCCAAATAATTGGTCCTGTCTGGTAATCCACTCTTTTACCTGAACGATCAACTGTTTTACCATTTGATTCCATATCACCTTGTTGGAAATAAGCAGCGAATCGATGTAAATATTGATCATAAGGTAAAATTGCATGTGAAGCTGCTCCAAAGAAATTAACATACCATACACCTAATAATGCTAAAATAACTGGAATGTTTTCCTCAAAATTTGCTGTTCTGAAATGTTCATCCATTTCATAAGCTCCTTTTAAAAGCAATTCAAAATTATCATAACCAATTCCTAAACATATAGAAAGTCCAATTGCCGACCATAAGGAATAACGACCACCAACCCAATCCCAAAATACAAACATATTGGTAGGATCAATACCGAATTTCTGTACTTGCTCTGAATTTGTAGAAAGAGCTACAAAATGCTTAGATACTGCGGCATCATCTTTTGCTGTAGCTAAAAACCAATTTCTTGCAGAAAAAGCATTCGCCATTGTTTCCTGGGTCGTAAAGGTCTTTGAAGCAATCAGAAATAATGTCGTTTCAGGATTACATTTTTTTAATGTTTCAGCAATATGTGTTCCATCTACATTACTTACAAAATGCAAATTCAAATGGTTTTTATAAGCTTTTAAAGCTTCAGTAACCATTACAGGACCTAAATCAGACCCCCCAATACCAATATTTACAATATCAGTTATGGCTTTTCCCGTATAACCTTTCCAATTTCCAGAAATTACTTTTTCTGAAAATTCCTTCATTTGTTTTTTAACAGCAAAAATGTCTGTCAAAATATCCTTACCCTCTACAACAAGCGATTGGCCAAATTGTTTTCTTAAAGCTGTGTGTAAGACAGCTCTATTTTCAGTTTGATTTATTTTTTCCCCTGAAAATTGTGATTTTATTGCAGATTCTAGTCCAACCTCTTTAGCCAAAGAGATTAAATTTGAAAAAGTTTTTGCATCAATTCTATTTTTAGAATAATCAATAAAAATATCATTCCAAAGAATACTAAATTGCTTTTGTCGATTTGTTTCTGCACTAAATAATTCTTTTAAATGCTTATTTTCTAATCTTTTAAAATCTTCCGTGAGATTTTTGTAGGCGGTTGTTTTTGTAAAATTTACAGATTGTAACATACTTATTTAATTAATAACGAATTAAAATCTTCTTCATCTCCTAAGAAAACATTGTAATCAAATTTCCCTGCATGTCCAGGAAGTTTTCCATCTTTATTATGTTGCCAAAAAACTAAATTTTCAATTGTTTGATCAACATCTTCAGTATCATAGTGAGCAATCCAAAAATTATAATCGCTGAATTCTTCTTTGAATATCTTATGATATAATTTTTTATTTGTGTAAATGATTGGCTTAACACCATAATTATCTTGCAATTTATCCAAAAAGATTTGAATTTTTGCTTTTAATTTTTCTTTAGAAATTGAAATAGGCGATT
Source organism: Sandaracinomonas limnophila (assembly GCF_004005965.1). GTDB lineage: Bacteria > Bacteroidota > Bacteroidia > Cytophagales > Spirosomataceae > Sandaracinomonas > Sandaracinomonas limnophila. The sequence goes on along the minus strand of NZ_SACY01000001.1, from coordinate 388,652 downwards.
CAAAATCGCAAACAGGAGGTAAGTCTCCTGAAGATAATTTTACAATATTACAAAACAACTCGGCTTGTTCTTCAGGGTCTCTATTAGGAATAAAAAAGTGATATGCCCCACATTTAAAACCTTTTTCATGTGCTTCCTTCCAATTGCCTTCAAAGTATTTGTCTTTTAAAGTTTTTCCTTCAGTGGCTTTGATATAAATAAATTTGATAGATGTCGTATCAAATAAATCTATATCCTTGATTTTATCAAAATTTATCTTTCCATTAAAATGTGATAAATCAATACCATGAATTTGGTGATTTTGCGGTAAATCTATTTTTGCCGATTCTGAATAAGCAAATTGATTATTTGACTTTTTATTTCGGCAAGAAAAATTAAATAAGGCCAATAAAAGTAATAAAACTAATTTATTGGCCTTAAAAATTGGGTTAGATTTAAAATTCATCTAACAAAATTACAAAAATTATAAATTCGGCTGTGGAGTTTTTCTCAAATAAGGCTTAATTATTTCAAAACCTTTGGGGAACTTAGTTTTGGCATCTTCAGTACTTACAGCAGGAACAATGATAACATCCTCTCCATGTTTCCAATCTGCTGGTGTAGCTACCTGATAATTTGCTGTTAATTGCAAAGAGTCAATCACACGTAAAATCTCAGTAAAATTTCTACCAGTAGAAGCAGGGTAGGTAAGCGTTAACTTTATTTTTTTATCTGGTCCAATAATAAATACAGAACGAACCGTAGCTTTTTCAGAAGCATTTGGATGAATCATATCGTATAATGTAGCAACTTTTTTTTCTTCATCTGCAATTATCGGAAAATTCATTTTTACGTTATTAACCTCTTCAATATCCGGTATCCACTTATTGTGAGATGCTAAGTCATCTACAGAAACTGCAATAGGCTTTACATTTCTTTTAGCAAATTCTCCGTTTAATAAGGCAGTTTTACCCAATTCTGTAGTGCAAACAGGGGTAAAATCAGCAGGGTGACTAAATAACAAGGCCCAAGAATCACCGATCCACTGATGGAAATCGATAGGTCCTTGTGTTGTATCAGCTGTAAAATTCGGGGCAATATCTCCTAAACGTAATGACATGATGTATATGGTTTAAAATTTAAATTCTACTAAAATTATAGAGTATTATTGATAAATACAAATAAACAAAAAAAAGCAGCCTAAAAATTAAGCTGCTTTTAACATTACACTTCATCAACAAACTAAAAATCAATTAATCAAAAAGCTGTAGGAGAAGGATTCGAACCTCCAAAGTGCGGTTAGCCGCGACACAGAACTAACTTTAGTGGTCAACCCATTATGCCGTGTTTATCCCTTATCACTACCCCCGAGACAGGAGGGCACGTCTGCCAATTTCATCACCCTACAGTATATATAATTTCTTTACCATTGTAAAGACAATACAAAATTAGAAATAAATCTTTTATTTTTCAAAATATTTTAAAAAAAATATCAATTAATTGATAAAATTTTAAAATATTGCTAAATAATTTACAAAAAACATAATGGAAAAGCGTACTGATTTAGATCCTTTAGATTACAAAATTCTAGAAATATTGGTAAAGGATTCGAATTTGCCTTATACTGAAGTCGGACAACGTTTAGACGTTTCAGGTGGAACTGTTCATGTTCGAATGAAAAAAATGGAAAGTTTGGGAATTGTAAAAGGTGCTCAACTTTTAATTGATTATTCTAAAATTGGATGGGATATTACTGCTTTTTTAGGTATTTATTTGGATAAGAGTTCTCTTTATAATGATGTTGCCAAACAATTAGAAGCTATTCCTGAAGTCGTTAATATTCATTATACCACAGGAATTTATAGCATTTTTGCTAAAATTATTTGTAGAGATACGCAACATCTTCGCGAAGTGTTACATGATAAAATTCAAAAGGTTATAGGTATTCAACGTACTGAAACGTTTATTTCTTTAGATGAAAGTTTGATCAGAAATACACCATTATTTTAAACTATTTAGATAGATTCTAAACAAAAGCCTTTTTAGTAAAAATTTTCTAGTAAATTTGTGAAAATTTTGCATTATGGCTGAAAAGGTAGATGATATTTTACAAGAAGTAACCACCTCTGAATATAAATACGGATTTACATCCGATTTTGAGGTAGAAGAAGCTCCTATTGGATTGGACGAATCAATAATTCGTTTTATTTCTGCAAAAAAACAAGAACCGGAATGGTTATTAGAATGGAGATTGGCTGCTTTCCGTCAATGGTTACAAATGTCGGAACCTAAATGGTCCAATCTTACATATACACCAGCTGATTATCAAGCTTTAAAATATTATTCGGCTCCTAAACCTAAAAAACAATTAAACTCTTTGGATGAATTAGATCCAGAATTAAGAAGAACGTTTGAACGTTTAGGTATTTCATTAGATGAACAAAAACGACTTTCAGGTGTAGCTGTAGATGCTGTAATCGATTCCGTTTCAGTGGCAACTACTTTTAAGGATACATTAGCTGAAAAAGGAATTATATTTTGTTCTATTTCAGAAGCAGTTAAAGAACATCCTGAATTAGTTAAAAAATATTTAGGTTCCGTTGTTCCAGTTAAAGATAATTTTTTTGCTGCCCTAAACTCTGCTGTATTTTCAGATGGTTCTTTTTGTTATATTCCAAAAGGTGTTAGATGTCCAATGGAACTTTCAACCTATTTTAGAATTAATGCAGCCGGTACTGGACAATTTGAGAGAACGTTAATAGTAGCCGACGAAGACTCTTATGTAAGTTATTTAGAAGGTTGTACCGCTCCCCAAAGAGATGAAAATCAATTGCATGCTGCCGTTGTAGAAATATTTGTTCACAAAGGAGCTGATGTAAAGTACTCAACGGTTCAAAACTGGTATCCTGGAGATAAAGAAGGGAAAGGTGGTATATACAATTTTGTAACAAAAAGAGGAATATGTGATGGAGCTCACTCAAAACTTTCTTGGACACAGGTTGAAACCGGTTCTGCTGTAACCTGGAAATACCCTTCAGTTATTTTAAAGGGAGATTACTCTATTGGAGAATTTTATTCAGTAGCAGTAACAAATAATTACCAACAGGCAGATACTGGTACCAAAATGATTCATTTAGGAAAACATACTAAATCTCGAATCGTTTCTAAGGGTATTTCTGCTGGATTTTCTCAAAATTCGTACAGAGGCTTAGTACAAGTAGCTAGAAAAGCAGATTCTTCTAAAAATTTCTCGCAATGCGATAGTTTATTATTAGGAGATAAATGTGGAGCACATACATTCCCATATTTAGAAGTAAAAAATAATACAGCATCTGTTGAACACGAGGCAACAACATCAAAAATTGGTGAAGATCAAATTTTTTATTGTAATCAACGTGGAATCTCTACTGAAGCAGCAATTGCTTTAATAGTAAATGGATATGCAAAAGAGGTTTTAAATCAATTGCCAATGGAATTTGCAGTTGAAGCGCAAAAATTATTAGCTATTTCATTAGAAGGTTCTGTAGGATAAATTATTTGATTCCGCCAGAATGCAAAAGCAATATTTTTGTACCTGTTTCAAAATATTTATCCTCAATCAATTGAAATACAGATTGAATCATTAATCCAGTATAAATAGGTTCAATTTCAAAACCAAAATGACTTTTAAAATCAATACAGAATTGTTCTAATTCTGTATTTTTTTTGCCATATTTTTTTTGAATAAACTGATCCCAAATAATAACATTAGAAGAATTTCGTAATGTTTGGTTTAAATGATCTTGAATTTCACTTTTATTTTTAAGACTTAAAATACCATGAATTGTTTTTTGGTTTAAAAACCTTCCCAATCCTATTATAGTAGTTCCCGTTCCAACTGCTGTGAATAAATGATTAAATGTTATGTTTTCCAATTCATTTGCCAATCCTATCATTGAATCAACGCCAATTTCAGAAAAACCACCTTCTGGAATTATGAGTTTATTAGTTGTAATTACACCTATTGGAGCTATTTTTTCTCTATAATCCTCTCGGTTTACAAAGTGTAAATTTGTCCCCCAAGAATTCATTTGCTCTAAATATACATTAGATGTAGAATTTAATTCATTTCCTCTAATAATTGCGTCAAATGAAAGGTTTAAAGAATTACAAACGTATGAAAGAGCATATAAATGATTCGAATAGGCACCACCAAAACTAATAATACCTTTATTGCCTTGTTTTTGGGCAATTAGGAGATATTCTTTTAACTTGCGCCATTTATTTCCTGAAACAATAGGATGCAGTAAATCATCTCGTTTAATCAGTACTTCAACGCCATATTTTTCAAATAGGGGATGTTCAAGCGACTGAACAGGACTAGGCAAATTAATAAATTCTTTTTCAAAAGAAATGACATCCATAGAGGCAGAATTGGACCCTTTAGAATCCGAAGATGATTTATTTGAGCATTTTAACTTTACTGTTGACAAAGGTCAGCAATTGTTAAGAATTGACAAATATTTACAACTAAAAATTGCAAATCAAAGTAGATCCAGAATTCAAACGGGTATCGATGCAGGATCTGTAAAGGTTAATGATAAAATCATTAAATCAAATTACAAGGTCAAGCCTTTTGATGAAATTTCTGTTTCATTTGCACATCCACCGCGTGATAAGGAAATTCATCCTGAAAACATTCCATTAGACATATTATTTGAGGACAATGAATTAATAATTGTCAATAAACCTGCCGGAATGGTGGTTCACCCTGCCCATGGTAATTGGGATGGTACTTTGGTAAATGCGCTATTGTACCATTGCAATCAATTACCCGGAGGTGAAGGCATTCGTCCTGGCTTAGTTCATCGAATAGACAAAGACACATCAGGCATACTAATTATTGCAAAATCGGATTATTCGATGACACATTTAGCAAAACAATTTTATGAACATTCCATTAAAAGAACCTACTATGCTGTTTGTTGGGGTGTACCGAAGGAAAACAAAGGGACATTAATTGGGAAAATTGGCCGAAGTCCAAAAGATAGAAAAGTCATGATGATGTACCCAGAATCATATGAAGAGGGTAAAATAGCTATCACACATTATGAGGTAATTGAAAATTTTGGTTTTTGTAGTTTAGTAAAATTTAACTTAGAAACTGGTAGAACTCATCAAATTAGAGCACATGCGCAATCGATTAACCACCCATTATTTGCTGATTCTGCATATGGTGGAGATAAAATAAGAAATGTTAGTAATGCAATTCCTTCGTTTAAAACTTTTGTAGAAAACCTTTTCAAAACCTGTAATCGACAAGCTTTACATGCTTTTTCCTTGGAAATTGAACACCCCAAAACCCATAAAAGGCTATATTTTGAAAAAGATTTTCCTATTGATATGCAGGAATTATTAAACAAGTTAAGATCTATTAAGCAATGAATTCTAAAATAACTATCGTTAAAGCCCAGGCAACTGATATACCCAAAATTTTATATTTAGTAAAAAAATTAGCCGATTTTGAATTGGCGCCAGAGGAAGTAACTGTTACTGAAAAGGATTATTCAACCAATGGTTTTTCAGAAAATCCATTATTCGAATGTAATTTGGCCTATGTAGAAGGTAAGCTTGCTGGATTTTGCCTTTGGTATTTTCGTTTTTCAACCTGGAAGGGAAAAAGACTCTATGTGGAAGACCTTTATATTGAAGAAGAATTTCGCGGAATGGGAATAGGAAAAATACTCCTAGAAGAAGCTATTGAAGAAGCAAAAAGAACCCAATGTACAGGTATGATGTGGCAAGTTTTAGATTGGAATGAAAACGCCATTAACTTTTACAAAAAATACAATGCTAAAATTGATGGCGGTTGGCTAAATGTTCATTTAAACCTATAAAGAGTTTCTATCGTGAAAATAAAAGGCATTCGCAATTCTGCCTTTTTCCTTATTGATAATTATTTCTGCAGCTCTTTTTCCCATTAAAGAAAAATCATTAGAAATAACTGAAATTCCTTCTGAAATAATTTCCTTTAAAGGTGTATCATCATAAGATATAACCCCAATATCTCTTCCAAAATCCCACGATTTCTTTTTGCACCAATTGATCATTTTGATTAAATCAAATTCCCTAAAAACAATATAAGCCTGACCTTGTTGTATATCGTATTCCTCTTCCAGGTCAGGAATGATGTCGTGATTAATTGAATAATCCTGGCAAAATTTAGTAAAACCCTGAATAATACCTTGTGGAGTGTATTGAAACGACTTTTGACTCAACACCAAATTAATTGTATTATACTTTTTGATTTTTTCTAAACAAGCTTCCAAACCCTCATAAATATTGGTTTCAAAATTTTGATAAAGAATTGCGTATTCATCACCGAATTCCTTTACATCAATATCTAAAATCAATAATTTATCTTTAGGAATTTTACTTAAAATTTTTGACACACTGATATTGAAATGGGGTAGAATAATGTAATGATTATACTTTCCAATATTATCTGAAATTAATGTTTCAAATAATTTTATATCATGGTAATGGAAAAATAAATTGTAGGAAACATTTCCATTAAAACCTTCTAAAATATTTTCTAGTAAAATTTCCTTATAAGGTGTTAATGCATCCATTAAAATAAATAAATGCAAATTACTGCGGGTATCAGTACTTGTTACATAAAATCCTTTTCCATGGTGGGATGAAATTAAACCCCTTTCTTTTAATTCATCATAAGCCTTTGTCACAGTCATTCTGGCCATTCCAAATTCATTGGCAACGACATTTATAGAAGGCAATTGTTGTCCACGTGCATAGTCACCTGAATCAATTGCATCAACAATCCCATCAATTAATTGAACATACTTGGGTTTGCTGCTGTTGGGGTCAAATTTGATCATATATTAATGCAAGATTACCTGTTTTTCAATATCCTCTAAATTTGCTCCTTTTGTTTCTGGCATCCAAAAATGAACATAGAGTAATTGTCCAACCATTAAAACTAAGAAACTAGAAAATATCAAAGTTGGTCCAAAATTATCCGTAATAATAGGGAAGAAGTTCGCAACTAATGCAGCAAAAACCCAATGGGTTAAACTACCCCAAGCCATTCCTTTGGCTCTAACAGAATTTGGAAATATTTCAGAAATAAACACCCAAATTACAGACCCTTGACCTATAGCATGGGCTGCAATAAAGGCAAATATATAATAGGGTACATTTGCATAGGATTCAGAATAGAATGAAAAAGCAATTAATCCTAAGGATATGATATAACCCAAAGAACCAATGTACATCAAAACTCTTCTACCAAGTCTATCAATTAGATACCATCCAGTTAATGTGGAAATAAAATTAATTACTCCAATTCCTGAAGTTGAAAGTAAAGCGCTTTCTTTGCCTAAACCAGTTAATTCAAAAATTCGAGGTGCGTAATAAATAACAGCATTAATACCGGATGCTTGATTAAAAAAGGCAAATAAAAAGGCAAGAATTAAAGGCCATCTAAATTTCTTTTGAAAAAGTGACTCATTTAAATTTACATTGCTAAATGCATTTTCTTTGATACGCTTCATTGTTTCAAAAGCAGAATCTGCATCTGCCAATTGTAATACACGCAAGGCTTCTGGTTCATTATTGCGTTTTAAAAACAAAAATTGCGGGGTTTCGGGGGTAAATAATATTAAAAAAGAAAATAACAAACTTGGAAAGGCAACAACACCCAACATCCAACGCCAATCATCAGCTCCTCCTTGTAAAAAATAATTGGATATATAAGCCAAAAGAATACCAAATACCACATTTAATTGAAAAGATATCACCAATTTTCCACGATGTTTAGCTGGGGCAATTTCAGATATATATATTGGAGCTACAACAGAAGATGCCCCAATTCCCAAACCTCCTAAAAAACGAAATATCATAAATGTATTTACATCCTGAGCAATGGCTGCACCTAAAGAAGAAATAAAAAAACTAATTCCAATCCACAATAATGTATTTTTCCGACCATACTTATCAGCTGGGATTCCACCCAAGGCAGCACCAATCACGGTACCATATAAGGCAATTGCAACTGCTATACCATGTGTCCAATTATCTAAATTCCATAATTTTTGGATAGCTTGTTCTGCACCAGAAATAACAGCTACATCTAAACCAAACAAAAGTCCACCTAAACCAACGGTAATGGACCAAAAAATTACATTTTTATTCATGATAAATATCTATTCAATCAATATTACTTAATTTCTATTAATTTTCAAGGAAAATTTACTAATTATTGAAGCCAAAAGACCTAAAACAATTAATAAAACTAAAGCTTGAGGTAATCCTATAAAATCCGATAAATAACCAATAAGTACAGGCCCAACCAAAAAACCGGCATAGGCTATAGTTGAAACTCCAGCAATTGCCACAGAGGGAGCTATTTCTTTTGAATTACCTGCAGCAGAATAAATAAGTGGGACAATAGTTGAAATCCCGATCCCAGTAATAAAACAACCTGCTATTTTGATATAATAATACTCAAAAATTAAAGTTATAAGCATTCCAAGAGCTAATAAAATTCCTGAGGTAACCAACATATTTTTAGTTCCAAATTTCAGCGTAAGTGTATCACCCATAAATCTCCCAATCACCATTGCTAATGCAAATGCTGAGAATCCAATGGTGTTTGGAAAGGGGTTTCCCTGTACATTTTCTTTAAAATATAAAGTTATCCAATCGGCCATTGCACCTTCACATAACATGCCACATAGAGCAATAATTGAAAGGATTATTAAATAAGGTGGTAATCTAAGAATAGACTTCTTTTCTTGTTTTTGCTCAACCTTAGGATCATCTTCCAATAAGAAAGGATAAAAAAATGGAATGCAGATAATATCTATGAGTGCAATTCCTCCAAAATGCTGTAAGGGTGTAAATTGATATTTACTTATAATTCCGCCTAAAAAGGCACCTGTCATTAATCCAATGGAGAAAACTGCATGGAAACTTGACATGGCTACTTTATTCAATTTAGCTTCAAGCCCTACGACCTGTGTATTCATTGCAATATTTAAAATATCACCAGCCATTCCAAACCCAAATAGGGCTAAAAATAAAGTCAATTGATTATTAGCCAATCCAATTGCAGGAACAACAAACGCATATAAACCAACCGAAAATAAACTAATATATTTCGATTTATACTTTGTTAATAACCAACCTGCTAGGGGCAAGGAAATTAAAGAACCTATGGGAGATCCCAATAATACTTTTCCTAAATCAGCATCACTTAATTGAAGTGCAGCCTTAAAATCAGGAATTCGTGTTGCCCAAGAGGCAAAATTAATCCCACAAATAAAAAAGAGTAAACTAATTGAAAAACGATTTTTCCCCATTTTATAAAAATTTAGCAGCTACATCGTCCCAAGTATTTACCCGTTCATAACCTGTTAAATGTAAATTATGCGGGGCTGAAAATAGGATAGGGGTACCAGAAAAAGTTTTTAAATTCTTTTCATGATCATCAATTAAAAAATCAGCTTGAATTAAATACTTGTGTCCACAAAAAACAGTATGAGTCCAACCAATAAAAGGAAAATGTTTTTCTAACCAATTTAATTTTTCTTTCATTGATTCAGGAAATTCAGTTGCCGCAGAAACAATAAAAATTTCATAATGGTTTTGTAATTGTCGGATTACCTCAACTGCATTGGGTTTAACTTCAATATCTTCAAAGAAACCTTTCTCCCATAGAAAGGAATTATTTTGTGAATAATTGGCATAAAATTCTTCTCTTAATTTTATATCATTCAGTAAATCAGGTATTTGATAATTGGTATTTAATTTTTTATTTAATTCTTGAACAATTTTAAGGCTTGTATCAGCCATTACATCGTCCATATCAATTGCAATTCTTGTCATAAGGCATAAAAAAAACTCCCCAAAGATGGGGAGTTTTTGTCAAATAATTAAATTTTAATTACATCATTCCACCCATTCCACCTGGACCACCGCCATGTGAATGAGGTAATTCTGCAGCTGGTTTATCAGCAATAACACATTCCGTTGTTAATAATAAACCTGCGATTGAAGCTGCATTTTCTAATGCTAAACGAGTAACTTTAGTTGGATCAATTATACCGGCAGCAATCATGTTTTCGTAACGGTCTTCGCGTGCATTGTAACCGAAGTCATCTTTACCAGCTTTCACAGCATTGATAACAACTGATCCTTCTCCACCTGCATTAGCAACAATGGTGCGTAAAGGAGCTTCAACTGCCTGACGAATGATATTTACACCCGTAGTTTGGTCATCATTTTCACCTTTCAATCCTTCTAATGAATTTACAGCACGAATCAAAGCAACACCACCACCAGCAATGATTCCTTCTTCTACAGCTGCACGAGTAGCATGTAAAGCATCATCTACACGGTCTTTCTTTTCCTTCATTTCAACCTCAGTTGCAGCACCAATATAAAGAATTGCCACACCACCAGATAATTTTGCTAAACGCTCTTGTAATTTCTCACGATCGTAATCGGAAGTAGTATTCTCAATCTGTGCTTTGATTTGGTTCACACGATTCTGAATATCATCCTTTGAACCAACTCCATTAACGATTGTTGTATTGTCTTTGTCGATAATAACCTTCTCAGCTTGACCTAAATAGTCAATTGTCGCATTCTCCAATTTAAATCCACGCTCTTCAGCAATTACAGTACCACCAGTTAAGATGGCGATGTCTTCTAACATTGCCTTTCTTCTGTCTCCAAATCCTGGAGCCTTAACAGCAGCAACTTTTAAGGCACCTTTAATTTTGTTAACTACTAAGGTTGGAAGAGCATCTCCATCAACATCTTCAGAAATAATTAACAAAGGGCGACCAGTTTGAGCAACACCCTCTAAAACTGGTAATAATTCTTTCATAGAAGAAACTTTCTTCTCAGAAATCAAAATGAAAGGTCTTTCTAACTCAACCTCCATTTTATCTGTATTAGTTACGAAATATGCTGATAAATAACCTCTATCAAATTGCATACCTTCCACTGTCTTAACCTCAGTTTCAGTACCACGAGCTTCTTCAACAGTAATTACACCTTCGCGACCAACTTTATCCATTGCTGATGAAATCATGTTACCAATTTCCGCATCATTATTAGCTGAAATAGTTGCCACTTGCGCAATTTCAGTAGAAGCAGTAACTGGACGAGACTGAGACTTCAAATTATTTACAATTGAATCAACAGCCTTGTCAATACCTTTTTTCAAATCCATTGGATTAGCTCCAGCAGCAACGTTTTTAGAACCAATTGCATAGATTGCTTGTGCTAAAACAGTAGCTGTAGTTGTACCATCACCTGCTTGATCAGCTGTTTTTGAAGCTACTTCTTTTACTAATTGAGCACCCATGTTCTCAACTGCATCTTCTAATTCAATTTCTTTTGCAACAGATACACCGTCTTTGGTAATAGAAGGTGAACCAAATTTTTTATCAATAATTACATTACGTCCTTTTGGACCCAAAGTTACTTTAACTGCATTTGCAAGGGTATCAACACCCTTTTTCATTTTCTCTCTTGCTTCGCTATCAAAATATAATTCCTTTGCCATTTTCTTATGATTTAAGTTCTTCTACTAATTATAATACTGCAAAAATGTCAGATTCGCGCATGATTAAATAATCTTTTCCTTCAATTGCGATTTCTGTTCCTGAATATTTGCCATACAAAACTGTATCACCAACTTGAACAGTAAGAGGCTCATCTTTTTTACCATTTCCAACTGCTACAATGATACCTTTTTGCGGTTTTTCTTTCGCAGTATCTGGAATAATAATTCCAAAAGCTGTTTTTTCTTCTGCTGCGGCAGGTTCAACCACTACACGGTCTGCCAACGGTTTAATACTTAATTTTGACATTTTTATAATAATTAATAAGTTTAATAATAAAAATAAACCGTGCCCTAAAGCACGGTTTCAATACATTACAATCTGTATGCCAAATTTTCAAAGAATGAAATTTTGACAGATTTTATTTTGCGGGTTGTGGAGCTTGAACTGGAGCAGTTGTTGGGGCAGGAGCAGTCGGTACTGTTTTTGTTGCCGCTTTTTCAACATTTACTGATTCAGCGCTTGTACCAGAAACTTTATCAATAGTGAAGTTACTCAACAAAACTAAAACCAAAATTGCAATAGAAAATCCCCAAGTTAATTGCTCAACTAAATCACCTGTTTTTTGAACTCCAAACATTTGGGTTGCTCCTCCAGAGGAAAATTCACCATTAATTCCACCACCTTTTGGATTTTGAACCAAAATAAGTACAATTAGTAAAAGGGAAAAAAGAATAATTAGTGAAATAATAAGGGTAAACATAATGTTATTTGTTAATTTTTTGTTCTACTTGTTCAATTAAGTCTGCAAAGTAAACCTTTTTTTCAGGGAATTTCAAACTTAGTTGTTTAAAAACTTCTAAAGCCAATTCAAATTTACCTTGTTTGAGTAAAATTTTTGCAAAAGTTTCTGAAACGGGAAAATCAAAGTTTTGCTTTGCTAAATCTATCTCTGGTTCTTCAATTACTATTTCATTTTTTTTCAGTTTAGAAATAACGGGTAAATTCTCTAAAAATAAATCAATTAATTCACTTTGATTTACCTTAGGTATTGCTATTTCATTTGCTTCCTCTTTACTAAATTCAATTTTATATGAATCTTGTAAAGATTTTCTTAATTGAAATCTATTTAAAGATTGTAAAGCGACTTTTCTTTTTATTTCATCAGTAGGCTGTTCATTCCAATTCAATAAATAAAAAAAAGGATATTCTTCTTTATCAATCGTAAATTCCTGAAAAACCTCCGGTTTATTTCGGTCAATTTTATTTAATAAAAACCATAATTGTTTAGCCTTTTCCATATTACCAATCTCCAGCCATTTTATTAAATAAATCTAATATAATTTGATCCAATAATTTAGGAATTAAATTCTTTTCAACCTGTGACAAGGTCTGACTTTGCGGGAAATCTTGATAAAAAGAAAACTCTTGCTCAAAATTTTTACTTTCATCAAACTTATTATTTAATCGAAATTGAATTCGAAGTGTTAATCGATTTAAACCAGCCTTGTCATCAGAGGTAGGGGCTTGCGGACTTAAATCATAACCGACAATGGTTCCTTCTAAGGTCAAATCGGGATTCAAAGTACTTAATTTCAAGGAAGTATTTCGTTGAAAATATTCTTTGAGTTTTTCATTAGCCTCAAGACTTAGATTGGTAGGTCCACCAGCTGCCTCCATCCGAATATTGGAAATATGAATCGTTTTTAATTCAGGTGCTAAACTTGCTCCTTTAAAACTATAACAAGATCCGAATGAAAAAATTACGAAAATCCCGAAAATAAATAATTTACATATCCTCCAAGTCATATTGCTTTATTTTTCGGTACAGAGTTCTTTCAGAAATACCCAAATCTTGGGCTGCATATTTACGTTTATTTTTATTTTTTCGCAATGCTTTTATAATGATTTCTTTTTCTTGTTTTTCCAAAGACAAGGTTACATCTTCTGCCTTGGTTTGATTTTCATCAAAGGCCTCGGGAAGTATTATTGGAAAACTACCAGAATTTATTTCATCATCTGCATCATCAATAGAAATAATATTTTCGGAAGATGGCAGGGCTAAATTCGATTTATGTGCATTTTCAGATAAATTAGAAGGAGCTATATCTTGAAAAATAGCCATATTTTCATTCAAAATGTCATAGGCTTTGTCATTTCCCGACTCAATTAATTTCAACAAAATCTTTTTCAATTCTGTTACATCTTTTTTTAAATCAAAAAGAATTTTATATAAAATTTCTCTTTCATTTAAACTTTCGGCATTTGAATAATTGTCAGATTTAACAATTCTTGTTGACAATTTGGGCTCATTCAATTCTATATAATAAGTTAAAGTAGAATCATCAACAATTCTATCACCCATTTCTAAAACAGATATTTGCTCTGCTAAATTTTTTAATTGTCTTATGTTACCAGGGAATCGCTGCTTTTTTAATAAATCTTTTGCCTCATTCGTTAATGTAATAGGTTTAACATGATGTGACTCCGAAAAATCGGTAGTAAACTTTCTAAATAACAATTCAATATCATCACCACGTTCACGAAGAGGGGGAACATAAATAGGTACTGACGCTAAACGATAAAATAAATCTTCTCGAAATTTACCCTTTTCAATAGCATCCAACAAATTCACATTAGTTGCAGCTACAACTCGAACATTTGTCTTTTGAACTTTTGATGAACCCACACGTAAAAACTCTCCGTTTTCTAAAACACGAAGCAAACGTGCTTGAGTCCCTAATGGCATTTCTCCAATTTCATCTAAAAAGATTGTTCCACCATCTGTAACTTCAAAATAACCTTTTCTACTTTCTAATGCACCTGTAAATGAACCTTTTTCATGTCCAAATAACTCTGAATCAATTGTACCTTCCGGAATTGCACCACAGTTAACAGCAATAAATTGTCCGTGTTTTCTTTTAGATAATTGATGAATAATTTTTGAAAAAGATTCTTTACCCGAGCCACTTTCTCCGGTTATCATTACAGTCATATCTGTGGCCGCAACTTGTTCTGCAACTGAGATGGCTTGCAAAAGGGCAGGGGAATTACCAATAATTCCAAATCTGGCTTTAATACTCGCTATTTGACTATTATTAATCATTTTGAACAATTTCACCAATTAAAGTACCAGTTGTACAATCTGTAATCTTCACCCAAACATAATCACCAACTTGCTCTCCCTTTTTATCGAAAACAACTGTCTTATTAGAATCATTTTTCCCAAAATGTTGCAATTGGGAACGTTTTGAATTCCCCTCAACTAAAATCTTTTGCACTTGTCCCAACATTCTTTTATTCCTAATTTCTGAATGTTTTCTTTGCAAATCAATAATTTCTGCCAATCTTCTTTTCTTCACCTCTTCTGGAATATCATCTCTTAATTTCTTTTCAGCAGGAGTACCTGGACGTTCTGAATAGGCAAACATATATCCGAAATCATATTGAACGGCTTCCATTAAACTTAATGTATCCTGATGTTCTTCTTCTGTTTCTGTACAAAATCCAGCTATTAAATCATGAGATATACCACAATCCTCCCCAATAATTCGTTTAATTGCTGCTATTCTATCCAAATACCATTCACGCGTGTACGTACGATTCATTAATTCCAAAATCCGATTATTACCACTTTGCGCAGGTAAATGAATATTATTGCAAATATTCTCATAAGCTGCCATTGTATGTAATACCTCGTCTGTAATATCTTTTGGATGAGATGTTGAAAAACGAACTCTTAAATTCGAATCTATTTTTGCAACCAATTCTAATAATTTTGCAAAATTCACATCCTCGTTAGTATTGGGATTCTTCCAATGGTAAGAATCTACATTTTGTCCCAAAAGGGTAACTTCTTTGTAACCTTGCTTTAATAAGGTCTTGCACTCCTCTATAATCGAATGTACATCTCTTGAACGTTCCCTTCCTCGTGTAAAAGGCACAACACAGAATGAACACATATTGTTACAACCTCGCATAATACTAACAAATGCAGTTACGCCATTTGAATGTAAACGAACGGGTTCAATATTTCCATAGGTTTCCTCTTTTGAAAGAAAAACATTTATAGCCTTATTACCTGATTCAATTTCTCCCATTAATCGAGGTAAATCGCGATAGGAGTCAGGTCCTGCTACTAAATCAACTATTTTTTCTTCTTCGATTAACTTTACCTTTAAGCGTTCTGCCATACATCCCAAAACCCCAACAGTTAAATCTGGATTTTGGGTTTTTAAACTTTTAAAACGCTTTAAACGATTCCAAATTTTTTGTTCAGCATTGTCACGAATTGCACATGTATTTAATAAAATAGCATCTGCCTCTTCTAATGTAGAGGTGGTTCCAAATCCATTTTCTAATAAAATTGAGGTAACAATTTCAGAATCTGCAAAATTCATCTGACAACCGTAACTTTCGATATATACTTTCTTTTGTTGATCAGAGAAAAATAAATTTTCTGAAATCTTTGGTGAATCTAAGCCAGCTACTTCTTCCTTTGATAATACTTTTAAATCTTGCATTTTTACACTAAAATAAAATACAAAGGTATGACATTTTGACAGAATTATTCGACTATTTGTCCTGAATTTAAATAAATAATCTGGTCAGATTGAGAAGTTAAACTTTCATTGTGGGTAACCATCAAAATAGATTGTTTGATATTTTCTTTAAGATCTAGAAACAAATCATACAATTTATGCGCATTATCATTGTCTAAATTACCTGTAGGCTCATCTGCTAATAATAATTTGGGTTGATGAATTATAGCGCGAGCTACTGCTACCCGTTGCTGTTCACCTCCAGAAAGTTGAGAAGGAAATTTACTCAAATGAGTATCTATTTTAAGCTTTTGGGTAATAAAACTTAAATAATCCAATTGCTCTTCTGAAATCTTTTTTTCTCTAATAAAAAGTGGCATTAAAATATTTTCTTGACAGGTAAATTCACCCAGGAGATTATGAAATTGATAAACAAAACCCAAATGAGAATTCCTAAAATGAATCATTTCCTTTTCTCTCATTTGTTCGTATGCAATATTTTCAAACTTAATATCACCTGAATCGAAAGGTAAAAGGGTTCCAATAATATGTAATAGCGTACTTTTTCCTGACCCTGATGGTCCCAAAATAGAAACCAATTGTTGGGGCTCCATTTTAAAACTAATATCCTTTAATATTTTTTGATTTTGTATGCTTTTACAAACATTAGTTAATTCTAACATTTTTTTGAACAATTTTTAGATTTTCAACAACTTATGATAAACTTTTAATTATTTGGCAAATAAGTAGTAATTTCACGAATTAAAAAAAATAATTTAAAATGAATATTCACGAATACCAAGCAAAAGAGATTTTAAAAAGCTACGGAGTTAGAATTCAGGAAGGTATCGTTGTCGACCAAGTGGGAGATGCAGTTCCAGCAGCAGAAAAATTGAAAGAACAAACCGGAACAGGTTGGTTCGTAGTTAAAGCTCAAATTCACGCAGGTGGACGAGGAAAAGGAGGAGGAGTTAAACTTGCTAAGAATTTAGATGAAGTTAAGGAACGCGCTAGTCAGATTTTGGGAATGCAATTGATCACACACCAAACTGGTCCTGAAGGAAAAAAAGTGAATAAAATTTTAATTTCTGAGGATGTTTATTATCCAGGTGAATCTGAAGTTAAAGAATATTATTTATCCATTTTATTGGATAGAGGTAAAGCTTGTAACGTAATCATGGCATCTACCGAAGGTGGTATGGATATTGAGGAGGTTGCAGAACATTCTCCAGAAAAAATCATCAAAGAATGGATTGATCCTCGTGTTGGATTGCAAGATTTTCAAGCACGTAAAGTAGCATTTTTATTAGGTTTATCTGGACAAGCATTTAAAGAAATGGTTAGTTTCATCAAATCACTTTACCGTGCTTATGTTGAAACAGATTCATCAATGTTTGAAATCAACCCAGTTTTAAAAACATCTGATAATAAAATCTTAGCAGTTGATGCTAAAGTAAACTTAGATGACAACGCTTTGTATCGTCACAAGGATTTAGCTGAGTTAAGAGATATTACAGAAGAGGATCCATTAGAAGTTGAGGCTGCAGCTAACGACCTAAACTATGTTAAACTTGATGGTAACGTAGGTTGTATGGTTAATGGCGCTGGTTTAGCAATGGCTACCATGGATATTATTAAATTGTCTGGAGGAGATCCGGCTAACTTCCTTGATGTTGGGGGTGGAGCAAATGCTAAAACCGTAGAAGCTGGTTTCAGAATTATTTTAAAAGATCCAAACGTAAAGGCTATCTTAATTAACATCTTTGGCGGTATCGTTCGTTGTGACCGTGTTGCCAATGGAGTAGTAGAAGCTTACAAAAATATCGGTGAAATTAATGTACCAATCATTGTTCGTTTGCAAGGAACAAACGCCGAGGAAGGTGCTGCAATCATTAATAACTCTGGTTTGAAAGTATTCTCTGCAGTATTGTTAAAAGATGCAGCAAAATTAGTTTCTGAGGTATTAAAATAGTTTTATATGAAAATTATTTGTGTAGGTAGAAATTATGTTGATCATATTCATGAATTAGCAAATGAAAAACCAACAGAACCTGTTTTATTTTTAAAACCAGACTCTGCCATCCTTGAAAAAGGAAAAAGTTTCTACCTACCTAAATTTTCAAACGATATACATCATGAAATTGAATTAGTATTTAGAATTGGTAAAGTTGGCAAAAATATTGAAGCCAAATTTGCTCATAAATACATTGATTCTTATGGTATTGGAATCGATTTTACAGCACGTGATGTACAATCCAAATTAAAGGAGAAGGGTTTACCTTGGGAAAAAGCAAAAGCATTTGATGGTTCTGCTCTAGTTTCTGATTTAAAAGCATTTTCTGAAGATCTTTTGGCATCTGATATTCATTTTTCATTAATTAAAAATGGAGAAACTGTTCAAAATGGACATTCAGGTCTAATGATTTGGAAATTACCCGCCTTAATTGAAGAAATTTCAAAATACTTTACATTAAAAACAGGTGATCTGATTTTTACAGGTACTCCCGCTGGAGTTAGTGCTGTTAAAGCAAATGATAAATTGGAAGGTTATTTAGGTGAAGAAAAATTATTTGATTTAAACATCTTGTAATGAAACTTAAAATAGGAGATAAGGCCCCCTTATTAAATCAATTGGATTCAGATGGAAATGAAGTCAATTCAACAAAGCTTTTGGGATCTAAAATAGTTCTTTATTTTTACCCCAAAGACGATACTCCAGGATGTACCGCGCAGGCTTGTAATTTAAATGATAATTTAGAATTACTACAAAATAAAGGTTACAAGGTAATTGGAGTAAGTATTGATTCAAATGAGAAACACACAAAGTTTAAGAAGAAATACAATTTAAATTTTTCTCTTTTATCGGATTCAAATTTAGATTTAGTTAATGCTTATGGTGTGTGGGTAGAGAAATCTATGTATGGTAGAACTTACATGGGTACTGCCAGAACAACCTTCTTAATTAACGAAGAAGGAATTATTACAGATATTATTGAAAAAGTGGATACAAAAAATCATTCTAATCAAATCCACTAAAATTTATTATGCAAACACAAGAATTAGAACAAGTAGCATCTCAAGTAAGAAGAGATATTTTACGAATGGTACATGCCTGCCAGTCAGGTCATCCAGGTGGTTCATTAGGTTGTACAGATTTATTAGTTGGATTATTTTTCAAAGCTATGAATTTAAAATCTGATGCAAATGGAAAAGTAGTTTTCGACAAAACAGGAAATGGAGAAGATGTTTTTTATCTTTCAAATGGCCATATTAGTCCATTATTATATTCAGTTTTGAGTAGAAGAGGTTATTTTCCGATTAATGAATTAGGAACGTTCCGTAAATTAAATACGCGTTTACAAGGACATCCAACACCACATGAGCATTTAGAAGGAATTCGTATTGCTTCTGGTAGTCTTGGACAAGGATTAAGTGTTGCTATTGGAACAGCTCAAGCAAAGAAATTAAACAAGGATGCTAGTTTAGTTTATTGTTTAATGGGAGATGGTGAGCAAAATGAAGGTCAAGTATGGGAAGCTGCAATGTATGCACCGCACCATAAAGTAGATAATTTAATTGCAATTATCGACGTAAATGGTCAGCAGATTGACGGTCCAACAGAAAAAGTTATGAGCAATCGTGACTTAGCAGCAAAATACAAAGCTTTTGGATGGGAAATCCTATCAATGAATGGCAATAATATGTCAGAAGTTGTATCTACTTTGGATAAGGCCAAATCATTAGCTGGAAAAGGGACTCCAATAATGATATTAATGCAAACAGAAATGGGAGCAGGTGTAGATTTCATGATGGGATCTCACAAATGGCATGGTGTTGCACCAAATGACCAACAACTTGCTGATGCATTGGCACAATTAAATGAAACATTAGGAGATTATTAAAATAGGATTACAATGGCATTTTTCACATACGAAACAAAAAAAGATACAAGATCCGGTTTTGGAGCCGGAATGGAATATTTAAGTCAACATAATCCAAACGTAGTAGCTCTTTGTGCAGATTTAATTGGATCCTTGAAATTAGAAGGATTTATTAAAAATTCTCCTGAAAGATTTTTTCAAACAGGTATTGCTGAGGCTAATATGATTGGAATTTCCGCGGGATTAGCTGTTGCTGGTAAAATACCTTATGCCACAACTTTTGCAAACTTCGGTACTGGTCGTGTTTATGACCAAATCAGACAGTCTGTTGCCTATTCAGGCACAAACGTTAAAATTTGTTGTTCTCACGCTGGTCTTACTTTAGGAGAAGATGGTGCTACCCATCAAATCTTAGAAGATATTGGTTTGATGAAAATGTTACCAGGAATGGTTGTCATTAATCCATGTGATTATAATCAGACAAAAGCTGCAACCATTGCTATTGCAGAACATGAAGGACCCGTTTATTTACGATTTGGTCGTCCTGTAGTCCCTGTATTTACTCCAGAGGATCAAAAATTTGAAATTGGTAAAGCAATTAATTTAATTGAAGGTTCAGACGTTAGTATTTTTGCAACTGGCCATTTAGTTTGGGAGTCTATACAAGCAGCAGAAATATTGTTAGAGAAAGGTATTAAGGCAGAAGTTATTAATATCCATACAATTAAACCATTAGATTCTGAAGCAATTTTAAAATCAGTAGCTAAAACTAAATGTTTAGTTTCTGCAGAAGAGCATCAGATAAATGGCGGATTAGGCGATTCTATTGCGCAGTTATTAATTCAAACAAGTGCTTATCCAATGGAATTTGTGGGGGTTAATGACTCCTTTGGTGAATCAGGAAAACCAGCAGAATTGATGACAAAATATGGTTTAGATGCTAATAATATTGTTGAAAAAGCATTAAAAGCAATTTCAAGAAAATAATTAGAATGGATAACCAATTCCAATATTAAATTCAATTGGGTTCTCCCCATCACGAAATGTGGTTTTAGGGAGAACCCATTTTTCATTAGGGGCATTAGCAGGATTTATTACTTTCGTAGCTAAATCTAAGCGTAATAAAAAATAGGTAAAATCCCATCGCAAGCCTAATCCCGTACCTACAGCAATTTGATTATAAAAGTTATTCAATTGGAAAACACTTTCTGAAGGATAAAATGACTGTGCAAAATTCCAAACATTTCCAGCATCAACAAATAATGCCCCATTTATATTTCCAAAAAATTTCACTAAAGGAAAACGATATTCAATAGAGGATTCCAATAAAATACTTCCTGGTTGTTCCATTAAACCACTTGAAATATTTGATCCTGGACCTAATCTACGAGGTTTCCAAGCTCGCAAACTACTTGGACCACCTATAAAAAAGTTCTTTTCATAAGGTAATTGGTAATTATTTTCTCCACCATAGGCATAAGCCAGTCCAGATAAAAACTTAAAGGCTATTTGTGAATTACCATGATAACCTAATAAAATATATTTTCTATAGTCGAAACTTAAACGAAGAAAACGATAAAATTGAATATCCTGCTGGTATTTGAATAAATTCGATATAAATTCAATTTTATTATTGGGTAAAAAATTCAATGTAGTACCACCTGATTCCAAACCCAAATTCATTGTATATCCTCTTATCAATGAATTTGTGGTATTAAAATTTCGATAATTGTAGTTAAAATAGATAGACGAAACAAAACTTGGATTAAAACTTCTATATAAATTATTTCCATTTGCCTTTAATTCTACTAAATAGTTTTGAAAATCTGAAGCAATTGTTGTTGAAGGGTAGGATGTATTTATCAAATTTAAATTGATAAATGAAAGCTGGAAATACTTATTTGTTGACTTCCGCCAATACAAATTTTGAAATAACTTAAAATTGGTTCGCAAATATTCTGGTCTATTTATATAATCATATCCAAGACCAAATTGGGTTTGAGGAGCAAAAAAATCACCTAAAAATTTTAAACTTTTTTGCGGTAAAAATAGGTTCGGGTAATTATAACTCGTACTTAAATTAACTTCAAAATTGTTTCGCGTTTGACTTGTATTTATAAATCCAGCTTGAGCCTCATAACCAACTCGAGCAGAAAAATCTATATTATCCAAATGTGAAAATACTCTTCGAATTTTTAAAGAATTGGTTAAAAATGGACCTGGAATACCTCTAAAAACACTACCTCCAAATTCTGAAGTAAAATTTAACTTATCACTTTCAACTAACTCAATATGAGGACTTAAAACTGTTTTAGTAGTATCAAATCTAATAGAAACTGATTTGAATTGATCAGTTAAATAAATATTTTGAAGGCCCTGATTAATTTTTGTGTTAGAATATAAATCCCCTTCTTTTAATTTAATTAATTTATTTAAAGCATTAGTCGTAGAAAAATCAGTTGGTTCAAAATTATATGAATTTTCAGCTTTTTTTATCAAAAATTCGGGACTCGTAAATCTAAAAATTCGATCATATAATTTATTAATAAATATCCCTTTAGCATTTGGGATTTTATAAACTAAACCTACCTGATTTAAAGAAGAATCACTAATATCATTTAAATAAATACCAATATCATTAGAAGAAAAATAGT
This sequence comes from Sandaracinomonas limnophila, assembly GCF_004005965.1. GTDB lineage: Bacteria > Bacteroidota > Bacteroidia > Cytophagales > Spirosomataceae > Sandaracinomonas > Sandaracinomonas limnophila. The sequence continues at coordinate 366,021 of NZ_SACY01000001.1, read as the reverse complement.
AATATCCCTGATTTTTGTAATATAAGGCCAAAGCGTCCTTCTCTTGTCTCAAAACACTTAAGTCTAAATTTCGATTCGCATATATTAAACTTTCAGTTTTTAAATACTTATCTACTAAACTATGTAATGCAGGATTATTAACTAAAACCGAATCTTTTTTGGAAAATACGCTTGCTTGGCCTTCTTTAATATTTATTTGAATACCAAAAAGGTTTTTAGACTTTTTTAAGGAATCGATTTTCAATTCAATAACTGATTTTAAAAATCCTTTTTGTTGATAATAATTAGATATATTTTTTTTAATATCGGAAATTAGCTCATTTGAAAATCTCGGATTATAATTGGTAAAAAAGTGGATGGCTGGATTTTTTCTACCTAATGAGTCATTTTTTAAACGCTTATTTTCTAGAAATAAATATAAAGCAGATGAAAATAAACGTTTGTAAGAATATTTTACTTGATAAACATTAGTTCTAATTTCAGTCTCAGGGATTACCTTTGTACCTTTAATTGAAATATAATCAATTTTAGGTTCAGAAGGAACATAATCCTTCACTCCAACACATGATGTGATGAAAACTAGAAAGAATAAATAAATTAATACGTTTTTCAAATGTCCTTAAGCAATAGACAAATAAAATTAATCAATTCTTTACACTCTAAGAAGGGTAGAAAGGAGAATCTTCTATTTTTAGTTGAAGGGGAAAAATGTATAGAAGAATTATTAAAATCAAATTGGGCTTATGAAATCCTAGTTTTAAATGAAAATTTAAGATCTTCCTTTGAAAACCTATCTAACGTATTTTTTCTTTCTGAGGACCAAATAAAAAAATATTCTGCCTTGCAATCTAATTCTTTTGGATTTGCAGTTGTACATATAAATGAAAATCCAGAATCAAATTTACATCTTAAGGGAATAAACATTTACTTAGATGGAATTCGCGACCCTGGCAATTTGGGTACAATTGTAAGAATTTGCGATTGGTACGGAATTAATACAATTTATGTTTCCGAAGATACAACAGACTTTTATAATCCTAAAACTATTATTTCTACCATGGGCTCTTTTACAAGAGTTAATGTAATCAGTACTGCTTTACATACTATCATTGAAAATAATCCAGAAATTCAAGTTTTAGGAACATTTTTAGAAGGTGAATCAATATATCAGATTAAATTCCCCCAAGACATGTTAATTGTTTTAGGAAATGAATCGAATGGTATTAGACAAGAAACAGAAAACTTGATTCGACAAAAAATAACTATTCCTAGAATTGGTGGTGCCGAATCCCTCAATGTAGGAATATCAACGGCTATTGTGATTGATAATATAATTAGAGGAAAAAGTTAATAGGTAATAGGTAATAGAAAACAGTGTTAATTATCTTCTTTAAGGTATTTTTCAATCAAAAAATGAGCAATATATAAAACAGGAGTAAATAATATAGCAACTAAAAACTTATATAAATAATTATTAAAAGAAACATTCATCCACTGACTAATTGTCCAATTGCCAAATAAATAAAAGGCAACCCCAATAACTAATAAACTATCTACCAATTGACTTATTAGGGTGGAGCCAGTTGCGCGTAACCATATTTTCTTTGAACCAGTTTTTGCTTTAATTTTCTCAAATATTAAGGCATCTAAAATCTGACTTACTAAAAATGCAGAAATTGAACCCAAAATGATTCCCAAACCTTGTCTAAAAATTTGTTTGAAAGCAAAATTTATATCAAAACCACCATTTTTTGCATTCACGTTAATCCAAAAATCTGCCGGAACTAATTGGGTAGCCAAGTAAATAATAATAAAGGAATAAGCGATGAAAAGCGCAGCAGTGTATGAAATGAATTTCACACCTTTTTTACCAAAATAATCATTAATAATATCAGAAGTAATAAAAACGATGGGCCAATTTAAAGCCCCCGCAGTTTGATTAAAATCCCAAATTCCTCCCCAGGGCATTTGAAGGCCTAATGGTGAAAACCCTAATGACTTTTCAACACTTACAATTTTAACACCAATTATTTCAGCGATAATGGCATTCGTTAAAAAAATACCAAACAAAAAGATAAATAACTTCTGTTTTTTAGAGAATTGTTGAAAAATCATTTTCTGTAATTTTCGAAGTGCAGTGCAATTTTATCCAATGCCTGATTTAACTGCTCAACATGTGGAAGAAAGACAATTCTAAAATTATTTTTTCCCGCAAAATTAAATCCTGAACCCGCTACTACCAATACTTTTTGCTCTTCTAATAAAGACATAACAAAATGAGAGTCGTCTCTAAAATTAAATTGAGTAGGATCATAGCTTGGAAACAAATACAAAGCTCCTTTTGGTTTAACACAATTAACTCCTGGAATATTATTTAATTTTTCCCAAGCAGAATTCATTTGCTTATATAATCTACCACCAGGGGCCACCAAATCATTAATAGACTGATACCCTCCTAAAGCTGTTTGTATACCAAATTGAGTGATCACATTCGCACATAGACGAGTACTAAATAAAAAGTTTAATCCCTCAATATAGGATTTTGCCTTGTGTTTGGCACCAGTTAAAATCATCCAACCACCGCGGAAACCTGCTGCACGATAATTTTTTGACAATCCACCCATAGTTACAATTAAGCAATCTTCACTTAAACCTGCTGCGGAATAATGTTGTGTTTGGTCAAATAAAATCTTGTCATAGATTTCATCAGAAAATAAAATCAAATTATGTTTAACAGCAATTTGAACCAATTTATCAATGGTTTCTTTTGGATAAACAGCACCTGTAGGATTATTAGGATTAATAATTACCAAAGCCTTTGTTTTGCTAGTTATTTTTGATTCTATATCATCTAAATTTGGCTGCCATTCGTTAGTTTCATCACAAATATAATGAACAGCTTTTCCACCTGTTAATTCAACAACAGTAGTCCAAAGAGGATAATCTGGGGAAGGGATTAATACCTCGTCTTCGGTATTTAATAGGGCCGTCATTACAAGTGAAATTAATTCACTGACACCATTTCCAATGTAAACATCCTCAATTAGGCTATTTTTAACACCTAAATTTTGGTAATATTGCATTACTGCCTTTCTAGCAGCAAAAAGCCCTCTTGAATCCACATATCCCTGTGCGTTTCTGATATTAACAATAATATCATGCACAATTTCATCTGGTGTTTCAAATCCAAAGGCAGCCGGATTACCGATGTTTAGGGAGGTAATTTTATATCCTTGATTTTGCAAAGCAAGCGCCTTTTCATAAACAGGCCCACGAATCTCGTACTTTAAATGCTCTAAACGCTTACTTTTTAAAATTTCCATTCAAATTCTAGTTAAAGAATCGTAAATTTAAACATTCAAATTGAATTTTGATTTAAAAATGCTCGAAAATCAATCAATTTTCATTCTATTAACGGTATTTCTGGTAATTTACCTAGGTATTTTTATCAGATATTATTTCATTAGCAAAAGTGCTTTTTCCATTTCAAAATGGATTTATTTTAAATTTGTTTTTAGAATTGGCATATTAATTACCTTAATTTTTTCAATTTTTTACTTTCCTGAAAAACCTACAAATCAAGTTCGAAAAAAATATTTGATCATTGATAATTGGAAAAGATTTAAAACAGAAAATGATTTAAAATTAAAAGTCAAAGAAGATATTTTAAATTTAACAGAAATTGACCAAATTGGATTAATTCAAAAGGAAAGAGATTCACATGCAATTATAGTACCTCAAATGTCAAAAATTGCATTTCTTAAATTTATAGAACAGTTTAATTTAAAGGAAATACCAAAAACTTTTATAGACAAAACGGTTATTAAAAATGAATCGATAGAGGAATCCAATTTAAGTGAAAATTTACAAGATCAGAAATCTTCTGAGTGGTTGACTTTCTTTCTAACTATTAAAAAGCAAAGCATTTCCAATCTGCATAAATATTTAGTAATTTTGTCCTTATTTTCAATAATATTGGACCTATTGCTAATTAATAAAGCTATAAAGATTTAATTTTGTTTATAACATTTTTACATAGCGTTTTGTTGATTTTACAGTTATTTATTTCGGATAATTCTGAAGTTTATAATTTAAAAATAAAACAATTTGAAAATTCCTTGAAACAAAAAGATTATTCCAAGGCTTATACCTTTTTAAAGGAATTAGATCGCCAGAGTTTTTTTATAAATTTTGAATTAGAACAAATTACACTTTTGTTGGAATTAAAATCCAATAAATCTTCCTTAAAAAAGGTTAAACCAAATTTAAATAATGCCATTTTAAATTCATTAGAATTTGTTTCTCAAAAGAATTTCAATTTCGCACTTAAGATTTTAAAAAATGACATAGCGCTTAATCATTTAGATACAACGATTAAATGGTATGAAATTTTAGCTAGTAATAGCAAAAAAAATAACCAAATAGCCAGAATAGGCTATAAGCAAGAACAACCTAAGAAATCTTTTAACGAAAGGGATGCTTTAGATTTACTTAACTTAATGAAGAATAAAGAAAAATATATTAAATATGAGTAGTTATACAATTAATTCATTTGAACTTCCTAAGCAAACAAGTTTTTACAGAGGTAAGGTTCGTGATGTATATGGAATAGGAGATGAGCATTTATTAATGGTTACTAGTAACCGTATTTCAGCTTTTGACGTAATTCTACCTAAGCCTATACCTTATAAAGGTCAGGTATTAAATCAAATTGCAACCTACTTTTTAGAATCTACAAAAGATATTGTACCCAATTGGTTAATATCAAATCCAGATCCAAATGCTGCATTTGGTTTAAAATGCCAAGCTATTCCGATTGAAATGGTAATCAGAGGTTATGTTGCAGGACATTTGGCCAGAGAATATAAAGCAGGTAAACGAAGTATTTGCGGAGTTACATTACCAGAAGGTTTAAAGGAAAATCAGAAGCTTCCCAATCCAATTATTACTCCAACTACAAAGGCATCTGAGGGACACGATGAAGATATTTCTGTAAATGAAATCATAGAACAAGGAATAATTTCAAAAGAATTAATGGATGAATTATGTGATATCACACAAAAATTATTTCAAAGAGGTCAGAAAATGGCGAATGACAGAGGATTAATCTTAGTAGATACTAAATATGAATTTGGTATTTACAATGGAAAAATCATGTTGATGGATGAAATTCATACACCTGATTCATCTCGTTATTTTTATGCAAATTCCTATCAAGAATTATTAGATACCAATCAACCGCAAAAGCAATTATCAAAAGAATTTGTAAGGGAATGGCTTATCGCAAATAATTTTCAAGGAAAAGAAGGGCAAGTAATGCCTGAAATGCCCGAAAGTTTTGTTAATGAAATTTCTGAAAGGTATATTTTGCTTTTTGAAGAAATTACCGGTAAAAAATTTGAAAGGTTACCTCAAGAAAATTTGAACGAAAGAATTTATAATAACTTAATAAGTTTTTTGAAAAATGTCTGAAACAAAATTATTTCAATTAGAACAAAATGAAAGTTACGCTTTGATTGAATGGAATTCAAATCAATTAGTACAAGAAAATTACGAAGAATTAGAAGCGGTCATCAGAAATTTATTTAAAAAGGAGTACACAAACATCATTCTGAATGCTGCCCAAGTAAATGAAATTGATGGATATGGCGTGTCAGCCATTCGAAAGGGTACCAAAATTTGTACCAATGAAAATGGATTGTTGGTTGTGGTAAATAAAAAAGATGAAATTGTAACTCGTTTAGATGCTGCTAATATTGACGGACTTACCTTAATGAATACTGTTCAGGAAGGCATAGATGCAATTTACCTCAATGACCTTGAAAATGACTTCGGTTCTGAGGAGAATGATGATGAATTTTCAGGGGAAGAATTTTCTGATTATTCTGACGATTATTAGAAATTGTATTATTTTGAGAACATTTTTACTTGTTTAGTGATATTTTACAATTCAATAGAATATTTTGATTAAAATGTAATTTGCCAAATTATTTTTTGATTAAATTTGAAATTAGTAGATATTATGTTAAAATATAATAAAAAACATTAAACTTCTACATCCCGATTAATTAAGTTTATTATTAGAATATTTATAATTTAGATGATGAATAATAATTCACAACAGGGTTTATACCGCAAAGAATTTGAACATGATGCATGTGGCATCGGATTTGTTGCTAGTATGAAAGGCATAAAATCTAATAAAATCGTTCAAGATTCTATTAAAATGCTTATTCGTATGGACCATAGGGGTGCTACGGGTAGTGACCCAAATTCAGGTGATGGTGCTGGAGTTTTACTTCAATTACCTCATGAATTTTTTATTGAAGAGGCATCTAAATTATCCTTCACTTTACCTTCACTTGGCTATTATGGAGTAGGAATGGCTTTTTTCCCTTCAGACGAAACTCTAATCAAAGAATGTAAAGAAGTAATAGAAAGAAAAGCTAAAAAGTTAGGACTTCCAGTCTTAGGTTATAGAGTAGTACCAGTTAATAATACTGAAATTCAAGGAGCTGATTCCGGAAACACAGAACCTTCCATTCAGCAATTATTTATTGAAAGACCAGATTCATGTAAAACTGAAATAGAATTTGAAAGAAAATTATATATTTTCAGACAATATGTTTCTAAATTATTAAACGATACAATTCCTGGTTTAAACAAGAATTTTTATTTTGCTTCTTTGTCTTGTCGTACCATAATATATAAAGGTATGCTGACAACTATGCAGGTACCTGGTTATTTTCAGGATTTGCATCAAGAAAATTTTACTTCTGCCTTAGCAATTGTTCACTCAAGATTCTCAACAAATACATTTCCTGAGTGGAAATTAGCTCAGCCTTTTAGATTTATTGCACACAATGGAGAAATCAACACCGTAAAGGGTAACTCTTCATGGATGCAAGCACAATCTGCCTTGTTTTCAAGCAAATATTTTACAAAAGAAGAATTAGATATGATTTTGCCTGTTTGTTCTTTGGGACAATCAGATTCCGCAATTTTAGATAATGCCATTGAAATTCTATATTTATCAGGTCGTAGCCTTCCGCACGTTATGATGATGTTGATTCCTGAAGCTTGGGATGGAAATGAGTCAATGGAACAATACAAAAAAGATTTTTACGAGTACCACGCATCCTTAATGGAGCCTTGGGATGGTCCTGCCTCAATTTCTTTCACAGATGGAAAAATGATTGGAGCAACCCTAGATAGAAATGGTTTAAGACCTTCTCGTTTTTGGGTAACTAATGATGATCACGTAATCATGGCATCTGAAGCAGGTGTTTTAGACTTAGATCCTGCAACTATTGTTAAAAAAGGTAGATTACAACCTGGTAAAATGTTCGTAGTTGACATGGAGCAGGGTAGAATTATTCCTGATGAAGAATTGAAGGAACAAATTTGTCAACAACAACCTTATGGTGAATGGTTAAAAGAGAATAAAATTAGAGTTGAAGATTTACCAGATGCTGGTTCTGAATTCAAACAACCAAAACCAATAGAATTAATCTCTAGACAACAAATATTTGGGTTTACAACGGAAGATATCCGTATTGTATTAGCTCAAATGGTTGAAACAGGTAAGGAAGCCTTAGGATCAATGGGAATTGATACACCTTTGGCAGTTTTATCTGACAAGGCTCAACATTTGTCAAGTTATTTTAAACAATTATTTGCACAAGTAACAAATCCACCAATCGACCCAATTCGTGAAAGAATGGTAATGTCTTTGTTAACAGATATAGGTGGATTATCAAATTTATTAGAAGAAAGTCCAAGCCATTGTCGCCAAATTGAAATGCAACAACCTGTTTTAAGAAACAAGGAAGTTGAAAAAATCAGATGGATTGACCATGCAAATTTTCAAACAAAAACTATTCACATGACTTTCAATTCTTCTGGTGAATCTGGAATTTTGAAAAAAGCCTTGGATAGAATTTGTCAATATGCAGAAGATGCAGTAGATGATGGGTATTCAATAATTTTATTAACAGATAGAGGAATTGATTCCTCACACGCACCTATTCCATCTTTACTTGCCCTAGGAGCAGTACATAATCATTTGATTCGAACCAAAAAAAGAGCAAAAGTTGGTATTATATTAGAAGCTGGAGATGTTTGGGAAAGTCATCATTTTGCAACTTTAATCGGCTATGGAGCATCTGCAGTCAATCCATATATGGCATTTGAAACAATTCGTAACATGAAAGAGCAAAATTTAATTGACTCTTCATTAAGTTACGAAAAATTAGAATACAACTATATTAAAGCTGTTAATGGGGAATTGTTAAAGATTTTCTCAAAAATGGGAATTTCCACACTTCAGTCTTACCAAGGTGCACAAATTTTTGAAATTCTAGGTATTAGTAAGGATGTGGTTGATAATTATTTCACAGGATCAATTTCAAGAATTAATGGTATAGATTTGGACACTATTGCTAAAGAAGCCCTAATCAAACATAAATCAGGTTATTCTTTACTAAAAGTAGAAAATCCAAAATTAGAAGTTGGTGGTATTTATCAATGGAAACAAAGAGGAGAAGAACATTTATTCAATCCTCAAACAATTCATTTATTGCAACAAGCTACCAAAAATAATAGTTATACTACTTTCAAAAATTATTCTAAGTTAATTGACGACCAGAGTAATAAAGCAATTACCTTAAGAGGATTAATGAAATTCAAATCAGCTAAATCTATATCAATTGATGAGGTTGAACCAATTGAAAATATTTTAAAGCGATTTGCAACGGGTGCTATGTCATTTGGATCCATTTCTTATGAGGCACATACAACATTAGCGATTGCAATGAACCGAATTGGAGGAAAATCAAATACAGGTGAAGGGGGGGAAGACCCTATCCGTTTTGAACCAATGGCCAACGGAGATTCGATGAACTCTGCTATAAAGCAGGTTGCCTCTGGACGTTTCGGTGTAACAGCTAATTATTTAACCAACGCAAAGGAATTACAAATCAAAATGGCTCAGGGTGCTAAACCTGGAGAAGGTGGACAGCTTCCTGGTCACAAAGTTGATGATTGGATTGGCAAAACTAGACATTCTACTCCAGGTGTAGGTTTGATTTCGCCACCTCCACATCATGATATTTATTCTATTGAAGATTTAGCACAATTAATCTTTGATTTAAAAAATGCCAACCGTGCTGCAAGAATTTCTGTAAAATTAGTATCTGAGGCTGGTGTTGGTACTGTAGCTGCTGGTGTGGCAAAAGCTCATGCAGACCATATTCTAATTGCAGGATATGATGGAGGAACAGGTGCTTCACCATTATCATCTATTCGTCATGCAGGTTTACCTTGGGAACTTGGTTTAGCAGAGACTCATCAAACCTTAGTTAAAAATAAATTAAGAGGCAGAGTAACGATTCAAACAGATGGTCAAATTAAAACAGGTAAGGATTTAGCAGTTGCAGCTTTACTTGGTGCAGAGGAATTTGGTGTTGCCACTGCTGCTCTTGTTACTGCAGGATGTATTATGATGCGTAAATGCCATTTAAATACTTGTCCAGTTGGAGTTGCTACTCAAAATCCAGATTTACGTGCATTATATACAGGAAATCCAGATCATGTAGTTAATTTATTCCATTTCCTAGCTCAGGAATTAAGAGAAATTATGGCAGATTTAGGCTTCAAAAAAATTGAAGATATGATTGGCCGTGTAGATATGTTAGAAACTGCAGATCTTTCATCTCATTGGAAATTCAAGCATATCGACTTAAATGCAATTTTAAGTTCAGCGAATGCTGAAAAAGATGTTGCTTTATTCAAAAGTGAAGAGCAAGATCATGGATTAGAAGATCAATTAGATTGGGAAATCCTAAAAATTGCTAAAAATTCGATTGAAAAACAGGAAAAAACATATGGAGAATTAAATATCATTAATGTTAATAGAACTGTTGGAACAATTCTTTCAAATGAAGTAACGAAAAAATACGGCGAAAAAGGATTAGCCCCTGAAACCATAAACATCAAATTTAAGGGTACTGCTGGACAATCATTCGGTGCGTTTTCTGTGCGAGGTATTAAATTTGAAATTGAAGGTGATGCCAACGATTATATTGGAAAAGGACTTTGTGGTGCCAAATTAGTTGTTTATCCAGCACCTAATGCTCCTTTCAAAGCAGAAGAAAATTCGATCGTAGGAAATGTTTCATTTTATGGAGCAACTTCTGGAGAAGCTTACCTTGCTGGAATGGCTGGTGAACGATTCTGCGTAAGAAATTCAGGTGCTAAAGTTGTAGTAGAAGGAATAGGCGACCATGGTTGTGAGTATATGACAGGTGGATTAGCCATTATTTTGGGTGAAACTGGAAGAAACTTTGGCGCTGGTATGTCTGGTGGTGTTGCCTATATTTTCGACGAGAAAAATAATTTTGAAGCAAAGGTTAATCGTGAAATGGTTGAAATCTCTGATTTAAATCAGGAGGATATAAATATTTTGAACTTATATCTTCAAAACCATGTAGAAAATACCAAATCTGTAAAAGGGAAATACATTTTAGATAATTTCAAATCTTTACAGACTTTATTCAAAAAAGTATTACCAGTTGATTACAAAAATGCTCTTGCTAAAAGAAATTTAAATATTTCTGAAGTATTAGAGGATAAAAACAAAGTTTATCAAGATATTAAAATCGATTTAAAATAATTACAAAATGGGTAAGCCTACAGGATTTTTAGAAAAAGATAGAATTCCAGCAGTAAAAAGACCAGTTTCTGAAAGAATCAAAGATTATAAGGAAATTGAAATATTACCTACGCTGCAAGAGTCTGAGGCGCAAGCTTCAAGATGTATGGATTGTGGTACACCATTTTGTCACAATGGTTGCCCTCTAGGAAATATTATTCCAGAATTCAATGATGCCGTTTATGAAGGTAATTGGAAATATGCCTATGAAATATTAGTATCAACAAATAATTTCCCTGAGTTTACAGGAAGAATTTGTCCAGCCCCTTGTGAATCATCTTGTGTATTAGGTATTAACAAACCACCGGTAACTATTGAATTAATTGAAAAGTCAATTATTGAAAAAGCTTATTCAGAAGGTTGGGTAACACCTCAAATTCCAACTAAAAGAACTGGAAAAAAAATTGCTATTATTGGTTCAGGACCTGCAGGAATGGCTGCTGCTGCTCAATTAAATAAAGCTGGACATACAGTAACAGTTTATGAAAGAGCTGATCAAATAGGTGGCTTATTACGCTATGGCATCCCTGATTTTAAATTAGATAAATCAACTATAGACAGGAGAGTTGCTGTAATGAAAGCAGAGGGAATTATTTTCCATACAAATACTGCTATTGGAAAAGATATAAAATTGAGACAATTAGAGGCAGATAATGATGTAGTATTAGTAGCGGCAGGTTCAACAACCCCCCGCTTAATCAATATTACAGGATCTGACGCAGTAGGTATTTATCCAGCAATGGAATTTTTATCGCAACAAAATAAAAGAAATGCCAAAATTGAATTATTAGTTAATCATAAAGGAGATTCCTATACTAACAATAATATTTTAGCAACAGGTAAAAATGTAATAGTAATTGGCGGGGGAGATACAGGTTCAGATTGTGTAGGAACAAGTAATAGACATCAAGCAAAAAGTATTACCCAGATTGAAGTAATGCCAAAGCCACCAATTGGAAGAGCTGAAAATACACCTTGGCCTAATTGGCCAAATATGTTGAGAACATCAACCTCTCATGAAGAAGGTGCAAATCGTATGTGGTCAATTTCTTTACAAGAATTTATAAAAAACGATAAAGGTGAATTAGTAGGAGTTAAGATTGGTGATATAACCTTAGAAACAGTAAATGGGCAGGTTGAACAAAAAATTACAAATATTAGAGAAATTCCATGTGAATTAGCATTAATTGCTGCAGGATTTTTACATACTGATCAAAATCAATTAATGGATGAGTTGAAAAGTTCGAATGTGCAAACGGACGAAAGAGGAAACATCAAGGCATCAACAAGCTATCAAACTGATAATCAGAATATATTCTCTGCAGGGGATGCAAGACGAGGTCAGTCGTTAGTAGTATGGGCTATTTCAGAAGGTAGAGAAGCTGCACGAAATATTGACAAATATTTGATGGGAGAAACAAAATTAGAAGGAAAAATTGTTTCAACTTTTGATTTAAATTAAAAAAAATTAGGCCTTTCAGTGGTATTTTAAAATAATTTGTTTATTTTTGTGCTCTCTTAAATGCTAGGAGAGATGCCTGAGAGGCCGAAAGGAACAGTTTGCTAAACTGTCGTACTGGTAACGGTACCGAGGGTTCGAATCCCTCTCTCTCCGCAGTATTTTTCGGGGTGTAGCGTAGCCCGGTATCGCGCTTGGTTTGGGACCAAGAGGTCGTAGGTTCGAATCCTGCCACCCCGACTAAATAGAAGTCAATTTATTGCATGAGGAAACTCAAAATAAATTGGCTTTTTATTTTGGTTCCGTAGCTCAGCTGGATAGAGCAACTGCCTTCTAAGCAGTAGGTCTTTGGTTCGAATCCAAACGGAATCACAACATTTAAATTCTTATTTAATTTGAAAAATAAGATTACACCCTGGCTTCAGACAATTGGAATACTAATTCCATTTATGGGGTCAGGGTTTGTTTATTTTATCAGATCCTTACTACCTAATTTAGGTAATGATGCCATTAGTAACCTTATTTTTCAATGCGTTTCAATCGTATTAATCAATACAAATCCCAGTTATTCTAAATTATTTAAAGGGAATTTAATTTTGTTTATTACTACTTATAGCTATTTCATCATCAATATTTTATATTTTTTTTTATATAATACGGCTGATGGTGGAATATGGATTAATGAGCTTATTTTATTTGGATTATCAGGCGCCTATTTAATCCAATTAATGAAAGTAGATAATAAAATACAAGATATTTTACCTTATGCTATATTACTTTTAAGTTTACTAATTAACATTTCACTTCTTTATAGTATTTTATCAAATCCATACTATATAATAGGAATGAGAGCAACTGTAAACTTTGCATCTAATACAAGTGGTAAATTCTCTGGAAACCCCCATATTTATTCAAAAAATGGTTTAATTGCTGTTATTGTAAGCTTATTGTTAATTTTCAAAAATGATAAAAAATTCAATATTTTACAATATTGCTTTTTGTGGATTTGCCTATTATTAGGTTTAGTATGTATTTTCGCCACATTGGTAAAAACTACATTTTTATCTTTACCATTGGTTTTATTTTTACTAATACTTACCTATTTAAATAGGGAAAAAATAAAAGAAAATAAGAATCGCTTAAAAACAATATGGCAGGCATTTTTCCTTTTAATTATACCAACAATCCTATTTTCAATAAATAAAATTACAGCGCTATTTAATCAATATGGGTCAATAGGGCTTAAAATGTTACAAAAATCATTTAATTCTTTAGGAATAGGTAATGGAGATACGGGTACATTAGATGTCAGTACCAATGAAAGAGTTTATAATTTCAAAAAATTGATTTTTTTGTTAAAAAATCAACCTTTAGAATTTCTCTTTGGCAATGGTTATAAATACTTTTATATTGATATCCCAATTCTTGAGGTTTTTATAGATTTTGGAATAATAGGTTTTATACCATTTGTGTTATTTTTTATTATGATTTTATTCTTTAGCTTTAAAAACATATTAACTTCAAATAACATATTTCAATTATTTTTAGCATTTTATATAATTACCACTATATTAACCTATTTTACACAAGGTAGGCCTATGGATTATTGGTTTTTTATTCAATCAAGTCTATACATTAGATTTTTAGGAATTAATGGTTCAAAAGATTCGCTTCAATGAAAGTATTAATATTTCATAATACCTTATCTGCTCAATACAAATCAATCTATTTTGAAAAAATATTTCAAAATTTAAAAAATTCAGGGGGAGATCTTTTCGTTGTACAAACTAGTTATTCTGAAGCCTATAGATTTAATCATTTTGATAAATTAAGTTTAGAAAATTCAATAAAATATCCTTATTTCTTAATAAGTAAAAAACCTTTGGAGAAGGTAAATCAATTATTTGAGTTTTATTTTTGGCTTAAATATATAATTACATTTAAACCAGATATATTAAATTTAACGGGATATACTTCCATTTTCACCTTACCAACATTACTTATTTGTAAATTTTTAAAAATAAAAACAATCATCACATTAGAAAGTATAACCACATCTAAAAACCTTGATTCAATAAAGGCTATAATTAAAAAAATAATTTTAAAGAATGTTGATTATATTAATTCTTATGGACTAAAAACCAATAATTATTTATTTTCAATGTGTGTACCTAAAACAAAAATTATAAATTTTTCAAATACATTTGATAAAAATAAATTTAATAATATATCAGATTTAAAAGTAAAAAATCAAACCATTAAACTTTTATTTATCGGTAGATTATCAGAAGAAAAAAACTTAATTAATACGATAAAATTTCTTTCAAAAATAAAAAAAAACAATTTAGAGTTTGATATTTATGGTGATGGGCCTTTGCAAGAAAAAATTAAACTATTAATTCAAAAAAACAATTTGCAATTTGTGAAATTAATGGGTCCAATTAAATGGAACGAAGTTTCTAACATATATCCTAAATACGATTATTTAATTTTATTATCAAATTCTGAAACATGGGGCATGGTAGCAAATGAAGCCCTATTTTTTAATATTCCAGTGATATGCTCTGAAAATTGTGGATGTGCCGATGATTTAGTTATTTCTAATCAAAATGGTCTAATTTTAGGGGATTTAGAAAATCAAAATACAATTATTCAACTTGAAAATTATTTAAATAAGCCATTAAATTCAATTAATTTTATTCAAAGAAATAACCTTATCTTTGATGAAAAATTTGCAATAAATAACTTTTTAGAAAAATTGTATTTATTAAATGAAAAGTAATCTTCCTGATATTACAGTTATTATTTTAACTTTTAATGAAGAAATACATATTAGAAGGTGTTTAGAATCACTACAAAATATTGCAAAAAAAATCATTGTCGTAGACTCCTATTCGACAGATAAAACTAAAGATATTTGCGAAGAATATCATGTTGATTTTTATCAAAGAAAATGGAATCATAACCATGCAGAGCAATTAAATTGGGCCATAGATAATTGTAAAATCGATACGCTTTTTACCATGAAAATGGACTCTGATGAATATTTAACTACAGAATTAATTGGAGAAATAATCGACTTTTTTAAAACAAATAATATTTTCAAGTATAATGGGTATATTTTAAAAAGAGGATTAATTGTAAAAGGGCGCCAAATAAAGCATGGAGATTTTAAAATTCAAAATCTTTTAAGAATATGGAAAACTGGACAGGGTAGAAGCGAAGAACGATGGATGGATGAACATATTCAGCTTGAAAATCCAAGTTTATACAGCTTCCAAAATTTATTTTTTGATGAAAATTTAAATTCTATAAGTTGGTGGACACAAAAGCATATAAATTATGCAAGGAGAGAAGCTCTAGATTATTTATTATCAAAATATACTAATCAGTTCAAAAATAGTGATCAAGTAAGCAATACATCTGCCAAAACTAAACGCTTATTGAAAAATAATATATATGATAAAGCCCCTTTGTTTTTGAGGGCTTTTCTATATTTTATCTACCGATATTTCATAAAATTGGGATTTTTAGATGGTACCCAAGGACTAATATGGCATTTTTTACAAGGATTTTGGTATCGATTTTTAGTTGACGTAAATATTTACGAATTAGAAAAAGCAATGGATAAAAACCCTCAAAAAATTAATGAATTTTTAAAGGAGAATAAGATCCAATAAAATTAAAACTTCATGAAGCTATCCTCTTATCGGGAAACTAATTTACCTTCAATGAGCATTAAAATTAAATATGCCATTTGGTTATTAATTTCTAATCTATTTTTCCTAACTAATATTCCATATCCAAACAAAATAAAAATTTTATTTCTAAAGGCCTTCGGTGCTAAAATTGGTAAAAAATCAATAATTAAGCCTTGGGTTAAAATAAAATTCCCATGGGAACTTGAAATTGGTGACGATGTTTGGTTAGGTGAGAATGTTTGGATTGATAATATTTCTAAAGTTTCCATAGGAAACAATGTTTGTATCTCCCAAAACACCTTTATTTTAACAGGAAATCATAATTATAGGAAAGAAACCTTTGATTTAATAACCCTTCCTATAATTATTGAAGATAATGTATGGATTACTGCAAATTGTTTAATTGCAAATGGTGTGACAATCGGAAAAAATTCATTAATTTTATTATCCTCAACTGTAATTTCTTCTACTGAAGAAAATGGCGTTTATCGAGGAAATCCAGCCATAAAAATTAAAAATAAATTATAAATTATATGTATTTTAATGAATTACTTCAAGTAAAGGAAATTCAAATTTTTTTATCATTTATAATTTCTTTAATAATATCTATTACAACAATTCCTGTAATCATCAATATCTCTAAATTAAAAGATTTGATGGCAGAGGTTCAATTAAGAAGCTCACATGATGAAGTAACTCCAACTTTAGGTGGGGTTGCAATCTTTGCCTCTACTTTGATCTCATATTTTATATGGGATAACCCTTCAGAAGGTCATGATACGCATTTAACAATTGCAGCAATTATAATTTTATTTTTTTTAGGTATAAAGGATGATATCTTAATTTTATCTCCTAAAAAGAAACTTATTATCCAAATAGCTGCCTCTTTAATGCTTATAACACTTGGTAATATAAGAATTTCAAACCTATATGGACTTTTTGGAATTTATCAAATACCCTATATTTTTAGCATTCTATTTACGGTATTCATATTCATTTCAATTATTAATTCATTAAACCTTCTTGATGGAATAGATGGATTAGCTGGAACAGTTGGAGTTTGGACAAGTGTCGTATTCTCTTATTTATTCTACAACTTAGGCTATTTTGCCCACGCAACTTTATCCCTTGCCCTTGCTGGTTCTTTGGTTGGATTTCTTCGATATAATTGGTCAAAGAAAAACAAAATATTTATGGGAGATACGGGATCATTAATTATTGGATTTTTACTATCTTTTTTTTCCATAAAATTTATTATGATTAATGAGCATTTCGAATATAATCCCAACATGGGAAACAATGCTCCACTTATTGCAATTACAATATTATTATTGCCTTTATTTGATACATTAAGAATGTTTTCAATTAGAATAATAAATGGGAAATCTCCTTTTGTGGGTGATAGGAATCACATGCATCATCTTTTAATTGATACTGGATATTCACACTTGGTTGCTACTTTAATTTTAATAATCTACAACATTATAATTTTTACGGGTTATTACTCTATCAATTATTACGTAAATAATAATAATGTCATGTTATTATATTTATTTCTAAACTTTATAATTTATTGTTTTTGGGGTAACAATCTCAGTAAAAAAATTGAAATCAATAAAATTGAGCGTATTAAATTCAATAAAATTGATAAAGTAAAAAGACTACAAATAGCTGATCGATTAAAACCAAACAGTGATAAACTGATTGATAATCAGTAAATATATTAAGTAAAATGGATATTTTAGATCTAAGAAAAAATATTGATTCAGTTGATGACCAAATCCTGAAATTATTGGTTCAGCGAATGGAATTCGTTGAAGAAATAGGTAAATTAAAACGTGGAAGCAATTCTGCAATTTATCATCCAGATCGGGAAAAGGAAATCATTGAAAGGTTAGCTTTACAACCCACTGGAAAATTATCTAAAAAAGCCATTGAAGCAATTTATTTAGAAATTTTTGGAGTTTCAAGAAATCTTGAATTACCTGAAATCATTTCTTATTTAGGTCCTGAAGGTAGTTTCACACATCAAGCTGCTGAAACCAGATTTGGTGCCATCGCTGATTATGTTTCTTTACCATCTATTCAATCAGTTTTTGAATCTATTGAAACCGGCAGAGCCAAATATGGTATCATCCCAATTGAAAATAATCAAGAGGGAATGGTGAAGGAAACACTAGATTTATTATTTGAAAAGAAATTATTTATTATTTCCGAAATTATAATTCCAGTTAATTTTTCATTGGCAACCAAGGAAAATCATATTGGTGAAATCAAAAAAATATATTCCAAAGATATTGCGTTCAATCAGTGTAAGAAGTTTTTAGGCGATTATTTTGGCAATAAAGAAGAATCATTCTTTGTTCAAGTAGACTCAACATCTAAAGCAGCTCAATTAGCAGAAAAAGAGGAGGGATCTGCAGCATTATGTTCTCATATAGCCGCTAAAATACATAATCTACCAATTTTATTTGAAAATATTCAAGATTCTACCTCTAATCACACAAGGTTCTTTATTATTTCTAAACAAGCTAACCTGAAAAAAACTGATAGAGATAAAACCAGTATAGCGGTTAAATTAAAAAATGATGATAAACCTGGCGCATTGGTTGATCTTTTAAAAGAATTTCAGGATAATAATATTAACCTATTAAAAATAGAATCAAGACCGATCAAACAAATTTATGATTTTAAATTTTGGTTTTATATGGATTTGGAGGGAAATATTTTAGATGAAAATATTAAAAATGTAATTGAACACAAAAAAGATGAGATTTTGTTTTTAGGTAGTTATATGAACCTATGCTAAAACTTTTTTAGCTTGTTCACAATCTTTATTAATTTGAATTTTTAACTCCTCAATGGAATTGAATTTCATTTCCATTCGTAACTTTTTTACAAATTCTATTTCAATTTCCTCTCCGTAAATTTCTTCAGAAAAATCAAATAAATACGTTTCTATTGTTAAGGTCTTTGAATTATCTACAGTAGGTCGAAATCCTAAATTTGTTACTCCTTTAAAAATTTGACCATTTAAGAATACTTTAGTGGCATACACTCCAATTGAAGGAACAAATTGTTGGGGAGATAAAAATATATTTGCTGTAGGAAAACCTATTTGCCGACCTAATTTTTTGCCAGATTGTACTATCCCTTTTAAATAAAAAGGTCTACCTAATAATTGGTCAATTTTATCAACCCAGCCTAACGTTAAATAATGTTTAGCTAAAGACGAACTGATAATTTCATTTGAATGATTTGAATAATTTAAATATTCTGCCTCAACACTATGTGCCTTAATTTTAGTAGAAAAATTTTTATTTACAAAATCAACTGAACCTTCTCGACCTTTACCAAAACGGTTATCATACCCCAAAACTAATTGTTTCGCATTTAAAATAGTAATTAAAATGTCCTCAACAAAATGCTTCGCATCTATGGTTGCAACATAATCATCAAAAGGTATTATGATCAAGTGATCAATACCTAATTTTTCAATTTGTTGAATTTTATCCTCTATAGAAAATAGAAAATCATCAAAAACATTTTGTTTAAAATAGCTTAGGGTAGAATTTGAAAACGAAATAACAACACTTTCAAGTTTATTTAGTTTTGAAATATTTGTTAGTTCTTTTAAGACTTTCTGGTGACCAAAATGAACAGAATCAAACATACCAACAGTAACTGCAGTTTGAATTCCTTTAGAATCAAATGAATTAAGATTACGGTAAAGTTTCATATTTCTCACTGTCAAAATCCTGAATATTTTGCGCACTAAGCACCGAATATTCCCCAATATGCGTACGACGTAAAGATTTCATATATGCACCACTTCCACATAATTTACCAAAATCGCGAACTAAACTTCTGATATATGTTCCCTTGGAACACTTGATTGTAAATTGTATTTCTGGAAAATTTGATGAGTCAATGTCAAAAGAATAAACAATAACATTTCTTGTTTTTATTTCCAATTCCGACTCCTGAACTCCTTTTCTAGCATGAACAAATAATCTTTTACCATCTTGTTTTATCGCTGAATATATTGGAGGTACTTGAATTATTTCACCGGTAAGTTTTGTAATAACAGATTCCATTAAATCTTTTGAAATGTGATTAATAGGATACTCCTCCGAATCAAATTCTGTTTCTAAATCAATACTAGGAGTAGTTTTACCCAAAACTAAAATACCCTCGTAGATCTTTGGGAGGGATTGAAAATATTCAATTTTTTTAGTGTATTTTCCAGTGCAAACAATCAACAAGCCAGTTGCTAAAGGATCTAAAGTACCTGCATGTCCAATTTTTTTAAATCGACCAGCAAACTTCATTTTTTTAACAATGTCAAAAGAAGTCCACGTGGCCGGTTTATCTATTAAATAAAATTTATCTTCTACTAATTCCAAACCAAATAAAGTGCTAAAATAACTGCTGTAATAATTCGATAATATCCGAAAACTTTAAATCCATTAGTAGAAACAAAATTCACCATCCATCTAATCGTGAGAAATGCGACAATAAAACTTACAAAAAAACCTATAGAAAGGCTAATGATATAATCGGGTTGAATGAAAGTATGAATTTCGTCTTTATAATCTAATAACTTTTTACAACTTGCCCCTAATATAGTTGGCATTCCTAATAAAAAAGAAAATTCAACAGCATTTTTATGGCTCAATCCTGTAATTCTTCCGCCTACAATAGAGGCACCGGATCTTGAAACTCCCGGTATCATAGCTAAACACTGAAATAAACCAATTTTTATGGCATTGAATGGATTTAAATCATCTTCTAATTGAATTTTACTTTCATTAGGTTTTAGCCATTTATCAATATATAAAAGAATAATACCACCCAAAAACCAAGAACCTACAATAAACCAATAACCTGAAAATAATGATTCTAAAAAATCATCAAACAATACACCAAAAATAGCTGCAGGTATAAAGGATAAAATGATAAAAATATAAATCTTAATAGATTTAATCAAACGTTTAAAATATAAAACAGGAACTGCTGAAATTGCTCCTAGTTGAATAAATATGGTGTAAAAATTAGTAAAATGATTCGATTTTATTGCCAATATTTTTTCAGCTACAAGTAAATGCGCGGTAGAAGAAATGGGTAAAAATTCAGTTAGACCTTCGATAAGTCCCAAAATGAATGACAAGAAATTTGAAATCATTTTTTAATAGAAAAAAGAGAAAAAACAGGAATTAATAAACCAATTAAAACTAAAATAGGTCCTAGGGTGATGCCTAAAAAGCCCATTCCAAATTCAGATTTATCTAAAGTCATTACAAAAAAACCAATAAACATTGTAACAATACCTGCTAACAATATTTTTATTCTTTTACTATCTAATGGAAATTTCATAGGATTAAAACAAATTTGTTCTTTGAATGGATAAGTACTTATTAATTGAAAATATTGTAGAAACAAATGAAAAAATAAACAAAATCACAAAACTTAATCCCAATACGATTAATAAATTTTGATTTGAAAAAATGAAGGCATTGATTTCAGGAATATTATTACCTAAATAAAAATAAAAACCGTTTAAAACTATAATTCCAATTATTGAACTAAGAAACACATTTTTAAGATTTTCTAGCAAATATGGTTTTCGAATATAAGAATCAGTAGAACCAAGCAATTGCATAGATTTAATCAATACTCTATTGGAATGTATGACCAAACGTATATAATTTGAAATTTGAAAATAAGTAATTAAAATAATCACTAAAGCTAATGCAAATAAAATAACAGAAATCGTTTTTGTTTTCTGTATAAGTAAATGTAAAAAAGAAGAAGGGTAGGTTACTTCATATATTCCATTTATACTTCTTAGTAAATTTGCAATAGAATCAACTTTAATCGAACTCTTGTAACTGTTTGAAATATCAATAGTTAGCAAATTTTTAAAAGGATTTTCCTCTCCCAATAAATTTTGATAATCCTCATGACTTGAAGCAAGAAAATCTCTTGCAATTTGATCTTTAGAAGTTAAAACGATTGAGTTTTGTTTTTCCTTATCAACAAATCGCAATTGTTGCAATTGGTTTTTTAAACTATCTACTTGCTGTAAAGAAAGTGAATCATCCACATACACATAAAGCTTTATCTCTTTCTTAAGTTCATTGGTAAATTGCCCTAATCCAAAAATAATTTGGATAAAGATAGAAAGAACAATATATAATACGCTCAAAGAAAAAATCAACAAAATGCTTGTTGACAATGGTTTAGACTTTGAATATTTCATTTATTTTTAAATTTTTCTATTTGATCTCTTAAATTAGCCGCTACTTCATAATCTTCTTTATCAATTGCACTTTGAAGCTGTTTTTCCAAATCTACCAAATTAAGAGGTTTCTCTATTTCATCAATAGATTCCTCTAAAAGATTGTCTTCCATTGGAATACATATTTCTTTTAATAACTGCTCTTTGATGTAAATTTTTGAATTAGCTTGTATAGCAAGCGCGATGGAATCTGAGGGTCTTGCATCTAATTCAATATTTTTAAATTCGCCTTTTAAACTTAAATTTGAATAAAAAATTCCTTGCTTAAAATCAACAATCTCAACCTTATCAATTTGAAGTTCAGCTTCTTCCAGAATTTTATAAATTAATTGATGGGTAAGAGGTCTAACTACCTCTAAACCTTCTAACAAAATAGAAATTACCTGGGCTTCTAATTGACCAATGATTATTGGAAATACATATTGGTCAATTTCATTACACTTCATTAAAAGAATGTATGAATTTGAACCTAAGTCACTAGGCGATAATGAGACGACCGATAAAGACAGTTGTTTTTCCAATACTAACTAAAAATACAAATTTACTAATTTTTAGCTAATATTTGGCTAATTAAGATTATTTAACAAGCTAGGAATTACTTTAAATAAATCTTCGGTTATATAATAATCGGCATTTTTATGAAAGGGGGCCTCTGGGTCATTATTAATTACTACAATTATTTCAGAACCATTTACTCCAGCTAAATGTTGAATTGCCCCTGATATTCCACAGGCAATATATAATTTAGGAGAAATTTTAATGCCTGTTTGGCCAACATGTTCATGATGCGGTCTCCAATTAATATCTGAGACAGGTTTTGAACATGCTAAGCCGGCATTTAATTTTTTAGCTAAGTCTTCTATAATTCCCCAATTTTCTGGAGCTTTCATACCTCTTCCTGCTCCAACAACAACCTTGGCATCTTTTAATGAAATACCCGAATTACTTTTTTGCAAATCTAAAATTTTCACCTGAGCAGGTTTATTGTCAATTTCAACCCAATTTGATATTTGAACTTCTTTAAAATCACTAATAGCAAAATTGGAACTGAAATTTGAAACAATTCCTAGAATATTGGGTTTATCCTGAAGAACCGAATAAGTTGTTTTTGCCTTTCCAGAAAATATTTGAACAGTATATTGTTCATTGGATACTGAATCTACATTCATTCGTATCTCAGTATCAAAAATTTCTGCTAAAAGGGAAGCCAATTGGGTACATCTTTTAGTAGCTTCAAAATAGATAAAATTGCTTTCGTCTGTAAAATTTTGTTTTACCAATTCAAAGTCAAAGAAATCAAATGAATTATTTGATTTTTTTACACCTGAAATTGTTAAATTTTCGATGAAAGGAATATTGTATATAACGTTATTCTCACAAATCACTAATAAGTGAATTGAATCTGCTTTGATTGTGCTGAGTAAATTTATAATAGAATCAGAAATTCTACTATTTTTAGGCTCACAAATAATTAGTTGATGATTCATATTCTATTTATTTATTTGGTTAATAACATTTACTAAATCATTTATAGAATCCATTTCAATTTTTTTCTGAAGTCTTTGTTTGCTTATTACTTGATCAGATATACTATTTGAAGATTTTACCCCTAATGGATCTAAAATTGTAAGTGGTTTAGTCCTTGCAGACATAATTCCTCTCATGGAAGGAATTTTCCATTCAGCAATTGGTTCTTGACAACCAAGGATCAGAGGTAAATTAACCTCAATTTCAGCAGTTCCTTCTTCAACCTCCACTTTTATTTGCACGCTTGAATTTCCTATTAGTTCTAATTTCATTACTGGCGTGAAATAGGGGATGTTCAATTTTAAAGCCAATAAATTAGGCATTAAACCCGAGTTCGTATCAATTGACTCTTTTCCAGTTAAAATTAAATCATACTTTTTTGTTTGTAAAAAATTATATATTTCATTGGCTACCTGCCTTGAAGATACTGCAGCAGTTTTGATCCAAAAAGCTTCATCTGCACCAATTGCAAGACATTTTCTCAAAACTTGCTCTGAAGATGCATCCTCACCAACATATATAACCGAAACATTGGCACCTACCTGCTCTTTAATTTCTACGGCCCTAGATAAAGCATATTCCTCATAAGGCCCAATAATCATTGTTAGACCGTTATAATCAATTTTGTTTGTGCTTGAATCTATTTGTAATTTTGAGGTAGTATCAGGAACGATGCCAATACAAACGAGTATATTCATATTATTTTAAATTAGTATGCAAGCATACTATTTATTTGTTAAAAATGAAAGAAAGTAACTTAAAATTTCTTCAGGAAGAGATCAAAAAAGAGCCTCAAGATCCATTTAATTATTATTTATTGGCTCTTGAGTATAAAAAAGAAAATAGGATAGAAGATGCAAATTCTGAATTCAGGAAAATTCTAAATCAATTTCCAGGATATCTACCTACTTATTTAACTTATTTAGACTTTGCGATTACTTGTAAGATAAATCAAAGCCAAGAGGAATTAGAATATATAGGACAAAAGGGAATCGACTTAGCAAAGGATTTACAAAATGAAAAAGCCCGAAGAGAACTTCAGGCCTTTTTGGATATTCATTTCTAAGCAATCATTATTTCTTCCAGATCTTTTTCAACAATTAAATTTTCAATAATAAATTTCTGGCGATCTGGTGTATTTTTGCCCATGTAATAAGTTAATAATTGAGGAATGGTAAAATCCTTTTCAAGAATTACGGGTTCTAATTTTATTTCTTCTCCAATAAAATTGCCAAATTCTTCAGGTGAAATTTCACCCAAACCTTTAAATCGAGTAATTTCTGGGCGAGGACCTAATTTCTCAATTGCATTTCTTCTTTCCTCATCAGAATAACAATAAATAGTTTCCTTTTTATTTCTTACTCTAAATAGGGGAGTTTCCAAAATGAAAATATGACCATTTCTAACTAAATCAGGGAAAAATTGTAAAAAGAAAGTTAAAATCAAAAGACGAATGTGCATCCCATCCACATCAGCGTCGGTGGCAATGACAATCTTATTATATCGAAGATTATCTAACGTATCTTCAATATCTAAGGCATGTTGTAATAAATTAAACTCTTCGTTTTCGTAAACAATCTTTTTGGTTAGGCCAAAACAATTTAAAGGCTTTCCTCTTAAACTAAAAACTGCTTGAGTTTGAACATCTCGTGCCTTGGTAATACTTCCAGAAGCAGAATCACCTTCTGTTATAAATAAAATGGAATCGTGTTTATTGTCTGCTTTTTCATCTGTTAAATGAACCCTGCAATCTCTCAATTTTTTATTATGCAAATTCGCCTTTTTAGCTCTTTCGTTGGCCAATTTTTTAATACCCGCAATATCTTTTCGTTCACGTTCAGATTGTAAAATTCTTTTTAAAAGGGCATCAGCAGTACTTGGGTTTTTATGTAAAAAATTATCAAGTTCTGTTTTTACAAAATCACCAACAAATGAACGTACAGAAGGGGATTCTGAATCTGGTGATAAATTAGTGGAGCCTAATTTTGTTTTGGTTTGTGATTCAAAAACAGGTTCTTGTACTCTTATTGCAATTGAACCGACTATACTTGCACGGACATCAGAAGGATCAAAGTCCTTTTTATAAAACTCACGTACAGTCCTTACAATTGCTTCACGGAAAGCTGCCAAATGGGTTCCTCCCTGGGTAGTATTTTGTCCATTTACAAAAGAATAATATTCTTCACCGTATTGATTATTATGAGTTATGGCCAATTCAATATCATTTCCCTTTAAATGAATAATGGGGTATCTGTTTTCTTCAGCATTCGTTTTTTTGGATAATAAATCAAGTAAACCATTTTGAGAAAAATACTTTTGGCCATTAAAATTAATGGTTAAGCCAGCATTTAAGTAAGCGTAATTCCAAAATAAACTATCTAGGAATTGGGGGATAAAATGGTAATTTTTAAAAATAGTATTATCAGGTTCGAAACAAATAAATGTACCACTTTTAGAGGTAGAATCTTCAAAATTTTTGGACTCGTTCGTCAATTCACCTTTGTTAAATTCAGCCCATTTTGTTTTACCCTCTCTATGAGATTGTACTCGAAAATAGCTTGATAAAGCATTTGTTGCTTTGGTACCAACCCCATTTAATCCAACTGATTTTTGGAAGGCCCCGGAGTCGTATTTACCACCTGTGTTAATTTTCGAAACGCAGTCAATCACCTTACCCAGAGGAATTCCTCTACCAAAATCTCGAACCTCTACTCTATGCTCTGAAATTTTAACATCAATATTTTTACCATATCCCATCATGTGTTCGTCTATGGAATTGTCCATAATTTCCTTTACCAACACATATATACCATCATCAGAAGATGATCCATCTCCAAGTTTACCAATGTACATACCTGGGCGAAGCCTGATATGTTCTTTCCAATCAAGAGAACGTATACTATCGTCGTTATAGATTGGTTCTTGATTTGTTATTTCCTCACCAGCCATTTTGTTTACTTTTTGAAAAAATTCAATTAAATTGCAATCTAATCAAAAATTCAAAAAGGTGAATCGTTTTTTTACAATCTTAAGTATATTATTTTTCACAGTTTCAGCAAAAATATATAGTCAAGTCTTACCTTATTCAATGAACAATTTATCGCCTGTAGGTAATGGCCTTAATTTAAATAATACGCTTCAAAATCCGACAAAACCAAATGTCAAACCTAGAGAATTAAGTAATAATGGAACTGGCAAACCAATTAAAGATAGTCTTACTATTAGTGGTAAAAATTATATCTCTGAAGTTAATCCAAAAGATACGCTTCAAAAATACATTTTCGGTAAATCTATTTTCACAAATAAAAACTTATATTTTGAACCAAATCTTAAAATTGCGACTCCGTCAAATTATATAGTAGGACCTGACGATGAGTTAATTGTGGATATTTATGGGTACTCTGAAGACCATTATACTTTATCTGTAAATGCAGAAGGAACGGTTAAAATTCCCAAAATAGGAAATGTACATGTAGGTGGATTAACTATACAAGAAGTAAAACGTAAAATTGTCTCAAAGCTTTCGAAAATATTTTTAGGTTTAAAATCAGAAGGAAGTGGAGCAAGTGCAACCAACTTGTATGCAAGTATTACACTTGGAAATATTCGTCAAATTAATGTTTTAGTACAAGGTGAAGTGGAGAATCCAGGAATTTACACTGTTCCATCCTTAGCTAAGGCAATGAATCTATTGTATTTAGCAGGTGGTCCTACTACCCAAGGAACCTTTAGAAAGATAGAACTTATACGAAATAATAAAGTAATTGGTACAATTGATTTATACGATTATTTATTAGGAGGGATATTAAAAAATGATTTCACGTTAGAAGATAGAGATATTTTAAAAGTTGGATTGTATCAAAATAGAATAAATATTATTGGAAAAATAAAACGTCCAATGCTATATGAATTTGTTGAAAACGAAACCTTAGAGAAGGCAATCAATCTATTTGGTGGTGGATTTTCAGAAGATGCTTACACTGCAAATGTTAAAATCACTCGTTTTACTAATAAAGAAAGAAAAGTTTTAGATGTTAATACAGAATTATCCGGAAGTTTTTTATTAAAAGCTGGTGATCAAATTTCCATAGAGGGGATTACTGAAAATCGATATGAAAATCGATTAAATATATTTGGTGAAGTTTGGAGACCAGGATACTATTCGCTAGAAAATTGTCCAACATTACTTTCGTTAATTAGTAAATCTGGTGGTTTCAAAGAAAATGCATTTACTTCTAGAATTTTAATAAAGCGCTTAAAAAATGACAACACCTTTGAAAACCTTGCAGTTAATTACAATGATTTATTGTCAAAAAAATCTGAAGATATTAATTTAAAAAGGGAAGATGAGATTTTTGTATCTGGAATTGACAATTTAAAGGAGAATTTTACTGTAACAATTCATGGGGAAATTAATACAAAAATTGAATCTAAAAATAAGTCAGATAAAACTTCAAAGAGCATAAGTTCAAAGCTTCAAACTGCATCAGAAAAAATTGATGAAAATAAATTTGAAGAAAATAATAAAAATGGTGAAAATAATTTAAATACTGAAAATGAAATTAATTCGAATTTAATTTCTGAAGAATCAAATAATAAATTGTTAGAGCGTCAAAATAAATTAACCATACCGTTCATTAATAATATGACGGTTGAAGATTTAATTTTGAAGGCTGGAGGTCTACGAGAATCAGCGAATTTAGGAATTGTTGAAATCGTAAGAAGAAATAAGAGTTTTACTGAAGATAATTTAATTCAGAATAAAATTGGAGAAATTTTCAAATTTTCAATTAATAAGGATTTAAATCTTGATCAAAATGCATCAAAGTTCAAACTAGAGCCCTTTGATGAAGTATTTATTAGGTCTTCTTCTACCTATCAAATTCAACAATTTGTAACGGTAAAAGGAGAGATAAAATATCCAGGTGTTTATGGTCTTGAAATTAAAGATGAAAAAATAAGTTCATTAATTACTCGAGCTGGCAATCCAACATTAATTGCAAATTTAGAAGGAGCGAGTTTATTGCGAAAAAGGAAAAAGTCTGACTTTGAAAGAAGTTTGAGAGAAGATCAACTAAATAACCTTAACAATTCTTCAAGTCAGATTAAATCAAACGATAAAAACAATTCCATTGAATTTGAAAAAATTGGAATTGATTTAAATAATTTATTGAAAAATCCGGGGGGGGTGGATGATTTAACAGTTGAAGATGGAGATGTAATAGATATTCCTATTTTAAAACAAACTGTAAAAATTAGTGGAGAAGTAATACATCCGACAACGGTTGCCTATAAAAGTAATTTTAATTTTAAAGATTATATAAATCATTCTGGAGGTTTTACTCAAAAATCTGCTAGAAAACGTGCTTATGTTATTTATGCAAATGGCAACATTGACAGAGCAAGAAGTTTTTTAATTTTTAAATCATATCCTAAAATAAAGCCTGGTTCCGAAATTATTATACCAACTATGACAAAAAATGCACAGCAAGTTGCAAGCATGGTGAATATTTATACGGGTACAATAACAAGTCTAATTAGTTTATATTTATTAGTACAAGCAACTACAAAATAAATTTATGAAATTACCAGAAGACCAATTCTCTGTTAAGTTTTATGTGGCAAGATTTTTGTTAATCATACCATATTTCAAAAAGAATTACATTGCATTACTTACTGGAGCAATTATTGGTGGAATAGTGGGAGGAATAGTTGAATATTTTAAATTCAAAGAAACTAAATATTCAGCTGAAATATATTTCACAATTGATGCACCTGGAGGAAATGATGGGGGAGGATTATCCTCTTTACTTGGTCTTGCAAATAACGGTGAGTCGTCTAATATATTTTCAAATGGAAACTTTGAAGAATTGGTTAAATTGCCTGTGGTATATAAAAAAGCTCTTTTACTACCTATAAATAATTTTGGAAAAAAAGAATTATTTATAAATTATTTAATTAAAAACCATACAAGCATTTGGTATTTCGAAAATATAAAAGGTAAATATTTCCCTCAAAAAGCAAATATAGATAGTCTTACTGATGAGCAAAAATCAACTTTAAGTTTTGCAGCTAGTTATTTTATGGAAATTACAAGCTTTAAAAAAGAAAGTGATTTATCTTCCTTCCGAAAAGTAAAGGTAATTACTCCAAATGATACTTTATCATATTTATGGGCAAATAATGTTTTAAATTCATTAACTGACATATACATTAAAAATAAAACTAAAAAGTCAGCTGAATTAGTTTCAATATTAGGTAAACGAGTAGATAGTCTGAGAAATGCATTATACTACACACAAGGAAAGTTAGCAAAATTTGCAGATCAAAATCAACAAATTGTTTTTCAAAGTGCTAAAATAACTGCTGATAGACTTCAACTAAATTCAAGCCAATTACAAGGTTTATATAATGAGGCAATTAGAAATTACGATAATTATAAATTTAGCTTAGCTAAGGAAACACCTCTCGTCAATATTATTTCTAAATCAGATTTACCAACCTACACCAATCCTTATAGATGGGGATTTTTGACTGTATTTGGAACATTAGTAGGTGCATTATCAGTAATTGTTCTTCTATATTTTGTAAGAGTTTATAAGGAGTTTTTAAATGATTAACATAGTTTCCTATTTTAAAGAATTAGTTCAGGAATTTAATTTAATTTCCATCTTTATCCAAAGAGATTTAAAGGTAAAATACAGTCAAACTTTATTAGGGATACTTTGGGCTATAATTCGCCCTATGGCTACATTAATTATTTTCATTTTTATGTTTAAAAAAATAGCTAACATAAATGAAATAAATGGTGTACCTGTACAATTAATTATTTTATCAGGTATTATTTTTTGGAATTATTTTGCAAATGGATTTAATAATGTTGCAATTAGTATTTTAGCAAATACTAATTTGGTAACAAAGGTTTATTTTCCAAGAATCATTTTAGGTATCGCATCGCTTGCTGTTCCGTTTATTGACTTTATATTAGGCTTGATAATATATATTATAATAAGTATATATTTTGGATTTCCCATTGGCTTTTTATTTTTAGGGATCCCAATAATATTGCTTTTTTTAAGTTTAATGAGTCTTGGATTAGGTTTATTTTTTGCTTCAAATTCAATAAAATACAGAGATTTGCAGCATGTTAGCCCTTTGATTGTTCAATATGGTTTTTTCCTAACTCCAGTTGTATATTCGATTCAATCGGTAAAATTTGAAGATTACATATCTTATTTTTATGCTTTAAATCCCTTGGTAGGAATCATTGAATTAGGTAGATATTTTTTAATTCCTAATTATACCATACACTTCAATTTAATTTTAATTTCATTAATAGTCACGTTATTTTTATTTATTATTGGAGTGATTATTTTTATAAAAAAAGAAAAAACCTTAGTTGACCATATTTAAGATGATTTTACAAGTTGAAAATATTTCTAAAAAATATTTGGTCAATACACAAGAAACCAAATCAATTTTAAACTTATTCAATAATTCAGGTAAAAAAGAATTTTGGGCACTTAATGATGTTAGTTTTCAGATTAATCAAGGAGATCGTTTAGGCGTTATTGGAAATAATGGTGCTGGTAAATCTACTTTATTAAAAATATTAAGTAGAATTTCAAATCCAACCTCAGGAAATGTCACTATAAAAGGTAAAGTTGCCTCTTTATTAGAGGTTGGCACAGGGTTTCATCCAGAATTAACAGGAAGAGAAAACATTTATTTAAATGGTGCAATTCTTGGGATGAAAAAGCATGAAATTGATTCAAATTTTGAAGAAATTATTGATTTTGCTGGAGAACAAATTAAAAATTTCCTTGACACACCTGTTAAGAGATACAGTTCGGGTATGTATGTTCGCTTGGGGTTTGCAATTGCCGCTCATTTAAATCCAGATATTCTGATTGTCGATGAGGTTTTAGCAGTGGGTGATATTGATTTTCAAAAGAAATCTTTAGGTAAAATGCAGGAAGTTTCTAAAAAGGATAGAACCATCTTATTTGTGAGTCACAATATTACTGCTGTAAGTAACCTATGCAATAAAACCCTTTATCTTGAAAGAGGTAAAACAAAAGCCTTTGGTGAAACTGGAAATATTCTAAATAATTATCTGGCTGAGCACCAAAAAAATATTTTAATTCAAGAATATACAACTATTAATGAAGCTCCAGGTAATGATGCTATTAGGCTTAAATATTGTAAATTAGAGCCTAAATTGTTTGAGGATCAAGAATTTCTGGATATTAGAAATAGTTTTACACTAACCTTTGAGTTTTGGAATCAGTTAAAAAATACCACCTTAAATTTAAGTTTGCATTTATATTCAGCAACAGGTGAATGTATTTTAAATATCGCAACCGAGCCTAAATTAATGAATGATGGGATCATAACAGGTAATTTAGAATTTCCTGGGAATTATTTAAATGATGGAAATTATATGATCTCATTAATGGTTGTAAAGGATCAATCAATAGTACTACACAACTTTGAAAATTTAATTACCTTTGATATAGCCGATTTCAGAGAAAACGCTGTATGGTTTGGAAAATGGCCAGGATATGTTCGTCCAAATTTTCCTTTTAACTTTCGACAAACCACAAATTTGAGATTAGATGCTTAATGTAACCAAAACATTTTTACCCGAAATTTCTGAATATATAAGTTATTTAGAAAAAATTTGGCATAATGGACAAGTTACGAATGAAGGACCTTTAGTAAAGGAACTAGAAAAAAAATTAATTGAATTTACAGGCGTAAAGCATGCTATCTATGTAACAAATGGTACAATAGCTTTACAATTGGCTATTAAGGCTTTAGAAATAAAGGGAAAAGTAATTACCACACCTTTTTCTTATTGTGCTACTTTAAATTCAATAATTTGGGAAGGCTGCGAACCAATTTTTGCAGATATTAATTCGAAAAGTTTAACCTGTGAGACATCTGATATTAGCTCAAAAATAGATTCCGAAACAAAGGCAATTTTAACAACTCATGTTTATGGAAATGCAGGTGATTTGGAAGCTCAAGAATTTTTGGCTAATGAGCATAATATTCCGATCATATTTGATGCGGCACATTGTTTTGGGGTAAATTATAAAGGCAAATCTATATTTAATTATGGTACGGTTAGTACTTGTAGTTTTCATGCCACAAAGGTTTTTCATACTATTGAAGGTGGGGCTATTTTTACAAATGATGATAAATTAGCTGAGAAAATTAGGCTTTTAAAAAGTTTTGGACACAAATCTGACGACTATTTTTTACCTGGAATAAATGGCAAAACTTCCGAGTTTCATGCGGCAATGGGTTTAGTAAATTTAAACCATTTCAATAAAATAGTTGAACATAGGAAATTAGTTTTTGATTGGTATCAAACTGAACTAAATAATTTACCAAATTTAAAATTGTTTAAATGGAATGATAATATTGAAAAAAATCATTCTTATTTTCCGGTACTCTTTGATACAGAATCTAATTTATTAAACGTAGTAAAAGAATTTAATCAAAAGAATATTTATCCAAGAAGATATTTTTATCCATCACTCAATTTGTTACCTTTCGTTTCAAGGCAAAATTGCAAGGTTTCTGAAAATATTTCTAAAAGAATTTTGTGTTTACCTCTTTCTTCAGAAATCACATATGAGGAGGTTTTAGAAGTTTGTACAATTTTAAAAACAAATTTAAAATAATGGGATATATTTATTTCATTCTTTTTTTATCGTTTATTCTATTAAATCTTAAAATATCTTCTAAGATCTCAACTAATAATTTTTCAGAAATTATTATTACCGGTTTTTTAATTTATTCAACTAGTTTAAGCATATCTGGTTATATTTTATCCTTTATTGGTTTATGGTATAGCCCCATCCTATGGGGTGTTTTACCCTTTTTTATTGCTTTAATAATCTATCAATTTTTTAAGAATTTTGAATTTATTGAAAATCATAAATCAACTTTCAAATTATTAGGGGGAAATATTCAAAAAATATCTGAAGAAGTTAAGGAATCATCTTTTTTTCATAAAAGATTTTTTCAGATTCTCTTTTTCTTTGTTTTTTCAGTATTCTTGTGCCTTTTAACTAGTTATTTTGTAAATCCACCCAACGAATGGGACAGTATGACGGGGCATTTGAATAGAATATTATATTTTATTCAAAATGGAAATACAAAACATTTTATAGGTACTAATTGGAATATCGATACATATCCTAAAAGCTTTCCCAATCAACAAGTTTACCCATTTCTTTTACATGAAAAGAGTGAAATTTGGTTTAAGTTTCAAAATTTTTCAAGTTATATTATTACTGGATTTGCATTTTATGGGATTTGTAAAAGATTGGGGTATACCTTTAAAACTCGATTAATTGTTTCATGTATATATTTATTGATACCTATTTCTCTTATTCAATCTACAACAACTGATTCAGATATAGTTTTAGCATGTTATTTATCAATTTTAGTCTACTATTTAATTTCATATTTTGATCAATTCGAAAAGAGGTATATTTTATTAGGCTCAATTGTGTTTTCTATTGCATTAGCACACAAGATAACATTTGTATTTTCTTTTCCTCCATTATTTATTTTGTATAGTTATTTTATTTATAAGAAAAGAAGCGAAAGGCCATTGCGCCATTTTAAGTATATTATTATTACAAATTTTATCAGCCTTCTTATTATTGTGGCTCCTTGCGGATATCTTTCCAATATGGTAAATTATGGACATCCTATTGGTCCCAAAACAGCTACCCAACATCAGTCCATTGAACGAGCAGGTGATCTAGGTAATTTGTTTAAACAGGGAAGTAGAAATACCATCAGATATACATCTGATTTATTTAATTTGGATGGATTAAGAAATATACCTGCTTTTGAAAGAATAAATAATTTATGTCAAGAACCTTTTAAATTTCTTGATCAATATTTTCATCTTGGTTTAGTATCAGAAACAAATTTCACTATTTTGCCTTTCGAATTTGGTCGAAGGGACTTATTTGCTAATGGAACCCCTATTGTTGGGATTATTTCAATAATATTTTTACTTTCCATTTTCTTGTTAATATTCTCCAAAAAAATCAATAATAGGGGTGTATTAAGTATTTTATTTTTTGCATTCATTTTACATTTCTTAGCCTTATCCTTTACTGCTGCTTATGACCCTTGGAAGGGCAGATACATGCAAAGCTCATTTATTTATTTATTGCCAATCACAGGAGTCTTATTTGAAAAAATGTTGCAGACTAAAAATAGAATATTTCAATATTCAAGTTTAGGATTTATTTTTCTAGTGGGGTTATCAGCATTTTTCACTATTTCACTACACAGAAGGGCTTTGTTATTTGATTATTATGGTCAAAAATCGATATTTAACCTAAATAGGATAGAAGCATTAACTATAAGTAGACCAGATATTACAAAATCCTATTTAAACTTTGAAAAAATTGTACCTAAAAATGCAAAGGTTGCCTTAGGAACATTAAACGATGATTATGAATATCCTCTTTGGGGAAATGAGTTTACAAGAAAATTAACGCCCATAAATCCATTTGAAAAGGGTATTCAAGCAATTCCAGAAGGCACAGATTATCTATTTTTTTCTAGTGAAGTAATAAAGCCACAAAAAGGCGATATTCTTTTAGATACAAAAAAAGTTAATTGTGATTCTTTATTAACCGTCAAAGCAGGAAATTATTACCTAAGAAAATTAAAATAGCATAATTTATTTTAATGGTTCTAGCTATGGATTATTGGTTAAAGACTCTGAAATATTACCCGTAAATTGCCTTAAATTGTAATTTCATAGAAATGAATTTAAAAGAAAATATACTTGAAGGGTTAAGATCAATTAAAGGTAATTTATTAAGAACTGTATTAACAGCACTTATTATTTCCCTAGGAATAACTGCTTTAGTAGGTATATTAACCGCCATTGACGGAATTCAAAGTAGTGTAGATAATTCCTTTGCAAGTCTTGGAGCCAATTCCTTTGAAATTAGAAATAGGCCCTTAATGCAAATTAGAAGAGAGGGGCAACGCGAGAAAAGATATAAAAACATTGATTTTAGACAGGCCATAAGGTATAAAGCAACATTTGCTGATAAAGGTAAAGTAACTTTAAAAACAAGTGTGACAGGAAATGCAATTGCTAAATATGAATCAAAGAAGACTAATCCCAATACACGTTTATGGGGAGTTGATAATTATTTTCTTGAATTAAAAGATTATAAAATCGGTGGGGGCAGAAACTTCATTAAAAATGACTTTGAAAAAGCACAGAATGTTTGTCTTTTAGGGGTAGATGTAATTGATCAATTATTTGAAAAAGAATCTCCGTTAGATAAAAATATTACAGTTAATGGTATCCAATTAAAAGTAGTTGGAATATTAGCGAAAAAAGGAAATATGATGGGAGGTGGAGATGACCGAGTGGTAATGGTTCCTTTAGAAACTGGAAGGAAAATGGCGGGAGGGAGATCATTAAACTATGATATCACAACATCTGCAAAAAACATCTACAACCTAGATGATTTTATGGAAGAGGCTAGAGGAGTTATGAGAAAAGTAAGGATGGATGCAATTGGCGCAGAAGATTCGTTTACTTTAGAAAGATCTGATTCAATTGCAAAAAGTTTTGACAGTATAACTGGTAGTTTACGTATTGGTGGATTTATTATAGGATTTATTACGCTATTAGGTGCTTCTATTGCCTTAATGAATATTATGATGGTTTCAGTAACTGAAAGAACTAGAGAAATAGGAATCCGGAAATCATTAGGTGCTACGCCAACTAAAATTCTCCTTCAATTTTTAATTGAGGCAATTGTTATTTGTATTTTAGGAGGATTAGGGGGAATATTAATAGCTATTCCAATTGGTAACCTGATAGCCCAAGGAATAAGTGGTGGAGTAGCAAGCTTTATTATCCCTTGGCTTTGGATGATTTCTGGAATTATCATTTGTATTTTAGTTGGCTTATTTTCAGGAATTTATCCTGCGATTAAAGCCTCAAAAATGGATCCTATTGAATCATTGCGATACGAATAATCCAATAATTTTAAAGGATTATTTGCTTAATTAGAGATAAAAAGGTACTTTTGCAATGCAATTTTGAATTGCCCAGATGGCGGAATTGGTAGACGCGCTGGTCTCAAACACCCGTGGGAGCAATCCCGTGCCGGTTCGACTCCGGCTCTGGGTACAAAGCCTCTCGATTTCGAGAGGCTTTTACTTTTTAAACCTTCAAATTTTCTTTCCAATTCAAATAAATATCCTGATAAAGTGTTTGAAAGTCACTTGTTGGAATGATTGTTTCAATAACCTTTAAATTTTGGGTTGCCTCATCTGCACTTGTATAAATATCTGCACCAACACCTGCTGCTAATGCTGCGCCTAAGGAACCATCTGTTTCCATTAATTCCACTGGCACATTAGAAGTATTAACAATAGCTTGGGTAAAAATTGGACTCAAATACATATTTGCTTTTCCAGCTTTCATTAAAGATGGATATATACCCGCATTTGCCATTAATTCAATTCCATATACCATTGAAAAAGCAATACCCTCATGAGCGGAACGAATAATTTCAGCTCCACCATGATTATTAAAATCTAAATTGGTAAAACTAGCTCCAATATTTTTATTATTAAAAATACGCTCAGACCCATTTCCAAAAGGAATACAATTGAGTCCTTTGGAACCAATTGGCGATTTAGCACCCAAATCATTCATTTGTGAATAGTTTAGGTTAGGATAAAATTGTTGTTTAATCCAACGATTCAAAATACCTGTTCCATTGATACACATCAAAACTCCAATTCTAGTAAAATCAGATGTATAATTAACATGAGCAAAGGAATTTACTCGAGATAAAGGATCAAATTTTAATTCATCTGAAACACCATAAACCACTCCAGATGTACCGGCAGTTGTTGCAATTTGACCAGGATGTAAAACACCTAATGAGAGCGCATTATTAGGTTGATCTCCTGCTTTATATCCAACAATTGCCTTTGGAGAAAAGCCTAATTCTTGAGCGATAGATTGTAAAATTTGTCCATGGTTAGAAAAAGCTGGTTGAATGGGAGGAATTATTGAATGATCAAAGCCATAATAATTCATTAAATCAGTCGCAATTGATTTCTTGGTGAAATCCCATAAAATACCTTCCGACAATGCAGATTCACTGGTGGTGTAATTGCCAGTAAATTGAAACGAAACATAATCACCTGGAAGTAAAAGATGTTTTATTTTAGAGAATTTTTCCGGTTCATGTTCCTTAACCCAAGCTAGTTTAGAGGCAGTGAAATTACCAGGTGTATTTAAATAATGGGAATTACAAAAATCTGCACCGAGCTGATTGTATGCTTTATCGCCATATTGACTTGCTCGAGAATCACACCAAATTATTGAATTTCTTAAAACTTTATCGACCTGATCTACGATCACCATTCCGTGCATTTGATAAGAAATACCTATTGCAATTACATCTGATGGGTTGTATTTTTTTGAACTATTTGCCTTTTTAATTCCTTCTTTAATACAAAACCACCAATGCTCAGGAGATTGTTCGGCAAAACCGGGTTGAGGGGAGATAATTTCATTTTCTTCTTCAGGAAATGAAACAGAATGAATTAATTGTTGTTTAGATGCATCAACGATACTAACTTTGATAGATGATGTTCCTAAATCAATTCCACACAATAACATAATAAATAGGTTAGATGTTAAATATAAAAATTAAGTCTTTTCAAGTAAATGACCAATTTAGCTTAAATAATATTAACCTAAAAATTAAATCAGGAAGTATTTTAGCATTAATAGGGAAAAGTGGTAGTGGTAAGAGTTCCATTGCCAATTTAGTTAGTGGAAGTACAATCTCTGAAGCTGCAGAAATTGCCATCAATGGTAAATCAATAAATACCAATTTAGATAGATTGTTTAAGGAATTTCCTGAAATAGGTTATGTACCTCAAAAATTACATTTAAAACCAAATCATACAGTATTAGAATTTTTAGAAATGTTATTTCAACAGAAGACTAAAAAAGAAGGAGATAAAATAATTAAAAATCTAATACATCAATTTAATATAAAACAATTAATAGGTTCAAAAATTTCGACACTTTCAGGAGGTGAGCGACAAAAATTGTCGATCATTCAGGCCATTAGTAAACCCATTAAAGCGCTAATACTTGATGAGCCATTTAGTCAATTAGATACTGTTCAAAAAACAGAAATCAGCCAACAAATTAGAGAGTTAATTAATCAATTGAATATACCTTGCCTAATGATCTCGCATGATTTAATTGATGTTATTCAATTAGGAGATAAAATTGCAGTTATGGAGAAGGGAAAAATTGAATTTCAGGGTACTTGGCAACAATTTTTTACCTCTCAAAAAAAGAAAATGATTCAATTACGAGAGGTAATAGAAAATTATATCAATACTACTCAAAAAGCTATTGAACATTTGAAAAAGCTTTCAAAAGGCTAGCATTTTTTGTGGTTTTTTCAATTACAACTTCCTCTGAAACCTGATAAAGTTCTGCTATTTTACGCACGATTAAAGGAATATATTTAGGTGAGTTTGGAGTACCACGATGAGGGACTGGTGTTAAATAAGGAGCATCTGTTTCCAAAACCAAATAATCTAAAGGGATATCTTTTATATCATTAAATAAGGTAGAGTTTTTATAAGTAATTACACCTCCAATACCTAAAAAAAAGCCATTTTCAACACAATGCTTAGCTTCAGCAGCATCTCCTGAAAAACAATGAACGATTCCAATTAGATCTTTAAATTCCTTTTTACGGATAATTTTAATTAAATCAGCATAGGCCTTTCTACAATGAATATCAATCCATAAATGATTTTCCATTGCCCAATGACATTGAGTTTCAAATGCATCAATTTGTTCAATCTGAAATGTAGTATCCCAGTAATAATCTAAACCAATTTCACCAATTGCTAAAATATTCTGATTACTCGCTAATTGGTTATGGACAAATGCCAATTCTTCCTTAAAATTTTCTTTTACATAAGTAGGGTGAAGTCCCACCATTGCTTTAAATAAATCTGGATTTTTATCCCAAATCATTTTAAGGTCTTTAAATGATTCGGAATCACAATTTGGTAACCAAATTTCTTTTATGCCTGCTTGTTGAATTTCATCAACGGAATTATCCCAATTATTTAAAAAAAGTTCGTCGTAAAAATGTGCGTGCGTATCAATCATAAGGCTGATGGTTTCAAATTCAACCTTTTACATTCCAGTAAAAGTTGAGGCAATATTATTTTTAAAATGGGAAATGCTTTTAAACTATCGTGAAAAATTATTATTTGACCGGGTTTTAATTTTGGAATACATTTTTTTAAAATAGATTCTGGATTTAAATTTTTATTGTAATCGCCAGTCAAAATGGTCCACATAAAAATTTTATGAGAGATAAAATTTTTATAAAATATACGGGTAAATCGGCCATAAGGTGGTCGAAACCCAACACTTTGAGCACCATATGCTTCTATTAACTTTTCACAAGATTCAATATTTTCCAAATACTCTTTAGGAGATACCTTCCAAGCATTTAAATGGTTCATTGTGTGATTTCCAATAGTGCATTGTGCATTAACAATTTCAGTAATAAGGTTAGGATTCTCTTGAATATTTTTACCAATGCAAAAAAAAGTTGCAGTTGCATCAGCTTTTTTCAATTCATCTAAAACAAATTTGGTAATTTCGGGAGTAGGACCATCGTCGAAGGTAAAATATATTCTTCGATCTGAATGATCCAATGGAGGAATCTCCCAATAAAATTTGGGAAATAGTTTTTTAATAATTGAAGGTAAAGCGTGTAAAAACATTCCTTTTGAAAATCCTATGCAAAATACTAGTTCAAATTCAGAAAAAATAATTTTAGGGATTGATCCTGGAACAAATGTATTGGGCTATGGATTAATTAAGGTAAAGGGATCTGATATTACCATTCTACAATATGGAGTTTTACGTTTAGAAAAATATTCCACACAAGGGTTAAAGTTTTTAAAAATTTACGAACGAGTAAAAGGTATTTTAGAAGAGTTTATGCCTGATGAAATGGCAATGGAATCGCCCTTTTTTGGTAAAAACATTCAATCCATGCTAAAACTAGGAAGGGTTCAGGGCCTATTAATGGGATTAGCCTATTCAAAAGAAATTCCAATTGCCGAATATGAGCCTAAGAAAGTTAAACAATCTGTTACAGGTAATGGCAATGCTGCAAAAGAACAAGTAGCAAAAATGGTTGAAGTAATTGCGGGTATTCAATTGGATGCCAAGCTATTAGATGCGACTGATGCACTTGGGATTGCCATTTGTCATCACTTTCATGCCAATTCAATTACAGCAACCAATAAAGGAACAAAAAAAGGATGGGGCGCATTCGTGTCAGAAAATCCAGGTCGAATTAAATAGTTAATTCATTCAATTGGGATTTTAATTCTTCAATAGAATTTGTGGGTTGTAAACAGCGATCACCACAACATAGCATAAATTTCTTTTCAGCCGAAACGTCTTTATATTTTATAATTTCAAGATTTTCATTAGATAAAAGGTTGTCTTCTAAAGTAAAATCTTCATCATATATTTTCAATATCATTTTCGGAAATTCAATCCATTCGCAATGAATTCGAAGCCAATTTGAAAAATAAGTTGGATTTTCAATTGCCTTAGGTAAGATTTTTTCAAGTATTTGCTTGGCTAAAAGAGTGTATTCTGCATTATTTTTTAATATTCCCATCCAAAACAATACCTCAACAACAACTGAATTTGAAGAAGGTATGACAGAATCTGTCCATTCGGTTTTATTGGCAATTAATTGATTGGTTTTTCGATTTGAATAAGAAAAGGAAAATATTTTTTCATCATAAAAATCAGAAATAATTTCAGACAATATTTGTTCAGCATTCTTTAAATAAACTGGGTCAAAAAAAATCAAAAACAAACGGACATTTGCCAAAGCCCAAAAAGCCAAATCATCTAAAAATGCGGGAATTGGTTTATTAGTAAATTGGGTTTGGTGTAATAGTTGATGGTTGTTAAAGAAATTTTTTTCAATTGATTTGTAAAGACTTCCTAATTCTTCAAAAATAAAATCAGATTCAAGAGCTTTATATGAATCAATTAAACCAATTAAATACATTGCATTCCAAGAAAGAATATGTTTATTATCTAATCCAGGAGCAATTCGTTGATTTCTTTTATGGCGAAGAATATTGAGTTCTTTTTCAAATAATTCATTTAATGTGTCATCTTTTTTAAACAAAATATTATTCGAAGCTTCCCAATTACCATTTTTAGAAATTGAAAAATGTTCATAAAATTTTACATGCTGTTCTAAAGGAATTATTGAATTAAGTTCTTCAAATGTCCAAACATAATATTTACCCTCTTCACCCTCAGAATCAGCATCTAATGCGGCATAATATAATCCATTAGTACTTTTCATTTTAATGGAATGAAAGTTAATAGTTTGATAAATAACCTCTGCATATAAATCCTTTTGGGTTCTTTGATATGCTTTTGAGTAAATGCTTATCAATTGTCCGTTATCATAAAGCATTTTTTCAAAGTGCGGACAAAACCATTCGGAATCGACTGAATAACGAGAAAATCCACCTTCTACTTGATCATAAATGCCCCCCTGAGCCATTTTATCTAAGGTCAAATTTTGTAAAATTTCTAAATTTGAGTATTTCAATACGGATTTTGGTAAAGATTCTAATAAATTCCACAAACTGGGCATCGGAAACTTTGGGGCCCTTTGAAGTCCACCAAAATGTGGGTCAATTTGATTACGAATATTTTGTAAAATATTTTCTAATTGGAATAAAGATTCAAATTTAGAATCAAGGTGCAGTCCAGCATTTAAGGTTTCACCAAATCCATTCGCTGAATTTTGTAATTCCAGTTTATGATTTTTATAGGCGCTTGAAATAGAATTCAATAATTCTTTCCATTTATTCTTAGGAAAATAAGTACCCCCGTAAAATGGTTTTTGATCTGGCATTAAAAAAACATTTAATGGCCAACCACCTTGTAAACCCATGGCATGTATAGCATCCATGTAAATAAAATCAATATCAGGCCGTTCTTCTCTATCCACTTTAATATTGATAAAATGCTCATTCATTAATTGTGCTATTTCCACATTTTCGAATGATTCCTTTTCCATCACATGGCACCAGTGACATGCAGAATACCCTATAGATAAAATTATGGGTTTATCTTTTTGAAATGCTTCTTGTAAAGCTTCATCACTCCAAGGTTGCCAATTAACTGGATTATTTTTATGTTGAAGCAGATAAGGACTAACTTGATTGGCGAGCTTATTCATAGAATTCGTAACTTGTGAAAATTTTCATTATGCCAGATTATTTAGAATTCACTGTACATCCTGAAATTGCTAATTCGCCCGAAATGTTACATTCATTTTTAGAGGCAGAATTAGGAACAAATGTACTTAATAAACAGCAATATCGAATTGAAAAAAAATCAATTGATGCTCGATCTAGGCAAATAAAATGTAATCTTAAAATTGGATTATATCCTAAAGAATTTGATTTTTCAGCAAATTATAAAATAAACCCCATTAAATTAAAAGCAAATGCTAAACGAGTAATTGTTGTTGGTTCTGGTCCTGCTGGACTTTTTGCAGCATTAGAATTACTTAAATTGGGACATAAGCCAATTATTTTAGAACGTGGAAATGATGTTCGGGAAAGAAGAAGGGACTTGGCGAATATTAATAAAAATAATTTAGTTAATGAGGATAGCAATTATTGTTTTGGTGAAGGGGGTGCTGGAACTTATTCTGATGGTAAATTATACACGAGAAGTACAAAAAGGGGGGATATACTAGAAGTTTTAAATTGTTTTGTATCCTTTGGTGCAAATCCAAATATATTATATGAGGCACATCCACACATTGGTACCAATAAATTACCCAATATTATTGCTGGTATTAGAAATTTTATCATTGAATGTGGAGGTGAGGTACATTTTAAATGTAGAGTAACAGATTTCATTTTACAAAAAAATGTAATTAAAGGCGTTGTTGTAAATGAAAATATTGAATTTTTAGGAGAGGCCGTGCTTTTAGCTACTGGACATTCAGCAAGAGATATTTTTGAATTACTTCAAACGAAAAATATAAAAATTGAGGCAAAACCATTTGCCATGGGGGTAAGAATTGAACATACTCAACAGTTTATTGATGAGTGCCAATACAAACTTACTAAACGTCC
Organism: Sandaracinomonas limnophila; assembly: GCF_004005965.1. GTDB lineage: Bacteria > Bacteroidota > Bacteroidia > Cytophagales > Spirosomataceae > Sandaracinomonas > Sandaracinomonas limnophila. The sequence goes on along the minus strand of NZ_SACY01000001.1, from coordinate 322,036 downwards.
AGATTATTTACCTCCAGCAAGTTTTAGTTTAGTAACTCAAAGTTATTTTAAAGGAATTCAAAGAGGTGTATTTTCTTTTTGTATGTGTCCCGGAGGATTTATTGTACCCTCTGCCACCCGACAAAATCAAGTTGTTGTAAACGGAATGTCTCCCTCAAGGCGAGATTCTTATTTTTCTAATTCTGGAATAGTTGTTAGTATTAACGAAATAGATTTGAAAAAATATGAACAATTTGGAGCATTGGCAGGAATGCAAATGCAAGAAGAATTGGAACAGAGGGCACATGAGTTATCAGGTGGAACCCAGCAAGCCATTGCCCAAAGGACTCAGGATTTTATAGACCGTAAAATTTCAAAAGAATTACATGAAACATCCTATGTACCTGGAATAATTTCTGGCGAAATGCGAGATTTTTTACCAGATTATATTTCCGAACCTTTGGCAAAGGGATTAAGTGATTTTAATCAAAAAATGAAAGGATTTGGAAGTAATATTGGTCAAATCATTGGATTAGAAAGTAGAACTTCCTCACCTGTGAAAATTCCAAGGGACCGAGATACCTTGGAGCATCCGGAAATCAAAGGATTATTTCCATGTGGAGAAGGAGCCGGATATGCTGGTGGAATTATGTCGGCCGCTTTAGATGGCATTAATTGTGCCAAAGCAATCTCTATTGCCATACAATCAAATGGAAAAGTTATTTGAACCCTTATTGAAAGTTCAAAATGAACTCATTCAACAGAATGACATAATTTATGATGCGAAAAAAGCTGCTGTAAGCGTTATAATAAATAATTTGGATGAAATGAATCCAACCATTTTATTAATTAAACGAAATGAATACGATGGACATCATAGCGGTCAAATGGCCTTTCCTGGTGGAAAAATGGATGAATCTGATGGCGATTTATTAGAGACTGCAATCAGAGAATCATTGGAAGAAATAGGGGTAGATTTAAAAAATAAGGATTTTAAAACACTTCAACCTGTTTGGGTTAAGGTTTCAAATTTCCTTTTATTTCCCTATTTAACATTTGTTGATAAAAACCATGAATTTGAGATAAATAAAAGAGAAATAAATCGTATTTTTGAAATACCTGTTTCATTTTTTAGAAATCAAGAATTTTTAAAAGCACATCAGATAGAAATAAATGGAGAAAAATTTTGGTCTCCTTATTTTGAATATGAAAATGAAACGATTTGGGGAGCCACAGCCATCATAATTTATCAAAACATTTATTTGAAAGACCCATTTACTATTAATTAATATGAGTGAAGAATTGGAAGGAGGATCATTACAAGAACAAATTGCCGTTTCGGGAATGTATGAAAACTGGTTCTTGGAATATGCATCTTATGTAATTCTTGAAAGAGCAGTGCCTGCTGTAGAAGATGGTTTAAAGCCTGTTCAAAGAAGAATCTTGCATGCTTTGAACGAGATGGATGATGGCAGATTCAACAAGGTTGCAAATGTAATTGGACAAACGATGCAGTTTCACCCGCATGGTGATGCTTCTATTAATGATGCTATTGTAAATTTAGGTCAAAAGGATTTAGTATTTGATTGTCAAGGCAACTGGGGCGATTTGCGAACAGGTGATGGGGCAGCGGCGGCTCGATATATAGAAGTAAGACTTTCAAAATTTGCAAAAGAAGTTGTTTTCAATCCGCAGACAACAGATTGGCAAATGTCGTATGATGGTCGAAAAAAGGAACCAATTACTTTACCCGTAAAATTCCCTTTATTATTAGCTCAGGGTGTTGAAGGTATTGCTGTAGGACTTGCCACAAAAATCATGCCTCACAATTTTTGTGAATTGATACAAGCATCTATTGATATTTTATCTAATAAAAAATTTGAAATTTTCCCTGACTTCCAAACCGGAGGGATGGTAGATGTTTCGAATTATATTGATGGAGTTAGAGGGTCTAGAATTAGAGTTAGAGCAAAAATTGAGGAATTAGATAAAAAAACATTAGTTGTAAAAGACATTCCCTTTTCAACAACCACGACCTCGCTGATTGACTCAATTATCAAGGCGAACGACACTGGTAAAATCAAGATCAAAAAAGTAATTGATAATACTGCAAAAGATGTAGAGATTCAAATTCAATTGGCTCCGGGTATTAGTCCAGACGTAACTATTGATGCACTTTATGCCTTTACAGATTGTGAAGTATCCATTTCTCCGAATGCCTGTGTAATCATTAATGAAAAACCTCATTTTGTAGGAGTTTCGGAAATATTAAAAGTAAATACACACCAGACAGTTGATTTACTTAAACAAGAATTAGAAATCAGAAAAGGTGAATTATTAGAAAGGTTATTATTTAGTTCACTTGAAAAAATCTTTATAGAAAACAGAATCTACCGAGATATAGAAGAATGTGAAACTTTTGAATTGGTTATTGAAACCGTTGATAAAGGATTAGAACCCTTCAAAAAGGATTTTTATAGAGAAATTGTAGAAGATGACATTTTACGATTATTAGAGATTCGAATCAAAAGAATTTCAAAATTTGATAGTTTCAAAGCCGATGAGGCCATGAGACGTTTGGAAGAAGAATTAGCGGAAGTTGAATTTCATTTGGCCAATCTTATCAAATATGCTATTGATTATTTCAAAAATCTATTGGCAAAATTTGGAAAAGGTCGAGAACGAAAAACAGAAATCCAGAATTTTAATACCATTTCAGCAACAGTAGTAGCTGCAGCCAATCAGAAGCTTTATGTAAATAGAGAAGATGGATTTATTGGCTATGGATTAAAGAAAGATGAATATGTGATGGATTGTTCAGACATTGACGACATTATTGTATTTAGATCCAACGGAGTTTGCGTTGTTACGAAAGTTCAAGATAAAGTATTTGTAGGCAAGGATATTATTTATTGTTCAGTATTCAAGAAAAATGATGACCGAAAAGTTTATAACTTAACATACAGTGATGGAAAAACTGGTCAATCCTATGTAAAAAGATTTAAAGTTACAGCTGTAACAAGAGACCGTGAATATAAAATTGTAGGAGCAGATAGTAAGTCAAAAATTACTTATTTTTCCGCTAATGAAAACGGAGAGGCAGAGGTAATTCAAGTGAACTTAACAGCGAGTTGTAAGGCTAAGATCAAGCAATTTGACTATGATTTCAAAAATTTGGCAATCAAAGGTAGGGAATCAATGGGAAATTTATTGACAAAATATCCTGTTAGAAAAATTGTATTAAAATCGGCAGGAATTTCAACCCTTGGTGGAGTAGATATTTGGTATGATCCAACAATTGGCCGATTAAATAGAGATGAACATGGGATACATATTGGAAATTTTGAACCTAAAGATTTAATTCTTGTCATTTCAAAAAATGGTCAATATGAATTAACCAATTTTGAATTAACGAATCGTTATCCAAGCGAAGAAGTTTTGTATTTGCATAAATTCAACCCAAATGGAATTATTTCCGCGGCTTATTTTGATGGTGCAACTAAAGTAAACATGATTAAACGTTTCAAAATTGAAACTTCGACCGTTGATAAAAAATTCCATTTTATAACTGAACATAAGGCTTCAAAATTGTTGGCGGTTTCTGACAATTATGCACCCGACGTTCAGATAAAAGCAAAACCAGACGGAAAAAACACAGAAATCAGTTTATTGCCAATAGATGAATTAGTTGAAGTAAGAGGATGGAAGGCTATTGGAAATAAATTGAATTTCAACAAATTAACAGAAATTGAATTTATTGCCACTGAAACGGAGGAAGTTGAAAGTGAAGAGTTGAAAGTGGAAAATGCAGAGTTGAAAGTGGAAAGTAATGAAATTGAGAGTGAAAAGTTGAAAGTTAAAAGTGAGGTGGAGGAAGATGAACCGGAGTTTGTGATAAATAATTTGGAGGAAAAGAAAACAGAAGACGAGCCAGAGTTTATTGTAAATATGCCACAAATTGAAAAGGAAAGTGGAGAGTTGAAAGTTGAAAGTGAAAAGTTTAAAGGGGAAAGTGAAGATGTTCCTTTTGAAATAAAAAACTTACCTGATGATTATGAAAAGGGGAATCCAGGTGAACAATTAGGCTTATTTTAATGGAAGGAAAACTGAATCAACCGAAAGTATTAACAGCTTGGGCGTTTTACGACTGGGCTAATTCGGTTCATTCATTAACTATAACTTCTGCAATTTTTCCTATATATTTTCCAATTGCAGCTGTAATGTTAGGGGCTTCAAATCCAACAGTATTAAATATATTTGGATTACAAATCCCAAATACTGCTGTTTATTCCTATACTATTTCCTTAGCTTTTCTGTTTCTGGCTGTTGGTATTCCCATATTTTCAGGTATTTCAGATTACTTAGGTAATAAAAAATCTTTTATGAAAGGTTTTTGTTACTTAGGTTCTGTCAGTTGCATGATCTTGTATTTCTTTACAGAAGGAAATTATTGGTTAGGCACATTAGGTTTCCTTTTTTCAATCATCGGTTGGGGAGGTAGCATTGTATTTTACAATTCGTATTTACCAGAGATTGCAAGTCCAGACCGGTTTGACAAATTAAGTGCCAAAGGATTTACTTTGGGATACGTTGGTAGCGTTTTATTGCTTTTACAAAATTTAAGTATGGTTTTAAAACCAGAATGGTATGGCAATATTTCTGGTGGAGTTGCTTCAAGAATTTCATTTTTAACAGTTGGAATTTGGTGGATAGTTTTTGCTCAAATACCTTTTTATTATTTACCTAAATCAATCAAAACCAAATCAATTGAACATAAACATTGGTGGTTAGGTGGATTAAAAGAATTAAGAAATGTTTTAAAAGAAATCAAGCAATTACCTGTCGTTCGAAATTATCTTTTTGCCTTTTTCTTTTATAATATGGGGGCGCAAACTGTTTTATTTTTAGGCGCTTTATTTGGTGGTCAAGAATTACATTTACCTTCTCAATCCCTGATCATTACCATCCTAATCATTCAATTAATAGCCATTCCTGGATCTTATACTTGTGCATATTTATCCAAGAGATTTGGTAATATTCAAGCCTTAATAAGCATTGTTTGCATTTGGATAATTGTTTGTTTTTATGCGTATAAAGTAGTAGACGAGTTAAACTTCTTTATTTTAGCTGGAGGAATAGGATTTGTGATGGGTGGAATACAAGCAAATAGTAGAGCTACTTATGCAAAGCTTTGTCCCAGAAATGAAAAAGATACTGCATCGTTTTTCAGTTTTTATGATGTGTGCGAGCGACTTTCTACTGTAATTGGCACTGCGGTATTTGGACTTTTCATTCAATTTACAGGCAATATGAGAAATGGGGTTTTCTTTTTAATCTTTTTATTTCTGATAAGCCTATTTTTCCTAAGTAAATTGCTAAAATTAAATTCAATAGCACTTAAATCGGAATAATATTTCTTTCCATTTTAGATTTCCAATTGTCAGGTATACAGGTTAAGATTTCCTCTTGAATTGCTTTTAGTACAGCTTTTCGAATAAAAGATTTATTATGAATGAGCGACACCTCACGAAAAGGTTTAGCGGGTAATATTTCAAAAGTCTTCTGTTTAATTTCTTGTGGCAAATAGTCCAATACCATAAGTGGAATTATTGTTTGAGCATTAGAATCGTTCGCTAAGCGTACTATGGTCTCCAAACTACCCGATTTATAAACAAAGTTTGAATTTTTATTTTTTAAATTTCTAAGGTTACAGATGAAATTAATTTGATTAGAAAGGCAATGGCCTTCCTCTAAAAGCCACAATAAATCAGGTTTAATTTCTTTTGCTATTTCATTTTTGGTTGAATAATAATTTGAAAACAATAATAATTCTTCGTAATAAAGGGGTATTTCATTTAATGAATCTACATTTAAGGGGGTAACCAAAATCCCCAAATCTATTTTACCTTCTTTAATTTGTTGTTTGATTTGTTCAGTGGTTAATTCAGATATTATCACTTGAAGTTCTGGATATTTTTTATTTAAATTGGATAAAAACTTTGGAACTAAATAGGGGGCAACTGTTGGGATAATTCCTACATTAATATTACCAGAAATTTGAGTCCCATAGCCTTTTGATAGCGCCTTTAAATTACTTACTTCATTTAAAATTATTCGCGCTTGCTTGATAATTTCTTCACCATAAGAAGTTGGTACAATAGGTTTGGACTTTCGGTCGAATAGAGACATTTGTAACTCATCTTCTAAATTTGTTATTTGAATACTTAGCCCAGGTTGAGTTACGCAGCAATGATCTGCAGCTTTTGAAAAACTGTTAAAATCTGCGATTGCAACTATATATTCTAATTGAGTTAAAGTCATATAAGTAAATTTTATAGCAATATAAAAAATATAAATTTGATTTATAGTAAAACCTTGTTGATATTTGCATTATCAAATTTAAACAAAGAAAAAAATGTCACACATGTTAGGATTAGGAGCAAAGTTTCCTACGTTTTCAAAAAAAGCAGTTGTTACTTTAGATACTGAATTTGTAGATATCACAAATGAAGATCATATCAAGTCGGGAAAATGGATGGTAATGTTTTGGTGGCCAAAAGATTTCACATTTGTATGTCCAACAGAAATTGCAGAATTTAACAAAAGAGCTGGAGATTTTGCAGACAGAGATGCTAATTTAATTGGTGCATCAACAGACTCAGAATTTGTTCACTTGGCTTGGAGAAACAACCATGCTGACCTAAAAGGATTAAAATTCCCTATGTTGGCTGACACTTCTAAGAGTTTAGCGGAGGAATTAGGAATTTTAACTGATGGAGATAAAGTTGCTTACCGTGTAACTTATATTGTAGATCCACAAGGAATTATCCGTTGGGTATCTGCAAATGATTTATCCGTTGGTAGAAATGTAGATGAAGTAATCCGTGTATTGGATGCTTTACAAACAGACGAGTTGTGTCCATGTAACTGGAAGCCAGGAGAGGCAACATTATAATTCAAATCAAATGCCCCGAAATTCGGGGCATTTAAATTTTAAGACCATGAGCGAAACAAGAGATAATTTATTACTAGAATTGGGATTAGATTCTCAAATTAAATTTCCACTATTAGAGCAATTAGATGCTGCTGATCATCGATATGTTAGAGATTTAAAAATTAATGTTTCTAATGCTTTAAAATTCCCCAACTTAAATGAGAAAGAAGCCTATTTATTAGCCTTATCTGTTTCTGTAAATCAAAAGCATGAATTAACAATAAATTCTTTAACGCAGAAATGTATCGAAAAGGGGGCTACAGAAGCTGAAATCAATGAGATACATGCTTTAACTTCTTTATTAAATGCAAACAATGTATTTTATCGATTCAAACATTTTGTTGATAAAGAATATTACAATGTTGCGCCTGTGGGTATCAGAATGTCGATCATGATGAATCCTGTTTTAGGAAAAGAATTTTTTGAATTAGCGAGTTTAGCTGTTTCTGCTTTAAACGGTTGTGAAATGTGTGTTAGGTCACATGAAGAATCGGTAAGAAATCATGGAGCAAGTGAAGCTCGAATATTTGATGCTGTTCGATTAACTGCAATATTTAAGAGTTTATTAGTAATATTGTAGTTTAAACTCCATCTATTGTTACATATTAAGGGTAAAATTCAAAATATTACTTTAATGTCTATTGGCATTTTAGTAATATTTTTTTTTCAAAACGAAGTAATATTAAATTTTCCTAATTCGCAGGATGATTATAATTTTTTATCAGTAGTATACTATTTTGAAAAATCAGAGTTTACCCTTTGGGAATTAATTAAATTTCTATTTGAATACCAAGCATTTCCGCATAAAATAATCCTTTCCAAATTATATCTTTTGGTATACGTAAAAATATTTAGCAGCATCAATTTTAAAATTTTAACCTTAGCAATTAATTTACTTCAAAATATATTTTTTGTTTATTTTTCTGCCAAAATTTTAAATTTTAAGAAGCAAAAAATTACATTTTTACTACCATTTATTTTTATATATTTTAACCTCGATTGTCATATTGATAATCTTGGATTAATGAGTGCAGGGCAACATTTTTCTTCTCTTTTATTTTTAATAATTTACGCCTATTATTTACCTAGAAAAATCTATTTTGCATTAATTATCTCAATAATATGTCCTTTTATCAGTGGAGAAGGATTGGTTATTTTGCCTCTAACAATTTTATATTTATTATTAAAAAAACAATCCATTGTAAAATATTATTCAGTATTAGCAGTAGCCATAATTATATTTTTTATTTTTTATAATTTCCCTTCAGATGGAATAAATCCTAACGATTCACACTCAAACTTTTTAAATCTTTGGTCTAATAAAATTCAATCTTTTTTCTTATTTCTAGGGGGGGCGTTTCCTTTAAGAAGTAATGGTCACCCTTTTTTAATAAACACAATTTGGGGTATAATATCATTAATTAGCTTTTTCTATTTAAAATATTTAGATTTCAAAAAAACTAAAAAATTAAATATAGAATCAATAGATCTTATTATTTTAACCTTAATTGGAATGGCGGCGATGGTATCCATTGCCAGAGGTGATGGGAATGAATTATTAAATACATCACTTGCCTTAAGATTCAAATTCTACCATTACATTTTTTGTTTATTTATTTTTTACAAAATTTTACTTCAGTTCCCTAGATTAATTTTACCCCTTTGTTTAACTGGAGGTTTTATATTTTTCTACGGAAATTATATTGGAATAAATAATTATTACTTAGGTAAATCTAAATTAATTTCAGATGAAATGAGCTTTAAACGAAATGGCTCATTTTATAGTTTTAATGAAAGTGGGGGAAAGACTAATAATTTATTTAGTAAAACAAATTTTAAATTTACTGATAAGTTACTTGATACCAATCTTATAATAAAAGCGGTAAAATTTAAAAATTATTCTAAGAATATTGAGTCAAAAATAAATTTCTCTAGAGAAAACTCAAACACATTTAAATTAACAATTTTTCAGAGCAAATTTCCTATTAAAAATATAAATAAAAATGCATTTTTAATTATTTTAAAGAACGAAAATATAAAGGATATTTTGCCATTAAACTCCTTTCTATTTACTAATTATGAATATTTATATTTTAAAAATTTAAATTTAGACAAATCCAATCCATACTCATACTTTAAAATAATAATTGATTCAAATTTTTCTATTTTACAAATGGAAAAGATTGAAAATTCAGTAATTAGCTTCCTATAATTTTATTTTTTTAACTAACGAATTAATTTTAACTCTAAAATTAAATAGCTCTTTAAAACTCTGCCAACAAACCTTCAATAATTTAAAGTGGCGAATGGAAACTTCTCCAGTTTGTCTTTCAATGTGGTGTACAGGAATATCCAAGGTATTTTGTCCAGCCTTTCTAGCTAAAACCGATAAGAAAATATTGGGTGCAAAAGGGGTTTGCTTAGGTAAAGAATCAATTAATTTTTTCAAAAAATCTTTTTCAATTAAACGATAAGGAATATTTGCATCAGAAATATAAGTACCGTAAATAAAGTATAGTGAATATTTCAAAATTCGTGTGATCAATAAGCGAAATTTGTCATCATGACGGACTTGTCTAAATCCTAAAATAAATTTTGACTCAAATCTTCGATTCCATAATGTAGCAAAATCTTCCACCAAAAATTGATCATCTGAATCCGTTTGAAAAATATAACTTGGATTTAGTTCCAATGCAGCTTCATATCCTGTAACGACGGCCTTTCCATGGCCACCATTTTTTTGATGAATCACCGTTACATTAGAATTTCTTCCAGCTAATTCATCTAAAAGTTCTCCTGTTTTATCTTTCGAACCATCATTAACAACGATGATTTTAAGATTTTCTTGAGGTACAATTTTGGAAAGTCCATTCACCCATGATTCAATTACGGGTTGGATACAAGCTTCTTCGTTATAGGCAGGTATTACAACGGCTAATTCTAAAGACATATTTAATTAAAATTGTTTTTTAGCTTGTTAAATGGTTTTTCAATTAAATTCCAAGATAGGAAAGCTAAAATGGTTAATAGGACAAAATTAAACAAAAAAAGCAAGAATTGATTTTGAAATAAAAATATTTGAGACAACCCAAACCTATTATCTAAAAAACCAAAAAGTGTATTTCCTTGATTATGATAAATATTAAATATAAAGTTATGATATAAATAAATTCCATAGGATATTTTACCTAAATATTCAATAGGTTGAAATGTTAAAAATTTGCCTAAAACAGAAGCTTTTCCTTGAATAGAATAGCCTAAAAATATAAATGAAAAAAGGGCAAAAATAAATCTTTCAATTACTAAAAATCCAAAACTTGCATGTTTTAATTCTTGAAAATGATTTAATAGGAGGATGCTTATAGTTAAGATTAATGCAAAAATAATAGTTAGTGCATTAAACCATTTTCTTACTTTTTCAAAAAAACCAAAATGAAAAAAATAAGCTAAAATTCCACCTAAACCAAAACAATCAATTGCCGCAAATGGATTGACATAATTGATAAGCCAAAAATTTTCGCGTTCAATTGCTGTATAATTTATATAAAAAATAAATCGACTTAAAACCCCAACCAATAACATAAAAAGAAATAACCATTTGTATTTCTTAATTGGTAATAAAAATATAAAGTAGGGGAATAGTAAATAATATTGCTCTTCAACAGCCAAACTCCAAAAGTGATCCCAAACGCCCAACCAGGTATGTTTAAACATTATATACCAATTAGGCGTGTAAGTAAACAACCAAATCCATTCTTTGCGAATTGGAGAAATATTTAAAACCAAGCCTAAAAAACAAACAAGAAAATAAATTGGAAAAATTCTGAGTGATCTACGAACAATAAAATTTTTAACCTTTACCCAAAAAGAAATAGAATTTTGTCGAATATCATCGGCCTGTTCAAACAAGATTCTTGTAATTAGAAAACCACTTAAAACAAAAAAGATAACAACGCCTAAATGCCCTAAAGGAATAGGTAATGTTTCAGCAAACCAATGATCAATTAAAACCAAAAGGACAGCCAAAAAACGTACACCATTTAGCTGTTCAAAATAAACATGAGCTATTTTATTTGTCTTACTCATTAACGATGGTAAATTCAACTCTACGATTAAATTTACGTTTTTCTTCTATTAAATTACTTGAAACAGGATTGCTACTTCCCCAAGCTTTTGTTCTAATTCTTTCTTCGGAAATACCTTTTGAAACCAAATAATCCTTAACATTATTTACCCGTTTTTGGGAGAGCAATAAATTTTCATTCCAATCTCCTTGGTTATCAGTAAATCCTTCTAAAAACACTTTATAAGTTGTATTTTCCTGTAAAATAAGAATAATTTTATCCAAATCAGCTAAACCTTCAGGCAATAAATCAGATTTACTTTGTTCAAATATCAAATTTGGCAAGTTGAACCGTTTATTTAATGGTAGATCATCCAAAACAAAATTTCGTTTAACAGTGGTAAATAGTTTTTCTTTGGAATAATCGAATTTTTCAACCAAGGTTAAAAATCCTTTCTTTTTAACTTCAATGGTAAAGGCTTTTTTAGCAGGCCAAAGGAAGGAATAATCTCCAAGATAAGGATCATGTTCAATGGTTAATGTATCAGACGGTAATGGACCTTTAATAAAAATTTGGGCAGCAGTTGGTTCAAGTGATTTTTTTAATTGAATTTGTCCAGTCATTTGAACTAATGCTAATGGTTTAACTTTTTCTGGAATTTTTATTCGATAAATATCTTCTGCATTATTTTTTTCATTAACCGAACTAAAATACGCATAATCGCCCTTGGCAGAAACAGAAAAATATCCATCCCATTGTGGAGTATTAATTACTGGTCCCAGGTTTTCAGGTTCCGACCAATTTGTCCAAGTATCATCTAAACGACGGGTCATAAAAATATCATTGTTGCCATATCCAATATGTCCAGGAGAGGAGAAATACAGTGTTACACCATCTGGTGCAATGAATGGAGTACTTTCTGCTTCACCTGTATTTACTACTGGGCCCAAATTTTGGGGTTCTGTCCAGGTACCATCTACTGAGGCAAACGAAACATACATATCCTTGGCACCAAAGGAGTTTTTCATTTCAGTAGTGAAAACTAAAATTTTGCCATTGGGTGCTAAGGTATATTCAGAATATTCGGATCTATTTTTAAAGTTTTTAATTTTGGCCTGAACAGGGAAGGACCAATCGCCCGTACGTAAAAGATAAGCAAAGGAAACACCTTTTTCCATCGTTCCATCTTGCTTATACACGTTATTCAATAAAAGTGTTTTTCCATTAGGAGAAATACCACAAATGGCATTATTTTCTTCATTATTAATGGGTTCAGGAAACAACTTGGCTTTTGACCATTCTTTATTTTCATCTAAAGTAGAATACCAAATGTCTTGGTTCTTGAATTTACCAATATTATCAGGATGCTTCCAACGGGTAAAATACAAGGTTTGTCCATCAGGACTAATGACTGGACAAATTTCATTATAATCTGAATTGATATGGGAACCCATATTTTCGCGAAAAAACTCTGCACTTGAATTTATGGGTAATTGAATTGACTCTTCAATTGGTTTCGTGGAGTTTGTAATCCCGACTGCATCAATCTGAGAATACCCTTTAATACGTTGAGAATTTAGGGTTATACGAATATATTTAACTTGAAATGAAGTTAATTGAGGTAAAACGATATTAGTTACTTGTCCGTTTGCTCTTTGATAACCCGGATTAAATGTTTTTATAGGGTAAATTTTTTTATTTAAATCAAGTCCATCTACTTGAGTAATGGAACCTGCACCAAAATTTTCAAAAATTGCTACTTGTCGAATCGACATCAAGGAATCAAATTCAACAATGATGTATTCATTATCAGGGGAATCGGCAGTAAGTGTTTGCCAAGCAGCCCCAGAAGGGCCAAATTTTGGATATTTACTAGGCTTACCAAGGATTTGAATAGCCTTATTTTCTCTTGTTTGAATTAAAGGGTCAGAGAACTCACTTGAAACAGTTAAAACTTTTTGAGCCCAATGGACCTTCTGAGCAGCCATTGAAAAGGAAAATGCAAGAAATAAAAATATAAATCCTCCGAATTTCCGCATTTTTTTTATTGCACGCTATTGATTAAATCTTGAATTGTTTGAATAGGATTTTCTGAGTTAAAAACAAAACTTCCTGCAACTAAAACATTGGCACCAGCATCTACCAAATCCTTTGCATTTGCAACCGTTACACCACCGTCAATCTGGATTTTAAGCTTGGTATTTCCATATTTTATGGACATATCTTTTATTTCTTTTGTCTTTTTGATGGCATTTGGAATAAACTTTTGGCCACCAAATCCTGGATTTACAGACATGATCAATACCAAGTCTAAATCTGATATGATATCTTCTAAAACTGAAGTGGGAGTTCCTGGATTCAAAACGACTCCTGCCAAACAACCAGCGGCTTTAATTTGCTGAATTGTACGATGAACGTGAGGACAAACTTCATAATGTACAGAGATAATATTAGCACCTGCTTTTGCAAAGGTTTCAATGTATTTTTCGGGATTCACAATCATTAAATGTACATCCAATACTTTAGAAGATTTCTTTTGAATAGCCTCTAAAACAGGGAAACCAAAAGATATATTGGGAACAAAGACCCCGTCCATCACATCAATATGAATCCATTCAGCAGCAGATTGATTTAACATTTCAACTTCTTGACCAATTTTCGAGAAATCACAAGCTAAAACTGAAGGGGCAATGATTAATTTTTCCATACTACAAATTTAATTAATTTTAAGGATTAATTAGAAGTAATGGACGTAAGAAAACGAATGGATGAGTTAATTGCATTGATAAATACCTATAATCAGGCGTATTATCAAGAGCATAAAAGTTTAATTTCAGATCATGCATTTGATTTGTTATTAAATGAATTAATTCAATTAGAGGCAGAGAATCCATTATTTGCTTTACCAGATAGTCCAACTCAACGAGTAGGAGGAAGTATCACAAAAACTTTTCAAAGTGTTACGCATCAATTTCCAATGCTTTCATTGGGCAATACCTACAATGAAAAAGATTTAAGAGATTTTGATGAAAGGGTTCAAAAAGGGTTGGAAGGGGAACCTTACGAATATATTTGCGAATTAAAATTTGATGGTGTTGCGCTATCTTTTTGGTTTGAAAATGGTATTCTTCAAAAAGGTGTTACGCGTGGTGATGGAACGAGGGGAGATGATATTACCAATAATGTCAAGACCATTCGATCACTTCCATTAAAAATAAATTCCAAAAATCTACCTCAATCCTTTGAACTAAGAGGAGAGGGTTACATGCCATTAAGTTCATTTGAAAGTTTGAATGAAGAAAAAAGTGCTAAAGGAGAGCCACCCTTGGCCAATCCAAGAAATGCTGCATCGGGTACTTTCAAAATGCAAGATTCTGCAGAAGTTGCCAGAAGAAAAATGGAGTGCTTTATTTATTCTTTTCTTTCAAATGATAATCCTTTTCAAACGCATTCGGAAAGTTTAGAATATTTCAAAGAAGCGGGATTTCCCATTTCACAAACTTGGAAAAAATGTTCAACGATAGATGAGATTTTAAGCTATATTGATTTTTGGGCTGATAGAAGAAATGAATTACCTCTGAATACAGATGGAATTGTTATAAAAATCAATGATTTTAGTCAACAGGAACGATTAGGATTTACAGCCAAATCGCCTCGTTGGGCAATTGCCTTTAAATATCCCTCAGAAATAGCCCATACGAGTTTAGAATCCATTTCCTATCAAGTTGGTCGAACCGGAAATGTTACCCCAGTTGCCAATTTAAAACCTGTTTATTTGGCTGGAACCATGGTAAAAAGAGCTTCTGTTCACAATGCCAATGAAATGGATCGATTGGATTTACACGAGGGTGATTGGGTATTTGTGGAAAAAGGTGGAGAGATTATACCAAAAATTACGGGAGTTGATCTACAAAAAAGAAAAGATGGGGCTTTAAAATTCCAGTTCCCTCAAAATTGTCCAGATTGTGGATCAGAATTGATCCGTTTGGAAGGAGAAGCAAACCATTATTGTCCCAATGATACAAAATGTCCACCCCAGCAAAAAGGCAAATTGGAGCATTTTATCCAGAGAAAGGCACTAAATATTGAAAACATTGGATCGGAAACTATTGAATTATTTTATTCTTTGGGTTTGGTAAGAAATCCTGCAGATTTATACGATTTAAAGGCTGAAAACTTAGTTGGATTAGAAGGATTTCAGCAAAAATCCATTCAAAATATTTTGAGTTCCATTGAGAAATCTAAACAAATACCTTTCAGACAAGTTTTATTTGGTTTAGGCATTCGACACGTCGGAGCTACAATTGCAGAAAAATTAGTTCAAGTATTTCATAGCTTGGAAAAACTAAAAGAGGCAAGTTTTGAGCAGTTGGTTGAAGTGCCTGAAATTGGTGAGCGCATTGCTCAAAGTTTAATTGATTATTTTGGCAATGAAGATAATATCAAACTTTTGGAAAGACTTCAAGAGGCTAAATTACAATTTGAGGAAGAAATTAAAGAAATAGTTTACGAAAGCAAGGCGTTAGAAGGAAAAAGTTTTGTAATTTCGGGAGTCTTTAAAAACTTTGAAAGAGACGACTTAAAGTCCAAAATAATTTCAAATGGGGGAAAAGTGCTTTCCAGCATTTCTTCTAAATTAGATTTCTTAGTTGCAGGCGAAAATATGGGACCTGCCAAGTTGGAAAAGGCTCAAAGTTTAAATATTAAAATTATCAATGAGGATGAATTTTTAAGCCTCATTTCTTAGGTATGAAGTATTCAAAATTTCACGGGGTTGCACCCGCAATGGTAACACCAATGAACGCTGATAAATCAATAAATTTCTCAGCACTTAAAAACTTGGTGGCATATGTTAGTGAAGGTGGGGTAGATTACTTAGTTGTTCAAGGGACAACAGGAGAATCGGCAACAACTACAGCTGACGAAAAAAAACAAATTTTAGCGACAGTACAAGAGGCAAATTCCAAGAACCTTCCAATTGTTTATGGTTTAGGGGGGAACAACACTGAAAGCCTATTGAAACAAATCAAAGAAACGTCTTTTGATGGGATTGATGCAATTTTATCGGTTTGTCCTTATTATAATAAACCAAGTGCAAGAGGAGTAATAGCACATTACACAGCCTTAGCTGATGCATTACCAGTTCCCATGATTATGTACAATATTCCGGGAAGAACTGGAATTAATATGTCTGCTGAAACAGTTTTAAAATTAGCAGAACACCCAAATATCATTGGTATCAAGGAGGCAAGTTGTATTATTGAACAATGTATGGAAATCAATTACCATAAACCAGAAGATTTTCTTTTGATTTCTGGAGATGATGTTCAGGCTTTACCAATTATTTCTATAGGTGGTGTAGGGGTTATGTCAGTAATTGCCAATGCTTTCCCTAAACAGTTTTCAGACATGATTCATTTAGGATTAGATGGCAAATTTGCTGAAGCAAGAAAAGCCTTAGGATCCTTCTTAACCATTGATCCTTATTTGTATGAGGAGGGTAATCCGGTAGGAGTAAAGAAAATTTTAGAAATTTTAGGAATTTGTGATTCTCAAGTACGTATGCCACTGGCTGCGGCATCTAATGAATTAGGAGAAAAATTAAAAAGTATTATCAAACAAGAAAATTTAATTAAATAATGTTCGTTCACGTAGTAAATTTTTGGTTAAAAAAAGGACTTTCGGCTGCTGAAATTGCAGATTTTGAAAGAGGTGTAAAAACTTTAGGTACAATTGATGGATTGGTACAATTTAATGTAGGTACCCCTGCAGCGACCAATCGACCTGTAATCGACAGAACTTATGACTATTGTTTGTTAACTGTATTTGAAAATGAAGCAGCTCATGATGTATATCAAGAAGTGCCAGTTCATTTAAAATTTATTGAAGATTGTTCTAAATATTGGGAGAGGGTTTTGATTTATGATTCAGAAACAATTTAAAAAAGTTTATTTATTGGGATTTGCCCTTGTATTTTTTTCTTGTGGAAAAAATTTACAACCAAATACCTATTATTCTAAAAATCCAAAAGATGGAAGTTTAGAAACTCATTCGGGATTAGGCTTTCAAGTACCACTTAAATATGACATTGACATATTTTTTGCAACTGATCAAGAAAAGCCCAAAACAAGTTATACGGATATTGAAACCATCAGTATCAGTGGGGAAGAGCCTTTACAAAACAAACAAACTGCCAACGGAAAAATGCTTTACATTGGCAATTCGAATGTGAAAAAGAAAGAATTGTTAGACCAATTGGTACAACAAGCCATTGACAAAGGTGCTACTGCTTTGATGGATATTAAATATCAGGTTTATACTTCGCAAACCAGCACAGGTTACACCTTTACTGGAAAAGCGATTCGTTACGTTTTGAAATAATTCGATACAACTCAATATTTGAGATTAAAACTTGGGCTTTTGATTTCAAAAATACAATTTTTACTGACTTTAAAAGTCGTTCATTAAAGGTCAAAATTCGTTTATTTCCAACGGTTTTGGCCTTTATTGTTTCTTTTTCTCCCTTTTCGTTTTCCAAAATCACTTCAAACTCCGCAATCCTCTGTCCCAAGAAAATAGGCTCCTGAATCACCAAGGAATTAGCTAAAATCACATTTTTGAAGTTTAAAGTTGTTGAAGGAGTAGAATCATTGGACTTAGCCGCCCAAAATGTTTTCTTATTTAAATCAATCAAATTATTTTTGGAATAATTTGATTCCAATGAGCTTACATCAATTTGCGTATTCGTTGAATTGATTAAGTTCTTCAATGATTTTTTACGCAATTCGGCAAATTGCAGCAGGGCTGTAGAATCATTTGGATGAATTAGTCCGCGATTATCTACTGGAATATTTAACAATAAATTTCCATTTCTTCCTACTGAAGCTACATAAATCTTCATCAAACTATCCGGAGTTTTAACCTTGTTATCTTGTTCAGGATGGTAATACCAACCTGGACGAATACTCACGTCTACCTCCACAGGTACCCAGTGTGAACCATTGATTTGGCCGTTTTTATAATTGTCGAATTTTGGAAAACCCGGATAAATTTCATTTTTATTGATGGGACTCCATGTTTCATCATAGGCAAAACCCTTTTCATTTCCTACCCAACGAATATCAGGACCAGAGTCTGAAAATTGAATGGCATTGGGCATTAATTTTTCAACTGTTCCATTGAAAAGAGGCCAATCGTAAATTTGTTTTTTCCCATTAGGACCCTCACCATTTGCACCATCATACCAAAACTCAAAAATTGAACCATAATTTTGCAAAATTTCTTTTTGCATATTTACATATACCTGATTGTAGGCTTCTGTACCATAGGCAGGATGAAAACGATCCCAAGGAGAAAGATAAACCCCTAAAAGGATACCATATTTCTTACATGCTTTTGAGAGATCCATCAAAACATCTCCTTTGCCATTTTTCCATGGAGATTTTGAAATATTATGATCTGTAAATTTGGAAGGATACAAAGTAAAACCATCATGGTGTTTAACTGTAAGAATCAAGCCTTTCATTCCTGCAGATTTAGCTATTTTTACCCATTGTTCGCAGTCTAATTGCTTGGGGTTAAATTGTTGTGGTGATTCTTTTCCTTCACCCCATTCCACATTGGTAAAGGTATTCATGTTAAAATGTACAAATCCATAGTACTCCAATTCTTGCCATTTCAATTGTTTTTGAGAGGGAAGAGGCAAAACAGGTTTAATTTGTGCAAAAATTTGAAAAGAATAAAAACACAATAAAAGGAATAGAATCTTTTTCATTTTAGTAATTAGAGTATAGAAGAATGTTTTCTAAAATAGTTTGACCTTGCGTTGGAATCGATCTAAAAATTGGATTAAAATTAAACCAACTTATGGTACCTTTTCCAATTTCTTTCGATCCAAACCAAACCGTATTTGAAATTTGTTTTTTGATTTTTGAACCTAAAAATCCATTCACTTTTGGAGAATTTCCTGTTTTCAAAATAGGATTAAAATCGCCAGAAGAAGCAAATAAAGAATTGGAAGTATTCAAAATATAAGTTTTTGAATTTTGATTTCTAAAACCATAAGGATGACTATTTTCTAAATTAACTTCTAACAAATTTCCACCAATTGTTGACGACAAAGCATTTCTTTCTCGCAGGACATATATGTCTTTGGATTCAGTAGTATCTTTCAATTCTTTCAAATTTTTACCTAAATCAAATGGCGCATTCAAGAACGAATTGATTGAATTTTCAAAACAAATTAATTTACCTCCATTTGAAATCCATTTTTGAACCGTTTTTAATTCTCCTTCATTTAATTTAAAATTAGAAGAAGGAATGAATAAATGGGTGTAATGGTCGATTGGTTTAGTAAGGAAATCATTTAAATGAATATAGGTTGCAGTACTTTTAAAATTGGATTTGAAAAAATATGCCAATTCTCCTTGTTGATTGGTGTCGAAATTTTCATTTGCAATTACTGCCACTTTGGGGGTTTGAAAATATTTAAAATGTTCTGAGCCTAAATCTGCTCCTTTGTCGAATCGAAAGGATTTCAATGAATTTAATGAAATATTACCTGCATCTGCTAAGCGTATAAGAGGCGTGAAGTCCTTTAAACTTTTGTTTTTAGAAAAAATAAAAAAGTTTCCGGGTTCAATTTTCTTTCCATCTTTTTCTAGGGGTAAATCATTGAAAACGATTTCATATCCCATTTTTTTTGCTTTTAATAACAATTCAATATCTTCTGGATTTTGGGGTAAAAAATAGAAACCCAAGGCATCATTTTCCAAAATATTTTTGACCTGATCCCATTTGAAATTATTAACAGGAACCAGTTTTTCTTTTAATCCATAGGCTTTAATTCCATGAATTTGGAACATATTCCAAGCAGTGATGTCGTAGGTTACACTATCTTCTAAGGCAATCACTGGATCCAGTAAGACTTGAGCCATTGGAGAGGCGCTTTGAAAAGTTGAAATAATTAAATCATTCGCGCCAACTTTATAATTGAGTATATTTTTATCATCAAAAAAGGAATAGGGTTGTTGTGCAGAAAACTCTTTACCAGCAAGCCCCATTTCAATTCTATTTTTTCTTAACAAATCAATTAAATCTTTAGATTTGGCTATTTGGTCTTGGGGAATCACATAGACTTTAAATTGATTTGTTGGATTATTTCTTGCCTTTTCATGATTTGCATAAAAAACAGATTTCAATTGTTCTGCATTTTCCAAACTCCAATTCACCAAATCATTGGCTAAAGTTCTATGGTGTAAAACTCTTTCAGAAAAATGTAAGGTATCACCATTGTTCAATTTTTGACTCAATCCCGCTTTTATGCCACCTTGTTCTAATGTCATTGCTAAAGCTCCATTCAAAATTGGATAGGTGTCTCCATAGGAAGGATATAACAAATCATAGACTTCAGAGGTAAAATATGTCCAACCTTTGCTATCGAATAATTTGGAAAAAGATTTCCCAACACTTTCTTGCAACTGTTTGGTCCCGTCAGAAATAAAATTCAAATAAGGTTTGGCAGCTGGAGGAAAATAATAGGAGTGTTGACCACTTTGCTCATGGAAATCTGCATGCAACATAGGCATAAAAGACTGATAAAAGGAAATACGTTGCTTGGATTCAATTTGGGTTTGCCATGCCCAATCGCGATTTAAATCATGAAGAAAATGGTTATAACGACCCGAAACCTTTCCTTCAAAATGTTCTTGATCTAATGGATCTGGATTTCCTCCTGCAAAATAATTTTTGCGATTAAATTGGGTGGCATAGGCTTCTCTGCCATCTGGATTGATACAAGGATCAAGTAAAATAACAAAACTTTTTCCAGCCATTTTTTGAACTAATTCATTGTATTTAATGGCCAAATCGTACATTAAACCCAAAGCTGCTTCAGAACCTGCTGCTTCATTCCCATGTACATTAAAGGAAAGATTTATGATTAAAGGAGTTTCTAAAGTAGCTTTTGTTTCACCATTGATGATTTGTAAATGGGTTCTTTTAATGGCATCAAGTTTTGATTGTAGTCCTGGGGATGTAATAATTAATTGTCCCAATTCTCTTCTTTCGTTGGTTTTCCCATAAGATACCCATTGAAAATTCTGAGTGTTTGAGGTTGCTATGTGTTTTGCATAATCAACAATTTGGTGGTGGTAGGTAAATTGATCTCCTAATTCATAGCCTAAAAATTCTTTGGGCGATTTTTGTGCAATAATTGAAAATGAAATGGAGATAAAAAAGAGTAACTTTTTGTACATATCTATAATTTATTGTGAAGAATCAATGAAATTATGAAAAATAAGGGTAAATTAAAAGTCTAAACTACTTTTACTATAAATTACCCATTATGGCACTACCTGTTGAAAAATCGACGCTTAGTACATCAGAAAACAGCTCTAAAAACTATTTATTTCCATTAATACTCGTCACTTCCTTATTTTTTCTTTGGGGTCTAGCTAATAGTTTGAATGGTACTTTGGTAAAACAATTCCAAATCGCCTTAGATTTACAAAGGTGGCAGGCAAACATTGTTGAAACAGCCTTTTATTTTGGCTATTTCGTGATGGCTTTACCTGCTGGAATTGTCATGAAAAAATACGGATACAAAATGGGTATTTTGTTTGGCTTAGGCATGTATGCCATCGGAGCCTTTTTATTTTATCCAGCTGCAAGTGTTCGTGAATACAGTTTCTTTTTATTTGCACTGTTTTTAATTGCAAGTGGTATTGCGTTTTTGGAAACTGCAGGTAATTTATATGTAACGGTTTTAGGAGATGCAAAATCGGGCGATTTCCGATTAAATTTAGCGCAATCATTTAATGGACTAAGCACCATTTTAGGACCCGTCATTGGAAGTTTATTTGTCTTTTCAGAAAATGAATACACCAAAGATCAATTAGCGCAATTACCCATTGAACAAGCTGAAGCGATTCGAATTCAAGCAGCAAATTCGGTGCAAAGTCCATATATCATCATTGGAATTGCGGTTGGTATCATCGCCATTTTATTTGCATTAACGAAACTGCCAGAGGTTACTTCTTCTTCCAATGAACAACAAGGGAATTTGTCTATTGGACAATTGTTGAAAATTAAACATTTGAGATTGGGTGTTTTGGCTCAATTCCTGAATATTGGAGCCCAGGTTTCCATTTGGGGAAATTTTGTTGATTTCAAATTAGATTTGGCACGTAATTCAAATTTATGGATTGTTGAAAAAATATATCAAATCAGCAGTTCCATGAGCGATGTACAAATAGCCAGTTTTCATGCATCTTTTGCCTTTATCTTATTCATGTGCGGCAGATTTGTGGGAACATACTTTATGGGCAAATTTGAATCTAACAAGGTCTTAACGATTTATGCCTTGGGTGCTGTGGCATCATTGATCATTTGTATTTTTGGAAGTGGAATTTGGGCGGTAATTGCTTTAATGATGGTTTATTTTTTCCAATCCATCATGTTCCCAACCATTTTTGCATTATCATGCAAAAACTTAGGCGACAATTCGAAACTTGCCTCATCCTTATTGATTATGTCGATTGTAGGAGGATCTATTATTCCACCCATTACTGCCTATTTATTTAAAATTGGACCATCCATTGCCCTAATTGTTCCTTTGGTTTGTTTTATATACATTGTATTTTTTGCTGCGAAAGGATATAAAACATCAAATTAATATGCAGAAATTTACTTTAATGTTGGATTTAAAGAATGACCCTCAATTGATTGAGGAATATGAAAACATTCATAAGGAAATTCCGGCATATATTGCAAAAACTATCAAGGATTCAGGAATTTCAAAAATGGAAATTTTCCGATTTGAAAACAGAATGGTGATGCTAATTGAGGCAAATGATGAATTTTCGTTTGATGAAAAAAGTAAAATGGATTCCAATGATCCAAAAGTGGTTGAATGGGAAACTAAAATGGCCGGATTTCAACAAATTATTCCTGGTACAAAAGCAGGAGAAAAGTGGGTATTAGCAAAACAAATTTTTGATTTATAATTTTATGAGTAAGCGTTTTTTACAGATTAATCCAGAGGATAATTTATTAGTTGCCCTACAAGATTTAAAAAAAGGTGATGTAATTGAACATGCAGGTAATCAAATTACCTTGGTAGAAGACATCGCTGCCAAACATAAATTTACAATTGAAGCCATCCCAAAAGATGGCAATGCGTATATGTATGGGGTGTTGGTAGGACATGCAAGTCAAGACATACCCAAAGGAGGTTTAATCCATACTTTCAATTTGCACCATGCATCGCAGGAATTTCAAGGCAAGCAAAAAGACTATACTTGGACAGCTCCTAATGTAGATAAATTTAAAAATAGAACATTTAAAGGATACCAAAGAGCAGACGGACAAGTGGGAGTAGCTAATTATTGGCTAGTTATTCCATTGGTATTTTGTGAAAACAGAAATATTGAGTTGTTAAAAAATGCGTTTGTGAAAGGATTAGGTTTTGAACGTCAAGATCCATTTACACAGCGTGTCGGCCAATTAAAAAAACAATTTGAGACAGGAAAATCGCTTGAATTGGTAGAAGAAAAGATTGAAGGTCCCTTGGTTTTCAAAAGTCCATTATTCCCAAATGTAGATGGGATCAAATTTTTGACCCACGAGAGTGGTTGCGGAGAAAACAAGGATGATTCAGAGAATCTATGTGCTTTACTAGCTGGATATTGTGTCAATCCGAATGTAGGAGGGATTTCAATTTTAAGTTTAGGATGTCAACACTCACAAATAGAGGTATTTAAAAACAAATTAAAGGAAAAAGACCCCAATTTTGCGAAACCCATTCATTTCTTTGAGCAGCAGCAAGATGAAGGCAGTGGAGTAGAGAATTTACTAAATGAAGTTATTGTAAAGACCTTCGAAGGATTAGTTGAAATCAATAAACAAGTACGGACAGAAGCACCTTTATCGAAATTGCGTGTTGGGGTCAAATGTGGAGGATCCGACGGATTTTCTGGCATTTCAGCGAATCCGGCGATTGGACACACAGCAGACTTAATCGTAGGACTTGGGGGCACGGTAATGATTGCAGAATTCCCAGAATTGTGCGGAGTAGAACAAGAATTACAAAACAGAGCAGTGAATGCCGAAGTGGCAGACAATTTTGGCTATTTAATGAAGGAATATGCTAGGAGAGCAGCATTAGTTGGCGCAGGATTTGATATGAATCCATCGCCAGGAAATATAAAAGACGGTTTGATAACCGATGCCATTAAATCTGCAGGAGCAGCAAAAAAAGCGGGGACTTCTCCGATTGAAGATGTGTTGGGTTATGGTCAATATGTAACCAAAAAAGGATTAAATCTAGTTTGTACTCCAGGAAACGACGTATTGGCAACAACTGGAATGGCAGGGGCAGGAGCGACGATCCAATTGTTTACCACAGGTTTAGGAACACCAACCGGAAATCCGATTAGTCCTATGGTGAAATTATCAACTAACACTCGTTTGGCTGAAAAATTACCTGAAATCATTGATATCAATTGTGGTCCGATCATTTCTGGTGAAAAAACAGTGGAGGAAATGGGAGAAGATGTGTTAGAATATGTCATTCAATTGGCTTCTGGGGAGGTGCAAACCAAGGCCATGCAATTGGGGCAAGATGATTTTATGTTTTGGAGACGTGGGGTTTCATTGTGAGTTATGGGTTATGAGTTATGAGTTATGAGTTAGTTGCAACCCTTGTGGTTGAAGGGCAGGGGTCCAATTTTAAATAGCCTGGGGTGAAACCCCAGGAATAAAAGTGGTGAAACCCCTAAAATAAAAATAATATGTTCAATTACACAGGTAAAAAAATAGTCGTTACAGGCGGAGGATCAGGGATTGGTCGGGCGATATCGTTAAAATTTGCACAGCAGGGGGCGGAGGTGCATATTATTGATTTGGATACAACAAGTAGCCGAAATACTATTGAAGAGGTTCAAGCCATTCAACACAATTCCAAATTACATTTTGTAGATATTACTGATTTGTCGGCAATTCAAGATTTAGCGAAATCAATTGAAACAGTTGATATATTGGTAAATAATGCCGGAGTGGCACAAATTGGCAATTTGGAAAATACGAAATCAGAGGATTTTCAACGAATATTTGATGTGAATGTGAAAGGTGCTTTTCATTGCATGCAGGCATTTATTGGAGGTATGTTGGAAAAGAAAGCTGGCGTAATTATCAATATGGCTTCTATTGCAGCTTCGGTAGGAATTCCAGATCGATTTGGCTATTCAATGACCAAAGGGGCAATCAAGTCCATGACCCAGTCGGTTGCCAAGGATTATTTACATGCAGGCATTCGTTGCAACAGTATTTCACCAGCACGAGTACATACGCCATTTGTGGATGGATTTATTGCCAAAAACTATCCGAACAATCAGGAAGAAATGTTTCAAAAATTATCTGCAACCCAGCCGATAGGTCGGATGGCAAAACCAGAAGAAATTGCTACCTTAGCTTTGTATTTATGTTCAGATGAGGCATCCTTTATAACCGGTTGCGATTATCCCATAGATGGAGGCTTTTTATATTTAAACAATTAAAAAACTATGAAAATTAAATTACTTTCAAGCATCGCTATTCTTGCGATTAGCCTATTTTCGTTTCGTGCCGATAATCCCATTAGAATTGTATTTTTCGGAGATTCAATTACGCAAGCTGGCGTAGGACCTACGGGTTATATCACTAAAATGAGTTCAATCATTGAAAAGGAAGGATTGGCTAATAAATATGAGTTGATTGGTGCGGGAATTGGTGGCAATAAAGTGTATGATTTATACTTACGTCATGAAGAAGATGTCATTGCCAAAAAACCAAGCATTGTCATAATTTACATTGGTATCAATGATGTTTGGCATAAGACAACCTCTAGAACAGGAACAGATGCAGACAAGTTCGAACGCTTTTATAACGCTTTAATCAAAAGACTTCAAAACACTGGTGCACAAGTAGTTATCTGCACTCCAACTGTGATTGGTGAAAAAAATGATAACACAAATGAGAACGATGGCGATTTGAATTTTTTCTCTGGAATGATTCGCAAAATTGCTGAAAACAATAAAGTAAAATTGATTGATTTACGTAAATCATTCATGGATTATGAGGTTAAAAATAACATTGAAAACAAAGCTTCTGGCGTATTAACAACCGACCGCGTGCATTTGAACGAAGCAGGAAATCAATTTTTAGCTGAAACCATGTGGGCAACCATTAAAAATTTATAAGAATGAAATTAGTACGAATTGGAGCTTTAGGGAAGGAAAAACCGGCCGTTTTAATCGGAGAACAATATTTTGACGTATCGGAACATTTTGCAGATTTCAATGAATCTTTTTTCGAAAACGATGGATTGGCAAAATTAGAGGCTGTGCTTGCAAAAGGTGGATTGAAAGAAATCAAAGAGGTTTCTAGATTAGGTTCTTGCGTGGCGCGACCTTCTAAAATCATTTGTGTGGGATTAAACTATGCAGATCACGCCAAAGAAACAGGAGCAGCGATACCAACAGAGCCTATCTTGTTTTTTAAGAGTACAACAGCACTTTCTGGACCAAACGATGATGTGATCATCCCGAAAAACTCTGAAAAAACGGATTGGGAAGTTGAATTTGCTATTGTTATTGGCAAAAAAGCCTCTTATGTAGAAGAAAAAGACGCTTACGATTACATCGCAGGATATTGTTTGCATAATGATATTTCAGAAAGAGCTTTTCAATTAGAAAGAGGTGGTAACTGGTCGAAAGGTAAAGGATGCGATACGTTTGCACCATTAGGACCCTTTTTGGCAACGAAAGATGAAATTGAAGATGTTCATAATTTGAACATGTGGTTGGATGTAAACGGCAAAAGATTCCAGACATCGAATACTAACCAATTGATATTTAATGTCCCTCAAGTAGTTTCTTACATTTCACAATTCATGACGCTGTTACCTGGAGACGTAATTTCTACCGGTACGCCGCA
Organism: Sandaracinomonas limnophila; assembly: GCF_004005965.1. GTDB lineage: Bacteria > Bacteroidota > Bacteroidia > Cytophagales > Spirosomataceae > Sandaracinomonas > Sandaracinomonas limnophila. The sequence goes on along the minus strand of NZ_SACY01000001.1, from coordinate 295,027 downwards.
TGGTGTAGGATTAGGATTTAATCCCCCCATTTATTTGAAAGCAGGGGATGTAATGACCTTGGGAATGGATGGATTAGGGGAGCAGAGACAGAAAGGTATAAGGTATGAGGGATAAGGTATAAAGGGGCAACCCTTGTGGTTGCCAAAAGATGAATGGCAACCCTTGTGGTTGCCAAAAGATGAATGGAAACCCTTGGGGTTGCCAAACAATAAAAAAATGATCGATTCCCACCAACATTTTTGGAATTATAACGAAGAAAGGGATACCTGGATTACGCCTGATATGGGTCGTATTCGCAGGGATTTTTATCCATTGGAGGCGGAAGCTATATTTCTGGAAAGAGGCATTACGGGCTGCATAGCGGTGCAGGCCGATCAGTCGGAGGAGGAAACCTTGTTTTTGTTATCCTTGGCGGAGCAAAATACGTTTATCAAAGGAGTTGTGGGTTGGGTAGATTTACAAGATGATTCGATTGAAGAAAAATTGGAGTATTTTTCTCAATTTGAGGATTTGAAGGGTTTCCGACACATTGTTCAAGGAGAAATAGATCCTAATTTTTTACAAAGACCCAATTTTTCGAGAGGTGTTAAATTGTTGAATGCTTTTGATTATACCTATGATTTATTGATCTATCCGCATCAACTAGCATCTGGCATACAGTTTTGTCAAGTACATAACCAACAAAAAATAGTTTTGGACCATTTGGCGAAGGCACCTTTGAAATCGGGTGATATTAGTCAATGGAAAAAGGAAATGCAAGGTTTCAAATCTTTGGACCATGTTTCTGCTAAAATCTCCGGAATCGTCACAGAAGCCAATTGGACAAATTGGAAAGAAGAAGAAATTTTGGGATTAATTGATGTTGCATTAGAAACATTTGGACCAAATCGCTTGATGTTTGGCTCGGATTATCCTGTTGTTTTAGTAGCGGCAGAATTGGATCAATGGTTGGAAATTTATGCGAAATCCATTGAAAAATTAAGTGTATATGAGCAAGAATTAATCAATTCGAAGAATTGTCTTTCATTTTATCAAACTGAAGCATAATGAATTTAGGATTAAGAGAAAAAGTAATTATTGTAACAGGTGGGGCCAAAGGAATCGGGGAGGGTATTAGTCAGAGTTTGGCTTTGGAATCGGCCATGGTGGCCATTGTGGGTAGAAATGAGGCTGATAATCAAAAATGCATTGAGAAGATTCATGCCACGGGTGGACAAGCATTTTCTTTCGTGGCTGAGTTGACCAAACCTGAGGAATGCGCACGTGTGGTAGAAGAAATTGCGAAATATTTTGGCCGAATAGATGGCTTGGTAAATAATGCCGGAGTAAATGACGGGGTGGGATTAGAAAATGGGTCTTACGAAAAGTTCATGCAATCGCTTCATGCTAATTTAACGCATTATTATTTGATGGCGCAGGCCTGTTTGCCGTATTTGAAAAAGAGCAAAGGACCGATTGTAAATATTGGCTCCAAAACAGCCGAAACGGGTCAAGGTGGAACTTCTGCTTATGCAGCAGCCAATGGAGGTCGAAACGCCTTAACGCGCGAATGGGCGGTTGAATTATTGAAATACGGAATAAGAGTTAATTCAGTAATTGTAGCTGAATGTTACACACCATTATATGAAAAATGGATTCAGACCTTAGAGAATCCGCAAGAAACACTTCAAAACATACAAAATAAAATTCCACTAGGAAATCGCATGACAACCAAAGAAGAAATAGGCGACATGGTCACCTTTTTGTTATCGAGTAAGTCGAGTCATACGACCGGACAAATCATCCATGTAGATGGCGGTTATGTGCACCTAGATCGTGCTTTATTATGATACCAATTCAAAATTTTGACAACATTTTAACGCCCGGAGTGGTTGTTTTCCCTGAAATCGTTCAGCGAAACATCGACTGGGTGATTCAAAAAGTAGGGGATGTTGATCGACTACGTCCACACATCAAAACCCACAAGACCAAAGAAGTAAATGACATGCTTTTGGCTTCTGGTGTGACCAAATTCAAAGCTGCAACTATTGCTGAAGCTGAATTATTGGCATTATCGGAAGCCCCCGATGTATTGATTTCCATGCAATTGACAGGTCCGCATGTCACACGATTCATTCAATTGATCCAAAAATACCCAAAAACCATTTTTGCTGCATTGTGCGACGATGCAGTTGCCCTTCAACAGTATCAAGCCGCTGCCGCTCAGGCAGCGATACGTTTGAATGTATATATTGATTTAAATGTCGGGATGAATCGGACTGGCATTGTGCCCGAAAAAGCCTTGGAATTAATCATTCAATTAAATACTTGTACAAATATCTATTTAAAAGGCATACATGCCTACGATGGGCATATCAGAGATGCATCGATTACTGATCGACAAGCGCATGTAGCTAAGGATTTTGAGGCATTTTGGGATTTAAAAATAAGCTTAGACGCTCAATTTCCGTATTTAGAATATGTGGTAGGCGGTACACCCAGCTTTCTAGTACATTACGCAGAAAAACAATTTACGTGCAGTCCCGGCACCTTTGTCTTCACCGATGCCGGTTACCAAGCCCTATATCCCGAACACAGTTTAGAGCAAGCGGTGTATATTGTAAGTAGAATTATCTCTAAACCCACCAACCGCACTATTTGTTTAGACATGGGTCACAAATCCGTTGCCCCAGAAAACTCGATAGATAACCGCGTACGATTCCTGTTTAATCCAGATTTCAAACTCTTGAGTCAATCTGAAGAACATGGAATTGTCGAAGCAGGAGATTCCAGCCAATACGCGGTTGGCGAAGTGATCGTGATGCAACCCTATCACGTGTGTCCGACGATTAATCTGACTCAGAGTTTACAAGTGATTGAAAATGGGAAGAAAGTTGGGGAGTGGGAAGTGTTGGGGAGAGGGAGGAGGATTACGATTTAAGTTATGAGTTATGAAATTTCTAACTTCTAGCTTTAAACCCATAACACATAACCCATAACTCATAACCCTCATTTCCAAACCCTCCTCAAAAACCTCAAAAAATTCCCACTACAAATCCCATCCACATCATCATCTGAAAACCCTCTTTTCAAAAGTAATTCTGGAAGTTTCTGTAAATCGGCAATGGTTTCGATGTCTGCGGGACACTGCTCTCTGCCAAATCCTCCATCTAAGTCGGTGCCGAGACCAACATGCTGGGTGTTGCCAGCTAAATCGCAGATGTGAACGAGGTGGTCGATTAGGATTTCGAGCGTGACATTCATGTTCTGTGGAGTGGATTTGCCGCGTTCCCAATTCGGGACCATCATCCAGGCATCGAGCGGCATGCCGATGAAGGCGCCGCGAGATATGATTTCTTTGAATTGCTCGTCTGAAAATTGTCGGTTGTGGTTGACGAGCGCTCTTGCGTTTTGGTGACTCGCCCAAACAGCCCCGTGGTGATGCTCCATGGCTTCCCAAAAACTGTCGTCACATAAATGAGTGGCATCTAATATGATGTTCAATTCCTCCATTTTGTGCAAAAGGGCCTTACCTTGTGGACCGAGCCCGCCTGTGGCATTGGTGCCTTGGGCATATCTGCCGGGACCATAATGCGCGGGTCCTATGGCTCTAAGGCCATTTTGGTAAGCGATATCTACATATTCTACACTGACAATGGAATCAGCTCCTTCCAAACTTAACAAGTAACCTATTTTCTTTTTTGATTCCTTAGAATGGTTCCAATCTTGTAAATGATTTTCCAATTCGCTCAAATTGCGAATGGGGGTCAATTCTCTTAAACTTTCTAAGGCTTTGTAATAGGCCAATTGTCCTTGCGTTTGCGCCCAGGCTTGCTCGGGTGAGTGCCAACCGGGTAAATCGGATCCGTGTTTTACATAGCGTGCAATTTGCGTGGCTACAACAATGCCGATGTTACCATTTCGCAATTCGTCTAAGGAGACCACTGCATTGCCACGATCGGGTTTATCGGTCATTCCGACTTCTCGTTCGTTAATATCCTGTATGCTGGCTCTTAAATCGCGATTCCATTCCAAAGCATTCATGCTGAGGTCTAAATGGGCGTCTATGAGTAAGGGTCTATGTTTCATGAGTTGGGAGGAATGCCCACACTGGTCCAGCCGCCATCTACTACCAAGGCCTGACCTGTTATGTGTTTACTTTGTTCTGAAAGGAAAAACAAGACTGCCTCTGAAATGTCTTGCACAGTGGCGGGTTTGCCCAATGGCGTTATTTCCGACCAATTGTTTTGATACTGGCTATCGGACTGGGTTCTTTCGGTTAAGGTAGCCCCAGGAGAAACGGCATTGATGCGAATTTGGAAAGGAGAGAGGTCAATGACCAAATTCTTCACCAATTGATTCAATGCGGCTTTTGTCATGCCATATGCTGCCAAATTCGGATGCGCAATGTGTCCGGTTACGGATGATATTACGACCACCGATCCTGGTAATTTTTTATCACGTAAATGACTGGCAATTTTTTGGATCAAAAAGAAGGTTCCTTTGATATTTACTTCTAAAATGGCCTCTAAAGAAGAGGGTTGATAGCTCCAAAAATCACCAAACGTTGTAATTCCGGCATTGCAAACCACTCCATACAAATCGCCTGGAGTATTGTTTAGTTCAATATCTAAAAATTCCAAAAATTCATGGGAGGCTGCATTTGAAGAAATTACACTAAAATTCACAAAACCCTCTTCATTCAATTGTTTGGCAGCAAGTACCAATAAATCAAAATCAAGGTCATTTAAAATAACAAAATGACCCTGATCCAATAAATCTTTGGCTATTTGAAAACCAATGCCTTGGGCAGCGCCGGTAACAACAAATTTTTTCATTAGTGCGAATCTCTGGTTACCGTTGAACCTGAACCACCCACTAAAAAGTCCATATCTGCACCCACATCGGCTTGTTGCACGCGATCGATGTATAAACTCACATAGCCACGATCCATTTTAGGAGCTTGTAAAGGATGCGCTTGTTTTCTTTTCGCCAATTCCTCGTCTGAAACTTCCCAGTTGATGCTTCTATTTTCCACATCGATAGAGATAAAATCACCATTCTGCACCCAATTCAAGGGTCCACCTGCAGCAGCTTCTGGAGATACGTGCAACAACACGGTTCCAAATCCGGTGCCGCTCATACGACCATCCGAAATACGCACCATGTCTTTTACTCCTTTTTCCAATAATTTCTTCGGAATTCCCATGTTACCAACTTCTGCCATACCGGGATAGCCTTTAGGTCCCACGTTTTTCAAGACCATTACCGAGTTTTCGTCAATGTCTAACTCAGGTGTATCTATACGTGCGTGATAATCTTCAATATTTTCAAACAAAACTACTTTTCCGCGATGTTTGAATAGTTCCTTACTTGCCGCTGAAGGCTTCAAAACAGCTCCATTGGGAGCTAAATTGCCACGAAGAACTGCAATGCCAGAATCTTTTTTAAAGGCTTTATCGAAAGTTGAAATGATTTTATCGTCGTAAATAGGAGAGTTGGCGATGTTGTCTGCAACCGTTTTACCATTCACCGTTTTGATATTCAAATGTAAATATTCTTTCATTTGCTCCATCAAGGCTGGTAATCCACCGGCATAGTACAAATCTTCCATAAAATGCTCACCAGATGGCTGCACATTAGCTAAAAGCGGAATGGATTTTGAGAATTTATCGAAATCATCTAAATGCAAATCAACACCAATACGTCCGGCAATGGCCAATAAGTGAATCACAAAATTGGTCGATCCGCCCGTCGCAGCATTTACGCGAATAGCATTTTCAAAAGCTTCACGTACTAATACTTTGGATAATTTTTGGTCCTCACGTACCATATCTACAATGCGTCGACCTGATTCCTGCGCCAAGACCTTTCTTCTCACATCAGCTGCTGGAATGGCTGCGTTTTGTGGTAATGACAAACCCAAAGCTTCCACCATAGTTGCCATGGTTGAGGCAGTACCCATTACGGCACAGTGTCCTGGCGTTCGCGCCATACAAGCTTCTGCTTCTATGAATTCTTTTTGTGTTAATTCACCCAATTTATAGGCTTCTGCAAATCGCCATACATCTGATGTACCAATCTCTTTTCCTTTAAACTTACCCTTCATCATCGGTCCGCCAGAAATCACCAAAGTAGGTAAATCCACTGAACAGGCACCCATCACCAAGGAAGGAGTGGTTTTATCGCAACCGCACATCAAGACTACACCGTCTACTGGATTGGCGCGGATCGATTCTTCCACGTCCATACTGGCTAAATTGCGGTACAACATGGCGGTAGGTTTGATTAAGGTTTCACCAAGCGACATCACTGGAAATTCCACTGGAAATCCACCTGCCTCAATAATTCCTTTTTTAACAAATTCGGCTAATTCCCTAAAATGGGCATTGCAAGGGGTCAATTCAGACCAGGTGTTGCAAATACCAATCACAGGTTTTCCTTGAAAATAATCATCGGGAATACCTTGATTTTTCATCCAAGCTCTGTAAATAAATCCGTCTTTTCCGGTCTTTCCAAACCACTGTTTCGAGCGTAAATTCAAATCGTTATCGTTTTTCATAGTCTAAAGTTTTCTTTAATACAAAGCTTTTATCTAGTCCAAAAGCGTAAAAACATTTTCTAAATCCTTCGGGAAAATCAGAATTTGCATCTCCCGAAAATTTAAAATCTCTTACAAGTAAACCTTTTTCCAAATAAAGGCTATCATTTCCTATATAGCCTATTCGTTGCCGACCTTTTACTTCTGGAAAATTTAAAGGAATTAATTTAGCCTTTTTCAATTGAAATCCCAAGACTTTGACGCCTTTATTTTCTTTGAAAAACAACCAAAATTCAGGCAATTCATCAGTATTTAGGTCGGAAGATAGAAGGTATTGAAATCCCTTGGTAGAAATACTTTGCTCCAAAAGCAAATTATCCAAAGTAAACACTTTCAATTTCCCATCCTGAAATTCGGCTTTATAATCACCGATATGCGTAGTTGAACCAATAGTAGATTCCGTAGAGGTGGTGTCGATGAACTGACTTATATTTTTATCAATAGATTGATTAGAATCTACTGGAATACTTGATTCAAAGGTTTCTTGATGCTCAATTTCCTCCATTTCAAGAATGAATTTCAGGAGATACCCAAAACTTAAAAGTAAAATGGTGCCAACAAGTATTTTAATTAGTTTCATTCAATACATTTTGCATGATTTGAATTGCCTTTTGCACATTGGATTTTGTTGTTGCTAAGTTTAAGCGAACCGCATTTTTTCCTAAAAATTGTTCCCCGCGCAAAACATGTAAACCTGCCTCAAATAATTTCTGTTGAAAATCGCCCAAGGAAGGATCAAATTCCACCCAAGCCAAGTAGGTACCTTCCAAAGAAACCATTTTCAGTCCTTTTGATTCTGCAACAAATTCATTTAACATTTGATGGTTAATTTGCACATAATCAAGCATTTGACTTAACCAGGTTGAACCAAATTTCAAACAAGCCTTTTTCATTTCAATCGCGTGTCGTGACAACATCGGTAAAAATCCAAAGGTATGTTTCAAAAACTCATTTCTAACTTGCGGATCTGGAATAATAGCCACGGAAATACCTAATCCAGCCGTATTAAAGGCTTTTGTAGTCGCAAAAAAGCTGATTGAGTCATTTGGACTATTTCCAAAATTATTTCCGATGCAAATATGATCAGATTGTGGAAACAAGCGAATATCCGCATGAATTTCATCTGAAATGATTTTGCAATTATATTTCTTGCACAAGGCAACAATTCGGTCAATTTCGGTTTGATTAAACACCGTACCGCCCGGATTATGTGGATTACAGAATAAAAAGACATCTGCACCTTCTTGCAATCGTTGTTCCATTTCCTCAAAATCATAGGTCCAACGACCTTCCACTTCAAGCATTCCAAAAGTTTTCAAAGGCTTATTTAACCATCCAGCCACTAAATGGAAAGGGTGATACACAGGAATGGAAGTTAAAATTCCTCTTTCAGCACTAGCAAAGGCAGCGCAAGCAGCTGTAATACCTGGAACAATTCCCGGAATCCACACTTGCCACTCCAATTCGGTATCCCAATGATAATCTTTTTTCAGTTTATCTTGCATCAAGGATTTCAATTCCTCATCGGGAAGAGAATAACCAAAAACACCATGCTCAGTCACCTTGTTTAAGGCCTCAATGATTTCATCGGCAATCTTAAAATCCATATCTGCCACGGGCATGGGTAACATTTCTTTCCCCACTGGATACGTTGCATTATCCCATTTATAACTACTGGTTCCTTTGCGGTCGATTACTTCGTCGAAATTGTATTTTTTCATGGCAGATTGAGGTGGTAAATTTGAATACCCGGAAAGGATGAATGCTTGTGCATGTATTCCTCTAAACTTTCTGGAGAAACAATTACCTTTTTATATTGTTGTGATGCGTGTAAAACGTGCCAATTTTTCCCTTTTTTAACCAAAAATCCCACATGGTGATAATCCATGTTTTTATTATTGGTTACAAACAACACCAAATCGCCTTCTTGGATTAAATGTGATATTTTTGGTATTGATTTGGTAGGAAAATAGTTCAAATGAGCGTTACTGAACTGTTTTTCCATGTGTTCAATGGAATCGATGGAAATTTGGTAACGATGTTTTTTTAAATGTTCTGAAAGTACATCTAAACTTTTGGGACTTGAAACCTCAAATTTGGATTCGCGGACTTGACTTAAATAACCAGACTTTTCTAATTTTTGAATGGTAGAAGAAAAATAATGATTACGGTTTTCATAAGTAATACGACCCGGGTGAAAATAGCGAACTTTGATCAATTGATTGATATAAGAAGAATCAATTCCTTTGGAAGTGTACAAGGCAAACACGTTGTCAAACAAAGTCACGCAGTCAAATCCACTTAAATCAGTAATTAATTGTTCTGGATTTTCTTTTGTAAGTGCAAAAGCTACATAAGGCTTGCCTAAAAAATATTTTGCAAGCTGTATATGATTTTGCTGTTCTCTAGCTTCCAGAATGTGTTTTCTCAAATCAGGCGAAATAATTTGCGCTGAAAGGGTAAAAGAGAATAAGGAAAAAATTAAAAAGGATTTTATAAATTTCATTTGGTTTTTTCTTTGATCATTAGGACGGATATTGCCCCAAAAATAAAGAAAATTCCAGCCATTACAATTGCATAAATCGCATTTCCTGCATAAAAATGTTTGACGATGGGTCCACCAATGATACCATTCACAATTTGTGGCATGGTAATGAACAAATTAAATATTCCCATGTACACACCCATTTTATTGAAAGGAATAGAACCTGCTAAAATAGCATACGGCATGGCCAAAATACTTGCCCAAGCCATTCCAACGCCAACCATACTCCAAATTAATAGATTCGGATCTTTGATAAAATAAATCGAAATCAATCCAATTCCACCCATTATTAGAGAAAAAGCATGTGTTCCTTTGTTACCTATCAAATTTGCAATTTTTGGCAAAAACATTGCATAAATCGCAGAAACCGCAGAATAAACCCCGAAAATAATACCTACCCAGTTACCAGCCGTTTGATATTCCGAAGAGCTGTGGTCATCCATGGAAAGTCCATACACATGATGCGCGATAGCAGGAGTGGAGAACACCCACATCGAAAACAAGCCAAACCATGAGAAAAATTGCACCAAGCCCAATTGTTTCATGGTTTGAGGCATTTCTTTGATGTAATTGAATACAGAACCTAAAGAATCATGCACTGAATCTTCAACTGAATAGCCCATTTGCTCACGTTCTGCAGGAGAATATTCTTTGGTTGAAATGATGGTCCATAAAATGGCCCCTATGAAAACTGCGGCCCCAACATAAAAGGAATATTGCACATTGGCAGGAATTTGTCCTTCTGGGGCATCCTTTGCAAATCCTAAATAATTAGCAAAAATGTACGGCAACCAAGAACCAGCAACAGCCCCAATACCAATTAAAAATGTTTGAACAGAGAAACCTAAAGTACTTTGTTCCTCCGGTAAATTATCTGCCACTAAGGCTCTAAATGGCTCCATAGCCACATTGAAAGAGGCATCCATCATCATTAGAATACCTGCACCCACCATCACAGGAGGCAAATAGGCTGCCAATGCACCAGAATGCGGAAAAAATAAGAGGGCGGTAGCTGCGATGATCGCACCTGTTAAAAAGAAAGGTTTTCTTCTGCCTAAACCATTCCAAGTTCTATCCGAATAAAATCCAATAATCGGTTGAATGATCATTCCAGTTAAAGGAGCTGCTAACCAAAACCAGGACAATTGTTCCACATCCGCTCCAAAACTTTGTAAAACACGAGAAGCATTACCATTTTGAAGGGCGAAGCCAAATTGAATTCCCAAAAAACCAACACTCATGTTGATGATTTGTCCTAAACTAAGTTTTGGTTTGTTCATTGTTCAATTATTTAAGGTTTAGTATCATCACAGAATTAGCAGGAATCTTAATTTCCTGACCTTTTACTTGGGCTTGTTCCCCGACATTAGGCGCAATCCAATATTTCTTTTTGGTCAAATTTATTTGATTTCTTTGCATCATATCCATGGCTAAGGCAGGAATTTCAATTGAAAATTGTTTTGTCTGATGCGCATCAAAATTACAAATCACCAAATTGGCTTCTTTCTCTGTATACCTCAAAAAGGAATACACCTTTTTGTGATCATAGTTTGCACCTTGTGCATATTGTAAATCGAAAAATTTACCAGAAGTAAAAACAGCTTCTTTTTGGGCAAATTTCATCAAATCCACATAAAAATCATCTAAGGCTTTTTCTTCTACGGTCAATAAATCTTGATTAAACTTTCCATCATTCATCCAACGTTGATGTGATTCAATTCGATAGAAATCGAACATCGAAGTTCGGTCATCTGCCTGATTAAATCCCTCTTTTTCCGTTGCTTTTTCACCAAATTCCTGACCATCATAAATCATCAGGGGACCATCGTGCAACAAGGCTGTTACTGCCATTCCAGGGATAGTCGACCATAAATTATTTTTAGCAAAAGAAGGCGTATTGATTCGTTGCTCGTCGTGATTTTCCAAAAAGCGAAGCATGTGTTGAGCAAAATCACCCGACTCATGTTGCCAAACCTTGGTAATATCCTCAACAGTTGCATATTCCTTGTTTTCCATCAAACGACGAACCGCATCATACAATCCTACTTTATCGTATAAATAATCAAAACCTCCCTTGAAAATGTATTCTTTGTACATAGCAGGTTGATAAATTTCTGCCACAAAAATCAAATTCGGATTTTGCGCTTTTGTTTTCGAAATGGCATGCTCCCAAAACTCAACTGGCACCATTTCTGCCATATCACAACGGAATCCGTCTACTCCTTTAGAAGTCCAATAGGACAATACCTCTGTCATTTTGTTCCAGGTATCTGGAATCGGATTAAAATGTGTTGAATTGTGATTTTGTAAATCGACCCCATAATTCAATTTTACTGTCTCAAACCAATCATTGATGGAAGGACGCGCATTGAAAACATTATTCCCACTTACTTTTGCAGGAATTTCAACGTAAGGAATGGTAGACTTTACAGGAGAATTAACTCCCTCTGGAATACTAAATTGAGTACCAGGGAGGTAATAAAAGTTATTATTGGGGTCAAATGATTTAGAAACATCATCATTCGCTCCAAAATCTACAATTACCTTTGGTTTTTTATCTGAATAATAGTTTCTGGCCAAATGATTGGGTACAAAATCAATGATTAATTTTAAACCTTCTTGATGGATACGGTCCAACATTGCTTGAAACTCATCTAATCGATTTTCAGGCTGATCGGCAAAAAACGGATTTACATCATAATAATCCTTAATGGCAAAAGGGGAGCCACTTCGGCCCTTAACTACATCCGGATGATCTAAGGGAGATCCATATTTCGACATATCCTCCATGGTGGCATGTTCGATTAACCCAGTTGCATAAATATGGGTTATACCTTTCTTTTTAAGAGCTTTTAAGGCTTTAGAAGATACATCTTTGAATTTGGTTACACCATTTTCTTGGAGCGAACCATTTTCAATAACAACTTTATTAGGATTACCCCAAAGATGAAACATCATTTGGTAGATAACGAACTTATGCGAAAAAAGAGAGTGTAGCACTGTTTTAAATACTTTTTTAGAATTTGTAAAAGTAATAATTTTACGTTTTGATAAAAATTTTAAAATTAAAATACATGAAATACAAAGCTTGTTTGTTTGATCTTGATGGTGTGTTAGTAGATACTGCCATTTACCATTTTAAGGCATGGAGAGCTCTGGGACAAAATTTTGGCTATCAATTGACAGAAGAGCAAAATGAGCAATTAAAAGGTATTTCTCGAGTTGAATCTTTGGATAGAATTTTAAATTGGGCGGGAGTTCAAGCATCTGAAGAAGATAAATCTAAATGGCTTATTGAAAAAAACGAGCATTATTTGGAATTAATTTCTCAAATGAATCCCAATGAAATTTTACCGGGAGTTAGTGATTTTTTGGATCAAATAAAAAAAGAAGGTTATTTAATTGCCTTAGGTTCTGCTTCAAAAAACGCAGAAATAATACTAAACAAAACAGGATTAATGCATTGGTTTGATGCAATTATTGATGGCAATAAGGTAACTAAAAGTAAACCCGACCCAGAAGTGTTTTTAAAAGGTGCTGAGGCATTGGGAGTGAGTCCGGCTGAATGCATCGTTTTCGAAGATGCGGTTGCTGGAGTAGAGGCAGCCAAAACAGGAGGGATGAAAGCTGTTGGAATCGGAGAAGTCTCTGTTTTAAATCAAGCAGATAAAGTTATTTCAAGCTTTGAAGGGATTTTAAGTAAAGACCTTTTAAATTTTCAATAAAACAGTTTAGCACTCTGCTAATCATTTGTGCGAACCTTCTTATTTTTGAAATTAATCATAAGCCATTTAATTTTATATTTAAGTGAAACAGTATCTACAACACAATCCTTGGAAAATTATTGAAGACTCCTTCCATCCAGAATTTAACGAAATAACAGAATCAGTCTTTTCATTAGGGAATGGTAGAATGGGACAAAGGGGAAGTTTTGAAGAAACCTATTCAGGAAAAACACTCCAAGGAAATTATGTGGCTGGTGTTTATTATCCAGACAAAACACGTGTTGGTTGGTGGAAAAATGGTTATCCAGAATATTTCGCTAAAGTATTGAATGCTGCCAATTGGTTGGGATTAGAAATTTCAATTGATGGTATTGTTGTTGATTTACATACTGCCAAAATTTTAGATTTTTACAGAGAACTGGACATGAAAGAAGGTTTCTTGTTTAGAAAATGTAAAATTGAATTAGCAAACGGTAATATAGTATCAATTGTCTCTAAAAGAATCAATTCGATGGCCGATGATGAGTCGGTTGCCTATTCTTTTTCAATCACAGCTGAGAATTTTTCATCCAAAGATGTTAAAATAAAAGCTTTCATTGACGGAGATATTTCCAACAAGGATTCCAATTATGGAGAGAAATTTTGGGAAGAAGTTAAAACAGGTTTTGGACAAAATAGTTCCTTTGTTTGGTCTAAAACATTAAAAACTGGTTTTGAAGTTTATACAGGTCAACTAATTAAACTCTTTGTTAATAACCAAATTCAAGACTTGCAGGCTGAAAAAATTCAACAAGTAAAATATACAGGATTAAATTATTCGATTTCTTTGAACCAAGGAGATGAATTAACAATACAAAAATTTGCAGTTAATTTATCATCCGAAAATCACAAGGTTTCCACTTTTGAACAAAAAGGCCAAGATTATTTAAATCGAATTGCTGAAAAAGGATTCGAACAAATGGTCAAAGATCATTCAGTAGCTTGGGGAAGAAAATGGGCAATAAACGACATCATTATTGATGGCGATATCGCTGCACAACAAGGAATCCGTTTCAATATTTTTCAATTGAATCAAACTTATACCGGAGAAGACGAGCGATTAAACATTGGCCCAAAGGGCTTCACTGGTGAAAAATACGGTGGGTCTACTTATTGGGACACTGAAGCCTATTGTGTACCTTTTTATTTAGCCACGGCCCCTCAAAAAGTTGCCAAAAATTTATTGATTTATCGTTGGAAGCAGTTAGACCGAGCCATAGAAAATGCTGGAAAATTAGGTTTTTCTAAAGGTGCAGCTTTGTATCCGATGGTTACGATGAACGGTGAGGAGTGTCATAATGAATGGGAAATTACTTTTGAAGAAATTCACCGGAATGGAGCGATTGCATATGCGATTAAAGATTACGTAGATTATACAGGAGATCGCAAGCATTTGGTAGAGTATGGATGGGAAGTATTAGTGGGTATTGCTAGATTTTGGGCACAACGCGTTAATTGGTCGGAAGACAAACAAAAATATGTAATGTTGGGGGTAACAGGACCCAATGAATACGAAAACAACGTAAACAACAACTGGTACACGAATTACATTGCTACTTGGTGTTTAAAATATACCTTAGAGGTTTATCAAGAAATTTTGAAAGATTTCAATTCAGAAGCCAATCAAAAAATTTCTTCAACCAACTTTACGCAAGCAGAAATCACTCAATTTGAGCATATTGTTTCCAATATGTACTTCCCAAGAGATGAAAAAAGGGGAGTATATTTACAGCAAGATGGTTTCTTAGATAAGGAATTGATTCCCGTAAGTGGAATTCCTGCAGGACAACGTCCAATCAATCAAAATTGGTCATGGGATAGAATCCTGCGTTCGGTGTACATCAAACAAGCTGACGTATTACAAGGAATTTATTTCTTTGAAGATGATTTCTCGTTAGAGGAATTGGAAAGAAATTATAATTTTTATGAGCCGTTTACAGTACATGAATCATCTTTAAGTCCATGCGTACACAGTATATTAGCTGCGAAATTGGGCAAAGAAGATAAATCGTATGAATTTTATAACAGGGCTGCTCGTTTAGATTTAGATGATTATAACAACGACACAGAAGACGGCTGTCACATTACTTCGATGGCTGGGACATGGATGTCGATTGTGAAAGGATTTGGTGGAATGAAGGTAAAAAATAACCAATTACACTTCAAACCATTTTTACCAAGTCATTGGAATTCTTATGCTTTTAAGATTAATTTCAGAGAGACGCAATTGGAAGTTAATGTTGGAAAGAAAGGAACAGAAATTAAAATATTATCAGGTCCTCAAATTGAGGTTAAGGTTGAAAGTTGAAAACCTCACGCTTGGCTCTGCCAAGTGTGCAATATAAATTGAACATTTTGTTCGATAAAATTCATTGAAACTACAAGTTTCAATCATAAATTTCTTTTTTGAAACTACAAATTTCAAACATAGTATGCACTCAGCAGAGCTGAGCGCAAGACTTACCTATTACCTATTACCTAATCCAAGTCTGGAGTAGAAGTATCCGTCAAAGGAACCCCACCTCTTTCTTTACGAGCAATTCTGCTAAATAAGCCTATTTCTTGTTGGAATAAGAAGGTGAAGAACAATTTCACAAAAGAAGTATGGTACTTCAAATTATCATAATATTCTGGCGCCATCGCCTTTAATTTTGGTAAATTATTCCAAGGCACTGAAGGCATATCATGGTGCTCATTGTGGAATCCAACATTCATATTAATTCCGTTCAATGGACCATAATAACTAAACGTTTCCTGGTTTTTATCTAACACCAAATAATGTTCTTGAATCCAACGAGCACCTAGTGGATGAAAACCTACTGAAAATAAAAAGCTTAATCCCATATAAGCCAAAGCAGGCCATCCCCAAAAATAAACGATTGCGACATCGAAGGCTAATTGACAAATAATATTCATTATTACATATCTATCAAAAACAGCCAATTCAATACAACGAATGGTACGAATAGCCTGAAAAAACGGATATAATAGCAACCAAATAGCTTTTCCAATAAAGTAATTATTGATCAATTTTGCTTCCCAGTAATCGGGTAAATCGGCATCTAATTCATGTACACCTTGAAAGGCATGATGTTTCAAATGGTAATTTTTAAATGATATGGCTGTTGGTGCTAAAGAGGGAAAATTTGCGATGATCCCTGCAAAAACATTCCAAGATGTTTTTTTGAAAATCAAATTATGAGATGCCTCATGAATACAAACAAAAAGCGTATGAGTTGGAAATGCACCAAAAACCCAAGCTGTTGCGATTATCAACCACCAAGATTGATCCTTTAAAAAATAAGCGACAGCTATTTGAACACCCACGCATGCCAAAATCCACCAAATAGTATTTGGATTTTTTCCAATCAATTTCTTAACCTCTGGGTGGTTTTTAATAATTTCTCTAGTTCTTTTACGGTGTGGTTCAGAAGTTTCTACCCAATTAAAATCAGTCGGATGTGACATATTTCTAGCTTATTTTTTATGCAATTTAGCTCTTTTTACTGACTATATGAACGCATATGGGCAAATAAATTGCAATCCGTGACAATATGTCAGAAATTTAAACTCAATTTCAAATTGGCACTCAAATTGATAAACTAAGGGAAAAATTTATTTTTAATATGGGAAAAATTATTGGAATTGACTTAGGAACCACCAACTCATGTGTGGCCGTAATGGAAGGTAACGAGGCAGTAGTAATTGCTAACTCGGAGGGAAGAAGAACAACACCTTCAATCGTAGGGTTTTTGGAAAATGGCGAGCGTAAAGTAGGTGATCCAGCAAAAAGACAGGCAATCACCAATCCGCAAAATACCATTTCATCTGTAAAGAGATTTATGGGTAAAAAATATTCTGAAGTAGGATCAGAATTGAAAACGATTTCTTACAACGTTGAACAAGGAAACAACGATACTCCACGTGTTAAAATTGGTGATCGTTTATATACTCCACAAGAAATTTCTGCACAGATCTTAACGAAGATGAAGCAAACTGCTGAAGATTATTTAGGACAAACTGTTACAGAAGCTGTTATCACTGTTCCAGCTTATTTCAATGATGCAGAACGTCAGGCTACAAAAGAAGCTGGACAAATCGCAGGACTTGAAGTGAAGCGTATAATCAACGAGCCTACAGCAGCAGCTCTGGCTTACGGAGTTGATAAGCAAGGTAAGGACATGAAAATTGCAGTGTTCGACTTAGGTGGTGGTACTTTCGACGTTTCAATCCTTGAATTAGGAGATGGCGTTTTCGAAGTAAAATCTACTGATGGAGATACACACTTAGGAGGTGATGACTTTGACCAAGTAATCATTGATTGGTTGGCACAAGAATTCATCACAGATGAAGGAATCGATTTACGTAAAGACCCAATGGCTTTACAGCGTTTAAAGGAAGCTGCTGAAAAGGCAAAAATCGAATTATCTGCTGGAGCATCTACAGAAATCAATTTACCTTACATCATGCCAGTAAATGGTATTCCAAAGCACTTAGTTCGTTCATTGAGTCGTGCGAAATTTGAGCAATTAGCTGATAGCTTAATTCAAAGAACTTTAGAGCCTTGTCGTAGAGCCATGAAAAATGCAAACTACACAAACTCAGATATTGATGAGGTTATCTTAGTAGGAGGTTCAACACGTATTCCTCGTATCGTTGAGGAAGTAGAGAAATTCTTCGGAAAGAAACCATCAAAAGGAGTGAATCCTGATGAAGTAGTTGCAATTGGTGCTGCAATCCAAGGTGGAGTATTAACAGGAGAGGTGAAAGATGTGTTATTGTTAGACGTAACTCCACTTTCTTTGGGTATCGAAACAATGGGTGGTGTATTTACAAAATTAATTGAAGCAAATACAACCATTCCAACTAAGAAATCTGAAGTATTCTCAACCGCTGCCGACAATCAACCTTCTGTAGAATTAAATATTTTACAAGGTGAGCGTCCGATGGCAAAAGATAACCGTTCATTAGGACGTTTCCACTTAGATGGAATTCCTTCTGCACCACGTGGAGTACCTCAAATTGAAGTTACTTTTGATATCGATGCAAACGGTATCTTAAACGTTTCTGCGAAAGACAAAGGAACTGGAAAAGAACAAAAAATCCGTATCGAGGCGTCAAGTGGATTAACTGATGCTGAAATCGAAAAAATGAGAAACGAGGCAAAAGCTAATGAAGCTTCAGATAAAATTGAGAAAGAAAAAGTTGAGAAAATCAACCAAGCTGACTCATTAATTTTTCAATCTGACAAGCAATTGAAAGAATACGGCGAGAAATTATCTGAAGGAAATAAGTCTGCAATTGAAGCTGCATTAACTGAATTAAAAGCTGCACATGCTTCACAAGACTTAGCTGCAATTGATGCGGGAGTTGAGAAATTAAACAATGCATGGCAGGCTGCCTCTCAAGAGATGTATGCTGCAGGTGACCAAGGTGGTGCAACAGAAACTGCTGATGCTAACGCTGGTGGATCTGATGCCGCAGAAGATGTATCTTTTGAAGAAGTAAAGTAAGTGAAGAATGAAAAGTGAAAAGTGAAAAATCCTGGGGAAACCCAGGATTTTTTTTATGCTTCATGAATTGCTTTTCCCCTTAATTTCAAGGGTTGGGCATCTCGCTTATTTTTTTTAGCAATGATTTCAGCAATTATGGATACTGCAATTTCATCAGGACCTTCAGCACCTAAATCTAATCCAATAGGAGAGTGGATGCCATTTTTAAGCATAATCTGAGATTCCGATAATTTGTCTTTTATGCGTTCCAATCTTTTTTGAGGTCCTAATATTCCCCAATAAAAAACATCAGGAATTTCATTTAATTTAGAGCATATTTCCACGTCTCGTTCTAAATCATGTGTCATTTGCACCAACAAATCCGAAGATTGAATTCCTTCAAAATTATCCCAATCAAATACCTTAAAACAAAGTTTTTTAATTTCATTGGACATTTTCAATGTATTACCCACCCACATAACCTTCCAGCCCAACTGCTTTGCCATTAGAATCAAACTATGGGAATCAAATTGGTTACCGAAAACCCAAATTCTTGGCTGAGGATTTATGAATTCTTTTAACTCAAATACTTCTCCATCAGTTAAAGGCCATTGTGAAAAAAGCTCCAATCCATTTTCAGATGCTAATGCCAATTTAAGCTGTTTTGCAAAATTTTCAATTCGCGTACGACTTGGATCAATTAAAATATCAATCTTTCCATTACATCCCAAACCTATTCCCAAGGCGAATGGATCTTCATCTCGTGTATCATACGTTACCCATTTTACCTCTTGACTCGACATAGTCAATCGGGCCTTTTTCAACATATCGCCTTCCAAACAACCTCCCGATATACTTCCGATCCAATTGCCATTTTCCATAATCAACATTCGAGCTCCCACTCGTCGATAGGTAGAGCCCTCAACTTGAATAACGGTTGCTAAAGCAAAAGATTCATTTGAGTTTAAAATCTCCTCTAATTTGTCAATTATCTGTACCCACTCTTTCATTTCATCAGATTTAATTGTTGTTCTAAATAGACTAAAGCAACTTCCATTTCTTCCTCCGTTATAAAATAACCCATCGATAAGCGAATGCTAGACAAAGCTGTTGCTGAAGGTACTCCTAACTCTTGTAAAACATAACTTGGCTTTTGGGATTTCGCATTACATGCAGAACCGTTTGACAAAGCTAATTTGGAAAGCTTTTCAAACATTTCCTCCCAATCAAACCTTTTAATAGAAAAATTCAAAATTGAAGGAACAGAATTATCAGAGGAATTAATTTGAACTAATTCAGAAAATTTAGTTGTTAGTAAATCAGCAATTCGATTTTTCCATTTAGAATAAAACTCATTTTTAGTTAATAATTCAGGAATCAATTCAAAGGCTTTTGCTAAACCAACAATTTGTTGGGTTGGTAAGGTACCAGAACGTAAACCTCTTTCTTGATCACCACCGAAAACTAAGGGATAAATTTGAATATCTTCATTTGAAATAACCAAACCACCAATTCCTTTGGGTCCATAAATTTTATGTCCAGAGAAGGAAATTAAATCCGGTAATTTCCCTTTGGAAATATCTATTTTACCCAATGCTTGTGTAGCATCGCAATGAAACACAATGTTTTTTTCTTTGGCAATTTGACAAACATCCTTAATTGGGTGAATTAAACCGGTTTCATTGTTGACCCACATCAAAGAAATTAATCGAGTTTTTGCTTGAATAGATGATCTTAATTCATTTAAATCAATTGCTCCAAATTGATCAACCGGCAAATAGGAAACGTTCCAACCTGCCTTTTCTAAGGCCTGAAAAACTGCCAATACCGACTTATGTTCAGTTCGGGTGGTAATGATGTGACCTTTGTCAGGAAAGTTTTTTAAATAACCTTGAATGGCTAAATTATTACTTTCTGTGGCTCCAGAGGTAAATATGATTTGTCGGGACTTTACTTGAAAATAATTTGCAATTACTTTTCTTGATTTTTCGATGGCTTCATCGGCCTGCCAACCTAAAAGATGCTGTTGAGATCCTGAATTTCCATAATTTTCTAAAAAATAAGGCAACATAGCATCCAAAACCATTGGATGAACTTGAGTTGTGGCCGCATTGTCTAAATAGATAGGGAAGTTCATTTATGCTTCAATAATTGCATCCCATAAATTTAATCTATTTTTTAAAGATTCTATAGCGGCATCTTGTGCTTCCAGCCATTTTTTTTCATCAAACCCACACAATTCTTCCATCATTTCGTAAGCCAAATGAGAATGAGATTCACCATCCACTTCAATATGGCGATCTAAGTAATAAATCAATTCATTAATTGATTTGCTCGAATCATTCTTTAATTGGGTAACAATTTTTGTAAACATGGCAGGGATTAAATCTTCTCTACCAAAAGTAAAAATTGCTGCAATTTCATGAATTGCCTTATTTTGAATGGATTCAAACGTAAAAATTAAAAAATTCTTAACGCGATCATCCAAATTCAAATCGGGAATTAATTCAATAAGCTCTCCAATTGAATTGGTTTTTAGCAGTTGGTTTAATTCTGGCAAAACCGGAATATCCAAATTTCGCATGGCAGAAACATATAACTCAAAATGGCTTAAGGGATGTCCATGTTGATCTACGTCAGATTCTTCTCCGAAAACAATCTCATTAATTAATCTACGAGTTTGTGGATTTCCAACAGGTTTCCAAGGTAAAGAAACACATGTAAACTCTATTTGTAATTTTTTCACTAAACTCATAAAATCCCAAACAGCAAAGGAATGTATCTGCATAAACTTTTTCAAGTCATCAAATGAATTCAAATACGTGTTAATCGGGTGATTGAGTAATTGGCCTTGAAGAGGCTGTATTTTTTCTTTTAGTTGAAGTATATAAGTGCTCATGGAAGTAATAAAAAAAAGTCCCAAAATTTGGGACTTTCTAAACAGCTTATGCTAATTTTTTTATGATTGCCTTGAAGGCTTCTGGATGGTTCATCGCTAAATCAGCTAAAACCTTTCTATTCATAGTCATACCTGATTTGTTGTATTTTCCCATGAATGCAGAATAAGACATACCTTCTTGACGAACTGCAGCGTTGATTCTTTGAATCCACAATGCACGGAAATCTCTTTTCTTTACTTTACGATCGCGGTAAGCATATTGCAAACCTTTCTCGATTTTGTTTTTGGCTACGGTCCAAACATTTTTTCCGCGACCATAAAAGCCTTTGGCTAACTTTAAGATTTTTTTTCTTCTTGCTCTTGAGGCAACGTGATTGACACTTCTTGGCATAATTTTTTGTTTTTTGACATGAGGCGTTTCTTTCGAAAACTTTAGCCTACATCAGGTTGAACAATAACTTTAATGGCTTAAGCCAGACCTAATAATACGTTTACGCGGTCATGATCAGCCGGAGAAACTAAGGTAGCGTGAGCTAAATTACGCTTTTGCTTAGTTGTTTTCTTAGTCAAGATATGGCTATGAAAAGCGTGCTTACGCTTAATTTTACCAGATCCTGTTACTTTGAAACGCTTTTTCGCTCCAGAGTTGGTTTTAATTTTTGGCATTGTTTAAAAATTAAATTTTAAATTTGGAATGCAAAAGTAAGAAAATACCTTCAAATTCCCTAATATAGATTACTTATTTTTTACTAGCTTTTGGGGAGAAGATAATAGACATTCTTTTACCTTCTAATTTTGGCATATCATCTGGTTTGCCAACTTCTTCTAAGCCTTTAGCGAAATTCAATAGCAACATTTCACCCCTGTCTTTGAAAACAATGGTACGACCTACGAAATGCACATAAGCCTTCACTTTAGCACCTTCTTTTAAAAAGTTGATGGCATGCTTTAATTTAAAGTTAAAGTCGTGGTCATCAGTATTAGGACCGAAACGAATTTCTTTAATAACCGTTTTGGTTGCATTTGCCTTGATTTCCTTTTGCTTTTTCTTTTGATCATACTTGAACTTCGCATAATCAATTACCTTACAAACAGGAGGAACAGCATTGGGAGAGATTTCAACTAAATCAAGACCTTGTTCTTCAGCAATTTGCAATGCTCTTGCAATAGAAACAACTCCTTGTTCTACATTTTCTCCTACCAATCGAACTTCATTAACCCCACGGATACCTTGATTGGTTCTGTGTTGATCTTCTTCTCTTTTAGGACCTCTAAAATTGTTGTTTGGGCGTAAAGCCATAAATTATTTTGTATTAATTGTTTATTTCAATCCGAAAGCTAAACTAAATTTAACTTTTTTGCAATCTATTAACTGATAATCTTCTCTATTTGTGAGAATTAAAAGTTAATTGGTGAATTTCTTCTTGTGCTAAAGCCATAAATGCCTCTAAAGTCATTGAACCTAAATCGCCATGTCCTTTCTTGCGCACACTTACTAATCCTTCTGCCTGTTCTTTTTCTCCAACAATAATCATGAAGGGTACTTTATGAACCTCAGCATCACGAATTTTTCTTCCAATTTTCTCATCACGGTGATCCACATATCCTCTCAAATCTTCCTCCTGCAATCGCAAAAACAATTCATTGGCGTAATCTTCGTACTTTTCAGAAATTGGTAATACTGCCAACTGATCAGGAGATAACCACAATGGGAAGTTTCCACCGGTGTTTTCAATCAAAATAGCCACAAAACGCTCCAATGAGCCAAATGGTGCACGGTGAATCATTACAGGTCTATGTTTTGAGTTGTCAGAACCCGTGTATTCTAATTCAAATCTTTGTGGTAACTGATAATCTACCTGAATAGTTCCTAATTGCCATTTACGCCCCAAAGCATCTTTCACCATGAAGTCTAACTTAGGTCCATAAAAAGCAGCTTCACCGTATTCAATCACTGTAGGTAATCCTTTTTCTTGAGCAGATTTAATGATTGAAGCCTCTGCCTTATCCCAATCTTCGTCATCACCAATATACTTTTCACGATTTTCTTGATCACGTAAGGATATTTGCGCACTATATTCAGTAAATCCTAAAGCCTTGAATACATACAAAACAAGGTCAATTACCTTCATAAATTCGCCTTCAACCTGGTCTGGGCGACAGAAAATATGTGCATCATCTTGCGTAAACCCACGCACGCGAGTTAATCCGTGCAATTCACCATGTTGCTCATATCTGTAAACCGTACCAAACTCTGCCAAACGAAGAGGTAAATCTTTATAACTTCTTGGTTTCGTTTTATAAATCTCGCAGTGATGCGGACAATTCATTGGTTTCAAGAAAAACTCTTCGTCCTCTTCTGGAGTACGGATAGGCTGGAAAGAGTCTTTACCATATTTTGCATAGTGCCCAGAAGTTACATACAATTGCTTACTTGCAATGTGTGGGGTAACAACAGGGGAGTAGCCAGCCCGAATTTGTGCTCTACGTAAAAAGTTTTCTAATCTTTCTCTTAATAAAGTTCCTTTCGGCAACCAAAGTGGCAAACCCATTCCAACTTTTTCAGAGAATGCAAACAATTCTAATTCTTTACCTAACTTTCTGTGGTCACGTTTTTTAGCCTCTTCCAACAAGTACAAGTACTCTTCCAATTCCTTAGCCTTAGGGAAAGTAATGGCATAAATACGTGTCATTTGTTTACGGGTTTCATCGCCTCGCCAGTAAGCACCCGCAACACTTAATAATTTTACAGATTTAATTAAACCTGTTTGGGGAATATGTGGACCCTTACATAAATCTGTAAAGTTTCCTTGGGTATAAAAGGTTATAGAACCATCTGCTAAACCGTCTAATAACTCTAATTTATACTCATCACCTTTTTCTTGAAAATAAGCTATAGCATCTTTTTTCGACACATCCTTGCGCACATATTCACTCTTGGCTTTCGCCAATTCGATCATCTTATCTTCAATTTCCTTGAATTGATCAGAACCAAATTCTTGTCCATTTAGGTCAATATCGTAATAAAACCCATGCTCAATAGCTGGACCAATACCAAATTTAGTTCCTGGATACAAAGCCTCAATAGCTTCTGCCATTAAGTGAGCAGATGAATGCCAATAGGTTTTCTTACCATCATCATCATTCCAGGTCAATAATTGTAAACTTGCATCTTCTAGAATAGCAATAGAGGCATCAACCACTTGTCCGTTTACCTTGGCAGATAAAACGTTTCTAGCTAAACCTTCTGAAATGGATAAAGCCACATCCATAGGTGTAACTCCATTTTGATATTCACGAACTTGTCCGTCGGGAAAAGTAATTTTAATCATTCAATAAAAAATTTGTGCAAAGGTACAAAATAAACCCTAATTATTGGTTCAAATTCAATAAAGTATCCTGCCTAATTTGATTCAAAGAATCTTTTGTGGTGACAAACCAGCGATAGTACCTTGTATAAACTTGATTTTTTTGAGGAGAAATCTTCATTAAGGTGTCGAACAAGGCTTTGGCTTGTGTTTTTTGTTGGGAATTTAATAAACAAATAATTTTATCATTTTGTGCCAACCAAAATAAATTTGAACTTTTCGGGATTTTTGAAAAATACTCAAAAGCTTTACCATAATCTCTTTTTTGCAACATTAGTTGCCCAAAATCATATTTAAACTGCATATTATCTGGATGCAAGGATAGGGTTTTTGAAAGAACTTTTTCTGAAAGTTCTAATTTGTTTATTTTTTTTAAAAACATTCCCCAAGCGTGTAAATAATAAGGATCATTGGGATATTTTTTTAATTCTTTTAAACAATTAGATTGAAAATGTAAGCTCGGAACTAAATCAATTGCAAAATTCAAATAGGTTCGTTCTGAAAATTCATCTTTAAAAGCCATCTGTGTATTATTGGCAACATAACGTTTCAAACTCAAAGTGTCACCTACAACTAATAATTCTAATATCGGATTTGCTATTTTATGAATTGAATCTTTTTTTATTTGTGTTAATAATTGCTGTGCCAAATTCAATTGTTTCTTTTGAATATATAATTCTAGAAAAAAAGTGGAGGTATTCGAAAATTGATTTTTTCCATATTTACTCATTTGAATGAGTTGTTGAGCTTTTTCAAGATTCCCTAATTTTAACTGAATCCATGCATTCAATAAATTATATTCATCACTAATTTCATTTGAGCGATTCATCAATTTATCCATATCCAATTTAGCCAAATGATATTGATGGGTATTAAAATAGGCCCGAGCTCTGTAAAAAAGCAAAATCGCCTGATCATCTTCTTGAATCAGAGAATTTAAATACAGTATTTGTCGCTCCCATTGAACAGGTGAATTTAGAACAGTTCCTGGAGGAATCTCGCTTCCTTTGTGCTCTACTTCTTCTTTACAAGCTAACAAAGAAAAGGTTAATAGGAAAATCAAGCTAAATCTTACAACCATTTCACCATTTTTTCAATCATCCAACGTACCTTAATAGTATAAGGTGGATAAATCATTTGCATTAAATTGGTTCTTTGACGAATTACAGATTTTTGATTACTAAACTCTAAAAAACCAAAATAGCCAGAAGTTTTTCCAATTCCGGAATGATTTACTCCGCCAAATGGCAAATTTGGGTGCCCAAATTGAATTAAACTATCATTGATAACCGCGGTACCTGAACTCGTATTTTGAAGTAAAAACTGATCAAACTCTTTGTCTTTTGAAAATATATAGAATGCTAAAGGTTTGTCTTTATCTTTAAAATATTCTACCAATTCTTCTACATGATGAAAGGGCATAATTGGTAAAATTGGTCCAAATATTTCATCAATCATCACTTGCATATCTTCTGTAACATTTGTTAGTAAGGTAGGCATTAATAAATTGTCAGAAGGATTATTTTCACCTCCAAAAAATTTTTTAGCACCCTTAACAATGGCATCTTCTAAAAGGTGCATTAGCCGTTGAAAATGTCTTTCATTTACTATTCTAGCATAGGAATTAGATTTTGAATAATCTGCAATTGTTTCACCATACATGTGAATAATTTCAGTTTTCAGGGCTTCCAAAAAGCTTTCGAATATGCTTGAATGAACGAAAAGATAATCAGGTGCAATACAGGTTTGACCGTTATTAAAGAATTTACCCCAAATAATCTTTTTAGCTGTTACAGACAAATCAACAGACTCATGTACAATTGCTGGCGATTTTCCTCCTAATTCAAGCGTAACACTTATCAAATGTTTAGAGGCAGCTTCCATCACTTTTTTACCAATTGCTGGACTTCCGGTAAAAAAAATATGATCAAATTTTAATTTTAAAAGGGCAGAAGCAACATGAGACTCACCTTCAAAAACATAAACTTCGGATTTATCAAACAGATGAATAATCATTTGCTTAATAAAATGTGAAACATTTGGAGTTAATTCTGAGGGCTTTAAAATTACCGTATTTCCAGCGGCTATTGAAAGGGCAAGCGGATTAATGCAAAGATTTAAAGGATAATTCCACGGAGAAAGAATCAAACTTAATCCTTTAGATTCGTATTGAATAAAGGAACTTGTACCCGTTAAAAAAAGTGGATTAGACACGCTTTTGGGTTTCATCCAATCAGAAAGCGAGTTTATAATTTGATCAATTTCATGCTTAATTCCAAAGATTTCAGCTAACAATACTTCTGAGGCCGGTTTTTTAAAATCTTTATACATGGCTTCCAGAATATCCTTTTCATGATCAAGAATATATTGTTTTAGTCTTTTCAATTGCTGAATTCGATACTTTGCACTCGAATTTCGCATACGAACAACTGCATTTTGCTGCAATTTAAAAACGTCTGCAATTTGATTTTCGATATCCAATGAAAGACCTTCCATTTTATTAAAATAGTTTCTGTAATGTAGCTTCTAATTTATCAAAATAATGGTGATTTCCATTTGGTTTTTTCCAAGAATTTCCCGCCACATACCAAAGTCCATCTCCAGGAAAAACTGCAAAGGATTGTTTATTTTTCAGTTCCTCAGCACCCTTATCCATTAAAAATTCACCAATAAACAATTCGCCCATCAGATACTTTATTTCATCAAAAGAGGCATTTTTAACCTTATTTTCGTTGCCATCCTCTATGTAATTAAAGGCTCTATTGGCAAATGACAATTCACCTTCTACCTTTAACCACTGGTCCTTTGAATTACAAAATTGAAATCCTAAATAAAGCGGCAATTCCATTTCTGCCAATTCAAATATTGCTTGCAAAAACTCTTGAATAAATTCGTCTTCTATATCCAACTTATCCTTTGGCTTATAAACCTGAGTTCCTTTTTCAAGACCAATAAAAGGCTCAGAAGATTTAGGAGAAGCTTCTCCAGTTTTATATTCTGAAAATTTATCCTTTAAAATTGAATGCCAAACTTGAGGTAAATCACCCTTCCAAGTCCAATGATTCTCTGGATTCAATCCTTCAGCCTGTAATTCCTCTTTTGAAAAATCCTCCCTGTCAACATATTGCACATCCACTTGAATTTTGGAAAAATCAGCCTCTACAGCCAACCATTCAATTTTTGCCTCCAAATGGTAGGGAGCAGGTACATCTTGTGGACTCTCGTAATATAATTTCATTCTAATTTAAATTATTTGCTCTTAAGGTGGACAAAATATCTAATTTTCCACTCGTAGTAATTTCAAATTTCTTCACCAAAATATATTCCTTTGGTAGGCAATTTTTATCAAATTTACCTTTTAAATATTGAATTAAGTCATTCCAATAAATAAACTCATTTCCTTTTACAATTAAAACAACCTTTTGACCATAAAATTCGTCCAATAAACCAGTTATAAAAAAGGAAACATTTATACCCTTAAAATAGAAGCCAATTTCTTTTTCTAATTCTATTGGATTTATTTTCAAACCTGCTGAATTAATTATTCGATTATTTCGACCAATTATTCGAAAGGTTGAATCACTTATAATTTCAACTAAATCTTGGGTTACAACTTTTTCTCCAAAAGTTGAGGGAGAGCTTACTACCAAACAATCATTTGAATCTTTTGAAATGTGAACATTGGGAAGTGTTTGTAAATAATTTGTAAGATTCATTGAAAGGGATTGAAATGCAATATGGGAAACTGTTTCTGTCATTCCGTAGGTCAAATATACTGGAAACCTACATTGAGAACTTGTTATTGCCTTTGTTTCCTCATCTAAATCCGAACCACCAAGTAATATCCCTTTTGCCTGTCCGAAATAATTATTTAATTCTAAATTACACATTAATAAGGTTTTCCATTGATTCGGTACAAAAGAGGCCAAATGAATAGGAGGTAAGTCGGCAGTAAATTCAGAAAAAAAATTCTCCTGAGGCTCAACTAATATTAAATTCATTTGGGCAATTAGTGCACGAACCAAAACCATTGCCCCTGCAATATAATTGGGATATAAACCCAAAAATGCGTTATTTCCTTTTTCAAGACCCAACCAATCAATTGTTTGTTGGGCAGAATTAATCATTTGTTCTCTTTGAATTTTGAGTGGTTTGGGAGTGCCTGTGGAACCAGAAGTAAAAAACTCAAAATCTTGTTTGTTATTCCTCCAATCTTGACAAAAAAGTAAGACCTTCTCCTCAAATTCTGATTGAGGTATAAAGTTGTCCAAATTTTGAAAAGAAATTACTTGCATAAATGTAAAAAACTACCAAAATTAAGGAAACATTCTCTAATTTCGTGGTTTGATTTCCATTTTTGATTTAATGAAGGAAGAAGCAAGTAAAAACGAGTTTATTAATCCAATAAATAAGGATAAAACTACAGAAAATCCTGGCTTATTACCCTATGCTCATACAGCAGGTTCTGCTGTGATCAAACCAGAAGATATTGGAAAAGTAAAGGGTCGTTCTGTTTTGGCCATGCGCCAGCAAACAGACAAACAAATGAACCAATTGTACGAACAAATGGAGATTTTGGCCAAGCAAGCAAAAATGCTTGCCGAAAGGAAAGAAATTTCTGAAAGAATCTATGAAGCTGCCATGGGATTTGAACCCATCATCAACCAAACCTATTATTTATACGAAAAGGAAGATGGAACAGATTTATTATCATTAATTAGTCCAAATGAATGGGGAAAATCATTTAAATACAGTAAATTTTTGGCCAAAGTATTGTTATTGGCTGATCATACTTGGGAGGTGGAATATAATTAGTTGAAAGTTGAAAGTTGAAAGTTGAAAGATAAAAATAAGTTAAAATATGAATACCAATTTTGCCTGGGAGAAGATTAAAGATTTTGAGGAAATAATTTTTTCTCAATACAAAGGAATCGCTAAAATTTCTATCAATAGACCGCACAAGCACAATGCCTTTACACCGCAGACTGTAAAAGAAATGTCGGAAGCTATGGAATATGCTCGACAAGAACCATCCATTGGAGCTATTATTCTTACTGGTGAAGGTGGTAGAGCATTTTGTAGTGGGGGCGACCAAAGTGTACGTGGACATGGTGGTTACGTTGGAAAAGATGCAGTACCTCGATTAAACGTATTAGATTTTCAAAGACAAATTCGATCAATTCCAAAACCAGTAGTGGCAATGGTTGCAGGCTGGGCAATTGGAGGCGGACACGTTTTACATGTTATTTGTGATTTATCTATTGCTGCAGAAAATGCGCGTTTCGGTCAAACTGGTCCTATTGTAGGTTCATTTGATGGTGGATTTGGGGCAAGTTATTTGGCACGTGTGGTAGGACAAAAGAAGGCACGTGAGATTTGGTATTTGTGTGACCAATACAATGCACAAGAAGCTTTAGACATGGGATTAGTAAACAAAGTTGTGCCTTTGGAAGAACTAGAAAAAACAACGGTTGAATGGTGTGAAAAAATGCTAGATAAATCACCAATTGCTTTACGTATGTTAAAATCTGCTTTCAATGCAGAATTAGATGGTCAAGCCGGTATTCAGGAACTTGCTGGTAATGCAACTTTGTTATATTACTTATCAGATGAAGCAAAAGAAGGTAAAAATGCATTCATCGAGAAACGCAAACCAGACTTTTCAAAATTCCCTAAATTCCCTTAAGTATGAATTATTGGTTAATAAAATCGGAACCATTCAAATATTCTTGGGATAATTTCGTTAAAGAGGGGAAATCTGTTTGGGATGGGGTAAGAAATTACCAGGCAAGAAACAACATGAAAGCCATGCAAGTGGGAGATTGGGCACTTTTTTATCATTCAAATGAAGGTATGGAAGTTATTGGAATTGCTGAGGTTACCAAAGAATTTTACCAAGATCCAACTACCGAAGACCCAAGATGGGTGGTAGTTGAGTTTAAGCCGATTAAAAAATTAAATAAAAGTGTTTCTTTAAAACAAATAAAAGAAGACTCTCGACTTGAAAACATGGTTTTAATCAAAAATTCAAGACTGTCTGTCCAACCGGTTTTAAAAGAAGAATTTGATATTATAATAGCCCTAAGTGAATAAATTTATGAAAAACATTAGCCTTTCCTTCTCAATTATTTGCCTTTTAATTTTTGGACAATTTCAAACTAATGCTCAAAATTTAAATCGATTAGAAATACCTGTCAAAAATAGTGATGCGGCCATTTTTAATATTCCGTTAGGAGAAAAAGGATTAATTGTTTTAACACAAGTTAGCAAAACAGATTTTCATTTAGCCAAATTGGATACCGATTTTCATCAAAATTGGACCTTTTCGGGGAATATTGACGCATCCATGGATTATGTGACGCATAGTTATGACGGCAGATATGTTCACCTTTTATTTAGCCGATTTAAAAGTAATGCCTATGCCATTTTTAGGATAGATCTAAGTAATGGTAAATACGAAAAATACCAGATTTATTCTGTTGATCGAATGGAAATTTCCAATTTTAGAGTACTAAATAAATCGGTATTCATTGGTGGAATTATCAATTCACAGCCAATGGTTTTATACACCAATTTGTCTCAAAAATCTACAAGAATCTTACCTTCTGTTGTAAAAGGACAATCGGAAATCCAATCCATGGACATAGATACAACTCAAAAGTTAGTAAATATTACCTACAGCTCTGGAAATAAGCCTAAAAATTATCAATTAATTGTTCGTTCGTTCGACGAAGCGGGAAATCAATACAATCAAATTGTGATGGAACCCAATGATGAATTTGCAATGATGAATGCAAAAAGTAATCAGTTAAATGATAGTTTACAGGTTGTGGTTGGTACCTATGGACATAAAAATACAATTGGGTCAAGTAAAGGACCAACTTCTCAGGGGATGTTTTTTGCCTCTTTTTTGGATGGAACCGTACAAAACTCAAAATTTTATAGTTTTACCAAATTTCAAAATTTCTTCAATTTTTTAGGTGAAAAACAAAAAGAAAAACAAGAAAAAAAGATTAAAAGCAAAGAAGATAAAGGAGAAGATTTACGTTTAGATTATCGATTTATTGTTCACGATATAATTAAGCAAGGCGATCAATATTTAGTAGTTGCAGAATCATTTTATGCGGATTACAAATATGCATATTCAGCTTTTAATCCATATGGAACTATGTATGGAGTATATTCTATGCCAGGTTATATGCTAAGTCCATACAGTTTTTATTCTCCTTGGTCTATGTTGTACAGCCCATTCCGTTGGGGATATGGAAACTATGGACTTTATTCCCCATTTTCAAGTTATTACAGTCCTTGGGGTTACAGAGGATACGGTTCGTATGGTAATCAACAACAATTTGATGGTTGGGTTTATACACATGGTATCATCATGTCATTTGATAAAGATGGAAATTTACTTTGGGATAAAAGTATTGATTTAAAAAACACTAAAGAAGATAAGTTAACGCAAAAGGTTAAAACCCTTATTCAGGGAGATCAAATCATCCTTTCTTATGCTATAGGTAATCAGATTGTTTCCAAAACGATTCCAATGAATGGAGCAGACGAAAAGGAAGAAGTTCACGAAATTGAATCTTTGAATGAAAATGATAAAGTAAAGAAAACAAGTAAAACAGAATTGAATTATTGGTATGGAAATTATTTCTTGGCCAATGGATTTCAAAATATTTCGAATGAGGATGAGGGTAAAAGATCTGTGTTTTACTTAAACAAAATTAATATTAAATAATGGCGCAAAATCAGCACATTTCCATTGAAACACCTCTGAATTGGGATAAAAATTACGAATTAATTGATACAGGTAATTTCGAAAAACTAGAACGTTTTGGAAAGTTTATTACTAGACGACCAGAACCACAGGCTGTTTGGCAAAGGCATTTAAGTGAATCTGAATGGGAAAAATTAGCTGATGCCAATTTCAAAAAAGAAAAGGGTAGTCAAGAAAAAGGAATTTGGATGGCACATCAAAAAGTACCTGACAAATGGTTTATGCCTTATAAATCTGATACATTAGATCTTCAATTTAAAATTTCTTTATCTTCCTTTAAGCATGTTGGGATTTTCCCGGAACAAGCTTCTAATTGGGAATATTTAGCTAAAGAAATACCAACCTTTTCTAGCAAACCTAAATTTTTAAATTTATTTGCCTACACAGGTGGTGCAAGTTTGGCTTGCAAACAAGCTGGAGCAGATGTTACCCACGTTGACTCAATAAAACCCGTTTTATCTTGGGCACGTGAAAACATGGAGCAATCAAAATTGGATGGTATCCGATGGATGGCAGAAGATGCTTTGAAATTTGTAAAAAGAGAGGCTAGAAGAGGTAATTTTTATCAGGGAGTGTTACTTGACCCACCTGCCTATGGACGTGGTCCTGATGGCGAAAAATGGGTATTAGAAGAACAAATAGATGATTTATTACGTTCAGTCAAAGAAATCATCGACTCAAAAGAGCATTTAGTATTATCCAATTTATACTCAATGGGCTTTTCAACACTGATTATTAATAACCTAATGGATGGAATATTTGATGTTCCTAAGGATTTTGAAAGTGGTGAATTGTATATCCAAGATAATTACAAAAGAAAATTACCTTTAGGAGTGTTTCACAGATTTCATAAAAAATAAAGGCCTTATTAGGCCTTAGGATAAATCTTTCCTTTTGCAGAAAGCAAGGTATTCTTCATTAAAGAAACGATTGTCATAGGTCCAACACCTTTAGGTACAGGTGTGATATAAGAGCATTTTTCAAACACATCATTAAAATCAACATCTCCTTTTAATGCAAATCCAGATTTTTTACTTGGATCTTCCACACGTGTTAATCCGACATCTATAATCACTGCACCAGGCTTGATATGGTTGGCTTTGATAAATTCGGGTCTTCCTAAAGCAGCAATTACAATATCTGCTTGAGAACAAATTTCTTCTAAATTTTTCGTTTTGGAGTGTGTAAGTGTTACCGTACAATTACCCACGGGATGATTCCTTTGCATTAAAATAGACATCGGCAATCCAACAATCTGACTTCTTCCAACTACTACACAATGTTTTCCAGATGTTTCAATTTTATAGTATGCCAACAAATCCAAAACTCCTTGTGGAGTTGCTGAAATAAAGGCCGGCAATCCTTTAGCCATTCGTCCAATGTTGATTGGATGAAAACCATCAACATCTTTCGAAGGATGAATGGTCTCCATAACTTTATCTGGGTTAATGTGATCTGGCAATGGTAATTGAACTATTAATCCGTCCATATCAGCATTATTATTTACCTTTTCAACTTCAGCTAATAATTCTTGTTCAGTAATACTCGGAGGAAAACGTAAAAGGGTAGAAGCAAATCCTAATTCTTCACATGATTTAACTTTATTGGCTACATACGTCTCAGAAGCACCATTATTACCCACTAAAATTGCAACTAAATGAGGTGCTCTTTTACCAGCTGCAAGTAAATCTTTAACCTCCTCACCAATTGCTGCCTTCATGGATTCGGCAACCATTTTACCATCTATGATTTGTCCCATTTTTATTTTTTCTTCTTTGTTGTAGGAGCATCTTCTCCTAATTTAATACAATCTTCCAAGGTTAAACTATGTGGGTCTGTACCTTTGGGAATTTTAACATTTCTCTTTCCAATTTGAATATAGGGTCCATACATTCCGTTAACCACTTTAATGGAATCATTTTCTGGAAATTCCTTTAAAAACTTATTGGCTTCTAAATTTCGTTTGGCTAAAATTAATTCAATGGCTTTTTCTAAGGTAATTGATGTTAGGGTTTCGCCCTTTCCTAAAGAATAATATTTACCGGCATGTTTTACATAAG
Source organism: Sandaracinomonas limnophila (assembly GCF_004005965.1). Lineage (GTDB taxonomy): Bacteria > Bacteroidota > Bacteroidia > Cytophagales > Spirosomataceae > Sandaracinomonas > Sandaracinomonas limnophila. Next base: position 260,535 of record NZ_SACY01000001.1, on the reverse strand, counting down.
GTCCAAAACGACCTTTACCAGTACTTACCAATTCATTTTCAAATTGTCCTAAACCATCTGCCTCAGCAGCTTTTTCAGCTTGTTCCAACACTTCAATTGCTTCCTTTAATTCAATTGTAAAAGGATCATAGGAAGCAGGTAAAGAAGTAAATTTGCTATCGAAGCGAATGTAAGGACCCAATCTACCAGCGCCAATAATTACAGCTTCATCCTTATAAATGCCAATTTCACGAGGCAATTTTGGGCGCTCCAATAATTTTAAAGCTTCCTCAAAGGTTAGTGTAGACAGATTTTGGCTCTTGTCTAAATTTACAAAAGTGGGCTTTTCTTCTTCTCCCGCATCACCTAATTGAACGAAGGGTCCAAATTTACCCAAGCGAACTGAAACATTTTTACCTGTTTTTGGGTCAACGCCCAATTCCCTTGCAGAACCCACAGAACTTCTTGAAATGGATTTTGATTCTTCTATGGTTTTATGAAAATCACCATAAAAATTTTTCATCATTTGAGTCCATGATAATTTACCTTTGGCAATGTTATCGAACTCATCTTCCATGTCCGCTGTAAATTTGTAATCTACAACATCATCGAAATTTTCCACTAAAAAGTCAGTAACTAAAGTACCAATTGGAGTTGGGAATAATTTTGCTTTTTCAGTTCCAAAAACCTCTTTATTTGTACTGGCAGTAATCTTTTTGTCTTTTAAAACAATTGATTTAGCTGATCTCTCTTTACCTTCACGATCTTCCTTAACCACATATTCTCGTTTAATAATAGTTGAAATGGTTGGTGCATAAGTTGAAGGACGACCAATTCCTTTTTCTTCCAAAGCTTTAACTAAGGAAGCTTCGGTATATCTAGCAGCTGGACGTGTAAAACGTTCTGCAGCCCTTAGTTCATTTAAATCTAATATTTGCCCTACATTTAAAGGAGGCAACATATCTTGGTTTTCATCCTCCTCCTCATCATCTTTTCCTTCCAAATATACTTTTAGAAAACCTTCAAAAGTGATTACTTCACCACTTGCAACTAATACCTCTTTAGAAGTAGAAATAGCGATTTGAGCAGTAGTACGATCAATTTGTGCTTCCGACATTTGAGATGCAATAGCACGCTTCCAAATTAATTCATACAATTTCTTTTCACGAGAATCCCCTGTGATGGTATTTACTTCAAAATCAGTTGGACGAATGGCTTCGTGGGCTTCCTGTGCCGACTCATTTTTGGTTTTAAACTGTCGTGCATGATGAAATTTAGGGCCATAATTGGCTTCAATTGCATGCTTTGCTTTATCACGAGCCTCCTGGGATAAACTTGTAGAATCCGTACGCATATAAGAAATACGTCCTGATTCGTATAATTTTTGAGCTACAGACATCGTTGTTGCCACAGCATAACCCAATTTTCTGGAAGCCTCTTGTTGAAGCGTAGAAGTGGTAAATGGAGGAGCTGGTGATTTTTTGGCAGGTTTAGTTTCCAAAGATTTGATAGAAAATTCTGCATTTACACAAGCCTCTACAAAAGTCATAGCATCTTTTTCTGTTTCAAAATTCTTAGGTAATTCGGCTTTCAAAATCTTCCCACCTGGTAAATTAAATAAGGCAGAAATTTTATAGGAACCTTGAGGTACAAATGCCTCAATTTCTTTTTCACGTTCAACGATTAATCGAACTGCTACCGATTGCACACGTCCAGCAGATAAACCCCTTTGAACTTTAGTCCATAAAACGGGCGATAGTTCAAATCCAATGATTCGGTCCATGATTCGACGAGCCTGTTGGGCATTCACCAAATCCATATCTATAGTACGAGGATGAAGGATTGCATTCTGTATGGCCGACTTCGTAATTTCTCTAAAAACGATTCGTTTTGTGTCATCTTTAAGTCCTAGAGCCTCTTTTAAATGCCAAGAAATAGATTCACCCTCACGGTCGTCGTCAGTTGCTAACCATACCTCTTCAGAAGATTTTGCCAAAGATTTCAATTCATTCACAACTTTGGTTTTATCAGTTGAAATGACATATTTAGGGGCAAAGTCATTCTCTATATCAATAGCTTTATCGCCTTTTGTAGGTAAATCACGCACGTGACCAAACGATGATTTCACTACAAAATCTTTTCCTAAATACCCTTCTATGGTTTTTGCCTTGGCAGGCGACTCAACGATTACTAAATTCTTTGCCATTGCTTTAAAAAATCCTTCAAAATTTCAATCGGACTTCAAATATAAGTCTACTTTAAACAAATGCAATCAATAATTTTTCCAAACTAAGAAAAAATCAATTTTTTGATTAATCAATTACATTTCCAACTCGAATCCTTGTATTGATGTTGATACGAAAACCAATGTAATTGAATTTACCATTGGTAAAATTTGCAATTCCTTCTAATCTCAATATTTTAAAAACTCCATCTAAACCGTAACCTATTTCATTATAAATCAGGTTTCTGTTTTGCAAATAAACAAAATTGGCAATCAACAATTCTTTCACGTAGGCCTTTTTTGTTCCTAAAAAGGGCTTCAACCAAAGATTTGAAAATTGAGTAATTGATAAGGCTTCCAGATAAGGACCTCCAGTAGAGTAGGTATAGTGACTTACATTTAAACGCTGATTGGTACCCGTGGTTATGTTCTGATAATAACCCACCAAACGATGAGAGGCTAAACTTTCTCCAGTCATCAATAAGTTATAATTTCCATTAAAATGTTTGTAATCGATAAAATAATCAGGAGAATGTCCTAAAAAAGTTCCAGTATTTATTTGTATTCCACTTTTTATCCAGGGCGAAAACTCAACATTATGAATGTAGGATAATTCTAAATGATGGAAATCGGCAACTGATTCGCCAACTCCTTTCCAGCCAGCACGATATTTGAATAAGAAAAGAGGAGAGGAACCTAACTCCGGTTTTCTTTCATCATTTACATAAGTGTAGGTCAAATTAGGCCTGAATCCAATATGAAAAGTGGTTGTAAATGCTTTGTGATCTGCAAATCCTTCTACAGCATATTCAGCATTAGTGGGATTATTAGAAGTAAAATCACGATTCAAATAATTGATCCAAAAATAATCGGTGATATTATTCATTTGAATCCTTTTGGCATATTCAATCCAAGTTTTTACGAAGAATTTACTTGAAAACTTATGATTGAAAAATAAACTCCCAAACTGCTTTCTATAAATCTTCATTTGATTATTTTTCAAAAGAAGGGTAGCCAATGAGTTCATTTCGGGGGAAATACTTATTTCAGAATTATATTGTTGTACATAATCACCACCAGTTAACACAACATCTGATTTATCTGTTTTAAATCGTACTTTCCCATATCCCGTAGTTCGATCCAAGGGAAAGGAATGTCGGGCCATATATTCCATTTCGAACATACTGTAGCGTGACCATCTTCTTCTGAAAACCAAACCTGCGGCCGAAACAAACCCTTCCGCAGTATTGTAATTCGAATCAAACAAAGGTGATTTGTAATAGATCTCATATGGATAAAAATCTTTTTGTCGCTCACCCCAGAAGAATGATTTACTAAAAATTAGTTGATAAGGTTGAAATTTAGAGGTTTTTAATGCGTCAAATTCAATATTTCCCTCTTTTTCATCGTTTAAATTTTCTTGATAAAGAATGGTATAATTTGGACTATAACGAATGGAATCAATAGTTTCAACACCTGTTTCTGGCCTTTGTTTCCATTTTTGAATCATCGAATCATGTAAAGTTCCCAACATTTGAGAAACGAAAACTTCATCAAATACACGTTCTGCAATATTTAATTTCTCCTGAATTTTTGAAGGGATTTGCAAAAGTTCAACATTCTTGGAAGCTGTGATTTCTGAAATAACATTTTCTTCCAACTCAAAAACACCATTATTCCCCAAAACCCCTCCAATTACTTTAAAATTAGCCTTAAGAGGTAACCATTTGTTTAAAGAAAATTGATAAGTCAGGTTTAGTTGATAATCAATTGCATCGGAAGAAACAATCGATTGCATATTCACCAAAAATCCAGTTTCTGAAATGATAAATGACCCTTTAAACAATCTATCTGTAGTGAATTTTGGAGAAAAATTATAGGTAAAACATTTTTGACCTTGAATTAGTGTATCTCTTTGATAGTTTAAATTGTAGTAATAATCTGCAAAATAGTTAAATGGTGAAACACATGAGGGACCTACTAAATCTTGGTAAAAATCTGGCCAGAAAAAAGGGGTAGGTTTACCACTTTTTTTGGAATAAAGTTCAAGTTTCTCTACTTCTTGTTGCGTTTGATTTAAGGAAATAACCTGAACATTATTAGTGTTTTTCTGTCCAAACCATTTATTTTCAAGAATTCCTTCGGTCTTAGCAATTCGGTTTTTACCAACACCTAATATATGATCAAATTTTCCACGTTCAGTTACCGATGCTTTAAATGAATAGCCTTTTAATTGAGAAGATTTATAGGGCGCATTTTTAATAATAAGTTTCAAAACAGAATCTGCCAAAATAGCTTGAGCGATAGCTTCTTTTGAAAAAACTACTAAAACAAATTGTAAAAAAAAGAAAAGTAAACGTTTAAAGCCCAAAATTGCCTAAATACAGATTAAATAATGTACAAAAAAAGTCAAAAATTGGCAAGAATCTATTATTTTTGCGGACAATTTTATAAAAACTAATTTTTGATATGGCCTTTGACATTGAAATGATTAAAGCGGTTTATGAAAGAATGCCTGCTAGAGTAGAAGCTGCTAGAAAGCTTGTAGGCAAACCGCTGACATTAACAGAAAAGATTCTTTATAGTCACCTTTGGGAAGGAACGCCAAGTTCTACTTTTTCAAGAGGTGCATCTTATGTTGATTTTGCACCAGACCGTGTGGCGATGCAAGATGCAACTGCCCAAATGGCTTTATTGCAATTCATGCAGGCGGGTCGTCCAAAGGTTGCTGTTCCTTCAACTGTTCATTGTGATCACTTGATTGAAGCAAAAGTTAGTTCAAATACAGATTTAGCAGTTGCTGTAGATAAAAACAAAGAAGTGTATGAGTTCTTATCTTCAGTTTCAGATAAATATGGTATCGGCTTCTGGAAACCAGGTGCTGGTATTATTCACCAAGTAGTTTTAGAAAATTATGCATTCCCAGGTGGAATGATGATTGGTACCGACTCTCACACGGTTAACGCAGGTGGTTTGGGTATGATTGCCATTGGTGTAGGTGGAGCTGATGCTTGCGACGTAATGGCTGGTTTAGCATGGGAATTGAAATTCCCTAAGCTAATCGGTGTTAAATTAAAAGGTAAATTAAACGGATGGACTTCTGCAAAAGATGTTATCCTTAAAGTTGCAGGTATCTTAACCGTAAAAGGTGGTACGGGTTGTGTAGTTGAGTATTTCGGAGAAGGTGCTACTTCTATGTCATGTACAGGAAAAGGAACTATTTGTAACATGGGTGCTGAAATTGGAGCAACAACTTCAACTTTCGGATATGATGATTCAATGGCTCGTTACCTTCAATCAACTGGTCGTGCTGATGTTGCTGAATTGGCAAACGGTGTTAAAGAACATTTAACAGCTGACCCAGAGGTTTATGCAAATCCAGAAGCTTATTTTGATCAAGTTATTGAAATCGACTTGGATACATTAGAACCACACTTAAATGGTCCATTTACTCCAGATTTGGCTACTCCAATTTCAAAAATGAAGGAATTAGCTGAAAAGAATGGATGGCCAACTAAAGTTGAGGTGGGTTTAATTGGTTCTTGTACAAACTCTTCATATGAAGATATCGCACGTTCTGCATCTTTAGCAAAACAAGTTGCAGCTAAAGGTTTAAAAACAAAAGCGCAATTTACAATTACACCAGGTTCAGAATTAGTACGGTATACAATTGAAAGAGATGGCTTAATTGAAATTTTTGATTCAATTGGTGCAACTGTGTTCTCAAATGCGTGTGGACCATGTATCGGTCAATGGGCTCGACCAGGTGCTGAAAAAGGAGAGAAGAACACCATTGTACACTCATTCAATAGAAACTTTGCAAAAAGAGCTGACGGTAATCCAAATACCTACGCATTCGTTGCATCTCCTGAATTGGTAACAGCTTTAGCTATCGCTGGTGATTTAACTTTCAATCCATTAACTGATACCTTGACCAACGAAAAAGGAGAACAAGTTAAATTGGAAGCTCCAAGTGGAGATGAATTACCAAAGCAAGGATTCGCTGCTGAAGACGCAGGTTACCAAGCACCAGCAGAAGATGGTTCAGCTGTTCAAGTAAAAGTTGCTGCAACATCAGATCGTTTACAATTATTAGATCCATTTGCTGCATGGGAAGGAAACGACATCAGTGGATTAAAATTATTGATCAAAGCAAAAGGAAAATGTACTACTGACCATATTTCAATGGCAGGTCCTTGGTTGAAGTACCGTGGACACTTAGATAACATTTCTAATAATATGTTGATTGGAGCTGTAAACTTCTTTAATGAGAAAACTGATTCAGTTAAAAATCAATTGACTGGTGAATACGGAGCTGTTCCAGCTACTCAAAGAGCTTACAAAGCAGCAGGAATTGGTTCAATTGTAGTAGGAGATACCAACTATGGTGAAGGTTCTTCACGGGAGCATGCGGCAATGGAGCCACGTCACTTAGGTGTTCGCGCAGTATTGGTAAAATCTTTTGCTCGTATTCACGAAACAAACTTGAAAAAACAAGGAATGTTGGCTTTAACATTTGTTAACGAAGCTGATTACGATAAAATTCAAGAAGATGATACAGTTGCAATCTTAGGATTAAAAGAGTTTGCTCCAGAGAAAACTTTGACAATTGAATTGACACATAAAGATGGTTCAAAAGAATCATTCTCAGTGAATCACTCTTATAATGCGCAGCAAATTGAGTGGTTTAAGGCAGGTGGTGCATTAAACATCATCCGAGCTTCTGTAAAATAAATTTGTTATTAAGGCGCAAAAAAACTAATATTGCGCCTTATTTCTTCTAAATACTTAATACATCAAACACAATGGCCGCCATCAATGCCGTAAAAATTTTTTCAGGTTCAGCCTCCCAATACTTAGCAAAAGATATTGCTAAATATTATGGCAAAGACCTTGGAGCAGTAACAACTCTTCGCTTTTCGGATGGTGAAATTTCGCCAAGTTTTGATGAATCTGTTAGAGGATGTGATGTTTTCATCATTCAATCAACATTCCCAACTGCAGATAATTTAATGGAATTATTGTTGATGATAGATGCAGCACGTAGAGCTTCTGCACACTATGTTACTGCTGTTATTCCTTATTTTGGATATTCTCGTCAAGACCGCAAAGATCGCCCAAGAGTTGGTATAGGAGCTAAATTAGTGGCTAATTTATTGACTGCAGCGGGAGCTGATCGTTTGATGACAATCGATTTACATGCAGGACAAATTCAAGGTTTCATGGACTTCCCGGTAGATCATTTGGAAGGCAATGCAATCTTTGTTCCGTATTTGAAATCGTTAAATTTAGAAAAAATCTTATTTGCATCACCAGATGTTGGAGGGGTAGTAAGAACACGTAATATGGCCAAATTCTTTAATGCAGAAATGGTTATTTGCGATAAGCACCGTAAACGTGCCAATGAAGTGGCTTCTATGCAATTAATTGGTAATGTAGAAGGTGCTGATGTAATCTTAGTGGATGACTTAATTGATACAGGAGGTACTTTGTGCAAAGCTGCTCAATTAATCATGGACAAAGGTGCAAAATCTGTACGTGCCGTGGTAACTCACCCAGTTTTATCTGGAAATGCGTACGACAATATCTCAAACTCTGTTTTAACAGAATTATTGGTAACAGATACCATACCTCAAAAACAAGTTTGCGATAAAATTAAGGTTCTTTCTGTAGCTGAATTATTTGCAAAGGCAATCGGAAGAATCAGAGATCATGAATCTATCAGTTCATTATTTATAAAGTACTAATTATTAACCGTTTTTAGGGGATAGCCACGGCGAAAGACTAAAAACACAAACAACAAAAAAATGAAAAAATTAGAGGTTGTAGGTTACAAAAGATCAACTCTAGGCACAAAAAGTGCAAAAGATTTACGTGCTGAATCATTAGCTCCATGCGTTTTATACGGTGGAAAAGACCAAATTCACTTTGCAGTTCCAATGATTTTATTCCGCGACTTATTGTACACTCCAGAGGTACACGAAGTGGAATTAAACATTGAAGGCGATATCTATCGTGCAATCTTAAAAGATGCACAGTTTCACCCAGTAAATGAAATGATTTTACATGTTGACTTCTTAGAAATCGTTGCAAACAAACCAATTAAAATTGATGTACCTATCAAAGTAATTGGAAATTCTCCTGGTGTTATCAAAGGGGGTAAAATGGTACAAAAATTACGTAAAGTTTCTTTAAAAGGTTTAGCTGAAAATATTCCTGATTTCGTTACAGCTGATATTTCTGGTTTAGATTTAGGTCAAACTGTTAAAGTAAACAAATTAACTGTTGAAGGTTGTGAGATTTTAAATCCACCAAGCAATCCAGTTGCAACAATCGATATCCCAAGAGCTTTAAGAGGTAAATTAACTGCTTAATTCAAACGGATTTTTCTGATAGAGACAAAAAAATAACCACCTTTTCAGGTGGTTATTTTTTTACTCGACCGAGCAATTTATTTCTTAGCAACAATCGATTTTACAATCGGTGCTTTCTCAACTTTTGCTGATGAAGAATCTTTCACAGCAATGTAAGGAGCAATTACCAAAGAAACAATTGACATCAATTTGATCAAAATATTCATAGATGGTCCAGATGTATCTTTGAATGGATCTCCCACTGTATCACCAGTTACAGCAGCTTTATGAGGTTCAGAACCTTTCTTGAAAGTTTGTCCGTCAATTAAAACACCTTTCTCGAAAGATTTCTTTGCATTATCCCAAGCACCACCAGCATTAGACTGGAAAATACCCATCAAAACACCTGAAACTGTAACACCAGCTAATAAACCACCTAAAACCTCAGGACCCATGGTAAATCCAACGATTACTGGTACAGATAAAGCAATAGCGCCAGGCAAAATCATTTGACGAATAGAAGCCTCCGTTGAAATAGCCACACATTTTTCATATTCAGGTTTTGCTTTGTATTCCATAATTCCTGGAATTTCTCTAAACTGACGACGAACCTCATTCACCATTTCCATAGCAGCTTTACCTACCGCAGAAATACATAATGCTGAGAAAATAAATGGAATCATACCGCCTACAAATAAACCAGATAAAACATCTGCTTTATATATATCAATTTTAGTAATTCCAGAAGTACCTACAAAAGCAGCAAATAAAGCTAATGAAGTCAAGGCTGCAGAAGCAATAGCAAATCCTTTTCCTGTTGCAGCAGTAGTATTTCCAACAGCATCTAAATTATCTGTTCTTTCTCTAACCTCTGAAGGTAATTGTGACATTTCTGCTATACCACCTGCATTATCTGCAATTGGTCCGAACGCATCAATAGCTAATTGCATAGCTGTTGTAGCCATCATACCTGCAGCTGCAATAGAAACTCCATAAATTCCAGCGAACTTATATGAGAAGAAGATACCAGCAGCTAAAACCAAAATAGGAATAACTGTAGATTCCATTCCAACAGCTAAACCACCAATTATGTTTGTTGCATGCCCTGTTCCAGATTTCTGAACGATTGAATCAACTGGACGCTTACCCATAGCAGTATAATATTCCGTTACAATTGACATCAAAGTACCCACAACCAAACCTACAATGATAGCATAAAATACGTCCATTGAAGAAAATTCAAATCCTCTTAATACTAATTTTGATGGTAAAATATTATTCACTAAGAAATAAGACGCAACAAACGTTATGATGATTGAAGTATAATTACCCATATTCAATGCACTCTGTACAGAAGATGTTTCACTTTTGATACGTACAAAAAATGTAGAAACCAAAGAGGCTAATAAACCAACTCCAGCGATTAACATAGGTAACAATACTGGAGAGAATCCACCATAATTATCTAAAACATCAATTTCTTGTCCCAATACCATAGTTGCAAGAATTGTTGCCACATAAGAACCAAATAAATCAGCACCCATACCAGCGACATCACCTACGTTATCTCCCACGTTATCCGCAATTGTTGCTGGATTACGCACATCGTCCTCAGGAATTCCTGCCTCAACTTTACCTACTAAGTCGGCACCAACATCAGCAGCTTTTGTATAAATACCACCACCAACACGAGCAAACAAAGCAATTGATTCAGCTCCTAAAGAAAAACCAGCTAATACTTCGATAGCTGTTTTCATTTCAACTGAAGTAAGACCTTGACCAGCTGCAAAAATTTGGTAGAATAAGATGAATAAACCTCCTAAACCCAAAATTGCTAAACCGGCAACTCCCATACCCATTACAGAACCACCTGTAAAAGAAACCGAAAGTGCATTGGCTAATGAACTTTTAGCAGCTTGAGCCGTACGAACGTTTGCTTGAGTTGCCACTTTCATACCAATATATCCAGCTGTTGCAGAAAATACTGCCCCAATTAAGAATGCAACGGCAATAAGGGGAGAAGAGTGGAATCCTTCACCTTCTTGACTACCCAACCAAGCCAAAATTAAGGCAGTAGGAATAGCAAAATAGGCTAAAATTTTCCATTCAGCTTTTAAAAAGGCAATGGCTCCATCGGCAATATAACCAGATAAAGTTTGCATGGTGTCGTCTCCTGCATCTTGTTTAGAAACCCAACTAAACTTCCATGCAGTGTACAATAAACCTACTAAACCAAAAGCAGGAACTAAGTAAACAATTGAATTCATAAAAAAATTAATAGTTAATTGTTAAAAGTTAATAGTAGGTAGTGCAAAGTGCATTTGGTACTATTTAAAAAAAATTTAGAACGAAAATAAGATAATTGACCCATATATCCAATTATAATGGAACACGAATTCGCACTTTATAATCTTGAGGAATCCAATCACCAAAAGGTTTAACAATATCAATGCCAAATCCACCTAAAACTCCATCAAAACCATATGACAACTCTTGATATAATTTAGATTTTGGTGAATTTTCATTTCGAATAAAATTAAATTTCAATGATTCACGAATTCCATACATATATAATGCAGGAATTCTATTTAATAATAATTTTCGAGGATGATACTCAATATTACCCCAAATACTATTTCCGGCAGTACTCATTAAATAATAAGGTAAAGCCAAAAAATTAGAAGAATTTTTCCCAATAAAAAGAATTTCATTTCCTGAATAATGCTTAAAATCTAGAAAATTAGAAGGCTTTTTAATAAAAGTATTGACACCAAGAAAATAAGAAAATTCTCCAAATCGCTCCAGATTTATTTTTTGTTTGATGGAAAATTCAATAGATGAAAATGAATTATCCAATTGTGCTTGCTTATATTTCAACTCAGCAACTAATTTATTTTGATCACCTAAATAGGAATATTGATTAAATCTTCTCCAAATTGAAAATGGTTGATATTTAATTCCAAACTGATAAAACAGTTGCTGGTCATTCCAAATTTTAGTGGGACCCATCTCTAAATTCAAAGGATCATTGGATTCAAATTCCTTTCCATCTAAATTAAAAATTCCTTTAGATTTAGTATTTACCAAATCATTTCTTTGCCGATATTCTAATATAGTTGAAAATAGAAATTTAGAATTTAAACGATATCGATAAGTTAAATTCACAAATTGATTTTCATAAAATTTTACAATATTTTGATTATGAAATAGGGCATATAAACTTGCAATTTTTTCAGAAATAATACTTTCCGTATTTTTTTGTTGAATTTCATCACCAAATCTGAACCTTATATATTGTCGACTACCATCATAAGATTTTTGAAAATCAATTGAATAATTAAATCGATTAAGTCCAGTTGAATATCTTAAATCACCTGAAATATTTACAAAATTTTGTCGGGAATTGGCATGTAAAAATTCTAATTTGTTGGTCAGATATAAGCCATCCAAAGCACTATAATAAATTCCAATACCGTCCAAATGAATTTTATTTCCAATTTGTTTTTTCTGGTAATCATAAGTTTTACCTGTCCACAAATGATAAAATTTAAATTTCGGTAGATTTCTAACCGAATCTTCTAACCTTTTTTTTGCTCCAGCTGCATAAATGGAATCAGCTTCTTTATAACCCTTAATTTCAGATTCCACCAAAGGAACCTCGCGTTCTTTTTCCCAATAATCTTCAGATTTTTTACTCGCCAATGAATCTATCTCAAAATCATATTCATTTTGATAGGTAAGTTTCTTTTCAGATGTAACTTTTTGCTTTTCTTCTTTTGAAATTTGTTGAAGAGCCTTTCTTAATTTTTTCCGAGTAATTTCTTGAGAAAATGAATTACTTGCCTGATTGGAGTTTTTTATTTTCTCTTGGTCAATCTCCTTGGCTAAACCTTTTTGCACCCGCTCATCAATTATTTGAGGTTTCACCAAAAACTTTGGATCGATATGGATGTTATATTGCTTAATTTGTGTAATATATTTAAAACTGGCATCAATTCCCATCATATTTATAGCCAAACTAACCTCATACTGAACGGGCATCCAAACCCCATTAAAATTTGCACATTGCTCATACATGTGGTTACTCGTATTATTTGTTTTAATGAGTAAATCTAATGAATAAATACTCCAAGTATCCTCTACAATATTCATCGTTCCACTCAATAAATCATCCGAAATCATTTTGGGACGAATCTGAATTTTACTTATTGTTTGCTCACCCAATTTAAAACTGCCTAAATAGGCAAAATTGTAATAAGAAAAGGCATTGGAGGAAAGGGGAGAGATCAAACTGCCCCAAACCTTACTTCTATAAAAATTTGTTTGTGCAATTCGTAAATTTGGTGAATCCTGGGCTTTCAGCTGTGCAGGCAAATTATTTCTATTTGAAATTACTCGCTCTTTTAATTGATTGGGTTTATTATATTCTAAAACATTAATTGCCTCTAAAACATAAGTAGAACCAGCTTTGATACCAGATTCTTTTTCCATTTTCTTCCCAATCAATTTATTCATGAGGGGAGAAATAGAGTTTACCTTTCCAGTACCTTTTATATAAGCTTTTGCTGTATAATTTCGAATTTCTTGTAAATGAAATGGGGCCATTGCAATCATTCTCCTCATCATAAGAATTGCCGGATCCTCCTTGAGTGCCCCAACTTGTACCTCTTTCAATGAAATAGACTGCTCAATTAATCTTATTTCAAATTTCTTATCTTTTGAATCCTTTTGAAAAACAACTTTTTCCAAATGCGGAACATGTCCTAAAAATCGAAAAGTAATTTCATGTTCGCCAGTACCCAAATTCATTAGAAATTCACCATTTTCATTGGCCAAAGTACCTCTATTTAAATTGGAAACCCATAAACTAGCAAAAGGAAGTGGTTCCCCTTTGGTATTTTTTATGATTCCAGAAATTGACTGAGACCAAACACTTTGAATACTTACAAATACAAAGAGGATAAATAATTTAATGCGCATGAGATAAATTTAGTGGTTTAGTTTTTAAAAGGATACTTAAATATAGTTAATTTTACTATATGAATATTTCCCAACGTCAACTCTTTTTAAATCATATTGCTCAAACGTCTGACGCACCGCTGGCTTTAGAAATTGAACGATCTGAGGGAATATTTTTAATTGATACTCAAGGAAAAAGATATATCGATTTAATTTCAGGGATTGCAGTATCAAATGTGGGCCATAGACATCCTCGGGTTGTTCAGGCCATTAAAAACCAATTAGATCAATACATGCACTTGATGGTGTATGGAGAATATATTCAATCGCCACAAGTTCAATTAGCAAAAAAGCTGATTGAAACCACAAAATCCAACCATTTACAACAGGTATATTTTACCAATTCTGGAACAGAAGCAACCGAGGGTGCCATGAAATTGGCAAAGCGATTCACGGGAAAAACCGAATTCATTGCTTGTAAAAATGCCTATCATGGGGCTACCCAAGGAGCCTTATCCTTAGCAGGTGATGAATTTTTCAAAAATAGTTTTCGACCACTTTTACCGGATATCAAACATATCGAACATGGAAATTTAGCAGATCTAGAAAAAATATCTACTAAAACAGCTGGAGTGGTCATTGAAATAGTTGCTGGTGAGGCAGGAGTGAGGACCGCCCCGAAATCCTATTTTCAAGGTTTAAGAAAAAAATGTAACGAAACGGGAACGTTATTAATTATCGATGAAATTCAATCTGGATTTGGCAGAACAGGTACTTTTTGGGCCTTTCAACAAATGGGGATTGAACCAGATATTTTACTTACTGCCAAAGGAATGGGAGGAGGTCTGCCTTTGGGTGCATTTATTTCATCGAAAGAAAAAATGTCGAGCCTGATGGACAACCCAGTACTTGGTCATATCACAACATTTGGAGGGAATCCAGTTTCATGCGCCGCCTCATTAGAAACTTTACAAGTAATCTTAGACGAAAACCTGGTTGATCAAGTTTTAGAAAAGGAAAAAATATTTCTAGAACTTCTAAAACATCCATTAATTAAGGATTTCAGACATGCTGGATTGATGATGGCGCTGGAATTTAAAGATTTCAAAACGGTAAAAGCCATTATCGATGAAGCAATTCCGCTAGGATTAATTACAGACTGGTTTCTCTTTTGCGACAATTCTTTACGCATTGCGCCACCTTTAATTATCACTCCAGAGGAAATAAAAATGGCCTGCAACATCTTGTTACAAGCCATTGATAAGGTTTCAAAAGCTGATTAAGCGTGCTTTAATAAAGTTTCTGCTAACACTGCCTTTGGAATATTTCCGCCTACTAATCTTTCCTTCATTTCACCATTTTTGAAAACCATCAAAGTTGGAATTGAACGAATACCCAAAGATGCAGGCACATTTGAATTTAAATCTACATTCATTTTAGCAACAATTGCCTTTCCTTCCACCTCCCCAGCTAACTCTTCCACAACTGGACCAATCATTTTGCATGGACCACACCACTCAGCCCAAAAATCTACTAAAACTGGAGTGTCTGTTCCTATTAACTCTTGAAAATTGGCATCTGTTGCCTCTACATATTTTCCCATGTTATTTTTTATTTTTAAAATTCAAATTTAAGTTAAAACACAAAATTGCCCTAAATAATTCCATTAATTTTTAGAAATCAATTTAAAATTTACATTTTCTAAGTTATCAAGTTGCTTTATTAGTTTTTTAGAAATATTTACCTGACTTTTTCTACTCAATAATTCTAAACTAATTTTTGCTTCTTCATCATAAACCTCCATGATGAGTTTTTTATTCCCTTTATTTTCCTCCAAAATTTCTGCAACAGATTCATATGTTGCTTGGTTCATATCTTTGATATTAAATGTCATTCGTAATTCCTTGGCTCTGTCTTCCAAAACCTCAGAAAGCAATTCCATAAAACTAATCTTGAAAGTCATCTGATCTGAATACTTATTCTTTGCCTGATAAGTTCCTTGTACAAACAACAGCCGATCGGGTTGAACATATCGCTCAAATTCTAAATAATCTTTTGAAAATAAGGCGAATTCATAAGTTCCAGTTAAATCCTCTATACTAAAAATCATGAATTGATTTCCGTTACCGGCCGTCCTCGTTTGCATTTTTGTTACAATTCCGGCAAAGGATTGTAAGGAATTTGGTCGAGTTTCTAATTGTGCAACTGTTGAATTACAAAAACTCTTAATTTCAATTTTATAATCATCTAAGGGGTGACCAGAAATATAGACCCCAACAACTTCCTTTTCGTATTTCAATTGCTCCATAATTGACCAACCTTCTCCTTGGGGAATTTTAGGTTTCGGAATATCAAATCCACTATCTGCCCCCATATCTCCGAATAGAGAAGTGGAAGCTGTAGATTTTAATTCAATAACCTTAGCCGTATATTTAATGATTCGCTCAATGAAACCGATATTATCTGAAGGATCTACAGCAAAATAGGCATCTCTTGGAATCTCTTTGAAACAATCAAATGCCCCAGCATAAACTAAATTTTCAAAGTTTTTCTTGTTAACTACTCGAGTATTTACCCGTGAAATAAAGTCGAAAATATCTACAAAATCACCATTTTTTTGACGCTCCTCAACAATAATATCAACTGCAGCCTCACCAACACCTTTAATTGCACCCAAACCAAAACGAATTTGTCCCTTTTTATTCACAGCAAATGCTCTTTCAGATTCGTTTACATCTGGAACTAATAATGGAATACCCATTCGTTTACATTCATCCATGAAAAAAGTAATTTTTTCAATGTTTCCTAATGAATTGGAAAGAACGGCAGCCATGTATTCTCCAGGATAATTTGCCTTCAAATAACCTGTTTGGTAGGCTACAAAAGCATAACAGGTCGAGTGCGATTTATTAAATGCATATTGGGCAAATGCCTCCCAGTCGGTCCAAATCTTTTCTAATTTATCGGCCGGATGATTATTTGTTGCACCACCTTCCATAAATTTACCTTTCATTTTATCGATGGTTGCCTTATCCTTTTTACCCATGGCTTTTCGCAATACATCGGCATCACCTTTGGTAAAATTTGCCAATTTTTGAGATAAAAGCATTACTTGCTCCTGGTAAACCGTAATTCCATAAGTATCTGCCAAATATTCTTCCATTTCAGGCAAATCATATTCTATGGCCTCTCTACCATGTTTACGGGCAATGTAATTGGGTATATAAACCATGGGTCCTGGTCTAAACAAGGCATTCATGGCAATTAAATCGGAGAAACGGTCAGGTTTTAAGTCCCTTAAATGTTTTTGCATTCCAGCAGATTCAAACTGGAAAGTTCCATTGGTTTCTGCTCGCTGATATAACTCATAGGTGTTTGCATCATCCAAAGGAATATCATCCAAAACGATATCTACACCATGATTTTTCTTGATGAGTCGAACTGCTTCCTTCAAAATAGACAAGGTTTTCAAGCCCAAAAAGTCCATTTTAATTACTCCAGCATTTTCAATTACACCACCATCAAATTGGGTAATTAATAAGTTAACATCTTTATTGGTTGCAACGGGTAAAATATCAGTTAAATCAGATGGGGCAATGATAATACCTGCAGCATGAATACCTGTTCCACGCACAGAGCCTTCCAAAACAAGCGCTTCATCTATCACTCTACTAGCCAAACCTCCTTGCGCTTTTATTTCACGCAATTGTTTAACTTGTTCCAATTCATCTGCACTTAACCCTTCCTTATCTGCCAAAGAACCATCGCCCGTCAAAGGTGCGTTTACCACACGGTCTAATGAAATTTTAGGCTTATCAGGTACCAATTTGGCCAAGGCATTGGAATCGGATAAAGGTAAATCCAAAACACGGGCAACATCCTTGATCGACATTTTAGCGGCCATGGTACCATAAGTAACAATATGTGCTACCTGATTTTTGCCATATTTATCAACCACATAATCAATAACCTTTTGGCGACCCTCGTCATCAAAATCCGTATCAATATCGGGTAATGACTTACGATCTGGATTCAAAAAACGCTCAAATAGTAAATCATATTTAATGGGATCAATATTTGTAATACCCAAACAATAAGCAACCACAGAACCTGCGGCAGAACCACGACCTGGACCCACGTAAACGCCTAAATCTTTTCCCGCATTAATAAAATCGGCAACAATTAAGAAATAACCAGCAAAACCCATCGTTCGAATGGTATGCAATTCAAAATTGATACGTTCTTCTTTAACCTGATCTATATCACCATAACGCTTTTTAGCGCCTTCCCAAGTTATATGTTCTAAATAATCGTCTTGAGAGGCAAACTCTAAAGGGATTTGGAAATTAGGAAGTAATACATCCTTTTTTAATTCAAGGGTTTCTACCTTTCCAACAATTTCATTGGTATTATCAATCGCCTCAGGAATATGCGACCACAATTGGGTCATTTCCTCCGTAGACTTAAAATAAAACTCGTCATTATAGAAAGCAAAACGCTTTCCACGCATATCCATATCGTTTTCTACATCTTTATAAGTAGGAGTGGACTGCTTCTCACCTGTGTTAATACACAATAAAATATCATGTGCATTGGCATCTTTACGATCTAAATAATGGGAGTCGTTAGAAGCAATTACTTTTACATTGTACTTTTTTGCAAACTTTAATAATACATCATTAACTTGCTGTTGCTCAGGAATAAAATGGTTTTGAACTTCTACATAATAATCTTCTCCAAATAGGTCTAACCACCATTTAAATTCCTTTTCAGCTTCCTCTTCACCTGAGCGCAAAATAGCCTGAGGGACGCTTGCTCCCAAACAGCAAGTAGTAGCAATAAGGCCTTTATGATATTTTAAAACTAATTCTTTATCAATTCTGGGATATTTAGAATACATCCCTTCCATAAAACCTAATGAACAGAGTTTCACCAAATTTTGATAGCCTTCCGGATTTTTAGCTAAAAACAACTGATGATACCGCTTATCTTTTTGTTCTTTGGTAAAAGATTGTTTGTGTCGGTCTGCAACCACATAAAACTCACAGCCCACAATGGGTTTAACCCCATGTTTTCCAGCTTCGGCTACAAATTGAAATACACCAAACATGTTACCGTGGTCTGTTATGGCCACGGCTGGCATATTATCTGCTTTTGCTTTTTTAAACATTGCAGAAATCTTAGACGCCCCGTCTAGTAATGAAAATTGTGAATGATTGTGTAAATGGGAAAATTGCATATTTATTCAGTTGGGGCTTTGTCGAAAATTGAGGTGTTTAAAAAGTCTAGAACAGGTTTTAAAAGTTTAGCATTATGAATAACTTTTTCTTGAAAATCTTTTTTCAACAATTCATCATCTGTAAAATGTTTCCAAAAGAAAAGTTGTTTTTGTTTTAATAATTCTAAGTTGGGATGATCATCTGAATAGCCTTTGGGAGCTTTTTTCAAGGCATCACCTTGATATTGTCCAAAGTTCGCAGCAAATTTTGGGTCTTGAATAAGTGCTACCAAATGGTCACCATTGTAATCTATTTCTTGACGGTATTTAGCTAAATGTGCTGGTTCGGGCGCATACATTCCACCTCCAATAAACGATTTTCCTCCCGGTTCTATGTGTAGGTAATAGTCCATGTAGGGGGAATTTTTACCACCTTCAGAAAACGCAGCAGAAAACCAAGGTTTGTAAGGTGCTTTGTCTTTTGAAAAACGCACGTCTCGATAAATTCGAAATACACAATTTTTCACCTCTACACCTGCCATGTTTTCAAAAGCTGAAAAATCATGAATTAGGGAACTTACAAATTCATCAAATTGAATTTTAACCACCTGAAATTCCTTTTTATTGTCTGCAAACCATTCTCTATTGTTATTAGCTTTAAGGTTACATAAAAAAGAAATTAACTCAGATGAGAGGGACATAAAATTCGTTTAGGGAAAGAATAACGAATTTAAAAAAAATATTAGGATTTTGACAGAAAAAATGGTGGATATTTGAATGAATTTATTGATTTTTGTGAAATTTTTTTTAACAAAATTTATGCGCATTTTAACCGGAATTCAATCTTCAGGCAGACCTCACCTTGGAAACATCCTCGGGGCCATCATTCCTGCAATTGAGTTATCTAAAAAATCGGGAAATGAATCATTTTTATTTATTGCCGATTTACATACATTAACTAGTTTAAAAGATGGTGAAGCTATTAGAAATAACACATTAGCTATTGCTGCCGCTTGGTTAGCTTTTGGATTTGATACTGACAAAAATTTCTTTTATCGTCAATCTAAATTAGCGCCATACCATACCGAATTAATGTGGTACTTAAACTGTTTTACGCCCTTTCCAATGCTAGCAAATGCACATAGCTTCAAGGATAAATCGAGCAAATTGGCAGATGTAAATGCAGGATTGTTTACCTATCCCGTTTTACAAGCGGCAGATATTGTGTTGTATGATGCAAATATTGTTCCCGTAGGAAAAGACCAGCGGCAGCATATTGAAATGACACGAGATATTGCTTCAGCTGTAAATCGCTTAGCTAAGCAAGATATTTTTGTCATTCCAGAAGCTGAAATAAGTGAAGAAGTGATGACTATCCCAGGTATTGATGGCCAGAAAATGAGTAAATCGCTCAATAATTACATTGATATTTTCTTGCCTGAAAAGGATTTGTTAAAGCAAATAAAGAAAATCGTTACTGATACGACTCCTTTAGAAGATCCGAAAGATCCTGAAAATGATATCACCTTCAAATTATTTAATTTGATTGCTAGTAAAGAAGAAATTGACCAAATGCGTTCTAATTATTTGGCTGGTGGCTTCGGTTATGGACATGCAAAACAAGCACTTCACGAAGTAATGATGAGAAAATTTGCTGATGCGCGTGAAAAGTTTGATTACTACATGAACAATCCAAAAATAATTGAACAAAAGCTGGAAGAAGGAGAGAAGAAGGTAGAACCCATCGCACAAAAAACAATTCAACGCGTCCGAGAAGTTTTTAAATTTTAATTTATGTGGCCAAGTTGGGATAGCGAATTATTTAAATGGATAAACCTTCACCATACGGAATTGTTTGATTCTGTAATGATATTTTTTTCTAATAAATATGTTTGGATCCCTTTCTATCTTTTGATAATCTATTACTTAATTCGAAAATTCAAACAACAATCTTGGAAGCCAATTGTTTATTTAATTATATCAGTTGCAATCTCGGATCAAATTTGTTCTTCAATCCTTAAACCTTGGATACAGCGACTAAGACCTTGTCATGAAGCAAGCTTTCAATCTTGGATTCATTTAGCAGATGGTTGCGGTGGACAATTTGGTTTTTGTTCATCTCATGCTGCTAATTCATTTGCCTTAGCAATTGGATTATATTTAATTACAAAAAACAAAAACATGCTATATTTAATAATAGCCTGGGCTTCAATTATATCATATAGTAGAATTTACTTGGGAGCTCATTACCCATTAGATGTAATTGTGGGGGGATTGATTGGAATGGGAGTGGCTTTTGGGATTAAAAGAATTATGAATTATGAATTAATAATTTACAATTCATAATTCATAATTCTATAAGTATTCACCCCATCTGCCCAATCACTTAAACTAGGTTCTTGCGCCAAACCAAACGGAATTAAATCCTGGCCAATTCCGACTTTGCATTGAATTTTTTCTTCAAAACCTACAAGCATTTCTTTTAATTCTTGCTCATTAGAATAATAATGCAAGTGTAAAACTCCCACTGCAGAAACTAATTCTGGTTTTTCAAGAACCAATAAATTGCCTAAGTCGAAATGTGGGACTTGATTTAATAAAAATAAAGTCTTTTGGTACTGGTAATTATTTGAATACTTATGATGTTCCATTACCCACTGATAGGTGGTCAGCACATCAAATAAAGGAATTAAATCGTAATCTTTTGGGATAAAAATAGAGGATACATTTCTACACCCCAAACCATAATACGTAAAAATATCTTTTGCCAAACCTTCAAAATCAGATTTCGATTCATTTCCCCAAAGAATTGCCAATGAACTTCGATTTTTACGAATAATACGTGGAATATCTTTAAAATATTGATCAAAATAATTACCTGTGGTGTCGGAACCTGTAGCGATTACAAACTCAGAATCTTTAATTTTATCAACTATTTGAATTTCAAATTTTCCAAAGGATTGAATAACCTCTACATATAATTGCATTAGGGGAGTATCTTGAGAACTCAATTTGATTAAACAAATATTTCCCGAGGCTAAAACCATCAAAACATCGTGCATACCTACTGCAGGTAAATTTCCTGGTAAAACAATTCCAACTTTTTTAGGAGTACTTTGCTTAGGCAGTCCCTGTTCTTCAAAAAAATGTTCCCATTTATTTCTGTCAAAGAATTGCTTTTGAATGGCATCCATTGAATAATCAACCAAATCACGAGTAAACCAGGGATTTTGCCCCAAGGCTTTTTCTATGAAAAGTTCAATTTTTTCTTCATTGGATGAAGATGTAAAATATTCTTTTAGGTAGGTAATTAAATCCAAAAAGGTATTTTTTGACATAATCTTGACGTTTGCAATTAAATAATTTAATACAAAGTTCTAAAATTTTTACAATAGTCAACTAAAAATATATACTATTCAAAATTCTGTTCGTAAATTGCGTAAATTTTTTAGCAACAAAGACCTAAGTCTTTTAAAATTTTATAGAAATGGCTATCATCATTACAGAAGAATGTATCAATTGCGGGGCTTGCGAACCAGAATGTCCAAATACAGCTATATATGAAGGAGGAGTGGAGTGGACTTGGGCTGGAGGAACAGCCTTAACTGAAGTTGAATTGGAGGATGGTTCTGCTATGGATGCTAAAGCACCAATTGATCCAATATCTGATGAATTTTATTATATCGTTCCTGATAAATGTACTGAATGTACAGGTTTTCACGAGGAACCACAATGTGCGGCTGTTTGTCCTGTAGATTGTTGCGTACCAGATCCGGACCACGAAGAAGACAAGGAAACCTTGTTGGCGAAAAAAGCTTGGCTGCATGCGGAATAGATAATAGAGACGAGAGAATAGAAACTAGAGACAAAAGACGAGAGATGGCGAAATGCTTCTCTCGTCTTTTTTTATTCCATCAATTCGTCTCTCATTTCTTTTCTCGTCTCTAGTCTCTCGTTCCTGTTCTTCATTTTTGCAAAATATTAATTTTTAAGTTTAAATTTTAACCACTTTTTGCATATTTTTTGCAAAAACACAAAAAATAGGTTTAATTTTTATTGTTTTTTCTTGTAATTACTGAAAAATATCCTAATCTTTGTTTCAGTAATCAAGCATTTATAACAAAAAAATCATCAAGCCTATGAAAAAGTCCTTTACAACATTCGTTTTAGCCCTTTTAGCATTTTGCGGATTTGGACAAGAAACGGTAACTGAAAGTTCAAAATTTTCTTTCTCCGGTTACATCGACTCGTATTATTTATTTAACGGAAATGGCCCTGCATCAAGAAGCAATTTGGGAGTTTCTGGATACGAAAGAGCATTCGATCAAAAATCAAATCAATTTTCCTTAGGACTAGTTCAAACTAAATTCAACTACTCTACTAAAAGTTCAGACGTAGTAGTTGATTTAACTTTTGGCCCCAATGCAGACCTTGGCCAATATGGCAACGTAATTGGTCCTTTAGGCCAAGGAAAGGCAACATCAGCCATCGCGATCAAACAAGCCTATTTCAATTGGAAGGCAAGTGAAAAATTAACCTTTACAGCTGGACAATTCGGTACCCATATTGGTTACGAAGTAATTGACGCACCAGTCAACTACAATTATTCCTTATCCAATTTGTTTAACAATGGACCATTTTACCATATTGGAGCGAAAGCTGCCTATGCCTTCTCAGAAAAATCATCAGTGATGGTAGGGGTTGTAAATAATGTCGACAATTTAAATGACAACAATTCATCTAAAGGATTAATTGCTCAATATTTTATATCACCTAAAGAAGGTTGGAACGTTTATTTAAATGGAATTACATCAGACGAGTCTAATGACAATGATGGGAGTAGTTACAATTTATTGGATTTAACAACTTCCTACCAATTAACTTCTAAATATTTTGTAGGATTAAATGCTGCATATGGCTCCCAAACAGGTGACTATCAAGGAGGCGGAAACGTTGGAAACAATAAAACATGGGGTGGAGTAGCCTTTTATAGTAATTATGCTTTTACTGATAAATTTAGCCTTGGAGCACGCTATGAGGTATTTGATAACACTTCTGGTGCAAGAGCATTACGTTATATAGATGCTGACGGAAATTCTACAGGTACAGATGTCAAATCATTAACCCTTACAGCTACTTTTACTGCTGCGGAAGGACATCTTTTAATCAAACCAGAAATAAGAACCGATGCCTACAAAACAAATCAATTTGTAGATAGCAAAGGAAAAGCCACCAGCTCACAAACCACTTTTGGAACAGTATTTATTTACAAATTTTAAAACAAAACTAATTAATCAAGCATTTAAACATTTAAAATTATGGCAAACTCAAAATCAACTTGGATACCTTTATTGGTATTGATTGGACTCTCCATTCTTGCATTATACACTGAATTACCAGGAACAATGCCCACTGAAGGAGTCGATACAGGAGATACCGCCTGGATGTTAGTTTCATCAGGACTTGTACTATTAATGACTCCCGGATTAGCTTATTTCTACGGTGGTATGGTCAATCACAAAAACGTAATCTCAACCATGTTGCAATCTTTCATTGCCATGGGGGTTATTTCAGTAATTTGGATTATTTTTGGATTTTCTCTTGCATTTGGAGACTCCATCGGAGGATTCATCGGAGACCCTCGAACTTTTTTCATGTTCAACCATGTTTTCGATCATAAATTAGCCTTAGGTTCTGCAGATCAATTAAAATTCACAATTCCATTTGCTCTATTTGCATTTTTCCAAATGAAATTCGCTGTAATCACTCCTGCACTTATTTCTGGGGCATTAGCTGAACGAATTAACTTTAAAGCATTTGTATTGTTTATGATTTTATTCTGTGTAGCCGTTTATGCACCTTTGGCGCATTGGACATGGCATCCTGATGGATTTTTATTCAACTTAGGAGTTTTAGATTTCGCAGGAGGAACAGTTGTTCACATGTCGGCTGGATGGGCTGCATTAGCTGGAGCATTGTATTTAAGAAGAAGAAAATCACATATTGAATCAAACATTTTACCTCCTGCCAACATTCCATACGTTTTATTAGGAACTGGTTTATTATGGTTCGGATGGTTTGGATTCAATGCTGGTTCGGCGGTAGGAGCCTCTTCTTTAGCCGTAACTGCTTTCTCTACAACCCACGTTGCTGCGGCAGCTGCTGGTTTATCATGGGTACTTTTTGATGTAACAAAAGGTAAAAAAGTAAGTGCACTTGGATTCTGTATTGGTGCAGTAGTTGGTCTTGTAGCAATTACTCCAGCCTCTGGATTCGTTACAGTTCCAGTTGCTATTTTTATTGGAGTTGTTGCGGCAATAATCTCAAACATTTTAGCTCATTGGAGATTAAACTCTAAATTGGATGATTCTTTGGATGTATTTCCTTGTCATGGTGTTGGAGGAATGGTTGGAATGTTGATGACTGGTATTTTTGCTACAAGCGCTGTAAATGCTGCTGTAACAACTAATGGATTATTTTATGGAGAAACTGGCTTGTTTTTCAAACACCTACTTGCATTGGTAATTGTTTCTGCCTTTGCTTTTATTGGATCCTATATTTTACTTATCATTACAAATACATTAATTCCATTACGTGTAACTGAAGAAGAAGAAAAAATTGGCTTAGATATTTCACAACACGACGAATCAATCAACTAAAAAACAATTAAATACAACCACAGATTAATGATTCTTGTGGTTTTGTTTCAAATAAAGTCGGAAACTTTTAGATTCCGGCTTTTTTGTTTTAAACCAATTGCAATAAAATTTCAGATTTCATTAATCCATTAGAATCAATGGATTTATAGCGGACAGGCTGAATTGTATTTACCAATAAAGGATCATACGGCACAGAAACACGTATATAATTTTCAGAAAAACCTTCCATCATACCGTTTTCAGCAGATTCCTCAAACAAAACTTGCCCTTTCAGGCCTAATTGAGATTCATAAAATGCTCTTTTTTTCTTTTCAGAAAGAATATGTAACATTTTCGCACGCTCTGTTTTATCCCTACTTATCACCTTGGGTTGAATAGCCACGGCATAAGTATTTGGTCGCTCGGAATAGGGAAACACATGCAAATAAGCTACATCTAATTGATTGATAAACTCAAATGTTTCCAAAAACAATTCATTCGTTTCTCCCGGATGCCCAACAATTACATCAACTCCGATACATGCATTCGGCATCACATGTTTAATTTTCTCCACTTTATCTACATACAATTCTCTCTGATACCTTCTTTTCATCAATCGCAACACTGCGTTGGATCCTGATTGCAAAGGAATATGAAAATGGGGTACAAACTTTTGACTTAAAGCCAAAAATTCTATCAGATCATTGGTTAGTAGATTCGGTTCAATAGAAGAAATCCTAAAACGATGTACATCGTTTTGGTTTTCAATTGCTTTCACTAAATCGAAAAACGATTCATTTCTTTGACCATTTTGAATACCAAAATCACCAATATTTACTCCTGTCAAAACAATTTCTTTTACTCCATTTGTTCCAATCTCTTCAATCAAAGGTAAAATTTCAGCTATTTTTCCTGACCTACTTTGTCCACGTGCCAGAGGAATTGTACAATAGGAACAAGGGTAATCGCAACCATCTTGTACCTTCAAAAAAGTTCTTGTACGATCATTTAAAGAATAGGAGGCATGGTAATCTAAATCGTATCGAATTTCCGAAGCAATAATTTTAGGATGTTGTTCGGAAGGTTTATTTAAATATGGCTGAATTAATTCAGGTAATTTGAATTTTTCATTTGCTCCAAGAACCAAATCAACTCCAGGAATTTGAACAATCTCTTCTGGTTTCAACTGAGCATAACAGCCAATTATTGCTACAACTGAATTGGGGTTGATTTTTTTAGCTTCTCGAACCACCTTTTTGCATTTTTTATCTGCATGATCGGTCACACTACAAGTATTGATCACAAATAAATCAGGATGTTCAGCAAAATCTACACGAGAGAATCCCAATGGCTCCAAAGAACGAGCTATGGCACTTGACTCAGCAAAATTTAATTTACAACCTAGCGTATAAAATGCAACCTTTTTCATGTAAACTTATTAGCCCGCAAAGGTAATAAAATTGCATTTAAGGAGCGAATTTGAGAAAATTAATTTATCAAACAACTGAACTTTTTTTGCTGTATATTGCAGGGGGTAAGGGTACGTATTTCCCCTTAAATAAGAAGAAAGAATTTCACAAATTTTAAACTTATATTTAAAATCTATTAGTTGATTTTAAAACAAAAATGGCGGGAAATCCCGCCATTTTCAATAGTATATAAATGCAAAATTAAATTATAACTTAGCTGTTTTTACAGTTTTAATAATTCTAGAAGCAACTTTGTATGGATCTGCAGCCGAATTTGGACGACGATCTTCTAACCAACCTTTCCATCCTTTTTCCACTGTTACAATTGGAATACGAATTGATGCACCTCTATCAGAAATTCCATAAGAGAATTGATCGATAGATTGAGTTTCGTGCTTTCCAGTTAAACGTAAATGATTATCAGCACCGTAAACTTCAATATGTTCTTTAACTACGGGAGCAAATGCTTCGCAGATTGTTTCATAAACTTTTCTGTCACCACAAGTTCTCAATGTAGTATTTGAGAAGTTAGCATGCATACCTGAACCATTCCAATCTAATTGTCCAAGTGGCTTGCAATGCCAGTTAATAGCAACGCCATATTTTTCACCTAATCTTTCTAAAATATAACGAGCAACCCAGATTTGATCTCCAGCTCCTTTAGCGCCTTTGTCAAAAATTTGGAATTCCCACTGTCCAGCAGCAACTTCAGCATTGATACCTTCTACGTTCAAACCAGCCTCTAAACATAAATCTAAATGTTCTTCAACAATATCACGACCAAATGCGTTCGCAGCACCTACTGAACAATAATAAGGTCCTTGTGGTGCTGGATATCCATTTACTGGAAATCCTAATGGCTTGTTAGTTTCTGGATCCCACAAGAAATACTCTTGTTCAAAACCAAACCAGAAATCATTATCATCGTCTTCAATAGTAGCACGACCATTAGACTCATGCGCAGAACCATCAGAATTCAATACTTCACACATTACTAAATATCCATTCTTACGAGCAGGATCAGCACAAATAAAAACTGGCTTTAATAATAAGTCAGATGAACCTCCAACAGCTTGCTCTGTAGAAGAACCATCAAAACTCCACACATCACAATCTTCTAATTTCCCTGAGAAGTTGTTTTCAATTTTAGTTTTTGAACGTAAACTTTGAGTAGGCTTATAACCATCTAACCAAATGTACTCTAATTTTGACTTTGCCATTTTTATACTTGTTTTTGCTGAAAAATAGTTTTTTCGTGAATTATGAATACAAAATTAAACCTACTTTTGACAAAAACAATACTTTTGTTTAAAAAATTAACTAATTTTGAACCACAAAATCTATTAAATGCAATTTTTCTCTAAATAATCCCCAAAAAACAATCCAATTAAAGTATTTTTCAAATTTTAAATCAAGGGAAATTTTGGCTATTTTTACTAAAATTAATTCACATAATATGGCTATCAATCGTTTTAAAGCGTTAGACCTTGCTCAAACGCGACAGAGTACCAATGTTAAGGTTCCTTCAGAAAAAGTAACAGATTATTATGGTAGCATGACTTTCAATGATGAAGTGATGCGTTCCTTGTTATCTCCAGAGGCTTATTTGAAAATCACAACCGCAATTCAAACCGGGTCTAAAATTGACCGTGATGCAGCAGACGAAGTTGCAGCTGCCATGAAATCTTGGGCTATCTCAAAAGGAGCAACTCATTATACACACTGGTTTCAACCATTAACAGGTACTACAGCTGAAAAACACGATTCATTTTTTGATATTGACTTAAGCAATGGTAAGGCTGTTGAAAAATTCAAGGGTTCTGCCTTAGTTCAACAAGAACCAGATGCTTCTTCTTTTCCAAATGGAGGTATTCGATCGACATTTGAGGCAAGAGGCTATACCGGATGGGATCCTTCATCGCCAGCATTCATCATGGAAAACTCTACTGGAACTGCAACCTTATGCGTTCCTTCTGTATTTGTATCATATACAGGTGAGGCCCTTGATTATAAAACACCTCTTTTAAAATCAATCGAATTGATTGACAAAGCTGCTACGGCTGTCATTAAAGAATTTTTTAATCGTGATGTAAATAAGGTAATTCCAACTGTTGGTATTGAGCAGGAATATTTCTTGGTTGATGAAGCCTTACACAATGCTCGTCCAGATTTAATGATGGCAGGACGATCTGTATTTGGACATGCGCCGGCAAAAGGACAACAATTAGAAGATCATTATTTTGGATCCATCCCTAATCGCGTAAATGCTTTTATGGTAGATTTTGAAATTGAAGCCTTGAAATTAGGAATTCCAGTTAGAACTCGACATAATGAAGTTGCCCCAGCTCAATTTGAGGTAGCTCCAACCTTTGAGGAAGCAAATTTAGCCTGTGACCACAATGCTTTATTAATGGATTTAATGAACAAAGTGGCTACAAAGCACAAATTCAAAGTATTATTCCATGAAAAGCCATTTGCTGGTATTAATGGTTCAGGTAAGCACAACAACTGGGCATTAGCAACTGATACAGGAATTAATTTATTAGGCCCTTCTTCAAAACCAAAAGAAAACTTACGCT
This sequence comes from Sandaracinomonas limnophila, assembly GCF_004005965.1. Lineage (GTDB taxonomy): Bacteria > Bacteroidota > Bacteroidia > Cytophagales > Spirosomataceae > Sandaracinomonas > Sandaracinomonas limnophila. The sequence goes on along the minus strand of NZ_SACY01000001.1, from coordinate 231,116 downwards.
TTTTAACCTTCTTTGTAAATGTATTGAAGGCCGTACATGACAATGCCGATTTGTTACGCGCTTCTATTGCATCAGCGGGCAACGAGCACCGCTTAGGTGCGAATGAGGCTCCTCCTGCTATTGTTTCTGCTTTCTTGGGTTCAACCATGAGTCAAGTTCTTGACGATTTGGAAAAAATGAAAGATATTGAGGATATTACCTTAGAAAAAGGAGATAATGTTTATCTAAAATTAGGAATCAACAAAATTCCATCATTGATTTTGGATAACACAGATAGAAACAGAACTTCACCATTTGCATTTACCGGTAACAAATTTGAATTCCGTGCTGTTGGATCGTCAGCAAACTCTGCAGCTCCAATGACCATTCTAAATACTATTGTTGCAAACCAGTTAATTGCTTTCAGAAAAGATGTTGATGCTGTTTTAGACAAAGGCGTAAAGAAAGAATTGGCTATTATGGAGATTCTGAAAAAATATGTCAAAGAGTCTAAAAAGATTCGTTTCGAAGGAAATGGATATTCAGACGAGTGGGTTAAAGAGGCAGAAAAAAGAGGTTTATCTAACTTGAAATCTACTCCAGAAGCACTAGATGTTTATACACGACCAGAATCCATTGAATTATTTACCAAATACGGCATCTATTCAAAAGAAGAAATGCACGCTCGTTATGAAATTGAATTAGAAAATTATATCAAGAAAATTCAGATTGAATCTCGTGTAATTGGTGATATGGCTATTAACCACATTGTTTCAACTTCTATTAAATACCAAACATCTTTGGTAGAAAATGTAAAAGGTCAAAAAGAAATTGGAATAGATAAATCTTTCTATGAGCCTACTATTGAAATGATTAAGAAAATTTCTGAGTATACTTCGAAAATTGTTCGTTTACAAAACGAAATGACAGAAGCTCGTAAGGAAGCTAATAATGTAGATGATATCGCAGAAAGAGCACACTTATACAGTACGAAAGTAAAAGGTTTCTTTGATGAAATCAGATATGCTGTGGATAAATTAGAACTTGTTGTTGACGATGATGAGTGGCCTTTACCAAAGTATCGTGAATTATTATTAATCAAGTAATTTATACATTTCATGAATTCAAATCCAGGTTTTTTAGCCGAAGAAATTCAAAAAGTTAAAGAAAAATGTCAAGCTGAAGGCAAATCATTCATTTTCATAGAAGATGATGATTTGCCAATTGGCAATGACAAAGAAATGGCACACATTCAATTCATTGGAAATTACAATGGGAGAGAGGTCGTGTTTGACGCCATGCTTTACACTTTGCAATTACATTATTCAAGTGTAATTTATGAAGAAGCAGAGCGCGAAGTAATGAATGAATACCCTTTATATATACCAATAGAAAGTAGAGATGAAACTTACACGGCCAATGAACAATTGGATGAAGAAGTTGAAATGATGATTTTAGAGGTAATTGAGGAATTAGAAGAAACCGATGAAATAAAAGTTTCTGAATTTATTCAATTAGATGAGCAATTTGAATTCGGAATAGGCATAGAAGCCGCTTTATATGTTCCAACTTTAGAGGATGATGTAATCGAAAATTTTATTCAAAATTTCAATAATGGCACATTTAAAGCAGATGAGACCATGTATTCCTTTAAAAATGAAGAAAATTGAACCTTCCAGTATTTTTTCTAGAAAATCCGACCCAAACTACACACTTAAGTGATGAGGATTCTCACCATGCAAGTAAGGTATTGCGAATGGGGGTAGGAAGCGAATTTTATTTGTTGGATGGAAATGGAACAAAATATGTATCCAAAATCATAAAGATTGAAGGGAAAAAAGTTTATTTCAAAGAATTACAGGTAGTCGAAAATTTACCAGAAAACCCGCAAAAACTACATTTATGGATTGCCCCAACCAAACAAATGGAGCGAATGGAATGGATGGTAGAAAAATGTACAGAAATGGGCATTAAATCGATAGGATTTTTTGTTTCAAAAAACTCTGAAAGAAAAGAGATTAAATTAAATCGTTTGGATAAAATTATTGTTTCTGCTTTAAAACAATCCAAACAGCTATATAAAACACAATTATCCGAAATTCTAAGTTTCAAAAACCTGATCACACAATTAAATTCAGAAAAAAGCGTTAAAGCATTTGCTTATATTTCAAATGAAAATATATCAAGTTTGGCGGAAATAGCCAAACAGAAATCAGAAACTCATATTTTAATTGGACCAGAAGGCGATTTCTCAATGGAAGAAATTGAGACTCTAAAACAAAATAAATATGAACCATTTTCATTAGGAAAATCAATTTTACGATCTGAAACGGCCGGACTCATTTGTACTGCCGCATTTGCAATCCAAAAAGGTGATTTAAAAGCCTAGTTTTACATTTTTTTTAGTAAATTTGTGCCATATTTTTAAACAAAAACAAAATATCATGCAATTAGTACTTCCTGCATTTTTTATTCATTGGTACGTTTCTTTATTTAGCCAAACGTTTTTTTTACATCGTTATTCGGCTCATAAGATGTTCTTAATGAATAAATTCTGGGAAAAGTTCTTTTACTTTTTAACCTATTTATCTCAAGGATCTTCCTTTTTATCGCCACGTGCCTATGCGATCTTACACAGAATGCACCATGCATTTTCAGATACAGCTAAGGATCCACATAGCCCAATGTTTTCAAGTAATGTTTTCACTATGATGTGGAAAACAAAAGATATTTACAATGCTGTTTTAAACCGTAGAACAAATGTTGAAGATCGTTTTGAGCACAATTACCCTGTTTCAAAAACGATAGAGTCAATTGGTGATTCATGGATTTCTAGAATTTTCTGGGGAGTTGCCTATTCATCATTTTACATTTTTGCTTTTGTAAAATTCGACATGCACTGGGCATTTTTCTTTTTACTTCCTGTTCACTTCCTTATGGGTCCTGTTCATGGTGCAATTGTTAACTGGTCAGGACATAAATATGGTTACCAAAATTACGATAATCACGACCATTCACGCAATTCATTAATTTTCGATTTCTTAATGATGGGAGAGTTGTTCCAAAACAATCACCATAAATTACCAAATCGTGAAAATTTTGCAACTAAATGGTTTGAATTCGATCCGACTTTCCCATTAATCAAAATTCTTATTTGGTTACGCATTATCAAAATGAATGTTAAACCAGCTGATGCTAAGTTTTAAGATCAGAGACTAGAGACAAGAGACTAGAGACAAAAAAAGAGACGAGTTTGCAATTGCATTTTCGTCTCTTTTTTATTTTAACTTCATAACTCAAAACTCATAACTCATAACTCTTTCACCTCTACCCAATCTAATATCTTTTCTAAATAATCTGAAACACGTTTCAAGAAACTTCCTCCTAAGGAACCATCAACTACACGGTGGTCATAAGAGTGAGAAATATACATTTTTGAACGGATAGCAATTTCATCTCCGTTTTTCGTAGTAATCACAGCAGGTTTCTTTTCAATGACTCCAAAAGCTAAAATTCCAACTTGCGGTTGAACTATAATAGGAGTACCCATGATATTTCCAAATGAACCTATATTGGAAACAGAGAATGTACCTCCTTCCAAATCTGCAGGTTTAAGTTTATTTAAACGAGCCCGATTAGACAAATCATTTACTTTTTGAGTTAATTCAAGCAATGACAGCTTATCAGCCTCATGAATAACTGGGACAATTAAATTACCTGTTGGTAAGGCAACTGCCATTCCTAAATTAATTTGGTCATGTTGAACAATAAAATTACCTTCAACTGAAATATTCATACCTTTAAAATCACTTAAGGCCTTAGCCGTTGCCATTAAAAGGATAGGCGTATAGGTAAAAGCTTCCTTATATTTTTCTTTGAAATGAGTTTTTAAATTTTCACGAAATAAAACCACATCAGTCATATCTGTCTCAATGAAGGAAGTAACGTGGGGAGCAACACGTTTAGAATCCACCATACGTTCAGAAATCATTTTACGCATGCGATCCATTTCTGTAACTACATCTCCTGGCAAACGCATGCCAGCACCTTGACTCAAGGTCCCTGAGGAAATTGTATGCTTAGAATTACGAATAGCAATGTAATTCAATACATCTTTTTTGGTGATGCGATTATTTAAACCAGTACCTTTAATAGTACTTAATTCACGCTGAGAAACATTTTCTTGCAAACAAATTTGTTTGATTAATGGTGAAATCCATGGATTACCTGTTTCTCCATCCTCCGGATTCGACAAAGACAAATCTGTTAAATTAGCCAAAGAATCATTTGCTTGAAATACGTCTTGAAAGGATACAGGCGAAGGAATTTCTGAATTTATTTGCTGATTTTCTGAAGCATCAATCACACAAATGGGCTTACCAATTTCTGCAATTTCACCTTCTTTAACCAAAACCTCTTTTATTACCCCTGCAATGGGACTTGGCACTTCTGTATCGATTTTATCTGTTGCAACTTCTAAAATAAATTCGTCCGCTTCCACAAATTCCCCCGGTTTTTTCAACCAAGTTAAAACAGTAGCTTCCATGATACTTTCACCCATTTTGGGCATAATAATTTCTGTCAATGCCATATTACTGTATTTTCTTTCGCAATAAATTCAAACAAGCTATTGTACTCAATTCTATATTATGTTTTCGAGAACCGCCCAAAGTCAATTTTTGGGTAATGGTATCATTCGGACCCGATAAGGCAATCCAAACTGTCCCAACAGGTTTATCCTCTGTACCACCACCGGGGCCTGCAATTCCAGAGGTAGCAAGTCCATAAGTAGAACCAGTCATTTTTCTGACACCATCAGCCATTTGGCGAATACATTCTTCACTTACCGCACCAAAATTCTTTAAAATTTCTGACTCAACTCCTAATAAGTTACATTTTATTTCATTTGAATAGGCCAAGACTCCACCTACAAAATAATCAGAACTACCAGCTATGGAAGTAAATTTATGCCCCAAAAATCCACCTGTACAAGACTCTGCAACCGAAATTGTTTCATTTTTATTTCTTAGTAATTCACCCACTACAGATTCCAATTCGTCATTTTCATATCCAAAAATATATTCACCTGCAATTTTCTTTAGGGAGGTCTCACAAATTGCAATATCTTTTTTTAATTGAATTTCATCATTTCCAAAACCAGTTAATCGTAATTTTACTAAGCCCAAACTTGGTAAATAAGCCAATTTAATATGTTCGGGTAAATTATTCTCCCAATCTTCAATTAAAACTGATAAATAAGATTCGCCAATTCCAACAGTTTTGATAACTCTGTGAACAATTGTAGGCGTGTTAAAATGACCTGCCAATTTTGGTAAAATCTCCTTTTCCATAATTGCCTTCATCTCAAAAGGTACGCCAGGCATGGATATCCAAATGATTCCTTTTTCATCAAACCACATGGCAGGTGCAGTTCCCTGAGCATTCCGAATAAATGTACAATTAGCTGGCAAAAACGCCTGAGAACGGTTTATTTCGGTTAATTCTCTTCCCCGAATTTTGAAAAACTCAGTAACATCTTCCAATGCTTGAGGGTGTAAAACCAATTCCGAACCAAAATAATCTGCTAATATTTTTTTTGTTAAATCGTCTTTTGTTGGCCCTAATCCTCCAGTGATAATCACTAAATCTGCACGTCCTTGTGTTTCATCAAAAATCCCCACAATAGCTTCACGGGCATCGCCTACAGACGATTTACGAACAGTTTTAATCCCAAGTTTATCTAACTCTTGACTAATCCATTGGGTATTGGTGTCCAATATTTGTCCATAAAGAATCTCGTCCCCAATTGTAATTATTTCTGCTCGAACCATTTAGTTTTTGTAATTTTACAAAAATACGATTTAAATTAAATGAAACATTCTGAAATTAACTTTAAAATACAATTAGACGATCAAAATATTCCTGAACAGATTTCTTGGTCTGCAACCGACAATCCAAATGAAGGAATTGAAGAAACAAAAGCTATTTTAGTTGCTACTTGGGACCCTTACCATAAAGGAACTTTAACTTTGCCTCTTTGGACAAAAGACATGGAAGTATTGGACATGAAACGTTTTTTCATTGAAGTATTGGGAACAATTTCAGACGCATCTGCTCAAGCAACTGGAGATGAAGAGTTTGCGAAAGAAGTTGATAGCGTGTGTAGAAAATTATCCTTGAATTTGAAAAAGGAAATAGAAACATTAAATAAACAACAATAAAATGCTTAAAAAAGCCTTTTTATCCCTATTTCTCTTTTGTGCTTTTCAAAATATTTATGCCCAAAGAGGAATTCAATTTTTGACTAACAAAAACTTTAATCAAGCTATTGCACTAGCCAAACAACAAAATAAGCTTTTGTTTGTTGAGGCTTATGCCCCCGATTGCCATGTTTGTCAGTCATTTAAAGGCACTTTTGCACAACCCCAGGTAGGAGCACTTTACAATGCAAAATTCATAAATTATCAATTGGATTTACGTCAGCAGATGAATTATCAAATTCTTCGCCAATTAAAAATTATCATCAATGCTACACCAACTTTTTTATTTTTTGACCCCAAAACGATGAAATTGGTGCAGGCAAGAATCTTTGGAGAAGGTGAAAATTCGGTGATAAATGTTAATTCTATTGGTCAAAAAGCCGCTAATACTGCTGAACATTATGATAAAATGGCTGAAAGGTTAAAAAAAGGGGAGAAGAATCCTGGATTTTTATTGAATTATGCTGAAATCGCACGTATTTCTGGTGATACTTTAACCAACATTAAAGCCTTAAACGAATACATTAAATTAATTCCCGCCAATCAATATTCAAGCAGGAATTCATTTAATTTTTTAGGTAAATCCTTGATGAATAATGAAAATCCTTTATTTGATTATTTTGTTAGCAATTTAGGGGTATATCAAAGACAATTTGATGCAAATTCTGTCCGCATGACTTATGAAAACATTTTTCAAATTGTATTAACTAGTTCTCAGGCAAATAAAATGAGTAATACTGGTCTACAAAAATTGAAGATCCAGATGAAAAAAGTTGGTTTAGACGATGGTTCTATTGTACGAAGAACTTGGATGGTTGAATGTGGAATTTTATTTAAAGCAAAGAAAAACAAAGAGGCTTTAGCCATCATTCAAAAGGTTTTAGATGCCCTTCCTAGCGCACCTGGACCCAAAGAATATCAGTTTTTATGCGACTTCATCAAGTCCAAAACCAAAGACCCGAAAACCATTCAATTTGCAAAAAAGAATTATTGTGCCTTTGGAACGAAATAAATTGTTAATTGTTAATTGTTAATTGTTAATTATAAAAAAACAAAAAAATGAGCAGAATAAAAGATCAATTTAAATTAGGAGAGCTTTTTTATTATTTCATTAGAGTATTTAAAAAGCCAAAAGAAGGTGAAAAAAGAAATTTTAACCTTCGAGCGATGCATACTATCAACAAAATATCAATTATTATGTTTTTGATTTGTTTAATCGTTATTATTTACCGATTTGTAACGAGAAACTAATTCATAATTAATAATTAATAATTAATAATTTACAATTCATAATTATATTTCCCTCCAATTCCCATCATCCTTGATCAATTGAATCAACTCCTCAACAGCGGTATCTGAATGGACGGAGCGTTTAACTATTTCTTGTCCACGATATAAGGAAATTTTATCTTTCCCAATACCCACATAACCATAATCAGCATCTGCCATTTCTCCAGGACCATTTACAATACAACCCATAATTCCAATTTTAATTCCCTTTAAATGGTCTGTTTGCTTTCGAATTTTGGCTGTAGTTTCTTGTAAATCAAACAAAGTTCTACCACAAGAGGGACAGGAAATATATTCTGTTTTTGAAATTCTCATTCTGCTTGCTTGCAGTATTCCAAAGGCCAAAGAATTAGAAGTTTTTAGATATTCATTTCGATTTTCATCCAAACTTATCATCAGGCCATCTCCCAATCCATCTAAAAACAATGCACCAGCATCAGTGGCAGCAAACAACTGTGTTTGATCCGCATTTAAATCTTTATAGGTAAAATGGAAAATTACCGGATTTTGTACTTCATTTTGAATCAATTCAAACATTGCCCGACGAATCTCAGGCATATTGTGTTCATTATTCGAGTGAATAATTGGAATTAAGGTTTTATCTGCTGATAATGTTTGTATAAAATTTTTATTCTGAATAACCTCATCTGCATCTATTTTTACAAAATTCAAAATTGGATTTCGCTGAGCAAAAGATGTCAATTCAGCTAGGGTAAATAGAGGAAATACATTTTCATCAGTTGAATTTGCCCACAAACTTACGTCCTGAATTTGTTTCAATCCATTGGGCAACATAAAATCCACCTGCTGTTGGCCTGTATAAATAAAATCGGCACCCAGATCGTTCATCGCCCATTTATCTGGTTCAGGCAAGTAAAAATGACCAATAGATTTCAATGAAGCTAAATTAATTTTGGATTCATTTGAAAAATCAGCAATAACACGAGGCACTTGATGTCCACCTAATGTATGATTTTCAAAAGTTTTTCTTCTCTGGTGTACAAATGGATTAATTGGCGAATCAAAATTTGTATTTTCTGTATGGAAGGCTTCAATTTTACCTGAAAGATTCTTTCTTTGAGAATAACGATTGACCAAATCTCGTGCTACTGGCATTTCAAATTCTGGATCTTCCGTCAAAGATACCCTAACCGTATCTCCCAAGCCATCTTCCAAAAGCGTTCCAATACCCACAGCAGATTTAATTCGACCATCTTCACCGTCTCCTGCTTCAGTAACTCCTAAATGCAATGGGTATGGTTTAAATTGACCCTCATTTAACCGCTGAACCAATAATCGATAAGCCTCTACCATCACCTGCGTGTTGGAAGCCTTCATTGAAATGACAATATTGAAATAGTTCTCATCTTCACAAATCCGCAAAAACTCTAGGGCTGACTCCACCATACCAAGAGGGGTATCGCCATATCTACTTAGAATACGGTCTGACAATGAACCATGATTGGTGCCAATTCGCATGGCAGTTCCATATTCCTTACAAATTTTTACTAACGGTAAAAATTTATCTCGAATCCTTTCTAATTCAGCAGCATAAGATGCTTCTGTATAATCAATCGTCTCAAAACGCTTTTTATCTGCGTAATTTCCAGGATTGATGCGAACTTTTTCAACAATTCTTGCCGCTAATTCCGCTGCATTGGGTGTAAAATGAATATCTGCAACGAGGGGAGTAGTATAGCCTCTTTCGCGCAAACCTTTTCTTATATTCTCTAAATTTTGAGCCTCTTTGACAGAAGGAGCAGTAATTCGAACTAATTCACATCCTGCTTCAATCATTCGAATGGATTGCTCAATAGAACCTAATGTGTCCATTGTATCCACGGTTGTCATAGATTGCACTCGAATTGGATAATCCGAACCCATCATCAAGTCACCTATCTGAACTGGAATGGTTTGTCGACGAACATAGCTCACCAAAGATGGTGCATAAATATTACTATTTTTTATAAGAGATTGAGATGCGTCCAAAACTGTAAATTAAAATACAAAAATAGGCAAAATTCCTTACCAAGACTTCTTTTTATGACCTTTTACTGCATAATAATAAATGAACACATAGCAAGGTAGCATAATCGAATACGCCATTTTTGTATCGCCAATTAAATCTGCTATATGTCCATATGCCAAAGGCAAAATAGCTCCTCCCGCAATCATCATCACAATTAAAGCAGAACCAATTTTAGTAAATTTTCCTAATCCTTCAATTGCTAATGGCCACAATGCAGGCCACATCAATGCATTTGCCAATCCTAAAAATGCTAAACTACCTACTGATAATGTTGGATTGGGTGCAAATACCGTACCTAAAGAAAATACAATTCCCAAGATGGCTGAAATATTTAATGCAGTTTGTTGAGAAATTAATTTGGGAATAAAAAGTATTCCTGCAATGTAACCAGCCAACATTCCGTACAATGTAAAAGAAGTAAAATTCTTCGCTTCATCCATTGCAAATCCTTGAGAAGTACCATAATTGATAATGGTATCACCAGCCATTACCTCTACACCTACATACAAGAAAAATGCAATAAGACCTAAAACCAAATTTGGAAATTGAAACACAGATGTCTTTTTCGTAGCAATTTCTTGCTCAGAATCTTCCTCATCTGAATCGATATCAGGCAAAGCAGAAAAACGAATCCAAATAGCTAAGGCCACTAAAACTAAAGTCATTATTGCGTAAGGCTTGATAACTATACCTAAATCAACTTTGTCACCAATTTCATTTGATAATAATAGGCTACCAAAAATAAATTGGCTTAAAATTCCCGCAATTTTATTGCATATCCCCATGAATGAGATTCTGGTTGCAGCACTCTCTCTTGGACCCAAAATTGTTACATACGGATTGGAGGCAGTTTGTAACAGAGCCAAGCCTGAACCAATAATGAACAATCCCAATAAGAATAAAGCATAATTCTCTGAATTTGCTGCAGGAATAAAAAGTAAAGTACCGATCGACATAGCGAATAAACCAAAAGACATGCCATTTTTAAATCCAGATTTAGCCAAAACCCAGGAAGAGGGAATTGACATCACGAAATACGAAATAAAAAAAGCAGAGGCTACTAAAAGCGACTGAAAATTATTTAAATGAAAAGCAGATTTAAAAAATGCAATTAATACGGAATTTACCCAGGTTACAAAACCAAATACAAAGAATAATATTCCAATAATAAGTAAGGCTCCGTTTCCGGAAGATTTTTGTGAGGTCATTTTAATATTCGTTAGTTAGTCCAAAAATAGGTTTATTTGTTTTCCATTTTCCACGAGTGAAATCAGGTATTTGAACGGCTGTTGAGCCTTTTTTAATCGATTCTTCTGATAATGGTGAAATGGCTGACCAAGCTGCAGCATCATAAACATCAATAGGAGGGGCCACTTTGTTTTTAATAGCTTCAATAAAGGCCCTTAAAACGAAATAGTCAATCCCACCATGTCCTGCATTCTCGGCATCTGAAGCATGGTTTTTCCAAAGAGGATGATCATACTTTTCTTGATAAGGCTTAAATTCCTCCCAAGAATGTTTTTTAGGCGAAACTCCATCCAGATAAATAGATTTATTATCTTCTGTCCAAATTCCATTGGTTCCTTGAACTCTGAAACCTAAAGAATAGGGACGAGGCAAATTGGTATCATGAGTAATCAAAATTGTTTCTCCATTTGCACATTTAATCATGGTTTGAACCACATCTCCTAATTTGAATTTCACTTTTGCATTTGGGTGATTTTCTCCACCTTTTTTCACAATGTAATCGTGTAAACCCATGGAAGGAGATGCCATGGAAGTAAGATATAAAAACTGGTTTCCTCTATTAATATTCAGCATTTCTGCAACTGGACCCAAGCCATGCGTTGGATACAAATCTCCATTTCTATCTACAGAATGTTGTGTTCTCCATTTTGCCTCAGAAAATCCTTTTTCACCAAATTCAACTCCACCTCCATATGGATTTATACCATCGTTAAATTTAACCTCACGTAAATCGTGTTGGTAGCCACATTGCACATGGGATAAAGTTCCAAAAATACCTTGGCGAACCATATTCAATACAGCCATTACATCTCGACGGTAACAAACATTTTCCAAAATCATGCAATGTGCTCCAGTTTTTTCGTGCATATTGACTAAATCCCAACTTTCCTTTAGGGTTACAGTAGCAGAAACCTCTACACCAGTATATTTCCCTTCTTTCATGGAAGCTAGGGCCATTGGTACATGCCATTCCCATGGAGTAGCAATTATCACACCATCTATATCATCCCTTTTAACAAGGTTTTCGAAATCGTGGTCTCCTTTTCCATATTCAATTGCAGGATTTCTTCCCTTATTAGAAATCATCTTTTGGGCAAGGGCCAATGCTTTAGGATCAACGTCACAAATTGCCACAACATCCACATCATTTCTATACAATGCCATTTCTAAATGATTCCGACCACGAAGTCCAACACCAATGAAACCTAATCGAACATTTTTTTGTTCTAATGATTTAGAATCTGAAAATGGTTGATAAATGGCGGCAGTTGAGCCTATAATCAAGGAACTAGTAATAAACTTCCTTCTTTTCATAAAGATTAAATAGTATTTTTTGTTTGTTTAAAGGTAATTTTCATAAATAGTAACGTAAATTTATAGGATTTTTTCAAATATGATAGAAGCAAAAAAAATTAGTGTTTTTAGAAAAGAGCATTTTAATGCTGCACATCGCTTATATAATGCCGATTGGACCGATGAGAAAAACAACGAAGTTTTTGGTTTATGCAACAATCCCAATTATCACGGCCATAATTATGAGTTGATAGTACAATTAATTGGACATATCAATCCAGAGACAGGCTATGTTGTTGATTTAAAAATTTTATCAAATTGGATTCAAGAAGAAATTATTTCAAAATTTGATCACAAAAATTTAAATTTAGACGTACCAGAGTTTAAAAATTTAAATCCTACTGTAGAAAATATAGCAGTTGTGGTTTACGAAAAGCTCCGAAAAGTTATTCCAACAAACATTGACCTTAAAATTAAACTATATGAAACCGAACGAAATTTCGTTGAATTCCCTGCTTATTGATTCTGATGCCTTTTCTGCCAAGGAAAAAGAAATGGGGGACAATCATATTGGCTCCTCTGTAAATACTCCTTTGAGGGAAGATGCATTTGATTTGACAGATGATGAAAAAATCAAAAAAATCGAAGGTCATTTTAAGGAAATCATGCAAACACTTGGATTAGATCTAACTGACGATTCATTAAGAGGAACGCCTAAAAGGGTTGCAAAAATGTTTGTTAAAGAAATCTTTAGTGGTTTAGATCCTAAAAATGAACCAGCTGCCACATTATTCGAAAACAAATTTGGATACAATGAGATGTTGGTAGAAAAAAATATCAACTTTTATTCCAATTGCGAACACCATTTTGTTCCTATTTTTGGAAAAGCTCATATTGCCTATATTTCCTCAGGTAAGATTATCGGATTATCCAAATTGAACAGAATTGTACATTATTTTTCAAAAAGACCTCAAGTTCAAGAGCGTTTGACAATTCAAATTGGAAAGCATCTGCAAAAAGTATTAAACACAGAACATGTGGCAGTTATTATGGATGCAAAACATCTTTGTGTATCATCAAGAGGTATTAAAGATGATTCCACATCTACAGTAACATCTTTTTTTGGTGGAAATTTTCACAATCAGGATACTAGAAAAGAGTTTTTAACTTCTATAGAATTATAAGTATGGCAACTTATGTAATTGTTGGTGCTAGTAAGGGAATTGGTAAAGAAATTGCTTTAAAATTAATCCAAGAAAATCATCGAGTAATTAATTTTTCCAGAACAGCCTCAGAATTACAAGGAATTGAAAATTTTATTTGGGATGCAGAATCATCTGCATCAGAAATTTTCCAGTCTGTTAATGAACCGATAGCTGGATTGGTATATGCTCCCGGTACTATTAACTTAAAGCCATTCAATCGATTTACGATTGAAAACTTCGAAAAAGACCTTAGAATCAATTTTTTAGGGGCTGTTGAAGTCATTCAAACCTTGCTACCACAGCTTAAAGCAGCTGGTTCTTCATCTATTGTTTTATTTTCAACAGTTGCCGTTCAAACTGGAATGAGTTTTCATGCTTCCATTGCAAGTTCTAAAGGTGCAATTGAAGGACTAACAAAATCATTAGCAGCTGAATTCGCCTCTTTAAACATCAAAGTAAACGCAATAGCACCTTCTTTAACTAAAACAGAACTTGCAGGAGCTTTAGTAAACTCACCTGAGAAAATTGAAGTTGCTGCTAAAAGGCATCCCTTGAACAAAATAGGTGAACCCGAAGAAATTGCCGATTTAGCCTATTTTTTACTTTCTCCCAAAAACTCTTGGATGACAGGTCAAATTTTACACCTAGACGGGGGATTAAGTACCTTAAAACCCTTGTAATTGCTCATTAAAATGTTTTTGATTTAATGCCAAATTCACTTGATTCCATTGAATTGGCCTAATCAATTCACTTTTTCTTATGGGACAATCTGATATTGTACAATGTGAACAACATTCATCCAGACATGGATCTGCATGAACAAATATTTCTATGTGAGATGTCAATGCTGAATTAATGGTTTCTTCAAACTCATGAATTTCTTCATGGACACGATTCAAATCCCAATATCGTGGAAGGGTCAAATGACAATCAATATGTAAATCGCCACCATATTGTTGAATACGTAAATTATGTAAATCAATCCACTCAGATTTCTGGTGCTTGGTGATCCAATCTATCATGTTTTTAAACACAGACGGATTCATTTCATCCATTAGTCCAGCCACGGCTTGTCGAACCAAAGATATACTTTGAATAACCATCAAAATGGAGAAAAAAATGGATGCTACCGAATCGACCCAAAGCCAATCTGTAAAATAGGTAATGGCAAGGGCAAAAACGATAAATAATCCATTCAAGGCATCTAATCGAATATGTTTACCATCCGCTTCTAAAGTTAATGAACGTTCTATTTTACCGATATGTATCATAAAGGCTCCAAGAAGTCCATTCAATACGGCCGAAACCAAGGAAATTAAGATTCCTATATCTAAAGATTCAATAGGTGGATGTGAATAAAGATGTTGACTGGCATGTAAAAATATATAACAAGCTGCAAGGAAAATCAACACACCCTCTAACCCTGAGGCAAAAAATTCTATTTTACCATGACCATAGGGGTGATTTAAATCTTTAGGTAGAGAGGCCAAATAGATAGAATAAAATGCAAAACCACTAGCAACCACATTTACAATTGATTCTAATGCATCCGTCAACAGGGTAGTGGATCCACTTAAAAAATAAGCATAGAATTTTGCCGACATAATTGCAAGGCTTAATCCAAATGCCAATGAAATGATCCACTGCTTTTTATTCATAATTCATAATTCATAATTCATAATTCATAATTATTTAAAGCTCCCATTCCTTTTTCATTAATTCTAGCTCCTCATAATCCGTCAAATCATATTTAACCGGCACAATAGAAACATAATTTTCTTCTAAGGCATCTAAATCGGTATTATTGTTTAAATCGTAATTTTCCAACTCACCATCCATCCAATAATAAGGTTGTCCATAAGGATCTTTTCTTTCAGCAAAGGATTCTCTAAATACCGCATTAGCCTGTTTTCCAACCTTGATTCCTTTGGGAATCTCAGCAGATTTCGCAGGGAAATTAACATTTAAAGTTAATCCCTTAGGAAGACCATGAATAAGCACTTGTTGAGCAATTTTAATGACAAAATCGTGGCAATGCGAAAAATCTGCATCGTGGGCGTAATCACATAAAGAAAACCCGATGGCAGGAATTCCCTCCATTGCTGCTTCAATGGCTGCCGACATAGTACCTGAATATAAAACTGCAATAGAGGCATTTGATCCATGATTAATTCCACTCACAACCAGATCAATTTTTCTACCTTTTAACAAATAGTGTTTTCCAAACTTTACACAGTCGGCAGGAGTACCCGAACATTTATAGGATTTAATATTTGGACCAAAATCTTGTGTTTCTGTAACCCTAAGTGGTGAACCTAAAGTAATTGCATGTCCCATTCCAGATTGAACAGTGTCTGGAGCAACAACTACAACTTCGCCCATTTCCGCCATAATTTCGGTTAAAACGCAAATTCCTTTAGAATAAATGGAATCGTCGTTGGCAATTAAAATGAGAGGTTTTGTGGTGCTCATATCTTTTGATTTTAAAAACAAAAATACGAATTTGCAGTCAGAAATTTAAGAAATGAAGGTAAGAAAAGCAGACAAAAACGATATTATCAATATTCAGATAATTGCAGAAGCCGCCTGGCGACCAACATATTTACACATAATTGGTGAAGAACAATGTGCTTTTATGCTTGAAATGATGTATTCAAATGATTCACTGAATAAACAATTTGAAAAGGGAATACATTTTTTCATTTTAGAAAATGAAAACAATCAGGCTATGGGCTTTGCAGCATTTGAAAAAATAAATCAACAAAAAGGGAAATTACATAAGTTATATACAAATCCATTCACAAAAGAAAAAGGAGCGGGGACTTTACTTTTAGAAACCGTTAAGAAATTGGCTATTTCACAAGGTTTACTAACAATCGAATTAAATGTCAATCGCCATAACTCTGCCTACGAATTTTATTTAAAAAAAGGCTTTAAAGTTGCATCTGAGATAGATTTAGAAATTGGAAATGGATATTTCATGAATGATTATATCATGGAATTGGATTTAAAAAATTGATTCAATTTTAAATTCTTTTCCATTAATAACATACGAATCGCCCGAATTTTTACCCTTTAATTGTTGGCCAACTGGGGAATCCCAAGAAATAGCAAAGTAATTTTTGCCTTCAATAACTAATTTACCTAAACCAATACAAACGATAAAATCACCTTGAGATGTTCGAATAAATTTTGAGCTGCCTTTATTCAATTCAATTAATTGTTGTTTATATTGATGTATGAGTGCCAGATTTTTATCCATTTCTTTCTGCATCATTTCTCGACCTGTTTCATATTTATCTCCAGCACTACTTTTAGTATCACTATCTCTAGACTCTTTCGCTAATTGATAAGATTTCTCAGTTTCAAGGATTTTATCCCCGATTTCTTTTGTAATCCTCTCAATTAATTTAATTTTAAGTTCCAACATATTTAAATGAATTCAAATCATATTATATCGAGTACCGATCTTATCATCAATTCTAATGGAACAGCTTACCACTTGGCCATTCATCCGGATCAATTACCTAATCGAATTTTTATGGTTGGAGACCCAGAAAGAGTACCGATGGTTTCTCAATATTTTGACAAAATAACGGATAAGATTCATAAAAGAGAATTTGTAAGTCATTTTGGAGAAAAAAATGGTGAAAGAATTGGAGTTATTTCTTCAGGAATTGGGCCTGACAATGTAGAAATTGTAATGACAGAATTAGACGCATTGGCTAATATTAATTTTAAAACTCGAGAAATTAAATCACATAAAAGAAAATTACAATTGATTAGAATTGGAACTTCAGGCTCCATCCAAGAAGATATTCCAGTAGACTCTTTCCTTGTATCAAAAGCTGCAATTGGTATAGATAATTTGTCTGATTTCTATGATTTTGATGAAAATTTAAAGGATTTTAATTCAGATGAGGTCGAAGTTTTTAAACAAAATTTTCCAAAAAACACCTCATTTTATCTTTCAAAATCTAGTGATGAATTAGTAAAAAAATACAAAAACTTGAATTTCATTGAGGGACTTACCGTTTCAACACCTGGATTTTATGCACCTCAAGGCAGAGAAATTCGACTTAAGAACAATAAAAAAAATTACTTGGAACAAATCAGAAATTGTAGATTGGGTCAATTAAAACCCTCCAATTTGGAAATGGAAACTGCAGCTTATTATGCTTTTGGAAAGCTATTGGGACATAAAGTCTTATCTTTCAATGCGATCTTGGCGAATCGAGTTACAAAAGAATTTTCTAAAAAACCGGACTTCCAAATAGAGCGATTAATTGAACTTGTAATAAATTATGAGTTATGAATTATGAGTTATGAGTTATGAGTTATGAGTTAATTGAAATTGTTTTCATCCGATGGGCAACTAATTTCTTAATTAATTCGATTGGTAATTCAATTTTAAAAGGAATTTGAACAGTTCCTTTTGAACATTTATAACCTTTCAAATCATTTTCATAAAAGGCAATAGGGCCTGGTGTAGGAAAAAAACCAATATGAGTTTTGAAAACTCCAAAATAACAAAGAGGTTTACCTTTATATTTAAAAGCTGGCATCATATAACTAATTGATTCCTCTGCTTCTGGACAAACCTCCTTAATTACAAAGCGTAATTCACTTAATTTCTCAACCAATTCAGGTGTCTGAGACAATATAAACTCATCAATATTTTTTGCTAAACTTTCCTTCATACCTTATACCTTGATCTCATTTCTTGAAAATGATTTATAACCCAATTCTGGGGAATATCCGTCTGAATTTTTAGAAAAATATCCTTTTTCATTATATGGGCGCTTTCTTGGATGTTCTTTGCATTCCTTAGAACAAGCACCTTCCATTTCTTTTAAACAAGATGGGCAAATTGGTAAATGTTCATTACATTCTGGATTCGCACAATTGACCATGTGGTCAGAGATTTCGGAACAAACATGACATTTTGAAATCACTTCTGGATTAACTGAATTTACGGCTGTAGCTACTCGATTATCAAAGACATAACATGAGCCATCAAAATCCTCTCCGCCTTCTTCTAATCCATATTTAATGATTCCACCATGCAATTGGTATACATTCGTAAATCCTTGATCTAAAAGATAGGCAGACGCTTTTTCGCATTTAATTCCACCTGTACAATAAGTGATAACTTTTTTGTCTTTTAAATGATCTATTTCATTAACATGGTTTGGTAAATCGCGTAGATTCTCCATATCAAAGGTGTAAGCACCTTTAAATTTGCCCAATTCATGTTCGTAATTGGAACGCATATCGACCAACACCACTTCTGGGTCATTTTTAAGCATTTCTTTAAATTCTGCAGGTTTTAAATGCTTGCCTGTTCGAACCCGCGGATTTACAGGTAAATCGGAGTGAACAATTTCATTTTTAACGCGTACATGTAATTTTGCAAATGTATGTTTATCGTGCTCTTCAATTTTAAAATCGAAATCAGAACCGAAAAAAATGGGATCGTTTTCCAACCATTTCATATACAAATCACAATCTTCTTTTAAACCAGAGACTGTTCCGTTTAATCCCTCAGAAGCAACAATAATTCTGCCAAGTAAATTATTTTTTAAACAAAATAGGTGATGTTTTTCTCTATACTCTTCGGGATTTGGAATTGGAGTATAGTTATAGTAAAGTAACACGCTGTAAGGCTTCATTTTCAATATGATTTACCGTTAAAAAAAAATTAAAAGTGACGATGGGGAGATTCGAACTCCCATACCTTGCGGCACTACCACCTCAAAGTAGCGTGTCTACCAATTCCACCACATCGCCAAAGATTTTCAAAATTACCAATAATTTACTTACTTGCCAATCGAAAAAATTAAATCAAGACAAAAATCATGGCTGAGATTAGCGGAAAATTAATTAAGAAATTAGGTGAGGTAACCGGAACGGGAAAAAACGGTACAAATTGGATTAAACAAGAGTTTGTTATTGAAACACAGGAGCAATATCCTAAAAAAGTTTGTTTAGCAGCTTGGGGAGACAGAACCCAAGATTTAAGTCAAATTGCTGATGGCGAAACTTTAAAAATTCAATTTTCTCCAGAATCAAGAGAATACAACGAGCGTTGGTACACTGAATTAAGAGCCTACAGAATCGAAAGAATGGGAGCAGAGACAACTGCACCTTCAAGCGTACCTTCGAATGTTGAATTTAATGCCTCTACAGGAGCTGCGAAATTCCCTCCAATGGCAGCAGCAGCTGAAGGGGACGATGATTTACCATTCTAAAAAACACATTCCATTGCTTGGTGAACGATGTCAGCTTCCATAAAGGTATTACCATAAGGTTTAAATCCTAAAGAAGCATATAATGGCATTACCGTTTGTTGAGAATGTAAATAAAAATTATTTATTTCTGGAAATTGTTCTTTGGCTACCTTTATTATATGTTGAATGATATAGGTAGCCAATTTTTTACCTCTGTATTTTGACAAAGTTGCTATCCGCTCAATTTTTATTCCTTTATCGGTTTTTCTAAATCGACCCGTTGCAGCTGGTGCTCCTTCGACAAATAACAAAAAATGTCTCGCCTCAGCATCCAATTCATCAAATTCCTCTGAGGGTAAACACTTTTGCTCATCCACAAATACTTCAATTCGAATTTGGAATACCTGTTGTATTTCCTCTAAACTTTTTGCCTCTATTATTTGATATTGCATTTCTCAAAAATTACTTGCTCACTGGATCACTGGCTCACTGACTCCCTAGCTCACTTTCTTCTCATATGCCTCAATAATTGCCCTCACCAACTTATGTCGAACCACATCACTTCCATCTAATTCCACAAAAGAAATCCCATTAATTCCTTTCAATATATGAAGTGATTCACCTAATCCAGAAACTTGATTTTTAGGTAGGTCCACCTGAGATTTATCACCTGTAATGATAATTTTAGATTGAATACCCATACGGGTTAAGAACATTTTCATCTGCATGGAGGTCGTATTTTGAGCCTCATCTAAAAGAATAAATGCTTTATTTAAAGTTCGACCACGCATATAGGCTAATGGCGCAATCTCAATCGTTCTATTTTCAATGTAAAATTTCAATTTTTCAGCCGGAATCATATCATCCAAGGCATCATAAATTGGTCGCAAATACGGGTCAATTTTTTCTTTTAAATCGCCTGGCAAAAAACCTAAATTTTCACCAGCCTCCACAGCAGGACGCGTAATAATAATTTTCTTTACCTCTTTATTTTTTAAGGCCTTTACAGCCAAAGCAACTGCTGTATAAGTCTTACCTGTACCCGCGGGTCCAATAGCAAAAACGATGTCATTTTTAGCCGCTGCCTCCACCAATTTTCGTTGATTGGGCGTTTTTACCTTAATGACTAAACCTTTATTTCCGAACAATAAAACATCCTTATCATCGACCCAAGGAGTAACAACCTCTTCACCTGTAGGATTTAAAACTGCATCTATGTACGTTTTAACATGAACTGGTAAAAGGGTGTGATGTTTTTCAAGGTGTTGAACACATTGGTTAACAATGGCCTCCACCAAGGCAATTTGGTCGTCGGAACCTCTTACCGTAAGTTGTTCACCACGTGCAATTAATTTGGTTTGTGGAAAAGCCGCCACTAACAATTGAAAATTACTATTGGCAGCGCCTAAAAAATCGATTAGGGATACCTCAGACAATTGAATAATTTTTTCCAACAAGAGCTATTTTATTTGGGTTAAAACAATAACATAAAAATAATCAAATCCTTGAGTTTAATCCTATAAGAAAGATGATAATTTTCCATAAAATTTTTGTAAAATTGTTGTATGGAAATAAATAGTTCATCAAATCAAGTTAGGAGAGGTAATTCATCAGGTATTTCAAGGTCAAATGGTCCCGTTCGTTTGGGCGATTTGGGCTTAGGAAAACTGCCTCCTCAGGCTGTTGATTTGGAAGAAGCCCTTTTGGGAGCCTTAATGTTGGAAAAAGAACCGTTGACCAACGTTATTGAATTATTGAAACCTGATTCCTTTTACAAAGAAGCACATCAAAAGATTTTCCAAGCCATACAAGGTCTTTTTCAAGCCTCTCAGCCAGTTGATTTATTAACTGTTCATAATTACCTTAAAACCAATGGGAATTTAGAAGCAACTGGAGGCGCAAGTTATTTGGCCCAATTGACTTCACGTGTAAGTTCATCTTCAAACGTTGAATTTCACGCAAGGATTATCATTGAACAATACCTAAAAAGACAATTAATTTCCATCTCATCCGAAATCCAAAAGTTATCCTATGAAGACACCTCTGACGTGTTTCAAATTTTGGATAAAATGGAGCAGGAATTATTCACTATTGCCGAATCAAATATCCGTAAGAACTACGAAAGCATGTCGGATATTTTGAAAAAGGCAGTAGATGAATTGGAAAAAAAACAATTACAAAAAAGTGGCTTAACAGGTATTCCTTCAGGCTTTACCGCATTGGATAGATTAACATCTGGATTCCAACGACAAGAATTAATCATCATTGCAGCACGCCCGGGTATGGGAAAAACGGCCTTTGTTGTTTCGGCCTGTAGAAATGCAGCGGTAGAATTTGATAAACCTGTGGCCTTGTTCTCGCTTGAGATGAGTGGGGTTCAATTGGTAAATCGTATCATTTCTGCCGAAGCAGAGATTGAATCGGAGAAAATCAGAAAAGGGAAATTAGAACCACACGAATGGCAGCAATTGCATACAAAAATCAAAAAATTGTATGATGCACCCATTTATATAGATGATACCCCAGCACTTTCCATTTTAGAATTACGTGCAAAATGTAGAAGACTAAAAGCGCAGAAAAACATCGAATTGGTTGTTATCGACTACTTGCAATTAATGACAGGTGATTCATCTGGAAAAGGGCCAAGTGGTAATCGTGAACAAGAAATTTCACAGATTTCAAGAGCTTTAAAACAATTGGCAAAGGAATTGGATATACCAGTTATTGCACTTTCCCAGTTAAATCGTTCTACGGAAACTCGCGGAGGAAACAAAAAACCTCAATTATCTGACCTTCGTGAATCGGGAGCCATTGAGCAAGATGCTGACCAAGTAATGTTTATCTATCGTCCAGACTATTATGGAATCACCCAAGATGACAGCGGTAACTCTGTAATGGGCATGGGAGAAATCATTATGGCTAAAAACCGTTCAGGTTCTTTAGAAAATGTTTGGTTGAAGTTCATTGGCAAATACACAAAATATTGTGATTTGGATGCAGACCAATTTGAAGGCAACTTGGGAAATTTAGGCAATTTGGGAGATACCAGTGGAGATTTTGACAATGCCAAGGAGGAATCAATTTTCAAAGGTTCTAAATTAAATAATTCTAATGCTGCACCAAGTGCAGATTTCGATCCATTTGAGGAACCGATGTAAATCAAGACTATTCACTTGCTTACTTTCTCACTCGCTCACTTTTTCCTACCTTTGCAAAATGAGTAGAAGGAAAGATAAAACACAGCAAATCATAGAAGGTATTACCATATTGGCCTATGCAGCAGAGGCCAAATGTATTGCAAAAGTAAATGACGAAATCATATTTGTTCAAGGACAAGTAGCGCCAGGCGACGTTTGTGATTTAAAAATAATCCGAAATAAAAAGAAGTTTAAGCAAGCTCAGGCTATTAATATTCAAGCTTTATCTAAAGATCATGTTCCAGTGGTTTGTGAGCATTATGGAGTGTGTGGAGGTTGCAAATGGCAACATGTGAGTTATGAGGCTCAATTAGGATTTAAAAATCAACAAGTAAAAGATAATTTAGAACGTATCGCGAAAGTTCAGCTTCCTGCGTTTGAAACAATAAGTGGCTCTTCAGAACACTATTTTTATAGAAACAAATTAGAATTCACTTTTTCCCAAGCGCGTTGGTTGACTGAAGATGAAATTGGCAAAGAGGACTTAGGTTCTTTAAATGCATTAGGATTTCACGTTCCTGGTCGTTTTGATAAAATCCTTGAAGTGAACAATTGTCACTTGCAGCCTGAACCATCAAATACTCTAAGAAATGCAGTTCGCAACTTTGCTGAAAAAGAGAGTATTTCCTTTTATGAATTAAAAAATCAAAAGGAGGGGGCACTTCGAAATTTAATCATTCGAAATTCCAGTATAGGCGAATGGATGGTAGTTG
This sequence comes from Sandaracinomonas limnophila, assembly GCF_004005965.1. Lineage (GTDB taxonomy): Bacteria > Bacteroidota > Bacteroidia > Cytophagales > Spirosomataceae > Sandaracinomonas > Sandaracinomonas limnophila. The sequence continues at coordinate 207,672 of NZ_SACY01000001.1, read as the reverse complement.
TTCAATTTGCTTTTGCTACTGAGGAAGAAATTGGAAAAATGATGGAATTCATCAAAAAATCGTTTCCATCAATTACTTCCCTGAATTATGTGGTAAATCAGAAAGGAAATGATACGTTTCATGATTTAGAGGTGATAAATTACCATGGAAAACCATTTATTGTGGAGAAAATGGAAAATTTATCGTTTCAAATAGGTCCGAAATCATTTTTCCAAACAAACTCCAAACAAGCACTTCATTTGTATCAATTGGTTCGCAAATATGCTGATTTAAAAGGGGATGAAGTAGTTTATGATTTGTATTCTGGAACAGGAACTATCGGCTTATTTTTATCCAATCAAGCAAAAAAAGTAGTTGGTTTGGAATATGTTGAAATGGCGGTAGAAGATGCTAAAGTAAATGCCCAAATCAATCAGGTTGAAAATGCCACTTTTTTTGCTGGAGATATGAAAAAGTTATTAACAGATGAATTTATTTCTGTTCATGGCAAACCAGATGTAATTATTACGGATCCACCTAGGGCTGGGATGGATGAGGATGTAACTCTACAAATTTTAAAGGTTTTACCAAAAACAATTGTCTATGTGAGTTGTAATCCTGCCACTCAAGCCAGAGATTTGGCTATATTAGATGCAGCCTATCATGTTGAGGTGGTGCACCCGGTGGATATGTTCCCTCAGACACATCACGTAGAAAATATTGTAAAATTAAAATTACGCTAATATGGACTCCTCTAAAGTTGTAATTATTACTGGTGGTTCCTCAGGAATTGGAAAATCATTGGCCTTTGAATACGGAAATCATGGATATACTGTTGTAATAACAGGTAGAAATGCTGAAAACCTAAAATCCGTTGAAAATGAATTGATTCAAAATAACATACAAGCAAAGGGCATTAAATGTGATTCTGCTAATGAGGAAGAAACTAAACAAATGATTCAACAAGTTGTTTCAGAATTTGGAGGAATTGATATATTGATTAATAATGCAGGTATTTCCATGCGTTCGATGTTTGAAAGTGTTCAAATGGACGTAATGAAGCAAGTAATGGATATCAACTTCTGGGGAACAGTTTATTCAACTCATGCGGCATTGCCTTATATCAAAGAACGAAAGGGGGGAATTATTGGGATTTCTTCTATAGCAGGTTACCGAGGACTACCCGTACGTTCAGGCTATTCGGCCTCCAAATTTGCAATGAATGGCTTCATGGAAGCCCTTAGAACAGAACTTATTGGAACAGGTGTTCATGTGTTAATCGCTTGTCCTGGATTTACTGCTTCTAATATTCGAAATGCATCTCTTAATTCCGAAGGCAAAATAACAGGAGAGACCATGCGAGAAGAATCAAAGATGATGAGTTCAGAGGAAGTAGCAAAGGAAATTTACAAGGCATTTGAAAGCAAAAAGAAAACCTTGGTATTGACTTTTCAGGGAAAATTGACAGTATTTTTAAACAAGTTGTTTAGTGGTTTTATCGATAAGATGGTTTACAATACCTTGAAAAAGGAAAAAGATAGTCCGCTAAAATAAAAAAGCCAAAAGAAATAATCTTTTGGCTTTTTGCACCCTTTTAACTTACCACTCTATGTAAAATCTTTAATGGTTAGGCGTAGAAGTTTGGAAAAAATCATTCAATTCATTTTGTTTTGCTTTTATAAAATCATTTTCTAAATCAAATTCTTGAATCAATGAAAGGAAATAATTCTTTTCATAGACTAAAAACTTTGAAGAATCAATCGTGTGAGTAGAAAATGTGTGTTTTTTTTGATTCACCAATTCTTCAATTCCTAAAAACATTGGTTGATCTTCTAAAATATACCCCTTATTATCTGGTGTTTCCAAACAAATTTTACCTTTCAAAACATAAAAAACGAAATCTGCCTTCTGACCAAACCGAAACAAATACTCATCTGGCAGATAAGATATTTCTATCCCACTGGCCAATAACTTGTCTTCTGTATCTTTAAATAAGTTTTTCATCAATTAAATTGATATCGACACGAAGGTACATCCTATAAATAAAGTAGTAACTGATTAATTTCATCACAATAAATGTTTTTTATCAGTTTTACATCCTGTATATTCATAGAAATTTGATGTATTATTTGCTCCTCTATGAATCATCAATCCAAAATCACCTTAGAAAAGGCCCAATGTTTCCATTGCGGCGAGGTTTGTCAAGAGGAACCCATCATTTTTGATCAAAAGGATTTTTGTTGTTCAGGTTGTCAGAAGGTTTATGAATTACTGCACGACAAAGATTTAATGGATTATTATACTTGTGATGTAAATCCAGGTATTTCACCAAGTACACATCAATTTGAATTTTTAGATAGTCCGCAATTTCGAAATCGCTTAATTACATTTGCTAATAATGAATTTTCCAAACTAACTTTTTATTTACCTTCCATCCATTGCAGGTCATGTTTGTATTTATTAGAAAATCTGCATAAGCTCAACGAAAATGTAATTAAGAGTCAATTAAACTTTGGCAAAAAGGAATTAACTGTTTGGTTTAAGGAAAAAGATTTGAGTATTGGTCAATTGGCAAATTTGCTTAGCAAAATAGGCTATGAACCCTTAATTCAATCTGAGGATGAAGCTACTTCGAAAAGAAATAATGTGTTTGTAGACAAAAAGCTTTTGCTAAAATTAGGAATTGCAGGATTTTGTACGGGCAACATTATGTTGTTTTCCTTTCCCGAATACCTTGGTTTAGATGACCCCAAGTTGGCTGTTTGGTTTGGGTATTTAAATTTATTTTTAGGTAGTATTTCTGTATTTTATGCTGCTAGCGATTATTTTTCAAATGTGTGGTCACATTTGAAACTTAAAAAACTTACCATTGAAGCACCCGTATTATTGGGAATTGTAGTAGGATATAGTCGCTCTGCCTATGAAATTATAAGTCATCATGGGGCTGGATATATGGATTCAGTAACGGGGTTGATATTTTTCTTGTTAGTAGGTAAATGGTTCCAACAAAAGTCATTTGACTTTCTTTCGTTCAATAGAAATTATACTTCTTATTTTCCAATGAGTGTCAGCAAATGGATCAATAAAAGTGAAATCCAAATTCCTTTAGCTGAACTTAAAGTTGGAGACCGACTTTTAATTAGAAATCAAGAAATTATTCCTGCTGATTCTATTTTGCGTAAAGGGAGTGGAAAATTAGATTACAGTTTTGTCACAGGAGAAAGTGATTTTATTGAAATAAAGGAAGGAAATTCCTTATTTGCTGGCGGGCGACACACGGGTGAAATGATTGAAATTGAAGTAATCAAGGACCTTCAGCATAGTCAATTAACCCAATTATGGGAACAAAACTCTTTTAAAAACCCCTTATATAAAACTGAAAATTGGGAAAATTTTGCCAATAAAACAGGCATGTATTTTACCATTTTATTATTTACCCTGGCTATTTCGGTAGGGGTATATTGGGGAATCGTTAATCCCAAAATATGGTCTAATGCTGTAGTAAGTGTGTTAATTATTGCCTGCCCATGTGCCTTGGCAATATCTTACCCTTTTGCTTTGGGACATGGAATGCGCTGGTTATCCAAGTTTAATTTATATTTTAAAAATACGCAATCACTCGAAAGATTTGCAAATATTGATACCATTGTATTTGATAAAACGGGCACTTTAACCCTACACAAGGAACAATCGCCAAAAATACATTTTACTAGAGGTTTATTACCTGAAGAATGGAACGTATTATATTCCTTATCGCTACAATCAACTCACCCTTTATCTCGACAACTTAAAAAATACATAGAACAATTAGGATACTCAGAACGTGTATTTATTTCTAATTTTAAAGAATTAACTGCTAAGGGATTACAAGGAAAATGGAATTCAACTCTTTATCAAATTGGTTCTCCTAAATGGTTGGGAGTACCTAAGGAAGAACCCGAAGATTATTTCCATTCTGAATCAAGAATTTATATTAAAATTGGAGATGAATTTATTGGGTTTATGGATTTTCCTTGGGAAAACAGGGAAGGCATTGAAGCTCTTTTACATAATTTACGCATGAATTATGAACTTTATTTACTTTCAGGAGATAAAAAACAAGCAGCAGGTCCTCTATCAGATTGGTTTCCTGGTGAATCCCATATTCATTTTGAGATGAGTCCCATGGAAAAAATGGAGTTCATTCAGAGTTTACAAAAGTCGGGCAAAAAAGTATTAATGGTAGGAGATGGGCTCAATGATGCTGGAGCCTTACGAGAGGCATCAGTAGGCATTGCCGTTTCAGAAAATCATTTACAATTTACACCTGCTAGTGATGCTATTCTAAATGGAAAGAATGTTAAATATCTAGCTAAATATTTAACTTTTGCCCAATTTGGAATGAAGGTAATCAAATACAGTTTTGCATTATCTGTAATTTATAATCTATTTGGTTTGAGTTTTGCGGTTCAAGGAACACTTTCTCCTATAGTTGCAGCCATTTTAATGCCAGTAAATTCATTGAGTATGTTGCTAATTGCTACCTTAGGAATGAATTTTAAAGGTAGGAAGATGCAAAACCTTATTGATGTCAGCAGCCTGCGACCTAATAACTGATAAATGTCATAAAAAAAGTACCTTAAAAAGTTGAACTTTGTTTGAAATGGATATCATCTACGTATTAATAAGTGTAAGTTTTGTCTTAGCCCTTGGATTCTTAGGGGCCTTCATTTGGTCTGTCAAATCAGGACAACAAAACGACCTAGTAACTCCTGGAATGCGTATATTAATGGATGAAATCAAATCTGATTCTGAAAAAAAATAAATCTTTACATATGAAAGAACAATCTGTACAATTAGAAAAGTTTAGTTATGACAACAAAATTGTCAGAAACTTTGCAGTAGCCACCATTATTTGGGGGATTGTTGGCATGTTAGTTGGTGTAATCGTTGCAACGCAATTATTTGAACCAGCAGCAAACGTGACGCAATATGGCTCATTTGGTAGAATTAGACCACTCCACACCAATGCGGTAATTTTTGCATTCGTGGGTAATGCTATTTTTGCTGGGGCTTATTATTCTATGCAGCGTTTGTTGAAAGCGCGTATGTTTAGTGATTTTTTATCTAAGTTCCATTTCTGGGGTTGGCAAACTGTCATTGTATTGGCAGCAGTAACACTTCCATTAGGTATTACAACTTCTCATGAATATGCTGAATTAGAATGGCCAATTGATATTTTAATCACCTTGGTTTGGGTTGCATTTGGTATCAATATGTTTGGAACCATTGTAAAACGTAGAGAAAGACACTTATATGTGGCTATTTGGTTTTACATCGCTACTTTCATTACAGTTGCTGTATTACACTTAGTTAACTCAGTTCAATTACCGATTGGTTTCTTAAAAAGTTATTATGTGTATTCTGGAGTTCAGGATGCCTTAGTGCAGTGGTGGTACGGACATAATGCAGTAGCATTTTTCTTAACGACCCCTTATTTGGGTATGATGTATTATTTCTTGCCTAAAATGGCCAATCGTCCGGTTTATTCGTACAGATTATCCATTCTTCACTTTTGGGCATTAATATTTATCTACATTTGGGCTGGGCCTCACCACTTATTATATTCTACTTTACCAGATTGGGCACAATCATTGGGTGTTGTATTCTCCATTATGTTGATTGCTCCATCTTGGGGAGGTATGATCAACGGATTGTTAACCTTGAGAGGTGCATGGGATAAAGTTCGCGAAAACAATATTTTGAAATTCATGGTTGTTGCCATTACGGCTTATGGTTTGGCAACTTTTGAAGGACCTATGTTGTCATTAAAAAACATCAATGCCATTGCACACTTTACAGATTGGGTTGTAGCACACGTTCACGTTGGGGCTTTAGGATGGAACGGATTCATGACCTTTGCAATTCTTTATTGGTTAGTTCCAAGAATTTTCAATACGACCTTATTCTCGGAGAAATTGGTTAAAACCCACTTTTGGATCGGAACCATAGGTATTGCTTTTTATGCCATTCCAATGTATATCTCTGGATTTACTCAAGGTATGATGTGGAAGCAATTCACTGCAGAAGGTACTTTACAATATGGAAATTTCTTAGATACTACCTTGCAATTAATTCCAATGCATCAAATGCGTGCTTTAGGAGGGACTTTGTATTTAGTTGGTGCAATTATTATGGCTTACAACTTGTTTAAAACCATGGCACAAGGCAGTTTAATTGCTGATGAAGAAGTGGAAGCTGCTCCTTTGTTAAAAGTAACTGATGAATCTGAATTTAAAGGATTACACTGGCATAGTTGGTTGGAAAGAAAACCATTCCAATTGTTAGTATTCTCCTTAATTGCCATCTTAATTGGTTCTTTAGTTGAATTAATTCCAACTTTTATGGTTAAGTCAAATGTACCTACTATCAGTAGTGTTCAACCATACACTTCATTAGAGTTAGAGGGTAGAGATATTTATATTCGTGAGGGATGCGTTTCTTGTCACTCACAATTGGTAAGACCATTCCGTAGTGAAACGGAGAGATATGGTGAATTTAGTAAATCAGGGGAATATGTATATGATCATCCATTCTTGTGGGGTTCAAAGAGAACAGGGCCAGATTTACAAAGAGAAGGGGGCAAATACCCACATTCATGGCATTATCACCACATGATGGATCCAACCTCAATGTCTCCAGGTTCTATCATGCCATCTTACCCATGGTTATTTGATCAAACATTAAATACCGACAAGACACAGGATAAGCTTTCTGCTATGAAGACTTTAGGAGTCCCTTATGATGCTTATCAAATCAAAAATGCCGTAAATGATTTGAAGGCTCAGGCTAAAGATATTCAAACCAAATTGGCAGAGGAGAAAATCAAAGTGTCGGACGACAAGGAGATTATTGCCTTAATCGCTTATTTACAAAGAATAGGAACAGATATCAAAAAAGACCAATAATATGTTTAAGCAATTCATTTCTAACATTCCGGGTGCAGATGTATACATGATATTCTCACTGTTATTGTTTTTGGTATTCTTTATATTAGTGGGTATTTACCTCCTAAAAATGGACAAAAGCTATTTAAATAAAATGGAAGAGCTTCCGATGGGAGATGCTCAAACTGATTCAAAATCTTAAATCAAACTAATTATGAATCTTTCATTAACAGAAATATGGTTGGTTAGCCTTTTAATTATAACCAGCATCATAGTATTAGTTGTAACCTTGCAACTTTCTACTGTATTAAAAAAATTAACCCAAGACCCTAACCAAGTTGATGAGGAGGAAAACTTATCTTGGTGGGATAAATTCAAAGGATTAAAACCAATTGAAAAAGAGGGTGAAATTGCTATGGAGCATAAATATGATGGAATTGTAGAATTAGATAATCCCACTCCACCGTGGTTCATGTACCTGTTCTACATCACTATTATTTTTGCTGGAATTTACTTATTCTATTATCATTTGAGTCCAAACAGCAGCTTATCGCAAGACGAAGAATATACAACGGAAGTTACCATTGCAGAAAAAGCAAAAGAAGAGTATATGAAGAAATTTGCTAATTCTGTAAATGAGGATAATGCGAAAGCTCTAACTGGAAAAGCAGAATTAGAAGAAGGAGCGAAGGTGTATGCAACAAATTGTGTAGCATGTCATGGAGATAAAGGTCAAGGTGGCGTTGGTCCAAATTTAACTGACAACTATTGGATACATGGTGGTGGAATCAAAAATGTATTCCATACGATTACCCAAGGGGTACCTGAAAAAGGTATGATTGCCTGGAATAAGACCTTGAATCCAATTCAAGTACAAAAAGTTGCTTCTTATATTTTAAGTTTGAAAGGAACGAATCCTCCAGGAGCGAAAGAGCCTCAAGGAGAGGAGGTAAAATAATTGTTAATTGTTAATTGTTAATTGTTAATTGTTAATTGTTAATAAAAAACTAAAATAAATTTTATGAAAGCTAATGTAGGTAAATTTGACAGAATTTTTAGATTTGCGCTTGCCGCAGTGTTGGCAATTTTGGCTTATTCAGAAATCATTCCGAATGAGTTCCAATTAGTAGCATATATTATAGCAATTGTGTTTGCATTAACAGGATTAATCAGAGTTTGCCCACTTTATATGCCCTTTGGAATAAGTACACGCCGTGAAAAATAATTAAACAAAATGAGGTCCGGCAACGGACCTTTTCTTTTTATGTCTGCCCAATTTAATTTAGAGAACGAGGATTTTAGAAATCATTTGTATAATCAGTCTAAGGATGGAAAACGACTTTGGATTTACCCTGGTCGTATAATTGGAAAACTATACAAAGCGCGTACCGTATTTTCATGGGTATTATTGATTTTGCTTTTTGGATTGCCTTGGTTGCAATATCAAGGACATCCATTGTTTATGTTTAATGTAATAGAGCGACAATTTATCTTTTTTGGTGTACCCTTTTTCCCTCAAGATTTTCATTTAGTTGCCTTAGGATTAGTATCATTTTTAATTTTCATTAGTCTCTTTACTGTATTATTCGGTCGAATTTGGTGTGGCTGGGCTTGCCCACAAACCATATTCATGGAAATGCTATTCCGTAAAATCGAATATTTAATTGAAGGAGATGATAAAGCACAAAGGCGATTGGCAGAAAGTCCATGGACTACTGAAAAGATTGTCAAAAAGAGCAGTAAACACCTTATCTTTTTTATAATATCCTTCGCAATTGCAAATACCTTTTTAATGTATATTATGGGTAATCCAGAGTGGTTAAAAATGGTAACGGAACCACCAATCCAGCATTTAAAAGGATTAGGTTTGATTCTGATATTCACTGGAGTATTTTATTTTGTATTTGCTCGATTCAGAGAAATGGTATGTATGGTTGTTTGTCCATATGGTCGTTTACAAGGAGTATTACTCGACAACAATTCGATCAATGTGCAATATGATACAGTTCGAGGGGAACCAAGAGGCAAAATTCAAAAGAATTCAGAAGCGCCCAAAACAGGAGATTGCATCGATTGCCATTGGTGCGTTCGTGTTTGTCCAACAGGGATTGATATCCGAAACGGATCCAACCAACTTGAATGTATTGGATGTACAGCATGTATAGATGCTTGTGATGAGGTGATGGATAAAATTCATAAACCTAAAGGATTGATTCGTTATGACTCCTTAAACGGTGTTTTAAAAGGTGAGAAGTTAAAATTCAACAAAAGAATTGGGGCATATAGTTTAGTTTTAGTCTTATTATTGGGATTTATTTCATATTTATTAATTACCCGCAAACCTTGGGAAGGCACGATTTTGCGAACACCAGGAATGACCTTTCAAAGTAATGAGAAAACCCATGAAATTAGCAACATGTATCAAATTGAAATTTTGAACAAATCCTTTCAAGATGAACAATTTGAAATAGTACCTGATAAACCATTTGAATTGGTTTGGATTGGAAATCCGGTTAATCAAGTGGAAAAAGGTAAATTAATTAAGGGGAATTTCTTCCTAAAAATTAAAGAAGGCAACTGGCAAAGAGGGAAAAAGGTGTATATTGAGATTAAAAATAAAAATGGACAATCTGAACGTCTAAAATCAAGTTTTATAGCACCATGAGTAAATTTTCATTCAATTGGGGGCATGGGATTGTCCTTACGTTTATAGCCTTTGCAGGATTTATGGCCTATTTTTATGTCAATATGAGTAGGCAACAAATAGATTTAGTGGGCGACCATTATTACGAAGACGGCCAAAAATTTCAAGAGAAATTAAACAGAATGTCGGAAACCCAGAAACTTTCTGATAAGGTTGAATATATGTTTGATGCGAAAGAAAATTCATTTGCGCTAAAAGTTTCAGGTAATAAAACAGATTTAAAAGTTGACTTTTTTTTCCCGGGAGATGCAAAATTAGACCAACATTTTACTTATGCTGTTCCATCTGAAATAATTACTATTGAAACCCAAAAACTTAATGTGGGGAAATGGAAAATTTACATTTCATGGAAGCAAGATGGGAAGGAGTATTTGGAAGAAACCGAAATAAAAATCACCAAACCTTAATGGCAAATAATAGGAGTAAGGGGATGATTTTTTACTGCTTCTGAAACTTGTGCCAAAATTCCCCAAAATCCTTGAAAAAGAAGACCAAAAACCACGAACCATGAAATCCATTGAAGGATTTTACCAACTTTACTTTGAGAACTTAAAAGTGATTTCTGGAATCCCAAATGCGTTAAAATGAGTGCTGGGAGGGTCGAAATACCAAAAATCACCATGTTCCAGGCTCCAAGTTTTGGTGAATTTTGAATTAATGAAATTCCTAATCCACCCATTACCAAACCACATGGCAAAAATCCATTAGACATTCCGAATAGTAAAAATCGAAAATTGCCCAACTTTTTACCGAATTCCTGCAAAGGTTTCCCGAAAAATTTATGCAAAAAAGTAAAACTTTGATCTTTAATTATACCCAATAAAAGTAGAGCAATAAATATGGCTACCAATACAAAATATACATACCAAAACTTTGCAAAAAGTCCTAAAACACCTAAATAGGCTACTAAATATCCTAATAATGCGTAAATGAAAATTCGACCAATTTGATAAGTTATGAATGCCCAGTAGTTTTTTTGAGAGGAATTAAAGAAAAAAGATTGTAACGGTCCGCACATAACCGCACAATGCCAAGATCCCGTAAGTCCCAATAAAAATCCGTACATATTTCTCTTCTCTTGTCTCTTGTCCCTCGTCTCTAATACTTAAGCCCCATCAAAGCCTTTAAGTCCAAAATAGTCATTTCTCCACCCTTAACTTCCACTAAACCTTCCTTTTTAAATTCGCTCAAAGTTCTTATAACTGATTCTGTGGCAGTACCAACACGATTCGCCAAATCCTCTCTTGAAAGTCGAATAGTAAAAGGTTTATTAATAGTCCCACCAAACGTTTCTGCCAATTCAATCAAAGCTAAAGCAACGCGCTTTCGAAGTGATTGATAGGCCATTGAGAACAATATTTTTTCATTTTGGAACAGATAGGCCGTCAAAGCTTTTCTAAAAAATACTTCTAAATGAACATTTTCATTGATGTAACGTAAGAAATCGCTTGAAGAAATACTTAAAATCTTACAATCTTCCAAAGCTTCTGCTGATTCTCGATAAGATTGATTTTCCAAAACATCAACAAATCCAAAAAAATCTCCTTCATTAACAAAAGAGGTTATAAATAATTTTCCTTCCTGACTCGTATGATAGGTTTTTAATTTCCCCGACTCTAAAAAATAAACACGAGATGGGGAGTCTCCTTCATTATAAATTGAACTTTTCTTTGAAAAACTCTGAGATTTTACATCACCCTTAAAGGTAGATAAATCTAAAAATTCAAGTGCTTTTTGAGCTAATAAAACATCTGACTTTTCGTAATTATCAAAATTGCGAGCCGGTTCTTCTACTAATTTGCTCTTTTTCAATCGAGTTTCAATGGCCTTTAACAATTCAATTTCTTGAAAAGGTTTGGTCAAGAAATCATCAGCACCTAGTTCCATTCCTTTGCGCAAATCTGAGCGATCAGTTTTGGCAGTTAGGAAGATAAAAGGAATTCGTGCTAATTCTGGACTTTGACCTAATACTTGCAAAACACCAAAACCATCTAAATGCGGCATCATGATATCACAAATAATTAAATCTGGTAATTCAGCTTTAACCAAACGAACACCTTCTAAACCATTGGCAGCTTGAAAAACGGTATAACCTGATAATTCTAAAAGTTCAGCTGTTGTTTCACGAATATCTTCGCTATCTTCAATAATGACAATTTTTGTATTCATTATTCTTTTTTAATTAATAATATAGTTAATTCAGTTCCTTTATCAATTTCACTTTCTAAATTCAATTGTCCACCTAACAATTTAATATACCGATCAATTAAATGAAGTCCAAGCCCAGTACCTGGAATTACGGTTGCATTCGAACCTCTAAAAAATCTTTCAAAGAGATGCTTCTGATCCTCCAAACTAATTCCAATTCCTTGGTCTTTAACCTTAACTTGAACATAGGAATCTTCTTTTTTAACTTTCAAAAAAACATCTTTCTGAGAAAATTTTAAAGCATTTGATAGGGCATTGATCAATATTTTGCGTAAAATTGAAAAATCTGTTTCCCAAATAAAATCAGATTCAAATTCCAATAAAATTCGTTGAGTTGCACTTTCTAAAGGTCTTAAGTCAATTAATAAATCATCTAAAAATTCTTTAAAACCTTGTCTAGAAGGGTGAATTTCTACAGTACCTGACTCCAATTTACCAACAGATAAAAATTCTTCTAAAATTTCTGTTAAATGAGCTACTGATGACTTAATTCTGTTAATATGTTGAGATCTTTTTGCTTGATCATCTGTTTTTTCATATTTTTCAATCAAAGAAGCAGAAGAGAGAATTGAGGTTAGGGGAGTTCTGAATTCATGTGAAGCCATGGAAACAAATCGCGTTTTTAAATCGCCCAATTCCTTTTCCTTTTGCAATGAATTCTCCAAAATTACATTATTTGCTTCTAGTTTTTCAAGTGTGTTTTGCAAAGCTTGCGTCCTTAAATAAACTTCTTCTTCGAGGTTTTCATTCAATTGATTGATTTCCTTATTGCGTAAAATTAATTCAGTTTCTACTTTTCTTTTAAGAGTCACATCGCTTATAAAAGCAATGAAATACATTTTTTCTTGGTCATGAAAGTGGCTTAAACTGATTTCTACTGGAAAAAGAGAACCATCTTTTCTTTTGGCTTTTAGGTCCAATCCAACTCCCATAGGTCTATCGAGTGGATCCTTTGAATAATTAGCAAGATGCCCTGAATGCCTTTCTTTTAAATGATTAGGTATTAACACAGAAACATTTTGTCCCAATAATTCAGTAGCATCATATCCCAACAAATTATCTGCAAAAGGATTTGAAAGCAAAATTGTACTAGTTGAATCTGTTAACAAGATGCCAATGGCAGCTTCATTGAATATTGCTTTAAAATGAAAATTTGTTAACATAAGAAAATGATACAATTTTAAATTTACATAATTAAAAGGCCTTATACAAAAAAAATAGCCGACTTTCGTCGGCTTTAAATTCATAAATAGATTCAGAAATTATTTAATCTCGAACAAAATTTGCTTAATCTTTAAACTTGAATCAGTTGATAATCGATAAACTCCCGATTGATCAGAATTAATTCTAAATTTTTTAGAAGAAGATTCTTTTGGATTACTTAGTTCCACCACTAAATCATAAGGGGCTTTTGCCTTGGTTTTAGAGTTGATAAATAAATTTGCCTGAGGACCTTCGGCTTTTGGGTTTAATTCTACTATTTGATCAATTAATTTACCAGTGGTATCTTGAATCGAAACTGCAATTTTTGAAAATGCATCTTCTTGATTTTTTTGAACTAGGAGAAATATATCTTTACCAGCAATTTTATCATTGGTTATTTTTTCTTCAAAATTGATGCCAAAATTCTTAGGGCGACCACCTTTTGCAAAAATTCTACCAAATTCAGCTACCGGTTCTAAAACTTCTGTTAAAGCCCCAACTAAAATAACCAAGGCTAGGATTGAAGCAAAAATGAATTCTTTTTGAAAACTTCCCGTCTTTTTGCTTTTTGAATAACCTGTAATAGAATCCCAATTGTTTACAATGTGAAATATAGCGAACCCTACAAACATTAAACCAAAAATGGTGTGAGCCATTTCAATGGGATGAGCCTTTTGTTTTAACCATAATAAAATACCTGTAGTACCTAAAATTAAAAACGCAAATGCGATGGTAAGGGAAATTAAATTTTTCTTTTTCATATAATATAAATGATGATTAAAATTAAAGAGGTTTTTAAATTTTCAACAAATTATTCGACCAAACAGTATTTTTTAGCTTATAAAATTGACAAATCATTATAAAGAATATGAAATTGCCTTTATATATTTGTTCAAAACCTATTTATGAAATATTACCTAAGTATTAGTTTATTATTCTGCATCCTTTTCAATTCATTTTCACAAGGAACCCCAAAAGGCCAATTAAAAGGCAAAATTTTTGAAGAAGGAACACAGACTGCAATTCCCTATTCAAGTATTCGAGCATTCGCTGGAAACCCATCAAAATTAATTACAGGTGGGATAAGTGATGAAAAAGGAGGATTTTCTTTGGAATTACCCTATGGAAATTATCAAATACTCATAGAAAGTATTGGATTTGAGAAACTTGAATTAAAGAATATTTCAATTAATGCTGATAAATCAAGTCAAAATTTGGGAAATTTATTTGCAAAACCTTCTCAAAAAGTATTGCAAGAAGTAACTGTAAAGAGTCAAAAGGCTTCAATGGAATTAGGTTTAGATAAAAGAACCTTTCAAATTGGAACCGATTTAGCCAACAAAGGAGCAAATGCAGCCGATATTTTAGGAAATTTACCTTCCATTCAAGTGGATGGTGAAGGGGGAGTCCGATTGCGTGGATCAGAAAATGTCCGAATTTTAATTGATGGAAAACCGTCTACTTTATTAGGTACAAATGGTAGCTCAGGATTATCCTCTTTACAGGGTAATTTAATTGAAAAAGTAGAAGTGATTACCAATCCCTCAGCTCGTTATGAAGCCGAAGGAATGGCAGGAATTATAAACATAGTTTTGAAAAAGAACCAAAACAATGGATTTAATGCTGCTTATGAAATCAATACGGGATATCCAGAAAACTTTGGAGGTACTGCAATTTTAAACTATCGAAAAAACAAATTAAACTTCTTTATCAATTATGGATTGTTCTACAGAAGAACGCCGGGAAGATCAGATATTTACCAAGAAGTTTATAGTACAGATGGCAGCAGACGTTATTTAAAACAAAATAATTCAAATAATGTAACGGGATTAGTAAATAATATCCGTGGTGGAGCTGATTATTACTTCAATGATAAAACAATTTTAACAGGTTCATACATTTTCAGACGGACAGATGTTAGAAGAATATCTGATTTTCATTACCAAGATTATGTAGGTTCTTTATCAAATTTATTTAGCATTACAGATCGTCAACAAGATGAAAAAGAAGCCGAACCCAATGCGGAATATGCTTTAACTTTTAAAAAATCATTTGCCAAAAAAGGGAAAGAATTTTCTGCTGATTTACGTTATTTGGATTATTGGGAAAAATCTGACCAATTGTTTACACAAGTCAGTAAATATGCAGATGGAAGTCCATATACAGCCAATTCAAAGGTTCAAACTTCTATAAACGATGAATTTGAACACCAATGGATTTTACAAGCAGACTATGTAAATCCAATCTCAAAAGACATTAAATTGGAAACTGGTTTACGAACTTCTTTCCGAGATATGATCAACGATTATTGGGTAAAAGAAAAAGATGCAAATGGAAATTTTAATTATGTTCCTGGTTTAAAAAACTTGTTTGATTACAAGGAAAATATTTCAGCAGCTTATGCTATCATTGGAAATAAGGTAAACAAGTTTTCGTATCAATTTGGTATCCGAGGAGAACTAACGGATATTCAAACAGAGTTACAACAAACAGGAGAGAAGAACCCTAGAAATTATTCGAATTTGTTTCCAAGTGCTCATTTTACTTATTCAAAATCAAAAGATAATTCCTTTCAACTTTCGTATTCAAGAAGGGTAAGAAGACCTACTTATAATGATTTAAGTCCATTTGTAACTTTTTCAGACAACCGAAATTTCTTCTCTGGAAATCCCAATCTGAATCCACAATTTACCGAGTCATTTGACCTAGGAAATGTGCATTATTACGATAAGGGAAGTATTTCATCTTCATTATATTATCGATACACAACCGGAAAAATAGAACGAATTAGAACTGTCGATGCCAATGGATATTCCAAAACTTTACCACAAAATATCGCTGACGAAGAATCAATGGGAGCTGAAATGACAGGTTCTAAAAACATGAATCGAATTTGGAAAGCAGATTTAAATTTGAATTTCTTTAGAGCTAAAATTAATGCCTCAAACATCAATCAGAATTTCACAGCAGAAACATTTTCTTGGTTTGTACGACACACTTCTCGCTTAAAAATTGCCCAAAAAATAGATGTGCAAATTCGTGCCAATTACGAGGCACCTCAAAAAACGGCACAAGGTAGAAGGGGAGAATTGGCTTGGATGGATTTCTCTGCTTCTCAAGATATTTTAAAAGGAAATGGAACACTAACCTTAAATATTTTAGATATCTTTAATTCAAGAATTATGCGCTCCGAAACATTCGGAGATACTTTTTATACTTCTTCCAACATGCAAGGACGTTTAAGAAGTTATAATTTGACCTTTAATTACAGATTTAAAACCACCAAACAAGCTGCTAAGCAACGCAGAAGTATGATGGATGAAGAACAATAGAACTATGAAGAAAATTTTTTACCTACTGGCAGCAATGCCGTTTTTAACGATTTCTTGTGTCAACCAAAATGAAAAAGACACTTACAAAATCTTATTAGAAGACCCGGAAAATTTAGCTCAAAAAGCACAAGCAGCCAAGGATAAATTAGGCATCAAAATTGCCAATGGTTTACAAATTACACGTTGGGCATCTGATTCTTTGGCTCCAGATCCCGTTGCGATTGACGTAGATGATCAGGGAGCTATCTACTTGGCTAGGACAAATCGTCAAAAAAATTCGGAATTTGATATCCGTGGACACCGAGATTGGATGACTGAATCGATCGGATTGCAATCGGTTGAAGACAGAAGAGCTTTTTTGCACAAAATATTTGCACCTGAAAACTCAGAAAAAAATACTTGGTTAAAGGATTTGAACGGAGATGGCTCGCATGATTGGAAAGACTTAGCAGTTGAAAAAGAGGAAATCTGGAAAATTGAAGATAAAGATAAAGATGGTTTCGCTGATCGCTCTACCCGAATTTTCAATGGCTTCAATGATGAAGTAACAGACGTTACGGGTGGTATTTTAATTCGTAAAAAAGATGCATTTGCAGCAGTTGGACCTGATTTATGGAGATTAGAAAATACGAATAAAAAAGGACTATTAACCAATCCCAAATCCATTTCACATGGTTATGCAGTTCATATAGGATTTGGTGGTCACGGTATGTCGGGACTTACGGAAGGTCCTGATGGAAAAATTTATTGGCAAATTGGAGATATTGGAGCAAATATTACCAGTGTAGATGGTAAAACCTTTAAGCATCCAAATTCAGGTGTTATTGTACGTTCGAATCCAGATGGAACCAATTTTGAGGTTTTTGCGTCAGGTTTACGTAATACGCATGAATTTGTTTTTGACCAGTACGGCAATTTAATCAGTTCTGACAACGACGGAGATCATCCAGGAGAAAGTGAGCGATTGGTGCATGTTGTAGAAGGTTCAGATGCAGGGTGGAGATCGAATTGGCAATATGGTAAATATACTGATCCGAAAAACAATTTATATAAGGTTTGGATGGACGAAAAATTGTATGTGCCACGTTGGGAAGGCCAAGCGGCATATATCATTCCACCGATTCGTAATTACCACAACGGTCCAACCGGAATGTTATTTAATCCGGGTACAGCCCTTGGTAAAAAATGGTTAAATAAATTCTTTTTAGTAGAATTTATTGGACTTGGAAGTAGATCACATATTTGGTCATTTGATTTGAAGCCGAAAGGCGCAAGTTTCGATTTTAATTCAGAAGTTGATGTAACCAGTGGTATTTTACCAACAGGTATCCGTTTTGGACCAGATGGAGCACTTTATGCAGCGGATTGGGTATTTGGATGGGATACCAAAAACTTTGGTAGAATTTGGAAAATTGATGTTGCTGAAAACGAAAAAGACTTGGTTGAGGAAAGAAAGAGAACTGAACAATTGATTCAAATGAATTATGAAAGTCAAACTGTTGCGCAATTGTATGAATTATTGTTTTATTCGGATTTAAGAGTTCGCCAGAAGGCACAATTTGAATTAGTTACCAGAAAGGAGGAAGGAACCAAGGCCTTTTTAAATGCGATTAATCAAAAGGAAAATCAATTAGCACGTATTCATGGTATTTGGGGAGTGGGAATTCAGGCAGGAAAACATGCTGAAATTGGCAAATTGCTTTATGATTTATTAAAAGATTCAGATAACGAAATCAAGGCTCAAGCGGCCAAAGTACTAGGAGATTTATATGATAAAGGAGCAGAAGACCAATTAATTGATAATTTATCAAGTTCAGAGCCTCGAGTAGTATTTTTTGCGGCACAAGCTCTGGGAAGAATACAATCAGAAAAAGCATTACCAAGTTTATTGAAAGTAATTGAACAAAATGCTGACAAAGACTTATACATTCGACATGCAGCAGTATTGGCATTAAGTAGAATTGGAAAAACAGAACCCATTGTTGCCTTAAAATCTTCTACAAATAGAAGTTTGCGCATAGCAGCAGTACTGGTTTTAAGAAGATTAAAAAGTCCACAAGTTGCAGAATTCTTAAACGATTCAGATGAATATATTGTTACAGAAGCAGCAAGAGCCATTAACGACGATGAGTCGATTCCAGATGCTCTACCTGCATTGGCTGCTGTTTTAGGAAATGAACGATTCAGCAGTGAGCCATTAATTAGAAGAGCTATAAATGCTTGTTTGCGTGTTGGCGGAACAAAAGAAATCTCATTATTGATCAACTATTCAGAGAGAAAAGGAATTACAGATGTGTTACGTGCAGAGGCAATTGCAACTTTGGGTTCTTGGGCAAATCCATCGGTTATGGACCGAGTTGATGGTCGCCATCGTGGACCATTAGAAAGAAATCCAGCTGATGTAGCAAAACTTGTTGAAAGTAAAATCCCAAGTTATTTACAATCGGCAAATCCAGAAATTTTAATTTCAACAGCAAAGTTATTGGGGGAATTGAATATTCAAAATTACAGATCGGAGGAAATTCAACTATTTTTAAACCATAAGAATTCAAAGGTTAGGTTGGCATTTTTAAATTCATTAATTGCCTTAAATGATCCTAATTTGGCGATTTTAATTCAAAAAGGAATTGAAGATTCTGACAAATCCATTAGAAGTTTAGCCTTATCAAGTGTAGATAAAATTGAATTGGACGCAAAACAATTACCAGGTATTGTGGAACCAATTTTAGAAAAAGGCAGTTTATCTGAGAAACAATCTATTTTACAAAGTTTAGGTAGATTGAAAGCTGAGAAATCTGAAAGTACATTAAAAGATTTGATGGCTAGAATGGTAAAAAAAGAATTACCTAAGGAAATCAGATTAGATTTGGTTGAGGCGGTTGAAAAAAGCAAAAATGAAAAATTAATTGCACAATTAGATGCTTTGAAGATTTCAACGGGTAGTCCAATGGATGAATTCATGGATGCTTTGTATGGTGGAGAAATTCAAGCAGGAAGCAACGTTTTCCTGAGAAATCAATCGGCAGAATGTATTCGATGCCATAATGCTGGTGGACAAGGCGGAGAAGTTGGACCCTCACTAAAGGGAGTAGGTAGTAGATTAACAAGGGAGCAAATTTTACAAGCATTGATTGAACCGAGTGCTAGAATCGCTCCAGGTTACGGAAATATTTCTGTTACCTTAGAAGATGGACAAGAAGTATCAGGAACCTTATTAATTGAAAATGAGCATGAAATTCAATTGAAAACTGGAGAAGCAGAACCTTTGAAAATCGCTGTTAGTCGAATTAAGAAAAGAGAAAATTTCCCATCAGGTATGCCACCAATGGGTAGTTTATTAACAAAAAGAGAGATTAGAGATGTGGTGGAGTATTTGAGTAGTTTGAAGTAATTATGAATTATGAATTATGAGTTATGAGTTATGAGTTTTTAACTTTTTTGACTAATTCATAATTCATAACTCATAATTCATAATTTAAAATATGTATCTTTGAAAAATGAAAATCAAAAACATCATATTGTTTTTAATACTTTTTTCAATGGTAAACAATTTGTTTGCCATTGAAAAAACGTATGGATTTTCATTTGAAAACAGTGCTCTAAATGCAGGCCATATTGTCAAAAAAACCACTAAAGAAGATAAAAAAAGCGGTTACAGTTTCTTTGTAGAAGAGGAAGATATAGATGAAAACGAAGATGAAATAGGTCAAGATTTCAATCTGTTTTATGAGTTTCAAAGCAACTTTTCTTTTCAAAAATTTATAAAAAAAGTACAATTTTCGCTTCAGAAAAAAATCGCGTACTTTTCATTTTACCATACCCCATTATTTATTGTATTCAGAAATATAAGGCTGTAGGATTTATTGAATTTCGATTTAATTAAATTTTACTAGCATTTATTCTGTAATAAGATGAAACAGCATTTTGATGAAAAAGAAGTGCTTCATGAATTGAAGCATTATCTACCGGCACAAGCGCCCTTGATGGACTTTGTTCATCACAATACCTTGCATGCCTTCCAACATATCTCATTTCACGAAGCATTACATACAGCAAATGAGAAATTAGGCTATCAAGTTTATCTATCCTTAGAAGAATTCAGAAAACTTTTTGATCAAGGTCGAATTGATGAAAAGATTTTGCTTAGAATTTTAGAAGATAAAAAAGGAATCAATGCATCAAATTGGAAAAATAAGCTTTTATTTGGACAATATGATGCCAATTTTGAACCCCGAGTGGGACGTTTACGTGGACTTTGGAAAAAACAATATGGAATTGATTTAGATTCTTTAATTCACCCAAATTTATTTAGAATTGTTGGTGGATTTTTAGATCAAGGAATTTCTATATGGAATTTTCCTTTAGAAAACTTATCTTTTTTAGAGGCTATTAAAAAACTAGAATCCAATTCGTTTTCTAGTTTATTCCGTAGCAAATCAACCAAGAATTTATTGTTTACTACTGAATTATCTATTGAGTTTTTATTGAAAAAACTTGTAGGTTCAAATTCTGCTTTATACGAACAATATTTATTTGACCAACAGTTTGCCCACCAAGGATGGTCGGGAATGGTTTCTACGGTAGAAGATTTACCGCAGAGTTTATTAGATTCTAGAAAAATTAGTTTAGAGGAATTAATTCAGTTCGAATTAATTCTTGAAATTGATTCCCTAAATTATTTATTAGGTGAGGAAAACTGGAAAGCTTTAGAAAATAATTTAATAGATAAATTGGTACCCTTTAATGCAGAAATTGAACCTTCTGAGTTAATGGAAGTACTTTCTATTTGGCAAGAAGCCTTTGAGTGGACATTTTATGACCAAGTTTTGGCAGGAATTCAATTTAATAATCCTAATGTCTTTAAAAGTCAAAATAAAAGTTTCCAAGGACTATTTTGTATAGATGATAGAGAATGTTCTTTAAGAAGACATTTGGAATCATTGGATCCGAACTGTGAAACATTCGGTACGCCCGGATTTTTCGGTGTGGAATTTTTCTATCAACCTGTTGGTGGAAAATTCTTGACTAAACTTTGCCCAGCCCCAGTTACCCCAAAGTATTTAATTAAGGAATTAGGCGATGGAAAGGAAAGAGAAAAAGATTTACATTTCTCTAAGCACAATCATAATTTCTACACTGGTTGGATTATGTCTCAAACCTTGGGATTTTGGTCGGCTATTAAATTATTTGTCAATATTTTCAGACCAGGAATGAGTCCAGCAACTGCCTCGTCCTTGCGTCATATTGATAAATTTTCCAATCTAAAAATTGATTTTGATGAGCTTGAAACCCAGCAAAACCATTTACAGGTAGGTTTTAAAATCGAAGAAATGGCCAATCGGGTAGAGGCTTTATTAAAAAGTATTGGCTTGGTTGAACATTTTGCGGATATCGTTTATGTAGTTGGACATGGAGCTAGCTCAGTGAATAATCCACATTATGCAGCCTATGATTGTGGGGCGTGTTCGGGAAGAGCAGGTTCTGTAAATGCACGTGTGGTGAGTCAAATGGCCAACAAACCAGAAGTAAGAGCCATTTTAAAGGAAAGAGGAATTAATATTCCTGAAACCACCTTATTTGTAGGGGCCTTGCATGACACAACACGCGATGAAGTTGTATTTTATGATGAGGAAATTACTAACTCCATTTATAAGCAACAACATGAATCACAAATCTTGACGTTTAAAACTGCCTTAGATAATAATGCCAAAGAGCGTTCTAGAAGATTTGAATCGATTGATACAACCTTAGATTCAGCAGAAATTCATGATAAAATCTTATTGCGTTCCGTTTCACTTTTTGAACCGAGGCCAGAGTTAAATCATGCAACAAACGCGCTTTGTTTAGTGGGTAAAAGGGAATTATCAAAAGGTCTTTTCTTAGATCGTAGATCCTTTTTAAATAGTTTTGACTTCAAGGTAGATCCAGAGGGAAAATACTTACTCAATATTTTAAATGCGGCTGCACCCGTTTGCGGAGGTATCAATTTAGAATATTATTTCTCAAGAGTTGACCAAGAAAAGTTAGGCGCTGGCACAAAATTACCACATAATGTAATGGGATTATTTGGTGTGGCTAATGGTATAGATGGCGACTTACGTCCTGGCTTACCCGCACAAATGACGGAAGTCCATGACCCAATTCGTTTATTATTGATGGTGGAACATTACCCACAAGTTGTTTTGGATACCATTCAAAAAAATCCTGCAACGTACGAATGGTTCATCAATGAATGGGTGGTTTTAGTGGCCATTGATCCTGAAACTCGAAAAACGTATTTGTTTAAAAAAGGACAATTTGAAGAATATATCCCTTTAAATACACAAATAGAGGTAGTCAAGGATATTGACAAATTAATTGAGAGTCACCAAGAGAATTTCCCTGTTTATTTATTTAATCAAGCGTAAGATGCAAAATATCATTCCTTATTTCATCCTAATACCCCTGATTGGATTCTTAATCAGCCTGGTATTACCCAAAAAGAATGAAAGTTACATTTCAGTTTGGGCCTTTAGTTTGGTTGGCTTGCAATTAGCCCTTGCCACAGGATTTATTGTTTTATGGATTTTGGGAGGTGCGGAGACGCTTCAAATCAAGGAAGTTATTCTCTATCAAAATCCAGAATACGTATTTCAAATCGATTTCTTATTTGATCGAGTTACAGCTGTTTATTTGCTGGTGGGTTCTATTTTGACCTTTTTAGTTACACTTTATTCTCGCTATTATTTACACAGAGAAGCAGGTTATAAAAGATTTTTCAATACCACCTTATTTTTCTTTTTGGGGTATTGTTTAATTATTTTATCGGGCAATTTAGAAACCTTATTTATTGGGTGGGAAATCCTCGGCATTTCATCCTTTTTATTGATTTCCTTTTACAGAGAGCGTTATTTACCTGTTAAAAACGCTGTAAAAGTATTTTCAATTTATCGGGTTGCTGATGTAGGTATTATTTTGGCCATGTGGGCTAGTCACCATTTATGGCATCAAAATATCACTTTCTACCAGTTGAATAATGCTGAGTTGGTACATGAGCATTTAAATGCACATTCTATGATTGGTGTGTTCATTTCTAGTATGTTTTTGATTTCCGCCATGGCGAAATCGGCACAAATGCCATTTTCTTCTTGGCTACCAAGAGCCATGGAAGGTCCAACACCATCTTCTGCCATTTTTTATGGTTCCTTATCGGTACATATTGGGGTATTTTTATTAATTAGAACCTTTCCATTTTGGGAATATCAAAGTTCTGTTCGCATTGCAATTGCCGCGGTGGGCTTGGTGACAGCTTTAATTGGTACAGGAATTGCAAGAGTTCAATCCTCGGTCAAGAGTCAGATTGCCTATGCTTCCTTGGCGCAAATTGGTTTAATTTTCATTGAAATTGCTTTAGGTTTTGAAAATTTGGCACTTTTCCATTTTGCTGGAAATGCCTTTTTAAGAACCTATCAATTATTAGTATCACCCTCAGTTGTGAGCTATTTAATCAGAGAACAATTTTATGATTTTGAACCAAGAAGAAAAACGATTGAAGATTCATTTCCAACAAAACTACAAAACACCCTTTATGTTTTGTGTTTGAAAGAGTGGAATTTAGATTCAATGATGTACCAATATTTGTGGAATCCTTTGAAAAAAATTGGGTCAAAATTTAATTTCTTCAATGGACTTCGACTTATCCTAAGTTTTGTTTTAACCTACGGATTAGCCATTTATTTGTACATTAATAAGGAAAATTTACCTTCAGAGGTTACAGCATTTTTACCAGAAATCTTTGCAGGAATTGCCCTAATTTTAGTTTTAAAAGCCTTTACACAAAGACGAAGTGTTCGCATGAGCTGGTGGCTAATTGTGTTTAATCACTTTTGGGTTGCCATGGCCTTAACGATCAATGGAAATTACTATTTAAAGGAAACTGGAATTTATTTGGTTGGTATCTTGATTGCAGGAATTATCGGTGCGATAACTTTACAAAGGTTATTTAAACAAGAAGGAAAAATAACCTTAAACAGATTTCAAGGTTTGGTTGAAAATCATCCTAAAATCGCTTTTGCATTCTTTTTGTGCAGTTTAGGAATTACAGGTTTTCCAATTACTCCAACCTTTATTGGTGAAGATTTAATTTTCACGCACATTCGTGAAGACCAATTGGTTTTGGCTAGTTTAATTTCTTTGAGTTTTATTTTGGACGGATTATCTGCGATTCGAATTTATGCGCGAGTATTCCTTGGGCCCAATTATAGAACTCATTCTACATTTTCCAATAGATATTTTTAAAAAACTTACATTATATACTTTATGAAATCAACACAAAATTTGCCAAAAGATGGCTTTGCAGGATTGAGAGAAAATCTTGCATCTGATGCAACTTCGGGTTTCATCGTTTTTTTATTGGCATTACCATTAAGTTTAGGTATTGCAAAAGCTTCTGATTTTCCTCCCATTATGGGTTTAGTAACTGCCATTATTGGTGGTATGGTAGTATCCCTATTTATGGGATCGCGTTTGTCAATTAAAGGTCCAGCGGCAGGATTAATCGTAATAGTTGCAGGTGCAGTGAGTGAATTTGGTGGGGGAGAAATGGGCTGGCATTTAGCCTTAGGAGCCATGGTGGTCGCAGGAATAGTACAAATCCTTTTTGGGGTTTTCAAATTGGGAAAATTGATGGATTTCTTTCCTTTATCTGCTGTTCATGGTATGTTAGCAGCCATTGGACTAATCATCATTGGTAAACAAATTCCGGTATTTTTAGATGTTAATCCTGCCTTAACAAAAGGGAAGGAGCCTTTAGAGTTATTTGCATCAATTCCTGAGTTTATTCGTGAAATGGACCCACGTGCTACCTTAATTGGTGCCATCAGTTTCGCAATTATGATGTTTTGGCCAAAAATCAAAAATCCAATTATTAAGAAAATACCTGCACCTTTAGTGGTTTTAGCGATTGCAATTCCAGCCGAATTATACATGGATTTCCAAACTACCGAACCTAAATATGCTTTAGTACATATCGGAAATTTATTAGACAATATCAAATGGAATGTAGATTTTTCAGGATTTTCACAAACTGGAACATTTGTTAAGTTCGTGATAATGTTCGCTTTAGTAGGTTCTTTAGAATCCTTATTAACAGTGAAAGCGATGGATATGTTGGACCCATTCAGAAGAAAGTCGGATGCAAATAAAGATTTAATTGCAACTGGATTAGGAAATACATTAGCTGCAATTTTAGGTGGATTACCAATGATTTCAGAGGTTGCGCGTTCATCTGCCAACATTGCTAACGGAGCAAAAACACGATGGGCAAATTTCTTCCACGGATTCTTTATTTTAGCCTTTGTACTTTTAGGTTCACATTTGATTGAATTGATTCCAAATGCAGCATTAGCTGCCATGTTGATCACTGTGGGTATTAAATTGGCTCATCCAAAAGAATTCATTCACAGTTTTGAAATCGGAAAAGAGCAATTATTGATTTTTGTGGTAACCATTATTTTTACTTTAGGCGTTGACCTTTTAGTGGGTATTGGTGCTGGTATTTTAACAGAAATTATAGTGAACCTAGTAAATGGAAAACCTTTAAAGGCAATTTTCAATGCTCCAACAGAAGTTTCATTCACTGATGATGAATATTTAGTTGAAATTTCTGAAGCCGCAGTGTTTACTAATTTCTTAGGAATAAAAAGAAAATTAGAAGCTATTCCTCCAACATTCCACGTGGTTATCGACTTCACCAAAACCAAATTAGTAGACCACTCGGTAATGGAAAACATCCAACACTTCAAACATGATTATGAGCATACGGGAGGTACCGTGGAAATAATGGGACTTCATGAGCACGAACCGGTATCGAAGCATAAGTTGGCGGCAAGGAAGAGGAAGTAAATGTTAATGGTTAATGGTTAATTGTTAATGGTTAATGGTTAATGGTTAAAAAATTTAATTTATAATTAACAATTGACAATTAACAATTCTTATATTTATAGGTAGATATTTACCTATGAAAAAATTAATACTTTTAATCACTTGTTTAATTGGATTTTTAGCTCCTAAGGTATTAGGACAAACCTATATTCAATCCTGGATTTCGAGTCCAGATACAAAGAAAATGCTTTATCGCGAAGAAGATCATCTCTTAAGCGATAAAGCATTTTCTTTTCCAAGCATTGAACTATTTCCGCAGCAAAAATTTCAAACGATTGATGGCTTTGGTTTTACATTAACAGGTTCATCTGCCCAAATGATAGAAAGTCTTCCCAAAGCTCAAGAAGATCAATTATTACATGAATTATTTCAATTAGAGGACGATGGAATTGGAATTTCTGTCCTCCGATTAAGCATTGCTGCATCTGATATGGACGAGGAAATTTTCGATTATTGTGAAAAATCCAATGACTTAAAACTAGAAACTTTCAGTTTAAAAAGAGACCAAAAATACCTGATACCACTTTTACTGAAAATCAAAAAGATTCAACCTGGTATTAAATTAATTGCTGCCCCATGGAGTCCACCCGCTTGGATGAAAACAAACAATTCAACGAAAGGAGGTGAGTTAAAAGCTGATTATTATGGACTTTATGCAAATTATTTAGTGAAATATTTGCAAGAAATGAAAAAATTGGGATTACCTATTTATGCTTTTTCTCCCCAAAACGAACCTTTGCATCCGGGAAACAACCCCAGTTTATTCATGCCTGCTAAATCGCAAGCAGAATTTATCAAAAATCACCTAGGTCCAGCATTAGAAACGGCAAAATTGACCTCAAAAATCATTGTGTATGATCATAATTGCGACAAACCTGAATATCCTATTGAAATATTAAATGACCCCAAAGCAAAAAAATATGTTTTTGGAAGTGCATTTCATTTATACAATGGAGATATTTCGGCAATGAGTACTGTAAAAAAAGCACATCCCGATAAAGAATTATTTTTTACAGAACAGTGGACTGGGGTAAAAGGAGAGTTTGCAGGGGATTTCAATTGGCACATCAAAAATGTCGTGATTGGTTCCTTAAAAAATCATTCCAGAACGGCATTGGAATGGAATATTAGTAATGATCCTGAATTAAAAATGCATTCTCCAGGTGGTTGTACGGAATGTTTGGGAGCATTAACTATTGGAAAATCGGTTTTAGCCCGTAACCAAGGATACTACATTATCGCACAAGCAAGTAAATTTATTCCGACTAATTCCATTCGAATTAATTCAAGTGAACTACCCGGTATTCAGCAAGTAGCTGTACAAAGACCTGATGGAAGTTTTGCATTGTTAATTCAAAATGAAACTGGAAAAGACCAAGATTTAACTATAAAAATAAACAATAGATTTGCCCACGTTTTTGTTCCCAAAAACAGTACGACAAGTCACATCATTCTCTAAACCTATGAATACATTTAACATTAACAGGAGAAATTTCCTAAAAGGCGCATCGGCAGTGATGGCCATGCAACAATTTGGAGCCTATGGATTAGATTTAGTCAATCCAAGCAAGCCCATCAGAGTAGGACTTATTGGTACAGGCTGGTATGGAAAAAGTGATTTATTTCGTTTAATGCAAGTTGCTCCAGTTGAAGTGGTTGCATTATGTGATGTAGATAGAAATATGCTGAATCAGGCTGGGAAACTAGTTGCTGAACGTGCCAAAACAAGCAAGATTCCTTTATTATATGGTAACTACCAAAAAATGTTAGCCGAAAATCAATTCGACATCGTATTGGTTGGCACACCAGATCATTGGCATCCTTTAACTATGATTGAAGCTGTTAAAAAAGGTGCAAATGTTTACGTACAAAAACCTATTTCAGTTGACGTTTTAGAAGGAGAGGCAATGGTGGCAGCTGCTAGAAAATATGGCAGAACAGTTCAAGTGGGTACACAAAGAAAAAGTACTCCACATATCATTCAGGCAAAAAAAGACATTGTTGACCAAGGTCTTTTAGGGAAAATTGCCCATGTTGAAATGTGTTGTTATTTACACATGAGAAACAATGGAAATCCACCGATTCAACAAGTTCCTGAATTTTTAGATTATGAAATGTGGTGTGGACCTGCTCCAAAACGTGGATATGACGGACTTCCGCACATTCGTTGGTGGAGAACCTTTATGGAATATGGAAATGGTATCACAGGTGATATGTGCGTACACATGTTCGATACGGTACGTTGGATGTTGGGTTTAGGATGGCCGAAGAAAATCACTGCTGAAGGAGGAATTTATGTGCAAAAAGATGGCGTTTCCAATATTGCAGACACGCAAACTGCAGTTTTTGAATACGAAAATATCAACTGCGTTTGGAATCACAGAACGTGGGGAACCCCACCAGATCCGGATTATCCTTGGGCATTATTCATATATGGGGAAAAAGGAACATTGAAATTATCTACCATGCGAGCAGATTTCATTCCAGTTGATCCGAAGGGACAAAAAATCCATTTAGATTGTGTTTTTGAAAGAGAAAAATACCCTGAAGACAATACGGAAGAAAGAATTGAATTAAATGCAGCTCCAGCAACACGTTTGCACATGTTGGATTTCCTAGCTGCCATTGATCAAAACAAAAAACCTGTAGCAGATATTGAACAAGGACATATTTCAACTGCCAGTTGCATCATTGCCAATTTATCGATGAAATTAGGTAGATCACTTGTCTATGATCCGGTTAATAAAGTGATCAAAAATGATCCTGAAGCAACCGCTTTATTGGCTAGAGAATACAGAGCACCATATTCGAGGGAAAAATTAAAAGTTTAAATTGAAAATTCAACGAACCCTGAAAGGGTTCAATTTTAAATAGCCCGGGGTGACAACCCTGGGTTATGAATTATGAATTATTAATTATTAATTATTAATTATGAAAAAAATAATTGTTTTAATTTCAATTTTACTACCATTCGGACTATTTGCTGATGTGATGCTACCAGCCATTATTGGCGATCACATGGTATTACAACAAAATACAAAAGTTAAAATTTGGGGTTGGTCGACCAATCCCAATGAAATTGTAAAGGTCAAATCCGATTGGGACACCACCACCTACAAAACCGAAGCACGATATGGCAAATGGTTAATTGAAATTCAAACACCGAAATCTGGAGGAAAACATCAATTATCAATCCATTCCGAAGGAAAACCTTTGCAAATAAACGACATTGTATTTGGAGAAAATTGGTTGTTGTCCGGACAAAGTAATATGGAATGGAGCGGAATCAAAAACCTAAAAGAAGCCTTAGATGAAGCGCCAAATGCGAATTTTGATGGTATTCGCTTCTTTTACATCCCTAAAACAGTTTCTGATTCCCCTCAAGAAGACGTAAAAGCGCGTTGGGTAGTTTGTAACCCTAACGACATGAAATCTTTCTCAGCCATTGGCTATTTCTTTGGTAAAAAATTACACCAAACCATGAATGTACCGGTTGGATTAATTAGCTCCAATTGGGGCGGTACTCCAGCAGAAGTTTGGACTCCGAAAGACGAATTTATCACAAATCCAGAATTATTAGTCAGTGCCAAAAAACTAAAAACGTATAATTGGTGGTCGAGTATTCCGGGTGATAACTACAATGCGATGATTCATCCCATCAAAAACTTCAATTTAGCAGGAGTTTTATGGTACCAAGGCGAGAGCAATGTAGAAAATTATTCAACTTATGCTCAATTGATGAATAGATTGATTCTTTCATGGAGAACAGCATTTAATAAAGAATTACCCTTTTATTTTGCACAAATTGCACCATATTCAGGTTATGCTAAAGGATTAGGGGCACGCTTAAGAGAGCAACAAACTATTTCTTTACAAACTCCAAACACTGCAATGGTTGTATTAACTGATTTGGTAGATGATGTAAAAAATATTCACCCAAATCTGAAAATTGAGGTTGCTAATCGTTTTGCCAATTTGGCATTAGTTAAAGTTTATGGCAAAGAAGCTGGACCGATTTTTTATCCAAAATATGACCGTCACGAAGTAACTAAAAATAAAATTAAAGTCTATTTCAAAGAGGTTGGGGATAAATTAGTTTTAAAATCTGGGGATTCAGTTGGCGATTTATTTATTGCTGGGGAAGACCATAAATTTTATCCAGCAGAATCAAAATTGGAGAAAAATGCAATGGTAGTTTGGTCGAAAGATGTACCCAATCCAGTTGCTGTTCGCTACGCCTTTTCAAATGAAGCCATGCCAAATGTTTTCTCCAAAGAAGGCTTACCTTTAAATTTATTTAGAACCGATAACTGGGAAGAATAAAAGTTTATGAAAAAAATAATTCTAGCATTTACTGTACTTTGGGCGCATTCAGCCTATTCTCAACAAGCCAATTCTTCGCAATTATTTGAAGATTTAAAGGCCATCAATACACTCGGAACAGTCTTGCATGTGGCGGCACATCCCGACGATGAAAGTACCAATATGCTGACTTGGTTTGCAAGAGACCAACATTGGGAAACCAATTATTTCTCCTGCACAAGAGGTGATGGGGGTCAAAATTTAATTGGTGATGAGCAAGGAATTGCTCTTGGACTCATTCGAACACAAGAATTATTAGCTGCCAGACGCCTAGATGGTGCCAACCAATTTTTTTCTCAAGCTATTGATTTTGGTTTTTCAAAATCTACCGATGAGGCCTTGCGAATTTGGAACAAAGAGCTAATCCTTTCAAACCTAGTTTACGTTATACGTAAAACTAGACCTGATATCATTTTTACACGTTTTCCACCCGATTCCCGTGCTGGACATGGACAACATTCTGCCTCAGCTGTATTAGCTATTGAAGCTTTTTCTGCTGCAGCGGATCCCAATCGTTTTCCAGAACAATTGAAAAACGGAATTACTACCTGGCAAGCCAAACGATTACTTTGGAATACGTTTCGATTTGGAGGTACTGTCACTACTTCAGAAGATCAATTTAAAGTACCTATAGGCTTTTACCAGCCAGCATTAGGGATGTCGACCGGTGAATTAGCCGCATTGTCTAGGTCCCAGCACAAAAGTCAAGGATTTGGAGTGGCACAAGAACGTGGAAATGCTGTTGAGTACTTTCAAACCTTAAAAGGTGATGCGCCCAAAGACAAAATTTATGATGGAATAGACATTTCTTGGAATCGAGTGGATAATGGTAAAATGATCGAAAGCAAGCTACAAGAAATCATTTCTAGCTTCAAATTTGATCATCCGGAAGCGTCAATTCAACAAATGGTTGAACTTCGCAAATTGGTAAAATCAAATACAAATGATTTTTGGAAAAAGAAAAAAATCCAACAAATTGATGAATGGATTCAAAATGCAGGGGTAATCTATTTTGGCTCTTCTACCAATAATGGTGATATAGCCTTAGGAGATCGTTTTAAAGTTAAAACGGAATTGATCATTCGATCAAATATTCCTGTTCAAAACCTGCAATTAAAAATTGCTGACAAAGACACGATCTTGAATCAATTAAAACCTTATCAAAAGTTGATTTGGAACCAATCTATTAAGGCAGGGAACTCCATCACACAAGCATATTGGTTAGAAAAACCTAGAAGTGTTGGCTATTTTGGTAATGAACATCCAGAAAAAGTTGGACAAGCAGATGTGGATGCAGCCATGAAAGTTCAATTGAGTTTTGACTTATTGGGTGAACATTTTGAATTTGCAAAAGGGATTAAAGAACAAACGATTGATCCTGTGAAAGGGGAAATTTTACAACCTATACATTTTACTCCTAAAACTTCAATTTCCTTATCGCCCAATGTGATCATGATACCCGAAGGCTCAAAAACGAGCAAAAATGTTGAGGTTTCAATTCAAACTTTGGGCGCTATTCAAATCAACGGAATAGAAATTGTAGATAGAAAAAACACGGTTTTATATTCCGATTACAATGAGCGGAACCTGCAAAAAGGCGATAAAATTAAAGTTAATTTAAACATTAAAGAATCTTCTTTAGGCTCAGCAGAAAAGCAAACAATGGGATTAAAAGTGCGATTTATCAATAAAAATACTTCTTGGACCGACTCCCTTGAGCAACATACCATTGCCTACGACCATATTCCAGAACAAAATTATTTCACCCCAGCCAATTTAGAAATCATCCATACAAAAATTGCTAAAACGGGTAAATTAATTGGATACATCAAAGGGGCTGGAGATAAGGTTCCTGAAGCTATCAAAGAACTTGGTTATCAAATCGTTTTTTTGAATGAATCCGATTTAACATTTGATAATTTAAAACGATTTGATGCCGTTGTAACGGGTGTAAGAGCTTACAATACGCTCGACTATTTGGGAAACAATGTGTATCGTGAATTAATGAAATACATTAAAAATGGCGGTAATTATGTAGTTCAGTACAATACTGCGAGCAATTTAGGACCATTGAAGGCTGATATGTCACCTTATCCTTTAACTGTTACTCGAAATCGAATTACCTTAGAAGATGCAAAACCTACTTTTGCGCTACCAAATCATGAGGTATTAAATTTCCCAAATAAAATTACTGAAAAGGATTTTGATCTTTGGGTACAAGAAAGAAGTATTTATAACGCTGTTTCTGATTCCGACAAAGTTGAATTTCCATTGGTTTTCAATGATCCGAATGAGTCGAACGACAAAGGAAACATTGCTGTAATGAAATACGGTAAAGGTCGTTTTATTTACACAGGAATAGTTTTCTTCAGAGAATTACCTGCTGCAGTACCAGGTGCCTATAGATTATTTGCTAATTTATTATCCAATCCAAATTCCAAATAAAAAATTGAAATAGAGGTTTTATTTTAAAATCTCTATTTCAAAAGGAAACATGGGGATTCCCTCATTATTGTATACATTCACAGGCATTGGATTATCGGCCCAAGAATAACGTATGTATTTTACATCAGAATGTAAACTTTTCCACACGCGAATTTGATTTCCACTGATATCTGCGCTTGCTTTGGTAAAATTTTTGTCAATTCCTGCAATAGTAAAATTTTTGACATTCCGATTGTCAACTATTTGTAATCCACTTTTAACATTCGAAAATGTCAATAAAATGTATTTTCCTTTATCTTCTGCTTTTGTACAAATAGGTCCTGAAGCATCTAGAATGGCCTCATTGTACATCAAATGGTAGGCACCTTTCGCGAATCTTTTTGCTACATCCAATTTATTTTCTGGATGTATATCATTCCAATCGCCTAAGTCTATATTGTTGGTAATTCCCGTAAGAGGCAATTCTAAAACAGAAAGTTGTTGTTGACGCAAAACAGCCCAATTACTTTCTAGGGGTTCCAACCGAGTAGCCAAATAATTAGGTACTTGGGCCACAATGAATGGTAATTGATTATTTTGAAAGGTATTTCGCCAATCCAGAACCAAGGTTTTTAAAAGTTCTCCATATTTAGGTGCATTGTTCACATTACTTTCCCCTTGGTACCAAAGAACTCCTTTTAGTTTCAAATGTTGCAAAGGTGCAATCATTGCCTGGAACAATCCTCCGGGTTTCAAACGTACCGAAACTTGATCAGGAATGGCATTCGCTTTAACTGTTTGCGTAAATTTCCATTCACCAGCTAAAGAAACGGTATCGGTAGAAGTGGTAAGTTCATAACGTTTATCCATTATAAATTCTGGAATCGTTCCATTACTAATCAGACGAACAGATATACTATTTTCTCCGACTTTTAATAAATTTTTGGGTAATGGATAACGTCTGGGTGGATATTGATAGGAGGTAGTGCCCACAAATTGTTCATTGACAAAAACTGAATCCGCATCCGCCACCCGACCTAATTCCAAAAGCGCTTCTTTCCCAACCATATTTGCAGGCACTTGAATCTTTTTTCGAAGCCAATAAACACCGTAAGGATTGTTTGAAGGAATTACACCTGGTAATTGAATGGTTTTCCAATCTGAATCAGATGTATTTTTACCAGAATCAAATATCTGTGTGTATTGATACCAAACCTTGTTTTGTAATTGATTTGTTGATTCGATTGATTTGATTAATGCATCGTCTTTAAATTTTTGTAATTCCTGAAATGCTTCTGGAAAAGATTTCAAAGCCGATTCAGATAACCAAGCCTCAATCGGGGAACCACCTAAAGATGAATTGATAATTCCGATAGGCACTTGATATTTTTGATATAACTCTTTGGCAAAAAAATAAGCTACACCCGAAAAATCTTGGATCGTTTTTGGATTGACTGAGTTCCAAGTTCCATCTGTAAAATCTGTTTTGGGACCTTTAAAGTAATATTCATTCGGTACTCTAAATTGTCGAATCAATGGAAAATTGGCAGATTTAACTTCTTCAGGATATTTGTATTTTAATCGACCCATCCACAATTGCATGTTCGATTGCCCGGAACAAAGAAAAACATCGCCCAGATACACATCCTTTACTTCCAGTGTATTTTTACCTTTAATTTGTATGACAAATGGTCCACCAGCCTTTTGTTTGCTCATAAGAACTTTCCAATTTCCTTCAGAATCTGCTTGTGTTTGAACCTTTTGATTGCCAAACTTTATTTCAATCTTTTCAAAAGGAGAGGCCCAACCCCAGATTGGAATAGCCTGATCTCTTTGTAAAATGAGTCCATCTGAAATAAGTTTAGGTAATTTAATTTGAGAAAATGTTAGAAAAGGAATACACAATAACATTCCTAAAATAATTTTTTTCATATTTTTTAGACATTTTTATACATCCAATCAAATTATTTACTAATTTTTAATAAATAATAGACTATCCTTATACTTGATAAGGAAAGTTAGCTTAAAAATAAGTTAAATCTTTGAGCATTAAACCTGAAAACATGAAAAAAAGATTTCTAACGCCTTTACTTTTACTAGGCTTAACTCCATTGGCATTTGCCCAAAATTCACAATTATTTAAATCTCCTCCACAATCTGCTAAACCACGTGTTTGGTGGCATTGGATGAATGGAAATATTTCAAAAGAGGGTATTCAAAAGGATTTGGAGTGGATGGAGCGCACAGGTATTGGAGGTTTCCAAAATTTTGATGCTTCCTTAATGACGCCCGTTATGGTGAAGGAAAAACTTTCCTACATGACTGCCCCATGGAAAGATGCCTTCAAATTTACAACGGACTTAGCCAAGCAAAAAGGTTTAGAAATGGCCATTGCAGGTTCTCCAGGATGGTCGGTTACAGGTGGACCCTGGGTGAATCCGGGTGATGCCATGAAAAAATACGTATGGACAGAAACCATCATTGAAGGTGGAAAACCATTTAATGATAAATTAAAACAACCTTCGGGTTCCACGGGTCCTATGCAAAATTCACGAATTGCAGATAGTGGATTCGAATCTTCTGATGGTAAACCACATAAACCCTTAGAATTCTATAAAGACGTGGCCGTAATTGCCTATCCTATCAAAGGAAACGAGCAATCAACGCAAGAATTGGCACCCATTGTTACAAGCACTGGTGGTACTTTCAATTTGGCCAAATTAACCGATGGCGATTTAGAAAATTTCGATTATTTAGAACCCAAAACTCCTGGTGAGGACACCTATATTCAATATGAGTTTTCAAAACCAACCAAAATTTATGGCGTAACCTTCGCCAATGAAGGTTATGGAGAATTGGCAGTTTTTAGGGGTGCAGGAAACAATCGTTCCTTTCAATATTCAGAAGATGGTGTGAATTTTAAAGAATTAGTTAAAGTTCCAGGATTGATCACTTCTCAAAATACCTTAACATTTGCCCCGTTAAACATCAAAAAAATTCGCTTGGTGTACAAGACTATGCCACCAGCGCCAGCAGGATTTGAAGCCATGTTTGGAGGTAAAGCAGATACAAAACCCAAAGGAACTCAGGTTTCAGAATTTGTGGTACATACAACACCAAAAGTTAATTTATTTGAAGCAAAGGCAGGATTTGTGCCTTGGAAAGAGAATAACATGGAAACAATTCCTTCCGAATTAGGTGCAAAATCAACTGAAATAGTAGATTTAACTTCTAAAATGAATGCTGATGGAAGTTTAAATTGGAATGCTCCAGCTGGCAAATGGGCCATTTTACGATTTGGCTATTCTTTAACTGGTAAGAAAAATCACCCTGCATCTCCAGAAGCAACCGGTTTGGAAGTAGATAAATTAGACCGTGAGGCCGTTACTCGTTACCTAGAAAACTATTTGGATCAGTACAAAGATGCATCCGGTGGCAACATGGGGAAAGAAGGTCTTACACACATGGTTTTGGATTCGTATGAGGCTGGACACATGACTTGGACTCCTGCCATGTTTGATGAATTCCAAAAACGCAGGGGGTATGATTTAAAACCTTGGATGCCTGTTTTAGCAGGTAGAATCGTTAATTCTGCAGCAGATAGTGAAAAATTTTTATGGGACTTTAGAAAGACCATTGGTGAATTAATCGTAGAAAATCACTACGAATTGATAGGCGAATTGTTAGCCAAAAGAGGAATGAAACGCTATACCGAATCGCATGAAAATGGACGAATCTTCCTTGCAGATGGAATGGATGTGAAAAGAAAAGCAGATATCCCAATGGCTGCTATGTGGCAACCTGGGGCATTAGCAGCAGGAAAAGATGAAGAAGTGCGTTCAAGAGGTGATATCCGTGAATCTGCATCTGTGGCACATATTTATGGACAAAACATCGTAGCTGGTGAATCAATGACAACCGCAGGAAATTCCTACCAACCACATCCAGGTTCCTTGAAAAGAACGGCTGACATGGAATTAGCTTCAGGATTGAACCGTTTCGTCATCCATACTTCTGTACACCAACCTATGGATAATTTAATTCCAGGGTTTTCACTTGGGCCTTTCGGACAATGGTTTACCCGACAAGAAACTTGGGCTAATCAAGCACGTGTTTGGGGCGATTATTTAGGTAGAAGCTCGTATTTGCTACAAGAAGGCAAAAACGTAGCCGATGTTTTGTACTATTATGGTGAGAATTACAACATCACTGCATTGTGCCAAGAGGCTCTTCCTAAAATTCCAGCAGGATATGAATTCGATTTTGTAAACTCTTCAGCTCTAAAAGATGCCATTTCAGCATCTAATAAAAAATTAGTAAGTAAGGGTGGTACTTCTTACCAAGTGTTGTATTTGGATGCCTCGGCTCAAAAAATGACCTTAGGTACCTTAAATAGAGTACTTTCCCTAGCAAAAGAGGGAGTTATCGTGGGCGGAACTGCACCTGAAGCCAGTCCAAGTTTGTCAGATAACTCAGCTACTTATTCTCAAGTGTTGACTCAATTAAAATCCTTACCAAATGTTCAATTTGGAAAAGATTTAAGTAATTTATTATCTTCGAAAGGGGTTTCTCCTGATGTAAATATTTCACAAAATACTGCTGAAATATTGTTTCAACACAGAAAAAATGGTGAAAAAGAAATTTATTGGTTAAACAGCAGAACTGAAAACGAAAATTCTGCCCAATTATCTTTTAGAGTTTCAGGGAAAACTCCAAAATTGTATAATCCAGAAACAGGTGAAATTTCATCGATTTCGTATGAAACAAAAGGAGGAAGAACTACAATCCGATATTCATTCAAGCCTTGGGATGCTATCTTCATCGTATTTGATGGAGAAACAAAACAGCAAAAATTAACCATCCCATCTTTTAAAATAGCTTCTACAAAAACGATTGAAAGTCCTTGGAAAGTTACCTTTCAAAAAGACCGTTCAGCACCCGCTGAAATTACTTTATCAGCTTTACAATCATTGGATCAACATGCTGATCCGGGGGTAAAATATTTCTCTGGAGAAGCAACTTACAGTAATAAATTTGAAGTAAATTCAATTTCAAAAGGGGAGCGAGTACAAATTGATTTAGGGGATGTGAAAAACCTTGCCGAAGTATATTTAAATGGAAAATATCTAAAAACAGTTTGGAAAAAGCCATTTGTTGTCGATATTACAGATAGTTTTATCATTGGGAGAAATTCTTTAGAAGTAAAAGTGATCAATTCTTGGGTAAACAGACTCGTAGGAGATGCTCAACCAGGTGCAAATAAAATTACTTTTATACCGATGCCAGTGATTAGAGCTGAATCGAAAACTGAACCTTCCGGTTTATTAGGACCTGTGAAGATTAATATTTTAAACTAAATGCCTTATTTAAAAAACGT
This sequence comes from Sandaracinomonas limnophila, assembly GCF_004005965.1. Lineage (GTDB taxonomy): Bacteria > Bacteroidota > Bacteroidia > Cytophagales > Spirosomataceae > Sandaracinomonas > Sandaracinomonas limnophila. Next base: position 169,236 of record NZ_SACY01000001.1, on the reverse strand, counting down.
TTATATTTTAGCTGCTTCAAGAACCCCAATGGGTAGTTTCTTAGGCAGTTTAGCGCAAATTTCGGCCCCAGAACTTGGGGCCTTTGCCGTTAAAGATGTTCTCAAAAAAGTACAAATCAAGACCGAACCAGAAAGCATTGTGATGGGGAATGTATTACAAGCAAATGTAGGACAAGCACCTGCCCGACAAGTTGCTCATTTAGCAGGATTATCCAATTCTGTTTGTGCTACAACTGTCAACAAGGTTTGTGCCTCAGGTATGAAAGCTATTGATATGATTGCCTCAGACATAGCTTTAGGTAAAATAGATTCAGGCATTGCAGGTGGTATGGAGTCTATGTCACAAGTTCCCTATTATCAATCCAATATTCGAACAGGAAAATCATTTGGTCATTTAGCAATGACTGACGGACTATTGAAAGATGGTTTAACAGATGTTTCTTCAGGAAAAAGCATGGGAGAATGTGGAGATATTGCTGCTGAAAAATTTGGTTTTAGCAGAGAAGATCAAGATGCTTTTGCGATCGAAAGCTACAATCGTGCTGCCAAAGCCTACGAAAATGGAAATTTTAAAAAGGAAATTTGTGCCATTGAAATTCCACAAAAAAGAGGTGAAACAATCAGCTTTGAAGAAGATGAATCCTACAAAAAGGTAAATTTTGAAAAAATGAAAAGCTTGAAACCAGCCTTCACAAAGGAAGGTTCGGTTACCGCCGCAAATGCAAGTTCCATGAATGATGGGGCGAGTGCCTTATTCATTGCATCAGAAGAATTTACTGAAAATAATCAGGCTAAACCAATTGCAAAAATATTGGATTACGCCGAAGCAGAACAGGAAGCCATACATTTTACCAGCACACCCGTTTTAGCCATTCAAAAATTATTACAAAAAAACAACTTATCGGTTAATGATATTGATTTTTTTGAAATAAATGAAGCATTCGCATTGGTGCCAATGATAGCCATGAAAGAACTAAATATTACACATGAAAAAGTTAATATTTGGGGAGGAGCTGTTGCAATAGGACATCCATTAGGTTCCTCTGGTTCCAGAATTGTGGTAACCTTAGCGCATCAATTACAACAAAACAAAGGAAAATTAGGTATTGCAGCCATCTGTAACGGTGGAGGAGGAGCATCAGCCATTTTAATTGAATCCATTTCATATGAAAGTAGTAAATAATGCTATTGAGGCATGTAAAGATATAAGTTCAGGATCAACCATCATGTTGGGTGGTTTTGGACTTTGTGGAATACCTGAAAATTGCATAGATGCCCTTAAAAATAGCGGTATCAATAATTTAACCTGCATCTCAAACAATGCCGGAGTGGATGATTTCGGAATTGGCATGCTATTACACCAAAAGCAAGTCAAGAAAATGATTTCTTCCTATGTGGGAGAAAACAAGGAATTTGAGAGACAAATGCTTTCAGGTGAACTAGAAGTTGATTTATTGCCTCAAGGAACATTAGCTGAAAAAATTCGATGTGGTGGCGCTGGAATTCCAGCTTTTTACACTCCAGCAGGAATTGGCACTGAAGTTGCCCAAGGAAAGGAAATTCGCAATTTCAATGGGAAAGATTATTTAATGGAATTGGCCTTAACGGCCGATTTCTCACTAATTAAGGCATGGAAAGGAGATACAGAGGGTAATCTGATTTTCAGGGGTACTGCTCAAAATTTCAATCCGATGATGGCCAAAGCGGGCAAAATTGTGATTGCAGAAGTGGAGGAATTGGTAGAAGCTGGTCATTTGGACCCAATTGCCATTCATGTACCTGGAATCTATATTCATCGAATTTTCCAAGGTACAAATTATGAAAAACGCATAGAGAAGCGGACAATTCATGTACCAACAATCATTGAAAAACATGCTGCATCGTCAGGATTAGGTCTTTCAAAAGAACAAATAGCGCAACGAATTGCCCAAGAATTAAAAAATGGTGATTACGTTAATTTAGGAATTGGAATTCCAACACTAGTTTCTAACTACATACCAGAGGACACAAAAGTAACTCTGCAAGCAGAAAATGGACTTTTAGGGATTGGACCTTTTCCATTTGAATATGCAGTTGATCCAGATTTAATCAATGCGAGTAAACAAACCATCACTATGGAAGACGGTGCGTCCCTTTTTGATTCAGCAGAAAGCTTTGCTATGATTCGAGGTGGACATGTGGATGTGACCGTTTTAGGTGCCATGGAAGTCTCGGAAAATGGCGACATTGCCAATTGGAAAATTCCTGGTAAAATGATCAAAGGAATGGGCGGTGCAATGGATTTGGTTGCCTCGGCAAAAAATATCATTGTGGCCATGCAACATGTAAGCAAAGATGGTCATTCCAAATTAATGACAAATTGTGATTTACCCATTACGGGTATTCGATGTGTTAAGAAAATTGTGACAGAATTAGGCTTTTTTGAAATTCATCCCGACGGAGGGTTTATCTTAAAAGAAAGAGCCCCAGGGGTAAGTGTAGACCAAATAAAAGCCGCAACGATTGGAAAATTAATAATTAATGGAGAAATTCCTGAAATGAAATTTTAAACCTTAAACAATAAACACAATGAAAAAAGTATTTTTTACCCTAAGTTTGATGTTATTCACAACAGTTGCTGCGTTTTGCGCAGATATCAATGGTAAGTGGGTAGGAAAAATCATGGACCAGTATGATATTGCTTTTACCTTCAAAGCAGATGGAGCTAATTTAACTGGTACAACAAAAGATCCAAGTGGTCAAGATGTTGAAATCAAAAAAGGAAGCGTAGATGGAGATAAAATCAAATTCTTCATTGAGGTAATGGGCAATGAAGTAGAGGTTTCTGGCACTTTAACAGCTGATGTGTTAAAGATGAAAATGAACGTTATGAATAACGATTTGGAATTTGATTTGAGGAAAGCGCAATAAAAAAAAAGCCCGCTCATTCGAGCGGGCTTTTTTTTTATTTAAACCCAATATTCTGCAAACCCTTGTGTGAAATCACAATTGCTTCTAATGGAGTTTCGTTGAAACAAGCATCTTGCTCAACATAATAATATTTCATTCCAGAAAGTTTTTTATTCGCTAATATACGTTTGAAATCAATTTTACCGTTTCCAACTGGTGCAAAACGTCCTTGATCATCCATATCTTTTACATGCCATAATTTGAAACGACCTGGGTAACGCTTGAAATATTCAACTGGATCTGCACCAGCATTCGTAACCCAATATAAGTCCATTTGGAAGTTTACATACTTTGGATTGCAATGCTCTAACAAATAATCGATTGTTACAATTCCATCTGCATCTTTTTGAAATTCAAAATTATGGTTGTGGTACAACAACTCTAATCCAGCTTTTGCACATTTTTCACCTAATTTGTCTAAGATTTCCGCTAAATTTTTAGCTCCACCTTTCATTGTCATTTTCTTGTTAACCGCATCGTAACCAAATAATCCCATAGGAGGAACTGGAATAACGAAATACTTAAAACCAACTGCTTTCAAATCTGCAATTTGTTGGTCTACGTTATCAAATGTTACTGATCCTTGGTGAGCAGAAATTGGAGTCAATTTCATTTCGGCTAATAAAGCTTTGAAATCTGCTGGAGATAAATTATAAAATTTTCCATTATTGTAACCTGCCGACTCAACATTTACATAACCTGCTTGAGCAACCGCTTGCAAAGTAGCTCTAGCATCTTTAGTCATAGCGTCACGAACGGTGTAAAGTGCCAATCCACCGAAAGGCTTGTCTGCATTAAATGCAGTTGATACTGGTTTAAAACCTACTAAGGCCACCGCAAAAACCAACGAAAGGCTTAATAACGGCTTTAAAAAACTGATTCTTTTCATAGTTTTAATGAGAATTTTACTTTTTTAAAAATTTAAAACATTAAGTTACTAATTTAGTGTTTAATTTCTTAATTATTAGCAAATGAATTATAAAGCAGATCCCAACAGATACGAAAAAATGAAATATAATCGCTGTGGTAACAGTGGCATTAAATTACCTGCCATTTCCTTAGGACTTTGGCACAATTTCGGAGCGATTGATTCTTATGAAAATGCCAAAGAAATGATTCATTTGGCTTTTGACAAAGGTATCACACATTTCGATTTGGCAAATAACTATGGTCCACCTGCAGGATCAGCTGAAACAACTTTTGGAAAGGTATTGAAAGAAGGATTTGAGTCGCATAGAGATGAAATCATTGTTTCTACAAAAGCAGGATGGAAAATGTGGGAGGGTCCTTATGGGGACTATGGATCCAAAAAATATTTGGTAGCTTCCCTAGACCAAAGTTTAAAGCGCATGGGATTAGATTATGTAGATATTTTCTATCACCATCGTCCAGACCCTAATACTCCCTTAGAAGAAACCATGGCGGCTTTGGATTTGATTGTGCGACAAGGGAAAGCGCTTTATGTAGGAATTTCATCTTATTCTCCAGAAGAAACAAAGGCGGCCTCCACTTTTTTAAAACAATTGGGAACTCCTTGTTTGATTCACCAACCAAAATATTCTATGTTAGACCGTTGGATTGAAGATGGTTTATTGGATGTTTTAGAGGAGGAAGGAATGGGTTGTATCACTTTTTCAACCTTAGCACAAGGATTGTTAACCGACAAATATTTAAAAGGAATTCCAGCTGATTCACGTGCTGCTTCTGGGAGAGGAAATGGTGCAATCGAATCAGGTCAAATAGATCCACATCAATTGAAGATGATTCATAATTTAAATAATTTGGCTGCAGATCGTGGACAAAGTTTGGCTCAAATGGCTTTATCTTGGGCATTGAGAGATAAACGAGTAACTTCAACCATTTTAGGGGTTAGTCGTCCGCAACAATTAATAGATTCCATAAAGTGTTTGGATAATTTAACATTCACTCAACCTGAATTAACACAAATTGACCAAATCTTAAAAGCTTAATGGAGGTTTCCCTTGATTTATTAAAAAAATACGATGTTCCTGTTCCCCGGTACACAAGTTACCCAACCGTTATGAGTTGGGAGGAAAATTTGGATCAAGAAAAATGGAAGTCGTTTTTGATTAAAAGGTTTAATGAGTGTAATGAAAAGGAGGGGATCAGCCTGTATTTGCATTTACCATTTTGTGAGAAACTTTGTACTTTTTGTGGTTGTAATCGAAAAATTTCCAATACGCACGATGTTGAGGAGGAGTATATTTTAGCCCTTCAAAAAGAGTGGGATATATATAGGGCCTTATTTTCTCAAAAACCAATTTTGAGGGAAATTCATATTGGTGGAGGAACACCCACATTTTTCTCGCCAAATAACCTAAAACGAATATTTGAGCATATTTTCAAAGATTCTATAGTTCCCCAAAATCCAGAATATAGTTTTGAAGGACACCCCAACAATACGACTTATGAGCACCTAAAAACGCTATTTGATTTAGGATTTCATCGGGTTAGTTTTGGCATGCAGGATAGTAATCCGGCAATACAAACTGTTATAAATCGCATCCAACCCCAAGAGAATGTTATTCAGGTGGTTAAATGGGCTAGAGAAATAGGGTATGAATCGGTCAATTTAGATTTAGTCTATGGTTTACCCTTGCAGACCCTTGAACGAATGGAAAAAACCATTCAAGACGCCTTGGAAATAAAGCCCGACCGAATTGCTTTTTACAGTTATGCCCATGTGCCTTGGACTAGTAAAGTTCAACGATTATTTGATGAAAATGATTTACCCAAAGCAAATGAAAAAATACTTTTGTATCAATTAGGAAGAAAATTATTTACAGAAAACGGTTACGAAGACATTGGAATGGATCATTTTGCACTGCCTACTGACTTAATGGTTAAAACCAGAAATGAGGGTAAACTGCATCGAAATTTCATGGGGTATACGGTACAGCAAACGGGATTACTGTTAGGATTAGGTGTTTCGAGCATTTCTGATGCATTTTATGGATTTGCTCAAAATGAAAAAACCATTCACGATTATTATGCACGCATACAATCAGGCCACTTAGCAGTTTTTAAAGGTTATTTTTTAAGCGAAACGGACCAATCCATGCGAAAATACATTTTAGATATTGCATGCAACGGTAAAACGGAGTTTCAAGAAAAAGATTTAGAACTGTTAAAGAAATTTTCATTTCCAATTCTTAAAGAACTTGAAAAAGATCAATTCATCAATTGGAATGAAAAAGGACTTCAAATAACTGCTTTAGGCCTCCACTTTCTAAGGAATATTTGTAGGGCGTTTGATTTGAAAACTGTTGGAACAACAAAAACCTTTAGTCGCGCAATTTAAAATACTAACGCTCAGCTGTGCTGAGTGTTGGCTATGAAAAAAACTTGTAGTTTTTATAAAAGCCGAGGGTTTAAACTCTCGGCTTTTATTTTTTTTTTCAAAACAATATGTTTTGAAAATATTCAACACTCAGCACAGCTGAGCGTTAGACTTTTCACTTCAAGTTATACTTGAATTTATACCTCTCATACATCTGCTTCTGTTTATTATCCAAAGAAACGTCTCTTCCCTGAATAAATGCTTTTTCAAGCTGATTTCCTCGCATATCAAGAATATCACCTTTTGAGATCAACAAATTCGCATCTTTTCCTACTTCGATAGTTCCTGTTTTATCTGCAATACCTAAAATTTCAGCTGTATTTTTGGTAATGGCACTTAAGGCTTCCTCTTTGCTTAAGCCATAGGTGGCAGCGGTACCTGCATTAAATGCCAAATTACGATAGCGAGATTCTGTATGACCATCGTTTAGACAGTATAAAACTCCAGCTTTTTGTAAAACGGATGCTGTTTTATACGGTTGATCGATATCATCATCCTCCATGGAAGGTAAGGCATGTTCTTCCTCCAAAATAACTGCGACCTTGTTTTTTGCCAAAATAGGAGCAATTTGATAGGAATCTGATGCACCTACAAGCACCAGTGGACATCCAATAGATTGCGCCAACTCAATTGCTAATAGCATTTGCTTAACCCCGTTAGCGCGAACAAACAATTTTTGAGTGCCATTGAAAAGGCCTTTGATAGCTTCAAAGCGAAGATTTGTGGAGACATGGTTCTTTTCAGCCAAATAAGCTTTTGCATCATTGAAAAATTGGCGAATTGTCTCTAATCTTTCATTTGACCTTTGCAAAGAGCTAGCAGGACCATGTGCATTGGGATTTGTAGAATAATTTGGAAAATTGATGTATAACCCATTATCCATTTTATATGCAGCATCTTCGTAATTCCAAGCAGAAAATTGAACTACTGAAGAAAGGCCTTCTATTAAAGATCCACTTGGAGCTACACCTGCCAATAAAATTCCATTTTCACGCAATACGCCAAGAATTTTAGAATCGGCATTATAAGCCACAATAGAGCGAATATTGGCATTATTTTCGCCAATTTCTAAAAAGTCGTTACTTCCGCGCACTCCATTTCCTACTTCATGCAAACCAATATCTGAGCTTGGCAAAATTAATCCCGGATAAACTTTTTTCCCTTTTGCATCAATAATTGTTGCGGAGGATGGGATAGTGGCCTGCCCGACTGAGGTTATTTTTCCATTTTCGAAGACCACATTTGCATCTTCCAAAACCTTTCCATTTCCCACATGAACTGTTGCATGAGTAATAGCGGTTATTCCCTTTTGGGCAGAACTTGGGTAGATCGTTTCTTGAGAATTACCCATAAAAGGTATAAAACCTATGGAGGTAATTAAACTTAATTTTATATATATTTTCATCTTATTCAATAGTTTGAGATTCATGTGTATGATTTTCATCCTGCTCATCATGGTCGCTACATAATAAAAGTGCCTTACCACTTGGTTTTACAGGTTTAGTTGCTGCTCCTGACTTTTTATCATTCAGCATTTTTTGGACTAAAGCATTACGCTCCTCAGAGATCTTAACTCGCATTTGAGCATCTTTCTCTCTATCAAAATAAACCACTCCATCTACAATTGTATAAAGTGATTTCGCATAAATACTTAAAGGATTATCAGTCCAGAGTACAACATCTGCATCTTTTCCAACTTTAATACTTCCTACTTTAGAATCAACATGTAAAGCCTTTGCCGGATTCAATGTAACCATTTTCAGTGCATCTACTTCTGGTACATTACCATATTTAACTGTTTTGCCTGCTTCCTGATTCAATCGGCGCGCCATTTCTGCATCATCTGAATTGATACAAACATTCAATCCCATGTTATACATAATGGCAGCATTATAGGCAATAGCATCCTGAACTTCAGTTTTGTACATATACCAATCGGAGAATGTCGAAACATTTGCTCCATGTGCCTTCATTTTATCAGCTACTTTATAGCCTTCCAAAATATGTGTAAACGTATTAATATTGAAGTCATAACCTTGCTTTTTCATATTTTCAACCACACGCATGGTATAGGTAATTTCAGGTTGAACATAAGAGTGACAGGTTATGAAACGCTTTTTGTTCATAATTTCCACTAAAGCATCTAATTCTAAATCTCTTCTTGTAAGCAAAGGGTTGGCCTTCATATTTTTATCATATTCAGCCGCACGGTCAAAAGCATCGACTAATACTTCTTCAACTCCCATACGCGTGTCAGGGTAGCGATTATTGGACATAGAAGTAGTTCTTTTTACATTTTCACCTAAGGCAAACTTGATAAATGGATCAGCCCCTTGGAATTTCAAACCTTCGTCATTTGTTCCCCAACGAAGTTTTATCAACTGCGTTTGTCCTCCAATGGTATTAGCACTACCATGTAAAATATGAGAAGAAGTAACTCCACCGCTCAATTGACGGTAGATATTTATATCCTCTGGATCTAAATTATCCCCAATACGAACCTCTGAAGTGACTGACTGTGCACCTTCATTGATAGAAACGGTGGCGATATGCGAGTGTTCATCAATAATACCAGCTGTTAAATGTTTACCTGTTCCATCGATGATTTTAGCACCTGCCTCAGAAATATTTTTACCTATTTTTTGAATTTTACCAGCTTTTAATAAGACATCCGACTGACTTAAAATACCGTCTTTTTCATTAGTCCAAACGGTTGCATTTTTTATTAAAATTGTTTCTTGCGCAGGTTGAACCTCATTTCCATATCCCATAAATGGATAGGTAATTTTAGAAATCAAGTCATTGGATTTTTGTTTTTCCTCCTCTGATTTCTTCTCAGATGCCTCGGATACTTTAGAAGCATTCCAAACAATTGATTGTCCAGTTGCATCAAAACCTGTTCCAGTTAATTCAGAGCCCAATAAATTTCCATTTAAACGAATCAAATCATTGGAAGTCTTACTCGCTGCAAAGCTTAAGGTTACCGTGTTATTGGCAAAGGATGCCTTTCCATCTAGTGTATCTTTTCCTATTACTTTTAATTTCAAATCTTTTGAAAGCTCAATTTGATAATTGCTTTCATTGATTTTTAAAGTGTATTTACCACTGAAAGTTGGGTAATCAGCGCTTGAAATCGTGAATTTATCTCCAGCAATCCAGTTTTCTAAAATTTTAGCTTTTGAGGAGAAAATAGGAGAGTCGGTAATGATAAAATTAGCCAATTTACCCACTTCCAAGGAACCAACCTGATCATAAACTCCCAACATTTGAGCAGGAGTTTTAGTTAAGGCCTCTAAAGCTTTTGATTCACTTAATCCCAAGGAAATTGCTTTTTTCAAATTCGACAAAAAGCTTTTAGAATCCTTCATATCTTGAGTTAAGGCAAATGAAATATTATTCTTTTCAAATACGCCTGGATTGGTTGCCGCCAATTCCCAATGGCGCATATCTGCCAGAGACAATAATCTAGCCTGTGTAGGATCTTCAACATCTGGAGTACTAGGAAAATCTAAATCTAAAATATAACTCGCTTTTGTTTTTTGGATCTCGGCAATTCTTTGATACCCACTTTCACCACCTCGAATGATGTATTGCACACCAAATTCATCTCCAATTTTATCCGCCCGAACGGCTGCCCATTTATCTGCTCCTGCCAAAAATATTTGTGGTATAGATTGATTCGAATTAAAAGCTTCAAGTGATAAATTTAAACCTTCAGAAAGAGGCTTGGTTTGATACCATTTGGCATCTAAATAGGTTTGTCGCAAAAGTGCAATACTTCCCATCAAAGAAGTTGGATAAGATTGGGTAGAAGTACCTTTGTCAAAACTAAATACTTGGGCAGCTTTAGCTTTTAACACCAATAATTGATCATTTTTTTTACCTAGTGAAACTACTGCACCTGTGCCTCGGATTATTCCATCCTTCAAATGGGTAAAAACAGTACCAAAACCATTCGATCTGAAATTTGAAGCGATATTTTCGTCTGCAGAAAACTGTTCTACAACATTTATTTCAGGATGCAAGGCTTGATTCCATGCAAAAGCTCCTGGTTTATTGGATTTAAATTGTGCTGGTGCTCCCCAATTAAATGATCTACCTGTATTTTGGGGCGAGGATGATCCGTAATCGGTATAGGCATCTATAAACGAAGGATAAATGAATCTTCCTTTACTATCAATTACCTGCGCATCGGTTGGAATACTAATTTGGGTTCCAATTGCTACAATTTTACCCTGTTTAATGAGTATACTGGCCTTTTCCAATTTAGTATTCGGCTGGGTAATGATGGTAGCATTGGTGAATACAAATGTTCCAGATCGGACGTCGCGGATACCATTAATGGGCAATGTTTCTTGGGCTTTAAGGAATAAAAAGCTCATGAAAAACCCACTGGTCAAAATAAGTTTTTTCATAGATAAATTGTTTTTTTAGTATTTGATGATTGTTTTTGAAAAACTTCCACCAGCATCACTTTGGAAGTTTATAAAATATTTTCCTCGTTTTAATCCAGCTGCAAATAGGTTAATATTAATAATTTGTTGATCAGTTATTTTCCTAGTAAAAATTATTCGTCCAGATAAATCTAAAATACTTACCGTTCCATTGATTTTTTTAGGCCATTTCATTTCAATCCAATCGTGAAATTCTCCAGCAGGATTTGGATACAATTCGAATTCATCCAAATTTTGAAAAATAGATTCAATTTTAATATTACTAAATGCAAAAGCACGCATTCCGAGTTTATTTTTAAGGAAAGGACCTGGAAATGGATAGTTTTCTGGATTAGTCGTATTCGAATTATCGCCTTGAAATTCTGGCAAATAACTAATTATTTCTCCATCGTAATCAACATTAAAATTTAAAGTCAATTTATTACCTGAAGCTGAAATTTGTGTAATATAGGCGCCCATTGATCCTTGATTATAGGCTTGCCAAAAAAAGTTATTTTTCAACGAATGAGTAACTTTTTTACCAGAAGCATCAGTTACTGTAGTGTCTGTAGAAAAAACTAAATCTTGACCTTCATCAAATTCCAAAATCAATTTATTTCTTATTTTTCCATCAGGAAAATAAGCTCTTTGAATGTTTGGACTTTGAATTTGCGGATCATAATTTTTATTATAAACCTTTTTACTAATAATTCTAGAAACTTCTTTTGCCATTTGAAAATATCCTTGATTTTCGAAGGCATATAAATTATTAGGATCACTTTTATAGGCATTTCCAAAATAATGTAAACCATCAAATCCAGTATTTCCCACAGTAGCCCATGAAATCATGTTAGTTTGGGTTGACATTCGCCTCTGTTCATCTCTTAAAAATGCTGAATAACTAGATTTAAAAGGATAAATATTCAATTGAGGTACTGCCCAGTTTACTAAATTTGGAAAATACTTTAAGTAATTCGACTTTAATAAATTAAACTTTGAAACCCAGGTATTTGCCACATTTCCTAATATTTCGGCTTCCCCTTGAACGAAAATAATGGTTTTGACAGCTTCCAATAATTTGGCTTTAGCCAATTTATAATACATAATATCACCTCCCTTGGGACTCTTCAAATCACCTGATAAATTTAAATGATAATCAATTGTGGAACTTGGCTGAGCATTGGAAATAATTGCAATGGGTATTCCTTCAGATTCGATTAAATTTTTACCAACCTCAGAAGCAAAAGGACCAAGGCCCAAGCCCATATAATCTGCCGCAATGGGATCAAGATTTAAATTCAACTTATGTTGACTCCATAATGTATCAGACAAATTATAAGAGGAACTCAAATCAATCTCTTGATCAGAATTTTTACCGAATGTCCTTAAAAACTCACCTTGATACACATTTTTGTTCATCGGCCCAAGCTTGGCATTGGATTGTCCAGAAACTAAAATTATATCACCTGAAACGATATTTGATCTTTTAACTATTAATACAGAATCTTTACCAGTATAAGAGTAAAAGGACAAATCATATTCTGCCAATTCAGATTTTACAGAAAACGTGAAAATTTGATTAATAGGTAAAACAACCTGTTTGAAGGCTTGATTCCTATATAAAAACATCTTTAGGTTAGGAGAAGTTGTTTTTGCAGAAACACAAGAAATTCTTATTTCTGAAACATTTGCAGAATTTCTAGGATACAACTGATTATCTTGTGGTAATCCAGTAAATGAAAAATCACCTATGATTTGACTAAAAGTCGGGAAAAAGATAAAATTTATAAATAAGAAAAAAAGTATTTTTTTAATCATTCAATTATTATTGTTGCAATAACAAATATAATCTCTTTGAAAAATTAATCAAATAATTTCTTTTTAAAGCCCCAAAATATAAAATTGATCTTACAGATTATACTTCACACCAACCGTTCCAATTACCGAAGCATCCGTAAATGTATAATTTATAAAACCTTTCAATTGAAATGTTTTATTGATATCATAAGTTAGCGTTTCTGCCAACCCTGTTAAATTACCAACATTTAAATAGTAAGCCTGACTCATTACTCCCCAACTTTTTTTATGAAATATGGCATTTCCTGCCAACAATAGGGCTTCAAAATCTGAATTTCTCCCTTTTCCATGCAAGGTAAAAGTTCCGATGTTCCATTCTTTTGAAATAGGATAGGAGGTCGCTAATTCTTGTCCAAAAAAACTAGTAACTTGATAATCTGGTGTTACCTGCATAGCGGGTAAATGAACTCCTAAAATAGCTTTAAACTTACGGTCAATTAATTTGTAGCGTGTCATGATTACAACCGTATTGGGAGTCATACTTCTCACCCTTGTCATAAACATGATATTTCCAGTTAATTTCTTTGTCTGATTTGTACCTGCATTAATAATAATATTAGGCTCTTTTGAGGTAAATGCAGGAATAAATGAAAATCCTCCTGTGCTCAATTCAATGGAACCCACTTGAGAATATCCCGTAAAAACACAAAATAAAAAAACGATTAATAATAGATATTTTTTCATAAATTAAATACAATTTGAACTTTAAATGCAAAAACAAAATTAATAAATTTTATCGACATATTAAAATAGTACAATTTTTGTCTAAAATAAAAAATATCTGAAAAAGGGAACTTTTAGTCCATTTGAGTTTGTTTAAACTTATTATTACCAACACCTTGACAAACAATTATTCGTACCAGTTTTTCAATTCTGTAAAGGATTTACCAAATTCCTGGGATTCTGTTTCATCTTCTTGCATTTTTCTTCAAACAAAGTATTTAAAAGTTCTTGAAAATGCTGCACCCAAAAACATGCAATGCACTTTTGTAGGTTTATTTGATGAAAAGGAATTAGTGGCAACTGCCCTTATCCAAGAACTTGAATTAGAGGCATTGAACAGTTTTGGCAATCGAGATAATTGTTTTAAAAGTCAAGTTCGAAATTTTCTTTTCAAAAATTTTTCATCTAAAATTTTCATTTGGGGAAATAATATGTTGAGCGGACAAAATGCTTATGCCGTTTCTCCCCAAGCAAATGAACAAAAAGTTGTTGAAACCTTAGATTTAATCGCTAAAAATTGGAACAAAAAGGCCCACATTAAACTTATCAAAGATTTTAATGTGACTCAAAATACCTCATCAACTTTCCAAAATGATTTTGAATTTTCGACACAACCTGCCATGCTTTTTTCCATTGAATCGAATTGGAAAAGTGAAGCAGATTATGTAAATGATTTGCAAAAAAAATACAGAGATCAATTCAAACGATGTAGAAAAAAAGGTGCAGAGCTTATCTCAAAAGAACTGAGCGTAGAGGATATCTTATCGAACCAAGCAAAAATTCATCAACTTTATTTACATGTGGCGCAAAATGCGCCTATCAATACATTTTTTCTACCAGAGAATCATTTTTACGAGTTTAAAAAACAGCTGGGAGAGGATTTCATCTTACGTGGATATTATTTAGGAGATGAATTGGTTGGATTCACTACAATAATCCGTCATGGAAAGGAATTAGAAACGTATTTCTTAGGGTACGAAGAAAGTATACAGCGAGAAAAAATGCTGTATTTGAATATGTTGTACGATATAATTGCTTGTGGAATTGCCCAACATTTTTCAAGTATAAATTTTGGTCGAACTGCCCTTGAAATTAAAAGTTCAATAGGGGCAGAGCCGGTTGAATTAATCGGTTTCATGCGCCATACAAACCCTCTAATTCACCAAAATTTATCTTGGATTTTTCCTTTGCTTGAGCCTAAAATAGTATGGAATCAAAGAAGTCCGTTTAAATTTAAACCGCAGACGAGTCAATTAGGCATTCAACATTTGGATGCAACCATAAAAAAGAAGCAGGGCAGTCGCTGCCAATTTGCTTGGTCAAAATTCGTTTCAAAGCATCTTGCTTGCCCTTGCCGGTAATTAAAAAGATAATCTTTTTCGATTGCATAATGCCTTTCATGCCCACGCAAAGTCCATAAGCGGGTTCTGAACCAGCTGAAAGCGCAGGGTCGTGTTGAATAGTACTTTCAGCCAAAATAGCTTTATGAAAATCAGGCTGTAAAGTTTCTGCAGGCTCATTGAAGGCTATATGACCATTTTTACCTAATCCTAAAATACAAATATCTAAAGGACCATTTACCCCAATAAATTCATTGATTCGCTTGCATTCTGCCTCCACCATTTCGGGAGAGGTATCAAATGTGGTATAACGAGATGTTGGAATGCCTAAAGGACCTAACAAATGTTGATGCAGGTAGGTTTCACAAGAATCTTTGTGCGACAAGGGGATAATACCCCATTCATCCATTTTAATCACGCGCATTTGCTGAAAAACTTCCTTCTTTTTAGCCATTTCTGCATACATTCCAGTAGGACTTCCACCTGTAGCAGCGCAAAATAGAAGAGAAGGATTTGCCTCCACTTCTTGTACAATAATAGATGAAGCCTTTTCAGAAAGAGCTGCGTATGAATCTAAATAAGTAATGTTCATAAAAAACTATATTTTCAAATCTCTGTCGGCCATCCACTGAATCATATTAACATCTCGATGGTCAAAAAACTGACTAGAGTTCAAATCTAAGGATTTTATTTCATTTAGATCCGATTCACTTAAAGCAAAATCGAAAATGGAGAAATTTTCAATCATTCGAGACTTGGTATACAATTTGATTGACAGCAGCAATAATTTCTGCACCAAACATCATCAAATCCATCTCTTTGAATCAACAATTTGGTTGTAATAAACAAATCTTCCCTAGCAACTCTGCTGAATGGCATTTCCAACTGCCTCCTCGTTCATATATGAAGCAACAGTATCTATGGAACGATATCCTACTACATTGCCAGTTCATCGGATTCGGTTTGTGCCATTGGAATCAAAAAAGAAGATTTTGAGAAAGATAAAAATTGCTGATTTATTGTATGAGTTTTTAGCGAAAAAAGGATTAAATTAGTATTCTCCCACTCAGCAGAGCTGAGCGGGAGTGTAAAATAAGAACCTATGAACCGCAGATCCTTTTTACAATCAACAGCCTTGGCAGGGGGCGGATTTATGTTAAGTTTTTCTGTGTTTGCCACAGGAAAATCAACATCTGTACAGGCCACAAATTCGTTAACAGAGTTAAATGGATTTGTTAAAATTACTTCTGATAACATCATTCAGATTATGTCGCCGAACCCAGAGGCGGGACAAGGCGTAAAAACCTCAATGCCCATGATTGTGGCAGAGGAGTTGGATGTTGATTTTAAAAAAATTCAAGTTATTCAAGCCGATTTAGATACCAAGCATTTTACCCGACAATTTATAGGAGGCAGTCAGGCCATTCATTCGGGTTGGAACACGCTTCGCAATGCAGGTGCTACGGCTCGACAACTATTACGCCAAGCGGCAGCTCAACAATGGCAAGTTCCGGTAGAAGAAATTACAACTGATAAAGGAGTCTTAATCCATCAAAAATCTGGCAAAAAAGCTACTTATGGCGAATTGGCCGATTTGGCAAGTAAGTTAGAGGTTCCTAAAAATGTTCCTTTGAAATCGGTCAAAGACTTCAACATCATTGGACATTCGCAACAAAATGTTGACATCAAAAAAATTGTTACCGGTCAACCTTTATATGGCATAGACACCCATAAACCAGGCATGTTGCATGCCATGGTTGTACATCCACCAGCTTTTGGTTTAACGTTAAAAAGTTTTGATGCAACACCCATCAAAAAAATGAAAGGCATTGTAGATGCCTTTTCCATCAAAATTTTTAACGAAAACTACGAAAAAACCTTTTTCGATACCACCACATTTAATGAGGTGATTGCCATTGTTGGAACTTCAACCTGGGCAGTTATGAAAGCTAAAAAAGAAGTAAAAGCTGAATGGCAGCCGATTACTTCTTACACGCAAAATCGAAACATGTTGGGCCGGAAATTGGTGGAAAAAATTCCAGCAGGATTGGAAAATACCAACACTCATTTGTCCCAAATGAAGGAACAATTGAACAAACCAGCCACTGTTCGAAGAAAAGACGGAAATGTAGACGAAGCCTTTAAAAATGCTGCAAAAGTGATTGAAAGGACGTACAATGGTCCTTATCTGGCCCACAATTGTATGGAACCTATGAATTTTTTTGCAGATGTGAAAGGCGATAAAATAGAATTATCAGGCCCCTTGCAAAAACCCGAGTTTACAGAACAAGCTCTTTCGGCCCGATTAAACATCCCAGTTGAAAACATCGACATTAAAATGACTCGCTTAGGTGGGGGATATGGTCGAAGATCTTATGCCCACTGGTTAATAGAAGCCGCTTTAATATCGCAACAAGTTAAAGCACCGGTAAATTTATTGTACACCCGTGAAGACGACATGACAGCCGGAATTTACCGTTCAACCTATACCGCAACGTATCGAGCTGCCTTGGATGCAAATAACAATTTGATTGGTTTCCATGTAAAAGCTGGTGGAATTCCAGAGTCACCCTTATATGCCAACCGTTTCCCAGCAGGAGCGGTGGACAATTATTTGGCTGAAGATTGGACCATTGATTCTAACATTACTGTCGGTTCCTTCCGTGCACCACGTTCCAATTTTATTGCGGCAGCAGAACAATCCTTTTTGGATGAAGTGGCTGAAGTGGCAGGAAAAGATCCCATAGATTTCCGATTGGAATTATTGCATCGAGCCCAAGAAAAACCAGTGGGCCAAAACAATGAGTACGAAGCAGATCGCTATGCGAAAGTAATTGAATTGGCCAGAAAGCAATCGAACTGGGATACACTAAAAAAATCAAAAAAATTAGGCTTTTCTGCCTATTTCTGTCACGATTCATACGCTGCCCACGTAATTGACCTTGAAATCAAAAATGGAGAGCCTATCGTAAATAAAGTATATTGCGCCATCGATTGTGGAATTGTCATTAATCCCGACGGATTATATAATTTGGCAGAAGGAAGCATTGTAGACGGTATCGGAACGGCCATGTACGGCAAAATGACCATCGAAAACGGCGTACCACAGGCCAACAATTTCCATACTTACCGCATGATTCGCATGAATGAAGCCCCAAAAGCCATTGATGTGCAATATGTAAAAAACGAAATTGACCCCTCTGGCATGGGAGAACCCGCTTATCCACCCGTATTTGCGGCCTTAGCAAATGCCTTGTATCAAGCTAAAGGGAAGAGGCTGTATAACCAGCCGTTTGTGGAGGAACTTAGCTGAGAATAAATTGTAAAAGTTTTATAAGATGATAGATTTCCTAAAAGCTAGTATAATTTGTGGTTTACTTTCAGTATTTGTTTTACTTGTTAAAAAAAATGCGATAAGATCCTTTTCAGATTACGTATTATCTTTTTTTATATTATTTCAAATTTGGACTGTTACTATTTACATTTTAATTTTTACTGGAACCATTTTAGAAGTTCCCTTCTTTTACCGTACAGCTGCACCAATAACATTTTTAATTCCACCATTAGGATATTTTTATGTAAGATCTATGTTATTTAATGAACAAAAGTTCAATAAAATAGACATCTTACATTTATTACCCTTCCTTTTCTTTAGTATAAATTATTTACCTTTTTATTTGCGTCCTAATTCGGAAAAAATTCAACTGATTATTCAAATTATAAATGACAAAAATTTTTCCATTCAAAAACAACAAGGATTATTTTCAGAAAATCTATTTTTTTTATTTAGACCAATTCAAGCTATTATTTATTTAATTTTTCAATGGGAACTCATTTATAAATTCAATTCTAAAAATCCTAATCAAAAAATAGCAATTCAAATAAAATTAGTCCTTAATTGGTTGAAAGTTTTTACTGCAGCAAATACCTGTATACTTTTAGCATTGTTAAGTTCAATTGCACTATATTTTTCAATTGAAAATTTATTTAGTAACAATTTCTTAAACCTAATACCCAACCTTTTACTTGGAATTTCTTTTTTTGTTATTTGTACTTATTTGCTAATTTATCCACAAACACTTACTGGTTTACCATTCGTAAAATATAAAGAAACAAAATCTAAACTTATTGAAAATGAATTGGATAAAATTCCATTTATTTATGGAGATTATTCAAAAGAAATTGAACAGTTAGAAACTTATTTTGATAATTCAAAAGCTTATTTAAAACCCAACTTGACAGTAAGTCAGGTAGCAGTTGAAGCAAATATCCCTATTAGAGACTTATCTTATATTATAAATAATTATTACGATAAGCGCTTTAATGATTATCTAAATGAAAAGCGATTATCGCATTTTTTACAAAAGCTAAATAAAGAAACACTTAATAATTTTACAATTGAGGCCGTTGCTTTAGAATCTGGATTTTCATCCAAAAGCTCATTTTATAGAGCCTTTAACCGTTTTTATAACAGTACACCATCTGAATATCTTTCTGGATTTGAAATCTAAAAATTATGTGTAAACAAATTTGTAATTAGTTTCAGATTCGGAATATGGGATAAACCTAAAAGAAAAATAATAGGCGATATTATTGGCTAAATGTAGTTTTATTTTCAAATAAATAAATGCATTTAACATGAAAAAAATAGTTCTACAACTATTGACCTTATTTTTCATTACTCCCAACCTATATAGTCAAAAACTAAACTTATCTTTTGGTAGAAATATATCGACCTATCATTTAGAAAATTCTCAAGGCTATCAAGTAGATTACTTAAAATCTGGAACTGGTAATACAATACAAGCAACATTTTTAGGGAATTTTTTAGATACATTGAACCTACAATCAAAATCTCCTGAAAAGGTATTAAAATTTTCAAAAAAACCACTTTTATCGAAAATTTTAAGTCAATTTACATATAGTGCAGGCATCCAAATGTCCCAACTAAATGCCGTAGGTAATATCCAACAAATTGCCCTGCTTTATAACACAGATTACCTAGGAGCCACGATCGGCTTAGGTTATGTGCTTCATTTGGTAAAACGATTTTCCATCCATGCAGAAACACAAATAATTGCTAATAAATTACTTCAAGGACAACAACAAACTGCCAGCTCATTTTATTCGCTTTCAGGAAATTCACAGTTTGATGGAATAAAATTTTTCAAAGGATTTCGACTTGCAATTACTGCCAAAGTCAATACAACTACTGACTTAATTATTTCCTACAATTATCAATCTTCCTTAATCCCTTCGGAATCAAACACAGGAAAATTAACCATAGACAGTCAATTGCTGGCAATTGGACTAACACTTGCCATAAACTAGTTTTAAAAACAATAATTTGATGAAAAAATTTTATGCAATTCTTTTACTTCTTTTCATTTCAAATCATTCTTTTTCGCAAAGTGAGAAGGGTATTCATTACCAGGCAGTAATTTTAGATCCAAAACCTTTAGATGTTCCTGGGATAGCAATTACCGGCCAACCATTATCCAATGGAAAAGTTTGGGTTAAATTTTCATTAAAAAATATCTCCGAAATTGAATACGAGGAGGTTCAACAAACTATTACTGATGAATTTGGTTTAATAATTCTTACCATTGGAAAAGGAGAAGTTTTAAAAAATAATGGAAAATACCCAAATTTTGATGCCATTCAATGGGATTCAAATACAAAATCTTTACAAGTAAGTATCAATTTTGATGGAGGAAATAATTATAAAGAAGTCAGCAATCAACCCTTAAATTACACACCTTATGCCTTTTATGCAGAATCTGTAGATTATAAAAATGTACGATCTGCACCCAAAAACTTAAGTGATTTCGCCAATGATGTAGGTTTTTTGGTCAATAAAGATTTGGAACCCATTAACAAGGAGATTAAAAATAACACAAATAACATATTGTCACTTGGTACCGAATTATCAAACTTTGAATCAAAAAATGCGAATGCATTTTTAATTGTTGATCAACAAATTCATTCCATCAACTCAACCTTGCAAACAGATTCAACAAAAATTTTACAATTAGCAAATTCGGTTACTACATTAAATAATGCACAAGCTGCGTTCAATAAACGGTTAAACGATAATTCAAATCAAATTGAACAGGTGTTACATTTTTCAGAAACCATCCAAAGTACTGTCAATAATTTAGGAGGCACTTTTGAAAATCTAAATAATAAATCAACAAGTATCCAAAATGATGCAACCTCAACATCTAAATATCCTTCAGTAAAACTTATCAAAGATTATGTTGATGCAACGATTGGTACCGCTACTTCTTCAGTCACAGATATCACCAAAGAACCCATTATTTTAGCTGGGACCAGTTCGCAATATTACAGAGGTGATAAATCTTGGCAGATATTAGATAAAACGGCAGTTAATTTAGGAAATGTCGACAATACCGCTGATGTCAATAAACCCATTTCAACAGCACAGCAAACTGCGCTGAATCTAAAAGCAAATACGTCGGATGTAAATACTTCTTTGGCATTAAAAGAAGATGCCAACAATAAATCAACTGATATTACTGCTGATGCAACATCCACAACAAAATATCCTTCCGTAAAAATTATCAAAGACTATGTAGATGCCACTATTTCTTCGGGGGTAGCTGATGCCTCATCAAGTTTAAAAGGAAAAATTAAATTAACTGGCGATTTGGCCGGCACGGCAGACTCACCAACTGTTCCCGGATTACTGACAAAAGAACCCAGTATTTTAGCAGGAACCAGTTCGCAATATTACAGAGGTGATAAATCTTGGCAGACATTGGATAAATCGGCCGTGGATTTAGCGAATGTCGACAATACCGCTGATGTCAACAAACCTGTTTCAACGGCACAGCAGACTGCGCTGAACTTGAAAGCAAATACCTTGGATGTAAATACTTCTTTGGCGTTGAAGGAAGATGCCAATAATAAATCAACTGATATTACTGCAGATGCAACATCCACAACAAAATATCCTTCCGTAAAAATTATCAAAGACTATGTAGATGCCACTGTTTCATCGGGGGTAGCTGATGCCTCATCAAGTTTAAAAGGAAAAATTAAATTAACTGGCGATTTAGCCGGCACGGCAGACTCACCAACTGTTCCCGGATTACTGACAAAAGAACCCAGTATTTTAGCTGGAACCAGCTCGCAATATTACAGAGGTGATAAATCTTGGCAGACATTGGATAAATCTGCTGTGAATTTAGGAAACGTTGACAATATCGCTGATGTCAATAAACCCGTTTCAACAGCACAGCAGACTGCTCTTGATGCCAAAGCAAACAAGAGCTATGTAGATCAAAATTTTGTTGACAGGACAACAGACTATCAGAGCATTACTGGATTCAAACTTTTTGGAAATAATATTGGAATGGATCTAAAACCGAATGGAGTTCCTTCAATTATTGAATTTGAAAATGGAAGTAAATTAGGAGACATTCAAAATATAAATGAAATGGATCCTGATTCGAGAGGTTCTATAGATTTATTTGCACCTTGGGGGGCAGAATGGACTCAACTAAATTATGGCAATTATAATTACTTAACACTTAAAGAAAACGAATCCACAATTGAATTTGGTCCTTTAAAATGGACTTTTAATGGTAATAATGGTAACGCAATATTTCCGAGAAATTTAATTGTTGGAGACAATCCAGATGACCCGACCACTATCAGTTCAACGAATCCTGACTTTACCTTGCGATATAATGATGACAATCAAAATCCAACTTATATTACTGGAATAAAGTTTACCGAAGATGATGCTAACATTTTAGTGGGAGATCCTAATAGAAACCAGTATAGATGGCGATTTAAAGATGATGGAGCTACCTATGTTCCTGGAAATATATTTCTGGGAAATAATTCAATTGATCCAACGACCATCACCACTACAAATAACGACTTCACCATACAATACAATGATGCCAATTACCATCCTACGTATATTTCTGGCAGCAAGTATACAGAAGAAGGTGTCCAATTATTTACTGGAGATCCAGCCAATTTACAAACATGGTATTTCAGTGATGATGGATCAACTAGATTCCCTGGTTTAATTAAAATTGGAAATACACAATTCCCAAGCGTTTCAGGGGATACAGGAGATGTACTAACTATACAGGCAGATGGAACAGCCGACTGGCAAGCACCTACTGTTGGTGGAGCTAATAACATTCCAGATGCTAATACATCCACAACAGGATTGTTAACCTCTACTGACTATACACGATTTGATAACAAGCAAGATGCCCTGACAAATCCAATTACAGGAACTGGCACAAACAATACCGGTGAATTAGCCTTTTATGATGGGACAAATAGTATTAATTCAGACTCAAAATTATACTGGAACAATTTAACTAAGAGGTTGGGCATTGGAATGAACACTCCAAATTTTCCTCTAGTAGTTAGACAAAATAGTACAGATGAATACGGCATTCAATTATCTTCTCCAGAAAAAACTCCTTCTAGTGCAAATGGTTCTTCTATTGGATTTGTATCAGAAACAAATAACCCATCATCTCCTTATAAGGGTCTATTCCAATTAGATGGGGATGGCAATATGGTTTTCCGAACCATGCAGGCGGATATGTATTTTGATAATTTCAATGACCCAGGTCAATTATTACAGCCAAATTATTCAACAATTAATTTCCGAATTGGACCTGAAGCTGGCCAAAAAAAAGGAATGGGGTTAAATAGTGACGGAAATTTACATGTAGATGGCACCATAGAATCTAGTAACATTTCAATAAGCTCAGATATTCGATTAAAACAAAATATTTTTCCCTTAAAAAATTCAATTGATTTAATTAAACAATTAAATCCAGTCAAATATGATAAAAAACAAACTTTAAAAGATGATAAATATGCAATTCATGAAAACGGATTCATTGCCCAAGAAGTCCAAAAAATATTACCCCAATTGGTAAAAGAATCAGACGATAAGGATAAAATTTTGAGTTTAAATTACATAGGGATTATCCCAATCCTTACCAAAGGAATCCAAGAACAACAACAAATAATAGAGACACAAAACAAGCGAATTGAAAAATTAGAGAAAATTGTAAATTCTTTACTAAAACCTTAACCCATCGTCTTTTCCTTTTGCAAAAGCCTTGGAGAAATCAATTTTATTCACCTGTTTGGCAATGAAATTAATACCTTGTAAAAGGTGATTCAAATAGGTGGGGTCCTGGTAATTTTCTTTGGCATGGCCAAGGGTTGTAATCCAAACGTGTCCACCCTGAAAGTTTTGGGTCCAAACTGCTGGAAAATAATTACCAAATACTCCTTTATTTTTGTCGATAAGGTCTTTTTGCGAAATATCTAAGCTTGAAACCTCATGCATCATTAGTGTTTGGATACCGGGGTATAATTCTGCTCCAAAATAACACTCGTCTTCTTTTGTCCATTTCAAGGGAACTCCCTTCATGGATGAGTGAGAAGGTGCAATATTGATAACTTTAAATGGCTGGAATTTCGCATGCCAAGTAAATGTTTCACCAACCATCATTTTGAACCAGTTCCACTTGCGTTCGGTGCCTGTAACTGAATGAACGCCTACAAATCCACCTCCAGCTTCCATATATCTACGAAAGGCTAAGCGCTGTTGATCATTGTCGAAAACATCATTGTTAGTACTTGTAAAAATCAGAAGCTTATATTTTGATAGATTCTTTTCTTCAAAAACTGAAGGATCTGCAGAAACATCTACCTTAAAGTGATTTTCTTTTCCTAATTGCTGAACGGCCGCAACAGCAGAAGGGATATTATCGTGAACGTAACCTGTTCCGTTTTTCGTATAAACCAACACTGAAAACGAATGTTGTGCAAAGGTTGAAAAAGCACAAAAAAGAAATAGAATGGTAGTTTTAATCATTTTACTCCGTATTTATCAATTAAATAAATTATTGCTGCCATGTTCACTGCACCCAAATGCAATTCTCTTTTATTCACATTTTCAAACACATCCGTTTTCGCATGATGTAAATCAAAATAGCGCTGACTATCAGGGATGAGGCCTGCCAAGATGGTTGATTTATTAACACCTAACATTGGAGCAATATCCGTTCCACCACCTCCAGTAGTAATTTCAGATCCATAGGGCTTCAAAAGGGGAGTCCAAGACTGAAATTTAGCCAATTGGGCAGGAGGGGCCGTTATTCCTATAGAACGTGGTGTAAATCCACCTTCATCACTTTCGAAAACAAAAATGTGATTTTCTTTATTGATTTTGGCTTGATTTGCATATTCGTTACCGCCACGTACTCCATTTTCTTCATTGGCGAAAAGCACAAAACGAATGCTTCGTTTCGGCTTATAGTTTAAGGTTTTAAAAACCCGCAAAACTTCCATGGTTTGTACAATTCCAGCACCGTCGTCATGCGCTCCTTCGTTCACATCCCAGGAATCTAAATGTCCACCTAAAGTAATGAATTCATCAGGAAATTCAGATCCTCGAATTTCTGCGATTACATTGCTTTCATCGGCATCTGGAAGGAAGAATCCATAAGTCTGTAATTGAACTTTAACAGGTCCACTTTTTGCTAGTCCAAACAGCATTTTTGCGTCATTGGGACCCAAGGCTACAGCTGGTATTTTTGGATAGGCTTCATCATACGTCATGCTTCCTGTGTGGGGCATATTATCAGGAGCAGTACTCAAAGAATGAATCATGATCGCTTTTGCACCATATTTTGCTGCTCTGCTAGCCCCAGCTCTACGAAATGCGCCACTTTCGCCATAGGCCTTAAATGTTTGAATTTTCGTTGGATCGAAAACACTATGGTAATAAACAATTTTGCCTTTCACCTCATCCTTTCGTTTTTCCAATTCATCAAAACTTGTAATAGCTACTACTTCGGCTTCTATCAAACCATTAGAACTCAACGAATTTCCTAAGGCAAATGCTGCCAGTGGTTGCATTCTTGCTTCACCATTGACTCCAACGATTGCAACATAATCATTACCACCGCGTTTCCAATTGGGAGTTTTACAAGGCTGTAAATACACTTTATCAGCCCCAATCGCCTCTAAACTTTTCTTCCCCCACACAATTGCATTTTGTTGCTGCGGAGAGCCGGCCAATCGACCACCTATTTTTTTAGTTAATTCATACAAAAGATCATAGGCCTTCCCATTTGTCATGATCTCATCCGACATCTTTTTGATAAATAAACTATCGATGTTTGATTGAGCATTTGACAAAAAAGGCAATGCCAATAAAGGCAGGAAATGTAATTTCATAGATAAATAAGGAAAATGCTTTTAAAGATAGGGAATCTAAAACAA
Source organism: Sandaracinomonas limnophila (assembly GCF_004005965.1). Taxonomy (GTDB): domain Bacteria; phylum Bacteroidota; class Bacteroidia; order Cytophagales; family Spirosomataceae; genus Sandaracinomonas; species Sandaracinomonas limnophila. The sequence continues at coordinate 143,269 of NZ_SACY01000001.1, read as the reverse complement.
AAAAGCCTTTCGATTGAAAGGCTTTTTTTGTGATCCCGCTGGGATTCGAACCCAGGACCCATACATTAAAAGTGTATTGCTCTACCAACTGAGCTACGGAATCATCAAGCTTACGCTTGTATATTTTTAGTGACCCACTCTGGAGTCCTATGTGAGCCTTTGCCACTGGCAAGTCTCATTTGCAAATCAGAAACTTTTTTCCCTTATTGCGGTGCAAAACTAAGATAGTTTTTTGAATTATGCAAATACAATCCCTAAATAAAATTATATTTTTCTTTATCTTTTTTTTCACAATCGCTCAAATTGCTAATTCCCAAATAGATAGAGTAGAAATTGAAAAGGCAGATTTGTTATTTAAAAATAACCATTTGCTAGAAGCTGAAAAAATCTATAACCAAAATTTAGAAAGCAATAAACCCGCACAGAAACAAATCTTGTTAAAACTTGCCTTCATTGCCAAAGAAAAAAATAACTGGTTAGACGAATTATATTTCTTGTCTTCTTATCAATCCCAAAAAGCCAGCTGGGCCATTTCTAAACGAATGAATGAAATAGCCGAAAAAAGAAAGCTTAAAGGATACGATCTGGACATCTGGGCGCGTTTACAATGGTTTTACTTCAATTATTACGGCTACATAATTTCTATTTTAATTTTCCCCGCAATTTTAATGGGACTAAGCCTTTTTCTTAAAAAAATCCAAAACCAATCTTTTTCAAAAAATCAAGTTGGAATTTTCTTAATCTACCTCATTATCTTATTGGCAATCAATAATTTTCCATCGTTTATCTCGCAAGGACTTTGTGCAAATACAAAAACCTATGCACGCAACTTTGCCTCTTCTGCAGCACCTGTGGTTCAAATTCTACCAAAGGGCACACATATAAATTACATTTTCAAAAGGGGAGATTGGGTCCCTTGCCTGATTGAAGGGGAAATTGGTTATATCAAAACCAAAGATTTATTGTTTATCGACTAGTGTAATATCGCAAAACTTAAATCGAGCCAAAGGTCTGCCTCAGATGGATTGCCTAAAATACCTTTAAATTTTAGGTCCGCATTTTTAATCTGTTCCAAAATCTGAACCACCTTAGGTAAACTGTAATTTTTTCGGGCAATCACATAATCACGAACAAAATAAGGATTTACCTCAATTTCGCGAGCCAATTCACTATCTGAAACATTTCCAGCATCATGGGCCAATAAAACCTTAGTGAAAAAATTAAACAATTGTATCAAACAAGGTGCAATCGGATTTTGTTTTACCTGCTGTGCAAAATGAAAAGCAATCTTAGATGCCTTAGCCACATCTTTATAGGCAATAGCTTTTTGCAATTCAAAATAATTATACTCTTTACTTAATCCAATGTATTTTTCAACTTCTTCTGAACCTACAACTGTATTTTTGGGTAAATTAATTATTAATTTGTCGGCCTCAAAAGCAATTCGTTTCAAATCTGTTCCCACAAAGGATACCATCAAATCTAATGTCTCGGGATTAATTTGAAGTCCATTTTGCAACAAATAATCTTTCAACCAAGCAGCCACTTTATCTTCCTTCACCTTTGGAGAACTTACCACCACCGCCTGATTTTTTACGGAAGAAAATATTTTAGCTTTATCAGTCAAGGCAGTTTTAACCGTAAAAACCAAAAGGGTAGAAGGCATGGGATTTTTCAAATACTCTTCCCAAAGCTTCAAATCATCAATTCCTTTATCTTTACTATCCGATTTTCCCTTCCCTATACTTTCTAAAAAACTTGCCTCTTTTACCAAAATAACCTGCCTTTCGGCCATCATTGGAAATCGACGAGCATTCGAAAGAATAGCAGCTAGGGTTTGGTCTTTACCATAAAAAATAAATTGATTGAATCCCTTTTCTGATTCATCTAAAACATTGGCCTCAAATGAATCTGTCAATAAATCGATAAAATATGGCTCATCCCCATGAATTATATAAATTGGGGCTAAATTTTTGGACTTAATGTCCTTTAAAACTTCTTGTGGACTTTTATTCATATTGACCCTGCAAAGATAGAAAAGCTTTCTTTCAAATTAATCTAAATTCTTATTTTCCCTTATTTTTTATAATTTTACAGGATGAAGATCACAAAAAATACAGTCGTACTTTTAAGTTACGAATTATCTTTCCCAGACGAAAACGGAAATCCTGAATTAGCAGAAATCGTAAATGCAGAAGAGCCCATGGGCTTTATTCAAGGCATGAGTGGCTTACCAGAAAGCTTTGAGAATAATTTAGAAGGCCTAGCAGTTGGAGATACGTTTGATTTTTCCATAGAACCAGAAGATGCTTATGGCAAAATTGACCCAAATGCCATTGTAGATTTGCCTAAAAATCTGTTCCAAATTGATGGAAAAGACAATGAAGAGCTTTTAAAAATCGGAAATTTCATCCCGATGACAGACGATCAAGGAAATCGTATGCAAGGTATGATCATTCAAATCAAACCAGAAACGGTTACAATGGACTTTAACCACCCTTTAGCAGAAAAAACATTAATGTTTAAAGGCCAGGTATTAGAGGTAAGAGCTGCAACTGCAGAGGAAATCGACCACGGACACGTTCATGGAACAGGTGGGGTGCAACATTAATTGTTAATTGTTAATTGTTAATTGTTAATTGTTAATTGTGAATTGTTAATTGTGAATTGTTAATTGTTAATTGTTAATTGTGAATTGTTAATTGTGAAAATCGGTTTTGATCAAATATTCATGGATTTAGCGCAAAATTTGGCGCAAAAATCTCATTGTACCAAGGCACAAGTGGGGGCTGTGTTGACAAAAGACACACGCATTATATCAATTGGGTATAATGGTCCGCCGGCTGGAACACATAATTGCGATGAAGAATTTGGGCCAGATGGATGTCCGAGAGACTCTAAAGGTTCTTGCTCCTTGGCATTGCACGCTGAACAAAACGCAATACTTTATGCGTCTAAAAACGGAGCAAGTGTAGAAGGTTCAACCCTTTATGTGACATTATCTCCTTGCATTTCATGTGCAAGAATTATCTATTCAATGAAGATAGAAAAGGTGATTTTTTTGAAATCTTATGCAGCCTACAAAGGAATACCAAGCGATGAAGGGGTTGATTTTCTGAGGAGATTTGGGGTTGAGGTGGTGCAGTATGTAAAGAATTAAAGATTAATTTATTGTCCATAAAAAAAATGTTGTAGATTGAGGAAAAAATGCTTTTCGATGAAAAAGCTACTTTATCTATTTATATTTTTTACTATTATAAATCCTAGCCTTAGTTTCGGACAACAATTCAGTATGTCCAGTTTTGGAAACCTAAATAGCTACCCAACCTTTTCAAACCCCACAGTTTTTAAAAATAATAATTCCTGTATACAAATTGAAAACGGTTTAATTATTTATTTGGGTGCTAGATCTACAGGTGAATTTGTAATCACCTGTGAAATATCCAATCAATTAAAAGACAATTATCTACTTATTTTCCCTAATCCTCTTAAGTCTAATGCACTGGTAAAATTTGCAAAGCAAATACCGTTAGAAGATAAATATATTTTAAGAATCTATTCAATTCTAGGATTAATAGTCAAACAGAGTGAAGAAACTGGAATTTCAATTTTAAATGGATTAAACATAGATTTTAGTAATCTAGCACCAGGAACTTATTTTATTTCAATAGAATCTCCTCTTTTTATAACTTCTACTAAAGTCTTGAAAGTTGATTAAATTTTATATCTATGAAAGCGAACCTATCCATAACAATCATTTTAATAAGTTATTTTTTTTCATTTTATTCAATTGCACAAAACACAAGTGGTATTCATTTTCAGGCCCTAGCTAGAGATCAATTTAATAATCCTGCCAAAGGAAAATCACTATTTATTGAAACAAGTATTTTAAATTCAAATGTAAATGGCCAATTATGTTTAAAAGAGGTTTTTTTATCTAAAACGAACGAATCTGGGATATTTAATTTACAACTTGGCACTGGAAAAAAAATTGACGGACTAAATGCATCCATCAGAGATATTTTATGGCAAGAATCCAATTACTTTTTAAATATTAAAATTGCCATCTTACCAGAAAACTTTTCCAATGGATTAGAATATTCTGGTAACTTAATTGATTTAGGAACTTCACCAATAGGACTTGTCCCTCATGCCATCACAGCAAATAATGTAATTGGACTAGAAAAAAAATTGAATATTGCCGATACAAGCTCCATGCTTAAACCTTACAACATTCAATTAGGCCTGAAAACTTCTAAGGTATATGTAGATAATTTATTCAATACTCCAATTCCAAATGAAAAAATAATTGGTTTAGAAGGAAGTAAAATTATTGGAGATATTAAAGGAAATGCGGCTACTTCTACAAAATTATTAAATGCAAAAAAAATAAATGGAATTATTTTTGATGGCACTTCAGATATTACAATTACTACTTCTACAGGTGATGAACCATTGATACTTTCAGGAAATACAAACCAATATTTTCGAGGAGATAAAACATGGCAAATTTTAACTAAAAATACAGTAGGACTTTCGAATGTTGAAAATACTTCAGATGCTGACAAGCCTATTTCAACAGCGACTCAATCGGCTTTAGCAAACAAATTAGGCATTAATGAAAATGCCACTTCTGCTACTAAATTGACTACCGCAAGAACGATCAATGGTATTGCTTTTGATGGCACTGCCGACATCACCATTCCAACCGGTGGAAGTGGCTCCACAGATGCCTCTGCCTTAACAGGTACTACATTAGCATCAGGAGTTGTATCTTCTAGTTTAACCTCCGTGGGAAATTTAACTGCAGGTGGAATTCCATACTCCTTATTAACAGGTACAGTTCCAACTTGGAATCAAAATACAAGCGGAAACGCAGCTACAGCTACCATTGCCACAACTGCCAATTCTGCTACTATTGCAAATTCTGCTACTAAATTAACTACAGCAAGAACCATCAATGGTGTTGCTTTTGATGGCACTGCCAACATCACCATTCCAACCGGTGGAAGTGCCTCCACAGATGCCTCTGCCTTAACAGGTACTACATTAGCATCAGGAGTTGTTTCATCTAGTTTAACTTCCGTGGGAACAATTTCATCTGGAACATGGAATGGAACTACAATTTCAATTGCAAAAGGAGGTACAGGAGCCACTACCGCTGAAACTGCTAGAACAGCATTAGGATTAGGCAATGTAAACAATACTTCTGATGCAGACAAACCTGTATCCTCAGCTACATTAACAGCTATTAATAACAAAGAAGATCTAAGCAATAAATCAAATAGCGTTAGTTTAGGAGGAGCATCTGCAAATAACGACAGATACCCATCTCAATTAGCCGTAAAAACCTTTATTGAAAATACAGTTTCAGGAAGTATGGCTGGTAATTCAGCCACTAGCACAAAACTGGCCACTGCTAGAAACATTAATGGAGTAGCTTTTGATGGCACTGCCGACATCACCATTCCAACCGGTGGAAGTGGCTTCACAGATGCCTCTGCCTTAACAGGTACTACATTAGCATCAGGAGTTATTTCATCGAGTTTAACTTCCGTGGGAACAATTTCATCTGGAACATGGAATGGAACTACTATTTCAATTGCGAATGGAGGTACAGGTGCAACTACTGCTGCCACCGCGAGAACTGCCCTAGGTGCCGAACCAAGTATTTCAGCAGGAACTACCTCTCAATATTTTAGAGGTGATAAAACATTTCAAACACTAGATAAAGCTACAATAGGCTTGAGCAACGTAGACAACACTTCAGATTTGAACAAGCCCATTTCTTCTGCTACTCAAACTGCATTAGACACCAAATTAGCTCTAAATGCAAATGCAGCTTCAGCAACTTCAGCGACAAAATTGACTACAGCAAGAAATATAAATGGTATTTCATTTGATGGGTCCACAAATATTACCATCCCAGCAGAAGCCTCCTCATTAACAGGTACAACTTTAGCATCAAATATTGTATCCTCAAGTTTAACTTCTGTGGGTACCATCAGCTCTGGAACTTGGAATGGAACTCCAATTTCAATTTCAAATGGAGGTACAGGTGCAACTAATGCGGCCAACGCAAGAACAGCTCTGGGTGCTGAACCAAGTATTTCAGCAGGAACTAACTCTCAATATTTTAGAGGTGATAAAACATTTCAAACACTAGATAAAGCTACAATAGGCTTGAGCAACGTAGACAACACTTCAGATTTGAACAAGCCTATTTCTACTGCTACTCAAACTGCATTAGACAACAAATTAGAGCAAAATGCAAATGCTATTTCAGCAACTACTGCCTCAAAATTATCTACCGCAAGAGATATTAATGGTGTTTCATTTGATGGGTCCACAAATATTACCATTCCAGCAGAAGCCTCCGCTTTAACAGGTACAACCTTAGCATCAAATATAGTATCCTCAAGTTTAACTTCTGTGGGTACCATCAGCTCTGGTACGTGGAATGGTTCAACAATCTCTGTAAACAAAGGAGGAACTGGAACAGCCAATTTAAATGGAATTCTCCTTGGAAAGGGTACAAATTCTGTTTCAACTGCATCCTATGGGGCATTTTATGACACATCAATTCAAACCTTAGCTCTAGCAAATACAGCCTACGCCATGAAATTAAATACTACCGATTTTGCCTCCGGAGTATCGATTGAATCGAATGGAAATGGTGTACCAACCCGAATAAAAGTTGCAAATGCAGGAAAATACAATTTGCAGTTTTCTGCCCAATTGGATCGGTCAACAGGAACATCTGCAGAAGATGTTTCTATCTGGCTTCGTAAAAATGAATCAGACATTGCATACTCTGCTACAGACATTTCAATCACAGGAGGAACTGCTACCTCAGCACCTACTGTTGCAGCTTGGAATTTTTTCCTGAACCTAAATGCAAATGATTATGTTGAAATTATGTGGAGTGGATCAGCCACTAATTTAATTATCAAATCGCAAGGAGCTAGAACTAGTCCCATCAGGCCAGAAATTCCTTCTTTAATTGTAACCTTACAACAGATATATTAATTGTTAATTGTTAATTGTTAATTGTTAATTGTTAATTGTTAATTGTTAATTTTAGGAATGTTTAAAAAATCCCTAATTCTTCTCTTAATAAGTTTACATTTCTTGAGTTATTCTCAAGATTACTTACCATTTAAACCTAAACAAACCTATTCAACTGAACAAAATCAGCCGATAGATATTGTTTTTAAATCTAAACAAGCCAAACCTTTTGATGTTGAGTTTCGAGCCGTTTTCAATTTTGAAAATAAGGAATCCATTTCTGTGCCTGGATTTTACAATGGAAATGATGAATTTGTGATTCGTTTTAATCCGGAGAAAATAGGAAAATATACATTCCAAGTAAATTCTGATCAAAAAGACTTAAATGGCTTATCTGGACAAGTAATTTCTAAGGCGCAAAGTTCCCTTACTAAGCTTCCCAAAATTCAAATCGATTCAAAAAATCCACAAAAATTTGCTTACCAAAACGATAAACCTTATTTCGCTTTAGCCTTTGAATTGGATTGGTTGTTTGCTTTGGATTACCCCGAAAACAACAATTTAATTCAATCCAAACAAATTATTGAATCCATCAAATCCAATGGATTTAACCAGGTCGTAATGAATGTTTATGCCTACAACGTTGGTTGGCCCGTTGCAAAGGATATTCCTGCACAATATGATTATAAAAAGCCGAATTACAGTGTTTTTAAAGGCACTAATGAATCGCCCGATTTCACTGAATTAAATATCGATTTTTTCAAAAACTTGGATCGAAAAATTCAATTATTGCACGAAAATGGATTAGCCTCTCATTTAATGATTTACGTTTGGAACAAGAAAGTCAATTGGCCAAAAATGTATTCCAAAGAAGATAATCAGTATTTTGATTACATTATTAAAAGATACCAAGCTTATCCCAACATCATTTGGGATGTGTCGAAGGAAGCTTTAGATTATGGTCGCTGCGACATCCCTTACATCAACGAGCGTATTGAAAGAATTCGCAAAAATGATGCCTACAAGCACTTAATTACGGTGCACGACTACGAATATTGTTCTCGCGAACCCGAAAAAGTAGATTTCATTTCCATTCAAAATTGGCGATCGGATTTGTATTCCAATACGATTGATGCCGTTCAAAAGTATCCGAATAAACCCATTATGAATATTGAACATGGGGGCTATGAAAAAGGACCTTATGCAACCTTTGTGGGAAATTATACCAATCCGGATATCTGTTTATAGCGTAATTATCAATGTGTTTTTGCGGGAGTTTACTCCACCTATTATTGGCAAAATACTTCTTGGGATATTGTGATTTACGATGCGCTTCAACTCAATAAAATTCCCAAACCAAGGTTTGATTATTACAAACATTTGAACACTCTATTTACAAAGTACAATTTCAATGAATTAAAGGCCTACAAACCCAAATTAACGATTAACAGTAGGATAGGAATTGATAATTTCTCCACCAGCGGATATCCTTTAACAAACGACAAAAGTTTGTATCTGTACTTTGTTCCAAAAGAAAATGATTTCATTAATACAGTTATCCCAAAACCGGAAAGCAACCAAGTAAAAGTTACTTATTTTAACATTTTCACTGGAGAAACAAAAGAAGAAATTGAAACTTATCAAATGTTTAAATCCTATTCCTCTCCGTGGAAAGGGCAGGCGTTTGTATTGATTGTGGAAAGTGTTTAAGGAGGCTTCGAGTTTCCTCGCTTCGCTCGGCCTCAGTCTCCTTAAACTATATACTGACACCTGAGTTTGAAAGGTATCTTTAATTTTTTTTTATTTATGAGGATTTGTTTAAAAACCGAAATAGGAGCCTGAGGTCGAGCGAAGCGAGAAAACTCGAAGGCTCCGCTTGATTTGTTACAAACAAAAAAGACAAGCCTTCGCTTGTCTTTTTTTCGTAGCGGGGAGCAGAATCGAACTGCCGACCTTTGGGTTATGAATCCAACGCTCTAACCATCTGAGCTACCCCGCCAAATCGATTGCAAAAGTAATAAAAAAGCCGAATTTAAGCAAGGACTATTTATTATTCTTCGTAAATTTGTAAATAATTGCTATTCTACAGAATATTTATATCTTTGTTAGACAGGCAATTAAAACCCAAGTTTATGGCATCCGAGGCATATCAATTTGAATTCGAAATAAAAGCTTCCCCTAAAGTTTTGTACCCCTATTTAAGTACAGCTTCGGGTTTGCAACAATGGTTTGCCGACAAAGTAACTGTGAAAAACGCAACACAATTCAATTTGATTTGGGACAATGAAAGTCACCTTGCTAATCTCGTTTCAAGTAAATTGAATAAATTTGTCAAATTTGAATTTGATGGAGGAGGGGACTCGAAAAGAATTTTAGATATGTCATTAAATGTAAGTGAAGTTTCTAATACAACTTACCTACAAATAATTGATAGCGCTTCAAAATTCAAATCAGATGAGGATGCGGAAGAACTTTGGGAATTTTTAACCGAAAAATTAAAGGAAATTGTTGGGAGTTAATCTACGAAAAATTGACAAATTGGTTCTTCAGGCTTTTGCAGGACCCTTTTTTCTCACTTTAATCGTTGTCATTTTTATCTTTTTATTAAGACTTTTGCTGTTCTATTTCGCCGACCTATTCGGAAAAGATTTAGGCATTGAAGTCTATTTCCAATTACTTTTTTACTTTTCTCTCATCACTTTACCTTTGGCAATGCCACTGGCAGTCCTGATGTCATCCTTAATGACCTTTGGGAAACTGGGTGAAAACTTCGAACTAACTGCCTTAAAGAGTGCTGGAATATCTATTATCCGAATTTTTAGACCCATCATAGCCTTGGCGGTCCTTTTCTCAGTATTCATGTTTTGGTTTACCAACATCGCCTTGCCATGGGCAAATTTGAAAGGTTGGAGTTTATTATATGATATCAAAACAACAAAAACGACTTTAAATATAAAGGAAGGTATTTTTTACACCGATTTACCAGGGTATGCCATCAAGGTTAGTAAAAAATATCCCGACAATAAAACACTTAAAAACGTCTTAATTTACGACCATACCTTAAACGATGGAAATCGACACGTTACCATAGCTGATTCAGCTAAAATGTACACGATTTTAAACAAAAGGTACTTAGTATTTGAGTTGTTTAACGGAAAAGATTATTTGGAAGATGCTGATAGGGGATCCAATTTAGATCAATCTGATGTGGCCATTCACCAATTTAGGAAAAGCAAGGTGGTGATGTCGCTCGATGCTTTTGATTTACAAAAAACTGACGAAAGCCAATTCTCCAGAAACCAAATCATGCGTAATAATGTGGAGCTAAGTTATGATGCCGATTCTTTGAAAAAAATAATCAATACCATCAAAAACGGCTACAAAGCTTCCTATAATGTCTATTTTTTATACTTCAGAAAAGATCCGAGTATTGCTCTAAAAACCCTAAAACACAATACTTCTTGGGTTGCAGCTCGTATCAATAAATTAGATTCAGGAATTGTAAATAAGCCTAAAATCAAATCGGATGCATTTCAAGCTGCCCAAAATTTAATCAGTTTTGGAAGTTCCAACAAATCAGCCATTGATTCTCAAAATCTAGAATTGAAAAAAACGAATTTAGAATGGCATCACAAATTCACGAATAGTTTGGCCATTTTAGTTATGTTCCTTATCGGAGCTCCTTTGGGCGCTATTATCAAAAAAGGTGGGTTTGGTGTACCTATTGTGGTAGCTGTTTCGTTCTTCATATTGATGTATATCATCACGCAGCAAGGAGAGAAGATGGCCAAAGAAGGTAAAATACTTTTACAAATAGGTGCCTGGATGGCCAATATCATTTTAGGACTCATCGGATTTTATTTTATGCGTATTGCCCTCAAAGACTCTCGACTCTTCGAATGGGATGTCTATAAAATGTATTGGGAAAACCTCAAGACGAGATTGCCGAAGAAATTTGCTAATCCAGCAAAAAAAGTGTAATTTTGTCAATTCATTATTTTTTTAAACATTAAACTGGTAAAAGATGTATTTGTCACCTGAAAAAAAACAAGAGATTTTCGAATCAAAAGGTAAAGCAAAGTCAAAAATCGATACTGGTTCTGCAGAATCGCAAATTGCGTTATTTACTTTCAGAATCAATCACTTGACTGCCCATTTAAAACAAAACAAGAAAGATCATAGCACACGCTTAGGCCTTTTGAAGTTAGTTGGTAAGCGTCGTTCTTTGCTTGATTATTTAAACCGTAAAGATATTACACGTTATCGTGCAATTATCGCGGAATTAGGTATTCGTAAATAAGGTAATAAACAGGGTTTTCTTTACGGGAAGCCCTGTTTACTTAAACACATCACTTAACATTACCTACCAAAAATCAAGTCATTCTTGAATTTACAAAAATTTTTATGTCATATAATATAGTTCAAAAGCGTATTTCAATGCCTAATGGCAAAGAAATCCTTATCGAAACCGGAAAGCTTGCAAAACAAGCTGATGGATCTGTTGTCGTGCGTGTTGGAAACATGATGTTATTAGCAACCGTTGTGGCTGCTAAAACGCACAAAGAAGGAACCGATTTCCTACCACTTTCAGTAGATTATCAAGAAAAATTCGCCTCAAATGGCCGTATTCCAGGTAGTTTCTTAAAAAGAGAAGCTCGTTTATCGGATTACGAAATATTAATTTCTCGTTTGGTGGACCGTGCATTACGTCCAACTTTCCCATCAGACTATCATGCAGATGTTCAGGTTAACATCCAATTGATTTCAGCAGATTTAGAAGTTTTACCAGATGCTTACGTAGGTTTAGCCTCTGCTGCTGCATTAGCGGTTTCTGATATTCCATTCAATGGACCAATTTCTGAAGTTCGTGTTGCTAAAATCAATGGTGAATTGATCATCAATCCTAATGCTTCTGAATTAAGTAATGCAGATCTTGAATTGATCGTTGCAGCTAATTCAAAGGATATTTTGATGGTTGAAGGTGAAGCAAACGAGATTTCTGAAATTGAAATGCTTGAAGCATTAAAAGTTGCTCATGAAGCTATTCAATTACAATGTGCTGCTTTAAAAGAATTAGAAGCAGCGGTTGGAAAAACCTCCAAAAGAGAATATTGCCACGAAACACATGATGATGAATTAAAAGATCAATTGTGGGCAAACTACTACCAAAGCTTTTACGATGTAGCCAAATTGGCTAATCCAAGCAAATCTGGACGTAGAGAGTCTTTCAATGCAATTATTGATGGCTATATCAATAGCTTACCTGAAGACCATACAGTAAATTTAGGTTTGGCTAAGCACTATTTCCACGATATTGAGAAAGAAGCGGTTCGTCAAATGGTAATTCAAGAAAGATTCCGTTTAGATGGTCGTAAATTGAACCAAATTCGTAACATTGCTTGTGAAGTTGATTATTTACCAACTCCACATGGTTCAGCTGTTTTCACTCGCGGTGAAACACAGTCATTGACTACTGTTACTTTAGGAACTAAAATGGATGAGCAAATTATTGATCAACCAATGTTCCAAGGTTATAATAAATTCATGTTGCACTACAACTTCCCAGGTTTTTCAACCGGTGAAGTGAAGCCAAATAGAGGACCAGGACGTAGAGAGGTAGGACACGGAAACTTGGCAATGCGTGCAATAAAGAAGGTTTTACCTAAATTAGATGAGTATCCTTACACAATTCGTGTGGTTTCAGACATCTTAGAATCAAATGGTTCGTCTTCTATGGCAACTGTTTGTGCTGGTACATTAGCCTTAATGGATGCAGGTGTTAAAATCAAAGCTCCTGTTTCTGGTATCGCAATGGGTTTAATTTCTGACCCACATACTGGAAAATATGCCGTTTTATCAGATATCTTAGGAGACGAAGATCACTTAGGAGATATGGACTTCAAAGTAACTGGTACCGAAAAAGGTATCACTGCTTGTCAAATGGACATCAAAGTTGATGGTTTATCGTATTCTGTTTTAGAAGAAGCTTTAAATCAGGCAAAAGAAGGTCGTTTGCACATTTTAGGTGAAATGAAGAAGGCTATTGAAGGAACAAGAGAGGAATTCAAGCCACAAACTCCACGTGCCGAAGTAATCAAAATCTTGAAAGAGCAAATTGGTGCTGTAATCGGACCAGGTGGTAAAGTAGTTCAAGACATTCAAAAGCAATCAGGTGCAACTGTTACCATTGAAGAAAAAGAAGATGCTGGTTATGTAAGTATTTTCTCATCAAATGGAGAGGCTATGAACAAAGCTGTTGCCATGGTGAAGGGAATCGTTACAATTCCTGAAGTTGGTGAAGTTTACGACGGAAAAGTTAAAAATATTCAAACTTTTGGTGCTTTCGTGGAATTTTTACCAGGAAAAGATGGTTTATTACATATCTCTGAAATCTCTTGGGATCGCATCGAAACCATGGATGGAGTATTCAAAGAAGGAGATGCTGTAAAGGTTAAATTGGTAGAAATCGATAAGAAAACTGGTAAATTCAGATTATCGGCAAAAGCTCTTTTACCAAAACCTGAAAGACCGGAGAAAACAGAAAAGTCTGAAAATTAATTTGAGTATATGATATGAGTTGGAAACCCCAACTCATTTTATCCCATAAAAAAGCCGTATGAGACAGCTAAAAATTAGCAAACAGATTACAAACAGGGAAAGTCAATCCCTTGACAAATACTTACAAGAAATTGGTAAGGTTGATTTGTTAACTCCAGACGAGGAGGTAATTCTTGCCCAGAAAATACGTGATGGGGACCAGTTGTCTTTAGAAAGATTAACAAAAGCTAACCTACGTTTCGTAGTTTCTGTAGCTAAACAATACCAAAATCAAGGCCTTAGCCTTGGCGACTTAATAAATGAAGGAAACCTTGGTTTAATTAAAGCAGCGCAACGTTTCGATGAAACTCGTGGTTTTAAATTCATTTCTTACGCAGTGTGGTGGATTCGTCAATCAATCCTTCAAGCATTGGCTGAACAATCTCGTATCGTTCGTTTGCCTTTAAACCGTGTGGGTTCTTTGAATAAAATTTCAAAAACTTTCTCTGAATTAGAGCAAAAATTTGAGCGCGAACCATCTCCAGAAGAATTAGCAGAAGTTTTAGACATCTCAACGGGTGAGGTTGTAGATACTTTGAAAATCTCTGGTCGTCACGTTTCAATGGATGCACCATTCGTTCAAGGTGAAGAAAATTCGCTTTTAGACGTTTTAGAGAACGATTCTGAAGATAAACCAGATACTGGCTTAATCAATGATTCATTGCGCAGAGAGGTTCAAAGAGCTTTATCTACATTGACTCATCGCGAGGCAGACGTTGTTACTCTTTATTTCGGATTAAATGGTGAACATGCCATGACCTTAGAAGAAATTGGTGAGAAATTCAATTTAACTCGTGAAAGAGTTCGCCAAATCAAAGAAAAAGCAATCCGAAGATTAAGACATACTTCAAGAAGTAAAGCTTTAAAAACATATTTAGGATAAATTTAAAAGCCTCAAATGAGGCTTTTTTTTAGTTTATGGCATTTCCAAAAGAACTTTTGACCTTATCTAAACTCATTTCCGCCCATGGAATTGAAGAGGTTATCATTTGTCCTGGTTCACGAAATGCTCCATTAATTGTTTCCTTCGAAAGAAATAAAGAACTAAAAACCTATTCTTTAGTTGATGAACGCTCTGCAGCGTTTTTTGCCATAGGTAGAGCCATTATTACCAAAAAACCTATTGCCATTTGTTGCACATCAGGCTCGGCCGGATTAAACATGGCACCAGCAATAGTCGAGGCATTTCATCAGGAAATACCCATTTTAGTTTTAACAGCCGATAGACCTGCCGAGTGGATTGACCAATGGGATGGACAAACCATTCGACAAGAGAATTTTTTAGCAACTGTTGTTAAAAAGTCGTACAACTTCCCAGTTTCTAATCCAGCTAATCCAAATACATCCTGGTTTCAAGAAAGGCTACTAAATGAGGCATTGATACAGTTGGTAAGTAATAAAAAAGGACCAATTCATATCAATATACCGATAATTGAACCCTTTTATCCCGCAAAAGGAGAAGAGTTTAAATTTCCTGAAAAAATAAAAAAAGTACAATTTTTAAACTTCAAAAAAACTAATTCTTTATTCCTGCAAGAGTTTTTCAAATCTCAAAAATTTGCTGATAAAAAAATATTGATTTCTATCGGGCAAATGGATGATACTGAATCCATTTTACCACTTTTAGAAAACCTTCAAAACAAAGGAGTCGTTTGCGTGGGGGACACCACCAGCAATGGGGCAAACCATGTGATACAAAACCACGATTTAGTTTTAGCAAACGAATCCAATTGGAGTAAATTATCGCCACATATTGTCATTCACATCGGAAAATCTCATGTTTCAAAGCGAATTAAATTATTTTTAAGAGCACAAAAACATGCCTCTACCTGGTGGATTAATGAAGGAGATAATGAGCAAATAGTTGACAATTTTCAAAATTTAAGTCAAATTTTCAATTGCAAAACATTAGAATTCTTAACTGAATTAAATACAAATTTAAGTAACAGTAAATACCAAAATTCATTTTCAGGTATTTGGAAAGAATTGTCAAATATTGTCAGCAAAAAGCAAATGGACTTTTTAAATAAGTCCCAAGAAACATGGTCAGAATTAATTGCTGTCAATTCCATTTTGAAATATATTTCCCAGCGACCGAGTTCACTATTCTTAGGTAATTCCTTAAGCGTTCGTTACAGCAATTGGCTACCATTCCAAACAACTTCAGCGCATTTTATATATTGTAATAGAGGAACCAGTGGGATAGAAGGTTCACTTTCAACTTATGTGGGAGCTAATGTTGAAAACACCAATTTATCCTATTTAATGATCGGTGATTTATCCTTTCAATATGATAAAAATGGTTTGTGGAATCAATATCTAAATCCAAACTTGCGGATTATCGTTTTGAATAATTCAGGAGGTGGTATCTTCAGAAATTTAGAAGGGGCAAAGGATCTACCAGAATTAGAATCACTAATTTCTACCCGACAGACAAACTCTGCACAAAACACTGCAAATGATGCCGGATTGCATTATTTAGCTGTACATTCAAATGCAGAACTACATGAAAATCTAGTTAAACTTTCAAGTAAAAGTAACTCTGGAATGATATTGGAGGTATTCACTAATCCAGATACTAATGCAAATGTATTGGCCGAATATATGAACTTATTTAAGTCCTGATTCGTCTTCGATTTTCTTCAAATTCTTCAAATACAATTCATTTTCAGGGGAAATATCCAAGGCTTTATCTACCCAATTCTTAGCAAGTTTCCACTGTTTGCGTTGAATTTCTAAATAACCGAGGTTGTTATAGACCAAATCAGTGTATTTCCCTGTTGATAATACCTTTTTAAAGCATATTTCTGCTGAGTCCAAATTACCTTCCTCTTGATATACCACCCCTTCGTTAATCATGGCCTCATAATTTTTAGAATCCAATTTGATGGCTCTTTTATAGGCTAATTTGGCATTATTCAGCTTTTTATTTTGTAAATATACATCGCCTAACAGTCTGAAATTTGCTGAAGAATCTGGAAATTCCTTCGCAAAAGCCTCCGCTTCATCCATTGCCTTTTCCAACTGATTTAAATTCTGCAAGGTTTCAATCTTTTTAAAGCGGGCCTGAGCAAATTTGGGATCTAGGGCAATCGCCTTGTTGAAATCAGCATAAGCCTCTTCCATTTTATCAATTTCGACATAGGCCAGACCACGATTATAATAGGCATCCGACAAATCAGGTTGCTTTTCAATGGACTCATTATACCATTTTAAAGCATCACGATATTCTTTTTCAGCAAATTTCTGATTTCCCTTTAAAAAGAACTTACTCGCCTCTAATTTCTTTTTTTCTTCAGAAGATTGACAAGATTGCAGGATAAATAGTCCAATTAGTAAGACAATTAAATTTCGAAACGAGATTTTCATAGGCATTTTGCGTACTTTTGTATTTTGGTAACAAATTTAAAAGATATTATGGCATACGCAGAAATGTTGACCGACAAAGGTTTAATGAAAATCGAATTTTTTCAAGAAGATGCACCTATTCACGTGCAAAATTTCATCGATTTATCAAATAAGGGATATTATGATGGGGTAACTTTCCACCGAGTAATTCCTGATTTCGTCATTCAAGGGGGAGATCCAACTGGTACAGGTGCTGGTGGACCAGGCTATACAATTCCTTGTGAATTAACAGGAAACAACCAATACCACGACCGTGGCGTATTATCTATGGCTCATAGAGGTCCAAACACAGGTGGTTCTCAGTTTTTCATTTGTCACAGCAGAACAAACACAGCCCATTTAGACCGTAAGCATACGTGCTTTGGTAAAGTGGTTGAAGGTTTAGAAGTTATTGACGATATCAGACAAGGAGATAAGATTGTTTCTGTTAAAATTGTTGAGGAATAAATTGAGTTATGGGTTATGAGTTATGGGTTATGAGTTATGAATTATGCATTTTTTAAAAGAAATTCCTTGTGATGAAATTAAAATTTTGCTCTATGAGTGGAATTCAAAATACATTGTAAAATTTGAAACTCCGTATATGGAGCAAACTATTAAATTTTCAATTTTAGATTTTACCTCGCAAAAAGAAATAGAGGAACTAGTAACTAGTCCCTCTATTATAAATCAAATTATTATAAATATGCATGAATTATCGAAAATCATCATAACCCATAACCCATAACTCATAACTCATAACTCATAACTCATAACTCATTTCAGCCATTTTTTCTCCAATTCCTGCTGCTGAGCACTTGAATTGTCAATTGACTTAATTTCAAATTGGGATAAAGGACTTTTAACCACAGGAATCATATAATTTTTTTCCATACCATCGCGTTTAACCGTAAATAGGATAGAATCACCTATTTTTTTATTGGCCAAAAGCTTATCTATGCTTTCAAAATTCTCTTGATTCACCTTTAATATTTCGTCACCAACATTTAATCCAAAATTATAAGCTGGACCATTTCTATAAATCAAAGAAACACGTGTCCCTTGAGTGGAAAGGCCTAAAAATGGCAATTCTTTGGTTTCGTTTAAATTATTCCAATCGTAACCCACCGCTTTGAATAAATTTGCATAGGATGGGGTAGTGGTTCCATAAATCAATTGGCTAAACAAATCTTTTGCCGAAACACCTGCTACCTCTGAAAAGGCATTTTCCAATTCAGCATCGGTAAATCCACGACCTAATTTTTGATAATAATTTGTATAGAGAAACTTATAAACATCATCTAAAGATTTTTTCCCCTTTGAAGCATTGATTATCCAAAGATTTAAAACACCTCCTAAAACAGAACCCTTATCATAATAGGATATAGTAGAATTTCTAGAGTTTTCGTTAGGACGATAATATTTTATCCAAGCGTCCCAACTTGCGTCAGCAGCTGATTCAATCTTGTTTCCTGGAGTATTTTCAACTGCAGTAATTTCATCAGCTAATCCTTTTAAATAGTTAGATTTTGAAACAAATCCTGCTCTAAATAAAATCAAATCTGCATAATAAGATGTAATTCCTTCTGAAAACCACAAATTGTGAGTATAATTTTCATTTTCGTAATCAAATGGTCCCAAAGCCATAGGGCGAATACGCTTTACATTCCATAGGTGGAAATACTCATGAGCTAATAAATTCAGAATACCCGTATAGCCTGTTTCATTTTCATAAGCAGAACGTGTAACCTGACAAGTTGTTGAATTCAAATGCTCTAATCCACCGCCTCCGCGATTCAAATTATGGATGATGAACAAATAATGATCACATGGATGATCTCCAACCACGTTCATGGCTGTTTCACACATTTTTTGAACATCTTGTAAAAACTTCTCTGAATTTACCTTCGCTGGGCCATAAAAAGCAATTTTATGTGGAATGTTTTTCACTTTAAACTCAAATTCTTGGTGATTTCCAATTTCAATTGGTGAATCAATCAATTCATCTAAATTTTTAGCCACATATTGAAAATTTCCAGAAGGAGAGAGCGCTGTAGAAACCTTTGAAAAACTTGAATGGGGTATAATTTTTAATTGTATAGGCTGATTGGCAAGGTCCTCTACATACATAAATATTGAGGCAGGATTCAAATATCCATGGGCATCATCTAAAAAAGAAGTACGTACCGACATTTCATAGGCATATACTAAATAAGAAACCTGAATAATACCCGTTTTTAATCCAGCAGGAAAATTTACTCTCCATGTATTTTTATTTATTTTATGAATTGAAACGGTTTCATTATTCAATTTGGCTTTTACCTGCTCCACATTTTTGGCAAATTCTCGGATCAAATAGGAACCCGGAGTCCATGCCGCCATTTTAAAATCAACAAACGATTTATTATGATTTTTTAATTTACTAATATCCAAACTAGTACTCACCTCAAAATAATGGGATTGGGGCTGAGACATTGAAAGTTGGTGAGTAAGTATTTGAGATTCAACGCCAAATGAGCTTAGAATTCCAAACACAAAAAGGTAAATGGTAATTTTCATTTTCATATTAATTTGCTAATAAAGTTTTCAATTCAAAGCTTAAAAATAAACAATAAAATTCTTGAATAAAAATTGCGAGAAAATGTATCTAATTATTCCATTTATGATATAATATTTAGGCTTTTTTTTCGTATTATTGTAGTTAAAGCGATTATTATAATCATCTAATAATGAAGAAAAATAAAATAACTTATCGTGTAATTTATTTTTGCACATTTCTAATTACTGCACATCTAGGATTTTCCCAACAGACTTTAAGCTTTAGAGATCATAGTTTACATTTTAGGCAAGCCAAAGAATACTTTGATGCTAAAAATTATGTTGCCGCCAAGGAAGAATTCACTCAATATCTTCAAAAATTAGAACCTATCAATGGAGAGCAAGCTGGTCAAAAAGTTTTGGCGGAGTATTATATTACTATGAGTTCCCTGTATTTATCACAACCTGAATCAGAGGTTTTGGCAGAAAGATTTGTATCCAATCATCCAGAGCATCCGCAATCCATTAAATTGTTAAGGGGAATTGGAAACTTTTTTTATGAAAATGCCGATTATACCAAAGCTATAAAATACTTAAGTCGGTCTTCTGAAACTAATTTGGAAGCGAAATATAAATTAGGCGTTTCTTATTATGAGATGAAATCTTTAAAAAATGCTTTAAAGATTTTCGATGAAATAAAAATTGAAAGAGAAGAAGAATTTGCTTTTGCTGCTTCATATTATTCTGCTGTAATCAATTTCCAAGAAAAAAGATTTGCAGATGCAGTAAGTGATTTTCAAAGGGCTGAAAATAGCTCAAAATTTAGAGCTGAAATTCCAAATTGGGTTTCCATGTGTTATTATCACCAAGGTAAATTCAATGAGCTTTTAAATTATGCTGAACCTATTTTAAAGCAAAATTCAAATTCTTATAAACTAGATGGACTTTCTATACTTGTAGCAGAGGTTCAATTTAAATTAGGCTATTTCGAAAAAGCCGTTTATAATTTTGGATTAGCAGAAAAATTAAATCCAAGTGCCATTGATAATGGAGTGAAATACCGTTTTGGATACTCTCTTTATAAAACCAATCAATTTGCTAAAGCAGCAGATGTTTTAAAACCTTTGATCATTAAAAAAGATACCTTGAGTCAATATGCATCTATGACCTTGGGACTTGCACAATTAAAAGCGGGTAATTTGGAAGCAACTTTAGATGCCTTATCCATTGCAAAAAGTTTATCATTTAATAAAAATATCCAAGAAGATGCAGCCTTCAATTATGCAAAGGTTTTATTGGACATGGGAAAAGCTAGTGAAACGATTTATGAAATTCAAAATTTCAATAAGACCTTTCCTGGAAGTAAATATGCTGAGGAAGCTAGTGAAATTGTAGCAGATGCCTTTATTAATTCCAACAACCTAAATGCTGCATTGGATTATCTTAAAGGGATTCAAAACAAAACTCCAAAATTAAATTTAGCTTTTCAGACCTTAAGTTATAATTTAGGTGTTAGTGCATATAACCAAAATAAACTTGAAGAAGCTATCACTCTATTTAATAATGCGGCTTCTATAAGTGAAAGTAAGGATATTCAAGCCAATGCAACCTTTGGCAAAGCAGAGGCATATTCTCAATTAAAAAATTACCAGGAGGCCATACAAATTTATAGCCCCTTATTGGTGAGTCAACCTGAAGTTGCAAATCCATCAGATTTTCAACAAAAAGTACGTTTGGGTTTGGCTTATGCCTATTTTAATATCAAAGAATTTACAAAGGCAAATGTTTTATTCAAAACCTATGCCGACAAAATGTTGGCAAGTCCTGAATCAAAAGGAAATCCAAACATTTTATTACGTTTGGCTGACACGTATTTAGTTTCCAAAAATTACGATGATGCATTAGTTTATTATACCAAAGCGATTGACCAAATTAAAACAGATAAAGACTATGCCATTTATCAAAGAGGATTGACATTAAGCTATTTGAATAAGGAAACTGAAGCTAAACAAGCCTTTCGAAAAATTAGAACAGATTATCCGAATTCTAAATACCTAGACGATGCGATTTATCAAGAAAATTTAATCTCTTTTAATAATAATAAGTATAAAGATGCAATTGTTGGATTTACGGATTTAATTGAAAACAAATCAAACAGTCCTTATTTAAGTTCTGCTTTATTAAAAAGAGCACAAAGTTTCGGCAATACAAATCAACATGAATTGGCGATTAAAGACTATAAAAAAATAATAACAAGTTTTGCAACTGATAAAAATGCAAAAGAAGCTTTGTTGGGTTTGCAAGAGGAATTGAACGAAGTAGGCCGTCCTGAAGAATTTGGTGAATTACTAAGTGCATTCCAAAGTGGGGCCCCAGAAACTGAAGAAAATATTGATTTACAATTTAATGCCGCAAAAAGCATCTATTTAGGAGAGAAATATGACAAAGCCATACCTGCTCTTAAAGGATTTTTAAGCAAACATCCAGAAAACGAACGAGTTACTGAAGTGACTTACCTTATTGCCGATGCTGCCAATAGAATCGGTGACAAACCTACAGCTTTAGAATTTTATGGAAAAATAATAAATCAAAACGTACATCCTCAAGTTAATAAAGCAATCCAAAGAAGTGCAGAAATTGAATTCGAAAATAAAAATTATGCTGCATCAACAGTTTTGTATCAAAAATTACAAACAAGAAATATCAGTGCAAATGAATTCATCTCCTCCGATTTCGGAATTCTTCGTAATTTTTTAGAAAGTAATTCGATAGATTCTGCAACAGTTGTTGCGGAAAGATTATTAGCGAATTCAAGTTTAGGCAATGATGAAAAATTCAAATTATGTAAACAATTTATCGATATTCAGATAAATTTAAAGAATCAAGAGGGTGAAGTAAATTGGCTGCAAAAATCTTTGGCTTATGATAAAGGCGACCTTGCCGCTACAAGTCAATTACGTATTGCACAAATATTGTTTGATCAAAAGAAATACAAGGAATCTAGTGAAATGATTTTGGATAAATTCAGAAACGATTTTGCAGAAGCCTCCGATAATATTGTTGGAAAAGCATATTTGTTATTAGCAAATAATTTTATTGCCTTGAATAATCTTCCTCAGGCAAAAGCAACTTTAAAATCAATTATTGATAACTCAGAAGATAAAGAGGTAGTTGAATTAGCAAAATCTAAATTGGCCACATTACCTTCCAAATAATATAATAGCAGAACGAACATGATCAAATATTTTAAAAATAGCCTATTAAGCATTTCAATTTTCGGTTTGAGTTTCATGCTAAGCAATTTTGCTTTTGGACAACAAACCAAAAAAGAAGGTTCGATCCAAAATGAGGATATTGTCATTGATAAAGAGAGAAAAATTGAATTGCAACCGCAAATTTCAAGAACATTTGACCCTTTGCAAGAAATTGAAAACAAAAGAAAAGGGAGAAAAATGAAATACGACTTTACTGAACGTAAATTAGATGATAATTCATTACCTACAGTTACAAGTCAAGTTATAAGTCCAAGAAGCGGGGAGGACATTTCCTCCGAATTTGGTGGCAAATACAAAAACATGTTAAAATTTGGCATTGGAAATTATGCACATACTTATTTCAATGCACATTTAGGTTTTACTCCAGATTCCAATCAATTTAGAGGAATTTATGTTTACCACGATGCCAATAGAAGAGGACCAACAAATTCCGTTTATTCTGGTAGGAGTGAAAATGAAATTAAATTATACAGCAAAACGTATACTTCAAAATATATTTTGAATGGACAAATTTCATATAATAATTCTGTAAACAATTATTATGGAAGAATGTTTGAGCCAATTAATTATCCGAATAATTTTTTAGAGGTGTCCTATGATAAATTTTTATACTCTGGGTCCATTGCAAATTCTAAACTTGATTCAAAATTTGATTATTTGGCTACCTCAAGTTTAAATTTCACATCCAGTTCTAATTTAGATAAGGAATGGATTTGGGATTCAAAATTTAATGGAATTATGAAAATCAATGATGAGCTTTCATCCTATATTGATGTCCAAATGATTTTATCTGAATATACGACTACTGAAAACAATAGAAGACAATTATACAAAATCAAGCCTTCATTTTTTTATAAGACAAACAAAGTTTCTGTACATGCTGGTATCAATGTGGTAAACGAAAAAGATAAATTAAAAGGTAGTATTACCACACAATGGTACCCTGTAGTAAAATTGGATGTTAAAGCAACTCAATTTTTACATTTGTTTGCAGGATTAGGAGGAGACACCCACTTTTATTCATATTTACAAAACATTAATCAAAACCCTTGGTTAGATAAAAATTTGGAATTGATGAATCCACAAGAAACCACCAATTTATTTGCAGGTTTCAAAGGTTCTAATGAAAAGAATATAGATTACGAAATCAAATTCAATTATTCAGAATTTGCTAATTTAGGATTTTTCATTCCAACAGCTGCAGATACATCCAAATACAAAATGGTTTATGTAGGTGGTACTAAGAAAGTACAAAATTATAATGTGTCTGGACAGGTTAATTTTCAATTGAATGAACGATTATTGTCCATATTAAGATTAGAATACAATGAATACTTAAATATTGGAGACTTGGCAAGACCCTATGCAAAGCCTTTATTAAATATTTCATTTAATAATTCCATAACATTTAAGGATCGTATCATAATATCTCCTGATATTTATTACATGAATGGATTGTATGGCTTTAATCCGGCAACCAATAAAGAAGTAAAATTGAATGATATAATTGATTTAAATTTAAAGGTCAATTATTTGATTTCGAAAAAATTCAATGCCAGTGTGAGTATTAACAATATCTTAGATAAACAATATCAAAAATATTTAAATTATAGAGTACAAGGAATAAATTATACAGTAGGATTATCTCATTCATTTAATTAATGCTAACACAAACTAACATAATTTCCTTAATAGAAGATCTTCTTTTTGAGAATGATTGTGTTATCATTCCTCAATTTGGTGGATTTGTAGTAAATTCAATGGAATTCCATTTCGAAGAAAGTTCAAAAAAAATTGAACCTAAAAAGAGATGGATTGCCTTCAATGAGAAATTAAAAACCGATGATGGTTTTTTAGTTTCGGAGATTTCCAATAAGTTTAATTTATCACCCAAAAAAGTAAAACAAGAATTAGAGAAGGTAACTCAAGATTGGAAAAAGCAATTATCCCAAAATGAAACACTTTTCTTCGGAGAAATTGGATATTTTACATTAAATGATGAGAAAAGCATTTTGTTTGTTCCATCGAAAAATCACAATTTCAATCCATCGATGTATGGATTACCAGCAGTTTCTACTATAATTAATTTACCTTCACAACCCAAATTAGTTCGACCAGAAATAGTAAATCCTATTCTAGAAATTTCAAAACCAGAGACTGTTTTACCAAAAATTTCTGTAAAAAAAGAATCAACTAAAACGTATGTTTATTTAATATTATTCTTTTTTATTGCAGCTGTCAGTACTTTTGTTTTAACTGAACCAAATGTTAATCAATATGAATCTAGTTTGAGTCCAATTCCAAAATTTGATTTAGGAAAACAAAATACGAATCAAGCCAGCCCCACTAATGTGCCAAAAGAAAACCTAGTGCAAGTGGAGGCTAAACCAGAGTCACCTATTAAGGAAGAAAATGTTAAAGTAGTTCAATCAAAAATTGAATTAATAGCTGGTAGTTTTTTAACAGAGAAAAAAGCAAATCAAGGAATTGAAGAATTAAAAAGTAAAGGTATTGATGGTGCTTACCTAGTCCAAAAAAATGAAACTGATAAATATTATAGAATCAGTATAGGTGTAGCTGCCTCAATGGAAGAGGGGTATGAAAAGGCCGATTCAATTAAAAAAAATAATAAATTAGACATTTGGGTTTTTGAAAAAAAATAGAAAATGAATCAAGTAATAGCACAAAAAGAAGAAGAGAAAAGAAATAGAATTAAAGCGTTTGTTATTACCCTAGTAATAAATGGACTTTTATTTTTCTTATTCTTTACTATAAAAATTTGGTCTGGAGAAGAATTAAAAATGGAAATCCCCGCTGGTGGATTTGAAGTAAATTATGGCAATTCTGAAATCGGAGGTGGCGAAATCCAGTCATACAATCAAGTAAATGAATCTCAAAACAAGGAAGAATCTGCACCAGCAGAAATTCCCCCTAAAAATGAAGTTAAGACAATTAAGGAAAAGCCAAGTGAAGCAAGTTTATTGACATCCAAAGTTAAAAGTCCCGTTAAATTGGAAGATAAACCAGTGGCGAAAAAGGTTGAAACTGTAAAAAATGTAAAAAAAGAAATTATTCCGGTAGAAGCTCCTCCTAAAATTGATGAGAATGCCCTTTTTAAAAAGAAAACCACCAATGGAACCAAAGGAACAAGTCAAAATATAGGGGGCAATTCAAATGGAACTGATGTTGGTAAACTTGGCGATAAAGGACAATTGAATGGTGATATAAACAATTCTGCTATTTATAAAGGTCAAAAGGGTGCTGGAAGTGGAAGTAATAGTGGTGTTGGTGGGGGTAACGGAATGTCTGTTAATTTAACGGGTTGGGCCTTAGCCTCAAGACCTCAGGTAAATGATGATTCCGACGAAACAGGTATTATTCGTTTTTCAATTAAAATTGATGAAAATGGTTCGATTATTTCTTTAAAAATTATCGAGACAACACTATCTGCAACCGTAGCTCAAAAATACAAAAAGGCAATTGAAAAATTAAGCTTTAGACCAACCTCAGCTGGTGTCCGTCCAGAAGTTTCAACAGGAACCATCTTATTTAAAATTAATTCTAAATAAGTTTTATGCAGTCTTATTCAGAAGTCCTTGACTTCTTGTACCAACAACTTCCTGTATTTCACAGAGAGGGAAAAAAGGCATTAAAACCAGGCTTAGAAAATATTATAAGTTTATGTGAAGCCTTTGGAAATCCGCAGGAGAATCTGAAATGTATTCACATAGCGGGTACTAATGGAAAGGGGAGTTCAAGTCATTTCATGGCTTCTATTTTACAAGAAGCAGGTTATAAAGTAGGACTTTACACTTCTCCGCACCTAAAAAATTTTACTGAACGATTTAAAATTGATGGAATTGAAATTCCTGAAGATTGGATCACCCAATTTGTCATAAAACACAAAGATTTTATTCTAAATTCTAATGCTTCATTTTTTGAATGGACCGTATTGTTTGCATTTTTATATTTTAAAGAAGAAAAAGTAGATATTGCCATTATCGAAACGGGTTTAGGGGGTCGTTTAGATTCTACTAACATCATTCGGCCTTTAGCATCTCTTATAACAAATATCAGTTTCGATCACCAAGACGTTTTAGGAAACACTTTACAAGAAATCGCTTCCGAAAAAGCCGGTATTATTAAAAATAAAATTCCCGTAACTATATCAGAATACAAGTCGGAAACCAAAGATATTTTTATTCTAAAGGCAAAAAATTTAGGAGCACCTTTCCAATTTTCTGAGGAGGATTGTTTCGTTTCAATAAGTGAAAATGATTATAAAGGATTTCAAAAATATGATGTAAAATCACAATTTTATGGAGATTTTGCTGTTTATTCAGCGTTATTAGGACTATATCAACAGAAAAATATTCAAGGAATTATTGCTTTATGTAGTCAGCTTTCAAAATTAACTATTTTGAAAATACCCTTGGCAGCCCTTAAAAAAGGTATTCAAAATGTACAGATCAATACCAATTTAAAAGGTAGATTTCAGATTTTACAAGATGTAAATCCAAAAATCATTGTAGATACCGCCCATAATGAGGCTGGAATCAGTCAAGTCTTAGAGCAAGTTGAAATAAGCGATTCTCAACGATTACGAATAATCATTGGCATGGTGAAAGACAAGGATGTTAATAAGGTGCTTCAGATTTTACCAAAAGAAGCTGATTATATTTTCACTGAAATTAATAATCCAAGAAAATTGCCGGTGGAGGAATTAGATGAATTGGCAAAAAAAAGGGGACTATTGGGAAAAACATGTAAAAATGTAAATGAAGCTTTACTTCAGGTAAGAGAAGAGGCTAATGAATTTCCCTTAGTTTTAGTGATAGGAAGTACCTATTTAATTGCAGAAATAAACGAATTATAAATTGAGTAGAAGAAAATCAGTAAAGTATCAATTAGCAACGGAGCTAGAAAACGTAATTCAGCGACCTAAAGATTTTTTTGATCATTGCAAAGGAAAGTGGAAAAGTGACTATTTCAAAAATGATAATCCCATTGTTTTAGAATTGGGTTGTGGAAAAGGGGAGTATTCCATTGGTTTGGCGCAGGAATTTCCACAAAAGAATTTTATTGGAATTGATGTAAAAGGTGATCGCCTTGCTTCTGCCGGAGTTCTGGCAAATAAATTGGATTTAAAGAATGTTGTATTCCTAAGAATGCAAATTCAATTTATTTTGGATTTTTTTGATGAAAATGAGGTCGATGAAATTTGGATTACGTTTCCAGATCCTAGGCCACGGGATAGAGATGAAAAAAAGAGATTAACATTTCCGTACTTTTTAGAAAGATATAAGGTTATATTAAAACCTAAGGGATTGGTTCACCTAAAAACAGATTCGGATTCTTTATTTGAATACAGTTTAGAAAGTTTGCCTTCTAATGGATTTCAATTGATCGAGCAAACATTTGATTTATATCAATCAGATTTAAACAAAGATCATTTTGGAATCAAGACCCGATTTGAAGAAATGTTTTACAACAAAGGATTTAGCATCAAGTATTTACGAGCGGTTAATATAAAATAAAAAAGGCTCCTCAAAATTATGGGGAGCCTTTTTTAATGAATTTGGAATATATTATCCTACGCGAGAGATTAAATCTGCTGCACGAGATGAATAACCGTATTCGTTGTCATACCATCCAGTAACTTTAACTAAAGTTCCCATAGTAGCTGTTAACTTTGAGTCAAAAATACAAGAGTGAGTATTTCCGATGATATCGATAGAAACGATTTCATCTGTTTCGTATTGTAAAATTCCTTTCATTGGACCTTCAGCAGCTTTTTTCATTGCAGCGTTGATTTCCTCAGCAGAAACTTCTTTCTTTAAAATTGCAGTAAATTCAGTTACTGATCCATCTGGAGTAGGAACACGTAATGAGCTACCGTCTAATAAACCTTTTAAATGAGGTAATACTAATCCAACAGCCTTTGCAGCTCCAGTTGAGGTTGGAACGATTGAATAAGCAGCAGCACGAGCACGACGTAAGTCAGAGTGTGGAGCGTCTTGTAAATTCTGATCAGCTGTATAAGAGTGGATAGTTGACATATATCCTTTTTCGATACCGAATGCATCATCTAAAACTTTAGCCATAGGAGCTAAACAGTTAGTCGTACAAGATGCATTTGAAATCATTGTCATATCTGCAGTTAATGTATCTTCGTTAACACCTAGAACTACAGTTGGAACACCACCTTTAGCAGGAGCAGAGATAATTACTTTCTTTGCACCAGCAGTTAAATGTTGACCAGCACCTTCTTCGTCTACGAAACGACCAGTAGATTCTAATACAACATCAATTCCTAAAGCTCCCCATGGTAATTGCTTGGGATCACGCTCAGCAAATGCTTTGATAACTTTACCATTAACAGTTAAACTTTCTGCATCAGAAGAAACTGTCCCATTAAATTTTCCGTGAACGGAATCATACTTCAATAAATGCGCTAATGTGGCATTGTCCGTTAAGTCGTTGATGGCAACAACTTCTACGTTTTCTTTTTCCAACAAACGACGGAAAGACAAACGTCCAATACGACCAAAACCATTAATTGCTACTTTAATTTTTTTCATCGGGTAATATAAATTTGATTTCTTTTATTTAGCTCAAATATAGGCATTTTTTTTCTAAAAAAAAAGTGAGCCAGGGAGCAGAGTGAGCCAGGGAGCAGAGTGAGCCAGGGAGCAGAGTGAGCCAGGGAGCAGAGTGAGCCAGGGAGCAGAGTGAGCCAGGGAGCAGAGTGAGCCAGGGAGCAGAGTGAGTTAGTTAGTGAGCAGAGTAGGCGAGTATGTTACTTGCTTGCTTACTTACTTGCTCACTTGCTTACTTGCTCACTGGCTCCCTGGCTCACTAATTCCAATTGTAATTCATTTAGCAAAAAAACTAATTAAAAATATTTCTTACATTGAATACGTTTTTTATTCAAAAATTTTGTATATTTATATAAGCAAAAGGGTAGAGGTTCTTGAGCGGTTTCCGATTATGACAAACTGTCACTTGTTTTCCATGCTAAATTATATGGCATACTAATGCAGAATATTATTCTGAAGTAGATTATAAGTAAACTGATAATCAATAAGTTAACTTATTAAAGTTGAAGTTAAAATTAATTTCAAAATCTGCTAATTATTTCCAAATTTTCGATTAAATGTAATTATTTACGATAATGCAATTGCGCATTAAGGATATTTGAACGAACTTTGTAGGAATAACGAAAATTTGAATAAAAATTATGTTGAGCTTACAGCAAACCATTGAAAATGCCTGGGAAAATCCAGATTCAAGAAAAAATAAAGAAGTAATTGAAGCTATTGAAGCAGTTGTTGAGCAAGTTGACAAAGGACAACTACGTACAGCAGAGCCGAAAGCCGACGGTAGCTGGCAGGTCAACGAATGGGTGAAAAAAGCAATTGTGATGTACTTCCCTATCCGACAAATGGAAGTGAGTGAAGTAGGAATCTTTGAATTTCACGATAAAATGGCCCTAAAAACAAACTACAAAGAATTAGGAGTTCGCGTAGTGCCACCAGCAGTTGCTCGATATGGTGCCTATTTATCGAAAGGCACAATCTTAATGCCTTCCTATGTAAATATTGGTGCGTATGTGGATGAGGGAACTATGGTAGATACCTGGGCAACCGTTGGATCTTGTGCACAAATTGGTAAAAACGTTCACTTAAGTGGTGGAGTTGGTATCGGTGGAGTATTAGAACCACCTCAAGCTGCACCCGTAATCGTTGAAGATGGGGCATTTATTGGTTCAAGATGTATTGTTGTTGAAGGGGCACATATTGGGAAAGGAGCTGTTTTAGGTGCAGGAGTAACCATTACAGGTTCATCTAAAATTATTGATGTAAGTGGTCCAGAACCTATAGAATATATTGGATTTGTCCCTGCTAATTCCGTTGTTATTCCCGGCTCTATTCAAAAAACTTTTGCAGCTGGTACATATGGTGTACCATGTGCCTTAATTATTGGTAAGAGAAAAGAAAGTACCGATTTAAAAACTTCTTTAAATCAAGCTTTAAGAGAAAACAATGTTGTGGTTTAATTGACCATTTAAAATGACTACCTTTATACCCGGTTTTAACAGCCGGGTTTTTTTATGGAAAATGAATTAAAAATTGGTGAATACAATCACCTGCGAGTAGTAAAAGAAGTAGATTTTGGTTTATATTTAGATGGATATGAAGATGAAATTCTTTTACCAAAGCAATATGTAAAAGAAGGTACCCAAATTGATGATGTCATTAAGGTATTTATTTACCGTGATTCTGAGGATCGAATCATTGCGACAACATTAATTCCCAAAATAAGCATCAATCAATTTGCCTTTTTAGAGGTTAAGGATGTTTCTCCTAAGGGAGTATTCTTAGAGTGGGGACTACCAAAAGACCTTTTGGTTCCATTTGGGGAACAAAAAGGAAAAATGGTTGTTGGGAAATCTTATTTGGTGTATGTTTACTTGGATCCACAAACCGATAGAATTGTCGCATCAGCCAGAATTGAAAAATTCCTTCCTCGTGAAACTCGTGAATTTAGCATTGGTGAAAAAGTTGAGGCTCTTCCTTTTGAATACACAGATTTAGGAATCAATTGTTTAGTTGACAATTGTAAAATAGGTCTACTATTCAAAAATCAATTGATAACAAATGTAAAATTGGGGGATTATACCGATGTTTACATAAGTAACATTCGCGCTGACAACAAAATTGATTTATCAATGAAGTACCAACTAGATGATCGTTTCCAAATGTTAACAAATCAAGTGGAAGCCTTATTGAATGAGAATAATGGAGTAATAAGCTTAGGTGACAAAAGTAATCCAGAAGACATTTACAATCAATTAAAGATGTCAAAAAAGGATTTTAAAAAGGCAATTGGCGCTTTATACAAAAGTAAAAAGGTTCATATTTCAGACTACCAAATAACACAATTGTAATTATTTATTTGTTACAATTGTGTTTGCTTGGGTGCTACATTTTAAATACATTTGTAAAAATTATATAATTACAAAAGTAATATGACTTTAACAGAGAAGATAGAATTGTTAATTAAGCGTACACAAATGTCAGGATCACAATTTGCTGATCTAATTAATATACCAAGAAGTAGTATTTCACATATTGTTTCAGGACGTAACAAGCCTAGTCTAGATGTTGTACAGAAGATTTTAAAAACATTTCCAGATATCTCTGCAGAGGAATTATTGTATGAAGACCGCAGTCTTATTTATTTAAAAGATCAGGAATTCAAAAAAACAACAAGCATACCTGCACAAACTAATAAACCTAGTAGTCCACTCCCCTTAGAAGGACTTTTTGAAGAACATATTGTAAAGCCTTCAGAATCGAATGAAAAATTATTTGTGGAGTCTTCCCCTGTACAGGAGATTCTCAGGCCTATCGAAAAATTGGAGGAAAAACCCGTTGCCATCAGTGAACCACCTGCTATTTCAAAACCTTCTATTGTGAATCATGTTTATGGCTCACATGTTGGGAAGCATATTGAGCGAGTGGTCATTTTCTATACTGACGGTACATTTTCAGAAAGTAAACCAAATACCTAAGTTATCCACAGGTTTTCCACACTTGTGCACATTTGTATTTCCAAATCCCATATTTCTCCACTATTTTTAACAGGTTTTCCACAATTGTGCGTAAAATGGCATTTGTACACAAGTTATCCACAAAAAAATGTGGAAAACTTCTAATTTGTGGACAAAATTAATCCCATATTTTTTCTTAAATTTATAAGATAAGTAAACATTAAGCATGGAAAAATTAGATGCATTAAATCAAGTTGCGGCATTTCATCAGACATTTGGAGCGCCTATCTTAGATAACCCAACAATACCCGATTTAGAACGTTGTAAATTGCGTGTAAAGCTTCTTCAAGAAGAACTTGATGAGTTAAAACAAGCAATTGAAGATAAAGACATTGTAGAAATTGCAGATGCTTTATGCGACCTTCAATATGTATTATCAGGAGCAGTTTTAGAGTTTGGAATGGGGAAAAAATTCGTAGAACTATTCAACGAAGTGCAACGTTCCAATATGTCGAAAGCCTGTCAAACCCTTGAAGAAGCAGAACAAACAGTGGAATTTTACCTGCAAAAAGACGGAACTTTAGCTGAAATAATTGAAGAAAATGGAGTTTATAAGGTTTATCGAATAGAGGACAATAAGGTTCTCAAATCGATTGCCTATTCTCCCGCACAATTGAATGAAATTTTACATAAATAATGGTGCAAATTTTACTTATTGAAGACGAACCCAAAACAATTCAAAGCCTAAAAAAAGGTCTTGAAGAGTCAAATTTCACCGTAGATATTGCCTACGATGGTGAAATGGGACTTCAATTAGCAAGTCAAAATTCCTATCAATTAATTGTTACTGACCTCATCATGCCAGGAATGAATGGCTTGGAACTTTGTCGACAATTACGAAAAATGGGCAATGAAACGCCCATATTAATGCTAACTGCTCTAAATTCAACCGAGGATAAAATCACAGGATTTGACGCAGGAGCAGATGATTACCTTTCAAAACCCTTCGATTTCAAAGAATTTCTTGCGCGAGTTAAGGCACTTTTAAAACGTTCAGGCATTCAAACAAGTAATTTTGAAGCAACTAATTTACATTTATTGAAATTTGCTGATATTGAAATGAATGTAAAATCACATCTAGTACATAGAGGTGGACAATTGATCAATTTAACCGCAAAAGAATTTCAATTATTAGAATATTTCCTAAAAAACCAAGGTAAGGTAATTTCAAAGGCAGAAATTGCTGAAAAAATTTGGGAAATTGAGGATGAACAAAGTTTCAATTTGATAGAGGTATATGTGAATTACCTTCGCAAAAAAATTGATAAAAACTTTGATAAAAAATTGATTCACACACAATTTGGAATTGGTTATATTTTACGAGAATAATGCAAATTAGATCACGTTTAACCTATCAGTTTACCTATTTAGTATCTGCGATTCTTTTCGTTTCGTACCTTATTATCTATCTGTTTTCTCAACAAAATTACCAAGATAAATTTTACGATCGACTCCGCCAAAAGGCAAATACTGCTGCTGAATTATTAATTAATGTTAAACAGGTCGATTCCAAGCTTTTACGCATTATAGACCGCGCTAATAGAGATATTCTTTATCGTGAAAACATCATAGCATACGATACCTGTAACGAGCGAATTTATCGATCCAACGACAGTATTTCCTTTCATATAGATGTAGAAAGGGTAAAGGAGGTCCGAAAAAAGAAAGAAATCACCTATCACACGGGGGATTTAGAAGTTTTAGGTACGGTTTTTGCCACTCCAGAGGGCAGGATAGTGGTTTTTGCAGGGGCGGTCGATCAATATTCAGCAGAAAACGCGCGCGATTTAAAAAACATTTTAATTGCCTTATTTCTCTTATTTATATTCATTGTAATCATTTCCGGATGGTTTTTTGCGGGTAGGGCAGTGAATCCAATTTCTGAGGTAATCAAACAAGTAGACCAATTATCACCCAAAAGATTGGAACAACGACTTGAACCCATTGATTCTCAGGATGAAATTAGTAAAATGGTCACCACAATCAATCGCCTGTTAGAACGCATTGAAAATGCCTTTAAATTGCAGAAAACATTCATTTCTAACGTTTCACATGAGCTCAAAAATCCTTTAACCAAAATATCATCCCAGTTAGAGGTTAGTTTATTAAAAGAACGCGGAAACGAAGATTATAAATCGACAATTTCATCTGTATTAGAAGATACACAGGAACTTTCGGCCATCACAGAATCTTTACTAGAACTGAATAAAATTTCTATTAGTGATTACCAATTAGGTTTCCAAGTGCATAGAATTGACGAAATACTGTGGGATGCACGCAGTATGACACAAAAACTGCACGAAGGGTATAAAGTCCACATGGACTTAAAAGAATTGCCTGAGAATGAAGAATTACTGGAAATTCGTTCTGATGACAAACTTTTGTTTACAGCATTTAAAAATTTAATGGAAAATGCCTGCAAATTTAGTCCCAATAAAGTCGCTTATGTGTGTTTAACCATTGAAAACCAACAGTTAAAAATTGAGATTAAAAACGAAGGAAAAGGAATTCCTGCTTCAGATATACCATATATTTTTCAACCATTTTTCAGATCTGAAAATACCGCTGCATCCAAAGGCTATGGCATCGGATTGTCACTCGTTGAACGAATCATTCAAATCCACAACGGAATCATTCAGGTTCAATCAGAACCCAATGCTTGGACAAATTTTACGGTTATATTTAATTGTTAATGGTTAATGATTAATGGTTAATGGTTAATGGTTAATGATTGTTTGTTATATAATTTATATTATGTTAAATAGAAATGTCTATTTTAAAGTGAGCCCCTTCGAACTCACTTTAAATAGGATTAATTTAATTTTTGCAATTTAGCTTCATCCTTAATCTCACGATAGATTTGTTTCATAATTTCTTTCAAATCTTCGTCCTTCTTAACTTCAAAAGCTTTTTCGAAGTAAGGTAAAGCTTCTTTGTATTTAGCAGCAATTTTATCCTCGTAAGATTTTCCTTCTTTTTTAAAGGTTTCCATATCCATGGAGTTTACTACACGCTTAATTTCAGCCGCATCATTGTAATTTAAAGCACCTAATTGATACAATGCATCGTAATAAGTTGGATCTAATTTTAAGGCATTCTCATAATAAGCGGGTACTTTTTCACGAATTTCTTTAATCTTAACTTGTAATTCTGCTAATTGAGCAGCATTAGCGGCAGGATCTCCTACAGTTTTTTCAGCATTAGCTTTATCAGCCACATAACCTTCTAAAATTTTGGTTTTCTCCTTAATATCTGCCTCATTCAAGGTAATTTGCTGCTGAATAGAAGCTTTTTGCTTTGGAGGTGTAGTCTTTAATTTGTTCTTTAAACGCTTAACCTCGTCTGTAAAAGCATCAATTTGACCTTTTTGAGAATCAATTCTTTTTTGAAACTCCCCTATTTTAGAGCTTTTTTCAGCAATCTTATTTGCCTGATCTTTGAAGCCAGACATTTTGTTTTCAAACAACAATCCTAAATTTGAATAGGTTGCAGCATCCTTATTTGGTTGCTTTTCTAAAGTTTCAATTGCTTGATCAATACGATTGAATGAAATTAATAAATTAAACTTTTCATTTCTTAAATCCTTGTTATCAGGATATAATGAAATTCCTTTATCAATAACTGCTAAAGCTTTTTCCTCGTTTTTAGCATTTTTATAGATTTGTGATAAACCATATAAGATAGCCATATCTTTACCTCCTAAATCAACATATTTCTCATAAGCATCTCCAGCTGCTTTGTCGTTGTTCGATAATTGAGCTACAACTCCTGTGTACATCGCTGCAATAGTATCTTTTGGAGAAACTTCTGAAGCTTTTGACATAAAACGGAAGGAAGTTTTATAGTCTTTTCCTTGGTATTTTAATACCCCAATGTTCATAAATGCTTGATAAACTTTCTTTTCATCATACAATTTTGCAACATCCTTTTTTAATGAGCCTTTTGCATCTAATTTATTAAGTTCTGAAATTGCGTCTAATGCCTTGAATGGCGCTTCGATATCTAATCCTGCTAAGGTTGAATCAGGGTAAGAAGCTACATCTAAAAGAGCAATTGCGTAATTTAAATGACTTTTAGGTTTTGTTGGTGCACCTTTTACCTCTGCTTCTGCCTTTTTTAAGCCTTCCGATAATTCCTTTTTGCGAGCTTCCAACGCAGCTTTGTCAACTTGTGCCGTTGCCAAATTTGCAAAACAGGCAACTGAAACGATTGTTAATACTAATTTTTTCATTTTTGTTTAGAAATTTAATGATGTGCCTTTAGGGCAAAACTACTAATTACTCCTCTCCTGTTGTTTCTTCTACTGAACTTTCAGGTGAGGTATTTTCTGGATTGTTATTTACATTGTTTTCATCAGAAACCACTCCTTCTATTTCATCACCTTCTACCTCTGGTTCTTTGTCAATCTTTGTTACTGAAGATATTTCATCAGATTCATTCTTCAAACGAATCAACTTCACTCCTTGCGTATTTCTACCCATAACGCGCAATTCTGCAACACTTGTACGGATCAAAATACCTGCTTTGGTGATTATCATTAAGTCGTTGTTGTCTGTAACTTCTTTAATAGCTACTAAAGAACCCGTTTTTTCCGTGATATTCAAGGCTTTAACTCCTTTTCCTCCACGATTGGTCAAACGGTAATCTTCTACTTCAGATCGCTTACCAAATCCTTTTTCAGAAACTACCAATAATTGTTGAACCTCAGGATTCTCTACACAAACCATTCCAATTACCTTCTCAGTAGCAATATCTTCATCGATCCAAATACCTTTCACACCAGCAGCAGAACGACCCATTGGACGAACTCTGTGCTCTTCGAAACGTACCGAACGACCTGTATTTGTTGCGATAACTATTTGATTATTTCCATTGGTCAATGCAACATCTAACAACCTATCTCCTTCTCTAATGGTAATAGCAATAATTCCGTTTTGACGTGGACGAGAATAAGCTTCCAAAGAAGTTTTCTTAATCGTACCGTCTTCTGTACACATTACAATAAAGTTATTGTCGATGTAATCCGGATCTGTAATTGATTTTACGTTGATTACTGCACGAATACTGTCGCCCGACTCAATATTCATCAAATTCTGAATTGGTCTTCCTTTTGAAGTTTTTGATCCTTCAGGAACTGCATAAACACGTAACCAGAAACATTTTCCTTTTTCAGTGAAGAACAACAACCAATTGTGCATGGTAGCTGTAAATAAATGTTCTGTATAATCATCATCCTTTGTAGCTACAGCACGAGAACCAACCCCTCCTCTACTTTGTGCACGATATTCTGTAATTGCAGTACGTTTGATATATCCTTGAGCGGAAATAGTAATTAACATTTCCTCGTCAGCAATCATATCTTCCACCGAGAATTCTTCATCAGTTAAGTTGATTTGAGTTCTTCTCTCATCACCATAACGCTGTTTCATTTCGGTTAATTCATCTTTAATGATTTGTAATTGACGCTCTGGTTTTGCCAAAATGTCTTCCAAATCATCAATTAACTTCATGATTTCAGCATATTCGTTAACAATTTTATCTCTTTCAAGTCCTGTTAAACGCTGTAAACGCATTTCCAGAATAGCTTTTGCTTGAATTTCCGACAAATTGAATTTGCTCATCAATCCTTCCTGCGCAGCATTTGGATCTCTTGATTCACGAATTAACTTAATTACTGCATCCAAATTATCTAATGCAATAATAAATCCTTCTAAAATATGCGCACGCTTACGTGCCTCGCGTAAATCAAATTGAGTTCTCCTTACTACAACTTCATTCCTATGCTCCACAAAATAATGAATCATATCCTTTAGGTTCAAAGTCATCGGACGACCCTTCACTAAGGCTACATTATTTACAGAGAAAGATGATTGTAAAGCAGAATGTTTGTATAAGTTATTTAATACTACATTTGGTACTGCATCACGCTTTAAATCAAAAACGATACGCATACCCTGACGATCCGACTCGTCGCGAATCTCTGAAATACCTTCAATTTTTTTGTCATTTACCAAATCCGCACATTGCTTAATCAATGAGGCTTTGTTGACCATATATGGAATTTCTGATACGATGATCTGCTCTTTTCCATTTTTATTGGTATCAAAAGTCGCATTACCACGAATTACCACACGGCCTCTACCCGACTCAAATGCATTTTTGATTCCTTGAATACCGTAAATTGTACCACCTGTAGGGAAATCAGGAGCTTTGATGTATTGCATCAATTCCGGAATGGTAATATCACGATTATCGATATAGGCTGTAATTCCATCAACTACCTCAGTTAAATTATGAGGTGCCATGTTGGTTGCCATACCTACTGCAATACCGGAAGTTCCGTTCAACAATAAATTAGGCAATTTGGAAGGCAATACAGTTGGTTCTTCTAAAGAATCGTCAAAATTTGGCTGAAAATCAACTGTTTCTTTATTCAAATCAGACAACAATTCATCTGCCAAACGCTTTAAACGAGCCTCTGTATAACGCATCGCTGCTGGCGAGTCACCATCGACAGATCCAAAGTTTCCTTGCCCATCAACTAATGGATAACGCAAAGACCAATCTTGGGCCATACGCACCATTGTATCATAAACAGAGGAATCTCCATGTGGGTGATACTTACCAAGCACCTCTCCGACGATACGGGCAGATTTCTTATAAGATTTATTATAACTTACCCCTAACTCTTCCATTCCGTACAACACTCTACGGTGTACTGGCTTAAGGCCATCACGAACATCTGGTAAGGCACGAGAAACTATAACTGACATCGAATAATCGATGTAAGCTCCCCTCATTTCATCTTCTATGTTAATGGGGATAATACTGGTATTCAAAGACATAAATTAGTTTTTGGACTATCTAACAAATATCAAGATTTTTGTCAATTTTTCCAAGAAAATTTGAATTAATTTTAGTCTCTTTTGGAGGACTCACGAATGACCAATTCGGTCTTAAGAACTCGAATTTGAGGCTCAAATTCTGTTTTACTTTCAATTTGTTCGATTAACAATTCTGTTGCCAATTTCCCAATCGTTTCTAAGGGCTGAGCAACCGATGAAATACTTGGAGAAACTACAGAACAAATTGGTTCATTGTTAAAACTAACAATCTTCACTTGTTCAGGAATTTTTAATTTTAATTGTTTTAAGGCTACCAAAACACCTAAGGCTAAACGATCTGAAACTACTACAATACCATCGGGTGGATTTTTAACACCCATTAGTTCTAAGGTTAGTCGAGTAGCTGTATCAGCATAATAATCCGAATGAATAATCAATTTATCATCGACCTTCATTTGGTGGGCACGTAAAGCTCTTTTATAGCCTTCAATTCGCTGATTGCTTACCGAAACGTTGCTAGGTCCTGCAACAAACGCGATACGCTTACAACCGTTGTCAATTAAATGTTTAGCAGCTTCATAGGCAGACACTTCATTATCAACCATAACCTTACTTGCCAAAATATCTTCTGAATTTCGGTCAAAAAAAACCAAAGGCATACCTCTTTTTTGCAAGCGAATCAAATGATCAAAGTTTTTTGTTTCCCTTGACAAAGAAATGATAATTCCTTCTACTTGCGATCTAAGCAGATTTTGAATATTGACTATTTCTCG
The DNA here is from genome assembly GCF_004005965.1 of Sandaracinomonas limnophila. Classification (GTDB taxonomy): domain Bacteria; phylum Bacteroidota; class Bacteroidia; order Cytophagales; family Spirosomataceae; genus Sandaracinomonas; species Sandaracinomonas limnophila. The sequence goes on along the minus strand of NZ_SACY01000001.1, from coordinate 103,230 downwards.
CTCGTATGATTCTTGGGTTTGGGTAATCAATAAAGAATAACCTGCTTTTATGGCCGCTTCTTCAATGTGTTTTGTAATTGTAGAAAAAAAATGGTAGCCCAAATCAGGTACGACTAATCCCAAGGTTTTAGTTTTAGATTTCACCAAACTTGTTGCTAAAACATTGGGCTGATAATCCAATTCAGCAGCTAATTCTAAAACAGCTTTTTTCGTATCTGGGTGAATATCAGGTAGGTCACGCAAGGCACGAGAAACCGTCGCAACTGATATATTCAATTGCTTTGCTAAATCCTTTATTGTTACCTGATGACGCATATTTTCAAAATTGGCATCCACAAGGGATGCCACTTTATACCTTATACCTTATACCTTATACCTTTTATTGCACTATTTCCTTGTATGATCCCAACATTAGGTCTTTGTTTTTGAATGGAAATTTCAACACGTTTTATGGAATCAAATTGAATTATTTTTTGTAATATTTTTTCAGACAAAGTTTCTAACAATTCACATGGAATTGACATTTCATTTTTAATTATTTCAAATAATTGTCCATAATCAACTGTTTGAGAAATATTTGATATAGTTTCTGATTTGATTTCAACTTCTAAATCAACAAAAAACCAATTTCCCAGTATCTTTTCCTCCTCATATAAGCCATGAAATGCCCAAAATTTCAAACCTTTCAAAGAAATGTGTAATTCAGAGGTCATCTTTAGCTAATGTCTGCAATATTACCCTTGGGAGCATTCGACTTTGCGTACGCCTCCAAAACCTTACCTAAGGTGGGCAGGCCAGCATCCCCATCACTTTCAACTTTTAACTTTTCACTTTTAACAACTTTCTTGCTTACTTTACCCCCATCATTCCCTTTACCTACTACTTTGCTCACTTTGCCCACTTTGCTTACTTTACTACCCACCCTTTCCACTTTCAACTTTCCACTTTCAACTTTCAACTTTCCACTTTCAACTTTCAACTTTTCACTTTCCCCAGTCAACTCTCCACTTCCTTCCCAAGTACTCACTCGCTCCAAAGTTGCTTTAGATATCTCAGAAAGCTGTTTTACTATTAATTTTTGGGCTTCTCTTAATTGATTTAATTCTCTCTCTTGCTCTACTAAATCCTGCTTTAGTTTATCTTTTTGCTCTTGATTTTCCTGGCTAGCAACCATTTTTAACTTCTCCGCTTCTTCCTTTGCTGAAAGAACAATTTTCTGAGCCTCTTCTTTTGCTTGTTCAATTAACTTTTCACTTTCAACTTTCAACTTTAACTTCATCTCTTCTTTGGCCTCCTCTGCAGAATTTAAGGCCTTAAATAAAGCCATTTCAGCTTCCTGAAGTCTATTAATTTCCTTTTCCAAAGAAGTAATTTTCCCAGAAAGCTCGGCAATAAATTCGTTTGCCTGATTCATCACTTCTAAGGAATTTTGAAAAAACTCTTCAACCTCCTTAACGGAAAAACCCCTAAATGATTTGGAAAAATTTGCCTCTGGCAATTCAAACGTATAATTCATACTGCAATTTAAGGAATTTTAGGAATTTAAGTTCCACACTGAAATATTTTTATCATCGGATGCTGAAACCAAAAAATCCTGATAATCAGACCAATACAATTTATTGACTGCATTTTTATGCCCACCATGACGCATAGAATCAATTACTTTTACTAATTTAAATTCATTTAAATCCCAAATTTTTACAGTTTTATCCATACTAGCTGTAGCAAACAAGGAGGAATTTGCATTCAATGTCACATCATGAATCCCATAAATATGACCTACTAATTCTTCAAGTAGGGTTAATTGTCCCGATTCAACCTTCCACTTTTTCACTTGAGCATCTTTCCCAATAGAAACTAAAAATTCACCATTTTTATCAATAGCTAAAGAAAAACAGGTTTTTTCATGACATTTTTCATCAAAAATCAATTGAAATTGGTTATTAAGGATTCGAATATGTCCATCAGAAGACCCGAAAAAAATAAACTTATTATTCCACTGAATAATTTTGCGAATACTTTTATGTCCGACCTGAATTTTTGATTTAATTTTTTTATCAAAAATATCAAAAACCAATACTTCTCCAATCGAATTACTAACCCAAATACACTCGCCAACAAGTTCCATTGCATAGGTGGAATGATCGGTTTGTGGAAAAAAGAAAACAGTAGAAAATGAATTTAAATTTATGACGTAAATACCCTTTTGGTGCACAGAAATCCACATTTCCTTTGTTTGGGAAACATATTTGAGATCAAAAATAGCTCCTCCCATTTGGGCGATTCCCTTCCCTACATCTGGTTTGCCTAAATTCCATTGCACCAACATACCATCTGCCCCGCCAGAAAAAAAGATTTCTTTCTCCTCTCCTTTTTCTAAGGTATAAACCGCCCCTCTATGACCTGAAAAGGTATCAATTTTTTCCACTTGCATACTCCAAAATTACTTACAAATTCCTTAATTTTATTTCTTAAAAAATAAAAATGCCTGAATATCCCCTAAATTTCAAAGATATACCATCAGAAATAGATGTTTCAATTTGGGAATATGAAGAAAATTTAGATTTTTTTATAAAACAGCTGCCAACCGACTGGGTAAAACCCATTTTGGAGAGTAAATCCAATAATAATAAACAAATTGAATCACTTGCCGGTCGTTTATTATTAATTAATTATCTGAAAAAGAAAAAAATTAGTCCATCCCCTCTTAAAAATTCAGCCATCGGAAAACCTGAATTGTCAGCGGGTCCTTTTTTTTCCATCAGCCATGCCCAAACACATGCTGCATTGGTAATTTCGCAAAAAAGTACTGTAGGAATTGATATTGAATTAAATCATCGACCTACTCAAAAAATAATTCGTAAATTTTTAAGCGAAAAAGAATTAGAAATTTTTCCTGACCAAAAATCACAAATACTAGCTTGGAGTATAAAAGAAGCCGTTTACAAAGCACATGAAAAGAAGGGACTTTCTTTTAAAGAAGGGATTGAAATTAAAGATTCAGATGATAGGTTTCAGGTGGTAGTAAAAGAAACAGATACCCAAACGGTTTACGAAATTTTTACCTTTCAAAATGACCTGTTTGCTGTGTCTGTGGCTATTCCACAATTGAATTGAATTTATTTACTTTTCACTTAATCAAGCACTCGTATCAACTGCTCAACTTCTTCCTTCCTTTCCAATTCACCCGCTTTTTCGTATGCCATGGTGAGATTTCTAAATACTCGTCGAACGATTTCTATTGGACTACAAGGCTGGTAATAAGATTCATTCTGGGGTAAATTCAATTGAGCCAAATAATTATCAATATCCACCGTATTGAAAATCAAACCTCTATTAAACACATTAATGTAAAATTGAATGGCTTCATGTTTATAAGTCAACACAAATAAATTGGGCAAATTGACTCCAAATACCTGAAAACCTAATTTTTGGGCGATATATAAATAAATTACGCACAAAGAAATGGGATTTCCTTTTCTATTTTCCAATACAACATTGATAAACGAATTGTTAATAGCATGAAAGTTTTTTGTATTGGCACCAAATTTTAATTGATCAAAAAATACAGAATTCAATACTTTAATTTGGTCAATGGGATGTAAATTTTCCCGAATATGCGGCCAAACTTCGTAATATAATTGATCTAAGGTTTCTTTTATTTCTGCTAAACTTAAGTCGGGATACCGATAGGTGGCTACAATCCACATTCCCTCCACAAGATCCATCCCTCCTGTCTCTTTCCAGTTTTGCAATCGATTCTTCATCAATTCAAATTGCAATTCATGAATCAAACCTTCAATTTTTTGTTGCAAAACAGGATTTAATCCAGACGACTCCCACTCTTTTTCCAAGTGTGGAATCAATTCAACTCCCTGCAAACGAATTTGATCCTCTATATGCTGAACAACTTCCTCATCGGAATCATCCAATAATTGAATCATTGCCTTTAAATTAGGATTCATGCGCAATTTTTTCACAAAAATAATCCTAAATTATGTTTATTATACGTATTAATATGGATTAAATTTTTTAAAAGTTAAATTTGAAGTAAATTTGTAGATTAAAAATATCAATGGAAGTTTTAATTACCGGTGGTGCTGGATTTATTGGTTCTCATACCTATGTAAATTTGATTGAAAATGGATACAAACCCATCATTTTGGATAATTTTTCCAATTCAAACAAAGATGTAATCAACCACTTGCAAACCATTACTGGTCAGGAGGTTAAATTTTATACAGGAGATGTAAAAGACGCCAACCTGTTGAATCAACTTTTTTCTGAAAATAAAATAGAAGGTGTAATTCATTTTGCAGCAGATAAAGCCGTTGGCGAATCTGTAGCAAATCCTTTAAAATACTACGAAAACAATCTTTACAGTACAATTCTTTTATTGAAGAAAATGGAAGAATTTGGAATTAAAAACTTCGTTTTTTCTTCCTCTTGTACTGTTTATGGTGAACCAAAGGAACTTCCAGTTACTGAAAATTCTCCAATTCAACAAGCTGTCTCCCCTTATGGAAACACTAAACAAATCTGTGAAGAGATAATTGCTGATACAGTAAAATCAAACAAGGGTCTTAAAGCAATAGCCTTGCGTTACTTTAATCCCATTGGAGCTCATTCAAGTGGATTAATTGGGGAATTGCCCTTAGGAGTTCCTGCTAATTTAATTCCATTTTTAACTCAATCAGTGGCAGGATTAAGAGGTCCCTTACAAGTATTTGGTACAGATTATCCTACCCCAGATGGCTCAGCTATACGCGATTATATACATGTAGTTGATTTGGCAGCTGCTCATACCAAGGCCTTAGAATATGCAGCCAAACAAACAGAAAACTCTTTTTATGATGTTTTTAATATAGGCACTGGAAAGGGTTCATCCGTATTGGAAGTAATTTTAGCTTTTGAAAAAGCAAACAATATAAAAGTTAAATATGAAATAAAACCTCGCCGGGAGGGAGATATTACAGCGGTATATGCCGATACAAGTAAATCAGAGAAAAACCTGAATTGGAAAGCAAATAAAAGTTTGGAGGAAGCCTTGAAGGATGCTTGGACTTGGCAAAAAAATATTACTAAATAAATATGAAAAAAATTCTAATCACGGGTGGTGCAGGCTTTATTGGCTCACATGTTGTAAGATTATTTGTAAACAAATACCCAGCTTACCACATTTTCAATTTAGATGCCTTAACCTACGCAGGTAATCTTGCCAACAATGAAGATGTAGCCAATGCCTCAAATTATACTTTTTTAAAAGCAGATATTACCGATGCTGAACATATAGATCAATTATTTGCGGAACATCAATTTGATGGGGTTCTACATTTAGCTGCAGAATCGCATGTTGATCGCTCAATCACTGATCCATTAGCCTTTGTTAAAACGAATGTAATTGGCACAGTAAACTTATTACAAGCTGCAAAAAAACACTGGGCTGGTAATTTTGAAGGGAAAAGATTTTATCATATTTCAACGGATGAAGTATACGGAGAACTACATAATCCGGAAGATTTCTTTACAGAAACTACTCCATATGATCCGCGGTCGCCTTATTCTGCATCTAAAGCAAGTTCAGACCATTTTGTACGAGCTTTCCATGAAACATATGGTTTACCAGTTGTTATCACTAACTGTTCGAATAACTATGGTCCCAACCATTTCCCAGAAAAATTAATCCCTTTAATGATCAATAATATCATACAGAAAAAACCACTTCCTGTTTATGGAAAGGGAGAAAACGTAAGAGATTGGTTATTTGTGATTGACCATGCACGTGCGATTGATACAGTTTATCACAATGGTAAAAATGGTGAGACCTACAACATAGGTGGATTCAATGAATGGAAAAACATTGATTTAGTTCATTTATTATGTGATATCATGGATCAAAAATTGAATCGCCCTGCAGGTGACTCGAGAAAATTAATTACGTATGTTACTGATCGTGCAGGACATGATTTGCGCTATGCTATTGATGCACACAAAATTATGAACGAGTTAGGTTGGGAACCTTCTCTTCAATTTGAAGAAGGTTTAAACAAGACCGTTGATTGGTATTTGGCCAACGAAAAGTGGTTGCAGGAAGTTACTTCTGGCAATTACCAAAATTATTATCAAAACATGTATCAAAATCGCTAATTGAAATGAAAGGAATAATTTTAGCAGGAGGTTCAGGAACCCGTTTACACCCATTAACCTTAGCCGTAAGCAAGCAATTAATGCCAGTTTACGACAAACCAATGATTTATTATCCACTTTCCATCCTAATGCTGGCTGGAATCCGTGAAATATTAATCATTTCTACTCCACACGATTTACCCCATTTTGAAAAATTATTGGGCACAGGAGAAAGTTTAGGATGTAAATTTGAATATGCTGTTCAAGAACAACCAAATGGTCTTGCTCAAGCATTTGTAATTGGAGAAAATTTCATTGGAAAAGATAAAGTAGCACTTATACTAGGAGATAACATTTTTTACGGAGCTGGTTTAAGTAAATTATTACAGGCAAACAATGACCCTGAAGGTGGAGTTGTTTTTGCTTATTCAGTTCAGGACCCAGAAAGATATGGAGTTGTAGAATTTGATGCAAATAATAAAGTTTTATCCATTGAAGAAAAGCCACAGAATCCAAAATCAAATTTTGCAGTACCTGGCCTATATTTTTACGACAATAACGTAGTTGAAATTGCCAAAAACATAGCGCCTTCAGCTCGGGGAGAATATGAAATTACTGACGTAAACAAGGTATATTTAGAACAAGGTAAACTTTCTGTAGGGATATTAAATCGTGGTACAGCTTGGTTAGATACAGGCACCTTTGCTTCTTTGATGCAGGCAGGACAATTTGTACAGGTAATTGAAGAACGTCAAGGTTTGAAAATTGGCTGTATTGAAGAAGTGGCCTACCGTATGGGTTTTATTGATGCCGAGCAATTGAGAAAAATTGCTGTCCCTCTAACAAAAAGCGGATACGGTAAATACTTATTAAATCTTTTGAATTAGGCGTTTAAAACAACTCCAATCAATAGACCCAAGGCAAACATTAAAATAGTTGGCAACTTGGTAAATTGAGCAATTAAAAACGAAGCGATTACAATTCCGATGGAAATGTAGTCGCTTTTTTTAATAATTGGATCTAAGAACAAATAAACAGCAACGAAGGTCAACCCAACACTTGCCGCTTGAATTCCTGCCAAAGATGCTCTTATAAAACGATATTGCTTCAATTGCCCCCAAATTCGAATCACAAAAAATATCAAAAAGGTGCCAGGCAAAAAAATGCCCAAGGCCCCAATTATACTTCCCATCAATTCACCAAACAAACCATAATCTTTCATCAACAAAACCCCTAAATAAGACGTTAGGGCAAATACTGGACCTGGTAAAGATTGGCTTAATGACATTCCTGTCAAGAAATCCTCGGAAGAAATTAAATGTTTAAACTCTACAAACTCGGTAAACAAAACAGGGGCTAAAACCTGCCCTCCTCCAAAAACCAAACTGCCATTTCGATAAAAATTCTCAAATAAACGAATAGGAAAATAATCTGTAAAATGACCTAAAATGGCTAAACCAATGCCAAAACCCCAATACAAATTAAAATTTGCCCATGGAATAATCATTTTGTGTTTATTTTGCTTAGGAAATCTGTCAAAATTGAGCGAAGAGACCAATCCCCCCATAAAAATCATTAAAGGAAAAATATATGGATTTTGAAAATAAACCCCAATAACAAGGGTTAAAAACATCAATAAATAATACAACCAGCCCTGTATGACCTTTTGGGCCATTTGCCAACCTGCCTGAATGATTAAGCCAATTCCAACAGGCAAAACATAATCCAAAATTGATTTATTTTGCAAATAGGTCATTCCATAGGCCGCCAAAGTCATGATAAATACTGCAGGTGTGATCCATGTCAATAAGGTCAAATAAGCCAATAATGGTCCTCCTTTTTTAAATCCTATGGCAATGATGGTTTGAGTAGAAGTTGGACCGGGCAAAATGGAACAAAGTGCCAATAATTCGAGATAATCCTCTTCAGAAATATACTGTTTTTCGTTGACCAACTTTTTGATGAATAGTGCATGATGCACTTGGGGGCCTCCAAATGAAGTACAAGCCAAAACAAAGACATCCATTAGAAAATCAAATTGTTTTGGCTTGCTCATACTATTTTACTTTTTCTTTAATCCTAATTCAATCAATCGTTCCTCCAAAAATTCGCCTGCCGACATATCAGTATATAATTTTGGATTTCCCGCATCAACACAAGATTCCAAAGAAGTTAAATCCATTTCGGATCTTGGGTGCATAAAAAAAGGAATCGAATATCGAGAGGTTCCCATCTTTTCACGCGGTGGATTAACAACCCGGTGGATGGTCGATTTCAATTTATGGTTTGTCAGACGATCCAACATATCACCCACATTTACCACCACTTGGTCGGGCAAGGCAGTAATTGGAATCCATTTTCCATCGGTTCTCAATACTTCCAAACCCTCTGCGGAGGCTCCCATCAATAAAGTAATCAGGTTAATATCTCCATGCGCAGCCGCGCGAACTGCACCCTCAGGTAAGGCATCTGGATTTGTAATTGGGAAATAATGAATGGCACGCAAAATAGAATTACCATATTTTACTTTTTCCTCAAAATAGTCTTCAGGCAATTGTAAATACAAAGCTATTGCACGCAATAACAGCTTTCCTGCATTTTCTAATGTTTGATAAGCTCCAACAGTTAATTTTTCAAATTCAGGAAATTCTATTGGAAAAACATTTTGCGGATATTCCGACCAAACTGAATCCCCATCATTTCTATGTACTTGTCCCACATGGTAAAACTCCTTCAAATCGGGCACCTTAAAGCCCTTAGCGGTTTCTTTTCCTTTTCCCACATATCCTCTTTGACCAGCTATACCGGGGATTTCATAAGGTTGTTTTACCGCATCATCGGATTGAAAAAAGTCTTCAACTGTTTGGTACAATTCTTTTGTAAAACCATCGGTTAAACCATGACCTTTGATTGCCACAAAGCCAATATTGTTAAATGCAGCTCCTAAATCTTCAACAAATTTTTGTTTTTTCTGAGGATCACCAGAGGTAAAATCACTTAAATCTAATGAAGGAATTTCGTCTAATAATTTCATTTGTTAGTTTGTATATTGTGATGAAACGAAGTCCCAGTTAATCACATTCCAAAATGCGTTTACATAGTCCACTCGCTTGTTTTGATATTTTAAATAATAGGCATGCTCCCAAACATCTAATGCCAAAATTGGTTTTCCTTTTAAGTCAGAAACATCCATAAGTGGATTATCCTGATTAGCCGTAGAACCAATGGACAACTTTCCATCCTTCAAAACTAACCAAGCCCAACCCGAACCAAAACGCCCCATGGCAACTTTATTAAATTCGGTTTTCAAGTTGTCTAAACTACCAAAATCTTTTACGATCTGATCAGCTAATGCTTGAGAAGGCTTATTTCCATTTGCTGGACCAATAACTTTCCAGAAAAAACTATGATTCCAATGTCCACCCCCATTGTTTCTTACCGCAACTGGTGCCTTTGAAATATTTTTCAATAATTCTTCCAAAGAAGAAGATGCCAAATCTGTTCCAGTAATTGCCTTATTCAGATTATCCACATAGGCTTTATGATGACGAGAATGATGTATTTCCATCGTTAGGGCATCAATATTGGGTTCTAATGCACTATAAGAATACGACAAAGTTGGCAACGAAAAAGGTGCGTTTTCCCAAGAAGTTTCTTCCAAACTAGTACCTTTTTTATTCAATTTAGCAAAACTTGGTAAAGCAATACCAGCACCTAAAATTGCTAAAGTATTTTGCAAAAATTTTGATCTTTTCATCATGTTAATCGTCTAAACTAATTCGTGAAACAATACTTCTACCTAATGTAATCTCATCTGTATATTCCAAATCACCACCAATAGGAATTCCTCTCGCTATGGTTGAAATTTTTACAGGATATTCTTTTAATTTTTTCGTAATGTAAAAGGCGGTTGTATCACCTTCCATTGTTGGACTTAAACCGATTATAATCTCAACAAAACCTTTTTCGCCTACTCGTTTAACCAAAGACTCTATTTGTAAATCAGATGGTGAAACTCCAGACATGGGTGAAATAATCCCCCCCAAAACATGGTAAAGTCCTTGGTATTGACCTGTATTCTCAATGGCCAAAACATCTTTTGCATCTTCTACAACACACAATAAGCTTTCATCCCGCTTGTTGCTTTTACAAATCCCACAAATATCTTCGTCAGAAATCATGTGGCAAGTAGTACAGAATTTAGTCTCAGTTCTTAATTTTATTAAAGAGGAGGCCAATTGAACTGATTGCCCTTCCGGACGTTTCAAAAGGTGCAAAGCCAATCGCAAGGCAGATTTCTTACCAATTCCTGGCAATTTAGAAATCTCTTCTACTGCTTGTTCAATGAGTTGTGACGGATATTGAGAATTGTTCATCCTTATTCAATTTCAGCAGAAATTCCTCTTCTACAAATTTCATTTCGCATAGCAGTTAATTCATCAAATTCACCTGCTTTAACCCCACACTTCCCTTTAAAATGGATTTGCAAGGTACACTGCTCTGCTTGTTCAACACTATGCTGACAAACCTCAATCAAGGTTTGAATGACAAAATCAAATGTATTTACCTCGTCGTTAAAAACAATTAATTGATGACTTTCTTCCAATTTTTCCTCTACCAATACTTCCGTTTCCTCTTGCCAATTGGGTTGGGTAGAAAAAGAATTACATGTTTTAGAAATATTTTTAGCCAATAATTGCATATTTTTGAGAAGTAATTTTGTACTAGACAAATTTAAAAAATAAATCCTATTTAATACGCTATGTCAGTTGAATTAGCTATTGGTATTTTGATAATTTACTTCGGAATACTAATCCTTATCTCTTACCTAACCTCAAAAGGAGCAGACACCAATTCATTTTTTACCGCAAACAGACAATCCCCTTGGTGGCTTGTTGCTTTTGGAATGATTGGAACTTCAATTTCTGGTCTAACCTTTATTTCTGTACCAGGAGCCGTGGGTAAGACCTCATTTACCTATTTTCAAATCATATTAGGCCATTCCTTAGGCTATTTAACTATTGCCACAGTCTTAATGCCTTTGTATTATAAATTGAATCTCATTTCAATTTATGGTTACCTTGAAAAAAGATTCGGTTTTTGGTCTTACAAAACAGGTTCAGCCTTTTTCCTGCTTTCCAGAACCATCGGTTCAGCTGCTAGATTATTTTTAGCAGTAAATGTTCTTCATATTGCCATATTTCAACCCATTGGAGTGCCATTTATAGCAACAGTTTTTGTTTCTATCCTATTAATTTGGATTTATACACACAAAGGCGGCGTAAAAACGATTATTTACACAGATACCTTACAAACGGTATTTTTATTAGTGGCACTCTTTATTACCATCATTTTGGTCATGCAACAAATGGATATGAATTTTGGCGAAATGATTCAAACCATTGGCCAATCAAAATATGGTAAAATGTTTGAATGGGACTTCGCTTCCCCTCATTTCTTTGGAAAGGATTTTCTTGCCGGAGTTTTTATAGCTATTGTTATGACTGGACTTGACCAAGACCTGATGCAAAAAAACTTAACTTGTAAATCGATTGGAGAAGCCCAAAAAAACATGTTCTGGTTTTATTGGGTACTGGTATTTATCAATTTATTATTCCTAAGTTTAGGGGCATTATTATACCTATATTCTGAATCAAAAGGAATTCCAATCCCTAATTTAACGGATAATTTATACCCAGGATTAGCATTAGGTGGACAATTTGGAACCTTGGCTGCTGTAACCTTTTTATTAGGCATCATCGCAGCAACATACGCTAGCTCAGATTCTGCACTTACTGCTCTAACAACTTCTTTTTGTATAGATTTTTTATCCATTGAAAAATTTAAAGAGGATAAAAGGCAATCACTAAAAAAATATGTACATATTGGCTTTTCTGCACTTTTTGTTGTTGTCATAGGCCTTTTTCACCTATTCAATAACCAGGAGTTGATCGCTGCAGTATTTAATTTGGCTGGTTACACTTACGGACCATTATTAGGACTATTTGCTTTTGGGCTTTTTACCAAAATTCCTCTAAAAGATAAGTGGGTACCTATCGTATGTATATCTTCTCCGATTTTAACTTATATTTTGGAAGCACAGGCCCAAAATTGGTTTGGTGGATTTGGATTTTCCAAACTGTTAATCAATGGCGGAATTTGTTTTAGTTTACTTTGGATTATTCGAAAAAAGCCATAAAAAAAGGGGAATCAAATTCCCCTTTTAATTTTCTTTTATTAATTACTCTTGGATAAACTCTCCAGAAGCTTTTAATTCAATTTCTTCTCCAACCATTGCAGCTGGCATAGAACCCACACCAAAGGCAGTACGATTTAAAGAACCTGTAACCTTAAATCCAGCTACCTTCTTACCATCACGATTCTTAGTTGTACCGTTTAAGGTAGCGTCTAAAGTAATAGCTTTAGTAACACCATGCATTGTTAAATCGCCAACCAATTTATATTTTCTGTCTGCAACTTTCGTAAATGATTTAGACTTAAAAGAAATTGTAGGGAATTTAGCAGCATCAAAGAAATCAGCTGATTTTAAATGTCCATCTCTTCTTTCATTATCAGTATTTACTGTGTTTACATCAGCTGTTAAAGCAAAAGAAGCATCAGAAAAATCATCTTTTGATGAAGTTAAAGTTGCATCAGTAATCTTAAATGAGCCTTCAACATCAGAGATACTTAAGTGAACTACAGAGAATCCTAATTTTGAGTGTGCTTTGTCAACCTTAAACGTTTGAGCAAAACCAACTAATGAACTTGCCAAGAATAAAGCAGAAGCGATAACTATTTTTTTCATATTTTGATTTGTTTAGAAAGCAAAACTAAGTAAAATAAATTATGAATTATAAGTTATGAATTATGAATTATAAAATTCAGTGATTTTAATAGACGAAAATCCAAATTTTTACCCATTAAAAGCGATAAGCACCACGCCAAGCAATATAAGTTACATCCTTTCCTGCACCTGTTTCTTTTAAATAATCGCCAGCCTTTGAATAGCCAAATTCTAATAAGGTTTGAATGGATTTATTGGGGAAGAGATTCCATTCCACAACATACATATCTGTTACTTTTGTCAAATTTGATGAGGTTAACTTATTGGCTGTTGGACGATATTGCTGCATATTGGGTGTATAAATCCCATCATTTGTACTTGCACGAGACACTAAAGATGTCCTTAGAATCACAAAACTTTTCGGATGCAATTGATATTTAATATAAGGACTCCAATTGACCATATTCGTAATATTCAAGGCAACAGTTTGTCCGAAAGGTGGTTTAGCGAATAAAGTATTAAAGGTTCCTAATTTATCATCATTGGAATCTGTATCTCCTGGCACATAAGTTCCTGAGAAGGCTAAGCTTACTTTTTTAGATACAGCATAAGAAACATCCCATATAGACATAAATGCTCCAATAGTTAAATCATTAAACTTTCCTCCTTGAAAAGCATTTTCAAAAACGTATTGCCATTTACCTGTGGTTTTAAATATGCGTGAACCTAATGTAAGTCTTTGTTCGTGTCCGGATTTATATAAATATTCTCTAGCGTTGCTTTCAAGATACATTCCATAAACATCAAAAGCAGCGTTTTTTGTTAATTTCCAATTACTAAAATAAACACCAGAAATATTTTCATCTGCTATTTGGTCATTTAAAAATTCTGGTTTTTGAATCATTGGATGCAAATAAAAGGCATCTAACTGGACTTTTGGAAAATACCTTCGAATATTGACCCCTACATAAGAGTTTCTGTTATTTGGACCTTCCCTATTTGCCATTAAACGATCATTACCAAAATAAGTTTCCATCTTACCAAGTCGCAAAATACTATGTTTGCTGAGTTTAAATTCACCAAATAATTGTTGAATGGATAAACTATTTTGATCGACCTGGGAAACGATTGGATTTGGGTTAAACAACCTAAAAGTGGAGTTTAATTGGCCAAAAATTCGAAAATGATTACCGAGTTTAAAGGAAGTATTGAATAAAACCCGATGCCACAATTGGGTAGGATTCGGATCTGAGAATGAGGCAGGTATTTGTCCAAAATTTAGATTTTGATAAGATTGCAAATACTCTCTAATTTCACCTCCAATTTTAACCTCTCGCTTAGAATTTGAAAGGGAATCAGAAAAAGATTTAGATAATGCAAAATCCTCTGAACGAGATTTATAGGCAAATTGTCCAAACAATAAGTCTGGAGAAAAAATTAGCAAAAAACCAAATACTATTTTACAAAAACTACCCGACACAATATAAAATTTATGTAAAAGTAGGTTAAATATTTTTTTATTCTGTGATGATTATCACGACCAATTTTAATTTTTTTTCAAATTATTTAAAAAAGTTGCAAAATCACAATTTTTATTATGTTTAAGCGTTATAATTTTGTGCTAATCCTAACCACCTAACCATACGGGTTATACGGGAAAAAGATTGATGATATAATTTAGAACACAGAAAAAAAGGCTGAATTTTTTAAATTCAGCCTTTTTAGTTTTAATTCAATGTTGAATTGTATTATTTTTTAGAATCATTGATAATTTTAGACAAATAAGTTTCATCCAAACCGATAAAGGAAGCCAGATCCTTCTGATTTATTCGATCAATCAAATCAGCATAATGTTCTACAAAATAGTTATATCGGTCTTGACTTTTCATAGTTCTCAGCATAATGGTTTGAGTCTGGTACTCGCAAACGTTTTTCAACATTTCAAACATGGTGAATAAAGAAATTTGAGAGCTAAAATCTAATAATTGAAAATAATAATTTTTTGGAATTGCGTAGTAAGAAATATCCTCTAGAACTTCAATAGATTCATGAGAGGGCACCCCATAGTTAAAACTATTTACCAAGGTTAAAAAATCCCCTTCTTTAGAAAACCAAGTTGCCACTTCATTGTCATTTTGGGTTGCAAAAACTTTAACCAATCCCTTTTCAAAATAATACATTTTGTCACAAACATCTCCCTGCCTTAACAGTAATTCTCCCTTTTTCTTTTTTTGTAATAATATTTTACTCACAAAAAATTGAATCGGTGAAATATTGATTTTGGGATTTTTTACATTGTAATAATTAGTGTTAGATATTTTATCTAAAAAGGATATTTCATTTTTCATGCAATGAAAGTAAATAATAAGACAACAATTGCTGATGAATTCAAAAGGTTATTTTGTAAAGTTTTTGTCATTGCATTTTTTTTTACATTATTATTAATTGGGGTTTAGGTAATTTGTATTTCAATAAAATTATGGAAAAGAAACTCTCAGAAAAATTAACCCAAACACTTAACCTAAAAGGGGAAGCGATCACCATTCTCATAGATTTAATTTTGCGATATGCCTTTGTAAAAAAACTCAAAAAGGGCGATTTCTTATTTAATTTTGGAAAAATTGAAGAAGATTTAGCTTATGTAGAAAAAGGACTATTGCGAAAATTTACATTGGAAGGAGAAAAAGAATTTGTCAATTGGTTTTCAATGGAAGGTGATTTTATTTTAATTCCCAATAGTTTTGTCAATGGTCATAAAAATCATGAAGCGGTACAAGCCTTGGAAGACTGTACAATTTATACGATGAAAAAATCTACTTTCCTTAAAATATTGGATTTAAATAGTAAAATTGGACAAATTGCTGTTAAAGAAATCTTAAATTATCTCTGTATACTTCAAAATATTTGTACTTTTTTACGCACAAAGGATGCCTTGGAGCGCTATCTATATTTAGGCGAATTCAACCCGCAATTATTGAACAGGCTTTCACAAAGACAATTAGCTACTTTTTTAGGAATTGATACCACCTACTTGTCGAAAATCAAAAAGGAAGCAATGGAGTTAGATAAAAGTAGGACCAATAAAGAGAATTACAAATAATTCAGAATTAAAAATGGCCTTTACTCCTTTATTATTTGAAAATGATATTTTTTTTCAGTTGAAGTATAACCATTTAAAAAATATTTTCCTGTAGGCCAATTTTCAGCATTAATAAGTAAATCACCAGATATTGAATGAATATTCAATACTTCTTTACCGAGAATATCATAAATAATAACCTTTTCAAGTAAATCAGAGCTTGTCCTATTTCTTATCAAAAATTGATTAGAAATTGGGTTAGGAAAAACATCAAACTCTACTTCTTCCTTTTTACCTAAAATTATTTTATTATAAGTTTTTGATTTTAAACTTGAACATCCATTATCACTAATTAATTGTACAGAATATTCACCCGGTTTATAGGTTATTAATTTATTTTTATTTTCACCTTCAATTGGAATCCCATTCAAATACCAAATAGATTTTAAAGTTGAATTAATTGTTAAGGTAAAATCATTTTCAACTATAATATCAGAAATAGTTGGATTAACAATTGAAGGACAATCATCTACATCATCAGGGATTAAATCACCGTCTAAATCATTTTCCTTAATTGGTAAATAATTTTTAATTTTTTCATTTACAAAAGAAAAAGCTCTCATGCCCAATTCATTTTTAATAAATGGGCCAGAACAAATGGGAATCAGATTAATTTCACTTGAATATGCAGGCAAATAAGTTAATATATCCTTTGTTGGAGCACTATTCAATTCAAAGTATAAGTAATTATTTTTACCATAAATTTTTTTAATATTTTCTTCCTTAGAAGATTCTGTTGGAAATCCAGAGTCTTTAAAATAGAATGAATCAAAAGGCTTTTTTAACACATCTAATCCATTTTTATCTTTCAATAAAGTATCTTTGGGAGTAATTATTTTTTGTCCTTTGTCAAACTCAATAAAAAATTTAGTTTTTTGATTATTCAAATATTGAATTTGAGTAATATTAGGACTATAATTTAGTTGATTATGAGGCCTGCCATAAAAATCTTCTGCCAATATTCTATATAGCTCCAATCCAGACTGGTTATAACCTTGAGTATTGTAATGTACTCCATCAAATCCAGATGTACCAATAGTTGCAAATCCTTTAATAAAACCATCAACTGAAGTCACATTTCGTTGATCATTTCTTAAAATTTCCTGATTAACTTCATTTCCAGAGGTTGCATTTATTTGTGGTAAATATATTTTTTTTAAGCTTGGATATTCAATTTTAACATATTCCACCAAGCTTAAAAATTTATCTTTCCATAGAATTGGAAATGCATTTGCATCATTTTCACCTTGCCTATAAATATAAGCTTTAATTTTTTTGTCTAAACCTGCTTTTTAAACTCTATATAATAACCTACCACTTGACAAATTAAAATCAATTGGGTTGCTTGGATTTCTAATTAAATTATAATCCATATTTGAACCCCCACTACCTCCGTTTATTATACATACTGGAACCTTTTCATTTTCAATAATCAATCGCATCAATTCACCTGCAAATTGACCAACGGGTGATTTCACATTAGCTAAAGACCATAAAGTATCACTTTCAAGATATTTATCATAATTAAAATAATCAGAATAAAATCTTCCAAAACTTCTACTAAATTTCCCCTTATAAGAGTCGGGAAATTCAAACCCTGCATAAGAGTTTGATTGACCATTCACAATATAGGAATCACCAACTACAATATTAGTCCTAGTCGCCATTAAAACGGAATCACTTGCATTCCTTATTGCGTAAAATTTGCAATCATATTCTGCTAATTCGGATTTTAAATCCATTGAAATTTGAAAAGTACCTATTGATAAATTATCCTTTGAATAGGAGAATTTATCCTTTGTTTAGGCATAAGGTTTTCCATCTTTTGAAATCACAACACTTACATAAGACCAATCAGAAAGTTCAATTACCCCCTTAATTTTTATATGCGCATAATTATCTTCTTCTCTTTGATAAAACTGATAATCTTGAGGAAGTTTATTGAAAACCATCGAATAAATTCGCTGGCAGTTTGATTGAAAGGAAATAAAAAAGAATAAAAAAAGAATTAAATAATTTTTGAACATTAATTGAATAACTTTAAATTATTTACATTTGATTAAACTACTTTCGTTTTTTTTAAAATTAATGATATTAATTCAAAATGAAAATTTTAAAATTGAAAAACCTAAAGGCAACTAATTATTTAACTAAATTTGATGGATTAAGAGGCTTTTTTTGCTTATTAGTTCTTATTCAGCATTATCACATTTTTAATCTTCCTCCATACATTTCAGATTCAAATTTCAGATATTTATCATTTATTTTTGTCGACTATTTTTTTGTATTATCAGGTTTTGTAATTTCTTTAAATTATCAATTTAAATTAAATACATTTAATAATTTAAAAGAGTATTTATTAAAAAGATTTTTACGATTATATCCCTTATTATTTTATACTTCAATTGTTTATTTATTTTTACTTTTTTTATTTGAAGGCTTTAAAAATAATTATTTAACCTCATTTTTTTCAGACATTTTTTTTACGAGTTCTTTTGGCTTGATTCCAGATGATGCATCAGTTAATGGAGTAACCTGGTCCATCTCATCAGAAATTATCAACTATTTATTGTTTGGAATTTTATTTTACTCCGTAAAAAAAAATAGTAACCGCCATTTAATTATCCTTTTAGTCCTATTTATTATATTAATTTATTTTAAATCACTTAATGAAATTTTATTTTTTTCTACACATACATTAGGTTGGCTCAGAGGTCTATTAGGTTTTTTTATTGGTTATTTTTCTCAATTTCTTCATAGAATTTGTTCAAAAAAATTACCACATATTTTTGAATACTTATTTATTATTGGCCTTTTATACATTTTCACTTTTGAAAATTATTTAACCTATCCTTTAAACAACTTATTCCTTTCAATTTTCATTTTGGCTTATTTTGGTTTAGGTCTATTTATTTTGGCAAATACCAATGGAATTCTTTCAAAAATATTAGAATCAAATTTATTTTCATTTATAGGTAAAATATCCTATTCGATTTATTTAAATCATATGTTGATATTAAATTTTGTCATGAAACCAATTTTAGACAAATTGAGATTAGAGGATAATCTTTTAAATCAATGGTCTGTATTAATAAGTACCCTACTTATTTGTATAATTTATTCAAATTTAACTTACAGTTTAATTGAAATGAAATTCATAAATTATTTTGGAAAATACAAAAGAAGAATCAGAAGGTAAACAATTCACTTATATTAATAATCATATTTAATAATAAATTATTTATATTTAAATTTTAAAAATTAGCAATTCTTTAGTAATGAAAAAACTTGGGCTTAGTGAATTACTGATTCTCATAATTTGTATCGCATGTATTTTTTACAGTGAATACATTTATTTAGTAGAAAATAATGCTTCCAAGGCAACATTTATCGGACTTTGGCCCCCTACCATTTTAGGTTTATTAAATTTTATAAATTCTAAAAGGAAATAAGATGACTAATTTAGATATACTACTATTAACCTGCATTTTATCACTCCTTTTCATCTTATACAGCATTTCTGTAATGAAAGAATTCACAGAAGATATTTTAAAGAATAAAAAGGGAAAATAATTTAAACAATTAATGCACTAACTCTTGCTCAATAAGTTTTATCAATTCCTGGGCTTTTTGTTGCTGCATTTTGCACATAATTTGATAAAACGCAACATATCCTTTTGATACATTCACATAATTGGAATATTCGTAAAATGTGTTTTTATCACTTGTTAGAAAAGCTTTCCCGGTTTGTGAAATAATTTTATTTAATTCATCTCTATTCAAGGTGATTTTTCCAGTTCTATCTGGCTGTCCAAAAACATTGAGATGTAATAATTTATTTTGCATATGATGCACCTTAGACCATCGTTCCATCATGGCCTCTTGCTGAACTTGTATGAGTTGCTTCCCTTTTTCATATTCTGTGATTTTTGCTACAATTCCCTCATTTAAAATGAGTCGAAATCCACCTGCATTTCGTAGTTGATCAATTGTTCCCGATGAAAAGTTCAATGTAATAAAACGAGTAACCATGTTGATGCTATTTAAATACAGACTATCTACATCTGAATCTTCCCAATTAGGCTTATAGATAATAGAGGTGATTTTCATACCAGATAACAACAGTTCATCCATAGTTTGATCTTTGGTATGCATATCATCTAAATCTGCTTTTAGGTCTTTGGTCATACTTACTAGATAATCATGCTCCTTATGTCGCTCTGCCCGATATTCCAGATAATATTCCGACATAAAACCTAAAAAAACTGCAAAAAATAGCATCAGAAATTCCTGCAGATATTCTTTTAATTTCTTCGGATGATGGCTGTGGTGATGTACTTCCATTTTTATTCTTTTTGTTTTTTAATTAATTGTATCGCTTTATTAGCATAAAATTGAAGTGAATCGATGTTATATAAGCTTATGTCGTTAAATTCTCGAACCCCAATTAAATAACCACGAAGTCGTTCTTTATTTTCATCAGAGATAGGTTTAATTCCTAATTTATGAGGCAAATTTACATTGGGGAAGCGGCCAGCTATTCTTTCCAATTTCATGTCTAAATAATTTTTCAAATTATTATATTCATAAAATTTAACATAATGGTCTGCCTCCATTTCTGTATTGTCGATAAAATCCGTTAAATGAAAATTATACTTTGAAATACAGTTTGCCAAGTCTTCATTCCCTTTTTCGGAAAAATACCCTCTTGCTTCTGATTCAATTCTACTTCTGCTGTTAGAATTAAATTTCCAAAAGGTAATGGAATTATTCATCAAACGATAAAACACCTGCTGATCAACTAATTTTGGATTTTCATCAATTAAAAAATCGATGCTGTCACATATTTTAATTTTATTGGAAACAAATTTTCGATGAAAATTTAATTGCTCAAAATCTTTCTTAAAATCATTAGCAACTGCCTCTAAGGTTTCTTTTTTCTTATTTTTTTCTGCGATAGTTTCACGGATATTTTCCGCAAAAAAACCAAGAGTTACTGCTAAAAAAAGCATAAAAAATTCTAGCAATAACTCAGACCATTTTTTTTTATGGCCTGAGTGATGCGGATGATGTACTTCCATAAAATGAAATCATTTCAATAATTCGGCTACCCCTTTGGTATCATAAAATAACCATTCCTCAACTTGTTTGCCTTCTTTGATGGCATCAACAGCGTGCATATTTATTTTCAATTGCTTACCTCCTTTTGCCATCGTCATTACCATATAGGCGAAAACATAATTAGTATGTCCACCTTTAGGCGTAGAATAAACGACTTCATGGTAAATAGCGCCAGAATCGATTGTGATTTTTACTCCAGCATCTCTAACGGCTTGTATGGCTGCCATGTTTTGACTTACGGTTTCATCGGCAGCATTTTCATGAATAACTGCATCAGCAGAATACGTAGCACGATAAGCAGCGGTATCGCCCGACTCAATATATTTAGCAGATTTTCTAGCCAATTCAATATTGTCTGACGCTGCTAAAGTGTATCCATCAGCTTCTGCTGGAAAATTGTTTGTACTTGTTGTTTCTGATTTTGGATTGACAAGCAAATAAGCTTGATGCAACGAAAGCTGCAAGAATAATTTTTTTCATGATATAAATAGAATTTTAGTAAAGCTTAAAGGTAGCATAAAATAATAATATTTTATAGCAAATTAATTCTATTTTAAAATCTATGAATTAGATGAAAAATTAAAGATTTTTAAACACAAAAAAAGACAAATTGAAAATCATGATATTAAACATGGACATCAATACATAGCTTACAACTGTTAAAAGCAAATATTTCCAAACAGGGTACTTGTCAAATAACCTAAAATAACTCCAAAGCATGATGCTAAAATCGAACATTTGAAGTAATGCGGTGTTGAGCAGAATGGTATTAATTCCGATGGTCTTGGAAAAATAGGTAAATGGAATGACCAAAATAAGAAATAACAAAAATAGTCCACGGTAATACGAATTTATCACCAAATGCTCTGCAAAATTGAATCCTTGTTTTTTAAAAATGAGAAATGAGGAAATGGAGGTTGTAATAATTAATATGATGATGGCATAGGTTAAATGCTCTAAGGTAAATTCAATTGTTTCTAAATAAGTTAAAATGATTTGATTTTTACTAGCCAATTGAAAGGAGTCGATGATTAAATGCTTTCCAATAAATGCATAAATAGTGGCAAGAATTAAGACAAATGAAAGGGGTTTGAAATGATTGACTCTTTTTCCTTCTAAAAACTCCTTAATGGATTTACCCGGACTTAAAAGGAGATGTTTAATGGTAAAGAAAACACCATTGTCAAAATGCATCAGTCCATGTTGTATATCGTGCCAAATATCATGAAATGTGATTCGGTGCGTGTTCGCATTTTGTCCACAGTTTGAACAAAATTTACTTTCCAAAATAGCCTGACAATTCTTACAAGTTTGGTTTTGCTCGTGTTGCATTAAATATATTTAGATTCGAGCATGTAAGATAGTAATTTACAAATTTTAAAAAAACAAAAAAGCCACTCATAGAGTGGCTTTTGTAGTCCGTACGGGAATCGAACCCGTGTTTCATCCGTGAAAGGGACGTGTCCTAACCCCTAGACGAACGGACCATAATGGGTTATTGTGGTGCAAAGGTAGTAAAATCTTAATTAATTGCAAATACCAAATTCAAAAAAAATTATAGTTTTTTTCGTTATTTTTTTTCTATTTTAGCTTTACCATTCAAATAATCCAATATGTCAAAGGTTAAACCATACTCTAAATTAAGCGATTTTGATGTTGCCCTATTCCTAAATGGCAAACACACAAGACTTTATGAAAAATTAGGTGCCTTTGAACTAGAAGTTGATGGAGAAATGGGAGTTTTCTTTGCCGTTTGGGCCCCAAATGCCGAAAATGTTCAGGTAATCGGGAATTTTAACTTTTGGGATAAATTCTCCCACCCACTCTATCGCCGATGGGACGAATCTGGCATCTGGGAAGGTTTTATCCCAGGCATCAAAACAGGTGAAGCCTATAAATACGGTATCGTGACCAAATCTGGAGAATACCTTGAAAAACTAGACCCAATGGGTTTGTTTTGCGAAACTCCTCCTAAAACCGCTTCTATTGTTTGGAACACCTATAAAGAATGGAACGACCAAACTTGGATGAACGATCGAAAAGTCAAAAATTCAATGGCCGCACCTATGTCTATCTATGAGGTTCACCTAGGTTCATGGATGAAAACATTGGAAAACGACTACCTCTCCTACCAAGATTTTGCTGAAAAATTAGTTCCTTATGTGAAAGAAATGGGTTTTACGCACGTAGAATTCATGCCAATCATGGAACACCCCTTTGCGCCATCTTGGGGTTATCAAATTACTGGATATTTTGCACCTAGCTCTCGCTTTGGAGATCCACAGGGAATGATGCTTTTGATTGAAAAACTGCACCAAGCGAGGATTGGTGTAATTCTCGATTGGGTACCCTCCCATTTTCCGGGCGATGCTCATGGATTAAAAAACTTTGATGGCGGGGCTTTATATGAACATTATGATGTAAAAAAAGGATTTCATCCCGACTGGCAATCCTATATTTTTGATTATGGAAAAAATGAAGTAAAATCTTTTTTACTTTCCAATGCCGCATTTTGGTGCGATAGATACCATATAGATGGTCTTCGCGTGGATGCGGTTGCTTCAATGTTATATTTGGACTACTCTCGAAACGATGGCGAATGGGAGCCAAATATGTATGGCGGAAACCATTATTTAGAGGCTATTAGCTTCTTGCAAGATCTAAATGTTCATATTTATGGCGAATTTCCTGAAATTCAAATCATCGCAGAGGAATCCACAAGTTTCCCTGGGGTTACAAAACCAGTATTTCAGGGTGGATTAGGATTTGGTCAAAAATGGATGATGGGTTGGATGAACGACACTCTTCGTTTCTTCTCTAAAGACCCCGTATATCGCCAATATCATTTAAACGATCTAACGTTTTCTTTGATTTATGCCTTTACAGAAAATTTCTGCTTACCGCTTTCGCACGATGAGGTAGTTTATGGCAAACAATCGTTATTGAACAAAATGCCAGGTGATGATTGGCAAAAATTTGCAAACTTGCGATTATTATTTGCAGAACAATTTACTCATCCGGGATCTAAATTATTATTCCAAGGTGGTGAATTTGGTCAAAGAGAAGAATGGAATCATGACCAAAGCCTAGATTGGCATTTAACTGAATTTGATTCTCATAAAGGCATTCAAAAAACCATTCAAGCCTTAAATAAAATTTATACTCAAGACCCAACCTTCTACAGCAAACAATTCTCACATGAAGGATTTGAATGGATTGAATCGAACGATTCACAAAATTCTGTTATAACTTATTTAAGAAAAGGAGAAACTGCCAAACAACAAGCCATAGTTATTCTAAATTTAACACCTGCACCAAGAGAGGATTATCGCATTGGTGTTCCATTGCCAGGGGTTTGGAAAGTTGCTTTCAATTCAGATGACAAAGAATTTGGAGGTTCTGGCTACCAAATGGCCAAAGCTGCAATGACAGAAGAAATCAATTGGCAGGGAAAAGCATTTTCAATTGCAATTAATTTACCGCCGTTGAGTGCGATAATTCTTAAGCCTTGATTATGGGAATTGAGGAATATAAGAATATGAGAATTGAGGAATATGATAATTGTGGAATTTATAAATTGAGGATTTTTAGAACCTAAGAGATATAGAACATATATTCACATATTCTAATATTCTCATATTCTTATATACTTTTAAAAACAATAAAGACTCAGAAAAATCCCGAGCCTTTATTCAATCCGCCTAAGTAGTATTATATTTTTTAAGTATAAAAAATTCTTACTATTATCCACAAAAATACTACTAAAATTCAAAAATGAAAATATTCTAAGATTTTTTTATCTCTTCTTCCATATCAGAAATTTCTGCATCAAGTGCCTCGGTTGAAATCATGATTTCATAGGCGCTAATAATAAGAGAGATACTTAGGCCGATTAATCCCATTACAAAAAGCCATTTGGCGATGATATCCATCCCCCAAAAAATAAAAAACATACATAAAATACTGACCAATAGACTTGTAATAGCAATAATTTGCATATTCCGAATCATGGATATCCGTTTTCTCAAATTTTTTATTTGAATCAAAATAGTTTTATCGGGTTGTTTCAAAAAACGTTCGTGCAAATCGCGTATCAAAGACGCCATCGACATAAATCGATTCGTAAAAGCAATCATTAACAAACTAATGATTGAAAACAATAATGCGGGGGTGCTGATGGCTAGTTCATCCATAGAGTTGTGGGTTATGGGTTTGGGGTTATGGGTTATGGGCTTTGGGTTTTGGGTTATGAAAAAAAATTAACTCATAACTCATAACCCATAACTCATAACTCATAACTCATAATATTTTTCCAAATAGATTTCCATCTCCTCCTGCACTTTCTTAGCCTCTCTTTTGGCAGATATAAACGTATCTTCTCCGGCATAAATTATACCTCTTGAAGAGTTTACTAATAAGCCCACATTCTTATTCATTCCGTATTTGGAAACATCTTCCAAGCTTCCACCTTGTGCTCCTACTCCGGGAACTAATAAAAAATGATTAGGGGCAAATTTGCGTACTTCCTGTAAATAATCGGTTCTTGTGGCTCCTACTACGTACATCATATTCTCTACAGATCCCCACTCTTGCGATTTTTCTAAGACATTTTGGTAGAAGGTTTTACCGCTCTCATCTTTTATCAATTGAAAATCTAAAGAACCTGGATTAGAAGTTAAGGCCAACAAAATGGCCCATTTGTTTTCAAAAGCTAAAAAAGGAGTTACAGAATCTTCCCCCATGTAGGGTGCAACTGTTATTGAATCAAAATCTAATCCACAAAAACTTGGGTCAAAAAAAGTTTGAGCATATTTGGTGGCAGTGTTACCAATATCTCCTCGTTTGGCATCTGCAATAGTAAAAATTTCTTTTGGGATAATCTCCATTGTCTTCTGCAAAGTCTCCCATCCTTTTGGTCCCAATGCCTCATAAAAAGCAATATTGGGTTTGTAGGCTACGGCATAATCAGCCGTGGCTTCAATTACTGCTTGATTAAACGAAAAAATAGGATCCTTTTCAGTTTTAAATTTGGAGGGAATTAATTTTGGATCGGAATCCAAACCCACACACAAATAGGATTTTTTTTGAAGAATCTGTTGAACTAATTCGTTTAATTTCATTGGATAAATGTAAGGCCGCTTTTTTTGAAAAATGGCTAATTTTGAATAAATTTGATACAAATTAAATAATTTTTAGCCATTTTATGCAATTTATCGCACACGATTTACCAGGAATTGTAGAATGTATTCCTACAAAATTTCACGACGACAGAGGTTATTTCTACGAATCGTACAACCAAAGGCTTTTTGAAAAAAATGGAATTCCTGGAAATTTTGTTCAAGATAATTATTCTTATTCTACCAAAGGTGTTATTAGAGGCCTACATTTTCAAAAAAAACCTTTTGGACAAGGCAAATTAGTACGTTGCATGCAAGGTAAAGTAAACGATGTAGTGGTAGATTTACGTAAAAATTCGGCCACATTCGGACAATATCGTAAATTCCAGTTAGATGCAGAAAAGGGAAATATGCTTTTTGTTCCTGTTGGTTTTGCGCATGGTTTTGAAGCATTGGAAGATACTATTTTTGTGTACAAATGCACTGAATTCTGGAATAAAGAATCTGAATCGGGAATTCGATACAATGACCCTACCTTAAACATCGATTGGGAAACTAAAGCTCCTAATGTTTCAGAAAAGGATGTAATTTTACCTTTATTTGATTCAAACGAGGAAATTTTTTAATCCATAAATAATTGGTAACTTTGCACTAATGACGCGGAAATTGATTCTTTCCAGCCCTCTTTTAGAAATAACCATCTCTAGGTTATGTCAAGAACTCATTGAAAATCAATTACCTGGTATTGAAACAGTTATTTTAGGTTTGCAACCGAGAGGCATTTATTTCGCTGAGCGAATCGCTCAAGAACTTGCCAAAAATATGCCTAATGCGCCATTATTAGGTAAATTGGATGCAACTTTTTACCGAGACGACTACCGTAGAAGAGAACATTTAGAACCCAATTCTACCGATATTCCATTCATCATAGAAAATAAACGAGTAATTCTTTGCGATGATGTTTTAGCAACAGGTAGAATGGTACGCTCTGCTTTAGATGCCATGACCTCTTTTGGTAGACCAGCTAAAGTGGAACTTTGTGTACTGATAGACAGAATTTATAATCGTGATTTGCCGATACACCCCAACTATGTCGGAAAATCAGTTAACACCTTGAACACCGAAAAAGTCCATGTTGAGTGGAAAGAACAAGGTCATAAAGCGGATAAAATTTGGTTAATTACAAATCAATAAACTATGTTGAAATCGCCACATTTATTAGGAATCAAAGACTTGGATGAAGAATCCATCCAATTGATTGTTAAAACGGCAAAGGAATTTAAAGAGGTTTTAAACCGCCCTATCAAAAAGGTTCCTTCCCTGCGAGATGTAACGATTGCCAATGTTTTTTTTGAAAATTCCACCAGAACCAGACTATCCTTTGAATTAGCAGAAAAAAGACTTTCTGCAGATACCATCAATTTCTCAGCATCTGGCAGTTCTGTTAAAAAAGGCGAAACGTTATTAGACACAGTTAACAATATATTAGCCATGAAAGTGGACATGCTTGTGATGCGTCATGCAAGTCCAGGTGCACCACATTATCTTTCCAAGCACATCAAGGCCAATATCGTAAACGCTGGAGATGGGACGCATGAGCATCCAACTCAGGCCTTACTCGACACCTTTAGCCTACAAGAAAAATTAGGTGATTTAGCAGGAAAAAACATTGCAATCATTGGTGATATTCTACATTCTCGTGTAGCTTTATCGAATATTTATGCTCTAAAAAAACAAGGGGCTAACGTCCGACTTTGTGGTCCTAGTACCTTAATTCCCAAACATATTCAAAGTTTAGGAGTCGAGGTTTCGCACGATGTCCAATCAACTTTACAATGGTGTGATGCGGCAAATGTCTTGAGAATTCAACTGGAAAGGCAACAAATTAAATATTTCCCTAGCTTAAGAGAATACGCCTTAACTTTTGGTATCAACCGTAAAATGTTGGAAGAATTGCCCAAAGAAATCGTTTTGATGCACCCTGGGCCAATCAATCGCGGAGTAGAATTAAGTTCTGATGCGGCAGATTCTCCACATTCAATTATATTAGATCAAGTAGAAAACGGAGTCGCTGTTCGTATGGCAGTTCTGTATTTATTGGCTCAACGTCAATAAAAATATACCCCAATGGAGTCAATTAAAACCCATATTCTTTCCAATGGAATTACTGTTGTTCACAGGCAAGTGATACATACGGAAATTTCGCATTTAGGAATTATGTTGGATATTGGAAGTAGGGACGAAAATGAAACGAACCAAGGATTGGCACATTTTTGGGAGCACATGGCTTTCAAGGGAACTCAGAAAAAGAATAATTTACAAATTATTAACAGATTAGAGGTTATTGGCGGTGAATTAAATGCCTATACAACCAAAGAAAAAATCTGTTTTCACGCATCGGTTTTGAGTCCGCATTACGAGAGGGCACTTGAATTATTATCGGATATCACCTTCAATTCAACATTTCCAGAAAAAGAATTAGAAAAGGAACGATTTGTCATTTTGGAAGAAATGGCCATGTATTACGATAATCCGGAAGATGCCATTCAGGATGATTTTGATGAAGTTTTATTTCCAAATCATTCTTTGGGGTATAATATTTTAGGCGTTCAGCAAACAGTTTCTAATTTTCAGCCATCTGATTTGAGGAAATTTATTGATGAACATTTAGATACACACCGAATTGTTGTGTCTTCGATTGGCAAGCTGAGTCATCATAAAGTATTTCAATGGGCAGAAAAGCATTTAGGAGGCATTGCAAAAAAATCCAATTTAAAGCAGCGAGTTATTCCAAAACCTAATGCACCTTTAGAAAAGAAAATAAAAAGAGGCATGAGTCAATCGCAGGTTGCAATTGGTAGACAATCTTTTGAAATTCTTCATCCCGACCGCTTAGCATTTTTCATGATCATTAATTTGTTGGGTGGGCCCGGCATGAATTCCATGTTAAACGTATCGGTAAGGGAAAAGCATGGATTAGTTTATAACATTGATGCAAGTTTCACCTCTTATATGGATTCCGGCTTTTGGGCCATTTATTTTGGGACTGAGCCTAATCAGGTTAACAAAGCGCTCAAATTGATTGGCAAAGAAATGAACAAATTGAAGGAGAAAACTTTGAGTCCAGCTCAATTGCAAAAGATAAAATCCCAATTAAAAGGACAATTGGCGATGGCTGAGGAGGGAAATTTGAATTTCATGTTGATGATGGCTAAAAGTTTATTAGATAGGGAAAAAATAGAAAGTTTGGAGGAGATTTTTCAACAAATTGATGCCATTTCACCTCAAAAAGTCCAAGAATTATCCAATCAAATGTTTCAAGAAGATCAAATAAGCAGATTAATCTTTGAACCCTAAGCCCTGTGCATCTTTACCTTCATATTCCATTTTGCAGACAGGCTTGTCACTATTGCGACTTTCATTTTAGCACGAATTTAAAGCTCAAGGAAGAAATAATTGAAGCTATTTGTGAAGAAATAAGAATTAGAAAAGATTATTTAGGCACGAATAAACTCTCAACAATCTATGTGGGTGGCGGAACTCCTTCCCTATTGACAAAATCAGATCTAAGCAAAATTTTTACAACAATTCAACAAAATTTCACCATTTTACCAGATGCTGAAATTAGTTTAGAGGCGAATCCCGAAGATTTAAATCCAATTTATTTAAAAGAATTAAATGAAATTGGCATAAATCGATTGAGTATTGGAATTCAAAGTTTTCATGAAAAAAATCTACCCTATTTAAATCGAAATCACAGCATACAACAATCTTTAGAGGCCATAAAAAATGCTAAAAAACAAGGATTCGATAAAATTAGCTTAGATTTAATTTTTGGAATACCTGGAAATTCAATGGAAGATTTAAGGTATGATTTAGAACAATTAATAGCCTGTGATGTGGATCATATTTCATGTTATAGTTTAACAATTGAACCCAAAACCTATTTCGGTAATTTAAAGAAAAAGGGACAATTCAAAGAAACTGATGAATCGTTGATGGAACAGCAATTTATCCAAATAATAGACACATTAGAGGCACATGGATTTGAGCAATACGAGGTTTCAAATTTTGCTAAAAATGGGCAAATTTCGATTCATAACTCAAGTTATTGGTTTCAAGAATCATATTTAGGGATTGGTCCTTCAGCACATAGTTACAATGGAGTTTCTCGGCAATGGAATGTGTCAAGTAATGGAAAATATGTAAAAGGCATTATGAATAATGAGCCTTATTTTGAAAAGGAAGAATTAAAAGTGAAGGATATTTTAAATGAAATGGTTATGACCCGTTTGCGGACCAAATGGGGTTTGCCGATGCAAGAATTTAATTCTTTGATTCAGGAAAACAAATTAGAAAATCCAGAATTAATCATAAAAACTTGGATTTCAGAGGGCAAGGCAAAAATTGAAGGAGAGCACTTGATTTTAACAAAAAATGGAAAATTAATAGCAGATAAATTAAGTTCAGATATTTTTTTCATTTAATTCCGCAATTCAAAAAAGCCTATTATTTTTGCAAACAATTATCTATTTATGGCCAAACGAATTGACACATCTTCTTCCAAACGAGAGCTGCAAGGCTCTAAATTTAGTCGATCCAATTCTGCTGTAAACAAATCAAAGAAGTCCAAAAACAAAATTATCCGATTTTTATTCAAGCTAATTTTAATCCTTTGGGGAACCTCAATGGGTGCTTTGTTATTGGGAAAATTCCTGCCAATTTATTTCACTCCTACGATGATGTCTAGGAAATTAGACGCATGGTCAGAAGGAAAATCAGGTAAAATATATAGCAATTGGGCCTCTTATGAGGAAATTGATAGAAATTGTGCCTTAGCAGTAATCGCTTCAGAAGATCAATTATTTCCAGATCACAATGGTTTTGATTTTGATGCCATGATTGGTGCGGCAAAAAATAACATGAAAGGCAAGCGCATTAAAGGTGCAAGTACGATAAGTCAGCAAGTTGCCAAAAATGTTTTCCTGTGGCAAGGCAGAAGTTATATTAGAAAGGGCTTGGAAGCCTATTTTACCTTTATGATTGAATTAATTTGGGGTAAAAAAAGAATTTTAGAAGTATATTTAAATGTTGCTGAAACTGGCAAAATGACCTTTGGTGTAGAGGCAGCTTGTAGAAAATATTATGATCATACTTCCACAGAGGTAAGCAAATCTGAGGCCGCCAGAATAGCTGCAGTATTACCGAATCCTATTCGTTTTTCAATCGAAAATCCTTCTGGATATGTTTTAAGGAGAACTTCACAAATTCAGCGACAAATGCGCATGCTGGGTGGAAAGAAGTTTTTGGAGGAAAACAATTTATAATTGTTAATTGTTAATTGTTAATTAATGAAATATAATTCATAATTCATAATTCATCATTCACAATTCTATACTTGGTTCCCAAAAAACATTTTTAAATTCAACAATCTGATCATCCACAATTTTAATACCTTCTTTTTCTAATAATTCTTGCATTTTTCCAGGTCCGAAGAAGTTTTTTCCTGACAAAAGTCCATTTCGATTAACAACTCTATGTGCAGGAATATCGCTTTGACTATGACTTGCATTCATAGCCCAACCAACCATTCTTGCACCACCTTTACTACCTAAATAAGCCGCGATAGCTCCATAAGAAGTCACACGACCTGATGGAATTAATCGGACTACCTCGTAGATGTCATTAAAATCCACTTTTAATAATTGTTAATTGTAAATTGTTAATTGTTAATTAAAGGAAACATAATTCATAATTCATAATTCATTTACAATCTCCCTCTCAAGTTCCTCATACCATTTTTCACCAAATTTGCGAATCAAAGGAGTTTTTAAAAACTTATATAAAGGTACACCTAGACTTTTTCCATGTGAGCAGGCATCTGAACAAATACTCCAACGCTCATAGTTCACGGCCTTAAATTCGGCTAATTTGGAAACTCGAATGGGATATAAATGACAAGAAATAGGTTTTTGAAAATCCACCTTGCCGTCCAAATAAGCCTGTTCGATAGCACATTTCAAATAGCCCTTATCATCATAAATTGCATATACACATTCGCGACCTTTGATAATTGGAGTAGAATAATCGCCATCCTCATCTCTGACCCAAGTACCTTGTTTTTTTATTTCTTCTTTACCGATTTCCGACAAATAAGGCTCAATGTCGGCTTGAATTCGATCAATAATTTCCAATTCCTCTTCTTCTAAGGGAGCACCCAAATCGCCTTCTATGCAACAAGCCCCTTTGCATTTCGACAAATCGCACACAAAGAATTCCTGAGAAATGTCACTCGTGATGACAGTATCATCTATTAAATACATAATTTTAAATTTTAACAAAGGTATTCAAAATGTAATTTTATACGAAATGCAACGTTTTAAAATATTAATAGTAATTTTGTAATTAGATTTTGCTTAATCGAAAAAATGCAAAAAAATTTCAATTTCCTTTTTCTATTTCTTGCCTTAAACATCAGCGGTTATTCAGCTATTAGCGTTCCAGACACTATTCAAATCGGAGCGATTAAAGTGGCAATCCATGAATCGGCTAAACCAATTTTAGAAAAAGAATTTAAAATGTTAGGATCCAACAAACGCTACGTGGCGAGTATGTTGGAAAAAATGAAATTGTATTTTCCTGTGATTGAGCCTGTGTTGAATGAAGGTTGCATTCCGAATGAATTTAAATATTTGTGTGTACAGGAAAGTGCGCTCAATGGCAATGCCATTTCTACTTCTAATGCAGTTGGATTTTGGCAATTCAAATATGATACGGCAAAGGATGTCGGACTTAAAGTCAATTCTGATGTTGACGAAAGAAGACATATCATTGAGGCTACAAAAGGTGCTGTAAATTATTTTAACAGAAACAATAATGTCTTAAATAATTGGGTTAGTACTTTACTTTCCTATCGTTTGGGTTTAGGATCTGTAAAAAAAATGTCGATTTTTCCCGAATGGAATGGAAAAAGTGAGATTCAAGTAGACTCCTCTACGGACTGGTATGTATTGCGATTTTTAGCCTATAAAAACTTTTGGGAAGATCAATTTGCTCAAAATCCGACTTATGCGAATTCCCCGTCGTTGTTAACCTATTCTCAAATTCAAGGTAAAAATTTATTAGAAATTTCAGATGAACTGAAAATTAGTTACGATGATTTGAAAAAATTTAATCCGTGGATTTTAAAAGATTATGTTCCTAGCGATAAAAACTATATTATTTATCATCCTTCGAATTTAAATTATTATTTGGATTCAGAGGTAGTACCAGAAGAACAAAAAATTCCTGAAAAGAGGCCCATTCCGGTTGAAGACCCTAAAACATTTGTCCTAACTGCCTCTGTTGACACCACTCAATTATTTCCGGTAAACAAAAACCTATTACCTAAGAAAAAGCACAAAGAAATATTAAGTAAGGAGGTTGAAACGAAAATTCATACTATTGTTCCTGGAGATAATTTAACTTCAATTGCTCAAAAGTATGGGATGACCTTATCGGAAATTTATTCCTTAAATCATATAGAGCCCAATAGTATATTATCCATAGGACAACCCATAAAATATGTTCGAAAAATTCCAATGGTGGAATTAATTTCAAAAAAAATGGATGAAAAGTCATTGTATACAAAAAACAATGAATTAAAGCAGGAAGAAACTAAAGAAGAAAAATATGAAGAAGAGCAAATAGAAGGTCCGAGAAAAATAACAACAAAAGAGGAAAAAGAAAGTTTCTTGATTGAACCAGCTGAATCAAGAATCATATCGGTTATTCCTGAAAGGGCAGAAAAAGAACCTTGGAAAGAGAGTAAATTACCTGAAAAGGAGTCGAAAATTGTACTATCAAGTTCAGAATTTAAAAAAGAAACCATTGAACCCAAAAGGGAAATCACTTTACCCAAGGAACATACAGTTTTAGATGGAGAAACGCTTTACGGAATCTCAAAAAAATATGGTATTTCAGTAAATGATATTTTGAAATTGAATAAAGAATTATTGAAAAATGGCCTAAAATCTGGCCAAATAATAAAAATCAAATAGATTTATTTTTTACGAAGCATCAATAAACCATCGCGAATAGGCAACATTACCTTCTCGACGCGCGAATCTTCCAAACATTTTTGGTTGAAATCGCGAAGAGCCTTGGTCGATTTATCATTTGCGTTTTCTTCAATCACCTTTCCAGACCAAAGGACATTATCAATTATTAAAATTCCACCTGGTCGAATTTTATCAATTAATAAATCAAAATACAAACCATTCGATTTTTTGTCTGCATCTATAAAAACTAAATCAATTGGGCCATCAATTTTTTCAATTTCAAATTGGGCATCTGCGATACGATAATCTATTTTCAAGGCAAATTCGGAACGGTCAAAAAAAGACCTTGTAAACGATTCTAACTCCTCATTTACATCCATCGTAATTAATTTACCTTTTTCAGCTAAACCCTCTGCCAAACAAAGTGCAGAATAACCCGTATAAGTTCCAATTTCTACTATTAAATTAGGATTGATTAATTTAGCAATAAACGAAAGAAATCGCCCCTGAAGATGCCCTGAAAGCATCCGTGGTTGCATGACCATGGCGTGGGTTTCTCGATTTAGTTCCTTCAATAAATCTGATTCAGGACCCGAGTGAAGACGTGCATATTCCTCAATTCCTTCGTTAACAATCTCCATTCTATTTGGTACCTATGTAAAAGAAATCTAAAGAATCTGCCGGTTTATCAGAAATGAAATAATCATTTACTTGAATATCCGAAACCAATTTTGCGTTCGATTTAGCTGCTAGAACTCTAGACATTCTATTGGCGATGTCATAAGGAACCTGCAACCAGGTACGAGGCAATTTATACTGCAAATTAAAAATATCGAAGCGTGTAATTTTTTGTACAGACTTTTTATTTTCCTCGTAATAGGCCATCACTTTTTCGTTTCCATGAACCCCTAAAGTTTCTACCTGAGCAAAATGCTTTTGCATCAAAGCTTCTAATTCATGAGCTAAATATTCTCTTACGTGCCAAGGGTTGCGTGTCAATGAAAATTTTTTATTTACAGTTGTTAGATACAATTTACCTCCGGGTTTTAGCACACGAGCAGCTTCTTTCAAGAAATAATCGTCATTTTCAATATGTTCAATTACTTGGAAAGTAACCACGTAATCAAACGAATCGGAAGGAATATCTTTTAAAGGAGGTAAAAACATATCCACAAAAGTAAAATTGGGATATTCTTTAGAAAGCTTATTCAATAACTCTTCATTCTTATCTACACCCGTATATTTACTGATTTGATTAGACAATACAGCCACTCCCCTGCCAGTTCCACATCCTATTTCCAATAAATTTCCAGATACCAATTGGCTCACATATTCATAAGGAAAGAGTAAACGTTGATGAACGGGATTATCAGATGTTATTTCAGAAGAGGCAATTTCGGTAGTCTTGTACATATAAAGTGTTAAAGCTACAAAGATACTCAAAATTGAGGAAATGGTGGATAATTCTAATTTTTTACCGACCTTTGCCAAAATTAGCATCGTGAATTCAGAAAACAAACCCTTCCGCAAACCCTTTCGTCCAAATTTTGCTCCAAAACCTTCTAACTCAGAATTTGTATTTGGTATTCAATCTGTTTTAGAAACAATTCGTTCTGGAAAAGAAATTGATAAAATTTTAATTCAAAGAGAATTAGGCAATAATGAAGTCTTAGAATTGGCAAAAGAAAGTGGTTTACAGGTGCAAAAAGTACCTTTGGAGAAATTAAATAGAATTACTCGTAAAAATCACCAAGGAGTTATTGCATTTGTTTCGGCTGTTCATTATGCTAAATTAGAAAATGTAATTTCAGACTGTTACGACAAAGGAGAAAATCCATTCATCTTAGTTTTAGATCGAATAACTGACGTCAGAAACTTTGGAGCGATTGCGCGTACGGCTGAAATAGCAGGAGTAAAAGCAATCGTTATTCCTTCTAAAGGTGCGGCACAAATCAATGCGGACGCTATGAAAACCTCTTCTGGCGCTTTGAATTTCTTACCTGTTTGTAGAGAAGAATCTCTTTATAGTACTGTTGAATATCTTCAAAACTCTGGACTACGAGTGGTTTGCTGTACCGAAAAAGCACAAAATAATTTATACAAAACTGACTTAACGGGCCCATTAGCAATTGTTATGGGATCGGAGGAAGATGGTATTACTGATAATATCTTACGCAGAGCCGATGAGATGGTATCTATTCCCCAAGCTGGAAAGGTTGGATCTTTGAACGTTTCTGTGGCTACAGGTGTGGTTCTTTTTGAAGCTGTGAGGCAACAGAATATTTAATAGGGATAAGGGAAAGGGATAAGGTGCAAAGTGTTAAGAATAAGGGTTTTGTTCCGAAATTGGGGGACTATGCATGGCGCTAAAATTTTATCAAAAAACTTTTACTTTAAATTAGTAAATTGCAGGGGGTAAGGGGAATGCATTTCCCCAACACAAAAATTATTGAAATTCCTATCAACAAATTGATAAAAACATCTTAAAACTCAAACCTTAAAACTAACACCTTATCTCTCATACCTCATACTTCATACCTACTCATACCTCATACCTCATACTTCATACCTCATACCTCATACTTCATACCTCATACCTTATCCCTTATGTATAACCGTAGCAGCAGCCTGCGCACCAGCCAAAATAGTTAAATCAGAAATGTGCACATTTACAGGGGCTGTAACTACATATTTAATTGCATCTGCCACATTTTCCGCATATAAAGGTTCGAAACCCTTATAGACCGAATCAGCTCTTTCCTGATCTCCTTTAAATCGAACTAATGAAAATTCAGTATTCACTGCACCAGGGGCAATGTTAGAAACCTTGATATTATATGGATTCAAATCTAAACGCATTCCGTTTGATAAAGCTTCGACAGCTGCTTTAGAGGCACAATAAACAGCTCCATTGGCATAAGTCATTTTACCTGCTATGGAAGAAAGATTAACCACATGTCCCTTATTTCTTGCCTTCATTCCGGGAATTACCGCTTTAGATACATATAAGAGTCCCTTTACATTTACATCAATCATTTCATCCCAATCGTCAATTTCTCCTTGATCAATTGGCTCCAAGCCATGCGCATTACCCGCATTATTTATTAAAACATCAATAGACTTCCATTCTTCTGTTAATGAATCAAATGCATCTTGAACAGTAGGTTGATTTTTTACGTCAAATTGTAAACAAACACTAGGAGTGGTTATTTCTAATTGTAATTCTTCCAGCCGCTCCATTCTCCTTCCACATAAAATCAAAGAATAGCCAACAGACGCCAAAGCTAATGCAGTAGCTCTACCAATTCCGGAACTAGCACCAGTAACACAAGCAATTTTATTCATTTTTTAAATAATCAGGTTTTGAAGAAAAGAAACACAAATTATGCAATAAATTTGTAAAAATTTATTCTATGAATTACTTAATCGTTGGTTTGGGGAATATTGGCCCAGAATATTTATTCACAAGACATAATATTGGCTTTATGGCTTTAGATTATCTCGCCAAATTTAAAGAAATTCAATTTAAGGTAGATCGACTGGGTTCAGTTTCATCCTTTAAATTAAAAGGACATACTATACATTTATTGAAACCCTCAACTTTTATGAACTTGAGTGGCAAAGCCTTAAATTATTGGATGCAACAATTAAAAATTCCAAAAGAACAAGTTTTAATATTAGTTGATGACTTAGCCCTACCATTTGAAACATTACGATTGAAACCGAAAGGATCTTCTGGGGGACACAATGGACTAAAAAACATAGAAGCAGTTCTTGGTACCCAAGATTATCCGCGTTTGCGTATGGGAATCGGGGATCAATTTGCCAAGGGAAAACAAATTGATTATGTATTAGGTAACTTTTCTGACAAAGAAATTGAACTTTTACCATTCATTTTAGACAAAACAATCCTCTTCATCGAAACATTTTGCTTGGAAGGCATACAACAAACGATGAATAAATTCAACCAATAATTGTACTTTTTAAAGAATTTTGCATTTTTATAAGATTTTTAAAAATAAAAATATTCCTACTATTTTCAAAAAAGTACAAAAATATTATTCTGTTATTAATCATAAAACCTATATATAATTTGGTTTTAAGTGCTATTTAAAGAATTCAACTTTCAAAAAATGGCAAAATTGTCTAAAACCAAGTTTTGCCATATCAAAAAAATACAATAATTTTGCAGTGTTGATTTAGACAATTAAATATAACAAAACAAATGAAACGCAAAATTATGTTGATTAGCAGTTTAATTGGATTAAGCCTAATCGTGAACGAGGTGAAAGCAAGCGGTATCCCAGCAAATGTTGGAATTGCGAAAGCAGAAAAAGTAAATTTAGAAGAAACATTATCTGGCAAGTTCCAATCATTATACAAGGAGACTGGAAAAGGAAATTTTACACAATTAACGGTAACGATGAACATCTTAGATGCTTATCAAAACAATCAAGTTGAATATTTAAAGCTAAA
The DNA here is from genome assembly GCF_004005965.1 of Sandaracinomonas limnophila. Lineage (GTDB taxonomy): Bacteria > Bacteroidota > Bacteroidia > Cytophagales > Spirosomataceae > Sandaracinomonas > Sandaracinomonas limnophila. Next base: position 64,425 of record NZ_SACY01000001.1, on the reverse strand, counting down.
CAAGGAAGAAAAAACAATTTTCAATGAAACCATTAAAAATCTTTCTGCACAAGCACAAAATATTCAAGACGAAAAATCGTTAAATTGGATTAAAGAAATAAACAAATCCGCCAAAAACATTAACATCATCTGGGCAATAAATGAAAAATCGCCTGTGATTGATGTAGAAGCAAACGATATGACATTCGCTTCAAACAGCCTAATTGTCGTATTTAAGCAATAAAAAGTTAAGATTGTTAGTAGTTTTCATAGTTAAATAGGTTTAGAGGTAATTTGAAAAGGTGCTGTTTTTAACAACACCTTTTTTTTATAAATTTTGTACTAAACTTATATGAATTTAAAAAACTATTTATATCTTTGTAAAAATTTTCATAGTTAAATAGGTTTAGAGGTTAACAAAAAGTCCAGAAGTTTCTTCTGGACTTTTTTTGTTGTTTTAATTCAACGAAACAAAAAACCCGAGGTAAAACCCCGGGCTATTAAAACTTTTTATTAGAAACCCGGGGTTTCACCCCGGGCTATTACAAGTAAACCCCTGCGGGGTTTATTGCATTTTAACTTTTCATTTTTAACTTTTAACTTTTCTCTTATTAAGATATTTTCGCTCCATTCCAGATAGGGCTACTTGGATTCAAGAAAACCAATTCACCTTCCTGACCTTCTGCCATCAATATCATCCCTTCACTTTCTACCCCCATTATTTTACGTGGAGCCAAATTGGCCAAAAAAGTAACTTGTTTACCTTTTACCTCTTCCGGTTTAAAATGCTCTGCAATACCACTAAGAATTGTTCTTACTTTTATCCCATCATCAACTTTCAATTGCAATAATTTCTTACTTTTTTCTACTGCAACCGCCTCAACTATTTGTCCCACTCGTAAATCCATTTTCAAGAAATCATCAAAACTTGCTGTTTCTTTTATTTCAGGCACCTTTTTATTTGCCAATTCCATTTGTTTTTTTGTTTCCTGTAATTTATCAATCTGCTTTTGAATCACATCATCTTCCAATTTTTCAAATAACAGTCCTGGATTCTTCAAAGATGTACCAGCCTCTATTAAATTAAAATCGCCAATTTTACTCCATTCAGCTTGATTTAGTCCCAATGCTTTTCTTAATTTTTCAGAAGTAAACGGCAAAAATGGCTCCAAGGCAATACTTGCATGGGCTACCAATTGAATCGCATAATTCAATACTGTACCCGCTTTTTCAGGCTCAGTTTTAATTAACTTCCAAGGTTCAGCCTCTGCTAAATATTTATTTCCTATTCGAGCAATTTCCATGGCTGCCACCAAAGCATCCCTAAACTTATATTGTTCCAAGGCATTTGACAGAGGCTCTAAAATAGCTTGAACCTGTTTCATCATATCTTCCTCTAAACCTGCCCCAGCAGTTTTTTCCGGCACTTTTGAATCGAAATTTTTGTCAATTAAAACAAATGCACGATTGACAAAATTCCCCAAAATAGCAACCAACTCAGAGTTGTTTTTGGTCTGAAAATCAGACCAAGTAAAGTCGGAATCTTTTGTTTCTGGACTAAGGGCAGTCAAAGTATACCGCAATACATCCTGCTTACCTGGAAAATCCTCTAAATATTCATGCAACCAAACAGCCCAATTTCGAGAAGTTGAGATTTTATCTCCTTCCAAATTCATAAATTCATTGGCGGGCACTTGATCTGCCAATTGATATTCACCATGAGCCATGCACATTGCCGGGAAGATCAAACAATGGAAAACGATATTATCCTTTCCAATAAAATGCACTATGCGAGAATCCTCGGCCTTCCAATATTTCTCCCAATCGTCTGTTAATTGAGAAGTCATGGAAATATAACCAATAGGTGCATCAAACCATACATACAATACCTTTCCTTCTGTATCAGGCAATGGAATAGGCACTCCCCAATTTAAATCGCGAGTCATTGCTCGGGGCTTTAAGCCTTCTTGTAGCCACGATTTAACTTGTCCGGATACATTAGATTTCCATTCTGGATGTCCCGATACATATTCCTCTAAAGACTTTTGCCATTGATCTAAAGGCAAAAACCAGTTTTTGGTAGGCTTTAAAATAGGTGAATTTCCTGACAAAGTTGATTTTGGATTTATCAATTCTGTAGGTGAAAGTGTAGTTCCACACTTTTCACATTGGTCACCATAGGCCCCTGGTTGGTGACAAGATGGGCACTCTCCAACTATATATCTATCTGCTAGAAATTGATTGGCTGATTCATCAAAAAATTGGTTTGTAGTTTCCTCTATAAACTTTCCTTCGTCATACAATTTTTTGAAAAATTCTTGAGAAAGTTTGTGATGAACAGGATCTGAAGTTCGACCGTATATATCAAATGAAATACCAAACTCACTAAAAGAATCCTTAATTACCTTGTAATAATGATCAACAACCTCTTGTGGAGTTTTACCCTCCTTTTGCGCCTTAATTGTAATAGGTACGCCATGTTCGTCTGTCCCTGATACAAAAACTACATCCTTTTTCTGCATTCGAAGATACCTAACATAAATATCAGCTGGCAAATAACAGCCGGCAAGGTGTCCAATATGTATAGGCCCATTGGCATAAATTAGGGCAGCGGTAACGGTTGTTCGATTAAAATTTGGCATTCAAAATTATTAAAACACAAAAATAGGCAATTTTTACCTGTAAATGCTTGAAAAAATATCATTTATTAGCAATAGACTATTGGTATTTTCAAAATAAAAAACTATATTTGCAAACATTTTCAAAAAACCGATAAAATAGAATGTTATTAATTTCAATAAAAGAGAACGAATCAATTGATAAAGCTTTAAAGCGTTTCAAGAAGAAATTTGAGAAAACTGGAGTAGTTAAAGAATTACGTAGAAGATCTGCGTTTGAAAAACCATCTGTTTCTCGTCGTACTGAATTAATACGCGCTGCATATAAGCAAAAAATGTACGGAAACTCAAATAACTAGTTTTCGATAAAATACTTAAAAAATTGACTAAATTCGTGAATGAATCAGGATTTAGTCAATTTTTTTTTGGAGCATTTGCAAATCGAAAGGCGACTCAGTCCATATACCCTACGCTCCTATCAAACTGACCTACTGCAATTCTCTTCCTTTATATCAGAGGAATTTACTCCTGAAAAATCTATTGTTGATTTAAATTCTAAAGAAATCAGACTTTGGCTTGTGTATCTTGCGAACCAATCACTCGACAATCGAAGTATCAATCGAAAACTTGCCACGCTAAGAACTTTCTATAAATACCTACAAAGAACAGGCAAAGCAATTGAGAACCCAATGATTTCCATTAAGATGGTAAAAACAAGTAAAAAACTACCCCAGTTTTTGCGAGAATCTGAAATGGAGAAAATTGCATTTCATTCTGAAATATCATCTTTTGAAGAGCTTCAACAAGAATTGATTTTTCAACTATTTTATGGAACTGGAATGCGACTTTCAGAATTAATCAATCTGCAAGTAAACCAGATTGATTTTCTCAACCATCAAATTAAAGTTTTGGGAAAAAGAAACAAGGAAAGAATAATTCCTGCGCCTAAAAGCATTTTTGAATTGCTAGAAAAATATCTTAAAATTAGGCCAGTGGATTCAGAAATCCTCCTGACAAATACCAAAGGGAAAGCACTTTACCCTATGTTTGTACAAAGAATCATAAAAAAGATTATTTCTCAAACAAGTACCATCGAAAAACAGTCGCCCCATGTATTGCGACACAGCTATGCCACTCATTTGCTCAACAAAGGAGCCGATTTAAATGCAATCAAAGAACTCTTAGGCCATGCTAATTTAGCAGCTACTCAGGTCTACACGCACAATTCATTAGAAAAAATGAAAGAGATTTACAAGCAGGCACATCCGAAAGGTGGAAAGTGAAAAGTGGTATACAGGCTGTTTTAAAATTATCAGATTTCTTTTAAATAAAATACTTAAATTGCAGGGGGTAAGGGGAGTGATTTCCCCAACAAAAAAATAAATAAACTTCCTATCAACAAATTGATTAAATAGTTCACTTTTCACTTTCCACTTTCCACTTTCCACTTTCCACTTTCCACTTTCCACTTTCAACTTTCAACTTACTACTGGTCCTCTTTGGTTAATACCCGATACATAGGCCTCAGATTCAATTTCAGCATCCTTGAAAGCTCCAGTCATAGCAACAGCAACCTTTTCAGCAGTTTCTAAACCACGTGATAAAGCAAATAAGGAAGGTCCAGACCCAGAAATGGAACATCCCAAGGCACCTGCAGCCATAGCTGCCGACTTTACTTCTTTAAATTGAGGAATTAAAATGGAACGGATAGGTTCAATAATTACATCTTCTAAAGACCTAGAGATTAACTCATAGTCAGACAACAATAAACCCGCTGTCAAACCTGCAACATTCCCCATTTGTTCAATCGTTTTACTCAAAGGAATTTCACGTTCCAAAATACTTCTTGCATCTTTAGTATTCACCTCAACTTGTGGATGAACAATTGTAGCAAATAAATCTTCAGGAACCTTTATTTCAATGATATCTAAAGGATTATACGATCGAATAATGACAAAACCACCCAACAAACTTGGACCTACATTATCTGCATGGGCTGAACCACATGCCACACGTTCCCCTTCCATTGCAAAAGGCAAAAGTTCCTTTTGCGACAAGGGCTTGCCCATCAATTCATTTGCAGCAAATACTCCAGCTACTGCAGAAGCCGCAGAAGAACCTAAACCAGAGCCTAAAGGCATATCCTTATGCAATGCCATCGTAAAACCTTGATCTGTTCTTCCGATATGCTCTAAATATTTTTGAATAGCAATTCCAGCAGTATTTTTATGTACTTCTAATGGTAATCGACCTTCATCACCAGTTATTTCTGAAATAATGATTCCAGGAGTGTCTTTTTTAGTCAAAACAACTTCATCACCCGGACGATCCACTGCAAAACCAAAAATATCAAATCCACAGGCTACGTTGGCAACTGTTGCTGGTGCATAAACTCTTACTTGTTCCATCTTATGCTAAATTTCCTAGTGAAACAATATCGGCAAATACGCCAGAAGCTGTTACCTCTGCCCCTGCACCGGGACCTTTGATAACCAAAGGTCTATCGTGGTACCGTTTAGTTGTAAAGGCAATTACATTATCTGCACCATCCATTTGATAAAAAGGATGAGATGAATCAACCTGACGCAATCCAATTGTAATTTTATTATTTTCTAATGCAGCAATGTATCTTAATTTTTTACCATTTTGATGAGCTTCATTAACTAAATTCTCAAAATAGGCATTTGATTTATCCAATTCTTCAAAAAATGAATCTACTGAATTTGCATTTTCACAATTAGCAGGAATTATTTTCTCAATGGTTATATCAGAGAATTCCAATTTTAAACCGATTTCTCTACTTAAAATTAAAATTTTACGGGCGACATCCATGCCAGATAAATCTTCTCTTGGATCAGGTTCTGTATATCCTTTTTCTTTGGCCTGCTTCACAACTTCCATAAAGGATTTACCAGGCACAAATTGGTTAAAAATAAAAGACAATGTACCTGAAAGTACTCCCTCAATTTTCTCAAAACGATCGCCTGAAGCAATTAAGCCTTGTAAGGTATTTATTACAGGCAACCCAGCACCAACATTGGTTTCGTACAAAAATTTTACACCTTTCTGCAATGCAGTTTGATGTAATTCCGCATATTGTTTATAGGGACCGGAATTTGCGACCTTATTCGGAGTTACAACAGAAATATTTGACTTAAATAATCCTAAATAATGGTGGTAAATTTCTTTATCTGCCGTACAATCAGCAAATACCGCATTGGGTAAATTTAACTCTTTGATTTTCTCAATGAAAGTATCTATTTGATTTGGATTACCCTTTTCATTTAATAATTCAATTGCCTCATTGATTGGAATACCAGCTTCATCAATCAATTGCTTTCTAGAATTGGCTATTCCTACCAATTTCACCTTTAATCCTCGATAATTGGCCAAAAACTTCTCTTGTCCTGCCAACTGCTTCAATAAGGTTTTGCCAATCAATCCTGCTCCAACTAAATACAAATGCAAGCTACGTAATTGAGAAAAAAAGAAGGTTTCATGAATTACATTCAAAGCCTTTGAAAGGTCTTTTTGAGCAATCACAACTGATATATTTAATTCAGAGGAACCTTGGGCAGTTGCTACTATATTGATACCATTTTTGCCTAATACAGAAAACAATTTACCGCTAACTCCGGTATGTTTTTTCATCCCTTCTCCCACAATAGCTATCACAGAAAGATCTCTTTGAACCTCTATACCTTCAATATCTCCATCCTGGATTTCTTTTTCAAATGCAGATGTCAAAATTGATTTAACCTTATCTGCCATTTGAGGCTCAATTGCAAAACAAATTGAATGCTCAGAAGATGCCTGGGAAATTAAAATTACGGATACTTTTTCTTTCGATAAAACTGAAAATAATTTAGCTGACACCCCCGCAACACCTACCATACCTGAGCCTTGCAAGTTCACCAAAGCTAACTGGTCGATAGAACTTATTCCAGTAATGATATATTTACTCGAAGCTGGTTTTTTGGTAACAATTGTGCCTTTAAAATCTGCATTAAACGTATTTAAAACTCGAATTGGAATTTCTTTTTGAAAAGCCGGCTGCAAAGAAGGTGGATATATTACTTTGGCGCCGAAATGCGTCAACTCCATAGCTTCCGCATAGGAAATACTTGGAATAGTAAAAGCCGTTGAAACTTTTCTAGGATCAGCCGTCATTATTCCATCTACATCCGTCCAAATTTCAACTTCTTTGACACCTAAAGCAGCACCAATTATAGAAGCTGTATAATCTGAACCACCTCTACCTAGGGTTGTAGTTTCTCCTTTTGTATTTGAACCAATAAACCCTGTTACTAAGCCAATTTTATTTCCCAAATTAGTAAAATAAGATTGAATTAAAGGATTGGAAAGCGTGAAATCTACTTCAGATTTGCCAAATTCATCATTGGTTTTTATGATTTCTCGAGCATCCACAAACTCAACATCTAAATTTTTCTCACGTAAAATATAGAAAATTAAAGTGGTTGAAAGACGCTCTCCAAAACTGACTAAAAGATCTGAGGACTTTGGAGAAATTTCTTTTAAAAGAGTAATCCCTTTCAAAACATCTTTTAATTCATTTACCAAATTGCGAATATTGGCAATGACTTGCGATTGTCCTTTGATAGGAATAAAATGTTTGATTACTTCAAAATGTCGATTTTCAATTTGCTCGACTAATTCCAGTGCATTTTTTTTACCTTTTGAGGCTAGGCTACCAGCTTCCAACAGTTGGTTGGTTACACCACTCATAGCCGAAAATACTACTGAAAATTGGGATTGAGATTTTACATTTTTCTCAATGATGGAAACAACTTGCTCGATACTTTGAATACTTCCGCAGCTAGTTCCTCCGAATTTTAGTATTTTTTCCATAAAATTTGTTTACAAAGCCTCTACAAACAGGCTTTAAGAAACAAATATACCACTTATGACTGATTTTTTCCTAAAATCTTATGTCCTTTCCTTCTTCTTTTTGTCGATTTTCTGAAATTTTCCGACAAAACAGAAATATTTCCATCCACCTCAAACACTGCTAAATCTACTTCTTCTAATTTTTCAACTCCATGTTCTCGAATTGCAACCATCAATTCTTCTTTTGATACCTCCGCCTTACGTAAACCGGAATCAATAATTTTGCCTTGATAAACCAAGGTCACTGGCTCTCCATCTAATAGTTTATCTACCTTTGGAAACAAAAATGTTAATTTTTTGATTAAAAAATTTAAAAGAAAAAGTCCAAGTGCTGAAGCTAATCCACCCAACAAGGATGAATCCTCTCCTACCATTGCATTTTGAACTGAATTGGAAATTAGGAGAATAAATACCAAATCAGTTATGGTTAATTGAGCAAATTCTTTTTTCCCAAAAAGACGAATAGCCGCTACAATGAATATGTAAACGGCTATTGATCTAAGGGCTATATTGAAGTAGCCTTCCATTTATTTTTTCTTTTCTGCGGCCATCACCATAGAAAGGTTCAATTTGGCAGCAAGATCATAAACATTTGTTAAATCTTGAACAGTTTGATTTTTATCCATACGCACTATTAAAGTTGCAGCTTTTTTAATTTGGACCTCAGTAGTTAATTCTTGTTCTAAATTTAATGGGTCAATTTGACGATCATCAATAAAGTAATTCTTATTTTCATCCACTGTCAACTTAATCACTTCATTTGCTGGCGTCTGCGTTGGCTTTGTGCTTTCAGGTAGCAATAATTTAATTGCATCTGGAGAAGCCAAAGTTGAAATCATCAAGAAAAACATCAAAAGAAAGAATAGAATGTCAGCTAAGGCTCCTGTTTCTACTTCTGATTGTTCGCGTTCTCTTTTTCTAAAATTCATTTGTATTCAGATTATTTGCTCGCTGGTTTATGTAAAATATCTAAGAAATCGATTGCTGTAATTTCCATTTTGTTGATTGCTCTATCAATCATAGTCAACAATAAAGTATAAAGTACATAAGCAATGATACCTACGATAAGTCCAGAAGCTGAAGTCACCATTTTCTCGTAAATACCTCCAGCAATTGTTGAAATATCAATTTTATTTGAAATCGAAATATTATGGAATGTACGAATCATTCCCGTTACAGTACCAAGGAATCCAAACATTGGAGCAATTCTCGCAATTGCAGATAGAATACCCAGGTTTTTCTCCATATTATAAATTTCAACTTTTGCCTTATTTTCGATGGCAGTTTCAATGTCACGAATAGGTGAGCCTAAACGCCCAAGACCTTTTTCCAACAATTTTGCAATTGGATATTGAGAATTTTTGCAGTAAGTAACTGCTGACTGAACATTTCCAGCCACCAACATATCATTAATTGTATGCAAGAAATTTTCGTCCAACTTGGCTGTTTTGCGGATATACAAGTATCTTTCAATGAATAAAAAGACTGCACCAGCAAATAAAATACCAATTGGATACATCACATACCCACCTTTAGATAACAGGTCTATAACACTAAAATCTTCTGCAACTTTAGTAGTTTGTTGAACCACTGCAGAATTTGCAACTGTATCTACAACTTGTGCCGTGCTATCGACAATTTGGGAACCTGCTTGTAATAAAATGGTTGTTAGCGAAAATGCCATAAATTAAAAAGTTTTTTAAATTTCAATTAACTACAAGTTTACAATTTTTTTTTTACAATTTTATCAGGTTGGAATAGAATTCCGGAAGGTTTCAAAAAAATATCCTTCTTTTAAACTGAAGTTGGAAAACCATAAGCTTGATTTCCCCATTGCTTGCAAAATCAAATCAATTTCAATCATTGCAGAAGGCAAGATTCCTGCACGAAAAGGTTTCATGCCTGGAAATTTTTCACGCTCCTCTAAAGTCATTTGTTCAAGTAAACGCTTATGCTGGTAAAATATTTCAACAGAGAGTTCCTCTGCATAATTTCCTTCCAACTTATCTTTACAATTTTCAATACACTCCAGATCATAAAGGGTCTCAAATGCACCTGCTGCACCAATCAAATGTAATGGTTTAAACTGTTTAGTTGCTTCAATTAAATCCTTTATTTGAGCTAAAACATATTGCTCCATATCTGCTTTATTTTCAATTGAAAAATTGTTATTTGAATGAAATAAGGACAGCATCTTTAAACCCCCTATTTCATAACTGCCTTTGAAAAGCACTTCCTCTTCTTTGAACAAAATAAACTCAGTACTTCCCCCGCCAATATCCATAATCAAACTGGTTTCTATCCAGGGTTTTGGCATCGATTCCACTACTCCAGAAAAAATTAAATCAGCTTCTCTTTTGCCTGAAATCTTTACAGCTTCAAATCCGTATCTACTTTTGATTTGACTCAAAAATTCTTCTCCATTTAAAGCATTACGGATTATAGAAGTGCCAATAGCGGTCACTCTCCCCTTTAATTCATACTTTTTTATAATTTCAGAAAAGTAATCGAGCGCCACCCATGCCCTATTCAATGCATCTTCTTGTAAAAAACCTGTCTCCATTGCCCCAAGTCCTAGGGATACAGCATAGGTTTGATTTTCTTTAATCGAAATTTGCATTTTTTCAGCATCGAAACCAGCTATTAACAACTGAAAAGTATTGGTCCCCAAGTCAATTATCGCAGATTGATAACCCATTTGAATTATTTAAGGAAAATTAATGATAAATATAGATACACCTTTCAAGTATTTTTAGTTTATTTAATAAATTTTTCATTCAAAACACCTAAATATGTTACATTCTGAATTCGATGAAGAAAATGAAGATATTTTTTCATCAGTCGAGCGTTTTGAACGAATGATTTCAGAGGAAGAAAATTCCTTTTTTGACGTTGACACCCTGGAACAAATTGCCGAATATTATGTAGGCTTAGGAAAAATTGACGAGGCTATTCAAGCATGTGATTTCGGATTAAAACATTTTCCCAATACCTTAGAATTAATTCATATTAAAGCCCTTGCTTTAGCTGAAAATGGCTTGGCTGATGAAGGAATGGAATTGGTAGAATCAGCCGCTTTGTTGTTTCCAAATGATTTGGAATTACAACTTACTAAAGGAACCCTTTTGAGCACCCTAGGTGAACACAGCAAGGCTATTGAATTATTGTTAGGGCTTTTAGATACTTATAACGAGAAAGATGAAATCTATTTTCGACTTGGTACCGTTTACGTAAACTGGTCGAAACACCGTGAAGCTGTGGATATGCTTAAAAAGGCTATAGAGGCTAATCCCGATAATGAGGGTGCATTGGTTGAATTGGCAAATGCCTTAGACAACATAGGCAAAATTGAAGAAAGCATCGAATATTATCAGCGTTTTATCGACAATGATCCGTTTTCTTTCACAGGCTGGTACAATATGGGCATTGCATACGCGAAGCTAAAAATGTACGATAAAGCAATTGATGCATACCAATATTCCATTGCTATTGAACCTACTTTTGCTTCTGCCTATTTCAATTTAGGGAATATTTATATGAACCAAAAATCATATAATTTAGCTGAAGAAGCTTACCTAACTTGTTTAAAATATGATGAACCTAATGCTGAATTATATTGTTGCCTTGGCTCTTGTTTTGAACGACAGAAAAATCTAACTGAGGCAATCAAGTATTATAAGGAAGCCATAAAAGTTTCTAATTTTTGGGATGAGGCATATTATGGCTTAGCCTATTGCCTAACAGAAATGGAAAATTGGTTTGAAGCCCTTCATTTTATCAAAAAGGCCATCAAATTAAATGAAAACGTTGCTTTATACTGGACTGGATTAGGAGATATTGAATCTTATTTAGGCAATACGGTTTCTGCAGATGAAGCTTTCCAAAAATCTATTGAATTGGATTCTTTTTTGGCAATTACTTGGACCAAATGGGCTCAATTGCACTTTGATTTATGTGATTATGAAAAAGCTGCAGATATAATGCTTTCCGCAATTGATGAATTACCTGAAGAGGCCGAGCTCTACTACAGATGTGCCATTTTTCTAATTAAAGGGGGACAGTTTAAGGAGGCTTTTCACTTTCTTGAAACTGGATTATTGTTAGATTATGATAAACATGAACTAATTTTCGATTATTTCCCAGATATTGAAACCCAAAAAGCGATTTATAAATTAATTCAAGAGTATAAAAAAAAGTAATTAATTGATAATTTAAATTTTAACCATATATTAAAAACAAATCAAAACTTATGAAAAAACTATTTTTTTCAGCCTTATTGCTGACCACTAGTATTTTGGGATATTCCCAACAAAAAGCACCAAGCCTAGCTATTCCAGAAAAAATTACAACTGCCGAAGGTATTACAGAATACAAATTGGGCAATGGAATGAAGGTTTTATTATTTCCTGACCCTTCCAAACAAACCATCACGGTTAATGTCACATATTTGGTTGGTTCAAGAAATGAAGGATATGGGGAGACTGGTATGTCGCACCTTTTGGAACACCTTTTATTTAAGGGAACCAATGGAAAACACAAAGAAATTGCCAAAGAAATTTCAGACCACGGAGCTCAGTTCAATGGCACTACTTGGTTAGATCGCACCAATTATTACGAAACTTTTTCAGCAACCGATGAAAACCTGGATTGGGCTTTGGACATGGAAGCGGATCGAATGGTGAATTCTAGAGTAGATAAAAAAGACCTAGAAACAGAAATGACAGTGGTTCGGAATGAGTTTGAAATGAATGAAAACGACCCTGGGAGTATTTTAATGGAACGTATCGTTTCTACAGCGTTTTTGTGGCATAATTATGGCAATTCAACCATTGGAGCTCGGTCAGATATTGAAAAAGTACCAATTGAAAATTTAAAAGCCTATTATCAAAAATATTACCAGCCTGATAATGCTGTTTTATTAATTGCAGGAAAATTTGACCCAAAGAAAACATTGGCATTAATCAATCAGAAATTTGGTGTTTTACCAAAACCTGAAAGAATTTTACCAAAGACCTTTACGGCGGAACCTACACAGGATGGAGAAAGAGAAGTAAGTTTACGTCGTGTGGGCGATGTGCAGGTTGTGGGAATGTCGTACCATATACCATCAGGCTTGCATCCAGATTATGTTGCTTGCGATGTATTAACAGATTTATTAACTGATCAACCATCAGGTAAATTATACAAAGCATTAGTTGAAACAAAAAAAGCATCTTCAGTTGGTGGTTTTACTTTTCAATTAAAAGATCCAGGTTTGGTTTATTTTGCTGCTGAATTATTAAAAGATAAATCAGTTGACACAGTGAAAAAAATCATGCAGGAAACCATTGAACAGTATGCAAAAACGCCTCCGACTCAAGAGGAATTGGATCGCATCAAAACCAAAAACCAAAAAAATATTGAATTGTTATTAAACAATGCGCAACGGGTAGGTTTAGGTTTATCTGAATTTATTGCTTTAGGCGATTGGAGAATGTTATTTCAAACAAGAAATCAATTGGAAAAATTGACTCCTGCAGACATTCAACGAGTGGCTCAACAATATTTTATAAGTTCAAATAGAACAACTGGTGTATTTTATCCTACTGAAAAACCTGTTCGAGCAGAAATCCCAGAAGCAAAGGAAGCCGCGGAGGTTTTAAAAGACTATAAACCCAAAGCAGCTGTTTCAGAAGGAGAAGCATTTGATCCAAGTCCAGCAAATATTGATTCTAGGACTAAAACTGAAACGATTGAGGGAATCAAATTGGCCTTATTAACCAAGAAAACAAGAGGTGGCGCAGTTTTTGCAAGAATGACATTACGTTTTGGAGATGAAAAATCTTTATTAGGTACAAGTACAGCGGCTGATCTAGCGGCTGATATGTTGAGCAAAGGAACAAAAACTAAAACGCGTCAACAATTTCAAGACGAATTAGATAAATTAAAAGCACGAGTTAGCATTTCTGGAGAATCGACTCAGGCTAACATAAGCATCGAAACAACCAAGGAAAATTTAGTCCCTACATTAAAATTAGTTGCAGATGCATTGAAAAATCCAGCATTTGATGCCCAAGAGTTTGAAAAGTTAAAACAAGAAAATTTGACAAGTATTGAAAGTCAAAAAAGTGAACCACAAGCTAAGGCAATGGATGCGATGAACCAATTAACTACTGGACATTTTCCGAAAAATGATGTTCGTTATAAAGCCACCTTGGAGGAATCTGCAGAATTATATAAAAATGTAAAATTAGAGGACGCTGTTGCGTTTTATAAAAATTTCTATGGAGCTTCTAATGCAACTTTTTCAGTTGTAGGAGATTTTGATGAAACTGCAATTAAAGAAGAAATTAAAAATGATTTTTCAAATTGGAAATCACCAAAATCTTTTACCAGAATCCCTGCTATTTACAAGGACTTAAAAGGTCAAAATAAATCGATAGAGACTCCTGATAAGGCAAATGCTTTTTTCTTAGCCTATCAGCCAATTAAAATGAAAGATTCGAACCCAGATTACCCGGCTATGGAATTGAGCAATTATATGTTGGGTGGTGGTTCAGGTTTAAGCTCACGTTTAATGAACAGAATTCGCCAAAAAGATGGATTATCTTATGGTGTAGGATCGCAATTTAGCGCTCATCCAATAGATGAATATGGGGCATTTGTTGGGTATGCAATTTATGCACCAGAAAACTTGGCAAAACTAGAAGCAGCTTTTAAAGAAGAAATTGAAAAGGTTTTAAAAGAAGGCTTCACCCAAAAAGAAATTGATGAAGCAAAGAAATCTTTAATGCAAGCACGCCAAGTATCAAGATCTCAAGATAATTCATTAAGTGGGTTGTTAAATTCAAATCTATATTTAGGCAGAACCATGAAGTGGTCTAAAGAATTAGAAGATAAAATCAACAATTTAACTCCAGAGCAAATATTACAGGCTGTAAGACGAAATATTGACCTAACTAAGATGTCGTTTATTAAAGCTGGAGATTACGAAGGTGCGGCAAAAAAAGCGGCTGAAAAGGCAAAAGACCCAAAGCCAAGTGATGCGGGAGCTGTAGGGGGAGCACCGAAATAAATTGTGAATTATGAGTTATGAATTATGAATTATGAGTTATGAGTTATTTTGAAAAAATCCATAATTCATAATTCATAACTCATAATTTCTAACAGAATTCCTCAAATGCCCCTTCTAAATGGGCCGCAATCATTTCAGCGGAACGACCTTCAATGTGATGACGCTCTACGAAATGGACTAATTCACCATCTTTAAATAAAGCAATGGATGGAGAAGATGGAGGATAAGGTAATGTATATTCTCTAGCTTTTTGTGTTGCCTCTGAATCTACTCCGGCAAAAACAGTTACCAATTGATTCGGTTTTTTTGCAGAAATGGCTACCGCTTCTTTCACTCCTGGACGAGCTGTTCTTGCCGAACAACCGCAAACAGAATTGATAAACAATAAAGTAGTTCCTGGCTTTGCCATAACTTCTTCCACATCTGCTGAAGATTTCAATTCTGAAAAACCTCCTTCTACGATATCCATCCGCATGGGATGTACTAAGTGTTCTGGATACATTCTTTTAATTATTAATTGTTAATTATAAATTGTGAATTATAAAAAGCCGAGTTCAAGTTTTGCAACTTCCGACATCATATCTTGTGAATAAGGTGGGTCAAAAGTAAGCTCAACTGAAACATCTGATACTTCTTCAATTTCTCTGATGGCTTTTTCAATATCTACTGGAATTGCTTCCGCAGAAGGACATGAAGGTGAAGTTAAGGTCATTAACACATAAACGTTATTCACTGGGAAAATTTTAATTTCATAAATTAATCCCAATTCATACACATCTACTGGAATTTCTGGGTCATAAACCGTTTTAATGGCTTTTACAACTTTTTCCTTTAAATCTGCTTCAGTAATCATATTTACTTTTACTTCTTCCATCCGATTAATCTTTTAAAGAAAATGCTAAGGCATAATTCTTCATTTGTTTTACCATAGCCAACAAACCATTTGAACGGGTTTGAGCAAGGTGCTGACTCATCCCGATTTCATCAATGAAATATAAATCAGCCTGTAATATATCTTGTGGAGTTTGATTCGACAAAACGCGAATCAACATACTTATTAATCCTTTAACAATTACAGCCTCTGAATCTGCTTCAAAAATCACTTTCCCCTCTTCAAATTTAGCAGAAAGCCAAACTTTACTTTGACAACCCTTTATTACGTTATCTTCAGTTTTTAATGCCTCAGCCATTGGACTTAATTTTTTACCTAAATCTATTAGGTACTCATATTTTTCTGTCCAATCTTCAAAAAGTCCAAATTCTTCAATAAGCGAATCCTGAATTTGATTGATATTTTTCGCCATTATTTCAACATTAAAACTACTTTTTTCAATGCTTCTACAAAAGCATCTATTTCTTCCTTAGTATTGTAAAACGCAAAAGAAGCTCGACAAGTTCCCACAATATCAAATCGCTGCATCAAAGGCTGCGCGCAATGATGTCCTGTACGGATAGCAATACCGTATTTGTCTAATAAAAGTCCTATATCCTGCGGATGCGTTCCCTCAATTAAGAAACTAACCACAGCAATTTTTTGAGGAGCTGTTCCTATAATTTTCAAACCATCAATTTCCAATAACCTTTTGGATGCATAGCTTAATAGTTCCTTTTCAAGCTCCCAAATTGTTTGATGCGATAAACTATTCAAATAATCTAAACTTGCACCAAATGCAATCACATCAGCAATATTGGGCGTTCCAGCTTCAAATTTATAGGGCAACTCATTATAGGTTGTTCCTGCAAAAGAAACTTCTTTAATCATTTCACCACCACCTTGATAGGGTGGCATTGCATTCAATAATTCTTTTTTGCCGTATAAAACGCCAACTCCAGTGGGTCCAAATAATTTATGAGCAGAAAAAGCTAAAAAATCGACATCTAACTTTTGAACATCTATGGAAATATGAGCTACCGATTGCGCGCCATCAATTAAGACTTTTGCCCCTACGTTATGGGCTTCAGAAATAATTGTTTCAATCGGATTTATTGTTCCAATGGCATTAGAAACATGATTAACTGCAACCAATTTAACCCTTGAATTCAATAAGGATTTAAAGGCTTCCATGTCCAAAACCCCCACTTCTGAAACAGGTATAACCTTAATTTCAGCGCCTTTTTCTTGGGCAATCATTTGCCATGGTACAATATTAGAATGGTGTTCTAAATTCGAAACTATGATTTGGTCGCCATTTCCAACAAAAGCTCTACCAAAAGTTTGGGCAACTAAATTTATACCACCTGTTGTACCAGATGTAAAAATTATTTGCTCTGTACTCGGTGAATTTATAAAATCAGCAATCTTCTTTCGGGTATTTTCATATTTGGCAGTAGCCCGATCAGCCAAAGCATGTGCCCCACGATGAATATTTGCATTATCCATTTCATAATAATGCTTCAATACCTCAATTACCTGTTTAGGTTTTTGGGTCGTAGCTGCATTATCAAAATAAATCAATGGTTTTCCATTGACCATTTGATCTAGAATCGGAAAATCACTTCTATAGGAATTCATTCGCATTAAATCACTAGATCGTTTGAAGCTTCAATTTTTGCAATAATTTTTTCTGAAATACTTTTTCTTGTTTCTTCAAAAGGGATTGTATCAATTACCTCTTGAGCAAACGCTAAAAGCAATAGAGTCTTAGCAGCAGCCAAAGAAATACCTCTTGAACGCATGTAAAATAAGGATTCCTCGTTCAATTGTCCGGTGGTTGTACCATGAGAACATTTCACATCATCAGCCCAAATTTCCAATTGAGGTTTTGTATTCATGGTTGCTTTTTGCGATGCCAACACATTTCTACAACTTTGGAATGCATTGGTTTTCTGCGCATCTTTTCGAACGAAAATCTTACCATTGAAAACACCCGTTGATTGCCCCATCAATACTCCTTTGTATAATTCATTGGATTCGGAATTGGGCAAACGGTGGTCCACCACCGAATGGGTATCCATCAATTGATTAGCTCCAGGAACGTACAAACCATTCAAATTAGAAACCACTTGCTCTCCATTGATATAGAAATGCAAATTGTTTCTAATAATACCTCCATTCAATGAAAATGTAAAGGTGTCTGCTTGAGAATTGGAATCTTGGTACACAAAGGTCTGATCCACATACGTACAAGAATCGCTCAAATTTTGCTCCTTTACATATTTAAACTGGGCACCTTCTGCAAGAAAAACTTCTTGAACAAACGTTGAAAAAACTGGAGTTTCACCTTGAGAATTAGCTGATTCAATGATGGAAAACGAGCTGTCTTTTTCTAAAAAAACAATCATCTTCGATTGAAAGGCTGTATTCTTATCTTGTTTAAGAAATACGGACAAATGAACGGCATCTTCGATTTGAATACCTTCTTTTATCCAAAGAACTAAAGGATTTTCGCAGATAGCTGCATTTAAAGCAAACAATGGATTTTGTTCTAAAATAGGATCTTTACCCTCCCATTTAGCCTTAAATTCTGTTGAATGATTCAACAAATCTTGTAGGGTACAAATTTGCAGTCCATCAATTGAAGCTACTGACAAATTTAATTCCTCCCAACTCCAATCTATCTCATTTAAGTTTTTCAATGAAGTATATTTCCATTCTTCCATTTTGGAAGTTGGGAAACCAACAGCTTGAAAAGATTTTATGGCTAATTCTTTTGACATATCCGACATATTAATCTACCTCAGCTTTAATCCAATCGTAACCTTTTTCCTCTAATTCTAATGCCAATTCCTTGGTTCCAGACTTCACAATACGTCCTTTGTACAACACATGAACAAAATCTGGCACAATATAGTCTAACAAACGCTGGTAGTGAGTTACCACAATTGTTGCATTGTCAGGACCCTTCAATTTATTTACACCTTCTGCAACTATACGCAACGCATCGATGTCCAATCCAGAATCAGTTTCATCTAAAATGGCCAATTTAGGTTCTAATACGGCCATTTGGAATATTTCATTTCTTTTCTTTTCTCCGCCAGAAAACCCTTCGTTTAGGGCTCTTGACAACAAAGATTGGTCGATGTTGACATAAGCCATTTTTTCTTTGAACATCTTCAAAAACTGCACGGCATCCATCGGCTCCTCGCCTCTGTATTTTCTAATTTCATTTACTGCCGATTTCAAAAAGTTGGTTGTTGAAACTCCTGGAATCTCCACAGGATACTGAAAAGCTAAGAAAATACCTTCAGCAGCACGCTCTTCAGGAGCTAGTTCTAAAATATCCTTTCCTTGGAAAATCACAGATCCCTCTGTTACTTCATAATCCTCTCTACCTGCCAAAACAGATGCTAATGTGGACTTACCAGAACCATTGGGTCCCATAATGGCATGAACTTCTCCTGGTTTAATTTCCAAATTAATGCCCTTTAAGATTTCTTTCTCTCCTATTCTCGCATGTAAATTGTTAATTGAAAGCATAAAATTTCTGAATTTTTTATTTTAGGGAACAAAATTACAACAGGAATCGTTCATTTTCTATACTTTATTTAGATTGAATTTAAATAAGTAGAAATTTTTCAAAAATATATTAATTTTGCATAAAATTTAAAGGATATGGTAACTGTAACAGATTTAGCAGCAGAGAAAATTAGAGAACTAAGAGATAAAGAAGGCTTGACCGAGCAATACCATATACGTGTGGCAGTTGAAGGAGGTGGTTGCTCTGGCTTAATGTACAATTTAGATTTTTCTTCTGAAAAGAAAGATAACGACATGGTATTTGAAGACAAGGGTATTCAAATCATGGTTGATAAAAAATCTATCTTATATCTTGCAGGCACAGAATTAGATTTTTCTGATGGTCTAAATGGAAAAGGGTTTCAATTCAAGAATCCTAATGCGGCAAGGACTTGCGGCTGTGGGGAAAGCTTTTCTATATAGTTATGAGTTATGGGTTATGAGTTATGAGTTATGAAATTCAAATACCATAACCCATAACTCATAACTCATAACTCATAATTCATAACTCATAACTCATAACTCATAACTCATAATTCATAATTCATAATCAACTCCCTTCCTTCTAATATAAAGGGCTTCAAAGCCTGATAAACTTTATAAATGGGCAAGCCCATAACCGTGTAAAAAGAACCTTCTAATTTTTCGATACCAACCATTCCGATAAAATCCTGAATTCCATAACCTCCAGCTTTATCCATTGCAGTACCTGATTTTACATAAAATTCCATCTCCCATTGTTCTAATTTTCGAAATGTCACAAAGGCCTCATCTGAATCGGCAATAGATATATTGGGACCCTCTATGGCAAAACCTGTTACTACTTTGTGGGTTTTTCCTGATAAAAGATTTAACATTTGTAAAGCCTCTGCCCTATCCTTCGGTTTATTTAAGATTTGATTTTCTACAATTACTACGGTGTCGGCGGTTAAAACAATTCCTGATGGGATTCCGGTTTCGATTAAGGCCTTGGCTTTTTTCTGTGACAAAAAAACAGGAACCTCTTCCAATGCCATATTTTCATCAAAATTCTCTTCAATATTCGCCGGTAAAACAGTAAAATGAAAACCAGCAGAATGTAAAATCTCCTTTCTTCTTGGCGAATTTGAACCTAAAAACAAAGGTTGCGACAAATTTAATAATGCTTCCATATTCAAATTAAGCCCTTTTTGTCCAATATAACACAATTTTACAAAAATTTTATTTTAAATGTTTTGGAATTTAATGTAACTACATTTAATTTTGCTACATCAAATTTCAAGATATGGGAATTGGAGAAGAAATTAAGCAAAGTAAATTCAATTCGGAGGGCTCAAAGGCTTCTTTGAACGTTGTATTTACAAGTCATTGGATTGGCAAGCAACACACAGATATATTAAAACCATTTGGAATAACTCCTCAACAATTCAATGTTTTGAGAATTTTGAGAGGACAAAACGGAACTCCAATTACGGTACTTGGGATCATGGAACGGATGTTGGATCGAATGTCGAATGCTTCTCGTTTGGTGGACAAATTATTAGAAAAAAAATATGTTCAGCGCAGAGAGTGTCCCAATGACCGAAGAGCAGTAGACATCATAATTCTTCCCAAAGGACTTGAATTGCTTGAGCAAATTGATAAAATCATTTTGAATTGGGAAAGCAAGTTCGAGAAAATGGGAAAAGAAAAGCTTCAACTTTTGAATGAGTTGTTGGATGAATTCCGCAGAAGTGAATAGTGAAGAGTGAAGAGTGAATAGTGAAGAGTGCAACGAACCCTGCAGGGGTTCACTTGTAATAGTCCAGGGTGAAACCCTGGGATTTAAAAAAAAATTAAGTACAACGAACCCCACAGGGGTTCAATTTTAAATAACCCCGAATGAAATTCGGGGAACCAAATAACAAGTAATAACAAAAAAATGAAAAAAGTAAGTATTTTATTATCCGCCTTGACAATTGGATTTGTCTCATTTGCTGCACCAAAAAATGTTGCAGTTTCACCAAAAAGCTCAATCGTTTGGTTAGCAAAAAAAGTAACTGGAGAGCACACAGGTACTGTGGCTATTTCCAAAGCTAGTTTAGCTGTAGATGGCAACAAATTAGTTGGAGGAAACTTCACCATTGATTTAA
The DNA here is from genome assembly GCF_004005965.1 of Sandaracinomonas limnophila. Lineage (GTDB taxonomy): Bacteria > Bacteroidota > Bacteroidia > Cytophagales > Spirosomataceae > Sandaracinomonas > Sandaracinomonas limnophila. The sequence continues at coordinate 43,299 of NZ_SACY01000001.1, read as the reverse complement.
AAAAAATTGTTTGTTTAGACATCACTGATGCAGAATACAACAAGAAATTTATTGGTCACATCTCTACTGGCGACTTCTTTGAAGTAGAGAAATTCCCTACAGCTTCTTTTGTAATCACTAAAGTTGCAGGAAACCAAATTTCAGGTAATTTGACAGTAAAAGGAATCACAAAAGCAATCTCTTTCCCAGCAAACATTACAGTTGCAGGTGGAAAAGTTTCAGCAAAAGCAAATATCACAATCGACAGAACTGATTTTGGTATTCAATACGGTTCAAAAAAATTCTTTGCAAGCATTGGCGACAAAGCTATCATGGATGAATTTAACTTAAATGTTACATTAATTTCTGAATAATATGACTTTATTAGAATCTTTAGAATGGCGCTATGCTGCCAAAAGAATGTCAGGAGCAAAAGTTTCAGACGACAAAATTGAGCATTTATTAGAGGCAATTCGTTTGAGTGCTTCGGGTTTCGGTCTTCAACCTTACCAAGTATTAGTGATTGAAAATCAAGATTTAAAAGCTCAAATTCAACCCATTGCCTACGGACAACCTCAAATTGTAGAAGCCTCACATTTATTAGTTTTCGCAGCATGGAATGAAGTGACTGAAGAAAAAATCAATCATTTCATCAATACAGTTTCTCAACAAAGAAATGTACCAATTGAAATGTTAGCTGATTACAAAAATGCTATAGCAGGAGGTTTATTGAGTCGTCCACAGGATTTACAAGCCAATTGGGCTGCCAAGCAAGTTTATCTTGCTATGGGAACAGCTTTAGCTGCAGCAGCGGAACTAAGAATTGATTCTACTCCAATGGAAGGATTCATTCCAGCAAAATTGGATGAGTTACTTGGACTTAAAGAAAAAGGATTACATTCAGTTTTAATTTTAGCAGTTGGCGAAAGACATGCGGAAGCAGACTTCATGAGCGGCGCAACAAAAGTTCGTTATCCGAAGGAGGAACTTTTTATAAAATTGTAAATTGTTAATTGTTAATTGTTAATTGTTAATTGTTAATTGTTAATTGTTAATTGTTAATTTTTAATTTTTAATTTTTAATTTTTAATTGTTAATTGTTGATTGTTGATTGTTGATTTTATTAATTTATAATTAACAATTAACAATTAACAATTACCCTTTGGGTACAGCCCTAACTTTGCTCCTTCTGCTAACATAAAATCCCAGGATTTTTCTAAATCATTCGGGATAATTCCTTCTAAAATCGCTTCTCGGATAGCTATTTTAATAATTCCAATTTCCTTACTCGGGCCAATATCAAAGGTTTCCATAATAATTTCACCAGTAATTACTGGTTGAAAATTACGAATCTGATCTTTTTCTTCTACTTCCTTAAGTTTCTGTTCAACTATATCAAAGTTTTTTAGATAGCGTTTTACTTTTTCGCCATTTTTAGAGGTAATATCTGCCCTACAAAGGGCCATCAAGGCCTCTAAATCATCACCTGCTTCAAACAGTAATCGTCGCAAGGCGGCATCTGAAATTTCCTCTTTGGCCAAAGCAATCGGTCGTAAATGAAGACGAACCAATTTTTGAACCAATTTCATTTTTTCATTTAAAGGCAATTTCAAACGCTTGAAAATCCCAGGGACTTGTCGGGCACCGAGGTCCTCATGTCCATGAAACGTCCAGCCTTTTTTCTTATCAAAACGTTTGGTATCAGGCTTAGCAATATCATGCAAAATTGCTGCCCAACGCCACCAAAGATCGTTGGTAGATTTAGTGATATTGTCTAAGACCTGCAAAGTATGGTAAAAATTATCCTTGTGACCCTTCCCTTCTTCGGTATCAACTCCTTTTAATTTGACAAATTCGGGAAAGATAATGGGCAAAATCCCGCAGGCATCTAACAACAAAAAGCCGTAAGAAGGCTTATTGGAAGTAATAATTTTGTTTAATTCATCAGAAATTCTTTCGAACGAAATTATTGAAAGTCGCTCTTTTTCATTTTGGAGTGCTTCAAAAGTTTCCGATTCAATATCAAATCCTAGCTGAGTGGCAAAACGAACAGCACGCATCATGCGCAGAGGATCATCTGAAAACGTAATACTTGGCTCTAGTGGAGTTTTTATAGTTTTAGATTCAAGGTCCTTTAATCCTTCAAATGGGTCAATCAATTTACCCCAATTGTCTGAATTTAAACCAACTGCCAAGGCATTAATGGTAAAATCCCTTCTATTTTGATCGTCTTCTAAACTACCCTCCTCAACTGTTGGCTTTCGCGAATTGAAATCATAGGATTCTTTTCTGGCACCCACAAATTCAAGTTCCCAATCCTCATCAAAACGAAACATAGCTGTTCCGAAATTTTTAAAAACATTTACTGCTTGCTCAGGCAAATTGCACAATCTGGCAGTTTCTATGGCTAAATCAATTCCAGATCCCACACAAACCACATCAATATCTTTACAATCTCGATTGAGTAATTGATCACGAACAAAACCTCCGATCACATAACATTCAACATTTAGATTGTCTGCTGCCTGTCCGATGGTTTTAAAAATAGGATGACTTATAATTTCTAGTCCACTTTTCATTATTCGCGTATTACTTTATAATCACCTCCTATTCCTAATTGCACTATTTTAGAGGCTTTAAGTGTCAACTTATTACTTCCTTCATTTTTCAAAATATAATCAACTTGATTGACTATTTCTGGAGAAATATCGTCAAATTGAATGGCAGATGCCTGTCCTGAAACATTTACAGAGGTGGAAACAACAGCTCGTTGGTATCTAAATAAGAATCCTTTGCAAAATTCATCTTTTACCAAACGAATGGCTATACTACCATCGGGGCCTAAGACATGCTTACTCACATTTTTGCCCTTTGGGTAGATGACTGTCAAAGGTTTTTCTGCAAATTCCACCAAATCCCATGCAATATCTGGCACTTGTTCCACATATTCGTTCAATTGTTCGATTTTTGATATCAACAAAATCAAACCCTTATCAATGGGTCTGTTTTTAATTTGAAAAATCTTTTCAATGGAGGCATCAAAACGAGCATCACAACCCAATGCCCATAATGTATCGCTTGGATAAATAATTACTCCACCTGATTTTAGGGATTGAATTGCCTCTTGATAAATTGCTGGATTCATGAGCACAAAGGTAAAATATTATCTTAACATTCGAAGGATTAATCGTACCTTTGCAATTATTTTGCGCAAGAATTTAGATGTCAGCTATTCAAAAGGAACTATCCCAATTAATTCAAAAAGGACTGAAAGAATTATTTTCATTATCAGTTGAAGAAATTATTTTACAAGAGACCAAAAAGGAATTTGAAGGACAATATACTCTAGTAGTTTTCCCCTTTTCCAAGGAAGCAAAAATGGCACCTCCAATGTTGGCCAACCAATTAGGCGAATATTTGAAGTCCAATTGTGATTTGGTTAAATCTATCCAAGTGGTACAGGGTTTTTTGAATATCAGTTTAAAAAACGAGGTTTGGACAAAAATTTTACAAGAATTAAGTTTTCAAAAATCATTTGATTTAGCAACAAAAAGTGAGAAAGTCTTAATTGAATATAGCTCTCCCAACACCAACAAACCACTACATTTAGGACATTTACGTAATAATTTCTTAGGTTATTCGGTTGCACAAATCTTAAAATCGGCAGGATATGATGTAGTAAAAACCAATTTGGTAAACGACAGAGGAATTCATATCTGTAAATCCATGTTGGCCTACCAATTGTTTGGCAACAATGAGACCCCAGAAACATCTGGATTAAAAGGCGACCATTTGGTTGGAAAATATTATGTAGCCTTCGACAAAGCTTATAAAAAAGAAATTGATACGCTTCTACTAACTGGATTAGATGAAGAAAGCGCAAAAAAGGAAGCTCCTATTTTGAAGCAAGCTCAAGAAATGTTGTTGAAATGGGAACAAGGTGACAAGGAAGTTGTTGCTCTTTGGGAAACCATGAACAATTGGGTTTTTGAAGGTTTTGCAGCATCCTATAAAGTAATGGGAGTTGATTTTGATAAAACCTATAGGGAATCTAACACCTATTTGTTAGGAAAGGAATTAGTTCAGGAAGGATTAAACTCGGGAGTATTTTTTCAAAAAGAAGACGGTTCCGTTTGGATTGATTTAACGGACGAAGGTTTAGATCAAAAATTAGTTTTAAGAAAAGATGGTACTTCTGTTTACATCACGCAAGACATGGGGACAGCTCAATTGAAATACGAAGATTTCAAGGCAAGCCAATCGGTTTATGTAGTAGGCAACGAACAAGATTATCATTTTGAGGTTTTATTTCATATCCTGAAAAAATTAAATAAACCTTTTTCAAATGGAAATTACCATTTGTCGTATGGCATGGTGGATTTACCAAGTGGCAAAATGAAATCGAGAGAAGGAACGGTGGTAGATGCAGATGATTTAATGGCAGAAATGGTTCAGACTGCTAAAGACAGAACATTAGAATTAGGAAAAATTGAAGGCTTTTCTGAGAAAGAATCGAACGAATTATTTAACGATTTAGGACTTGGCGCATTGAAATACTTTTTATTAAAAGTAGATCCCAAAAAGAGAATGTTGTTTAATCCGGAAGAATCCATAGATTTCCAAGGAAACACAGGGCCCTTCATTCAATATACGCACGCAAGAATTTGCTCGATTCAGCGAAAAGCTCAGGAGCAAAATATTACTCAAGAACCCATTGGAAATTTTGATCAATTGGAAAACTGCGAATTGGAACTTATTTTCCTTTTAAATGATTACTCAAATAAAATTGACGAGTCGGCCAAGAATTTCGCCCCTTCTGTCATTGCAAATTATGCTTTTGAATTGGCTAAACAATTCAATAAATTTTACAATGAATTGAGCATTTTGAATGAAGAAGATGGGAAAAAGAAAAATTTTAGATTAATATTGGCAGATCAAACGCGTAAAACTATTCAACACTCCATTTCACTATTGGGAATTAAGGCCCCAATAAGAATGTAAAATGAAGAAACTATTAATTTTATTAACACTCTTAATTCTTACTATTATGTTATTAAATGTTATGAAAATTGGATCTATTTTGACTGCATTGGCAATTCCATTCACTCAAAAAACTATTGTTGAACGCCCAGCAGAAACAGCTACAGCTGTTTCTCAAAACATCTATGGATTTAAAATGAAAGGTATAGATGGAAAAGAAATTGATTTTTCTCAATTTAAAGGAAAGAAAGTTGTGATCTTAAATACTGCATCAAAATGTGGATTTACACCACAATATGCAGATTGGGAGGCATTTCACAAGTCGCACCCTGAGATTGTAATTTTAGGATTTCCTGCCAATGAATTTGGAGGCCAAGAACCTGGCAGCAATGCTGAAATTTCAGATTTTTGTTTAAAAAACTATGGCGTTTCCTTCCAAATGATGGAGAAAGTTGTGGTTAAAGGAGAAGGAAAAAGTAATCTATATAAATGGTTATCAGACAAAAATCAAAATGGTTGGAATGAAAAAGAGCCGACATGGAATTTTTGCAAGTATTTGATCAATGAAAAAGGTGAATTAACACACTTTTTTGCATCTGGTGTAAAACCTACAAGTCCTGAATTTGTAAAAGCAATTCAATAAAAATGAATAGATGGGTAGAGGCTGCAAGGCCAAGAACGTTACCACTAGCTCTAGCAAGTATATTATTAGGAAATTTAATTGCGCTATCTGAGGGACATTTCTCCCCTCAGATAGCTATTTTAGCGATATCCACCACTCTTTTCTTACAAATCCTGTCCAACTTTGCTAATGATTTGGGAGACACTCTGAATGGCATTGATAACCAAGAACGAAAGGTTGCTCAACGAACAGTACAAACAGGTAAAGTGACCATACCTGAAATGAAAAAAGCTGTAATTATATTAGGAATTTTGTCATTCATCAGTGGTATATTACTTATTTACAAAAGCTTACAAAACACAAGTTTTCAAGAAATTATCATTTTCTTACTTTTAGGACTTTTAGCCATTTTAGCGGCAATCACCTACACCATTGGAAAAAAACCATATGGATATGCTGGTTTAGGTGATTTATCCGTATTCTTATTTTTTGGTTGGGTGGGCACCTGTGGATCGTATTATTTACAAAGTCGAATAATTGATTATTCGATTTTTTTACCTGCAAGTTCAGTAGGATTTTTATCTGTAGCGGTATTAAATTTAAACAATTTAAGGGATATCGATAATGATAAAATCAATGGGAAATTTTCTATACCCGTAAGAATTGGTAAAGAAAAAGGGTTTTTATATCAAAAATCATTGTACCTATTAGCTATTATTTTCTCGACGATATTTCTGGGAGACACTACAAAATTAAATCCTTATTCAGCAGGAATATTTTTGATAGGAATTTTTCCTTTACTTTTCATCTACACTAAATTAAAATCTAACTTAAGTTCTGAAGAAATTGATCCCTATTTAAAAAAGACTGCCCTTAGCACGCTTTGGTTTATCATTTTACTCGGAATTTCATTACAATTGACAAAATAAATACCCATGAAAAAATATCTTTTGATAGCTTCTTTAATAGGAATTTCAACAATTTCATTTGCACAGGATGTAAATTATATGGAATTGGGAATGACTCAAAACAAATCTGGTAATTATGCAGATGCTTTGAGAAATTTCAGCCTAGCCATAGAAAAAAATGCTGCCAATCCGGAACCAGAAGCATTTTATAATAGAGGATTTTCGAAATACAATTTAAAAGATTTTTCAGGAGCTATTTCTGATTTCGACAAAGCAATTGAATTAAAACCAACTTATTTTGAGGCGTTTATTGCACGTGGACAAAGCTACAGCAAAAAAGACAACCATAAAATTGCTATTCAAGATTATAACGAGGCTATTCGTTTAAATCCCTTAGAAGCAACAGCTTATTTTAGCAGAGGAATATCGAAAACTAAATTGGAAAATTACAGAGGTGGACTTTCAGACTTCAACAAATCCTTGGAATTGAATCCAGAATACGCCCCAAGTTATGCTTCAAGAGGTGATTGCAAAACGAAATTAGGTGATTTCAAAGGAGCATTAGAAGATTTCAATAAAGCAATTGAAATTAGTCCCAAAAGAGGTGGATATCTTTCAGGAAGGGCATTTGCCAAGATGAATTTAACGGATTATACGGGAGCAATTAAAGATTACGAGGAATCAATTAAATTGAATCCAGATGATGCAGACGATTGGTATTTTTCAGGATTTTGCAAAACACAATTGGAGAATTTCAGGGGTGAAAATGGTGAAAAAGGTGCATTAGAAGACTTTAACAAATCTTTGGAAATTAATCCAAATAAATTAGCGGCTTTTTATGGCAGAGGATTTGTAAAATCGAAATTAGGTGACCATCGAGGTGCTATTGAAGATTTTTCACGTGCTTCAGGTGCAGGAAATTCAGAGGGGACTAAAATAGTTTACACTGGTAAAATTTCTAAAATTCAATTAGATGAATTAAGAAATGGTATTTTAGACAAAACAAAGATTTTCCCATTTAGTGAAGATAAATCTGAGGTGTATTTTAGTAGAGGAATTGCTCGTGCAAAATCAGGAGATGCAAAAAATGCTATTGAGGATTTTGACAAGGCCATTTCTTTATCGCCAATTTTTGCAGAAGCATTTTTTTTGCGTGCAGTTTCTAAATCAAATTTAGGAGATCAAAGGGCTGCCATTCAAGATTGCAACAATGCGATCTTTTTGAATGGAAAATACGCGGAGGCATATTTTTTAAGAGGTATTTTAAAAATTGCCCTTTCAGACAACTCGGGTTGTGCTGATTTAAGTAAATCTGGTGAATTGGGGTATGCAGGGGCGTATAATGTAATTAAGGAGGTTTGTAATTAACCACTTCGTGGTTAAAGTGAGCCAGTAAGCTAGTGAGCCAGTAAGCTAGTGAGCCAGTAAGCTAGTGAGCCAGTAAGCTAGTGAGCCAGTAAGCTAGTGAGCCAGTGAACGAGTATTTATAACTCTGCTTACTGGCTCACTGGCTCACTGGCTTACTCAAACCTGAGATGCTTAACGGATTCTCCAGAATTTGCTAATTCTAACAAAGCATCAATTCCTATTTGAAGGTGTAAGTCCACATAATTGGTGGTTACTTTTTTGTCGGACTCTTCGGTTTTTACTCCATCGGGAGTCATAGGATTATCTGAAACCAACAATAGCGCACCACGTGGAATTTTATTAACAAAGCCAACGGTAAAAATTGTTGCAGTTTCCATATCTATACCCATGGCACGGATATCAGTTAAATATTGCTTGAATGTTTCATCGTGTTCCCAAACTCTACGATTTGTAGTGTAAATCAAGCCCGTCCAATAATCTAACTCGTGTTTTTTAATCATAGAAGAAACGGAGCGTTGCAAACGGAATGAAGGTAATGCAGGAATTTCTTTGGGAATGTATTCATCAGATGTCCCTTCTCCTCTTACGGCAGCGATTGGCAAAATCAAATCGCCCAAGGCTAAATGTTTTTTCAAACCTCCACATTTACCCAGAAATAAAACTGCTTTAGGCTCTATGGCAGAAAGAATATCCATTACAGTGGCGGCCATAGGTGAACCCATTCCAAAATTAATGATAGTAATATTTTCATAAGTAGCGGTTTGCATCGGACGCTCTTGGCCCAATATTTCTACCCCAAATTTGGTTGCAAACATTTCTACATAATTTTTAAAATTGGTTAGGAGGATGTATTTTCCGAATTTATCTAATGGGGTTCCTGTATAACGAGGTAACCAATTGTTAACAATTTCTTCTTTTGTTTTCATGTATATTTAGTTTGAATAAAGTCAAATTTTAAGTATTTTAGAGATGTAAAACAAAATGGAAAAGAATCCAATTCTTATTTTAGATTTCCCTAGCTTTGCCTACAAGTTACAAAAATCAGCTGAAAAGCTTTTGATTTTTGATGAAGTGTCTAAGAAAAATAGGGTATTGACTCCAGAGGAATGGGTTCGTCAACATTGTTTAAATTATTTGATTCATCATTTAAATTATCCATCCAATTTAATTCAATTAGAGGCTCCTATTTTTGCTAACCAATTGAAAAGAAGGTCGGATATTTGTATTTATGATAGAAATGGAGAACTTTTTTTATTAATTGAATGTAAAGCTCCTCAGGTTAATTTAGATGCAAGTGTTTTACAACAAGTTTCACAATACCAATCCGTTTTAAAATCTCCATTTTGGGCTATTACAAATGGATTAGAGCATAAAATTTTTACTTTAAACCAAGAAAATCAAGTTACAATTTTAGATTTTTTTCCAAAATTTCAATGAAAAATTCAAGCTTATTTATTTTAGCAATTTTGCTTTTGGCAAATTCTATTTTCGCACAAAAAACAAGTTCTACGGTAGTTCAAAGCAAACCAAAATTAGTTGTTGGAATCATAGTTGATCAAATGCGATACGATTATTTGAACAAATACTATAGTAGATTTAGCGAAGGAGGTTTCAAACGTATGATGAACCAAGGAATAAATTGTACAGATAATCATTATTCATATGCACCAACCGTTACTGCAGCAGGTCATGCAAGTGTTTATACTGGAACTACTCCTGCAGTTCATGGTATTGTGGGAAATGATTGGACAGACGTTCTATCAGGTAAAAAAGTTTATTGCACAGACGACAGCACGGTTCAAACCGTTGGAACAACGGGTAAAACAGGTTGGATGTCGCCAAAAAATTTATGGACTTCGACAATCACTGATCAATTACGTTTAGCTCAAAATTTCAAAAATAAAACGATAGCAATTGCCTTAAAAGACAGAGGGGCAATTTTACCTGGTGGACATACAGCCAACGGGGCCTATTGGTACGATTCAAAAGAAGGCAATTGGATTACTTCCACATTTTACATGAAAGAATTACCTGCTTGGGTTCAAAAATTCAATTCAGAAAAACAAGCTGAAAATTTAACTAAAAATCCATGGAATACATTTTTTCCGATAAACACCTATACTCTAAGTGCAGAAGATGATCAGGCCTATGAAGGAAAATATCCAGGTGCAAAGACTTCTACTTTTCCACATTCATTTGAAGGAACGAATGCATTAGAAGTAATTCGTACTTCTCCAATGGGAAACACCTTAACAAAGAATTTTGCAATTCGTTCAATAGATGAAGAAAAATTAGGTCAAGGAAATTCAACCGACTTTTTAGCTGTTAGTTTTTCATCTCCAGATTATATTGGACATACCTTTGGTCCTCAATCCATTGAATTGGAAGATAATTACATCCGATTAGATCGTGATATAGAAGAAATCCTGAACCATTTAGATACTAAAATTGGAAAAGGCAATTACCTTGTTTTCTTAAGTGCAGACCATGCAGTAGCGGATGTACCTGGATATTTACAATCGAAAAAATTACCTGGAGGGGTTTATGATAGAGCAAAGGCTTTAACAGAAATTAAAAACGCCTTAAAATTAGCCGTTGGTACAGGGGATTTAATTATAGGAGAAGAGAATTCTCAATTATATTTGGACCCGAGAGTAATGAAAAGATTACAAATTTCGAGAGAGCTTGTTTTTCAGACCATTGAAAAGGCATTGAACAAAACAGAAGGATTTTCTCGATTAATTGATTTAAAAAATCTTGAAAATACTACACTAATAAATGGATTTAAGGACAAAATAACCAACGGATACCATCCATTAAGATCTGGAGATTTCATGATTTTATTGAAACCCCAATGGTTTGTTGGTTCAAAAACAGGAACTACACATAGTACATTATATGCATACGACACACATGTACCCTTGTTGTTTTATGGTTGGAAAGTACCTGCAAAAAGAATCAATTCTAGAACTGAAATCAACGACATTGCGCCAACACTTTCCAATTTGTTAAAAATCATGGAACCGACTGGGACAACTGGCAAAGTAATACTGACAAATTGAATTATTTTTAGACAATTTGATTAATTTTGCCATTTATGTATAATAAAACTAACATAACCAAATGAAAATTGCAGTTGTAGGAACAGGATATGTGGGATTAGTAACAGGAACTTGTTTTGCGGAAACAGGTAATCAGGTTACATGTGTGGATATTGATGAGAATAAAATTGAAAAAATGAGGGCAGGTGAAATACCTATTTATGAGCCAGGTTTAGAAGATTTATTTTTAAGAAATTCCAACGAAGGACGCTTGCAGTTCACAACCAATTTAGCAGAAGGTATTGAAGGTGCAAAAGTAATCTTTTTGGCACTGCCAACTCCTCCGGGAGAAGATGGCTCGGCTGATTTAAAATATATTTTAAAAGTAGCGAATGATTTAGGTCCACTCTTAAAAGATTACACTGTAATTATTGATAAAAGTACTGTTCCAGTTGGAACATCTGAAAAAGTTCATGCAGCCATTTCAAAAGGAGCAAAAGTACCCTTTGATGTGGTTTCTAATCCAGAATTTCTACGTGAAGGCGTTGCTGTAGAGGATTTCATGAAGCCAGACAGAGTAGTTATTGGAACTAAATCTGAGCGAGCAAAAGAGGTAATGAATAAATTATATGCTCCTCTTGTGCGACAAGGAAATCCCATTATTTTCATGGATGAACGGTCAGCTGAAATGACTAAATATGCAGCAAATGCATTTTTGGCCACCAAAATTACTTTCATGAATGAGATTGCCAATTTGTGTGAATTGGTTGGTGCAAACGTAGACGACATTAGAAAAGGAATAGGTACCGACTCTAGAATTGGCAAAAGATTTTTGTTTGCCGGGATTGGATATGGAGGCTCATGTTTTCCAAAAGATGTACAGGCATTGGCTAAAACTTCGTTGGAAAACGATTATAAATTTCAAATTTTAGATGCTGTAATGAACGTAAATGAACAGCAAAAGACGAAATTAATCCCTGCGGTTCAAGAGTTTTTTGGCAATAACCTAAAGGGCAAAAAAATAGCCATGTGGGGTTTGGCGTTCAAACCGTACACAGATGATATTAGAGAGGCACCAGCCTTATATAACATTGATTCCCTAATTGAAGCAGGATGCGAGGTTCATGTATATGACCCAGAGGCTATGAAGAATGTTCAATCGGTAGTTGGAAATAAGGTGACATATTGCAAAAATCCTTACGAATGTTTACAAGATGCAGATGCCTTGTTAATCATGACCGAATGGCCGCAATTCCGAACTCCAGATTTTGATAAAATGGAAAGTCTACTGAAAAACAAAATCATTTTTGATGGTCGAAATTTATATGAATTAGATCAAATGAAAGAAATGGGATATACGTATTATTCGATTGGAAGAGAGAGGGTTTAATTGTTAATTGTTAATTGTTAATTGTTAATTGTTAATTGTTAATTTAAATACTAAAGTTCTTAAATTCTAAAGTTCTTCAGTTCTTATTTTATATGAAAAGAATATTAATTACAGGTGGGGCGGGGTTTTTAGGATCACATTTGTGCGATCGATTTATTAAAGAAGGATACCATGTAATAGCCATGGATAATTTGATTACGGGTGATTTAAAAAATATAGAACACCTATTCAAATTACCAAATTTCGAATTTTATCATCACGATGTTTCCAAATTTATCCATGTTCCTGGAGAATTAGACTACATTTTACATTTTGCTTCACCGGCCTCTCCTATAGATTATTTAAAGATTCCGATACAAACTTTAAAAGTTGGATCATTGGGTATTCACAATTGTTTGGGATTAGCTCGAGTAAAAAATGCGAGAGTTTTAATTGCTTCAACATCTGAAATTTACGGTGACCCTTTAGTACATCCACAAACGGAAGATTATTGGGGTAACGTGAATCCCGTTGGTCCAAGAGGAGTTTACGATGAAGCCAAACGATTCCAAGAAGCCATGACAATGGCATACCATACCTACCACGGATTAGAAACGAGAATTGTTCGTATTTTCAATACGTATGGACCAAGAATGCGTCTAAATGATGGTCGGGTATTACCAGCATTTATTGGTCAGGCGCTTCGTGGAGAAGATTTAACTATGTTTGGGGATGGTTCACAAACAAGAGCCTTTTGCTATGTAGATGACTTGGTTGAAGGAATTTATCGCTTGTTGCTTTCGGATTATGCACAACCTTTAAACATAGGTAATCCAGATGAAATCACTATCAAAGAGTTTGGTGATGAAATCATTAAATTGACAGGTACTTCTCAAAAATTAATTTCTCTACCCTTACCCACTGATGATCCGAAACAAAGAAAACCTGATATCAGTAAAGCCAAGGAAATTTTAGGATGGGAGCCAAAAGTAAGTCGAGCAGAAGGTTTAAAAATTACGTATGAATACTTCAAATCTTTAAGTCAGGAAGATTTGCATAGAATGGCGCATCATAAGGAGTTTTAGTTTAGGTAAGGGATAAGAGGTAAGAGGTAAGAGGTAAGAGGTAAGAGGTAAGAGGTAAGAGGTAAGAGGTAAGAGGTTTTAGAAATTTTATCAGTTAGCTGATAGGAAATTCTAATATTTTTTTGTTGGGGAAATACATTCCCCTTACCCCCTGCAATTTACAAGTTTTAAATAAAAGTAAATTGATAAAATACCATTTAACTAATACTTAATACCTTTTAACTTTTACTTATTATATCTGCCTGTTAATTATTTGCATTCAAATATAAATCCACCACTTTCCACTTCTATTTCAACCGATCCATTCTTTTCACTTATCGATAATATTCCATTACCAACTTTAAAAGGGCGACCAGCCAATTTAATTTGCTGAACATTTTTACCTGGTAAAATCACAGTTGCAGAGGTATTGGCTGGTATAGTGAATTGATATTGCGTTGAACTACCTACAATTTTCCAAGAACTTTTGATATCTCCGTACATCGTATTTACATGACCTTTGGCAAATTTTATTTTACCAGTGGGGTCAACACGTGGGTTCAAAACAAAATGCTTAAATCCAGGGGATTTTGTGTCTCTTTGAATTCCCAACGAATAATTGTACATCCAAGCAGCTACGGCGCCAAAAGAATAGTGATTGAAGGAATTCATACTATTATTTCCGCCAAAGCCATTCTCAATCGTGTAAGAATTTAATCGCTCCCAAATAGAAGTCGCGCCATTGACTACTGAATACAACCAAGATGGATATGATTTATTGGTTAAAATAGCATAAGCTAGTTCATCATGTCCATTTTTTGACAAAGCTTCACTCACAGAAGCAGTTCCAATAAATCCGGTCATCAACGAATAAGGAGGTCTTTTTTCACCTGAGTCATCCACATTGGTACGTGTGATTGTTTCTACAAAATTGGCAATTACTTTACCTTTTTTATCTTCTGAAACAACACCCAAATTAAGTGGAATAGCATACGAACCCTGAGTATCCATCATTAGTCCCTTTTCAGACTTCTCTGGCTCATTGGTGGGTCTTGCAGAAGGCGGGCCCATTCGAGCCGATTTTACACCAGATTTGATAGTTTTACCTGTTGCCGACAAATATACTTCGTTGAATAATTTCTTCTTCTTTTCGTAAGTCATTTCAAATTCTAAAGCATCTGAATTGATTCCTAAAACTCGAGCAGTTTTGGCCATTATTTCTAAATTATAGGCCTGATAAGCAACCCAAAACAAGGTGTTATCGTTTTTATTTCCTTCTGGACTCAACCAATCGCCCAAAGGTCCTTCATTTAATATTCCTTCTGGAGTCACTTTTGATTCCAAAAATGCGATATATTTCTTCATGGCAGGATAGTGTTCCCTTAACATGGCCATATCTCCAAATTGTTGGAAGGTTTCCCATGCTACAACAATACCTGCGGAACCCCAAAGTGTACCACCAAATCCTCCACCAACTGGAGCAACATCTGTAAAACGGCCTTCTTTGGATTGAATATCACGCATGGCCAATAAATGTCGACGCATAAAATTATTTACAGGCGCTAAATAAGTTGCAGTTTTCGAGAAAACATTGATATCCCCACTCCAGCCCATACGCTCGTTTCGGGCAGGGGTATCTGTCGGAATTGACAAGAAATTAGAGCGAAAAGACCAGGTAATGTTTTCCCATAATTTATTCACCAAGGTATCTGAAGTCTTATATTCAGAAGTAATTTCAGCAACTGACGATAAAACTTTAGTTTGAACACTTGCAATGGGCAAAGCCGCATCAATACCAGTAATTTCTAAGAAACGATAGCCATGAAAAGTAAATCGGGGCTGAATAACCTCATCACCACCTTTTAAAACATACACATCTTGCGCTAAGGCAGCACGAATATTTTCTAACATAACCATACCCTCTAAGCCTTTATGCTCTGGCAAATTAGGATACAAAACTTCTGCGAATCGAAGAGTGATTACTTGTCCAGCTTTTCCTCCTTTGATTTGAATAGATGGAATACCAACTGTATTTTGGCCCATGTCATACACATAAACCCCTTTTCTTGGTTCGGTAATTGACTTTGCCTTAATTGATTTTACAATACCAGCCTTGTCATCTAATTGGCCCGACAATTTCATATTGGAAAAATCTAATGAAGATTTACGACCTCCAAAATCGGTTGATTCTCCCACAAATGCACTACCTTTTAAATCAATTGAAACTGCCTGATCCCATGCTGCATCTTTAAAAGCTGCCGTTGACCAAGATGTTACAGCTTTTTCCTTTTGTGCATCATAAACTTCTCCTTGGAAAAAACTACCTGTTCGGATTGGTCCATCTGAAAAGGTTTTCCAATTTGTTGGATCAGTAGCAATTACTTGCTCAGAACCGTCAGCATAGGTAACAACTAATTTAGCCAAAAGCGATTGTCGGTCGCCAAAATAATTCCAACTTTCACCAGAATAGGTGATATTACCACTCCACCAACCTTCACCTAACCATGCACCCCATGCATTTTTACCAGAACGAACCAAATTAGTTACATCAAATGTTTGGTATTGGTGGTTTAAATTGTATTGTGTTAAACCTGGATTAAAATAATCTTTCCCTACTTTTTTACCATTTACATACAATTCATAAATACCGCGTGCAGTAGCATAAATACGCGCTTTTTTGATAACCTTTGGCTGTAAAGCAAAAGAAGTTCGCAACATAGGAGCGGCAAATTGAGAAGGATCTTTAATGATTAAAGTTTTTACATTAGAAGCAGAAATCAAAAAGCCATTTCCTTGAATAGTACAATTTTTATCAGCAAATAATTGGGGATTTGTATCCGAATTAAATAAGTCGTTTGAAGGTTTGCGATAGTTCATTACCTGCACCTTAGAAAATACTGCTTCATTGCCAGGTTCAACCATAAAGCCTATTTCTGATACCATAGGGAAACTTATATAATTATTTCCTGCCCCTACAGGATTCAAATTTAATCCACGCGAAGCAAAAGGAGAACCGCCAGCTGGACTTGGATTAATCTTATGATTTGCATCAATTATATTTAGATAAAAATCAAATAATCCAAAGTTACAAACCGCATAAACGGTATGTTTTTGTAGTTGATTCGACTTATTAATCAATGTTGTTGCAATATCAAATGATTTAAACACTTTACTTGCATCGTCTTTTAGATCATAGCCAGCACGAATGACATTTAATTTTGCCTTAGCCGTATCTGATTTTGACATTGCACTTAAATCCAATTCCAATGCGATATAACTTTGATCTTTTACACTTTCAACTCCTTGAATATTTAAATTTTTATTCATTAAACGTGGGTCATTTGCTCCAAATACAAAGGCAGCTTTATTCCCTTTTTTTATCTGTACATCATATTTCAAAACATAAACCGACTGATAATGTGCATAAAAAGGAATTTTATTGGTGCCAATCCATTTGCCACCATTCCATGCAGATAGATTTGCATCTACATTCATCAATCCCGTTTCAAAGCTCGACTTTGCAGACAATTCTTGGTTTTTCTCATTCCAAACTTTTAATGTCCAAGAGTATTTGGTTGTTGGTTTCAAAGTTTGTCCAGCGTATTCAATTCCTAAAGAAACGTCAGAATCAGTTTTTTGGGAATCCCAAACTGTTTGATTTTTTTCGTCGGTGACAAGAATTTGATAAGCCTTTTGTTTTTGTCCAAATTGCTTGGCAACATTGGCCATCTGCCATGAAAAGCGAGGCTTTTCTACATCCATTCCAAGTGGATTAGATTGATATTCGGTTAACAAGTTTTGCAATTTTCCTTGTCCAGATACCGAACTAATGGTACCAAGAAATACAATTATTAAGGTAAGTTTAGCAATTTTCATCGTCTTATTTTAAGATTATTTTCAACCAATTTTCGAAGTCATTCAACCAATTATCCGAAGAAGTATTTTTCTTTAGAGTACCGAATCCATGTCCCCCTTTATCATAAATGTGTAATTCAGCAGGCAATTTAGCATCAAACCACTTCTGATACAAGGCAATACTATGTGGCACAAAACCTAATTCATCATCAGTTGCAACGCCAATAAATGCGGGAGTTGTTTGAATAGGCATTTCTTTGCCTATCACAGCAGGGCCATAAAGATACATCGGGGCGATAAAATTTGGTTTAAGATTCTGAGGTGCAGAAAGTAAAACCGACATAGTTAAAGTTCCTCCTGCAGAAAAACCCATAAATCCAATTCTATTTGGATTGATATTTAAATCTATTGCATGTGCTTTCGCATACTTTATAGCTTCAATACCATCTTTAGTTGCCATTTCAACTACAGGAGCATTGATTTCATCCAATTTTTTAAAATCACGCATCAATGGCATTAATTCAGCAAATGGATTATCCGAATTTGATTTCACTACACGATATTTAATCACGATGGCAGTAATTCCACGTTCATTCAACCATTTGGCTACATTAATTCCCTCAGAATCGATAGATAAAATATGAAAGGCTCCACCTGGGGCCACAATGAAAGCTGCCCCATTGGCCTTTTCCTTCGGTGCTTTGTATATGAGTATTTCAGGCTCTGAAACATTGTAGAACATGCGATTGCCAGGCATGGCATTCAATTCTTTTTCTTTCCAGTCCCAAGTTTCAGAACCTGGTGCTTTTCCGGGATATAATTTTACGGTTTGTTGGCAAAAAGAAATTTGAGTAATAAATAAAAGTACTAAATATAGATTTTTCATGTTAGTTATATTTTAGGAAATAAAGAATCGGAGAATCTGCGAATTGGTGAAACTGAGTTTTGGTTATACTGTAAAAATCTTCATATTCTTATATTCTTATATTCTTATATTCTCATTTTTTTTGAACGCTCAGCTCTGCTGAGTGTGGACTATTTTAAAAACATGATGTTTTTATTATATAACACACGCAGCAGAGCTGCGCGTGAGATTAATGTTTTGCGTTTAAAGTTTGTATATCAAATCCAGCAATTTGTTTATATTTCAACATAATTTCCGCTAGTTCTTCATGAGGAATTTCGTTTTCTTGGAAGCCATCCGGGAAACGATCTTCCATTAAATCCATGATAAAATCTGGACCTTTTTGGCGATTTTGATTGACCACCAAGGCAGCTGCAGGAACTCTTTCCGCATCATAAATCCTTAAAGCTCCAATCGGATCTGATGTAGATTCAAATGCTCTAATCAAAGCATCAGTATCTAAAATGGCCTGCGATGCACCATTTGAGCCAATTGGATACATCGGGTGTGCGGCATCACCTAAAAGCGTTACTCGGCCAAAAGACCATTTGTCTAATGGATCACGGTCTGACATTGGGAATTCATAAATACTTTCTGCATTAGCAATCATCTCATGCACATTTATCCAATCAAATTGCCAGTTTTTGTAAATTTCCATTAATCGATCCTTATCCGCTTGTCGATTCCAATCACGAACTGTCAATTGCCCTTCCTCACCCATTTTCAAATTACCTACCCAATTGATTAATTGATTACCATCGGGATCTAAAGAATCTACAATGGGGTAAATCACCATTTTTTGACGCAAAGAACCGATCATCGCCATACTAGCACCCGTCAAATAGCCCTTCATTTTTGTTGTTCCTCTGTATAACACATTACCCGAATAAACAACTCCTCCTTCGTTTGGATAAAGGATTTTACGAAGCTCAGAATGAATCCCATCTGCACCTATTAGTACATCACCATGTTCAATTGGCCAATTTTCACCAGTTTGTTTATTAACAAATTGCACACGAACCTCTTGATCATCTTGTTCAAAGGAAGTTAAATGTGCATTGGTATATAAATTTTCTTTACCAATAGCTTTTAAAGCCTCTTCCCAAAGTAGCATTTGAAATTTACCTCGGTGAATCGAAAACTGTGGCCATTTGTAACCAGCGAATCTGCCACGAGGTTCCGACCAAAACAACTGTCCATATCGATTAGCATAAACCAATTCTTTGGTTTCAACGGCTATTTCTGCTATTTTATTCTGCAAACCAAGGTTTGTTAATACACGAACACAATGCGGCAACAAATTAATTCCGACACCTAAAGGTTTGATTTCCTCTACCGATTCAAAAACTCGGACCTCGTGACCTATTTTTTTTAGGGCAATAGCTGTAACCAATCCACCAATCCCACCACCTGCAATGATAAACTTCATCTTATGCTTTAAAATTTTGTAATAATTCCACTAAATATTCAATACCTTCAACAGGCATCCCATTGTACATAGAAGCTCGGAATCCGCCAACTGTTGGAAATCCTTTGATACCCACGATTCCATTTTCTTCTAAATATTTCAATAAAATCGGCTCCAAACTTGCATTGTGCATTTTGAAACAGGCATTCATCAAAGATCGATCCTCTTTTTGAGTAATTCCAAACAATAAAGGGTTTTGATCAATTTCATCATATATCAATTTCGCTCTTTGCTGTGCATTTGCCTGCATTCCGATTAGACCACCATTCTTTTTAATCCAACGTAACATCAAAAGCGAAACGAAAACTGGATAAGTTGGAACGGTATGATATAATGATTGCTCCTTGATGTGGGTATGAAAATCAAAAATAGTTGGAACATTGTGGTTTGAATGATCTGGTAAATGATTTTTATTCACCAAAACACAGGTTATACCTGCAATACCAAAGCTTTTTTGGGCAGAGGCAAATATCACAGCAAATTTTTCAAGAGGTAAAGGTCGAGTCAAAAAGTCCGAAGTTAAATCTGCAACCAAAGGCACAGAAACATTCGGATATTCAGCATATTGAAGTCCATCAATTGTTTCATTTGAAACGACATGAAGATAGGCCAAATCCCCTAAATCGCCATTTACTTTCGGAATTCGATCAAAATTTGAGTCTTGAGCAGAGTCTAAAATTTCAATTTGTGCAATTTCAGCTGCGGCATCCATGGCACGTTGCGCCCAAAATCCTGTATTAACAAATCCAATTTTCTGATTCGGCTTTACAAAATTCATTGGAGTAACTGCCAATTGCTGACTTGCCCCACCTGGCAACCAAAGAACTTCCCAATTTTCAGTTAATGCATACAATTCTTTAACTAAAGCGGTTGCTTCTTCAATAATCTCAACAAATAAAGGTGCTCGGTGACTGATTTCTGCAACCGAAAGTCCTGTATTTTTATAATTCAACAAAGCTTCCGAAGCCTCTTGAAAAACCTCTTTGGGTAAAGTTGCCGGTCCCGGCGAAAAATTAAATAATTTCATTTATTATACTCGTTCAATCACAATTGCATAGCCCATTCCTACCCCTACACACATAGCAGCTAATGCATATTTTTTATTATTTTTTTCTAATCCGTGCATGGCAGTTTGAATAATCCGAGTGCCCGACATGCCTAGCGGATGTCCCAAAGCAATTGCACCCCCGTGCGGATTAATTCGCTCATCGTCATCTGCCAAACCTAAATTTCGAGAAACAGCTAAACATTGAGCAGCAAAAGCCTCGTTAAATTCAATAATATCCATTTGGTCTAGGGTAAGTCCTGCCTTTTGTAAGGCTTTTTTAGAAGCTTCCACGGGACCTATCCCCATAATTCTAGGCTCTACCCCTACCACTGCGGAGGAAATTATTCTGCCTTTTGGGGTAAAATCAGAATTTTTTACTGCTAATTCAGATGCTAACAGCATTACTGCAGCCCCATCGTTTAATCCAGAAGCATTTCCTGCGGTAACTGTACCACCTTCTTTTCTAAAAGCAGGCTTTAAACTGGCTAATTTTTCTAAAGAAGAATTTCCTTTAATAAATTCGTCTTGGTCAAATTGCTGCACATTTCCCTTTTTATCGGCCCATTCGACCGGCACAATTTCTTCGGAAAAATAACCTAATTTTTGTGCCTCAAATGCTTTCATTTGGGAGCGATAAGCAAACAAATCTTGATCCTCTCTAGAAATTTTATATAAATCCACCAAATTTTCTGCTGTTTGTCCCATGGCATCAATGCCGTACATTTCCTTCATTTTGGGATTCACAAAACGCCATCCGAAAGAAGAATCAAACATTTGGGCATCATTGCCAAAAGGTTTTGAGGTTTTAGAGATTACCCAAGGACCACGGGTCATGTGTTCCATGCCGCCTGCGATAAAAATATCACCATCACCCGCTTTTATGGCTCGGTTTGCATGAATAATGGCCGACATCCCAGACGAACATAAACGATTCACTGTTTCACCAGGGACAGAATAAGGCAAACCTGCCAATAAAAGTGCCATTCGTGCCACGTTTCTGTTATCTTCTCCGGCCTGATTATGACAACCCAAAATTACATCATCTACTAATTCAGGATTTAAATTGGGATTTCTTTTCAACAATTCTTTGATTGGAACTGCTGCCAAATCATCAGCTCGTACTTGCGATAATCCACCACCAAAACTTCCAATGGCTGTTCGAACTGCATCTATTATATAAGTTTCCTTCATCATAATTTCTCAACAAATTGCGCAGCGGTTTTAGCACGAACCGTTTCAAGGTCGGCACCAGGCAATAAATCTATCAAAGTTAAGCTTCCTGTGGAATAATCAAAAACTGCAAGGTCAGTAATAATGAGATCCACAACACCTTTTGCGGTTAAGGGTAAAGTGCAAGCAGGGACAATTTTTGAAGATCCATCCGGATTGGTATGGGTCATGGTAATAATCAATTTCTTTGCACCTGCGGCCAAATCCATTGCTCCTCCTACTCCCAATAGGGGTTTTCCAGGAACCGCCCAATTGGCTAAATTCTGCTTTTCATCTACTTCCAATCCACCCATAATGGCCACATCAATATGACCACCACGTATCATGGCAAAAGAATCTGCACTATCAAAATAACTACTTCCTTTTAAAGCCGTCACTGGAATTTTGCCTGCATTCACAGGGTAATCCATTGCACCTCCCCCGTCGGTTGGAACGGGACCCACTCCCAACATGCCATTTTCGGTATGTAAAATAATTCCGTGCTCATCAGTGATCAAATCTGCCACCAAAGTTGGAATTCCGATGCCTAAATTTACCACGTCACCTTTTTTCAATTCGACCAAAGCACGTTTGGCCATATTCATACGAACCTCATCTACCTTTTTTGAAGAAGAAACAGATGCTGAACTTCCTAAATCCTCTGCAGTTAATTTTTCTTCTACCAAAAAATCAATATAACAACCAGGAGTATGAATGTCTTCGGGCTTTATTTGTCCAACTGGTACAATTTCTTGTACTTCTGCAATCACTAAATCCGCGGCAGTTGCCATGGCCCGATTGAAGTTCTGTTCGGTCATACGATACTGCAAGTTCCCAGCTGTATCGGCTCTCCAAGCACGGATAAAGGCCACATTGGCACGAATTCCTGGAATAAAAACTTGCTCAATTCCGTTGATAATCTTCGTTTCTTTATCCTTTGCAATTAAGGTCCCTGCTGAAGTTGGCGTATAAAATCCACCGATACCTGCTCCACCCGCTCGAATGGCCTCGGCTAAAGAACCTTGAGGAAGTAATTCATATTCTACTAAACCCTCTTGTGCTGCTTTTACGGCATCAGGATTGGAGGTAAAAAAGGAACCAATCATTTTTTTGATTTGTCCATTTCGAAGCAATTTTCCACCTCCCAAGCCTGGTTCTCCTACATTATTCCCAACAAAAGTTAATCCACCTGTACCTATTTCTGCTAAGGCATTCATTAAATGGACGGGATTACCCGTCATGCCAAATCCTCCTTGGAATAAGATATCGCCTTCCTTTACTTTTTTGGCGGCTTCGGTTGATGTTATAATGGGTATTGTTTTCATATAGTTTCCGGTGGCTTCGAGTGCCTAAGCCACCTATTTGGTTTAGTTTTAATTGTTCTATTTTTTGAAATGCCCTACTTGCTCACTTGCTCACTTGCTCACTTGCTCACTCAAAAAGGCAAGCCCACATAATTCTCCGCAATCGTAGTTGCATAAGCCTTAGAGGTCTTTATGTAATCAAATTTTGCTTTTTGCAATTGGTAAGTAAATGAACCATGTTCATCAGATTTATGGAACAAAGTTGTCATAAAATTGGAGAAATCTTGGGCCCTCCAAATGCGTTTCAAAGCTATTTTCGAGTAATTTTTCAATCCTTCCTCATTCTTATTATGGTAATGATCTACGAGGCCATCTACCAAATGTTTCACATCAGCAATAGCCAAATTTAAACCTTTTCCTCCTGTGGGTGGTACAATATGAGCCGCATCTCCAGCTAAAAATAATCTACCCGACTGCATGTTATCAATAAAATAAGAACGCATGGGAGTAATAGATTTTTCGAAGATGGGTCCTCGTTTTAATTCCCATCCAGAAGTACCTAAACGAATTGCTAATTCATTCCAAATTTCTTCATCTGACCAGTTTTCAACCGAATCATCATTTGAAACTTGAATATATAAACGACTAACCTTATCCGACCTCATGCTGTGAAGTGCAAATCCGCGCTCATGATAAGCGTAAATTAACTCATCAGTTGAAGGTCCAACATAGGCCAAAATTCCCAACCAAGAGAATGGATAAGTTACCGTAAATTCTTTGTAAACATCCTTTGGCAATGTTTTGCGACCAATCCCATGAAAGCCATCACAGGCAGCAACAAAATCACATTCCAAAATACCTTCCTCTCCATTTTGTTCGAAATATATTTTAGGATTTTGTGTATCAAAATCTACAATTTTTGAAGCAGGCGCTTCAAATAACAAGGTCTCCCCTCCTTCTAACCATGCGTTGGTTAAATCTTTTACAACTTCCTGTTGACCATAAATGGTAATATTTCTACCCCCCGTCAAATCCCCAAAAGGTACCCTAACTCGCTCACCATTAAAACTCAAATAGACACCATGATGTTCTTGACCTTCTTTTTTCAAACGATCTACCACTCCCAATTGCTCAAAAATATCTACGGTATTTTGTTCCAACAATCCAGCGCGAACACGTGCTTCAACATATTCTCTACTTTTACCTTCAATGATAACAGATTTTATTCCATGTTTTTTAAGCCATAAAGCTAAGGTTAATCCTGCAGGACCTGCTCCAATAATACCAACTTGAGTTTGAATAATTTTCATTTTATAAACTTAAAAATACTTCTTCTGCCAAATGGATAGCCTCATTTGCAGCAGGCAATCCACAATAAATGGATGCTTGCATAATAATTTCTTTAATATAATCCTTCGTTAAACCATTGTTAAATGCTGCCCGAATGTGCATTTTAAGCTCATCTTTTCGGTTCAAGGCAATCAACATAGCTATTGTAATTTTACTGCGATCCGTTTTATTCATTCCTGGTCGTGACCAAATATCTCCCCAAGCATATTCTGTAATAAACTCTTGAAAATCGGTGTTAAAAGCATTCTTCTTGGAATTTGCTTTATCCACATGGGCATTTCCAAGTACAGTACGTCGAATGTGCATTCCTCTTTCCTCCTTACTAGTGCCTACAATAAAATCTACTAATTTATCTGCATATTCTTCTGGTTTTTCAGTTGCACACAAATGTTTAGTTTGAATCATTACATACATGTGAGAGTTAGGGATATTGTCTGCTAAATATTCGGCCTGCTCCACAGTAGTAACAGGATCCTCATCTCCAGTAATAACCAACGTTGGCACAAATATTTTAGGTAAATCTTTCCTGAAATCAGCATCCCTTATGGCTGCACAACAAGAAATATATCCTGCATCAGAAGACCTATTCACCATGGCTTTCATTTCAGCAATTTTACTTTTTTGAGTAGAAATAAAATCATCAGAAAACCATCGTTGCATAAATTCATCGGCAAGAGCACCTGTACCAGCTTCAGCAATTTTCTCAGCCCTTTCTGTCCATCTAGCTTCATCTCCAATTTTAGCGCCCGTATTAGAAAGTATCAAATGCGTCAATCGACTTCCATAATGAATTCCTAAATATTGACCGATTAGCCCTCCCATTGATAAGCCGCAGAAAGCAAATTTCTGAATGCCCAAATCGTCAGCCAATTGAATCACATCTTTTGCTAAAAGTTCAATGGAATATTCTCCATCGGTGGCTGTGGAATGACCGTGTCCTCGCGTATCATAACGTAACACTTGAAAATAGGGCAACAAATGAGGCACCAAATCGTCCCACATGTGGTAATTTGCTCCCAATGAATTGGAAAAAATCAGGACAGGACTATTTGGAGTTCCTTCCAGTTGATAATGTGTTCTCATAGTTTTTCAAGGTTAAGTCAATCATTTCCAATGAATTACCTATAGAATTTTCAGGCAAAAACAATTCATCTAAATTATCGATTTCTAAGGATAATTCCTTGCAGACCTCTTTTAAATGTTTAGCTGATTTTATGGATAATTTACAGGCTTTTTCTACTAATTCGTGCGCAGCCAATTTTCCTAAAGACTTTGAAAGTGCCAATGAAACATTTTCAGCATAAATCAAACCCTTTGTGATTTCAATATTTTGAAACATTTGTTCTGCATCAACTTCCAAATTAGTCAATAATTCCAATGTTTTTTCCATAGCCCCTGCTGAAAGTCCATGCAACGTTTGAAGCGTTTCCCATTCCGCATGCCACTTACCTGCTGAACGTTCGTGCTCCTGGGTCATCACCGCAAGAATAGTTGCTGCCAAATGGGGTGTTCTGGCTGCATTGGCTAATATTGCTACGCATGTAACAGGATTCCTTTTATGTGGCATGGTACTTGATCCGCCCTTTCCATCGGCTGCACCTTCAAAGACCTCTGCAATTTCAGTTTGCATTAATAGGGAAATATCTGTGGCAATTTTTCCACAAAATCCAGTCAAATTGGCTAATACCGATGCCCACTCCGCGATGGAATCTCGATTTGATTGCCAAGAGGCTGATAAATTTAAGCCTAATTTTTGCGCCAAACCTTTCCGAACTTCTTCATTGATCCACTCATTCCCAGATCCAACTGCACCTGACAATTGAATTGTAAGTACTCGCTCTTTTACCTGATTCAATCGTTGTTGATGTCTTTGCAGTGCCTCTAAATATTCCGCTAATTTTAGTCCAAAAGTTATGGGTTTCGCTTGTTGCAAAAGAGTGCGTCCCATCATAAGCGTTGAACGATGTTTTTGAATAAGTGAAACTAATATTGCCCCTAATTTTTGAAAATTATGTTCCAAAAATGTAATCCATTCGGCAATTTCAAGTACTTGGGCGGTGTCAATAACATCTTGACTCGTAGCACCTAAATGCACATATCGAGAGGCCTCAACATCGTTGTTTTTTACAATGCGAGTTAATTGCTGCACCAAAGGAATGGCAGCATTTCCACCCAATCGAATATCTGATTTGAGTTTTTCAATATCCAAAAATTTTACTTCTGCACAGGCTTTAATCCATTCGGCTGCCTTTTCAGGAATAATTCCATTTTCTGCCTGTATTTTTGCTAAGCTCGATTCAAAGAATAACATTCTCGACAAGTCCTTCTCATCAGAAGAAATGTCAGAAAAATTACTGGAATAAAACAGTTGAGAATATAAACTCATTAGACTTCAAAAAATACAGTTTCATTATCACCCTGCATGTGCACATCAAATTGGTAAACATTTCCAGTTTTGGAAGCAATTAATGTATTTCGCCTATCCTCAGGAATTTGATTTAAAACGCTATCCTTTTCATTCAAAGACTCTTCATCTGCAAAATAAATTCGAGTATAGGAATGAATCAATTGTCCACGCATGAATACGATTAACGAGAAATAAGGCGCATTACAATCCACCGATTGAGGCTTTAAAGCATAAAATAGATACTCATTTCCTGGTAAAGTCCCAGTGCCAAATCGACCAAAACCTTCTTGCTCATTATCCTTATGCCAAAGTTCCACCATGGCATCTGGAATTACTTCACCATTTCCATCTAACACTCGACCTTTCACTATAATCGCTTCTGGATGAAGGGGTGAAATCAATTCATTTGCAACCAAAGATTTAAAATCATATCCGTATTGCTCAGGGGTTAATCCATAAGCAAAATAGGGACCCACGGTTTGGGAAGGTGTTTGTAAAAATTTCTTTTCCATCTTAAAGCTTTTCAAATGGGGTTGTTTTATCTCCTCTTAAAATTATGTCAAAACGGTAGGCCAAAGCAAAATCTGGCTCTGTTCTATCCAAATCAAATGATGCAATCACCAAAGGCCTTCCCTTCTCAGGAACACCTTGAAAAATCGGATCGTATTGCAACAATGGGTCACCTGGAAAATACATTTGGGTTACTAAACGCGTAGTAATGTTTGGACCAAATAAAGAAAAATGAATATGATTGGGCCTCCAAGCATTGAAGTGGTTTCCCCAAGGATAAGCTCCCGGCTTGATTGTATAAAAGCAATAGTACCCGTCCTTGTCTGTACGTGTGCGACCTGTTCCTAAAAAATTAGGGTCAAGTGGTGCCTCATGCTTATCGACTTTATGCACATAACGACCAGCAGCATTCGCTTGCCAAATTTCTACCAACGTATTGGGAATAGGTTGTCCTAATTCATTCAAAACCTTTCCATGTACCACTATTCGCTCTCCCAAAGGATTGCCATTTACGATGGAATTTTTGGTCAAATCATGATCAAATTCACCCAATTGATAATCGCCAAATACTGGTCCCGACATCTCTGATAGTCCTTGAGGCAAAACAATCATAGGGCGTGATGGAGCTCGTAAAACAGTCGATTTATAATCCGGGTATAATTTTGGAGGATGCACCGACTCATCCATTGAAAATAAAATAGTTGACATAATATTCAAATTTACCCTGCAAGTTGTCGGAATATTTTAGCTTTTTCTTGGATAAATGAAAATATTATTTGTACTTTTGAAACATATTTTTAATACAAAATAACTAAAATTAAAAATTTGATTGATTTTTATTGGTACAATTTAAACAAATGAAAAGTACTATCTTACAATTTAAGGGATTATACGGAGATCTAAATCCAAATGCCTTCCCAGGTTTATTGACTTGGGAACCTTTAGAGGTGAGAAGTAAATTGTACAATTGGGAAATTGAGGAACACATCCATGAGGACATCATTCAATTCTTTTGGATTGAATCTGGCAAAGGAACCATTAAATCTGGAAAAGATCGATTGGTATTTGAAGGACCTAGTTTATTAAGTATTCCAAGTAATCATTTACACGGCTTTTCCTTTCAACCAGGAATTGAGGGGGAAGTTTTAAGTATTTCCTTCGATTACGTTCTGAAATTACTCGAATCTGAACCGCAAATTACGCAGATGTTATTTGAAGAGATTTTGGTTATTAAGTTTTTTGATTTCGCAGATAGACTAATTTATTTCAAAGGCTTAATACAATCGATCGTATCGGAATGGAAAGAGGAAAATGAGCAAAAAAGTGTGGCAATTAAAGCCTATTTTCTTTTATTTTTTACACAATTGTATCGTTTGCAGGTACTTCAACAAGGCAACCATCTAAGTGATGACAAAAAAAGTTTACAATATTTTCAAAAATTCAAGAAATTGGTTCGACAAAATTATCTGGAACATTGGTCGATTCTTCAATATGCCCAACAATTGGGAATTAGTCGAGTACATTTGAATCGAATTTGTCAGGAAACGCATGGAGAAACTGCCCACCAAATTATACAAAATCAATTGATTATTGAGGCAAAAAACTATTTATTGAATAGTTCCTACAGCATTTCAGAAATCGCTTACTTATTAAACTACAAAGACCCGGCTTATTTCACTCGGGTCTTTCGTAAGGCAACGGGAGTGTCACCTAGGGAGTTTCAGAAGAATTAAGATATCTCCTTACTCGATATCTTCATTGTCATAATTCCTGCCAACAAGGTTGGTGCAGCAAATACTAAAAAGCTTTCGGTCATATTTAGTCCAATGGCTATTAAGAGGCCTCCAACGATTGGACCAATAATACCTCCAACTCTACCCATACCAATAGCCCAACCTACTCCAGTAGAACGAATCTGTGTTGGATACATTCTGGCAGCTACAGCATACAATCCCACAAAGCCACCTTGTACACCAAATCCTAATAGGAAGAAAATGAATAACACGGCATCTGAACCTACGAAAAATCCAAAAATGGCCATTAAGAAAGCTGTTAAAATCAAGATAAAACCAATCGTTTTTTTCAAGCCAAATTTCAAGGAAAGATATCCTTGTGTAGAAATTCCTAAAATGGCCCCTGAGTTGAAAATAGTACCTGCCCAAATGGCATTTTCCATAGAAACACCTGCATCTGAGGCTAATTTCGGAATCCAATTAGTTAAAAAATACAAGGTTGAGAAAGCTAAAAATAAGGACAACCATAATTGCAGCGTCGATATTTTATATTCTGCTTCCAACAAAGTACTTACGCGAACTGCTTTCCCAGCATGAGCTTTTTCTGGCAATTCCTTCAATTCCTCTAAATTCAATTTCTTTAAAATTGCATTTGCCTTTTCCAATGCACCTGCAGGCTGTGATTTCAAATAAAAATCCAGCGATTCTGTCAAAAAGAAATACAAAATAGGTAATGCCAAAAAGGTAAACATACCTGCCACCTCAAACATACGTTGCCAGCCTGAGGCCTTGATAATACCTGCAGAGGCTAATCCAGAGGCTACTGCCCCCACTGGATAACCAGAAATCACAAAACTTACCCAAAAATCTTTAGTATTATTGGGAGTATATTCGGCAGTTAGCGCAGCTGTACTTGCCAACATGGCACCTAATCCTAATCCAGAAATGAATCGAAAACTTAACAAATGCCACACTTCAGTAGAATAGGTTGTCAAATAGATACAAGAGCCCATGATGGCAGCAGCTAAGAGCATCATGGCCTTCCGACCAATTTTATCGGCAAATGGTGCTAAAATAATGGCTCCGAAGGTCATACCGACTAATCCTGAACTAAACACTACCCCCAATTTGGCAGGAGATATAGCCCATGCCTTGGCGATTGCTGGTGCGGTGTAAGAAATAATCATCACGTCCATGCCATCGAGCATGTTCATTAAAAAACATACCAATATCACCATATATTGCAGCGATAACATGGGTTTTTGATCGAGTTGGTTTTTCATAGTTTTTATTTAATAGAATCGAAGAATATAAGAATCGAAGAAACTAAGAAACAAAAAATCATATTTTAGTTAAATCACTTCTTAAATTCTTATATTCTTATATTCTTATATTCCTATATTCCTATATTCTTATATTCCTATATTCATAATTTCAGCATCCTCCCCGCATTCCCCTTCAAAATCCCCTCTTTCACCTCTTCTTTAAATCCAGCGGTTTCAAAATCTTTCATCCAGCGTTCTGGAGTGATTAATGGAAAGTCGGTTCCAAAAAGCATTCTATCTTTTAAAAGGGTATTCGCATACTGAACTAATTGGGCAGGAAAGTATTTGGGCGACCAGCCACTAAGGTCAATATAAACATTGGGTTTATGCATGGCTACCGAAAGGGCTTCGTCTTGCCAAGGCCAACTTGGGTGGGCAATGATAATCGGACAATCTGGAAAATCAATAGCCACATCATCTAAATGCATTGGATTGGAATATTCCAAACGTAATCCGCCCCCTCCTTTTACGCCAGAACCGAATCCAGAATGTCCCGAATGAAACAACATTGGCAAATTATATTCTGCAATCACTTCATATAAATGATAGGCCATGGAGTCATTTGGATAAAATCCTTGTACGGTAGGATGAAACTTAAATCCTTTCACGCCATAGTTTTCAATTAAATCTCTCGCCTCTCTTGCCCCCATTCGCCCCTTATGTGGATCAATACTTGCAAAGGCAAGCATCACATCATCATTTTTCAGCGCGCATTCTGCCACTTCAATGTTTGGAATGCGTTTTTTACCCACCTCAAATTCCGAATCGATGGTAAACATGACCAAAGCCATGTTTTGCTCCCGATAAAAATCGGCCGTTTCTTGCATGGTCGGACGTTTGTCGGACTTAAAATACTTGGCAAAGGCTTCGTCAAGTTCTGGACGAAAATCGTCGTGAGGTTGACAACACGACACCTCTGCATGGGTATGAATGTCAAGAGCAACAATTTTATTTATATCAATCATTTTCTATTGATTTACGTCGATAATTATTTTTGTGGCTTTTCCTGAGGCTGCCAAATCAATTGCCTCTTGAAAATCCTCTAAGGGATATCTGCCCGAAATAATATTGGAAGGCAGTATTGTTTTACTTTCAATTAATCGAATCGTTTCTCTGAAATCCTCAGGATGATCGTAAATAATGGAAGGCAAAATAGAAATTCCCTCTCGGGCTATCCGAATTGGCACAAAAGTTGTGGGTTCGGTGGCAAGTCCCACCAGAATAACTTCTGAACCTCTTGGTGCCGTTTCTAAAATCAAATTGGTGGCCTTTGTGGCACCTACGCAATCATAAACTGCTTCAATTTCGTTTTGGTACAAAAAATCAGCCAAGCCTTCGCTTGGCAATAGCTTCGCACCTAAACGAACGGCAAAATCTTCCTTATCTTTTACCAAATCTTTGGCAAACACTGAATATCCTTTGGCAATGGCCAATTGGGTCAACAACAAACCAATAGCACCCAAGCCAAAAATAGCAATACTTGCCCCAGGTTTTGCAGAAGTACATTTTAAGGCATGAACAACCACTGCCAAAGGTTCAATGCAAACGGCATCATCGTCCGAAATGGAAGATGGAATAGGCCAGCAATATTCTGCATCATAAGCGAAATATTCAGAAAAACAACCAGCAGCATTTACTCCTACTACAATTTTATTTGGACAAATTTTTGCTTTTCCATTGTTACAAAATCGACAATCACCACAAGGCACATTGGGCTCAATGGCCACACGTTGTCCTACTTGCAAGTTAGTAACTTGCGATCCAATTTGTTCTATGATTCCTATGCCCTCATGACCAATTATATTAGGCTCGGGCAACAAACGATCTCCCAAATACAAATGCACATCTGAACCACAAATTCCAATGGAGTGCAAACGAATCAATACCTCATTAGCTTTGGGCACCGGTTTTTCGCATTGTTTTACCTCTATATTTTTTGGACCTTGTAATACCGCAGCAATCATATTTTATCAGAAGAAATCGAACGAATAATAAATCCCATAACCAATAATGGAATAGAAAATAACACAAATAATAGAGAATTTCCTAATTGCATATCGGATAAAATACCAAATACTGCCGGTCCCAAAATAGCACCTAAGCGACCAATTCCAACCGTATATCCAACACCTGTTGCTCTAAATTGCGTTGGATAAATCCGCGAAAGTATCGGCCAAATGCCATTGAATCCGCCTTGGGCAAACATTCCGATAAATAGTACCAAAATAAATATCAAGGCTGTTGTTAAGGGTAAAAAGGCATACAATTGCATAACTGCAAAGGCCAACAACATATAGGCAAAATGGGTTCTTTTCAATCCAAATCTTGAGCCAATAGCCCCGATAGATGAAGATCCTAAAGCCGCTCCAATATTTAATGCAATACCTACATAAGTTGCCAATTCAAAGGGCATACCCGAATCTTTGGCAATGTTGGGCACCCACGACATCACCGTGTACAAGGTCATAAAACCAAAAAATGCCGCCACCCACAAACGGATGGTGATCGGTTTAAATTCGGGGGTTAATAAAACCTTAGCTCCCTGCTCTTCGATTTGTTTATGTTTAAACTCTTCAGAATCTTTCATAAACAGAAATACCAGAACCGTCATAAAAGCAGAGAAACAGCCTGCTAATAAAAAAGCAAAATGCCAACCTTCGGCCGGAATTAAATCGGCACAAATCAAACCCGTTAATATGGCTCCAATTGGCCAACCCGCTTGAATGAGTCCCACATTGAAATCGCGGTATTTTTCATTGGAATATTCAGCAGCAGTTGTGGTAATAGTGGGTAAAATTCCTCCAATACCCAAACCTGTTAAAAATCGCCAGGCTAAAAGAGGCAAATAAGAAGTAGAAAAAGAAACGCCAAACATACCCAAACTAACCATCAACAAGGATATCAAAAAGATATTTCTCCTTCCATATTTATCTGCTTGGGGAGCAAGAAAAAAACAACCGAGCGTCATGCCGGCCAAACCAGCACTGAATATATAGCCCATCTCAGTTTTGGAAAGTCCAAATTCCTTAATGATTTCTGAACTTGAAAAGGATACAATCAAGACATCGATTCCATCATTAAAATTCATGAAAAAGCACAAAGCCACCATCAGAATTTGGAATCCTGACATTGGTAAATCTTTTTTTTGTACTATTTTATTCATTATTCTAAAAATCCTCCAGCTGGTTTTACACCTGTTTTTACCCAATTTCGCATCATATCAAAAGCAGCAGCCGTTTGTTGTGGAGTAAAAGCACAATGAGCTTGTCCATTCGTATATTTTACAGTAAAATACTGATCTCTTTGTTGCGTATGAATCATGTTTTCAATGTTCGTCACAGCATAAGACGCAGGAATCAATTGATCATAAATGGTATGTACCAACAACATGGGTTTATTGATTTTTCCATTTCGGTCTAATCGGCCTAAAACCTTATTCGGATCTTGCGTTGCAGGCAAGCGCTCAGCCAATTTGTTAACCTTTAAATCGTCTGGAAAACCAATATACACCGTTTGCATGTTATCAAAAGGATTACCATTATAACGGATTGCTAAATCACGCAACACATTTTGATTAAAGAATAAGGCTCCACCCAAATCTTTCAATTTTAAATCGAATCGCTTGGCAAATGCAAATGCCAAAGTGGAATCTTTATCCATGATAGACTTCATGATTTGCCCTATTTTCGGACCTGCCTCTCTCAAATTTACATAGCCAACCGATGAATTAACATTAAAAATGTCTTTCAAACTTGGTACAATACCTGGAAACAATCCATTGAAGGTTGAATACATATCGTATTCTTTTCTACACTGCAAGTACGGTCGAGATGCCAAAGGACACAAGGGAAGGCCTCCGTTGTAATTATCTCCAAAATATTCTAAAGTTCCTACGGTGATTCCACCACCCATGGAATGGCCCATCATAAACGTTGAATCAGGCTTACCCATGTTCTTTACAAAAGCCTGACGCAGTTCTTCTGTTGCTTCAATTCCCTCAGGCAACACAAAACCCACCTCTGGATAATCCGAAGCAGCAATGGCAAAGCCTTTGTTCAAGATAACTTCCAATCGTTTTTCTAATCCCACATTGGAATCTTGCGGTTTTTGGCCTTGAAATTGATATCCATGCGCGTACATGACCAATTTTTTGTTCCAATTTTTCGGAACCAATACTTGGTAAGTTCCACCTTTTAAAGGTCCGAAGTCTTTACGCTCGATTTGGGAGAAAGAGGTAAAAGTGAGCAGAGTGAGCACTAACAAGTGAGCCAGTGAGCCAGTGAGCAAGAAATTTTTAAAAACTTTCATAATTTATAATTCATAATTCATAATTCATAATTCATAATTTCCCGGAGCTAACGCACCGGGCTAAGCAAGTAAAGCCCTCCGGGCTTAATACCTCATACCTCATACCTCATACCATCCGAATCCCTCCATCCAATCTCACCACTTCCCCATTCAACATTGTATTTTCAATTATTTGCTTCACCAATTGGGCAAATTCTGAAGGTTTACCTAATCTTTTAGGAAATGGAATTTGTTGAGCTAAGGAATCTTGCACCTCTTGTGAAAGGTTTTTTAACAAGGGTGTTTCAAAAATTCCCGGAGCAATGCAATTCACACGGATTCCCATGCGGGCAAATTCGCGAGCGATGGGTAAAGTCATGGCTACAATGCCACCTTTTGAGGCGGAATAGGCCGCTTGACCAATCTGGCCATCAAATGCAGCAACCGAGGCCGTATTAATTACTATTCCACGTTCGCCATCAACGTTCCACTCATTGTGTTGCATCTCATTGGCTACCAAACGTAGGGTATTAAAGGTACCAAATAAGTTCACTTCAACTACCTTCTGAAAAGCTTCTAAAGGATGAGGACCTTCTTTTCCGACAACACGTTTGGCAGGACCTAAACCAGCACAATTGATAATTCCGTGCAAAGCACCAAATTGTGATTTTGCAAGATTTACGGCATTTTGTACTTGTTCTTCAGAAGTGATATCGCAATGAATAAACAAGGAATTGTGACCTAAATTTTGTTCAGCTTGCTGACCAAGCGGCTCATTTATATCCAACAAAACCACCTTGGCATCCGACTGAATCAAAAGTTCCGCCGTGGCATATCCGAGTCCAGATGCACCCCCAGAAATCACAAAGGTTTTCTCTTTAATTTCCATTTTCGTACATTTTTGCTACCAAATGGGCGCGATGTTTTAAAATCACACGCTGGTTCAAACTACCTTTATCAGTAATTTCACCCACATCAATACTAGGAGCATCAATAGCTATTTCGAATCGTTTGATATAGGTAGAACTTCCAGTAGAAGAGGTATTGATTTCATCTATTTTTTCTTGAACAGCTTGCAAAATCACAAGATGTTCAAATAACTCTTTCCTGGAAACTTCTTCGTTGATAAGTCCTCTACAAGCCTCTTCATTTAAAAACAAAATAGCCCCAACAAAGGCCTGATCTAATCCGGCCAAAACAACATCTTGAATAATAGGTGAACCTTTGGAGATCACTTTTGCTTTCAAAATTCCCACATTGACCCAAGTTCCGGTATTTAATTTAAAATCTTCTGCGATGCGACCATCAAACACCATTCCTTTGTCGGTATTTTCTGGATCTAAAAACTTCACCGCATCACCTGAACAATAATATCCTTCTTCATCAAATGAAGCCTTCGTGGCTTCACCATTTTTCCAATAACCCACAGTGATATTGGGTCCCTTATAACGAGCTTCTACTTTATCGCCATCGGGCACTAATTTGATATCTAACCCGGCGACCGGAACTCCGAGTAAACCCGAAAATGCCCCACCCCAATTGGCAAACATGGCAGAGGGACCCGCTTCTGTGCAGCCCAAACCGGTAATTATAGGAATTTTGGACCCAATGGTTTCAATGGCCAATCGCTCCAAGGCATCCCAAATGGGTTGGGCCATAGATGCACCCGCATAAAATAAAATTTGCAGATTTTTGAAAAAAGATTCTCGCAAGTCAGGCTCTTTTTCCAAAGCAGCTACCAACATTTCAAATCCTTTAGGCACATTGAAATAGGCCGTTGGAGAAATCGCACGAAGGTTTTGAATGGTTTTTTCCATATCTCGAGCCGTTGGCCGACCTTCATCCAAGTACAAAGTTCCTCCATTGTAAACCGTCAAACCAAAATTTTGATTACCCCCAAACGTATGATTCCAGGGCAACCAATCTACAAAAACAGGTGGTGTATCGGCCATAAATGGCAAAGCTTGGGTAATTTGCTGCAAACTGGCACACCACATCCCATGGGTATTCGTTACACCTTTGGGCAAACCAGTTGAACCCGAAGTAAATAAAATTTTGGCTGGAGTTTCTCGATTTACACGCTCATGATATTCGGCAACTTCTTCCGTAACATCTGTTTCCAGTAAATCTGCAAAACTTGCTTCTGGACTTTCCTCCGCACAAACTACGATGGCATTGGGGAACATTTCCTTCGCCACTTGAATGGCCCTGCTATAGGTTTTTCCGTTTTGTGCAAAGATTACTTTCGGCTTCATCACTGACAAACAATGACGTAATTTTCCGAAATCATTTGACACTAAGGAGTAAGGTGGAGAAATAGGAGAATAAGGAATCCCAATGTGCAAGGCGGCTAATGCTACCAAAGCATGCTCAATGGAGTTTTCTGAAAGGATAACCAAACCTTCATCTCTTTTAAAATCAAAATCGATGAACACTTGTGATAATTTTTCAACTAAGGAAAAAGCTTCTGAAAATGTCAGTGACTGCCAAATTTCTTGATTTTTTTTCGATAAGAAGGCTTGCTGCGGTTTCACAGAAGCAAAATGCATCAAACGATCTGTAAAACGATGTGGATATTCCTTGACTTCTTCCAATAATTGGTAATGAAGCAATCCATTTTCATCTAAAAATGTGCGTGTTTTGTTTGGACCAAAATGTACTTTTTTATATACACTCATTAATTTTCTCCCACTTTTTTGGCACGACCCTCTAAAAAATCTTTTAAACGTTGTTTGGCTTCTGGGGCATCTTGCGCCATGGCTGCCATAAGACTTTCCAACATGAGTCCCTCCTGCTGATTTGAATCAACTATTTTAGGTAAAACATGCGTCAAGGCATAATTGGTTAATCCAGCGTTTGAGGCAATTTTATTGGCTAATTCGATTCCTTTCTCCAATCCTTGCCCCTCTTCCACTAAATATTGAGCCATTCCGATTCGCTCACCCTCCTCGGCATTGAACACTCGACCGGTCAACATCATATCTGTCATGCGAGCAATACCAATCAATTTGGGTAATCGAACCGAAGCTCCCCCACCCACAAAAATTCCCCGTTGTCCCTCTGGTAAGGCATAAAAAGTTGATGCATCTGCCACTCGAATGTGGCATGCAGAGGCAATTTCTAATCCACCACCAACAACAGCTCCATGAAGAACAGCTACAACTGGACAAGCTGCAAATTGAATTTTATTCATCACACGATGCCACATTTGAGAATGTTGCAATCCTTGTACAATGTCGCGCTCTTTTAATTCAGATAAGTCTAGTCCTGCCGAAAAATGTTTTCCATTTCCTTGAATGATCACACATTTTATATCGGAATTTACTTGGTCAACTATATTTTCAAGAGCTAAAATCAGCTCATCATTACAGGCATTTCGTTTTTCTGGACGATTTAAGGTAATGATGAGCAAATTATCCTGCTGTTCAACGAGTATCGTATGGCTATTGGATGTTATCATGTTATGATTCGCCCCAAACTTTAATGGCAGTATTTACGACTAATTCTAATTTTCTCCACTGGTCGTCATGCGTCATATCATTTCCATGGTGCGTGGAAGAGAATCCACATTGCGGACTCAAACACATATTTTCCAATGGCATGTATTGCGCAGCCTCATCAATTCGCTTGCACAAATCGTCCATTTTTTCTAATTCTTTTACCTTGGATGAAACGATACCTAAAACCACTTTTTTCTCTTTTGGCACAAATCGAAGTGGAGCAAAATCCCCTGAACGCTCATCGTCGTATTCTAAGAAATAACCATCCACATTGATTTGATTGAATAAAATTTCTGCCACTGGCTCATAACCACCTTCTGCAAACCAAGTAGAACGATAATTACCGCGACATAAGTGAATTCCAACCATTAAATCCTCTGGACGATCGTCGATTACCGAATTAATCAATGCAGCATACGTACGTGGCAATTCATCAGGATCTTCTCCTCTTTCTTTGGCTGCAGCACGCATTTTAGGGTCACACAAATAAGCCAAATTGGTATCATCTAATTGCAAATATCGCAAACCATTTTGGTAAAGATGATCGATTTCTTGACGATATGCCTTGGACAAATCGTGGAAAAACTCGTCCAAATCCGGATAGGAATTAATATCAATTGAAGCACGCCCCCCACGGAAGTGAACCATGGTTGGGGAAGGAATACTCACTTTAGGAGTTTGTGTAGTAACAGATTTCAAGAAGTTAAAATCATCTACTTGAATGTCTTTAACATGTGCCAATTTTCCAGTAACCGATAATTTGGGCGGAGTAAAACCATCTTCTGCAGCTTTTGCATTCGGGTTGGCTTCGATGCCACCTGTTACGGTTACGCCAGCTAATTCTTTTAGAAAATCAAGGTGAAAATAATCACGACGGAATTCACCGTCGGTGATGGATTTCATTCCGATTGATTCTAATTTTTTAACAGTTTCAGCAATTCCTATATTTTCAATTTCGCGAAGTTCTGCGGCGGTAATTTCGCCATTTTTCCAACGCAAACGATTTATTTTAACTTCTTCTGTACGCAATAAGCTTCCCACGTGGTCGGCTCTGAAAGGTAATTTTTTCATTGTAGGTTTTAGGGATAATTATAAAACTTTGTAAACTTTTATTAAAACAGCATCTGGTAAGCGTTCTCCAGAGCAGACATAAATTGCATTGTTAATTTTTTCATATTTACCTGCGGGTGCTTCAAAATTAGGCACAGCACGGAAATAGTATTGAGACGGATCTACTTTCTCACCTTTTGCAATACGAGCTGCAACTTCGGGAGTTGCCACACGCATTCCGATGTTTTTGATGTATATGATGACACCATCATCGGTTTTAAATTGATAATGGGCCTCTAATTCGGCTACACCATCCTTACGAACAATTTGCCAGTCGGCACCTCCTTTTAAAATCTCACCTTTAATACTAGGACCAGTTACTGTACCGCCAATTATTGGAATGATGCGACGCATGCCGTGCGGAGTTTCACCAACGACCAAGGCAGGATCCAATTTTACGGTAAGTTCACAGAAATACTCCAAAGATGGTTGATTTTGGGCAAATGACATAAGCGGGAAAATAAGAAAGAGTAAATGTATAATTTTCTTCATAAATAGGATTTTACTTAAAATTATGAAAGGTTTTTGATAAAATAATACAATTATTGAATCAAAATGATAAAATAATTAAAAAAAACAAACCCAGAGGTTAAAAACCCCTGGGTTTAGGAACTCCTAGTTCTAAAAATATATCAGATCTTTAATTTTTTAATAAGGAAATGGTACTTACTTGTTCATTTTGCTTCACTCGAATAAAGTACTTTTGAATTCGAAGTCCGCCTAAATTATTCAACGTAAGTTCCTGAGTATTGGCTGGGTATTCCCTTGCCAATAATACGTTTCCTGATAAGTCAAATAACTCTAAACTTGTTGTTGTTAGGCTCTGGTTTTCAAATCGCAGCGTAATATTATCTGCAAATGGATTTGGAAAAACAGATACTAGGATTGGGTCTGCAAGGCTTTGATTAGAAGCAATTGGCATTGTTTTGTTGTAAAACGCACTACCAATACCTTGTTTAAAACC
This sequence comes from Sandaracinomonas limnophila, assembly GCF_004005965.1. Lineage (GTDB taxonomy): Bacteria > Bacteroidota > Bacteroidia > Cytophagales > Spirosomataceae > Sandaracinomonas > Sandaracinomonas limnophila. The sequence continues at coordinate 2,994 of NZ_SACY01000001.1, read as the reverse complement.
TTGTCGGACTATCGTCCCATCCGGCATTTTAAAAGTGCCTTGCACGCTGTTCTGCGTCACCACATGAGAAAAATAATTATTTTTCACAAGGGTTGAGTTCCCTAATGAGCTAAACGTATAGCTCATTATTTTCTGTGCTTTCAGGGTACCTCCCATACCCAAAACAAAACAAATGGATAAGCAGACTTTTTTCATATTATTTGTAGTAAGAAACATAAAATACAACACCATTACCATTATTAGAACCAGAACTAATATTTGAACTAACATTTTTAATTAAAATAGAAGTTGTATTAGCTGTATAATAAGTTGAAGTTGGTATAACTTGTCTCATTGTACTACTACTTACAAAAAACAATTTAATTGGACCACCAAAACGTGTATTAGTAAATGTATAGGTATAATCTTTAGTAGAGGAATTCAAACCAGAGGTTGTAAATGTCTCATAAACCTCTGTAACCCATTGGTTTGTTGTACCATTTGAAATCAAAATCTCATCTGCTCCTCCAATTTCTAATTTCGAAACCGAAATTGCTGCATCTGATTTGACATCAACATTAACAATTGAACCATCGGCAATTTTTGCTGAGGTTACAGCGCCATCATTAATTTTAGCGGTTGTAACCTTGCCATCACCAATAGCAGGAGAAGATGCGGTACCCGATAAATCTCCACCAATAGAAACTTTGGCATCCAATGCACTTTGAGTAGCAGTACTTATTGGTTTATTAGCATCTGATGTGTTATCAACATTCGCTAAGCCTACCGCTGTCTTGTCTAAGGTCTGCCAGCTCTTATCTCCTCTATAGTATTGACCTGTTGTCCCTGCTACTATCGTATTCTCTTTCGTAGCCAAGTTGCTCGTTGTTGTACCCGACAAACTAGTCACTGTTGAACTTAAAGTATTGATCGTTGTCGTTAAATCACTCGCTTTATTATCTACATACGTCTTAACCGCTTTAGCTGATGTGTATTTCGAATCTGAGGTTCCGTCTGTTGACACGTCAGTCGATTTATTCGATGCATTCTCCTTCAAATCCAAGGCAGTTTGAGTTGCTGTACTCACTGGCTTATTCGCATCTGAAGTATTATCAACATTCGCTAAGCCTACCGCTGTCTTGTCTAAGGTCTGCCAGCTCTTATCTCCTCTATAGTATTGACCTGTTGTCCCTGCTACTATCGTATTCTCTTTCGTAGCCAAGTTGCTCGTTGTTGTACCAGACAAACTAGTCACTGTTGAACTTAAAGTATTGATCGTTGTCGTTAAATCACTCGCTTTATTATCTACATACGTCTTAACCGCTTTAGCTGATGTGTATTTCGTATCTGAGGTTCCGTCTGTTGACACGTCAGTCGATTTATTCGATGCATTCTCCTTCAAATCCAAGGCAGTTTGAGTTGCTGTACTCACTGGCTTATTCGCATCTGAAGTATTATCAACGTTCGCTAAGCCTACCGCTGTCTTGTCTAAGGTCTGCCAGCTCTTATCTCCTCTATAGTATTGACCTGTTGTCCCTGCTACTATCGTATTCTCTTTCGTAGCCAAGTTGCTCGTTGTTGTACCAGACAAACTAGTCACTGTTGAACTTAAAGTATTGATCGTTGCCGTTAAATCACTCGCTTTATTATCTACATACGTCTTAACCGCTTTAGCTGATGTGTATTTCGAATCTGAGGTTCCGTCTGTTGACACGTCAGTCGATTTATTCGATACATTCTCCTTCAAATCCAATGCAGTTTGAGTTGCTGTACTTAAATTGTTTATAGAATTTGAAACAAATTCTGTTGAGGCAATTTGATTTGTAGAATTACCTGAAGTAGCCGTAGGAACTTGAGGAACACCTGTAAAAGTAGGAGATTCTAAATCTGCTTTTAATGCCAATTGAGATGTAATATCAGTTGTTAAGGCAGTGGTAGAATTTGTTACTAAACTAGTCAATGTAGTATTCATTGAGTTTAAATTATTTGTCAATGATTGTACATTTCCATCAACATATTTTTTAACCGCTAATTGAGTAGGTACATTATCATCATTAGCATTAACTCCATTTAAATCAACAGCATTTGATTTTTTATTTAAATCAATTTTAGCATCAAGGGCATTTTTTTGAATTTTACTTATTGGCTTTTCATCATCAGAAGTATTAGAAACATTTGATAAACCAACCATATCCTTTGATAAACCAGATACAAAGCCGGTAAATGTAGGGGAATTAATATTAGCTTTTAAAGAAATATCATTACCGACATTAGATCCTAATGTTCCTATTTTATCAGTTACGATATTTACTATTAAATCATGTTCATCACTTAAAGATTTTGAAAACTTAGCATCAATATCTTTTTCTGAATTTCTTCTATCAGTTTTTTCCTTTTCAAAATCATTTCTCAATAAACCTTCCTCACCCTTAGCCCTAGCGATTTCTAAGTCAATTTTTGATTCCATAACTACTTCTTTGTCGCTCACTCTCGATTTCTCTGTGTTGAAATCATCACGCATTGACTTCTCTGCATCTTGGGCACGTTTGTCGTTATCTGCAATCGACTTGTCTGTTGCAGCTTCTTTGTCGCTCACTCTTGATTTCTCTGTGTTGAAATCATCACGCATTGACTTCTCTGCATCTTGGGCACGCTTGTCGTTATCTGCAATCGACTTGTCTGTTGCCAATTCTTTTGCATCTACTCTCGATTTCTCTGCTTTGAATTTGTCATCTATTGCTTTCTCTGCATCCTGAGCACGCTTGTCATTATCTGCAATTGACTTGTCAGTTGCAGCTTCTTTGTCGCTCACTCTTGATTTCTCTGTGTTGAAATCATCACGCATTGACTTCTCTGCATCTTGTGCACGCTTGTCATTATCTGCAATTGACTTGTCTGTTGCCAATTCTTTTGCATCTACTCTCGATTTCTCTGCTTTGAATTTGTCATCTATTGCTTTCTCTGCATCCTGAGCACGCTTGTCATTATCTGCAATTGACTTGTCAGTTGCAGCTT
>NZ_SACY01000019.1 GCF_004005965.1 Sandaracinomonas limnophila | reverse complement strand
CTCCTTTCTGGAGAAGCTATTTAAGAGTCTACTTTTATCAAACACATCAAGATAATTGTTAATTATCAATTGTAAATGATTAATGATAGGTTGTTTTAAGCAATCTCATTAACCATTAACCATTAACAATTAACAATTAAAAAAAGGGGCTTGTAGCTCAGGTGGTTAGAGCGCTACACTGATAATGTAGAGGTCCGTGGTTCGAGTCCACGCAGGCCCACAATAAAAGTGAGCGAGCAGCAATAACCCTTGTGGTTATTGAAGTG
>NZ_SACY01000018.1 GCF_004005965.1 Sandaracinomonas limnophila | reverse complement strand
TTTTTACTCTTTACTCTTTAACTTTAGCTCAATTTTTCTTCAGTTCTTAGATTCTTCAGTTCTTAGATTCTTCAGTTCTTAGATTCTTCAGTTCTTAGATTCTTCAGTTCTTAGATTCTTCAGTTCTTCAGTTCTTCAGTTCTTCAGTTCTAAAGTTCTAAAATTCTTCAGTTCTAAAGTTTTGGGTGGAGAATAACGGATTCGAACCGTTGACCCCCTGCGTGCAAGGCAGGTGCTCTAGCCAGCTGAGCTAATCCCCCAAAATTCTTTTAAGGTCTTGCTCTTTTCT
>NZ_SACY01000017.1 GCF_004005965.1 Sandaracinomonas limnophila | reverse complement strand
TTGCAGTTTTACAAACCGCTGGATTTACTGAGTTATCACAAACTTGGTAGGTCAATACATCCGTTCCTGTGAAACCTGCCGCTGGGGTGTAAGTCAATGTTCCGTCTGGATTCACTGTTACTGTTCCGTGTGCTGGTTGTGTCACAATCGTTGGATTAGACAATGTGCAGTTTGGATTCTCACAAACATCATTTGCTAATACGTTCGTTGTTACCGAGCTGCCCGACTTCACTGTTGCAATGTCTGGGTTCACTGCTGGTGCAACATTCGCTGCCGTTGGATCCACTACCGTGATAGTTACTGGAGACAATGGACAGTTCG
>NZ_SACY01000016.1 GCF_004005965.1 Sandaracinomonas limnophila | reverse complement strand
TTCCATACGTTCCGCCACCAGCTACCACGTCGTTCGTTGCTAGGCTTCCTGCAATTGGCTTGTTGATTAAGCCATTGTTGAAGTCTGGTGCAATCACCGTTGGTGCTGGTTCAACTACAATATGTAATGTAGCTGTTGAGCAGTTCGCTGGATTCGCATTGTCACAAACTGTGTATGGAATATCTACCGTGCCTACAAATCCACCTGTTGGTGTAAACGTGTAGCTTCCGTCCGCATTCATTACAATCGTTCCTTTTCCAGGGATTGTAGTGTTTTGTGGAGCTACCGTTAACACTGCATTTGGATTCGTTGAGCCATCGTTTGCCAACACATTTCCAGAAACTGGTGA
>NZ_SACY01000015.1 GCF_004005965.1 Sandaracinomonas limnophila | reverse complement strand
GGGATTAGCTCAGCTGGCTAGAGCACCTGCCTTGCACGCAGGGGGTCAACGGTTCGAATCCGTTATTCTCCACCCAAAACTTTAGAACTGAAGAATCTAAGAACTGAAGAATCTAAGAACTGAAGAACTGAAGAACTGAAGAACTGAAGAACTGAAGAACTGAAGAACTGAAGAACTGAAGAACTGAAGAACTGAAGAACTGAAGAACTGAAGAACTGAAGAACTGAAGAACTGAAGAACTGAAGAAAAATTGAGCTAAAGTTAAAGAGTAAAGAGTAAAAAAAGAAAAAAAAGACTTCAAACGAGGAGTTTTTATAAATAGCTAGGAGTATCAATTAGAGAGAAGAAATTAGTAAGAGGC
>NZ_SACY01000014.1 GCF_004005965.1 Sandaracinomonas limnophila | reverse complement strand
TTAGACCCCTACAATAAATTAAAGCCAGATTTAACCTTATTAAAAGATGAAAACCCAACTTGGATTTTCAATAAAACTCTGCAAAAAGAAAGTTTTGGAAAATTTTGGTGGAAAATTTCTGCCGATAATTCAATATAGTTTCGTAGAGGGTGGCTCTCAAACTTTACAAAACTTCATTGAAATTAATTTGTTTGATGAATTAATTCAAATCACTAACAATGAAATCGAATTGCAAGAAGGCATAAAAGCACCACAGATAAACCTTAGGTTTCAAACAAATAAAACATTTTCCACCAAAATTTTCCAAAACTTTCTTTTTGCAGAGTTTTATTGAAAATCCAAGTTGGGTTTTCATCTTTTAATAAGGTTAAATCTGGCTTTAATTTACTGTAGGGGTCTAAAATGATGCGCAAAGGATTTT
>NZ_SACY01000013.1 GCF_004005965.1 Sandaracinomonas limnophila | reverse complement strand
AATGCCTCTGATTGTGTTGCTCTTGAAATTTCACGATCCAAACGACCCACCAAAGTTGTATCTTGGTTAGTTGATCTTAATACTTCATTCCCAAATGCTACTACCAATGAATCTTCTCTGCTTCTTGATCTGGTAATCTCTGAATTCAAATTCGTTTCAATGGTATTTTCGCGACTAATCGCTCGATTTCTTTCTCTGGTAATCCATGCTGAGGTTGAATCTGATGTACTCAATACTGAAACTGCGCCATCTACATATCCTTTAATAGCCTTTACTGTCGGATAATTCGTATCATTATTAGTTGCATCTGTAATGCCTGTTGCTTTATTAGCCAATAACTCTTTTAATGCCTCTGATTGTGTTGCTCTTGAAATTTCACGATCCAAACGACCCACCAAAGTTGTATCTTGGTTAGTTGATCTTAATACTTCATTCCCAAATGCTACTACCAATGAATCTTCTCTGCTTCTTGATCTGGTAATCTCTGAATTCAAATTCGTTTCAATGGTATTTTCGCGACTAATCGCTCGATTTCTTTCTCTGGTAATCCATGCTGAGGTTGAATCTGATGTACTCAATACTGAAACTGCGCCATC
>NZ_SACY01000012.1 GCF_004005965.1 Sandaracinomonas limnophila | reverse complement strand
GCCTTCCCAGACAGTTCTTGTTCCTCTTATGTACAGATATCGAAGTCCTACAACCCCAGTCTTGCCTAAACAATACTGGTTTGGGCTAATCCGCTTTCGCTCGCCACTACTTACGGAATCACTTTTGTTTTCTCTTCCTCTGCTTACTTAGATGTTTCAGTTCAGCAGGTTTGCCTCCTATTTTAGGATACTGGATCTTCCATCCAGTGGGTTGCCCCATTCGGAAATCCCCGGATCAACACTCTTGTGCAGTTCCCCAGGGCTTATCGCAGCTTAACACGTCCTTCTTCGCCTCCAAGAGCCTAGGCATCCCCCATACGCCCTTATTTCACTTATATCTTAATATCTCTATTAAAATCCTTACTATTTTTGCTCTTTACTCGATTCTTAATCTCACAATATGTCAAAGATCTTTTTATCCTCTACTACTCCCTAATTAATTAGCTCGTAGATCGGACAATGGCGGTGTTTTCAATTTTAGAATCGAAGAATATAAGAATCAAAGTTTTTATACTTCTTTGCCTCTTACTAATTTCTTCTCTCTAATTGATACTCCTAGCTATTTATAAAAACTCCTCGTTTGAAGTCTTTTTTTTCTTTTTTTACTCTTTACTCTTTAACTTTAGCTCAATTTTTCTTCAGTTCTT
>NZ_SACY01000011.1 GCF_004005965.1 Sandaracinomonas limnophila | reverse complement strand
TTGGGGCTAAGTCGTAACAAGGTAGCCGTACCGGAAGGTGTGGCTGGAACACCTCCTTTCTGGAGAAGCTATTTAAGAGTCTACTTTTATCAAACACATCAAGATAATTGTTAATTATCAATTGTAAATGATTAATGATAGGTTGTTTTAAGCAATCTCATTAACCATTAACCATTAACCATTAACAATTTAAAAAAGGGGCTTGTAGCTCAGGTGGTTAGAGCGCTACACTGATAATGTAGAGGTCCGTGGTTCGAGTCCACGCAGGCCCACAATAAAAGTGAGCGAGCAGCAATAACCCTTGTGGTTATTGAAGTGAATAGTGAGCAAGCAACAACCCTTGTGGTTGTTGAAAGAAAAGAGCAAGACCTTAAAAGAATTTTGGGGGATTAGCTCAGCTGGCTAGAGCACCTGCCTTGCACGCAGGGGGTCAACGGTTCGAATCCGTTATTCTCCACCCAAAACTTTAGAACTGAAGAATCTAAGAACTGAAGAATCTAAGAACTGAAGAATCTAAGAACTGAAGAATCTAAGAACTGAAGAATCTAAGAACTGAAGAAAAATTGAGCTAAAGTTAAAGAGTAAAGAGTAAAAAAAGAAAAAAAAGACTTCAAACGAGGAGTTTTTATAAATAGCTAGGAGTATCAATTAGAGAGAAGAAATTAGTAAGAGGC
>NZ_SACY01000010.1 GCF_004005965.1 Sandaracinomonas limnophila | reverse complement strand
AAACACCTGGTTGTGTACCTGTGAAGCTGTAGCTTCCGTCTGGATTCACCGTGAAGGTTGCTCCTGTTGGGTTGCTTGTTGCAGCTACTGGAGTTCCATACGTTCCGCCACCAGCTACCACGTCGTTGGTTGCTAGGCTTCCTGCAATTGGCTTGTTGATTAAGCCATTGTTGAAGTCTGGTGCAATCACCGTTGGTGCTGGTTCAACTACAATATGTAATGTAGCTGTTGAGCAGTTCGCTGGTGTAGAATTATCACAAACTGTGTAAGGGATATCTACCGTTCCAGTAAAGCTTGAATTCGGTACAAATGTATAGCTACCATCTGGGTTAAAGGTAATCGTACCCGTAGATGATGGAATGCTGCCATTCGAGGTCACCGTCAATACTGCATTTGGATTCGTTGAGCCATCGTTCGCCAACACATTTCCAGTTACTGGAGAGCTGCTGTTGGTTGCCTTAGCATCATCCGAAGCGGTTGTTGTATTTGGTGCATTCGCTGGGTCTACTGTATAAGTTACCGTTGCTGTTTTACAAACTTGTGGGTTAACACTGTTATCACAAACTTCGTAGGTCAACACATCCGTTCCTGTGAAACCTGCCGCTGGAGTGTAAGTCAATGTTCCGTCTGGATTCACCGTTACTGTTCCATGTGCTGGTTGTGTCACAATTGTTGGATTAGACAATGTGCAGTTTGGATTCTCACAAACGTCATTGGCTAATACGTTCGTAGTTACCGAACTGCCCGACTTCACTGTTGCGATGT